>CAVTAW010000001.1:0-2234053 GCA_963732805.1 uncultured Chloroflexia bacterium
CCAGGCGCCGTTCCATCATGAGGCAGGTCCGGCCGATCTCTTCTCACGTGCGCGCCGCCAATCCCCCGAAGTGACGACCCACCTCCGATAGGTAGCTCCGCCCAAGCCACGACCCGTTCTCCCCGAGCCAGTCGGAGAAGCGCGCGGTGCCCCGCGGGAGCTCTCGGCTGACCAAGAGCCCGCCGCTCAGCCCCTCGAGCTCCTCGCGGGTGAGCAGCGTGTCGTTGACCACGCGACCCAGCACCGCAGCCGCGACGAGCGCCACCGGGCCAGGCATGTGGACGAGACGGGCGTGCGATCCCGTCGCGTCCCGGATCGCTTCCACCATCTCGTTGAACGAGAGGATCTCGGGCCCCGCGGCGTCCCAGACGAGGTCCTCGTCCCGTCCTGCCGCCGCCAGCGCCAGCGACGCCAGGTCCTCGACGGCGATCGGCTGGATCCCGTACCGCCCGTCGCCCGGGATCCCGAACACGGGCGACCGCCGCAACAGCCAGGCGATCGCGTTGGCGAGGATGGGCTCGTCGCCGAACAGGACCGTCGGCCGCAGGATCGCGTGCGACACGCCCGAGGTCTCGAGGGCCGCCTCGACCTGCGCCTTGCCGCGGTAGTAGGACAGGTGCGACGCTGGGTCCGGGTTCGCGATGCTTACGTGCACGATCCGCCGCACGCCCGCGGACCGCGCCGCCTCGAACAGCGTGCGCGAGTTGCGGACGGCTCCGGCGTGGGACGAGGTTCCCCGCGCGAACCGGACCCAGTACGTGTTGAACAACGTATCGACGCCGTCGAGTGATCCCGCCAGCGCCTCGGGCCGATCGAAGGCGAGTGGCGACGCCGGCACCGCCCCGCCGAACGGGTCGGTCCGGTCGGGGTGGTTGGTGAGGTTGACGACCGCATCGCCGCGCGCCAGGAGGCGGGCCGTGATGTGCCGTCCCGAGAACCCGAGCGCACCGGTGACCGCATGCTTCGCCATGCTCATCGCCTCCGTCGAATGGCAGTTGACGGCCGTCCCGTCCCACCGCAATACTTGTCCCGTATCTGGAACAAGTATCTGCTCCGATTACGTGTCCCTGTCAAGGAACAAGTTGTGATCACAGACCAAGGCATCGACGAGGCGGAGGCGATCCGGCGCGACTTCGCCGCCGGCTGGGCGCGGGTAGGCGCGGGCTGGGGCATCGCACCCTCGACCGCCGCGGTCCAGGGCTACCTGCTGCTGCATGGGGGCCCGCTGACCGAGGCGGAGCTGCGAGAGGCGCTCGGGCTCTCCCACAAGGCGGCCTTCGGCGCGCTCGCGGAGTGCGAGTCCTGGGGGCTGATTGAGCCGGCCGCGCCCCAGCGGTCCGGTCAGCGCGGGCCGGCGAGCCGAGCGTGGGTGGTGGTCGGCGACGACTGGGAGTGGTTCCGGCGGGTCGCCGCGTCACGGCTCGAGCGCGAGACAGAGCCGGTGGTCCCCCTAGTGGACGCGTCCCTCGAGCGGGCTCGAGCGAGCACCGTCCAGGACTCGGCGCTGTCGACCAGGCTCACGGCCCTGGCGGGGTTCGCCCACGACTTCGACGCCTCGATGCGGGGCGTGGTGCAGGCCGATGCTTCGGCGATCGGACGGCTCGCCCGTGTCCTCGCGCGCCTCGACGACGAGACGGCGGCTCGGCTCCTCGGCTCGTTCGCCGATATCCCGGAGGATGAGCTGGTCGCGGCCGCCGACAAGGTGGCGGGCATGCGGCCCACGGTCCTGCGACGCCTCCTGCGGCTCGCCGCCCAGCCCGGCGTCGCGCGCCTGCTGGACCGCCTCGGCTGAAGAGTCCTCACTCCGACTGACTCGAAGCCAGGTCGGCTGCGGCAGCCGCCGGGGCACGGCATGGCCCAATCGGCCAACTAGAAACCGCGGCCCGCCGCCGCCACCCTTGAGGGCATGACGGCGCGCTGGTCCGATCCACACCGACTCCCGGTTCCCCCCACCGGGTACGTCCGCGCCGTCAACCCCGCGGGCGCCCGATGAGCGGGGTCGAGCTCGTCGCTGGCGTTCCTCGCCGGCGTCGTCATGGGCGGCGCCCTCGACCGCTTCGTGCTCCCGCTCGCTCGTCGACGCCTGGATCGACCGACTGCGCCGGCATGGGCGATGAGCGCCGGGACGATGCCGCCCCGAGCGCGTCCGGGCCGACGCCTACAGCTCGGCCCGGATCGGCGCCGCGGCCGCGTTCACGCTCGTCCTCGTCGTCCTCCTCGTCCTCGACGTCGTCGTCCCCGGCTACGACGTCAGCGCCGGCACCCTCCTGCCGCTCCTGGGCGCGATCCTCGCGCTCCTGGGGCTCGAGGCCTCGGCGCTCTGGAGGGGCGTGAGATGACCACCGTCACGGCGCTCCTGACCAACAAGGCCTACGGCTACCCGACGCGGGGTGCCAGGCGTCGCCGGAAGCCGACGATCCTCGCCTGCCTGCACCAGACCGCCAACGCCAAGGCGACGGCGATCCAGGAGCGCAACTACGCCAACCGGCCCGACTCGCACGGGCCGTCCGCCACCGCGTACATCGACCGCGACGGCACGATCGTCCGGGCGATCGATCCCGCGAAGTACGCCGCCTGGAGCCAGGGCGACGTCGCGCATCCCAACACCAAGCTCCCGACGATCGCCGCCGCGGTCGCGATCGGGCGTGAACATGAACGAGTGGGTGCACGAGTCGATCGAGTGCTCGGGCGCAGGAACCGAGCCCTACACCGACGCCCAGTTCGAGGGCGTCGCCCAGCTCGTCGCCGCGGCGCACAAGGCCACGGGTCTGCCGATCAACCGCAGCACCGTGGTCGTCCACGCCGACATCAACAGCGTGAGCCGCCGCAGCGACCCCTGGCCGCCGGCCACCCGCGAGGCGCAGGGTCAAGCGGGTCATCAACCGGGCGAACGCGATCCTGCGGCCGCCGATCACCACGGTCACCGTCAAGGCGGGCGACAGCCTGTCCGCGATCGCCTCGGCGCACAAGCTGACGCTCAAGGCGCCTGCTCGCCTTCCCGGAGAACGCGAAGTACCGCGCCAACCCTGGGCTCATCCACCCGGGCGACATCGTCCGCGTGAAGTGACCGGAGGAGTGATGGACAGCCAGCCCGGCACGATCTTCGGCCGCGAGCCGGCGATGGTCCTCGCCCTCGTCCAGGCGGTGATCGCCCTGGTCGTCGCGTTCGGGCTCAACCTCGCGCCCGACCAGATCGGCGCGATCCTCGCCGTCACGGCGGTGGTCCTCGGGCTCATCACGCGCAGCCGGGTGAGCCCGGGTCGCGTGAGGGACGGGTACCTTCGCGGCACCCTGCCGCGGACGCCGACCGCCCGCCAGGTCGACGTGCTCGCGGCCTTCGTCGCCGCGGGCGGCTCCGTGCCCGAGGCGGCGGCGCTCGTCGGCGTCCGGCCGAGCACGGCGAAGCGCCATCTCGCCGATCTGCGGGCCCGGTCGGGCCTCACCACCGAGCAGCTGATCTACCGCGGGCGGGCGGAGGGGTGGCTGGTCGTTGTTAACCTGGAGCCCACCTGATCAACGGTGGCGGATGCAGGCACGTCGCCACCCGCACGCCCTGTAGGACCTCTGTCCGGGGCGGGCGTCAACTCGACCGGCGGGCCTTCGTCGCGTCGCGCGCCTCCGTGATCGTCGCGCAGGTGAGCAGCAGGTCGATGTCCACGACCATCGGCGCGCTCGGCCACGTCCCCTTCCCCACCGTCTGGCGCTCGGCGACGATGACCGAGATGCTCGCCGAGGCGCGGGCCGGCGGGTTCGACCTGCTCCTGGCCGGGTACTCCGACCGCTGGCAGCGCAACCTGCGCCGGACGCTGGAGCTCCTGGAGGACGGCCTGCACCCGGCCGGCGTGGCGCTCGTCATGTGCGATCGCCGGATCCTCTCGTCGGACCCCCACGACTGGGACGAGCTCATCTCGGAGGCGGCGGGCGCGGAGAAGTACAGCCGCCGTCTTTCGGAGCGGATCACGGACGGCTACGCCGCGAAGTTCGACCATCGCGACGACCCGGGCGGGCACGCGGGCCTCGGCTTCCGGCGCCTGGCCGAACCGCCGCACACCCTCGAGATCGACCCCGCGACCATCGGGGTCGCGGTCGCCCTGTTCGAGCGCTACGCCCTGGGCAACCTGAGTGCCAAGGACCTTGCCGCCGAGACGGGGCTCGCTGACAGCAGGATCCGGATGATCCTCATGAACCCGCTCTACAACGGCTGGGTCCGCCGCCACCGCCGCAGCCGCAGCGAGACCCGCAAGCCGGCCCCGTGGCGCGCGGACCCGCCCGTCTCGGACGAGCTCTGGGCGCGCGTCGAGGACGTCCGCAGGACGAAGACCCGTGCCGGCGGCGCGAGGCGCGCGGACCGCGTCGACCTGCTCAAGGGCCTCCTCGAGTGCGTCTGCGGACGCCGGGTGCGGAGCGACGGCACCTTCGCCGACGGCCGCCACCGCAAGCTCCACGTCGACCCGTGCGCGGACTGGGGCACGCGTGCCCGGCTCGGCGACGAGGTGTGGGAGGAGCCGATCCTCGCGCAGGTCGAGGGGGTCGAGCTCGACGATGACACGATCGGCGCTGTCGTCGCCAGCCTGGGCTCAGGGCCTCGCCCGGTCGCGCTCGACCAGGCAAGGATCGAGCGCCAGATCCGCGAGCTCGCGCTGGAGCACGCCGCCGGCCGCCTCGAGGACGCGACCTACCTCGAGCGCTTGCATCGAGCTCCGGGATGCCAAGGACAACCTCGAGCGCACCAGCGCCGATGGGATCTCGCCGGAGCGGGCCGTGGCGTGGCTGCGGGAGTTGTCAGCAACGTGGAGGGCGGCCGAGGTTCCCGCGGAGAGGGCCGACCTGCTCCACGCCATCTACGATCGGATTACCGTCGCAGGGAGGAGAATCGTGTCCGTCAGGCTCACTCCGTCGGCATACGCCCACGGATTCGCGCTCGCGCTACCCGAAAAGGTTGTACTGGCGCGCCCGACAGTGTCTGAGTTCACGACATAGGTGACACCTGATCGGCGACAGGTGAGTCGGGACATGGGTGACAGTCCCGGCCATGTCGAAGCACCGGGTGGCCGTCCTCAAGGTCGTCGCAGCGCAGTCGTCCGTCACCGACGCGGCAGCGGAGTGCGGCATCAGCCGCCAGCACCTGCACCGTCTCCTCCGCCGCTACCGGGAGGGCGGCCTCGACGACCTCGAGCCCCGGTCCCGCCGGCCGCGGTCGAGCCCCCAGGCCGTGCCCGACGACGTCCGTGCCCGGATCACGGCGCTGCGGACGGGAGCTCGCGGGCCAGGGGCTCGACGCGGGCCCGGCCACCATCGCCTGGCACCTCGCGCGCGAGGGCCTCCGCGCGCCCTCGACCTCGACGATCCGCCGGATCCTCCACGCCGCGGGCCTGGTCGTCCCCGAGCCGCACAAGCGGCCCCGCAGCGCCTGGATCCGGTTCGAGGCCGCGGCGCCCAACGAGGTCTGGCAGTCCGACTTCACCCACTGGCGCCTCGCCGACGGCAGCGGGGTCGAGATCATCAGCTGGCTCGACGACCACTCCCGCTGCCTGCTCGGCTGCACGGTGTTCCGGAGGGTGGGCGGCGACGACGTGGTCGCCACCTTCACCGCGGCCGGCGAGGCGCACGGCTGGCCCGCGTCCACGCTCACCGACAACGGCACCGTGTACACCGCGCGCCTGGTCGGTGGCCGCAACGGCCTGGAGCACCTGCTCGCGTACCTCGGCATCCGCCAGAAGAACGGCGCCCCGGGCCACCCGCAGACCCAGGGCAAGATCGAGCGCTTCCACCAGACCCTCAAGCGCTGGCTCGAGCGACAGCCGCGGGCCCGGACCGCGGGTGAGCTCCAGGGCCAGATCGACGCCTTCCGCCTCGCCTACAACGAGCGGCGGCCACACCGCGCGATCGGCCGCCGGACCCCGGGCGAGGCCTACCGCGCGACCCCGAAGGCCCTGCCCTCGGCCCCCGTGGGCCGGGGCCACTTCCGGCTCCGGTACGACACCACCGACAAGAAGGGTGCGATCAGCCTGCGGCGCGCCGGACGGATGCACCACCTGCGGATCGGCGCGGCCCACGCCGGCCGCCGGGTCCTCGCCATCGTCGATGCGCAGGAGGTCACCGTCGTCGCCCTCGACACCGGCGAGGTCCTCTCGAGCCACCGGATCGAGCCCGAGCGCGGGTACTGGCGCAACACGCGACGAGACCCCGGCCGATGGCCGGGGTCTCCGATGACCGGATGACCACAGGTGTCGCAGATGACGCGACTCATGTGTCACCGATGTCGCGACTCATGACACTGGCGCGCCCGACAGGATTCGAACCTGCGACCTTCGGCTCCGGAGGCCGACGCTCTATCCACTGAGCTACAGGCGCGCGCGGCCCGATCATACCGGCTCGGGCGCGTCCCCGGTCCACCCAGTCACGTGCGCCCAGCGAGCCAACGCATGAAACCACGCGCAGGCTCACGACGAAATAGTGATCGCTCGTGATGTGCGACGCGCCTCTTTAGCCCGAGGCTGGACCTCGATCGATAGGCGATCGACACGCCAGGAGTCAATCATGTTGTACACGTCCCAATCAGAAATGCTCGTGCGGGATCGCATGCGCGCGAGGCTCGCGGAGGCCGACCACGAGCGCGTGGCGCGCTTGGCGAAGGGCGCCGCATCCGGACACGACCGACCCTCCCCCTGGGGGGCGCTCGCCGGAAGCGCTGTGCGCCTGGCCGGGCGAGCAACGTCCGTCACGTCCGCCCTGCATCGCCGTCCGGAGGGAACCGCGTGATGGACGCCCTGATCTTCTGGATCGCGTGGGTAGGGGCGCTCGCCATCCTGGGCCGCCTGGCCGTCGACCATGGCGTGGACACCCGCGATGGGTACCTCGACGACCATGCCCCACGTCCCCGAGTCTGACACCAAGCGAACGGGCCGTGAGCCGACCGGTGGCGGCCCGCAACGCCCCGACGATCAGGGGACGGATCCTCCAATGATCGGCGCCATAATCGGCGGCATGACGTCCCGCGTCTCAAGCCCGGTGCTGATCGGGCGCTCGCTCGAGCTCGACCGCCTCGAGACCGCCCTCGCGATGGCGCGCGAGCGGTCCGGTGACGCCATCCTGATCGCCGGCGAGGCCGGAGTTGGCAAGACCCGGCTCGTCACCGAGTTCACCCGGGTCGCCGAGGACGCGGGTGCCCTGGTGCTGCTCGGCGGCTGCCTCGTGCTGGGCGACGGCGCGCTGCCCTACGCGCCGATCGCCGAGGCGCTTCGCGGCCTGGCGAGGCGCACGGATCCGGCCCAGCTGGAGGCGCTGCTCGGTCCCAGCCGGTCAGAGCTGGCTCGCCTCGTCCCGGATCTCGGCGACGCGACGGGCAGCGAGATCCCGGCCATGAGCGTGGACTGGGGTCAGGCCAGGTTGTTCGAGCTCCTGCTCGCCGTCCTCGAGCGCCTGGCGTCGACCGCGCCTGTCGTCCTGACCATCGAGGACCTCCACTGGTCGGACCAGTCCACCCGGGACCTGGTCGGGTTCCTGGTCCGCAACCTCCGTGACAGTCACGTGATGCTCGTGCTCACCTACCGTTCCGACGAGCTCCACCGCCGCCATCCGCTGCTGCCGTTCCTCGCCGAGCTGGGCCGGTCGGGTCGCGTCGAGCGGCTCGAGCTCCAGCCATTCGACCGGCGTGAATCGGCCGAACAGCTCCGGGCGATCGCCGGCCGCGACCTGGACCAGGAGCTGGTCGACTCGATCCACGTGAGGTCCGGAGGCAACGCGTTCTTCGCGGAGGAGCTGCTGGTGGCCGCTGGCGAGGATGGCACCACCGAGCTGCCTCCAACCCTCCGCGACGTGCTGATGGGACGGATCGCCGACCTCGCCGAACCCACGCAGGAGTTCCTCCGGATCGCGTCCGCGGCGGGCCAGCGGGTTGACCCGGAGCTGCTCGCGGACGCGTCGGCGATCGACGAGGCCGCGCTCTACGAGGCGCTGCGCGAGGCCGTCGGCCGCCAGGTGCTTGTCCCGGATCCGACGGCGGGTGCCGAGCGGTATGCGTTCCGCCATTCGCTGCTCCAGGAGGCGATCTACGACGACCTGCTGCCCGGCGAGCGCACCCGCCTCCACTCGGCGTTCGCCCGGACACTGGAGACGTGTCCCGCAGCCATGCCGTCGCATGCCGCGGAGCTGGCCTACCACTGGCATGCCGCCAACGACCTCCCGCGTGCGCTCGAGTGGACGGTCGCCGCGGGCCTCGAAGCGGAGGCGGCCTACGCGTTTCCGGAGGCGGTGATCCACTACGAGCGGGCCGTCGCCCTCTGGGACCAGGTCCCGGACGCGGAGGCACGAGCCGGACGCGACCGCGTCGAGCTCTTGTCCATCCTCGCCGGAGTTGCCCGCTTCCATGAGCCCGCGCGCGCGGTGGCGCACATCCAGACCGCGATCCGGCTCCTCGACGAAGCGCGCGATCCGATCCGCAGCGGCCTGCTTCACGAGCGACTCGGGCGGTACGCCTGGATCGCCGGCCAGGGCGAGCTTGCGAACCATGCCTACCAGACCGCGATGCGCCTGATCCCGGCGGATCCACCGTCCGACGCCCGGGCTCGCGCCCTCGCGGGGCTCGCGCAGATCCTCACCCTGGGTGCTCGGTACGCGGAGTCCCGCATCCTGGCCGAGGAGGCGCTGGCCGTCGCCCGGGCGGTCGACGCGCGGGACATCGAGGGCCACGCCCGCAACACCCGGGGGATGGACCGGGGCATGGCCGGCGACGTCGAGGGCGGGCTGGAGGACCTGCAGGTCGCGCTCGAGATCGCCGACGAGGTGGGCATCGTCGATGACATCGGGCGGGCACACGCGAACCTCGCCTGGCTGCTCGACGTGAGTGGCCGCCTGGAGGAGGCCGTCAGGGCCGCCGACACCGGCATCGTGGTCTCCGAGCGGTTGGGCCTCATCCGGTTCTTCGGGGCCCACCTGCTGTGCGGCAAGGCCGACTACCTGTTCCGCCTGGGACGCTGGGACGACGCCGAGCGAGCCGCGCGCCGCGCGGAGCTGGTGGGATCGATTGGCATCAACGCCATCCTGGAGCAGGAGCTGCTGGCGCGCCTCGCGGTTGCCCGGGGCCGGTTCGACGAGGCAGCCGAACGTCTCAAGCCGCTGGCGTCGCTCGCCGAACGGGCCGCGGACATCCAGTTCGTCAACCCGGTGCAGGCAAGTCTCGCGGAGCTCGCGCTGTGGCAGGGGCGGCCGGACGAAGCCCTGGACCGGCTCGTGGCCGCGGTGGCGACGATGAGCTTCACACCGGAGGTCAGGATCGGCGAGCTCTATGCCCTCGGTCTGCGGGCCGCCGCCGACGCTGCGGATCTGGCCGTCATGCACCGGTCCGGCGATGCTGAGCAGCGGGCCCGCGATGCCGGGGACGCCCTGTTGGCCGGCATCCGGCAGCGGCACGCCAGCGTGGTCGAGACGCGGCCGGCGTTCGCGCCGGCATCGGGTGCCTGGCTCCTGCTCTGCGAGGCCGAATCGTCGCGTCTGCACCGGCAGCCCGATCCAGACGCCTGGGTTGCCGCCGCCGAGGCCTGGCAGCGTCTTGGGCTCCCGTACTCGAGCGCGTACGCGCGCTGGCGGGAGGCGGAAGCCCGGTTGGCTGTCCGCGGCGATCGGCAGCTGGCTGCCTTCGCGCTGCGGCGCGCGTTGGACATCGCACATGGCCTCGGTGCGAAGCCCCTGGCGCAGGAGGTGACCTCGCTCGCGGCGCGGGCCAGGCTGGTCCTCGGCGAGGACGAGGACGCCCCCGAACCCGCGTCGTCCCATGCGCCTGGCGCGCCGGATCCGGCCGCGGACCTGGGGCTGACGGCCCGCGAGCGCGAGGTGCTTGCCCTGCTTGCGCTCGGTCGCACGAACCGCCAGGTCGCCGAGGCGCTGTTCATCAGCCAGAACACGGCCGGGGTGCACGTGTCCAACATCCTGGGCAAGCTGGGCGTGACGAGCCGCGGCGAGGCCGCGGCGGTCGCGTACCGGCTGGGTCTCGTGGAGCACGTCCACGAAGGAGGGAGCTGATCCGCGAAGGGGGAAGCTGACCGCAGCCCTTCCGGCGTGTGACGAGGGGGCCGTATCCTCCGGCTGATGGCCGAGCGCGTCCTCCCCACGGGGACCATCACGTTCCTGTTCTCCGACATGGTCGGGTCGACCCGGCTCGTGTCGGCGCTCGGGCCGACGATCTTCCGGGAGATCCTCGAGCACCACAACAAGATCCTGCGTGCCGCGTTTGCCGCCCAGGGCGGAACTGAGCGGGGAACGCAGGGTGACTCGTTCCTCGTGATGTTCGCCGACGCGCCATCCGCGCTCCGGGCGGCAGCGGATGCGCAGCGCGGCCTCGCGGCTGCCCGCTGGTCGGGCGACGCCGACGTGCGCGTTCGGATGGGCGTGCATACGGGCGTCGGCCTGCTGGGTGGCGACGACTACGTCGGTCTCGACGTCCACCGGGCAGCCCGGATCGCCGCCGCGGCTCACGGCGGGCAGGTCCTGGTGTCGGAGACGACCCGGTCGCTCGCCGAAGGCTCCCTGCCGGGCGACCTCGGGCTCGTTGACCTGGGTGAGCACACGCTGCGCGACATCGCCCAGGCAGAGCACCTGTACCAGCTCCGGGTCGAGGGGTTGCCGTCCGCGTTCCCGCCGCCCAGGACGTTGGCGGGCGGCGTCCGGCACCTGCCGCAGCGGTTGACCAGCTTCATCGGTCGTGATGGCGAGCTCGACGAGCTTGGCCGGCTGCTCGCCTCGAGTCGCCTGCTCACGCTCACCGGACCGGGCGGGACCGGCAAGACAAGCCTTGCGCAGGAGCTCGCGCGTCGCCACGCCGACGCGTTCGCGAACGGCGCCTGGTGGATCGGGCTCGATGGGATCACGGACGCGTCGCTCGTCGAGCCCACGATCGCCGCGACGCTGGGGTTCGTCGCGGTTCGTGGAGGCAGCGTGCGTGACCAGCTGGTCGAGTTCCTGGCCGATCGGTCGGTGCTGCTCGTCCTCGACAACTTCGAGCACCTGTTGCCGGCGGCTCTGCTGGTCGGGGACCTCCTTGCGGCAACCGATGGTCTCAAGGTCATCGTCACCAGTCGAGCTCCGCTCCACCTGTCGTCGGAACAGGAGTTCGCCGTCGAGCCGCTGTCGCTGCCCGGACCCCTCGGAGCCCCGGACGCCGCGCAATCAAGCCCGGCGGTACGCCTGTTCGTCGAGCGGGCGCGACGGGTCCGTCCGGCCTACGAGCTGACCGCGACCGACGTCGAGGCCGTGGTCGACATCTGTCGCCGCCTCGACGGGCTGCCGCTGGGGATCGAGCTGGCGGCATCCCGGATCGCCCTGCTGCCGCCGCAGGCGATCGCCGCACGGCTGGCATCGAGGCTCGACCTGCCCGGGGTGGGCGCTCGGGACGTGCCCGAGCGGCAGCAGAGCCTCGAGCGCGCGATCGCCTGGAGCTTCGATCTGCTCGAGGCGCCGGCGCAGGACCTCCTCGCGAGGCTCTCCGTGTTCGCCGGCGGCTTTCGCCTCGAGGAGGCCGACGTCGTGGCAGGGCATGCCGTGGCGCCCGGCCGCGATCTGCTCGATGGCCTGTCGACCCTTGTCGACCAGAGCCTGGTCCATCCTGGCGCCGGTCCCGACGGTCCCCGCTTCCGGCTGCTCGACACGATCCGGATGTTCGCCGCCGACCGGCTGGCCGCGGGCATTGAAGAGGCCGCGGTCAGGCGCCGGCATGCCCTCGCCTATCTCGCGCTCGCGGAGGCCGCCGCTCCGAACCTGCCGGGCCGGACCCAGCTCGCCTGGCTTGACCGGCTGGACATCGAGATCGACAACCTGCGAGGCGCCGTTCGCTGGGCGATCGCCGCCGGCGAAGCCGATCTCGCGATGCGCCTCGGCGCTGCCCAGTGGCGCTTCTGGCAGCTCCGGGGTCACGTCGACGAAGGCCGCGTGATCATGGACGAGATCCTGGCGATGCCCGGCTCGCAGGCGCCGACCGTCGCACGCGTACGGGCACTCGAGGCCGCGGGCGGTCTGGCGTGGTGGGCTTCCGAAGCGCGAGCGGCGGATCGCCGGTATGTGGATGAGCTCGCGACCGCCAGGCAGATCGGGGACACGGCTGGGGAGGCCGATGCCCTGTTCAACCTGCTCCACACGCGGACCTACCTGTCGGGCGATCCCGGGGAGCTCTCGACCCTGCAGGACGAGGCAGCGGCGGCCTATCGTCGGCTGGGCGATGACCGCGGCATCGCGCGCCTCGAGTGGACGCGGCTGCAGGCGCTGGCGCGACAGGGGGAGCTGGAGCGAGCGCGCGACCTGGCGTTCGAGCAGATCTCCCGGTTCCGGGAGCTCGATGACCCGTACTACGAGAGCCTCGCCGCGGGCCTGATGGCATGGGTCTCGCTCGGCCTCGGGGACGGCGCCGGGTCGCTGCGATGGGGCACGCGTTCGCTGGGGTCATACCTCGCCATGGCCGATCTCTCGTCCGCGGTCATCTCCATTCGTCAGCTCGCGATCTTCCTGCTGGCCGACGGCAGGGTGGCGGAGGCGACAACCGTCTACGCGGCCTACGAGGCCATCAGCAGTCGCCATGGTCTTCGTCCTCCCGCGTTTCCCGAGCAGCTCCTCCCGAGCATGCCGATGGCGCCGTCCGATGTGGCGCGGACCCTCACGGCACCGGAGCACGCGGATGATGCGGCGCGGGGCGCCGCAATGAATGCCTTCGACGTCTACGAGTACCTGGTGCACATCCTGGGCGAGCGGCTCCACGCGCCGTGAGCCGCCTCCGCGCGTTCCTCTCGATCCGGTCCGGCGAAGGGCGGCTGGTGGCGCTGGTGGCGGCGCTGTTCGCGACCATCGAGGCGGCCCGCGGGCTGGGCGACATCGCCGGGAACGCCCTGTTCGTGAACCGGTACGGGGCGGACGCCCTGCCGGTGATGTACGTGATCCTCGGCCTGGTCAGCCTGCTCGTTGCCCTGGCCTACGGGGCGGCCGTCGGCACGCTGGCGCCGCAGCGCTTCCTGCCGGGCCTGCTGGCCGGCTGCGCCGCCGTGCTGCTGCTCGAACGGCTGGCGATGCTCAGCGGGCTCGCCCTCGCCCTGCCGGTCGTGTGGCTCAGCGTCCAGACGATTAACGTGACCCTGCTCACGCTGGTGTGGAGCATCGCCGGCATGGTGCTCACGGCCCGGCAGGCCAAGCGGCTGTTCCCGCTCGCGACCAGCGCCGCGATCGTGGGAGCGCTGGCCGGCACGCTGCTGGCAGGGCCGCTGGCCCGGCTGATCACCACCGAGAACCTGCTGGTCGCTGCCGCGGTGGTCCTGGTCGGCGCGGCGGCGCTGACGGCGGTCCTCCTCGGGCGCTTCGGCCGGCCCCGTCCGGCGAAGCTGCGGGGATCGCCTTCAGTCGAGCTCAGGGCGGGTTTCGACTACACGCGCCGGTCGCCGCTGATGCGCCTCCTGGCCGCGTCGTACCTGTTGTTCGCGGTGCTGTACGCGGCCGTCCAGTTCCCCTACCTGCAGGCCCTCGACGCCGCCTACCCCAACGAGGTCGACCTCGCCACGACGCTGGGGCTTGTCTCGGCCGGCGTGACGATCGCCGCGTTCGTGGTGTCGCTGGGGTTCGCGAACCGCGTGTTCGTGCGGTTCGGGGTGGCCGCCGCCGCGCTGCTGCTCCCGCTCGTCTATCTCGGTGGCTTCGGGCTGTGGCTGGTCGTGTTCACCGTGCCGACGGCGATCGCCGTGCGGTTCGCCCAGGAGACCACGCAGCGCGGCATCTCCAACCCTGCCTGGAGCGCGCTGTTCAACGTCGTCCCGCAGGAGCGCCGGGCGCAGGTGCTGGCGTTCGCCGATGGTGTTCCGGGGCAGGTCGGGACGACGCTGGCCGGGATCCTGCTGCTCGTCGCGGCCGCGGTGCTGGCGCCCAGCCAGGTGTTCATCGTCGGGTTC
This sequence comes from uncultured Chloroflexia bacterium, assembly GCA_963732805.1. Classification (GTDB taxonomy): domain Bacteria; phylum Chloroflexota; class Limnocylindria; order Limnocylindrales; family CSP1-4; genus CAIXZV01. The sequence goes on from CAVTAW010000001.1 coordinate 13,917, forward strand.
CTCGCCGCCCTCGTCTGCACCTGGCTGGTGCTGGGCATCCGCCGTCGCTACGGCGTGGAGCTGCTCGCGAGCCTTCGGGCGGGCCTCGGCGAGCAGGTCCTGGAGGGTGGCCCGGGGCTTGCCTCGCTGAGTCGGGAGCCGCAGGTGCTCGCGGAGCTCCGCGGTGCGCTCCGGGCGCCCGAGGCCGGCACCCGGCGCCTGGCGGCAGAGCTGCTGGGGCGCCTGGCCGATCGCCAGTCCCAGGGACCGCTGGTCGCCGGCCTGCGCGACCCGGATGCCGACGTGCGCGCGGCGGCCCTGGCCGCGCTCGAACGGATCGGGAGCGTCGATGTTCTCGCCGACGTCGAGGTTGCCCTGGAGGATCCGGACCCGGCTGTCCGAATCGCGGCGGTTCGCACCTGCGCCTCACTCGAGCGGCACACCGGTCGTGGCGGCGGCGGCATCCTCGCGAGCGCCGAGTCCAGGCTCACGGACGATCCCAGCCCCCGTGTTCGCGCCGAGCTGGCGGTCGCCCTCGCGGCCGGGATCGACCCACCTGCGGCGCATGCGATCGTCCACCGGCTGCTCGCGGACCGGGACGTTGAGGCGCGCCTGGCCGGGCTTGACGCCGTGGGGCGCCTTGGCGCAGCGGATGCCGAGCCCGATGTGCTGGTCGCCATGGCCGATCCGGCTCCGGCGATCCGCGCCGCGGCCGTCGAGGCGATGGCCGCGATCGACGAGCACGACCGCGGCCTGCCGATGATCCTCGCCTGCCTCGACGATGACGCGCCACCCGTTCGCCGGGCGGCGTCCGCTGTCCTCGCCGGCCGGCCCCATGCCCATCCGTTGATTGTCGCCATGCTCGATTCCGGCTCGGGACGCGCCCAGGCCGCCGCGCTTGCGGCACTCACGGGGGGCGATGCCGGGGTTGCCGGGGCGATCCGCGAGTGGGCGCTGAAGGAGATCGAGCGCGCCGTCGAGCTCCGCCGTGACGCGGCCGCCGTCTCCGCGCTGGCGGGCGGCGAGGACACGGACGCCGCGATCCCCGCGCTGGGATTCCTGGCGTTCGTCCTGGCCCGCCGTGAGCGGGAGGTCGAGGACCGCCTGCTGGCCGCGATGGGTGTCCTTGGGGCGCCCGAGGCGACCGGCGCAATCCGGCGCTCGCTGCGCTCCCGGGACCCGGACGTGCGGGGTCAGGCGCTCGAGGCGCTCGACGCGCTCGGCGACCGGCAGCTCGCGGGGTCGGTCGTACGGCTGATCGAGGCCGATGTCGAGCCCGGTTCCAGTCCTCCCGCGTCGACCCTGGAGACGCTGTGGGCAGACGCGGATCCATGGGTGCGAGCGTTGGCGCTCAGGTCGAGCGCACAACGGATCCGGCGCGACTGGTCGCGGCTCATGAGCGAGGCGGAGCGTCGGGCGAGCGCGATCGCCGAAGTCGCCCTTGCGGGCCTGCTGCACGATGGTGGTCCACCGATGCCGAACACTGCGCGGACCCTGGGCGAGATCGACAGGATGCTGTTCCTGCGGCGTGTGCCGCTGTTCGGCCAGCTGGGACCCGAAGATCTCCAGCGGCTCGCCTCGACCGCCCTGGAACGGCTCTACCCGGCGGGCGAGGTCGTGGTTCGCGAGGGTGACCCGGGCGACGAGCTGATCGTGATCGTCGAGGGCCGGGTCCGGGTCGTCCACGGCGAGGGTGCGAACGAGACGTTCATCCGGACCTACGCCACGGGCGATCACATCGGTGAGCTCGCGGTCCTCACCGATCGGCCGAGAGCGGCGACGGTGATCGCGGACAACTTGGACGTTCGGGGCCTGGTGATCGACGGCATGGCGCTGCGCTCGATCCTCCAGGAGCGCCCGGAGGCCGCGATGGCGATGCTCGCCACGCTCGCGGAGCGGATCAGCCGGCAGCGCTGACCGCGGAACGGCGGCACCCGCAACACAGGTGCCGCCGTTCGAGCGTGCGACGTGTCAGGCTGCGACCGCGGACTCCGCGAAGCCGTCGCTCGAGCATGTGTCCGTCCTGCATCCGGATGATCCGGTCGCAGGCGTCGCCCACCCGCGGATCGTGGGTCACGATCACGAAGGTCTGCCCCGCCTCGCGGTTGAGCCGGCGGAGCAGGCCAGCACCTCGCTCGGTGCGGCGCGCTGTCGAGGTTGCCGGTGGGCTCGTCGCCGAGGACCAGCTTGGGCCGGTTGATCAGCGCACGCGCGATCGCGACCCGCTGCTGCTCGCCACCCGACAGCTCGGACGGCCGGTGGTCTGCCCGGTCGGCGAGACCCACCAGGCCGAGCGCCTCGAGCGCCGCCGGCCGGGCCACCGCCCGGGGTGTGCCGGCGTACTCCGCGGCGAGCATCACGTTCTCGATCGCCGACAGCGTCGGGACCAGGTTGAACGACTGGAACACGAAGCCCATCTCGGTCGCCCGGACTCGGGTCCGCTCGGCGTCCGAGAGGCCGGTCATCGATCGTCCGTCGAACCGCAGCTCGGGTGCCGGCCCGTCGTCGCGGTCCGGCGCGTGGAGCAGGCCGAGGACGTGCATCAGGGTGGACTTGCCCGGACCCGGACGGGCCCATGATCGCGACCATCTCGCCGTCCTCGATCGTCACGTCGACGCCGCGCAGGGCCTCGACGACGTTTCGTCTTCGAAAGGCGGTAGGTCTTGCGCAGGTCATGCGCTTCGAGCATGGTCATCGCACGGGCTCCTATTCGTAGCGGAGAGCGCTGACCGGGTCGAGCCGGGCCGCGCTCCAGGCGGGGACGATCCCGGCGATCACGCCGAGGACCGTGGAGAAGGTGAAGGCGAAGGCCGCCGTTCCCGAGCGTCATCTGGAACAGCACCGTGCCGGATGAGCGGGTCAGCTCGTTGACGAGGACGACGACCAGGGCGCCGAACGTGACGCCGAGGATCGCCGCCGATGGCGCCGATCACGCCGGCCTCGACCATCAGCTCGCGGATGATCCGGCGCCGGCTGGCGCCGATCGCCCGCTTGATCCCGATCTCGCGCGTGCGCTCGGCGACCGACATCGCCATCGTGTTGATGACCGACAGGCCGCCGACGATCAGGCTGACGAGGCCGATGCCCACGATGATCGAGTTGAAGATCGAGACGGAGCTGCCGACCGAGGCGTTGTAGGCGCTGCCCGTCATCGCGGTGACGTCGGGCAGGCGGGCCTCGATGGCATCCGCGATGGCCTGTTCGTCGGCATCCGGCGCCGGGTACACGATGAACTCGCTGGCGAGGTCCTCGGCCCGAACCTTGTCGCGCAGGACCTGGGGCAGGTCCTCGTGGGCGAGCTGCTGGCCGGTGGTGAACGGAACCGTGACCGTCACGTCGGGGGTCGACAGCGTGGGCTCCAGGACCCCGACGACCTCGAACGGTCGGCCGTGGAGGGTGATCGTGTCGCCGACGCTGACGTGTCGCTTCTCGGCGATCGACGAGCCGAGCAGGGCGACGTCGGTGCCCTCGTCGTCGGCCGTCAGCCGGCGGCCGGCCACGAGCGGCGGGTTGAACGTCTCGCGGCCCTGGTCGGCTCCGGCCGGCGCCGCGAACACCTGGTCGGGCGGACCGAAGGTGACCGCGCCCAGCTCGGCCGCCAGCCCGGTGCTCGCCGGAACGACCACGTCGACGCCGTCGATGGCCTGCACGTCGTCGATCGCGTCGAGCGGCAGCGGCTGGCCGCCGAGGCCACCGAAGCCGCCGACGGTGACCACGATCTTGTTCGCGTAGTAGGCGCTACCGCCGCCGACCAGCGCGTCGACCTTGTTGGCCATCGCGCTGAACACCACGAGGGCCCAGATGCCGATCGTGATGCCGGTGATGGTCAGGCCCGTGCGCAACCGGCGCCGGGCGAGGTTTCTCAGCAGCTGCATGGGACGCTCCCTTGTCGTGCGTTGAGGGGTGGCCGGGTTGGTGGGGGACAGCGTCGGCCCGGGCGGGCTGCCGGGCATCAGGGCCGGCCAGCCTCCTGGCTTGGGGCTAGCCCCAGTCGTGGTGCATCGAGGTTGACGACCACCGGGCAGCCCCAATCGACTCACCGGGATCACCCGGCCGCGAATCACGGGCACGCCCCGATGAGCTGGACCGCGCCAGCCGCGCACGCTTCGACACCGAGATCGCGCCGCGAACCATCTGGCGGCGCGGAAGGGAGCCCGACGATGAACGAGCCGATCGAGACGACCGTCACCCCGGTCGACACCACCACTCGCCCCGGTGGATGCCTCGCCCAGGGCTGCACCTGCAAGGACGCCCGGATCGTCAGTCGGCGCAGAGCCGCGTTCTTCGCATGGCTCGCTGCCGGGCGTAGCCAGACGGCCAACCGCGTGGTCGCCCCCGACCCGTCGTGGGCCATCCCGGGCGCCATCTCCGCCTAGCGCCCGTGCCCGCGGATCTGTAGGGACAGCCCCAAGGCGCTTGTCGGGGCGCCTCCGATGGCTGGCGCCCGCTGGTGGCTCACGCTCCGGGTCATCGCCCTGGCCTCCGACGAGGTGAGGCGTCCCCACTGTGGAGGAACGCGCATGACATCGGCCATCACCACCGAGAGCCTGACCAAGCGCTACGGCAGCGTCGCCGCCCTGAGCGACCTGTCCCTGGACGTTCCGTCGGGCTCGATCTTCGGCTTCCTCGGGCCCAACGGGGCCGGCAAGACCACCGCGCTCAAGATCCTGGCCGGGCTCGCCCGGGCCACCTCCGGGAGCGCATCCGTCAACGGCGTGCCCGTCGGCGTGCAGGGCACCCATCGCGCCCAGATCGGCTACCTGGCGCAGGAGCCTCGCTTCTACGGCTGGATGTCGGGGCGCCAGACCCTGCAGTACGTCTCGACGTTCTTTCCCGGTCGCCGCGGCGGGCGGAGCATCGACGAGCTCCTGGAGCTGGTCGGCCTGGGCGACGCGGCGGACCGCCCCACCAGCCAGTACTCGGGTGGCATGCGCCAGCGGCTGGGCATCGCCCAGGCGCTCGCCGGCGACCCGGCCGTGGTGTTACTCGACGAGCCCGCCGCGGCGCTGGACCCGCTCGGACGACATGACGTCCTGGCCCTGCTCAAGCAGCTCCGGGGTGAGAAGACGGTCTTCTACTCGACGCACATCCTCGACGACGTCCAGCGGGTCAGCGACCGGGTCGCGATCCTCGATCATGGGCGTCTCGTGGTCAACGCGCCGACGGAGGATCTCATGCGCCGGGCCGCGGCCGGGACGATCCATGTCGCCCTGCTCGGCGCCACCGACGAGACAGCCGCCGGGCTCACTGCCCTCGCGGGGGTGACCCGCGTGAGCGCAACTGGACGAAGCGGTGACCAGCGGAGCTACGACCTCACGATCGACGAAGGCCGCATGGCGGCCGTGCAGAGCGCGGTGATGCGCTTCGCGGCCGACCGCGGGTTGATCGTCGCCACCAACCAGCAGGAAGCCGTGGACCTCGAAGCGGTCTTCCTCCGAATCGTCAACCAGGAGCGTGCAGCATGACCGCCATCCATCCCAGCCTGCATGGGTTTCGGCCCTTCCTGCGCAAGGAGCTCACGGAGTGGTGGCGGCGACGCGCCGCGCTCGTGACCTTCCTCGCCGTGGCTGCCATTGGCACCATCGGCACCCTGTCCACTCGCATCGACCAGGCGGCCGGTGGCATCCCCGCCCCCGGCATGCTGGACCCGACGTTGAACGTCTTCAATTCGAAGATCGACCAGTGGGTCATGATGGCCGGCATCTTCGCCAGCATCGGGATGCTTGTCCACGAGCGAGAGACGGGGACCCTGGCGTGGACGCTGTCCAAGCCTATCTCCCGCACATCCGTGCTGCTCGCGAAGTGGACCGCGGCCGTGCTCATGCTGGGCGTGTTCGCGGTCGCGCTGCCGCTGACCTGGATGGCGCTGCTCGCGACCCTGTCCTACGGCAGCGTGCCCGACATCGCCGCCGTGGCCCGGTACGGGGGAGTACTCATCGCCCTGCCGGCGTTCTTCGTCGCGTTCAACCTGGCCCTTGCGACCCGGCTCAACAGCCAGGCCGGCATCGCCGCCATCGCCATGGCGGTTGCCTTCGCTCCGTACATCCTCGTTTCGTTCCTGCCATCCCTCGCCGAGCTGTGGCCGAGCTCGATCGGCGCGGTCGCCGCCGCGGTCGCGATCGGAGAACCCGTCAATGGGGCCGCGGTCGCGAGCTGGGCGCTCACCCTGCTCGTTGCGGCGGCGGTCGGCCTATGGATCTTCAACCGGGAGGACATGTAGCCATGACGTCGATCGATCGCGCCCGCCGCGGGTTGCTGGGAGCCCTGCTCGTGCTGCCGGTTCTGCTGGCCGCTTGCATCCAGGGGCAGGGACCGGTTACCAACGAGACCCGCGACCCGGGGCCGTTCACGCGGCTCGAGGTCGGCTCGGGCATCCTCGTGGTGCTGACCATCGGCCCCGCAGGGCCCCTCCAGGTGAGCGCCCAGGCGAACGTCCTGCCGGCGGTCGCCACGGTTGTCAGCGGGAACACGCTCAAGGTCGGGGCCTCCGATGACTTCACGTCGTCGCAACCCGTCACCGTCACGGTGTCGACGCCCAGCCTCGAGGCGATCTCGATGAGCGGCGGCGCCCAGGCGCAGGTCAGCCAACTCCAGGCCGACGCGCTCGAGCTCGACGTCAAGGGTGGAGCGCACCTGACCGCGTCGGGAAGCGCTTCCTCGGTGACGCTCACGGCGGACGGCGGCTCGATTGCCGACCTGGGCGATCTCGCCGCCGCAACCGTGAGCGTCAAGCTGGCCGGGGGCGCGACGGCAACCGCGAGCGCAACTGGTCAGGTCTCCGGAACCGCGTCGGGTGGTGCCCACCTTGCGGTTCGCGGGGATCCTGTGCTCGACGTGCAATCGTCGGGTGGCGCGGAGGTGAGCCGCACACCCGAGCAGTGAGCCGATCGGGCCCGATGGGCCTACGGACCCGAACGGGCGAGCACCGTGACCGGCCCGACGACAGTAGCGACCGGCAGTCGGCGGCCGATGCTCGCCCAGGTATCGGCGCGCAGCGCGTCACCCGGGAGGCGGATGAACAGGGCCGCGTCGCTGCCGCCGTAGTACTCGGCCATCGCCAGCTGGTACTCGGTGCGATTGCGACGAGTGGCGTGGCTGCCATGATCGGTGTCATAGGAGGTTCCCGTGGGGTCGAGCTTGAGCGGGCACCCGGCATGGAGGTCGCGGCCGATGGCCCCTGTTTCGATCAGGAGCACCGGTGAGTCCGCCGTCACGCACCGGGCACCGGCCAGCAGGGGCTCGAGGCGGGCGACCGCCAGGTGCTTGCCCACGGAGTGCCCCACCGAGATCGCCAGCAGCAGCACCAGCAGGAGCGCATATGCCGCGCCGAGGACGCGCGACGGTCTTCCGCCCGGTCGCAGCCGTCCGAAGATGGTGTCCGTCGCCCCTCCGATGGCAAGGGCGCCCGCCGGCGCCAGCCAGCCGGCGTAATGGACGAACGGCGGCACGACGAGCAGCACGGCGGCCTGGGCCGCAAGCAGCGTTGCCCATAGCCGGATCGCCGGGCGCCGCCACGCCGCCCAGCCCACGGTGACCGCGGCGGCCAGGAATGCGAGCTCGACGACGATGCCCGGGATGATGCGTCCCACGGCGCCGGCGTCCGGCACGCCCTCCATCGCCCTGAGGCGCGCGCCGACGGACCCGCGCATCGGCGGCCTGCCCAGCTGGTCGACCACCACGTACCGGATCATCTCGCCGCCCGAGGTGAGCAGGAACGGGAGCCACACGATGCCCACGGCCAGGCCTGCGGCCACGAGGTAGGCGACCACCGGGCGACGCCAGCCTCCCGCCTGGCGTCGGGTGGTCGGGATCAGCCACGCGAGCACGACCGCGATCGTCACCACGCCCCACAGCTGGGTGCCCAGGCTGAGGCCCAGCAGGCCGCCGGCCAGCGCACTGCGCCTCGTGCTCGGCGCCAGACCCGTGGCCGTTCGCCTGGAGCGAGCGAGGACCAGCAGGGCGAGCAGCAGGAGCGTGTTCTGGGGCGCGATCAGCCACGTGGTGCGCTCGACGTTGGCCGCCACCTCCCACACGACGTACATCGCGCCCGCAAGCAGGGCCGCCCGACGCCCGAGCGGTCGGGCGACGAGCGCCACCAGCATCGCGTTGGCCGCTCCCAGGGCCATGAACGCCAGCCGCGCGACGGCAAACGCGCCGGCGTCGCCCAGCGCGGACCCCAGGGCCGCGATCGGCGCCAGGATGTAGAGGATGCCGGGCGGATGAAGGAGCAGGAAGTCGCGATACGGGATCCGGCCGTGGACCAGGGCGAGGGCCGCACCGAAATACACGCCGTCGTCGTACGTGAACACGCCGTACAGGCCGCCACCGCGCAGGACCGGGAGCAGCCGGACGATCATCGCCAGCGCGGCCAGCAGCCCCAGGAGGGCGAGCTCGACCCGGGAGCCGCGCGGAGGCACGGCGAGATCGGGCTCCGGGTCGTGACCCGGATGGAGGGCCGAGGCGGCCGTTGCAGTGCCTCCCGCGTGCAGATCGGCCGGCTGTCGCCGCACGCTGGGGATCGGCCGGACTGATGGTCGCTCGCCGGGGGCTCGGGTGCTGGGCTCGCTCGGTGGTCTCCGGAGTGCGCCCAGACGGTAGCACCACCGCCGGGGGCATTGCCGAATCGCTCCGTCGGCCGGGATTGACAGCGAGGTCCGCCGGTGTACGGTCGCGGGCATGCGCATGGAGCCCGAACCCGGACAGCGGCGGACCCTGGTCGACCTCAGCCATCCGATCGAGGCCGGGATGGTGACCTACCCGGGGCTCCCGGCGCCCGCGGTCCACGGGATCCTGGACCGGGCCGCCAGCGAGGGCACCTATGCGCCCGGCGTGTCGTTCCAGATCGACCTCATCACGCTGTGCGGCAATACCGGGACGTACCTCGACAGCCCCTTCCATCGGTTCGCGGACGGGATCGATCTCGCCGGGCTCCCACTGGAGCGGCTGGTTGACCTGCCGGCGGTTCGCGTGGACGTGACCGCGATCCGCGACCGGGCGATCGACGCGCCGGCGTTCGGCGACGTGGAGGTCACCGGTCGAGCGGTCCTTGTCCACACCGGGTTCGACCGGTTCTGGCGGACCGACGCCTACTTCCGCGACAACCCGTACCTGACCCGCTCGGCGGTGGATCTCCTGGTCGAGGCCGGTGCCGCGCTCGTCGGCATCGACTCGCTCAACATCGACGACACGGCAGACTCCAGCCGGCCCGCGCACTCGGGCCTGCTGCGTGCGGGGATCCCGATCGTCGAGCACCTCACGAACCTGGGCGCGGTGCCCGCGTCCGGCGCCCGGTTCAGCGCGATCCCGGCCCCGATCCGGGGAACCGGAACGTTCCCGGTCCGCGCCGTGGCGATCCTCAGCGGCTAGCTGTCCGGCTCCCTCGTTCCGCCGACATCGCCTCGAACGGTGCGAGCGACGCGGGATCGGCCAGCGCGTCCTTCGAGGCGACCTCGTCCGCAAGCCGACCCTGGAGGATCCGCTTGACCGGCACCTCCAGCTTCTTGCCCGAGAGCGTGCGCGGCACAGCGGGGACCTCGATGATGGCATCCGGGACGTGGCGGGGCGACAGGCTCTCGCGCAGCGCGGCCCGGATCCGAGTCCGAAGGCCGTCATCGAGCGCCGCGTGGTCCCGGACGGCCACGAACAGCAGCAGCTCGCCCGGCCCGCCGGCGTCGTCCTCGAGATGGATGACCAGCGAGTCGGCGACCTCGGGCATCGCCTCCACCACGGCGTACAGCTCGGCGGTGCCCAGTCGGACCCCACCCCGATTGAGCGTCGCGTCACTGCGGCCGGTGATCACGCACGAGCCGCGATCCGTGATCGTCAGCCAGTCACCGTGGCGCCACACGCCGGGCCACGGCTCGAACCACGCGGACCGCATCCGGGACCCATCGGCGTCGCCCCACAGGCCGACCGGCATCGAGGGCATCGGTGTCGTGATCACGAGCTCGCCCTGGGTGCCGACGAGCGATCGTCCCGAGGCATCGAACGCCTCGACCTTGGCGCCCAGCATCCGGCAGCTGATCTCGCCGGCCCACACGGGCACCAGCGGCGAAGGCCCCAGGAACCCGGTGCACAGGTCCGTGCCACCACTCAGCGAGCCCAGCGGGATGCGGTCCGAAACCGCGTCCGCCACCCAGCGGTACCCGGCAGCCGGCAGCGGGGCGCCGGTGGACCCGACCCCGCGAAGCGCCGACAGGTCGTGGTTGGCGGCCGGGACGAGCCCGGCCCCCCGACAGGCCATGAGGAACGGGGCACTGGCACCGAGGTACGTCGCGCCCGTCTCCCCGGCAAGCCGCCACAGCGTGTTCAGGTCGGGCCAGCCCGGGTTGCCGTCGAACAGCACGATGCTCGAGCCGACCGCGAGCCCGGTCACGAGGTAGTTCCACATCATCCAGCCGGTCGAGGTGAACCAGCAGAACCGGTCGCCAGGGCCGAGGTCGGTGTGGAGGGCCAGCGCCTTGAGATGCTCGAGCAGGATCCCGCCGTGGCCGTGGACGATGGGCTTGGGCAGCCCGGTGGTGCCCGACGAGAACAGGACGTACAGCGGGTGGTCGAACGGGACGGGTTCGAAGGCGAGGGGCGCGGTCTCCGCAAGCAGCGACGACCAGGGCACGCCGCCGGTGATCGCATCGCCGGCATCTCGCTCCGCGCGCAGGTACGGGACGATCACCGTCGCTCGGATCGTCGGAAGGCCGGCCCGGATCTCGTTGACCTCGGGCCGCCGGTCGATCTCCCGGTCGCCGTAGCGATAGCCGTCGACCGCGATGAGCACGGTCGGCTCGATCTGGGCGAACCGGTCCACCACCGCCCGGGTCCCGAACTCCGGCGCACATGAAGACCACGAAGCCCCGAGCGACGCGGTGGCGAGCATCGCGACGAGGGCCTCCGGGATGTTGGGCAGGAACGCCGCGACGCGGTCGCCCCGCCGCACGCCGAGGCGGACGAGGCCGGCGCGGCAGCGGGCCACGGCGTCGCGCAGCTCGTCCGCGGTGAGGTCCGTCGCGTCACGCGTCTGCGATCGACCCAGGACCACGATGTCTGCCGGGGCACGGCCGGGCAGCGCCAGCAGATGCTCGGCGTAGTTGACGGCGGCGCCGGGGAACCACCGCGCGCCCGGCATCCGCGCCTCGGCCAGGGCAGGTCCGGCGGGCGTTACGGAGCGGACGCCGAAGTGGTCCCAGATCGACTGCCAGAACGCGCCCGGCTCCGCGACCGACCAGCGCCAGGCGGCGTCGTAGTCAGCGAGATGAACGCCCTTGCCGTCTGCCAGCCAGTCGAGGTACCGGCCCATGCGCGATCGAGCGCGAGCGTCCTCGGGCGGGGACCACAGGACCTCGGGGGTTCGGGTGGCGGGCGTCGGGGCGGAGCCATCGGGCGGCGGGACGGAGCCGTCGGAAGTCACGACAGGACGGTACCTCAGCGCGTTAACGAGTCGGAGCGGCTCCCGAAGGAGCCGCTCCGTTGCTGTCCCGGTGAAGGGCCCGCCCGGGGGCGGACCTTCTGCCGCGCGCCAAGATCATCTATCGCGTCGGCTGAACCGACTACCCTAACCCTACCTACCCATGATCCTGATGCTGGGGCAGCGCTGGCTGACTGGCAGCACGGATATCCTAGCGGCCGGGTGCGGATTAGGGAAGGGTTTTCACCCAGGGTTGGGTGAAAAACTCTTAACGTTCGCGAGCGTCACCGGAGCAGGACGCGGGCCGTCGCGACCCGCCGTGACGAGCCCGCGGCTCGCCCTGCGCTCGCCTGCCGCGGCCCCGGCGGAACGCCCGGCGAGCTCGGCCCGGCGAGCTCGGCCCGGCCCGCTCGCCCGGCGAGCCATCCAGCGGTTGGCGGCCCCGGCGGGACGCCCGGCGAGCCATCCAGCGGTTGTCGGCCCCGGCGGGACGCCCGGCGAGCGATCCAGCGGTTGGCGGCCCCGGCGGAACGCCCCGCGAGCGATCCAGCGGTTCCGGTCGCTGACGTCCGCTGGACGGCTCTCCCGGCGAGCGATCCAGCGGTTGGCGGGCGGGCCGACGATCGATATCCGCTGCAGTGCTCTCCCAGAGAGCAGGGAGCTGCAGGGAGTGTTGAAGTGCGGGTCACGGGCCCGCACGCCGCCGAGCCCCTGGGCCGCCGAGCCCCCGGCTGCCTACCCCTCGTCGAGGATCGTCACGGAGGTCATCGCCACCGGGCTGTCCGGCAGGTCGCGGCTGTTGCGCGGGGCGTTGGCGATCTGGTCCACGACGTCCAGGCCCTTCGTCACCTGGCCGAAGATCGTGTAGTTCTTGGGCAGCTTGCCGGTGAGGTCCTGGTGGCAGATGAAGAACTGCGACCCGTTGGTGTTGGGACCCGCGTTCGCCATTGCCAGCGTGCCCCGGTAGTAGTCACCGGTGATCGGCTCGTCCTCGAACTTGTACCCCGGTCCGCCGGTCCCGACGCGGCCGGGATTGAGCGACGCCCTCTTGCCGTGCTCGCCGTCGCCACCCTGGATCACGAAGCCGGGGATCACCCGGTGGAAGATGACGTCGTCGTAGAAGCCGTCCCGGGCCAGCTTGGCGAAGTTGCCGGCGGCCTTGGGCGCGCCCTCCGTGAACAGGTCGACCTCGATGTTGCCGATCTCGGTGGCGATGACGGCGCGAGTCATGGGCAGGCTCCTTCCTGGTGTGGGGTGACAGGTTACGGGTTGGCGACGGTGACCCTGGTCATCGGGACCGGGTCGATCGCCGCGTTGGCAGGTTCACCGCTGTTGGGCATCGCGGCGATGGCGTCCACGACGTCCATGCCGCCGGTCACCGACCCGATGATCTGGTACGTGTTGTATTGCGCCAGGGCCGGTGCAGCGGCGTCGTCCAGGACGATGAAGAACTGCGAGCCCACGGAGTTGGGGGCGGTCGTGCGCGCCATGGCCACGGTGCCACGCCCGTAGGTGCTCGTCACGGGCTCGTCCTGGATGGTGTACGGCGGGCCGCCGCTGCCGACGAGGTCCGGGTACATGTTGGGCGTCCGACCGAACTCGCCATCGCCGCCCTGGATGACGAAGCCGGGGACGAGCCGGTGGAACACCACGCCGTCGTAGTACCCGCAGGAGGCCAGCGCGACGAAGTTCCCGGCCGCGATGGGCGACAGCGCGCCTTCGACCTTGATCACGATGTCGCCCTTGGGCGTGGAGATCGTGACGGTGCGGACATCGTCCTGGCCCAGGGCCTCGGGCTGGGAGGTCGGGCAGCCGGCCGGGTAGGCGGACTGGGACTGGCTGGGAGCCGGCGTGGGTTCAGGGGTGGCGCCCCCGGGTGTCGGGATCACGACGCTGGACGCCGCGCCGCCCGTGCAGGCGGCCAGCAGCAGCGGGACGGCCAGGGCAGCGATCGCCCGGCCGATCGCCAGGCGTTGGGTCGTGCGGCCGAGCGTTCGGCGAAGGATCATGCGGCAGCCTCCAGGGCGCTGGGCAGGTCGATGGCACCGGTGAGGAGCGCCTCACCGAGGATGATTCCGGCGACGCCGGCGTCGCGCAGGCGCCGAACGCCGTCGAGATCGCCGACACCGCCCGCGACCAGGATGTCGGCGTCATGGCGGCCGACCAGGGTTTCGAGGAGCTCGGGGTCGGCGGTCGCGCCACCGTGGCTCAGGACGAGACGCCGGACGCCCAAGCCGACCAGCTCCTCGACCAGCCCGTCCAGGGTCGGCGGGCGGCTGCGCCGCCAGGGGAATGCGGCGATCCGGTCCGGGCGGGGGTCGAGACCCACGGCCAGCCAGTCGCCGGCGACCGAGAGGCAGTCCCGGAGGACCTCGGGGCGCTCGACGATCGCGACCGACAGGACCACGCGCGTCGCGCCGGCGGCAAACGCAAGGCGGACGTGATCGGCCTCCTCCAGCCCGCCCGCGAGCTGGAGCGGGACCGCGACGCGGGCGGCGACCAGCCCCACGGCCTCGAGGTTGACGGGCGCGGCACGCCGCGCGCCATCGAAGTCCACGAGGTGGAGGATCCGCGCGCCCTGGGCGACCAGCTGCTCGGCGATCCGGTCGGGGTGGTCGGTGGGCGCCCCCACCCCGGCCGATGCCCCCGGCCAGTACACGACACGCGATCGTCCGCCCGCGACGTCGATCGCCGGGATCACGTCCAACCGGGTCAACCCTCAGCCCGCAGCAGGCGACGGTGGAAGCTGATCGGCAGCGAGCCGTTGTGGAGCAGGGTGTCGTGGAATGCCTTGAGCGAGAAGTCGGGGCCGCGGCGGCGTCGCTCCTCCTCGCGCAGGCCGAGGATCAGCACCTTGCCCAGCAGGTAGCTGAGCTGGTAGCCGGGGGTGTACGTGTACCGCCGGACCTCCGCCCGCGCGTTGGCCACCTCGAACCCCGTGTGCTCGACCATGAACTCGGTCGCTTCGTCAGGCGTGAGCTCGCCACGGTGCATCCGGATGTCGAGGATGATCCGGCAGGCACGCCAGACCGCGTCCGTGTACATGCTCGTCAGGAAGGCGGGCTCGGCGTCGAAGCCCTGTTCGCGCATCATCTGTTCCGAGTACATGCCCCAGCCTTCGACGAACTCCGGGGCGTCAGTGAGCATCCGCGTCATCGACGGGTGGCGGGACGCGACCGCGAGCTGGAGATGGTGTCCGGGGTACGCCTCGTGGATGCTCGTGTTGGAGATCGACGCGCGGTAGTGCTCGCGCATCGCGTTGGGGTCGTTGTCCACGGCCGGCGTGACGATGTAGATGCCCCGCTGGTCGGCGTCGAAACGGGCCGGCGCAAAGTAGGCGGCAAAGGGCATCACGCTGCGGAGGTACTCGGGCGTGGCGATGACGTCGATCGTCTCGTCGTCCGGAATCGTGACCAGGTCATGCTCCAGGAGGTACGCACGGGCCCGGCGCATCGCGTCGCGATAGCCCTCGAGCGCCTCCTCGAACGTTGCCGGGTGGTCGGACTTCAGGCGGTCCAGCACCGTCGGCAGGTCGGCCTCGGGATCGATGGCCCGGGCTGCCGCCCGGCGGGCATCGAGGTTGGAGCGCAGCTGGTCCCAACCGATCTGGAGGATCGCGTCGGCATCGAGGTCACCGAACGCCCGCAGGCGCACGAGCTCGTCGTACTGCTCGGCGCCCATGGGCCACTCGTCCGAGGCGTCGGCGAGGGTGGATGTCAGCCAGCCGCCGTAGGCACCCAGCGCCGCGTTCGCGCCAGCGATGGCCGTGATCAGCCGGCGATGCTCGATCGAGGGCAGAGACCCGCTCGCCGCCTCGCGGTCCGCGGCGGCCGCAACCTCGGCGAACAGCGACGGCAGATCGGCCGCGTAGCGTGCCTCCGTCCGTTGCCAGATCGCCACCTGGCGGCCCACCGCGCGTGACTTCGACGCCTCGAGGAACGCGGGTGTCTGCTCCAGGCGGTCGGCGATCCGCTCCAGGCGCTCCGCGAGCGGCGCGGCCCCCCGGGCGAACAGCAGGAACACCGCGTCGCCGACCTCGGAAGCCGCGATCGAGCGTCGTTCCCAGCGCCGGACCTCGTCGGCCTCGAACACCGTGAGGCGAAGGTTGTGGACCTCCAGGTCCCGCTCGAAGCGGGCCGCCGGAGACAGCCCGTCGGGATCAAGCGCCTCGGCCGCACCCAGGTGCGCCCGTTCGGCAGCGATCTCCGCCAGCACCGCCTCGCGACTCGCGTCGCTCATCCGGTGGTCCTCGGTGTGGATGCCGAAGGTCGTCGCCAGCACGGGGTTGTCGTGCAGCAGCCGCCGTACCCGCTGCTCCACGAGGTCGTAGAGCTGCTGGTCGAGCGGCCCGGCATCCGGCCCGAGGGCCGGCCTCGGGAGATCCACGCCCTGCAGGTGTTCGGTCATCTGTCCTCCGGCAGCCGCGTCATGGGGCGGCTCCTCGTTGCTGGGCTGGTGACGCTGGCCCGCGCGCAAGCGGCGCTCGAGCGGCGCTCAGGCGACGCTCTGGGCCGGCCGGCCCGCCGGGGCGCTGTCCGCGCCGCGCGGGAGCTCGCGCAGCACATCCGCCACGGAGGCGAGCACGCGGGTGATGTCGGACGCGTCGATGCCATGATGGGTCACGGCCCGAACCTGCCCGTCGGCATACGGGACCATCAGGACGCCGCGTGCCTCGAGGGCGGCGAGGAAGGCTCCGCGATCCCGTGCCACGCGGAACAGCACGAAGTTGGTCACGGTTCGCGCCGGGTCGAGCATCTCATCCGCGCCGGGCTGCGCGATCCCGCCCGGTGAGCGGATCCCGTCCAGGCCCGCGAGACCCTCGGCCAGCCGCCGGGCGTTGGCGTGATCCTCGGCCAGGCGATCGATCATGCCGGCCTCACCGTCCTGCAGCGCCACCAGGCCCGCGGCGGCCAGGACTCCGACCTGGCGCATCCCGCCGCCCAGCAGCTTCCGGGCACGCCGGGCGCGAGCGACGAACTCCCGGCCGCCGACCACCACGGAACCGACCGGGGCGGACAGGCCCTTGGACAGGCAGAACGTCACCGAGTCCGCCGACGCCGCGAGCTCGCGCGGGGTGGTGCCGAGGGCGACGACGGCGTTGAAGAAGCGGGCGCCATCGATGTGCAACGGCACGCCCCGCTCGTGGGCGATGGCGCCGACGGTGCGAACGTACTCGACGCTGAGCGGGCGGCCGCCCGAGTGGGCATGCGTGTTCTCCAGCACCACCAGCCCGGTGATCGGCTCGTGGAGGTCCTCCGGGTCCCGGAAGGCCCCCGCGATCTCGGACGGGTCCAGCGTGCCGTCCGGCCGCTCCTGCAGGGGGCGCACCGTGGCGCCCACCACGACCGCGTGCCCGCCCGCCTCGTCCATCACGGTGTGGGTCGAGGCTCCGGCGATCGCCTCGTAGCCGCGCGGCAGGTGCGCCATCAGCGAGACCAGGTTGCCCATCGTGCCGCTGGCGACGAACACCCCGGCCTCCTTGCCCAGCAGACGGGCGGCGCGCGCCTCGAGCTCGTTGACGGTCGGATCGTCGCCGAACACGTCGTCGCCGACCTCGGCTGCAGCCATCGCGCGGCGCATCTCGTCGGTGGGCCTGGTGACCGTGTCGGAGCGCAGATCGATCGGGGGCATGGCTCCGCGAGCATAGCGCGGGTCCGGCTCCCGGGCTGTCGACGGCCGTTCGGCAACCCTCGTCGGCGGGCCCGATGCGGGGCCCAGCTCGAGGTGCGCGCTGGCGGGTGCGTGAGGCGCCTGCTATGATCCGCCACCGGTCGCGGACCCGTGGTGTAGCGGCCCAACATGCCAGCCTGTCACGCTGGAGATCGCCGGTTCGAATCCGGTCGGGTCCGCCATCGCTCCCTCCAATTCTTCCTACGCCCCGTCCGCCCGCCCGGACGGGGCGTTCCCTTGCCCCGAGGTGCTCCGGGCGGCCCGTGTGTCGCGCGTCGAGCACGGACCCGCTACCCTGCGCCCGTGACCGTGCGCGACCCTGGCTATGTCCCCCGGCGTCGCCGCCGTGACGGCGCGCATCCCGTGGGCGCCGGCCGGCCCGCCGGGTGGCGCCTCCTGCCGGTCACGATCGTCGCGGCCCTCATCCTGGTTGCCGCCGTCGCGATCGGTGGCGGCCTGCTGGCGAACGGCGGGGCGCCGCCCGGGATCGATGGCGGATCGTCGCCGGGTCTCGGCCTGGTCGCGAACGGCTCCACCCTTGCGCCCGACGCCTCGCCCTCATCCACTGCTGCGGCCACCCCTGAAGGCTCGGTCGCAGGCTCGGAGGAGGAGCCGTCCGCCGGTTCGGCGACCGAGCAGCCCGCAGCCGCTCCGGCGGTCTCGTCGGACGTCGCGATCGTCCCGGTCGTGAACTTCCGCTCGACGCTGACCTCGGTCCGCGCCTCGGACATCAAGGCCATCGCCAAGGGGACCGGCCCGCTGACGTCACTGGTGCTGGTCGACGCCGACGCCGACGGGATCCTCGCTGCGCTCGGGCTGGATCGCGCCACGTTCGGCAAGCGCCTGGTCACGGTCGCCGATGTCCCGGTGCTGGCCGAATACCTCGCCGC
Organism: uncultured Chloroflexia bacterium; assembly: GCA_963732805.1. Taxonomy (GTDB): domain Bacteria; phylum Chloroflexota; class Limnocylindria; order Limnocylindrales; family CSP1-4; genus CAIXZV01. Next base: position 31,857 of record CAVTAW010000001.1, read on the forward strand.
GCATCGGTCGACCGCCGGGTTCCTGCGTGCCGCCGACGTGGATGCATCCGTCCGGGCCCTCGCCTGGGGCAAGGACGCGCTGTTCGGCGTGGATCGGGTGGCGAAGCTCTCGGCGTGGCCGCTCACGGCCACGCTGCCAGGGACGGGCGATGCCGCAACCGGCTACGACCCGAAGACCGCCTGGACGCTGGTCGCCGGCGGCGACATCCTGCTCGACCGGGGCGTCTCGCTGGCCATCGGTGGGAGCCGGGCCGGGACCGACTTCCCGTTCAACGGAGGCACCGTGGACATCACGGGGACCTGCAAGAACTGCTCGCCGTTCGGGTGGGACCTGCCGTACACCAAGCGAACGGGCAACGCCGGCATCGTGCGCGACCTGGTCTCGGGCGCCGATCTCGCGATCGCCAACTTCGAGAACCCCGCGCCCGACAACTGGCGTTTCCACGACCACGGGACGGTGTTCTCGGCGAACCCCCGCAACATCGCGGTCCTCAAGGCCGCCGGCATCGACTGGGTGTCGATGGCCAACAATCACATCGGCGACGCCGGCCGGACCGGGATCCTGCAGACGATGAAGAACCTCGACAAGTACGGCATCCGCCACTCGGGCGCGGGTGCCAACACCACAGACGCCCACAAGGCCGCGCTGATCAAGGTCGGCGGGGTCACCGTCGGGATGCTGGGCTACGACACGATCGCCGCGTACTACAAGTCGGGAGCGAGCACGCCGGGCAGCGCCCGGATGACCGTCGCGGCGTTGAAGCGCGACGTGGCGGCTGCCAGGAAGGCAGGCGCCGATGTCGTGATCGTGTTCCCGCACTGGGGCATCGAGTACCAGGCGACGCCCACTGCCCTCCAGGAGAAGCTCGGACGGGCGGCCATCGATGCCGGTGCCGACCTGGTGATCGGCAACCACCCGCACTGGGTCGGGGCGATGGAGGTCTACAAGGGCAAGCCGATCTGGTACGCCCTGGGCAACTTCGTGTTCGACCAGACGTGGTCGATCCCGACCATGGAAGGGATCACGCTGGAGCTCACGTTCAACGGGACCGATCTCGTGCAGGCGCGGATCCGGCCGCACCTCATCCTGGGCAAGGCTCAGCCCAACTTCCTCGACCCCGCCGGGGACGGCAAGGCCGTGATGCGCCAGCTGTTCAAGGCCTCGAAGGGGTTGCTCGCCTGGTGATGCGCCGGCCCCGAGCCGGCCTACGGCGCGCCGGTCGGGGTCGCCGGCACGTCGACGGCCGCCCACCCGTACGGACCCGGCTCGAGCTTGTCCAGCCCGGCGAACAGGTCGTCCTCCAGGTCCGGTGCCGCGACCCGCGACTCGCGTCGGATGTACGCCTCGCGGAACCAGTACTCGGCCCAGGCGTCCTTGCCGAAGCGCACGAACGGGTTGTCCTCGGCGATCTGCGTGACGTGGGCCTTGATCGCGTTCCAGCGCCGGTCGAGGACCGCTGACACGTCCACCCAGGCGGTGATCGCCTCGTCCGGGACCAGCATCCGTTCCATCGCCGCCTGGTACTCCGCCAGCTGCTCGGGTGTGGCGTCCTCGGGCGCCGACCAGAAGGAACGCTCGCCGACCGCCTCCAGCCGCTCCTGCATCGCAATTCGCACGGACGCCGGGATCGCCTGCTCGTAGAGCTTGGCCGGTGCCCACGGGGCGAGCCCGCCCTCGCCATCGGGCGCACCGGTGCCCCCGTGCTTGGGCGCCAGCTGGCCCGGGTACCAGGCGGGGTCGCCGGCGCGGGCGAACGCGGCGACGGCGACCACGTGGCTGCGGATGTGATCGGGGTGCCCGTAGCCGCCGAAGTCGTTGTAGGTGGTCATGACATCCGGTCGGTAGCGCCGGACCATCCAGGTCATCCGGCCGATCGCCTCGTCGATGTCCGCCTGCCAGAAGCAGCGCGGATCGAGGTTGCCCGACCGCCCCATCATGTCCGAGTCCCGGTAGCCAAGGTTGTCCCACTCGGTGACGCCGAGCGCCTCCATCGCACGCTCGAGCTCATGCGCGCGGAGCTCTCCCAGCCGGAAGTGGTTGGCCTCGGTATCCATCTCGGGCACGACGATCTCGCCCATCTCACCCCGTGTGCAAGTGATCAGGACGACGCGCCGGCCGTCGAGGACCGCCTTTGCCATCGTGCCGCCGGTCCCGATCGTCTCGTCGTCGGGATGTGCGTGCACGGTCATCAGGGTGGGAACGCGGGTGGGCTGGGACGGCATGTCGGTCATGGGCGAAATCGTAGCGCGCGCTCCCACTCGTGCCGTCCGGCGACCACGGCTCGCCATCCGGGGCCGCCGCCGGCACCGGCCGGGAGCCGCTACGCTGCGCTGCGTGACCGACCATCCACGCACCCCGGCCATGGAGGCGCTCGACGCTGCCGCCGTGCCGTACCGGCTTGTCCGCACCGAGATCGCCCGTCACGCGGAGGAGAGCGCTGCGTTCCAGGGGATCCCGCTCGGCTCGCTCCTCCGGACGATCCTCGTCCGACGCGGCGCGGACGACTACGTGTTCGTCCTCGTCCCCGGCGGTCGCCGGTTCGACTGGCCGAAGCTGCGTGCGCTGCTGGGCACCAACCGGCTGAGCCTGCCCGACGCCGAGGTGGCCCGGACGATCACCGGCTACGAGCGCGGCGCGATCACACCGTTCGGGGCGGCGCGCGCCTGGCCGGTCATCGCCGACGCGTCGATCGAGGGTCTGGACGTCGTCGCCATCGGCGGCGGAGCGCGCGGCGTCAACGTCCACCTCACGCCGGCGGATCTGATCGCGGTCACCAGCGCCCGGATGGCCGACATCAGCGCGCCGGAGACACCGGCCGGCGGGGACTGATGCGCGACAGCCCGTCCACGACCGGGCCGCTGGCCGGCGTCCGGATCATCGACGCCTCGACGGTGCTCGCCGGGCCGTACTGCACGATGGTGCTCGCGCGATCTGGGCGCGGACGTCATCAAGGTCGAGCCACCCGAGGGCGATGCGACGCGCGGCTGGGGGCCGCCATGGGTGGGCTCGGAGGCGGCCGGCACGCGGACGGCCGCGTACTACCTGGCCGTCAACCGCAACAAGCGCTCGATCCGGCTGGACCTCAAGGCCGACCTCGGGCCGGCGATCCTGCGCCGCCTCCTGACCTCGGCCGACGCCTTCGTCGAGAACTTCCGGGTGGGGAGCCTGGAGCGTCTCGGGTTCGCGGATGAGGATCTTGCCGATCTGAACCCGGACCTCGTGCACCTGGCCATCTCCGGGTTCGGCCGAGACGGACCCGACGCCGGGAAGCCGGGCTACGACTTCGTGATCCAGGCGGTGGGCGGGCTGATGTCGATCACCGGGGCGACCGACGCGGAGGGGGGCCGGCCGACCAAGGTGGGCGTGGCGATCAGCGACGTGGTCACCGGCCTGTTCGGCGCCGTCTCGATCCTTGGTGCCCTCGTCGGGCGCGCGGCACCGGTCGGCGCCCGCGGCCAGCGGATCGATGTCTCGCTGCTGGAGTCAACCCTGGCCGCGCTGGTCAACCAGGCCCAGAACGCGTTCGTGACCGGGCGCGCCCCGGGCCGGCTGGGCAACGCCCACCCGACGATCGTCCCCTACGAGACCTTCCGGACGGCTGACGGGGAGCTGGCGCTCGCGGTGGGCAGCGAGCGCCAGTGGCCACGCCTGTGCCAGGCCATCGGACTGCCGGAGCTCGCCGCCGACCCGCGGTTCGCCACCAACGGCGACCGGGTGGAACGACGCACCGACCTGCGCCCGATCCTGGCACAGCGGTTCCTCAGCCGCCCCACCGGGGAGTGGCTGGCGGCGCTCGACGCCGCCGAGGTCCCGGCCGGTCCGATCAACGACGTTTCCGCGGCGTTCGCTGCCCCCCAGGCGGTGGCCCGGGGGATGACCGTGGACCTCGAGCATCCGATGCTGGGCGCCGTTCGCCAGGTGGGGCTCCCGTTCACGTTCTCGGCGACGCCCGCGTCGATTCGGACGCCGCCGCCGCTGCTGGGCGAGCACACGGACGCGATCCTGGCGGAGATCGGCTATGACGCCCAGGGGATCCGGGCGCTGCGGGCGTCCGGCGCCGTCTGAGCCCACGGGCTCGGCGACACCGGACGCCGGACAGCGCTCCGACCTGGGGGCCAGCCCTCAGTTGAGCGGGTCGCCGTCTCCGGCGGAGAACAGGCCGACCGCGCCGTGGCCCACCAGGTTGAAGGCGTGGGTGACGAAGGCGTAGGTGCCGTCCTCCTGCGGGCTGAACTCGATGATCGCGGCCTGAGCAGGCGAGAGGTCGACGGCCTGGGAGCCCCAGCCGCTGGCGTTGCCTCGCTGGAGCTGGATGCCCTCCTTCTCGACCGTGTCGAAGATCGTGCCCACCACGTGGAACGAGCTGTCCAGGTTGGGACCGACGTCGAGCACGAACAGCCGGACCCGGCCCTTGGTCTTGACCGGGATGGGGTTGTCCTTGTACTGGTTCGCGACGCCGTTGAACACCACGAAGTCCGGCGAGGCCGCGACCTCGTTCGCCTTCGCGTAGTCGGCCGGCTGGCCCTGGGCGCCCAGGTACCACTCGCTCTGGATGAGCGTGAACTCGTTGTCGACCTTGGGCAGCCCGCCCTTGGGCTCGACGATGACCATCCCGAACATGCCGTTCGCGATGTGGAGCAGGGTGGGTGCCGTGCCGCAGTGGTACATCCAGACGCCGGCATAGTCGGCGTGGAACGTGTAGGTGAACGTCTCGCCCGGCTTGATCTCCACCATCTGGTGATTCATCGCCGTCTGGCTGGCGTGGAAGTCGATCGAGTGGCTCATCGCCGTCTGGTTCGTCAGGTGGACGTTCACGGTGTCGCCCAGGTGGACCCGGATCGTCGGACCCGGGACGGAGCCGCCGAAGGTCCAGACGTGGACGACGAACCCGTCGGCGACGGTCATGTCCTTCTCGATGATCGGGAAGTCGACATCGTGGACGGTGCCGGGCAGGACCGCCGGGGCGACTGGATCGTAGACGACGTAGGGCGGGGCGGCGGGGTCGGGGCTCGGAGCCGCGTCGGCGGCGGCCGCGGGTGCCGGCGACGCCTCGGACATGCCCGGCATGGTCGTCGGGGCGGCGGCCGGCGCACTGCTGCCGGGGTTCGCGGCCGCGTTCCCCGTTCCGGTGAGCGCCGCGTTCGGCGTCGCCTCCGGCCCAAAGGTCCACTGCGGCTGCGTCGCGCTCCCGCACGCGGCGGTGACCATCGACAGCAGCGCGATCGCTGCGACAAGACGTCGAGTGCGGTCCATCTTCCTTGTCCTTTCCCGTTCCACCGCCGGGGCCTGGCGCTGCCCGTTCATAAACTATCACTAATCTAGTACATAATTGAGAAGGTGACAATGGGCCTGTTGGCGATGGGCTGGCCGGACCGTTTCCGATCCCGAGTCGGTGACGTGGCGACTCGGTCGGTCCCACGCCACGGCGCGCGGGGTGGGATCATGCGCCGGTGGATCGACCCGACAACGCGCCGATGACGGCCCGTGTCGCTGTGGTGCAGGCGGCGCCGGCCGCCTTCGACACCGACCGGACCCTCGACCGGGTCGCGACGCTCGCGGCGCGGGCCGCGAGCGGCGGGGCTCGCCTGATCGTCTTTCCGGAGGCCTTCGTCGGCGGCTACCCGAAGGGCGCGGACTTTGGGGCGCGGGTGGGGTCGCGCAGCCCGGAAGGTCGAGAGTGGTACCGGCGCTACATGGCCGGCGCGCTCGACGTGCCCGGCCCGGGCACGGAGCGCCTGGGCGAGATCGCCCGATCGTGCGACGCGGTCCTCGTGGTCGGGGTCATCGAGCGGGACCGCGGGACCCTGTACTGCACGGTGGTGTTCGTCGGCCCCGGCGGCGAGCTGCTGGGCAAGCACCGCAAGGTCATGCCGACCGCGATGGAGCGCCTGATCTGGGGGTTCGGCGATGGCTCGACGCTGCCGGTGCTGGACACGCCCGTGGGGCGCGTGGGGGCAGTGATCTGCTGGGAGAACTACATGCCCCAGCTGCGCCTGGCGATGTACGGGCAGGGGGTGCAGCTGTACTGCGCGCCGACGGTGGACGACCGGGAGACCTGGCTGCCGACGATGCGCCACATCGCCCTCGAAGGCCGGTGCTTCGTGCTCTCCGCCTGCCAGTTCGCCCGGCGCTCCGACTATCCGGACGACTACCCGGTCGAGGCGGATGGGCCCGAGTCAGTGCTGATCGGGGGCGGTAGCTGCATCGTGGATCCCATGGGGACCGTGCTCGCGGGCCCGGAACGCGGTGGGGAGGCCGTGCTGGTCGCGGACCTCGATCTCGGCGATCTCGATCGCGCGGTGTTCGACCTCGACGTCGTCGGGCACTACGCGCGACCGGACCTGTTCCGCCTCGAGGTGGACACGAGCCCAAGGTCACCGGTGGTGCTGACCCGGGACGACGCCCGCGGGGAGCGCTAGCCTCGGCCGGCCTGCTCCGCCGCGGGGTCGCGCAGGGCTGCCATCGTCGCCGTGCCGGCGACCTCCGCCAGGGTCTCGGCATCCAGCGTCTCGAGCAGCGCCTCCTGGCCGCGGAAGAACACCTCGTGCACATCGCAGGTTCCGTCCGTGCCGCACGGCCCGCCTCGCAGCACGCAGGTCCGGCGACGGCTGTCGCCCTCGACGGCCTCGATCACATCGAGCAGGCTGATCTCGGAGGCAGCTCTCGCCAGACGATAGCCGCCGGCCCGCCCCGGTGCGGCTTCCACGAGCCCCGCCCGCTGGAGATCGGCCAGCACCTGCGGCAGGAACCGGACCGGGATCGTCATCGCGTCCGAGATCCGGCGCGCGGACAGCAGCCCGTTGCCGGCCCCGCGGGTCAGGGCAAGCATCGCGCGAACGGCGTAGTCGCCGCGTTTGGTGAGTTCGAGACGCATCGATCGGAGTATGCGACCGAACGCCGGATGCTGCGCCGCCACGCCGCCTGGCCGGGCGGGAGGCGGGGCGGCACCCGGTAGACTTCATGGATGCCCCGCTTCAACTACGGCGGCCAGGCGCTCATCGAAGGCGTCATGATGCGCGGCCGCGACTCCATCGCCGTCGCCCTGCGCCATCCGGACGGACGGATCGTCTACGACACCGAGCGGCTTGACTCCGGGTTCCACGGCAATCGCCTGTCGCGAGCGCCGTTCGTTCGGGGCCTGGTCGTGCTGTACGAGACGCTGGTCGTCGGGACCCGCTGGCTGATCCGATCGGCCGGCCTCCAGGTCGAGGACGAAGGCGTCGAGATCGGCAAGGGCTCGGTCGCGATCATGCTCGGCATCACGGCCATCCTCGGGATCGGGCTGTTCTTCATCCTGCCCCTGGTCGTGGCCACGTTCGCGGCCGGCAACGTGGAGAACGACCTCGTCCAGCACCTCATCGAAGGGCTGGTCCGGATCCTGGTGTTCCTTGGCTATCTCGCCCTGATCGCACGGACCCCCGACATCGCCCGGGTGTTCCAGTACCACGGCGCAGAGCACATGACGATCCACGCGCTCGAGCATGGCGACCCGCTTCGTCCCGCGGAGATCCGCCGCTACCCCACGGCACATCCGCGCTGCGGGACCGAGTTCCTCGTCGTCGTGATCCTGCTCTCGATCCTTGCCTTCAGCCTCGTCGGGCGCCAGTCGCCGCTGGTCATGGTGGGCAGTCGGATCCTGCTCATCCCGGTGATTGCGTCGGTGGGCTACGAGCTGCTCCGGCTGGGCGCGCGGCACCGGTCCAACCCCGTGGTCAGGGTGATCATGTGGCCGGGGATCCTGGTCCAGATGATCACGACCAAGCAGCCGACCGACGACATGATCGAGGTCGCCGTGGTCGCGATGGAGGAAGCGCTGCGCGCCGATGGCGAGGCCGTGCCCGCCGACGGCCTGGAGCTGCCGCGCTACCCGATGCCGGCGCCGGGGGCGACGGCGGCGGACGTGCGCGCCGCCTCGTCGCGTGTTGGCGAGGCGGCGGTCGAGGGTGAGGCGGTCGCGCCGGTCTCGATCGATCCGCCGCTTCCCGGCTGACCGGCGGCGGAGCGGTCATGGCCGACGAACACCGCCTCGACGGCAAGCTCGAGGAGCTCGCGCACCAGTACGACCAGGTCTCCGCGCAGCTCGCGACCCCGGAGGTGCTGACCGATCCCTCGCAGCTGCGGCGGCTCGGGCGGGAGCTGGCGCGGCTGGAGCCGGTCGTGGCCTCCTACCGGGAGCTGAGCGAGGTCCGCACCCAGCTCGACGGCGCGCGGCAGATGCGCGACGCCGACGCCGACGAGGAGCTCAGGGCGCTGGCCCGCGAGGAGATCGCTGCCCTCGAGGTGCGTGAGCAGGCGCTCCTGGCCGACCTGCGGGTCGAGCTCCTGCCGCGCGATCCCAACGACGACCGCAACGTGATCGTCGAGATCCGGGCCGGCGCCGGTGGCGAGGAGGCGGCCCTGTTCGCGGCGGAGCTGCTGCGGATGTACATGCGCTACGCGCAGGAGCACCGGTTCGCCACCGACCTCATGAGCGCCAACGAGACAGGGATCGGCGGCATCAAGGAGGCGATCCTCGAGGTGGCCGGGGACGGCGCCTACAGCCGGCTCAAGTTCGAAGGTGGCGTCCATCGCGTCCAGCGGGTGCCGTCCACGGAGTCCAGCGGACGGATCCACACCAGCACGGCCACCGTCATCGTGATGCCGGAGGCGGACGAGGTGGAGGTCGACATCGACGAGGAGAAGGACCTCCGGATCGAGGTCAAGCGATCGAGCGGCCCGGGTGGGCAGTCGGTGAACACCACCGATTCCGCGGTCCGCATCACCCACCTGCCGAGTGGCCTGGTGGTCGAGATCCAGGACGAGAAGAGCCAGCACAAGAACAAGGCCAAGGCGATGGCCGTCCTGCGCTCGCGCCTGTACGACCTCGAGCTCGCCAAGCAGCGTGAGCGCGACAGCGCCACGCGTCGGAGCATGGTCGCGGCGGGCGACCGCTCCGAGAAGATCCGCACCTACAACTTCCCGGACAACCGGGTCACCGACCACAGGATCCAGACCACGATCCACAACGTTCCCGGCGTGCTGGCCGGCCAGCTGGACCCGCTCATCGATGCCCTCGTCATGGCGGACCAGGCCGACCGGCTGCAGCCATCTCACGGAGTCCGACGATGGCGGAGCCGCCGGTGCCCCGGCCCGCTCCTGAGCCCGCCGCCGGCGCAGCCACGAGGGCCGATGCCGGCGATCCGGGCACTCGCTTCGTCGAGTCGGTGGTCGCCCCGATCGTCAAGGCAACCGATCTGGGCAGCGTGCAGGTCCTCAAGGACGACAACCTGTACCTGCTGACCGACACCTTCGGCGACATCCACCCGGACAGCCGCGGCCTCGGCCTGTACCACGGGGACACCCGCCGGCTGTCGTGCAGCGTCCTCCACGTCAACGGCCAGCGGCCCGTCCTGCTCCAGGCCCCCGACGGGCGGCAGCTTCGAGGGATCGATCCAGCTGACCAACCCCCGCCCGAAAGCTGACCAGGCGGCCAAGGTCCGGCCCGAGGAGGCCGTGGAGGTGCACACGCTGGGGATCGGGCGCCATCGCCTGGTGACCGGTGAGCTGCTCGAGGAGCGGGTTCGCATCGTGACCTACGCGGAGACACCCGCGGACATCCTGCTCGAGCTTGACCTCGCCTCGGACAGCGCCGACATCTTCGAGGTGCGTGGCTGGCTGCGGCAGGCACGTGGCCGGCTGCTGCCGGTTGCGCTGCGCTCCGACCGCGTGACGTTCCGATACGACGGCCGCGATGGACGGCGCGTGCGCACGCACCTGGCATTCAGCGAGCCGGCCGCCGAGTGGGGCGCCGGCCGAGCGCACGCCGCGGCGATGGCGGATCGGGCGGTGCCGTCCGCCTGGCCTGGCGCTGGCGGCTGGAGCCCGGAGCGGCTCGCGAGCTCCGCTGGGTGGTCTGGAGCACCGAGCGGGATGGCGTCGCCGGGTTGACCGCGCCCGGTGCGCGGGGCACGGCCGGCGCCGTGGCCGTCGATGCGGCCGACCAGGCGCTGTTCCCGGCGATCCCGGCCGCGGACCGCGCCGCCGTCGCGGCGTCCTACCACGCGTGGGATCGCGGCACGACGACCATCCGGACCAACAACGAGCTGTTCAACGCCGCCGTCGAGCGATCGGTGACCGACCTGCGGCTGCTCGTGAACGAAGGACCGGGCCCGGGCGAGCGCTATCTTGCCGCGGGCGTGCCGTGGTTCACGACGTTGTTCGGGCGCGACTCGATCATCGCCGCCCTCCAGGCGCTCTCGGTCCGGCCGCAGCTGGCGATCGAGACCCTCGAGGTGCTGGCCGCGCTGCAGGCGACCGAGGACGACCCGGAGCGGGATGCGGAGCCGGGCAAGATCCTCCACGAGCTGCGAACGGGCGAGATGGCTCGGACGGGCGAGCTGCCGCATCGCCCGTACTACGGCTCGGTGGACGCGACACCCTTGTGGCTGGTCCTGCTGGGAGCGACCTACGACTGGACCGGCGATGCCTCGCTCGTGGACCGGCTGTGGCCGAATGCCCTGCGGGCGCTGGACTGGATCGACCACTGGGGGGACCGCGACGGCGACGGGTTCGTGGAGTACGAGCGGCGGACGCGTGCGGGGCTGGTCAACCAGGGCTGGAAGGACTCCGCCGATGCGGTCCGGAACCGGCAGGGGCAGATCGCGCGGCTGCCGATCGCCCTGGTGGAGGTCCAGGGGTACGTGTTCGACGCCCGGCGGCGGACGGCGGCCCTGGCCCGGATGCGGGGCGAGACGGACCTGGCCGGGCGCCTGGAGCGGGAGGCCGAGGCCCTCCGAGCGCGCTTCGAGGACGCCTACTGGTCGGACGACCAGGGGTACTACGCGATGGCCCTCGACGGGGGCAAGCGGCAGGCGGATGCGATCGCCTCCAACCCGGGCCACTGCCTGTGGTCGGGCATCGTCGGCACCCGAGCGCGCCCGGCACGTGGTGGAGCGGCTGATGGCGCCCGACATGTTCTCCGGCTGGGGCATCCGCACGTACGCTGCCGGCCAGCCCGGCTACAACCCGATCTCCTACCACAACGGGACGGTCTGGCCGCACGACGTGTCCCTCATCGCCGCGGGCTTCAAGCGCTACGGCTACCACGATCAGGCCAACGAGCTGGTGGGGCGGATGTTCGAGGCCACCCAGCAGTTCCCGGCGTTGCGGCTGCCCGAGCTGTTCTGCGGCTACGACCTGGACGCCTCGTCCGTCCCGGTGCCCTACCCGGTCGCCTGCTCGCCGCAGGCGTGGGCGGCCGGCTCCGTCTTCCTGTTCCTCGAGACGATGCTCGGGCTCCAGCCCCACGCCGACCGCCACGAGCTCGAGATCGCGATGCCCGAGCTGCCCAGGTGGCTTCAGCAGGTGACGATCACGAACCTCCGGATCGGCGACTACTCGGCGGATCTGCTGTTCCACCGCTACCGGGGCGGCACCGCGGCCGAGGTCGTCTCCAAGAGCAGCGACCTCGACGTCGTCATCCGGATGTAGCCGCCGATGTCCGAGGCCGCGTTCACCGTATCCGAGCTCGTCCGGCTGGCCGCGGACCGGCTGTCGACGTCCGGGCTCGGAGTCGCCGCGGCTGGACGCGGAGCTGCTGCTCGCCCAGGTGCTGGGCATCGACCGCACCAGCATCATTGCCCACGCCGATGCGCCGGTGGGCGATGGCGCCCGCGACCAGTTCGAAGTCGGTGGTTGCGCGACGGGAGCGCGGCGAGCCGGTTGCCTACATCCGTGGCTTCCGCGAGTTCCACGGGCTGGCCTTCGCCACCGATGCCCGCGCGCGCTGATCCCGCGGCCCGAGACGGAGCTGCTGGTCGACGACCGCCATCGCCGACCTGGCGAGCCGGCTGACCGGCACGCCCGCGACAGCCCGGGTCCCCGGCCCTCCGGGTCGCGGACGTCGGGACCGGAACGGGCGCCATCGCGATCGCGATCGTCGTCGCGCTCCGGCGGCGACGCATGGACGGGCAGGTGCTGGTCGATCGCGATCGATGCCTCGCCCGAGGCGCTCGAGCTCGCTCGCGAGAACGCGGTCGGCCACGCTGTCGCCGATCGGATCGTGTTCGTCGCCGCGGACCTGCTCCCGCACCACGTTGACCCGCCCTACAGCGTGGTGTGCGCGAACCTGCCGTACGTTCCGCAGCGCGGCGGCTCGAGCACGCTCGCCGCCGGAGCTCGTCGTTCGAGCCGCGCCGGCGCTCGACGGCGGCGCGACGGCCTGGACGTCATCCGGCGGCTGCTGGACCACCTGCCGACGTCGCTCGCTGCCGACGGCGTGGCCCTGCTCGAGATCGGGGCGGACCAGGGTGACGCGGTCGTCCGCGAGGTCGCGACCCGCTGCCCCGGTTGGCAGTGCACGGTGGCACCCGACCTCGCGGAGCGATCCCGGATGGCCCGCATCGAGCGGGCCGGCCGCGGTGACGCGCCCGGACCCGGCGATGGCCGGGCCCACGATCATCGGCACGACGCGCGGTGAAGAACCTGCGCCCGGCCGTCCGCCCGCGGTCCGACTTCCCGATCAGCCTCATTGCTCTCGACATCGACGGCACGCTCGTGGGCCGCGACTTCCTGCTGTCGGACCGGACTCGGTCGGCGATCGGCGAGGCGGTCCGGCGAGGCGTCCGCGTGTCGCTCGCGACCGGCCGGATGGCCCAGCTCGGCGGCGGTGTACGCGAACATGCTCGGCCTGGTCGAGCCGCTCATCGGCCACCAGGGTGCCGCCGTCCGGGCCATGCCTTCCCGCCGGGAGCCGGTGGACCCGACTGCGCCGCCGTTCCGCGGCCGGGTCGGTCGGCTGCTGCATCACCAGGCCCTGCGCGGCCGACGTCGCCCGCGAGGCGATCCGGTGGTGCCTGGCCAACGGCCTCGACCCGCACGTCAACACCCTCGAGCGGATCGTCGTCCTGGCAGGACGATCCCGAGTTCGAGGACTACTCGGGCTACCTGGGGCCGCGACGCGGAGCTGGTCCCGCGACCTGGCGCACGGATCGATCCGGCGCCGGTGACCAAGGTCATCGCGGTGGGGGACGCGCCGCGTCCGATGGAGCTCGTCGGGGAGGCGCGGCGCCATGTTCGCCGGCCGGGCGGACGTGACGGTCTCCCACCCGCTGTTCCTCGAGTTCGTTGCCCCCGGCGTGTCCAAGGGCCGGGCCGTCGCCTGGCTCGCCCACCGGGCCGGCATCCCGATGGGCCGCGTGATGACGATCGGCGACGCGCTCAATGACCTCGAGATGATCGGTCGACGCCGGGCACGGGGCCGCGATGGCGACCGCGCTCCGATCGAGGTCCGGCGTCGCCGCGCGTTACATCGCCCGCCCGGTCGAGCGAGGATGGCGCGGCGGCGCTGATCGAGGCGCTCGTGCTCGCGCCGCCGGCCGAGGCAGCGCGCAACGCGGCCCGGCTGATCGCCGAGGAGCGCCCGCGAGCCCGACGCTGGCCGGGCGTGGCGAGCGCGGGTGATGATCCCGCGTGACCCGACGGAGGATCCTCCCGGACGGCGCGGCCGCTCGCGCCGCAGCCGCCGTGCGACTGCTGCGCCGGGGCAGATCGTCGCGCTTCCCACCGACACCGTGTATGGCATCGCCGCGGACCTCGCCCTGCCGGACGCGATCGAGCGGCTGTTCGCCGCCAAGCGCCGCCCACCCGAGAAGGCCGTGGCGGTCCTGCTCGCCGACGCCGGGCAGGCGACGACCGTCGGCCGACCTGGGCCCCGCGGCCCGGGCGCTCGCGCGACCGGTTCTGGCCCGGTGGTCTGACCCTGGTCGCTGCCCGCTGCGGCCCGGCGTCGGCTGCCGCCGTCCTCGCCGCGGGCGCGCCCACGATCGGCGTGCGCGTGCCGGACCACCCGGCGCCGCGGGCGCTGGCCGCCGCGCTCGGGCCGCTGCCGACGACGTCGGCGAACATGTCGGGCCAGCCGGATGCCCGTGACGCGGCCGAGATCGCGGCCGCCGCTGGGCGACGCGAGTCGCCCTCGTCTCGACGGTGGGCCCATCCACGGCGGTCCGGCATCCACGGTCGTGGACTGCACGATCGATCCGCCGGTGTCCTGCGCGTGGGCGCCATCCCGCCGGCCGCGATCGCGGAGGTCCTGGAGGCGGCCGGGATCACGCCGGCCGCGGGCGACTGGAGCCGGGCCCGTCGACGGCGCCGGCGTCGTGGGAATGACACCGCGTCCCGACCCCGGTCCCGCGTCGCCCTGGAGGTCTGCCACGTGTCCGCACGCCGCCGTCTCGTCCGCCGCCTGGGCGCCGCTCGCCGAGGTCGACCCGGAGGTCTGGGCCGCGATGGAGGCCGAGCGCCATCGCCAGGCGCGACAAGATCGAGCTCATCGCCAGCGAGAACTACGTCTGGACTCGGCCGTCCTGGAGGCCCAGGGCACCTGGCTCACCAACAAGTACGCCGAGGGTCTGCCGGGCAAGCGGTACTACGGCGGCTGCGAGTACGTGGACGTCGTCGAGGACCTCGCCCGCGAGCGGGCCCTCGCGCTGTTCCCGGGCTGCCGAGCACGTCAACGTCCAGCCGCATTCCGGCGCCCAGGCGAACATGGCCGCCTACTTCGCGGTGCTCCGCCCGGGCGACCGGATCCTGGGCATGAGCCTCGCCCACGGCGGCCACCTGACCCACGGCTCGCCGGTCAACTTCTCCGGCCGGCTGTACGAGGTCCACGCCTATGGCGTCCGACCAGGAGACGGAGCGGATCGACTACGACGCGCTGGAGGCCCAGGCGCCGAGGATGTCCGCCCCAAGGTCATCGTCGCGGGCGCGTCCGCCTACCCGCGGACGTGGGACTTCGAGCGGCTGGCCGACATCGCCCACGGCGTCGGCGCGCTGCTGTTCGTCGACATGGCGCATTTCGCCGGGCTGGTGGCGGCCGGCCTGCACCCGAGCCCGTTTCCGCACGCCGACCTGGTGACGACCACGACCCACAAGACGCTTCGCGGGCCGCGCGGCGGGCTGCTGTTCGCCCGTGCCGATCTGCCCGCCGGCATCGATCGCGCGGAGTTCCCGGCGCTGGGCAAGAACACCCTCGCCGCAGGCCGCGACAAGTCCGTGTTCCCGGGCGTGCAGGGCGGGCCGCTGATGCACGTCATCGCGGCCAAGGCCGTCGCCTTCCAGCTGGCCGCCGGCGCGGAGTTCCGGCGCGACCAGGCGCGCACGATCGAGAACGCCCGGGTCCTGGCAAGGACCGTGGCCGAGGCGGGTGCCCGGCTCGTGAGCGGCGGCACCGACAACCACCTCGCCCTGGTGGACGTGACGCCGCTGGGGGTCACGGGGCGGGAGGCGGAGGCGCTGCTCGACGATGTCGGGATCACCGTCAACAAGAACGCGATCCCGTTCGACCCGAACCCGCCCAACATCGCGTCCGGGATCCGCATCGGGACGCCTGCCACCACCACCCGGGGCATGGGCGAGGCCGAGATGCGCAGGATCGGGCAATGGATCGTGGACGGCATCCGGCTGCGGGACGACGAGGCCGCCAGGGACCGGATCCGCGCGGAGGTGCGCGACCTCGTCGCGCAGTTCCCGGTGCCGGGCCTGCCGGACGACCACGCCTGAGGGGTCGATGCAGATTCGGCGAGCTCGGACAGGTTCTCCCGCTCCTCGTCGCCGCGTTCGGCGCCGCCGCGCTCCTGTCGCTCGTCCTGACGCCCGTCGTGCGGCTGGTCGCGCTTCGGCTGGACAACGTCGACCGGCCGGATGACCGGCGGGTCAACCGGGACCCCGATCCCGCGGGGCGGCGGGGTTGCCGTCGCCATCGCCTTTCTCGTCGTGGCAAGCGCGCTGGTCGTCGTCAACGCCAGCATGCACCTGGTCACGATGCCCCGCGAGATCGAGCCCGGCGAGATCGTCGCGCTGCTGGTCGGCGGCGCGGTGGCCACGATCCTGGGGGCGCTCGACGACACGCTCCAGCTGCGAGCTCGCTGGCAGCTGCTGGGCCAGGTCGTGCTGGCCGCCTTTGCCGTCGCGGCCGGGATCTCGGTCGAGTTCCTGAACAACCCGTTCGGACCCGGCAACATCGTGCTGACCGGCCCCTACGCCATCGGCTTCACGATCGTCTGGATCGTGGGCATGATCAACAGCATCAACTTCATCGATGGCCTGGACGGGCTGTCCACCGGGATCACGCTGATCGC
Source organism: uncultured Chloroflexia bacterium (assembly GCA_963732805.1). Lineage (GTDB taxonomy): Bacteria > Chloroflexota > Limnocylindria > Limnocylindrales > CSP1-4 > CAIXZV01. The sequence continues at coordinate 47,973 of CAVTAW010000001.1, forward strand.
CGCGCTGACCCTGGGCCTGATCTCCGTCGCCACGACCATCGCCCAGCCGTTCGTCGGCCTGCTGTGCTTCGCGCTGGCCGGGTCATTGCTGGGCTTCCTGCGCTGGAACTTCCACCCCGCATCGATCTTCATCGGGACCAGCGGCGTGATGTTCGTGGGCTACACGCTCGCCCTGCTCGCGATCCTGGGGTCGGCCAAGGTGGCGGTCGCCCTGCTGGTGCTGGGCGTGCCGATCATCGACACCTTCTGGATCATCGTCCGGCGGCTGGCCACCGGGCGTTCGCCGTTCACGCCCGACCGGGGGCACATCCACCACCGGCTCCTCGACCTGGGCCTGTCGCACGGCCAGACCGTGCTGGTCATCTACGCGATCTGCCTCCTGCTGGCGGTGCTCTCGTTCCTGCTCTCGGGCACGGGCCAGGTGTACGCGTTCCTCGGCCTGGCGGTCGCCTTCGGCCTCGGGTTGTTCCTGCTCACCCGTTTCGAGACGGCCGATGCGCTGGAGGCCGAGTCGTACGAGTCCGATACCCCGGACCACTAGGGACCCTCGTACTGTCGATCCGCGCCGGGGCCGGTGCTAGCATCCCGCTGCCGAACGTGCGTTCACGCTCATCGAAGGGGTCATGCCGCCGCTTCTCGCCCTGGTGCTGGTGGTCGTCAGCCTGGCGGTGGCGGCCGTCGTCGCCATGCTGTTCGTCCGCAGGCGGCGCGTGCGCGAGGCCGCCCGGCGCGCGCAGGCCCCGGCCGTCCCCGAGCTGAACCAGAGCGACATCGCCTGGCGGATCGGCGTCACCGGGGCGGCGCGACCGACGCTGCTCAGCGACTGGGCTGCCACGATCAAGGAAGAGGCAGAGCGGGAGGCGACCGCGGCTTCGGCGGCGTTCGTGGCCCCCCTTGCCACCGTGGATGGCCCGCCCCAGGTCGCTGATGAGCCAGCCGACCTCCTCCCGGTCGAGCCCGCGGAACCCGAGCCGATCCCGGCGGCGCCGCTGCCGTTCATGACGCTTGCGCCGATGCCGGCCCCGCCCGAGCTGGCTCCGGCGGCCTACCTGTCCCGCCCGGTCGGCCGGGCCTCGACGTTCGGGGCCGCGGCCGATCTCGCCGCGGCGGTGACCCCCGTCGCGGCCACGGCTCCGGCCCCCAGGCTGCGCGACAAGCCGGCGAGACGAGGATCCGGCCGGCTGCGCCTGTGGCGCGATGCCGCTGCGGTCCTCCTTGTCGTGTGCCTGGTCGCGCTCGCCGCGACCTCGTTCCTGCCGGGGATGAGCATCGGTCCCGCGCCCACGCCACCCGACGCGTCCGCCTTCGCGCTTGCGGTGAGCCCGGCCGCCTCCATGTCGCCCGATGGGAGCTCGTCCTCGACCGACCCATCCGCGCCAGGTGACGCGCCGGGCGCGACGTCAACGCCCAGGCCCAGGCCGACCGCCAGGCCGACCCACAGGACGACGACGAGGTCGACGCCGCGGGCCACGCCCAGGCCGACCCCGAAGCCGACGCCCAGGCCGACCCCGAAGCCGACGCCCAGGTCCACCCCGACCCCGCCGCCGCCGTTCGCCATCGCCGTGTGCCACGCATCGAGCTTCACGGTGACGTGCGACAGCAGCGCCTCCATCAATGTGGGCAAGGGGGCGACCTACACGTGGGAGTTCGAGGTCTTGCCGAAGAACGTGAAGAAGACGGGCAAGACCGCCAGCTACACGTATCCGAGCGACGCCGCGGGCACGTACACCGTCAAGCTGACCATCCGCAACCCCAACGGCGCCAAGTCGAGCGATACGACCAGCGTCACGGTCACGTCGTGATGACCAGGCGCCTCCCCGCTGCCGTCGTCATCGCGGTCCTGATCGCTGCCCTGGCCCGGGTTCCCGCGCTGGCCGTCGAGCCTGGGGCCTCGGCCGATCCGGTGGTGACGCTCGAGGATCAGCCGACCACGGTGACGATGTCCGCCTCGGACCCCGACGGGGGCAGCATCACGGGCTTCGACATCGTCACCGGCCCGACCAAGGGCACGCTGGGAGCGCCGACCGCGCCCGACTGCACCGGCTTCCCGACCTGCACCGCAACGGTTGACTACACGCCGGATCCCGATGCCAACGGCTCTGACAGCTTCACCTTCACTGCGACCGACGACACGGCGGAGACGTCAGGCGAGGCGACCGCGGACATCACCATCACCCCGGTCAACGACCCGCCGGCCTTTGCCGCGGGGCCGGACCAGCTCGTGCTCGAGGACGCGGGTCCGCAGGTCGTCTCGGGCTGGGCCACGGACACCTCCGCCGGTCCGACCGACGAAGGGTCCCAGTCCCTGTCGTTCGAGATCACGTCCAACACGAACGCCGCGCTGTTCGCCGTGGAGCCCGCCGTGGCGTCGGACGGGACCCTGAGCTACACGCCCGCACCGGATGCCAACGGGTCTGCCACCGTGGGCGTCCGGCTCACCGACGACGGCGGCGCCGCCGACGGCGGACTGGACGCCTCCGGCGACCAGGCGTTCTCCATCACCGTCAGCCCGGTCAATGACCCGCCCACCTTCACCCCGGGTGCCGACCAGTCGGCCTCGGAGGACGCCGGGCCCCAGGCGGTCCCGGGCTGGGCATCCGACATCCACGCCGGACCCGCAGACGAGGACGCGACCCAGGTCGTGGCCTTCGCGGTCGTGGGCAACGACAACCCGGACCTGTTCGCCGTCCAGCCCGCGATTGACGGCTCGAGCGGGGCGCTCACGTATCGTCCGGCAACCAACGCGACCGGGTCGGCGACGATCACGACGGTCGCGATCGACGATGGCGGCGTGGCCGACGGCGGCGGCGACACGAGCGACCCCGCGACGTTCACGATCACCGTGGACGGTGCGAACGACCCGCCGATCGCGGGCAACGACCTCGCGACCGTTCGCGTGGGCGGGCCGACCGCGATCGACGTCCGGGCGAACGACAGCGGTGGTCCCGACGAACCGGGCGATCCGTTCCTGATCACCGCGGTCAGCGAGGGGTCCCGCGGCATCGTGACCATCACCGGCGGCGGCACCGGGCTCACCTACGACCCCATCGGCTGCTCGACCGGCAGCGACGTGTTCAGCTACACGCTCACCGACGGGGGAGGCCTCACCGACACGGGAACCGTGCTGGTGACGATCAGCAGCCCGTCCGCCTACCCGACGGCCGATGCCCCGCGGCCGTTCTTCGTCACGCACAGCACGATCGGCAGCACCGTCCCGGTGAACCTGTCGTGGTGCGGCCTGACGAGCGGCACCACGATCCACGGCTACCAGCTCCAGCAGAGCAAGAGCGCGGGTGCGTTCGCGACGGTCATCACGTCCACCGCCAAGACCTCGTCCATCCGCAGCCTCTCGGTGTCTCCCGCCGGCTACCAGTTCCGGGTGCGAATGACGGACAACAAGAGCCGGACGAGCGGCTACGCGCTTGGCCCCGCGTTCCGGGTCGTGCGGGCCCAGGACGCGAGCGCCTCCATCCATTACTCGTCCGGCTGGTCGAAGGCGACGTCCAGCCACCTGTCGGGCAAGACGGCGCGATACACCACCAGGTCGGGCAGGACGGCGACGATCACGTTCACGGGGCGCGCGTTCGCGATCGTGGGCACGCGGGGGACGACGCGAGGGAGCTTCAACGTCTACCTCGATGGCGTGAAGGTGACCGCGAAGGCGATCAGCGCCAAGGCCTCCAAGACGCTCTACCGGCAGGTGCTCTATGGCCGCTCGGTGCAGGCCAGGACCCACACCGTGAAGATCGTCACCACGACCAGCAAGCGCGTGGACCTCGACGCCATCCTGTGGGTCGCGACACCCTGACCAGGGGCCGCTGAGCCCGGAGAGCCTCTGGTATAGTCACCCGCGCGGTGATCGGTCGCCCATGAGCAGCGATTTCGGAGCCTACTTTGTCCTGTTCTCCGAGATCGGTGTCACGTTCTTCGTGGGGACCGTCGCGGGTGTCCTGGGCGGGTGGTGGATCGACCAGCAGCTCGGGACCCTGCCCGTCTTCGCCGTTGGCGGAGCTCTGGCCGGTTTCGGCCTCAGCGGGCTCGCCGTGGCCAAGCTGATCAGCCGGTTTCTCGCGAGGTTCGACCGACAATGAACACCGACCGCCCGCGACGCGCGGGGATCGAGACGAGACCAGCGAGCGACCAGTGACCCAGGAGACCTCAGCCGCCGCGGCAGCACCCGCCGGCGGCGGCGAGCCCCGCGTGGGCATGTCCACCAGGCGGAAGCTGCTGATCGCGATCGTCGCGATCGTGGTCCTGGACATCGTCGCCGGGATCTTCCTGGCGCCGCCCGGCTTCCCGGGACCCAAGGACAGCATCAACGGCAACCTCGAGCTGATCCCGCCCACCGTCGTGTACGACTTCGCGCCTCGGGCCAGCGAGCCCACGGGCTCGCTCGTCGTCGAGTTCCACCCCAGCATCACGAACACGATCCTGGTGTCCTGGATCGTGATGATCCTGATGATCGTCGTGTTCGTCGGCGTAGCCCAGAGTCTGCGCCACCTGCCGAGGTCGTTCCAGAACGCCGTCGAGTATGTGTACGAGGCCCTCGAGGACTTCGCGATGGCGTTGGGTGGTCCGGCGGCGCGACCCTACGTCGGCATCTTCATCGCGCTGTTCGTGTTCATCGCGCTCGCCAACTGGACTGACCTGCTGATCTTCGGCGACAAGGTGAACGTGCTGCGGACGCCGACCAGCGACATCAACATCACCATCGGCCTCGCCCTGTTCAGCTTCCTGCTGTTCCACGTCGAGGGCTTCCGCCGCTTGGGGGCGCGTCGCTACCTGGGCAAGTTCTTCAACTTCAGCGGGTTCCGGCGGAGCGTCGTGGACGGAGTCATCGACCTGTTCGTGGGCCTGACCGAGTTCCTGCTGGAGTTCTTCAAACCCATCACGCTCGCCTTCCGGTTGTTCGGCAACATGTACGGCGGCGGCGTCATGCTGGGCGTGTTCACGGCCCTGCTGCTGGGGATCCTGCCGCTGCCGTTCGTGGCGCTGGAGGGGTTCATCGGCTTCGTACAGGCGCTAATCTTCAGCGTCCTGACCCTGATGTTCACGCTGCTCGCGATCGAGAGCCATGACGAGGAGGCGCACGCCGCGCCGGCCATGGCGACCGAGCCCGAGGGCAGCGTCGGCCCACCCTTGTCGGCCGGCTTCTCGCATTGAGGCGGCCTGGTCACATCGTCGAAGGAAGCGTCCGTGACGAGCGGATGCCAATGGAGGTAGAGACTCGATGGAACTGATCGGCGCCGGCCTTGCCGCGATGGGCGTGATTGGCCCCGGCATCGGAATCGGGATCCTGACGGGCATGTCGACCAGCGCGATGGGTCGCAACCCGGACGCCGCAGCGATCATCCGCGCGACGTTCATCATCGGCGCCGCGTTCGCCGAGGGGCTTGGCGTCCTGGCGTTCGTGGTCGGCGTCCTGATCATCTTCCTCAACCCGGCCGCCAAGTAGCACGGTCGAGCGGACGTCATGCAGGTCCTCGCGATCGCCTCGGGCATCGTGTCCGCGGCAGCTGCCGCCCCGTCCGCGGAGAGCGGCGGGGCAGGGCTGGTCGTCAACGGGTTCTGGCTGATCGTCGCCCTGCTCAACTTCGTCCTGCTGTTCGTGGTGCTGCAGCTGTTCGCGTTCGGTCCCATCTCGCGCATGCTCGCCGACCGGCGGGCCCGCGTCGAGCAGGGCCTCCAGGACGCCGAGCAGGCGCGTCGCGATCGCGAGTCGGCCGAGCAGGAGCGCCTGGCGGCTCTCCAGGAGGCCCGGAGGGAGGCGAACGACATCATCAATCGCGCCCAGCGGGTCGCATCGGAGGCCCGCGAGCAGGACATGGCCGCCACCCGTGACGAGCTGGCCCGGATGCGCGACCGCGCGACGGCCGAGATCGACGCGGAGAAGCAGCGGGCGATCACCGAGCTCCGTTCCGAGGTCACCGAGCTCGCCCTCGCGGCCGCCGGCCGGGTGGTCGGCGAATCCATGACCGGCGACCGCCAGCGGCGACTGGTCACGGACTTCCTCGCCGATTTCGGCCGCCGCCGGCGAGTCCGGCACCTGATGGCCCGTCCGGCCACTGCTGCGCGCCGCTACGCGGAGGCCGCGATCGCGGTCGCCCTCGAGCATGACGCGCTCGATCGCTGGCGGGACGACCTTGCGCTCGCGGCCGAGATCCTCGGTCGCCGCGAGGTCGAGGCCGTGGTGGACAACCCGTCGATCCCCGCCGAGCAGCGCCTCGGGGTCATCGCCGGGCTGCTCGAGGCGCGGATCCAGCCGGGTGCCCTGCGGCTCGTCAACCTGCTCGTCGAGCGAGGACGGGTGCGCGGCCTGCCCCGCGTCAGCGCCGAGTACAAGCGCCTGCTCAACGCCCACCGCGGGATCGTGATGGCCACCGTGACCAGCGCGGTTCCGCTCACCGACGACGAGACCGCGGCGATCCGGGCCCGGGTCGAGACGATGGCGGGCTCAGCCGTGGAGCTGCGTAGCGCCGTCAACCCGGATCTGCTCGGTGGGCTCACGATCCAGATCCGCGACCGGCTGCTCGACGCCTCGATCCGGGGCCGGCTCGAGCGGTTGCGCGACCAGCTCCACACGGGGGAACGCCCCCGCTAGCCCGCCCGCACGGTCGGCCGGCAACCGCCGTCCGGCACGAATGAACGCCCGAACGCCCGAACGGAGACGCGATGGCCATCCGGTCAGACGAGATCATCAGCATCATCAAGAGCCAGATCGAATCGTTCGACGCGGCCGCCGAGACCCGCAGCGTCGGGACGGTGGTCGAGGTTGGCGATGGCATCGCCCAGATCTACGGCCTGGACGCGGCGCTCGCGTCGGAGCTGCTCGAGTTCCCGGGCGAGGTGATGGGCATGGCCCTCAACCTCGAGGAGGAGACGGTCGGCGCCGTGATCCTCGGCGACCCCTCGGCGATCAAGGAGGGCGACCAGGTCCGGACGACCGGCCGCGTGGTCGAGGTCCCGGTGGGCGCGGCGTTGCTGGGCCGCGTCGTTGATCCGCTTGGCCGCCCCCTGGACGGCAAAGGCGACATCGCAACGACGGCCACAAGGCCCGTCGAGCGCATCGCCCCGGGCGTGATCACGCGCCAGTCGGTGGACACGCCGGTCCAGACCGGGATCAAGGCGATCGACGCCCTCATCCCGATCGGCCGCGGGCAGCGCGAGCTGATCATCGGCGACCGCCAGACGGGCAAGACCGCCATCGCGATCGACACGATCATCAATCAGAAGGGCTCCGACCTCGTCTGCATCTACGTGGCCATCGGCCAGAAGCTGTCCACGGTCGCCGGGACGGTTGCCACGCTCGAGAAGTACGGCGCCATGGAGCACACGATCGTGGTCGTGGCCGGTGCCGAGGACCCGGCGCCGCTCCAGTACCTCGCCCCGTACGCGGGCGTGGCAATGGGCGAGGAGATCATGGAGAACGGCGTCGAGATCGGCGGCCGGCCGATCAAGGACGCGCTGTGTGTGTACGACGACCTGTCCAAGCACGCCTGGGCGTACCGCGAGATGTCGCTCCTGCTGCGCCGCCCGCCGGGCCGCGAGGCGTACCCGGGCGACGTGTTCTACCTCCACAGCCGACTGCTCGAACGCGCCGCGCGCATGAACGATGACAACGGCGGCGGATCGCTGACCGCGCTGCCGATCATCGAGACGCAGGCCAACGACGTGTCGGCCTACATCCCGACCAACGTGATCTCGATCACTGACGGCCAGATCTTCCTCGAGACGGACCTGTTCAACGCGGGCCAGCGGCCCGCCATGAACATCGGCATCTCGGTCAGCCGGGTGGGCTCTGCCGCCCAGACCAAGGCGATGAAGAAGGTCGCGGCCCCGCTCAAGCTGGACTTGGCTCAGTACCGCTCGCTGGCGGCGTTCGCCCAGTTCGCGAGCGACCTCGACAAGGCAACCCGCGACCAGCTCAACCGCGGCGAGAAGCTGTCCGAGATCGTCAAGCAGCCCCAGTACCAGCCGCTGCCGGTCGAGAAGCAGGTCGCGATCCTGGTCGCGGCCACCAGCGGCAAGCTCGACGACGTGCCCACGTCGCGAGTCAAGGAGTTCGAGGCGCAGCTGTACCGATACCTCGAGACCGAGCGGCCCGAGATCCTCAAGGAGCTGGCCGAGACCAAGGCGCTCCCGGACGAGCTGGCCGCGTCACTGGGCGACGCGATCGACGCGTTCAAGACGCAGTTCCTGGCCTGATGCGGACGGCGGTCGAGGCGTAGCGATGGCGAGTCAGCGGGAGATCCGGCGGCGGATCGCGTCTGCGCGCAACATCAAGCAGATCACGCGCGCGATGCAGTTCGTGGCGGCATCCAAGCTCCGCCGTGCCCAGCAGTCCACGCTCGCGGCTCGCCCGTACCGGGAGAAGCTGGACGAGGTCATCGCAGATCTCGCCGCGGTCCTGGGTGGCGAGGACCACCCGCTGCTCCAGGGTCGCGATCTCGGCGCGCCGCACAGCCGGCTGCTCGTGATCATGACGTCGGACCGGGGTCTGGCCGGGGCGCTCAACACCAACACCGTCCGGTTCGCCGCGCGCGAGATCACCGAGCATCCGGGCGACCTCAAGGTCGTGCCCGTGGGCCGCAAGGGCCGCGACGCGATGCGCCGCGCGCGCGTCCCGATCGCGGCGTTCTTCGAGGGCTTCGGCGAGCGCCCGTCGTTCGCCGACATCCTGCCCGTCGCCCGGCTGGTGTCGGATGACTTCGTGGCCGGCGCGTACGACCGCGTGGACGTGGTCTATCCGCGGTTCGTGTCCACGCTCGTCCAGCGGCCGGTGCTGGAGCAGCTGCTGCCGATCCAGCCTGCTGAGGACACCGAGGGCATCCCGGGCGGGCAGTTCCTGTTCGAGCCCAACCCGAGCGTGTTCCTCCAGGCGCTGCTCCCGCGCTACGTGTCGACCCGGCTGTACGCGGCCGTGCTCGAGACGACCGCCAGCTTCTTCTCCAGCCAGATGGTCGCGATGAAGAACGCCACGGAGAACGCGGAAGAGCTCATCGACGATCTCACCCTGTCCTACAACAAGGTCCGACAGGCCAACATCACTCGCGAGATGGTCGAGATCGCGAGCGGCGCCCAGGCCCGCTAGGCCGGCGCACACGAGGAGGCAATCCCGATCATGGCGACCGCCGCTCCCACCGCGACCGGCCGGGTGATCCAGATCACCGGTCCGGTCGTCGACATCGAGTTCCCCGCCGGGCAGCTCCCCCAGATCTTCAACGCCGTCGAGATCATCCGCGAGGGCCACGAGCCGCTGGTGTGCGAGGTCCAGCAGCACCTGGGCAACAACTGGGTTCGCGCGGTGGCGATGACCACCACCGACGGCCTCGCACGGGGCACCTCGGTCCGCGACACCGGTGCCGCCATCACCGTGCCCGTGGGCGAGGTCACGCTCGGCCGCGTGTTCGACGTGCTGGGCCACACCATCGACGGCAAGGGCCCCGTCGAGGCGAGTGCCACGCTGCCCATCCACCGCGCTCCCCCGGCCTTCGAGGACCAGACGACGGAGGTCGAGATCTTCGAGACCGGCCTCAAGGCCATCGACCTCGTGTGCCCGTTCAAGAAGGGCGGCAAGATCGGGATCTTCGGCGGCGCCGGCGTGGGCAAGACGGTCATCATCCAGGAGCTGATCCGCAACGTCGCCCAGGAGCACGCCGGCGTCTCGGTGTTCGCGGGCGTGGGCGAGCGGTCCCGCGAGGGCAACGACCTGATCCACGAGATGACCGAATCGGGCGTCATCGCGAAGACGGCGTTCGTGTTCGGCCAGATGAACGAGCCGCCGGGCGCCCGCCAGCGGGTGGGCCTGACCGGTCTCACGATGGCCGAGTACTTCCGGGACGAGGAGGGTCGGGACGTCCTCCTGTTCATCGACAACATCTTCCGCTTCACGCAGGCGGGCTCCGAGGTCTCCGCGCTGCTCGGCCGGATGCCCTCCGCGGTCGGCTACCAGCCCAACCTGGCCACGGAGATGGCCGGTCTCCAGGAGCGGATCACCTCGACCAAGAAGGGTTCGATCACCTCGCTCCAGGCCGTGTTCGTCCCGGCCGACGACTACACGGACCCGGCGCCCGCGACCACGTTCGCCCATCTCGACTCCACGATCCGCCTCGAGCGCTCGATCGCCGAGCTGGGCATCTACCCCGCGGTGGACCCCCTGACCTCCACGTCGCGGGTCCTCGACCCGCTCGTGGTGGGCAACGACCACTACGACGTGGCGCAGGAGACCAAGCGCGTCCTCCAGCGCTACCGCGATCTCCAGGACATCATCGCGATCCTGGGCATCGACGAGCTGTCCGAGGAGGACAAGTCCACCGTCGCCCGCGCCCGGCGGCTCCAGCGGTTCATGAGCCAGCCGTTCTTCGTGGCCGAGGTGTTCACGGGCCGGTCGGGCAAGTACGTGTCGATCAAGGACACGGTCGCCTCGTTCAAGGAGATCCTGGAGGGCAAGACGGACACGCTGCCCGAACAGGCCTTCTTCCTCGCCGGCACCATCGAAGACGTCCGCGAGAACGCCGCCAAGCTGGAAGGCTGATGATCGCAATGACCGGGAGCGACTGATGCCCCTGCAGCTGGAGATCGTGACGCCCGAGCGGCTCGCGTACTCGGACGAGGTTGACATGGTGCTTGTCCCGGGCGTGGACGGCGAGCTGGGCATCCTGCCCCACCACACGCCCCTGGTCAGCCTGCTGGGCGTCGGCGAGCTGCGGATCCGGAAGGGCGAGACCGAGGAGAGCTTCGCCATCGTCGGCGGCTTCCTCCAGGTTCGCCCGGACAAGGTCGTGGTGATGGCCGAGACCGCCGACCTCGCGTCGGACATCGACCTCGAGCGCGCCCAGGAGGCACGGCGCGAGGCGGAGCGCGCCCTGGAGTCCGGATTCCACGAGGGCGCCGACCTCAGCGCGGCACGGGCGCAGCTCCAGCAGGCGCTGCTGCGGATCCGGGTCGCCGAGCGTCGCCGGTACCGGGAGGGCCCCCGGCGCGGGGCTTGACGATGGCAGACTCGCTGACCCTCGCGCCGGTGGCTCGCCGCAGGCCCGCCCCGGTGATCGGGGGGCCCGGTGGCTGACGCGCGACCCTTCCACTGGGAGTACCGGCCGGAGCTCCCGCCGCCCGAGGCCTTCCGGATCGAGGGTGGCCTGCCGCTGCGCGGGACGGTGCACGTGAGCGGGGCCAAGAACGCGGCCCTCAAGCTGCTGGCGGCGGCCACCCTGACTGGCGAGCGATGCCGGTTCGAGAACGTCCCGGAGATCGAGGACGTGCGGGTCATGACCGAGGTCCTTACCGACATCGGCGTCGTGGTGGACCATCCCGCAGAGGGCGTGTACGAGGTCGCGGCGGGCGACGTGGACTGGCTGTTCATCCCGCTCGAGGCGGCGGCCAAGATGCGTGCCTCGTTCATCCTGCTGGGACCACTGCTGTCGCGGTTCGGGCAGGTGATCATCAGCAACCCGGGCGGCGATCGGATCGGGCGGCGGCCCGTGAACCTGCACGTCGACGCGATGCGGGCGCTGGGCGCCGGGATCGAGTACCGCAACGGCTACTACTTCGCGCAAGCCCCCGGCCGGCTTCGCGGCGGGGAGGTCACCTTCCCCCACGTGACGGTGATGGGCACCGAGAACGCGATGCTGGCTGCCACCCTCGCGGAGGGGCACACGGTCATCCGGCCGGCGGCCCAGGAGCCGGAGATCGACGATCTCATCGCCTTCCTGCGCAAGATGGGGGCCGACGTCCGCCGCACCAGCCCGGACACGATCGAGGTGGACGGCCGGCGACGGCTCCGGGGCGCCGATCACGCGGTGGTCCCGGACCGGATCGAGACCGGCACGTTCCTGATCGCCGCCGCCGTCACCGGCGGCCGGATCACGCTCGAGAACGCCGCCTGCGACCACGTGGGCGCCCTGGTCGAGCTGTTCGGGCGGGTGGGCATCCCGGTCGCGTGCGGCCGGACCTCGATCGAGATCGACGCCACCGGCGTCGCGCGGGGCGACATGCGGGCCGTGGACATCGAGACCGCGCCGTACCCGGGTCTGGCCACGGACATCCAGCCCCCGCTGTGCGTCCTGCTGACGCAGGCCGCGGGCACCTCGCGCGTCCACGAGGCGGTGTTCGAGGACCGGATCGAGTGGCTGTCCGAGCTGCGCAAGCTGGGCGCGCGCCTGGACATCGAGGACGCCCACCACGCGTCCATCCACGGGCCGGTGGAGCTGCACGGGGCAGAGGCGACCATCGGCGACCTCCGCGCCGGCGCCTCGCTGATCCTCGCGGCGCTCGCCGCGAAGGGCCCCTCGCTGATCCACGGCGCCCACCACGTCCAGCGCGGGTATGAGAACATCGATCGCAAGTTCCAGCAGCTGGGCGCGAGCATCACTCGCTCGGCCGATACGGGCTGACGGATCGCGTCACCCATCTCCCCTCGTCCATCCCCCCACGGCCTGCCCGCCCGGCGGTGCCGCCTGAGCACCGGAGTAGCATTCCCGCCGTCATGAAGATTGGTATCGACCTCGGCACCGCGAACGTCATCGTCTATGTGAAGGGCAGGGGCATCGTCATCACCGAGCCCTCGGTCGTCGCGGTGGGCGAGGACAACCGGATCGTCGCCGTGGGCGAGGAAGCCCGCGAGATGATCGGCCGCACCCCCGGCAACATCCAGGCCATCCGGCCGATGAAGGACGGCGTCATCGCCGACTACGTCATCACGGAGGCCATGCTCCGCTTCTTCATCGGGAAGGCAACCCGCGGCCGGATCGGCTTCTCCCGGCCGGAGGTGATGATCTCGGTGCCCGCGGGTGTCACCTCGGTGGAGAAGCGCGCCGTCCGCGACGCCGCCCTCAAGGCGGGCGCCAAGGAGGCGTTCCTGATCGAGGAGCCGCTGGCGGCGGCGATCGGCGCCAACGTGCCGATCAGCGGACCGTCGGGAAACATGATCATCGACATCGGCGGCGGCACGTCCGAGATCGCGGTCATCGCGCTCGGCGGGATCGTGGTGTCCAACAGCCTGCGCGTCGGTGGCAACAAGTTCGACGAGGCGATCGCGACCTACATCCGCAAGAAGTACAACCTGATGGTCGGCGAGCGGACGGCCGAGGAGGTCAAGATCCAGATCGGGACCGCGCTGCCCCTGGAACGCGAGCTGACCATGGAGGTCCGCGGCCGCGACCTGATCGCGGGGCTGCCGCGCACGATCCCGATCAGCTCGTCCGAGGTGATGGAGGCGATCGAGGTCCCGCTCCAGCAGCTGGTGGCCGCGGTGCGGACGGTGCTCGAGCAGACGCCGCCCGAGCTCAGCTCCGACATCATCGACAAGGGCATGGTGATGTCCGGGGGCGGGTCCCTGCTGCGCAACATCGACAAGCTGCTGACCCAGGTCACCGGCGTGCCCTGCCACGTGGCCGAGAACTCCCTCAACTGCGTCGCCCTCGGTACGGGCCTCGCCCTCGAGCATTTCGACTTCTTCAAGAAGTCCCTCGTCCAGCAGATCTAGTGGCCACGGGCGAGCTGCCCAGGGTGAAGGCGTTCATCGATCTCCACTGCCACACCTCGGCCAGCTTCGACAGCCTCGCCTCGCCCGAGGCCGTGGTGAAGGCGGCCGCGACGCGTGGGCTCACCCACCTCGCGATCACCGACCACGACCGGATCGAGGGGGCGCTGCGCGCCCGCGATGCGGCGCCTGAGGGGCTCACGGTGATCGTGGGCGAGGAGGTCCGGACGGCCGACGGCGATCTCGTCGCCTTGTTCCTGGAGCGGGCCGTCCCGCCGGGGCGGGCCGCGCGCGAGACCATCGCCGAGGTTCGCGAGCAGGGCGGCCTGGTCGGCATCCCGCACCCGTTCGACCGGTTCCGGGGGTCGATGCTCCGGGATCCGCGGCTGGAGGCCCTGGCGGCGCAGGTGGACTGGGTCGAGGCGCACAATGCGCGCGTGGTCGGAGGTTCGGGCAACGAGCGGGCGGCGGAGTTTGCCCGGCAGATGGGCCTGCCGGGCGTCGCCGTCTCGGATGCCCACAGCGTGATCGAGGTCGGCGTCGCCTACACCGTCGTCGACGGTGATCCGTCCACCGCGGAAGGTCTGGTGGCTGCCCTGACCAACGTCGAGCTTGTGCCCGGTCGCGCATCGTATATCGTGCGGACCCTCACCCCCATCTCCAAGCTCGTCAATCGCGCCCGGGGGAACCGGCGCGTGCCGCCGACGCCCGCCGGCCATGCGGGACCCGATCGATGAGTCAACCGCCCGTGCCCGACAGCGACCTGACCGCGCAGCAGCCACCGGAATCCGGCCCCGAGGGAACCTTCGCCGCCGAGGAGCGGGCCGGCGCCATCCCGCTCGGCGAGCGTCTCCGCCAGCCACGGACCATCATCTCGATCGTCCTGCCCCTGGTCATGCTGGTCCTGGTCTTCCGGGTCCTGCTCAACGTCGACTTCGGCCAGCTGGCAGCAAGCGTCGGCGCGGCCAACAAGTGGCTGCTCCTGGCCGCGTTCGTGGTGTTCTATGCGGGCTTCCCGCTGCGCGGCCTGCGCTGGGCGATCCTGCTGCGGGGCATCGGGTGCCGGATCACGACGCGTGACTCGACCGAGATCCTGTTCCTGTCCTGGCTGGTGAACTGCCTCGTGCCGGCCAAGCTGGGCGACGTCTACCGCGCGTACCTGCTCAAGATCAACAGCCCGGTGTCGCTCTCGCGGACGTTCGGGACCGTGTTCATCGAGCGGATCTTCGACCTGTTCGCGATCGCGATCATGGGCCTGGCCGCCGGCTTCTGGAGCTTCCGGACCGGCTTCCCGCCCGAGATCCAGTTCGTGGCCGCGCTGGGCGTGGGCGTGGTCGTGGTGCTGGGGGTGCTGCTGCTCACGCTGCGCAACTTCGGCCGCCGGATCCTGGAGCGGCTGCCGTTCCCGCAGCGGGTGGTGGAGCTGTACGACCGGTTCGAGGAGGGCGTGTTCGGGGCGGTTGACCGCGGCTCGCTGATCCCGCTGGGCATCCTGACCGTCCTGATCTGGAGCACCGAGGGGATGCGCCTGTGGCTGGTGGTCCAGGCGCTTGCGCTGCCCGACGTGTCGCTGGGCATCTCCGGGGCGTTCTTCGTCGCGTTCATCGGCTCGCTGCTGACCGCCGTGCCGCTCAGCCCGGCCGGGCTGGGGATCGTGGAGCTGGGCGTGGTCGGCGTGCTGGTCGCGGCCTACGGAATCCCGCTCACGGAGGCCACCACGATCGCACTGGTGGACCGGGCGATCAGCGTGTTCTCGATCATCATCCTGGGGTCCATCGCGTACGCGATCTCGCCGCTCCGACGGGGCGCCGGGCTGTCCCAGCAGGCCGAGGTTGGCGCCCCCGCCGGCTGATCACGGAGGGCGTAGGATCACGCGGCGGCGGACCCGCGGAGCGACGGCCAATCGGTACCAAGACCCCCTACCCCGGTCGGGTCAGTGACGGAGCCGTCGGCACTGCACCGGACCTCACGCATCGGGCTGCGTTCTGGCACCGAACGCGAGTACCAACGGGGGATTGGGCGAAGGTCCTCCGGGACCGACACTGCATCTCGATCCCCGCACGGTGCGAGGGAGCCTAGCCCAAGGCGACCATGACGACCGACAACGGCCGCGCATTCAACGAATGGCTTCGAGCCCAGCTCAAGGCCAAGAAGATGTCCCAGCGCCAGCTGGCCCAGCAGTCCGGCGTCGACCACTCGACGATCTCCCGGCTGATCCGGGGCGACCGCATGCCGTCGCTGGGGACCGCGACGAAGCTGGCTCGCGGCCTGCGCGAGATCCGCGATGACTCCGACACCTCGACCGCACTGGGCGTGGTGTCCGTCGGGCCCCAGAACCCGACCGCCCGCGTCGAGTACGCGCTGCGCGCCGACGAGGCGCTCAGCGAGCCGCAGGTGCGCCAGATCATGGAGTACTACCTGGCTGTTCGGGTGCGCCGCTTCGCGCGCACCTACTCCAGCGTGGGCACCTCCGATTCGGGCGTCGCCGGCGGTGGCTCGATGAGCTCCGCCGGCAGCGTCTACGGGCGCGCCGCGTCGGTTGGCTCGGGCGTGGCCGGGGTCGTCGCGACACCGACCGTCCGATCCGTGCCGCCGCGCTACGGCGCGCAGCGGCCGGCCGCGCGGCCTCCCACGAGGACGCCCGGCCGACAGTAGAAGACTCCAGGGCACGGCCTGAACGTCCCTCCACGTTCGGGTCTCGGGGACAGCGAACGCCGGTCTGCAGGGACCGGCGTTCGCTTGTCTCAGCGGCGGACCGCCGACCCGGCCTGGTAGATGGAGATCACGCGCCTCGGTCCCGCGTCGAACCGGTCCGACAGGGCCAGCTCCATCCCCGTCGACCCGGCCCAGGCAGCCTCCGCGGGACCGCCGCACGGCGCACCCACCACGTCGTCGAACAGCGGGTCACAGACGACCACGACGGCAGGGGCCGCGGTCGAGGCGGTCAACGCGTCCGGCCCCAGCGGCACCGCTCCGCGGTGTTCGAGCGGGAATCGAAGCGCGTCCGCGGACTTGAACGGCGGGATCCCGTCGAGGACCAGCGTCCGGTCGCCGGTGGACGAGAGCACGCGGCCGGCCGCGTCGTCGGCCAGGCGCCAGCCTCCGTCGGGCGAGACGGTCGGTGGCCACGCGGTGACGCCGATCGCGATCAGCACGACGAGCACGACGCCGGCCGCGACCGGTCCGGCGCCTCGCGCGGCCGCGAAGGCGGCCGGGAGCGCGGCCATCCTGGCCATCTCGGCCAGCCGCGCCAGCCCGACGCCCGCGAGCGCGATGACCAGGGGATCGAGGAACGCGTGGTAGTGGTCGTTGGGCAGACCGGGCGTGACAACGGCCAGGCTCGGGGCGAACACGGCCAGCGCCAGCACCGACCAGGCGACCGTCGCGACCAGCCAGGCCGCGGCGCGCCGGTCCTCGCGGCGCCCGGCGGCGACCGCGACACCTGCCAGGATCACCACCACCAGCGCCGTCAGCAGCGATACCGCCGGCCGGTCGGTGATCAGCGCGGCAAGCGGCCAGGTGATCGACCGCAGGCCAACCGTGGCGATGCGCTGCACGACGCCGCCCGCGGCGGCGCTGCCGCTGCCGGCCAGGTACTCGACGATGCCGCGCGTCTCCGAGAAGTCGTGCGTCAGCTCGTTGACGACGAGCGGCAGGTAGCCGGCCGCGATGATGGCCGCGGCACCGATCCCGGCGCGGAGCAGCGGCCCGGCGGGCGCTCCGGCCGCTCGCCGACGCCGCAGGTCCGCCAGCCACAGGAGCGCCAGCGGCGGGAGCGCCACGACCCCCAGCACGTGGCACTGCATCGTGACCATGCTCCCGACCGCCGACAGCAGCCACCACCGCGATCGGCCCGTCTGCCACGCGAACAGCGCCGACGCATACGCGATCCCGGCGGCGAACGGAATGAGGTTGGGGTTCCAGATGAACGTCGACTCGTCGATCCCGGCCGGCGAGACGGCGGCGAGCAATCCGGCCGCGAGCCCGGCCAACGGACCCCCGACCAGCCGCGCCAGCCACCAGGCCGCGATCACGGCGCCGATGCCGAACAGCGCGATCTCGCCCGTCACCGCGACGGGATCGGCCCCCGACAGCGCCGCGGCCGGTGCGAGCAGGTAGTAGTAGACGGCGCCGTGGTGGAACGTCCCGATCGACGTCCGGGGACCCAGCAGGGGCACCTCCCCCCGGCTGACCAGCCCCTCGAGGACGAGCATGTCATGCCCCTGGTCGGCGTCCCAGGCGCCCCGCTGGTCGAGGCCCGGCAGCCGGGTGAGGGCAGCCAGCGCGACGATGGCCAGGAGCACGCCCAGCTCACGGCGGGTGGCGCGCCGGGTCATGGATGCGGATCCTCGGCGGGTGCGCTGCGGCCCTTGGAGCTGTGGACCTCGAACGCCGCCGGGGGCAGCGGTTCCAGCTCGCGGCCCAGGGCCAGGTCGAGCGCACGCCGGATGTTGACGGCGTCGTATCCCGCGTCCATCCCGGGGGTTTCCACGATGTACACGACGTGGTCCAGACGTGGGTGCACCAGGAACCGTCCCAGACCGGCGCCACCGATCGCCCCCGCCCCAACGTGCTCGTGGCGGTCCATCCGCGAGCCACGCTCGGAGCGCGAATCGTTGAGGTGGACCATGCGCAGGCTCGCAAGGCCCAGCGCTGCGTCGAACTCGGCCAGCGTGTCGTCCACTCCCGCCGGCTCACCGACCGGGTATCCGGCACCCCACAGGTGGGCGGCGTCCAGGCAGAAGCCCAGTCGATCACGATCGACTCCGGCGGTCACCGCGGCGTGCTCGATCTCGGCCAGCTCCTCGATCGAGGACCCCATGCCGAACCCGCCACCGGCGCCGTTCTCGAGCACCAGGAGCACGCCGCCCGCCTCGCCGCCCAGCTCGTCGAACACGCGCCGGAGGCCGGTCGCCAGCCGGTCGATGCCCGCCACTGGACCCGCTCCCCGGTGCGACCCGACGTGCATGTTGACGAACCGGGCCCCATACGCATCGGCCACGCGAAGCTCGTGAACCATGACCCGGACGGAGCGCTCGAAGAGCTCCTGTTCGGGGCCGGCGAGGTTGACCAGGTAGGGGGCGTGGATCGACACCGGCGCGATGTCGAGCGCGGCCAGCCGGGCGCGGAACGCGGGCAGCTCACGGGGGAGCTCGGGGCGGCGGCGCCACGACGTCGGGTTGTCGCTGAACACCTGGATGGCCGAGGCCCCGATCTCCGCCGCCCGGTCCGCGGCCCTGACCATGCCATGGCCCAGCGGAAGGTGGGCGCCGAGTCGCCGGCCGTTCGGGAGCATCGGGTCAAGCGTAACGGAGCCGGAGCGCCGGCATCCCCGGACTTTCGGACCCCTAGACTTGCGAACCGTGGAACCTCTCCAGCTGAGCGCCCTGCGGGCGCTCGTGGACGCCAACCGGCTCCGGATCGTGGCCCGGCTCGCCGCGCACCCGACCGATGCCGAGACGCTGGCCGCCGAGCTCCGGCAGCCGCTGCCGTCCGTCAATCGCCACCTCGACCTGCTGCTGGCGGCGGGTCTCGTGGAGCGGCGCCCGGATCGCCCGGGTCAGCTGACCGCGCGCCTGGACCGGGTAGGGGAGCTGGGGCGCGCCCTCGCGGCGCTCGAGGCGGAGCAGGGCGGCACGGTCGCGCGCAGCGGGCCGGACGAGCCCCTGCCGGGTGCCTGGCCGCACGACGGCGAGCCCCCGGCCGAGATGCTTGCCCGGCTGGACCTCGGACCGGACGAGGCGAAGACCCTGCGGTCGTACCTCGTGGACGGGCGGCTGACCACGATTCCGGCCCAGCACCGGAAGCGCGACGTCGTGCTCCGGTTCCTCCTCGAGCGCGTGTTCACGGAGGATCGCGACTACCCCGAGAAGGAGGTCAACCAGCGGCTGGCGCTGTTCCACCCGGACGTAGCGGCGCTGCGGCGGTACCTCGTGGACGAGGGCTACGCCAGCCGCCAGGCCGGCCGGTACCGGCGCCGCGCCACGTCCCGGCCCGCGGGCATGCCCAGCACGGAGCCCGGGGAGACCGGATCCAGCTAGCCGCGCGCAGCTCGACCCGAGCCGTTCCTGCGCGCCGGCGTGTACTCGCCGCCCACCGCCGGCTCGATCAGCCCGTAGTCGCCGTCCTTGCGCCGGTACAGCACGCTGATCCGCTCGTTCTCCGCGTTGACGAACACGTAGAAGTCGTGTCCCAGGTCCTCCATCGCGGTGACGGCGTCTTCCTCGAACATGGGCTCGATGGCGAACCGCTTGGTCTTGACGACCTGGCGCTCCCGGGTGCCGTCCGAGGTGCCATCGGCAATCTGGCGCAGGATCGCCTTCTCCTCCTCCGGACGGGCCCGGATGCGCGGCTTCTCCTTGTAATCGATCGCCTGTCGCTCGACCTTGTCGACGACCACGTCCAGGGCGGCCTGGTAGGAGGCGCCGGCCGCCCGGCTGCGCAACGTCCGGCCGTCGATCACCAGGGTCACGTCCACGATGTGCGCGTCCGCGGCACTGCGGTGCGACTCGTTCGACAACTCCACGATGGCGTCCGTGCGGTCATCCAGGAAGCGCTCGAGGCGCGCGAACTTGCGCTCGGCGTACTGCCGTACGCGGTCCGGAACCTCGAGATTCTTGCCCCTGACGATCGTCCTCACGGTTGACCTCCCGGCGCGATGCGTGCGCCTGGCTGCGGGGGCGGACGGGCCGGTGGATCGGCCCGGCTCGGAGAATCGAGTATAGCCGCGGGGTGGTGGCCGATCGATAGGGCCGCCCGGTCCCCGTTCGGGCCCCACAACCGGCCATCGAGCCAACCCTCGGCCCGTTGCCGCCGCGCGCCATGCCTCGCCGCCAGGACCGCGCGGGGGGTCACCGTTCACGGGCGACCGTGACCGCGCTCACCCCGGCGGCTCCCACCTCGAGCAGCGCCGCCGCGACGGCGGTCAGGGTGGCACCCGTCGTCACCACGTCATCGACGAGCACGATCCATCGTCCGGCAACGCCGCCGATCGCCGCCTGCTCGACCTCGAAGGCGTCGCTGACGTTGGCGGCGCGGTGACGCCGGTCGAGCCGGTACTGCGGTGCCGTGACGCGCATCCGGGTCACCGCCGAGGAGCACGGAAGCCCGAGGGTCAGGGCCGCCGTCCGCGCGATCAGATCGGCCTGGTCGTAGCCCCGCTCACGGCGGCGCGTGGCGTGGACGGGGACCGGGACCACGACCTCGCCCCCGGCGCCGGCCCGTGCCCAGCGGGCAGCCACCGCCTCGCCCAGCGGGACGGCCAGGCGCCGCTCGCCGGTGTACTTGAGCGCGTGCAACGCCCGCCGCACGGTGCCCGCGAACGGTGCGCACCACTCGAGCTGGAGCAGCGGGTCAGGTGGTCCTTCGGACAGGCCCAGGGGTGTCCCGGCCGGGAGCCCGAGCCGGGCGTCAACGGACGGCCGGCAGCGCGGGCACAGGGGCGCTCCTTCCGCGCCACAGCCTGGGCACACGGCCGGCAGCGCGAGATCCAGCAGCCGGTCCACGGACCGCACCAGCGTTGACACGTCGCGAGTGTGCGGCTCGCCGCTTCACCACCGCTCACCCGGCCGCTATGCGGTCTCGCGGACCTCCACGCGGTCGCCGACGGTGGTGCTGGTCGCCTCGATCGTCCCCACGGGCAGCTCCAGGACGCCATCCGCGCCACGGACGAGCGGCACCAGGCCCGTCCACGCCCGCAGCGCAGGGTGCACCGACCGGACGCGACGAACGCCGTCGCCGTCGGGCCGGGTCACGAACACCGCGTCGATCGGGAAGCGCATGAACATCATGTGGATGCCGTTGCTCGCCGGCAGCCACAGCCCGGTTCCCTCCTCGAGCGACGGACGCCCCATGAGGCCAATGAACTTGCCCCACAGGGAGCCGGCCGTCTCGAGGTGCTCGGCCAGGATGGTCGAGCGATCCAGGTTGCGCGCGATCCCGGAGTCCGGGCGCGCGCGCCCGTTACCTGATGCCTGGGGCCCCACCGGACCGGTCAGACCTTGAGGTTGATGATGATCAGGATGATGGCCGGGCCGAGGATGACGATGAACAGCGACGGGAAGATGCAGCCCACCAGTGGGAACAGCATCTTGATCGGTGCCTTGGCCGCCATCTCCTCGGCCCGCTGGCGGCGCTCGATCCGCAGCTGCTCCGACTGGACCTGGAGCACCTTGCTGATCGAGACACCCAGCTGCTCGGCCTGGATGATCGCGCCAATGAAGTTGGTGAGGGCCGGGACCTCCGTGCGCGGGATGATGTCCCGCAGCGCGTCGCGCCGGGCCTTGCCCACCCGGATCTCGGCCAGGGCTCGCCGGAACTCGTCGGTGAGCGGCCCCTTGAGCTTCTCGACCACCTTGCCCAGCGCGCCGTCGAAGCCGAGGCCCGCCCGCACGGAGATCGTCAGCAGGTCCAGCGCATCGGGGATCTGCATCAGCACGGCCTTCTGGCGGGCGCGGACGCGGCCGCCCAGCCAGAACTCGGGCAGCGTGTACCCGAAGAACGCGCCGATCACCACCATCACGAGCTGGATCGGCAGCGGCAGCTTGAGCACGCCCAGGATGAAGAACAGCAGGAAGAACAGGCCGGCGCCGACGATTGCGCCGACCGCCTTGATGCCCAGCCAGTCCGCGACCCGGAGGTCGCCCGGGTTGCCCGCGAGGGCAAGTCGCTTCTCGGTGGACTGGGAGAACGAGGTGCTGGTGACCCGGGCGACGTAGCTCGACAGCCGGTTGGCCAGCGGGCGGATCGTCCGCTCGAACAGCGGCTGCTGGAGCTCGAGCTCCTCCAGGCTCTTGGCCTGCATGGTGCCGAGCTGGGTGAGCCGTGCCTGGACCGGGTCCACCGGCGCGCCGCCGGCCAGGCCGAGGAAGATCAGGAGGATTCCGCCGGCCGCGAGCGCGGCGACGACGATGGTGATGGGGTCCATGCGCCTAGACCTCGATATCCACGATGCGCCGGATGAACAGGAAGCCCAGGAACATCATGAACCCGCCGATGGCGAGGATGATGACGCCCGCCGGCAGGCCGATGAGGGAGACGCGGTCGTCGAACATCGGCTGCATGAAGGCGGGCGCGGCGATGAACAGGAAGCCGGCCAGGCCGATCGGCAGGAAGCCCACCACGTAGCCGGACATCCGCTGCTGGGCCGTCAAGGTGCGGATCTCGCCCTTGATCCTGACCCGTTCCCGGATCGTGAACGCGATCGAGTCGAGGATCTCGGCCAGGTTGCCGCCAACCTGGTGCTGGATGGAGATCGCGGTCGCCATCAGCTCCAGGTCATCCGAGCGGACCCGGCGGACCATGTTCTCCAGGGCGACGTCGAACGAGAGGCCCAGGTTGACCTCGCGGATCACGCGCCCGAACTCGGTCGAGATCGGCGGCCGCGACTCGCGCACCACGAGCTCGATCGCCTGGAGGAACGAGGAGCCGGCACGCAGGGCGTTGGCGATCAGCGTGATCGTGTCCGGCAGCTGCTTGTTGAACGAGCCGAGGCGGCTCGACTTGCGCCGTCCGAGCCACAGCCGCGGCAGGAAGAAGCCGACCAGCGCCCCGACCAGGAGCACGATCGGGTTGCCCAGCGTGGGCACGGCAACCGAGAACACGAGCATGAGCAGGGGGATGCCCACGATGCACCCGGCCCAGATCGCGAGGTACTCGCTGACCTTGAGGCGCAGGTCGGCCCGGGCGATCTCGCGGGCCAGGTTGGCCCCGAAGTCGCGCTGCTCGACCACCTTGTTGAGGCTGGCCAGGGCCTGGCTGGACTGCAGCGCCTCGGCCAGGCCCCCCTGCCCGGTGGAGGCCGACGCGGGCTTCTCCTGGCGAGTGGAGGCATAGCGCTCCAGGCGGGCGTTCACGCCCGAGCCGCCCCCGGACATCGCGATCCCGACCGCGATCACCATGATCGCGAGGGCGGCGATGCCGGCGATGGCGATCGTCATCGTGTCCACGAGCGGTCTCCCCGTCCTGCCTAGTAGCTGAAGCCGAACAGGCCGGGCGGCAGGTGAATGCCCTGGACCTCGAACTTCTCGACGAACTTGGGCCGGATCCCGGTCGGCTTGAGGTGACCCTGGATCTTGCCCTCGACCACGCCCGTCTGCTCGAACACGAACACGTCCTGCATGACGATGACATCACCCTCCATGCCCTGGACCTCGGTGATGTTCGTGATCCGGCGGGTCCCGTCCTTGAGCCGGGACTGGTGGACGATGACGTCCACGGCGGAGGCGATCTGCTCGCGGATGGCACGGACCGGGAGGTCCACGCCGGCCATCAGGACCATCGTCTCGAGCCGGGACAGCATGTCGCGCGGGCTGTTCGCGTGGCCGGTGGACATTGAGCCGTCGTGGCCGGTGTTCATGGCCTGGAGCATGTCCAGCGCCTCGCCCGAGCGGCACTCGCCGACGATGATGCGATCGGGCCGCATCCGCAGCGAGTTCCGGACGAGCTCCCGGATCGGGATCTGGCCCTTGCCCTCGATGTTGGGCGGGCGGGACTCCAGCGTCACCACGTGCTCCTGGCGGAGCTGCAGCTCGGCCGCGTCCTCGATGGTCACGATCCGCTCGTCGTTGGGGATGAACGAGGACAGGACGTTGAGCGTCGTGGTCTTCCCGGAGCCCGTGCCGCCGGACACGAACACGTTGAGGCGGGCTTCCACGGCGGCACGCAGGAACTCGAACATCTCGGGCGTCGCGGTCCCGAACCGGATCAGGTCGTCCACGGTGAAGGGGGAGGCCGAGAACTTCCGGATCGTGATGACGGGACCCACCAGCGACAATGGCGGGATGATGGCGTTGACGCGGGAGCCGTCGGTCAGCCGTGCGTCCACCATCGGCGACGACTCGTCCACGCGGCGGCCGATCGGCGCGATGATCCGATCGATGATCCGCATCACGTGGTCGTCGTTCTGGAACACGACGTTGGTCAGCTCGAGGCGGCCGGACCGCTCGATGTAGACCTGGCGAGGACCGTTGACCATCACCTCGGAGATGGACTCGTCGCGGAGCAGGGGCTCCAGCGGCCCGAGGCCGATGATCTCGTCGGTGATCTGTTCCAGCATCCGCACGCGCTCGGCGCGCGTGAGGGCCAGGCCCTCCTCGTCGATGACCTTGCCGAAGATCTCCTCGATCTGCCGGCGGACCTCCACCTGGTTGGACAGGTCCAGCTTGGGGTCCAGGTCCTGGATCACGCGGCTCTGGATCCGGAACTTGACATCCCGGAACGACTCCCGCACGGGAGCCTGGGACATCAGCCGGGGCGTCGGGGCCGCCGGTGCCTGGCCTCCGCCCCCTGCGCCCGGCGCCGGGACGGGAACCTTGGATCCGTCGGGCGCCGGCTCGGCGCCGGGACGGGCGCTTTCGATCCGCTTCAGGAGGGACATCGGTTACACCCCTTCGGCCGTGAACGGCCCATGCACGAGCTGCCGCATCATCGCCATGCGAACAGCGACTTCTTCTGGCCGGCCTTCTTGGCAGGCTCGCCGGTCTCGACGGCCTTCGCGCCCACCACGGCCGAGGCGAGGCGCAGGACGTCCTGGGACACCTGCGCCTCTCGGTTTGACAGGAAGAAAGGCACCCCCCGGTTGAGGGCGTACACGACGCTCCGACCGTCGGAGACGATCGTGTGATCCACGCGCCGGCCGATCGAGTGCTCCACGTCCGCGACGCGGATGCCCAGCGACGAGTCGGCGCGGTTGAGCACGAGCCGGATCTTGTCCGACCCGTAGCCGAGCTGCTCCGCCACCTCGAGGAACAACCGGATGTTCTTGATCGAGGTGATCTCGAGGGACAGCATGGTGAGCACGATATCGGCCTGGTCCAGGATGGCAAGCGTCGTGTCGTTGAACGTGGACATGCAGTCCACGACGACCAGGTCGTTCTCCTGGCGCAGGCCCTCGATCATGTACTTGGCCCCGGTCGGCGTGATCAGCTCGGCCATCTCCGGTGACGGCGGTGCGAGCAGGACCTTGATCCCGGCCGAGTGGTTGATGACGAACGTGTCCAGCGACTCCAGCTCGCCCGCGTGCTCCAGCTCGGGGATCAGGTCGGCGATCGACTTGTTCTTGGGATTGAGGTTGAGCAGCACGCCCACGTCACCGAACTGGAACGAGGCGTCCACGAGGCATGTCTGCTGGCCCAGCTCGGTCGCGGCGGCGACCGCGAGGTTGACGGCGAGCGTCGTCCGCCCGACCCCGCCCTTGGGCCCGAACACGGCAACCACCCGTCCTGGCTCCCGATCCTCGCGATCCCCACCGGACGCGCGCGCCGGGATGCCCGAGCCATCGGCCGAGGGCTGGACGGCGATGCGGGACAGCTTCTCCTGCTCCCGCGTGTAGACCTGGCGGATGGACGAGGTCAGCTCGTCCGACGAGAACGGCTTGACCAGGAACTCTCGGGCACCGGCAAGCATGGAGCGCCGCAGGTAGTCCGCCTCGCCCTGGACCGACATCATCACCACGGAGGCCGTGGGCACCGCCGCGGCCAGATGCTCGGTCGCGGTGATGCCGTCCATGTCCGGCATGTTGATGTCCATGAGCACGACGTCCGGCTTCAGGGTCGTCGCCATCTCGATGGCTTCGCTCCCCGACGCCGCCGCACCGACGACCTGGACATCCGTCTCGAAGCCAAGCAGCTTCGAGAGGTGGTCCCGGGTCTCGGGGATGTCGTCGACGATCAGGACACGGATCTGGTCGGGCATCAGTCGGTCGGTCTGGCCTTCACGAGGGTGGATTGAGCGGAGTGCCGGGACGATGCCCCGGCGGGATGGTGATGGGCCGGACTGGGCCGGCCCATCGGGTCGCGGACGGCTTGCTCGGGGCGAAGCCGGCTGGTCCTGCCGTGCCCGTCAGGGCGTGGTGCTGGCGCCCGGGCTGGGGCTCGGGCTGGGGCTGGGCAGCGTGGCCGGATGACCGGACGGGAGGACGTTCGGCAGCGGTGACGGCTGGATGACCTGGACCACCTGCGGCGGCAGGACCCCGTAGTCGTCCACGAGGACGCGGAGCGTGATCCCGGTGGTCGGGATGATCGGACACGGCGTCGCCTCGCCGGTCGCCGACTGGCAGTCGGCGGT
This sequence comes from uncultured Chloroflexia bacterium, assembly GCA_963732805.1. Classification (GTDB taxonomy): domain Bacteria; phylum Chloroflexota; class Limnocylindria; order Limnocylindrales; family CSP1-4; genus CAIXZV01. The sequence goes on from CAVTAW010000001.1 coordinate 74,518, forward strand.
TGCTCGCAGGACGAGCGAGACGTCACCCTGCATCTGGGCGAACTTGATCACCTCCGCCTGCTGGGTCGTGGCGGCGACGATCACGATCTCCTGCTGGCCGGTGTTGAGGCTGGTGCTGCCGCCCGTGGTGGCATTGCCGTTCTGGTCGGTCGGCGGCGGCGGAAGGAGCGTGCCCAGGACCTGGAGCCCCTCGATCATGGTCTTGACCGTGGTCGAGTTGTAGGGCAGGTCCTCTGCGGCCAGCTCACCCGGGACGGGCGTGGCGCCCGGCTTCTGGGATCCGGCGGGCTGGTTCGTGAGGTTCTTCACCAGCGGCACCTTGTCGGTGCCCGTCAGGCCCATGACCAGGTCCACGCGGTCGCCCGCACGGATCAGCGTCCCGACGCCGGTGACCTGGTCAACCAGGAGCGGCACCCCGACGTAGCCGGCGGGCACCTCGACGTTGGTCAGCTGGCTGGATGGGTTGAGGATGTCGGTCGTGAGCAGCTGGCCGTCCGAGACGGACTGGCGCGCGTTCTGGCCGATCACGAACGACGTGTCGGTGAACCCGTTCGCGGGCTTCTCTCCGATCGGGATCGTCTTGGTGGTGACATCGGTCGCGGCGATCTTGGCGCCGAGCGGGATGTCCTTCGTCGCGACGACGACGTCGATGGTCGTGGCCGGTCCGCTTTCCTTGGCCCCTGGACTGCCGAGGGTGAACAGGATGAGGACGAACGCGACCACCGCGAGGAAGATCCCGATGAGCAGGACCAACCGGTTCGAGCGCTTCAACTAAACCTCCCCGAGCCGTGTGACAGGTGGCACCACTCTAGCACCGCGTTTCCGCCCCGGAACCGCCCAAAAGGGCTAGGACCGTTGGGAGGAAATGGGTAGAGCCGCCGCACATCGTAAGGTGCGCTGCAAGGCAAGGAAGCTGGCCTTGCGCGATGCCCGGCCCTGGAATGCAAGCGGCCTGTCGGACATTGCTGTCCAACAGGCCGGTCGATGGGTCCCGGGGCCCGAATGTCGGAGCCCCTAGGGCGTCACCGAGTTGATCGTGCTGCCGATGACGCTGAACTTGTCGCTGATCTGGCTGCCAAGGAAAAGCATGGCGATGATGGCGGTGATGGCGATGAGCGCGAGGATAAGTGCGTACTCGGCCAGCCCCTGGCCGGCCTCGTCGTCGCGGGCGAGCAACGCCCGCATGGCAGATGCGACGAGCGTGATGGACACGATCTGATCACCTCCCTTCCGGAGCAGCTGCTCCGCCGGGGGCATCAGCACAGGGACACAGCGAGTGCATCCCCTTGGCCCCCGGTTGACTGTCACAGTACCCCTCTCGCGGCCCCATGCAACGGGACGAAGGTCCTCCCGGTGCGTCGGGCCACCAAGACGAGAGCGCCGGCTGCCTGGTCGGCAGCCGGCGCCCATTCGGTTCGGTCGAGACTCGACTAGATCGAAGCGCCGACGGTCGACATGATGGTGGACACCTGCGTGCCCAGGAAGATGAGGGCGATGATCGCGACGATCGCGATGAGGGCGAGGATCAGCGCGTATTCCGCGAGGCCCTGGCCTTCCTCGTCACGAGCGACGAGCGAGATGAGTGCATTGAACAGCGTCATGGATTGGTTCACCTCCTTTCCCTGAAGCTCGCGAGACCCCTCGCGGCGAGCGGCACCATAGGGGGTGCCGCCTTGAGCCGTCAAGCCGGACCGGGTGGTTCGATGGTCCGGCCGGACACCCGTGTGGGATGCACAAAGGCCGCCGGTCGAGCCGGCGGCCTCTGCGTGCGACATGTGTCGGTGTTCGACTAGATCGAAGCGCCGACCGTCGACATGATCGTCGACACCTGCGTGCCCAGGAAGATGAGGGCGATGATCGCGACGATCGCGATGAGGGCGAGGATCAGCGCGTACTCCGCGAGACCCTGGCCTTCCTCGTCCGTCCGGAACGAGGCGAGCAGCGAGGTGATGAGCGCCATAGAGATGAACCTCCCGAGAGATGAGGGCCCGCCCTGAGGTCCAGGGCCAGCCCAACGTACAGAGTGCGGCGAGTGCCGCCAATGGGACGATGGTCCTGGGACTCCGGGCTGGTCATGCGTGCACAGCCGCGACTGCGCCGGGCGCCCCGAAGATTGGTGCGTGCACGCTCCGCCGCGCCCTACCGGGCCACCGTGCGCCGCGTCCACCAGCACGCCGATGGCGTCCGCCAGCGCGCCGCCGAAGAACACGACGATGACGACGGCGAGCAGCACGGCAAGCCCGAGCACCAGGGAGGTCTCGAGGATCCCGGGACCCGTCTCGCCGGCGCCGCCGCGATCGATCACGCCGGTCGGGCGGGCTCCGCCGAAGCATCGCCCGGAACGTCGGGCGCGGGCTGTGCCGCTGGCTCAGGGGACCCGGGCTCCGGCGACCCCGCCGGCGGCAGCGCGACCAGCACCCGCAGCTCCCCGCCGCCGGCCAGCACCTGCGCGGTGGCGCCGATCGAGCCGGCGCGCTCGGTGATGTCCCGCTGGGTCGCCGCCGGCAGCACCACGATCGCCGCGGTCTCGGCCGCCTCGATCACCGCCTGACGGGCGTTGTGGCGCTCCTGGATCATCGCGCGGATCGCATCGGGCACGTCGCCTGTCGGGATCTCGGGGAGCGGCTCGAGCCCCTCGGGCATGATCGCGGCCGCGTTCGGCGACGACCCGCACCTCGAGCTCGTCCGTCCAGTCCGCCGTGAGCTGCACCCGGTCGGGTCCGAGCGCGAGATAGCCGGTGAGGGCCTCGTCCACGATCCGGAACACCGTCGTCTCCACGTCCATCGGCAGCCGCCGGTCCTGGCCGAGCGATTCGAACCCGACGGGGACGTGCGCGCGACGACCGCGCTCGCGAGCGGCGCGACGGAGGGTCGGCACCAGCCCGAGGTCATCGAGCACCATCGGACGGACGTCGAAGATGAAGCTCTTGGTCGCGTCCAGCGTCTGCTGCACCATCGAGACCAGCAGCGCCATCTCTCCCGTGGCCGTCGTCGGGTCGCGGTCCATGAGGCGGGCAACGATCTGGGCCTGGAGCACGATGTTCGTCAGCGATTGGGCCGGGCCGTCATGCATCGAGCGCGCGATCTCGCGGCGCAGGTCCTCCTGGGCGCCGAGCACGACCGCGCGACACCGACGGGTGGCAGCGCGCCCGGTCCGCTCGCCGGAAGCGGCGCGTCGCCCGTGGGCTCCGCCGCGGCGGGCTCGGCGGTGGCGAGCGCGTCGGCGAGCTCGGCCAGCGCATCGCGGTGGCGAGCCAGCGCCCGGCGCTTGCCGTCCAACACGTCCACCTGCGCGTCCATCAGCACCGCGCGGCGGGTCAGGGTCACCAGCTGGTTCCAGGCCTCGGCCTGCGCCGGGGCCTCCGAATCGCCCGGCGCTCCCAGCCGCGCTGCCGCGGTCGCGCGCTTCTGCTCGTGGCGGGCGGCCTCGGCCTTGGTCTGGCCGATGAGCATGTCGATCTCGGCGAGCTCGCGGTCCAGGCGTCTCGATGTCTGCGCGGAGGCGTTCGACGGGGTGTCGGCGGGTGGCTGGCGGACCGGGCGGGCGGCTCAATCCTCCGGCATCCGGATCCAGCCCTGGCGCATCGCGTACACCACGGCCTGCGTCCGGTCATTGACGGACAGCTTGCGCAGGATCGAGCTCATGTGGTTCTTGACCGTCTGCTCGGAGATCGACAGCGCGTAGGCGACCTGCTTGTTGGTCATCCCCTGGGCGATGTTGTCCAGGATCTCCACCTCGCGCGGCGACAGCGGCGCGAAGATGGGCGCTGCCTCCTGGCCATAGACGGCGAGCTCGCGGAACTCCTTGAGAACCCGCGACGCGACGGCGGGCCGGCTGAAGACCTTGTCGTTGATCAGGTACTCACCGGCGACCACGCGCCGGATGATCATCACCAGGTCCTCGGGCGCGATGTCCTTGAGGATGAACGCCGCCGCGCCGGCCTTGATGGCCTCGAACAGGGCGTCCTCGTCCTCCTCGGTGGACAGCACCACGATCGCCGCCGACGGCAGCTCGCGCTTCACGCGCTGGGTCGTCTCGATGCCACCCGGGGCGGGCAGCGAGAGGTCCATCAGGATCACGTCCGGGTTGGTCGCGAAGGATGCGTCCATGGCGCTCCGAGCGTCGTCGGCCTCGGCCACGATCTCGAAGTCCGGCTCCCGCTCCAGGATCTGGCGGATGCCCACCCGGAACAGCGCGTGATCGTCCACGATCACGATCCGCACCTGCTCGAACGACTGGTTCCTCCGGTCCGAGCCGCCTCGTCGGCGCTCGGGTCCCTGGTACTCGGTCATCCGGTCTCCTTTCGCGTCATCGGGATCGCCAATCGAACCACCGTCCCTGCCTGGGGACGGGAACGCACTTCGAATTGCGCGCCGATCAGCTCGGCCCGCTCACGCATGAACTGGAGGCCGAAGTTGCGACGTCCCCGGGCCGCCACCGCACCGGTGTCGAACCCGCGACCGTCGTCGCGGACCTCCAGGATCCATTCTCCACCGTCCAGCACCGAGGCGACCACCACGTTGGTGGCCTGCGCGTGCTTGCGGACATTCTGCAGGGCTTCCTGCACCACGCGCAGGACCACCGTCTGGGCCGGCTCGGGCAACCCGTCCGTGGGTGCCCGCAGCTCCGTGCCGATGTGGATCCCGGACAGGGCCGCCTGCGTGGTCACAGTGTCCACGATGGATCCATCCAGGCCCAGCTCCACGAGCACCGGCGGCCGAAGCTGGCCGATGAAGCTGCGGACGTCGCCCAGCTCGCGTCGCAGCAGCTCACGCAGCAGGCGGAGCTCGCTGCGGGCCAGCTGCGGGTTGGCGTCCAGGACGCGGTCGATGTACTCCACCTGGAAGATCGCGTTGGACAGCGCCTGGGCAGGGCCGTCATGGACCTCCTGGGCCAGGCGCGCACGCTCGGCCTCCTGGGCCTCGACGATCCGCATCTGGAGCTCGGTGGACGCCTGCGGGATGTTGGCGTCGGTCACCAGCGAGGCGTCGCCGCGCTCCAGGAACAGCCACGTGGCCTCCAGGTTGCGGATCGCGAGCTCCAGCCGGGCGAGCTCCGACTCGTGGCTGCCCAGCGCGCCTCGGGACCGGGTGTCGTCGCTGCGGGCATGGCGCAGCTGACCGTCGGCGGCACCGGCTTCTGCGGCCGAGGCCGCCAGTCGCTCCGGTGATTCGTCCGGTGATTCCGCGGCGGGCGGGGTCGTTCGCTCGAGCGCGGTCAGATCCTGGTGGAGGCCCTCCCACTGGGCGACCTCGTCGAGGTACGCCTGCCGGAAGCGGTCGCGCACCGCGCGCAGGGTGTTGGCCGCGTAGGCCAGTGCCTCCGTCGATTCCGCCAGCAGCTCGTCGTACCGGCCCACCGTGGGTCCGCCCTTGGCTTCCATCGTGGTGAGTGTATCGGCCGCGCTCATCGTGGCGAGGCCTCGGCCGGCGGATCGGGGGTACGAAAGTCCCACGCCCCACGGCGGATGACCGTCCCGCGGCGGGGGTTTCCCCGAGGCGTGCGACGCCCGCGCATGCGATCCGGAACACGCGCACGTCGAGGATCGCCTCGGCCTGGGCCGGGTCCGCGGGAACCGGGAGCAGGACCTCCTGGAAGCACGCCGCATCGGGGTCCGGGCCGTCGAGCACCGCCGGCCAGTGCGCCGCGCTCCGCCGACGCCACGATCAGCCATTTGGCTCCGAACCGCGTGGCCAGGTCAAGCACGTCCGCCGGCGTCTCGTCCGGGAGCGCCAGCGTGGACACGCGCGCCGTCTCCGCCAGCCAGACCGGGAAGTCGTGGATGACCGGCGCGCTCCCGTCCAGCGGAGCGCCGATCTCCGCCATCTCGCGCTCGAGGACCGCGTACGTGCGCTGCGTGTCCGTGGCTCCCGATCCGAAGCCCGGCAACAGGGCGACCGAGAACAGGGCCGACGCGGACACCACCAGCAGCGGACCCGAGCCAGGCCACCGGGCGCGTCCAGCTCAGGCGCCGTCCGACCGCGGCGATGAGGGCATCGAGCACGCCCAGCGAGGCGATCAGCAGCAGCACGTGGGCCGGCACCGCCGCGTGCGAGGAAGGTGCCCCACGTGGTCGCAACCGGGAACAGGAGGCTGGTGACGAGGAACGTCACGACGCTCAGCAGCAGGACGGGTCGCAGCGCCCGATCCCGCCCCTGCCAGGGGAGGGCCAGGAGCCCGAGCAGCGAGACCGGCACCCCCAGCAGCAGCAGGACGTTGACCAGGTTGTGGACCAGGCCGTCCACCCGCATCTGGACCAGCGTCCCGGCTCCGACCGCGAGGTAGCGCGACAGGGTGGGCGGATCGTTCCAGGCGAAGATGTCGAACCCCGTCACCGAGAGCGCGTTGGACAGCGCCTGCCCGGGCAGCGGGTTGCCGAACACGATCCAGTCGCGGACGGCCCAGGGCACGAAGACCAGGAGGCTGACGGCCGCCACGACGCCCACCAGTCGTGCCCGGACCCCGGCCGTCTGGCCGCGCAGCCGGAATGCCAGCCAGGCCCAGACCAGGGCCAGCCAGGCGGCCTCATTGCGCGTCAGCGCCGCGGCTCCCAGCAGCAGCCCGATGGCCAGCAGCCGGGGATCGGTCGGGCGCGCGCCGCGCGGATCGCGGAGCGCGCGGGTCATCAGCAGGCTCGCCCCTAGGGCCAGGGCGCCGAACAGCATCGTCGAATCGGGTAGGGTCGAGTGCAGGACGAGGGGCAGGTAGACGGCGGCCCCGAGTCCCGCGCCGATCGCGAGCGTCCGGGCCCGGGCCGTCGGCAGCCCACGCTCCGCCGCAACGTCGGCGGCGAGCCGCCAGGCGAGCACCGCGACGATGGAGCCCAGCAGCACGGACACGACCTGCCCCGCCCGCATGGCGGTCTCGAGCGGGATGGGTGCCCGCCCGCCGACAAGGGCGATCGGGATGGCGGCCAGCAGGGACGGCAGCGGCAGCCACACCTCGAACGCCGGCCGGGGGAACTGGAGCGGCGGCGTCCCGTAGCTCCACAGGGCATCGGAGACGAGGCCCCGGCCCTCCACCAGGTTGCGTGCGACCCCCACGTAGTACGCCGTGTCCTCGGGCTTGGGGAAGGCGATCAGCGAGGCCGCCATGATCCGGACCACGAGCGCCGCGGCGAAGATGAGGGCGGCCGTGAGCCACGCCTCGCGGCGCGTCACGGTGCGCACCTCGGGTCGGTGGCCACCGTGCACACCGGGTAGACCGACACGTCGTCGCGCTGGAGGATCGGCGGCCCCACCCATGCCGGTCGCTCGTCGCGGTTGAGGATCTGGGCCGCGGCCGGGACCGTGTCGCCGCGCTCGAGGATCAGCCAGCGCACGTCGTAGGCACGCGCGACGGCCTCGGCGGTGTCGATCGGGTCGTTGACCAGCACCACGCCCGGGTGTCCGGTCCAGTAGCGATAGCCCGAGGCATCGATCGTCATCAGCCGGTCGCTGACGGGCGCACCCGCAGCGTCCAGCGCGCCTGCGACGGCCTGCATGCGTGTCCGTTTGCCGTCCCAGGAGGCGTGGACGCCCACGGCACCACCCACCGCGGCCAGGACACCCACCGCGACCGCCGCGGCGACGAACACACGCGCAGCCTCCGCTCGCGTTCCAGCTGGGACGCCGCCGGGCGACCCAGGCCGTTGCCGCGACGATCCCCTCCAGCGCGAGCACGTACCCGTGCGGCGCGAGCGCCACGGCCGAGTGGATGAACGTGCCGCCCGGCACGTGGACCGCGGACACCAGGGCGCTGAACGTGAACAGCAGGAAGGCGTACCCGAAGTACGGGCCGAACAGTGCGTCCCAGCGTCGCCGCCAGGCCCCGGCGAGCATGAACGGCACCAGGACCAGGACGCCCACCAGCACGCTGAAGATGAACGCGGCGGCCACGAGCCCGCCGAGACGTGTGAGCAGCAGCGGCCCGATCCCCATCCCCAGCAGGTGGTCCAGCGTTGCCGGGGTCGTGATGCTGTTCCACTCGCCGATGTTGCGGATGAACAGCACCTTGCCCGACGCGGTCGACGGCGACAGCGAGCCGAACACCGCCAGCTGCCGCAGGTACCAGGGCGCCACCGCCACGGCGAACAGGGCAACGGCACCGATTGCCGCGACGAGCGAGATCCGAGCCGGCCGCGGCGGCCGGCCGCCCGCGGCCGCGCGCGTCCGCCAGCGGTCCCACAGGAACACCGCCCCCAGCACCGCCAGCACCAGCACGCCGTCGTTGCGGGACAGGGTGGCCACGCCGGCGAGCAGGCCCGCGAGGGCGAACTCCCGCCCGGCATGGGCGTGTCCCCGCAGGCGCGCGACCGGCCAGCCACAGGGAGCCGGCGACCAGGGGCTGGTACAGCGAGAAGTTGTCGGGCTGGGCCATGAACACGAACGAGAGCGCCGGCAGCGCGGTCAGGATCCCGGCGCCGACCGCGACCGTCCGTGGTGCCCCGGCATCGCGCCCGATCGCCCAGGCCAGCGGCGCCGCGAACGCGCCGGCGAACGCGAATGGCAGGGCGGAGGCCATCGCCGTGGGGCCCAGGACCCAGATGAACGGCACCTGGACCAGCGACGCCAGCGGCATCCAGTGGGCGTTGGACGGGATCGGCAGCACGGGGTTGGCCGGGATGACGCCGCCGACCTCGGCGAAGATCCACACCACGTCCACGTTGAAGCCGTGCCCTGCCGCCAGCTGGCGGGCGACGTCCACGTAATAGAAGGAATCGGGGTAGGCAGGGTCGGGGAAGTGAGCGCCGACGACCAGTCGGGCCACGAGGGCGAGCAGATAGAGGGCGACCGGGATCCGCACTGCCGGTGCAGCCTAGCACCGGGGCGGTGCCCGCCCGGGGGGTACGAATGGGCTAGTCGGACGCGCCGATCCGGGCGCCGTCGGGGGTCCGCCGCAGGCTAGCATTCCGGCCGTGAGCATTGCCATCGCGGGATCGCTGTCGCCCGGGGGGCGGCGTGCCGTGCAGGTCGTGCTGGTCGTGGCGGCGCTGGTCGGCCTCGCCATCGGGGTCAACACGCTGCTCCTCCACCTCGCCACGGACCCACTGGGTGACGTCCACGCGTACTACGATGCAGGTGCCCGGCTGAACGCCGGGCTGCCCCTCTACGACCAGGCCGCGACCACGAACGACAGCGACTTCTACCGCTATCCGCCGCTGCTCGCGATCGCGTTCCGACCGCTCGCCCTGCTCCCGTTCGAGACGGCGGCCGCGATCTGGACGGCGATCCTGCTGGCTGCGTTCGGGCTGACGGTCTGGCGGCTCGGCCGCAGGCTGCCGGTCGTGCTCGCACTGGGCATGCTCGCGATGCCCACGCTCTGGGCGCTCGTCAATCGGGCAGGCGCAGGTCCTGGTCACGATGCTGCTCACGTTCGCGACGCCGTTCGGCGTTGCGACCGCGGGGTACCTCAAGCTGACGCCATGGCTGGCCGCCGTCTGGTGGCTCGCGCGCCGCGACCGTCGGGCGCTCGTCCGGCTGGTCGGCTGGCTCGTTGGGCTGGGTCTGCTCCAGCTGGTGCTGGAGCCACGGGGCACGGTCGCGTTCCTGACGTTCTCGTCACTGGCGCAGGTGGGCGACGTACGAAACCTGTCGCCCTTCGCGGTGTCCCCGTGGCTCTGGGCCGCCTTCGTCGCCCTGCTGGCCGTGCTGGCGTGGCGGCTGGCGCCGACGCGCCTCGGATGGATGGCCGCGATCGCGCTGTCCGTGCTCGCGACACCACGGCTGCTGACCTACCAACTGTCCACGCTGCTGGCGGGGCTGGCGACCCCCGGTTCGCAGTACCAGCCCCAGACTGGTCCTCCAGTCCCGGTTACGGGACGCACCACCCGGCTCTAGACTGCCTCGGTGCCTGAGCGAAGCCTGACCATCGTGCTGCCGGCCTTCAACGAGGAGGCCCGCCTCGGCCCGGCCCTGGACGAGCTGTTCGGGTACCTCCACCGCCGCGGCGACTTCGCCCGCGAGGGGCGGCCGGGCGCGCACCAGCTGCCACAGGATCTCGACGTGCTCGTGGTGGACGACGGCAGCAGCGACGGCACGGCGGACCTGGTGCGGGCGCGCCCGGAGCACGCGGCCGGAGAGCTGGGCCTGCTCAGCGTCCCGCACGGCGGCAAGGGGGCCGCGGTCCGGGCCGGGATGCTGGCCGCCAAGGGGGACCTGGTGGTCTTCACCGACGCGGACATGGCGACGCCGCCCGACGAGCTGGTGCCCATGGTCCGGGCCCTCGGGGACGCCGACGCCGTGTACGGCAGCCGGATCCAGCCCGACGGCAGCGACAAGCGCAAGTCGCAGCCGCCGTGGCGGCGAGCGCTGGGGCGGACCTTCCACCTGCTGGCGTCGGTGTGGGTGGTGGGGCCGGTGCAGGACACCCAGTGCGGCTTCAAGGGCTTCCGCCGCGACGTGGCCCGGGACGTGTTCTCGCGCCAGCTGATCACCAGCATCGTGTTCGACGTGGAGGTCATCTACCTCGTCCGACGGCGCGGCTACACCTGGACGGTGCTGCCCATCGACTGGTCGGACCGCCACGGCTCCCGGATGCACCCGGGCCCGCGGCTCGCCCTGCGGGTGGCCTGGGACCTGTTCCGGATCCCGCTCCTGCATCGGCGCGGGCGCCAGCGGGCGCCCGAGCGAGCGTGACGCGCGGGCCCGACCTGCGGCGCCTGGGCGCGGCCGCGCTGCCGGTCGTGCGCCGTCCTGTCGTTCGTCCTGGGGGTCGGGGCGACCCTCCTGGCCGCCGGCGACACCCTGGGCTACGACTTCCTCGCCTACCACCAGGCGGCCGTCCGCCTGCTCCACGGCCAGCCGTTGTACGACATGGCGTACAGCCAGACCGGCGGCTTCGGCCTGTTCTACTACCCGCCGACGTTCGCGCCGTTCCTGCTGCCGCTGGGCCTGCTGTCGGCGCAGGCCGCGACCTGGGCCTGGATCGCCGGGTCGCTGGCCGCGTTCCTGGGGGGCGTCGCCGTCCTCCCGGTCCAGCGCTCCGTCCGTTGGTGGATCGTCCTGCTCGCCGCCTGGTCGTTCCCGTTCGTGTACGCCGTCAAGCTGGGCCAGGTGGGGCCGATCCTGTTCCTGCTGTTCGCCATCGGCTGGCGCTGGCTGGACGATCCGGTCCGGCTGGGCGCGAGCAGCGCGTTCGGGGCGGCGGTCAAGCTCCAGCCCGGCCTGGTCCTGTTGTGGGCGCTCCTGACCCGCCGGTTCCGGGCCGTGGTCGCCGGTGTCGTCGTGCTCGTCGTGCTGGCGGCCGCGGCCACGCTGCTTGCGGGCGTCGGCGCCTGGCCCGATTTCTGGCAGCTGCTCCGGACCGTGAGCGACCCGATCACCACGGAGCACAACTTCACGCCGGGCGCCCTCGCCTATCAGCTGGGAATGCCGGCGTCGTCCGCGGCGATCGTCCAGCTGGCGAGCACCGTGGGCGTGCTCGTGGCGCTGGTCGCCGCGGTCCGGCTGGCCACCGACGAGGCCTCGTACCTGGTGGCGGTGGTGGCCAGCCAGCTCATCTCACCCATCGTGTGGGACCACTACGCGATGCTGTTGCTGCTGCCGGTCGCCTACCTGCTCTCGGCGGGGCGGTGGTGGGCGATCCTGATCCCGCTGGCCACGGCGTGGCCGCTGGTCAACCTCACGCCGCCCGTCGCCTACCCGCTGCTGCTGTGGCTCACGCTCCTGCTCACGCTTGCCGTCGGGCGTGTCGGACGGCTCGCTCAGGGCGACAGGACCTGGGTGACCGCGAGGAACCCGAGCACGGTGTACATCGAGGCCGAGACCGCCAGCCAGGTGCCCCTCCAGGGCTCCCGGCGGGAGGCGAGGAACCACGCGAACGGCCACGCCACCGCAAGGTAGCGCGCGTCCGACTGCAAGCGCCCGCTGAGGAACACCGTGGCGAAGGCGACCAGGGCCAGCGCCACCTCGGGGCGCGGCAGCTTCGACCGCACCAGGCCCGGCAGCGTCGCGGTGTACGCGAGCAGGATGCCGATCATGATCGCCACCAGCGGTACCAGGCCCGCCACGTCATCCGGGTTTCCGACCGCGTTGGGGCCCGTGCGCGGCGCGGTGATCGGGGCGACGGTCCACACCGCCTGCCCGTGGATGAACGCCAGCGGGTCTCCCAGCACGGCGCCTTCGTACGCCGCGAACGCGAGCAGGGCGGCGGGGCCGGCGAGCAGCGGGGCCCACGGCGTCCACCGACGCAGCCCCTGCTCGTGCCACAGCTCGATTGCCAGCGGGATCGCCAGCAGGATCCCGGGCAGCCGCGCGACCGCCGCGGCGCCGTAGAGCAGGCCCATCAACCAGTACCGCTGTCGTCGGGCGGCCAGCAAGGCTCCGGCCGCCAGCGCGAGGAACAGGCTGTCGCTGTAGGCGAGGCCGAAGGCCACGGCGCCCGGGGCGAAGGCGACCAGCATGACCGTCCGACCGACCGTCTCCGCGTCGGCGTAGGCACGGGTCAGGATCGCGATCAGGCACAGGGCAACCAGGAGCGCGACGTTCGCGACCAGCACCCCGGCGAGGCTGACGTTGCCGCCCGCAAACGGGACGACGAGCGCGGTGACGATCGGGTAGGCGGGGAAGAACACCCAGTCCGGGTGCACGTCGCTGACCGGCACGAGCTGATAGCCGTGCGCGGCGATCCCCAGGTAGTCGACGGAGTCGAAGCCCGTCAGGCCGCCGAGCAGCGGGCTGGTGGTGTAGGCATCGCGCGCGTAGGGCCAGCCGAGCGACGCCTCGACCAGCGCCACGACGAGGAGCAGGATGACCCGGCTCGCGATGAACGCCAGCAGCACGGGCGGCAGCCAGTCGCGCCAGCCCACGGTCAGTGCGCCGGCTCCGGATTTCACCATTCGATCCTACGTTTCGAGCGAGCGGAGGCCCATCTGATCTGGGTATACAGCAACTTGCCGACCCCAAGGCGATACCCTCACGTGTCGTGAAGTCCCGATCGCGGCCCGAGCTGGCCCCGCTGCTCGCGGGCGTAGCCGTGGCCCTGGCCGCCTTCTTCGTCTACTGGCTGTCCAACCGGCTGTACGACGCGGGTCGCGGCGACCTGTTCTACCTCGCCGACGCCTTCCTGCACGGGCGGACCTCAATCAGCGTGGTCTTGGGGCCCAACGACGTCATCTACTTCAACAACCAGGTCTATGTCCCGTTCGCGCCGTTCCCGGCGATCGTGCTCATGCCGCTGGTCGCCTTGATCGGCCCTGTGACGGCGGATCAGTGGGAGACGGGGATCAACGCGGGCCTCGCCGCGTTCGTGGTCCTGCTGGCCTGGTGGGTGGCGGGGCGGATCGGCGCGTCGCGGCTGCGGGACCGGCTGGCGTTGGCGATCCTGCTGGGGTTCTCGACGCAGGTGTGGTGGGTGACCACCCGGGGCGGTGTGTGGCACACAGGGCACCTGGTCGCTATGATCCTGACCCTCGTGCTGCTCGCCGAGATGTTCGGACGGCGGCGCGCGCTCCTGATGGGGCTGCTGGTGGGAATGGCCTTCCTCACCCGGGCGCCGGTGGCGTTCGCGGCGCCCGCGGTCGCGCTGTGGCTGATCCCGGATGACGTGCCGCTGACCCCGCGCCGCGCGGCGGTCCGCGCCTGGCTCGGCCGGCTGCCATGGCCCGACTGGGTGCTGCTGGGCCTGGGGTTGCTGCCCTCGCTCGGGTTCTTCTTCTGGTACAACGTCGTGCGCTTCGGGTCCCCGCTCGAGTCCGGCTACGCGCTGGCGACCCTGCCCGAGTGGCTCCAGGTCCAGCGGGCGCAGGGCCTGTTCTCGCTCTCGCACGTGGCGATGAACATCGACTACCTGTTCCAGAAGGTGCCCGCGCTCATCCCCGACTTCCCGTACTTCCGCCCGGATGGGCTCGGGATGTCGGTGTTCATCACCAGCCCGGCGCTGCTGCTCGCGGTCCGGTCCCCGTGGCGCGAGCGGCGCAGCTGGTGGCTGCTGCTGGCCGCCGTGCTGGTGCTCATCCCGACGCTGCTCTACTACGGCGGCGGCTGGCTCCAGTATGGCTACCGCTACTTCCTGGACTCCATCCCATTCGTGTGGGCCCTGGTGGCCATGGGCGTGGTCCACCGGGGCTCGATCCGCTGGTGGGGCTGGCTGCTGATCGGGTGGGGCGTGCTGGTGGGCCTGGGCGGCGTGTACTGGGCGTACAACCTGTGACCGGCGACGAGGAGGTCCGCGGCGCGGAGGCAGTTGGCGCCGCTGGTGGCTGGCGACGGTGGGCGGCCCCGCTGACCCGAGTGCTGGCGAGGCCCGAGCCGCTGCTGATCCCCCTGTCCGTGCTGGGTGCCGTGCTACTGGCTGCCTCGTTCATCCCGTTCCACGGCTGGGACTTCAATGCGTACTGGACCGTCGATCCCCTGCATCCGTACGCCGGCCAGACCGGGCAGCTGTCGGCCCTGGGCGCGTTCTTCTACGCTCCGCCGATCGCCTGGCTGATGGCGCCCCTTGGCTCGCTGCCGCTGCCGGCGGCGCAGGTTCTGTGGCTCGCTCTCCAGGTCGCCGCGCTCTATGTCATCGCGGGGCGATGGGCGCTCGTCCTCGTGATCTTCCCGCCGGTGTGGCTGGACATCACCTACGGCAACATCAACATCCTGCTGGCCGCAGCGGTCGCGGTCGGGCTCCGGCATCCGGCTGCGTGGGCCTGGGTCCTGCTCACGAAGATGACTCCCGGCGTGGGGCTGGTCTGGTTCCTCGTACGGCGTGAATGGCGGGCGTTGGCCATCGTGGCCGTGGTCACGGCGCTGATCTGTCTGCCGACCCTGCTCGTACCCAGGCTTTGGGCCGAGTGGTTCACGTTGCTCTGGGACAGCCGGTCGTCGCCGGCGCCCCCTGACGCGCTGCCGGTGCCACTGGCCATTCGCGTCATCGCGGCAGCGATCCTGATCGCCTGGGGCGCCCGAACCGACCGCCGCTGGACCGTCGGCGTTGGCGCAACCGTTGCGATGCCGGTGCTGTGGCCGATTGCATTCGCAGTTCTGATCTCGGCGCTGCCCCGTCCGGTTGCGAAAGGGCCCGGACGTGCGGGCGAGGCGCCGTCCGGGCCAGGTGCCGAACGACCGGCCGGGAGGGGCACAGGACCATCGGTGGTTTGACGCTCCCGGTTCCGCAGCGCACCATTCGGCCGCGGTCGATCGCTTAGCCGTGGGGAGAACGATGCATCCAGTTTGGGCCTATATCGATCCGGGTTCCGGCAGCCTGCTCATCCAGGCCCTCATCGCCGGACTCGTCGCCGCGCCGTTCGTGCTCCGCCAGCAGATCGCCCGCGTGATGCGGCGGGTTCGAGGCGAGCCCGAACCGGTCGTGGCATCTGCGCCCACGGACACCGATCCCGCCGGGTGACCGAACCTGCGCCGCAGCCCGACCCGGGCTCCTGGAGGGACCCGTTCGGGTTCGTCTACCGGCGTGATGGGGCCATCCTGCGACAGGTCAATCACCCGGCTGAGCCCGAGTGGATTGCCGCCCGCGAGGCCGGGCTGTTCGCCCGCCTCCAAGGCGTGGGTCTCCTCGTCGGCCACGAAGACGCGCCGATCGAGTGGGCCGCGGACCAATCGCGCGCGATCGCCGTCATTCGGCCGGAACCAATCCCGCTCATCTCATATCCCTATGAGTGGACGTTCGGCCAGCTCAAGGCCGCCGCGCTCCTCACGCTGCGCATCCAGGGTGAGGCCGCGGCCCTGGGCTTCGAGCTCCGGGATGCCAGTGCCTACAACGTCCAGTTCCTGCGCGGTCGGCCGGTGTTCATCGACACCCTGTCGTTCCGACGGGCCGTGGCGGGGGCGCCCTGGATCGCCTACCGCCAGTTTTGCGAGCACTTCCTGGCCCCGCTCGCGCTGATGGCGAGGCGCGACATCCGTCTCGGCGGTCTCCTGCGCGACCACCTCGACGGGGTGCCGCTGGACCTGGCGGCCGACGCTGCTGCCCGGCCGGACGCGCCTCGGCCTCGGTCTCGGCAGCCACGTTCATCTCCACGCGCGCGCCCAGCGTCGGCATGCCGACCGGCCCGAGGCTGGCGCGAGGCCGCCGAGCGCACGATGAGCCCGACCCGCCAGGCCGCCCTGCTGGACAGCCTCGTGCGGCTGATCGAACGGACTGGCTTGGACGCCGGCCGGGACCGAGTGGGCCGAGTACGGCATGGCATCCTCCTATGACGACTCCAGCGCCCGGCACAAGGACGAGACCGTGGCCGAGCTGCTCGGCTTGGTCTCGCCGACAGTGGTGTGGGATCTGGGCGCCAACACCGGCCGCTACTCCGCGATCGCGGCGCGGACGGCTGAGCGCGTCGTCGCGTGGGACATCGACCCCGCCGCCAGCGAGCGCCACTGGCGCGACCTGCAGGTGCGCTCCGAGACCAAGGTGCTCCCGTTGCTGCAGGATCTCGCCAACCCGAGCCCGGCGCTCGGCTGGGACGCCCGCGAGCGCAGTTCGCTGTTCGATCGGGCAGAGGGTGCGACCCTGCTCGCCCTCGCGCTCGTCCATCACCTGGCGATCGGACGGAACGTGCCCCTGCCGATGCTCTCCGCGACGCTTGCCCGGCTGGGAGACAAGCTGATCATCGAGTGGGTCCCCAAGGAGGACCCGATGGTTCGCCGGCTGCTGGCGACGCGGGAGGACGTGTTCCCTGAGTACACGGAGGAGGGCTTCCGGGAGGCGTTCAAGCGGGACTGGACCCTGACGATGACGCGGCCGGTCGCGGGCACTCCGCGGGTCATCCTGTCGATGTCGCGTCGGTAGGGAACGGGATGGAAGCGAGCGTCCCCCTGCGTGCACCGCTGACACGACGCGTCCGCGCGATCCTCGGGTGGACGTGGTACCCGACCCTGATCGCGGTCGTGTACATCATCAACCCCTACTCGACGTGGGACATCTCAGCATGGGCCGTCGGGCGGGTACTTGCCGTCGCAGTGATCCTCGCCATCTCGCTGACGCTCATTGGTCGTGCCTTGCTCGGTCGAGACAGGGGATCCGCCGTTGCGGGACTCGGCGTCATGAGTCTTGCCGTCGCGGACTCTCCAGGCCGACTCGTCCTCGTGGGCGCTGCCATTGCGCTCATCGGTTTCGAGGCGCGCCTGTGGGCACGCGGCGCCATGCGACTCCGCATTCCGTGGGCCCGGGTGACGGCTGTCCTGAACCTCGTCCTCACGATCTTCCTGGCCATCCAGGTGGGCACGATCGTCATCCGCCGCTATGACGCGCCGACCCCAGCCGTTGCGGCAGAGTGGCAGGCGACGCCGTCGGCGAACGCACCTGACATCTTCCTGATCCTGGCAGATGGCCACGGCCGGAGCGACGTCCTGCAGCGTGACTACGACTACGACATGACGCCGCTCGAGGATGAGCTCTCGGAACTGGGGTTCGATGAGGCATCGAACAGCCATGCCAATCATGTGCTCACCCGATTCTCGCTGGCCGTCTTGCTCAACGGGCATCCCTTCGCGGAGCTCGGGCAGGACATGGCGGCCCCGGTCGACGAGCGCCTCGTGTATGCGGTCACGGAGTCAAGCAGCGCGGCGAACCTCCTTCGTAGCGCGGGATACGAGACGGTGGTCGTGTCCTCCGGGTTCGACCACCTCGGATTGCGCTCCGTCGATCGGTACGTCGATGTGGGCCCGCGCAACGAGTACGAGGAAGCGATCATTCGGTCAACCGCGGCTGGCCAGCTGTTCGACGCTGTCACCGGCGGGCTGGTCACGGCAGTTCGGGATCGTGTGTTCGATGAGTTCAGCGTGCTGGAAGGACTCGCCGCCGAGACATCTTCGCGGCCACGCTTCGTGCTCATGCACTTGCCGACCCCTCACTGGCCCGTCGCGTTCCAGGCGGACTGCACCCTCAGGCCCAACGACGGTTACTCACTTGGCGCCGTCGCGCGCGACAACCACAGGGGCGATGCGGTGTCGGCGAAGCTGGTCGCCGATCAGACGGCCTGCGTGGACGCGTTGCTCGGCGCGGCTATGGCGAACCTCGTTCGTGCACGGCCTAACTCCGTCGCGATCGTGTTCTCAGACCATGGACCAGAGGAGCTGCTCGACTGGTGGGATCCAGATGAGCCCGGCCTCAGTGATCGGTTCGCCAACATGTTCTTTGCGCGGACTCCGGGCCATCCCGGCCTGTTCCCAGACGACATCACGCTGGTCAACGTCCTGCCCTCGGTGTTCAACGCATACCTTGGCACCGATCTCCCGCTCCACGCGAACGACCTCTTCTTCGGTCCGACCGAGAACCTTGACCATTTCGTCCCGTATGCTCCGCAGAGCCCGTGACCAACAGAATTGCGTTCCCGCGTCTCCCGGTGCAGCGCGACCAGACAACCTGCACCGACTCGCTCGTCACCGCCGAGGTTGGCCTCGCTGATCTCGCGTCGGTATCAGCGTGATGCACGGAGCCCCGCAGGAGCGCGGACGGGCGAAACGAATCTGTGCGCGGTGTCCTCGGGTGGACGTGGTATCCGACCCTGATCGCGGGCGTGTACGTCCTCAACCCGCTCTCGAAGTTCGATGTGTCCGCGTGGGCCGTCGGGCGGGTGCTGGCAATTGCCTTGACCATCGGTGTAGCGCTCACCGTGCTCGGCCGCTCGGTCCTCGGTCGGGACCGGGGAGCCGCGGTAGCGGCTTTCTGTGTGATGGGCGTCGCCGTAGCGTCCACGTTGGAACGCGTCCTCCTCGTTGCTTCGGGCATCCTCGTCATCCTCTGGCTGGATGCGCGCCTCGCGGCAAGGGATGCGATCCGGCTTAGTATCCCGTGGCCCCGGATCAACGGCTTGCTGAACCTCTTCCTTGCAGCCGTTGTCGCCATCCTGCTGGCCACGGTCGCGGTGCGTCGGATCTCCACTCCCACGATCCCCATCCCAGCGGAGTGGCAGGCTGCTCCCACCGCGAATTCGCCCGACATCTTCCTGGTTCTCGCCGATGCGCACGGTCGGGCCGACGTGCTACGCGACAGCTACGACTACGACATGTCGGCCCTCGAGCAGCAGCTCTCGGAGGGATGGGTTTCGACGAGGCATCGAACAGCCATGCGAACCATGTGCTGACCCGGTTCTCCCTTTCAGTCCTCCTCAACGGGCGCCCGTTCTCGAGCTGGGACAGGACATGACGGCACCCGTGGATGAGCGGATCGCTTTTGCGGCCGTGCAGTGGAGCAGTGCGGCGCACCTCCTGCGCTCCGCCGGCTACGAGACGGTGGTGGTGTCCTCCGGTTCGACCACCTGGGGTTGCGCTCCGCGGACCGTTTCATCGATGTCGGCCCGCGAAACGAGTTCGAGCAATCGGTCATCGTGAACACCGCGGCGGGTCACGCATTCGACATTGCCACCGGGCACGTTGTCACGGCAAAGCGGGAGCGAGTCTTCGCGGAGTTCGACATGCTCAAGTCTCTGGCCGGTGAGGGGTCGGGGAGACCCCGCTTCGTGCTCGTGCACCTGCCGAGCCCACACGAACCGATGGCGCTCCACGCGGACTGCAGCCTCAGGCCGTGGGACAGCTACTCGCTAGGCGCCGTGGGCCGCAACAACCACAAGGGTGACGACTTGGCGGTACGGCTGTCGGCGGACCAGACAGCCTGCATTGACTCCCTGCTCGGACCCGCAATCACGAACTTGGTCCGAGCCCGTCCCAATGCCGTCGTGATCGTCTTCTCCGACCATGGTCCCGACGAGCTCCTGGACTGGGACGAACCAGACGAGCCCGGGAGGGGGACAGGATTGCGAACATGTTCGTTCGCACGGACACCGGGCCTCCCCGGCCTGTTCCCGGACGACGTGACCCTCGTCAACGTGCTGCCCTTCTGTTCAACGCCTATTTCGGCACCCGGCTGCCGCTTCACGCCGACGACCGTTCTACTCGGCACGACGGACCGCATGGGAGCTTCGTTCCATACAACGTACCCACGCAGTGACGGGTGATGACGCGGTCCCTCGGATGCCAGACGGTTGCCTCCGCAACCAGTTTCCGATCCCGGTGGTATCCTCCCGGCCGTGCCCCCCACGATGACCGACGAGCCACCCTGTCAGCCGGCCGTCGGTGACACGGTGTCGCCGTCGGCCAGGTCCGGCACCCTGCGTGCCGTCCGCCGCCCGTTCGACGCGATCGACCGGGTCCCGTGGGACACGCTCGTGGACGCGAACCCGTGGGCAACCCCGTTCTCCCGCTGGGCGTTCCACCGCGCGTGGTGGGACGCGTACGGCGCGAACGCCCACGAGGAGACGCTGGTCCTCGTGCCGGCCGGTGCCCCCGCCGATGCTCCGCCCGTCGCCATCGCGCCGCTCATGCATCGCCACGAGGTGGAGCCCAACGACCTTGAGCTCCACACCACGATCCGCCACACCGATGGCCCGGCCCTGACGCCCGTCGCCCCGGACGCCAAGGCGGTGTTCTTCGGGGCGTCCTACCACGCCGACTACGCGACGCTCCTGGCGGCCCCGGGAGATCTTGCCGCAGCGGCCGTGGGGTTGGCCTCGTACTGCGCCTCCGCGGGCGATCCGCAGCACCCGGAGCCCTGGGATGCCGTCGATCTCCGTCGCCTCCGCTGTGCGGACCCGGCCGCCGACGCGCTGGCCGAGGCATTCGGACGGCTGGAGATGTCCCACGGCTGGACCATGAACCTCGAGGTGGAGGACGTCTGCCCGGTCGCGACCCTGCCCGCGGGGGCGTCGCTCGACGACGCCATGGGCCGCCTGGGCAAGAAGGAGCGCCACGAGGTCCGGCGCAAGGTGCGCCGGGCCGAGGGCGTAGGCGAGGTGCGCCTGGACGACTCGGCGGACCCGCTGGCCGATCTCCCGGCATTCATCGAACTCCACCAGCGGCGCTGGGGCGACAGCGGGCTGTTCCCGGACACCACGGGCGGCCGGCAGAGCCGCGTGTTCGTGCGCCGCCTGTTCGAGCTGTTCGGCGCCGGCGGTCCGCTCCACCTGGCATTCCTCACGGTCGGTGGCCGGCGGATCGGGGCCGGTCTCACATTCGAGACGCCCGACACGCTCCTGTACTACAACGCGGGCGTCGATCCCGATGCGCGCGACCTGTCGCCGGGCGTGCTCCTGGTGGAGCGCTACCTGCGTCGGGCGCTCGAGCGCGGCATGACGCGCCTGGACTTCCTGCGCGGCAACGAGCCCTACAAGTACGAGTGGGGCGCCGTGGACGAGCCGATCCGGCGGGTCCTCGTCCGGCGTACGGCGATCCGATGACCGCCGCGCCCGATCGCGACCCGTGCGTGTCCCCCGTGCGCCGTGCCGTGGTGCCCGGCTCCGGACCCGTCCGGGTCGTGCAGGTCATGGCCACCGGGACCAACGGAGGCGCCCAGGAGCACGTCTACAACCTGGTGTCGCGGATGGATCACAGCAGCTACGACGTGTCGGTCGTGTCCCTCTCGCCGGGAAGCGGCGTCCGCAAGCTGGAGAAGCTGGGCATCCCGGTCACGGTGATCGATGAGCCCGACGACGCCATTGCCACGGGGATCCTCGCCGCGCACCTGGCGGACGTCCGCCCGGACGTGGTCCACAACCACATGTACCGCGCGGAGGTCGTGGGCACCAAGGCCGCCGTCGCGCTGGGCGAGGCGGGTCACCGCCGCCCGTGGATCATCTCGACCGTCCACTCGTCGCGGGTCCGGTCGGACGAGGACCAGGAGGAGCTGCGCCGGCTCACCCCGTCGATGAACCACCTGGTCGTGGTATCCAACGCGATCGACCGCAAGATCGTGGACGAGGGCCGGACGATGACGCCGCGCTCGCTCATCTACAACGGCGTGGACCTCGACCGCTACGACCACCAGGAGCCGTGCTGCACGCTCCGCGAGGAGTACGGGATGGAGCCCAACTCCCAGATCGTGGGCGTCGTGGGGCGCCTGGAGCTGGAGAAGGGTCACCCGACGCTGCTGCGAGCCTGGCCGCTGGTGCTGCGCTCCGTTCCGCTCGCGTACCTCATGATCGTGGGCGAGGGCAGCCGGCTGGACGCCCTCCAGGTCATCGCGCACGAGCAGGGGATCGAGCGGCACGTCGTATTCACCGGGCGGCGCGACGACATTCCGGCCGTGACCGCCGCGTTCGACGTGGCCGTGCTGCCCTCGTACCGAGAGGCGCAGGGGCTCACGATCCTCGAGGCGATGGCGATGTCGCGACCGGTAGTCGCCTCCAACGTCGGCGGGATCCCGGAGATGATCGAGGACGGGGTCACGGGCCTGCTGGTGCCGCCGCACGACGCGAGGGCGCTGGCCGCCGCGATCATCCGCCTGCTGCGGGATCACCAGCTGGCGGACGTCATCGGCCGCGCCGGCCACGACATGGTCCACGACCGGTTCTGCGTCCAGCTGATGGTCAGTGCGATCGAGGACCTGTACGACGAGGGGGCGCGCGCCGTCCGGCCGCGCGAGGTGATCCCGGCCGCCGGGCTGTCGTCGGTGGCGGCGAGCTAGCACGTCAGCTCCGGGGTCGAGCAGCTCACCCGTACCATCGGGGTGATGCCTGGACGCACCACCCTGCGTACGATCGCACGTGATGCGACTCGGCTTCGACCGGCTGTGGCTGTTCCTGGCGCTGGCGCTGCCCGCGCTGGCATCGCTGATCGCGCCGCTGCCCGCGGTTGATCTTGCCTACCAGCTGCGCGCCGGCGAGCTGATCCTGGCCACGGGCACGATCCCGTCCACCGACACGTTCACGTTCACCGCGGCTGGAGCGCCATGGGTGGACCAGCAGTGGCTGGCGCAGATCCTGTTGGCGCTCGTGCACCGGGCGGGGGGCTGGGAGCTGCTGGCGGTCCTGAGGGCAACGATGGTGGCGGCGATGTTCGGCTTCCTGGCCGCGGCCGCCGTCGCGCGCGGGGCATCCGCCAGGACGGCGGCGATGCTGGCGTTCTTCGCGTTCGTGGTCGCCGCGACCGTGCTGGCACTTCGCCCGCAGCTGCTGGGCATGCTGGCGTTCGCGGTCCTGCTGTGGCTGGTTGCCGATCGCCAGCGCCATCCGGCCCGGTCATGGCTTGCGCCCCTGGTCGTGGTGCTCTGGGCGAACGTGCACGGCAGCGTGGTCCTGGCACCGGTGCTCCTGGGCTATGCGTGGCTGGAGGACCTCACCGCCGGGGCCGATCACCGGCACTCGCTGGCGGTGCTGGTGATGGGGACCCTGGCGACGCTGGTGAACCCGTTCGGCCCGGGCGTCTGGGCATACGCCGTTGGCGTTGGCACCAATCCGGAGATCACCGGCCAGGTGTCCGAGTGGCAGCGGACCACCCCGTTCACGATCCCCGGGCTGCTGTTCTACGTCTCGGCGATCGCCGTGGCCGCGCTGGTCATCGTGCGCCGCCGCCTGGTGACCTGGCCCTCGCTGCTGTGGCTGGCAGCGCTGTTCGCCCTTGGCGTCTGGACGGTGCGGGGGCTTGCCTGGTGGCCGATGGGCGCCGCCCTGGTGCTGGCCGGACTGCTGCCCGCGGCCGCTGGGGCCCGCCGACCCCGGCCGAACGCCGTCAATGTCGTGCTGGTGGGTCTCGTGGGCCTGGTGCTGGTTGCCGCCTTGCCCTGGTGGCGCCCCGTCGATCCGCTGACCGGACGCGTGGGACTGCTGACCTACGCGCCGTCGGGCCTTGCCGCTGCCCTGCGCGCCGACGCCTCGCCCGGCGACCGCGTGTTCGTGCCGCAGTCCTGGGGCTCATGGTTCGAGTGGGCCTTTCCCGATGCCCTCGTCTTCGTGGATTCCCGGATCGAGCTGTTCCCGACCGAGGTCTGGCACGACTACGACACCCTCGCCGGGGCCGGTTCCGGCTGGGAGGCCGTCCTGGATGATCGTGGCGTCACCCACGTGGTCACGGCCGCCGGTGACCCGCTCTCGGCAGCCATCGCCTCGGCGACGGGCTGGTGCCGCAGCTACGCGGACGACGACGGCGCGATCTATGGCCGGGCTGCCCTCGGAACCCAGCCAGGCAGCTGTCCGTGACCGGGACGACGGACCGCCAGGGGCCCGACGACGCAGAGGTTGCGATGCCAGGGATCAGGCGCTGGGCGAACGGGGTCGTGGAGCGGCCAACGGTCCGCCTGGGGTTGCTCGGGATCTCGATCGTGGGCTATGCCGTGTGCCTGCAGAGCCTGCTCGCTCACGGAATCTACGGATATGGCGGTGCAGGGGGCGGCGACGTGTTCGCGTACTGGACGGCAGCGCGCCACTTTCTGGACGGCCAGCCGTTGTATGCGGTCGGCGTCGGGGGTCCGGCCGCCTTCCTCTATCCGCCGCTGTTCGTCCAGGTCATCGCCCCCCTGGGCTTGCTGCCGTTTCCGATCGCCGTCTGGACATGGCGAGCGATGGAGCTCCTGTGCCTCAGGGTTGCGGTCGGGTCGTGGCGGAACGCCGGCCTGGCGATGTTCTATCTGCCGGTCATCGCCGAGCTCGACGCGGGGAACGTGCACCTGGCAATCGCGGCTGTCGTCGCGCTCGCGATGCGCGGGCATGCCGCATGGCTCGGCCCCGGCGCTGTCCTGAAGTTCGCGAGCCTGGCGGCAATACCGGTAGGTCTGCGTGCGGACACCCGCGGAACGATGACCGGGCTCGCGCTCGGAATCCTCGCGGTCGCCCTCTCTGTTGTGCTTGCCGCGCAACTCTGGCGCGACTACGTCGCGTTCATGGTCGCGATCCCCGATCAGGACTACTCGTGGTATGACCTCGGCCGGAGCATCCCGATCCTGCCGAGGCTCATCGTGGCGGGCGCGGTGGGGATCGGTGCGATGCGCTGGCGGCGGCTTGCCGGGCTGGCGGCGACGTTGGCGCTGCCTGTCCTCTGGTTTCACGGGCTGGCCGTCATGGTCGCAGCGCTCAGCCCCCTGCCGCATGGGACTTTTGGGAGGTCTGATGCGGCCGACGCCTTTGGTAGAGTCGGGACGCTGTTCCCGGAGGAGAAGCCAGCATGACCAACTCGGCACCAGCGATCAGATCCGAGACGTCGGGAGCCTCAGATGGCGCCACCTCGACCCTCGACGTCGTCGTCCTGGGCGGCGGCGGCCATGTCGGGCTGCCACTGAGCCTGACGCTCGCCGATGCGGGCCTGCGTGTCGGGGTGTACGACATCAACGAGCAGACGCTCGAACGCATCGGCCGGGGCGAGATGCCGTTCCTCGAGAACGGCGCCGACGAGCTGCTCGCGAGCGTGCTGGAATCCGGCCGCCTGGAGCTGGGGACGTCGCCGGACATGATCGGCCGCGCGGACGCGGTCATCGTCGTGATCGGCACCCCGGTGGACGAGTTCCTCGGCCCGTCCATGCGCGTGTTCGAGCGCGCCGTGGACCAGCTGGCACCGCGGCTGCACGACGGCGCGCTGGTGGTCCTGCGGAGCACGGTCTACCCGGGCACCACGGAGTACGTGTCGCTCGCCTTCGCCGAGCGCGGCCGCCGGGTCGATGTCGCGTTCTGCCCGGAGCGCATCGCCGAAGGCCACGCCCTCGAGGAGCTGCGCTCGCTGCCCCAGATCATCGGGGCGGACGACGACCGGGCCGCGGAGCGGGCCGAGGCGCTGTTCGGGCGCCTGGCCGCCACGACGATCCGGACCTCGAGCAAGGAGGCGGAGCTCGCCAAGCTGTTCACCAACACCTGGCGCTACATGAAGTTCGCGGTGGCGAACCAGTTCTTCGCGATCGCCGACCAGGCGGGCGTGGACTACACGAACGTGCTCCACGCGATCCGCGAGGACTATCCCCGGGCCGCGGACCTGCCGGGCCCGGGCTTCGCCGCCGGCCCGTGCCTGTTCAAGGACACGATGCAGCTGGCGGCCTTCACCTCGGACCATTTCCCGCTGGGCCAGGCGGCGATGCAGATCAACGAGGGGATGCCTGCCTACATCGTGTCGGCCCTGGAGCGGCGTCACGGCACGCTGCGTGGCAGGACCGTCGGGATCCTGGGCATGGCGTTCAAGGCCGAGTCGGACGACATCCGCGCGTCCCTCAGCTTCAAGCTGCGCAAGCTCCTCGAGTGGGCCGGCGCGAAGGTGCTGGCCACGGACCCCTACGTCGACGATCCCCGGATCCTGCCGCTGGAAGAGGTCCTGGAGCGGGCCGAGATCCTGGTGATCGGCGCCCCGCACCGCGCCTACCGGTCGCTCGACCTCGCCGGGCGCGAGGTGGTGGACATCTGGAACGCGACCGGCGCCGGGATCCGGCTCTAGCCACGTGAAAGTCCTCGTTACCGGCGCCGCCGGCTTCATCTGCGGATATCTGGTCGAGGAGCTGCTGGGCGCGGGCCACGAGGTGATCGGTCTCGACAACTTCAGCAAGTACGGCCGCGTGGCCAAGAGCTACGACGCCAACGCCCGATACCGCTTCGTGGAGGGCGACGCCAAGGACGTCGTGCTGCTGTCCGAGCTGGCCGCGGACGTGGACCAGGTGGTCGCCGCGGCGGCGATGATCGGCGGCATCAGCTACTTCCACGAGTTCGCCTACGACCTGCTGGCCGAGAACGAGCGGATCCTGGCCTCGACGTTCGATGCCGCCATCGCCTCGCACCGGTCCGGCCGCCTGCAGCGGATCGTCGTCCTGTCCAGCTCGATGGTCTTCGAGTCCACGACCCAGTTCCCCACCCCCGAAGGAGCCGAGCGGACCTCGCCGCCGCCGGTCTCCACCTACGGCTTCCAGAAGCTGGCGTCGGAGTACTTCGCCCGGGGCGCGTGGGAGCAGTACCAGCTGCCGTACACGATCCTGCGCCCGTTCAACTGCGTGGGGATCGGGGAGCGGCGGGCGGTCCGGGACACCGACGTGATGAGCGGCAACGTCAAGCTCGCGCTGTCGCACGTGGTCCCCGACCTCGTGCTCAAGATGCTCAAGGGCCAGGACCCGCTGCACATCCTGGGCGAGGGCAACCAGGTTCGCCACTACACCTACGGCGGCGACCTGGCGCACGGGATCCGGGTCGCGATGGAGTCCGAGGCGGCCGTCAACGGCGACTTCAACCTGTCGACGGCTGCGTCCACGACCGTGCTCGAGCTGGCGCAGACGATCTGGGACAAGGTGCACGGCGGCGAACGGCCGTTCCGCTACGTCACGGACCCGCCGTTCGAGCACGACGTCCAGCTCCGCGTGCCCGACGTGCGCAAGGCGCGCGAGGTCCTCGGGTTCGAGGCGACCACCACGCTGTCGGAGATGCTGGACGAGGTGATCCCCTGGATCAAGGCCGAGGTGGAGGCGGGCCGCCTGTGACGGCATCGAGCGCGAACCCCGAGCTGTCGGTCGTCGTGCCCGTGTTCAAGGAGGGCGAGGCGGTCGATCCCGTGCTGCGCGCGCTGACCGCAGCGATCACGATCGAGCACGAGATCCTGGTCGTGTACGACTTCGACGAGGACCCGACGGTCCCGGTCATCGAGCGGCTGCACGCGGAGCTGCCGGCCATCCGGGGCCTGCGCAACGACCTCGGCCGCGGCGTGCTCAACGCCATGAAGGCGGGCATCGCGGCGTCCCGCGGCGACTACGTGCTGATCTCCATGGCCGACGGCTCCGACGAGCCGCATGTCGTGGACCGGATGGTTGCCCTCGCCCGGGAGGGCGCCGATGTCGTCTCGGCGTCACGCTACATGCGGGGTGGACACCAGGTGGGCGGGCCTCCCCTCAAGCGGCTGCTGAGCCGGACCGCCGGCCTGACGCTGCACTGGTTCGGTGGCGTGGCCACCCACGACCCCACCAACAACTTCAAGCTGTACAGCCGCCGCTTCCTGGATGCCACCCCGATCCAGAGCGAGGCCGGCTTCGAGCTCGCCCTTGAGCTCACGGTCAAGGCGACGCTCACGGGGCGGAGCGTGGCCGAGGTAGCGACGACCTGGCGCGACCGGACGGCCGGCCAGAGCAACTTCAAGCTTCGCCAGTGGCTGCCCCATTACCTGCACTGGTACCGGGTGGCGATGCGCGCGCGATGGCTCGGCGGGAGACGGCCGAGGCCGGCATGACGGCGCGATACCGCGAGCCCGTGCGCCGGCTGGGGCTGGCCTTCGGGCGCATCGGGCTGCCGGCCTGGTTCGCGGTCCTCGACCTGTTCTGGATCACCAATCCGGATGCGCTCGCGATCGATGCCCGCCACTATCAGCGTGCGGCATCGGCCTGGCTCGCCGGCGGCAACCCGTGGGCCGTCACCGAGCACGGCGTCCCCTATGCCGCGGGTCCTCACACGCTGCTGTTCTACGCACCGACGTCGCTGCTGCCGCTCGAGCTCTCGACGATCCTCTGGATGGTGGCGGGGATCGTGGCCTCCGCGTGGCTCGTTCGCCGCCTGGGGTTGCCGGCCTGGTGGCTGCTGTTCCCGCCCCTGACCCACGCGATGTGGAACGGGAACCCGCAGACGATCGCGCTGGCCCTGCTGGTCGCGGGTGGGCCCGTGTTCGGGGCGCTCGCCGCCGGGCTCAAGCTGTACGCCGGGATCCCGCTGATCGGTCGCTGGCGAGACCTCGCGTTCGCGATCATCGCCCTGGCGGTCACGCTGCCGCTGCTGCCGATCCAGCTGTACCTGGACCAGGGGCTGGGCGTGTCCTCGCACCTGGCCACGGCATGGAACGGGAGCGCCTGGCGGGTGCCGGTCCTGATCCCGGTGGTGCTGGCGGCGCTGTGGGTCCTGCGGCGCGAGGGCGCCGAGTGGTACGCGGTGCCCGCCCTGTTCCCGGCCACCCAGTTCTACTACGTGGGCATGGCCCTGCCGGCGATCCGGGGCCGGCGACCCCTCGCGGCCGTCCTGTCGCTGCCGATCGTGCTGGGCGTGCCGATCGTGGTCATCGTGCTGGCCCAGCGAATCCTGCTCGAGCGGCGCGGCGTGGGCTTCCTGCGCGCGTGGCACGCCGTGGATCCGCCCACGCCCGCGTCTGCCGGCTCGGGTGCCTGAGGCGGCCATGACGGAGGCTGCGCAGCCTGCGGCGGGCGACCAGGCGAAGGCCGGCGTGGACGGGCATGGACGCCTCGCTGACCTGCTCAGCGCTGGCGCGGCGATCGGTGGCTATGCGTGCTGCATCGCGTTTCTGGTCGTGGGGTTCTCGACCGGACGCTGGCCCTTCCCGGGTGGCGATGTCGCGGTGTTCTATGCGCCGGCCGGCGATGCGCTGCGCAGCGGTGGCGAGGTGTATTTCCCGGGCTTCCTGTATGGGCCACCCTGGGCCATCGCCTTCGCATCCGTCTCCTGGCTGGGACCCTGGGCCATCCACGCCATCATCCTCGTGCTCGACGCCGTCGCGCTGTGGACCATCGCGTGGGGCAACTGGCGGCGCCTCGGCTATATCCTCTGGTTCCCGCTCATCCCGTTCGAGATCGCGGCGGGCCAGCTGAACCTGCTGATCGCCGCGGCGATCGTCGCTGCTCAGCGCGGCATCGCCTGGCCGCTCGCAGCGATGTCGCTGGCGAAGGTGTGGCCGGTCATCGCCCTGCGGGCGCGCGATTGGCGTCCCTTCCTCATCTCGCTTGCGCTCATGAGCCTGATCACGCTCCCCTGGCTCGGACTGTGGCCGCAATGGATCGCGGCGCTGATCGACACGGCGGGCATCCGTTCGGACCCGTGATCCCCGTTCCGTGGATCGCCCGGGCCATCGTTGCCGTCGCCCTCCTGCTCCTGCGACGACCGTGGGCGCAGGCGCTCGCGGCCGCCATCGCGAGCCCCGGCCTCTACTGGGGTCAGCTGGTGGTCCTGGTTGCGCCCGTGAGCCTGTGGCTCGCCCGGCGAGAGCTGCCGACCTAGCGCGGGAGCGGATGCCCGTGGATCGGGCAGTCCCGGTCAGAAGTGGACCGACGGAGCAGCTGCGGTCCGACGAGGGTCGCGGACGGACTGGAGCAGGACGAGGATCGCGACGCCGGTGATGACGACCGCCCCCACGATGCTGATCAGCCGGGCCTCCGGGATCGTCCAGCCCTCGGGCGGCACGGCCACGACCAGGTTCACCGCGAACGCCACCGCGAACCACGCCCATGCCGTCACCACGCCCGGCCGCCCCGCAGCCAGCAGCAGGAACACGAATGCCGGATACGCGTAGCGCTCGTGCATCGTGGTCAGGGTCACGAACGCACCCAGCGACATCACGCCCAGGCCCATCGCCAGCTGCTCCGCCGTCGGCCGGCGGGCCACTGAGATGAACACCACCAGCGCGACCAGCGCGGCCAGCAGGTAGCCCAGCAGCCGGAACGTGAGCGGTCCCAGGACCGCGGTCTGGTCGCTCACGAAGTCGCCGCCCGCGCCCACCTCCTGGAGCAGCCACCAGGGGTTCCAGGCCCGCAGCGAGAGCACGCTGAAGATGTCGTTCTGGTAGGTGGCGAGGTTGTGCAGGTAGTTGGCGGGACCGCCGGCCTCGATGAACGGCAGCCATACCACGAGCGCGACCACGCCCCCGATGAGCGCTGCCCGCAGGGTCCCGCGCAGGCCCTGCGTCGCAAGGAACCAGGCGCCGAACGGGACCAGGAACGGCAGCGCCTGCGGCTTGGTCATCAGGCTGAGGGCGAGCAGGGCCGCCGCGAGACCGGGCCGCCGCGCCCGCGCGGCCAGCAGCGCGAGCACGGCCGGCAGCACGTAGATCGACTCGTACTGGCCCCACCACGCGGACACGTACCAGGTCGCGGGCCACAACAGCACGGCGCCCGCAGCCAGGACCGCCAGCGCCGGACGTTCGCGGAACCACCACACGACGGCCGTCGCGATCCCGAGATCCGCGAGACTGGCCGGGATCTTCATCAGGGCGCGGATGCCGGCGTCGGAGGAGTCGGTGACGGTCCGGAACGCCGGCTCGATCGCCGCCAGCAGGCCCCAGATCCAGGCCATGACCGCCGGAAACGAGAGGTTCTGGTCGTAGGCGCGCGTCCAGCCGTCCACGGCGATGCCGTGGACCCAGAGCACGAACTGGTCGATGTCGCCCGACAGGCCGGTCGCGGGGAGCATGACCAGCCGGATGGCGATGCCGGCCGCGAACAGCAACGGCAGCAGGAGCACCATCCACGGCGACCAGCCGCCGCGGGTGTCGGGGAGCGGCAGGCCGGAGATCACGCCCGCGCGCCCGTCGTCCGGTCAGGCCCGGGTGGTGACCCAGTAGCGCTCGGCGGCGCCGCCGGGGACCCGCCCGAGATCCGCGGTCCGTGCCGCGTAGCCGCGCACCGCGTCCGCCATGGCACGGCGGTCCGTGAACAGACGCTCGATCTGGCTCTCGTACAACGCGATGCCCCGGATCTTGCGCTCCAGCTGGTCGCTCACGTCGGCGAACTCCGCGGCCAGCGAGAGGTCCGCGGGCAGCCCGGACAGCCAGCCGTCCGGGAGGCTGTCCAGCCCGCGGAACTCCTCCCACCATGCGTACGGGAAGTCCTCGTAGAACGCGATCTGGTCCGCGTAGTCCACGTCCGGCATCACCCATCGCCGGGCATCGCCCAGGAGCGCCATGCCCGCGTCCCGCGCCAGCTGGTGGTCCACGTGCCCGCCGATCCCCAACGGCAGGTACACGCGCTGTGGCTCGAGCCGCACGATCTCCCGGCGCAGCAGGTCCACCGGGGGAGGATCGTCGGCCCGGGGGGTGCCCAGCAGCTCGTCGTCGCCCACGTAGCCGCGGAACACCGCATCCGGCAGGTCCAGCCACACGACCGACACCTCGGCGAACGCGGCGAAGCGCTCATCTTCCAGGCGCCGCGTGGCCATCAGGTCGCCGGCGGCCGCGGCGTCGGTCAGCTCGGCCGTGAGCACGGCACCCTGCGCGGAGACGTCGTCCATCAGCGGCTGCCCGGCCAGGGGCTCGTTGTGGATGTTCGCCCGCCGATACCAGGACGACCGCTGCCAGAACCGCCGGGCGGCCGCATCGGCCTCGCCCTGCGTGGCATCCAGCTCCTCCTTTGAAGCCTGCCAGGGCGGCGTGGCAGCCGGGTCTTCTGCCGGGACGTCGGCCTGGATGTTCGACCGGTTGAACGCCTCGGTCACCGGCCACACGGTCTTGGTGCCGAATCCCAGCGCCTCCCGCTGGTATTGCGAGAGGTCATTCCCGTCCCCGGTGCCGGAGTAGAGGGTCAGGATCGTCACGCTCTGGCCGAGCTCGCGCAGACCGGCGATCAGCCCACCGCACGAGAGCGCGGCGTCGTCCGGGTGGGGGGCGATGATGACGTGGGTCATGGCCGCCCGAGTATAGCCGGGCGCCCCTTGCCGAAGGATGGGTTCAGCGGGCGCGACTCTGACTCACGCGGCGCTCGCAATTCCGTTATCGTCGCCGATCTCCGAGGGGATCGGGAGGGCCCACGACGTCGGGCTCGAGGGCGTGGGATAGCGTCGTTGGCAGAGCTGCGGTTCATCCGTACGCGCTGGGCTTCAGGCCCATGGTGGCCAGCCCATGCCGTACCGGTCGCCCGCCAGGCGGCGAGGGCAGGGACGTCGCCGTGGAGCGTGCTTGCGTCCGGGCTGGCGATCGTCGGGGCGGGGATCGGGCTGGCCATGGTGATCCTCCTCTGGCGACTGCCTGGCCACTTCCCGCCTCTTGACGTCCTCGCTTATCTGCGTGGCGGTGCGGCCGTCGTGGCTGGCACACCCGTCTACACGACGGGCGTCAACGCGGACCTGGCGTTCCTCTATGGACCGCCGTGGGCGGTCGCCTTCGCGGCGGTGTCGTTCGTCCCTCCGCCCGCCGTGGCCTTCGGCCTCGTGGGCCTGGATCTGCTGGCGCTCCGCTACATCTGCGGATCCTGGCGAGGCGTGGGCCTCGTTGCCTGGTGCCCGCTGGTGCCTCTCGAGGTAGCCGGAGGCAACATCAACATCCTCATGACCGCCGGACTCGTGGCTGGGGCCCGTGGCGCGATGATGCCGGCCGCGGTGTTCGGGCTGGCGAAGCTGTCGCCGCTGGTCATGCTGCTTGGCCCGCGTGCCGGTTGGCGGCCCTTCGCGACGTCAGTGATCCTGCTGCTCGCGATCACCTTGCCATGGCTCCACCTGTGGCCGGAGTGGTTCGCGTTCCTTCTCCGGCAGCACCCGCCTGAAGTCGGCGGGCCCGTCGCGGTGGCGTTGTTGCCGCGCCTACCGGTCGCGCTGGCCTTCCTTGCGCTCCGCCGCCCCTGGTCCCTGGCTCTCGCAGCCGTGCTGGCAACGCCTGTCCTGTGGTGGGGGAGCTTCGTGATGCTGCTGGCTCCCGTGCGGCTGTTCCTCGATGCTCACGGGAACGGGACTCCAGGTTCCGCGCCTGACACGCGTGAAGCGAGGCGGCCCGCACTCCACCTGCGGCCGGCAATCCACGTGGGAACGGCCGAGGAGCGCGCGAGGGCGAGCTCAGGCTGATCCGATTCACGGGTCTACTCCGCGGCTACGCGCCGCTCCCCAGCACCCGGCGGAACCGCCACGTGGCGAGGCCCAGCAGCACGACCGCGAAGCCCACCAGGACCGCGAGCTGGGGCAGGATGTCCACCAGGGTGGCGTCCTGGAGGAGGAGCTTGCGGAACGCATCCAGCGCCCACGCATGGGGCGTGACGTGCGACAGGGTCTGCATCGTGGGCGGGAACACCTCGGGGGGGACCATCGTGCCGCCCAGCAGGGCGAGCAGCAGCCCCAGCGCGGGACCGATCGCGCCGGCCTGGCTGGTGTTCCGGGCCAGCACGCCCACCAGCATCGCGGCGCCGCCGCAGACGAACGAGAAGGTGAGGATGATCGCGCCGGCCGCGATCGGGTCGCCCCAGTCCACGTTGAACAGGAAGGCCGACGCGAACACGATGAACACGCCCTGGAACAGGGCCAGCCCAACCCGTGCCGTCCCCTCGCCCAGGATGATCGTGCCGGCGCTCGTCGTCGTGGACAGCATCCGCCGGGAGATGCCCAGCTGGCGGGTGATGATCAGCTCGACCGCGCCGGTGAGCGCGGTCAGGAACATGAACAGGATCACCTGGCTCTGGGCGCCGATGCTGAAGCCGCTGACGCCGGCCGTCTCGGACGAGGCCACCGATTCGACCGTGACGGCCACGCCCGGTGCGGCTGCCAGGCTGGTGGCGGTGGCCGCCAGCGCATCGTCGAGGGAGACCCCGTTCGCGCGCATGGCGAACCGTGCCGCACGGAACCGCGCCTGCTGGGCGGCGACCGCCCGCTGCACCGTGGCACCCACGGCGCTCGACATCGTCGTCGGCGGCGCGAGGTACTCCACGGTCGGGTCGTCGCCGGCCCGAAGCGCCGCGTCGTAGCCGGCCGGAATGGCCAGGCCGTACTCGACGAACCCGCGCGAGACAGCATCGCGGAGCTCGTCCACGGAGCCATAGTGCCGGATCTCGATGTTGAGCTCGCCGCTGTCGCCGATGGCCCGGGTCAGGTCGGCCGCGAACGGACCGCCGTCCCCGTCGGCCACGCCGATCCGCGCCGTGCCCTGGCCGCCGTAGGTCATCCCCAGCACGATGATCAGGATCATCGGCAGGACCAGGATGAAGAACAGCCCCTGGCGATCCCGCGACGCACGAATGACGTTGACCCGGGCGATGGCCAGCGCCTTCCTCACGGCAGCACCCGCTTCATGCCATCAGGGCCCGCCGGGCCCGTGCCAGCCCGATCGATCCGAGGACCACGCCCATTCCCACCAGGACCAGGACCGACGGCAGGATGTCCGCGAGGCCGGTGGTGGGCGAGGCCAGCGAGTCGATGCCGCGCAGGAACCAGTAGTGCGGCGTGATCTGGGACACGATGACCAGGCCCTCCGGCGCCTGGCTCAGTGGAATGAACACGCCGCCGATCGCAGCCAGCGAGAGCGCGACGATGGCGTTGAGCCCGCCCGCCTGCTGCGGCGTTCGGGCCAGTGTGGAGACGAGCGTGGAGATGCCCATCGCCGCGATGACGGCGCCCAGGATCAGGAGCGCCACCAGTGGCGGCGACCCCCAGCTCGCGTGGACCATGAGGGTCGTGGCCCCCCACAGGACGGTCATCGACACGAGCCCGAGCGCGAGCCCCGCGAGCGAGTTGCCGAGGATGATCGAGGCCGGGCGGACGGGCGACGCCAGCAACCGCGGCAGCGTTCCCATCTGGCGGTCGGCCAGCAGCGCGAGGGCGCCGTACTGGGTGGCGAAGAACACGAACATGATCGCCATCGCGGCGCCGTAGAACGTGGCGAGGTTGGCCTGCAGGTGCTCGGTGGCGGTCTCGGCCACCGCGATCGGCGCCGGCTGCTGCATCGCGGCCTGTGCCTGCGCCACGGTCGTGGCGTCCACGCTGCCACCGGTGTTCGCGGTGGTGGCGATCATCAGCTGCACGGCGCCGACGTCGCTCGCGAACCGGCTCACGGCCGATCGGGCGATCTCCAGCGAGACGGCGAACTCGCCGCCCAGAATCCGGATCTGCGCGGGCTGCCCGGCTTCCACGGCCGTGGTGAACCCGGCCGGGATGATGATCGCGGCCCCGGCCGTGCCGGCCTTGACCGCGTCCGCGGCGGCGTCGTCGGTCGTGCCCGTGCGTGATCTCGGCAACGCCGGCGTCGGAGAGCGACCCGAGCACGTCGTCGCACCAGGATCTGCGACACGTGTCCGCCGTCGTGGTCGATGACGATGAAGTGCGTGGTGAACGACGAGAACTCGTTGGGGATGAGCACCGAGAACGCGAGCGCGAGGCCGAGCGGCGTGACGACCGCGAAGATGATCGCCGAGCGGTCACGGAGGCGTTGGCGCAGGACGCGGGCGGCGATGACGAGTGCGACCCGCATGATCGGCGCTCCGGCCCGCGCTAGTCCCGGAGGGCCTTGCCGGTGAGGTGGAGGAACACGGCCTCGAGATCGGGCTCGATGACCTCCACCGACCGGATCGCGACGCCGTCGCGGGACACCGCCTCCAGCAGCTGCGGCAGCCGGGTGCGGGCGCCATCGACCAGCAGGTCCAGCCCACCGTCGTGGACCGTAACCCCGCGCACGCCGTCGATCCTGCCGACCTCCTCGGCAGCCGCGCGCAGGTCTCCGGCCGCCGTCAGGCTGACCTTGTCCACGCCGCCCACCAGCGCCACCAGCTCCTGCCGCGTCCCCTCGGCGATGATCAGGCCCGGCGTCGATGATCCCCACCCGGTTGCAGAGGCGCTCGGCCTCCTCCATGTAGTGGGTCGTGTACAGGATCCCCATTCCCTCGGCGCTGAGCGCCTCGACGCTGCTCAGGATGGCGTTCCGGCTCTGCGGGTCCACGCCCACGGTCGGCTCGTCGAGCACCAGCAGCCTGGGCCGGTGGAGCAGGCCGACGGCGATGTTCAGGCGCCGCTTCATGCCGCCGGAGTAGTGCTCGGTCCGGTCCTTCGCGCGGTCGGCCAGGTCCACGACCTCGAGCACCTCGTCGATCCGGGTCTCGAGGGCCTTGCCATCCATCCCGTACAGGCGCCCGAAGAACGCCAGGTTCTCGCGCGCGTTGAGATCCGGGTAGATGGCCAGGTCCTGTGGGACCAGCCCGATGGCGGCCTTGGCCTCGGTCGAGCCGACGTCGAGCGACATCCCGTCAACCACGACCTCGCCGCCGTCGCGATACAGGATTCCGCACGCCATCGAGATCGTCGTGGTCTTGCCGGCACCGTTGGGACCCAGCAGCCCGTACGTCTCGCCGGGCGCGATCTCGAAGCTGACACCCCGGACCGCCTGGCGGTCGCCGAAGGCCTTCCGCAGATCTTGGCAGCGGAGCACCGGATCCGGGGACCGGCCGGGCGGGTTCGCCGCGTTGCCCGGTCCGACGACAGGCGAGGCCGTCACACGCTCACTCCTGGTCTCACTGGCAGGGACGCCCCGGAGTGTCGGATCGAGCTGCCCGGATCCGGGAGTGCCGTTCGGCCCCGTTCCCCGGGCCCCAAGCGGTTCTCCCCGCCGCTACCAGCCCCCCTCACCGACGAGCGGCACGAACACGCATCGGCCGTCAGCGGTCTCCAGCCACTGGTTGCCGCGCCGCTCCACGACCAGCAGCTGCTGCTCCCAGCGCGATCCCACCGGGATCACCAGCCGGCGCCCCTCGCCCAGCTGCTCGCGGAGCGCGACCGGGACATCCGGGGCCGCCGCCGCCACCAGGATCCCGTCCCACGGCGCCCCGTCGGCCGCCCCGATGCTGCCGTCGCCCGTCCGCACCTCAACCCTGTCGCCGTAGCCGAGTGCGGTCAGCCGCTCCGTTGCCATCGCGGCAAGGCCGGCATCCCGCTCGATGGAGGTCACTCCGGCAGCCCAGCTCGGCGAGGATCCGCGGCCTGGTAGCCGGAGCCCGTGCCGACCTCGAGGACGCGATCACCGGCGGTCACCCGCAGGAGCTCGGTCATCCGGGCAACGATGTACGGCTGGCTGATCGTCTGACCGCCGCCGATCGGCAGCGGATTGTCGGCGTAGGCGGCATCGCGCTCGGGCTCGGGCACGAACGCCTCGCGCGGCACGGTGCCCATGGCCGCCAGGACGCGCACATCACGGATGTCGCGACCCCGCAGCTGGTCGGCGACCATCGCGGCCCGGGCCTCGCTCGCGCGTGCCGGGCCCTCGTCCATCGCCCGCTCGTCAGCTCGCCGAGGGACTCGGCGATCCGGCGCCGGGCGACCCGCCGGCCGATGGCTCGGCCGAGGGTGCCGCCGAGGCACTGGTCGCGGGGGAGCTCGTGGTCCCAGGGGAGGCTGTGGCCCCCGCAGACGCGCTCGCCCCGGCAGACGCGCTCGCCCCGGCAGACCCGCTGGGTGCCGCAGACCCGCTCGCGACCGGGCTCGCCGTCAGGGCCGGTGTCGGGGTGACGGCGGGCGTCGGTTCCGGGAACAGGCCCGAGAGGAACCCGTTGTGGCCGAACAGCAGGCCGTACGCGAGGATCGCCGCAAACGTGGCAACGACGATGATCACGAATGCGGCGGAGACGCGGTCGCCAACGTGGACCGCCTGCTCGGACACCGATGGCGCGACGGGCGTCGGGCGAAGCTGGCGAACTCTGCCGCGCTTGCCGGCCGGAACGGGGACGGCGGCAGGTCCCGGCTGCTCCCCTTCCTCCCCTTCCTCCCTTCCTCGTCCTCTGCCTCGTCCTGCCAGGCCGGCTCGTCCTCGGGCGCGGCGTCCTCGTCAGGCTCGGTGTCGTCGGCCGCGTCGCCGGGGCCGGCGTCGGGCCCCGGTTCGCGCTCCTTCTCGGTCATCCGGTGATCGGTCTCCTCTCCGCGGGCATTGCCTCCGGGCATCGCCTCGCGCGGCCGTCAGTGTACCGATGACGGGTGACCCCGGGTCTCGCGGCCGTGTCACGCATCACGGACCTCGCGCACCAGCAGGCCGGACAGGCCGGCCGCGATCGATACCACGCCCGCCGCCGCGATCACCGGCCCTGGCCCGTATTCGCCCGTCAGCAGGCCCCCGATGGCCATGGCCACGGACATGCCGCCGAACACGAGGGCGAACCGGAAGCTCACCACGCGACCCATCAGCTCCGGCGGCGTCCGCTCCTGGAACAGGGTCTGGCTGGGGATGATGAAGGCCATGTTCGCGACGCCCAGGCCGACCAGCAGTCCGAGTGCGAGCGGGATCGTCGTCACCGCGCCCAGGAACATCATCTGGACGCCGAACGCGGTGTACGCCGCGATGATCAACGGCCCCTTCCGGACGCGCGTGCTCACGAGCCCGAGGCCAAAGCCGCCGATCAGGTTGCCCAGGCCGATGGCCGTCTCCATGAACGCATAGGTCGCGCGGTACTCATCGCCGGGGCTCCCGGTGAGCTGCCGAGCGAGCACGACGCTGACAACCGTCACTACGCCGACCGCGAACTGGCCGGCCGTTCCCTGGAGCGTGTTGGCGAGGAGCACGGTCTCGTGGCGCAGGAACGCCCAGCCGACCCGCAGGTCAGCGACCACCGAGGCTGCCCTTCCGACCAGCGGGGCCCCGGTCTCGCCTGGCTCGCCGGCATCGCCGATCCCGCCGGTCGCATCGCTCGATCGCAGCTCCGGCAGACGTGCGGCGGATGATCGGCGGGACCACGATGGTCGCCAGCAACAGCGCTGAGGCGAGGTAGGTCGCGGCGTCGAACCAGAACGCCAGCGGCAGCGACGAGGCCAGGAACACCACGAACAGGCCCGCCACCGGGTAGTTCACGACATCGGCGATCGTCTCGCCGACCCACATCGCCGAGTTCGCCGCGAGGAGGTCCCGCTCCTGCACGATCCGGGGCAGGATCGCCACCCGGGCTGGCCGGAAGAAGATCGACACCGTGGTCACCAGGAACACCAGCGGGTACGCCAGCCACACGTTGATCAGCACCGCCACCGGGACGAGCAGCACGAGCGCGGCGCGCAGGATGTCCGACACCACGAGCACCTGCTTCTGATCCCAGCGATCCACGAACGTGCCGGCCACGGGCGAGAACAGCAGGTTGGGGATCGTTGACACCAGGAACGTCAACGCGACCGCGGCCGGCAAATCGGTGATCTCGAACACGAATGCGATCAGCGCGAGCTGGTTGACCCGGTCCCCGAACAGGCTGATGACCTGTCCCATCCAGAGCGCCGAGAACGATCCGTTGAGCGCAAGCCGGACGTACGGGTGGCTGCGGATTCGCTCGGCGAGGGGCGCCGGTCGCTCGAGCGGGATCCCGGGGACTGCCGCCTCGCCGGCCGGGGCGCCCAGGGCCGCAGCCGACACCCCGACCGCTGCGGCACCCCCGAGGCTGCTGGCGTCCCGCGCGGCGAGCCCGAGTCCACCAAGCGCCATCGCCGCCGCGCGTTCGTCCCGGGTCTCCTCGCCCGGCAGCGTCGTGAGCGCGGGTGAAGCCATGCCGACGCCGCGTGCACCCAGCACCAGCGGCCGCTCGAGGGCGGCTGCATCCTCGAGCCCGGGCGACAGTCCCGTGCTCGCGCGGATCCCCAGGCCTTCGCCGGGCGGTGCCTCGCCCGGGATCGCGACCGCTGCGGCTGCCGCCCGGCCCCCGCTCTCGCCTCCGCCGCCCTCGAGCGTGGCGGGAGCCGCTGGTCCACCCGGCCGGTAGGGGAGTCGAGCCGTCCCGGCGATCCCCAGGTAGCGACCGGTCGCGGCCTCGTCCATCGCGCGCTGCGTCTGTTCCGGTGTCCGGATGAGCGTCGCGAACAGGAAGAATGCGAGGCCGGCCGTGAGGAACAGGTCGCCGATCGACGCGACGTTGCGCAGGAATGGCACCGGGATCGGGATCAGGTCACCAAGCGGGCCGAGGCGGAGGAAGAACTCCGGCGTCGTCCCGAATGTCAGCTCGACATGGAGGACGGAGGTCAGCGGGCCGTTGATGCCGGAAGCCTGGTAGGCAGGGTCCCAGACCGGCATGTAGCCACCGTTGGCCAGGATGACCAGGGCGTTGCTGGCAATCCCCACGAACGCCAGGGCGAGGCCCGGGTAGCTCCGGTTGTGCCACAGGGCGAACAGGAGCAGCGAATACGCCAGCGCGAACAGGATCAACCGGTAGCTGTCCGCGAACGGGTTCCCCATCGTGAGCAGGAGCTCGGTCCCGAAGCGGATCACCACCGCCACGAACAGCAGCGGCAGATAGCGCATCCGGATGTCCGCGAGGCGGTCCAGGCGCCCCCCGAGGAGCAGCCCGAGCACGAGCCCGAACGCAACGCCGCCGATCAGCATTGGGTGATTGTCGGGTGGCGAGGTCGCCCCGTGCGGGCCCCAGCCGCGAGGCGCGCTCGGTCAGCCCCGGACTCAACGGGCCGGTGGTGCGGCGACATCACCGGCAGGTCGACATCAGGAGAAGCCCAGGTCAGCTCACGTCCACCGTGGTGATGCCAGGCGCCGCGACCGAGGCGACCCGGCTTGCGTGCTGCGAGATCAGCGGGATCGGCCGCGTCTGCACCGTCCCGCCCGGATCGCTCACGCCCTCGACCCACGTCGTCTTTACGAACGCGTCAACGATCTTGGGGTCGAACTGCACGCCGGCGAACTTGCGGAGCTCGCCGAGCGCCTCCTCCGGCCTCAGTGGCGTCATGCGGTACGGCCGCGCCGCGGTCATCGCCTCGAATGCATCGGCCACGTGGAGGACCCGGGCCAGGAGCGGGATCTCGTCGCCGATCAACCGATCCGGGTACCCCGAGCCGTTGTACCACTCGTGGTGGTGGCGAATGATCGGCAGCTCCCGGGAGAGCCGGGTCACCGGAGCGATGATCTGCGCCCCCAGGACCGGATGCGCGTTCATGAGCATCCGCTCCTCCCGGTTCAGGCGTTCCTGCTTGAGCAGGACATTGTCCGGCACGCCGATCTTGCCCACGTCGTGAAGTAACCCGCCCCACTCGAGCGCCTCGAGATCAGCGTCCCCGAGGCGCATCACCCGCCCGATGTCACCCGCGATCTCCTTCACCCGCCAGGAGTGCTTGCTCGTGTATGGGTCACGCTTGTCAACGGCACCAGCGAGCGCGGTGATGGTCTGGGTGAACATCTCGCGCATCTCGATGAAGTTGTGATACGCGAGCCGGGTCGTATACAGCGGCAGCGCGAACAGCAGGCTGGCCCACCACGCGACCATGTACGTCTGAGCCATGAGCCAACCCAATGGGGCAAGGCCAACGACGCTCGTGGCTATCCCGCGGGCCTCGGACCTGATCATTTCGAACGCGCCTTGGCTCGTCCGGAGGGATACGAGAACGGCGGTAAGAGCTGCATTGATCGCCAAGAAGACCGATGCGCCAACGATGGAGGCAACGAAGGCAACTGGCTCCACGATCCCGTTCGCAGACCCTGTAAACGGCGAGATCAGTAGCCCGGCCACGACCGCGGGGATGACGACGCCGGCGTAATTCGCCAGCGTTCCATACCAAGGGATTCGGCCGCGGATTTCGCGGAGTTCGGTCACTCCGACTAGCCCGACCCAGGCTCCTGCCGTCGGGCCGCCAAGAATGGTGGCCGCCATAAGCGCAGCCACCGAGACAGAGAAGATGGCGCCACGTGGCATCCGCACCGGCAGAGCCTGTGCGACGAGCGTCAGAGAGATCCAGAAGAGGACGCCGGCGAGTTCCGCATACCTACCAAAGGCACGGAAACTAGAGCCAATCGGCGCCTCGACGGGAATCTGAAGAGTCGTGGCCACAAGCGCGATTGCGCTCGCCGCCACGACCCCAACGATGTAGAGCTTCAGGCGTCTCGGCATCCGTCCTCAGTCCCGAACTAGTCGGACTCTAGCCCGTTTCACCCATTCTGGTGAACATGACTTGAGTACTGAGGTGAGCTGCGGTCAGAAGCCCTTCAGCGATGCGCCTCCAGCTAGGGCCAGTGCGGCCACTGCGCTGAGGGCTGCCAGCAATCGCATGAGGCGATCCTTCATCGGTCGATCCTCCGCGTTCCCTGGCTACCAGCCCTTGAACACCTTCTCGGGTGCCACGCTCGATCCTCCTTGCGGCCTCCGTGTCCCGGTGGGAACACGAAAACCGACCTGACTCGAAAGTCGGTCGGTTGCACTACTCGCTCCGCCCCACCCTAAGTGCCCAATTCAGGTGGGGCATCGGCGCGTCCGAGCGTTTCCTTGATGCACCGTACGTTAGTACTAGTGCGGGGCGGACTATAGGTTCCCCTCGCCACACCGGTCAATACGCAACCCTACCTATGCCATCCGATCTACTTGGATGCCAGCGGGCGCCAGTGAGAGACCTACATCTCCGATAACTGGGGCGGCTCGATCCCCAGTTGGTCACGCATCACCGTCGCATAGTGCGCGTACTGCTCCGCAGCCGCGGCGGTGGCGCCGAGGATCCGGTACAAGCGAATCACTTGTGCCTCGATCGCATCTGCATCAGGGTCGATCGTGAGAGTCCGCTGTCCGACCCAAAGCCGCCACCGCGCATCGGCAGATCCGATTTGGCCCGCAACCGCGCGTTCAACGACGGCCAAGAAGGCCGCGTGGAGCCCATCTCGATAGGCGGCCGACCAGTCCTCGTAGGCGAAGTCAGGTGCGAACCGACCCAGGTAGTTGTCGAGAAGTTGGTCGACTACTGCAGGGGTCTGTGGACGTCGCGCTATTAGCCTTCGACATAGCCAACTCCGACAGTCGACAAGGGTACGGTCGAGCCAGATCATGTCCGAGTTGAAGTGCAGGTAGTCCACTGAGACTCCAGCTCGATAGTCGGGGTCGATCACTCTACGCAGGAAGTAGACAGTCTGATGCACGGAGTTGATGCCCTGCTCCGGGTCAAGCTCAGGCCACATCGCCTCTAGTACCTGATCGGGCGTAGCTGATCCATTCGGCTGGCTCGCAAGAAACAGAAACAAACCAAGGACCTTCCGCCTGAGGTTCCGGCCGTTGACGATCCGATCGCCAACACCAAGGAACGTCGGTCCAAGGTCATCGAGCATGAGCCTGGGGGCGGTCTGGCGGGCGAGGGCGTCTCCCCACGATTGCCCTGGTCGCTTGGCGCGACGGGTGAAGTCCCTCAGGAGTCGAACATCCGACCACTCTCCGATGTGCTCCAACAGTGTTGCAGCGCGACCGGCGCCCGGCTGATCTGTGACCAAGAGATTCCTTACATACGGTCGCCACCGGTGCCGGCATCGCCCAGCTGCGCGATCGATGACTGCGAATGTCCCGTCCGAGTAAGACGCGAGGGGTTCGACCATCTCCCTGGCGAAGATCCCCAGCAGGGGATCGCTCTCCGAAGGCCACCCACCGAGGATTGCCGAAACGCTTTCCACACCCTCACCAAGCGCGCGAAGTAAAGCCGCAATGCGGCGCTGAACGGGTGAACCCTGCGCGTCAGCGAGCAAGTCGACTTGGACCAAGGCCTCCCTGAAGGCATTGACGTGTCCGAGCATCAACGAAGCGCGAGCCCTCGCAACATGCCACCGAAATCCCGCTCCCGCCTCTGCGGATGCTGGTGGCTGACCTGACGTTGCCTCAAGGAGCTGTTGAGCGACCGATGGTCGCTCCTCGAGCCAGAGATCGAGTGCGAGCCAGTGGAGCGCCCAGGGCGTCGGCAGGCAATTCCGGTCCACCCGCGCAAGTATTTGGTGTGGGTACTCATACGGCCCAAACCACGCGGCCAGGGATGCGGCTTCTCTGACGGCCTCTTCCTCGCCCTCAGGGTGATCCGTGCTCAGGGCGAGTCGCAGCAAGTCCTCTGCCGCAGCCCAGTCTCCGCCGTAGGCCTTCGCCTGAGCCTGGACCAGCCTGACAGATACGGCTTCGTAACCACGCGATGATTTTCGGAGTAGGTGCTCTGCCTCACTGGCCAACCGCAGCGCATCGTCGGACCGATCGAGCCAGATGAGAATCTGAGCCAAGTTGAGACTTGTGATGGCTGCGTAATGGAAATGGCCGCGAGCCATTTGACTGCTGAGCATGCTTTCGAAGGTTCGAGCAACCGCGGGTAGGTTCCCATCCGTGGACGCACCCAACAGGGCCTCATAAGCTTCGGAGACGCCTATTTCGTCGGTGCCTGCCCCAGCGCCTGTCGCCTGCCTCGAATAGGTCACCGCATCTTCGTACCGCCGCGTGGCGACGGCGATTGATGCTGCGTTCTGTGCGGCTAAAGCCAGATGTGCGTGCGCCGCCGAGGTCGCCGCCGCCACAGCTCGGCGGGATATCTCGATCGCATCGCGTGTCGCTCCTAGTTGGAGCAACAGGCGGGACCTAAGCACATCGCGGACGACTTCATCCCCGATCTCGCCGGCTAGAAGATCATCGGCGGCGCGGTACTGACCCGTCGCGAGTATTTCATCGAGCGCAGCCCCGACCACGGCGCGAGCCTGCCTCGGATCGCCGGCCCTTCTGTAGTGCGTTGCGGAGATTCGCCAATCGATCCCTTCGAATTGAACGGCAAGGCGCAGGTGGGCAGCAACAACTTCATCGGGGCTAAGGAGGGTGGCAAGGCGAGTTCGCAGGAAGTCCTGCACGAGCGGCACGAACCGATGATTGACATCTGGATCGGGTCGGACAACCAGCGTCAGATCCTCCGCAGCGGCGAGAAGGGTCGAGGCTCGGTCGACGTCTACATCCGCGAGTACGGCAGAGGCGGTCGGATCGAGACTGTCCAGCAGCGACACTCG
Source organism: uncultured Chloroflexia bacterium (assembly GCA_963732805.1). GTDB lineage: Bacteria > Chloroflexota > Limnocylindria > Limnocylindrales > CSP1-4 > CAIXZV01. The sequence goes on from CAVTAW010000001.1 coordinate 119,341, forward strand.
GATCAGGAATTCAGCGAGGTCTTGCGGCAGATGGCCAAGGACCTCTTCTGCGAGGTAGTCGTAGAGGTCGCCGCTGGCGCTGGACAGGTCGCGGACGAGCTCGCGGGCACCGTCATCCGAGCGTTCCTCGAGGCCGGTCCGGACGAGGCTCAGGAGGGCGGCCCAGCCCTCGGTGCGCTGCACGAGCTCGTCGATGACCTCGCGATCGAGCGGCAGGTGGTAGGCGTCGCGGAACAGGCGATCGGCCTCTGCGGCCTCGAAGCACAACGCCTCGCCGTTGAGGCGCGAGACTGCGCCCCGCGCTCGCAGCCGGCTGAGGGGGAGGCGAGGGAGCGAGCGGGACGCAATGACGATGCTGAACCCGGGGCCCGTCAGGTCGAGCAGGGCTCGGACGGTCGGGACGACCTCATCACTCCCATCGACCGCGTGGTAGTCATCGAAGATCAGGGTGAAGCCCTGGGGATGGGCTGGGCCGAAGGCTGCGACCTCGCGGGCGAGGCTCTTGAGGATGTCGTCCCGGGAAGGACCGCCCGGCCCGAGCTGCATCAGGAGGGCATACGTCTCGGGCGCAAACGCGGGATCGAGCTCGCGGCCGCTGGCGACCAGGTGGCGGGCGAAGGTGAGCCAGTCACGATCGTCGGGCTCCAGCCGGTACCAGGCGGTGAGGCGGCTCGATTGCCGCGCCCAGTCCGCGAGGAAGGTCGTCTTGCCGAAGCCCGCCTCGGCGATGACGAGGGCGACGCGGCCGGACGCGGCCTGGTCCAGCCAGCTGTTGAGCCGCTCTCGCGACAGGACGTCAGGACGCAGCAGGGGAGGATGGATCCGGGCACCGACGATGGGAAACGGGTTCACGGCCGGCAGGCCCGTCCGGCCGCCGAGCAGCAACGCACCCGGGACGCCCGGTCCGACGCCGATGCGCGCATGCCCCTCCGGTCCGCTCTCGGACGGGCCTGAACGCGACCTCGCCCCCCGCTCGGACCCGTCGTAGGCCGCGAACGATAGAGAGGATGGTTCGCCCGCGTCAACGCCGGCCACGCTCGACCGGCCAGGGTCCCCGGGCGGCGGGCCGGTCCGGTCGGCTGAGGCGGTGAGGTCGCGATGGAGGCCGACCGTCGGGCTGCGCATGCCGGCATGTTGCCGATCGGCGCTCAACGGTCGCTTATCTGCGGGCGAGCGCGGTGCGCCAGGGCCGTGCAACGCAGGCAGTGCAGCCCAGGCAGTGCTGCCCAGGCAGTGCTGCCCTCGAGCCGGTCAGGACGGACCCGTCAGCCCTCGTATTCGAACCCGATCTTGAGCTCGACCTGGTACTCGACGATCTCCCCGTCCTCGATACGGGCGGTGGACTTCACGACCTCGACCGTGCGGATGTTGCGCACGGTCCTGGACGCGGTGGCGACGGCCTGACGGGCGGCGTCGCTCCAGGATCGGGGGCTGGTCCCGACCATCTCTCTGATGATGATCACGCCCACTTGGCTCCTCCTAGTTGTCGAGGAGCCCAGCATAGGCTGACGCTGGTCGTCAGGCGGTGGCGCTCGGGCTGGCGTCCGCCCGGACCTTGTCGAAGCAGGAGCTGCAGTACACGGGCCGATCGCTCCGCGGCTGGAACGGCACCATTGCCTGTCCGCCGCAGCTGTTGCAGATGGCCGCGTGGTACTCGCGGGAGCCGGCTGGAGCACCCGCCCGCGCGCGCTTGGCCGCCGCCCGGCAGGTCACGCAGCGCTGGGGATCGTTGGTCAGGCCCTTGCTGGCGAAGAACGCCTGCTCTCCGGACGAGAAGACGAAGGACTCGCCGCAATCGCGGCAGGTCAGCGTACGGTCCTCGAACACCCCTCGGGATCCTCCCTGAGCGACGCGCTGCACTCGGGGTACCCGCGATGGGCCAGCGCGGGCGTCGTTGGGGTCGGCGCTCGGTCAGGTGGGCTCGCGAGCCCCGAACTCTTGCGCGGAGAATACGCGGCGCGTCAATGGGTTGACCGGGATCACTCAACGTGCAAATCGGTTGCCGTGTGTGCTCTACCGGTGCTCCGGAACCTCCGGGACGCGTTTGGCGTCGAAGTGGCCATGCTCACTCGACCCGACCTCCGAATTCTTGCCAGCACGTCGCTGCTTGCTCTCGCAATCGCTGCCTGCAGCGCCCCTGGCGGCACCTCGACATCGACGCCCGGCGCGACGCCCCCTCCGTCGGTCCCGCCCGACGGCATCGCCCACCCGACCGGCGCGGCTGAGATCATCCTCCGCTTCGACGAGGGTGGCGGCTTCGTGCCGATCGAGTTCATGGCCGCTCACGTGCCCCAGTTCACCCTCTACGGCGACGGGACGGTCGTATTCGTGCGTTCGAGCGCGAGGGTGGAGCCGGGTGCAGATGGCGTGGCCAGGGGCCTGCCGATCCGGACGGCTCGTCTCTCCGAGGAACAGATCCAGGCGCTGCTCCGGTCGGCTTTGGGCGACGGTGGCCTGGGGGTCGCTCGTGGCGAGTACCAGAACCCGATGATCGCCGATGCCCCGACGTCCGTGTTCACGGTGAACGCGGACGGTGCGCAGAAGACGGTCTCGATGGTGGCGCTCGGCATCGACGACCAGCCCGGCCCGGACGCGGCGATCAGGCGCGCGATGGGGGCGCTTGCCGAGCGCTTGCGCGACTTCGACCAGGGTGGCTCGCTGGCCAGCGATGCGTACCAGCCCGCCGCCTACCGCGGTGTCCTGATCGACGCTGGCGGTGGAGCCGCTCAGAACGTGCATCCCTGGCCGTGGACGACGATCGGGCCGGCCGACTTCGGCGCCCAGGGCGACCCCGAGGGATCCGTCATGCGAACCCGGCGGCTCACGCCCGACGAGGCCGCGACCATCGGCGTCTCCGGGTTCGAGAGCGGAGTCTCGTCGGGTCTGTGGCTCAGGGGGCAGGATGGCGCCGTGTACAGCTTCGTGCTGCGGCCCCTGCTCCCCGATGAGCCCGCGTAGGAGCGTCGACAGGGCTGCCGACGCTGCTCCTGTCACTTCCCTAGCTCACGTCGGCAAATCGATCCCCCGCGTAGTTGACGAACCGGGTCTGCGCCTTGCGGAACCACAGGTCGATCTCACCCGTGGGACCGTTGCGGTGCTTCGACAGCTTGAGCTTGACGACCTCGCCGTCCGTGCTCTGGTCGTCTGCCCCCCGGTCCTTCTCGCGCCACAGGAACATCACGAGGTCCGCGTCCTGCTCGATGCTGCCGGACTCCCGCAGGTCGGACAGCCGGGGCTCCTTGGACTCGCGCATCTCCGGCTGGCGTGACAGCTGGCTCAGCGCAACCACCGGGACCTTGAGCTCTCTTGCCAGGGCCTTGAGCCCGCGCGAGATCTCCGACACCTCCTGGACGCGGTTGGCGTCACGGGTGGTCGTCGAGGACTGCATGAGCTGGAGATAGTCCACGATCAAGAGATCGAGGCCGACCTCCGCCTGAAGCCTGCGCGCCTTGGTGCGGAGCTCCATGGTGGTGATGTTGGGGGTGTCGTCGATGTAGATCGGCGCTTCGGAGAGCGCGTTCATCGCAGGCGCGATCCGCGCGAAATCGAGCTCCTCCAGGAAGCCCGTTCGCAGTCGCTGGGAATCGATGTTGGCGACCGACGAGAGCAACCGGAGGACGAGCTGCTCCTTGCTCATCTCGAGGCTGAAGATGCCGACGCTGCGGCGGTCCTTGACCGACGCGTGTTCGGCGATGTTGAGCGCGAGGCTCGTCTTGCCCACGGAAGGTCGGGCGGCAACGATCACGAGGTCGCTCTTCTGGAGGCCCGTCGTGAGTTGGTCCAGGTCGTTGAAGCCCGTCCGGACGCCGCTCACCTCGCCCCGATGCGCGTGGAGGTAATCCAGCCGGTCATAGGCGTCGTGGAGGAGCGCCTTGAGCGGCGAGAACCCGGCCTCGACGCGCCGCTGGCTGACGGCGAACAGCTCCGCCTCCGCCCGGTCGATCGCCTCCTGGACCTCGGCCGGATCCTCGTAGCCGATCCCGGCGATCTTGCCGGCAGCCCCGATCAGGTTCCGCAGCACGGCCTTGCGCTCCACGATCCGTGCGTACTGCACGGCGTGGACGGCCGTCGGCGTCTGGTTGGTGAGGGTGCCCAGATAGGCCCGCCCGCCGATCGACTCCAGGTCGTCCGAGCGTTCCAGGCTCTCCGAGACCGTGACGATGTCGATCGGCTCGCGGCGCTCGAACAGGTCCAGGATGGCGGCGTACACGCGCGCGTGCGCCTGGCGATAGAAGTCCTCGGGCTTGAGGAACTCGGCGACCTCGATCACGGCATCGCGGTCGATCAGGATCGACCCGAGCACGGATTGCTCGGCCTCGATGGATTGCGGCGGCAGGCGATCGATCATGCAGGCTCGACGGTGCAGGGCCGGCGCGACACCTCGGCTGTCACGACGCCGGGCCCGTGAAGTGGGCAGTCACCGAATGGTCGCCGGGGCGGGGGGTGAGTGCGTCCACGAGACAGGGATGCAGATCGGACCGGCGTCCACGGGATCCGGCCTCTGTGGACGGACGGTGGACAGGCGAGTGTGGAAACGGGACGTCCCGTCACGCACTGGACCGCCTGCCGGGCGCCCGACGCGACTCAGTCCAGGCGGCGGATCACGCCGATCAGCTTCCCCTGGATGCGGACCGACGGATAGAACTGTGGCGGGTAGTTGGGGTTGGCGGGCTGGAGGCGGACCTGGTCCTTCTCGCGGAAGAAGCGCTTGAGGGTGACGGCGTTCTCCTCGACCTGCGCCACCACGATGTCTCCGTCGCGGGCCGTCTCCTGCGGGCGAATCACGACGAAGTCCCCGTCCGCGATGTGCGCCTCGATCATCGAGTCACCGCGTACGCGGAGGACGTATGCATCCCCGGCGGGCGCCAGGATGTCCGGGACCGCGAGCGTCTCCGACGCGTCCTGGTACGCCTCGATGGGGCCGCCGGCGGCGATCTCGCCGATGACGGGCAGGCTGTGCGACTCGCTGGGCATCGCCTGCGGCGTCAGCTCCGCCGCGAGGCCGAGGCGGAGGGCCGCGGTGGGCGTGAGCCGGATCGCCCTCGACTGGGCAGCCCCGCGCTCCAGGTAGCCCTCCTTCTCGAGGACCTGGAGGTGGTGGTGGACGGCCGAGGTCGACGCCAGCCCGACGGCCTTCGCGATCTCGCGCACCGACGGCGGGTAGCCGCGAGCCCGGATCGTGGCCGCGATGACATCGAGGATCTTGCGTTTGCGTTCGGCGTCGTGACGGGTCAACCGGCGCCTCCTTCCGACCGAGATGATACCGAACGGACGTTCGATGTCAACTCTGATCGAGTCCATGCGGCGTCGGATCGGGCCGGATCAACGAGAGGATCGAGCGGGAGCGACCAGCTGCCGGTGCTAGCACTCCCCCTCCCCGGCTCCGTGCACCGGCCGTGGGATCAGGTGAGGAGCAGGGTGGCGCAGCGATCGCGGGACGGCCGCGAGAGTCGGCAGGGGATGGACACGGGGCGGCGGGACCAGCGGATCGGCCTGCGCAGGCTGCTCGGCTGGGCCGCGTTCCTGCCCATCGCCAGTCGGGCACCGATGTACGGGCGCCTGTTCTGGGCCCTGATCCTCGACGACCGAACCCCCACGGGCCGCAAGGCGCTGCTCGCAGGTGCGCTCGGCTACCTGATGGTCGGTCGCGACCTGGTGCCCGACGATCTGCCGATCATCGGGGGGCTGGACGACCTCGTCGTCGTCGTGCTCGCCGTGGACGTCTTCCTTGACGGCGTTCCGCCCTCGGTGCTGGACGAGAAGCTGGGCGAGCTCGGGATCGATCGCCTGGCGTTTGCCGAGGACGTCGCCCGCATCCGGCGGTTCACGCCGTCGGCGCTGCGCCGGCTCGTGCGCAGGGCGCCTGGCATGCTGGCGTTCGCGGGGGATACCCTGCACCATAGCCGGCTCGGGCCGAGGGTCCGGAGCTGGATCAACCAGGAGGATTCGATCGCGTGAAGGTGATCCTGACCAAGGATGTCCCGAAGCTCGGCAAGACGGGCGAGATGAAGACGGTGGCCGACGGCTACGCCACGAACTTCCTGATCCCGCAGAAGCTTGCCGTGTCGGCTGCGGGCGGTGCCTATCGCGCGTACCAGCACGACATCGCCAGCCGCGAGGAGAAGCGCAAGCGCGAGCGCGAGGAGGCGGAGATCGCCGCGACCCGCATCGGCAGCACGACCCTGACCATGGGCGTGAAGGTGGGCGAGGGCGGCAAGCTCTACGGCTCCATCAACAACCAGGACATCGCCGAGGCGCTGGGCCGGCGGGGCATCGTCGTGGACAAGCACAAGATCGACCTCGACCAGCCGATCAAGTCACTGGGCACCTACAAGGTGGCCATCAAGGTCCTGGCCGGCATGACCCCCGAGGTGACGATCGTCGTCGAGCCCAAGGGCTGACGGCCGGGCACCTGGTCGAGCGGAGGCCGCGGCTGGCCGACGTGCACGACGTGACGGCGTGACACGACATGGTCATCGGCGGAGCGACAATCCGCCCGTGACCAGCCGCACGATCCTGCACATGGACCTCGACGCGTTCTTCGCGGCCGTCGAGCAACGCGACCGCCCCGAGCTCCGTGGCCTGCCCGTCATCGTGGGCGGCGGCGGGCCGAACCAGCGCGGGGTCGTCTCGACGGCCAGCTACGAGGCCCGCAGGTTCGGCGTTCATTCGGCGATGCCGCTGCGAACGGCGGGCCGGCTCTGCCCCCAGGGCGTGTTCCTGCCGGTGGACGGACGGCGGTACCAGCAGGCGAGTCGAGAGGTCATGGCGATCCTCCGGCGGTTCACCCCGCAGGTCCAGCCGATCTCGATCGACGAGGCCTTCCTGGACGTCACCGGCTCGCGCGCTCTGTTCGGCGACGGCGAGGACATCGCACGGCGCATCAAGTCGGCGATCCAGGCCGAGGTGGGCCTGACGGCCTCCGTGGGCGTCGCGTCCACCAAGCTCGTGGCGAAGATCGCCTCCGACCTGCGCAAGCCCGACGGCCTGGTCGTCGTCCCGCCAGGCGAGGAGGCCGTCTTCCTGGCACCACTGCCGATCTCCCGGCTGTGGGGCGTCGGCGGACGGACGGCAGAGGCGCTGCGAGAGTTCGGCGTGGTCACGATCGGCGACCTGGCTGCGTTGCCGCCGGACGCCCTTGTCCGCCGCTTCGGCAAGCACGGCGCATCGCTGGTCGAGCGTGCGGTGCGGGATCGATCGCCGATCCGGTCGCCACCGGCGACCCCGCCAAGTCGATCGGGCACGAGCACACGTTCGACGTGGACACGGCGGATCGCGAGACGGTCGAGCGAACATTGCTGGGCATGGCCGACGGCGTCGCGTGGCGCCTCCGGGCCTCCGGGCTCAAGGCCGGCACGGTGACGCTCAAGCTGCGCGACTCGAGCTTCACCACGATCACACGCCAGGTCGGCCTCGAGATCCCGTCCGACCTGACCGAGCCGATCTACGAGGCTGCGCTGGCGCTGCTCCGGCGCGAGATGCACGGCCAGCGGATCCGGCTGGTGGGCGTCACCGCCTCGAACTTCCGCGCTCTCGACCAGCTGGCCATGTTCGAGGGCGCGGATCCGAGGCGCCACCAGGCGGCCGAAGCCCTGGACCGGATCCGGCGCAAGTACGGCGAACGAGCGGTGACCCGCGCTCGCCTGGTCAGGGCCGGCGTCCCGACGCCGTTCGAGCGCGACCCGATGTCGCCGGTGGAGGCCCGCCCGGCGGTCGGCGACGCGGAGATGCCGCGTCGGCCGGCACGGCCGACGCGGCGCGCGAACACGGATGAGGCAGCCAGCGGCGATCGGGACGAGGTTGCCGCTGACCTCGACGCCGCGCCGGACGGCGACACCGACGGCGGCGACACGGACGACGGCGTGGAGTTGCCCCGGTTTCGTGGACGGTGATGCGTCACACGGCCTCGGCGGCCGGACTCGAACGATAGCGCTCCTCGAAGTGCTCTGGACTGAGGTTGCCGAGGCTGCTGTGGCGGCGGATCCGGTTGTAGAAGACCTCGATGTACTCGAACACCGCAGCCCTCGCCTCGGTGGGGTTGGCCCAGTCGGAACGGTCGATGAGCTCGGTCTCGAGAGTGGCGAAGAAGCTCTCGGCCATCGCGTTGTCGTAGCAGTCGCCGATCGAGCCCATGGACGCCGCGATCCCCGACTCTCGGAGTCTGCGGCCGAAGGCCAGGCTCGTGTACTGGGTGCCATGGTCGGAGTGGTGGATGAGATCCGTGCCCGGGCGACGACGGACGATCGCCGCGTCGAACGCCGCGGTGACGAGCTCGGCCCGCATGTGCGTGGCCATGCTCCAGCCGACGACCCGACGGGAGAAGGCGTCGACGATCGATGCGAGGTAGCAGGGTCCGCTCCTGGTCGGGAGCTGGGTGATGTCGGCGACCCAGAGCCGGTCGGGGCCGGTGGTGCTGAAGTCGCGGTTGACGAGATCGGGAAACGGCTCCGCGTGCTCGTCCCGGATCGTCGTGCGCACGAACCGCCGGCGGTGGACGCCGGCGAGGTGGTCGTGCTGCATGAGCCGGGCGACCCGCTTGCGGGACACGTGGTGGCCAGCCTCGCCGAGGTCGGCCCAGATCCTGGGCACGCCGTACGTGCCGCGGCTGCGGCGGTGGAACTGGCGGATCGCCTCGGACAGCTCGGCGTCCGAGCGCGCCCGGGCGGAGGGCCCGCGTGAGCGCCAGGCGTAGTAGCCGCTCGGGGAGACACCGAGCGCCGTGCAGAGGACCCGCACCGGGTACCTCGCCTTCTCCTGCTCGACGAAGCGGAACCGGGTCACCGGGTCCGCTCGGTCTCCTGAGCGAAGAAGGCGGCTGCTTTTCGCAGGATCTCGCGCTCGACCTCGAGGGTCTTCACCCGGCGCCGGAGCTCGTCGAGCTCGGCCCGTTCGTCAGCCGCGAGCGGCGTGCCCGGCGGTCGCTCGTGCGAGAGCCGGATCCACCTCGAGAGGCTCTCGTTGCTGATCCCCAGCTCCATGGCAACCTGGCGGATCGACTGACCCGAGGTCTCAGCGAGTCGCACCGCCTCCGCCCGGAACTCGGTGCTGTAGTGGGTGTGCTTCCTCCCCAACGTGGACTCCTTCCCGCGGTGCTGCCGCGATGGTAGGTGTCCACGAAAGCGGGGTAGGTCCAGCGACGGCCGTGACAGCGTAGGTGTCACAGGCGAGGCACAGGATTTCGCCACGGACGCTTGACATCGAACACCTGTTCGGTCTAGGGTCTGCAACGAAACGAACAGGCGTTCGCATCCGGCGTGCCCCCGGGTGACGACGATCCCGCCGTGAAGGAGACACCAATGGCGATGGTTCGCGTCGCTCCGGTCAAGGTCCAGGTCCGCACAGACTGGTTCAGCGGCACCCCCAAGGAGATCACCTGGGGCGACGAGCGCCTTCCGGTGACCCGGCTCGTGGCGGTTCGGGACGAACGGTCGGCCTACCCGGCGATCACAGGTCCCCGGACGCTGTTCGAGGTGGACACTCCGTCGGTCCGGCTCGCGTTGACGTACCAGCATCGTTCGCGCCGCTGGACGATCGACGGGCTGGACGATCTCGCCCCCGCGGCCTGACGCCGCGACCATCTACGGGGCCGCGGCTCCTCCCCGTCGGCTCCCTGGGGTCGGCTGCGGGGCGGGCGCGCAAGGCGCTCGCCCCGCGGGCCATCTGCGTCGGGTAGGCTGGACGGCACGGCGATTCCGGATGGCCCATCCGAAGCCGCTGTCCGCTGGCTAGAATGGTCTGGTGCAACCGATTACACGGTTTGGCGACCTGACGGTCGCCGCATTCGTCGACCGCCTTGCCTCGGCCGAGCCGGTGCCCGGCGGCGGGAGCGCGGCTGCGATCGCCGGCAGCCTTGCCGCGGGCCTGGTGGCGATGGTGGCCTCGTTGTCCGAGGGCCGGCCCAGGTATGCCGAGCATGCCGCGCTCCACGCGTCTGCGCTGGAGTCGGCCCGCATGCTGGCCGACCGCTTCCTGTCGCTCGCGGACGAGGACGCCCGGGCGTTTGCCGCGTATGGTGCCGCGATGAAGCTGCCGCGCGAGACCGACGAGGAGCGGGAGGCACGGTCGGCGGCCATTCGGCAGGCGGCGCGTGGTGCCGCCGACGTGCCGCTCCGCACCGTGGAGGCATGTGCCGAGGTGGTGCGGCTGGCCGAGGCGCTGGCCGGCCGGAGCAACCGCAATGCCGCATCGGACCTCGAGGTGTCGGCGCTGCTCTCGGTCGCCGCATCGCAGGCGGCCGCCGCCAACGTGTACGTCAACCTGCCGTCGATCGGCGATGAGGCCTTCGAGCGCGACCTCTCGGAGCGGACCGGGCTCCTGGTCGATGAGATCGTGCGGCTCGCGGACGTGACCCGCGAGGTCGTCGCGCAGGGTGACGGCCGGACGCCGCTCGAGGCTCCGGGAGGGTGACGACGACCGACGCCGTACCCCGCCTCCTCCGGGGAGGCCCGATCGCGGGTGCGATCCGGGAGCAGGTCGCGACCGACGTGGTCGAGTTCCAGGCGTCCTACGGCTACACGCCGGTCCTGGCTGTCGTGGTCGTGGGCCGCGACGCCCCGTCGGCGGTCTACCTCCACAAGATCCTTGATGGCTGCGAGCGGGTCGGGATCGAGGGCCGGCTGGTCGAGCTGGGCGACGACGCCGCCGAGTCCGATGTGGTCGATGCGCTGCGGGCGCTCGATGCGGACCCCGCGGTCGCCGGGATCATCGTCCAGATGCCGTTGCCGCCGACGATCCCGCTGCGAGCGGTGATCAACATCCTCGACCCCACGCGCGACATCGACGGCATCCATCCCCTCAATGCCGGTCTGCTCTCGCTGGGGTACCAGGGATTCCTGCCTGCCACGGCCCACGCGTCGGTGGAGATCCTGCTCCGATCGGGCGTCGAGATCGACGGCCGGCACGCCGTGGTCGTCGGACGGTCCAACGTTGTCGGCAAGCCGGCCGCGCTGCTGCTCCTGCGAGAGCACGCAACGGTGACCATCTGCCACTCGCACACGCCCGACCTGGGCGCCGTGCGTCCGAGGACGGCCGACATCGTGGTGGTGGCCGCCGGCCGGCCCGGCCTGGTCACCGGCGACATGCTCAAGCCTGGGTCGGTTGTCGTGGACGTGGGCATCAACGTCGTGGGCGACGCGCTGGTGGGTGACGTGGATTTCGCATCCGCAAGCCACGTTGTCTCGGCGATCACGCCCGTGCCCGGCGGTGTCGGTCCGCTCACCAACGCGATCCTGCTCACCCACCTCATGCGGGCAGCACGGGACCAGGCGTCTGGCCGGGTGCCGCTCGGGGCTCGCTCGCTATCCGTTCCTGTCCAGGAGATCCGTTCATGACCGCCGCCTCGTCCTTCCCGTCCGACCTCGAGATCGCCCGTGCCGCGACGCCCCGGCCGATCAGACAGGTCGCCGCCGACCTCGGCTTCCGTGAGGACGAGATCGAGCTGTACGGGCGCAGCAAGGCGAAGGTGACCCTGGACGGCATCCGGCGGGTGGAGGCGGCCAATCCGCGCGGCAAGTACGTGGTCGTGACGGCGATCAGCCCGACGCCCCTCGGCGAGGGCAAGAGCACGACGACGGTCGGGCTCGCGCAGGGCCTCGAGCGGATCGGCCGGCGGGCAGCGGTCACGATGCGCCAGCCGAGCCTGGGTCCCGTGTTCGGGATCAAGGGCGGGGCCGCCGGCGGGGGCTACAGCCAGCTCATCCCGATGGAGGACTTCAACCTCCACCTCACCGGCGACGTCCATGCGATCGGTGCTGCACACAACCTCGCGGCGGCGTTCATCGACAACCACATCCATCACGGCAACGAGCTCGCCATCGATCCCCACGGGGTGCTCTGGCCGCGGGTGGTGGACATCAGCGACCGCGCGCTCCGCGAGGTCGTGGTCGGCCTGGGCGGCCGGGAGAACGGCTACCCGCGCGAGACGCTGTTCGTGATCACCGTGGCGTCCGAGGTCATGGCCATCCTGGCGCTCGCGAGCGACCTCCAGGATCTCCGGGCCCGACTGGGGCGGATCGTGCTGCGACCAGGCGGGACGGCACCGCGATCACGGCGGACGACCTCAAGGTCGCGGGCGCGATGACCGTGCTCCTGCGCGACGCCATCAAGCCCAACCTGCTCCAGACGCTCGAGGGTGGCCCGGCGTTCGTCCACTGCGGCCCGTTCGGCAACATCGCCCACGGCAACAGCTCGATCCTCGCCGACCGGGCTGCGCTCGCGACGACCGAGATCGTGGTCACCGAGGCGGGCTTCGGCGCCGACATGGGCGCCGAGAAGTTCTTCGACATCAAGTGCCGGGCCTCCGGACTCGCCCCCGACGCGGCGGTCATCGTGGCCACCGTCCGGGCGCTCAAGATGCATGGTGGGGTAGGCCGGATCGTAGCCGGCAAGCCGCTCGACCCGGCGCTCCTCGAGTCCAACCCAGAGGCCGTCCGACGGGGCGGCGCCAACCTGGCCGCCCACATCGCGAACGTGGCCGCGTTCGGGGTGCCCGTCGGTGGTGGCGATCAACGCCTTCCCGACGGACACCGAGGCCGAGATCGCGGCCATCCGCGAGGTGGCGCTCGCGGCCGGGGCGCGCGACGCGGTCGTCGCCCACCATTTCGCCGACGGCGGCGCCGGGGCCACGGACCTCGCCCGCGCCGTATGGGCGGCGGCGGAGGAAGGCGCCCCGGGTTCGAGCTGCTCTATCCCGACGACGCACCGCTGGCGGAGAAGATCGAGACGATCGCCACCCGCATCTACGGCGCCGACGGCGTGGACTTCACCCCGGCAGCGACCAGGCGCTGGCCCAGTACGAGTCGATGGGCTTCGGGCAGCTGCCGATCTGCATGGCCAAGACGCAGTACTCCCTCAGCCACGATCCCAAGCTGCTGGGCCGGCCCACGGGCTTCCGGGTCCCGATCCGGGAGGTGCGCCTGTCGGCCGGCGCCGGTTTCATCACGCCGCTCGCGGGCGACATGCGCACGATGCCCGGCCTGCCGTCGCGCCCGGGTGGCGAGCGGATCGACATCGACGCCGACGGGAACGTCGTCGGCCTGTTCTGAGGACAGAACCAGTCAGGCCGCGTGATCGTGCGGCCGCTATGCTCGGCTCGTGGTTCTCGTCCAGGTCATCGTCGCGCTGCTCGGCGCCCTGCTCGTCGCGCGCACCGTCCTCAGCGCGGTGCGGACGTTCGTGGTCCCGCGCGGCGACAACGACCAGCTGACGCGGCTCGCGTTCCGGACGATCCGCCGAGCGTTCACCCTGCTCGCCCCTGCCTCCCGGCCCTACGAGTACCGGGACCGGGTGATGGCGTATTACGGCCCGATCGCCCTGGTGCTGCTGCCTGCCTGGTGGCTGATCCTGCTCGCCGTCGGTTTCGCCGCCATGTTCTGGGCGTTCGGGCTGTCGCTCGAGGACGCGGTGGTCGCGAGCGGATCGTCCCTGCTCACGCTGGGCTTCCTGCGGCCTCCGGTGCTCGGCAGCGAGACGCTGGCGTTCGTGGAGGCCGCCATCGGGCTGGCGCTGGTCGCGCTCCTCGTCGCCTACCTGCCCACGATCTACAGCTCGTTCTCCCGGCGCGAGCTGCTGGTCAACCTGCTCGAAGTGCGGGCCGACTCCCCGCCATCGCCGGTCGTGATGATCACCCGCATGCACCGGCTGTCCGGGCTCGGTGCCCTGCACGACCTGTGGGAGCAGTGGGAGACGTGGTTCTCCGAGCTCGAGGAGACCCATACCTCCCTGCCGGTGCTGGTGTTCTACCGCTCACAGCAGGCGAACCACTCGTGGGTCAACGCGGCGGGCGCGATGATGGATGCCGCCGCCCTGGTCCGGTCCTCCGTGGCCACGCCCCTGGACGTCCAGGCGGACCTGATGATCCGGGCCGGCTACCTGGCCCTCCGGCGGATCTCGGAGTACTTCGGCATCCCCTACGACCCGCACCCCGCGCAGGACGCACCGACCTCGATCGACAGGCTGCGGTTCGAAGCCGCCGTGGACGTGCTCGCCGCGTCGGGCGTGCCGGTGGTGGAGGATCGGGACCGCGCGTGGCGGGACTTCAACGGCTGGCGCGTGAACTACGACACGGTGCTGCGGGCGCTGGAGCGGCTCACGATGGCGCCCACGCCATGGTGGGACCGGCCCATGCACTCGGCCTGGGAGACCGACGAGCCGGAGCCCGGCCGGGCGCCCGGCGCTAGGCGTTGAACGCGAACCCGGTCGCGGCCGCGAACCCGGCCGTCACGATCAGGGCGACGAGCACGCCCATGGCGCCGACCGCCCACATCGACCAGTCGATCGGGCCCAGCTCCTCCTGCGCGTGGGCGTGGTCGTCGTGTCCGTGATCGTCCCCATGGTCGGCAGTCGAGCCATGCGGCCCTTCGACCACGTGGGACGACCCATGCTCGTCGGGAACGTGCGGGTCGCTCATCGTCCTGCGTCGGTACCTCCAGCCCGCATTCTCACACGACAAGGGCCCCGCGGGCGGGCGATGCGGCGCCGCTCCCATCGCACCTGACCTCGACCCTAGACTTGCGGCGATGCTCACGCTTGTCCTCACCCGCCACGGCTTGACCGACCGCTCGATCCCCGAGCAGCACCTCGGGCAGCATCTCGACATCTCGATCAACGACGAGGGCCGCCGCCAGGCCGATGCGCTGGGACGCCGGCTTGCGGCGATCACCTTCGACCGGGTGATCAGCAGCCCCCTGTTCCGTGCCCGCGAGACGGCCGAGATCATCGCGCGTGGCGCGTCGATCGAGGCGGATCCGCGGCTCCGGGAGATGGACTACGGTGCCTGGGAAGGCCGCACCTACGACCAGATCGACGAGGTCGACGAGGCGTTCCGTCGGGACTGGGAGCTGGCCCCGGACCGGCTGGCCTGTCCCGGTGGCGAGTCGGGCGACGATGTCGCCCGTCGCGTCCGGGCCTTCCTCGACGACCTGCTCGACGACCACCGGGCGTGGCACGCGAAGGCCTCGTTCCGGGCCGCGACCTCCGGCTTCGGCCGCGGTGGATCGCCGGTGGAGCGGCCGGTGCTGGCCGTGGGGCACGGGACGTCGAACCGGGTGCTGCTGTGCGTCGCGCTCGGGGTGCCGGTGGCGGAGTACCGGCGGCGGTTCGTCCAGGGCCAGGTGAACCTCACGGTGCTGCGCTGGGCGGCCGGTGCCGAGCCCGACCAGGCGAGGCTGCTGGTGCTGAACGACCGGTCGCACCTGCGCGGTCCGAACGACACGCCCTGGCTGTAGCTCCGCGCGGCCGCCTGCGCGGCCCGGCTCGGCTAGCTCGTGGTGTCGGGCTCGCGCCGGGGGCGTCCGGGCATTCCGAGCCGCCACCACAGGAGCAGGGCGGCCAGGATCACCACGCCGACCGCGATCGCGAGATCGAACGGCTGCAGCATGTGGCGGATGTCCTGCCAGTTCGCGCCCAGCTGCTCGCCTGCCCAGACCAGCGCGATGGACCAGGGCAGCGCGCCGGCCGTGGAGAACACGATGAACCTGGGCAGCGGCATCCTGGTGACCCCTGCCGGGAACGAGATGAACGTGCGCACGATGGGCAGCAGCCGGCCGAAGAACACCGTGGCGGCGCCGTACTTCTGGAAGAACTGATCTGCGGCTGCGATCTCGTGCGGGCGGATCAGCAGGTACTTCCCGTACCGCTCGAGGAACGGTCGGCCACCGTACGCTCCGATGGCGTAGGCAACCAACGACCCGGTGGTGTTGCCCAGGGTCGCCACGATCACCACGATCCAGAAGCTCCACGGCTGGCCGGTGAGCGGCTCGATCTGGCTCGGATCGGACACCAGGAACCCGGCATACGGGAGGATCAGCTCCGAGGGCAACGGGATCATCGCCGACTCGATCCCCATCGCGACCATCACCCCCAGGTAGCCGACGGCACCGTACAGCGAGTTCAGGAACGGGATGACGATCTGGTCGATGAACGCGAGCACGAGCGGGCTGCTGCTCCCTGGGGTTGCGTGCCGGGACCACGTGTTCGCGGGCCAACGGGGCCGAGGATAGCCGACTATCCTCGGCACGGTGACCGACGCCCACTTCCTCCCCGAGCGATCTCCGACGCGCGAGGCGCGCGATGTGGTGGTGCTGACCGGGGCCGACCTGTCCGTGGCCGACGTCGAGGCAGTCGCGCGGCACGGGGCGCGGGCCGCGCTCGACGTGCATGCCCGCGACCGCATGCAGGAGGCGCGCGACGTCATCGAGACGCTGGTTGCGCGCGGCGACGTCGTCTACGGGGTCACGACGGGGTTCGGCGACCTGGCTACGACGTCCATCCCTCGCGAGGACGTGAAGGCGCTCCAGGAGAACCTGCTGGCCTCGCACGCGGCAGGCGTCGGGGAGCCGTTCCCCCGCGAGGTCGTCCGGGCGATGCTGCTGCTGCGGGCGAACACGCTGGCGCTGGGCCACTCGGGCTGCCGGCCGCTGCTCGTGGATCGCATCTGCCGCTTCCTGGAGCTGGGGCTTCACCCGGTGGTCCCGCAGCAGGGGAGCGTGGGCGCCTCGGGTGATCTCGCGCCGCTGGCCCACCTCGCGCTGCCGCTGATCGGGCGCGGCGAGGTCGAGCTGAACGGGCAGGTGCTGCCCGCCCTGATCGCCCTGCGTGAGGTGGACCTGGAGCCCCTGGTCCTCGGGCCGAAGGAGGGGCTGGCGCTGCTCAATGGCACACAGCTCATGAGCGCGTTGGGCGCGCTCCTGCTGGCCGACGCCGACCGCCTGGCGCGCACCGCGTCGGTCGCGGCCGCGATGTCGGTGGAGGCCCTGCTGGGGACCGAGGTGGCATTTGCCGCCCCCTACCAGCTCGCTCGCCCGCACCCCGGGCAGGTGGCCGTGGCCGGCGAGCTGCGGCATCTGCTCCGTGGCTCCGGGCTCCAGGCCGCGCACCACGGCTCGACGCACAAGGTCCAGGACCCGTACTCGCTGCGCTGCGTGCCACAGGTGCACGGCGCGATCCGCGATGCCCTGGACCACCTGCGGCGCGTGCTCGACATCGAGCTGAACTCGGCGACCGACAACCCGCTGGTGTTTCCATCGGGGGCCGATGTCCCGGTCGACGCGCTGGCGACGGGCCGCGGGCTGGTGATCTCCGGCGGCAACTTCCACGGGGAGCCGATCGCGCTGGCGCTCGACTTCGCGAAGCTGGCCCTGGCCGAGCTGGGTGCGATCTCCGAACGGCGAACGGCGCTGCTCCTGGATCCGCGCCTGAACGGGGGGCTGCCGGCCTTCCTCGTCGCCCGACCCCGGCCGCAACAGCGGTCTCATGATCGTCCAGTACACCGCGGCCGCACTGGCGTCGGAGAACAAGGTCCTGGCGCACCCGTCGTCCGCGGACTCGATCCCCACGTCGGCGAACCAGGAGGACCACGTCTCGATGGGGGCGGGGGCGGCCCGCCACGCGCGCCTGGTGCTGGGCAACGTGGAGCGGATCCTCGCGATCGAGCTGCTGTGTGCCGCGCAGGCGCTGGACCTGCGGCTGGCATCGCTTGCGCCGGGGGCACCACTGCCCGGAGCCGGCGTCGCCGAGGCGCTCGCCCTGGTCCGCACCCGGATCGCCCCGCTGTCCGGCGATCGGGAACCCGGCCCGGATCTCGCCGCGGCCCTGGAGCTCGTGCGCAACGGGGACCTGGCCGCGCTGGCCTGACTGCTCCCGGATAGACTCGGCGCCATGGCCATCCGGATCGTGGACGTCACCGACGACGCCTCCTTCGCGCTCCTGCCGCCGTGTGCCGATCCCGGCTTCGACCACCGCTCGTGCGACTACTGGGAGGACGCGGACCGGGGCTCGAAGGCGGCCCGCACCTCGTGGCTCAAGGCGCCGGCCGAGCCGGCACAACCAGCCCGCGGCCGACCGCGCAACCCGTTCGGTGATGACGAGGGCGATGAGCCTGCGTTCAACCCGTTCGCACCGGCGTCGCGCGGGCCCGCGTTCAACCCGTTCCTGGGCGATGACGAGCCCGTGGACAACCCGTTCGCTCCCCGGCCCACGGCCAGGCCGGCGATCGCGCCGGGGGCGCCGCCCAAGCTCCGGCTGCTCGGTCGCGGGCTGGCGGTGTTCGGCACCTACGCCAAGGTGCTCCTCGAGGAGGGCGAGCCGGCCGCGTACGTCCAGTTCGGCCCGTTGTCCGCGTACCCGAGAGCGTTGCGGACCCGTGAGCTCTACCCGCGGCTGCCCGACGCCCCGCTGCCGGCCGTGATCACGTGCATCGCCACCACGGCCGCGGCTCGCGGCCGTGGGCTGGCCGCAACGCTCGTCGAGGCCGTGTGCGACGACCTGGCGGACCGCGGCTTCGCGGCGGTCGAGGTCTACCCGGAGGTCGGTGCGCGGCCGGAGGCCACGAGCGCCGCCGAACCTCGGTTCTGGGAGCGGCTCGGGTTCACGGTCGCCGCAGCCGATGACCGGTACCCGGTGCTCCGCCGGGAGCTCGGGTGACCCACGCTCGATCCGGGGCGGGCGCCTCGCTGGCGGTCGTCGTGCTTGCCATCTGGGGTTCCGCGCTGCTCGTCGGAGCGTGTGCACCGGGCCCCTCGGCCACGCTCGGGACCACGCCCGCGGTTGCCGGAACACCCACGTCCGCCCCGCCGTCGGAGCCCCCGGCGTCGTCACCCGCCAGTGTCCTGCCCGGAGGCTCCCCGATGCCGGGCGGGTCGAACGGCACCGCCTCGCCCGGAGCGGCGCTTGACCCGTCGCTGCTCGCGATCCTGCCCGCAGACATCGCCGGGGTTGCGGTCACCGAGGAGCCTGACTCGTACACGCAGGCAGCCGCGGACCCTGACTTCGCGCGCAACGTGGCGGCCGCCGCCTTCCCCATCCTGGTCGATGGCAGCGACCTGGCGTCCGGGGTGATCGCACGGCTGCGCCCGGGCGTCTACTCGGACGCGTTCTTCCGGGACTGGCGGGACAGCTACAACCGCGGCGCGTGCGGGCAGGCGGGTGGCGTCGCGGGCAACGCGCAGGCCGAGCTCGGTGGTCGGACGGTGTACATCAGCAGCTGTTCCGGGGGCCTGGTCGTGTACCACGCATACCTGCCCCAGCGCAACGTCGTGGTCTCGCTGTTCTCGATCGGCGAGCGGCGCTTCGGCCAGCAGCTGATGAGCGACCTCCGGCCCTGACGGGGCGAGGCGCCGGCGGCGTAGACTCCGCGGCCATGACGACCGACACTCCCGGCGAGGCTGTCCACGGCCCGAGGCCCGTCCGCGCTCCCCGCGGCACCACCCTGTCCACCCGCGGCTGGCAGCAGGAGGCCGTGCTGCGGATGCTCATGAACAACCTCGACCCGGAGGTGGCCGAGGACCCGGACAACCTTGTCGTCTACGGGGGGACCGGGCGCGCCGCGCGGAGCTGGGAAGCGTTCGACGCGATCGTACGCGAGCTCCGGATCCTGGCCGACGACGAGACCCTGCTGGTGCAGTCGGGCAAGCCCGTCGCCGTGTTCCGCACGCACGAATGGGCCCCCCGCGTGCTCATCGCCAACTCGAACCTGGTGGGCAAGTGGGCGAACTGGGACCATTTTCGGGACCTCGAGCGGCGCGGCCTGATGATGTACGGGCAGATGACCGCGGGGTCGTGGATCTACATCGGCACGCAGGGGATCCTGCAGGGCACCTACGAGACGTTCGCCGAGCTCGCGCGCCAGCACTTCGACGGCACGCTGCGCGGGCGCGTGGTCCTCACCGCGGGACTGGGCGGCATGGGCGGCGCCCAGCCGCTGTCGGTCACGATGAACGAGGGTGTGTGCCTCGCGATCGAGGTGGACGAGCAACGCGCGCGCCGCCGGCACGAGATCGGCTATGTGGACCACCTGACCCACTCGCCGCAGGAGGCGCTGACCATGGCGCGTGCGGCTGCCGCGGACGGCGAGGCCACCTCGATCGCGCTGGTCGGCAACGCGGCCGAGATCGAGCCCGCGTGGGCCAGGGCCGGCGAGGTGTTCGACGTCGTCACCGACCAGACCTCCGCGCACGACGCGCTCGGCGGCTACGTGCCCGCCGAGATCTCGCTCCATGACGCGCACATGCTCCGGATCTCGCAGCCCGAGGTCTACATCCAGCGCTCCATGCGGTCCATGGCCGACCAGGTCCGGGCCATGCTCGCGTTCCGGGAGACCGGTGCCGTTGTGTTCGACTACGGCAACAACCTCCGGGCGCAGGCGCAGGAGGCGGGCGTCGACAACGCGTTCGACTACCCGGGGTTCGTGCCCGCGTACATCCGGCCGCAGTTCTGCGAAGGCCGCGGGCCGTTCCGCTGGGTGGCGCTGTCCGGCGACCCGGACGACATCCGGCGGACGGACCGGGCAATGCTCGAGCTGTTCCCGCACGATCGCGGGCTGCGGCGCTGGCTGGAGCTCGCCGAGGCGAAGGTCCCGTTCCAGGGCCTGCCCGCGCGGATCTGCTGGTTGGGCTATGGCGAGCGGGCAAGGGCGGGACTGGAGTTCAACCGCCTGGTCGAGGCGGGTGAGGTCAGAGCGCCGATCGTGATCGGGCGCGATCACCTGGACTCGGGCTCGGTCGCCTCACCCAACCGCGAGACGGAGGCGATGGCCGACGGCACCGACGCGGTCGCCGACTGGCCGCTGCTCAACGCCCTCGTCAACACGGCGGCGGGTGCGACCTGGGTGTCGATCCACCACGGTGGCGGCGTGGGCATCGGCTACAGCCAGCACGCCGGGATGGTGATCGTCGCCGACGGAACGGAGCTCGCGGCGCGCAAGCTGGAACGGGTGCTCACCACCGATCCGGGCATGGGCGTCGTGCGCCACGTGGACGCCGGCTACCAGCATGCGATCGAGGTTGCCCGGGAGCGCGGCGTGCGGATCCCGATGCTGGACGGGTAGCCCTGCCCTCACCGCCGGTCGTCAGGCGCCGGCGACCTCGCCGGTCAGCGGGGCGCCGGGCTCCTCGGCCGGCTCGGGCATCGTGACGATCCCGCGTACCGATGAGAGCATGACCGGGAGGAAGGCGAACAACCCGCCGATCGCCCCCACCCAGATCGTCGGGTGCAATCCGATCAGGCTGCCCAGCGCGCCGCCGGCGATGGAGCCCAGCGGGATCGTGCCCCACACGATGAACCGCATCGTGGCGTTCATCTTCCCCTGCATCCGCGGCGGCGTGATCGCCTGGCGGAGCGACACCTGGTTGATGTTCCAGGCAACGCCGCAGAACCCGCCCAGGAACCCCGTGAGCGCCACGGCCGGGAAGATCAGCACGTCGGGCGCTGCGGCGACCGGCAGCCCGGACAGGCTGAACCCGACCGAGGTGAGCACCAGCATCCTGCCGACGCCCGCCCGCTTCGTGACCGCGCTCGTGGTCAACGCCGCCAGCAGCACGCCCAGCGAGCCCACCGAGAACGCGAACCCGATGACCTCCGCCGTCAGCCCGCGCTCGCGGGTCAGATACAGGATGAGGATCGCCTGGACCAGGGTGCCGAAGAAGTTGGACACGCCGGTCGTGGCCGCGATGGAGCGCAGCCAGCGGTGGCCGACGACGTACCGCAGGCCGAGCGCGATCTCGCGGCGCATCGATGGCCTGGGCCCGTGCACCGCTTCGTCGTGGGGCTCGATGGGCGGCTCCGGCCGCCGGATGAAGAACACGAACACCGCCGACCACAGGTAGCTTGCCGCGTCGACCAGCATCGCGAACGGAGCCCTGAAGATTCCGATCAGCAGGCCCGCCAGGCCCGGCCCGAGGATCTGGGCGGCCGAGCGCGTGATCTCCAGCTTGGAGTTGCCCTCCACCAGCTGGTCGCGGTCGACGACCGACGGCAGATAGCTCTGGTAGGCGACGTCGAAGAACACCGTGAGGCAGCCGTTCACGAAGCCGACGACGTACAGCTGCCAGATCGTCAGGGCGTCGAAGTAGAACGCGACCGGGATCGAGGTGATGGCGATCGCCCGGCCGAGGTCGCCTGCGATGAGGATGGGCCGCCGGCGGAGCCGGTCCACCCACACGCCCGCCGGCAGGCTGAACAGGATGAACGGCAGGAACTCGATCGTCGTGAGCAGCCCGAACTCGAACGGGCTCACCTCGAGCACCGTGGCGGCGATGATCGGCAGCGCGAGCTGCGTGATCGCGGTCCCGAACACCGAGACGGTCTCGGCGGTCCACAGCTTGAGGAAGTCGGGGTGGCGCAGCAGGCTGCGGCTCGATGACGCCATGGCGTCGGAGTGTACGGGCGAGGCGCGATCCGCGCGACGCGACAAGTGTCCCGGACGCCGGGTTGGCCCGGCGGCCGATGCGGCGCGCACGGTGGCCGCCGGTCCACTCGCGCGGTGGCGGCACGACGCTGGTGCCGCTTCGCTAGCATCAGGACGTGCTCGTCGAAAGCGTGCCCAACGTGTCGGAGGGACGGCGGCTCGACGTCGTCGAGCGGCTCGTCGGCGCCCTGACCTCCGTGCCCGGCGTGTTCCTGCTCGACCGGACCTCGGATGCCAGCCACAACCGGTCGGTGCTGACCGTGGCGGGCGAGGACGACGCCGTCTCGGCGGGGCTGGAGGCCATGGTCGGCCAGGCGATCGACGACATCGACATGGAGGTCCACAGCGGCGAGCACCCGCGCATCGGCGCCGTGGACGTCGTGCCGTTCGTGCCCCTCGCCGACACGCCGATGGAGGCGTGCGTGGATCTGGCCCGTGAGTTCGGGCGCCGGATCGCGGCCCGCTGGGACCTGCCCGTGTACCTGTACGCGCAGGCGGCCACCCGTGCCGACCGCGTCAGGCTGGCCGACGTCCGGCGCGGCCAGTACGAGGGGTTGAAGGCGGAGATCGCGACCAACGGCCGTCAGCCGGACTTCGGTCCGGCGCGCATGCATCCGCGGGCGGGTGCGGTCGCGGTCGGGGCTCGCCCGTTCCTGATCGCCTGGAATGTCAACCTCGAGTCCGATGACGTGGACCTGGCGAAGCGGATCGCCCGCCGCGTCCGGGAGTCCGGTGGCGGGCTGCCGCGCGTCCAGGCGAACGGCTTCCGGGTGGAGGAGCCCGAACGAGGCCACGCGGTCCGGGCCCAGGTCTCGATGAACCTGCTGGATTTCCGGGTCACCCCCCTGTGGCAGGCCTGGGAGGCGGTCGGAGAGCTGGCCGCCGAGGACGGCGTCCGGCTCGAGGAATCCGAGCTGATCGGCCTCGCCCCGCTGGCCGCGTTCCTCGACGTGGCAGACCGCGCAGGCGCGCCATCCGACGCCCCGCTGGAGGCGCGCCTCGCTGCCGCCGGCGAGGCGATCCGGCTGCGCGACTTCACGCCGTTGATGGCCCTGGAGCTGCGCCTGGCGGCGGCGCGCGACAAGGCATGACCCTCCGGCTGATCGAGGGTGGCAAAGGGGGCAATGACGCCGCCGGCCTGCTGATCCACGGGGCGTCGCAGATCGCCACGCTGGCCGGTGGCCTGCGTCGCGGGCCGGAGCAGGCGGACGTCGCGATCCTGGACGCCGCCCCCGCCGGGGGTCCCGGCGCGCCGGCCGCGCCGGTGGTCGCCTGCTGGGAGGGCCAGGTCGTCGGGGTTGGGCCGCGCGACCGGATCGAGCAGGGGCTGGAGCTCAACGGCTACCCCATGTCGCGGTTCGCCCGGCTCGATGCAGACGGCGGGGTCGTCACGCCCGGTCTCGTGGACCCGCACACGCACCTCCTGTTCGCCGGGACGCGAGCGCAGGAGCTGGTCCTCCGCCAGCGGGGTGCCGCCTATCTCGAGATCCTCGCCGCCGGTGGCGGGATCCTGTCGACCGTTGCCGCGACTCGGGCAGCATCATCCGAGGACCTCGCGCGTCATGGACGCCGCTGGCTGGACGAGATGCTGAGCCGCGGCGTCACGACGATCGAGGCCAAGTCCGGATACGGGCTCGACCTCGCGACGGAGCTTCGGCTGCTGGAGGTCGCCTTCGAGCTGGGCCGGGAAGGACCGGTGGATGTCTCGCCCACCTATCTCGGCGCCCACGCGGTGCCGCCCGAGTACCGCTCGCGACCCGACGGCACGGAGGCCTACGTCCGGAGCATCCTCGAGGAGCAGCTTCCCGGCGTGGCCGCGCAGGGCCGGGCCACCTCGTGCGACGTGTTTTGCGAGGAGGGCGTGTTCAGCGCCGACCAGGCGCGGCGGATCCTGAGCGCCGCAGCCGCCTATGGCATGGCGATCCGCCTGCACGCCGACGAGCTGGCGCCATCGGGGGGCGCGGAGCTGGCCGCGGAGCTCGGGGCGTTGTCCGCCGACCACCTGCACACGCCCAGTGACGAGGGAGTGGCGGCCCTCGCCGCGGCCGCGACCGGTGAGCGACCGACGGTGGCCACCCTGCTGCCGGCGACGACCTGGTTCCTGATGACCCGCGACGCGGCGCCGGCGCGACGGTTCATCGAGGCCGGCGTGCCCGTGGCCCTGGGCACCGATTTCAATCCCGGGACCTCACCCACCCCGAACCTGCCGCTGGTGATGACCGTCGCCTGTCTCGAGATGGGCCTGTCGCCGTCGGAGGCGCTGGCCGCGGTCACGATCAACGCGGCGCATGCCCTTGGCCTCGGCGACCGGATCGGGTCCCTCGAGGCCGGCAAGCAGGCCGACATCGCGATCTGGCGCGCGTCCACCGTGGATGAGCTGCCCTACTGGGTGGGCGCCAACCTTGCGGACGTCGTCGTGAAGGGCGGCCGGATCGTGTATCGCCGCGGCAGCTGAGCCGGCTGCGGCCGCCAGCGCCGCTGCCTGAGCAGCCGGCACCGCTGCCCTGTCCGACCGGTGTCAGACCTTCCCGCGCGACTCGAGGAGCACGGTGGTCGTCTCGGCCGGGAGGCTCGACTGGGTGACCGACAGCCGCGGCTGCACCGAGGGCTCGGCGCCCATCTCGTGCAGGAACCTCCGGACCGCCTCGTCGCAGTCCGCCTCGACCTCGCACACGGGCATCGGGACGACGATCCGTGGATCGAGCTGCGCCACCAGCGCGGCAGCTCCGGTCGCCGACAGCGCCCCGCCGACGGGCACGCACACCACCGCGACGCGGCCGATGTCGGCCAGCTTCTCCTCGGTCAGCTGGTGGCCGATGTCGCCCAGGTGAATGGTGTGGATGCCGTCGAGCTCCATGACGAACGCCGTCTGGCGGCCGCGCTGGGCACCCTTGGCGTCGTCCCGGTAGGTCCGGACGCCGGTGAGCAGCACGTCGTGGACTTCATATTCGCCGGGTCCGTCGAGCACGAACGCGCTCTCCAGGCTGGAGGGCATCGCCGTGCTGCCGTCGCGCGACAGCTTGCCAACCTTCCTGGGCAGGGGATTGTCGTCGGGGTGGCTGAAGGTGACGACGTCACCCGTGATGCCGCGGCCGGTGGGCCCGACGATCGACGGATAGGGGTCGTTGACGACGACGGCGTCCTTGCCGCGCAGCCGGGTGCAGGTTCGTCCGTACCAGGTGAGCTCCATGCGCCGATTCTTGCACAGGGCCCCGACCTGCTCGGGCCGCGGCTGCAGGGTGCCTGCCGGCATCAGCCACGGTCGACGGGACGGCGACGAAGGTCCGGGAAAGGAAGGACCGGAGGCGCCTGCCCAATCGGCGCCTCCGGCCCGAGGGAGGGAGGATGGAACCTGAGGGGTTGTTCCGGGGAGAACCATAGGCTGGGGCCGATTCAAGCCCGAGCCTGCGAACGATTAAGAAACGCACATCTCGTGGGCCGGGCGCCCGGGTCGCCGGGTTGTCGCCGGAGCGCATGGCACAATCGGTCGCCATGACGCTTCCGCACCGCCGATCCCCGCTGCTCGTGGCGACCCTTGTCGTCGCCTTCGTGGCGGCCTGCGGCTCATCGACTCCGACCGCCAGTCCCGCGACCACGGCGCCAACGGCCGCTCCCCAGACGACGAGCCCCACCGTGCCCGCCACGGCCACGCCCGCGGCGCCCTCGCCGTCACCGTCCAGCGCGCCGGCCTGCGATCCCAGCGACACCTCGACGCCGGCGCCGGCCAGCCCGGACACGAATGACCCGAATGCCGCTCTGTACTCGCAGATCGAGGCCCAGGTGAGCCAGCTCCGCGGGCTCCAGGCGAAGAAGCCGGTGGAGCGCGCCGTGTTCGACGCGGCCGGCCTGTGTGCCTACATCCGGGCAAGCTTCGCGCGCGACAACCCGGAGTCGCTCGTCACGGGAACGGAGGCCCTGTACAAGTCGCTGCTGCTGATGCCCCCGGACGCCTCGCTGAAAGACCTGTACATCGAGCTGCTCACCAGCCAGGTCGCCGGCCTCTATGACGACGAGACCAAGAAGATGTACGTGGTCTCGCAGTCCGGCCAGATCGGACCGACCGAGGAGATCACGTACGCCCACGAGTACACCCACGCGCTCCAGGACCAGAACTTCGGGCTTCGCGCGCTGGTCGGCGACGCCACCGACCAGAGCGATCGGACGATGGCCCGGACCACGCTGGTCGAAGGCGATGCGACGCTGTCGATGAGCATCTGGGCCCAGCAGCAGCTGACGCCGGCGGAGCTGCTCCAGGTTGCGGGCTCGGCCGACCCCGCCTCCCAGGCGGTGCTGGATCGGATGCCAGCGATCCTGCGTGAACCGCTCCTGTTCCCGTACACCTCCGGCCTGCAGCTCACGCTGAGTGCTTTCCAGCGCGCAGGCGGTTATGGCGGCGTGGATGACCTGTTCGCCAACCCACCCGACTCCACGGAGCAGGTGCTCCACGCGGACAAGCTCGCTTCGCGGGAAGCACCGGTCAAGGTGGCATTCCCCGGCGACCTGGCGGGGCGGCTGGGCTCAGGGTGGTCGGTGGCGCTCCAGGACACGCTGGGCGAGTTCCAGCTCGAGATCCTGCTCCGGGACGCGGGCGGGACCGACGCCTCGACCTCCACGGACGCGGCAGCTGGCTGGGGTGGGGACCGGGTCGCGGTCGTGGACGGTCCAGGCGGCGCAACCGGCGTGGTGCTCGACACGGCATGGGACACCGACGCCGATGCCGCGCAGTTTGCCGCTGCGCTCGACGGGCTCGTCGGACGGCTGCAGGCGGCCGGCCGGAGCGCGACGATCCTGACGCCCGCTTCCGATCGGGTCGTGCTGATCACGGCCGAGTCCGACGGGACGATGGGCCGGCTCGCGAACGTGCTGGGACTGGCCGGGTAGCTCGCACCCGACCTGTCTCCCGGTCCCGGGCCGCTCCCCGGCGCGGAGCCGCTCCCCGGCCGCCGGCCCCCGGCCGGGGCAGCCGGTCACATCGACTCGGGCGCCGAGATGCCGAGGAGGCCGAGGGCGTTGGCGAGGGTCAGCTTGGTCGCGAGCGCCAGGGCGAGACGCTTCGCCGACCGCTCCGGGTTGTCCGTGTCGACGACCCGCGCGTCGCGGTAGAACGCGTGGAACTGGGTCGCCAGCTCGGTCGCGTAGGCCGTGATCCCCTGGGTCTCCTCCGCGAGCACGGCATCCTCCACGACCTCGGGCAGGCGTGCGACGACGCGGGCGAGCGCGGACTCGGGCTCGCCCGCGAGGAGGCCACGCATGTCGGTCGCCGGCGCCAGCCCGACCTCCTCGGCCTTGCGCAGGATCGAGGCGATCCGCGCATGGGCGTACTGGACGTAGTAGACCGGGTTCTCAGCGGACTGCTTCCGGGCGAGCTCGATGTCGAAGTCGATCTCGACGTGCGCTGCCCGTGAAGCGAAGAACCAGCGGGCGGCGTCGGTGCCGACCGCGTCGAGGAGGTCATCCAGCGTCACGAAGGTGCCCGCCCGTTTCGACATCGAGACCTCGACCCCGTCGGCGACGAAGCGCACCCAGCCGATGAGCAGCACCTGGTAGTGGTCCGGGTCGTAGCCCATCGCCTGTGACGCGTTCTTGTTGCGCGCGATCGTCCCGTGGTGGTCCACGCCCCAGATGTAGATCAGGTGGTCGAACCCGCGGCTGAACTTCTCGGTCACGTAGCCGATGTCCGCGGCGAAGTAGGTCGGGCGGCCATCAGACCGGTAGATCACGCGGTCCTTGTCGTCGCCGAAGCTGGTCGAGCGGAACCAGGTGGCGCCGCCCTGCTCATACACGTACCCGCCCTCGCGCAGGCGCTCCACCGCCCGCGAGACCCAGCCCTCGTCGTGGAGCGACGCCTCGCTCTTCCAGACGTCGAACCGAACGCCGAGGCGGTCGAGCGACGCCTCGATCCCCTCGCGCACCCGCGCCGACGCCCAGGCACCGACAGTCTCGGCAGCATCGGCTCCGTCGGTCACCGCCGCAGCCCAGACGTCGCCGGGTACGTCGCGCGCGAGATCCTCCACGTAGGCGCCCTTGTAGCCGTCCTCGGGCACGGGTTCTCCGCGCCGGACCGCTACCACGGACGCACCCAGGTGGGCGACCTGGGCGCCGGAGTCGTTGAAGTAGTACTCGCGTGTGACCTCCTGGCCACCGGCCTCGAGCACCCGACACAGCAGGTCGCCGACGAATGCGCCGCGCGCGTTTCCGACCGTCAGCGGCCCGGTCGGGTTGGCGGACACGAACTCGACGTTGACGCGGCGCGGGTTGACCGCCGGGATCCGGCCCCATGACCCCGGCGCAGCCAGGATCGTCGCCACCAGGTCCTCGTACACCGCGTCGCCGATCCGGAGGTTCACGAACCCGGGACGCGCCACCTCGGCCGAGGCGACGAGCCCGGCGCCGGCATCGCCGCCCAGCTCGTGCGCAAGGGCTTCGGCGATGGCCAGGGGCGGCCGTCGCAGCGGCCTTGCGAGCTTCATGGCCAGGTTGGTCGCGAGATCGCCGAAAGCCGGGTTGGCCGGACGCTCCACCTCGACCGCCGGTGCGTCGGCATCGGCGTCGAGCGGTGGCAGGCGGCCGCCTTCGACAGCGGCGGACCAGGCGGCTGAGACCGCGCGGCGAACCCGGGTGCGAATGGCATCCGGCAGAGCTGGCTCCTCCGAGCTGGGCACGTGGGGTCTCCTGGGCGTCGACACGGGAACGGTCGCCATCGTAGCGGTTCGGGACCTGCGGCCCATCGGCGGGCGACTCGGCTGACGGCGTGCATGAGGGTCCCTGCCGGCGTTGTCCGTCCGCACCGGGATCGGTCAGGCTGGGCGGTCCGGTGCGTTCCGGTGCGAACCGGACGGCTGTATCCGAGGGCCGGCCGCCAGTACCTTTGGCGGCACCGGCTGGTACTTCCGGGTACCTGCTCCGGGGCCCGGTCGGTACCGGGCTCGCACTCGGGACGGCACACTGCGGCCGGTCCCCCCAACATTGGGGTCCCCGAGACCTGGACGGGACGCACTTGCCTGGGTGCGTCCCGTCCGCTCCCTTCGGCCCCAGCCTCCTGCCTCGCGAGGCAGGCCAGTACCATCGGCGGTCGGAAGGGCCGGACCCGCGGTGTCGAACCGCAACGCAAGCGGAGGGCTGGAGTGTGGTCCGGTGAGGTGGGGCACGGTCCGTCCTAGCCAATCAGT
Organism: uncultured Chloroflexia bacterium; assembly: GCA_963732805.1. Lineage (GTDB taxonomy): Bacteria > Chloroflexota > Limnocylindria > Limnocylindrales > CSP1-4 > CAIXZV01. Next base: position 148,690 of record CAVTAW010000001.1, read on the forward strand.
ACTGGACATTGCCCGGACCAACCGGCAGCATTCACTCACCGTCAGGCAGCGGTCTTTCACCGCCAGGCAGCGGGGACTCATCGCTCCATGTGGAGTCAGCGGCGGGTGCCGCAGGAAGCAAGAGGCAGGGGACCATTGATGAACGGGAGACGGATGTTCCGAGCCGGGGGGTGGCTCGCAGTCGCCGGCCTGCTCGGGGCGGCTCTGATCGCGCCGTCGAGCGCGCTCGCGAGCGATCCAACCTACGCGACCGTGACCGGGCACCAGGCATTCTCCTCGGACGCCAACCACGCGGATTACTGGGGCAGCGGCTGCTGGAAGCTTGAGGATCCGCATGGGTCGTCGTACGTGCTGAAGCACGACTACAGCCTGGTCGTCGTCAAGGCCGCCGCCACGGAGTACGCCAACACGCTGTTTACGGACGCGTCGAGCGGCCAGACGGTGTGGGCGGACACGAACGGCAACGGCCAGTTCGATCCGGGCGGCCAGGGTGGCGACAAGAGCATCAGCCACATCATCTTCTGCTCCGGCGAGACGACGACCACCACCACGTCGTCGAGCGAGACGAGCGTGGGCGGCTCGACCACCACGCAGACGACGACCACGTCGACGACCGACGCCAAGACCACGTCGACCACCGAATCCACGACCGAATCCACCACGGAGTCGACCACCGAATCCACGACCGAATCCACGACGGAGTCGACCACCGAAACGACGACCCAGAGCTCGACCTCGTCGGTCGAGGAGACCACGACCAGCACCACCACCAAGCCCCGCGGCGCAGTCGAAGGGGTGACGGGGACGCCCAAGGCCACCCCGCCGGCAACCGACGCGATCGCATCCTCGCCCAGCTCGCCGTCTGACGGCTGGCGGATCCTCCTGTTCGTTGCCGCGGGCCTGCTCGCCGCGGTGCTGCTGCTGACCCCGACCGCGGCCTCTCGCCGCTCGAGGAAGTAGCGAACGAGACCACGGCCGTCGCCCAAGGTGACGGCCCATCCTTCGCACAGGTGATCGACCGGGTGGGCACGGCCCCCCGGTCGATCGGCGTTTCCGGCGGCGATCGCGCCGGACGGATCACCGGCCTGCGCGTCAGGGGATCTGGCGGAACGGGAAGTACGCGAGCAGGCCCAGCACGTACGCACCGATGAACCCCCATCGGACGAGCCGGGGCAACTGGCTGCGCGTGAGCAGCAGGGCCGTCGCCACCGCGATCGCCGGCACGACCGGGAGCATGTAGTAGATGTACGTGATCCGGTTGCTCAGGACGGCGAGCGCGACGAACGGCAGGTAGTTGGCGGCGCCCCAGGCGGCCGCCCAGCGCGCCGCGCGGCTGCCGCGCCCGGCGTACCAGATGGCGAACAGGGCGCTCAACGGGATGGCCGCCGCCAGGAGCGGATTCATCGCCCCCCGGAAATCGATCGACGGTCGCTGGGAGACGATGGTCTCGCCGGCGCGGACCGTCACGTCGACCCGCAGGTAGGCGATCTGGCATTCGTTGAACAGCCACTGCCAGGGAAGGCTGTCGTTGCCAGGGCAGAATCCCACCCCCGTGGTCGGCGCCTGGAGGTCGGCGCCGTAGGACACCATCCGGGCCAGGTGATCGAGCGGGCCAGCGAACGACGTGAACCGGGCGTCGAGCACGGCCAGCCCTGCCAGGCCGGCCATGACGAACGTCGCCGCGAAGACAGCCGGCCCGCGCAGGTCGCGCAGCGGGACCCGGCGGTTGGCCCACCAGCCTCCTCCCCTCTCGACCATGACCAGCAGCAGGACTGCGCCGACGCCGTACACCGCGGTGAGCTTCACGAGGAGCCCGATCGCCATCGCGATCCCGGCCAGCGCCCATCGCTCCCGCAACGCCAGCCACGAGCCGACCAGGATCGGGGCCAGGACGAGGATGTCCAGCGTCGCGATCCGCCCATGGACCAGCGACAGGTTGTCGAAGGCGACGAGGAACACCACGAGCACGGCCAGCCACGCCGTCTCCCGGCTCGAGCGCACGATCGCGTAGATCGCGCCGAGCGACACCATGCCCGCCACGACGCTGGGCACACGCCAGCCGATGCCGTTGTCGCCGAAGACGGTCATGGACAGGGCGATCAGGAGCTTGCCCAGCGGTGGATGCTCGGTGTTCGGGTCGAGACCGATGGGGCTGCCGGCATAGTGCTCGCCCGCGGGCACCAGCCAGCCCAGGATGACTCGCGCGGCGTTGACGTAGTACGCCTCGTCGAAGATCAGCGAGCCGTGCGGGAGATCCAGCCACGCGACCCGGGTTGCGAATGCGGCGACCAGCAGCAGTGGGAGCACGGTCGCGACGTCGCGAAGGCTGGCTGCCACCCGCGCGCCGGCGGCGGCCATGAGCCCTCCTGGCCGCGTGGCAGCGAACCGCGAGATGCGACGAGGTGCCCGGCCGACGGCTGGCTGCGGCTCCTCGGGCTCGTCCATGGGTCTCCTGGGTTGCTCGGCCGGACGGAGGGGAAGGGTAGCGGCCAGAGACTGGCTCATCGCTGCCGCCCCCACTGTGACTCGTCGTGGTGGGCCCCGGTCGCCACCGGAGGTCATGGCCCCCCGGTGCTCCCGGGCACCCGACTCTGATCTCCTGGTGCGGATCGGTTCGGATCGGTGGGCATCCGCCTGGCCGAACGTACTGGACGGGTCCTGGTGTGCGGGCCATCATCGAGGTCACCGGGCTCGCACGTCTCGCCATCGGCGCGGGCCATCGCTGTCCCCGGGCGACACGACCGGGATGTGGTCATCCGCATCCCGGTCGAATTCGTGATCGGCGGTTTCAGACGTCCAGGATCGTGCCCGGCCACACGAACTCGACGGGTCCACCATATGCGGCCCGCACCGAGCCGATCGTCTCGACCGGGTCGTAGCCCATCTGGAGGTGGGTGAGCAGCACCCGGCCCGCACCCGTGGCGGCAGCGAGCCGGCCAACCGCCGGGCCGTCCAGGTGCATGGCTCCGGCCGGGACTGGCCCGGGTCCGAACGACGCCTCGACGAGCAGCGTGTCTCCGGGGCTCACCAGCGGCGCCAGATCGTCGGCCCGCCCGCAGTCGCCGCTGTAGACGAGGCCCGCCGGGCCCCCGTCGTCCACGCGGACCGCGTAGCTCTCGTCCGTGTGTGCGACCAGCCGTCCGCGCAGGGACAGGCGGCCGATCCTGTGCCTGTCCTCGCCCAGGTGCTCGACATCGAGCGCCTGCGCGGCGAAGCCCGGCTCGGCATGGAGGGCATCCAGCCGCGCGGCCAGCTGGAGGGGACCAAGGACACGCACTCGACGCGGTGGCTCGAACTCGTAGCGCAGGTAGTGCCGCAGCGGCACCAGGTCGATGAAGTGGTCCGGATGCAGGTGACTCACCACGACCGCCGCCAGCTCGGTCGGCGGCAGCCTGGAGAAGATGCGCGGGAACGATCCCTGGCCGAGGTCGAGCAGGATGCTCGTCTCGGCCGACGACACCAGGTAGCAGGCACCCGAGGCGCCCTCCCGGTCGGTGTAGGCGGGTCCTGCCCCGAGGACCGTCAGGCGCAAGGTGCGCTCGATCGCATCGCGTGAGCGTAGCGCCTCCGGCCGTCAGCTGAGGTCGTCAGGGCTCAGGGGTGAGCGGGGTGCGTCTTGTCCGGGGCCGGCGACTTCTGCTGGCCGTTGCCGTTGCCGTTGCCGCCGCCGTTGCCGTTGCCGTTCCCGTTCCCGTTGCCGTTCCCGTTGCCGTTGTCGTTGCCGCCGCTGTTGCTGTTGCCGTTGCCGCCGGCGTTCCCGTTCCCGCCCGAGCTCCCGCTGTTGTTCCCGTTCCCGCCGCCGTTGCCATTGGCCCCGCCGTTGCCATTGGCCCCGCCGTTGCCATTGGCCCCGCCGTTCCCATTGGCCCCGCCGTTCCCATTGGCCCCGCCGTTCCCATTGGCCCCGCCGTTCCCATTGGCCCCGCCGTTCCCATTGGCCCCGCCGTTCCCATTGGCCCCGCCGTTGCCGCCCGCGTTCCCCCCGTTGCCGTTCGCACCACCGTTCCCGTTGGAACCCGGGTTCGAACCGCCGTCCGAAGAACCGCTCTGCAGCCGCTGGATCGCAGCGCTCGACTCCGTGAGGGCGTTCTGCAGGCCCTTGGTCGCCTGGGCGGGCGCCGTTTCCAGGAGCTGCTGCAGGACCGTGCGGTGGAACTCGACGGCCGCCACCGCACGGCTGGCCGAATCACCACTCGGGGCGGCCAGGTCATCGAGCGATCGTTCGTACGCCGCGACGGCCGCGTCGACGGCACCTGCGTCACCGCGCCCGGACGCGTCGACGATCTCCGCGAGCCGTGCTTGCGTTCCGGCGAGCTGCGCCACGAAGCGGGCACCCGGCTGCGTCGGCAGCAGCAGGTTCTCGATGCTCAGCCGCGCCTCGTACAGCGGCCCGCCCGCTCTGGAGGCGGCGAACGTCGAGGATCCGATGAGGAGCCCGGCGAGGACGGCGGCCGCCAGCGATCCGCCGATACGCCTTGCCCTCCGCGACGCGAAGGGCAGCCGAGGGACGGCCAGCCGGCGAGAGCCACGCGGCTCGGCCAGATGGCGGCGCCACGCAACCTCCATGACCGCCGTTCGTGCGCGTCGCGACGCGGCCGGGGCGGGATCCAGCCTGACCCGCGCATACCGCGCCAGCATCCGCTCGAGCTCGTCGCCCGCGCGGGGTTCGAGTGCCTGCATCAAGTCCTCGTTCACCGGCCGTCCCCCGAGGCACGGGCCGGCATCTCGTCCGAGCCGGGCTCGATGCCCAGCTCCCGCCGGAGCGCCGCGATGGCCCGGAACTGGAGGCCCCGGATGGTGCCCTCCTGCCGATCCATCGCGATGGCCGCTTCCTTCGCCGAGAGACCGGCGAAGAACCGCAGCTCGATCGCCTCGCGCTGCTCCGGGGTCAGCCGGCGCAGTGCGAGCGCGACGCTGTCCATTTCCTGTCGGAGCACGGCGAGCTCACCGGGCCCGTCCTCGGCGGCGGGTCGTTCCGCCGCGAGATCGAGCGCCGCGTGCTCCCGGCGTGTCCGGATATGGTCGATGACGACATTCCTGGCCAGCTTGAACAGCCAGCCCCCGAATGGGACGCCCCGGGCTTCGTAGCGCGGCAGCGCCTCCAGGGCCTTGACGAAGACGAGCTGCGCCAGGTCCTCCGCGTCGCTCGGGCGGCCGACGCGGGCGGCGACGTAGCGGTAGACCGGGCCGTGGTAGTGGTCGAACAGCGCACCGAATGCCTCCGGGTCGCCGCCCTGAGCCGCTGCCACGAGGCGTTCGACTGCCTCGTCGTCGACCGTCATAACGAACCGCGTTCCCCCGTGTTAGGCCCGGGCAGGCGGCCCCGGGTTCCCGGACGGAAGCGGAACGAGCACGCGATCGCCCCCGCGCCGGAACGTGAGCGCCTCGAACCCGGCACTCCCAGCGTGACGATACGCCACCCCCAGGCCATAGGAGAACCACTCCGTCCGGTGGGCATCGGACCCAATGGTCACATGCCGCCCGCCCAGCGCTCGATACCGGGCGACGATCGTCGCCGACGGGTAGGTCTCACGGGGCAGCTGGCGGAGCCCCGAGGCGTTGATCTCGAGGCCGGTACCGGCCTCGATCAGGGCGCGCAGCACCGGCTCGTACAGCTCGGGTGCATGCGCGAGCTGCGCGGGGAGCACGTGCGGCACCAGGTATCGCTTCACGAAGTCGAGGTGACCGATCGTGTCGAACAGCCCAGATCGTGCCGCATCAATGACCTGGTCGAAGTAGGGCTCCACGATGTCGGGAAGTGCGCGCCCGGCCACGAAGCCGGCAACGTTGGACGCCTTGTACGGCGACGTCGCGCTGACGTGGACGCTGCCGATCACGAAGTCGTGCGGATGGCGCCGCAGCCAGCCGCGGATCTCGTCCTCGTACCGGCGCTCGTAGGTGACCTCGACGCCGAACCGCACGGCAAGGCCACGGTCGGCCCAACGGGCAGCCGCCTCGCGAACGTCGCGCTCCCGGTCGGCGAACGACGCGAAGCCGTAGGCGGGCATGGTGGGGTCGAAGTCCACGTGATCGGTGACCGCGATCTCGGCGATGGCCCGATCGACGGCCAGCGCACAGTACGCCTCGATCTGGGCGTCGGCGTCGGGTGACCGGACGGTGTGCAGGTGCGAGTCGAGCGGCAGCTCGCGAACGTCGCCGAGCCCGGTAGCGAGCCCGGCGAGGAAGACCTCGCGCTCGATCTCCGCCCGGGGCCGGGTGTCGGCCGGCTGCGGCGGTCCCCCCGGCGGGCGAGTCACCCTGCGATCACGCCCAGCTCATGGCCGACACGGTCGAACGCCGCCACGGCCTGGTCGAGCATCTCGTCGGTATGGGCGGCCGTGACGATCGTCCGGATCCGGGCTCGGTCGAGCGCGACGGTGGGGAACACGACCGAGGTCCCGAACACGCCCTCCTCGAACAGGCGGTTGCTGAACCTGATCGTGGTCTCCGAATCGCCCAGGATGACGGGTGTGATCGGCGTCTCGCTGCGGCCGATGTCGAAGCCGAGCCGGGCCAGCTCCGCCTTGAACCGGCGAGTGTTGGCCCACAGGCGCTCCACCAGCTCCGGCTCCTCGTCCATGATCCGGATCGCCTCGCGGCAGGCGGCGGCAACCGCGGGTGGATGTGACGTCGAGAACAGGAACGGCCGGGAGCGCTGGACCAGGATGTCGCGCAGCGCCTGGGATCCGGCGACATAGCCACCCAGCGCGCCGACTGCCTTGGACAGGGTCCCGACCTGGACCGCGACCCGGCCCTTGAGCCCATAGTGGTCCACGGAGCCCCGTCCATTGCGGCCCAGGACGCCCGACGCATGCGCGTCATCGACCATCACGGCGGCTCCGAACGCCTCCGCAGCATCGACGATGCCCGGCAGGGGCGCGATGTCGCCGTCCATGCTGAACACGCCGTCGGTCACGACCAGGATCAACCGGTACGGGGCGCCGTGTCCGTCGCGACCTGTCTCGACAGCATCGCCGAGCACCTCGCGCAGGGCCGCCACGTTCGCGTGCGGAAAGACCTTGCGGGGGGCCTTCGAGAGCCGCATGCCGTCGATGATCGAGGCGTGGTTGAGCTCATCGGACACGATCAGGTCGGTCTCGCCGGTGATCGTCGGGATCACGCCCGTGTTGGCCGTGAACCCGGACTGGAAGGTCAGCACGGCCTCGGCGTCCTTGAACGCGGCAAGCTCGGCCTCGAGCGCCTCGTGGAGGGTCATCGTGCCCGCGATCGTGCGCACGGCCCCTGAGCCCGCCCCGAACTCGCGCACGGCCTCGATCGCCGCGGCCTTCATCCGCGGATGATGGCTGAGCCCGAGATAGTCGTTGGACGACAGGCTGATCACTCGCCGGTCGTCGAGCGACACGATCGGGCCCTGGGCGGACGACATGACGCGCAACGGCCGGTACAGGTGCCGCTCGCGGAGCGCCGCCAGCTCGTCGTCCAGGAACGCGAGCGGGTTGGGGCGGGAAGCCGATCCCATGGGTGTCTCCTTCCGGCTCACGCTGTCCAGTCGAGGATGACCTTGCCGGCGTCGCCGGACCGGGCCGCGGCGAACGCCGCCTGGTACTCGCGGAATGGGAAGCGGTGCGTGATGGCCGGGGTGATGTCCAGCCCCGACTGCACCATCACCGTCATCTTGTACCAGGTCTCGTACATCTCGCGACCGTAGATCCCCCGGATGGTCAGGAGCTTGAACACGATCTCGTTGACGTCGAGCGAGATGTCCTCGGTCGGAATGCCCAGGATCGCGATCGAGCCGCCATTGGCCATGTTGTCGAGGACCGTGCGGATGGCAGCCGGGCTGCCGGACATCTCGAGCGCCACGTCGAACCCCTCGACCATGCCCAGCTCGTGCTGGACATCGGCCAGGTCACGCTCCCGCGGATCGACGGCGAGGGTGGCGCCCATCCGAGTAGCGATCTCGCGGCGCACGGGATTGGGCTCGCTGACCACGACGAACCTCGCACCGGCGTGGCGGACGACGGCGGCCGCCATGAGGCCGATGGGCCCCGCCCCGGTGATCAGGACGTCCTCGCCCAGCACCGGGAACGCGAGCGCCGTGTGCACGGCGTTGCCGAACGGATCGAAGATCGCGGCGACGTCCTCGTCGATGCCGGGCCGGTGGTGCCAGATGTTGGTCATTGGGAGCACGACGTACTCCGCGAACGCACCGTCCCTGCCCACGCCGAGGCCCACCGTGTGGGCGCACAGGTGCCGGCGGCCGGCGAGGCAGTGGCGGCAGCGGCCGCAGGTCACGTGGCCCTCACCCGAGACGACGTCGCCGGGCCCGAAGTCGGTCACGTTGGAGCCGACCTCGACGATCTCGCCCACGAACTCGTGACCCACGACCAGCGGCGGCGTGATCGTCCTGGCCGCCCACGGATCCCACGCCTCGATGTGCAGGTCGGTGCCGCAGATCCCCGTCTTGCGCACGCGGATCAGGACGTCGTTGATGCCGACCTCCGGGTCGGGCACGGTCGCCAGGCTGAGACCAGGACCGGGCGCGGCCTTCACCAGCGCGAGCATCGGCGCCTCCTGCTGCCCGGGCTGCCCGCCGTGCGGGCAGCCTCAGGCCTCGTTGCGGGGATCGTCGGTCCAGTCGACGATCGGATTCTCGACGCTGCCGATGCCCTCGATCTCGCACCGAACGCGGTCGCCCGGCTGCAGGAACACCGGCGGATCCCGGAACACGCCGACGCCCGCAGGCGTGCCGGTGGCGATGAGGTCACCGGGCTCCAGCGTGATCTGGCGTGAGATGTAGCTCACCAGGGCCGGCACCGGGAAGAGCATGTCGGACGTATTCCCGTCCTGCATCAGGATCGGCGTGCCGGAATCGGGTCCGCTGCCCGGGATCCGCCACGACCGCAGGGCAAGCCCGCGCGCGGGATCCAGCTCGTCCGCCGTCACGAACGCCGGCCCGACCGGCAGGAACGTGTCGCTGCCCTTCGCCCGAAGCCATTGGCCGTCGCCCTTCTCGCCCTCGCGCAGGGCCTGCGGGTTGCCCTGCCAGTCCCGGGCACTGACGTCGTTGAGGACGACGTAGCCCGCGACGTGGTCCATCGCCTCCTGCTCGGGCACGCGACGAGCACGCCGGGCGATGACGACGCCCAGCTCCACCTCGAGGTCCAGGGCGTGGGTGCCTGGCGGCCGGACGATGGCCTCGCCATCGCCGATGATCGCGTTGCCGAACTTCGCGAACAGCATCGGGTGGGCGGGCACCGCGCGTCCGCCCTCTCTCGCGTGGTTCCCGTAGTTGAGCCCGACGCACACGATCTTGCCCGGTGAGCCCACCGCGGGCGTCGGCCGCTGCTCGTTCAGCGGCAGCCCCCGGGCGCCTTCGAGGATCGCCAGCCGGTCACCGATCGTGCGGGTCCAGCCCGGGCCGATCAGCGTCTGGATCGAACCGTCGATGGGGATCAGCCGGTCGCCGGTGACGATGCCCAGCGCGGGGCGGCCGTCGATCTGGCAGGCCCACAGCCGCATCGGCTAGCTCGCCGCGGGGCTGGGCTCGACGGACGGGCTCGCACTGGCCGGGCCGGCGGCAGCCGAGGCGCTGGGTCCGGCGGACGGCGAGGCGGACGGCGACGGTGCCGCGCATTGCGGCTCGGGCGGCGACAGCCATGTCCCGTCGTCCGCGACTCGCTCGCCGTACTGGAGGAAGAAGTCGTAGACCTCCTGGTCGTTCAGGGTGTCGAGGTAGAGCACCCGGTCCCAGAGGAGGGCCGCATATCTCGTGGGCATCTGCTCGAAGCGCGCGACCACTGGGCCCACGATGCCCGGGGACAGCCCGCACACGGTGCTGGCCGGGAAGCCGGCGCTGAAGTCGCGCAGCTGCTGGATTGCGGCGTCGTCACAGGCACCCTTGTCGCACGAGTACAGCAGCACGAGCCCGCCGTGCTCGAGGTTGTGGACCCAGCCGTTGGGCACGCTCTGATCGTCGGGGCCGTAGACCTTGGGTTGCAGCGGGCCGAACCCCGAGCGATTGATGTGCTTGCCCGACGCCGGCGGACAGACCTGGTAGGTGATCTGGTCACCGGGCTGGACGTGGGCGTTGCCCATGTCGGCCTGGAGCTGGCCAAGCTCGCCCGAGGCGGCCGGCTGGACGGTGTCGACCGTCCTGCAGGCGTAGACGGGGGTGGCGGCGGACGCGAACACGAAGGCACCGACGCCGACCAAGGCCGCGATCACCACGATGGCCAGGATGGGCGTGCGGAACCGCTGGAGCGGCGAGGTCGGTTCGGGACGTCGTCGCTGGACGTTGCGCCGGCCGGCGCGCGTGGTGCCGGCAGGACCGCTCGATCGACGATCTCTTCCGTGACCCTGGGTGGTACCCGAGGCCGAGCGGGAGTCGCGGGACGTCTTGGGGTTCGAACTGGTCAAGGCTGGCTGCTCCATGTGGTCCGCCGGCTCCGTTGCCGACGGATCGCCGGGCGCCCCGGCCGGACCGGACGCGCGCTGCGCGAAGGGTAGCGCTCCACGCCCGCACGCGCCGCCGCGGGCCCTGCGACGCTCAGGGCTCGTTGAGCCAGGCGCGGACGTCGGGTCGGGTGAGGCCGAAGAACAGGAGCACGGCGAGGATCGCGACCAGCACCGCGAACAGGGGCTGGGCGGCCAGCAGGGCCAGCGGCACGGCGGGCAGGGTGAGCGTGGACAGGGCCAGGGCCAGCCCCCGCGACGCTTCCTTGCGCTGGAGGACGAGCGTGGTGGTGAAGATGGTGTAGGCGAGCAGGACCATTGCGACGATCCCGACCGGGGAGATCGGAGCGCTGATGGCCTGGTCCACCACCCACCGGAGGGAGAGGCCGAGGCCTCCCAGGATGAGGAAGGCGTAGCCGAGGAAGATCCGGATGCCGGGCGGCATCGCCCGCAGCTGGCTGAGCACGGACTGATGATGCCAGCCGGCGGACGTCGGCGTGGTCCGCCGGGACGAGTGGCCCCGGCGGCTCAGGAAACGCAACGGAGACGGGGAGCCTTGCCGCCTGGGAGACGGGGAAGCCTTGCCGTGGGCACAGGCCGCACGAACGGGACGGGCCGCGTATCCTCGCCCGACGTGGCTGACCTTCCGTTCCCCATCGCCGACCCCCTTGCTCCGCGTCTCCGGGAAGCCGCTGACGCCGAGGGCAAGATCGTTCGCGCCCTGGATGCCATCGGCTCGCTGGCAGGCCGGGACGTCGTGGTCCTGGACGTTCCCGAGGGCCCATTGCGAGACCGGCTGTCCGCCGCCGGCATCGAGGGCTGCTACCGACCGCTGACCCAGCCCCTCGCGATCGACGCCGCGGACGCGAGCGCCGATGCCGTGGTGAGCCTGTGGTCCGGCTTCCGGGGCGTCGACCCGGTGGAGTTGCGTGAGGTGGACCGCGTGCTGCGCCCGACCGGTCGGCTGCTGGTCGTCCACGACTATGGCCGCGACGACGTGTCGGCGCTGCGTGGGCTCGACGCGCCGGAGTTCGCCGCCTGGAGCCGTCGCGACGGCCCGTTCCTGCGCCAGGGAGGCTTCAGGATCCGCGTCCTGCACTGCTTCTGGACGTTCGCGTCGGTGGAGGATGCCCGCGAGTTCCTGACGGGCGCGTTCGGCGAGCGTGGCGAGGCGCTGGGCGCCCGGATCCGGCGGCCGAGACTGAGCTGGAACGTGGCCGTGTACCACCGGCTCCGTGGCGGCATCCGGCCCATCGAGGTCCCGTCGGCAGCCAACCTCGTCGCCGGCTGAGCCGCCCGGGGTGGCACCCGGCCCACCCCTGCTACGCTCGGCACGATGAGCGATCGGACTTCCTCCCGACACCGCCGGCCGGCGGCCGCGCGCCGCCCCGACGACCAGCGCCCGTCCGGGCCGCACGTGGGCCCGGTGAGGGTCACGCCGGTCCGGGTCACGCTCCTCGTGGCGCTTGCCGGCGGCCTCGCGTTCCTGGCCTATGCGACGTTCGTACGGGATCAGCTCCAGGTGCCGCTGATGGCGACGGGGCTGGCGATCTGCGGACTGGTCTTTGCCGCGACCGCGGTGCTCTCGATCTCCGCTGTGATGCGGGCCGGCCGCGAGGGCCGTGACGGAGCGGCGGTGCTCACGGCGCTGATGGGTGGCCTGATCGCCGCGGGGGCGCTGATGTTCCTGGCGGGTGCCGTGATCATGAGCCTGATCTGGAGCGGCACCAACACCACCTGACCGGGATGTCGGCGGGCAGCGAACCGAGATCCGTGGGCGGCGCGCCCGACCCCCTCTGGTACACTCGGCCGGCCCTCCGCGGGCCGCGGGCCCCCATCGTCTAGAGGCCTAGGACGCCACCCTTTCAAGGTGGAGATCACCGGTTCGAATCCGGTTGGGGGTACCAGCCGTGGGCGTCACCCCTCACCGGCGCCAGTCCCGCGGGCCGGGCATGCTTGGCCCATGCAGCGCGAGATCAGCGCCACCTCCCTCGTCCCGTTCACGCCCGACCACGTGCCTGCGGCCGCGGCCCTGGTCGCGGGGCGGGTCCGGGCCCTCCGCCGGCGGATCCCATCGCTGCCCGCGCCGTGGGCCGACGAGACGGTCGTCGGCCGTGTGATCGGCGAGCTGGCGATCCGGGGTTCCGGTTTCGCAGCGCTGCGCGGGGAGCGGCTGCTGGCGTTCCAGGCCGCGACGATCCTCGACGGGCACGGTGGCCGCTGGGCCTACACGCCCGACGTCGGGCATGCGGTTGCAGACAGCCGCGTGCTGCCCGCCGCGGCAGCGGCGAGGGTCGTGGAGGAGGTGTACGCGCAGCTCGCCGAGCGCTGGGCGCGGGAGGCGTGCCTCGAGCACGTGGTCACGGTGCTGGCCCACGATTCGACCACGACCGCCACGCTGGGCCGACTGGGCTTCGGACAGCTGGTGATCGACCTGGTTCGCGACCTGTCCGCCGTCGAGGGGCGGATGCCCGTCGCGGGTGTCAGCGTGCGACGGGCCGGACCCACGGACGCTCCCGCCGTCGCGGAGCTGGACGCCGGGCTGCGGCGTCACCTCGCCGGGGCGCCCATCTTCCGGGGCGCCGGTCCCGCGCAACCGCCCGAGCTCCAGCGCCGGATCCTCGCCGACCCGGCCGTCGCGACGTTCGTGGCGGAGGACGAGGGCCACGTCATCGCGATGCTCAGGATCGGGCCATCCGCGAACGACGTTGCGACCATCGTCAGGGACCCGGGCACGGCCAGCATCACGGCGGCGTACACGGTGGCGGACCGTCGTGGTGATGGGGTGGCGACCCTCCTGCTGGATGCGGCGGTCCGCTGGGCGCGGGCCGCGGGGTATGCGCGCAGCGCCGTCGATCACGAGTCGGCCAACGGCGAGGCGCACCGCTTCTGGGGCGGCCACTTCACGCCCGCGACGGTGTCGCTGGTTCGGCGCCTGCCGGCCGGCGTGACGCCATAGCGCGACCCAGCGGTGACGCGGCGGCGCTGCGCCGCCCCGGGCATCTGCCCTGCTATCCTCCATCGCGATGGAGCTGATGGGCGTCACGATCCGGACGATCGTGAGCGACAATGTCTCGATCCGCTGTGATGGCTGCCGGGAGGTCATCCCGGGAACGCCGTGGCGGGTGAACCTGCTCGACATCGTCGCCCCCGAGGTCGCGGTGGGCTGGACCGAGCAGACCCCCATCAACCCGGGCCCGCACCAGTTCCATGCCGACCCGGCGTGCGTTCGCCGGTGGATGGCCGAGAAGGGCTATTACCTGTGTCGGCGAGGCGAGGTCCGCGAGATCATGCGGCCGGTGGCGCTGCCGCTCGATCCACCCGCGTGGGGCCTGTGCGACGGCCTGCACCGGGACGACCACGAGTTCGTCCCCGCCTGATCCACCGTCCGCCCCACGGCACCCGGCACCCGGCACCCGGCACCACCGTGCGCGACGCCGCCGCCGGCCTCGTTGACGGACGTTTGCGGCGCGCCTACACTCGCGCCCTCCGGGCCCCCGGGCGAATACCCAGGTTTACCGAGGTTTTGGACGCGCGATGACGGTGCAGCGGCCCGACCGGGGAGGTCACGTGCCGGAGGATCGGGCACACCCCGTCCACCCGCTGCCGGACCGCCTCCCGCTGGGCAAGGCCAGCCGACTGCTGGGTGTCGATCCCGACACGCTGCGGCGGTGGGCGGACGAGGGCCGCGTCCCGGCATTCACGACCCCCGGCGGCCATCGCAGGTTCGAGCGGCGGGCCCTCGAGCGGCTGGTCACGGCGCGCCGGACGGGCCCGGCGACGGGGCTGGCGGGCTTCGGCGATACTCCCAACCGGCTCACCGCGGCCTACCGGCGCCGGTATGGTGAGCTCCATGGCATGGGCCCCGACGCCCGGGCACGCGTACCGCAATCGGAGCGCGCCACGTTCCGCGAGAACGGGCGACGCCTGGTGGATGCGCTGGTTCGTCATCTCGACAGCGCGGGGGTCGAGCGAGCCCGGGCCGAGCAGGAGGCGCTGAACCTCACCGCCCACATGGGTGACCGGCTCGCGTGCCTTGGCGTGCCGCTCCGGGATGGCGTGTCGATGTTCGTCGCCGCCCGGCGCCCGTTCCTGGCCGAGCTGAGCGTGATGGCCCGGCGACGCGGCGTCGACGCGGCCCGGGTCGGCCAGCTCTACAATTCGTCCACCGGGCTGCTGGACCGCCTGCTGATCGCGTTCATCGGCGCTCACCAGGCCGCCGAGTCGGCCGTGGACGACCCTTCCGTCCCCGGATCCCCGTCCCGCGCCGAGAGCCGCGAGCCCGGCGCGACGAGGCGCTCGAGACCTGACGAGCGATGAGCGTGCTCCTGCCCGGGCTCACCTCGCTCCTCGCCCTGGTGTTCACGCTCATGCTCGTCGACCAGTGGCGCGAGCGGCGACACGGGTTCCAGGCGGCCTGGGCGTTCGGGATGCTGTGCTATGCGCTGGGCGCCGGAGCTGAGGCGCTGGCTGGCGCCGGTGGCTGGAGCGAGCCCCTGTACCGGGTCTGGTACCTGACCGGCGCCGTGTGGACCGCGGCCTGGCTCGGGCTCGGGACGGCATTCCTGCTGGGCCGGACGCGGTTCGGCTATACGTACGCCGTGCTGCTGCTGCTGTCCGGCCTGGTGGCGCTGATGATCCGCAACAGCCCCAACTACTCGGGGGCCGGCCCGCTGCCGGCGCTGTACCTGGTCGGCGCGGTCGTGCTGGCGCTCGCGATCGGCGTGGAGACGTACTTCGGCAACGAGCGCTGGCCGCGGATCGCGGCCGCCGCGATCGGGGCGGTGACGATCCTGTCGGTGGTGCTGATGGTCGCGACGCCGCCGCTGCCCGCACCGGGCTACGCGCTGAGCCCGGACACCGGGCAGCCCGTCGGTGATGCGATGCCGGGCTATCTGCGCCTGCTGACGCCGGTCATGAACATCCCGGGGGCCCTCACGCTGCTGCTGGGGGCCGTGTTCTCGACCTACGTGTTCATGCCCAAGCGTCGGGTGCTGCCGTACTCGCTGGACCCCAACCAGCCGGGCGACCAGTTCCTGTTCAACCTGTTCATCGCTCCCGTCGCGATCCTCGTCAACCTCGTTGCCTCCCTGCCGGCGACGGCACGTGCGCTGGTGACGGGCCGGCTCCACTCTCGAGTGCCGGCGACGATCCTGATCGCGATCGGTGCGTTCTTTCCGACGCTCACGGACTCCCTGAACCGTGCCGGCTCCACCGAGCTGTTCCAGCTGGGCAAGTTCCTGGGCGTCGTGTTCCTGTTCGCCGGCTTCCTCGTGTCCGTGGAGGTGTTCCGGGAGGTCCGCATCCCGTTCACGGGGATCCGGCTGGGGATCGAACGGCGGGAGCGCGCCCGGCAGCGCGACGACGCGGTCCGCCACGGCGGCCGGGGGGCCCCACGCGCCACATCCGAGCCACCGCCGGCATCCGAGCCCGCCGTCATCGACGGTTCCCGCTGAGCGCAGCGAGCCCCTCGGCCCCCGGAGCGCCGGGGCGGCTATGCTCTCGCCGATGGACGAGGCCCAGGAGCGAGCCGCCGAGGGCGCACCGAGACCGATCCGCGTCCTGCTCGCCGACGATCACGCGGTCGTCCGGCGCGGCCTGCGCGGCTTCTTCGAGCTGCTGGACGACATCGAGATCGTGGGCGAGGCGGGTGACGGCCGCGAGGCGGTCGACGAGGTCCAGCGGCTGAGCCCCGACGTCGTGCTGATGGACCTCCTCATGCCGGTCATGGACGGGATTGCCGCCACGGCCGAGATCAAGGCGCGGTTCCCGGAGGTGGAGGTGGTGGCGCTCACCAGCTTCATCGAGGAGGAGCGGGTCACGGCGGCGCTCGAGGCCGGGGCGACGGGGTATCTGCTCAAGGACGCGGACGCCGATGACGTCGCGATGGCCATCCGCCGGGCACACGAGGGCGAGGTCCACCTGGACCCCCAGGTCGCGCGCATGCTCGCGCGCCGCATCCGGACGCGGCGCGAGGATGCGCCGGCGCACGAGCCGCTCACCGAGCGCGAGCGCGAGGTCCTGGCGCTGGTGGCGCGCGGGCATTCGAACAAGGAGATCGCGACGCTGCTCGACATCACGGAGCGGACCGCCCGCACCCACGTCTCGAACATCCTCGGCAAGCTCGACCTGGCCAGTCGCACGCAGGCGGCGCTCTGGGCGATCGAGCACAACGCGGTCTGACCGTGCCCGACCCAGCGCACGGCGCGCCTGCCGGGCAGCACCCGTGGACGGCGATCGGGCCGCGGGACGCGCCGGCGATCGTGTTCATCCACGGCACCCGGCTGACCCGGCGGCAGTGGTGGCCGCAGCTGCGGCGGCTGGGCCGGAGGTACCGCTGCGTGGCCATCGACCTGCCGGGCCATGGTGCCCTGGCCGACCGCCCGTTCAGCATTCGCGCGGCGTGCGCAGCCGTTGAGGACGCGATCGAGACCGAGGCGCCGTCGGGGCGCGCCCTCCTGGTCGGCCTCTCGCTCGGCGGCTACGTCGCGATCGAGGTGGCCGCTGCCGCCCCCGAACGGGTGGCGGGGCTGGTCCTCGCGGGATGCTCCGCGGAGCCCGCGGGGCCGCTGGCCGTGGTCCTGCGTCTGCTGGCGCTGACGCTCGAGCACACCCCCGCCCCGGCCCTTGACATCCTCAACCGGGGGTTCTTCCGGCTGCGCTACGGGGATGCGATCACGGGGCCGATCATCGCCGGCGGGTTTTGGTCGTCCGGCGGCGCGCGCGCCCTGCGGACCCTGGTCGGGCGCCGCTACCTGGAGCGCCTGGGGCGCCTGTGGACCCCGGTGCTGATCGTGAACGGTGCCCTGGACCCGGTGTTCGGCCCGGGCGGCGACCCCTGGGCGGCGGCCTGCCGGCGCGGCCGCCACGCGATCGTTCCGCGGGCCATGCACCTGTCCAGCCTCGATCGCCCTGGCCCGTTCGCCGAGCTCGTGGCCGCCTTTGCCGACGAGGTCGCGAGCGACCCCGCAGGTCGCTGATCGCCCCGATCGCCGGGTCCGGACGATCGAGGGCGCCGGAGGCCCCGGGTATACTGGCCGGACACCCCCTTCCCGCCTGAGAGGTTCGATGCGCGTTCGCAAAGCGGTGCTTCCGGCTGCCGGCTGGGGAACCCAATTCCTCCCCGCCACCAAGGCGCAGCCCAAGGAGATGCTCCCGCTCGTCGACAAGCCGGTCATCCAGTACGCCGTCGAGGAGGCGGTGGCCGCGGGCATCGAGCAGGTGATCATCGTCACCTCGTCCCAGAAACGGGCGATCGAGGACCACTTCGACCTCAACTACGAGCTGGAGCACCTGCTCGAGGAGAAGGGGGAAATCGAGAAGCTCCGCCAGGTGCGGCACATCAGCGATCTCGCCCAGGTCGCCTACGTCCGCCAGAAGGAACAGCTGGGTCTCGGCCACGCGGTGCTCATGGCCAAGGATCTCATCGGCCACGAGCCGTTCGCGGTGATCCTGCCCGACGATGTTGTCGTGGCGGACCGGCCGTGCATCGGACAGCTGATCCACGTGTACCAGGAGCACCACGGCTCGGTGGTGGCAGTGACGGAGGTTCCGCCGGAGGAGACGCGGCGGTACGGGGTCATTGGCGGCCAGCGCGTGGATGAAGGCTCGGACCGGGACCGGACGTACCGCGTGCATTCGATCGTGGAGAAGCCGGAGCCTGGCTCGGCCCCGTCGAACCTTGCGGTGATCGGCCGCTACGTGCTGACCCCCAAGATCTTCGACAAGCTCGAGCAGACACAGCGCGGGACGGGCGGCGAGATCCAGCTGACGGACGCGATCCAGGCCCTGATGGAGGAGCAGGCGGTTTTCGCCTATGCGTTCGAGGGACAGCGCTACGACGCCGGGACGACGATGGGCTGGCTGAAGGCCTCCGTGGAGTTCGCGCTGGCCCGGCCTGATATTGGCTCCGAGTTCCGGGAGTACCTGGGCTCGCTGGACATCTGACGCGGCCGGATGGTCCCGGCGCGTACGGTAGGATGCCTGCGGCCACATCCAGGCGGCCCAGAGGGGAGACCGAACAACCGTGACCGAGATCGGCAGCACGCTGGGCGGGCGGTACCGCCTGCTTGAGCTGCTCGGACAGGGCGGCATGGCGACGATCTACCGGGCGCGCGACTCGCAGCTCGAGCGGGACGTCGCGGTCAAGCTGCTGCGGCCCGAATTCGGTCGCGACCCGGACTTCCTCGCGCGGTTCCGGGACGAAGCACGATCAGCCGCGTCGCTCAGCCACCCCAACATCGTGGCGGTCTACGACTTCGGCGAGGACGACTCTGGCCCGTACATCGTCATGGAGCTCGTGGACGGCGAGGATCTCGCCTCGATCCTGCGCGGCAACGGCCCGCTTGCGCCCCGCCAGGCTGCGCGCGTCAGCGCCGAGGTGGCCAAGGCGCTGCAGGCCGCCCACGCTCGCGGCATCGTGCACCGCGACGTGAAGCCATCCAACATCCTGATCGGCCGCGACGGGCGGGTGAAGGTTGCCGACTTCGGCATCGCCCGCGCAGTGACCGAGTCCCAGATGACGCTGCCCGGGACCACGCTCGGCTCGGTCCACTACTTCAGCCCGGAGCAGGCGCGCGGCGAGGTCGCGACCACGGCCTCGGACATCTACTCGCTGGGGATCGTGCTGTACGAGTCCCTGACCGGCCAGCGGCCGTTCTCGGGCGACGGGGCGGCGGCCGTTGCCCTGGCCCGCCTCACGACCACCCCGCCGCGGCCCTCCGCGCTGCGACCCGGCGTGCCCGAGGCCCTGGACCAGATCGTGCAGCGCGCGATGGCGCTCGAGCCCGACCAGCGCTATCCATCCGCGGCGGCGATGGCCAGCGCCCTGGAGGGATACCTCATGGAGCCCGCGGACCGCGCGGGGGCCGGGGCCGTCGCCGCCGGCGCGGCGGCCGGTGCCGCCGCGGCAGGCATGGCCCAGCGGACGCAGACCGTGGCCGCGGCGCAGGCGCGTCCCAACTCCCCGGTCCCATACCCGCCCGACGCCTATGCCCGGGGTGGTCCCTCCGCGCCCGTCTCGACCCGCGGCACGCCACCACCGCCTCCGCCCCAGGGCGGCGACGACGATGGCGAGGGCGGGGCCAGCCCGTGGGCCTGGGTTGCCGGCCTGCTGGGGATCATCTTCCTGGTCGTGGTCGGCTTCGTCCTGTTCCAGCTGCTGACCGGCGGCCGCGGCGGCAACCCCTCGCCGAGCGCATCGCCTGTGAGCGTCACGGTGCCCAACTTCGTGGGCATGGACATCGAGGCGGCGAAGCAGCAGGCGACCGGGCTTGGCCTGACGATCGTGGTCGGCAGCACCCAGGAGTCGGACCGGCCCGAGAACGAGATCCTGACCCAGGACCCGCCGGCCGATGCCGTGGTCGACGCCGGCACCGAGGTCAGCGTCGTGACCGCCCGCGGCAAGCTGGCGGTCGCCGTGCCCGACCTCCGCGGCAAGACGGAGTCGGAGGCCGTCTCGCTGATCGTGACCGAGGGGCTGACGCCAGGGACCAGGACCGAGGACTACGACCCGTTCATCGTGGCCGGCTCGATCGTGGCCCAGGAGCCGGGCCCCGGCATCATCGTGGCGCCCGGCGCCCCGGTGGACTACGTCGTGTCCAGGGGCCCCGAGCCGACGCCCAGCCCGACCCCGACTCCCACGCCGACCCCGACTCCCACGCCGACCCCGACTCCCACGCCGACCCCGACCCCCACTCCCACGCCGACGCCAGGTCCGGTGAACGTGGGCGACTACCGGTGCGTCGTCCAGGCCGACGCGGCCGCGTCGATCGCCGCCGATGGCTTCAAGGTGGGCTCGGTCACCTCGGACCCGGCGGGCGTGGACCCGATCCCGTCGGACTGGATCGTGACCTCGCAGAGCCCCAACCCCGGCCAGAAGAAGCCGGCCGGCACCTCGATCGACCTCGTGCTGTCCGACCCCACGACCGTCGCCAGCTGTCCCTGAGGACCGTGCCATCGCGGCCGGCCGAGCGTGGTGCTGTGGGCGGTCCGGGTCAGACCTCGAGCTCGCCCCACAGCGACCAGCGGCCATCCCCGGTCGGCGGGCCCGTGACGGAGGCGCCGGGAACGGGTGATGTGGCGGTGGCGCCACCGGTCGGGTCGCCACCGGCCGATGCGGCGGCGCGGGTGGCCGGCGCCACGGAGGTCGGCTCGATGCCCGCCGGCGTGGCCCTCCTGGCATGCAGCTCATCCACCGGGACGAACGTTCGGGGTGGCTTGACGCTTGCGTGATCGGTCACGACCGGCGCGGGCGGCACGGCCTGCTGCGTGGCCGCCGGGTCCTCGCCGGGCTGGACGGCCGTCCAGCAGGGCCGGACCTCGGTGCCCTGGAGCGCCGTCTGCCTCGGGGACAACCCGCACATGCCGAGCCCGCCGGCGATCCCGCGGCGGAAGTGGCGGCAGGTGGCGCACGACGTCGTGGACCGATGACACACCCAGCAGCGGGCGGTCTCGGGTTGTGGTATCCCGCAGTGCGGGCAACGCCACACCGGCATGGGCGGGATCGTAGCTGCGCCGGACGCGTCTGTCGAGTGCCTGGCCCGGATCGTCGAACGTTCGTCCGACGTCGCTACTTGACCGTCAGCACCTGCCGATCGGTCCCCTGGCCATAGCTGTCGGTCGTGACCAGCACCGACGCGAGGCCGCTGCCGGGCAGCGCGCCGCTCGGGATCCTCGTCGTGAACGTGGCGGTCCCGTCGGCCCGGGTGGACGTCTCTGAGGACACGATGGCCTCCAGTCCCGGGACGGTGACCGTGAACAGCGCGGTGGCGCCCGCAACCCGTTTGCCGTCCGGGCCGGTGACCGTGACCGTGAACGAGATGGTCTTGGGGAGCTTGCTCGAATTGAACCGGTAGGCCGTGCCGGTGAGGCCGACGACGAGCTTGCCCGAGCCCCTGCGGATCGTCAGGTCCAGGCTGTTGCTGTTGCCCGCCGGATCCGTCGTCGTGACCGAGATCGCGTTGATCCCCGCCGCGACCGCGATCGAGGTCTGCCACAGGCCGTCCGCATCGGCGTCAACGGTCGCCGTGGCTCCGTTCGTGTCGTTGCGCAGCCGAACCGTGCTTCGCGCCTGGGTCTTGCCCTTCACGGTGATCGAGCCCTTGTTCGTGGACGCCTTGTCCTTGGGCGAGATGATCGAGAGCTTGGGCTTGGATGTGTCCTGCATCCAGGTGGCGATCGCCGACCGCTCGCTCTCGCCCCCGGGCCCCGCGATCGAGGCCTGGATGTCGTTGCGCCCGGGGCTCAGGGGGACGCCGGCGATCACCTGGGTCGAGGTGGGGCCGACGGCCTGCTCGGTCAGCAGCGTGGCCGAGGTGTCCGGGAGCGTGACCCACAGCCGGACCGTGTAGCCCGGCAGCCCGACGACGGCGGTCGGGACGTGGACCGTGACGTCCACGGTGTCCTCGTTGGTGTACGGCTCCTCGGGTGACACGATCGTGGGCGCGTCCGCGATGGCCGGGGCATCGGTCGGCGCCGGGCTGCTGACCGCGTTGCCGATCGAGGACAGGAAGCCGCCGAAGCCGCGGACGGCCGACGCGACGACCGGGCCGACGCTCCCGCTGGCGACCCACAGGATCCCCGCGCCCATGGCGACGATCGCTAGCACGAGGGCCGCCTTGACCGGCAGCGGCAGGCTCCGCCGGCGCTCGATCCGCCGGTGGCGCCCGAGGCGCGCCGGCGACGGCGCGACGGGACGCACCCTGGCCGGCGCGGGATGGCCGGTCGACGGTGCACGGGGGCGGACCTGGGACGGGCGACTTCCACGACGGCTGTCCATCGGCCGCGATTGTCGCACGAGCAGCCGGATCGGCCCGGCGGTCGGCGCCGTCACGGGGATCGGGCGGACCGCGCGCCGATCACGGTGATACGCTGCGGTGAGTGTTGCGGCGCCGCGTCCCCCAGGGTGCCGAACGGATGAGGGAGAGTGTGGAGGCCCGAGACCGGCGACCGATTCGCCCGAGTCCCGGAGATCGCGGTTCCTGGAGCCATGGACCGATCGCCCGGGTGACGCCACGTGCCCCGGACGCGGACGCTCCGGACGACCCGTCCGAGCAGCCCCTCGTCGGCCCGGGTCGGCCGGGCCGGCCCGCCTACGCGCCGGCTCGCCCCGGATTGCCGCGTCCGTCCGGGCTGCCCGGCCGCGGGGCTGTCAACCCGTACGCCGTCCGACCCGGGGGCCCGGGCGGGCCGCGACCTCTGCTCCCGCCCATTCGCGGGGGGTTCGGCCTACCCAGCCTGAGGCGCAATGTCTGCCCCCACTTCTACATGACCGGCCCGCGTGGGGCGATCCCGATCCAGGCCCCGCACCTGCTCAAGGGCCTGCTGCGCCAGCCCAACAACATCTCGCGCTGCCAGCTGCGCGGCGGCGTCCACCTCGACGAGGGCTACGTCAACGACGTGTGTCTCACGCCGCGCTTCAACCAGTGCGTGTTCTACGAGGACGAGCTGACCAAGACGTGAGCAAGCTCGTTCCCGGGATCGAGCAGCCGCCGCCGGCCGCCGGACTTGGGTACCCGCAGGCGCTCGCAGCCATCGAGGCCCGGGGCCGGTACGGCGTCCACCTCGGGCTGGCGCGGGTGCGGGCGCTGCTGCGCGCGATGGGTGACCCCCAGCTCGCGGTGCGCGGCGCCCTCGTCGCGGGGACCAACGGCAAGGGAAGCGTCATCGCCCTCGCAGGGTCGGCGCTCCGGGCCGCGGGCTACCGGGTGGGCGCGACCCCCAAGCCACACCTGGTCACCTATCGCGAGCGGATCGTGGTGGACGGCCATCCGATCAACCCGGACGACTTCGCGCGGATCGTGGACGAGGCGCTGCCGCTGGCGGACCGCGTCGCTCGCCGCCTGGGCCCGCCCACCGAGTTCGAGCTGCTGACCGCCGTGATGTTCCGCCACTTCGCCGAGGCGGCCCTCGACCTCGCGCTGGTCGAGGTGGGCCTCGGTGGCCGGCTCGACGCCACCCACGCCTGGGACGGTGGCGTGGCAGCCCTCACCAACGTCTCGCTGGACCACACCGACCGCCTCGGCGACACGATCCACGCCATCGCCCGGGAGAAGGCCGCGATCATCCTGGCCGGTGACATCGCCGTCACCGGTGCCATCGGAGAGGCGCTTGCCGTCGTCCGCCGTCGATGCGCCCGCCTCAAGGTGCCGCTGGTCGCCGTCGAGCCCGCCCACATCCGGCGCTGGCATCGGGACGGCCTCGAGGTGGACATGCCGCGCCTCGGGATCGTGGAGGTCGGTCTTCGCGGGCGGCACCAGGCCGGCAACGTCGCGGTGGCCGACGCCGTGCTGGACGCCCTGGACGCGGCGGGGATCGCAAGCGTCCCCGCGGACGCGCGCCGCCGGGGCTACGCCACTGCCCGCTGGCCCGGCCGCCTTGAGCTCGTGGAGGCCCAGGACGCCGCGGGGGCCACGCGGGACGTGCTGCTCGATGGGGCCCACAATCCCGACGGCGCGGCGGCCCTGGCGCGGGCCCTCGACGACCTGCGACCCTTCCTTCGAGGCGACCCGGCGGCGCCCGCGACGCTGGTCTGGGCCTCGATGCGGGACAAGGACGTCGAGTCCGTGGTGGCCGCGGTGGCCCGTTCCCCGATCGTCGCCCGGGCGACCGTCATCTGCACCGCGATGGACCTGCCCCGGGCATTGGCGCCCGACCGGCTTGCCGCTGCATGGCGGGCGTCGGCGCCCGACGCGAGCGTCCTCGTGGTGGCCTCGCCCGACATGGCGCTCGACCTGGCCCTCGCGACCGGCGGCGATGGTCCCGTCATCGTGGGCGGCTCGCTGTACCTGGTCGGGGCCATCCGCCGCCGGCTGGTGGACGACCCCGAGCTCCGGGATCCGGTGGCGGCGTGACCGCCGGGCGACCCCCCGATCGGGAGCTGCCCGCGGAGCGGGGCATCGTGCCCGAGCGCCCGGATCTGGGCGGCGGGGCAGCCACGCCGTCGTACGGGCTCCCGGCCGACGCGGAGAGCGGCCTGCCGAGCCCTCCCGGCGCGATGACCGTGGGCCCCCGGACCCTCGACTGGGGGGAGCGCACCTACGTGATGGGCGTGGTCAACGTGACACCGGATTCGTTCTCCGGCGACGGGCTGCTGGCGACATTCGATCCGGTTGCCGCGGCGGTGGAACTCGCCCGGCAGATGGCCGTGGACGGCGTCGACATCCTCGACGTCGGCGGGGCGTCCAGCCGCCCAGGCCATGCCGTCATCACGCCGGAGGAGGAGATCTCGCGGGTCGTTCCGGTGATCCGGGCCGTGGCGTCAGCGCTGCCCGCGGTGGCGATCTCGATCGACACGACCAGCCCGGCCGTGGCCGAGGCAGCGATCGACGCCGGTGCCGTGATGGTCAACGACGTGTGGGGGGTCGCCGAGGATCAATCCATGCTGCGCATGGCGGCTGCGTCGGCGGTCCCCATCGTGCTCATGCACAACCGCGCGGAGGCCCGCTACCGGAACCTGCTGCCGGAGGTCGTGGCCGACCTCGACCGCGCGATCGAGCGGGCGCTCGGCGCCGGCGTCGGCTGGGACAGCATCGTGATCGACCCGGGTTTCGGGTTCGGCAAGACCGCGGACCACAACCTGGCGCTGCTGGCCAACCTCGGCAGCCTGCGCGTCCTTGGCCGGCCGGTGCTGCTTGGAACGTCGCGCAAGTCAACACTGGGGCGGCTCCTTGACCTGGGCCCGGAGGAGCGCGTGGAGGCTACCGTAGCGACCACCGTGCTCGGGATCGCGGCCGGTGTGGACATCGTCCGCGTGCACGACGTGCGCGAGAACGTGAGGGCCGCCCGGGTGGCGGACGCCGTGGTGCGCGGCTGGCGACCCGGCGCGTGGTCGTCGGGAGCGGGCCGGTGAGCGACCGGATCATCCTCGACGGCATGGTCTTCCAGGGGACGCACGGCGTGTACCCCGACGAGCAGCAGGTGCCGCAGCCATTCGAGGTTGACGTGCACCTGGCTCTCGACCTGCGGGCGGCCGGCCAGGCCGACGACCTGTCACGGACCGTGGATTACGCCCGGGCATTCGAGGTCTGTCGCGAGATCGTGGAATCCACCCGGTTCAACCTGGTGGAGGCGCTGGCCGAGGCGATCGCTCACGAGCTGCTCGCCCGGTTCCCCGTGGACGAGGTGATGGTCCGCGTGCGCAAGCCGAGGGTGAGGCTGGGCGGCCGGCTGCGGGCCGCGGGCGTGGAGATCCGGCGCCGCCGGAACGGATAGCGCCCGGGCGGGGGGGGAACCGCCCGGGCGCCAGATGAGTGCTCGGCGTTGGCGCCTACAGGTTGCCGGGTCGCGTACCGAGCGTCACGCTGAGCTTGAGCGGGGCGCCGTCGCGCAGCACATCCAGGGCGACGGTGTCACCCGGCGCGAACTGCACGAGCAACGCGTCCAGCGGATGCTCCGTGTCGATCTTGATCCCGTTGATCGTGGTGATGATGTCGCCGTCCTGCAGACCGGCCTTGGCGGCCGGGCTGTCCGGCACCACGGCCGAATCGGTGCCACCGCTGTTCGTGACGAAGGCCCCGTTGTCCACCGCCAGGTTGTTGTCCTGCTTGACCTGGAGGTCGATCGACAGGAAGCGGATCCCGATCCACGGGCGGGACAGGGCCACGCCCTTGACCGCCTGGTCCATGATCGGCCGGGCGATGTCGATCGGGATCGCGAACCCGATGCCGCTGGAGTCGCTGGCGACGGCGGTGTTGATGCCGACCACGTTGCCCTCCGCGTCCACCAGCGGGCCACCCGAGTTGCCCGGGTTGATGGCGGCGTCGGTCTGGATCAGGTTGGTGATCCGCTGGCCGCTGTCGACCTGGATGTCCCGTCCCTTGCCGGACACGATGCCGCTGGTGACCGAGAACGAGTAGGTCCCGAGCGGGCTGCCGATCGCGATGACGAGCTGGCCGACCTTGAGGCCGTCGGACTCACCCATCGGGGCGGTCGGCAGGCCGGTCTGGTCCACCTTGACGATGGCGAGGTCGGTGAGGGTATCGATCCCGTACACCTTGCCGGTGAACTGGCGGCCATCCTTGAGCTCGACGGTGAGCTGGTCAGCCCCGGACACGACGTGGCGATTGGTCAGGATCCAGCCGTTCGAGTCGTAGATGACGCCCGAGCCGACACCCTCGGACGACCCTCCGAACGGGTCCGTGCTCTGGCCGACGGTCGTGATCTTGACGACCGCGGGGCTCACCTTGGCCGCGGCGTCGATGACCGCCGACGACTCGTCGATCGTCACCGGCTGCTGCTGGCCGGTGGTCTGGCCGGAGCCGGTGGTGGTCGTGATCACGGTCCGATCGAGGGCGCCGGTCCGGTCGAGCACCAGCACGGTGCCCCCGGCGGCAAGCACCGCCGAGAGGAGCGAGGCGCCGAGCATGGTCCCCATCCCGGCCCCGCCACGCCGGCGCGGCTGGACCGGCGCCACCGGCTGCGACCAGGTCGGGGGCGGCGGCGTGCCCGCCTGACCCGGGGCGGCGACGGGCTGCCCCCATGCGGGACCGGAGCTCGGCGTACCGGGGATCCCGGCCGGCTCCGCAGGCGCCGGCTCGTACCAGCGCTCGGGCCCGGGCTGACCGGCGGACTGGCCGCCGGGCTGGCCGGCAGGCGACGCCCACGCCCACCGGGCGTCGGGTCGAGGGTCGGGGGCGGGGGCGTAGCGCGGGACCTCGATCCGCTGGGTGTCGTCCAGCGGATCGGTGCTGCCGGGGCCCCGGGGAGCGGCCGGCGTGGGCTCGTCGTTCATGACTTGGGTGGTCTTTCCTCGTGTCCACTGGGATGACCGGCCGCCTCGGGGCGGTTGGGTACCGCTATCAAGGGTGCCTGATCGTGATTTACCGTGGATGCCTGAGTCGGTGAAGAAACGTTGACGTTGGCAGCCGGCATCGGGCCCGGCCGCGGGGCGTCGACGTCCCGCCCCGGGACGTCGGGGGAGATGTCCGCCACCTCGCGGGGATCTCGCGGCAGCGTGACCACGAACCGCGAACCTCGTCCGACGCGGCTCTCGACCGCGATCGTGCCATGGTGCATGTCCACGATCGATTTCACGATCGACAGCCCGAGCCCCGATCCGGCGCCCCGGGCCTCGTTGGCCTCGGCTCCGCGGTAGAAGCGGTCGAAGATCCGAGGCAGCTCCAAGGGGTGGATGCCCACGCCGGTGTCCAGCACCTCGATCCGGGCGCTGCCGTCCTGCCCGGGATGGACGATCACGTCCACGGTGCCGCCACGCCCCGTGAACTTGATCGCGTTGCCCACCAGGTTGCTGACGACCTGCCCGACCCGCGGCGGATCGTGCCGGATCCGCAGCGGACTGTCGGGCACGGTCACAGACAGCTGGACGCCTCGGCGGTCCGCGGTCGTCTGGTGCTGCTCGACCGCGGACTCCACCGTCCCCCGGACGTCGTCCGGTCGCAGATCGAGCAGGATCAGGCCCGACTCCAGCTTGGACAGCTCGAGCAGGTTCTGGGCCAACCAGTCCAGCCGGTCGAGCTGCACGGCCGAGGAGTCCAGGAACTCGGCACGCGCCGCGGTGTCACGTCCGGCCGGGCCCTGGAGCAACTCGATGAACGTGCGCATCGCGGCAATCGGGGTCCGCAGCTCGTGGCTGACGTCGGCCAGGAAGTCCCGCGAGTAGTCGCGATCGCGGCGGATGATCGCCACGCTCTCCTCCAGCCGGTCGGCCATCGTGTTGAACTGCCGAGACAGCACGCGCAGCTCGAGGGTGCCAGAGAGGAGCTCCTCGGCCGGCACCCGGGACGCGAAGTCGCCCTCGGCGAGCCGCCGCGACGCCTCGGTCAGGCGGGTCAGGGGCGTCGTGAACCGGTGGGCGACGAATGCCGCCACGAGCACGGCGACCAGGAACGCGATGACGCCCATGATCAGGAGCAGGCCCGTGATCGCCGCCAGGGTGCTGGCGCGGCTCGTGTAGGGATTGGATAGCACCACCGACATGCCCCAGTCGAGATCCTGGCTGGTGCGCGCATAGCGCGCGTAATCCGAGCGCGCGGGCGCGATCGCCGGGTCGCGCGCCTGGCCCCGGTCCGGGTCGACGTTGAGCGCGGCATCGAACGTCAGCTCTGGCTCGGGGTCGACGACCAGGACCCCGTCGGTGTCCGGATGCGCGGGCCCGAAGGTGACCCGGACATCCGCCAGGGCGACGTTGTCGGCCGCCAGCGTCAGCCGCTCCTCGTCGATGAGCAGCGTCTGGACCTTGGGGTTGAGGGCAACCGTCTTGTCGGGCAGCGTCGCGATCACGGGCTGGTCACCGAGCGCGTCGGTGATGAATTGCCCCAGGATCCTGGCGGTCGCCCCGGCGCGTGCCTGCAGCCCCTGCTCCTCCTGCTGGCGGAAGTAGTCGTCCAGCCGGTTGATGACGACGGGTGCGACGAGGCCAAGCGTGAGCGCGACGACGCCGATGAAGGCAAGCGTGAGGCGCGTCTGGAACGTCTGGGGCACCGACGGCCGCCGCGACGGCCGCGCCTCGCGGGCCGGCTCAGCGGCCGGGCGCGTCGCGGGCGCGACCCCCTCCCGTCCCCGGGCGTCGGCCATGTCAGCGCTCGGCGAACTGGTAGCCGGCGCCCCGCACCGTCAGCACGAACCGGGGCATCGATGGATCGTCCTCGATCTTGTCCCGGAGGTGGCTGACGTGGACGTTGATCGTCTTCTCGTCCTGGTCCAGCGCCTCGTAGTCCCGCAGCAGCTCCAGCAGCTCCCGCCGGGTGAACACCCGACCCGGACGGCTCGCGAGGTGACGCAGGATCTCGAACTCGGTCGCGGTGAGCGAGATGCGCCGGTTGCCGCGCTGGACCCGCCGCCGCTCCAGGTCGATGACGAGGTCGTCATGGCGGATGACCCGGCCGCCGGCCGCGTTGGCCAGGTCGCCGTAGGCCCGGCGGAGCAGGGCCCGGATGCGGCTCATCAGCTCCCGCAACGCGAACGGCTTGGTGACGTAGTCGTCGGCGCCCAGCTCCAGGCCGATCACCTTGTCGAACTCGTCGCCACGGGCCGTGAGGAACAGCACGGGCGCCTTCGATCCCACGGCCCGCAGCCGCCGCAGGACCTCGAACCCGTCGATCCCGGGCAGCCGCACGTCGAGCACGATCAGGTCGGGAGCCTGGTTGGTCGCGAACTCGAGCCCTTCCTCGCCCGAGCGAGCGACCGTGACCTCGTACCCCTCCTGCTGGAGGGCGTACTGGATGCCCCGGGCAACGGCGAACTCGTCCTCGACGATCAGGATGGTGGCGGCCACAGCGCGGCGATCCTACACCGCACGAGGTCATCCGGGCCGGACGCACCCCGCCGGCCACCGCACGGCCGGCCGATGGCCCGCCTGTGATAGCCTCGGGCGCGCAAACGTGGCGGAACAGCCCACCGTCGCGCCGCGGCGCCCGATCGGGTTCGGTGCCCGCCGCCCACCAGAGAGGTTATCTGCGTCATGCCCGACCGACCCACACTCGCGGCCACGAGCCGCACCGTGACCGGCAAGGCCGTCGCGCGCCTGCGCCGCGAAGGACGCCTCCCGGCCGTCGTCTACGGCCATGGCACGGCGAGCGAGTCTGTCAGCCTCGACACCCACGAGTTCGAGACCCTGCGTCGCCATACCGGCGCATCGACGCTGATCGACCTGGCGGTGGACGACGGTCGCAGCCGGCCGGTGCTCGTCCACAGCGTCCAGGTCCACCCGGTGAGTCGCCGCCCGCTCCACGTCGACCTGTTCGCCGTGCGGATGACCGAGGAGCTGACGGTCGAGGTGCCGCTGGTCGGCACCGGGTACGCGCCGGCCGCGGAGTCCGGCGGCACGCTGGTCCATCCGAACTCCACCATCAAGGTGCGAGCCCTGCCGACGAACCTGCCCGAGTCGCTCAGCTACGACCTGTCGTCGCTGACCACCTACGAGGCCACGATCACCGTCGCGGACCTCGTCGCGCCTGCCGGCGTGACGATCCAGGCCGACGCGTCCGAGGTGATCGCCCGCGTGCTCGCCCCGCGTGTCGAGGAAGTGCCCGCGGCCGCCGAGGCCGAGGCGGAGGAGGCGGGCGCCGAGGGCGAGCCGGCCGAGGGCGGCGAGCCGGCTGCCGCGGAAGGCGACGCCGAGGGCTGATCCCCCGCGCGCTCGTACCCGGCCCGCGCGCGGGATGGCACCGGGTGCCTATCGCCTGGTGGCCGTCGCATAGACGATCGGGAGCACCAGCCGCAGCCCGTCCGGCGGCAGGGTGCGCAGTCGCCCCAGGAGGTCCGCCTCGAGAGCCGCGCGCCGCTCGGGCTCGAGGGTCGCGAACAGGTCTTCGTCGTCGAATCTGCGCCACGAACTCGAGATAGGACTGGGGCGTGAACGCGTGCACCAGCCGGTCCGCATGCGCTCCGGCGCCCGAGAACCCCGCTCGTCTCAGGACTGCTTCCGCCGCGGCGGGCGAGCCGAAATCATCGTTGCCACCGCCCGAGTGCCGGGGTGCTTCGCCCGCGGCCTCCAGGGCGCGGTCGTAGGCCTCGTCAGCCGCGAACGGCTCGCCACCCCGGAGCCACCCCACGATCGCGACCCGGCCGCCCGGGCGAAGCACGCGACGCATCTCCCGCAGGACATGGAACCGGTTGGGGACCAGCTGCAGCACGAACGCGCTGGCGACGATGTCGAACGAGGCATCCGGAAACGGGAGGCCATCGCCCGCCGCCCGGTGATACCGGATCCGCCGGCGCATGGGGGCCGGCAGGTGGGCTCGCTCCCGCTCCGCGATCGCCAGCATCCCCGCCGACACATCGATCGCGTCGACGCGGAGCTCACGCCAGCGCCGCACGGCGGCCGTCACGAACGCTCCCGTCCCGCTGCCGACATCGAGCATGGCCCGCGGGCCGGCGTCCAGGTCGGGCGCCAGGACGTCGAGCAGCCGCAGGGTGGCCGGGTGATGCACCGGGGCCCACCAGGCCGCGTAGCCCTCGGCGATCCGGTCGTAGCGCGATTCCTGGTCCGTCATCCGCGCATCGTGCCATGCCGGATTCGGGAACTTCGGCCCCCGCGTGCGGTCCGCGGGCCGCTGGCGATGCGCAGGACCCCGGTTGATGCTCTGGTCGTGGACACGGGCCGCGACACCCGCTGTCGTCTGCGGACGGCGTGACGGCCCGAAAGGAGCCATGCGATGAACAAGATCCTGCTCGCGTACGACGGCGGGGAGCCGGCGAAGCGTGCACTCGAGCAGACGATCGAGCTCGCCAGGCGGTTCAGCGCATCGGTCGGCGTCGTGAGCGTCGTGCCGGTTCGCCCGGGCCGCGCACCCGTGGACCCGTGGGACGACCGCACGGTGCACGCGGAGGAGCTGCTCGAGGCCCGCAAGCTCCTCCGGGAAGCCGGCATCGAGGCCGAGCTGCTCGAGCCCGGCGGCGATCCCGCGAAGACGATCGAGCGCATCGCCGACGAGCGCGGGTACGACACCATCGTCATCGGGACCAGGGGCCTCAGCACCCTGTCCAAGATCCTCCAGGGCAGCGTGTCGGACCACGTCGCCACCCACGCCCACACCACGGTCGTCGTCGCTCGCTGACCGGCCGCCATCTCGACCACCATCGCCACCCCTCGCGGCCGGCACGGACCGCTCGTCGGTAGCCGCGCCGCCCATTGGAGAGCCTGCCAACATGACCATCGCCGCCGCGCCCGATCGAGCATCGGGTTGGCCGTACGTCAAGTCACGCCGCGTCCTCGATGCCCTGCGCAGTGGCGTGGGCCCTGCGCCGATCTCCCTGCGCGGGATGGCGCTCCTTGCCGACTCTGTGCTCAACAAGGATGCGGCGTTCACGGATCATGAGCGCGACGTCCTCGGGCTGCGCGGGCTGCTGCCGCCCCGTGTCGTGGACATCGAGGCCCAGGTATCGCTGGAGCTCGAGCACGTGCGGCGCAAGGCGGACGACCTCGAGCGGTACATCGGGCTGGCGGCACTCCAGGATCGAAACGAGACGCTGTTCCACCGAGTGCTGGGCGACCATCTCGAGGAGCTGCTGCCGATCGTGTACACGCCCACGGTCGGGCGGGCATGCCAGGAGTTCAGCCACCTGTACCGGCGGCCGCGCGGCGTCTGGATCACGCCCGACGACGTGAACCGGGTGCCGGAGCTGCTGCGCCACGCCGCGCGCGACGAGATCCGCCTGATCGTGGTGACCGACAACGAGCGGATCCTGGGACTGGGCGACCAGGGTGCCGGGGGGATGGGCATTCCGATCGGCAAGCTCGCACTGTACTCGGCAAGCGCCGGGATCCACCCAGGCCTGACGCTGCCCGTCTCGCTCGACGTGGGCACGGATCGCGAGGAGCTGCTCGCGGATCCGCTGTACGTGGGCTGGCGGCATCCGCGGCTGCGCGGCGTCGCCTACGACGCGGTCGTGGAGGCCTTCGTGGCCGGCGTCCGCGAGGTTCACCCGCGGGCGGTGCTCCAGTGGGAGGACTTCAAGCAGCACAACGCGATCCGGCTCCTGGAGCGCTACCGGAACTGGGTCTGCAGCTTCAACGACGACATCCAGGGCACGGCGGCGATCGCCCTGGGGGCGATCCTCACCGCTCTGCGAGCCTCGGGTCAGTCGCTGGTGGACGCCCGGGTCGTGCTGGCCGGTGCCGGCGCCGCGGGGACCGGGATCGCCCGGCTGCTCCGGGTCGCCATGGTGGACGAAGGGCGAAGCGAGCAGGACGCCGCGGGTGCGATTGCGGTGCTCGACTCGCACGGCCTGCTGGTGGCCGGGCGGGCGCAGCTCGACGAGGACAAGCGGGACGCGGCGCTGTCGCGAGAGGTCGTCTCCGACCTGGGGCTCGATCCGGGGGCCTACCATGAGCTGCCCGCCGTGGTGGAGGCGTTCCACCCGACCGTCCTGCTGGGCACCACCGGCCTCGGGGGCGCGTTCACGGAGCCGATGATCCGGGCGATGGCCAGGACGGCCGAGCGTCCGATCATCCTGCCGCTCTCGAACCCGACCGCGAACACCGAGGCCCGCCCCGCGGACATCCTCGCCTGGACCGACGGTCGAGCCATCGTGGCCACCGGCAGCCCGTTCCCGCCAGTGGAGATCGGCGGGGTCGCCCGCCGGATCCCCCAAGCGAACAACGCGTACGTCTTCCCGGGGATCGGCCTCGGGGCGATCGTGAGCGAGGCGCGGATCCTGCCCGAGTCGGCGTTCCTCGTGGCCGCCAGGCGGTTGGCCGAGCTGGCGACACCCGACATCCTCGCGTCCGGCGGGCTGTTCCCGCCGATCGGTGAGCTGCGCACGGTCGCGCGAGAGATCGCGATCGCGCTGGTCGCCCACCTGGGCGAGCTGGGGGTCGGTCGCCGGTTCCCGCCGGAGCAGATCCCAGCCGCGGTGCGAGCCGCGATGTGGCAGCCGGACTACGTGCCGTACGAGGCTTCCTGAGGGACGCCGAGGCCGCGCCCGAGCGGCCTCGCGCACCGCCGCACATCACCGAGCGTGGGGTCGCCAGGCGGGGGCGCCCCACGCTCCGCCATCCCGATGCGTTCCCGGCGCTGCCGGCGCGCTGCCGGGCCGTCAGCCCTCGTGCCAGCCGGCGATGGGATCTGCCGGGCGCATCGCCGGCAGCAGTCGCCGGACCAGCCGGACCGTGATCGCGGCCAGGATCACCACGACCAGGATCCCCGGCAGCCACACGATCCCGAACCAGATCGCGCCGCTGACGATGGTCTGGCCGGCGCCGATCAGGGTGGCCGTCGCCCCGTCCACGTCGTCGGCCGGGTTCCAGCCCTTGGCGGTCTCCACGACCTGCTGGACCTCCAGCCCGAACGTGGCCACCATCGTCCCGTAGGCGACCTGGTCGCTGAGCTGGGCCTGCTGCCCTTGGAGCTGCTCGATCTGGCCACGGACGTCAGTCAGCTGCGCCTCCACGTCGAGCAGGTCGCTGATCTTGCCGGTTCCCTTCGCGATCTCCTGCAGCGACGCCTCGCTCGCCTGCAGGTTCCGGATCCGGGCATCGAGATCGACCAGCTGGCCGCCCACTTCCGAGGCCTGGGTCTGCTCGGCGACAACCTTCGTGGACAGGTCGCGCAGGTCGCCAATCGCGTCCTCCCAGCGGCTGGCCGGAATGCGGTAGGTGATCGTGGCGACCGGCTTGTCGCCGTCGTTCGACTCCTGGGACGCCCCGATGTAGCCGCCGACGGCAAGCACCGCGGCCTTGGCGCGGGCAAGCGCTGTCGGCAGGTCGGAGACGACCAGCTGGATCGAGCCCGTGTAGACGATCTTGAGGTCGTCGCGCGGGATCGCGGGCACGTAGCCCTCGGACCCGCTGCCGGCGAGCTGGCGCTGCTCGTCCGACAAGGCCGGCGCGGCACTCGACGCGGCACTCGCGGCGGGCTCAGGCTGCGCCTGGGAGCTCGTCGAGCCCCCGTCGCCGACCGAGCTGCCCACGGTGCTCATGATGGTGGCGCTGCTGCCGCACGCGACGAGCACCATGGGCACGACCGCCAGCAGCAGCGTGGCCGGCAGCGTGAGCGTTCGTCTGTGATGTTCCTGGACCCCCATGACGCACCTCCGTGGGGGCACGGGTCCGTGCCCCGGAACCGCGTTCCTCGCGACGCTGCGGGGACGCTCCCGGTCGCCGCCAGGTTCCGACCTCGCACCCGGAATCGTGCGCGGCTGCGCCCTGCCGGTCGTTCCGTGATGACCCGTAAGCGACATCCCGGGCGATCGCGGACGACAGCCCGCGATCGCGGACGACCGCGGACGACCGCGGGCACGGTATCGTGCGCCCATGCGTCTCCCCGTCGAACCCCCGGTCGAGCCCATGCTGGCCAAGGCGAGCGATGGTCTGCCCGACGGCGACGGGTGGCTGTACGAGCCCAAGTGGGACGGGTTCCGGGCGCTGGTCTTCCGCGACGGCGACGAGGTGTACACGCAGAGCCGTGACCTCAAGCCGCTGGACCGCTACTTCCCGGAGCTGGCCGCACCGTTCCGCGCGCAGCTGCCGCGGCGGTGCGTGCTCGACGGAGAGGTCGTGATCGCTCGCGAGGGCGCGCTCGACTTCGAGTCCCTGCTGCTGCGCATCCACCCGGCGGCCTCCCGCGTCCGGATGCTCGCGGCCGAGACGCCGGCCTCGTTCGTGGCCTGGGACCTGCTGGCCCTGGGCGACGAGGATCTGCGGTCCGTGCCCCAGGGGGAGCGCCGTGCCCGGCTGGAGGTCGCGCTTGCGGGCGTGGAGCCGCCCCTCCACCTGACGCCGGCCACACGGGATCGGGCGATGGCCGCGGACTGGTTCGACCGGTTCGAAGGCGCGGGACTGGATGGGGTCGTGGCCAAGCGGCTGGACGGCGTGTACCAGCCGGGCAAGCGGGCGATGCTCAAGATCAAGCACGAGCGAACCGCGGACTGCGTGGTCGCCGGCTTCCGGTGGCACAAGAACGGGCCCGGCACCCACGTCGGGTCGCTGCTGCTGGGGCTGTTCGACGACGAGGGCAGGCTCCATCACGTGGGCATCACCTCGTCGTTCACCTGGGATCGCCGTGCCACGCTGGTCGAGGAGCTGGCGCCGTTGCGCGAGCATGCGCTCGACGAGCACCCGTGGGCCGAGTGGGCCGAGTGGGCCGGCTACGGCTCCGCCGACGCCTCGGGCCAGCGGCTGCCGGGTGCCACCTCACGCTGGAACCGGGGCAAGGACCTGTCCTGGGAGCCGCTGCGGGCCGAGCGCGTCGCGGAGGTCGCCTATGACCACCTGCAGGGCGACCGCTTCCGGCACGCGACGACGTTCCGCCGCTGGCGCCCGGACAAGCCGCCCGAGGCGTGTCGCTACGATCAGCTGGAGACGACGGCGCCGTTCGAGCTCGCCCGCATCTTCGGCCAGGTGCCGCCCGACCGACCGTGACACGCCAGAAGACCGGGGCGCGCAACCGCGCCGAGGCGGCACGACTGGCGTCGGACAAGGGCTGGCTGGCACCGGAGGTGAATGGGTAGCGGCGAGCCGCGGGACCGGCTTGCCGGTCTGCATTGGCGCCACGCCCGAGCGGCCGGCGGCTCAGGGACGTGAGGGGATCCAGGCCGAATAGCGGACGTCGACCCGGAATCCCAGTCGCTCGTAGATCGGCCGGCCAAGCTCGCTCGCCTGGAGGATCGCGACGTCGCAGCCCGCCGCCAGCCCGTCCGCGACGACGCGAGCGGTCATCGCAGCCCCGTAGCCGCGCCGCCGCGCGATCGCGATCGTCGCGATCGCGTACACCCCGATCGTCCGCCCGGTTCGCCAGCCGAGCCCGGACGCGACGGGGGTGTCCTCCTCGTAGCCGACGTACACCACGCACTCCGGGCGGTCGAGGAGACCCGCACACGTCGTGCCGAACGCCACCTCGGGTCTGGAGCCGAACCCTTCCGTCACCACCTCGCGGTGCTCGTCGATGCCCTGGGCCTCCCGGATTTCCCGGATCTCGAAGCCCGGCAGGCGGCGCGGCGCGGTCACGCCCGCGATGGCGGCAAGGTCGATCGGGAAGAGCACCATGCCCGGCGTGGCAGTCGCCTCGCCCGCGGCGACGAGCCCTGCCCGGGTCAGCGTCGGGATGAAGCGATCATCGACGCCATCCCGCAGGCGGACGACGAAGCCGGCGTGGCCGAGGCCCGCCTCCACCTCGGCCTCAAGGTCTTGTGCGATCGCGTCCGGCTTCTCGATGAGCACCTGGTTGAACCAGTCGAACGGGATGTCGCTCAGGATGGTCACCACGCCACCGCGGCGGTGCACGCTCGCCGCAGGGGCGCATCGCGCAACGCCCGTCAGGTACGCAATCCAGTTCTCGTGCTCGAGCGTCGCGCGCTCGTCGGCGTTCACGGGCGTGGCCCCCGACGGGTGGCGGACGTCGCCATCACCCGGACGTCGCCATCACCCGGACGGCGCGGCCTTCCGCCGTGGCGCGCGCTGGGCCTGGCCGCTCTGGTCCGGCCACTCGTACCCCTCCCATGGGTTGTAGTCCGGGTCCAGCGGCTCCTGCGGCGGACGTAGCTCCTCGGGTACGTGGACCAGGTTGACCCGCAGCCGGTACCAGACGTACGCCCGGCCGCGCATGCCGTCGGTAAGGATGTCGGCTGGTTCCAGGTGCGCCGCCGCCTCGGGGTGCCGGGCCTTCCATCGGTCGAGGCCCGCGTTGACCTCGGCCTTCGTCGCCGCTCTTGCGACCTCGATCACGGGGATGCTCGACCTCCGGCGCCCGGTGGGCGTCGGTCGCGTGCCGACCCAGTCCGTTGGCAGCCCGGCGTTGGGGTCGCCGGCCGCGACTGCCGCGGCGCGTTCGGCCGCGATCTCCGGCGGCGGGCCCCCGTCTCGGCCCCGGCCCTGGTACTCGGAATCGGGACGCCGCTTGCGCGAGGGCTGCACCCGCGGTGGCTCACCCGCCTGCTTCGCGTAGTTGGGGGGCCATGGCGCATCGCCCAGGCCCTCGGCCTCGTGCCTCGCGCTGAGCTCCAGCAGCGCCTCGAGCGAGCCGACGGCCTCGTCGATCCCGGCGCCCGCGTCTCCCCGCCCTGCAAAGATGGCCGGGACCGTCGCCAGGGTGAAGTCCTCGGCCACGACCTCGGCCACCTCGTCCCAGCGCAGCGGGAACGACACCCGGGCATCGGGGAGCGGCCGCACCGAATAGGCCGACGCCACCGTCCGGTCCTTCGCGTTCTGGTTGTAGTCGAGGAACACCCCGTGGCGTTCCTCCTTCCACCACTTGGAGGTGGCGATCGACGGTGCCCGCTGCTCCACGTCGCGGGCCAGGGCGAGCGCGGCGCGGCGGACCTGCGGATACGTCCAGCGCGGCTCGATCCGGACATTGACGTGGATGCCGCGGGAGCCGGACGTCTTGGGCCAGCCGGTCAGGCCGACGGCCTCGAGCGATTCGCGGACGACCAGGGCAACGTCCCGTACCTGCGACCATGGGACGCCGGGGACTGGATCGAGGTCCACGCGCAGCTCATCGGGATGGTCCAGGTCCTCGGCCCGGACGGGGTGCGGGTTGAGGTCGATGCAGCCGAGGTTGGCGACCCAGGCCAGGCCCGCGGCCTCATCCACCACGATCTCGTCTGCGGTCCGGCCTGACGGGAACGTGAGCGTCGCGACGCGCATCCATTCGGGGCGGTTCTCGGGCGCCCGCTTCTGGAAGAAAGGCTCCGCATCGATCCCGTCGACGAAGCGCTTGAGCGCCATCGGCCGACCGCGCACACCCGCGAGGGCCCCATCGGCGACGGCGAGGAAGTAGCGCACGAGATCGAGCTTGGTGTGGCCGGGAACCGGGAAGTAGACCTTGTCCGGGTTGCTGATCGTGACCTCGCGACCCCCGATCTCGAGGATCTCCTTCCGGGTGGGCATCCCCAGATGCTAGCGGCGCGGGGCAAGCGGCACCGGTGGCCCGGAGCGTGGCGCCGAGCCGCCCTGGTGCGCGGGACGAGCGACGTGCCTTCGGGTGCGGGCGCGGCGGCCCGGACGAACGAGCGACGGGGCTTGCTTCAGCCCGCGCCCATGGCCGTCGCGAACAGCATCGCGACGAGCAGCGCCGTCGTGGTCGCGACGGTCACGGCCCACCGGCGCCGATCGATTCGGAACATGGGCAGGCCCATCAGCAGGATGCCGCCGAAGAACAGCGTGAGGTACGGCACCTGGATCGCCGGGACGACCGGATCACGCCACTCGATGCGGGCAACGTGATCGACCCACAGCATCAGGACCACGAACACGTCGAATGCGGCAGGGCCGGCGATGTGTCGCCACCCGGCGCCGTGCCGGACGAACACGATCAGCGCCCAGGTCGCGGGCACGGCCAGTGCGGCGATCACCAGCCCGAGGGCGGGGTTGACCGACGGGGCGTAGGGGCGGCTGGCGAACCCGACGGCCTGGAGCACGTTGACGGCGTTGACGGTGCCCCAGACGACGAGCGCCGCGTCGCGGCAGCCGGGAGCGAGGATGTCGCGCGGGTGCCCGGCGTGCGTCGTCATGCTTCCACCCTGCCGGGCCGGCCGCCGCTGCGCCAGTGGCGCACGGACGGTTCGCGCCGGTCCACGAGTCCGGTCCACGAGTCGGGTCAGCGGGACTGTCGATTCCCGGGCGAGCCGTTCGTCGCTAGGATGACCGGGCCGCCCGGATGACCCGGAAGCGTCACGTGGAGGAATCCAGCGACGATGCGCTACCTGCTGCTGATCTACGAGGAGCCACCGGCGGTCATGCCCAGTGAGGCGGAGCAGGCCGCGATGATGGGCGAGTACAACGCGTTCACGGATTGGCTCCGCGAAAGTGGCCAGTACCTCGGTGGCGAGGCACTCCAGCCCGTGTCCGATGCGACCACGGTTTCCGTGCGTGAAGGCACCCGGATCGTCACCGATGGGCCGTTCGCCGAGACCAAGGAGCATCTCGGCGGCTACTACCTGGTCGACGCTCGGGACCTCGACGCCGCGATCGACGTCGCGGCTCGGATCCCCGGTGCCCGGTTCGGCAAGATCGAGATCCGCCCCATCCTGGAGTTCGGCTGATCGGCGCGGTGGGATCGGAATCGGATGCTCGTGAGGCGGTCGGCCGGGTCTTCCGCGAGCAGCACGGTCGCGCGGTCGCGACGCTGATCCGGGTCCTCGGCAGCTTCGACCTGGCCGAGGAAGCGGTCGCGGATGCCTACCTGACGGCGCTCGAGCGATGGCCGGCCGACGGGGTCCCCGTCAACCCTGGTGCCTGGATCACGACGACCGCCCGCAACCGCGCCGTCGACCGGCTGCGTCGAGCGCAGCGGTTCGCCGAGAAGGCACAGACGCTGGCACGCAACGCGGAGTTCGATGCACAGCAGCGGGAGGCGGCGTTGCTCGCCGCGGCGGAGGACGAGATGCAGCCGATCCCCGACGACCAGCTCCGGCTCATCTTCACCTGCTGCCACCCGGCGCTTGCCCCGGAAGCGTCGGTCGCATTGACGCTGCGCACCCTGGGCGGCCTGACGACACCCGAGATCGCGCGCGCGTTCCTCGTCCCGGAGGCCACCCTCGCCCAGCGGCTCGTGCGGGCCAAGCGCAAGATCCGCGAGGCAGGGATCTCGTACGAGGTGCCAGCGCCAGACCGTCTGGCGGACCGGCTGGATGCCGTCCTGCGTGTGCTGTACCTCGTGTTCAACGAGGGATACGACGCGACGTCCGGGGAGGCCCTGATCCGGCGCGAGCTGTGCGCTGAGGGCATCCGGCTGACCCGGGTGGTGGCAGCGCTGCTGCCGGGCGAGCCGGAGGTGCTCGGGCTGCTGGCTCTGCTGCTGCTGACCGATGCCCGGCGACCTGCGCGGGAGGGGCCGGGCGGCGAGCTCATCCGCCTCGAGGAGCAGGACCGGGGCCAGTGGGACCCCGCAGCGATCGCGGAGGGACGGGAGCTCGTGACGCGGGCACTGCGCCTGGGGCGCGTGGGACCGTACCAGTTGCAGGCCGCGATCGCAGCCGTCCACGACGAGGCCGCCACGCAGGCCGACACAGACTGGCCCCAGATCTTCGGCCTGTACGAGGTCCTCGCACGTGTGTCGCCGTCACCCGTCGTCTCGCTCAATCGGGCAGTGGCGCTGGCGCAGGTCGCGGGGGCGGCCGCTGGTCTGCGTGCCGTCGACGAGCTGTCCGCCGACCCGTCGATGGGGGAGTACCGGTTCTTCCA
This sequence comes from uncultured Chloroflexia bacterium, assembly GCA_963732805.1. GTDB lineage: Bacteria > Chloroflexota > Limnocylindria > Limnocylindrales > CSP1-4 > CAIXZV01. The sequence continues at coordinate 189,689 of CAVTAW010000001.1, forward strand.
CGCCACCCGGGCTGATCTGCTCCGGCGGCTGGAGCGGTGGGGTGAAGCCGCCGAGGCATATGGCCGCGCCCTGGAGCTGGCCGCCAACGAGCCCGAGCGCGTGTTCCTGGCAGGGCGCAGACGGGAGGTCGCCGGGCGCGCTGCAGCCGGCTGAAGAGCGGGTGCGTCCCGGGCCCACGAGGGCTCGCGAAGGGCTCCACCGGCGCTCGCGACGGGCTCCAACGGCGCTCGCGAAGGGCTCCACCGGCGCTCGTGACGGGCTCCACCGGCGCTCGCGACGGGCTCCAACGGCGCTCCCCCTCGGCTCCACCGGCGCTCGCGACGGGTTCCGCCGGCGCTCCCCCTCGGTTCCGCCGGCGCTCCCCCGGGGCTGCTCGCGCAGCGAGCCATCCAGCGGGTCCGGGCGAGGGCTGCTCGCGCAGCGAGCCATCCAGCGGGTCCGGGTCGCCCAAACCGCCGCCCCGCTCGCCGGGCGTGCCAACCGCCGGTTCCAGGTGATCGGAGCAGGCGAGATCCGCTGGATCGCTCTCCGGGCGAGCAGGGCCTCGCACCGGGGAGCAGGGCCTGGCAACAGGGAGCAGGACGTGGCAACGGGGACAGGGCTTGGCACCGGGGGCAGGCGCAATCCGCTGGATCGCTCTCCCAGCGAGCAGGGCTTGGCAACGGGGACAGGGGTTGGCACCGGGGAGCAGGCGCGGCGATGGGGAGCAGGCGCGGTGAAGCAGCGAGCGGAGCGCCGAAGGTGCCCGTCAGCCGGGGAGGCGAACCTCGCTCATCAGCCCGATGTTGTTGGCGTCCGGGTCCGCCGTGAAGGCCATCCACAGCTCGGTTGCCCCGTCGCGTCGGACGACGTGCGGTCGCTCGGCGAAGGTTGCCCCACGCCGCTCGAGCACGTCGACCGCAACGTTGATGTCGGTGACCCGGAAGTAGAGCGTGGCCTTGCCGCGGAACTCGGCGATTCGGGCTCGGACAGGTACAGCCGTACGCCGTCGGCGTCGAAGAACGCCATGTGGGGGAACGCGAACAGGAAGCGCATGCCCAGCACATCGCGGTAGAACGCGGTCGCTCGCTCCGCGTCGTGCACGGGGACCAGGATCTGGCCGATCGTCGACAGGCCGAACGTGTGCTCGCTCATCGGGGACGTCTCCGCTCTCGCTGTCCGGGGCGCCAGCGCCGCCGGTCCATCGACGGGAGTCTGGGACAGTTCCGGTCGGAGCGGAAGACGTCATGATGTCTCGCCCGGCCCACCTCAGCCCAGGTGTACGCCCACCAGACCCAGCGCTGTCACGCCCAGCAGCACGGCATTGAGCGCCACCACCAGGGCCACGGCGCCCCAGGCGAGCACGTTGCCCCAGCGGCCGTTGATGTGCGCGCCCATCAGGCGGCGGTCGTTGACGAGCAGGACGAGGAACACCAGCACGATCGGCAGCAGCAGGCCCTGGAGGTTCTGGCTGCCCACGATGATGGGGACGAGCGCGCTCTCGGCCACCAGCAGCACCACGAGCCCGCCCAGGGCCAGCAGGAACGTGTAGATGCCGAAGAAGATCGGCGCGTCGCCGAACCGCTTGCCCACGCCGCTCTCCCAGCCGAAGGCCTCACAGATCACGAACGCCGTCGAGATCGGCATGATCGTCGCCGCGAGCACGGACGCCCCGAACAGCCCGATCCCGAACAGCGCCTCCGCCCACGGCCCGGCGACCGGCTCCAGCGCATGCGCCGCGTCCGCCGCGGAGCCGATCGTGGCCCCCCCGGCGACGCCCACCGCCGCAGCCGTGGCAACCACGATGAACACGGCGATGACGTTGGTCCATACCGAGCCCACGATGGCGTCGGCCTGCTCGAGGCGAAGCTCCTCCTCGCCGATGCCCTTCTCGGCGACCGCGGACTGCAGGTAGAACTGCATGTACGGGGTGATCGTGGTCCCGACCACCGCCACCATCAGCAGCAGCGTCCGGGGATCGAGGTCGAGCGACGGCGTGACGAACGCGCGCATCACGGGCGTCCAGTCGGGCGTGGCCATGACGGCCGCCAGCGGGTAGGCGAGGAACACCAGCATCACCGCGAGGAACACCCGCTCCACGCTCCGGTAGCTGGCGAACAGCACCAGGCCCCAGATCGCGATCGCGACGACCGGCACGGTGAGCCACTTCGGGACGCCGAAGATGTCGAGCGCGGCGGCCGCTCCGGCCAGGTTGGCGATCGTGTTGGCCACGTTCGCGACCAGCAGGACGGCCATCGCGAACACGGTCCAGCGGACGCCGAACCGCTCGCGGATCAGATCGGACAGCCCTTGCCCCGTGACGACGCCCAGCCGCGCGACCATCTCCTGGACGATCGCCAGGATCACGATCGTGATGGGGAAGATCCACAGCAGCCCGAGACCCGTCTCGGCGCCCATCACGGAGTAGGTGGTCAGGCCGCCGGCATCGTTGCCGGCGACGCCGGCGATGATCCCCGGGCCCATGACGGCGAGGAATGCCAGCAGCCCGCGTCGCCGGAACCGGCCCCGCAGGCGGGGAACCGGCAGACCCGGCAGGCGCGACGCAACGCGGCCCCGCTGCGCAACGACCGCGTCGCGCAGGCCCCGGCCGATCGTCACTTGCGCGGCTCCTTGCCCGTGGGCCGCCCGACGGCCGCCATCGGCTCGCCGGCAGCGTCGCCCTCCCGCTCAGCGCGAGCGAACACCCGCGGCATGCGGCGCCGCCAGGCGGACGGCGCCACTGTGTCGATGGCATCGTCCACCGTGACGATCCCGACCAGCCGGCCCTCGTCGTCCACGGCCGGCACGGCCAGCAGGTTGTAGTGAGCGATGGTCTCGGCCACCGACTCGGCCGGCTCCAGGACGCCGACCGCGACCGGCTCGTCGATCATCACGTCCGCGATCTCCGCGTCCGGGCGCGCGACGATCAGGTCCCGGAGCGAGAGCACGCCCACCAGCCGCCCGTCGTCATCCACGACGTAGACGTAGTAGATCGTCTCCGCATCGGGTTCCAGCTCGCGCAGCCGCTCGATCGTCTCGGCTGCCGTCAGGGTCGCGGGCACCGCCACGAACTCGGTCGTCATGAGGCCGCCCGCCGAGTCCTCGGGGAATGCCAGCAGGTCGCGCACCTCGTCGGCCTCGTCCACCTCCATCAGGGCCAGGATCTCGTCGCGGCTCCGGTCCGACAGGTCGGCCACGAGGTCTGCAGCGTCGTCGGGGCTCATCTCCTCGAGGATGTCGGCCGCGCGTTCCGGCTCCAGGTCCTCGATGACCTCCACCTGCGTGTCCGGCTCCATCTCCTCCACCACGTCGGCCAGCGCCTCGTCGTCGAGGGTGGCCAGGACGCCGAGCCGATCGCGGGGCGTGAGCTCCTCGATGATCGAGGCGAGGTCAGCAGGATGGAGCTCGGCGAGCTTGGCGTGCGGCACGCGCAGCCGGACGCTGGCGATGGTGCTCTCGAGCGGGTCGACGTCCTCCCAGTCGATGTAGCGCTCCGGAACGGCGACCCGCAGGTTCCGCGCGATCGTCCGGAAGGAGCCCTCGATTCCCAGGCGCCGCAGGAGGCCGGCCGCCCCGACGTCCACGGCGACGACCCGCAGGCGGCGGTCGATCTCGTCCAGGCTCACGTCGTTGACCCGGATGACCTTGCGGCCCTCGATGTCCACGATCTGCTTGTCCAGCAGGTCGGCCTTGAGCAGGATCTCGTTCTGGCGCTGCCGGAACTTGCCGATGTCGATGGTGCGCACGCGCAGCCGCGCGCCCGTGTCATCGAGCGACTCCACGCTGCGCCAGGGCAGGAAGATCTGGCGCTGGTCGGTGCGCGCCACGAGACCGGTCACCGGCGGGTACCGGTCACCGATGGCGACGATCAGGTCGGCGATCGTGCCGATGGGCTCGCCGGACGGGTCTCGAACCGGCAGGCCGATGCACTGGCTGAGGAAGCGCATGGTGGCCACCTGTTGGGCGGGTCGCCCACACCCGGGTGGCCGGGCGCGGCGCATCGGCGCCGGCCCTTACCGTCAGCGGGCGGGGCAGACCTCGGGGGTGCCGGCGCGGGCGCCGGCGCGACTAGGTCCGTTCTCCACGGGGGAGGATTCCTCGATGCGGCGTTGGGCACCCCGAACCCGCGATCGGATCAGGGAGCATGGCGGAGCGTAGTCCCGCGGACGATGGCGGGTCAAACGGCGGCGGCGGGGGAGCGTCGTCCGTGTCGGCCGACGCCCTACCATTCGACGCATGCCGAAGCTCCGGGTCGCCCTCGTCCAGCTCGAGGCGGGTCACGACATCGACGACAACATCGCCCGGGCAGCGGCGCTCGCCCGCGAGGCGGCCGCCGGGTCCGATCTCGTGGTGCTCCCGGAGTACGTCCAGTACCGCGGCACGGACGACGGCTTTCGGGCTTCCGCCCGGGCAGTCCCCGGCCCAACCACGGCACCGTTCGCCGCGATCGCCCGCGAGTCGGGCTGCTGGGTCCTCGCCGGGACCCACGCCGAGCGATCCCGGGACCGGGCCCGGCCCTGGAACACCGCGGTCCTGTTCGATCGGTCGGGGAGTCTCGCGGCTCGCTACCGGAAGCTGCACCTGTTCGACATTTCGGTGGACGACGGCCCATCGGACCTCGAATCCGCGCGCGTCACGCCGGGCGACGAGGCGGTCGTGGCGGTGCTCGACGGCATCGGGATGGGGCTGTCGATCTGCTATGACCTGCGCTTTCCCGAGCTCTATCGAGCCCTCGCCGCAGCGGGCGCGACGGTGCTTGCGGTCCCGGCCGTGTTCACCGAGCGAACCGGGCGGGACCACTGGGAGGTCCTGCTCCGGGCGCGGGCGATCGAGAACGGGGCCTGGGTCGTGGCGGCCGCCGCCTGCGGACGTGGCGGTCCGGGCGCCATTCCCGCCTGGGGCCACTCGATGGTCGTGGATCCATGGGGTCGCGTGGTGGCGCAGGCGGGATCGGACCAGGCGATCATCCGTGCGGTCGTTGACCCGGACGAGGCTGTCGCGGCGCGCCGCCAGATCCCGGTGCTCGCCAACCGCCGGCCGGACGCACTGCCACCGGCGCGCGAGGTCACAATGGTCGGGCCCATCGAGGGTTGAGGGCCGGCTGCTACACGGCCTCGTGGCGGACGCGCAGCACGCGCCGCGTGAACGGGATCCGGATCTCGCGGAACACCTCGATCGAGACCAGGAAGCCGGCAAACAGGAACACCACGCCCAGCAGCTCCCCCAGGAAGAACGTCTGGGTGACGCCGAACCGGGACAGGCCGCTGGTCAGCGAGGGCACGAAGCCACCGATCGCGAGCAGGATCGTGGCCGGAACGCGGCTGTGCAGCTTGCCACCGAGCAAGGCGACCAGGGTCCCCGGGATGGACATGACCAGGTTCACCACGATGGCGACCGGCGCGATCGCGAGATTGGCCAGGAACGGACCGACGCCCCGGGTGCGCGTGAGGTCGTAGCGGATCAGCCGCCGCTTGGGCATGAACATGTAGGTGCTGTACAGGGCGCCCAGTGCAAGCGCGAACCCGCCCGTGACGTTGAACAGGGGTGTCAGCAGCCGGACGGACCCGGGCATCGCGGTGCCCACGGGAATGCCGCTGGTATCGAGCGCGTACCCGGGTGCCGGGATCTGCGCCGCGAGCACGATCGGGACTGCGGCGATCGAGCCGCCTGCAACCAGGGCGCCGGCGATCCATGCCCATCGCCCGGTGCCGCGATAGGTCTCGACCGAGATCAGGACGGCGCCCACGATCGCGATCCCGAAGGCGGCGAACGGGAGGATCCCGGTGTCGGTGTACTGCGCCCTGGCCTGTGACAGGACGGTGAACAGGCCGGCCAGCACGACGCTGAACGCCGCGCCGTAGCCGAACCGCGTCCGGCCCAGCAGGTACATCGTCCCCAGGCCCAGCCAGGCCGCCACATACACGGCGCCGATCAGGTACCAGGCCCGGTACAGCGGTTCGCTCCAGCCGAACGCTCCGCCCCAGAACTCGGTACCGGCCGAGATCCCGTACCACAGCATCCCGATCGTCCAGATCAGCTGATAGGCGCGCCGGCGCTCGAGCCACTGGTCCAGCAGGAACAGGGCGAACACGAAGCTCAGCGTGGATGAGAGGAGCGGCAGGACGACGTTCAGCTCCATCGGAGACACCTCGATCGACCGGGGGCCCTCGCCCGGTATCGCGGACGCTACTCGCGCGCGAGGCGACACCTCAATGTGCCCCTCGATCCGTGCGACGGCCCGATGCCGCATGCCGTCCACCGGACGACATGCATCGTTCGATAGGGGCTGGGCGCCCGGCCGTCCCCGCGGGTGCCGGGACAGGCTGCTCTGCCCGGATAAGCGGCCGTCAAGCTGCGGTTGCGCGGCGGGTAAGGCTCGTCGGTCAATCTCAGCGCATGAACGAGCGAGAGCGACGGCGAGCCAGGCGGCAGCGGAAGGCCGGCAAGCACTACCGGACCATCGACCTGGGCAACGGCATGGAGCAGGCAAGCCCGGAAGCCGTGCTCCGTGCCGTGGGCGGCCTGCCCCCGGATCTCGACTGGCCCACGCTCGCGCCGAACGTGATCCCGATCCTTCCCCGCCGGCGTCCGATGCCGCCGGGCACCGGCGATCCGTACCGGGTGACGCTCCCACCAGGCATCCCTACCGGGTTCGGGATCGACATCGGGCCCGCGTTCCTCGTCGTCGGGGTGACCCTGCTCGAGACGTGGCGGATCGGCCCGGCGGACCTGGTGGCGACCGCGCTGGACAACGTCCGCAACCGCGTCCGATCCATCCGCCCCAGGGACCTGCTGCGGGACTCGGTGGACGGGGTGCCGGTCCGCATCCTGCAGTCTGGCGTCGGATGCGCGTCAACCCTCGTGCTGCTGCCGGACGAGGTCGAGCGCATCTTCGGCTCGCGTCCGCAAACCCTGATCGCGCCCATGCGGGAGCTCCTCGTCTCGCTGCCGGCCGACGTGGATCGCGGGTTCCTCGGCTGGCTGAACGAGGAGTTCGCGGTGATGGACCCCAACGGCCTCGCGCTCGACGCGTTCGTGCTCGACGACGGCAGGCTCCGCTACGAGGCGCTCGGGACGGGACTGCGCATATGACGGGATCGGAACCCGCGCGACGGGTGGGACGCGGCCCGCCCGCGGCGGGTCCAAGGCGGTCGTCAGCCGCCGACGGTCACGTCGTGCGACACGCTCGCACTGGCGCCGTTCGCCGCGACGGCCGTCAGCGTCACCGTGTAGGTACCGGCATCCGCGTAGGTATGGTTCGGCTTCCGGGCCGTCGATGTCGAGTCATCACCAAAGAACCAGGTCCATGAATCGGCGCCCTTCGAGTGGTTGTTGAACGAGGCCGTCAGCCCTGAAACGGATGACGTGAAGGCGACCGTCGGTGGCTTGAGCGTAGGCGCCGGGCTGGGCGTCGGTGCGGGCGTGGGCGTCGGTGCGGGCGTGGGTGTAGGCGCGGGCGCAGGCGTAGGCGTGGGCCTGGGCGTCGGGGTGGGGCGGGGTGTCGGCGCAGGCGTGGGGGTCGCCGGCGCCTGGGTCGGGCCCGCGGGTGGCGTCGCGGAGACGGGCGTGGCCGTCGTGCCCTGACGCGGGAGCGGCGTCGCCGCCGTTCCCCCACCCCCGCCGGGAGCCGTGGAACCGCCGACCGCGGGATGCGGCGTCGTCCCGACCGTGGCCACGGCTGGAGGCGGTGAGGAGATGCTGACCGTCGCGCCCGGTGAGCCCGCGGTGGGCCCGGGGGATTGAGCCAGGACGACCGTCTCGGAAGGACCCGGCGTGGCCGTCGCGTCCAGCACGGCCCCGCGGGGGCCGGACGTCAGCGTGCCGGCTGCAACCCCGATGGCGACGCCGAGGATCGCGACGCACGCGAACAGGCCGATGATCTCCACGGACCTGGCGAGCCGGCGGACGTCCCGGGGCTGCCGGACGATCGACTCGGACGCCGGCGCTCCGGGCGTCGCGGGCTTCCCGGGTGAGGCAGCGGAGCTCCCGGCAGCGAGTGGCCCGAGCACGATGGGGACCCCGCCACGGGCCTGCATGGCCGGCGAGGCGGACGACGGAATGCGGGTGACGACGGGTGGGGGGGAGCCGCTCAGCCGCCTGGCGAGCTCCGACTGCGGGACGGGTCCCGCACCGCCCGCCGGCGTGCCGACTCCGTCCGCGGGGGTGCCCGCACGCACGGTGGCCCCGGCGGTCGGCTGTGGGTGACTCGACGCGGCGGCGGGCGACGTCGTGGCAATCGCTGCGGCAGCGGCGGTGGCGGCAGCGGTGTCGATCGAAGAGGGCGCCGCGGCACCGTTCGCCCGACGCCTGGATCGTGCGACGCGCTCATCGCGCCAGTCCCGGATGAGACGACCGATCAGCCTGCCGGCCATCGTCGCCGCGACGATCGCCACCAGGAGGGCGGCCAGGGTCACCAGATCAGGTGCCAGCGGGGTGACTCCATGCAGGACGGGAGATCGCTGGAAGGCAATGCTACCAAGCGCTGGCGATGGCCATGAGGCGGCGCGCGCCGGGCGTCAGGGCCGCGATGAGGGGCCGGAATCGGGGGCCGGAATGGGAGCCGGAACCGAGGCCGGAAACCGGGCGGGGATCAGCCTTCCTGGGGGCTCACCGGCGAGTCGGATCCCGTCGGGCCGTCTGCTGCGGCATCGAGGACCCGCACCGGAGCCCGGGGCCGGCCGACGGGGATCGTGGCCATGTCCGGTGGTCGCGTTGCGTCGTCCTGTCCGTGACAGCGCTTCACCTTGCGCCCGCTGCCGCAGGGGCACGGGTCGTTGCGCCCGGCCGCGGACATCCTGCGGGCCAGCAGCGTGTCGTCACGCGCCATCATGGTCATCACGTCGTCGGCCGGCCGCCCGGCCTTGAGCAGGCCGACGATGGCCTTCGCCGGCCGGTCGATGTGATTGAAGAACGAGCGATATCCCGCGCACAGGTAGTTGAGCCCGGGCTCGCCGTCGTCGGTGACTGCGAACCGGTTCTTGGGGCATTCCCCGTGGCACGCGAACTGGACCTCGCACTCCCGGCACTGGCGGGGCAGCGTGTCCCGCTTGGCGAGCCCGAATGCGCGCTGCGGCTCGCCGGCCACCAGCTCGGCCATCGAGGTCTCCAGGATGTTGCCCTGGTGGAACGCGGGGTCGACGAAGTGGTCGCAGCTGTACAGGTCGCCGTTGTGCTCGAGGGCCAACCCGTTGCCACACGTCTCGTTGAACACGCACAAGCCCGATGACGCCGCCCCGTACCAGTTGCGCAGCGCCGCCTCGAATGTCTGGACGAACACCCGTCCCACGTCCCGTCGCACCCACTCGTCGAAGATCGTGGTCAGGAATCGTCCCAGCTGCTCCGGTCCAACCGACCGGTCCGACGCCTGCGTGCCCCGGTGCGGGTCGGGACGTCCCGCGTCGTCGAGGCGCTCGACCACCGGGATGAACTGCATCCAGTCGGTGCCCGCATCGTCACGCAGGAAGTGGTAGACCTCGCGCGGGTAATCGCCGTTGATCCGGTTCACCGTCGTCAGCACGTTGTACTGGACACCGTGTGCCTGGATCAGGCGGAGCCCGCGCATCACCGCTTCCCAGGTGGGCTGACCGCCCTTGTTGACGCGGTACGCGTCGTGCAGCTCGCGCGGGCCGTCGATGCTGATCCCGACCAGGAACTCGTGTTCCTTGAGAAAGGTTGCCCACTCGGTATCGATCCGCGTCCCATTGGTCTGGAGCGTGTTCTCGATCCGCATTCCCGGCCGCCGGTATCGCTCCTGGACGTCGACGGCACGACGGAAGAAGTCGATCCCCATGAGCGTCGGCTCGCCTCCCTGCCAGGCGAACGTCACCTCGTTGCTGCGGTGCGCCTCGATCAGCTGCCTGGTGTAGGCGTCCAGGACCTCGTCCGACATCCTGGACGCGTCGCCCGGGTACAGCGCCTCCTTGTCCAGGAAGAAGCAATAGGTGCACGCGAGGTTGCAGATCGCCCCGGTCGGCTTGGCCATCACGTGGAATTGGGGCGGGAGGTCGGCGGGCAGCTCCTGCAGCGCGGGCGGCCCCTGCACAACGGGCAGGCCCTGCACAACGGGCAGCCCCTGCAGCACGGGCAGCTCCCGCGGGGACGACGGGCTCATGGCTCGAACCTTACCCGAACCGGCGGGACGCGAGCGGACCGGGCATCGGCGTCAATGCCCGCTGGAGATGGCCGCCTCCAGCTTGGCCTGGACCTGGTCGATCGTGAAGCTCGCCGCCTTCTGGCGGGGCGGGAACTCCCGGAACGTCCCCAGGAAGTCGGCCACGATCTTCTGGGCCGGCACGACCAGGAAGATCCGATCCAGGAACCAGTCCCAGTAGGTGTTTGAGGTCACGTCCGCACGTTCGAACGGGTCGGTCCGCAGGTTGTACATCTTGGGCACGCGCAGCGCCACGAACGGTTCGAACCACACCTGGAGGGTGCCCGCCAGGCGCTGCTCCATGAACACCAGCTTCCAGTTGTCGTAGCGCATGGCGACCAGGTCACCATCGTCGCTGAAGTAGAAGAACTCCGTACGCGGTCCCCGTTCGGTTTCGCCGGTCAGGTAGGGGAGCTGGTTGTAGCCGTCAAGGTGGACGCGGAACGATCTGCCGTTCGCCTCGTGACCCGCCAGCAGCTTGTCCTTGATGTCGGGGTCGCCGGCGGCCGCAACGAGGGTCGGCAGCCAGTCCAGGTGGCTGATGATCTCGTTCGAAACCGTCCGTGGCTTGATCCTCGCCGGCCAGCGGATGATCTCGGGGACTCGGAACGCACCCTCCCAGTTGGTGTTCTTCTCGCTCCGGAACGGGGTCATGGCGCCGTCCGGCCAGGTGTTCATGTGCGGCCCGTTGTCAGTCGAGTAGATGACGATCGTGTCGTCCGTGAGCCCAAGCCGGTCCAGGGTGTCCAGGACCTGTCCGATGTGCCGGTCGTGGTCGACCATCGTGTCGTGGTACTCGGACTGCCAGCGACCTGCCTGGCCGCGGCTCTCGGGCTTGGGGTGGGTCCGGAAATGCATGTGGGTCGTGTTGAGCCACAGGAAGAACGGCACGCCTTCGGCCGCCTTGCGTTCGATGAAGTCCACCCCGCCGGCAACGATCTCCTCGTCGATCGTCTCCATGCGCTTCTTCGTGAGCGGACCGGTGTCCTCGATCGTCTGCGTGCCGTCGGCGTTCGCCCGGCAGCGGAGGACGCCGCGGGGCCCGTAGTTCTGGCGGAAGTTCGGGTAGTCCTTCGGATCCGGGTAGTCGTCGTGCTCCGGCTCCTCCTCGGCGTTGAGGTGGTAGAGGTTGCCGAAGAACTCGTCGAAGCCGTGGGCGGTGGGCAGGTACTCGTCCCGGTCACCGAAGTGGTTCTTGCCGTACTGGCCGGTGGCGTAGCCGAGGGGCTTGAGCAGCTCGGCAATGGTGGGGTCCTCAGCCTGGAGGCCGACGGCTGCCCCTGGCAGGCCGACCTTGCTGAGGCCGGTGCGATAGACGCTCTGGCCCGTGATGAACGCAGAGCGGCCCGCCGTGCAGCTCTGCTCGCCGTACGCGTCGGTGAACCGCATGCCTTCGTCGGCGAGTCGGTCGATGTTGGGCGTTCGATAGCCCATCATCCCGTCGCTGTAGCAGGAGAGGTTCCAGAACCCGATGTCATCGCCCCACAGGACGACGATGTTGGGTCTTCCGTTGGGCACGACGCACTCCCTCCGCAGGCCTGATCGCGTCAAGCGTTCCAGGTCGGAGGATGATCCTACCGTAGGCGGCCGGTCGGGTTCGAGGAGGTTGGTCGATGATGCGTCACGTGGATCCCGAGGCCTCGCGCGTGCGGCCGCTGCGGTATCGCGGCTACCGCTCGTTCTCGTACCTGGAGCAGGGCCGCGACTACCGGCCGTTCCGGCTCGCCTCCGAGACCGCTCGCGTCCCGTCGTTCGTCCTCGAGGTAAGCGACGCGGACGAGGCGAAGGCCTGGGACCTGCTCGCGGCGTATCCCGCGATCTCGCTCCACGACCACCTCGAGGTCAACCCCGACGACATGACCGAATCCGGTGCATGGATCCGCGAGGCGCATGTCGCAACCGGGTTCGAGGGCCTGGCGCGCTCCGGGCTCGCGGCGGTGTTCGAGAACTTCGGCGATGGCGTCAACACGATCACCAGCAACAGCGGCTGGAAGTGGGGCGACGTCATCCACGATCTGGGCATGCGCTACAGCGACTGGGCGCACCAGGACTTCGTCGTCCGGGGCGAGACGGTGGCCGACATCCACGGCGCGTTCGAGGGGGGGCAGGTGGCTGTGATCAGCGCCCTGGAGGCAGCGACCCCCATCGAGAACGAGCTCGATCGCATCGACGTCCTGTACGGCTTGGGAGTGCGGATGCTGGGCGTCACCTACAGCGAGAGCAACGCGCTGGGATCCGGCTGCCGGGAGTCGAACGACGGCGGGCTCACCGGATTCGGGCGTCGGGCGGTCGAGCGGATGAACCGTCTCGGGATCGTGATCGACGTCTCGCACGCAGGCGACCGGACCTCGCTGGACACGATCCGGGCCAGCCGCGCGCCGGTGGTCATCAGCCACTCCGGTGCTCGCGAGCTGTGGCCGATCAGCAAGTGCAAGCCGGATGACGTCATCCGGGCGTGTGCAGAGCGCGGCGGGGTGATCGGGATCGAGGCGGCGCCCGGCACCACCATGGTCCGCCCGAACCTCCAGGAGCACTCGATCGAGACGTTCATGCGCCATTTCGAGTACTGCGTGGACCTCGCAGGCATCGACCATGTCACGTTCGGGCCGGACACCTTCTTCGGTGATCACGCGGCGTCCTACGGGCTGCCGATGGGCCAGCTGCTGGCCAGCGGTGACAGCGAGTACGACGCGATCGTGCCCGAGTACGTGGTCGGTCTCGAGAACATCGGGGAGTACCCCAACATCGTCCGCTGGCTGGTGAAGCACGGGTACGCGGACGACGAGATCGCGAAGGCCATCGGCGGCAACACGTTGCGGGTGCTCGAGCAGGCCTGGGCCCGCTGAGCCCGTCAGCCGCGCCGGCCCGCCGCCCGGTACGCGGCGAGCGCCCGTGCCCGCGCCAGAGCGTGGTCCACGATCGGCGGCCGATAGGCTCCCGGTGAGGGCGTGTGGACGTCGGAGCCCGCCAGGCCGGCGAGCTCCGGGACCCAGCGCCGGACATACACGCCATCGGGGTCATGCCGCAGTCCCTGCCGGGTGGGGTTGAACACCCGGAACCATGGCTGCGGATCCGTGCCCGTTGACGCCGCCCATTGCCAGCCGCCGTTGTTGCTGGCCGGGTCGCCATCCACCAGGTGCTCCATGAAGTGCCGCTCGCCGATCCGCCAGTCCACCCCGAGGTCCTTGGTCAGGAACGAGGCCACGATCATCCGTGCCCGGTTGTGCATCCACCCGGTCGCGGCAAGCTGGCGCATCGCGGCGTCCACGATCGGGTAGCCGGTGTGCCCCCGGCGCCAGGCATCGATCAGCGCGGGATCGCGCTCCCAGGCGACCGGCTCGAGCTCCCTGCGGAACGACTCCCGGGCGACGCGCGGCTCATGCCACAGGAGGTGGGCGTAGAAATCGCGCCAGGCGAGCTCGGCAAGGAAGCGCCGGCGCCCGTCGCCCGGACCCGCGCAGCGTTCGGCGACCTCGATCGGCGACAGCAGCCCGAAGCGCAGGTCGGCGCCCAGCCGGGATGTCCCATCGAGGTCCAGCCGGTCCCGGTCCGAGGCATACCGGTCAAGCGCGGGCGACCCGGCCCAGCGGTGCAGCCGCTCCCTGGCCGCAAGCTCCCCAGCGGGTGGCAGCAGGTCCTCGTCCGCGGTGGGAACCACGGGCGCCAGGAGGCCGCCCGCCGCAGCCCGGTCCGCAGCGCGGTCCGCAGCGCCGGCATGCAGGCCCTGGATCCGATCCGGCGCGGCGAGGACCGGGCGTCGATCGGCGGCCGCCCACGCTCGCTGGAACGGACCGAACACGCGGAACGACCCGCCGGCCGCCGTCAGGACGGCACCCGGCTCCGCGATCAGCTGGCCGGGCAGCGCCGCCCATTCGATCCCGGCCGCCGCCAGGCGTTCGGCAACTGCAGCGTCCCGAGCGCGGCCGTACGGGACGTAGTCCCGGCTCACCAGCACCCGGCGGGCGCCGATGGCCGCCGCCCAGGCCGGCACCACGTCGGCCGGATCCCCGCGTAGGACGGTCAGGAAGGCACCCCTGACCGCCAGCGCTTCCGCGAGCGCGAGGACGCTGCCGCGCAGGAACCACAGCCGGTTGGGCGAGCGCCGGCGACCGGACAGCAGCTGCTCGTCCATGACGAACAGCGGCGCGACGGGGCCCCCATCCGCGAGCGCTGCCGTGAGGGCCGGATGGTCGTGCAGCCGCAGATCGCGGCGGAACCACACGACCGTGGCGGACATGTCGGCCCGCGAGCACCGGGGGCGGCCGATCCGGCCTAGCCCAGCCCGCGCCCCTTCTCGAGCACGATCTGGAGGTCCTGGGTGATCCCGGTGGCGAAGCCGGCCTCGCTGATCGAGAGATAGAAGTCCCACATCCGGACGAACCGATCATCGAAGCCCAGGGCCCGGACCGCTTCCTCCTGCTCGAAGAACCGGCGCCGCCACGCCTGGAGCGTGCGCACGTACGAGGGCGCGATGTCCTCGACACGCCGGACGAGCAGGTGGGTACCGTGGAGGGAGCGCTCGATCTCGGCCAGCGACGGGAGCAGGCCGCCGGGAAAGATGTAGGTCTGGATCCAGTTGGCGCTTCGCCGTTGCGGCTCGTACGCGACGTCGGGAAACGTGATGACCTGGAGGCTCATCCGTCCGCCGGGCCGGAGCGCGCGATCGCACGCCTCGAAGTACGCTTCGAAGTACTCGGCGCCGACGGCCTCCAGCATCTCGATCGAGACGATCGCGTCGTACGTGCCCTCGATCTGCCGGTAGTCGCGAAGCTGCACGCTGACCCGGTCCGCCAGGCCCGCCGCGCGAACCCGCGCCGTCGCGAGCTCGTGCTGGGCGGGCGACACCGTGATCGTCGTGACCCGACAGCCCAGCTCGCCTGCCGCGTACAGGGCGAAGCCGCCCCAGCCGCTGCCGATCTCGAGCACGTGCTCGCCGCCCCGCAGCCCTGCCCGCTCCGCGATCACCGCGTACTTGTTGCGCTGCGCATCAGCGAGCGACTGGTCCGGCGTCGCGAACACGGCGCTCGAGTAGGTCATCGACTCGTCGAGGAACAGCCGGTAGAGGTCGTTGCCCAGGTCGTAGTGGGCCTCGATGTTCCGACGGCTGCCGGAGATGGTGTTCCGGCGCGCCCGATGGGCGAGCGTCTTCTGGCAGCCGGAGCGGCAGCCGCCACCAGCCGTGCGGAAGCGCCAGCGCCTCGCGGTTGAGCGCGGCAACCCTGAGCAGCGCCGGCAGGTCCGGGCTGGACCACAGCCCGTCCATGTACGCCTCGCCGGCGCCGATGCTCGCCGCCCAGCAGCATTCGCAGCGCGGCCGCGGTGTCATGGACCTGGATCTCGCCGGCGTGCGGTGATGCCGGGTCGCCATACACCCGGCCGCGTGCCGTCGGGCAGCACGACGGTCAGCCGCCCGACGCGGATCCGGCGCGCGGCGCCGAGCATGAACCGTCGCGCCGCGTCCTCGATGATCCGGCCTGAGCGCGGCACGGAACGGCTCGACCGCGATCCGCTGGACCGATCGGCCGTCAGCTCGGCGCTCAACGGACAGCCCCGGTCGGGTGCATCGCCGGTTGCACGCTATCGCCGTGCCGGTAGAAGGGCGCCCCTCGACAGCCACAGCCGGAGCGCGTGCCAGTGGATCAGGCCCATCGTCTTGTGGGTCACCAGCGGGTACCGCAGCAGCACCCGCAGCAGCGTGCGGTCCGTGAGCCGCCGCCGGCGGAGCACCAGGCTCGTGCTCAGGAGCGGCTCGACCGTCCTGGCGCAGGTTGATCGCCAGGCGCAGCCCGTCGGCCTCGTCGCGCACGTGGACCGAGTACCGGCCGTCGACGCTGATGAACGGCGACACGAAGAACGCCTTGTCCATCGCCGGCGTGAACGGCCCATCCGCTCGTCCAGGCGCCGCGTCCGGGCCGGAGCGTGTAGAGGTGCCGCTCGCCGAACGTGTTGTGGACCTCGACCACCACGACGCCGCAGTGTGCCTGTCTCATCGCGACAGAGGAAGAAGCTGGCCGGGTTGAACACGTAGCCCAGCACGCGCAGGTTGGTCACCAGCGTCACCCGCCAGCCGTCGGGCTGCTCGCCCTCGGCCCGCAGGTGGCCCGGATCTCGCGTCGGCAGGTCGCGAGCCGGCTGCGGCAGGTGGTCCGCGTCCCGGAACGCGGCCACGCCCCGACGGTTCGGCCGGAACAGCCGAAGCCGGCCGTCAACTGCGTCCAGCTCGTCAAGGTCGAGCGCGGCATACCAGACGTCGTGCTCCAGGCCGTAGGTGAACGGGCCGCGACCGGCGGTGTCGGACCTTGCCCTCGAGCAGGTGGGACCTCATGCCGCGGCCTCCGCAGTCGGCGCATGCCCATCAGCTCGGCGACCTCGAAGCCCGACCGGCACCCGTCCTCGTGGAACCCATAGCCGAGGTGGGCCCCCGCGAACCACGTGCGTGCGCCGGCCCTGCAGGTCGCGCACGCCCTCCTGTGCCGCAGCGTCTCGAACGTGTACATCGGGTGGCTCATCGCCGCTCGAGGATGACCCGTCCGGCGCGGATCCGGTCGCCCGGGTTGAGCGAGACGCAGTAGTCGACCGGCCCCGGGATCGACTGCAGGCGGTTCATGTGGTAGGTCATGGTGAGGGCATCGCCGGGCTGCGGCAATCCGGCGGTGTGGACGTTCCACGATGCCCAGGCCCGCCGGTTGCGCCGGCAGGATGTCCGCGTCCGTGTGCAGGACCACCTGGTTGTCGGAGTACTCGAAGCCCGCCCAGGACGCGGCGCTCGCGCTCGTCGGCGTCGCGAGGAGGCGGAGCGCATCGTCGGCATGGGTGGCCATGCACGACCGCGTCGAACCGCTCGTGCCCGCCCTGCGCGGTCCGGACGGTGACGCCGAACGGGTCACGCGTGACCTCCGGACCACCGGGCTGCCGGTCCGCACGGCGCCCTCGGGAGCGCCGCGATGAGCCGCGCGACGTAGGTCTTCGAGCCGCCCCGGACGACCCGCCACTGGGGCGCGTTGCCGTAGCCGATCAGCCCGTGGTTGTCGAGGAAGTGGAGCAGGTAGTCGACCGGGAACTCGAGCACCCGGTCGGCCGCCGTCGACCACACGGCCGAGGTGATCGGGACGATGAAGTGCTCCCGGAAGCCGTGGCCGTAGCGGCGCTCGTCCAGCCACGCACCGAGCGTCGCCCGGCTGCGCTGCGGGCGCGTCCAGCGTCTCGCGCGCGTGGCGGTAGAAGCGGGCGACGTCGGCCAGCATCCGCCAGTGCGACGGCCGCGCGAGCGTGCGCCGTGTCCGGGAAGAAGCCGCGGGCGCCGCGCGAGCTGTACGCGATCCCGCAGGCGTCGCAGGCGGATCCGAACGACATGTCGCTTGGCTGCGTCTCGACGCCCGAGCTCGGCGAGCAGGCCCGACGAACCGCGGGTACGTCCGCTCGTTGTAGACGATGAACCCGGTGTCGACCGCGACAGGGCCGTCGGCCGCGTCGACTGTGACGGTGGCGACATGACCGCCCGGGACGGCGTCCTGCTCGAACAGGGTGACCCGGTGCTCGCGGTCGGAGCGCATAGGCGGCGGTCAGGCCGCTGACACCCGACCCGATGATGGCGATGTCCATGCCGTGCCCCGCTCAGGCGCTGCGCGGCGCGCTGGTCGAGCGCGCGCTGCATGCCGTCGCGCGCGTCGCGCGCGATCCGCTGCGAACGCGCCGCCCGCGAACGGCGAGACCAGCCGCATCAGGCCGCGCAGCCGGATGTCCGCCGTGTAGTCGATGCGGGTGCCGTCCGGGCGTGTCCTCGAACCGGATGTCGTCGACGGCCTCGACGCCCGAGCCCGACCCCGTGAGCACGACCCGCCGGGCGGGCTCGAACGTCGTGATCTCGTACTCCATGGGGGCGACACGACCGCCCATGCGAACGCCCAGGCGGTAGCGCGCGCCGACGAGAGCGGGCCCGGGGTCAGGCGCTCGGCGGTCGCCACCCCCGGGTCCCAATCCGCCGCGTTGGCGAAGTCGGCGACGAAGGCGAACGCCTCGTCCCGGGCGAGCGGTGTCTTGATCTGTTCCTTGAGCAGGGCCATCGGGTTGCGCCACCTGTCTAGTGTTTGTACAATGTAGGCGCCACGATAGCCGAAAGGCCATCGTCGTGTCAAGGCGCTATGTAACAGGTTCGTCGAAATCCCGGAGGAACCACCCGATGTACCAGGCCAGGCTGCCCGCAGCCATACCGGGGCCGCAGGCCCAGAGCCTTCACCGCTGGAACGCCGTCCTCGCCGTCCTCCACGCGGTCCAGGGCCTCGCCATCCTCGCCCTCTCGTTCGCGAAGGACCCCCTCGTCGCGTCGCCCGTGGTCAGCAGCTACCTGGCGTTCGACGAGGCAACCAGGACGCTCAACCCGGCCCAGCGCCCGCTGTTCGACCTGCCCATCGGCCCGGCCGTCGCGGCGTTCTTCTTCCTCAGCGCGATTGCCCACGTGATCCTGGCGTTCCCCGCCCGCGGCTGGTACGAACGCCACCTCGCCCGCGGCCAGAACCCCGCCCGCTGGATCGAATACGCGCTGTCGTCGAGCGTGATGATCGTGGTCATCGCGCAGCTGTCGGGCATCCAGGAGATCGGGACGCTGGTCGCAATCTTCGGCATCAATGCGGCGATGAACCTGTTCGGCTGGAGCATGGAGGCCGCGAACGAGGGGCGGACGCGGGTCCAGTGGCTCCACTACGTCTTCGGGTGCATCGCCGGTGCGGTCCCGTGGCTGGTGATCGCGATCGCGCTGTGGACCTCGGCGACAGCGCCCGGTGCGGCAGCCATCCCGGGCTTCGTGATCGCGATCTTCGTGTCACTGTTCATCAGCTTCAACGTGTTCGCGATCAACATGATCCTGCAGTACCGGCAGATCGGGCGCTGGTCGGACTACCTGTACGGTGAGCGCGCGTACATGCTCCTGAGCCTGGTGGCGAAGTCCCTGCTCGCGTGGCAGGTCTTCGCCGGGACGCTCCGGCCGTGACGGGTGACCGCGGCCGCCCGGCTGCGGCTCGGTTCGGCGGTCCGCGGATCGATGTTCGCGCCCTGCTGGACGACGCCCTCGAGGTGACCGTGGTCGGCTCGTTCAGCCGGATCGGTCCCGCGGTGCGTCGACGGCTGTTCGGCTGGACCGATGCGCCGGCCGGTGCGCTCGATGGACGGACCGTGCTCGTGACCGGACCGACATCCGGTCTCGGGCGGGCGGCAGCAGAGGCGCTGGCGAACCTGGGCGCGCGGGTGATCCTGGTCGGGCGCAGCGAGGAGCGGCTCGGCCGGCTTCGCGACGACCTGGTCGCGGAGCACGGCGAGGATCGCTTTCCGATGGTCGTGGCAGACATGGGATCGCTCGGGTCCGTCCGGACGGCGGCAGCCCGGATCCTGGCGTCGGAGACCCGGCTGGACGTGATCGTGGACAACGCGGGTGCGATCTTTCCCACGCGCGGCGACGGACCGGACGGGATCGAGGCCACGCTGGCCGTGATGGTCGTCGGGCCGTTCGCGCTGGTCACGGGACTGCTGCCGCTGCTCCGGGCGACGCCAGGGTCGCGGGTGATCTCGGTCACGTCGGGCGGCATGTACACCCAGGCGCTGCCGCTCGACGACCTCGGGTACGCCGAGGGCGAGTACTCGGGCCCTCGCGCCTACGCGCGCGCCAAGCGCGCGCAGGTCGCCCTGATGCGGGAGTGGTCGCGACGCCTCCGAACCGATGGCGTGGCCTTCGCGGCGATGCATCCGGGCTGGGCCGACACACCGGGCCTGGCGGACACGCTACCCGGGTTTCATCGCGCGATGCGATCCCTGCTGCGGACCCCGGCCCAGGGCGCGGAGACCATTGTCTGGCTGGCGACCCGGCCCGAGGCCCGCACGATCAGCGGCGGCCTGTACCTTGACCATCGCCGCCGCCCGTTCGACCGCATCCCGTCGACCCGCCTGTCGGCCGCGGACAGGGCGCGATTGTGGGACGAGATCGTCGCGCTGGCAGGTCAGCCGGATCCGACGCCCGGGGCCTGACGCGCCTCGGCCGTTCAGCCCCGGCGACCGGCCGTCTGGGCAACCATGGTCGCGGCATCCACGATCCGGCTCGGCAGCGGCACGACTCCCAGCCGGGACGCCGCCTCGGCCGTTGCTGCCGCGCCGCCCATGGCGATCGTCCGGACCCCCAGCGGCCGGAGCGCCTCCACGACGGCCGCGGCTGACTCGGCATCTGCCCCGGTGATCGCGCCGAGCACCACGCCGCGCGCCCGGGAGCTGGCCACGGCATCGACCCAGCCGTCCACCGTGACGTCCGGCCCAAGGTAGAGCACCCCCACGCCACGACGGCGCAGCGCCGCGGCGAAGGCCAGTGCACCCAGCTCGTGCCGGGCGCCCGGCGGCAGGCCCACGACGACGGACACCCGGCCGGGCACGCCCGCCGCCTGGTAGATCGCCGAGAGCCGCCGCGCGACCGCTGCGCTGGCCGCGTGCTCCGCCGCGACGCTCAGCCGGCCGGCTGCCCACGCGTCACCCAGCGCGGCCGTCGCCGGCATGAGCAGGTCATCGACGATCGCCTCGAACGAACCCGACGCCAGGACCTCGTCCAGCACGGCCTCGGTCTCGGTGGGGGAGGCCGCCGCGGCGGCCTCGACGAACCGCGTGACCAGCCGTGCCCGGTGGTCGTCCGCGGTCAGGTCGAGGAGCCGCGGGTGCCGGGGGTCCGCAACGACCTCGTCCACCGACACCTCGCCCGCGCCGATGGCCCGAGCGGCCTCGGAGGCCGTCCAGCCCGATTCCACCAGCGCGCGCATCGCGAGCAGCACCCGCAGCGCGCCCTCGTCGTACAGGCGGTAGCCGGACGCGGTGCGGGCGGGCTTGACCACGCCGTAGCGCCGCTCCCAGGCCCGGATGAGCGGAGCGCCCACGCCGGTGCGCGCTGAGGCTTCCTTGATGGTGTACATCGTGTGTCGAACGTTACCACGTGCTCGCAGAAGGAATCGGGTATTAGACATACCCTGTGCACGCGTGTCGTTCCGCGGCCGCCTGCCGGGGGTGTCACCATGCCACCGATGACCCCGCCTGCGCCCGAGCCCCGACGCCGCCTGGGCGGGTTGCTCGTCGATCCGGCGCCCCTGCGTCACGACCGCGACTTCCGATTGCTGTGGGCCGGCCAGTCGATCAGCTCCGCCGGGCGGATGATCACGGCCATCGTCCTGCCCTATCAGGTCTACGTGCTGACCGGCGACCTGCTCGCGGTCGGGGCGCTGTCGCTGGTGCAGCTGGTCCCGATCCTGGTGTTCGCGCTCGGCGGCGGCGCGGTCGCCGACGCCGTGGACCGTCGGCGACTGCTGCTGGTGACACAGATCGGCCTCGCGCTCTCGAGCCTCGCCCTGGCGATGCTCGCGCTGCTGCCGGCCCCGCCGGTCGTCGCCATCTACGCGATCGCCTTCGTCGCCGCCGGCCTGGGGGCAGTGGACCAGCCGGCCCGGGCGTCGGCGATCCCGCGGCTCGTCCCGCCGCATCGGCTGACCGCGGCGATCTCGCTCAACCAGCTTGTGTTCAACGCCAGTGCGGTGGTCGGCCCAGCCCTGGGCGGGATCATCCTGGCCACTGCCGGCGTGACCGCTGCGTACCTGGTGGACGTGGTCACATTCGGGGCGGCCATCGTTGCCCTGCTCCTGATCGCGCCGATCCCGCCCTCCCCGGGGGCGATCCGTCCGAGCATCGGGGCGGTGATGGCGGGCCTCCGCTTCGCGCGCCGCCGCCGGGAGGTGCTGGCCACCTTCATCGTGGACATCAACGCGATGGTGTTCGGGTCGCCTCGCTCGCTGTTCCCGGCCCTCGCCCTCGACGTGTTCCGGGTCGGGCCGGCGGGCGTCGGCCTGATGGCGTCGGCAGCCGGGCTGGGAGCGCTCGTCGCAGCCCTGCTCAGCGGATGGACCACGACGGTTCGCCGGCCCGGCCGGGCGGTCCTGATCTCGGTGGGCGTCTGGAGCCTGGGGATCGTCGGGTTCGGCCTCTCGACGTTCAGCTTCCCGCTGGCCCTCCTGTGCCTGGCGGTCGCGTCCGGGGCCGACGTGATCAGCGCGGTCCTGCGCAGCACCATCGTCCAGCTGCTGACGCCCGACGACCTGCGCGGCCGGGTGAGCTCGATCCATATCCTGGTGGTGACCGGCGGGCCGCGGATCGGCGATGCGGAGGCGAGTGCCGTCGCCGCGGTCATCGGTCCCGCCCTGTCGGTCGTCTCGGGCGGCCTGCTCTCGCTGCTGGGCACGGGCGCGATCGCGCTCGCCCTGCCCGAGTTCCGGCACCTCGACCTGCGCCGGGCGCTGGCGGTGGACACGGCGCCGTCGCCGGCTTACGCGGTCGAGACCTCCTCGCCCAGCTCGGACGACCGGTAGCAGGCAAGCAGCAGCTCGAGGGCGCGCAGGCCATCCTCGCCGGTGATCGGCGGCTCCACGTCCCGGCGCACCGCGTCGATGAACCCGTCCAGGTTCCAGATCGCGTCGGTCCGGGCCGCGGCCAGCCGCTCCGCGTGGGTGGCATCGGCCAGCCGGATCTCCTGGTAGGGGTGATCCACGCGGGCTGCGCCCTTCGATCCCACGACCTCGAACCGGGCGTCGAGGAAGAACGGGTAGCCGTCGGGATTGGCCCAGCCGGCCGTGAGGGTGGAGATCGCCCCGCCCTCCCACTCGATCGTCGCGGTTCCGATGCTGTCCACGCGCAGGTCGGGCCGGACCCCGCGGTGGATCCGGGCATAGACACGCACGGCCTCGCGTCCGATCAGCCAGCGAAGCGCGTCGAGCGCATGGAGGCCGATGTCGCCGAACCCGCCGAACCGCGCCTCGGCCGGGTCCACCAGCCACGAGGCGTCGATCCCGGGGATCGTCAGCGGGACCTTGCCCACCTTCACCACGTGGACCAGGCGGATCTCGCCCAGCTCGCCCTGGTCGATCCGTTCCTTGACCGCGCGCGGCCCCAGCTGGCCGCGAGGGTTGAACGGGACCATCAGGCGGATCCCGGCCCGGTGCGCCTCGTCGAGGATCGCCCGGCCGTCCTCGGCCGTGAGCGCGATCGGCTTGTCCACCAGGAGATGGATCCCCTCCGGCGCCAGCCGGCGGACGACCCCGAGATGCGCCCCCGGCCGGGTCGCGATGTAGGCGGCGTCGACGTTGCCGCCGGGCTCCGGCACGAACCGCACACCCAGCTGCTCCGCCATCGCCTGGGCGGCGCCACGGTTGGGACCGTCGGCGGCGATCCACTCGAGCGTGGCGTCGGGACGCGCGGCCAGCATCGGCGCGAATTGCAGCACGTGCGGATGGTCGAAGCCCACGATCCCGATGCGCAGCCGGGCGCTCACGGGGTCACGGCCTCGGGCCGGCCGGTGCGCGCGGACCGCTCAGCCGCGGCGATCATGTCCACGGCCGTGATGGCGTCCTCGACCGAGATCGTGAACGGCATACCGCGGTCCACCGCGAGCGCGAAGTGCTCGATCTCCGCCTGGAACGCGGTCGCCGTCGCCGACAGCAGCGGTGAATACCGGGGGATCTCCAGCGCCGTGCCGGTCACGACCACCGCCGGGTGCGAGTCCCGATCGTAGGCCTCGAGCTTGCCCCCGGTGCCCACCACCTCGGTCGTGGCGTAGAACGTGCCCCAGCCGGGCGGGTGGATCCAGGACACGCTGAGCACCGCGTGCCGGCTGGGCCCGAAATCGAACGTGACGACCGCGGCGTCCGGCGCGCCGCCCGACCGGGATTCCTCGCGGGCGTGGAGCAGCTTGGTGAACGCCGCCCTCGGTCGCTCGCCCAGGAACCAGTGGAACAGCTCGGCGACGTGGACGCCGACGTCCCACAGGACGCCCCCGCTGCGCTCGTCGCGCCACGGCCAGGCGCCGTCCGGCGCGCCGTTCCAGGCGTGCTCCGAGCGGAACAGGTATACCGGATCGCCGATCCGCCCCGCCCGCACGGCGTCGACCATCGTCGTCCAGCGCTCGTCGAACCGCCGGGTGTGGCCGATCATCAGGCGCCGTCCGGTCCGCGTCGCGGCCTCCGCCATGTGCCGCGCGTCGTCGGCAGAGCGGGCGATCGGCTTCTCGCACAGGACGTGCTTGCCGCCCTGCAGCGCCGCGATCGACAGGGCGGCATGGGTGTCGGTGGGCGTGAGCACGAACACGGCATCGACGTCGTCTCGCGCGAGCAGCGCCTCGAGGGTCGGCGTTGTTGTCGCGCCCTCGAAGTTCGCCGCGCCGGCGGCCGCGACATCGGGATCGAGATCGGTGACGGCGGTGACCCGGATCGCATCGGTCCGGCGCAGGGCGGGAAGGTAGCCGCGCGCGAAGATGTTGCCCGCGCCGACGATCCCGACGCGGAGTGTCACGACGCGCTCCTGCCTGTGTGTCCCGTCACGGCCCCAAGTCTAGCCCGCAGCCTCGATCGCCAACTCGGGTCATCATCCGGGTGACGCTTCTGGGTGACGCGCCAGGACCCCACAGGAGGAACCCCACGTGCTGCTCAAGGACAAGGTCGCGATCGTCACCGGCGGGGACAGCGGCATCGGCCACGCGATCGCCCTGGAGCTGGCCCGCGAGGGCGCCGCCGTGACCGTGAACTTCCACCGCGATGCGGACGCCGCGGCCGCGACCGTCAAGGCGATCGCGGACGCCGGCGGCCGGGCACGGGCCCAGCAGGCGGACGTCGCCAGCGTGACCGACATCGGCGCCCTGGTGGACCAGACCGTCGCTGCCTTCGGGCGCCTCGACATCATGGTCAACAACGCCGGCATGGAGACGCGGACCTCGGTGCTCGACACGACCGAGCACCAGTTCGACCTCGTCATCGGCGTCGACCTCAAGAGCGCGTTCTTCGGCGTCCAGCTGGCGGCCCGGCAGATGATCGCCCAGGGTGGCGGTGGCCGGATCATCAACATCTCGTCGATCCACGAGGATTGGCCGATGCCCGGCAATGCGCCGTACTGCGCCGCGAAGGGCGGCGTCCGGATGCTCACGCGCACGGCCGGGGTGGAGCTGGCCCCGCACGGGATCACGGTCGTCGGCGTGGCGCCGGGGGCGGTGCACACGCCGATCGACGAGGCGACCCTGGCGGACCCGGTCCAGCGCGCGAAGCTCGAGGCGGCGATCCCGCTCGGCCGCGTCGCGGAGCCCGAGGAGATCGCCGCGGTCGTCGCCTTCCTGGCGTCCGACCGATCCTCGTATGCGACGGCATCCACGGTGACGGTCGACGGCGGCATGATGCAGGCGAGCGTCGGCCTGTAGGCGAGCACGGATGGGAGGCGACCGGGATGACAAGCGAAGGCGCAGCGGTGATCGACGAGGCCCGCCACGTGACGGAGCACGGTGGCGCGACCGAGCGCCTGCTGGAGCGGCTGATCGACCGGGTCGGGGGCCGGTCCGGGGTGCAGGCGGTGTTCGGCGATCCGATCGAGCGCGGCGAGCTCACCGTAGTTCCCGTCGCCCGGCTGCGCTGGTTCTTCGCGGCCGGGGGCGGTGGCGGTCAGCTCGGCGGGGCCGAGCTGGAGGCGACGGGCACCCGGTCCGCCGGTGCCGGCGGAGCGGCCGCGGTGCCGGTGGGCTACCTGGAGATCGGCCCCTCGGGCGCTCGCTACGAGCCGATCGACCAGCTCCCGAGCCCGTGGTTCCTGCTCGCGGCGGGCCTCACGAGCGCGCTCGTCCTGGCCGGGGTCAGGCGCCTGCTCCGGGGCTGACCGGCGCCCGCTTCATCTGGGCCAGGGACGGGTCCGGGCCCTTGAACCCGACCAGGTACTCGAGCCGGATCGGCGCGAAGCACTCGTAGAACACCACGTCCTCATCGCCCAGCTGGCGGAACGCGTGGATCCAGTTCGAGGGGATGATCAGCAGCGACCCCGGGCCCACCTCGGATTCCTCGTCGCCCACCTTTGCCCACAGCCGGCCCTGCTCGACCAGCATCAGCTGCTCGGCCTCGTGGCTGTGCTCCGGGATCGTCACGCCGCCCCGGTAGACGATGCGGGTGAGCATGGTCTTCTCGCCCGAGACGGCCTGGCGATAGACGCCGGGGACGTACTCGACGGTGGGGAACTCGTCCCAGGTCGTGATCTGGCCCATCGGATCTCCCTGCTCAGTCGGGCTGGGAACGCTTCGCCTCGAGGCCACGCAGGATCTTCTCGGGCGTGACCGGGAGGTCGTCGATCCGCACGCCGGTCGCGTGGTAGATCGCGTTCACGATCGCCGGGATCGGCGAATTGGCGGTCATCTCGCCCAGGCCCTTCACGCCGTACGGACCGTTGGACGACGGGACCTCCAGGACGACGGACTCCACCTCCGGCATCTCGAGCGTGCCGGGCATCAGGTACGTGCTGAAGTCCCGGGGACCGTGGTCCGGGGCCGGGTAGTAGGGAGCGGTGGTCTCGTACAGGGCGTGGGACATGCCCATCCAGGCGCCGCCGGCGATCTGGCCCTGGACCAGCGCCGGGTTGACCTGGCGGCCCACCTCGTAGGCGCTCCTGATGCTCAGGACCGTGACCACGCCGGTCTCCGTGTCCACCTCCACCTCGGCGACGGTGCACGCGTGTGCCTCGGTCGAGTCCGGGTCCATCGCGCCCGTCTCCGGGTCAACCGGGCTCTTGGGCTTCATGAAGCTGCCGCGTCCCGAGATCGTCCGGCCATACTCGAACTGGGCCTTCGAGGCGACGTCCGCCACCCTGACCGACCGGGAGGGGACGCCCTTGACGATCACGTTGCCGTGCCCGTCGGTCTCGAGGTCCTCGACGGCGGCCTCAAGCTCCTCGGCCGCAACCTCGAACAGCGCCTGGCGCGCCTCGGTGGCGGCGGCGATCACCGCGTTGCCCACCCGGTGGGTCGCCCGGCTGGCGAACGTTCCCATGCAGTGCGGCCCCGTGTCCGTGTCGCCGGTGTCGATGACGATCTGGTCGAACGGGACGCCCATGGTCTCGGCGGCGATCTGCCCGATGACGGTGCGGAGCCCCTGCCCCAGATCCGCGCTCGAGAGCGAGACCACGAACGATCCGCTGGTGGTGGCATGGATCAGGGCCTGCGACGGGTCGCCGCCAAGGTTCATGCCGGTCGGATAGTTGACGGCGGCGATGCCCGTCCCGCGCAGCGTGGCCATCAGTCGCGACCTCCATCGGTGGCGGCGGCGTCACGGGGTGCCGACGTCATCGCCTTGAGCTCCGCGGGGAGCTCGGTGCCCACGAGCGCGGCCGCCGCCTGCATGGTCTCGATGAGGGTGGCGTCCTCGGCCGGCTTGCGATGCGGCTTGATGTCGCCGTTGTGGTAGGCGTTGATGAACCGGATCGTCCACGGATCGACGCCGACCCGCTCGGCGATCCGGTCCATCTGGACCTCGATCGCGTACGACGCCATGGTCACGCCGAAGCCGCGCATCGCGCTGGTGGGCTGGCGGTTCGTGAACACGCAGTAGGCGTCGATCGAGACGTTGGGGATGGCGTACGGCCCCGCGGCATTGGCGGCGTGCTTGGTGATCGCGTACGGGGTCTGGCGACTGTAGGCGCCCGAATTCGGCGTAGCTCGTCACCTGGCGGGCAATGATGTGGCCGTCGCGGGACACGCCGTCCTTGACGTAGATGCGCCACGCGCTCCGGGTGGACGAGACCTGCATCTCCTCGGCCCGGCTGTACGCGAACCGGACCGGCCGGTTGGTCTTCATCGCGGCCAGCGTCGCGATCGGCTCCACGATGACGTCCACCTTGCCGCCGAAGCCGCCGCCGACCGTGCCGCCCACGAACCGGAGCCGGTTGGCCGGGACCTGGAGGATGATCGCCGTGTTGTCGAGGCTGAAGTAGAGCGCCTGGGTGTTGGTGTAGACGGTGAACCGGCCGTTGCCGTCCGGGACCGCGATGCACCCGGTCGTCTCGGTCGGCGCGTGCTCGATCGGGCTCGAGTTGTAGACGCCCTCGACGATGTGGTCGGCCCGGGCGAACGCCGCCTCCACGTCCCCGTATCGGACGCGCCGGCAGGGGTGGCCCTCGTACATGAACGCGTTGCTGCCCCAGGCCGTGACGATCGGGGCCCCCGGCTTGAGCGCCTCCTCGACGTCGAACACCGCGGGCAGCTCCTCGAGGTCCAGGTGGACCCGCGACACGGCCTCCAGGGCGGCGTCCGGCGTCTCGGCCAGGATGGCGACGATGGCCTCGCCCTTGAACCGGACGCGGTCCTCGGCGAGGACGTACTCCTCCTCGGGCTCCACGCCGATGAGCCCCAGGATCGTGTACAGGTTGTGCGGGACGTCCGCGGCGGTCAGGGCGCGGACGAACCCGGGGACGCGCTCCGCGTCGGACAGGTCGATGCCCGTGATCCGTGCGTGGTGGAGCGGGCTGCGCACCATCTTGAGGTGGAGCATCCCGGGAAACGTCCGGTCACCGAAGTACTGCGTGCGGCCTGTGACGTGGCCGACGCCGTCGCTGCGGCCGACCGACTCGCCGACGACGTTGAGGTGGGCGCTCATCGTGCCTGCTCCTGCTGGCTGCCGTGCAGCGCCTCGGCTGCCCGGTGGACCGCTCCGACGATCGGCCGGTACCCGGTGCAGCGACAGATGTTGCCCGTCAGCGCCTCCCGGATGGCCTCCTCGCCCGGCGCGGGATCGTGGTCGAGCAACGCCTTGGAGATCATGACCATGCCCGGCGTGCAGTAGCCGCACTGGAATGCGTTGGCCTCCAGGAACGCCGCCTGGACGGGGTGCAGGCCATCGGCCGGGGTGAGGCTCTCGAGCGTCGTGACCCTCCGGCCCGCGATGTCCTCCACGGGCAGCAGGCAGGACAGCATCGGCTCGCCGTCGACCAGCACGGTGCAGCTGCCGCAACCACCCTGGCGGCACCCTTCCTTGGTCGCCGTGAAGCCCAGCTGATCGCGCAGGACGGACTGCAGGGTGGTCATGGGTCTGACCATGACCTCCACCTCGCGGTCGCCCAGCTCGAAGGTGACGATCGTCGATGCCATGCTAGCGACCTGCCTTTCCGGCGCCCGACGCCAGCTGGTTCAGTGCCCGGCCCACGAACAGGCGCGCCATCCGGCGCCGATACCAGTCGGTCGCGATGCCGTCCGTGAACGGCTCGGAGCCCTCCGCGGCCGCGACAGCCGCGGACGCGATCACATCCGGGCCCAGGTCGCTCCCGACCAGGAGCTGCTCGGCCTGCCTGGCCCGGATGGGATGCGGGCCCACGGCACCCAGGGCGATGCGCGCGTCGTGAACCCGGTCCCCGTCCCACTCCACGCGGACGGCGACGGTCACGACCGCCGGCGTGTTGGCGTGCTTGCGTCCGAACTTGAGATACGCCGTCTCGTCGCTCCTGATCGGGACGGTGATCTCGGCCAGCAGCTCGTCGGACGCCAGCTCGTTGGTCATGAAGCCGGTGAAGAACTCGCCCAGCGGCATGACTCGCACGCCCCGACGGCTGGCCAGCGACACGCTGGCGTCGAGCGCCAGCAGGGCGACGGCCACGTCGCCGCCCGGCGGCGGCGTGAACAGGTTGCCACCGACGGTGCCCATGTTGCGGATCGACCAGGCGGCCGTGTTTCGGGCGGCCTCGCGGAGCATCGGGATGGTGTCCTGGTCGAGCAGCCGGGTCAGGGTCGCGGTCGCCCCGATCCGCAGGGTGTCGCCCTCACGCTCGAGCCGGTCGAGGCCGGCCAGGCGCAGGCCCATCACGGCGGCGGGCAGGGAGATCCCCTCGTTGATCAGCGGCATCGCCACGGTTCCGCCCGCCATCACCAGCAGCTCCGGGCCGTGCTCGTCGAGCAGGCCGAGCGCCTCCGGCAGCGATCGAGGCAGGAAATAGCTCGTCACAGTCACGTTCGAGTCTCCGTGGTGGGGTGTGGGCCACCGATGGCGACCCCGGCCGGCGGATGCTCCTGCAGCCGCGAGCTCAGGTTGTGCAGGCCCTGCTTGATGAGTGATCCGGCCAGGCCCTCCACGAAGCGGCTGTCGAGCCTGGCCAGCGGCCCGTCGATCACGGCCCGGCCGTCGTAGTCGATCGTGGTGCCGGTCCCCGCCTCGGCCAGCCGGAACGTGGCCTGTCCCGTGATGGTGCCCAGCGAGCCCGCGACCTCGCCTTCAATCAGCCCGTAGGACGGGGCATCTGCCTCGACCAGCCGGACGACGGTCCGGTACGTTCCGACGACACCCGGGAGCCGCAGGGAGATCCGGCCGCGGTACTCCGCGTCGCCCGTCTGCTCGATCTCGCTGCAGCCCGGGATCACGCCGAGCAGCACGTCCGGGTCGCAGATCGCCGCGAACACCGCTGCGCGCGGTGCGTCGAGGCGCGCTGTGCCACTGACGTTCATCGGGTCGCGTCCCGCGATGCGTCCGGCGAGGATGCCTCTGCGGCTCCGGGGGCCGGGGTCCCGGCCGACCCGATCGTCGGCCGCAACCCCTGCTCGACGTGATCGAGGTGGTTGAGCATGGCCCGTTCCGCGGCGTCTGGATCGTGCGCCCGCAGGGCCTTGAGGATCCGAAGGTGGTCGACCAGGGCCGCCTCCCGGACCTCCCGCAGCCCGCCGGTCCGTTCCCGGCTCACCTTGCCCAGGGTGCTCACGATGCTCATGAACTGGGCAAGCAGGAAGTTGTCGGCTGCGGCGCAGACCGCCGTGTGGAGCGCGATGTCGAGCTCGCTGAACCGGTCTGGATCGTCCATGCATCCCGCCAGCGAGTCCACCAGATCGGCGAACGCGGCGAGCTCCTCGTCCGTTGCCCGGGTGGCCGCCAGCCTCGCATTGCCGGCCTCGACCACCCGCCTCGCCTCGAGCAGCTGGACCAGCGCGACGCCGTCCTTGGGAAACGCGAAGTCGAGATGGGCGATCAGCTGCCTCGGTTCGAGCGAGGTGATGTAGGTCCCGTCGCCCGGGCGGATGTCCACGACGCGCATCAGGGCGAGGGCCCGGAGCGCTTCACGCACGACGGGCCGGCTGACGTCCATCATCCGGGCCAGGTTCCGCTCGGCGGGCAGCTTGGCGCCCGGCCGCAGCTCCTGCTCGCGGATCAGGGTGAGCAGGCGATTGGCGACCTCCTCGGGGAGGGTGCTCCTGGAGATGACGGTGAACCGGCTCTCCAGCGCGGCGCCCGCATTCACGACGTCGGGAGTGGCGGGATGGGGATCTCGATCCAACAGGCTGACGCTCCTCTGCCCTCTCGAGACAGTCTAGACTCGGCTGGTATAGTGGTCAACTGGTAAGACCAATTATCGCGGTTCCCGCACCCCAGCCCGACCCCACGGAGATCTCCACGTGATCGAACGGCACGTCACCTTCAGCGTGTACCCGGACAAGACCGCCGCGTTCGAGCAGTTCATCGCCAACGAGTACGGGCCCGCGATGGCGGCGTCGCCGGGCTTCGTGCGCATGGACCTGCTGCGCGAGGCGGAATCCGCTACCCGCTACCAGATGGTGTTCCGGTTCCAGGATGCCGAGACCGCGGCCGGCTGGCGGACGTCGGACGTGCACCAGGGCCTGCAGCCGGCGCTCAAGGCGCTCCACCAAGAGATGGTGGTCCAGGGCTACGAGGTCGTCGGCTGATCCGATGGCCGACGAGCGGTTCCTGGTCACCGGCGGCACCGGCTGCATCGGCGCGTGGGTCGTCCGGAACCTCGTCCGGGAGGCGGTGCCCGTCGTCGTGCTGACCGCCGGGCGGCGGTTCGAGCGCCTCAGGCTGATCCTGACCGACGCGGAGCTCGATCGGGTCACGTTCCTGACCGGGGACATCTCGGATCTCACGACCGTGGAGCCGGCGGCGCGGCGAAACGAGATCAACCGGATCGTCCACCTTGCGGCCATGCAGTACCCGTTCTGCGCGGCCGATCCCCTCAAGGGCGCGCAGGTCAACGTCGCCGGCACGGTCGCGATGTTCGAGCTGGCCCGGCGCCTCGGGGTCGAGCGGCTCGTGTACGCGAGCAGCGCCGCCGTCTACGGGCCCGCCAGCCACTACCCGGACCCGGTCCTCGGCCCCGATGCCGAGCTCTTTCCCACGTCGCATTACGGCGTGTACAAGGTGGCCAACGAGCAGAGCGCCCGGGTCTACTGGGCGAACCACGGGATCTCGAGCATCGGGCTCAGGCCCCATTCGGTCTACGGCCCGGGCCGCGACCAGGGCGTGACGTCCAAGCCCACGCTGGCCATGATCGCGGCCGCGGCCGGCCGGCCCTACCACATCAACTTCGGCGGCCGCTACCAGTTCCAGTTCGCGGACGACGTTGCCAAGGCGTTCGTGCGCGCGGCCCGGTCCGGAGGGGATGGCGCCCAGGTCCACAACATCGGCGGCACCGCCTTCGGGGTGGACGAGATCATCGGCACGATCGAGGCGCTCGAGCCGGCCGCGCGTGGCCGGATCACCTTCGACGACCAGCCGCTGGTCTTTCCTTCGGCGTTCGACGGCGGTCCCATGGTCGAGGCGCTGGGGGCCTACGAGGAGACGCCGCTCGAGACCGGCGTCCACCTGACAATGGACGTCTACCGCTCGGCCCTGCGGAGCGGCTCGCTCGGCGAGGCGTTCCTGGACCGGGTATTGGCCTGACCAGGCGATGAACGAGGGACGATGCCGATGAGCCTCGCGATCCGGCCCCGGGACGAGGTGACCTGGGACGAGGTGAGCCTGGGCGAGGTGATGCTCCGGCTCGACCCGGGGGAGGGTCGCATCCACACGGCGCGGGAGTTCCGGGCGTGGGAGGGCGGGGGCGAGTACAACGTCGCGCGCGGCCTGCGGCGGACCTTCGGGTTGCGGACCGCCATCGTGACGGCGCTCGCGGACAATCCGGTCGGCCGCCTGGTGGAGGACCTGATGCTCCAGGGCGGCGTGGACCTGCGCCACGTCCGGTGGGTCCCCTACGACGACGTCGGGCGTGCGGCGCGCAACGGCCTCTACTTCGCCGAGCGCGGCTTCGGCGTCCGGGCGGCGGTCGCCTGCTCGGATCGGGGGCACACAGCCGTCTCGCAGCTCCGGCCGGGCGAGATCGACTGGTCGCGGATCTTCGGCGAGGAAGGCGCCCGCTGGTTCCACACGGGCGGCATCTTCGCGGCGTTGTCGGAGACCACGCCGGCGGTCGCGCGCGAGGCGATCGCGTCGGCCCGCGGGCACGGGACTGTCGTCAGCTATGACCTCAACTACCGGCCGTCGCTGTGGCGCGGGGTGGGTGGGCCGGAGGCGGCCCGGCGTGTCAACCGCGAGCTCGTCGCGGGCGTGGATGTCCTGCTGGGCAACGAGGAGGACTTCGCGACCGCCCTCGGCTTCGGGGTCGAGGGCCTCGACCCCAACCTCACCGCGCTCGACCCGGCCAACTTCGCGCGGATGATCGAGCGCGTGCTGGGTGCCTACCCCAACCTTCGGGTGGTCGCGACGACGCTGCGCGGCGTCGCGTCGGCGAGCCGGAACGACTGGAGCGCCATCGCCTGGGCCGACGGGAGCTTCCACCAGGCCCGGGAGCGCCCCGGCCTCGAGATCCTCGACCGCGTGGGTGGTGGTGACTCGTTCGCGTCCGGCCTGATCTGCGCGTTGCTCGAGGGGAAGAGCCCGGCCGAGGCCGTCGAGTATGGGGCGGCCCACGGGGCCCTGGCGATGACCATGCCCGGCGACACGTCGATGGCGACGCGCGCGGAGGTCGAGCGGGTGGCGTCCGGCGGGAGCGCGCGGATCATCCGCTAGTCCGGGAACCCGGGCGGTCGGTCGTCCTCAGCCCCCGGCGAGGGTGACCGGTGCCCACGTCCGGCCCCCGTCCCGGGTCATGACCAGGTGGCTCCTGCCGTTCGCCATCCGGGCGATGGCGACGCCCTGCTCCGCGGTCGTGAAGCCCAGCTCGGTGAACGTGGCCCCCCGGAGGGTGTACACCTGCGCCCACGTCTTCCCGCCGTCGAGCGTGGCGACCAGCGCCCCGCCTCCGCTCGCGAGGCTACCCGCCGCCACGATCGTCGGGTGGGACGGCGCGACGGCGATCCCGGTGAGGCCCGTGATCGGGAT
Source organism: uncultured Chloroflexia bacterium (assembly GCA_963732805.1). Lineage (GTDB taxonomy): Bacteria > Chloroflexota > Limnocylindria > Limnocylindrales > CSP1-4 > CAIXZV01. The sequence continues at coordinate 223,767 of CAVTAW010000001.1, forward strand.
GGCGGCCGCCTGTTGCGTGAACGTCGCGCCGCCGTCCGCAGACGTGAACAGGTGCACGCCCTGCGGTGTTGACCACACGCCGATGTCGCACGCCGCGGCGAGATCCGAGGCGCTCGAGGCAGCCAGCCACGCCGGTCCGGCCGTGCCGAGGCAGGGCGGCTGCCACGACTGCCACGTCCCGCCCGCGAGGCGGTCGCCCCCGACCACGTCGCGGTCGACCTGGATGAGCCACCCGGCCGATCCGTGCAGCACGATCTGCGTCGCAGGCACCGGGCCGGCACCCACGGGCACGGTGGTCGGGGCGAGGTGGAGGGCGTCGCCATCGATGGGACCCGACGCGATCGCGATGGTGTCGCCGCCGCCCGCGTAGAAGGCGACATGGACGACGCGGGCAGCAGCCTCGAGGGCCATCACCTGGACCGAATTGCCGCCGCCGGGCAGCGCCTCGCGATGCCATGTCGAGCCGCCGTCATGGGTGACCCACAGGTCCGGCCCGAACGCCCAGCCGTCGAGGGCGCTGCCGAACCGGAGCCCGCTCACGCCGGAGCCCACCCGCGCAGACGAAGCGATTTGGGCGGCCGGAGCCGGGATTCGTTGCCACGTCAGGCCGCCGTCCGTGGTCCGGACGATCGCGGCGCACGGGGAACCGGCGCACGTTGTCGTGCCCAGGACCCAGCCCTGCGACGCGGAGACGAACGTGACCGACACGGGCTCGAAGTCGGACGGCACCGGCCCAACCGCCGGTCCGGGGACCTCCGGCGAGGCGGTCACCGCCGGCGCCGTCGGGGGCGAGGTCAGGACCGGCGTGGGCGCCGGGGTCGCGGACGGCGTGGTGGCCGGCGTGGTTGCCGGCGCCGAGGCGGGGACCGATGGGCTGGGCGCTGCGCTTGCACCGACCGGGATCGACGCCGTGCCCGGGCCGGGCGACCGGAAGAGAGTCCCTCCCGCCATGACCAGGACAACGAACGCCGCCACCCCGACGACGGTCGCCAGGCCGGCGCCGAGCGCAAGGGCAGCTCGCAGACCATTCGGGAACCCGGCGCGAAGACCGGCCAGGCCCGAGGCCGAAGGCCGCACCTCGGCGCGAGATCGTGCGATGCGCGCCACCAGCCGCTCCGGTGCCGGATCCGCGGCTTCGCGGGCGAGCGCTTCCCGGATCTCGCGCTCGAACGGATCGAGGTCCGACGGGTTCCGCGTCATCGGGGGGCGCTCCTCTCCTCTGCCGCCTCGACGCTCTCGCGGAGGTGGCGCAGCGCGTAGTGGAGCCGGGACTTGACCGTCCCGGGGCGGGTGCTCGTGCGCTCCGCGATCTGGTCGACGGTCAGGTCCTCCAGGTAGCGGAGCGCGATCGCCTCACGGTGCTCCGGGCCCAGGTGCCGCAGTGCCCGCCGGATGGCGTCGGAGGCGACAGCCGCGTCGGCCGGGTCGGAACCTCGCCGTTCGTCGAGCGAGCCGACCGGGACGGCCTCGATCGAGATCGGGAGGCGGCGCCGCGTCCGGATCCGGTCACGGCAGGCGTTGACCAGGATGCGCCCGAACCACGCCTCGAACCGCGCCGGATCACGGAGGTCCGGAAACCGCCGCCAGGCCGACAGCACGGCGTCATGCGTGGCGTCCTCCGCGTCGGCGGTGTCGAGCAGGATGAGGCACGCGGTCCGATAGGCGCGGTCGAGGGCCTGCCGATCGAGGTGTGCGTCGAACGTCCGGGTACGGAGCTCGTCCACCGGTACGGGCACGTCCACGCCTCTCACCATAGATGTCGTTCGCCAACCGATCATGCTCTTCTGACGATGGGGACCCCGCAAACCGTTCAACGGTGTTCGAATCAGGGTTCGCAGGGCCGGATGCCGAACCCGTCACACATACGAGAACGCCTGCGCCGGGATCCGGCGCAGGCGTCAGTGCGAAGGGGTCAGCCGGCGGTGGGTGACGGCTGCATCGAGCTCGCGGTGCCCAGGCCCGGTGCCTCCGGCCGTAGCACGTGCCACGCGGCGAGGAGCAGGGCGCCGAACCCGAACAGCGTGGCGATCGTGCCCACGAACGGGACGACCCCCAGGACGGCCAGGGCGATGACGCCCAGGATCGCCGCCCGGTAGGGACGACCGGGCTCGCGCGACCCGCGCATCGCGGTCACGATCCAGTCGCCGATCCAGATGGCGGCCACGAGCCAGCCCAGGAAGGCGATCGCCGGCAGGACCATGAACAGCAGGGCCAGGCCGATCGGCGCACCGACCACGGTCATGATCAGCATGAAGGCGAGCACCGGCAGCGCCACCGAACCGATGATCCCGGCGACGAGCACGTGGCCGGGTCGCTCGGAGATGAGCGCCTCGACCTCGCGGACCTGGCGCGCCCCGAAGGCGGCCACGGCCAGCGCGGCGAGGATACCCGCGATCGCGATGCCGACCATGAACACGATGAGCACGGGGATCATCAGCAATGCGAGCGCCGCGAGGTCGGTGTCGAGGGCACGGACGGAACCCTGGACGACCGCACCCGGCTGCTGCGTGACCGCGCCGTGGAGCGTACGGACGTCACCGCGCACGACGGTCCCGCCCTGGAGGTCGGCGCTGCCGTCGACGACGACGAGCGTGCCGACCGTGGCGTCGGACAGCGTGGCGGTCCCACGGGCAACCACGATCGTGTCGGCATCGCCGCTGATCCGGGCGCTGCCGTCGACCACGATCACGGTGTCGACGTGCTGGCCCGACGGGATGTCGACCGTCCCGTTGACGGAGAGGACCACGCTCCCGGACGTGGTCGTCGGCTCGGCCGCGAACGCGGTCGGGACGAACAGGATGAGCAGGATCGCGACCGAGGTGGCGATCGCGAGCAGGCGCCGCATGGAACTACCCCTTTCGGCGGGCCGGGTGCCGGGTGCCGGGGTCGAGTTGGGCTTCGCCCCGGCCGGTGGACCGGCTCGCTGCAGCTGGTTTCGTTGACGCCACATGACGCTAGTCCCCCGGCGTCCGGCTGCCCAGCCAGCCACCCGGCGTGTTGAGGGTGGGGGTAGCCCCACCGCGTCCCGCGTCACGAGCCAGGCGGGGGTGTGGTGACGCACATGACGCGCCCCAGACTGACGAAGCGTAATAAGCCCTGCGCCGCGGGCCCCGGAACCCCAACGGTCCCCGTTGGCAGGTCCGATCGTCGCCAAGCCAGCGGCCCGCAGCAGACCGAGGGTCGGCACGTGCTGAGTGAAACGCTCCAGGCGATCACGTCCGTCGGCATGCTCGTGTTCATCGTCGGCGGGATGGCGTCGATGGGCCTCGGGCTGACGATCGCCCGCATGGTCGAGCCGCTCCGGGATTGACTGCTCTCGGCCCGAGGCACTGGTCATCGCGGGCTGACCGGGCGGATGCCCCTGCCGTCCCGCACTTGCCGTCGGCCAGGCCCGGACCCAGGCTTGATGCCCCACCTTCCTGAAGGAGCGACATGACCGCCGTGACCGAGTTCACGACGCAGGACGCCACCGAGATCGCGCGGGCGCTCGGGATCGACTTCTCGACCAGCCCGTTCGCCATCGACGAGTTCTGCGCAGGCCTCAACGTCGAGCTGGAACACGGGCGTCGGGACCCGGAGACGAACGTCACCGGCGACGACCCGATCCTGACCGGCAAGATCGCGCTCGCGCACCTGCGCGAGATGCCCGATTACTACACGCGGCTGGCGGACATGGAGGCCGAAGCCGAGGCCTGACGAGCTATGGTCGCGAGGGCCACGACCGTCGGCGTGAGGTGCAGCCAGGCGGCTGGCGCACGAGCTCCTGCCTGACAGCACGAAGCCCGGTCGAGAGACCGGGCTTCACGTTCGAATCGCTGGAGCCGACACTCGGATTTGAACCGAGGACCTGCTGTTTACGAAACAGCTGCTCTACCGCTGAGCTATGTCGGCGCGGCAGAGAGTGTAGCCGATGTGTTCACGCGGCAGCTCTTCGTGAGACCGCGTTTCCCGCAGGGTCGAGGCGCCATGCGGCAGCCGTTCCCTCTCGGTGAAGACTTCCTCCCCGCTGGGCGTGTGGTCGCCGTTCATCCGTGATCAGGTCGCCGTGTAGCCGCCGTCGGCAAGGTACGTCGCGCCGACCACGAACGACGCCTCGTCGGAGGCGAGGAAGAGCGCCACGTTGGCCATCTCGCGCGGCAGGCCGACACGCCCGATCGGCGCCCACGACTCGTTCTCGGCTCGTCGCCGTGCCGGGTCCGGCGCCGTCTCGACCTCCCGCTCGAGCAGCGGCGTCTGGGTGATCCCGGGGCAGAACGCGTTGACCCGGATGTTGTGCCGGATGAGGTTGACCGCCAGCGATTTCATCAGCATGTGCAGGCCGCCTTTGGAGGCGTTGTAGGCCGGTGCCTGCGGGTCGGCGAGGAAGCCCATCTCCGAACCGGTCACGAGGATGACCCCAGCCCCCGCGGCCTTCATCAGCGGGACCACGGACCGAGCCAGCAGGTACGTCGCCTTGAGGTTGACGCCGATCACCCGATCCCACTCCTCCTCGGGCAGCGCCTCGATCGACTCGACGATCGACGGGATGCCCGCGTTGGAGACCAGGATGTCGATGCGTCCGAACGCTCGAACCGCATCGGCCACGACCCGCTCGACGTCTGCGCGCTGCGAGACGTCGCCCGCGGCCGGGAGGGCGGAACCGCCCCGGCCGCGGATCCCGGCGGCCACAGCCTCGGCGGCCGGCGCCACGATGTCGTTGACGACAATGCTCGCTCCCTCCTCGGCAAAGCGTTCGGCAACCGCCCGGCCGATGCCGGATCCGGCGCCCGTGACCAGCGCGACCTTCCCGGCCAGGCGGTCCATCGAGTCCGTCCTCGCCTTCCCGACCAACGGCCGTCAGTGGCTCGCCGGCGGGGCGTGGCGACCATGGCGAGCGAGCAGCTCCGTGACCCGGTCGACCGGCATCGAGGGGGAACGGTGGCCGCGGAACCCGATCATCTCGGCGTTCGCGACGAGGCTGTTGATGACCGCCTCCTCGGTCGCCTGGACGACGGCCTCGTAGAACGGGTCCATGAAGCCCCAGGGAATGAACCGCAGCTGGTCGTAGCGGCCCAGCGCTTCCGGGTAGAGCGTCTTGAAGCCGGGGGTGATGGCGCCCGCGTTGGCAACCGAACCGGCAAAGAACAGATCGCCGGAGAAGTGCGAGCCGCTCGTGCCGGTCCGCGCCTGGCCGAGCGTGATGCGCCTGGCCATCGCCCGGCATTGATCCGGCAGGAGCGGCGCGTCGGTCAGAACGATGCCGATGCACGAGCCGGCGCCGCTGCCCGAGAAGAACTCCGCGATCGGGTCGTCGTCGGTCAGCTCAAGCCCGACCGGAATGCCGGCGACGGTCAGCTCGGCCCTGGCCCCGAAGTTGGTCTGCAGGAAGACCCCCACCGTGTAGGCGTGTCGGCGTACTCGACGGTCCGCGAAGCGGAGCCGCAGCCACCCTTGTAGAAGTAGCAGTTCATCCCGGTACCGCCACCGACCGAGCCTTCCTCGATCGGGCCGTGGGCCGCAGCCTCGAGCGCAGCGACCGTGCCCTCCTCGGTGACGTGGTGGCCGTTGATGTCATTGAGGTAGCCGTCCCACGTCTCGGCCGCCACCGGCAGCAGCCAGGCCTCGGCGAGATCGGGGTGGTGCTTGTTCGTCCAGGCGACGATTCCCGCATGGGCCACGCCGACCGCGTGGGTGTTGGTGATGCAGATCGGGCCGCTCATCGTGCCCGACTCGCGCATCCACGAGACGCCGGTCATCTCGCCATTGCCATTCTGGTTGTGGGTCCCGGCGGCGATCGGGTCACCGGCGTTGGCGGCGCCACGCGGATGGATCGCGGTCACCCCGGTTCGGACGCCCTCGCCCTCGATCCGGGTCCAGTATCCGAGCTCGACGCCCGGCACATCGGTGATGGCGTTCCATGTCCCCGGCGTCCCGGCGAAAGGGATCCCAACGCCACGCGCGCGCGGCTTGCCGGACGGCGTTGTCAGGTGCGGGTTGGCGGTCATCGTTCGATCTCCGTTCTGTGTCCTGCTCGGTGCCAGCGGGTCATGGCAGCGACCGAATCCGGCCGCGGTAGCGGGCATTCAGGGCGACGTTGTAGTCGTCGACGCCGTCGATGTTCTGGGAGGCGAACAGCGGCGGCGTCACACCCCGCCGGAGCAGCTCCTCGACTGCGTCGACGATCGCGGCGGTGAGGACGGCGGCGCCCAGGACCGTCGACATGGGAGCCACGTCGGCCGGCGCGCCCTCGATCGTCAGGCCTGCGTCGCCCGTTGGGACGCAGGTGTCGAGGACGACATCGGCGACATCGAGCAGGCGCACCCCGGACGGGTGGCGCGACCCGACCGCCAACGAGAACTCGACGGACGTCGCCGCGATCACCGGGACGCCCCGGTCGCGGGCCAGCAGGGCCAGCTCGATCGGGCTGACGTTCCGGCCGGAGCTGCTGATGACGATCAGGCAGTCGGGCGGTCGCAGCTGGTCCTCGTGGAGGAGGGTCATGGCGTAGCCGACCAGGTTCTCCGCCCGACCACGCCCCGGATCGTCGATGACGTCGACGCAGGCCAGCCCGCCGGCGCGGTCGTAGAGGTCCCTCGCCAGCAGGCCGGAGTGGCCGCTTCCGAAGGTCCGGACGATGCCGTCCGCCGCGACCGTGTCGGCGATGATCCGGCCGGCCGCCGGGATCGAATCACGGTTCGCCGCTCGGACCCGGGCTAGCAGCCTCTCGACGGCCTCGAAGTAGCGGTCGCTCATGCCCTGCGTCCCTCGGCGCCCTCGCGCCCTCCGCCGCCGACGTGTTGCCGCGTCGCGACCATGTCCAACCATGCACCGCGCTTCATGACCCGGGCGACCCGCAGCCCGTCGTCGAGGACCACCAGGTCAGCGAGCTGCCCGGCGGCCAGGCGGCCGCGGTCGGTGACCCCGATCAGCTCCAGCGGGTTGATGGTCGCCGCCCGGACGGCGACCGGCAGCGGGACACCCGATGTCGCCAGGTTCCGGACGGCGGCGTCGAGGGCGATGGTGCTCCCGGCCAGGTGACCGTCCGACACCAGCCGGCACTCGCCGTCCCGGACCTCGACGTCGAGGCCGCCAACGACCCATCGCCCATCGCCGGCGCCCGCTGGCGGGATCGCGTCGGTCACGAGGATGAGCCGGTCGGGGGCCGAGCACCGCACGATCGTCGGCCACAGCCAGGGATCGACGTGCAGGCGGTCGGCGATCAGCTCCACGCACGCCGAAGCGTCGGCCAGGGCGGCGGCAGCGAGGCCGGGTGCATGGTGATCGAAGCCGGACATCGCGTTGAACAGGTGGGTCGTGGTCCGGGCACCGGCCCGATAGCCGGCGGTCGCCTCGTCGGCGGTCGCGTCGGAGTGGCCGAGCGAGACGGCGACGCCGCGATCGGCGGCCCAGGCGATGAGGTCGAGGGCCCCCTCGAGTTCGGGCGCGATTGTCCAGACTCGCAGATCCGGCAGGAGCGCATCCACCCGGTCGCGATCCAGTTCGGACGGCCGGATGATGTGGGCCGGGTTCTGGGCTCCGGCCCGCAGGGGCGAGATGCACGGCCCCTCGAAGTTGAAGCCCAATGCCTCGGCGGCGCCCGGCAGGGGCGCGGCCCGGAACCGCCGAACCGCCTCGCCGAACGCGACCAGCTGCTCCAGCGGCGCGGTCTCGGCGGTCGGCAGGAACGACGTAACACCGTGCTCGAGGAGGGCCACGGCCATCCCGGCCACTGCGTCCACGCCGTCAGCGGCGTCGTGGCCGCCCCAGCCGTGGACGTGGACGTCGGTGAAGCCCGGGGCGACGTACGGCCCGGCGATGGCCGAGGGATCGGCCTGGATCGACACGATCCGGTCGCCTTCGATCTCGAGCCACCCGGGCTCGACGCGGTCCTCGAGGACGAGGCGCCCCGCGACCATCTCGGAGTTCGCTCGCTCGGTGCGCATCACCCGCGTGCACCAGTCATCGCCGACTCGGGCCCGGCAGGTGCCGGCTCCGCCGCCCGCCGGTGGTAGACCTCGCGCAGCGAGCGGCTGGCGTCGAGGTACGTTCGGTAGTCGCGGTCGTAGCGCTCGACAGCCGACAGCTCCGGCTCGATCGGCGTCTCGAAGCCGACCATCGCCGACGAAGCGGCGGGGACGTTGGGGAACGCCCCCAACCCGACCGCGGCGAGGGCGGCGGCGCCAACCGCCGAGGCATCACGGACCCGGATCGGGATGAGCGGCACGCCGAGCACCTCGGCCATGATCCGGCGCCATGGGCGGCTGGCCGCCCCGCCGCCGGCGAGATGGACCCGCGCGATCGGCAGCCCCAGCTCGCGGACGATGTCGAGGCATTCACGCGTGTTGAAGGCCGCGCCCTCCAGGGCTGCCCGGACGAGCTGCGGTCGGCCGATCCCGCGCGACAGGCCGATGAACGACGCTTGCATCGCGGGATCGAAATCCGGCGTCCCGCTGCCGACGAGGTACGGCAGGAACAGCGCGCCGTCGCTGCCGATCGGGGCCAGCTCGGCCTGGGCGGACAGCTCGTCGAAGTAGGCGCCGCCGCGGTTCGCGAGCTCGTCCTCCTCGCCGAAGGCTTTGGCCAACCAGTGCATCGTCAGGCCGCCGCTGAAGACCGAGCCCAGGAGATACAGGAGATCGGGGGCGGCGTGGGGATGGAAGTCGACGCGGCCACGGGCCTCCGGCAGCAAACCCCGGAGCGGCGTCGTCAGCTGGGCCGACGTCCCGATCGTGACGGCGATGACGCCGGGATCAAGGGTCGCGGTCCCGGTGACGCTGGCGGCCATGTCCGCCGCGCCCGCGACGACCGGCGTGCCGGCTACGAGCCCGGTGGCGGCCCCCGCCTCCGGCGTGACCTCGCCGACGACCTCGGTCGGGTCCACGAGGTGCGGCAGGGTCCGCGGATCGAGGCCCACGTCGCGGTACAGGTCCGCGTCCCACGTCCGCCTGACGACGTCGAGGAAGAAGGTGTTGCCGGCGTCGGTGGGATCGGTGGCGATCGAGCCGGTCAGGCGGAACCGGACGTGGTCCTTGGCGAACAGGAACGTTGCCATCCGGACGTAGACGTCCGGCTCGTTGGCCTTGAGCCACAGCAGCTTTGGGGCGACGTCAGAGGTGCCGGGGTGCCACCCAGCCAGCCGCTCAAGCCGCGGGCCGAAGTGCGCGGCGAGCCAGGCCGCCTCGTCCTCTCCGCGGCCGTCGGCAACGGTAATGCACGGCCGCAGCGGTTCGCCGGCCCCGTCGATCGCGACCAGGCTTGACATATGACCGTCGAGGCCCACGCCGGCGATGCTGGCCGCGCCACCCTCGAGCCGGCCAACGACGTCGTGGACCGTGTCGCACACCCCGCGCCACCAGTCGGCCGGGTCCTGCTCACTCCAGCCAGGCGACGGCGATGACGATGGGTGCGGCGCCGTGGCCGACGCCAGCACCTCGCCCGCGGTCGTGACCGCCAGGGTCTTCGTGCCTGACGTCCCGATGTCGATGCCAAGGAAGCAGGTCTGCCGACTCATGGCGCAACCCCCGCGTCGGCAACGGCCCCATCGGCGGCCGCTTCGACCGTTCCATCGAGGGCGATCTCGCCCGCTTCTGCGAGCCCCAGCTCGGCCAGCCCGTGGCGCACGATCGCGACCATCGCCGCGACGTCCGCGGCCACGATTGCCCGGCCCTTCTCGAGCGTTGCCGCGGTCGGATCGCCCAGCACGCCGACCTTCGTGACGGCGCTCCAGGGCGTCGGCGTCAGGTCGAAGTCCGGTGGGTAGACCGGGTAGTCGGCAACGGCGCGCTCGAGCTGGATCGCATCGGGCGCCACCTCGAGGAGCATGCTCGTCTCGATCTCGTCGCAGTGAATCAGGGCAGGGTGGCTGCGCGGCGTCGTGAGCAGATGTTCCTCCTGGGCGACCGCGTCGTCGAGGCAGTCGAGCAGCACGACCTTGATCCCCGGCAGCTCGTCGTGGCACTCGCGGATCGCTTGCTTGAGACCGGCCATGTTGCCGAGATGGCCGGAGTGAATGAAGACCAGCCGGAAGCCGTGGTCGCGGAGGCTCCCGATGAGGTCCTTGGTCACCGCGATGAGGGTGTAGATCGATAGGCTGAGGCTGCCCGGGAAGTCGTGCAGCGACCAGACCTGACCGTACGGCATAGGCGGCATGACGATGATCCCGGTCTCGGCGGCGACCCGACGGCTCTCCTCCTCGCTGAGCAGCGTGTCGCACGATAGCCAGCCGTGATAGCCGTGGGCCTCCACCGCACCGAATGGCAGGATGCAGACCGGCATTCGCGCGACGGCGGACTCGGCCTCCGGCCAGGTCAGGGTCGCCCACTCGATGGCCGCCATCGTTCGATCCTCCGAGCGTGCCGTGCTACCCGACGGCCAGGAAGGTCCGCGGATTGTTGACGAGGAGATCCTGGCCCACCTGCTCGGCCTCACTCGACCGGAAGCCACGCTCCCGTAGCTGCGCCACCAAGCGGGGCACGAACGTGGCCAGGATGTAGCGCAATCCCGGGCCGCCGCCATAGGCGCGCAGGTAGCTTCGCCGGGCCATGTCCCCGGAGATCAGGATCCGCTTGCCGAAGCCACCCTCGATCAAACCGATGATGAGCTCGATCCGCGCATGATCCGTCGTGTATCGGATCTTGCTGACCTGGTCGATCCCGAGGTAGACGCCGCGCGACGCGACCTGGCGGATGTACCAGGGATCGGCGTTTCGATCGAGGTGGCCGATGCATACGCGGCCTGGGTTCAGCCCCTCCTGCTCCAGGAGCGCGAGCTGCTCGAGGGCGAACGTCCCCAATTCCGTATGGGTGTACAGGGGAAGCCCGGTCCGGCGCTGGACCCGGCAGACGGCCCGAGCGGCGCGCTCTTCGTCATCGGTCATGTGGTAGTAGCTGGTCCCAAGCTTGAGGATCCCGGCTCGATATGGCGTTCCGTCGATCCCGGTGTCGACATCGCGCGCCACGCGTTCCTCGAGCACGTCGGCACCGGCGCCCTTGATCGATGACCCGAAGTACGCCGCCTTGTTATAGCCAGCGGTCGCGATCACCAGGCAACCCGATCGCCTCGCGGCGTCGGCCGTCGCCTGGACGGCGCGCCCATAGTCGACCGTGGTTGCGTCGACGACACAGGTTCCCCCGTACGCGCAGAAATCGGCCAGCTCCTGGGCGCTGCACTCGACATCGTCCAGAACGAGGTCTGGTTCCCAGCCCGGAAAGAAGCGCGGGGGCTGCGAGATCACGTGCTCGTGGAAGTAGGTGATGCCGAGCGCCTGCGCCTCCACATCGCCGAGCAGCGTTCGTACGATCCCCATCGTCTGCCCACCCCCGTGCACCGTGCGACCGGCGGCGCGCCCGTCGGGCCCCGGCCGGTAGGAGGCTCGCCGGCCTCGGGCGCGTCTCCCGGAGCGGATCAGCCTCGTCCCGCCGACGTGCGGGACGAGGCACGGGTGACCGCGTGCGCGTAGGGCTTCACGCAGGCCCGACGGCCGCAGCCGGCTCCTCTGCCATCTCGTCGCGCAGCGGTTCCTTGAGGTTCCACCGCCGATCGCCCTGCGGGAAGATGAAGATGGCCCAGTAGATGAGGCCGATCGCGATGGTCGCACCGGTCACGAGCAGGGCCGTCTCCGTCTGCTGCGTCGCGACATACGCCGTAGCCACGAGAGCCAGGATCGGCGGCAGCGGCCACCACGGCATGCGATAGGGGCTCCGATCCGTGGCGCCGGTGATGCGACCGAGCAGGGCGGCGATGGCGATCAGCGCATAGTTGGCGACGAGGCTGGCCCCAGTCAGCGTGATCAACGTGTTGAGGTCCACTCCCAGGCAGAAGATCACGCCCAGAACGCCGACCAGCGCGGTGGCCACCCACGGCGAGTGGAAGCGAGGCGAGATCGCGCCCATCCAGTCATTGACGAACCCCGGCCAGGCCCGATCCCGCGACGACGAGTACAGGATCCGCCCATAGGCGAGGGCGATCGCGATGCACGCGTTGAAGATCGCGATCGCGATGCCCAGGGAGACCAGGGTGTTGACGGTCTCGTTGGACGTCGCCAGCAGGAAGTAGGTCATGGGCGTGGCGTCGGTTGTCAGCTTGGCGAGGTCCGGGGCCCCAAGGATGACCGCGGTGGTCGGGATCAGCTCGGCCGCCACGGTGATGATCAGGGCCCAGATGATCGCGGTCGCGATGCCGCGGCTCGAGCCGCGCGTCTCCTCGGAGTAGTTGACCGCGCTCGCGTAGCCGTTATAGGCGAAGATGCCGGTGGCGGTGGCGGTGAAGATGACGCCGAGGGTGACCGCGCTCAGGCCACCGCTCTCGCTGCCGACCTGCCAGTCGACGAACAGTGACGAGACCCGATCCGCGTGGAAGTTGAGGATGCCCAGCACGGTGAGGGTCAGGAGCGCGAGCAGCTCGAGCGCGAGGAAGACGCCGGTCACCCAGGCGTTCGTCCGAATCCGCAGGATGGCGATGGCGGACGCCAGCGCCACGACCACGGCACCCGCAATGCGTGTGTCGAGGGTCACGATGCTCTTGAGGTACTCGCCCGTGCCCAGGGCGATCACCGCCGGGATGAACAGGGCCGTCGAGACCATCAGCGCGAACGTTGCGAAGCTCAGCGCACTGCCCAGGCGCGCCCACGGCCCTTTGAACGCATGCCAGACGAGGGCGTAGTCACCCCCGGTGATCGGGAACGCGGCCCCCAGCTCTGCCCAGCAGAAGGCCATGAAGACGCCGATGATCGCTGCAAACAGGAGGGCAAGGAACGAGCCCGTCCCGGCTGTGATGATGATGAACGGGACGATGATGAACACCGACGACGCCGGGGTGACGCCGGACAGCACGATGACGATATTGCCGATGACGCTGAGCTCCCGATGGAGCTCTTGCTTGTACCCGCCGCCCGCTGCCGACTCAGTCATGTGCTCCGTCCTCCCTCACCCAGCGCAATTGGCGGCGTCTCCCATCGACGTTCGAGCAATACGCGGGATATTGCACGGTATGATTTGGGCATTCGAGACAGAGACACAGGGCCATTCGGCTCTATCTGATGCCAGGTCCTCTTGGGGGCGATCGAGATGCAGCGTGCGGCCTTGGCCGGTGACCTCTCCCTGCTGGCGGTGCTCTCTCGGGACCTGATTGGCCGGCTGCCCGGCGATCGGATCCCCACCGTTCTCGAGTACCAGGAGCAGCTCGGCATCGGCTCGGGCACGGTGCAGACGAGGCTGCGTACGCTCGAAAGCATCGGCGCCATCGAGCTGCGGGCCCGAGGACACCGCGGGACCATCCTTGTTGGCCGCAACCTTGCGGATCTGTGGACCCTCGGACAGCTCGGTCCGATCTCCGGCGTCCTGCCGCTGCCCGAGGCATTCGAGCCAGTGAGCCTCGCAGCCACGCTCCGACGGGCGTTTCAGGGGCTCGGCATCCCCGTCGAGCTGTTGTACCTGCACGGGTCCACAGGTCGAGTGGAGCTGGTCCGCGAGGGCAGGGCTCATTTCACGGTGCTCTCGGAACCCGCAGCGGCGACGGCCACGGGCACCGACCACGCGCAATGGCTGTCGCGAGACCTCGGTCCCGAGAGCTACCACCGCGAGAGCTCGATCGTCGTGCTCGTCGGACCAGGAGTCAGCGATGAAGCCATCGTGCGGGTGGGAATCGACCCCGATTCTCCGGACCACGCGCGGTTGACCCAACTCGAGTTCCCACCCGAACGGGGGTACCAGCTTCTGTCACATCGTCACGCGCGACTTCCTGCGGCGGTGGCTGAGGGTCAGATCGATGCGGCTGTCTGGTTGCGAACCGCGCTTGCGATCCCGCTCTCGGCGGTCGGCATCGTGTCGAGACCGCTGCGGATGCCGGCGGCCATGCAGGCCAACAGGGCGCTGAGCCGTGCCCGGTTGATCGCGCAGCTGGATAGCCTGCCGGTCGCAGGCGTCCTTCGAGCGCTGGACGTGTCGGGTGTGCGTTCGGTGCAAGAGGAGATCCTCGCCAGCGACGTGCTGCCGCTCTACTAGGCCACAGGTCGGGTCCCAGGCCGGCGCCGTGAAGCCGACGTCATCGCCGTGCCTCCAGCAGGATTCGCGGGTCGTTGCCGTAGATGCCGTCGATGGCGGAGGCCAGCATCGTCCGCGCGGAAGCCACGTCCTGGGTGTCCCAGGCGAACGCGCGGCAGCCTGCCGCGTGCACTGCGGCAATCGCAGACGGCGCGTCCCCGGTCGACGTCCAGTCGGCGTGGTTGAGGTTGAGCACGCCGATGCCGCGCGACGCCAGCGCACGTGCATGCGCGGCGATGTCCGGCACGGCCTCGAGCGCGGTCGAGTGGACGAGCGTGGCGTCGGGCGCCAGGCGACCGATCTCGCCAAGAATGCCGAGGTCCTCGTGGCACAGCAGGAGCCCCTCCACCGCGGCGCGCCCTGCGGCCCGCGCACACGCGATGATCGCCTCCGCGGCGGCGACCGCCCGCGCGTCGTTCACGTCGAGCGAGACCGGCAGCGAGGTTCCGCACGCGTCGTACAGGTCAGCGAGGGCCGGGATCCCAAGCTCGCGCAGCACCGCGACCGAGGTTCGCCTGATGACAACCTCACCGCGGGCGTTTCGACGACCGGGTCGTGCACGAGCATGGGCGTCCCGTCCGCCGCGAGGTGGACGTCGCTCTCGAGCCCGGTCGCGCCGAGCTCGATGGCGAGCCGGAACGCCTGGATCGTGTTCTCGGGTGCGAGGGCCATTGCTCCACGGTGGGCGAACAGGATGGCCGCGCGCCCGATCGACGCGGTTCCATCCCGCGTGGCCGCTCCCTTCATGCGCCGTCCGCCGTCCGCGCCAGCAGGAGCGTCACGATCTCCCACGGCGCGACCGACAGCCTCAGGGACCCGTCGCGGAGCGGGAGCGGATCGCCGGGCTCGCCCAGCAGCGATGCTGACCGGGCCTCAGCGAACGGGCCGCTGACCATCGCCTCCCGCGTGCTCGCCTGTCTCATTGACCAGTCGCAGCTCGAGCTCGTCGCCGCGACGGCGCAGGGCCGCCAGGGCGATGCCGGCGCCATCGACCGCGAGGCCCGGGACATCGATGGCGGCAGCCTCGGGCACGCCCGTCGCGCGGACGGCGACGAAGGACCCCCGATACGCCTCGAGCGCCTCGAGCACGCCCGTCGAAGGCTCGCCGAGATGGGGCAGGAGCGCGAAGGTCAGGGTGCGAGGCCCGAGAAGCTGGCCGCCGGGTGCTTCGATGACCGGCCCGGCCGGTTCGGCGCGCCACGGGTGCATGTCGCGGCTGATCAGGCCGGTCGATCGGAGGAGCGTCAACGCGAGCTCGCGGCCGTCGACGAGCTCGACCTCCGTGACGTGGTCGAGGAGTGCGACGGCACCGTTGGCGGCCGCGAGGCCGTGAGCCGGGAACGTCGGCAGCGGATGTTCACCGTGGCCGCCTTCCATCTCGAGCCCGCGCTCGACGATCGCGAACTGGCCCTCCGTCCACGATCGGTCGGTGCGGCCGGGCAGCGGGACGTGAAACCGGACCCGATGGTCGCGCGAGGCGTTGTCGAAGTCGAGCCGCAGTCGGACGAACGGCTCGCCCGCGCGCAGCTCCACGGTCATCCGAACCAGGGTTGCCGTGGTCTCAGCGAGGCGCGACGACTCGGTCTCGTCCAAGCCGGTCGGCCATCGGTACCAGCGGTCGACGAGCAGCCTGCAGCGCAGCGGGCCATGCTCGACGACCTCCACGGCAACGGAATCAGGATCGATCGACGACGATGTCGCGGACCGGTGGCGCGTAGTTGTAGGCGTCGCCCGCGTCGCCGCTCTCGACGATCCGCCCAACCCCCGTCAGCCACAGCCCGGCAGCCTCGAGCTCGAGGGTGCCATCGTCCCCGACCGCGACCGCGAGCAGACCGTTCGCGAGCCGCCGATCGCCGACGCGCACGTGGTAGGATCGCTCGGCCGCGTCCCGCACGACCGGAGTCTCGGCATCGCGCGCCCGGGAGGGCATGGTGGGTGTTCCGGCCGGGGTCGCGGTCGTCAGGCCCAGGGCCGGTGCAGTGATCCGCGCGAGCAGGCGACGCTGCGGTCGGACCACGACCCGCAGCTGCCACATCGATGATGGCACGCCAGCTTCGGCCGTGGCCACGACCCTCCGGAGGTCGTCGAGCAGGGCATCGACATCGAGGGTCGGCGGGTCGCCCACCCGGGACACGTCGATCGTCAGCACGTCCATGCCCGATGGCCCGGTGCCGCGCTCCACGCTGAAGCCGTTGACGAGGTAGGTGTAGAGCTCGCGGGAATGCATGCGCGTCGTCAGGTAGCGGACAACATCGGCGACGGGGACCGGACGGTCGTCCACCACGAGCCGCTCCACGCCGAGCTCCTGGATCTCGATCACCGATCCGTCCGGCGCATGCAGGTCGCGGCCTCCCGCGGCCGGCACGTCGATCTCGACGAGGTCCGACCGCACGGTGGGCGAGGGGTTCCAGATGACCCATGCGCCGGCCGGCACGCGACCGGCGATGGACCGCATGGTCGCGTCGACGATGCCGCCTGCGATCTGCTCGGCGGTGGCATAGCGCGCGAGCACCTGCTGCACGGTTGCGTCCGCGGAGCATGCGCACACCGAGTCATGGGCGGAGTCCTCGATCACGGCACGCCAGGCGAGCGCGAGCTCGCGCGCGGGCCAGCGAACGCCATGGAGCGCCACCAGTGGCTCCGCCCGCCGCTCGAGCCATCGCTCGGCCCGCGCCGCTGCCTGCTTCACGTCCACGCGATGCGAGGCGACCCCCATCAGGATGTTCGCGCGCGCGCTGGACCGCAGCTCGCCGTCCCAGGCGAGCGTCGCACCAGCCGCCTCGCGAGTCGCGCCGATGTATCCGTCCAGGGTCTCGATGCGGACGTCGTAGCGGGCCTGGCTGGCGTTGAACGCCTCGATCATCGCCGCGTAGCCCGGCAGTGGCAGCGAGTGATCCTCGCCATACATCGCCAGGATCTCGTCGCCCCCGAACCAGGGGCGCATCTCGCGCACGTACACATCGAGCTTGTGCTCGATCCGGTCGGGGAGGTCGAACACGTCGCGGGCGTTGCCGTAGCCCCGGTAGAGGTACTCGCACCGGACGGTCGAGCCGTCCGGTGATCGCCACGTGAACACATGCCGGTCGATCGCATGGGGCACGCCTCGCCACACGACGGCGTCGCCGATCCCGGCGCGGGCGAGGATCTGGGGCATCTGCGCGATGTGCCCGAACATGTCGGGCAGATACCCGACGCGCATCGCGCGACCGAGGTCGTTGGCGCGCCGCAGGCCCAGCTCGAGATTGCGGATGATCGTCTCTCCCGAGACGAGGAACTCATCCATCAGGATCGCCCACGGTCCGATCGCCAGCCGCCCGTCCTTCACCAGGCGTGACACGCGCTCCGCGTTCTCCGGCCGCAGCTCCAGGTAATCGTCGACGGTTGCGGTCTGGCCGTCGAGCGTGAACCGCACCCGCGGATCGGTCTCCATCTCATCGAGCAGTCCGTCGATCAGTCCCACCAGCCGCAGCCGGAAGGCCTGGAACGGCAGGTACCACTCACGGTCCCAGTGCGTGTGTGGCACCAGGTGGATGACCTGCCGGGGCCCGGGTGCGTCCGCCCCGGACGCGGCGAGGGGATCGGCCATCGGGCCCTCCTGGGACGGGGGCATCGGTCGGGGAACGAACGGAGGTTGATGGTACACTGTCGACTGTTGACGAAGCCCAGCGACGCGCCCCCCGTCATGGTCGCCGAGCGCGTGGTGCGCTTCGGCCCGGCCGACCGCGAGCCCTCCCCATACGCCGTTGTCCCGTTCGACGTGCCCACCGGCACCCGGGCGATCCGGATCTCGCTCGCCTACGACAGCCCGGCCGCGACGGCGGACGCGGTCGTCGGCAACATCCTCGATCTCGGGCTGCTGGGACCCGGGCCCACCGCTGTTGGCCGTCCCGACTTCCGCGGCTGGAGCGGCAGCGAGCGGACGACCGTCGTGGTGGCAGACACCGCCGCGACGCCCGGATATCGGCCCGGCAGGATCGAGGCGGGGACGTGGCACGTGCTCCTCGGGCTGTACCGGATCCTCCCGTCCGGGTGCACGGCTCGTGTGCGGGTGGAGACCTTCGCGACGCCGCCGCGGGCGGACCTCGTCGAGCTGGCCACACGACCTGCCCGGGTCGCATCGGGAGCGGGACCCGCGTCGTCCGTCGCCCGGGCGGCTCGAGGCTGGCTGGCCGTCGATCTGCACGCGCACACCACCCACAGCGATGGTTCCGAGACGATCGAGGCGCTCGCGGCGCGGGCACGGGACACGGGGCTCGACGCCCTGTTCGTGACGGACCACAACACGGATGCGCACATCGGCCACCTTGCGGCGGTCGCCGGTATCGCGCTGCTGCCCGGCGAGGAGGTGACGACGTACACGGGTCACTTCAACGCCCTCGGTATTCGCGACTGGGTCGAGTTCCGCCACGCGGACGCGGCCGGCGTCGCGCGTGCGATCGACCTCGTCCACGCGCAGGGGGCCCTCGCCTCGGTCAACCATCCAACCTCGGGGGGCATGCCGTGGCGCCACGGCACCGACCTCGACATCGACTGCCTGGAGGTCTGGAACGGGCCGTGGTCGGCCGAGGACGATCGCGCGATCGAGATCTTCGATGCCATCCTCGATACGGGCCGCCGGGTCGTCGCCGTGGGCGGTGGGGACAGCCACGGCCCGGGACCCGACGAGCAGCCGGTCGGAACCCCGACGACGTGGGTCCAGGCCGAAGGCACCAGCCTCGCCGCGATCCTCGACGCGATCCGGTCCGGACGCGTCGTCCTCAGCCGTGACCCCCGTACACCGCCGCCCGGCCTGGAGCTCGCGCTCGGGGGCGAGCGCTGGGGGATCGGCGATCAGGCGCCGCGGCGCGACGACCTCGGCGCCAGGTGGTGGTGGGACCCCGCGGGACCGGGCGTCGATTCGATCCCGGACGAGGGTGTCGTGCATCTGCTGGCGGACGGCAGGATCATCGGCACCGCCGGCCTGGCGGATGGTCGCTCCGGCTCGTGGCCCCTGCCCGGGGCCGGCGGCGTCGGGCGAATCCGGCTGGAGATCAGGGATGCAGGCGGCGCACTCGTCGCCATGACCAACCACGTGTTCATCCGGGAGGCAACGGCATGATCGAGCTCGGCGTGGCCTACTTCGACGCACGGGCACCGCGGCACACGATCCCGGACCTCGACGACATGGTCGAGAGCGGGTGCACCTACGTGGTCCACACGTTCTCCGAGTTCGACCAGATCTGGCAGCCTGACTCCGTCCGCCAGCTCGTTGCCGATACCAAGGCCCGCGGCATGGATTCCTGGATCGACCCCTGGTCTGTCGGCGAGGTGTTCGGCGGGGAGCCGTTCTCGCGGTTCGGAGCGCTTCACCCGGAGGCGCGCCAGGTCGGATCCGACGGCGTCATCCGACCCGCGGCATGCCTCAATCAGGCCGCGTTCCGCGAGTTCCTCCACGGCTGGATCGACGACGCGGCGCGACTCGGCGGAAGCACGATCTTCTGGGACGAGCCGACCTGGGTGGTCAAGGATCGGGGTGCGATCTGGAGCTGCCGCTGCACCGAGTGCCAGGGCCGGTTCCGCGATCGGTTCGGAGCACCGATGCCGGTGGAGTACGCGGACGAGGTGCAGCGCTTCCTGCAGGAATCGATGGCGGACCTGCTGTCGGATGCGTGCCTGTACGCGCGCTCGGCGGGGATGCGCAACGCCGTGTGCGTGATGCCCTGGGAATGGTCGAACCCGGGGTTCACCGACTGGGAGCTGGCGGCGTCGATCCGCGGGCTCGACAACTTCGGCGCGGATCCGTACTGGGGCGCCGATCGTGAACCCGCGGAGTACGTCGGCACCTGGACGCGCCGGATCGTGGAGACGGCCGATCGCCACGGCCTCGACCACCACGTCTGGATCCAGGCGTTCGACATCGCGGCCGGACGCGAGGACGGGATAGCGGTCGCGGTGGACGCGGCCGCGCGGGCGGGGGCCCGCAACCTGGCCGCGTGGTCGTACGGCGGCTGCGCGGCGATGTCGACGTGCGAGTGCGGTGACCCGGTACGCGCCTGGGACGTGCTGCGCGGCGCCTACCGCAAGGTGCGGGCGTCGAGCTGACATGCCGGGTCTCTCGGTTCGCCCCTACGCGCCCGTGGATGCACCGCACGTGCTCGCCCTCTGGGCGCGGACGATCGGCGATCGGTATCCCCTTCGCGCCGATGTCCTGCGAGCGTCGCTGGAGGGCAATCCGGATTACCGCCCCGGTGACGCGATCGTCGCGTCCCAGGGCGACCTCCTGGTCGGGTTCGGCTACGTCGGGACCCTACGCGCCACCGACCCGGAGACCGCCGGCCAGCGAGGCCTGGGATGGCTGCAGGCCGTCGTCGTCGACGGGGACCGGCGTCGCCTCGGCATCGGCCGGAGGATCGTGGGAGAGCTCATGGAGGTCATCGACCGGGAAGGCGTCGGGCCCGTCGACTGCGGCGGCGGCTTCTGCTACCTCTGGCCGGGCCTGCCGACGGACCTCGCCGACGCGCGGCCGTTCGTCGAGGCGCTGGGGTTCTCGACGGAGGGCCGGAGCTGGGACCTGCGGGGGCACGTCGCCGGCCTGACCGCCGACGCCGCAGCCGCTGGTGTCGTGGAGGCCGCGGGCATGCGCGTGGTGGCGGCGCGAGCGGCCGACCGCGACGAGCTGCTGGCGTTCATCCATCGCGAGTTCGGCGGCGAGTGGTGGCACGACATCCGGCTGTTCCTGGACACCGGGGGTGATCCCGCTGATCTCGTGCTGCTCCGCGGCCCGGAGGTGGACGCGTCGGGACCCATCGCAGGCTTTGCGCGCATTCACACGCCGGCCAGCCGCCCGGTGGGCTGGCCGATGTTCTGGACCGGCCGGCGGGCGCCGGCAGCCGGGGGGCTAGGTCCGATCGGCATCGCCGCCGAGCTCCGGGGACGCGGCCTCGGGCAGGCCCTGCTGACCCTTGCGCTGGCGCGCCTGCGGGACGCCGGCCTCGACGACATCGTGATCGACGACACGCATCTCCTGGGCTTCTACGGCACGCTCGGGTTCACGCCCTGGATCGAGTACCAGCACGCACGCGCGACGGTACGCGAGGTGCTGGACCGGACGCGGCCGTCCGGCGATGCGAGCACGACCGGAGGTCGCGGATGAGCGGGCGGGAGCACGCCTACCTCGCGGGCGCCATCGAGGTGCTCGCGGCGCTCGCCGCGACCCAGGGTGCGGCGATCGCTGCGGCGGCCGATGCCGTGGCCGACGCGATCGCCGCGGACCACCGCATATACGTGGCGGCGACAAGCCACGTCCTGCACACGGAGCTGTACCTGCGTGCCGGGGGGCTGGCTGCCGTCCACCCGCTGGGGGAGACGCCGGATCTCGCCTCGCCGATGCTCGACCTGTCGGCCGGCGTGCTGGCGGGCGACGGCCCGTTCGTGCCCGAGCCAGGCGACGTCGTGCTGGTCGGGACCAACGCCGGCACCGACGCCGGCACGGTCCAGGTCGCGCTGGCGGCACACGAGGCGGGCTGCCTCGTCGTGGGCCTCACGTGTGTCGCCTACGAGCGTTGGCCAGACGTGATCGTCGAGCACCCCTCGGGTGCCAGGCTGGTCGACCTGGCCGACATCGTGATCGACATCGGGGGTGCCATCGGCGACGGGATCATCGCGCTCGACGGGGTCGACACGCCCGTCGGGCCGACCAGCGGCGTCGCCCTGGTCGCGGCGGCGTGGGCGGTGCTCGTGGGCGCGGCGGACCGCCTGGTCGCGCGAGGGAAGCCTCCGCTCGTCTACCGGAGCGTGCAGATTCCCGGGGCCGAGGCGCTGTTCCACCGGCGTCGCGGCGAGTACCTGGAGAGCGGTCGCGGGTACGTGTCGGCAACGCGTGAAAGCCCAACGGGAACACCGGATGGCACGGGATAGCGACCCTCACGGCCTGCAGGGCGCCATCACGGCGCGCCGCGAGGCCATCCTCGACCTGACCCGGCGTTTGGTGGCGATCCCGTCCGACCTGCCCAGCCACGACGAGCGTGCGGTCGTCGCGGCGCTGGTGGCCGAAGCTGCGACGCTCGGTCTGCCACCGGGCACGATCCACGCGGCCAGTCCGGAGCGCCCGAACCTCCTGTTCCGCCTGCGCGGACGGCAGCCGGGTCCCGTGATCCTGCTCAACGGGCACGTCGACACCAAGCCACCCGGTGAGCTCGACCTGTGGCCGGCGGATCCCTGGGACCCGTGGCTGGCCGACGGGGCGGTCCACGGCCTCGGGACCGCCGACATGAAGGGCGCAGTGGCCGCGATGCTCCACGCGGCGTCCGTCCTGCACAGTGCGGGCCTGCCGGGCCGGGGCGAGCTGATGCTCGCCTTCACCGCCGACGAGGAGGCGGACGGCGTCCTGGGGCTGGGTCACCTGGTCCAGGCCGCCGGGTTGCGCCCGGACGTCGCCCTCATCGGCGAGCCGTCCGGCCTGCGCCGCTCGTTCGACACGCTGCCGCTCGGCAGCCGCGGGTTCGTCGGGTTCCGGCTGATCGCGCGAGGGCCGCGCATCCACTCCGCCCTCGCGGATCGGGCGGAGCGACCGACCGCGATCGAGACCCTCGTGCGCGTCCTCGACCGGCTCCCGGATGTGGTCGACCTCGGGTGCCGTGTGCCCGGTCCATTCGCTGCCGGGCCCACGCTGTCAGCTGCCACGGCGCTGACGGCGGGCGTCGCGCCCGGGATCGTCCCCGACGTTGCCGTGGCGACCGGGGACATCCGGACCGTGCCCGGGCAGTCGCGCGAGGCGATGGCGGAGGCCCTCCGCGCGGCGATCGATCGGATCGGCAGCCGGACCGGGGCGGCCCTCGAGGTCGAGGTCGAGCTCGACGCGGAAGACTGGCCGGCGACGCTGGTCGACGCGAACCTGCCGCTGGTCCGCTCGCTCGCGAACGCCACCGTTGCGGTGGTGGGAACCGAGCCGGCCGCCGGTGTCTTCCCGGGCGCGACCGAAGCCCACGTCCTCGATCGGCTCGGGATCCCGTGCGTGCCCGCGTTCGGCCCGGGCCTGCTGCGGAACGCCCACGTCCCGGGCGAGTCCGTCCTGGTCGACGACCTGGAGGCAGCCGCCGCGATCTACGCGCTGACGGTCGCGGACCTGCTGGGCTGATCGAGCGCGCCCGCCGTCAGGCGAGATCCACGGGATGCGGGAACAGCTCGTCGACGTTCACCGGGCGCCCGCGCCGCTCCGACTCGTAGATCGCCTGGACCACGGCGATCCCGCGACGGCCTTCGGTGGCTCCGACGATCGGTGGGCGACCCTCCCAGACCGCGTCGAGGAACTCGCGGACCTCCGCTCGCATCTCGTCGCCCGGGCCGTCCCGGACGATCGTCCGCGTCGGCTCGCCGGCCACGTCGACGACGAGCTCGTGCCAGGTCCGGTAGCGGATCGTCCCGAGCTGGCCGTGGATCTCGAGCTCCATCCGCCCCGGCATCGGAACCGTGGCGGCATCCGGCCGGAGCGGGTAGCGCGCCTCGTTGACGAACACGGAGGCGATCGCGCCGCTCTCGAACAGCAGGATCGCGACCCCGCCGTCCTCGACCCCGCGGATGCCTCGAGCGTAGGAGGTCGTCCGGCCGTACACGTCCACGACGCCGCTGCCGAGGATCCACGCGAGCCGGTCGACCATGTGGACGCCGTCGTGCATCAGCTCCCCGCCGCCGGACAGCTCCCGGTCGTAGTACCAGTCGGGCCACGGACCGAACTCCCCGAACGTGAACGTGTCCTGGGCGAGCATCGGCGGACCGATGCGGCCCGACGCGACGATCCGCGCGGCCTCCTGGAGCTCCGGGTGGAAGCGATGCGTGAACCCCAGCATCAGCGTCACGCCGGCGGAGCGGCAGGCGCGCTCGATCGCGTCGCAATCGCTGACCGAGGTTGCCATCGGCTTCTCGAGCAGGACGTGGGCTCCCGATGCGGCCGCCAGCTCCACGAATGGTCGGTGGAGACCCGTTGGCGTGCAGATGCTGACCGCGTCGATCCGCTCCTCGCGGAGCAGCTGGCCCAGGTCGAGCGACGGCCGCGCTCCAAAGCGCGCCGCGACGGCACCCGTCCGCTCCGCGTCACGGCCCACAAACGCCACGATCTCGGCATCCGGCTGCGCCGCGAACGCCGCCGCCTGCTCGACGCCGACGATCCCGCCCCCGACGATCGCGATGCGGAGGGGGGCATCCATGGCGCGGCCGCCCGCCACCTCAGGCCGTCGCGAGCGTCGGGTCACGCCGCACGGCGATGGTCTCGATCGCGTCCAGGAGCCGGTCCACCTCGTCGGCCGTCGTGTAGTGCGCGATCCCCAGCCGCAGCACGCCGCCGCCTTCGAACAGGCCGAGCCGCTCGATGAGCGCCTGGGCGTAGAAGTCGCCGTCCCACGTGAAGATGCCACGCCGTCCGAGCGCGGCGGCGGCGTCCCGGGGCGAGACGTGGTCGAAGGTGACCGAGATCGTGGGCGCCTTCTCGGCCGCAGCGCGCCCTGGCTCGGTGATCCCCCAGATCCGCAGCCCACGGATCGATTGGAGGCCGGCCATGAGGCGCGCATGGAGATCAAGCTCGTGGCCGCGGATCGCCGTCATTCCGGCGACCAGTCGCTCTCGCCGGGACGCCCCCGGCCCGAGCGCCGAGAAGCGATCACCGAGCGAGGCGAGGTAGTCGACCGCCGCACGCGTTCCGGCGATCGCCTCGAAGTTCTGCGTGCCCGTCTCGAACCGGTCGTGGGCCGGCCGTACCTTGTACGCGGGGAGCGCCGCGAGGATCGCCGCCTTGCCGTAGACGGCACCCGCGTGCGGCCCGTACCACTTGTAGGCCGATGTCACGAGGAAGTCCGCGTCGAGCGCCTGCACGTCGATGGGTCCGTGCGGAGCGTAGGCGACGGCGTCGACCCAGGCCCAGGCGCCCGCGTCGTGGGCGCGACGGATGATCTCGGCGACAGGGTTGATGGTGCCCACGGCGTTCGAGGCGTACCCGATCGCGACCAGCCGCGTCCGTGGCGACATGCTGGCGTCCAGGCTGGCCATGTCGATCGTGCAGTCGTCGGCGTTGATGTCGACCGTACGCACGACCAGGCCCCGGTCGGCGGCCATCGCGCGCCAGGGCGAGACGTTCGCCTCGTGGTCGAGCGTGGTGACCACGACCTCGTCACCGCGCCCGAGCGTCGCGCCGATCGAGCGGCTGAGGTGGAACGTCAGCGTGGTCATGTTCGCGCCGAACTTGATCTCGTCCGGCGAAGCGGCGCCATAGAGGTCGGCAACCGCCTCGTGCGCGCCGGCCACGATGCTGTCGCTCCGCTCGCTCGTGACGAAGGCCCCGCCGTCGTTGGCATTCGACGTCCGGTAGTAGTCCGCGATCGCCTCGATCACCCGGGTCGGGACCTGGGTGCCGCCGGGGCCGTCGAAGTACGCCACCGGGTGGCGGTCGTGCTCGACCTCGAGCGCGGGGAACTCGGGGCGGATCAGGGTCGGGTCGAGCGCGGTCATTGATCGCTCCTCTCGGATGCGTCGGAGCCGGATCGTCCGGCCTGGTCGGGCAGGTAGCGAGGGTGCCAGTCGGGCGACCCCCACGAGACGATCCGCGATGGCGCAAGACGAAGCAGGACGCGCGGCCAGTCGCGGGATCGCTCGATGTAGGCGAGCCCTGGCTCGCCCTCGTAGCGCAGGGCCATCCGCCGCGCCACCTCGAGAGCGCGCCCGGCCAGCGGAGCCGCATCGGCGGCGATCTCGGCTCGACCGAACAGCTGTGCCCGCAGGTCGGGATCGTCGTCGGCGACGACGGAGAGGCAGACCCTCGGATCTCCCCGGATGTCCGCGACGTACGCGGCTCCCGCCCGGGCGACGATCCACGCCGCCGTGCCGTCCCATTCCGTCCACACCGGCACGATCGCCGGATAGCCCTGCGCGTCCAGCGTGGCCAGCCGGGCGAGCAGGGGACGGCGGAGCAGCGCATCGAGCGCCGCGCGGGTGAGGCGGCCGGGCACCGGCGGCGCGCCGGGATCCTGCCCGCCTTCTTCGCGTGTGCCCCCGTCGTCCGCGGTGGTCACGCCAGCGACTCCGGGACCAGCAACCTGGCGATCCTTGCCAGGGCCTGCTCCAGGTGCCCTCCGGCGCCCTGGAGCACCGGTCCGAGGTGACCGGCGAGCAGGCGCTCGGGCCGCAGCGAGGCAAGGCGCTCCACGCTGCGCAGGGCGTCGTGCAGGTCGCAGTCCCACGTGTCCTGGAGGAGGATCCGCCCCTGCGGGAACAGCGCGTCGCCGGAGAACAGGGTCGGCGCCCCGTCGATGTCGGCCAGGAACGCGACGTGGCCCTGCGCGTGCCCCGGGGTCGCGACCGTGCGGAAGGCCAGGTCGCCGATCATCAGCACCTCACCGTCCGCGAGCACGCGCTCGGGCTCGCACGGCTCGAGCCGGTAGTCGGCCGGATAGATCCCGGCGGCGCGTGCCCGATCGACGCTCGTCGCCGCTTCGTCGCCGGTGGCCAGCCACCCGCCGACCTCGGCCGAGGCCGCGATCCGGACGCTGCCGACGGCACGCCGCCAGGAGGCCGCCCCGCCGGCGTGATCGCCGTGGCCGTGCGTGAGCAGCACCCACGCGATCCGCTCCGGATCGATGCCGTCGGACCTGGCCGCCGCGGTGATCGCATCCACGCTGCGGCCGGCGCCGGCGTCGACCACGACATGCCCGGCCTCGGTTGTCACCAGGTAGACCTGCGCATCGAGCGGGTCGGTCGGCGCCCAACCCGCCTCGCCGCTGCCGATGAGGTAGATGCGATCCGTGAGCTTCACGGCACCCGTGCCCCGCCGGCGGCTGCCCGCCAGGCGATCGCGCGACCCGGCACGTTGGAATCGATCGCGTCCAGCCCGAGCGAGACGGCATGCCGGATCGCCGCCTCGTCGTCGCCCGTGCCGCCGGCGATGCCCAGCCCGGCTGCGTGCAGGCGCTCGACGTCAGGCCTCGTGAGCCAGGCCAGCGGTACGTTGACGAGGGAGGCGCCGCACGCCCGGGCGAGCTCCACGGGATCGGCGTGCGGCTGGTCGCGGTCGACGATCAGCATCGTCGGGATCGAGGGATCCGCGTCGCGGGCGGCCCGAAGCTCGTCCGCGGCGAACGAGCAGACAGCCAGCCGATCGCGAATCGGCGAGGCCGCGAGCATCCGCGCGAGCGGTGCGCCGGTGCCTCCTCCCTTCGCCTCGACCACGGCCCCGACCGGCCGCCCCTCCGAAGCCGATGCCTCCAGGGCGGCGAGGACCTGCCGCAGCTGCGGAACGCGTTCACCCGCGAACGCCGCGCCGAACCAGCGGCCGGCGTCGAGCCGGTGCAGGCCCTGGGCCGTCATCGCGCCAACGGTACCGCTGCCGTTGGTGGTATGGGCGAGGTCCGCGTCGTGGATGACCATGAGCTCGGCGTCCAGGCTCAGGTGAACGTCGATCTCGACGTAGTCGGCCTGGAGCTCGATCGCCCGACGGACGCTTGCCATCGTGTTCTCGGGCGCCTCCCGCGAGGCGCCCCGATGGCCGCCCACCCGCAGGCCGGCGTCCAACGGCGTCCACCAGGAGGTCAACGGGATCGCCTCCCGGTGCTGGGTGGGGCGGGCCGGATCGTCCGGGCCCGCCCCTGCTGGATCGCTCGCATGCCCCCTAGGGACCGTTCGCGTCGATCTCTGACTGGATCTGGGCGGCAAGGTCGCCCAAGGCCTTGGCCGGATCGACGCCGCCCGTCAGCACGCTGTCGAGCGCGGTGTCCATCCCGTCGTGCAGCTCCGCCCATTGGCCAATCATGGGGTTCGTCCACGTCGTCGGGAAGTTGGCGATATCGAGGAAGGTCGAGAAGTGCGGGATACCCGTCAGCTGCGGGTCCGCCACCAGCGACTTCAGCTGCGGCACGCTCGCGTTCTGGATCGCCATCACGCGGGACGGGTCGTCCGTCATGAGGTACATGCCGAACTTCGTCGCGGCCACCGGATCCTTCGAGCCCTTGGGGATGAAGAACGCGTTCCCGTTGACGAACCCGGCGCCGTAGTTGGCCGGATCGACGGCGGGGAACGGCGCCGTCTCGTACTTGAGGTCGGGTGCGAAGTTGGGCGCATAGGCGGCGCCCGGGACCCACTCACCGAACAGGCCCATGGCGACCTTGCCCGTGTAGAACAGGTCCTCGTCCTCGGAGCCCTTGCTTGCGATCAGGTTGGTCAGCTCGCCGTTCTTGTTGTACTCGTCATACCACTGCTTGTACCAGTTGAACCAGGAGACGCACTCCGGGCTGTCGACCGTGATCTTCTTCGCGGCCTCGTCGTAGTACTTGCAGCCGAACAGCTGGCTGAGCTCGGTCAGGTTCTTGCCCGGGTAGTCGGGGATGAACCCGGCCCGCGCGAGCGATCCGTCAGCATTCTTCTTGGTCAGCAGCTTGGCGTCGGCCCACAGCTCGTCGAGCGTGGTCGGCGGTTTGGTGGGGTCGAGCCCGACCTCGGTGAACGCATCGGTGTTCCAGTAGAACCCCCAGGTGTCCTGGAGGAAGGGCAGCCCGTAGAGCTTGCCCTGGTAGGTCATCCAGGCCAGCGACGCCGGGAAGATGTCGTCCGTGTTCGCGCCGATCTGCGTGATCAGGTCATCGATCGGCAGGATCACGCCATCGTGGGCAAACCCCGGGACCGCCTGGTTGTTGCACATGATGACCATGTCGGGCGGCGCGCCACCCGCAACGGCCGCCGCGATCTCCTCGGTCTTGGTCGCGCCGCTGATCCCCCGCACCTGGATATCCGGGTTCGCCTGGTTCCAGGTCTCGATGATCTGCTCCATGGCCTTGACCTCGCCCTCGCCCGACCAGCAGTAGCGAAGGACGAGGTTGACCGGCTGTACCGCCGCGGACGCCGCCGGAGCGGTCGTCGTGGCCGGTCCTGCCGACGACGTGGCCGGGGCGGCTGTCGGCGTCGACGACGTCGAGCCGCAGGCGGCGACGGCGAGCGTCACCACCGCCAGTCCCGCGAGGATCCTCGATCTCATCATCGTTTGGTCTGCCTCCTCTGGTGACCTGACACGTCCTGTGACCGACAGTGGCCCCGGACCGGACGTATGCCGGGGCCCCGGATGCTGAAGGCGTCGCCCGCGGATGCGGGTGATCGCGGGTGGAGCGCGGGGCCGGTCATCCCTTGAGCCCCGTGAGCTGGATGCCCTCGATGAACTTGCGCTGCGCGAGGAAGTAGATGACCACGAGGGGCAGGGTGATCGCGACCGACGCGGCCATGGACAGCGGCCAATCCGTCTTGTGCGCGGACTGGAACGTCTGCACGGCTAGCGACAGCGGCTGGAGGTCGGGATCCTGGAGGTAGATCAGGGGACCGAAGAAGTCGGTCCACTTGTCGATGAAGGTGAACAGGCCCACCGTGATCAGGGCCGGCCACGACAGCGGCACGATGACCCGGATGAGGATGCGCAGCTCGCTTGCGCCGTCGATCCGCGCGGCGTCGGACAGCTCGGCGGGGATCCCGAGGAAGAACTGGCGCAGCAGGAAGATGAAGAACGGGTTGCCGAGGAACGTCGGCACCAGGAGCGGCAGGAACGTTCCAACCCACCCGAGCCGGGCGAAGATCACGTACAGCGGGATGAACGTCACCTGCCCCGGCAGCATCATCGTCGCCAGCAGCAGCACGAACACCGCGTCCCGTCCAGGCCACTTGACCCGCGCGAACCCGTAGGCGACGAGGCTGCACGACGCGACGGTGCCGACCACCGCCGGGATCGCGTAGATGAGGCTGTTCCTCAGGGCGAGCGGGAAGTTGATCTTGGTCGAGTGCGGTCGGGTAGTTGCTGAGGACGAACGGGTCGGGGATCCAGACCGGCGGCACGGCGATCGACTGGGGGCCGGTCTTGAGCGACGTGGAGATCATCCACGCGAACGGTGCCGCGAACAGGATGCTCAGCGAGATCAGCGCGACGTAGACCGCCAGCTGACCCCAGCCGATCCGCCGGCGGCGGAACCGGTTCGAGAGGACCGGACCCTGGCCGTCGACGGGCGCACCGGGGGTCGCGAGCCGCCTCGAGCCGATCACCGCTCGCCCTCGTAGTAGACACGGCTCCGCGACACCCGAAGGAGGAGCACCGTCGTCGCGAGGATCACGACCAGCAGGAACCAGGCGAGCGCCGATGCGTAGCCGATCTTGAAGTACCGGAAGGCGTTGTTGTACAGGTTCAGCCCGTAGAACAGCAGCGAGTTCTGGATCCCGCCGACGGCGCCACTCCCGCGCCCGACCGTGCCCTCGCTGATCACGTAGGCCTGCGTGAAGTACTGGAACGCCCCGATCGCGCCGGTGATGAGGTTGAACAGGATGGCCGGGCTGATCATCGGGATCGTGACGTGGCGGATCTTGGCCCACATGCCCGCCCCGTCCACCTCGGCGGCTTCGTACAGGTGGGCGGGGACGCCCTTGAGCGCGCCGAGATAGATGATCACGACGTCGCCGACCGCCCAGATCGTCATCAGGATGATCCCGGGCTTGGACCAGTCCGGATCGTAGAACCAGTTGGGGTGCGGCAGCCCGATGGCGGACAGCGCCTGGTTCACCAGGCCGTACTGGGGATTGAGCAGCCAGATCCACAGCAGCGCGCTGGCGACCGAAGGCACGACCACCGGCAGGTAGAAGATCGTCCGGAAGACACCGATCCCGATGATCCGCTTGGCGTTGAGCAGCAGCGCGATCGCGAGCGCGCTCATGACGGCCAGGGGAATGCCGATCAGGGTCAGGAACAGCGTGTTCGCGAGCGACTTCCAGAACAGCGGATCCGCAAGCATCTGCTGGTAGTTGGCCAGCCCTACCCAGTTCGGGTCCTTGAGGATCTTGAAGTCCGTGAAGCTGTAGTAGAGGGAGGCAAGCGCCGGGTACAGGTAGAAGCCGACGAACCCGAGCAGCCAGGGCGAGATGAACAGCAGCCCGGTCACCAGGTTGCGGCGCGTCTGGGCTGTCCAGTGAACGCCGCGACGCCTGGAAGCGCGGAGCGGCGCACCCACCGAGCTCATGCCGGGCACGACGCCGGGCGCGCGACCGGACCGGCTCGCGGCAGCAGGTTCGACCTGTCCATGCGGTGGCGTCCTCTCCTCTCGCACCGGATGGCTACGCTATTGGTGGCTTGGTCGACTGTCAACCATCAACCGATCTCGTCTCGCAATTGGAGGTCCCCGGTGGATCACGCTCGGCCCCTTGAGCACGAGACCGCGGCCGCAATCGC
This sequence comes from uncultured Chloroflexia bacterium, assembly GCA_963732805.1. GTDB lineage: Bacteria > Chloroflexota > Limnocylindria > Limnocylindrales > CSP1-4 > CAIXZV01. The sequence continues at coordinate 254,991 of CAVTAW010000001.1, forward strand.
CGCGGCCCAGGCCGCAGGCGCCCTGGTCCGCGCGGCGTTCACGGGTCCTGGTGGAGGATCGGCGTCGGCGACGCGCGCCCGGCGCAACGGACGCCACGACGTCGTTTCGCGGCTCGATGCCGCGGCGGAGCGGCTGATCGCCGGGATCCTGCTCGATGCGACTCCCGGGAGCGGCTTCATCGGCGAGGAGACGCGGCCTCGGCCGGCACGGGGCGCCGGGGTCCACGCGCGGACCTGGGTCGTGGACCCGATCGATGGCACGGTGGGGTTCGTTGCCGGGATCCCGTTCTTCTCGATCAGCATCGCGCTCGCCATCGGATCGCGGGTCGTCCTCGGTGTCGTTCACGATCCCATCCATCTCGAGACCTTCGTCGCCCGGCACGCGGAAGGGGCGTGGCTCGTAGGCGGCGAGGGCAGGGGCATGGGTCACGCCCTTCACATCCGCCGGCTCGCATCGGCCGCGGATGCGGTCGTCTCCATGGACCCGGGCGATCCAGACGATCGGGACGCGGTCGCCCGCGTGGACGAGCTGCGTCGGCACGTCCGCGTCGGTCGCACGTTGGGCAGCACCGCGCTCAGCCTGGCGTACCTCGCCGCAGGCCGGCTGGACGGCGTGCTCCAGGTCAGGGGCCTGCAGGCCGTCGACATCGCCGCGGGCGGCCTGCTCGCGCGGGAGGCGAGGGCCCGCATCTCCGACGCGGATGGAGGCCCATGGCTCGACCTGCGCGATCCCGGGCACGGGCGCGGCATCGCGGCGGCAGGCCCGGCGGTCCATCGATGTCTCCTCGGACGGTGCGGCTGAGCGCCTAGACAGGCGGCACGTCCTCGAAGTAGACGATCACCTTGTCGCGTGCCTGCTCGCAGTGCAGGGCGACCTCTCGGGTCGCGGCGGCGCCGTCCCCGCTCCTGATCGCCTCGAAGATCGCCCGATGCTCGTCGGCGATCACCTCGGGCGATGGATACACGAGCTCGTCGTAGGCGAGCAACGTCTGCACGAGCGGCACGTACCGGTTGAAGATCTCGAGCAGGCGCATGTTCCCGCTCAGCTCGCAGATCTGGGCGTGGAAGGCCAGGTCCTCGCGACGAAGGGCTCTCATGTCCCGAGCCGCGGCAGCGGCGGCGATGGTCTCGATCGTCTTCGCCAGGGGCTCCGTCAACGCGGCGTCGCGGCGGCCGGCGAGGATCAGGGCGGCGCGTCCCTCGACTGCGGCCCGGACGTCGAAGATCTCCTGGACATCGACGCGGCTGAGCGAGACCACGAATGCGCCGCGACGCGGCTCCTCTCGCACCAGGCCGCCCGCGATGAGCATCTGGAAGGCCTCACGGACCGTGCCTCGGCTGACGTTCAGGCGGGCGGCGATCTTCGCCTCGACCAGGTGTGTCCCGCGCCGCAGGTTCCCGGCCAGGATCTGCTCCCGGAGCAGCTCCGCGGCGTCCTCGGCGAGCTTGCGCGGGGCCACGATCGTCGGCATTGCAGGGAGCTCGTCCGGGTCCTGCTCGATCGTGAGCGGGCTGCCCTCGTAGGCCATCGCGTGCCCTCCCAGGCCGGGGCCGACGCCCCCTCCTTGCCCGGCGGCACGTCGACAGTTGACAGTCTACCGGCGTGGGCAAGGAGACCTGCCCAGTGTGCGACGACGCTATCCCCGGCGCGGCGGCTCGCTCTCGCCCGGGAACTCGGAGAACGCGACCACCTTCTTGCTCACCGCCTGGCGGTCCCAGCGGCCCGGATCGGTGGCAAGCGCCACCAGGAATTGGGCGCGCGACAGCGCGCTGAACGACTGGTCGAAGCGGGCATGCGTCCGCCGTGACAGGTCGAGCAGCGCCTCGCGGTCGGCAAGCAAGGGGCCAACCCGGCGCCCGAGGGCTTCGGTGTCGCCGGCGGCGATCACCTCCGGGAAGCCCGCAGGTGGACGCTCCTGGCCCAGCGCGACGATCGGCAGGCCCACCGCGGCATACCGCACGACCCGACTGGGCATGTCGTAGTAGCCGAGCCCGGCGAGCGCCGGGAAGTCGTAGGCGTGGCCCGCGTAGTCCCGGAAGAACTGGGGGATCGTCACCCCGATCCGGCCCTGCCCCAGCTCACGCCGCAGTGTCCCCGGCTCGTACAGCGCATCGCCCAGGTCCTCGCCCCGGATCCCGGCCGGATCTTCGTCCACTCGACCCAGGATCCGCACCCGCATCGGGAGCGCGGCCAGCTGCGCGTAGCGGGCGTGGCGAACCGGCCCGTGGCAGTTGCCCAGGAAGATCGCGTCGTAGCGCGCCCGATCCGGGTCATAGCCGAACCCGAGGCTCTCGGAGTCGGTCCAGAACGGAAAGTTCACGCCGCACCGGCCGTGACGTGAGCGGTAGAAGTCGAGCACGGCCTCGTAGGCCGTGTGGAGCACCAGGTCGTACGAGTCCACCACGTGCCGGTAGCAGATCTCGTACAGCATGGGATCGTCCGGCAACCACACCGCCGTGGTGCCGACCAGGGGCTTCAGCTCCGCGAGCAGCTGCGGCGGCAGCGTGGACGCGCGGAAGTTGAACAACAGGTCGGGCCGGGGCGAGAGGACGGCCCGCAGCCGGGCCCGGATCGCGGCCAGGTCGTCGGGCTTCTTCGGGAAGCGGTGGCCCTTCCAGACGGGCCCGGTCCACACGACCTCGTGGCCCAGCTGCTCGAGCGCCCGCTGGAGCCCGCGGCAGGTGTGGTCCTCGAGGATCGAGTCGAACAGCACGATGCGCACCGGGCAACGGTACCCCGCGCTCCTCGATCGCGATCCGGGTCAGCCGCCACCGGCCGGCAGGCAACACGCACAATGGGACCCGGTCAGCAACACCCATTGGAGGTTCTCATGGCCGAGGACGTCGCGGATCGCCCTTCCGAGCTGAAGGGAACCGGCTACGAGCTGTTCATCCTGCTGCTGTCGGTGCTGTCGGTGTTCAACGCCCTCATCGCGGTGCTCAGGGCAGCGGGGCCGGCATCCGACGTCGCGATCGCCGTGGACAGCATCGTCGTCCCGATCTTCGCCATCGACTTCCTGTACCGCCTGTCCACGGCCGGATCGAAGCGGGGCTACTTCATCCATGGCTGGGGCTGGGCCGACCTGCTGGCCACGTTGCCCCTGCTCCGCATCTTCCGCGTCTTCCGGATCTTCCGGGTCGTGCGCCTGATCCGCGCCTACGGCGCAGAGAAGATCGTCAGGGACCTCGCGGTCGCCCGCGCCTCGGCGACCTTCTACCTCACGATGTTCCTGGTGATCGCGGTCGTCGAGTTCGCCGGCATCGCCATCTACTTCACCGAACAGGGCAAGGCCGGCTCCAACATCGAGAACGCCGGTGATGCGATCTGGTGGGGCCTGGTGACGATCACCACGGTCGGTTACGGCGATCGCTACCCGGTCTCGGAGGCGGGGCGCGTCGTGGGCGTGTTCCTGCTGTTCGCGGGGATCGCCCTGTTCTCGGTGCTCACCGGCTTCATCGCCAACGTGTTCCTGTCGCCCGAGCCGGTCCGCAAGCCGCGCACGGAGCTCGCGGGTACCCCGGCGGCGCAGCTGGCCGAGGTCCGCCGGCTGCTCGCCGAGCAGGAAGGCTCGGCCGCCGCGATCCGTTCCCGGTTGGACGACCTGGAGCGGATGCTCCAGCCCGCTGCCGCCGTCGACGCCGGCGACATGCCGCGCGCGCCCGAGGCAGCCTCGAGCTGATCGCGGGCGGGTACCAGGACCCCTGTGCCCGCAGGCACCGGAATCGCCCGAATCGGGGCTGCGGTCTGGTGGCATTGCGGCCGGATGGTGCGGTTCCGGGGCCGAGCAGGGAGATTACTTTCCGGCCACCCCCCTGCCTAGGATGCCGATGAAGGTCCGGGTACCCCGTTGGTACCACCGGATCCCCTGGGCATACCGCCCAGGAGCGTGATCGGCGCCGTATGGCGCATGGCGCGGACCGGCGCACCAGTCGCGGTCCGATGGTCTCGGGGAGGTTCACATGCCGGGGTTGCACAGGTCCCTGGACCGTGGGACGGCACGCCGTCTCGCGGCGCTCCTGGGCGTCATGCTGATCTTGTCGGGGTTGCTGCCGGTCGTGGGCGCCCCGGTTGCCCTGGGGGCGGACACGACCTTGCTGGCGCCCGCCAGCACCACGGGCCCGAACGGCTGGACCAATGGCGCGAACGCGGCCGGCGGCGCCGATGACGACGTGTACGCCACTGCGACCGGCGACAACGTCGACCAGGGGTTCCGCGACTTCAGCTTCGGCGTTCCCCACGGCTCGATCGTGGACGGGATCACGGTCAAGGCCAACGCGTTCTCGACCGACGCCAGCGGCTGCCAGCTCTCGGTCCGCGTGTCGTGGAACGGCGGGAGCAGCTTCTCCAGCCGGGTCACCGCCAACCTCGACGGCAGCACGGGCTCGGTCCTGACCTTCGGGTCGTCCAGCAACACCTGGGGTCACACCTGGGATCCCACCGAGACGACCAACAGCAACTTCCGGCTCGAGGTCCGCAACGAGGACCCGGGTTCCGCCTGCTCGGGCACGACCTCGCTGGACTGGGTCACCGCCAGCATCACCTTCCGCACGATCAATGACGGCGCCAGCAACCCGGCGCTGGGCAGCGACGTGTGCGAGGCGGCCGACTTCAACTTCGTCATCGACATGTCCGGCTCGATCGGGGCCCAGGGCAGCACGCCCTCGAACCTCCCCGACCTCAAGGCCGGGATCACCGGCTTCGTCACGGCCTTCCAGGGCGCCGGGGGCGACGGCACGTACTCGGGCACGCGCTTCAACGCAAGCAGCACCGCCGCGCTGACATCGGGCTATACGAACGCGACCACGTTCAACAACGCGGTCAACGGCCTCAGCGGCCCGACCGGCCTGACGCCGACCTCGGCCGGCATCGACGCCGCGGCCGCCAACAACGCCCATGACCGCGCCGGGATCCCGAACGTCATGTTCGTGGTCACCGACGGCTCGCCCAACAAGCCCAACACCCACGGCGACGACCTCAACAATCCCGAGACCTGGCTACAGGCCGCGAACGCAGCCGTCGCTTCCGCCGATGACGCGCGCGCCGGCAGCGGGGCCAGCAAGTACATCGTCAAGGCCGTCTACCTGAGCACGGCCGGCGACCCCGGCGACACCAGCCTGCCGTTCTCGAACGCCGGCGACTCCCAGTGGGCGACCGCGGTCATGGACCGGATCGGCGGCGGCTCGCACCTCGATTCCGACTTCGCCGGCTTCGTCAACGACCTGTTCGAGGCGATCGGCTGTGCGCCGCCGGCCACGACCATCACCAAGGTTGCCGACGACCCGACGGTTGACGCGGGCGACCAGATCGGCTTCACGATCAAGGTCACCAACGCCGGCGGCAGCGCGGCCCACGACGTCGTCATGGACGACAACCTGCCCGACACGGCCGGCACCGACTGGTCCATCAGCCCGTCCGTGGACGGCTGCGCGATCTCGGGCAGCGCCGGCAATCAGGCGCTTCACTGCAACTTCGGCACGATCGCCGCGGGCGCCCACAAGTCGGTCCACGTGATCAGCGACACCGGCAAGTCGTGCGGCACGTACGACAACACGGCCACGTTCACGTCGACCGACGGCGGGTCCGGCCAGGCCAGCGACTCGGTCAACGTCAGGTGCGCGAACATCCAGGTCACCAAGAAGGCCGACGCCGCCAGCGTCACCGCGGGCGATGACATCGGCTTCACGATCACCGTGGCCAGCAAGGGCCCCGGCGCCGCCAAGGGCGTCGCGCTCACCGACACGCTGCCCACCGACGCCGGCACCAGCTGGTCGGTCGACGGCGGCACCGGCGCGGGCAAGTGCTCGATCACCGCGGGCGTCCTCAGCTGCGCCTTCGGCCGCATGGAGAACGGCGACACCTACACCGTCCATCTCACCAGCCCCACGTCCAAGGCGACCCTCGCCGACAGCCCGGTCGTCAACACCGCGGTCGTGACCACGACCAACGACGGCTCGGACCAGGACACCGACCAGGTGACCGTGCTGGCGGGCTCGATCGACGTCACCAAGAAGGCCGACGCCGCCAGCGTCACCGCGGGCGATGACATCGGCTTCACGATCACCGTGGCCAGCAAGGGCCCCGGCGCCGCCAAGGGCGTCGCGCTCACCGACACGCTGCCCACCGACGCCGGCACCAGCTGGTCGGTCGACGGCGGCACCGGCGCGGGCAAGTGCTCGATCACCGCGGGCGTCCTCAGCTGCGCCTTCGGCCGCATGGAGAACGGCGACACCTACACCGTCCATCTCACCAGCCCCACGTCCAAGGCGACCCTCGCCGACAGCCCGGTCGTCAACACCGCGGTCGTGACCACGACCAACGACGGCTCGGACCAGGACACCGACCAGGTGACCGTGCTGGCGGGCTCGATCGACGTCACCAAGAAGGCCGACGCCGCCAGCGTCACCGCGGGCGATGACATCGGCTTCACGATCACCGTGGCCAGCAAGGGCCCCGGCGCCGCCAAGGGCGTCGCGCTCACCGACACGCTGCCCACCGACGCCGGCACCAGCTGGTCGGTCGACGGCGGCACCGGCGCGGGCAAGTGCTCGATCACCGCGGGCGTCCTCAGCTGCGCCTTCGGCCGCATGGAGAACGGCGACACCTACACCGTCCATCTCACCAGCCCCACGTCCAAGGCGACCCTCGCCGACAGCCCGGTCGTCAACACCGCGGTCGTGACCACGACCAACGACGGCTCGGACCAGGACACCGACCAGGTGACCGTGCTGGGACCGGACCTGGGTGTCGTCAAGAGCGGCTCCGGTCCGATCAGTGCGGGCGCCACGGCAACGTTCACCATCACCGTCACCAACCACGGCCAGGGGATCGCGCGTGACGCCGGCCTCACCGACCAGCTGCCCTCCGGGTCCTGGTCGCTGGGCGGTGCGAATGCCCAGGCCTGCGGCATCGACGGCAGCAACCTGCTGACGTGCAACTTCGGCTCGATCCCGGCCGGCGCCTCGCGCTCCATCACCGTGAGCCGCACGACCGCCCCGGCCGACTGCGGCTCGATCCTGAACTCGGTCTCGGTGGCGGCGTCCAACGAGGACACGGCAACCGACCAGTACCCGAACACCGACAACGCGTCGATCACCGTGCGCTGCCCGGACGTGACGGTCACCAAGACCGGCAACGGCCCGATCAGTGCCGGCGAGAACGCGGTGTTCACGATCGTGGTCAAGAACCTGGGCCCGGGCTCGGCCTCGGATGTGACCCTCAAGGACCCGCTCCCGGCCGGGATCAGCTGGCTGGTCGGCGGTGCCAACGGCGATGACTGCAAGATCTCCGACGGCACCCTGTCCTGCGAGTTCGGCACCCTCGCCCCCCAGGCGACGCGGACCGTGACCGTCACCGGCGAGACCGACGGCCCCGACTGCGGCAGCGTGCCCAACACGGCAACCGTCGGCGCGTCCAACGAGCCCGACGGTGCCACCGGCAACAACACGTCCCGCGCGAGCGTGACCGTCAACTGCCCGCTGATGCTGATCACCAAGACGGCCGATGCCCCCGAGGTCAGCGCCGGCGACCAGATCGGCTTCACGGTCACGGTCACCAACAGCGGCGACGGCTCCACGCTCGGCCTCGCGGTCGATGACCCGCTGCCAACGGGCGGGGGCCTGGCCTGGTCCATCGCCTCCCAGTCGGGCGGCTGGTCCATCGCCGGCGGCCACCTGCGCTGGGGGCCCGGCACCCTGCCGTCCCACTCCAGCACCACCGTCCACATCATCAGCCCCACCGCGCCCGCGACCTGCGGCCGGATCACCAACACCGCATCGTTCACCACGGGGAACGACGGCACCGGGTCCGATGACGCGGCCGTCAGGGTGGACTGCCCGAACGTGACCGTGAGCAAGACGGCCGACGACAGCCCGGTGCTTGCCGGCGCGACGGCGGCCTACACCATCACGGTCACGAACGAGGGCCCCGGCACGGCCCGGGACGTGACCCTCACGGACGAGCTCGCGGCCGGCCATGACTGGGTCCAGGACAACGAGGACTGCTCGATCTCGAACGGCACCCTGTCGTGCGGCTTCGGAGACCTCGACGCCGGCGAGAGCCGCGTGGTCCACGTGTCCACGGCGACCAGCGACGAGGACTGCGGCCGGATGGTCAACGTGGCGTCGGTCGCAGCCGGCAACGAGGCCAAGGGCGACACGGAGGACAACACCGACGACGCGGTCGTGATCGTTCACTGCACCGGGCTGACGCTCGTCAAGACCGCCGGCACGGCAGCCGACGGCGCAGAGCTCGTGGCCATGCCGGGCGACGTGCTGTTCACCTACGTGGTGAAGAATTCTGGTTCGGCCGCCCTCGAGAACCTCGCGCTCGTCGACGACAACGCGACACCCGCGGACCCGTCGGACGACATCGTGGTCACCTGCCCCAAGACGACGCTCGGAGCCGGGGAAATCGATGACCTGCACGGCGACCCTTCCGGTGGACTTCGGTCTCCGGACCAACATCGCCGTGGTCACCGCCAACCCGGTGCTCGACACCCAGGCGCAGGTCAGCGCCACGGACGACGCCGTCGTCCGTGTTCCGAACCTGACCATCGACAAGGCCATCACCGCCAACAGCGGCAAGGGCACGCCCGACGCAGCCTTCGAGGGTGACACCCTCACCTTCACGCTGTCCTACCACCTGGCCGATGGCCCCGTCACCGACGGGATCATCACCGACGTCCTGCCCGCGGGCCTCAGCTATGTGGACGGCTCGGCGACCAACAACGGCGAGTTCACCTTCACGGGCTATGACCCGGGAACCAGGACCCTGACCTGGACGGCCCCCACGGTCTCCTCGGACGACACGCTGTCGTACCAGGCGACCATCGATGTCGGCGCGTACCAGCTGGCAGCGCCGCTCGTCAACGTGGCGACGATCCAGTCCAACGAGACCACCCCGGACACGGCATCGGTCCAGGTCGTCGTGGGCAAGGTTGAGGCGGAGACGTCGAAGCCGAAGCCCCGGGTCACCCCGCCGGCGACCGACGCCCCCGCAACCGGTGGGCCGTCGTCCGAGTCCAACATCTGGCTGCTCCTCCTCGCGATCGGTGCGATGACGTTCCTCGTCGCGACGGCAACGCCGCGGCGGGCACGGGCTCGTGCGCGGATCCGAAAGGATCCTCGCCGCTGATCGCAACCCCTGCCCGGGTGACCCGCCCGGGCAGGTTCAGGCAGGGTCTCCCCAGACCAAGGGCCGGGCGTGCGTCATGCACGCCCGGCCCGACCACGTCCGGGCGATGATGACGGGGCGCCCCACGAGCCGAGGATGCACGATGCCCACCGCCGCCCGCCGTCACCCGAGCGCTCCCGCCGACGAGCGGCCACGCCCCGGCGAAGGCGCCCGACTCCGTGGGCTCGTCGAGCGCGACATGGCCGGCCTGGAGCCCGGCGCGCGTCGCGCCTGGTGGCTGCGCGAGGCGCTCGACGCCGACCCCGGTGTTGCCTGCCCGCCGCCCAGCGCGGCGGCGATCACCGACGTCGTGATCGTGGGCGGCGGGTTCACCGGGCTGTGGACGGCGTGGTGGCTGCTGGACCGGGAGCCGGACCTGCGGGTGACGATCCTCGAGGCCGACATCGTCGGTGGCGGCGCCAGCGGCCGCAACGGCGGGTTCCTCACCGGCTGGTGGGACTACCTGCCCGCCCTGGTCCGCAGCTTCGGGCCGGATGCCGGTCTGGCGGCGGCCCGGGCCCTCGATGGCGCGCCCGCGTGGATCGGTGACTGGGCGGCAGGCCACGGGTTGGACCCCTGGTTCGTCCCGGGCGGCACGCTCGTCGTCAGCACGTCGTCCGCCCAGGACGACGCCTGGGCGGACGTCCTGGAACTGGCGCGCGGGCTGGGGGTCGCGGACCGGTTCCTGCCGCTCACGGCGGCCGAGGTCCGGGCTCGATGCGACACACCCATGCTCCGGGGCGGGATGCTGGTGCCGTCCGACGCCTCGATCCAGCCGGCGCGGCTGGCGCGCGGGCTGCGACGCGTGCTCCTCGAGCGGGGCGTGGTCATCCACGAGGGCACCCGCGTGACGGCCCTGCGCGAGGAGGGCGGCGGGATCCGGGCGGAGACGGACGCGGGCGTGGCGATCCGGGCATCGCGGGCCGTGCTTGCCGTGAATGCGTGGGCGGCGGGCTGGCCCGGTGCCGGCTTCGGTTCGCGGCTGATCACCTGGTCCAGCTACATGGTCATCACCGAGCCGATCCCGGACCGCCTGGCCTCGCTGGGCTGGACGGGCGGCGAGGCGATCACCGACTGCCGGTTCACGAACCACTACTTCCGCACGACGGCCGACGGTCGGATCGCGTTCGGCGGCGGAGGAGGCCGGGCGGGCTACGGCGGCCGACTCGGATCCTGGGTCGAGCGTGACCGCACCTCCGCGGCGCTCGCGGTCCGGGGCTTCCGGCGGCTGTTCCCCATGCTGGACGACGTGGCGCTCGAGGATGTCTGGGGTGGGCCCATCGATATCGCGCCCAACCACCTGCCGTCGTTCGGGACGCTCGGCGGGGACGGCGGGCACGGCGGTCGGATCCACTGGGGTCACGGCTACAGCGGGACCGGCGTCGGGCCCACGTGGCTGGGCGGCCAGATCCTGGCCGCGCTGGCCCGGGATCACCTCGACGATCCCGGTGGTGCGGCTGCCGATGGTGAACCACCGCGCGCGGGCATTCCCGCCGGAGCCGTTCCGGTTCCTGGGCGCGCGCGTGATCCGCGAGGCGATCGTGGTCAAGGAGCAGCGCGACGACGCCCAGGGCGTGGTGCCGCCGCCGCTCCGCTGGCTCGTGCGGCTGCCACGCTGGATGGGCTACGACCTGGGCCCCGAGTAGCCGGCGCCCGGCCCCGAGTGGCCGGCGCCGGGCCCCGAGTGGCTGTCGTCAGCGCCGCTCGCGCCACCGCTCGAACGCCTCCACCGCGACCGGCAGGGTCGGGTAGATCCGCTCCTCGTCGATCGGCCCCAGCAGCCCGCTCCGGGCCAGCTGCGCGCGGAAGTCCTGCTTGACCCTGGCCATGGCGAACACCACGTGCCGCGCCGCCAGGTCCGCGACCAGCTGGTGCATCGCGTCGGCGGCCGTGATGTCCAGCTCCACGATCGCCTCCGCGTTGAGCAGGAACCACTCCACCGGCACCCGCTGGCGGTCGCACGCCTCCAGCGCGTGGTCGCGGAAGTCCTGGGCGTTCGCGAAGCACAGCGGGGCGTCGTAGCGGAACACGAGCAGTCCAGGGATCTGCTCGGCATCGGGGTAGTCCTCGATGTTGTGCAGCCCGGCCAGCCCGGGGACGCGGCCGAGCACCGACGCCGGCGGCCGCGCCACCCGGACGAATAGCTCGGTGACCGAGAGGCCCACGGCCACGAGGATCCCGGCCAGGACGTCGAACACGAGCACGCCCACCAGGGCCGTCACCGCGAGGCCCAGCTCGGACATCCGGAACGCGGCCAGGCGTCGCAGGGCGGCGATGTCGATCAGGCGCAGCGCTGCGTACACCACGATCCCACCCAGGGCGGCTTTCGGGATCAGCGCGATGAGGCCCGGCACGGCCAGGATCACGATCACGACCGACAGCGCCGCCACCAGCCCGGCGACCTGGCTGCGGGCGTGCATGGCGTCTACGATCGCGGTCCGGGAGCCGGAGGCGCTGAGCGCGAAGCCGCCGGCCACACCGGCCGCCAGGTTGGCGGTACCCAGCGCCAGGAACTCCCGGTTGGGATCGATCGTCTCGCCGTTCCGTGCCGCGAACGCTCGACCGGTCAGGGCGACGTCGGAATAGCCCACGAGCGTGATCGCCGCAGCCGATCCGATCAGCGCGGTGACGTCCCCGACCCCGATCGCCGGCAGCCCCAGGCTGGGCAGGCCGCCGGGAACGGACCCCACGAGCGCGATCCCCTGCGAATCGAGCCCGAACACGGCGACCAGCGCCGCCGCCGCCACGACCGCGATGAGCGTCCCCGGAGCGAGTGGCACCAACCGGCGCAGGATCAGCAGGAACGCCAGCACGCCCAGGCCCAGGACGAGCGACACGAGCTGCACCTCGTCCAGCCGACCCGACAGCTCGATCACCTTCCCGATCGACCCCTCCGCGGTGAGGCTGATACCGGCCAGCGTGCCCATCTGGGACGCGATCATGATCAGCGCCACACCGGCCATGTAGCCGACGAGGATCGGCTGCGAGAGGAGATCGGCGACGAAGCCCAGGCGAAGGACGAAGGCGGCGATGCAGACCAGGCCCACGAGGATCGCGAGCCCGGCGGCGAGCGCGAGGTAGCGGTTCGGGTCCCCGGCGGCCAGCGGCGCGACGGCGGCCGCCACCATGATCGCGGTCGCCGATTCCGGGCCCACCGAGAGCAGCCGCGACGTGCCCAGCAGCGCGTAGACGGTCATCGCGATGACCGCGACCCAGAGACCGCTGGTGGCCGGCACGCCCGCGAGGTCCGCGTAGGCCAGGCATTGCGGCACGAGGTACGCGGTCACCGCGACTCCGGCAAGGAGGTCGGCACGGAACCACGCCGCCGTGTAGCCGCGCACCTGCGCCAGGCCGGCCGTGACGCCGGCGTCCCGCAGCGATCCTCCTCCGACCGCCATGTCGCGCTCCCATTCCCGGGCCGATGGGGACGTCCCGCGGAGATCGGGACATTCGACCCTCCGGCCGTACGGCTCGCAGTGCGATGGTAGGGCCACGCGAGGCTCGCGGCCCGATGGGACGAGCAAACCAACCGCCGGCTCCGACAGGCCGAAATCCGGTCCGGATGACCTTCGAGGCACCGGACGCAGGCACCCCCGGCCGACCGGAGCCACAGGCAGGGCCGCGAGCCTCGCCCTGTCCCCTTTGTTTCCCCGTCACGTGAGCGGCGTAGGCTGCCGTCCATGGAACCCCGGTCAGGTCTGGGCCGTCTTCGGGGCATGCGCACAGCCGCCGGTCGATCTCGCCGTTCCCCGGCCTTCGTCGGCCTCCAGGCAGCCGTGCTCCTGTCACTGCTCATCGGCGCATGCACCGCCGGCGCCGGCAACCCGTCCGGAGGCTCGGGTGCCGGGTCTGCTGCACCGCCGCCGATCCTCTACGCGCAGGATGCCGCGGCCGCCGTCGCGGCGGTCAACCCGCTGCTGTCGGGCATCGGACCCAAGGATCCCAACATGATCGGGCAGGCGAACTGGTGGGAGGCAACCCCCGGGGAAGCGGCCAAGCCGCCGGTGACCTGGACCATCATCTACCGGATCGGCTGGGGAGACTGTCAGGCCGGCTGCATCGACCAGCACGTGTGGACGTACCAGGTGGACCCCGACGGGACGGTGACGCTGCTGTCGGAATCCGGCTCACCGCTGCCGAGCGACGTGCTCGCGCAGCGGGCGGCGGCCGCAACCTGGACCGGCGTCGGCGGCACGGTGACTGCCGGGCCGACCTGCCCGGTGGAGCGCCCAGGCGATCCGTCCTGCGAACCGAACCCTGTGGCCGGGGCGGTTCTCGCCGTCACCGGTGCCGGCGGCACCGAGGTCGCTCGCGTGGCCACGGACGCCGGCGGCCTGTTCCGCATCGACCTGCAGCCCGGCGATTACACCCTGGTCCCGCAGCCGGTCGAGGGCCTGCTCGGGACGGCGCAGCCGATGCCGTTCACGGTGACGCAGGGGTCCGCGATGTTCCTGGAGGTCTCGTACGACACCGGGATCCGCTGAGACGTCGACTCTGGCGGTCTGCCCGTCTTGCGGTCCTCATTCCACATACCCGACAGCCGAGGTCGAGCCGAGGTGGCGCATGTGGTCACCAGTACTTTTCACCCCTCAACCTTGGCGCGGAGAATGACATTCGTACTGCAAGGATCGGCAACATAAGATGTGGCCATCTGAGGAGCACGCGCTGTCAGCGGATCGGGCCGGGGGCGTTCCTATCCGCGTGCCACAGGGCTCATGTCTCTGTACGCATCAGAGTGACAGTCGGAGGGCGCGATGCTCGCAGCGCTCAGGCGCACTGGTAGACCGCGCGGTCAGGCGCTCACGGAGTTCGCCCTGATCCTGCCCGCGATGATTATCGTCCTTCTTGTTGCCGTCGACTTCGGGCGTGTCTTCTTCACCTACATCCAGGTGAACAACGCCGCGCGCGAGGCGGCCTATGCCGCCTCCGTCGACCCCACCGACGTCGGAGCCATTCAGGCTCGGGCGGCGGCCGAGGTCAACGTCCAGGGCCAAGGTGGTGAGGGCTCCCTGACGGTCGACGCCCCGACGTGCGCTACCGCCGCCACCCCGCCCGTCGTAACGGCCTGTCCGTCCGCGGGGTTCACTTCGCCTCCAGGGCCGGGCATACAGGTTACGGTAGCAGTCAGCAGGTCGTTCAGGTTTCTTACGCCGATCATCGGTGACCTGTTCGGCTCGTTTGCTTTGGGCGCCTCCGCGACAGCTCCTCTGGTGCCCCAGGCGGCGTCCGTCGGAGGAGGAGGGGGTGGCGGTGTGTCTCCCCCTGGTCCTTGCGTGCCTGTCGCGGACTTCACATTTGATCAGGGCAATGCGGCGAATAGGAAGGTGGAGTTCGATCCTTCCGACTCGGCGCCGGGTTACACCTCCTGCCCTTCGAACTACATCACGCTGTATGCATGGGATTGGAATGGCGATGGCAAGGTGGATGACACTCAGGTGCCGGACAAGAAGGTACCCCATGCCATCTCGACGATCACGCATCAATTTCCGAACCAGGGCACCCAGTACACAGTAACCCTAACGATCACTACGCTCGGGGGCGGGATGGCCACGTTCTCGCAGCCCGTCCTCACGCTGACCAAGTGATGGCAGGATCGACAGTGAGTGCGAGGCGGCGCCGCGTGACCGCACCCAACGTCTTACGCCCGCAGCACGGCCAGTCGCTCGTCGAGACAGCCTTGGTGTTGCCGGTGTTCCTGCTGATCCTGTTCGGCCTGATTGACGTGGGGCGCCTGGTCTACACGAACAGCATGGTCTCTCAGGCGGCCCGCGAGGGCGCTCGCGTCGCCGCCGTACAGGCGCGATGGATCGGAGCCACGACCGCGGACGATGCCGGTTGCGTCGCTACGGCGTCCGCCATCACCAGCGCGAACCCCGGTGCGCATGTGTGTCCGGCAAGTGTGGCGACGCTGCGCACCAACGTCCAGGTTGCCTCAAATGGCGAACTTGTCGCTGTGGGCAACATTCCGGTTGCAAACGTATACCTGCGCTGTGATGCATCTGGAGCACCGACCCCGACGGGAGCCTGGACTGGCGCCACATGTTCCAACACCGAAATCGGAGACCAGGTATCGGTCCGGCTCTCCCTGACCTATCGGCCAATCACACCAATCGTTGGGTCGATCCTTGGACCGATCGTCCTGTCGGGCTCGGCCACGATGGCCATCAACTGAGAGGCTTGCTGATGTCACGTGGAGAACGTCAATCGCACCGGGGTCAGATCATCGTGCTCTTCACTCTCGCGTTGGTCGGCCTGCTGCTCGTTGTCGGGCTCACCGTCGACGGGGGCTATGCGCTCGCCCAGCGGCGTACCGCGCAGAACGCCGCGGATTTTGCCGCGATTGCCGGAACGCGAGTGGTTGGAGAGTTTCTCACCGGCGACACGACGAATGGAACGGATGGCAACGTGAAGCAAGCTGTTGAGGCCGCCCTCGTCGCGAATGGCGCGAACGTGGCGGACTACGCAGCGCAGTACGTTACAGAGGCTGGCACTGCGGTCGGCCAGGTCGGTGCCTCAGCAATTCCTGCCAGTGCCCAGGGAGTCGTGGTCAACGCTTCGACGACCTGGAACCCCTATTTCCTGGGAATCATGGGTGTGCAGCACTGGTCGGCTGGTGCGAATGCTGTCGCCATGTCTCCCGGAACGAACGTTGGGGTTGGGGTCATGCCATTCGGCGTCAGTGCAAAGACCCTCGGTGCGTACGATGCCTGCCCACTCGGGGAGACGGTCGGATCAGGCAGCCCAGGGTGCACAACCTTCCATCTGACGCCAGGTTCGCTCAACCTGCCAGGCGGCTTTGGATGGCTGAAGTTCGGGTGCTACAACAACAAGGACGCGGATGGCAAGCACTACGGCCTTGGACAGGTCCTGCCCGCTGCGAGCGGCGGCTGTAGCCCGAGCAAGCCATTCCTCGACGGCGAATGGGGAAGCCTCCCGACGACACCCGGGAACACCTACGGCTGCTGCACGAGCATTGCCGCCTCGACGGCTGCGGGCTTCGGAAACGACATCGGCAGCCTGCCTGGGAACAAGGCCTCGATCAATGACGGTCAGACAAGTGTCGACTACATCGAGACGAACAACCTCGTCGGCTGGGTGCCGATTTGGGATTCTGCAAACGGCAACGGCAATAACGGCTACTACCACATCATCGGCTACGCGGGCTTCCAGATCGTCCACATCAAGGGTGGCAAGGACATCGAGGGCGTGATCCGGCTCAAGGATGGCCCCGGACCAAGTGGAACCTATGACACCCCAGATCCCTCTCTGCTGACGTCCTTCGATGGCACCGTCCAGCTGATCCACTAGACGCCGTCGGTTCTCGCCAGGCCCCGCAGACGAGGGCGCGCTCGAATCCAGTACCAATGAGTCATTGTCCCAGTCCGGCGCGTGGCCAAGTCTTCACTGCATGAAGAAGCGGATCGCCGTCGCCCTGCTGTGGTTCTACGCGACCTGGTACGCGTGGGCGATCGTTGCCAACTTTCTGGGCCTGACGGAACTTGCAGGGCCGGTCCTGGGCGCAGCCGCTGCCGGGCTGCTCGCCGGTGATCCGATGCATCGCATCTGGGGTCGTGCGGCGAAGGTCGCCCGGGTCGAGCCTGAGGCGGAGACGTCACCGATCCCGGCCCTCCAGGGACGCTGACCGCTCTGACCTTCCGGGTCAGGTCTCGTCCGGGGCCTCAGCGGGGAGGTGGATCGTGAGGGCCGCCCCGCGATCGGGGGCTTCCGGCTCCAGGATGAGGTCGCCGCTCATCGCCCGGCATAGCTCGCGGGAGACGTAGAGCCCGAGGCCGGAGCCCTCGCCGGTCGGACGCAGCGCCCCACGCTCGAAGCGCTGGAACAGCCGCGCGCGGTCCTCGTCCGACACGCCGTGGCCGCGGTCGGTGATCGTGACGGCCAGGTCGGATTCGGCGGGATCGATGGTCACCACGGCCTCCACCGCGGTTCGCCCGCCGTAGCTCACGGCGTTGTCGAGGATGGCCCACAGCACCTGGTCCAGCTGGTCGGGGTCGGCGAGCGCGAGCCAGCCCTCCGAGCGATCCTCCAGCGTGAACGGGACATCCGCCGCCCCGAGCGCCTCCCAGGTGCGTCGGACGCGGGGTGCCAGGCTGAACACTTCCAGCCGCGGTCGCAGCACGCCGGACTCGAGGCGGCTGACGATAAGCAGCTGGCGGACCATCCGCGACAGCCGGTCGGCCTGCTCGGTGATGATCCCGAGCCGGCGGTCCGGGTCCTCCGCATCCAGCTGCTGGGCGTACCCGCGGATGCTCGAGAGCGGCGTCTGGAGGTTGTGGGACACGCCGCGCAGGAAGTCGTCCTTGGCCTCCGCCAGGTCGACCAGCCGGCGGTTCTGGTCCTCGACGCGTGCGTAGAGCTGCGTGTTCCGGATGGCCGCGGACACCTCGAGCGCGAACAGCTCGAACAGGTCCTGGTCGGCGCGATCCCAGGTCCGCGTGGCAGGAAGGCGGCCCACGGCGACGCCCAAGGTATCGCCGCCCGCCGAGAGCACGGCCCGGACCTGCCTCGCCTCGCCGGGTACGGCCTCCTCCTCCGGGATCTGGTCGGGATCGACGAGCACCATGATGCAGTCGATCAGCCCGAACACCACCCTGGCCTGGTCGCCGGCGCGGGCCGCGATGGTCTCCGGCCGGTCGTGCAGCGTGATCTGCGCGAGGGCGTCGAGGATCTCGCGCAGCTCCCGGTTCCGGCGCTCGAGCTCGGCGGCCAGCCGGTTGTGGCTGTCCGCCAGGCGGCTGAACTCGTCGTCACCGGGGAGCGCGAGGCGCGTCCCCAGGTCACCGGCCGAGACGCGGTCCACCGATCGGGCGATGGCCCGCAGCGGCGCGCTGAGGTCGGCGGCCAGCGCCGCGGCCAGCAGGAGCGCGAACGCCACCGCGAACGCCACCCCCAGGAGCACGACCCTCGCGATCGTGGAGTCGGAGCCCCCGGAGTCGGTGAGCAGGAGCACGGCCACACCGAAGACCGCGATGGGCAGCACTGCGGCCGCGACGAGGCCGACCGTCAGCCGGGCCCGGAACCCCATCCCCCTGGGCCGGAGCTCGCCCGGCGTCGTGGCGGCTGACGACACGGGGAGCTGGGACAGATCCGACGGCTCGTCGGTCGTGCCACCCGCACCCCGCAGCGGCGTCAAGGCTCGATGGGCTCCGGCGCGCTGATCAACCGGTAGCCGATCCCGCGGACGGTGATCAGGTGGGCCGGCTTGTTGGGATCGACCTCCACCTTCTGGCGCAGGCGGCGCATGGTCACCCAGACGTAGCTCGGGTCGGCGTCCTCGGTGTCGGCCCAGCCCCGGGCGAGCAGCATGTCCGTGGTCACGGTGCGGCCCAGGTTGGCGGCCAGGGCGTACAGCAGGCGCGACTCGGTGGGCGTGAGCGAGACGGTGGTGCCGGCCACGATCGCCTCGCGGCGATGCAGCTCGAGCGCGAGATTGGGCCCCAGCTCCAGCCGCTGCCGGGGCACCCGATCGCCCAGCCGCCGCAGCACGCGCTGGATCCGCGCCCGGAGCTCCGGGTAGTGGTAGGGCTTGGTGACGTAGTCCTCCGCGACCTCATCCAGGAGGTCGGCCTTGGAGTCCGCCGTGTCGATGGCGGACAGCACGATGATCGGAAGGTCGGCGCGTGCCTTGACCTCGCGCGCGAGCGTGAGGCCGTCCATGCGCGGCATCAGCATGTCGATCACCAGCAGGTCCGGCCAGGACTGCCCCAGCCGGCGGAGCGCCTCGTCGCCGTCCCGAGCCGTCTGGACGTCGTAGCCGTCCGCCCGCAGCTGGTCGGCGAGGATGACCAGCAGGTTCGGGTCGTCGTCGACGATGAGGATCCGTGGCGCGGTGACGCCGTACGGGGCGGGTCCGCCTTGCAGCATGCATGGCTCCTGTGGGGAGCGTCCGTCTCGCCCGAGGATAGCAGCGCGGCTGGTGCGTTCCGGGTCCACCGGCGCCGCGCGCGGCCCTACACTTCGACCGATGTCCGACCTCCCGATCCGGTCGTACGAGCGCCTGCCGGCCGCGTTCCACCCCTGGGACCCGCGGACCGCCGACGTGGCGCGCGATGTCGGGCGCCTGGTCGCATCGGCTCGACCGGGGACGACCGTCGAGCACATCGGCAGCTCCGCCGTGCCCGGGCTGCCGGGCAAGAACATCGTGGACCTGGGCATCGAGGCGGACCCGGACGACATCCCGGAGATCACCGACACGATGCTGTCCCTCGGCTTCCAGCCGCAGGGCGGCCTCGCCCCGTTCCCCCCGACCCGGCCGATGCTGGTCGGGGCCGTGCCCCGGGACGGGGAGCTGTTCCGGGTCCACCTGCACATCATCCCGCCGGCTCGCCGGGAGCTCGCCGAGCTGCGGGCGTTCCGCGACGCGCTGCGGGCCGACGATCGCCTGCGCGACGCCTACGCCGCCGACAAGCAGCGGATCGTCGAGGCGGCACCCGACGGCGAGGCGAACCTGCTGTACACGGCTCGCAAGGCCGGCTTCGTGCAGGAGTCGCTGTACGGGCTGGGCATCCGGAAGGGACCTTCCGACGCACCGGCACCGCTTGGGCCCGGGTGCACGATCGGCATCCTGGGCGGTGGCCAGCTGGGGCGGATGCTCGGGTTTGCCGCGCGCGAGATGGGCTTCCGGGTGATCGCCCTCGACCCCGACCCGCACTGCCCGACGGCCGCGGTCGCGGACGAGATCGTGGTCGGGGCGTACGACGACGCGTTCGCGGCCGTGCGGCTGGGAGCGATGGCCGACGTGGTCACCTATGAGCTGGAGCACGTCGGGCTCGAGGCCGCCGCGGCCGCTCTCGAGGTCGCCCCGCTCCGGCCGGGGCTGGCTGCCCTGCGAGCGACCCAGGACCGGCTCGCGGAGCGGCGGTTCATCCGGGAGATCGGGGAGTGGACGGCACCCTGGCGCGAGGTGCACGGACCCGACGAGGCACGCACCGCGGCCGACGAGCTGGGCTACCCGGTCCGGATCAAGCTGCCGCTCGGGGGCTACGACGGCCGGAGCCAGGTGCGGGTCGAAGGTCCCGAGGGCGTGGGTGCCGCCGTCGAGTCGCTGGGTGGCGCCGACGGTCGGCCGCTGCTCCTGGAGCAGGAGATCGACTACGAGGCCGAGCTGTCCGTCGTGTGCGCCCGCGATCGCGAGGGTCGCACGCTGGCGTTCCCGATCTCGCGCAACGTCCACGACGCGGGGGTCCTGGTGGAGAGCGTCGCGCCCGCGCCGGTCCATCCGCTGGTCGCCCACGACGCGGCGGAGATCGCCGACAGCCTCGCCCGCGGCCTGGATCTCGTCGGCCTGCTGACGGTCGAGCTGTTCCAGCTGCGGGGCGGCGGCCTGATGATCAACGAGCTCGCGCCGCGGGTCCACAACTCCGGTCACTGGACGATCGAGGGTGCGGTCACCTCCCAGTTCGAGCAGCACGTCCGGGCGATCGCCGGCCTGCCGCTCGGGTCGGTCCGGCCACACGGGGTGGCGGCGATGGTCAACGTGCTGGGCACGGGCTCGGATCGGCCGGCGCGGCTGACCGGCCTCGACCGGGCGCTCGAGGACCCGGACGCCCACGTGCACGTGTACGGCAAGCGCCGCGTGTTCGGGCGTCGCAAGATGGGGCACGTGACGGTGATCGGGCACGATGCCGACGAGGCGCTCGAACGCGCGCGTCACGCGTGCGCGGCGTTGAGCTGGGAGGACTGACGTGGCAGGCGGTGCCGGCGAGGACGCGGGCGGAGGCGCCGGGACGCGATCGGCGACGCCGGTGGTCGGCATCGTGGGCGGCAGCCGGTCAGACTTCCCGGTCCTCGAGCGTGCGCAGATGGTGCTCGACGAGCTGGGCGTGCCGAGCGAGCTGCGGGTGGTGTCCGCCCACCGGACGCCGGACCACCTGTTCCGCTACGCCGAGACGGCGGCCGGACGCGGGATCCGGGTCATCATCGCGGGTGCCGGGGGCGCCGCCCACCTGCCGGGCATGCTGGCCGCCAAGACCGCGCTCCCGGTGATCGGCGTGCCGGTCCCCACCCAGCACCTGGGCGGCCTGGATTCGCTGCTCTCGATCGTCCAGATGCCGCGCGGGATCCCCGTCGCCACCGTGGCCATCGGCAACGCCGACAACGCCGCGCTGCTGGCGGCGGCGATCCTCGCCCTGTCCGACGCGGGCCTGGCGGACCGGCTGCGTGCCCGCCGGGCGGCCCAGACGGACGCCGTCATGGATGACCCCTCCAACGCGGAGCCGCTGGGCTGACAGCCCCGGCGCGGTCGTTCGGCCGAACGACCGCTAGACTCGGGTTCGTGGACGACGAGCGCTGGGAGCCCGCGATGCCCGTCCTGGACCGCCAGTCGGCCCGGGCGGCCACGGCTGCCGGCCCGGCCGGCTCGCTCCCGCCGCGCAGCGTGCCGGAGACGGCGCCGACGCCGCTCCAGAAGCACTACGTCCTGCTGTCCGCGCCGGCGCTGGTGGCCGGCGCCATCGCGATCACGGCGCTGGAGATCGGGATCGACCCCGGCAGCCTGCTGATCAAGCTGTGCGTCATCGTCGCGGCGCCGCTGCTGCTTGTGACCACGCTCGACGCCACGGTCCGGATCTGGCGCTCGGCCTGGGCGTGGATGCCGGTGGACCGGGGGCGGGGACTGTTCCGGATCGCGTGGGTCCTCGCGAGCCTGGTGTTCCTGGCCGTGATCATCGCGGTCAGCCTGCTGCTGCTCGGCGCCTGACCGGATGGAGCGCCGACTGAGCGACGAGGAGCTGGCCCTGCTGGCGGCGGTCGGGCGTGGACCCGACGGTCGGTCCACGGACGTCCCGTCCGGCGGCGGTGCACCGCACTGGGTCGCCTCGATGGTCAACTACTGCTCGAGGTGCGGCTCCGAGCTGAACCTCACCTCCCTGCCCGAGGAGAATCGGGAGCGGCTTGCGTGTGCCGCCTGCGGCTTCATCGCGTACGTCAACCCGCGGCTGGTAGTGACGACGATCCCGGTCACCGACGCCGGCGAGGCCATCCTGATCCGGCGGGGGATCGAGCCGGGCCGGGGCCTGTGGGCCCAGCCGGGCGGGTTCCTCGAGGTGGACGAGACGGTGGGCGAGGCCGCGGTCCGCGAGACGCTCGAGGAGACCGGCCTGCTCGTGCGGCCGGGGCCGCTGGTGGGCCTCTACTCGAGGCTCGAGGCGGCGGTCGTCGTGCTCGCGTTCGAATCACGGATCCTGGGCGGCACGGCCCAGGAGACGCCCGAGGCGCTCGAGGTTCGCGGGTTCCGCCCGACGCCATCCCGTGGGATGGCATCGCGTTCAAGACCTCGTTCTGGGCGATCCGCGACTGGGTCACGTCGCGCCATCCGGACGTGGCCGTGCCGGCCGAGTTCCACGGCCGGACCGCGTTCTGAGCCGCCCTCAGCCGAGGTCCACGAACACGTTCTTGACCTCGGTGTACAGCTCCAGCGCCTCAATGCCGAGCTCGCGCCCGATGCCCGACTGCTTGTAGCCGCCGAACGGCGCCTCGACGTGGACGCTGTTGTTGCAGTTCACCGAGATCACGCCCGACTTGAGCGCCCTGGCCGCGCGCAGCGCCCGGCCGATGTCCCGTGACCAGACGGAGCCCGACAGCCCGTACGGCGACGCGTTGGCCAGCCGCAGCCCCTCCTCCTCCGTGTCGAACGGGATGATCCCCACCACGGGCCCGAAGATCTCCTCGCGCGCGATCCGCATGTCCGGCCGCATGTCGTCGAACACGGCGGGCAGCAGGTAGGCGCCGTCCGCGAGCGCCGGGTCGGTGGGCCGGACGCCGCCGGTGACGAGGGTGGCGCCCTCCTCGCGACCCGACCGCGACGTAGCCCTCGACGCGGTCGCGCTGCTTGAACGAGACCAGCGGCCCCACCTCGGTCGCCGGGTCCGACGGGTCGCCGACCTTGACCTTCTCGGTCGCAGCGGCGAACAGCTCGACGACCCGCTCGTGGGCCGAGCGCTCCACGATGATCCGGCTGCGGGCGCAGCAGTCCTGGCCGCAGTTGTCGAACACGGAGTAGGGCGAGGACGCCGCGAACGCCTCGATGTCGGCGTCCGCGAACACGACGTTGGGGCTCTTGCCGCCGAGCTCCAGGCTGACCTTCTTGATCGTGCCCGCGGCCGTGCGCATGATCTCCTGGCCGGTCGCCGTCTCGCCGGTGAACGCGATCTTGCCCACGCCCGGGTGGGCGGCCAGGCCGCCGCCGACGATCGGGCCCGGACCCGTGATGACGTTGAGCACACCGGGCGGCAACCCCGCCTCGAGGGCCAGCTCGCCCAGCCGGAGCGCCGTCAGGGGCGAGTACGACGCGGGCTTGAGGATCGCCGTGTTGCCCGCCGCCAGCGCCGGCCCCACCTTCCAGGCCGCCATCATGATCGGGAAGTTCCAGGGCACGATCAGCCCCACCACCCCGATCGGCTCCCGCCACGTGAAGTCGAAGCCGGGGCGGGTCACCGGGATCGTTGCGCCATGGATCTTGGTGGTGGCGCCGGCGTAGAACTCGAGCACCCTGGCGACCTGCCCCACCTCCCAGCGGGCACCGCTGATCGGCTTGCCGATCTGGCGGCTCTCGAGCTGGGCCAGCTCCTCCTCGTGGGCACGGACCACCTGCGGCGAACCGGAGCATCAGGTGTCCACGATCCGACGCCGCCATCGCCGACCACGGTCCGTCGAACGCGGCCTGGGCCGCGATGACGGCCCGGTCCACGTCGGTGGCACCGCCCAGCGGGACGCTGGCCACCACGCTGCCGCGGTGCGGTTCGACGACCTCGAACGTGCGACCGTCCGCGGCATCCGCCAGGTCGCCGCCGATGACCATGCGGGTGGCGGCGACGGCCGCCGGCCCGGCCTGCTCGGTGGTCATGGATGGTGCCTCCTCGGCTGCGTTCCGGGCATCGGTCCGGCCGCCTGGACGGGGCGAGCCGGGTGCGGCTCGCTCGGGTTCGCGAGCGCCGTCCGCGGCGCGATCATACGGCGCGGCGTGGGTGGCGGGGCGGGTCGCCCGGCCCGTCCGGCGGGGCCGGCCGGACGTGCCGCCCGCCGTTCCCACGCTGCTAGGATCGGCCCGTGGGAGGATCGTCGTTCCGTACCCCGAGCGCCCGGGACCGCGCGGCGCACGCGTTCTCCGAGGCGATCCGCGGGCGCCACGTGCGGACGTGGGTCGCGGTGGTCGTCGCCGCCTCGGTGGTGGGCACGCTGGGCTACGTGCTGCTGTTCCGGTGGTCGATCTCGGACGCCGCGTACATGACCGTCATGACGATGACCACGGTCGGGTTCCGCGAGGTCCGCGAGCTCACGGACCTCCCGCAACGGCTGTGGACGATGACGCTGGCGATCGCCGGGGTCGCGATCATCTTCGGGTCGATCGGCATCGTGGCCGAGACGATCCTCAGCGAGGCCGCGAGCGGCCGGCGGGAGGCGAGGCAGATGCGCGAGGCGGTCGAGGCGCTGCGGGATCACTACATCGTGTGCGGCTACGGCCGCGTGGGATCGACGGTCGCCCGCGAGCTCGTCGGGTCGGGCCAGCAGCTGGTCGTGATCGACATCCTGCCCGCGTCGCTGGAACGGGCGGCGGCCGACGGCCACCTGGTGGTCGAGGGAGACGCCACGGACGATGCCACGCTGGTCGCAGCCGGGCTTGCGCACGCGCGCGGCCTGGTGACCACGATCGACTCCGACGCCAACAACGTGTACGTCACGCTCTCGGCGCGGGCGATGCGCGACTCCCTGTTCATCGTGGCCCGCGCCAACGCCCAGGGGTCCGACGCGAAGCTCCTCCAGGCCGGCGCCAACCGGGTCGTGTCGCCGTACACGATGGCCGGCCGCCGGATCGCGGAGCTTGCGAGCCGGCCCCGTGTCGTCGACTTCATCGATGCCGCGCTGTCGCACGGCAACCTGTCGTTCTCGCTGGAGGAGATCGAGGTCCACGCCGACAGCCCGCTGCTGGGAGTCACCGTGGGGAACCTGGGCGCGGATGGCGTGGTGACGCTGGCGATCCTCCAGCGAGACGGAGCCTACGAGGCGAACCCCGGCGCCGACCGGGCGCTGGGCGCCGGCGAGAGCGTCATCGCGTCGGGGTCCACGGAGGCCCTGGCGGCCCTGCGCGCTCGAGCCTGAGGCCCCGGCTCGCCCGCCTCACCGGCACCGCCCCGTCAGCGGCGCCGCGCCCGCTCCGCGAGCCCTACCGCCCGCTCCGTCGGCGCTACGCCCGCTCCGTCGGCGCTACGCCCGCTCCGCGAGCTCGGCTTCCGCCGCGGCCATGGCGGTGCCCACGATCCCGGCATCGTTGCGCAGCTTCGCCGGCACGACCTCGGCGCGTACGGTCAGGCGCGGGATGAACTGGTCGCCACGCTTGGAGACCCCGCCACCGATGATGAACAGGCGCGGCGAGAACAGCTTCTCGATGGCCAGCAGGTGCTCGTCGAGATCCTGCGCCCAGGCTTTCCAGGACAGGCCGCGCCGGAGCCGGGCGGCTGCCGCCGACCGTCGCTCCGCGTCGCGCCCGCGGATCTCCATGTGTCCGAGCTCGAGGTTGGGCACGAGCATGCCGTTGTAGAACAGCGCCGATCCGGTGCCCGTGCCGAGCGTGATGAGGAACACGGTGCCCCGCCGGCCGACCCCCGCCCCGAAGCGCATCTCGGCCACGCCCGCCGCGTCCGCGTCGTTGACCAGGTGGACCGGGCGACCCAGCACGCGCTCCATCGCCGCGTCGGCGTCGAAATCCACCCAGCCCGGGTCCACGTTCGCGGCGCTGCGCGTGATGCCGTCGATCACCACCCCGGGGAATCCGACGCCCACGGGCACGTCGGGCCCCAGCGTCACCTCGCGTCCGATCTTCTTGACCATCCGGGCGATGGACGCGATGACCGCGGCGGGGCTCGAAGGCTGCGGGGTCGGCACGCGGTGCCGTTCGGACACCAGCTCGCCCGTGTCGAGATCCACTGCCGCGGCCTTGATCCCGCTCCCGCCGACGTCCACGCCGATCGCCAGGCGACGCGTTCCGGGGTCGATCGGCTCGCCCGTGACCTCGGGCGCCTTGTCGTGATCCTCCTCGACCTCCTCGGCCGCGAGGGCGGCGGCCTTGTCCGCGATCCGGGCCACGCGCTTCGGGAGCTCGCGGACCTCGCCCTCCGCCGGTCCGGCCTCCTCCGAGATCGCGGCGTCGGCCTTCACCATCGCGGCGTCGGCCTCTGCGCCGCCTGCCTCCGCGTCGCCGACCTCGTCGGGTACGGGGACGTTCTCGTCGGATACCGGGGCATCCTCGGCATCGTCGTGGGGCGGCGTTCCGGTGTCGGTGTCCACGAGTCGGCTCCTCGAGTGAGCGCCGCGCGACTCCTGCCCCGGGCGACCGGGCGCCGGTGTCGGCGCGACGTGACGGGCAGTCTCGATCAGAAGTAGTTCACGGTGATCCCGCCGTCGATCACAAAGTTAGCGCCGTTCGTCCAGCGTGACTCATCGGAGGCGAGGTAGATGCCGACGTTGACGATCTCCTCGGGCTTGCCGAACCGACCGCTCGGGTTGCGATTGAGGCGGAGCTGCTTCGCGGCCTCGTCCTTGAGCAGCCAGTCCATGAGCAGCGGCGTCTCGATCGGCCCGGGGCTGATCGAGTTGGACCGCACGCCCCGGCCCGCGAACTGGACGGCCAGCGAGCGCGTGAGCGCCAGCACGGCCCCCTTCGAAGCGGTGTAGGCATCCTGCGGCACGGAGCAGCCGAGGATGGCGACGAAGCTGGCGATGTTGATGATGGAGCCGGAGCCCTGGTCGAGCATCGCCGGGATGGCGTGCTTGCAGCCGAGGAACACGCCACGGACGTTGACCGCCATGACCGCGTCCCACGTATCGACGTCGGTGTCGATGACCGAGTGGTCGGCCTCGGGCATGATCCCCGCATTGTTGTAGAGCGCGTCGACGCGGCCGTACGTCGCGATCGCGTGCTGGACCATCGCCCGGGCGTCGTCCTCGTTCGAGACGTCCGCGCGCACGAACGTCGCGTCCCCGCCGGCCGCCCGCACGGCCGCGGCCGTCGCCTCGCCGGTGGCCTCGCTGAAGTCGGCCACGACGACCTTCGCACCCTCGCTCGCGAACAGCTCGGCGGCGGTCCGGCCCATGCCGCTGCCGCCGCCGGTGATGATCGAGACCTTGCCGTCGAGTCGCATCCGGATGGCTCCGTTCGTGCCTTCGGGTTGAACGCGCACAGGGTAGCCCGGCGCGGGTGCCGCGGTGCACCGCAGGAGCATCGCGGGCAGGACCACCCCCCGTACCTTGGTACCGGTGCGGTCCGGGGTGGTGCGGTAGTACAACGTTCCTGCCGGGGGGCAACAGCGTTTCGAGGTGCCAGTGACCGTGTCAAGGTCACGGGGTCGCAGGGGCGATCCGAGCACGCGCACCGCGCGCGCGATCCGTCGCCGGACTGTGCGCTGGTTCACGGCGCTGTCCGCCCCCACGGTGGTGCTGATCCCATGGGCTGCGTGGCTCGTGATGCACTCGATCCCGATCGCGGTGACCATGCTCGTCGCCTGGGTTGTCGCCCTGATCGTGGTCGCCGGTTATGGCCTGAGCGACATCCTGGGCCAGGTGGACCGGCTGGACCAGGAGCGGCACGGCCTGCGCGAGGCGTTCGACCGGGCACGGCTCGATTCGCTGCGGGACGGGCTCACCGGGCTGGGCAACCACCGGGCGTTCCAGGAGGAGCTCGACGAGCAGGTCGCCGTGGCGCGCGAGATGAACCGGCCGTTCGCGCTGCTGTTCCTCGACGTGGACGACCTCAAGAAGACCAACGACACGCGGGGCCATGCCGCTGGCGATGACCTGCTGCGGGCGACCTCCCGGATCCTCACCGCCAACCTCCGGCGCTGGGATCGGGGGTTCCGGCTCGGCGGCGACGAGTTCGCGGCGGTGCTGATCGACTGCGGCCCGGAACAGGCCCTCGCGACCGGCAGGCGGATCCTCTCATCGGCGCTGGATGCGGGCTCCGGGACGGTCGGCGACGAGGGGTTCTCGCTCACCGTCGGCGTGTCCTCGTTCCCGCAGCTTGCGGCGGATCGCCAGCAGCTGCTCCACCAGGCGGATGCGGCCCTGTACTGGGGCAAGCGCCACGGTCGCACCGACGTCCAGCTGTTCGACCCCGCGCGGCATGGCATGGCCGACGATCACCGGACGCTGGACGAGCTGGCCGCGGCCGTGTCCAGGGTCGCTTCGAGCCGGGGGCTCACGGCGGTGTACCAGCCGCTCTACTCCATGCGGACGGGCGAGGTGCTCGGCTACGAGGGCCTGGTGCGCCTCCAGCCGGACTCCGGGTTCGACAATGTCAGCGCGCTGTTCGTGGCCGCCGAATCGACCGGCCACACGGTGGAGCTTGACCTGGCCAGCCTGGAGACGGTGCTGGCCGGAGCACGCCTCCTCGACGAGCACCAGTACCTGTCGATCAACCTGTCGCCGCGCTCGCTGGAGGCCGAGGCGTTCAGCCCGTTCGAGGTCCTGGCCATGGCACGCGGCAACGGGATCCACCCGGAGCGCATCGTGGTGGAGCTGACCGAACGCGAGGATGTCGAGGACATGGACCGACTGCGCGCGGCCCTGGCCTCGCTGCGTCGCCACGGCGTCCGGATCGCGGCCGATGATGTAGGCGCCGGAAACGCGGGTCTCCGGCTCCTCACCGAGGTCGAATTCGACATCCTGAAGATCGACCTGTCCCTCGTCCGGTCCGGCACGGCCAACGAGTCATCCGACGCGGTCCTGCGAGCGCTGCGGGACCTGGCCACGCGGCGCGGTCAGACGATCCTCGCGGAGGGCGTGGAGACGCCCGAACAGCTGGAGGCCGTGATGACCCTCGGCTTCGACGCTGCACAGGGGTACCTGCTCCAGAAGCCCGCCCCCAGGCTCGATGCGGTGAGCCTGGATCTGGGCAGCCCTGGCGGGCATCCGGGAGCCGTCGGCGAAGCGCCTGAGCCTGCTCACGGGGACCTGATCGGACTCAGCCTCGCTCGAGGTAGCGCTCCCGGTCCCAGGGGTGGACGACCGAGTCGTACGTCTCCTGCTCAACCCTCGCGGCATTGAGGTAGTGCGCCACCACATCCTCGCCGAAGATCTCGCGCGCGGCCTCGGAGCGCTCGAGCTCGCCGATCGCCTCCCACAACGCGCGGGGCATGCGTGACACGCCGGTGGCCACGTACCCGTTGCCCTTGAACTCCGGCGCCAGGTCCAGGCCATGCTCGATGCCGTACAGGCCGGCCCCGATCATCGCCGCGTAGGTCAGGTACGCATTCATATCCCCGCCGGGGAACCGGTTCTCGACGTGGAGCGCGTTGCCGTGGCCAACCAGGCGGAAGCCCGTGGTCCGGTTGTCGCGGCCCCACACGATGTTGACCGGTGCCCAGGACAGCGACGCATAGCGCTTGTAGCTGTTGATGAACGGCGCCACGAACACGGACAGCTCGCGCGACAGGGCCATCATCCCGGCCACGAACTGCGCGCCCTGCGTCGACAGCCCATAGGGTCCGGCCGGCTCGCCGTTGGCGGCGTGCATCAGCGGCCGGTCGTCATCGACGCCCCAGATGCTCATGTGCAGGTGGCCCGACGAGCCGGTCCAGCGGTGGTCCGGCTTGGCCATGAACGTGATGCCCCAGCTGTTGAGGTAGGCGATCTCCTTTGCGCCGTGCTTGAAGATGACCGTCCGGTCCGCCGACTCGAGCACGTGGTCGTACCGGATGTTGACCTCGTGCTGGCCGTTGGCCGCCTCGCCCTTGCTGAACTCGATCGGGATGCGCGCCTCGGTCATGAGGTTGCGCAGCAGGCGGTGGAGCGGCTCCGCCTTCGTCGCCTGCAGCAGGTGGTAGTCCTCGTTGTAGTAGCCGAACGCCTTGGGGATCGGCCAGCCGCGGTCGGCCAGGCTCTCCCAGCTGTCCCGCAGGACGTAGTACTCGAGCTCCGAGCCGGCCTTGACGGCGAGGCCCATCGAGGCGGCCTTCTCGACCTGACGCTTGAGGATGGTCCGCGGGCTGACCGGGATCTCGTCGCCGGTCTCCTCGTCCGTGGCATCGGCCAGGACGAGCGCCGTCCGATCGAGCCACGGCAGGACGCGCAGGGTGTCCCACACGGGCTGGGCGATCCAGTCGCCGTAGCCCGTCTCCCAGTTCATGAGCGTGAACCCGTCGGGCGTGCTCATCTCCATGTCGGTGCCCAGCAGGTAGGTGCAGAAATGGGCACCATGGTCGATCACGCCGTTGAGGAACGCCTGGGCCTGGACGCGCTTCCCCACGAGACGACCCTGCATGTCCGTGATCGCGACGACCAGGGTGTCGATCTCGCCCGAGCGGACCTGCCCCTCCAGCTCCTCCAGGCGCGGGTGCTTGCGATGGGCGACGTGGCTGCGGGAATGGGCTGGCTGCTTGGGCATGGGGCTCGTCCTCGTGTGCGCTCGTGATGGGAGCTCGGTCCCACGGCCGGGGACGCCGAGGGTCGACCGGGGAGCGGTCGACCCTCGAACCGACTGACCTGGATTCGGCGGGGAATCAGGCGGGCGCCTTGAGGTCCGCAGCTGCGTGCTCGAACTCCTTCTCGAGCTCGGTCAGCTCAGCCTCCGCGCCCATAACCCGCGGACCCTGGAAGCGGCTCTTCGCGTAGGCGAAGTAGTACACGAGCAGGGCGACCACGGTCAGGATCATGAACGGCCACGAGATGTTGCCGCTGGTGGGGAAGCTGAACAGGATCATCAGCACGATGACCCAGAACACGGCGATCCACGCGGAGAGCTTGGAGTACCGGCCGAGACTCCAGACGCGGTGCGTCTTCCACTCCTCGGTGGTGGCGCCGAGGTAGATGCAGATCCCGTAGGCCGCGTACAGGAAGATCGTCGAGATGGCCGTCACGATCACGATCGCGGTGCCGGTGCCTACGATGAACGCGGCGACGGTGAACAGCCAGCTGCCGACGGTCATCCCGATCAGCGCGTTGGCCGGCGTCCGGTAGCGGTGCGAGACCTTCTTGAGCCAGCCGCTCATCGGGACACCGTCGTCACGCGAGAACGCGTACAGCATCCGGCCGGCGGAGGCGAGCGAGGACAGGCCGCAGAACGCCATCGCGATCGCGATGCCGGCCGACAGGATGTCGCCCAGCTGCCCAAGGTTGTAGTTGAGGATCTCGATGACGGCGACGCCGCCGCCGAAGTAGTACTGGCTGAGCTTCGCGGGGTCTGCCGATGACAGGTCGGCCGGGAACAGCGCCGAGAGGTCCGGCAGGTGGAGCGTCAGGGCGAGCAGGAAGATGAACCCGACGACCGCGGACACCGCGACCGACAGGAACAGGCCCCATGCGCTCGACATCCGGGCCCCGACGGTCTCCTCGGCGACGTGCGCCGACGCGTCGTACCCGGTGTACGTCCAGTTCGCCTGCAGCAGCGAGAAGAAGAACGCGAGGACCAGCGGGTAGCTGATGGCGGGGCCGTACTCGAGGTTGATGAACCCGAGGTTGTTGTTCCAGGTGCCCTGCGTGTCCAGGGGCTGGATCTGGAACAGGTTGAGGCCCGACTCGTTGGGCTTGCCCGTGACCAGGACCAGGATCACGACCGCGGCCACGATCACGATGTGCCACCACACGCTCACCTGGTTGAGCACGGCAACCAGGTTGATGCCGGCGATGTTCATCGCCAGCTGGACGAGCATCAGCACGCCCATCGTGATCAGCTGGCCGTTGAGGATGCCCGGGATCAGCTCGTAGGTGTTGAAGCTGCCGCCCGTGATCCGATCCAGGATCGTCGCGTTGAGGAAGCCGGCGGCCGCGTAGTTGATGCCGGCGACGATCGCGAACTGGCCGATGAGGTTGAACCAGGCGGTCCACCAGCCCCAGTTCTTGTCCTTCATCTTGGAGGCCCAGTAGTAGAGGCCTCCGGCCGTCGGGTACGCCGATGCGATCTCGGACATCGAGGCGGCGATGAACAGGACGAAGAACGTGACCAGCGGCCAGCCGATGAGGACGGCTGCCGTGCCGGCCCAGGCGAGGCCGTAGTCGTACAGGATGACCGCGCCGGTCAGGATGGAGATGATCGAGAAGCTGATCGCGAAGTTGCTGAACCCGCCCATCGTGCGGAACAGCTCCTGGGCATAGCCCAGGCGGTGCAGGTCATGGACGTCCTCGCGGATGACGTCCTCGCGGGATCGACCCTGGGTCATTGAGACCTCCCTCGCGGATCCGGGCGCACCCTGGGCGCGACCGGTTCGATCCTCCTCCCGTCCACTCCCTCGGGTGGACGGCCGAGCCCTGTCCGGTGGGCGCACCGGCCGGCTCGCCAGGGAGGGCGCGATACGCGCCCGAAGTCCGGGCGGCCGGTGCCGCTCGCCGGATCGTTCGCTGGCCCTCCTTCCTGCGCGCCCGCGCCGCATCCCCGCCTGTGGCAGGGCGGGGGGCGAGGCCGCCCGCTGGGGCCACGGGACGATTGCGGGACTATACGACCCCGATCCGGCCGCGTTAAGCCCTTGCGCCCAACTCCGGGTGGTGTCCCGGCGCGTGAGCCGGCACGATCGGAGCGTCCGGGCTCCCGCCCGGCATCCGCGTGCGCCGGTCCCGGGTCAACCTCGGGCTATCCTCGAGCCGTGGACACCGCGCCCCTCGTCCTCGACATCGGCCTCGTGCTGCTGCTCGCCGCCGGTCTGGGCTGGGTTGCGCGGCGACTCGGGCTGCCGGCGGTGGTCGGGTACCTCGCTGCGGGGCTGGCCGTCTCACCGTTCACGCCCGGGTACGTCGCCGATCGTGCCCAGATCGCGCTCCTCGCGGACGTGGGCGTGGTGCTGCTCCTGTTCGAGGTCGGTATCGAGGTGGATCTCGGGCGGCTGCGGAGCGAGCAGTGGAGCCTGCTGTGGGCGGCGCCCGTGCAGATCCTGGTGTCGGCGGCGGTGTCGGCGGGCGTCCTGCTCGCGCTGGGCGTGGACGCCTATGGGGCTGGCCTGCTGGGCATCGCCGTGGCGATGTCGTCGTCGGTGGTCGTCGTCAACATCACCCGCTCCCGGCGGCGCACCACCGACCGGCCCACCGAACAGGCGCTGCTCGGCTGGAGCGTCCTGCAGGACGTGACCGGGGTCGCGGTGAGCGTCGTGCTGCTGGCGGCGTTCGGGATGCAGGACCGCCCGCTGGCGGTTGCCCTGGGCGGGCTGGTGGCATTCGGGCTGCTGGCAGTGGCCGTCGCGCGGCTCCTGCCGCTGGTGCTGGCAGGCCTGCGATCCGAGCACGACCTGTTCCTGATCGTCTCCGTGGCCGCCGGCCTGGTGATGGCGGCGATCGGCGCCGTGTGGTTCGGGGTTCCGATGGCGCTCGCGGCATTCGTCGCGGGGCTCACGATCAGCGACCGCGCCGAGACCTCGGAAGCGCGGCGGCGCCTGCTCCCCTTCCGGGACGTGTTCGCCGTGCTGTTCTTCGTCGCGGTGGGCAGCCTGATCGACCCGGGCGCGCTCGACGGCGCGGGCCCGCTGCTGGCGCTGCTGCTCGCGCTGGTCGGGGCCAAGGTGCTCGTGGCGTGGGTCCTGGCCCGGCTCGCACGGCTGCCCGTGCGCTCGCTCCAGCTGGCCATCGGCTTGGGCCAGATGGGCGAGTTCGGCTACGTGCTCGCGGGCATCGGCCTCGCGGCCGGGGCGATCAGCGGCACGGCGTTCACGGCCGTGCTGGCAGCGATCGTGGTGTCCATCGCCCTGTCAGCGGTCCTGGTCCGGCTCGCCGGGCACGCTCCGGATCGCGCTGCGTCCAGCGCCGCGGGGCTGTAGCGGGCGCCGTCAGGCCGGGCGCCCTCAGTAGATGAATGTCGTGTCGGGCGGGAACGAGAACTCGAAGGCCGAGGGCGGCAGCGAGGCGTTGGGCAGGTAGGTCGTGACCTGGGCGTCCCGGGTCACCTGGCCGCCGATGGACTCCTCGAGCCGCAGGATCACGCCGTCCGTGCGATCCACCGCGATCCGGATGCTGAAATCCGGACGGTCGGCGACCAGCTCGATGGTCCGCGGGTGGTCGCACTCGAGCACGATCGCCTGGCGCTCGGCGACCACGGTCGAGCCGGCCACGCGGCAGGTGCCTGTCGCAAGCACGTTCTGGCAGTAGCCCGCCGGATGGATGAACAGCTCCGGCAGCGATTCCATCTGCAACGGCGTCCTCGGGACGAAGATCCGGGATCGACCCGGCAGGTCCGGGTTGTCGGCCACGCCCCGGACGATGGACCGCGCCGGACGTCGGGTGCCGGTCTTGCGGGAGGCGACGTACGTCCGCACCGTGGTCCCGTCCGAGACCCAGATCTCGTAGCCACCCGGTTCGGCCTCGCCGGGCAGCGCGGACAGCATCTTGACCTCGCCCGGGTGCCGGAGCGAGAGCTCGATCCGGGTGACCTCCGCGCCACGCGACGTCCAC
Organism: uncultured Chloroflexia bacterium; assembly: GCA_963732805.1. Lineage (GTDB taxonomy): Bacteria > Chloroflexota > Limnocylindria > Limnocylindrales > CSP1-4 > CAIXZV01. The sequence continues at coordinate 289,537 of CAVTAW010000001.1, forward strand.
GCGCGCTCGTCGATCCGCATCCGGAGCGTCTCGAACCGCAGCTCGGCGTCGCGCATGAACGTGAACAGCTCGTCGACCGAGGGGAGGTCCTCGCGAAGGGCCGCGACCTCCGGGAGGGCGCGGCCGGCGACCGGGACGGGGAGGGAACCTGCACGATCCCACGCGGCGTTGGCGGACATGGGCGGGATTGTAACCGTCGGCCGGGACCTTCCGGTGCGGCCCTTGACGCAGACCGCGGCGAACGGTTCGCTGGCGGCATGCGACGACGATCGACCGCCGCGGTGCTTCCCGTCCTGGCCCTGCTGGTCGCGCTGATTGGGGCAGGCTGCGCCGCGCAGGCCGGCGTGGATCCGGCCTCCGGCGGTGCCCAGGTCGCGATCCTCAGGGTTCCCCGGGGCCGCTGACCTCAGCCCCCGCCGGGGCCGCCGCCCAGCCCGGGCTCCGTCATCCGGGCCGGATCCAGGAGCTCGTCCAGGCGGTCCGGGGCGATGCCCTTCTCGCTCGCCAGCTCGCGGATCGTTCGCCCGCTCTTGAGCGCCTCCTTGGCCAGCGCGGCGGCGGCGTCGTAGCCCATCTCGGGGGCCAGGGCCGTCGCGAGCATCAGCCCCTGCTCGACGAGCCTGGGACCACGGTCGGTCGCCTGGACGCCCTCTACCAGCCGCACCCGGTAGTTCCGCGCCGAGGCGGCCAGCAGGGCGATCGACTCGAGCAGCGCCTGGCAGGTCACGGGCAGCATCACGTTGAGCTCGAGGAACGAGCCGGTCTGCCCGAAGGCGACGGTGGCGTCGTTGCCGATCACGCGCGCGACGACCATCGTCAGGCTCTCCACGATGACCGGGTTCACCTTCCCGGGCATGATCGACGAGCCGGGCTGCGTCTCGGGCAGCGCCAGCTCGCCCAGGCCGGCCCGGGGCCCCATGCCCATGAGGCGCATGTCCGACGCGATCTTCCACAGGCCCAGGGCGATCGCGCGCAGCCCGCCGTGCGCGGCGATCACCGCGTCGAGCGTCGCCTGGGCGTGGAAGTGGTTGGGCGCCTCGCGGACGGACAGCCCGGTGAGCTCGGACAGGTGGACGCATGCCCGGGCCGCGTACTCCGGGTGGGCGTTGATGCCGGTCCCGACCGCCGTGCCGCCGAGCGGCACCGTCAGCAGCTCGTCGCGGGCGCCCTGTGCCCGGCGGACGGCTTCCTCGACCTGGCCGGCGTAGCCCGCGAACTCCTGGCCCAGCCGGATCGGGGTCGCGTCCTGGAGATGGGTGCGACCGGTCTTGATGACGTCCCAGAACTCGTCGGCCTTGGCCGCCAGCGCTCCCTGGAGGTCGATCAGGGCGGGGATCAGCTCCTCCTCGATCGCGACCGCGCCGGACAGCTGGAGGGCCGTCGGGATCGTGTCGTTGGAGCTCTGGCACTTGTTGACGTCGTCGTTGGGGTGGACCTTCGTGCCGCCCAGCCGAGCGGCCGCGAGGTGTGAGATCACCTCGTTCATGTTGGTGTTGGTCGAGGTTCCCGAGCCGGTCTGGTAGATGTCGATCGGGAAGTGCTCGTCGTAGGCGCCGTCGGCGACGTCGCGCGCCGCGGCCGCGATCGCCTCGGCCTTCGCCGTGTCCAGCAGCCCGAGCCCGGCATTGGTCTCGGCGGCCGCGAGCTTGACCAGCGCCAGCGCCCGCAGGAAACGCCTGGGCATGCGCTGACCCGAGATCGGGAAGTTGAGCACGGCGCGCTGGGTGGAGGCGCCGTAGAGGGCGTTGGCTGGGACCTCCATCTCACCCATGGAGTCCCGCTCGATCCGGGTGGCCGGCACGGCGGCAGGGGTCTCGGTGTCCATGGCGGGGATGGTACGGCGCGCCGCGCCGGCCCGGGACGGGCCGGATGGCCCGCAGGCAGGCGTCATTGCGCGTCCGGGCGCAGCGGCCTCGTCCAGGGACGGTGATGGGTCAGGGCCGCGAACCCGACGGACCGGTACAGGCCCTCCGATGCCTCGTTCGACGTGCGCGAGAAGACCAGGGCGCCCCGGGCTCCCACCTGCTGCAGGGAGCGCAGGCCGTGAACCATCAGTGCGCGGCCGAGCCCGCGCTGCCGGTGGGCCGGGTGCGTCCCCACCGGCTCGAACTCGCCGACGCCCGCATCCGGGAGCCACCACACGAGGGCGAACGCCGCGAGCGAGCCATCCGGCGCCTCGACGACCAGGTCGCGCTCGGGCGCGTAGTGGGGCATCGCCAGCAGCGCCCGGTACTTGTCCGCCGTGAGCCGGGACGGCGCGAAGGCGGCCCGGTGGACCTCGACCCGCGCCTCCAGGTCCTCGGGCACCCGCACGTGGCGGATCCGGTAGCCGCGGGGGACGCCCGGCGCGGCAGGTGCCCGATCCTGCCCCAGCGGGACGTACCAATGCGTGTAGGCCGGCTCCGCGGCCGCGGCGAAGCCGCGCGCCTCGAGCAGATTGCCCAGCTCCCGGTCGGCGTCCATCGCCCACGTCTCGAGCGTCGGGGGGAGCGAGATCCCGCCGGCCGCCGCATCGGTGCGCGCCCTGGCCTCGGCCCATGCGATCGCAGCATCCACGAGGAGTGCGCGGCGTTGGGCGGGGAGATCCGCGCGCTGATGCCAGTCGAGGTCGCCGGGAGGGTTGAACCAGGCATAGGCGAGCACGTCCCTGCCCTCGGTCCACAGCTGCACGCGGCGCCCTGGCTCGTCGCCGGGAGCCAGGCTGGCGATCCACCACTCGAGGTCGCCGGGCGTCGTGTTCACGAACGGCCCGGCGATGCGCCACGAGGCGCTCAAGGCTGCCTGCATCGCGCGCAGGTCGGCCGCATCGCGAAACCGCCGCCCGGGCGGCAGGTCGGGCGGGGACGGATCGATCGTGGCGGTCACGATCGCCCGAGTATCACGGGCGTCGCCTGCCGGCGCGAGCCCGCGGGCCGATCGTCCCGTGGGTCGCGCGCCGTATCCTGCATCCGATGAGCGTCTCCACGACCGACTTTCGCACCGCCATGGGCCAGTTCGCGACCGGCGTGACCGTCGTTACCGCGCTCGACGGCGAGCAGCCGCAGGGCATCACCGTCAACGCCCTGTCCTCGGTCAGCCTCGACCCGCCGATGGTGATGATCGCGCTCGACCAGCGGCGGTTCATCGTGCCCATGATCGAGGCGACGGGCCGGTACGCGGTCAACATCCTGACCGAGCACCAGCAGTGGCTGTCGGACTGCTTCGCGGGAGCGGCCGTCACGCCCGGGCGCGATGCGTTCTGCGGGGCGGCGTGGCACCCGGGCGAGACCGCGCTGCCCCTGCTCGACGGCGCCATCGCGGCGCTGGAGTGCACGGTCGTGGAGCGGTTCAGCCTGGGCGACCACCACTGCTATGTCGGCCGGGTGGACGCCACCTCGCTGGCCGATCCCGACGCGCCGCCGCTGCTCTATCACCGGCGTCGATACCTGCGGATCGAGCGTGCCACGTCAACGATCGTCGTCGGCAAGCCCGAGTCCCCGGCGGGCTGACGGGACCCGGACCCATGCCGACCGTGACCGCCAACGGCCTCGACATCGGGTACGTGATCGAGGGCGCCGGTCCCCCGCTGGTGATGCTCCACGGAGCGAGCTCGTCCGGCCGCGAGGACTTCGCCGCCCAGCTCCCGCTGTTCCGGCGCGCCTTCCTGTGCCATGCGCCGGACGCGCGCGGCCATGCCGCAACCCGCTGGGATCCCGCCGACGGCTTCCGGTACCAGCGACTGGTGGATGATCTCGAGGCGTTCACCGATGCGCTCGGTCTGAGCACCTTCCACCTGCTCGGCTTCTCGATGGGCGCGGCGACGGCGATGGGCTTCGCGATCCGCCACCCGGAGCGGCTGCGGACGCTGGTCCTGGTCGGGGCCAGCCCGCAGCGAGAGCCTCGCGCCTCGGTCGCGCGGCGGCTGTTCGACCCCGATCGGATCGCTCGTCACGACCCGACCTGGGCCGCGGAGCTGGATCGCCGTCACGGTCCGGTCCAGGGACCGGGTGCCTGGCGACGGTTGCTGCCGGCGATCGCGGAAGATGTGGCCACCCAGGAGCTTCCGGGGCCCGCCGACCTCGTCCGGATCGATGCCCCGACGCTGATCGTCGTGGGTGACCGCGATCCGTTCGTGCCTGTCGGCCAGGCCTGGAGCCTCCGCCGGCAGCTGCCCGACGCGCGGCTGTTCGTCGCGCCCGACTGCGGTCACGAGGTCATGGTCCGGCGTCCGGCCCTGTTCAACGAGGCGCTTGCCGGGTTCTACCGATCCACCGAGGCGGTGGCCAGCCGGCGTGCCGCGGCTGCGACCTCGGGGGGTCCAGCGGTGACGCCGCGGCCGCAGGGTGGCCGGGCAGGCGCGGCGGGAACCTGGACCTCGTCGCTCGGAGAGGCAGCCAGACCGGCCGATCCCGACACGGACTGGCTCAAGGAGGCGGCACGATGACCGACGCAACCGACATGACCGACGCAACCGACGACGAGCACCCGCGGTCTGTTCGGGTTGCCTTCCCGGCCGGCGAACCCCCGCGCGACGGGGTGGCGCTGGTCACCCTCGACCGTCCCAGGACGATGAACGCCCTCTCGTTCGACCTCCTGGTCGAGCTCGACGCGATCCTCGCCGTGCTCGACGACGACGATGCCTGCCGGGCGATCGTGATCACCGGTGCGGGCGGGCGGGCGTTCGCGGCCGGCGCCGACATCCGGGAGCTGGCGGCCTCAACGCCGCACACCCTGCATGCCGCGGATCCGTTCGCGACGGTGGATCGCGTTGGCCGGCTCCGGACGCCGACGATCGCGGCGGTGCGCGGCTACGCGCTGGGCGGTGGCGCGGAGCTGGCGATGGCGTGCGACATGCTGATCGCGGGTGACGATCTCAAGCTCGGCCAGCCGGAGGTCGGGATCGGGGTCATCCCGGGTGCCGGCGGCACGCAGCGCCTGGCCCGGGCGGCCGGCCGGGCACGGGCCATGGAGCTGGTGTTGACCGGCCGCCGGATCGGCGCGGAGGAGGCGGACCGGCTGGGCCTCGTGACCGAGATCGTGCCCGCGGCCGAGGTGCTCGAGCGGGCCCTGGAGCTGGCCTCCGCCATTGCCGCGCTGCCGCCGCTGGCCGTCCGGGCGGCCAAGGCGGCCGTCAACGCCTCGCAGGCACTGTCGCTGGACGACGGGCTCCGGTTCGAGCGGGATCAGTTCGAGGCGCTGTTCGCCTCGGACGATCAGCGCGAGGGGATGACGGCGTTCCTGGAGAAGCGTTCGCCGGTCTGGCGGGGCCGATAGCGCCCGACTCGCACGTGCCACAATCCGTGCATGGTTCGAGACACGCATCGCCCGCTCCGCGAGGCCTGGATCGTCGACGCCGTGCGCACCCCGATCGGCCGCTACGGGGGAGCCCTGGCGGCCGTCCGCCCCGATGACCTGGCCGCGCTCGTGATCCGGGCGATCGTCGATCGAACCGGCGTGGATCCGTCGCAGGTCGAGGACGTCGTGCTCGGCTGCGCCAACCAGGCCGGCGAGGACAATCGCAACGTGGCGCGGATGGCGGCGCTGCTCGCCGGGCTGCCGGTCGAGGTCGCGGGGCAGACGGTCAATCGGCTGTGCGGTTCCGGCCTCCAGGCGATCAACGCGGCGGCCCAGGCGATCGCCGTGGGGGACGGCGACGTGTTCATCGCGGGGGGTGTCGAGTCGATGACCCGGGCGCCGCTGGTGCTGCTCAAGCCTGAGGCGGCCTATGAGCGCGGCCCTCGTACGATGGAGGACACGACGCTCGGCTGGCGGTTCGTCAACCCGCGGATGCAGGAGGCCTACCCGCCGATCTCGCTGGGCGAGACCGCCGAGCGCGTCGCTGACCAGTGGTCGGTGTCGCGCCAGCGCCAGGATGCGTTCGCGCTCGAGAGCCAGCGGCGTGCCGTGGCCGCGATCGAGGGTGGCCGCGTTGCTTCCCAGCTCGTGGCGGTCAGCGTGCCGGGTCGCAAGGGCGTGGTCACCGTGGTCGATCGTGACGAGCATCCCCGGGCCGACACGTCGGCGGAAGCGCTGGCGGGCCTGCGCCCGGCGTTCAAGGCGGGTGGCTCCGTCACCGCCGGCAACAGCTCCGGGATCAACGACGGCGCCGCCGCGCTGCTGGTCGTGGAGGCCGACCGGGCACGCGCGATGGATCTGCGGCCGATGGTCCGGATCATGGCCACGGCGGTCGCCGGTGTGCACCCGGACGTGATGGGCATCGGGCCCGTGCCCGCGGTGCGCAAGGCGCTCGCCCGGGCCGGTCTCGACGTCGGCGACATGGACGTGATCGAGATCAACGAGGCGTTCGCCAGCCAGTCGGTCGCCTGCATGGACGAGCTGGGCCTGGATCCGGCGCGCGTCAATCCGAACGGCGGCGCGATCGCGCTGGGCCACCCGCTGGGCGCGTCCGGAGCGCGGCTGATGACGATGCTCGTCCACGAGCTCGCCCGGACCGGAGGGCGATACGGGCTGGCCACGATGTGCATCGGCGTCGGCCAGGGGATCGCGACCGTGGTCGAGCGGATCGAAGGCTGATCGCCGCCCGTCCTCCGGTCGCGTCACGGGTTGCCGCCGCGCCACGGTGATTTTGGCGCAGGTGCTGGACGAAATCGGTTGACGTGCGTACGATCGACGGGTTCACGCACCAGGCGGGTGCGGAGCCAGCGATCCCCAAGGAGAACCTTCGCATGATCGACGCCCAGCCGACGGTCGTCTCGCTCACCGATGCGGCCGCCACCAAGCTGGCCGAGCTGACCAAGGACGAGGCAAGCGCCGACATCGGCCTGCGCGTGTACGTCTACTCCGGTGGGTGCTCCGGCTACCGCTACGGGATGATGCTGGAGGACCAGCCGACGCCCGACGACAACGTCCTCACGACGAACGGCGTGCGCGTGTACATCGACACCAACAGCGTGCCCCTGATCACGGGCAGCCAGATCGACTACGTGGACACGCTGATGGGCGCAGGGTTCACCGTGAACAACCCGAACGCCGTCTCGGGCTGCGGCTGCGGGTCCAGCTTCCGCACGGCCGAGGACGCCGGGCAGGCGCGCAGCTGCTCGCACTGACGCCCGTCGAACCGCCACCAGCGCGGTCGCTGCGGCCGCCGGAACGCGGCCGGCCGCTCTTCCCGCATCACCATCGTCGTCCCCGCCGCCACGAGACTCGCGCGTCCGCCGCATCGTTGCGCCCACCCGAATGCGGCCCACCGCCTCGATGCCGGACAGGGCGTACGCTCTCCTTCCGTCGATGCAGATCCCGCTGTTTCCGCTCCACTCGGTGCTCACGCCCGGCCTGGCGCTCCCGCTCCACGTGTTCGAGGAGCGCTACCGGGTGATGGTCCGCCACTGCCTGGATACCTCGACACCGTTCGGCATCGTCCTGATCCGCGAGGGTAGTGAGGTTGCCCCGCGGGGTGGCGGCAGCCGCGAGCTGGCCATCGCGGGCGTGGGGACGTTCGCCGAGATCCGCGAGGCCAGCCGCCACAGCGACGGGCGCTGGGAGGTGCTCGCGGTGGGCGGCGGCCGGTTCGCGATCGACGAGGTGCACAGCGAGCTGGAGCCGTATCTCGTGGCGGACGTTCGCTCGCTCGACGACAGCATCGGGGACGCCGAGGCAGCCGACCGGCTGGTCCAGCGCGTGATCGGCCGCTTCGTCGACTATCTCCGCCTGCTCCAGCCACGGGACGACGAGCCGGCACTGCCGCTCGACGTCCAGGTGGAGGTCGAGGTTGCCGAACCGTCCGGGGGGGACGACCTGGCCGGTGCGATAGACGAGGAGCGTCCTGCCGTCAACGACGTCGACGACGGCGACGATCTTGAGGGCGAGCAGGCCGACCTCGCGACCACGCTGCGGATCCCCGACGATCCCTCGCAGCTGTCGTTCCTGCTCACGGGCATCGTCCAGGTGGACCCGATCCGCAAGCAGGTGCTGCTGGAGGCCGATTCAGCCGAGGACCGGCTGCGAGACCTGGACGCGCTGCTCGATGACGAGCTCGCCCTGCTCCGCCGGCGCCTCGCGCCGTACACCCCGGACCGTCGCTCCGTCGCCGACCGCGCCAACTGAAACGGCGCCGCGCAGGACCGCCGCGGTGGCGTATCGAACGGGCGTGCACTTGATCTCTGGCGCCGGTTCTGGGAACGTGCCCGAAGGCAGCCCGCGCCGAGGGGAAGCGGGCTCGACGAGCGCGGAGGGCGGATGGTGGCGCGATGGATCGGGGTCCTGCTGTTGGCCGGGCTCATGCTGGGGGCCTGCGGGGGCAGCACCGATGGGGCCGGGGACGGAGGAGCTGCCTCGCCCGGTGAGGTCGGCGGGGGAGGTGGCGGCGGTGGCGGCGGTGGCGGTGGCGGCGGAGGTGGCGACCTGCCGATGGGCAGCTCGGTGCTGTTCGGGACGGCGTTCGATCCCAATTCGCTCGCGGTGACCGGCAAGGCAACCACGCTCAAGCTGGGAACATCCATGGTCGCGGTCGGCCGCGCCCTGGCGCCACAACCGGTGGACTCGGTCACGGTCACGATCTCCGCGCCCGGCCAGAACCCGCCGCCGCAGCCCATCACGGCGGCCAATGGATCGGACACGGCCGACCTGTTCGCGATCGACCTCACGCCGAATCACCTCAAGGCCGGGACCTGGATCATCAACTTCATCGACGCCAACAAGCGGGTCCTCGCCTCGGGCTTCCTGTCCGTCGCGCCCTGAGCGCCGCCGGCGCGGTCGCGGACTCCCGACCGGCGTCGCGGGTCTCATCTCACGCGCCACGAGCAGGGCTGGGAGAATGTGGCTGACCACGCCCTCGACTGGGCGGTCGACCCCATGAGGCAGGGAGCCATCGCGTGAATGGATGACACCGCCGGCTGCACGCACCTCGGGCTGATTCGTGAGGTCACGCCGTCCGCCGACGGATGCGAGGATTGTCTTCGAACCGGCGACTGGTGGGTGCACCTGCGCCTGTGCCTGACCTGCGGCCACGTGGGCTGCTGCGATTCGTCACCCAATCGCCACGCCTCGCGCCACGCGCGCGAGGCTGGCCACCCGATCGTCCAGTCCTTCGAGCCGGACGAGGACTGGCTGTGGTGCTTCGTGGACGAGGTCGCCTTCGAGGCCCCGTCGGGCTAGCGGCCGCCACGGCGTCGCCGACGAGGCTCAGGTGCCCGTGACCGAGACCTCGCTCGCGCCACCCAGCACCTCGATCTCGTACCGGTCCGGGTGCTCGGCAAAGCCCGACCCGACGAACCGGCGATCGCCCGACACCTGCTCGTGTCGCCGCCCATCGAGGCGGAGGTGGGAGACGCCACCAGCCACCCGGACGGCAATCGGGACGGCCGCGGGACGGCGGAAGCGGGCGCTGCTGGCGACCCCGGTGACCCGCACGGAGGCCGTTCCGGACGGCGCCGGCAGGTCCAGCCGCAGATGGTTGGCGCCACCCTGGACGTCCATCCGCTCGAGGAGCACCCCGTCCAGCCCGCCGGTGAGGTCGCTGATCCCTCCCTCCAGCTCGATGGTCCACGGGATCGACCCGCTGAGCGCGATCCGTGCCCTGCGGCTGGCGAACGCGGTCAGGGCCTGCCGGCGGTAGCGGACCGAGACGGCCCCGCCCGACCGCCGTACGTCGGGGAGCGGACCGTCGAACCTGGCGACGAGCAGCTGGCCGGGCGGGGCGGCACCGGCGAACTCGAGGCGTGATGCGCTGGTCTCCATGATCAGCCTGGCGCTCGCCTGTGGACCAAGCGGCGCGATGTTGAGCCCCAGGCGCGGCGCGCCGGACGCGAAGGTGAGCCGGCCGCGGGTGGCCTCGCCCAGCGGGGCGCTGTAGGTTGTGCCCACGAACCCGCCACGGGCGCCGGCGGTGAGGCGCGCCGTCTCCTCGCCCACCAGCGAGGCCGCGGTGGCCAGGAAGCCGGCGATCGCCTCGCGCTCCCCGCTGGTGTACCGGCCGAGGACGTCGGCGATGGCGGCGTCGAGCGGGGCAACGGCTTCCAGGATCCGGCCCGCGGCCGCGGCTGCCGGTCGCACGGTCACGCTCCGGCGGTCGGCTGGATCCGGCCTGCGCTCCACGAGGCCGGCCTTCTCCAGCCGGTCCAGCACGCCGGTCACCGCGCCGGTGGTCAGCGACGAGAGCTCCGCCAATCGGCCGGGGGTGACCCCGGGCTCCGCGACCGCCAGCTCCAGGCAGCGGAGGTCGGTGGGATTGATCCCGAGGTGGGCGGCGAGTGCCTCATCGAACGCGGTCGTACGGACCGCTTGACGGATGGGCCCGAGGTCGTTCATGATGCGATTATCTTAGCACACAAGATATTTAGGAGACACGATGATCGATCGCGATCATACACTGCGTCCCGACGCGATCGAGGCGCACGAGCTGGTGAAGGACTACCCGGGCGACATCCGGGCCCTCGACGGCGTGAGCCTCAGCGTCGCGGCGGGCTCGGTGTTCGGCCTCCTGGGACCGAACGGCGCGGGCAAGTCCACGGCCGTGAGGATCCTGTCCACGCTGTCGCGTCCGACGTCGGGCACGGCGCACGTCGCCGGCCACGACGTCCTGCGGCACCCGGACCGCGTCCGCCGGTCGATCGGCGTGGTGGGCCAGCAGTCCGCGGTTGACCCCGGTGCCACCGGACGCGAGAACCTGCGCCTCCAGGGCCGCCTGTACGGCATCGAGGGCCGCGAGCTGCGCCGGCGGACCGATGCCCTGCTCGAGCGGTTCGACCTCGCCGGGGCCGCGGACCGGATCGTCGGCACCTGGTCGGGCGGCATGCAGCGCAAGCTCGACGTCGCGATGGGCCTGATCAACCGGCCGAGCGTGCTGTTCCTGGACGAGCCCACGACCGGGCTGGACCCCGACGCCCGCGCCGGCCTGTGGTCCGAGATCCAGAGCCTCTCGCGCGACGGGGGCCTGGCGATCCTGCTCACCACCCATTACCTCGAGGAGGCGGATCGGCTGGCCGGTCGGCTGGCGATCGTCGATCGCGGCCGCATCGTGGCCGAGGGCACGCCGGAGGCGATGAAGGCCGAGCTCCGGGGCGATGCCATCCATATCGATCTCGGCGACGTCGCCGGAGCCTCGGGCGCGGCATCGGTGCTCGCCCGGATCGAGGGCATCGCGAGCCCGCTCGTGGACGGCACGCGGGTGTCCGCCCGAGCCGACCATGCCGCCTCGCGCGTGCCGACCGTGCTCTCGGCCCTCGAGGGCGCCGGCATCGCCGTTGCCGCCGTGACCGTCGCGCGGCCGTCCCTCGACGACGTCTATCTGCGCCACACCGGCCGGTCCTACCGGCCCAACGCCCTGGAGGCCGCCCGATGATCGCCCTCGCCCAGACCGGTTACATCTCCGGTCGACACCTTCGCGCCTTCATCCGTCAGCCGTGGTTCGTGGGCGTGGCGATCACCCAGCCGGTGATCTGGCTGCTCCTGTTCGGCGCGCTGTTCCAGAACGTGACCGAGATCCCCGGGTTCTCCTCCGGCGCGAGCTATCTCGACTACCTGGTGCCCGGCGTGCTGGTGATGACGGCGTTGTTCTCCTGCGGCTGGAGCGGGATGTCGATCATCGAGGATCTCGACCGGTCGATCGTCGATCAATTCCTGGTCACACCGGTTCACCGGAGTGCCATCATCGCCGCCCTGACCGTATACGAGCTCGTCTCGCTGCTCATCCAGGCGGCGATCATCGGGGGCCTGGCGCTGCTGCTGGGCGCCCGGTTCGAAGGCGGCATCCTGGGCTTCGCCGCGCTCACCGCGTGCGCGATGCTGGTGGGCGCGGCGGTGGCCTCGTTCTCGGACGCCATGGCGCTGACCCTTCGTCAGCGCGAATCCGTGATCGGCATCAACACCCTGATGACGCTGCCGCTGACCTTCCTGTCGGCCGCCTTCCTGCCGCTCGCGCTGGCTCCTGACTGGATCCGGATCGTTGCCCGGTTCAACCCGGTCAACTGGGCGGTCGAGGCCGGCCGCGAGGCACTCACCGCCACGCCGGACTGGTCATTCGTCCTGCCGCAAATCGCCGGCCTGCTCATCCTGGCCGTGCTGTCCACGGCCTGGGCGACCCGGACCTTCCGTTCGTACCAGCGCTCGATCTGAGGCGGTCACGCGGCCCGGGGCCAGCTGAGCTGCCCCGGGCCTCGGTCGCGACTCACACGCCGGCCGGCATCTTGCTCGTGGCGAGCGCAGTGAAGTTGTCCGCCATGTGGCGGGTCGCCCGGTCGAGGGCTGCGTGATAGACGAGGTGATCCATGATCACCGGTAGGGCGCCCGGGGTCTCGTAGTCGATGTCGAGCGTGACCTCGGTCCCGGTGCCATACGGCTGGAAGCGATAGACCCAGTCGCTGACGGCGCCATTGTCCGCGGTGCCCCGGATGTGGATCAGCGCTCGCGGCTCGGCGGCGACGACCTCACCCTTCGAATGGACCGTGTGGCCCATGAGCTTGAGGGTGGAGCTGAACGTCGTGCCCACCTTGTCGATGGGCCCGCTGACGTCCGCGATCTCCATGTACGGGTTCCACTCGGGCTGGCGGTCGACCTGGCAGGCGAGCTCGAACACGTGCTCGACCGGCGCCGCGACGATGGCGATCTGGCGGATGTGGCGCATCCCGGCACCTCCCTGTGGGCGGGTCGGGTTCGCCAGTGGCTCCGCGCGGTCCGGGCGGCCAGGGGGTGGGCCGCGCATCTGCGCCCCCCGCAATTCGGCGAGCATGGCGGCTCCACCCGATGGTCGCCAGTGCCGTCGGTCCGGATCGCCGCGGTCGGTCCCTACCGGTCGCGGCCAGCCTGCGGCTGGATCGCGACCCAGCGATCGACACGCGCCGGGAGCGCGGCGTCCAGGTGGCGGATCTCCTCCTCGGAGATCGGCGCGTCGGCGATCGCGCGGGGAGCGGTGGGTTCCGCCAGGAACACCGAGTCGTGGAGCTCCCCCTCGGGATCGAGGCGTGCCAGGGTGACCTCCCGCCCGCGCCACGTGTCGAGGTTCAGGGCACGCCCATCGTGGACCAGGGTGGGCCGCTCGACGGGCGTGTGACCGAACACCACGCGGCTGATGCCGGCCCTCCGGTACGGCGCCCACGGCGCGGCCGCCGGAAACGGATCGGGTGAGGCGAAGAACGCGCGTCGGATCCACAGCCGGTCGGCGCTGCGCTCGAACTGGTCCAGCTCCTGGAACGGGACGGGGCCGCCGTGGACGAACAGCACGTCCCGCCAGCGGGCATAGGGCGCGAACGTCCACAGCGTCGGAACGAGGTCAGGGGCAAGGTCCGCGACGCGGCCGGCGATCCAGTCGGACGACCGCCCCTCCCATTCCTCCGGGCGCAGCCCGACCGACAGGAGCGTCGCGCCGCCCCCGAACGCCATCAGCGCCCGGAAGATCTCGGGCTCGCCGCCCAGGCCGCCCAGGACCTGGGCTTCGTGGTTGCCCTCCAGGATGGCGACACACCCGCCGGCTGCCTCGGCCTGGGATCGCAGCGACGCCAGCCTGCGCACCAGTCCGAGCGAATCCGGTCCCCGGTCCACAACATCACCGGTGACCACGAGGGCCGTCGCGGGCGGCGCGGTCCAGCGGTCGGCACCGTCGGTCAGCCCCGCGGCGGCGAGCGCCCGATCGACCGCGCCCAGCTGCCCGTGCAGGTCGCTGGCGACGAACACGGTGAACTGATCGGGGATCAGGATCGGGCGGACATCGGGTGCGGACATGGCACGGGCGAGGCTAGCACCGGAGCGGCCAGCGGGGGCCCGTGAGACGCTGCCGCCGGGTGCGCTGTCGCGCGTCCCCGCGCGGTGTGCGCTGTCGAGTGGACCGCCCGCTCACTCGCTGAAGCGCTCCTCCTTCCACGGGTCCGCGTCGTTGTTGTAGCCGTACCGCTCCCAGAAGCCGAGCATGTCGTGGGGCAGGAGCTCCAGCCCCCGGATCCACTTGGGCCCCTTCCAGAAGTAGCGCTTGGGCACGATCAGCCGCAGCGGATAGCCGTGATCGGGCTCGAGCGGGGCACCCTCGTAGGTGTCCGCGAGCAGGACGTCGTCGTCGTCGAGCACCGCGAGCGGCACGTTCGCCGTGTAGCCCTGCTCCGCGTGGCCCACGACAAACTTCGCGGAGGGGCGCACCTGGGCCATCTCGAGGATGGTCTGGATCGCGACGCCCTCCCAGTGGGTGTCCAGCTTCGACCAGCGGGTGACGCAGTGGATATCGGTCGTCACCTGCTTGCGCGGCAGGGCCTGGAACTCGGTCCAGGTGAGCCGGAACGGGTTGTCCACCTCCCCGTAGACCTTGAAGTCCCAGGTCGAGAGGTCCGCCTTCGGCACGCTGCCGTAGTGAAGGACCGGGAACTTCTCGGTGAGGTACTGGCCGGGTGGGACGCGGCCGGCGACGGCAGGATCGACGCGGCGATCCCCGAACAGGCGCTCGAACATCATGGTCTCCGGTGCGGGCAGGGGCGCACGGCTGCACCCGAGGCGTGCGCCCACGATACCCGAGGGTCTCGACGGTGCCGATCCTAGTCGACCGATCGCCAGATCCAGGTTCGCCCCGGATCCTCGTGGACGAGCTCGAAGGTGACCCCCGCGATCGTTGTCGGTGACGGCCCCCGGAGCTCGTCCGGGATGCCCAGGCCCGCGTCGGCCACTGGGTCGTGGTAGATCACGAGGCCCGGGTGGATGAGGCTCTCGATGCCGCCCTTCGCCTGGAGCGGGCCAACCACCGTCACCGGCTGGCCCAGGTCCACCGCCATCCGGACCTGCACCGCCTGCGAGACGAGCATCCGGTACCTCGCGGGATCAGCCCAGTGCTCCGCACCTGGCGGGCCGGGGGGAGGCTCGTCGACGATCAGCCCCCGCATGAAGGGGACCGCGGCATCGCTGTTCCGAGCGATTGCGCGCCGCGCGTCGAGCGCATGCAGGGTGCCCTCGGAAACGGCAGCCGGCTTCATGACCAGGACACCGAGTCCCACAGCGAGGACGATGCGCGCGGCCAGTTCAAGGCGCGCCGTCACGGGACGTTCCGGCGTGCGGGCCCGGACCACTGCCGCGACAAGCCGGGCGGTGACCGCCCCGGCCACCACGGCAACTCCGAGTGCCGACGTGTATGCCAGCGCCAGGCCGATCGGGTCGAGGTAGTGGGACAGGGTCTGCCGGTGGAATGTGGCGAGGACGAGGAGCAGGACCGACGTCCCCACCACGATCGTCGCCACGCCGGCGGCCAGGATCCGGCCCGCGTGCGTCCGAGCCGCGGCCGCGAAGCCGACGGCCGCCGCCAGCGTGAGCAGCGGTCGCGCGATGAACTGCGCACCGATCATGGCGACGACCGTGCGCACCGACTTGACGGCTCCCCCCTGGCTGTTGATGGAGGCGACACGGAGCCAGAACAGGGGATCCCCGGTGAGCAGGTAGTCGTGGATGAGCATCACCGGCAGCGCCAGCCATCCGATCAGGATCAGCTCCGATCCCTTCGGCCGGCGGCCCTGCCAGGTCAGGACGATAAGCCATGCGGTGGCAGCCGCCAGGAGCAGGAATGTCTCCTGCCGGGCGAGGCTGCCCAGCATCAGGGCAAGGCCCGCAGGGCCATGCCGTGGACGAGCCATGGCCAGGGCGACTCCCGCCGCCGCCCAGCAGGCCGCCGCCCACGGCAGCCCGTACGCCCAGCTGACCTCGCTCACCAGGTGGCCATCGAGCACGAAGAATGCTGCTGCGAGCACGGCAGCCATCGGGCCCACGGCCAGGAACGCGAGCCGTGCCCCCAGCGTCGCCGCGGCGGCCGCGGCGGCGATGGTCGCCCACGAGATCGCTCGCCAGTCGCCGCTCGCCGCATGGAGCAGCCCGAACACGAACGTCAGGAGTGGCTTTGGCGTGGTGTTGACGAACGCCTCGAGGTGCGTGCCGCTCACGATCCGATCGAAGTACAGGACCGATGACGCACCGTCGAACGCGACGGGGCCGGCAACCAGGGGTCGGACGAGAGCCGCCAGGACACCGAACGCGACGAGAAACGTGACGACCCAGCCGAGCCTCCCGGCCACGGCGAAGGATCGCCGGCCCGGTGCAGCCAGGTCTGCCTCCATCGGGCCATTATTGTCCGCGGCCGGGTATGGCCGCGATGAGATACGCTGCGGCGCCATGGACACCCACGCCATGTCGGACGAGTCGCGCGTGGTCATCGTCATGCCCGCCTACAACGCCGCCCGGACCCTTGAGCGGACCTACGCGGACATCCCCCATGATCTCGTCCACCACGTGATCCTGGTTGACGACGTGTCGAACGACGAGACGGTCGACATCGCGAAGCGGCTGGGCCTCGAGGTCATCGTCCACCGCCAGAACCTGGGCTACGGCGGCAACCAGAAGACGTGCTATGACCGGGCACTGGAGTGGGGGGCGGACGTGGTCGTGATGCTCCACCCCGACTACCAGTACGACGCCACTCGCATCCCGGCGCTCGTTGCCCCGATCGTCGCCGGGCGGGCGGACCTCGTTCTCGGCAGCCGGTTCCTCGGTGATCCGATCGCGGGCGGCATGCCCAAGTGGAAGTTCGTGTCCAATCGGTTCCTGACCGGCCTGGAGAACGCGGCCTTCGGGCTCCACCTGTCCGAGTACCACACCGGCCTGCGGGCGTACAGCCGACGCCTGCTGGAGTCGATCCCGTACGAGCTCAACTCGAACGACTTCGTGTTCGACCAGGAGCTGGTAGCCCAGGTCGTGGCCGTGGGCGGGATGCCGATCGACGAGATCGCGGTGCCCACGCGCTACTTCGAGGAGGCGAGCTCGGTCGGGTTCCGGAGGAGCGTCGTCTACGGGCTGTCCACCCTGCGCGTGGTCACTCGCTACGTGCTCCACCGGACCGGCCTCCGGCGCTCGCCCAAGCTCCGCCCGCGGATGCCCACGCGCGAGCCGGGCGCCGCCTGAGCATGCCCCGAATCCGGGGCCTGGGGCGCGCGGCCATCGGGCTCGCGATCTCGCTCGTCGCCCTCGCCCTGGTCGTCCGGTCGGTCGACCTGGGCGCGGCATGGGAGGTCCTGCGCGGAGCTCAGCCCCAGTGGATCGTGCTCCTGGTGGCATTCATCGCGGCCGACGTGCTGCTGCGCGCGATCCGCTGGCGGGTGCTCCTGGCACCCCTGGCCGACGTCCCGTTTCGAGCAACCTTGGCGTCACTGCTCGTTGGCTACCTGGCCAACAACGTCCTCCCGGCCCGCCTGGGCGAGGTCGTCCGGAGCCATGACCTCGGGGAGCGAACCGGAGTGTCCCGGGCCGCGATCCTGGGCACGATCGTAGTGGAGCGGGTCGTGGACACGCTGGTCGTGGTGGCGATCGCATCCGTTGCGATCCTGGTGCTGTCGGTTCGCGGCGTCGTTGCCTCGGCGGTGCTCGTGGGGCTGGCCGTGACGATGCTGCTGGTCCTCGCCGTGGCGGTCGGGATCGCGGCCCACCGGCTCCCCGGCGCGGAACGGGTCGCCGCGTTCCTGGACCGATGGCCGCGGGTGCGCGGCATCCTGGGCAGCCTGCGCGATGGGCTGGCCGTCGCCCGAAGCGCCCGTACGCTGGTGGCCGCGATCGTGCTGTCAATCGGATCGTGGTCGTGCACCGTGCTGGCCTTCGCGGCTGCGGCCCAGGCGGTCGGCGTGGAGCCGACGATGGGCCAGGCCGCGCTGCTGGCGGCCGGCACCAATCTCGCGACCGCGATCCCGGCTGCGCCGGGCTACGTGGGGACGTTTGAGCTGGCCGCCGTCACGATCGCCGCGTCGGTGGGGATCGACCGCGAGTCGGCGCTGGCGTTCGCCGTGCTGGTCCACGCGACGACCCTGGTGCTCACATCGATCGGGGGCGCGACGGCCCTCGTGCTCGGCGGGCGGCGGGGGCATGATCGTGTTCCGGTCACGGAGCCCGGGCAGCCGCAGACCGCGGAGTCCGACTCGATGACCGCGGGGACGGCAGCCGCCGGATCCCCCTCAGGCGTCCCGGGAGGCGATGGTTGACGTCGGCTCGCGGCTCTCGGCCGTGGCCCGGAGATCTCGAATGGGGCAGCGACTGGCTGGCCGACACTGCGTCCGGGCTGGCCCACCTGGGCTTCGAGCTGCGGGACGGCACCCACACCGGTACGCTGCCCGGCCCCCGGCTGCTGGTGGCGTTCCGTGACGCGCCGACGCTCGAGCACTTCGACCCCGAGGAGGCGACGTTCTGGGAGGCCCGCAACGGGCGAGGCCACCTGGTCACCTTCAACCGTCACGCGGCTCTGCCCTTGAGCCGCCCGTTCTCGTGGGGTCGGATCCGGGTCAGCGACCGGATCCCGGTCTCGAACGAGTTCCTCTCGTTCGGCGGCACCCTGCTGGCCGATGCTGCCGACGCCCACACCATGCTGGCGGCGTTCACGTCCCGGGCGCCGATCGTCCGCTGGGCCGGCCATTCGCAGGGCGTCGACTCGATCACCGATGAGATCGGCGCGTTCTTCGCGCGGCTGATGGTGCCGATCGACTACCAGCCGGAGGCGGAGTCGCGGATCGGCACCGCGGACCCGGAGGCGCTGTACGCGGCGTTCCTGGCACACACCGGGCGCCGAACGCGTCCCGGAAGCCCGCTGCGCGCCGCCGACCCGACGTTTGCGGCGATGGTCGATCACGAGAGCCATCGCCTGGCCGCCGTGGTGCCGGCGGCATGGCGCGACGGCCAGGCGCTCCTGGACTGGCTGGAGCTGGGATAGGGTCGCCAGGCGGGTTGCCGCGACTGCGCCGGCGTCTGCGCGAGCGCTCCGCGCCTGCCTCTCCACGCTGACGCCCTGCCTGCGCTCCGCGCCTGCCTCTCCGCGCCTGCCCTCCGCGGCGGGCCCTGAGCTCCGGGTTCCGCGCCTGCTCTCTGCGCGGGGGCCTGCCCGCTCTCCGCCCGCTCTCCGCGCCTGCTCTCTGCGCGAGGCCCTGGGCTCCGGGTTCCGCGCCTGCTCTCTGCGCGAGCACTCCAGCGGTTGCCGCCGCCGGGATCCGCCGGATGGCTCTCCTGGCGAACCGCCTGGCCGTCCAGCCGCGGGCCCGCTCGATCAGCGAGCAGTCCAGCGGTTGGCGCCCCTCGGAACCGCTGGATGGCTCTCGGGGCGTGCCACGGGGACCAGCGGGGCGTGCCACGGGGCCCCAGCGGGGCGTGCCACGGGGCCCCAGCGGGGCGTGCCACGGGGCCCCAGCGGGGCGTGCCACGGGGCCCAGGCGGGGGCCCCGTCCACACGGGGCGCTCAGCCGCTCCCCGCGCGCCCCGCCGCGGGCACCGCAAGCCGCTCCGGCGCTCGGGCGCCCCACTCGCACGCCGACATCCGCGGACATGCGAAGGCCCCGGCACCTGGCCGGGGCCTTCAGAACGGCTGGCGGGGACGCCTACGGCATCGGGTTGCCGAGGTCGCTGATCTTCGCGAGGCTGTACTTGGTCGCCGTGTCCTGCGTGACGACGAACCCGTTCTGGTCGGTGGCAGCGGCTGGATCGAGCGCCTTGAGCCCCTTGTCGGCCAGGTGCTCGTTGAGCTTGGCGACCGTGGCCGCCGCGTCGGTGGTGGCCTCGCCGGCCCCGCCGTTCACGTACTCGAGCGCCGTCGCCGCGTACTCGGCCAGGATGTCGATCTCGCCCGACTCGAGCGCCGGGAACACGATCTCCCGGTTACCGAGCTGGAACTTGCGATTGACCGTGAAGCCGTTGGCCTCGAGGGTCTGGGCGAACAGCTCGCCCAGGATCTCCTGCTCGTAGAAGTTGGTGGACCCGACCGTGATCGTGCCCATCGACTCACCGCCGGCTCCCGGCAGGAACCCGTTGTCGGTCAGCCATGCCTTGGCGGCGTCGGCCGACGTCAGGCCGTCCACGGTGACCTGCTTGTTGAGGCCGGTCAGTGCGTCCTGGGACAGCTTGGCCATGATCCCGTTGAGCAGCGTCGCGACATCCGGGTGGGCATCGAGCAGCTTCTGGCTGACGACAGGAACCAGGTTGTCGGCAAGCTGGAGACCCTTGTCGTCAGCAAGCAGGACAAACCCGTCGGCGGCGATGGCCGGATCCGACGTGAACAGCAGGCCCACGCCGATGTCGCCGTTCTTGAGCGCCTCGACGGTCAGCGGACCGCCGGCGTCGAGGGCCTTGAAGTCCTTGAACTGTAGCCCGTACACGTCCTGGAGTCCCTTGAGACAGAACGGACGCTGTGGGCACTCGGGCGGTCCACCCAGCACGAGCTGGCTCGCGATGCTGGGTCCCATCGAGGGCGCCATGGACTCGGGCGCCATGGACGCGGGCGCCGACGACTCGGGCGCCATCGACTCGGGCGCCATCGACTCGGGCGCCGACGGCGCCGGTGTGCTGCCCCCACCCGACGAGCACGCGCTCAGCACGAGCGCGAGCGTCATCGCCCCGAGGGCAGCAATGCGGATGCTCCGCATGGGTCCTCCTTCCTTGACCTGGCCGCACCGCCATCGGCGGTCAACGGTCCCGGCATGCTACACGAGCTTTGTGTCCAGCCCGTGACAGGAATTCGGCCGGGGCAGCGATCAGGCAACCGCGCCCTGAGGCGACGGCGGCGCCAGGTCGGCCGGCGCCGGGCCGCGGGTGATCCCTCGCACGCCCGGCGACACGGCGCGGTGCTCGAGGAAGGTGAACAGGCGCTCGGTGAGCAGCGCGAGCACCGCGACCAGGATGGCGCCGCCGACCAGCTGGGGCGTGTCGCGCAGCGCGAACCCGTCGACGATGAACCGACCGAGCGCGCCCCCACCCACCAGCGCGGCAAGGGTTGCCGTGGCCACCACCTGCACGGCGGACACGCGGAGCCCAGCGATCATCACGGGCAGGGCGAGGGGCAGCTCCACGCGTCGCAGGAGCTGGAGCTCGCGCATGCCCATCCCCCGTCCGGCCTCGACCATCTCCCGGTCCACGCCCTGCATCCCGGCGTAGGTGTTGGTCAGGATGGGTGGGATCGTCAGGAGCACCAGGGCTGCCAGCGCGTTCCAGAACCCGATGCCCAGCAGCGGCACGAACACCACGAGCATGGCGTAGGACGGCACGGCCCGTCCGAGGTTGCCGATGGCCACCGTCGCGACCGCGCCGCGGCCCGTGTGGCCGATGTACAGGCCGACCGGGATCGCCAGGCCGGCGCCGATGACCACGGCCAGCACCGAGAGCTCGATGTGCTCCAGCATGCGATTGGGGATGCCGGACGTTCCGCTCCAGTTGGCAGGATCCAGGAACCAGGCGACTACGGCGTCCACCGTCAGCGCTCCGCTTGACGCTGCCAGGGCGTCAGCAGCCGGCCGGCCAGCACGATCACGAGGTCGGCCGCGATCGCGAGCCCGACCATGACCACGAGCGCGCCGTACACCAGGTCCCAGTGGCGGAGCGAGAAGCCTCGCAGCAGGACCTGGCCCAGGCCGCCCTCGCCGATCACCGCGGTGACCATCACCAGGCCGATCGTGGTGACGGTCGCGATCCGCAGCCCGGCCACGATCAGCGGCAGCGCCAGGGGCAGTTCGACGCCCAGCAGCCGCTGCCGGCGCGTCTGGCCCATCCCGTCGGCGGCCTCGAGGATGTCGCCCGGGACGCCATCGAGGCCGGCCAGCATGTTGCGCACGAGGATCAGCAGCGTGTAGGAGATGAGCCCGATCTCCGCGGAGATGAGCGACAGTCCCGTGAGCGGGACGAGGAACGCGAACAGGGCGAGGCTCGGGATCGTGTACAGGGTCCCCGTCACAGCGATGATCGGCCCCCCCAGCCGGCGCCAGCGGACGATCGCCAGCGTGAGGACGAGGCTGATCGCGAACCCGACGCCGACCGCGATCCCGGTGAGCACCAGGTGATCGACCAGGCCATCGACCAGCTGGCCGCCGTTGCGGGCGAGGAAGTCACCCACGGCCGCACTCACCCACGACCGCACTCACCCGCGGCTGCCGTCCGCGGCGGCCGCAGGATCGGCCAGCGCAGGACCGGCCAGCGCAGGATCGGCCAGCGCAGGATCGGCGGGCAGGAACTCCGTCTCGACCGCGGTCTCGCGCATGACGGCCATCACGGTGTCGACGGTGATGAGGCCCCGGAACGCTCCCCGCCGATCAACCACGACACCGGCCTGGACGAGGTCGTCGAGCATCATCGACAGCGCGTCCTTGACGGTCGTCCGGCGGTCGAGCAGGGGAGACGTCGAGTCCACCAGGTCGGCCCGGATGACGCCGCTCGACGGCACGTGCTCCTGGTCGACCCATCCGATCGGCCGCTCGGCGGGATCGAGCAGCAGCAGGTACTGGAAGGGCTCAGCCAGCACGCGCCGGCGGGCCTCGGCCGCATCGTCGCCGACGTGCGCGGTCACCGCGGGCTGCAGCGTGAGATCGTCGACCCGCATCAGCGACAGGCGCTTGAGGCCTCGGTCCGCGCCCACGAACCGGGCAACGAACTCCGATCCTGGGGCCGCCAGGATCTCCGACGGGGGTCCGAACTGCTCGACCACGCCGCCCGCCCGGAACACCGCCACGACGTCGCCCATCTTGATCGCCTCGTCGATGTCGTGGGTCACGAACAGGATGGTCCGGGCGAGCTGCTCCTGGATTCGCAGGAACTCGTTCTGGAGCCGCTCGCGGACGATGGGGTCCACGGCGCCAAAGGGCTCGTCCATGAGCATGATCGGCGGGTCGGCGGCCAGGGCCCTGGCCACGCCCACCCGCTGGCGTTCACCGCCGGAGAGCTGTGCCGGATACCGGCGCGCGTACGTTGCGGGCTCGAGCCCGACCAGTGCCAGCAGCTCCTGCGAACGCTCCCGTCGCCGGGCAGCCGGCCAGCCCAGGAGACGAGGCACCGTCGCGACGTTGTCCTCGATCGTCTGGTGCGGAAACAGCCCAGTCTGCTGGATCACGTAGCCGATGCCCCGGCGGAGCTCCGTCACCTCCCGCGTGGCCGCGTCCACGCCGTCGATCAGGATCCGGCCGGCGGTCGGCTCGATCAGCCGGTTGACCATCTTGAGCGAGGTGGTCTTGCCGCAGCCCGATGGCCCGACCAGGACGCAGATCTTCCCGGCGGGCACGGTCAGGGACAGGTCGTTGACGGCACCCGGGCTGCCCGACTTGGCCGCCGAGGCGCCGTAGACCTTGGTGACGTGATCGAACTCGACGGTCGCGGCACGGCGGGCGGTCGTGGATTCGGTCATCGGCAGGCAGGCTCCCAGGGCGTGCCCGAAACCCTACCCGATCGATCGCGTGCCGCCCACCGGGCGTGGTGTCAGCCGCGGTCGACCAGAGGCTTCACCTGGCCGATCAACCGCTCGAGCGTCTCGGTGTCGAACGGGGCGGGCTGCTCGGTGATCGCGGTGTGGAAGCCCAGCTCCACGTATGGCGCGAGCTGCTCGGCGAGCTGTTCCGGGGTGCCGTTCCAGAAGGTGTCGTCCGATTCCACGTCGGCGAGCGGCGTCTGGTTGTGCTCCATCGCCGCCTTCCAGACCCTGACCGCCTCCGCTTCCGAATCCCGGATCGTTGCCTTGATCCCGAGCGTGAACTCGATCTCCGCGGGGTCACGGCCGACGTCCTCGCAGTGCTGCCGGAGCACCGCGACCTTGTGGGTCATCACGTCCAGGGGGCCCATCCCGTTCCACATGTCGGCGTACTTGGCGACCGTTCGCAGCGTCTTCTTCTCGCCGCTTCCGCCGATCATGATCGGCAGGTGGGCCTGGACCGGCCCCGGGACCATTCGCAGGTCGCGGAACGCATAGTGACCCTCGGGCGGGGACGTCACCGTCTCGCCGGCGAGCAGCGCTCGGCAGGCGGCCACCGACTCGTCCATCCAGTCGAGCCGCTGGCCGAAGCCGGACCCGAAGTCGATCCCGTACTGAGTGTGCTCAATCTCCGCCCACGCACCTCCCAGCCCGAGGATTGCCCGGCCGCGTGAGATGTGGTCGAGCGTGGTCACGGTCTTGACCACCAGCCCCGGGTTGCGCAGCGTGTTGGCGCCGACCAGCAGCCCCAGCCGCGCCTGCTCGGTCGCGGTCCCCAGGGCCGCGAGGCTGGCCCAGCCCTCGAAGATCGGCTGGTACGGGTCGCCGAAGATCGCATATAGATGATCCCAGGCCCAGATGTGGTCGTACCCGAGCCGGTCGATGCGGCGGGCGGCGTCGAGGTAGGACGGCCAGTCGGTCGCCTGGTTCCAGAGGAGGACGCCGAGCTTCAGATCGTTCATGGACCCATCGTCGCACGCCGGCACCCCACCGCGCGATGGGGTCCATTCGTCAGGTCGGGTTGGCCGATCCGGCGGCGCGCGGCCTGGCATGGCTCGGGCCGGATCCGGGCTGCCTAAGCCGGATGGCACTTGGACCGGTCGTCCGGCGATCCGATGGTTGGGGGGTGACCGGGCGATGGTGCGTCCCGTGAGCCGCACGTCGGGCCGATCACGGAGGTCACGCCATGGTCGACACGCTTCGCCCGCCCCCGTCCCTGCCCCGGTCCTCCGCGCCGCGACAGGTCACCCCCTCCGCCTACCTCCCGGGACCCACGTCGTGCATGGCTCGAGAGCTGCGAATGCTCGCGGAGGACATGGCCGGGCGCCTGGATCGGGACGCCGTGTCGCGGTCCGACGAGCGAGACCTGGCGGACGCGCTCGATGCCGCCGTGACCGCGGTCCTGCCCAAGATCGCGGCGATGATCGATGCGGAGCTCACGCCCCGCCTGGATGGCCTCCCGCTGCACACCCGGCTGGCGCTCGGCGAGGCCCGCCGGCACCACGAGCTCGGGTTCGACTAGCAGACGCGCCGTCCTTCCCGGCGCATCCCTACACGGGCAGCGTCTCCAGGTCGCGCTCGATTACCTCCCGGTCGTCCGCCTCGGCTACCGCGCCGAGGGCCGCCGAAGCCCGCGTCTTCCAGTCCGCGGCGCCCGCCAGGTCGCCGCTCACCACCAGTGCCCGGGCCATCGCCTCCGCGGCGGCGGCCGTGTCCCAGTCCTCGATGCCATCGCCTCCGGCGGCCAGGATCTCGGTCGCGCGACGGGCGTGGTGGACCGCGGGCTCGCCGCGACCCAGCACCGAATAGACCCGCGAGCACAGCCACTGCGCCCGTGCCGCGTTGGCCGTGTTGCCGACGTGGCGCCAGTGGTACGCGGACGCGTGGGCGGTGTCGACCAGCTCGTCGTCCTGCTCGGGCGTGCGCTGCTCGATCGCGAGGAGGTCCCAGGTCCGGTTGTAGAGGCCGGCGCCGAGCGAACGGTGGACCTCGGGCGCCAGGTCAGGCGCGGGATGGGGCGTGGGCACGGAGATCTCCTTCTCTGCAGGGGTGGCCGCGCTCGATGCGGACAGGACGTTGAGCCGGTGCAGGGCTCGCTGGAGATGGGCGGAGCGCGCCTCGAGACGGACGCGCTCGTCACGAAGGATGGCCGCCCGGCCCGACGGGTCATCGGCTTCGAGCAGCGCCCGGATGGCGGGCAGCGACAGCTCCAGGTCCCGCAGCGCGGCGACCGCTCGCGCGGTCGGCAGCTGGTCGGGCCGGTAGCGCCGGTAGCCAGTCGCGGGATCGACGTCGGCGGGGCGGAGCACGCCCTCCTCGTCGTAGTGCCGGAGGGCACCCACGCTCAGCCCGGCCAGCCGGGCGAAGCGACCGATGGGGAGCAGCGCGTCGTCCACGGCCGCATGGTGGACTCTCGACCTACCCGAGAGTCAAGGGGTCACGCGTTGTCCAGCTCGCGAGAGATCGCCCGGAGGATGAAGCGCGCCGCCTCGGCGCTCTTGCCCCCCAGCCTCTGGCCCTCGTCCTGCTCGAGCGCCACGGCGAGATCCGCCAGCATGGCGTCCAGCGCGGGCGTCCGCTGCAGCGCTCCGGACCCGAACGCCGCCTCCAGCCCCGCGACCGCCTGGCGCGCGTTCTCGACCGCGTGACCCTTGGCGGCCACCAGGTCACGGAACGCCGATCTGGCCGCCGTCGCCGCGGGTCCGTCGCTGGCCATCGTCAGTGGCTCCGGCCGGGTCCCAGCGGTGCGCCGCCCAGGGTCTCGGCGATGACATCGACGGGTTCGGCGATTCGTCCGTCGGCGACGGCGCGCTCCTGCCAGCGCGAGGCCCGCCATTCCGGCTCGAGGATGCTCATGTGGAGCTCGTCCCACCACCGGCCGTCTCGCCAGATCGCCTCACGCGCCCGGCCCTCGCTGGTGAAGCCCACCCGCTCGTAGGCCCGGATCGCCCGCTCGTTGAATGCGAACACCGACAGCGCGACGCGGTGCAGCCCGAGCGACCCGAACGCATGGTCCACCATCAGCCGGGTCGCCTCGCTGCCATAGCCGTGTCCCCACGCATCGTGCTCGCCGATCGTGATGTGGAACAGGACCGACCCGTTGTCACCGTCGAGCTGCGAGAACGCGCACGAGCCGATCAGCCGGTTGGTCTCCCGAACGTGGATCCCCATGGCCATGGCATCCGGCCCCAGCGCCCGCATCATGAAGAAGCGCTCGATCTCGTCGGGTCGCATCGGACCATCCTGGTAGCGGGTCAGCCGGGCAACCTCGGGATCCTGGTACCAGCGCAGGAACTCGCGCAGGTTGTCCCGCGTGTGCCGGCGGAGCACCACGAGGTCGCCGTCGAGATGGTCCGGGAACCAGCGGCGATGGAGCATCAGCGACACCCTATACCATCGCCCTCATGCGCCGCTGGAGCGAAGTCGCCGAACGCGTTGCCGCGACGCCCCGGACCTCGGAGAAGACCGGGATCCTCGCCGGCTACCTGGCCGGGCTGACGGCCGACGAGCTCCCGATCGCGGCCGTGTTCCTGACGGGCCGCCCGTTCCCGGAAGCCGACCAGCGCTCGATCGGCATCGGCTGGGCGGGCATGACCGGCGTCGTCCTGCGCGTGGCCCAAGCCGACGACGGGGCCATGCGCCGAGCGTACGACCGATCGTCGGATGTTGCGACCGCCGTCGGCGAGGTCCTCTCGGAGGCCGGCCACGCGCCCGACCCGAGCCGGGGAGCCGACGCTGCTCGAGGTTTCGTCCGCGTTCGAGGCGATCGAGACGGCATCGGGTGCCGCCGCCAAGGCCGCGATCCTCGAGGCGCTCCTCCGGCGGTCCGCGCCCGCGACCGCGGCCGGCATCGTGAGGGTGCTCAGCGGGGAGCTGCGGATCGGTCTGCGCGAGGGGCTGCTGGAAGCAGCGATCGCGAAGGCGTTCGACCGCCCGCTGGACGCCGTGAAGCGGGCCGGGATGCTCACCGGCGACGTGGGCCGCGCGGCGATCCTGGCGCGCGAGGACCGGCTGGGTGATGCGGCACTGACCCTGTTCCACCCGCTGAAGTTCATGCTGGCCTCCCCGGCCGAGGATGCGGCCGAGATCATGACCCGCCTCGGGCCGACGGTGTGGGTCGAGGACAAGTACGACGGGATCCGTGCCCAGCTTCATCGGGCCGGCGACCGGGCACGCCTGTACTCGCGCGACCTTCACGACATCAGCGGCCAGTTTCCCGAGGTGGTCGACGGCGCGCGAGACCTGCCGTGGGCCGGGATCCTGGACGGCGAGATCCTGGCCTGGAAGGACGGCGTGGTGCTGCCGTTCCTCCAGCTCCAGGCGAGGCTCGGGCGCAAGAACCCGTCGCTGGAGATCCGCGCCCGGGTCCCGGCGATCTTCGTTGCCTGGGATGTGCTCGGCCTCGACCGGGACGCGGATGGGGTCGTGGCCTCGCTGCTCGATACCGCCCTGTCGGAGCGCCGGCGCCGGCTCGAGGCGCTCCGGCTGCCGCTGGCGGCGGACGGTGGCCGGTTCGCGCTCAGCCACCTGGTCACCGTCGACTCGGTCGACGGGCTCGAGACGGCGTTCGCTGAGGCACGGGCACGGCGCAACGAGGGGTTGATGGTCAAGGATCCCGACAGTGCCTACACCCCGGGTCGTCGCGGGCTCGGCTGGCTCAAGATGAAGAAGGCCCTGGCCACGCTCGACTGCCTCGTCGTGGGCGTGGAGGTGGGGCACGGCAAGCGGCACGGCGTGCTCAGCGACTACACGTTCGCGGTTCGCGACGAGGCGACCGGAACCCTGGTCACGATCGGCAAGGCCTACAGCGGCCTGACCGACGCGGAGATCGCCGAGATGACCCGGTGGTTCGAGGCGCACACGATCCGGACCCACGGGCGGTACCGGGTCGTCGAGCCCTCCGTGGTCGTCGAGGTGGCGTTCGACGTGATCATGCGCTCGACCCGACACAAGTCCGGCTACGCCCTTCGCTTCCCCCGGATCGCGCGCCTGCGCACGGACAAGCCGGCACCCGAGATCGACACGCTGGCGACGGTCGCGCGGCTGTACGAAGGGCTCCAGCACGGCGCCGAGCACCTGGTGACGGCAAGCGCCAGGCGCTAGGACGGCCGGGGGGAGCGGACCGCCGAACAGGGGATCGACGGCTCGACGCGGCGCCGTATGCTGTCCCGAACGCGCACGCGTGCCCGGGGGGCGCCTGCACGGAGGAGCCTGGATGTTCTCGACGTTCGACGACGGTGGCCGCAAGGAGCTGATCCTGTACACCGACGCGCTGATCACCCACGGGACGGTCCGGACCCGTCAGCACCGGATCACGGACATCCTCAACCAGTCGGAGGAGTCGTTCCTGATCCTCGAGGACGTGACCGTCGAGGAGTTCGGCGGCCGTGGCCAACCGATCCGGGCCGACTATGCCCAGGTGAACCTCGATGCGGTGCTGTTCGCGGTCGCGAACGAGCCGGTGCCGACGATGCCCGAGCTCCGAACGCCCAAGGCGCAGCAGCAGGCGATCATCTCGGTCCCGCCGTTCAACGTGATCGGGACCATCCACCTGATGCCGGTCGAGGGAATGCGCGACGCTCTCCATGAGCTCACCGGGCGGTTCCTGCCGGTCACCGACGCCACGTACTGGTCGGACCGGATGGGCGAGGCGCGTGAGCAGGCGATGCTGGTCGCGATCAACCACAAGCGGGCGCACATCCTGGCGCCCCACCGCGAGGTGGACCCGTGGGCGGGGCTCGACAGGTCGGGCGGCCCTCGCCGGACGGTCGTCGATCCCGGCAGTCCCGGGGGCGACATCCGCTGAGCCCGGCTCGCCCGCGCGCGCGATCGACTGGCCGGCGCGGGTCAGCGATCGACTGCCGGCTCGGGTCAGCGATCGACCGGGAGGTCCAGGCGATCACCCCACTCGGCCCAGCCGCCGTCGTAGACCGCCACGTCGTCGTGGCCCAGCAACGTCAGCACGAACGCGAGCTTCGCCGCTGCCACACCTGAGCCGTCGTAGCACACCAGGCGCCGGCCGCGGGTGATGTTCGACTTGAGCAGCAGCGACCGCAGGTCCGCCGCGTCGCGCAGGCGCTGGGTCCCGGGCACATGCATCCCCGCGACCGGAACGTTGACGGCACCCGGGATGTGCCCAAGCCGCCGGACGTTGCCCTCGAAGCCGCGGAACTCGGCCGGACCGCGCGCGTCCACCAGGAGCACGTCCGGGGCACCGAGCAGCCCCCGGACATCGGCGGTGGTCAGTCGCTGGCGGACGACCGCTCGCGGGGTGAATGTGGCTGCAGGGACCTCGGACGTTCCATTGGACACCGGGTGGCCGCCCTCGACCCAGGCGGGATAGCCGGATTCAAGGATCCTCGCCGACTCGTAGCCGTAGGCTCGGAGGCTCCACCACACGCGGGCCGCGAAGTACGAGAGCGTGTCGTCGTACAGCACGACGGAGGTCCCGTCGCCGACCCCCGCGCGGCCCATCGCGGTGGCCAGCCGATCCGGGGAGGCAAGCAGCAGCGCTTCCGTCCCTTCGGCGGTGTCCACGACCGATGCTCGCCAGTCGAGGTGGATCGCACCCGGGATGTGCCCCGTCCCGAAGACCGTCTCCGCGCTACCGTCCGGTCGCCAGCGCACGTCGAGCACGCGGAGGTCCTGGCGGCCGAGGTTCTCGGACAGCCATTCGGGCGTGGCGACGAGCTCTGGGCGAGCGAAACCGGCCAGGAACGGCCTCCGGTCGAGTTGACGGCAGGGGCGAGCGCCGCCGATATCATACGGGCGTGGTCTCCCCGTTCATGCCGGATCCGGCGAAGGTCGCCGCAATCCGCGAGCTGCTGCCGGCAACGGGCGCCGGGATCTACCTCAACGCCGGGACTTCCGGGCCGATGCCCGCCGAGACGCAGCGCGCGATGGACGAGCAGGCGGCCCGCGAGCTGGCGACCGGGCGGGCACAGCCGGACGCCCTGCCCGAGATCCTCGAGCGGATGGCGGAGGCGCGGGCCTCGGTCGCCGCGATCCTCGTCGCGGACCCCGACGACATCGCGCTCACGCATTCCACGACGGACGGAGTCAACGCCGCGATCGGTGCCTTGCCCTGGCGGCCCGGCGATCGGGTCGTGACCACTCGCCACGAGCATCCCGGCGGGATCGGCCCGCTGCTGGCGCTCCGGGATCGTCTCGGGGTCGAGCTCGACCTGGTGGACGTGGGGGACGGCGGAGACGACGATCGCACGCTCGCTGCCATCGAGCGTGCCCTGGAGCGGCCGGCCCGGGCGATCATGGTCAGCCACGTGCTGTGGACGACCGGCGCGGTGCTCCCGGTGGATCGGGTGGGTGCGATGGCCCGTGAAGCCGGCGTCGTGAGCGTCATCGACGGGGCGCAGTCGGCCGGGGCGATCCCGGTTCGGGTGGACGAGCTGGGCGTGGATGCGTACGCGGTGCCGGGGCAGAAGTGGCTCCTGGGTCCCGAGGGGATGGGTGCGCTGTGGGTGCGCCGTTCGCTTGCCGACACCCTGGTGCCCGCGTCCGCAGGCTTCCTGTCGTACGCCACCTTCGATGTCGCCTCGCCCACGCTGCAGCCGGGGGCCCGCCGCTTCGAGGCCACCGGGTTCCACCGGCCGTCGGTCATCGGCCTTGCCCGCAGCTGCGGCTGGCTGTCGATGTACGTCGGCCTGCCGTGGGCAACGAGCCGGGCAGCGACCCTGGCCGCCGTTGCCGCTGACCGTCTGGCCGCCATTCCGGGTGTCACCGTCGTGACCCCGCGCCCCGCGCCCGCCACCCTCGTCACGTTCCGGATCGCCGGCTGGCCGGCGAAGGCGGCGCTGGCCGAGCTCGGCGCCCGGGCGTTCGCGATCCTGCGCGACCTGCCGGCCCTCGATGCCCTCCGAATCTCGCGTGGGGTTCTGGACGACCGAGGCCGAGCTCGACCGGTTCCTCGAGATCGTCGACCTGCTGGCGCAGCACACGCCCGAGAACCTGCCGCCCCGCCGGACCCTCACGATCCTCGGCAGCGACGACCGTCCGCTGGCCTAGATGACCGGTCCGTCCACCGAGCCACGACCCGCACCGGAGGTCCGCCAGCGCGGCTGGATCGAGGTTCGCTGGCGCCAGTTCCGCCGCGCTCCCCGGCCCGTCGTCCGTGCGGTCGTCAGCAGCCTCGTCGTGGCGTTGGTGCTGGGCATTGGCTTCCTTGCCTACGACCTCGCGCTCGACGCCGGCCTGGCCCTGCCCGGCGGTGACCTGCGGCTCCTGTTCCTTGCCCTGTACGTGGTGATCGTGCTGGCGGCGGGAGCCATCGTCACGTGGGTGGTCGTCCCCCTGCCCACGGGCTCCCGAGAGGGCGGTCCGCGGCGGACCGGCTGGAGCGCGGCGCTGGGGTTGTTCGCGGCCGTGCCGATCGCCTATCTCGTCCTCGTGGTCCTCCACGAGATCGTGAAGCCGCTGCTCCAGTGATCCGGCCGGCCGTGTGGCGACCGGGCTGACATTGCCAATCCGGCCCGCTATCATCGACCGCGGCCGCATGGCCCCATCGACCGTCCCACAGCAGCCGAGGATGCGCGTGGCCAACGAGGATCACGTTCACGTCGCCCTGCCGCAGCTCTACGGCGCACCCGCCTATGCGCGGCCGCCCGTTGCCGTGGCGGCGCCTGTCGAGCGACCCGTCCATCCCGACGACCTTCCGCTGGAGAGCGAGCAGACGGACGAGGAGCGGGAGCTTGCTCGCCAGCTCGAGGCCCGCTCCTCCGCGGCCACCAGCTCCACTGACGTGACTGGCGGGCGGCAACGTGCGACGATGGGTCGTGGACGGCCGTTCCGTCTTCGCGCGATCACCGACCGCGTGATGGGCGGCAGGGAAACCTCGACCGGGGCCTGATGCCCGGGCGCCTCGTCCCGGACTGTCTCGTCGCGTGGGGGAGTAGCTCAATCGGTTAGAGCTGCGGGCTTATATCCCGCCGGTTCCAGGTTCGAGTCCTGGCTCCCCTACCACCCGCGGTGGCTCAGCCGCCGTCGGCCACCGATTGAATCAGCTCGACCAGCCACTGCCGGCGCGTTGCCGTCAGCCCCCGCTGGACCGGCAAGGCCTCCAGCCACGCCCCGAACGCGTCAGGCGTGACGACGGCACAGGTCGGGGTTCGCTCCACACGCCGGTCATCGGTGACGATGACCGCGTACACGCGGACCAGGAAATCGCGGTCGTCGGTCGACAGCCAGCCGCGCACGCGCTCGGCGTCCCGTGATGCGCGATCCAGGGGCGCCTCGATCGGGATCCAGTGTCCCCGACGGTCGCGGAGCTCCCAGCGATTGCCGACATGGCGACTGACGTGTGGCGGCGGCACGTCGCCCAGGACGACGATGCCGAACGGGCCGACCACCATCTCGTGGATCCGTCGCCCGCCGGGGAGCAGGAGGTTGGTCGCCGCGAGATGGTCGGGCCCAAGGGCCTTGGCCAGGCGTGGGGTGACGGTCTGCGGACGCAGGCTTGAGGCGAGCTCGAGCGTGGCAGCGAAGCGGGCGATGCCGAACATCAGGAACCCGGCCGGCGCGACGATCGCGAACCCATAGGCGAGGATCCCGGCCGCCGTCTGGATGGCCGTCGGCCGGCCGTGCGGCTGGAACGATGCGATCAGCGGTGTCGCGACGCACAGCCAGCCCACGAGCAGCCCGACCGCCAACAGCAGCACCGCGATGAAGGCTGACCGGACGACTGCCAGGCGGTCCTCCCGCGTGACCGGGTTGGCTGCAATGACCTGCATGGCGGGATGTTCGGTGACACCACCCACCACCGGGAAGGGGCTCCTTCCGGCTACTCCGCCGCAGGCGGTTGTCCGGTTGACCGCACCCAACCCCACCAATCCGACCTGTCCTGGTGCCGCCGTGCACCACTTTCGGGCCCGGATGGCGACCGGGCACCCTGACCGTCGACTTCGGGCACCGCGGGGTCCGGGCACGCTCGGGACCCCCGTACCATAGCGCCCCGCCCCCTGCCCTCCGATGCTCCGAGGAACGGCCACACAACCGCCCGGGAATGCCGAGGAGGCGGGTAGCGCATTGGGTCATCGCACGGGATTGGTCCGCGCCATCAGCGCGGGTCTGGGCGGCGCGCCGGCCCGGGCCCTGGTCGCGGCCGCCGTGCTCCTGATCGGCACGGTCCTCCCCGCGACCGCCGCCGACGGACCGATCAGCCTGTCCGACCCGAGCGTGACTCCGACCAGACGGCCAGGCCGACGACCGAGATCAAGTTCTCGGTGACATACACGAACAAGAATGGCTGGCGGCCCGAATACGTCCGTGTCGTAATCGGGTCCCAGGAGATGGATCTCACCTCCCAGATCCCACAGGGCAGTGTCGTGGAGACGGTGTCGAGTTCACGCTCACGACCAGATTGCAGCCGGGCACGTGGACGACGCGCTTCGAGGCCGCCGACCGCACGGGTCCGCTGCCAGCATCCCGGGGCCGAAGATCACGATCAGCAGGCCCCGCCAACCCCTACGCCGACCCAAGCCCACGTCAGCCGCCCCAAACCGAAGCCCAAGCCCACGCCCAAGCCGACCCCAAGCCCGCCCCGAGGGCGACCCCCAAGCCAACCCCCAAGCCGACGCCCAAGCCCACGCCGCCGGCAGCTGTCGTCGGTCCACGCCCGCGCCGACCGCGGCGCCGACGCTCGCGCCCGTGACCACGACGTCCGGCTCCTCCGCGTCGCCCGCCCCGGACGGGAGCCCGCAGCCGTTCCCCAGCCCGTCGGCCTCGCCCAGCTCCGATCCGCTCACCGCCGGCGTGGTCGCAGGCACCGTGGGAGCCGGTGGAGGCAGCGGGCAGGGTGGCCCCGGCCCGGGTGGCTCCGGTGGATCGACCGATGGGAGCCGGGCGGGCGGCCCGGGCAGTGGCTCGGGCGGACCCGCGAGCGGCCTGACCGGGCCACCCTCGTTGCTCTCGGTCCTGGCCCGGACGCTGCCGACCATGGTCGTCACCACCGGCGGCGTGACGATGCTCATGGCCTTCTTGATGTTCGGCAAGAAGCGCCGCGACGAGCTGCCGACCGCCCCCGACGACGTGCTTGCCGCGGCCGCGGCGACGGGATCCGGCATGGTCCCCAGGTCCGGCCTCGTCGACTCGGTCGTGATGCCCAATGCCAACGAGGCGAGGTCCGCCGTCCAGGCGGCGGCCGCCGTGGCGGCGGCCGTTGACGACATCGACGCGCACCTTCCGCGATGGCGCCGCCCGTCGCTGATGGAGGCGCGCAAGGCAGATCCCCTGCGGAACGTCTCGACCGACGTGCGCCTCTCGTTCGAGCGTGACGTCGACGCCGCCCTCGGCGACATGGAGCGCCGGTTCATCCGCTACCGTCTCGTGAGCCTCCTCGATGCCCCTGACGAGGTGCGTGGGCTGGAGATCGGCGTTCTGGACGAGGGCGACGAGGTCGTCCTGCTCGAGAAGCGCGGGACCTACTGGCGCGTCCTGTGCCCCGATGGCCGCGAGGGCTGGCTCCACAAGATGACGCTCGGCGATGTCGTGATCGATGCCTCCACGGAGCCGCGAGGCAGCTGGACCTCCGGTGACGGCGGTCCTGGCGCCGGCGGGTTCGAGGACGTGCTCCGCGCCTACACCGAGCGCCGCGAGCGTTCGGAGAGGCGAGCTAGCCGCTCGGCGGGTTCGCGCCACCGCAACCCGCAACCGCGAGACCGGTCGTCGGCCCGCTAGGCCTCCCGCCGCGAGCGGGCTCTGCGCAGCACCAGGATGTGCTGGTGGACGATGTTCGGCACGAAGCCGCGGGATAGCCGTACGGGCGCAGCCGCGTCCCCGCCTGGTACCAGATGAGGTCGCCCTTGGGCACCAGACCGACCTGCTCGGCACGAGCGGCCAGGTCCGCGCCGGTGAAACGGTAGCGGCCGTCCTGGTAGGCGTCGCGCACGATGAGCGCCGCGTACCGGCCCGGCCGCGAGGACGCGGTGGACCTCGCGCCAGGACGGCGCCCATCCGGTCGAGGTAGGCCGCGTAGTCGGGCAGGTTGGCGAGGTCGCCGCTCGAGCTCCGTGACCATCGCGTAGTCCGTGCGCCGGTTGGCTGCGCCTGGGCCAGCCGCGCCGCCCGGCCATGGTCATGCGGCAGCTGCGAGGTTGTACGGCGGGTCGGTCGCGACGAAATCGACCGACGCGTCCGGGATCGCCGGCAGCAGCGCCAGCGCGTCGCCCAGCCGCAGCTCGCAGCCCGGCGGGATCGAAGGTTCGAGCGCCGCCCGGATCCGCCGGCCCGAGATCGGCGAGCAGCGGGCCCGGCGCCGTCCCGTCGCCGAGCGCAGCGGCGCCGCGAGGCTCCTCGTAGATCGCCGCCCAGCGGGCGATCGAGCTCGATACCGAGCGCCCGCCGCGGGGCCCGGGCGATGGCCGCCCCGAGGAGCGTCCCGCCGACGCCCGCGAACGGGTCGAGGACGAGCTCGCCGCCCCGGGTGAAGAACTCGATCAGGCGAGCCATCAGTCGCGGCGGCTTGTTGGCCCCGTGGGCCCTCCGCCGCTCGTGCCCGAGCTCCGAGGGGTAGGCCGTCGTCCACACCGACTTGGTGAAGTAGAGCCACTCCTCGCCCGACAGCTCGTTCAGCTCGTTGGCGGGGTGGGGCGGACGGCGATCCTGCACCCGGGCAGGGTACCGGCCGGTGGCGACCCGCGGGGGCCGATGGGTGGGCACCCGCCGGGATACTCCGGGCGAGCCCGCCCACGGTCGGGCTCCGTTGCGGGTCGCGGCCATCCCTACAATGCTGGCAATGGCGGGCAGAGGTGGTCAGTCGCCGCTTCATCGGTCGCGAAGCCGAGCTGCGCGCGTGGTCGAGTCCGCGTTCGCGGCGGCGGCCGCCGGCACGGCGACCACGGTCGTGATCGCCGGCGACGCGGGCATCGGGCGCGACCCGGTTCCTCGACGAGGCGCTCGAGCGGGCCGAGCTGCGGGCCCCGAGCCGCCGCTCGTCCTCCGAGGACGCGCGATGGCCCGGTGGATCCGCCCTGGGCGGCGGTGCTCGATGCGCTGACCCCGCTCGTTGCGGTCTCGACCATCGGAGGAGCTGCGGGGCCTGCTGGGGCGCGACGCCCGGCCGTTCTGCTGCGGCTGCCTGGTCTTGCCCAGCTCGCGGCCGAGGTGCCGGGCCGCACGGGCGAGCGCGCTGGCCGACCCCGAGCGCCGCCAGCCACGCGCGCTCGAGGCGCTCCTGCGATGGCTGGGCAGGGTCGCCGCCGAGCGCCCGATCGTGCTTGCGCTCGAGGATCTCCACGCCGCCGACGCCGCCACCCGCTCGTTCGCGACCTTCGTGGCCCGGATCGCCAGGTCGGAGCGCATCTGCCTCGTGGTCACGTACCAGCCGGACCGCCTGACGCGCGAGCATCCGCTGCGCGAGAACCTCGCCGTCATCGAGGCCGGGCATCCGGCCGCCGGTCCGCGTGGACCTGGCCCCGCTGGCCGGCGCGAGATCGCCGGGCTGATCGAGGGGATCGAGGGTGAGCGGCCCTCAGCGTCGATCGTGGTCCTGGTGGCCGAGCGGTCGGCAGGATCGCCGCTCGTGGTGGAGGAGCTGGTCGCCGCCCGGCGAGAGCTGCGCAGTGCGACGCTCACCGGGACGCTCGCCGACCTGGTCGCCGCCCGTCTGGCGCGCCGCTCGGCCGAGTGCCGGCACGTCCTGCGGCTCCTCGCCGCCGCGGAGCGGCCGATGTCCGCGCACGGCTGTGACCGCGCGGCGGCCGCCGCGGCGACGATCCCCGAGGGCTCGGCTGGACGACGCGGGCCCGCTCGTCGCGCGCCGACCCATTGCCGCCGGCGCGCCGGCGGCCTGACGGACGCGACATCGCGGCGGGCTGTCGGAGGCGATCGAGCACGGCTTCGTCCGCGCCGGACCCGGACGAGCGCGCTCGAGATCCGGCACGAGCTGGTGGCCCGGCGATCGTGGTCCGACCTGCTGCCCACCGACCGGCGTCCGCTACCGGCGGCCCTCGCGCAGGCGTTCGCGGACATGCCTGCGATCGCCGCCGCGCACTGGGCCGGCGCCCACCGCCTGACGAGGCCCGCGATGGCGGCGATGGCGGCCGGCCGGCTGGCGATGCGAGCTCGAGGCGCCGCAGGACGCGCTCGCGGCGCTTCGAGCTCGGGCTCTGACCTGCCGCCCCGCGGTCGGCGGAGCGGCGGCCTCGAAGCGGCGCGGGCGCCGCAGGGACGACCGCGACCTGGACCTCGCGCAGACTCGCGGCGGCCGCGCAGGCCGCGTACGCGGCCATGCGACCCACCCGGGCGGTCGCCTATGCGGAGAGCGCGCTGGCCGCGCTGGTGCGATCGCCGCGACCGTCTGACCCACGCCGTGCTCGAGGCGCAGCTCGGCCGATACCGCCTGGCCGCCGGCGACGCGCGGGCGCCACCGCCGCCCTCCGGCGCGCCGCCGACGCGGTGCCGCCGGGCCACCATCGAGCGGGCGCGGATCCTGGCCCTGCTCGCCCAGGAGCGGATGATCGCCGGCGCGTTCGGGGATGCCGAGCGAGCCGCGACGAGGCGCTCAGCATCGCACGGCTGGCTGGGCGACGCGCCGAGCCCGAGGCCATCCACGCGATGACGACCCTCGCGGTCGTCCGTGGCTGGGGCTGAGAGCCCGGCTCCGCGGTCCCGCTGCTCGAGGCGGCGCTCGACCGCGCCAGGGACGCCGGGCTGGTCGGAGGAGTGGTGGCGGGCGGGCGCCAACATGGCCGTCGTGCTGGAGCTGCTGGGCCGGCCGGCGAGGCCGTGGACGCAGGCGTTCCGGGGGATGGCCGAGGCCCGCGAATGGATCTCGACGCCGTGTACGGCAACCTGCTCGGCTGGCAACGTCGCCGGGATCCTGGTGGACGTGGGCCGCTGGCCCGAGGCCCGCGAGCTCAGCCTCCGCTCGCTCGACTGGAGCCCGGCGGGGATTCCGTTCGTCAACGCGATCCTCAACCTCGTCATCGTCGAGATCGAGTCGGAGGCCGGCGAGGAGGCCGGGCGGCTGCTGGGGCGGGTCCTCGTCGAGCTCGAGACCGGCGGCGACCTCCAGTTCGCGATCCCCGCGTACCAGGCGACCGCCTCGTACGCGATGTGGAGCGGCGATCTCAGCGACGCCCGGCGGGCCGTCGGAGCGCGGCTGGGCGCGGCTGCGCGGGACCGAGGACTGGGTGCTGGTCGCGCGGATGGCCGCCACCGCGCTCGAGGTCGAGGCGGCGATCGTCGCCGAGTCCCTCGAGCGGCGCCGGATCGGGGACGTGGCGGCCTCCCGCGAGCGCGCCGGCCGGATCCTGGCCGAGGCCGAGAGCGCCGTCGGCACGTGCCCGTGCCGAGGGCGACGGTACAGGCCGCGGCGAGCCGGAGGCCAACCTCATGACGGCCCGGGCATTCCACGCCCGGCTCCACGGTCGGGATGATCCGGCCACGCTGGGCGGCGCTGGCCGGCGCGCTGGCGCGACTATCGGTGACCCGTATCGGGAGGCACGGGCCCGGTGGCGGCAGGCGGAGGCGACCATGAGTGCGGCGACGGCAGGCGGGAGCCGGCGCACGAGGACGGACGGACTCCCGGGTGGTCCGGGCCGACGCCAGGGAGCCACTGATGGAGGCGGTGTCGCTGGCGATGCGGCTCCAGGCCCGCCCCCTGCTGCGAGAGCTCCGGGAGCTCGGCGGGCGCTCCCTGATCCCGCTCCCGCCCGAGGTCGACGAGCTGCTCGCCAAGCCGGCCGCAACGAGGATCGGTCCGCGACCCGCGGTCGCGCCCGGCCCCGTGGCGGATGTGGCGCCCGTATCGACCACGCGGGTCGCCGGTCGTGGCGGGTCGGCCGGCGGCGACACGTTCGGCCTGTCACGGCGGGAGCTGGAGGTCCTGGCGCTGATCGCCCGGGGCCGGACGAACCGCGAGATCGGGGACCGGCTGTTCATCAGCCAGAAGACGGTGGGGGTCCACGTCGGCAACATCCTGGCGAAGCTCGGCGTGTCCGGGCAGGGTGGAGGCGGCGGCGGTCGCCATCCGGCTGGGCCTGGAGGACGGCGGCGCGCCCCAGGGCCGATAGCTCGGCCGATGCGTCCCGGCCACCGGCCCGCGCACGGCAGGATCGCCCTTGGTTCGCTAGCATCGGGACATTCCGCGTTGCCACGATCCGAGGTCTTGATGCGCCGCCCGTTGCTCGCGATCCTCGTTGTTGCCGTCGCCCTGCTCGCCGCCGCGTGCACGACGTCCGCCGCCCCCGGCTGGACGTACGCACCGCCGACCGAGGCCCCGCCGTCGCAGGCCGCGCCGTCGGGCGATGCGTCTGCCGCACCATCGACCGAGTCTCCATCGGCCGGTTCGCCCACCGAGGCCCCGTCGGGCGGGGCTCCAACCGAGGTGCCGGGCGGCGGCGGCAGCGTCGTCCAGGTCTCGGCCGTGAACATCGCGTACGAGCAGACCGAGATCTCGGCCCCGGCGGGTGCGCCGTTCACCATCCACTTCGACAACAAGGACGCCGGCATCCCCACAACGTCGCGATCAAGGACCCGTCCGGGACCGAGGTGTTCAAGGGCGACATCATCACGGGGCCAGCCCAGGCGGACTACCAGGTCCCGGCCCTGCCGCCCGGCACCTACCAGTTCGTGTGCAGCGTCCACCCCAACATGACCGGCACGCTCAAGGTCGGCGGCTGACGGCCGGACGCCGGGATCCCGCGTCGTGACCCCCCGCGTGGACGAGATCTGCTATCGCGACGCCTACGCCCGGCGCGCAGGAGACCCGCGTGCTGGAGGTCTCGACGGCGGATGGACCGCCGCTCGTGGTGCTCGATGCGACGGTCCTCTACCCGGGTGGCGGCGGGCAGCCGTCGGATCGGGGCACGATCCTGCGCGGCCGGCGACGGCCGCTCGTGGGTGGTCCGCGCGGCGCGACGGGTCGGTGGCGAGATCGTTCACGAGCTGGAGCGATCCGAGGACGGTGGGCTGCCGCGTGCCGGGGACACGGTTGTGGTGGACCTCGAATGGGCGCGCCGCTATGCGTTGATGCGCACCCACACGGCGCTCCATGCGCTGTGCGGCGTCGTGTGGCGCGACTACGGCGCGCTCGTGACGGGCGGCAACATGGAGCCTGGCGCGGGCCGGATGGACTTCGAGTTCGAGCGGATGTCGGGCGACCTGGTGGACGCGATCGAGGCGAGGGTCAACGAGGAGCTCCGGACCGGCCGCGACGTCCGGGTCAACGTCCTGCCGCGGGCAGAGGCGTTCGCGATCCCCGACCTCATCCGGACGAAGGTGAACCTCCTGCCGCCCGGCATCGAGGAGATTCGGACGATCGAGATCGTGGGCCTCGACCTGCAGGCCGACGGGGGCACCCACGTCGCGAACACGAGCGAGGTCGGCGGCATCAAGGTCACCGGCTACGAGTCCAAGGGGCGGATCAACAAGCGCATCCGGATCGCGCTCGAGGGCGCCTAGGACGCGGCACGCTGGACAGCCACGGGCCGGAGATCCGGCCCGTAGCTGCAGTTGCCGGACGTCAGGATGACGCCGGCCGGGCGGTGAGGTGGATCGAGTCGAGGATCGCGTGGAGCTCGACCTTGTCGGCGGCGTGGCGGGTGGGATCGAGGGCCAGACCACCGTCCAGCTCGGCGGGGGACGTCTGCGGGAAGTCGGTGGTCCGGATGACCAGCAGACCATGACCCGTGTCGACGATCTCGAACGTCCCCGGTGCCCTCGCCGACCCGATCATCGGATAGACGTCGAGCGTTCCACCGGACGTCGTCCGCCACAGCGCCCCCGTGTCGCTACAGGCGGTCGGGCTGGTCGATGTCAGCTGGAACGTCAGCCCGCTGTGGCCGTCAACCGTGATCGGCTGCGGCGTGGTTGCCGTGAACCGCGGCCAGGCCGCCATCGCCGCGGCCAGCTTCTGGGGCGTGTCGATCTGGGCCGCGGGGATCACGCCCTTCGTCGCGTCGCAGGGGTCCGTGGAGACGTCGCCCACCGTCGCGAACAGGACGCCCCAACCCGAGCCACCCCGGGCTTCGGGACCGCCATCCGCGAGCACGGCGTCCATGCCGGCCCCGGCATCCCAGTCGAACCAGCCCGCCGGCACATCGACCGTGACCATGACCGGCCAGGTGTCTGGGCCGGGCCAGTTGTTGAGCTGATAGGTTCCCGGGGCGACGCAGGTCGTTGGCGGGGTGTCGGTCGCGTCGCACGGAGCATACGGAGCCCCCTTGAGCGTGAGCGGCTGCGCCGATGCACTCGGCGCCGGGGTCGGCGTGAGGCTCGGAGCGATGGTCGGGGTCGGGGTCGGGGTGGGTGCTGGGGCGGCCCCGATCCCGGGTGACTGACCGTTGAGGAACGCGACGCCAAGGACCACCGCGGCGACAATCGTCGCCGCGGCCAGTCCGAATCGGGCGCCGGCCGATGCGTTGGACAGCATGGTGAGCAACCTCAGGGAGCCCGGTCGAGGTCGGACCTGCCGGGCCGATGGCAGCTCGGCATGGATCGCGTCCCGGACGCGATCGGGCAACGGCGTCACACCATCGAATGCCTCGAGGTAGTCCTCGAGCTGGCCGATGAAGTCGTCGTTGTCGCTCATGCCGTGCTCTCGTTCATCTCGATGCGCGCGTCGGCCTCGACGGCCTCGCGCAGGTGCTGCAGTGCGTAGTGCAGGCGAGATCGGACGGTGCCCACGGGGGTCCCCATGGCTTCGGCGGCCTCGCCTGCAGTGAGGCCCAGGTAGTGGATCAGCACGACCACGGTCCGGTGCTCAACGCGGAGTCGCCGGAACGCCTGGTCGAGCTGCTGTTGGGTCGCGAAACGGGAGGCCGAGTCGTGGACCGCCGGCTCGTCGGACGCCAGCAACCGGAGGTTTGCGCGATGACGTCGTTCGCGTCGCGCCTCGGCATGACAGGCGTTGACGAGCAGCCGGTAGAGCCAGGCCTCGAACCGGTCCGGATCCCTCAGTCGGGGCAAGTTTCGCCAGGCATCGAGCAGCGCCCGCTGCGTAGCGTCCTCGGCCAGGTACGGGTCGCGCAGGATCCGACGCGCGACCGAATGGAGCTGGTCGCCGACACGTCCGATCAAGGCGTCGAACGCCGCTTCGTCGCCGTGCATTGCCTGCTCGACGAGCTTCCGCTCCATCCCTCACTCCTGGCCGACCCCGTCCGGGGGCCGGTTCGTGGAGTATGAGTCGAGGTCCAGGCAATTCGTTCAACGAACGTTCGGGGCGGATGCGCTGCGTCCGAGACGCGGCCGAGGCGGCACCTGGCTCGCACGCAACCGGGCCATCTTCACGACCAACCGTCCCGCGCTTCGGGAAAGATCGAACGATCCTGCGGCCCTGCCGGTCAGATAGGTTGTGATCGAGATCAATGCCCACGCAGGGGGTCAACGGGTGGACGACATCGGCGCGATGCTGACCGGGTCGGCGACGGACCGGGCCGCAGCGTTCACGCGGCTGCTCGACGACTCCCTCGACCGCAGCTTCCGGCTCGCCGCCGTCATCC
This sequence comes from uncultured Chloroflexia bacterium, assembly GCA_963732805.1. GTDB lineage: Bacteria > Chloroflexota > Limnocylindria > Limnocylindrales > CSP1-4 > CAIXZV01. The sequence continues at coordinate 332,131 of CAVTAW010000001.1, forward strand.
TCGGTGATCGCGATGAGGCCGAGGATGCATTGAGCGATGCGACCCTCCGCGCCTGGCAGCATGTCTCATCGCTGCGCGACCCCGAGCGCTTCGAGGCCTGGTTCTCCCGGATCCTGATCAACGTCTGCCGCGACCGGCTGCACCGGCGACGCCGCCCATCGATCGTCGCCTACGAGCCGCCCGTCGTCGCCGACCCGTTCGCTGCGTCCGTCGAGCGGGCGGCGCTCCGCGAGGCGCTGAGCGCGCTCACCCCCGAGCACCGCGCCGTGATCGCGCTCCACTACCTCGAGGGCCTGACCGTCGAGCAGATCGCGGCCCAGCTGGACATGCGAGCTGGCACGGTGAAGTCGCGGCTGCACTACGGCTTGGCCGAGCTGCGGGCGGCCTACGACGCCGCCGCGCGCGAGCCGCAGGGGGCGACCCGATGAACGACGAGCGCTTCGAGCGCGACTTGACGGCCGTCCTGCGCGACATCGCCGGCGAAGAGGCCCCAAGCTCTCTGCGCTACCGCCTTCGCACCATCACCGATGCCCCGACAGTGGGTCGGCGGGTGTGGCTCGCATCGCTGCTCCCGCTCGCGGCAGCCGTCGTCGTCGTGATCGCCGTCGCCGCGCTCGGCTGGACCTTCCTCCGGGCACCGATCGTGCTTCCGGCCTCGACGCCGACCCCGGCGCCGACGCCGAGCACCGTGGTCCCGAGCCCGAGCGTGTCGCCGAGCCCCAGCCCGAGCGTGTCGCCGAGCCCCAGCCCGAGCCCGAGCCCGACGGTCACCCAACCGCCGACCGGCTGGACGGGGCTGGTCTGGTCGAGCGGCGTCGCGCTGGCCGCGTCCGATGGGACGAGGATCGGCCCCATCGCCGCCTGGCACGGTGGGTTCGTGGCGGTCGGGCAGACGGGCGTCTCGGAGACGTCCTCGGGGCGGGGAGCGTTCTTCACGTCCACCGATGCTATCCACTGGACCGTCGTCCAGGAGATCGATCGGCCGCCGCTCGAGGAATGGCAGCTGACCTCCGTGGTCCCGGTCGGTGACCGGCTGCTGGCCATCGACACACTCAACAGCGTTGATTGCCCGGCCGACTCGTCTTGCCCCACGCCCGACTGGACGCCCGACCTGTGGACCTCGTCGGACGGGTCGCACTGGGCGCTGCTGGACAGCCCGACCTGGCGCGCCGCCTGGGCGGGAGGCGGGCCGCGGTGGATCGTCGCGGGCGACGCCGGGATCATCGCGGTCGGCTACGAGGCTCAGACGCACGAATTCCTGTACAGGCCACCGCCTGCAGCCCCGCTCGTGTTCCACTCGGATGATGGGGTGACCTGGGAGCAGGCGGACCTGGCGCTGGGCTTCGACCACGCCGTGTTCCGGGATGCCGTCGCCTACGCGGGCGGGTTCGTGATCGTCGGACGCGATGGGGCGCCGGACGTGCTGACGGACGTCTACGATCCCGCGGATCCGCCGCCGCTGGGCGTTGGCCGACCCGCGGCCTGGGTCTCGGCGGACGGGATCCACTGGACCGTCGCCCAGGTTGACGGGATCGAGATCGCCGGCGGCGAGCTGAGCCAGGTAGTCGCCGGAGCGGACGGCCTGTTCGCGATCGGCGCGGGCTCCGCGTCGGCGGGTGATGCAACCCCGAGCGGTTGGGCCTCGCCCGACGGCCGGACCTGGCATGTCACCGGCCGGTTGGGCACGGACCTCCCGTACATCGACCGAGTGCCACCCCAGAACCCCGGAAGCACGTTCCTGGCATCGAACGGCAGTCACATGGTGGTCCTCGATCGGGCGGCTTCGGACGCGGACACCATGGCGGCCTGGGACTCGACGGACGGCCAGACGTGGGTGCGGCTGGCGTTCACGGGTTCGACGGACCTGCCGGAGATCGGGATCTACGATCCTGGCGACGCGCAGGGCACGTATGTCAGGAGCGCTGCCATCCTCCCGGATCGCGTCGTGGTTGCCGCCGTCGGCGCTGGGACGGTCGAGCTCTGGCTCGCGATGGCGGTCGGCCCCTGACGGGGACGGACGCGGCATCCGTAACGGAGGCCGCGTCCTCGGGACTCAGTGCACGTCGGACTTGCTGGCGCTCATCCGGCCGTTGTTGCTGAAGGCCAGGTTACGAACGTGATCGAACCACGCCGTTCCGCTGACCGATGGGCGATTCCCGGTGACCCTCACGTTGATCGCCGGGTGCGAGGAATTCAGGCCGTCGACGCGGACCCGAGGGCGGTCCATCCGGTTGTTGCGGATCGTGATGTTCGTCGGCTGGACCGTCGCGTACCCGGGCGTCAAGGCGATGGCGTAGCCCACGCCCTGGGGCGTGTGCCCGGCGTCGTAATCCCGGAAGTTGGAGCCCTTGATCAGGATGTTCGAGAGGACGTCGCTCGAGCGGTTCGGTTCACCGTCCATCGCATGCAGCGAGGCGTGCTTGATCTCGGTTCCGCGGACCACCAGGCCGTTCACGGAGATCATGCCGACCCCGTTCCGGCCCACGGTCAGGATCTCGAGGTTGGACAGCGTGGCGCGGCGCACCGGCGAGTCGACGCCGCCGGCGTTCCTGGCGCGCAGGTTGACGCCGTCGGCCCACAGGTTGGACAGGGTCGCGTTCCGGAGCGTGAAGCCGTTCGTGGACTCCACCGAGAAGGCGTGCTGGTCCTGGCGGTCGCTGCCCCCGTACACCCGGTTCTGGATGTCGGAGGTTGTCGCCGGGCCCATGACGTTGAGGCCGTCGATCACGATGTCGTGGCCCTGGACGATGCGGAAGTGCTCGTACTGGCTGGTCGACGCCGTGTAGCGCCGGAACGTGGCCCCGCGGCCGAAGATGGTCCCGGTCCAGTTGTCGAGCTCGATGCGACCGTCGGTTCGGTAGATGGCTCCGGGCTTGAAGCAGATCCGCCTGCCGGCGTGGGCCCGAAGGAAGCTCGCGATGGCGGACGACTGATCGCTCGTCTTGGACGGCGACGCCGCGAACTTGACATCGCACCGGACCGCCGCGGGAGCCGAGGCCTCGAACAGGCCTTTCGGGGCATACACGTAGGACCGGCCGTACAGGCTGGACACGCTCCGGCCGTCGATCGCTGAGATGCGGTACCAGCCGTGGCCATGGATCGTGAGCCCGTCGCAGCTCTGCTTCCAGTAGCCACCGGTCACCACGGCCGTGACGGTGACGCGCTTGCTGACGTTGGTCGTGGACTTGCGCGTGGCAGCAGAGCTGGCCCTGATGCGCAGCGGGACGTCGTTGCACCTGGCCACCCGCGTCGAGCTGGCAGCATCGGTCGCGGACGGCAGCGCTACCCCGACCAGCCCCACCATCGCGACCGCGAGCAGCACGGCCAGCGACGACCTGGCCGACCGTCGCAACGAGAGATGGGGGCCGAAGCGGCGAGTGCGGACCCGGGCCACCGGGCCATCGGGCTGGAGACCGGAATCGGTCGGAGCGGCGGGGGCGGTGTAGCGCATGGCCACCTCCGTGAGTGGACGGCTGGTCGGGACGGACGCCATCCCGTGCTGCGGGGGCCTCGAGGTCGTCGGCAGGCAGGGATCGGCGACATGTCCTACGCCGTGTGCCCGGTCACGTGGCGTTTCAGTGCCCCGCATGGATGCGGGCGAAGCGTTGGTGACGGTGGTCGTGGCGCACACGTTGGGCCGCGACGCACCCGCAGCCTATCTCGCGCTGGGGCGCGAGGCCATGGGGCAAGCGGGGGGGCAGATCATGGCCCCTTTGGCCCTAACTGGCTGGTCCGAACCCCGCCTGTGGCCGGGCGAGAGGGACTCGCCGGGCAGGAGATTCGCGATGCAGCAGGTCAGGCCGCGCGCAGTCTAGCGTCATTCCGGGAACCGTGCCATCGAGCGCCGCGGAGGGTGTGATGTCCTGAACGGCCTCGCCCGACGCCCGCACCACGACCGGCACCCTCGGCCGGGATGCAGCCCGGGTCGCGGACCGATGCCCGGTCTGGTCGGCGCGTCCTTCGGGCGACATGGCCCTGTTGCGACGGCAACGCGACCGGAACGATCTGCGGGTGCGGATCCTGGATGTCGGGAGTGGAGGCTTCGCGTGATGACCTACCGGGCGGCCCGCAGCGGCGGGCTCGCGTCCGTGCTGTTCGCCATCGGGCTGATCGCCCTCGGGACGTACTACCTGCTCAAGAACACCTTCGGGCTCGACCTGCCGGACCTGGACGAGCACACGATCCTGCCGATCATCGCGATCGGCCTGGGCGTGATCATCCTGGTTCGCGCCTGGGAGCGGCGCCAGGTCGCAGGCAGCTGAGTCAGCGCCAGCTGAGTCAGCGCCAGAGGTCGGGCGGCTCGACGGTCGCTCCGATCGCGGCGGCCAGCCGCTGGAGGACAGCAAACCAGTCGAACCGGCTGGTGACCTCGGACGCGTGCAGGGTTACCAGGCGCCCGGCGGCGACCAGCTCCGGCAGCACGCGATCCAGGATCGCCTCCACCTCGTCGCGGAAGGCGTCGCTGGTGGACCGGACGCCGTCGGCCTGGAGGGCGACGTCGGGCAGCAGGCGCACGACGAGGTCGTACGTCTGCGACCAGCTGTCGACGAGCGGCCGGACCGCGTAGCGATCCACGCCCGCACATGACCGAAGGTAGTACGCGTAGTTGTCCATCACGCCGCGATCGGTCGCGAGGATGTCCGCCTTCCGCGCGAGCTCCAGCTCCTGGCGGATCTGCGATACGAGGACCCACAGCTGCGCCTCGCCCGTCGCCTCCTCGTTGATACCCAGCGGGTTGTCGCGAACGACCTCGCGCCCGAGCTCGACCGAGCGGCCGGCGCGCTGGGCCTCTGCGGCAAAGGCAAGGAGGGCGGACGTCTTGCGGATCCCGTGGGATCCGATGAACGCGATCTTCGCGGACCGGGGCCAGGGCGTCGGGACAGCGCGCTTCCGAGGCATACGCAGAGACTATGCCCCGCGGCGCCCCGCGGCATCGCGCGCGCCGGCCGGCCGGGCGACGCGCCGGCCGTGGACGGGTCACGAGCGATCCGGCTCAGGGCACGGTCGCGACCGCCGACGGTGGCGCGCCGGGCGGCGCGATCTCGCCGATGTGCAGGTGCCCCGTCATGACCGGTGCGTGGACCGGGTCCCGGAAGGTGTAGCTGCCGGCGGCCAGGGCCGGAAGCGTGACCGTGAACGAGTCCGGGCCGGTCACGATGCCGCCCGAGACCACGACACGCCCGGCCGGATCGATCACGTCGAGGCCGTAGGGGATGCCCGGGTCCTTCACGAGGACGTGCACCTCGAATGCCGCTCTCGGCATCCTCTGCGCGGTCCGCATCGCGCAGGATCCGCTGGGCGATCGCGAACAGCCGTCCGGCACGGGTTCGCAGCAGATCCGTGTAGGCGGCCCGATCACCTCGCCGCGCGGCTTCGACGAGCTCGAGATCCACGATCCACCCCGTGCCGGCGTCCAGAGGGGACGTCATTCCGCACACTATGGGGCGAGCGCCACGCGTCGTGTTCATTCCGGGCATGATCCGCTGGTGCCCGCCCTCCACGACCTGCTCCCCGACGTCGATGCGCGGTTCGAGCGCCTGCAGCGCGAAGCCGGCATCCCCGGTGTCGCGTGGGGCGTGGTGCACGGGGCGGAGCTGGTCCATGGCGGCGGGGCCGGGACGCTCCGCGACGGCGACGACCGCCGCCCTGACGCCGATCACGTGTTCCGGATCGCGTCGATGACCAAGAGCTTCACCGCGACGACGGTGCTCCTGCTCCGCGACGCGGGCCTCCTGCGCCTGGACGATCCCGTGGCGACGTACGTGCCGGACCTCGCGGACTGGCGGCCGCCGACCACGGACAGCCCGGCGGTGACCGTCCGCCACCTGCTCACGATGTCGGCCGGCCTGCCGACCGACGATCCGTGGGGCGACCGTCAGCAGGGCCTGGCGCTCGACGATTTCGGTCGGCTCCTTGCTTCCGGCCCGACCTTCGCCTGGCCGCCCGGCACGGCGTTCGACTACTCGAACCTCGGGTACGGGATCCTCGGCCGTGTCATCAGCGCCGTCGCTGGTGAGGAGTACCGGATGGTCGTGCGCGACCGGCTGCTGCGGCCGCTCGGCATGACCTCGACCGCGTTCGTGGCGGAGGACGTCGAGGACGCGAGGCTGGCCCATGGCTACGTCCGTCGCGGCGAGGCGCTGATCCGGGAGGGCACCGACGGCTACGGCGCGCTGGCATCGATGGGCGGCCTGTTCTCGTCGGTCCGCGACCTGGCCCGGTGGATCGCCGGGTTCCTGGACGCGTTCCCGGCCCGTGACGGGCCCGAGGGCCCCCATCCGCTGCGGCGGGCCTCGCGTCGCGAGATGCAGCAGGTCCACCGGGCATTCGGGGCGACTGTGCCCGCGCACCCGGCGGATGCGGAGCCGCGCATCGAGACCGGCGGGTACGGGTTCGGCCTGTTCGTGCTCCACGACGTCGAGCTGGGCACGATCATCGGCCACGCCGGCGGGTACCCGGGTTTCGGCTCCCACATGGCCTGGCACCCCGCGACCGGCCTGGGGGTGATCGCGCTCGGCAACCTGCGTTACGCGCCGGTCCGCCCGGTCGCCAACGAGATGCTCGCGATGCTCGTCCGCGCCGGCGCGGTGGAGCGTCGAGAGGTGGTCCCGTCGCCGGCGGTCGTCGCTGCCCGGCCCATGGTGGACGGCCTGGTCGATCGCTGGGACGAGGCGGTCGCGGACCGGCTGTTCGCGATGAACGTGGATCTGGACGAGCCCCGCGAGCGGCGCCGGGACACCGTCACCGCGATCGCCCGCGACCTGGGCCCATTCCAGCCGGATGACAAGCGCCCCGCGAGATCGGACTCGCCCGCGCATCTCGCGTGGTGGCTCCGGGGTGTCCGCGGCTGGGTGCGTGTCTCGATCCTGGTCACGCCGGAACCGTCACCCAGGGTCCAGGAGCTGGTGCTCACGCCGGTCGGCGATCCGTCGCCCGGCCTGCGGAGGCTGGCGGAGCGTGCCCTCGCATTGGCCACCATGTCAGATGCCGCCTGGCCGGACGACCTGGTCGCGGGCCCGGGGCTCGACACGAGCGTGGTCCTGCGAGGCCTGCGGTCAGCCTGCGTCCGGTTCGGGCCGATGACGCTCGGCCAGCCCTGTGCCGGTGACGGGCAGACGACGTCGACCTTCGAGCTCGAGACAGGGCGTGGTCCGGCCACGCTGCGGGTTGGTTTGGAACCCGCGGAAGGCACCATCACGGCCATGGAGCTGCTCGTCGCCGAGCGCGCCGCGACGCCCGAAGGCTGGTAGCCGAGCCACGCCCACGCCCCGGTCCCCCGGGCCGATTGCTACCGAGGCTGCTCCGTCGCCGCCTTGACCCCCGTCCCGTGACGCGCGGCGGTCCGGCGGAGCGCCGCGACACCGACGAAGGTCACGATGAGCCCGGTCAGCAGCGAGGGGCCGGCCCCGTCCAGCCCGCGGAAGGGCGTCGCCTGGCCGGGCGGCGAGCCGTTTCCGCCCGGGGGGATCGCGCCGCCCGCGGCGACCAGGGTGCGATCTTCCGCATCACGCGCTGCCCGCATGGATGGAGGAACGGGTCGGGATCCTGGTGCCGTCGCGCGAGGGCTCGACGTCTGACCAGGGAGCATGTTCGGCGTGGGTCCGGCTGCCACCGCGGTGGCACCGGTCGTTCGCCTGGGCGTGGGGCTGGCGGTCGGCACGGCGCTTGCCGCCACCCTCGCGCTCGATCTGGGCTTCGCGCTCGCCTTCGGCTTGGGCGTCGGTCTCGACGTCGGCAGCGCGGTCGAGATCCCCCGCGGCTGCGCCGTGGGCGGCGCGGCAATGGCGGATCGAGGCGCTTCCAACCCGGCCCAGGCCAGCACCGGGAGAGCGAACGCCAGCACGAGGACGGCCAGGATCCCACTCGCCAGGCTCGGCGCGGTCCCGGCCGGACGGGTCATGGCGGCATGCTCCTTCGGGCGGGCGATCGTTTGGGGCGTGGATGCACCGGCCGCCCCCAGCGCACCGTACGCGATGGTGGCAGGCGCGTGTCCACCTCGGAGGTACCACGCACGCGGTGACATGTGGGGGATGGGTTGTGGTGCCTCGGCGCACCCACGATGGCCTGAGCATGAGCGATCAGGCGCTGGCCCGGTCCGCGAAGCGGGGGGCCACGGATGCACAGACCTCGGCCGAGGATGCCAGCAGGGTGCTCGGTCAGCTTCGCGCCGGGATCGTGGTCCTGTCGACCGGGGCCTTCCTGCTGACCATGACCGCGCTCACCATCCTCGCGATCGTGGCGTCCGGAGCGTCACCCGTGCTCGTGCTCGCCGGGATCGTGGTCGGAGGTGGGGCCGCGGCCCTGATCGCACGGCAGCTGATGGAGATGGCCCTCGAGCGCGCCGATCTGCTGGGACGGATCAGCCTCGATCTCACGGAGCTCTACGACCGGGCCCGGCTGGATGCGATCCGCGACGGCCTCACGGGCCTGGGCAACCACCGGGCCTTCCAGGAGGAGCTCGAGCGCGCCGTCCAGATGGCTCGCCGGCACCTGCAGTCGACGGCGCTCCTGCTGATCGACGTTGACGACCTCAAGCGGACGAACGACATCGAGGGTCACGAGGTCGGTGACGAGACGCTCCAGGACGTGGCGCGCGTGATCGCGACCAACAGCCGCCGGACGGACCGTGCGTTCCGGGTCGGCGGGGACGAGTTCGCGGTGCTCAGCCCGGGCACATCGCTCGATGACGCGCGGACCCTCGGACGCCGGATCCTGGCGACCGCGCTCGACCCCGAGCGCACGGCAGGCCGCCGCTCGATCTCGCTCACGATCGGGATCTCGGCGGTGCCCGACCCGAGCCAGGATCGCAAGCTGCTGTATCGCCATGCCGACGCTGCCCTCTACTGGGGGAAGCGCCACGGGCGGACGGACGTTCAGGTGTACGACCCCAGGCTGCACGGGGTTGCCGATGACGAGCGTCCCGCGGAGGAGCTTGCGTCGGCCGTCGATGCGGTGGTGGCCGGGCGCCTCCTGACCGCCGTCTATCAGCCCGTGTTCGCGATGAGCGATGGCGCCTGCGTCGGCTTCGAGGGCCTCGTGCGGCCGCACCCGTCGGCCGGGTTCCGCAACCCGAGCGCGCTGTTCATCGCGGCCGAGGCGGTCGGCCGGACGGTGGAGGTGGACCTGGCGGCGGTGCGGGAGATCGCCGCTGGCGCGCGGACCCTCGGCGAGCACCAGTACATCGCCGTCAACCTCTCACCGCGAACGATCGAGGCCGTCGCGTTCAACCCCCACGAAGTGCTGGGCATCATGGCCTCGGCCGGGATCGGGCCCCACCGCCTGGTCATCGAGCTCACCGAGCGCGAGGCGATCGAGGACATGGGCCGGCTCACCAGCAACCTGGCCGCGTTCCGGCGGACCGGGGTCCGGATCGCGGCCGACGACGTCGGGGCCGGCAACGCAGGTCTGCAGCTGCTGAGCCGGATCGACTTCGACGTGATCAAGATCGACCTGTCGCTGGTCCAGACCGGCGCGGTGCTCGCGCCGTCGCGTGCGGTCCTGCGGGCGCTGATCGACATGGCGCAGCGGCGAGGCGCCACGACGGTCGCCGAGGGGATCGAGACGCCGCTCCATCTCGAGATCATCCGCGAGCTCGGGATCAACGTGGGGCAGGGCTACCTCCTGGGCCGGCCCCTGCCGACGCCGGAGGCCGAGGCGCTTGACCTCGCGGCGTTGATCGCGCTCGGGTACGACGATGACGGGGTGGGCGCCGAGGTCGGCGGCTCAGGGGTCAGCGCGGCCTAGGCACACCCCGGCCGAGCCCGCCCGGTCCGGACGGGCCTTCGCTGCGAGCCCGCTGCGCACGATCGCGGGGGGCACCATATGCTAGCCAGCGGCGCATCGCGTCGGTGTCGGGTTGCCCCCGTCCCGGGCCGTCGCTAGGATGCGCGAGAAACTGGCACCCCCGGTCCCCCGGGGCCGCTTGATCCGCACGACCGACGCGATCCATGGGCACCTCGCCCGCACACGACGCGCAGGCCGTGCCTGGAGGAGGAAGCATGCGCAATCGCCGGTTGGTACCGGGCCTTGTCATCGGGCTGGCACTCGTCGTGTCCGCCTGTTCGAGCACCAGCTCAACCCCGAGCCCCGCGACGGCCGCGCCGCCCACGGCTGCGCCGCCGACCGAGGCCATGTCCCCGGCGGCCACCGAGGCGATGTCCCCGACGCCCGCGGGGTCAACCCTCAAGATCGGCGTCGTCACCGACGTCGGCACGGTCAATGACAAGAACTTCAACGAGTACTCCTACAAGGGCGCCCAGGACGGCGCGACGGCGATCGGGGCTGAGAACCCGCCGGTCGTGGTGCCGAAGGACCAGTCCGAGTACGCGGCCGACATCCAATCGTTCGTGGACCAGAAGTTCGACGTGATCGTCACGGTCGGCTTCAACCTCGGTGGTCCGACCACCACCGCCGCCAAGGCGAACCCGGGCATCAAGTTCGTGGGCGTCGACCAGTCGCCGATCTGCGTGGACGCGTCCGGAAACCTCGACTCGACGTTCGCCTGCGCAGGTGACGCCAAGACGCTGCTGCCGAACTACCAGTCGCTGATGTTCCAGGAGGACCAGGCGGGCTATCTGGCCGGGATCGTCGCTGCGAGCATGAGCAAGTCCGGCGAGATCGGTGCCATCGGCGGCACGACCCTGTGCGCGCCGTGCGTCCGCTACATCCAGGGCTACGAGCTCGGCGCGAAGTCGGTCAACCCCGACATCAAGGTTGACGTGGCGTACGTGACGCGCGACTTCTCGAATGCCGCGTTCCAGGACCAGCCAGGCGGCAAGAAGTTCGCCGACACGTTCCTCACCACCAACAGCAAGGTGGACGTCCTGTTCCAGGTGGCCGGCCTGACCGGCAACGGCGTCCTCGACTCCGCGTGCAGCCACAAGATCTGGGGCGTGGGCGTGGATGTCGACCAGTTCCTGTCCTACCCGGCGGCGGCTCCGTGCCTCCTGACGAGCGCGGAGAAGCACCTCCAGGTGGCGGTGTCCGACGCCATCCAGGGCATCGCGGCCAACTCCGGTGCCGCGGGTGACATCCTGTACAACGCGGCCAACGACGGCATCGGCATCTCGCCGTTCCATGACGCCGAGAGCCAGGTCCCGGCCGACGTGACCACGAAGGTGAATGACGCGCTCAGCCAGATGAAGGCGGGCACGCTCAAGACCTGTCCCGATACCGGCTGCGGCGTCGGCCCCAGCTGATCTCCTGACCAGGGGTCCGTACGAGCGGGCCGGCCGACATCGGCCGGCCCGCTCGCCGTATCCTCGTCCGGTCCACGGCATGGCGAGGACCTGATGACGGCTGAACCGACGAAGATCCAGGCGCCGGCGCTGGAGATGCGCGGCATCACCAAGCGCTACCCGGGCGTCGTCGCCAACGATGGCATCGAGCTCGACGTCCAGCCGGGCGAGATCCACGCGCTGCTCGGCGAGAACGGCGCCGGCAAGACCACCCTGATGAACATCCTGTACGGTCTGGCACGCCCCGATGAGGGCCAGATCCTGCTGGATGGCTCGCCGGTCACGATCGCCGGCCCGGCCGACGCGATCAGCCGGGGCATCAGCATGGTCCATCAGCACTTCATGCTGGTCCCCGTGCTCTCGGTCGCCGAGAACATCCTGCTGGGCGCGGAGACGATGGCCAACCCCATCTTCCTTGACCGCAAGGAGGCCCACCGGCGGATCGTCGATCTCGGCCAGCGGTTCGGGTTCGACATCGATCCCGAGGTGAAGGTGGGCACCCTCTCGGTGGGCTGGCAGCAGCGGGTCGAGATCCTCAAGGCGCTGTATCGCGAGGCCCGCATCCTGGTCCTCGACGAGCCGACCGCGGTGCTCACGCCGCAGGAGACGGAGGAGATCTTCGCCGTCCTGCGGCGCCTCGCCGACGCTGGTCACAGCATCGTGTTCATCAGCCACAAGCTGTATGAGGTGCTCGAGATCGCCGATCGGATCACCGTCATCCGGCGGGGCCGCGTGGTCGGCGAGCGAAAGCCGGCCGAGACCAACGAGGACGATCTCGCCGAGCTCATGGTGGGCCGCGAGGTCCAGCTGGTCGTCGACCGGGGCGAGTCGCATCCGGGCCCCGTCGCGCTGCGGGTCGAGGGCCTCCAGGTCCGTGACGACCGGGGCAGCGAGGTGGTCCGCGGCGTGGATCTCGAAGTCCGCTCCGGCGAGATCCTGGGCATCGCCGGCGTGGCCGGCAACGGCCAGGACGAGCTCGTGGAGTCGATCATCGGCCTGCGGCGGGTCGCCGGCGGGAAGGTGTTCCTGCGCGATCGTGACGTGACGACCGCATCGCCGCGTGAGATGAACGAGGCGGGGGTCGGCTACGTCCCCGCCGACCGCCACCGGTTCGGGATCGTGCTGCCCTTCCCGATCTCCGACAATCTCGTGCTGACCAGCTACTACCGGGCGCCGTTCGCGCGGGGTCCCATGCGCAACGACCGGGCGATCGTGGAGGCCGCGGAGGAGCGGATCCGGACGTTCGACGTCCGCACGCCGTCCGCCAGCGCAAGCGCGGGCACGCTGTCGGGGGGCAACCAGCAGAAGCTGATTGTCGCGCGCGAGTTCGACCGCGATCTCGCGCTGCTCGTGCTCGACCAGCCCACCCGCGGCCTCGACGTGGGCAGCATCGAGTTCATCCACCGCCAGGCGATCGCCAAGCGGGACGCGGGCACCGCGATCCTGCTGGTGTCGGCCGAGCTGGACGAGGTCCTCGAGATGTCGGACCGGATCGCCGTCATGTACCGGGGCAAGATCGTCGCCGTGCTCGACGGACGGACCGCGGACAAGAACACGGTCGGACTGCTGATGGCGACCGGAGGCACCAGCGCCGCCGAAGCGCCGTCCACGGCGGTGACGGCGTGAGCGAGACCCCCGCCGACGTCGCGAGCGAGGCCCGCTGGCGACGGATCGTCGGCGCGATCCTCGATCTCGTGATGCTCCCTGCCGTCGCGATCCTCCTCGCGCTGATCGTGGGCGCGATCGTCATCCTGGCCTCCGAGCTGCTGCTCACCGGCCGGCCGTTCGACCCGACCCTGCCGCTGACCGCCTATCGGGCCCTGATCGAGGGCGCGATCGGGAGCCCGGAGGCCCTCGTCAACACGATGGTGGCCGCGACGCCGCTGGTCCTTGGTGGCCTGGCCGTGGGACTCGGCTTCAAGGCCGGCCTGTTCAACATCGGCGCGCAGGGCCAGTTCCTCATGGGTGCGCTCGGCTCGGTCGCGGCCGGTGTGGCCGTGTCGACGTGGCCCGTGCTGATCGCGATCCCGGTCGCCGTTCTCGCCGGCTTCCTGGCCGGCGCCCTCTACGGCTTCATCCCTGGCTTCCTCAAGGCGGCCTCGGGCGCCCACGAGGTGGTCACCACGATCATGCTCAATTACATCGCGATCGCCATCCTGGCCGCGATGGTGAGCGGCCCGCTGAAGGTCCCGAACTCCCCCTCGCCGGTCACCTTCGACGTGGGTAACGCCGCCTATCCGATCATCATCGGGCGCAACGGGCACTTCGGGATCGTGGTCGCCCTGGTCGCGGTCGCGATCGTGTGGTGGCTGCTGTACCGGACGACCCGCGGCTTCGAGATCCGGACGGTCGGCGCGAACCCGGATGCCGCCCGCTACGCGGGCATGCGACCGCGCTTCCTGCTGATGTTCACGATGGCTCTCTCGGGCGGGCTGGCGGGGCTGGCCGGGACGGGTGTCGTGCTCGGCGTGACCCACTCGATGACATCGAGCTTCGGGACCACGGTCGGCTTCGACTCGATCGCCGTTGCCCTGCTGGCGCGCTCCAACCCCATCGGCATCGTGTTCGCGGCCCTGCTGTTCGGTGCCATGCGTGCCGGCGCCGGCCTGATGCAGATCCAGGCCGGCATTCCCGTCGAGCTCGTGGACGTGGTGCAGGCGACGATCCTGCTGTTCCTGATCGCGACTCCGGCCCTGCTCAAGATGACCCGGCTCCGCGGCGTCCGCGGCGGCCTCGAGACGACGACCATCACCCGGTCGTACGGCGGCAAATCGGTGGCACGCTGATGGACGGGCTCATCACCGGCCTGTACGGGATCCCGATCGCCGGCCTCGTCTTCCAGCTCGCGGGCTACCTGATCCAGATCGTCCCGCCCGTGGCGCCGATCATCCTCCAGTCGGCGACGCCGCTCGCCCTGGGCGCCATGGTCGGGGTGGTGGGCGAGCGGTCGGGCGTGGTCAACATCGGCATCGAGGGGACGATGCTGGCGGCCGCGTTCACCGGCTGGATCGTGGGGGTGGCGCTGGCGCCGTCCATGGGCGCCAACCCGACCGCGCTGTTCGGCTTGACGCCGGCCCTCCTCATCGGCGTTCTCGCCGCGGTCCTGGTTGCCGTGGTCATCACCGCGGTGCACGCCTGGCTCTCGATCAGCGTGATGGCGGACCAGATCATCAGCGGCACCATCATCAACATCGCGGCCTTCGGGCTGACCGGCTACCTGAACACCATCATCGCCAAGAGCTCCCCCACCAGCGCGGGCTACTTCACGACCCTCACCCCGCCCGCCGAGCTGAAGGACCTGCCGGTGGTCGGCTGGCTGTTCAACATGTTCCTCGCCCAGGGTCCGATCACGATGTCCGCTGTGGTCATCGTGATCGTGCTCCAGGTCATGCTGTTCCGCTCGCGCTGGGGGCTGCGGACGCGCTCGGTGGGCGAGCATCCGCGCGCCGCGGAGACGGTCGGCATCGACGTCATCAAGCTGCGCTATCGCAACGTGATCGTGAGCGGCATCTTCGCCGGTCTCGGTGGTGCATACCTGTCGATGGAGGCGACGAACTCGTTCCAGGCCGGGATGACGGCGGGCCGCGGGTTCATCGCCCTCGCCGCGATGATCGTCGGGCGCTGGACGCCGCTGGGCGCGTTCGGAGCCGCGCTCCTGTTCTCGTTGTTCCTGGCCATCGGCCAGGTCATCAACTTCTCGCCGCCCGGGGGCGAGCTGGGCAGCATCATGACGGCGCTGCCGGCGCAGATCTGGGACTCGCTTCCCTACATCGTGACCATCGTGGTCCTGGCCGGCGTCGTGGGACGGAGCATCCCGCCGGCCGCCGACGGGCAGCCCTACCAGCGCGAGTCGGCGACGTAGGGCGTTCCGCTACAGCGCCTTGACGGCCCCGATGAGGTCCGCGAGGCCCTGCTTCGCGTCGGCGAACAGCATTCCCGTCTTGGGGTTCGTGTACAGCTCGTTGTCGATCCCCGCGTAGCCACGTCCCATCGAGCGCTTGATCACGATGATGTTCTTGGCGTGGTCCACGTCCAGGATCGGCATCCCGGAGACCGGCGAACCCGGATGGCGCGCGGCCGGATTGGTCACGTCGTTGGCGCCGATGACGAGCGCGACGTCGCAGCGATCGAACTCGGGATTGATGTCCTCCATCTCCTTGAGCTGGGGATAGGGAACGTTCGCCTCGGCGAGCAGGACGTTCATGTGGCCGGGCATCCGGCCGGCCACCGGGTGGATCGCGTACTTCACGTCCACGCCGCGCTCCTCCAGCTGTTCGGCCAGCTCTCGCACCGCGTGCTGCGCCTGGGCGACGGCGAGCCCGTAGCCCGGGACGATGATCACCGAGGCCGCGTAGGCGAGCTGGATCGCTGCATCGTCCACGCCCACCTCGCGGACGCTGCCACCAGCGCCGCCGGTGGCAGCCTGGACGCCCTCGCCGCCGCCGAACCCCCCGATCATGATGTTCAGGACCGAGCGGTTCATGGCGTCGGCCATCAGCTTGGTCAGGATCGCGCCGGAGGCACCCACCAGGGCGCCGGCGATGATCAGCACCGGGTTGTTGAGGACGAAGCCGGCCATCGCGACCGCGGTGCCGGTGAACGAGTTCAGGAGGCTGATCACGACGGGCATGTCGGCGCCGCCGATCGGCAGCGTCATCGTGACGCCGAACACGAGCGCGGCGACCAGGATGGCGGTCATCACCGGCAGCGAGTAGTTGCCTGCCCACAGGTACAGCGCGCCGACCACGGCGATGGCCGCGAGCGATGCCGTGACCAGCCGGCCGCCCGGGATCAGCACCGGCCTCGAGGGCGTGATCCGCAGGCCCATCAGCTTGCCGGACGCGATCAGCGACCCGGTGAACGTGACCGAGCCGATCACGATGTCCAGGACCGTCGCGACGTTGTTCTGGAGCCCGGGCGCCCCCGTGTGGCGCAGGTACTCGTCGATGGCGATCAGGGCCGCCGCGCCACCGCCCACGGCGTTGAACAGCGACACCAGCTGCGGCATCGCCGTCATCTTCACCGTCCGGGCGGAGTACAGGCCGTACCCGCCGCCGACCGCAACGCCGGCGATGATGATGGCCCAGCCGACCGGGTTGAACGATCCGGTGGGCGGCAGGACGAGGAGCCACACCGCCGTCGCGCCGATGGCGAGCACCATCCCGCCCGCCGACAGCAGGTTGCCGTCGCGAGCGGTTGCCGGCGAGTTCATCCGGATCAGGCCCAGCACGAACGCGACCGCGCCCGCCAGCCAGATCAGGCGGATGATCGGATCGATGGTCTGCGCGTCCACGCTACCCCTCCGCCTGCTCGGCCTTGGGTGCCGCGGGCTTGCGCCTGAACATCTGGAGCATCCGGTCGGTCACGACGTAGCCACCCACGACGTTGAGGGAGGCGAACGCGACGGCCAGGAACGACAGCAGGTAGGACAGCGGGTTGTCGGCCGTGGTCGCGATGATCATGGCGCCCACGAGCACGATCCCGTGGATCGAGTTCGCGCCCGACATGAGCGGCGTGTGGAGCGTCGCGGGGACCTTCGAGATGACCGCGAACCCGCACAGGATCGCGAGCACGAAGATCGTGAACGCGAGATCGATGTTCATGCGTTGCCTCCCGACGGGGCCAGGAGCTTCTGGACTGCCTCGGACACGACCGCGCCCTCGTGGGTGATGACCGTCGCCCTGGTGACCTCCTCCTCGAAGTCGAGGTCAAGGGCTCCGTCCCTGACCATGTTGAGCAGCAGCGAGGAGATGTTGCGTGCGTAGAACTGCGATGCGGACAAGGGCATCGAGGCCGGCAGGTTGTCGGGCGCCACGATCGTGACGCCGTTCTCGGTCACCACCGTCTCACCGGCCTTCGAGAGCTCGCAGTTGCCACCGAGGGCGCTGGCAGCCATGTCCACGATCACCGAGCCCGAGCGCATCGCACGCACCGCCTCGGCGGTGACGAGCACCGGCGGCTTGCGGCCCGGCACCTGGGCCGTGGTGATGACCACGTCCTGGCTGGCGATGACCTCGTTGAGCTCGACCTGCTGGGCGGCGCGTTCCTCGGGCGTGAGCTCCCGTGCGTAGCCGCCCGCGCCGGTGGCGTCGATCGACGTCCTGAGCTTCACGAACTTCGCCCCCAGCGACTCGGCCTGCTCCGCGGTCTCCGGGCGGACGTCGTACGCGGCCACGACCGCGCCGAGGCGCCTGGCGGTGCCGATCGCCTGGAGGCCGGCCACGCCGATGCCCAGGATCAGGATGTTCGCGGGCTTGGCCGTCCCCGCCGCGGTCGTGAGCAGCGGGAAGTAGCGCCCGTATGCGTTCGCGGCGATCAGGACGGCCTTGTAGCCGCCGACGTTCGCCTGGGACGAGAGGGCGTCCATGGTCTGCGCGCGGCTGAGCATCCGGGGAATGGCGTCCAGGCTGACCGCGGTCACCCCGGCGGTCGCGAGCGTCTGCATCAACGCAGGATCCAGGAGGGGGGACAGGAGCCCGACGACCATCTGCCCGCTGCGCAGCCTCGCGACCTCGGGTCCCGCCGGCCGCTGAACCCGGAGCACGACCTCGCTCGCGGCGTACAACTCGTCCGTGGACACGACACGCGCACCGGCGTCGGCGAACAGCTGGTCGGGGATCGCAGCGCCCGCGCCCGCACCGGCCTCGACCAGGATCTCGAGCCCGGCCGCCGTCAGCTTGCCGAGCGCTTCGGGCACCAGGGCGACGCGCCGCTCTCCGGCGGCCGTCTCCCGGGCGACGCCGACCTTCATGGGCATCACCGTCCAATTGGACACGAGTTGGGGGTTGGACCGGCCAAGTCTAGCGGAGCCCACCCGTGCGCGGACGTTGCGGCCGGGTCACGCCGCGCCCGCGCCGGGACCGTGACGCAACCGGCCGGCGAGCGCCCGGTTCGCGTGGGGCCCGAAAACCGGGCACCATGGCGGTGTGAACGAGAGCGAGCCGGCCCCGGCCACCCGCGACGGCGCGGCCGTCGAGCCGGAGACGCTCGGCGGGGAGGTCGTACCCCCGGTCGAGCCGGGTGCCTCGCCCGGGTCGGAAGCCGCGCCGGATCCCCGACCCGCCACCGGGTCGACCCGGCATCAGAACCGCCTGGCGGCGATGGGCCTCGTCCTGCTCGTGGTGGCGCTGGCGTTCGGGGGCGGCTTTGCGATGGGCAGGGCAACCGCGCCGGCGGGAGGCTCGGCCCTGGTCCCCGTCGAGACGTCGGGCCCGTCGGGGAGTGCCGGCCCGGGCGCCTCGGCATCCGCGGGCGCCTCGGCATCCCCGGGCCTGCCCTCCGACGGTCCACGGCTGGGGCGCTCCGATGCCCCCGTCACGGTCGAGTACTGGGCGGACTACCAGTGCCCGTTCTGCGCCAGGTTCGCCGCCGAGGTCATCCCCCAGTTGACATCCCGGATCGGGGATGGAACCGTCGCGCTCCTGCACCGCGATTTCGCGTTCCTCGGCAGCGAGTCGGTCGACGCGGCGGTCGCCGTCAGGTGCGCCGGCCGGCAGGGCAGCTACTGGGCGATGCACGATGCGGTCTACGCGGCACAGCAGGGGGAGAACCAGGGCGCGTTCGCCCGCGCCCGCCTCGAGCAGATCGCCCAGTCCGTGGGGCTCGCCATGGCCCCGTTCACGGCCTGTCTCGACGAACGGGCGCCGCTGGTCGCGGTCCTGGACGACACGGCGGCCGGCGTGCGCGCGGGGATCCAGTCGACCCCCACGATCGACGTGAACGGCACGCGCTACCTGGGCGTGCCGGATGTGTCCACGCTCCTGGCCGCGATCGACCAGGCGGCCGCCGGGGCGTCGCCCGGCGTGCTGCCCACGCCCCAGCCCACGAGCGATCCGTGGTCCACGGTGCCGACGTCCGGGCGGGAAGCCGGCGCCGCTGATGCTCCGTTGACCGTCGAGCTCTGGATGGACTACCAGGCGACGGCGTCCGCCGCGGTCGCCAACGATCTCGAGCCCGAGCTTCGGGCGCGCGTCGCCAGCGGGGCGATCCGACTGGTCCAGCGGGACCTCGCGCTGCTGGGTGACGAGTCGGTGCTCGCCGCGACCGCCGTTCGCTGCATCGCCGCCCAGGACGGTCCCGCCTGGTTTGCCAACGATGTCCTGGCCGTGTCCGCCCAGGGTGCCGGGGCAGGCATCTTCACCGCCGACAACGTGCTCCGCTTCTCGGCGCGGCTGGGCCTCGACGTGAGCGCCATCAGCAGCTGCGTTGACGACCCCTCGATCGCGGACGCCGTCCGTGCCGATACCACCCAGGGAACGAGCCTCGGCCTGACAACCGCTCCGTCCGTGGTGGTTCGAGCGGGCGACCGGGAGGTGGCCCGCTTCAGCGGCGAGCTGGATGTCAAGGCGATTACGAAGGCGATCGACGACGCCGGCTGACGGCCCCCGAGGCCGACGGCCGCGTCCCGCAGATCAGAGATCCGCGACGCTGATGATCCCGCGACGGATCGCGAACTTGAGCAGCTCGACCCGGTCGTGGAACCCGAGCTTCTCCATGATGTTGGCCCGGTAGTTGTGGACCGTCTGCTCCGAGAGATGGAACACCTTCGCGATCTCGCGGTTGGTGTGCCCGACCGCCGCGAGCAGCAGGACCTCGCGCTCGCGATCGGAGAGCGTGGCGTAGGCGTCCTCGATCGGCGTTTCGCCGCTGCGTAGCACGTAGGTGTTGACCATCCGAGTGACGATCGCCGGCGAGACGTAGGTCTGGCCCCGACCGACGCTCCGGAGGGCGGTGAGGATGTCGCTCGCCTCCGCTTCGCGGGTCAGGAACCCGTCGGCGCCGGCCTTGAGCGCCAGGCTGAACTGCTCGCTTCCGCAGCGGCACTCGAGGGCGATGATCCGGCTCGACGGGGCGAGCGCCCGGATCCGCTCGATGGTCTCGAACGTCGAGCACCCGGGCGCGGAGAGCGACAGGCACTCGGCGATGATCACGTCCGGATTGAGGCGCTGGATCTTCTCGTTGAGCTCGTCATCCTCCGACACCTCGCCCACGACCCGCATGTCCAGCTCGGCGTCGATGATCGACCGAAACCCCGCGACCAGCATCGGGAAATCGAAGATCGCGAGCAGCACGGAAAGCTTGCCGCCGCCGACCCCCGATCCGTTTCCCTTCACCCCGTCCCTCTCGCGTGCGCACGCGTCCCGTACGTCCCGGAGACGCACGCTCAATGTCGCGCGTCGTGACCCGTTCGCGGAGGGGCCATCGGTCGCGTAGCGGGCCCGTTTGACCCCGGGGCAACCCGGGACCACCGGGCCGCCCGGCCCGGGCCCTTCGGAACCGTGGCCGACGGGGTCATGGCTCCGGGGCGGCCGCCCCGCCCCGGAGATGCGAGGATGCGGGGCTACCGGTCCTTGAGCTGGACGAACGGCCGCTTGGGCTCGCCCACGTACAGCTGGCGCGGTCGCCCGATCCGTGCCTGCGGGTCGTTGTTCATCTCGCGCCACTGGGCAATCCAGCCCGGCAGCCTGCCCATCGCGAACAGGACCGTGAACATCCGAGCCGGGAAGCCCAGCGCCCGGTAGATCAGGCCGCTGTAGAAGTCCACGTTCGGGTACAGCTTGTGGTCCACGAAGTAGGGATCGTTGAGGGCAACCTGCTCGAGCTCGATCGCGATCCGCAGCAGGTGGTCGTCCTGGTGCATCCGGTCCAGCAGGGGCTGGGCGGCAGACTTGATGATCCGCGCGCGCGGGTCATAGTTCTTGTACACGCGGTGGCCGAAGCCCATCAGCCGGAACGGGTCGTCGTGGTCCTTGGCGCGCCGCACGGCCTTGGCCACGTCGCCGCCGTCGGCCGCGATGGCCTCCAGCATCCCCAGGACCTCCTGGTTGGCGCCGCCGTGCAGCGGGCCCCACAGGGCCGCAATGCCGGCCGAGATCGAGGCGTACAGGTTGGCATGGCTGGAACCGACCATCCGCACGGTCGAGGTCGAGCAGTTCTGCTCGTGGTCTCCGTGCAGGACGAGCAGGATCCGCAGGGCCCGGATCGCGTCCGGGTCGCCGACGTACGGCTCGCTGGGGACGGCGAACATCATGCGCAGGAAGTTCGCCTCGTAGTCCAGGTCGTTGTCGGGATACACGAAGGGCTGGCCGATCGACTTCTTGTAGGCCGCTGCGGCGATGGTCGGCAGCTTCGCGATCAGGCGCACGGTGGCGAGATCGACGGCGGAGCTGTCGCTGATGTCGCCGCCGTCCTGGTAGAACGTGGACAGGGCGCTCACCGCGGACCCGAGCATGGCCATCGGGTGCGCGTCCATCGGGAACCCGTCGAAGAAGTGCTTGAACTCCTCGCGGATCAGGGTGTGGCGCTTGATCTCACCGGTCCAGGCGTCGAGCTCCTCGGCGGTGGGCAGCTCACCGTGGATCAGCAGGTAGGCCGTCTCGAGGAACGAGGCCTGTTCCGCGATCTCCTCGATCGGATAGCCGCGATAGCGCAGGATGCCGTTGTCGCCGTCGAGATAGGTGATCGCGCTGCGGGTGGGCGCGGTGTTGGCGTACCCGTAGTCGAGCGTCACCATCCCCGCGTCCTTGAGCAGCGTGGAGATGTTGATCGCGGGCTGGCCGTCGATCGACGGCTCGATCGGCAGCTGGAACTCGCGTTCGCCAATCTGCAGCCGGGCAACCTGGGGCGTTGTGGACGTATCCGGCCGCTCCATCGTCGTCATCGAAGCTCTGTGCCTCCTGCATGGTGCCACCACCGGGCGGGACGGGCTCTGGCAGTGAGCGACCCCCGGCCCCGGCGACGCGTATCGCCGAACTGGGAACTGGATGCTAACGGTCGCGCGTCGAGCACGCGTGTGGCAAGGGCCATTGGCAGGGTCCATAAGCACCCGCGTGCCGTGACCCTTTGCCCATCGCCCGGGTCCTGCCCGGCACTCGCGGTTGACAACGGGATGACGATAACGGCCCGGGCCGTGGGCCCGGACCTGGAGGGCCCTGGCCATGAACGGATACGTCATCTCCACCGCTGACCGTGCCGGCATCGCGGCAACCCTGTTCGAGGCCGCTGCCGCCCGGGGCGTGAACGTGTTCCCAGCCTACGGGCTCGCAGACGGCTCGACGGGGCTGATCTGCGTGGGCTCGGATGACGAGGCCGGCCTGCGGGCGGCGATCGCCGACGCCGGATTGACCGCGACCGCGGTCGAGATGGTGACGACGCACCTGGACAACAAGCCCGGGACCGGCGCCGCGCTCATGCGCCGGCTCGCCGACGCGGGTGTCAGCCTGATGGTTGCCGTGCCGATCGGGATGAGCGGCGACCAGGTGGAGCTCGCCCTCGGCGCTGCCGACAGCGCCGCCCTCAGGGCCGCGCTCGGCAGCTGAGCCGACGCGAGCGCCTGCTTGCCGGTCAGAG
This sequence comes from uncultured Chloroflexia bacterium, assembly GCA_963732805.1. Classification (GTDB taxonomy): domain Bacteria; phylum Chloroflexota; class Limnocylindria; order Limnocylindrales; family CSP1-4; genus CAIXZV01. Next base: position 354,717 of record CAVTAW010000001.1, read on the forward strand.
CGTCATCGGCCCGGGAGCGATCGGATGACCGCCTCCGCCTGACGGCAGCCGGTCGACCAGGAACCAGGTCGGTGTCGGGCCCTTGCCCTTGACGTCGATGACCCCGCGCGGCTCGAACCGGAACGCTCCGTCCAGCCGCTCCATGACCGCGTGCGTGACCTGGACGCGACCCGGGACGCCCAGCGACTCCATCCGGCTGGCCATGTTGACCGTGTCGCCCCAGATGTCGTAGATGAACTTCCGGGACCCGATGACTCCGGCCACCACGGGTCCGCAGTGCACGCCGATCCGGAACCGGATCCCGAGGCGGCTTGCGGCGTCGATCTGCCCGATGGTGTCGGCGAGATCGAGCGCCATCGTGGCCACCCGCTGCGTGTGGTCGTCGGACCACTCGGGCATGCCGCCCACGACCATGTAGGCGTCCCCGATGGTCTTCACCTTCTCCAGCCCGTGGCGGTCCACGAGCTCGTCGAAGGCGCAGAACGTCTCGTTGAGCACGCCAACGAGCTCAACCGGCGACATCGTGGAGGACAAGCGGGTGAACTCCACGACATCAGCGAACAGGAGCGTGACGTCGTCGAAGCGGTCGGCGATCAACGGCTCGCCCTCGCGCAGCCGCCGCGCGATCGGAGCGGGCAGGATGTTGAGCAGCAGGCGCTCGTTCTCGCGTGCGAGCCGCTCGCGCTCCTTCACGGCCGTGACGTCGGTGCCGTACACGTTGAGGAAGCCGAACGACGGGACGTCGACGGCCAGCAGGGCGTAGGTGCGGCCTCCCGCCGCCACCTCAACGGTCGTACCGTCGGACGCCGCGGCGGCGGCAAGCAGTGGGTCCCGGTGCGAGGAGCCCATCCGATCACCGACCGCGAGCCCGAGGCCTTCGATCAGGCGCCGGCTGGCGGGGTTCGCGTACAACAGCGTGCCGTCGTAGCTCACTCGCAGCACCGGGTTCGGGTTCTCGTCGGGGAACTTCACGATCGCCCGCTCGGCGGTCACGTCCTGGCCATATACGTTGGTGACGCCGAGATCGTCGATGGGAACCGGCCACAGCGCCCAGGTCCTCCCGTCCGCGGACACCTCGATGAAGCCCCGGGCCGTGGCGACCGACGCCAGGCTGGACCGGACCTCGGGCGTCAGGGGTTGGCCGACGCTGCCCCCGATGCCCCTGAGCGCGCTCGCGCTGGCCGGGTTCGCATACATCAGGACACCGTCCCCGTCGATCCGCATCACCGGGTTGGGGTTGTCATCCGGGAAGCGATTGATCGCGTTGATCTGCTCGGCACTGAGGAACCGCGCACCTTCCTCGGGTCCGCGGGCCTGCCTCGGCGGGACGCTGCCTGACATGCCCAAGAGCCTAGTCGCCCGGTCAATGCCGATGTGGTGGGCACATCCGCGATCGGCGTGGACCCTCGACTCCGTCCCATCAAGTAGACTCCCGCCGCGACCGCGGCCGATCCGGACGGGCAGCGCGGGCGTCCGGGGGCCGCCCGGTCCCGGCGGCGCGGAGTGGCGACGTGGGCGAGACCCGGGAGGCACGACGCCTCCAGGAGACATACCGGTCAGGGGTCCCGTGGCTCCGCTGGGGGCCCTACCTCTCGGAACGCCAGTGGGGAACCGTCCGCGAGGACGAGAGCGCGGACGGTAACGCGTGGGGCTCGTTCAGCCACGAGCAGGCGCGCTCACGCGCCTACCGCTGGGGCGAGGACGGGCTCGCCGGCATCTCCGACGAGCACGGACGGGTGTGCCTGGCCCTTGCGCTGTGGAACGAGGCCGACCCGATCCTCAAGGAGCGGCTGTTCGGGTTGACCAACAGCGAGGGCAACCACGGCGAGGACGTCAAGGAGTACTACTTCTACCTCGACGCCACGCCCACGCATTCCTGGCTGCGGTATTGCTACAAGTACCCGCAACGGGCCTATCCGTACGCGGACCTGGTCGAGACGAACGGCGCCCGTGGCCGGCGCGACCTGGAGTACGAGCTGCTCGACACCGGGGTGTTCGACGAGGACCGTTACTTCGACGTGTTCGTGGAGGTGGCCAAGGCGACCCCGGACGAGCTGCTCCTCGAGATCACCGCCCACAACCGCGGGCCGGAGCCGGCTCCGATCCACCTGCTGCCGACCATCTGGTTCCGGAACTCGTGGTCCGGCGATGAGCCGGTTCCGGCCGGGCGACCATCGCTTGCCCGGGGCGCGGGACCCGCGGGCACGAGCGTGGTTCGCGTGGAGCACCCGGAGCTGGGCATGCGCTGGCTGGTGGTCGAGGGCGACGGGCCGCTGCTGTTCACGGACAACGAGACGAACACCGAGCGCCTGTTCGGCCGGCCCAACGTCACCCCGTACGTGAAGGACGCGTTCCACGCCTTCGTGGTGGACGGGCGTGCAGACGCGGTGAACCCGGGCCTGGTCGGCACCAAGGCGGCCGCCCACCAGCGGTTCCTCGTCCCTGCCGGTGGCAGCGCGTCGCTCCGGCTTCGGTTGACCGATGTCGACCCGGGATCGGCGAGATCCCCCGAAGCCTGGCCCGGTGGCCCGTTCGGGCCGGCATTCGGGGCCACGATGCGGCGACGCCGGCGCGAGGCCGACGCGTTCTACGCGTCGATCACCCCGCCGTCGGTCGGCCCCGAGCGGGCTCTCGTGATGCGCCAGGCGCTGGCCGGGATGATCTGGTCCAAGCAGTTCTACTTCCTGGACGTGGACCGCTGGCTGCACGAGCACGGCGTGGATCCGTTCGCGTCGGCCTCCAGATCCCGCGGCGTGCGCAACTCGGACTGGGTCCACCTGCTGAACCACGATGTGATCTCGATGCCCGATACCTGGGAGTACCCCTGGTATGCGGCCTGGGATCTCGCATTCCACACGCTCGCCCTGAGCGTGGTGGACCCGGATTTCGCGAAGGATCAGCTGGAGCTGATGATCGGGGACCTGTACCTGCATCCGAACGGGCAGATCCCGGCCTACGAGTGGAACTTCGGCGACGTGAACCCCCCGGTCCACGCCTGGGCGACACTGTTCGCGTTTGACGCCGACCGCGAGGGCGGCCGGCGACCGGATCGAGCCTTCCTGTCCTCGTCGTTCGCCAAGCTGGCCCTCAACTTCAACTGGTGGCTCAATCGCAAGGATCCATCCGGGCGGAACGTGTTCCAGGGTGGCTTCCTGGGCCTCGACAACATCGGCGTGTTCGACCGTTCAGCGCCACTCCCGACGGGCGGCTCCCTGGAACAGGCCGACGGCACGGCCTGGATGGCGTTCTACGCCTTGAACATGCTGTCGATCTCGCTCGAGCTCGCCAGCCACACGCCGGCCTTCGCCGAGATGGCGGCCCGGTACGTGGAGCACTTCCTGTGGATCGCGGGGGCGATGGACCGCGTGGGTGAGACCAGCGACGAGCTGTGGGACGAGGAGGACGGGTTCTTCTACGACGTGCTGCGCTTCCCCGACGGCTCGGGGCAACGGCTCAAGGTGCGTTCGATGGTGGGCCTCATGCCGCTGTGCGCAGTGGCTGTCGTGCCCGGCGCGCTGGTGGACCGGTTTCCGGAGCCGATCGCACGCGTCCGTCGGTTCCTCGCCCGCCACCCGGAGCTGTCAGCCAACATCGCGGCGCCGACCGAGCCGGGAGTGGAGGGCCGACGCCTGCTCGCCGTGCTGGACGAGCGCAAGCTCCGGCTCGTCCTGTCCCGGATGCTGGACGAGCAGGAGTTCCTGTCGCCGCACGGCATCCGGTCGCTGTCGCGTGTCCACCTGGAGCACCCGTACGAGTTCGACGTCCAGGGCGCGAGGTATCGGGTCGACTACGAGCCCGCAGAATCCAGCTCGGCGATGTTCGGCGGCAACTCGAACTGGCGTGGGCCGGTCTGGTTTCCCGTCAACGTCCTGCTGATCCGGGCCCTGCTGACCTATTACCTCTACTACGGCGATGACTTCCGCGTGGAGTGCCCGACCGGATCGGGCAACCGGATGACGCTGTTCGAGGTTGCCCGCGAGCTGTCCGATCGCCTGGTGTCGATCTTCCTGCCGGGGGCCGGTGGAGCCCGCCCCGTCTACGGTGGAACCGACCGCTTCCGCGATGATCCGCACTGGCGGGACCTGATCCTGTTCTACGAGTACTTCCACGGCGACAACGGGGCGGGATTGGGTGCCAGCCACCAGACCGGATGGACGGGTGTCGTCGCCCGGCTCATCCAGCTGTTCGCCCATCTCGACCCGGCCACGATGCTGGCCGGGGGCGGCCAGCCGGTGAACCGCCAGTACGTGCGCGACGTGGACCCGGCAGACCTGGGCGAGGAGGAGGTGGACGAGCCCCTGGCCATCTGACCGCCCGACGTCAGGCGTTCAGATCGTCGCCGTCCCCGCGCCTGGCTGGACGTCGTGGTCTTCGAGCCGATCCGTCCAGTGGGCGAGCATTCGAAGCCCGACCGCCGTCACACCGATGATCGCAGCGCACCCGAGCCACAGCAGGCCGCCGTCGGCAACATCAAGCACCTGGCCGGCGATCGGCGGCCCCAGTCCCGAGCCCAGCCCCGAGGCGGCGAGCGCCACGCCCTGGTACGCGCCCCGCCGGCCCACCGGCGAGAGGTCCGACACGAATGCCGGCTCGGTTGGCATGAGCAGCATCTCACCCGCGGTCACGAGGGTGATGGTCAGCGCCAGCCCCACCACGGCCGTGGCCGGCGTAAGCGGGATCACGATTGCGATCCCGAGCATGTACAACACGAGCGAAAGGGCCATCACACGCGGCTTCGACCGGCGTTCGATGCGCGCCGAGACCCGCATCTGGAACAGCACGATCAGCAGGCCGTTGAGGCCGAACAGCAGGCCCCACGTCGGGGTCGGGAGGCCCAGCGGCCCCGCCGCGTAGATCGGCAGCGTGGTGACCCACAGGAAGGTCGTGGCGTGGGTCACCGCCAGCAGCGGCAGGAACGCGACGAAGACACGGCGCCTGGACCCGCGTCGTCGACCGCCCGCGCTCGCCGTCCTGCCGACGGCCCCGGGCTGCAGCGCCGCCGACGCCGTCACGACGGCCGCGGGCACCGGCGGCACCGATCCGGCGCTGCCGACCGATCGCGCCGCCGCGGGTCGGGTCTCCGGCAGCCAGAGCACGGCGATCACCACGTACAGGGCGATGAGCAGCCCGCTGATCGCGAACAGCACGGGGTAGCCCATGACCGAAAGGCCGGCGCCGATCACCGGGCCCGCGATCCAGCCGACGGCGTTGGCCACGCCCAGCAACCCGAACGCACGAGGCCGCCTCGTCTCGTCGACGGTATCGGCCACGGCCGCGCGGGCGGCAGGCACGAAGGCCGGATCGGTACAACCGAGCAGCAGCATCACGACACCGACCTGCCACGCCTCCGCGGCGAACGCCATCGCGAGAACCAGCACGGTGGTGCACGAGATCGAGCCGATCAGGACCGGCCGGCGCCCGACCCGGTCCGCCAGCCATCCGCCCACCACACCGGACACGATCGAGCACAGGGAGTAGGCCGCGATGACCAGGCCCGCCTCGGCAGCGCTCGCGCCCAGCGTCTGGACGAGGTAGATCGTGAGGAACGGGAAGAACAGGCTGAAGCCGAAGCTGGCGACGAGGTCACCGGTCGCCAGCACGAGCACCACACGTGGATAGTCGCGGCGCAGCTCGACGATGGGGCGAAGCGGGCGAGAGCGTGCGATTCGGGAACGACTCACGCCAGACACGCGCCATCGTTGCACAGCGTGTTACGGCGGCGACGGCACCTGCACAACCGGCCGCACGGCGCAACCGGCCGCGCCGGCGGAACCCGCCGCACGGGCGGAGCCGCCGGCCGCCGGCCGGTCGCGGCCCTCGCCGATGATCAGGACAGGGGGAGCACGTGGATGCCGATCGGCGGCAGGCCGTCATACGTTTCGGTCGCCGCGACCATCTCGCCCACCGGGACCTCGAGCGCCCCCAGCGCCGCGTCGGTCAGCAACGCGTACGGCCTCGGCCCGATCAGGTCCCGAACGTGATCTCTTGAGCAACCGGTGGGCCACGATCACGTCCGGGCCGGCCAGCTCGTCGCGACCGGCGATGCGCTGCTCGATGTACTCCCCGTGATGGAGCACGAACTTGAGGCCCAGGTCGCCGATCCGCGCGCACGAGCTGCAGGTGCACGACCACTGGGCGCCTGCCTCGGCGAGAAGCGTCCCGAACGCCGCATGGCATGCCCGCATGCAGGCCACGACCGCCGGGCCGCGGATGTCGGCGGCTGGGTCGTCGGCCACCGCGAACAGGGCGTCCCCCTCGAACTTGACCAGCCGGAACGGCGGTGCCACCTGCGACACCATCGCGTCCAGCAGGCTCGAGAGCAGGGCGTACGCCGGCGGCGGCTCGTCGGCCTCCACGATCAGGGAGTGGTGGGCGTCGGCCACACCGTGCAGGAAGCTCGTGTACCCCGAGATGTCCGCCAGCAGCAGGGCGCCCCGGATCCTCGTCCCTCGACTGATCGGGCTGCTCACTCGTGGATTAGACCACGCCCGATCCACGCCCGTCGCCGAGCGCAGCTCCGCTGACAGCCGTGGCCGATCGTACCGACATGACGGGAAACCTTCTCCCCGCCCGATGCCTCAGCGGTATGGGACCTGGACGTCCCAAGCCTCCCGTGGAGCCACCTTGATCAGCTCTCCGTCCACAAACCGGCTGCTCGCGGGCCCTCCCCTCGGGGGCATGGCCGAGCCGTTCGACGCGCACCTGGCCCGGCTGGGCCCCCTGCCGCACGGACCAGATGCCCGTGCCGTCATTCCCGTGCTCGAGTCGAGCGGGCTGCTCGGCCGAGGCGGGGCCGGATTCCCGGTCGGCCGCAAGTGGCGCGCGATGGCCGAGCGGCGTGACCGTCGGGCCGTGATCCTGGTCAACGGCGCAGAAGGAGAACCCGCCAGCGCCAAGGACCGGGTCCTGATGATCCACCGGCCGCACCTGGTGGTCGACGGGGCGGTGCTCGCGGCGGAGGCCGTCGGCGCGGACGAGATCGTGTTCTACGTCGGGACCGAGCACACGACCGCGATCGCGGCGATGGAGCGGGCGATCGAGGAGCGGTGCCACGGGGTCCGCCAGCCGATGCGCCTGGTCAGGGCGCCGATCGGCTACGTGGCGGGCGAGGCGTCCGCCGCGGTGCACTACCTCAACGCCGCGGATGCTCGCCCGACGACGACCCCGCCCCGCATGTCGGAACGCGGCGTGTCCGGCCGGCCCACCCTTGTCCAGAACGTGGAAAGCCTTGCCTATGCGGCGCTGATCGCCCGGTTCGGCGAGTGGTGGTACCGCTCCCCGGCCGGTACGCGTCCCGCGGGACGGCCCTGATCACGGTCACCGGCGCCGTCCGCGAGCAGGGCGTCCGGGAGATCGAGCTGGGGACGACCCTGGGCGAGATCGTGATCGACGCCGGAGGTGATCCTGCGGCGATCCAGGCCGTCATCCTGGGCGGCTATTTCGGCACCTGGGGCCGGCTGTCCGACGCCTGGGACATGCCGCTCGACCCGGGCGAGATGAAGGCGCACGGCCTGACGTTCGGGTGTGGGATCGTGGGGCTGCTGCCCGCCGAGGCGTGCGGGGTGTCGGTCAGCGCCGAGATCATGGCGTTCATGGCCCGCGAGAGCGCGGGCCAGTGCGGCCCGTGCCGCTATGGCCTGCAGGCGATCGGCGACGCGAGCCGGCGCGTGGCCGACGGCGTGGCCCGGTCGGGCGAGCTTCACGACATCGAGCGCTGGACGTCTCAGGTCCCGGGTCGCGGCGCCTGCCGTCATCCGGATGGTGCCGCCCAGCTGATGGCCAGTGCCCTCGACGTCTTCGGCGACGAGTTCGGCCATCACGCGCGCATGGGCCGGTGTTCCGTCACCGGGTCCCGGATCGTGGCGGCCTAGGATGGAGGCCAGGCTGCGCGTGGACTGGATCCTGTGCGACGGCTACGGCCTGTGTGGGGACCTGCTGCCGGATCTCATCGACCTCGATGACTGGCGCTACCCGATCCTCAGGCCCTCGCCGGTGGATCGCTCGCTGCATGCACGACGCCCAGCGCGCCGTGGACTGCTGCCCGATGAAGGCCCTGATCCTGGAGACCGCGCAGCGCGATCGGTGAACGTGCCCGGTCACTTCCGGTACAGGAACGCCTCCTGGACATCGGACTCGCCCAGCGCGAGTCGCTGGAGCCGGTACAGGTGGGTGCCCATGGTGTAGGCGTCGTCGGCGGCGAGGCTCGTGGCCCGCCGTCCGGCTTCGAACTCGATCCGTACGGCGAGCGGTGGGTGGCGGGTGATCAGACCCGCGACCCGGTGTGCCTCGGCGAGCAGCTCGTCCGCCGCCACGACGCGGTTCACCAGGTGCACTCGCAGGGCCTCGGTCGCATCGATCGGCTCGCCGGTGAGGGCCATCTCCCAGGCGGTCGTCGCCGGCACATGGCGGGCCAGCTGCATCGCGCCCCCGAGGCCGCCCATGCCGTAGGCGATCTCGGGCAACCCGAACTTCGCGTCCGGCGTCGCGATCCTGATGTCGGTCAACAGCAACAGGTACGCGAGGCCTCGCCCCAGGCACCATCCGCGAACCGCGCCGATGATCGGCTTCGTCCGCTCCAGGCGCAGGACGCGGTCGGCCCAGTCGTATCCGGGCAGGGCTGGGTCGTCCGCCCGCGCCGGCCCAGGTCCCATCGCCGCAAGCAGATCGTCCACGTGCGATCCGGATCCGGGCTCCTCGGACTTGATGTCGTCGCCCGCGCAGAAGGCGCGCTCGCCGGCGCCGGTGAGGATCCCCACCGCGAGCTCGGCGTCAGCCTGGAAGTCGAGCAGCGCCTCGTGCATCTCGCGGTGCATCGCCTGGGTGAGCGGGTTCACCTTGCCGTTGCGGATCGTGAACGTCGCGACGGGTCCCGCCTTGACGTAGTCGATGCTCACGCGACCTCCTCGCTCGGTCGAGCACGACCGGACGTCGTGCGCTGCGCAGCATGCCAGAATGCGGAAAGACAACGGAGGACCAGCACGGATGCAGACACCGCCGCCAGGCTTCGCGACCGACATCAAGCCGCTGTTCCGTGATCACGACCGGCGCGCTATGACGTTCATGTTCGACCTCTGGGAGTACGAGGACGTCAAGGCCAACGGAGACGAGATCCTCGCCGCGGTCAAGGCGGGCGACATGCCCTGCGACGGGACCTGGCCACCCGAGGATGTCGCGCGGTTCGCAAGCTGGATCGAGGCCGGCTGCCAGCCGTAGGCTCGTCTCGGAAGACCTGGGACGGGACGCTACTCCCCGTCCCCATCCCCGGGCTCGACGCCACCGGCGCGTTCGCCGCAGCATTCGTCCAGCCATCGGCTCAGGCTGCCACGCCACATGGCCCGGGCATGGAAGGATCCATTGGGGTCGATTCCCGACGGGACGCCGTACCGGATCAGGGTCTCAAGCAGCGGCGTCATCTGGAGCCCGTAGACCTGCATGCACGGCTCGGGCGCGACGCCGGGCCACGAGTAGCACGAGACGACGGTCCGCCGCTGGCCCGTCGGAATGCCCGCAGGCAGCCGGTCCCAGGCCGGGTCGTCGGGCCCGAACTCCCACTGGTCCAGGTTGCCCTGCGGGATCCCCTCGATCCCGCGCACGACCGGCGGGTCGTTGTCCAGCAGGTAGGGGTCCACCGCCAGGTCGCACACGATCGCGTGCGCCGGCATGAACCCCAGCCAGTCGTTGGGAAACAGCCGCACGGAGGTGTCACGGCGGGCCGTGGCGTCGACCAGGATGTCCGTGACCGCCAGCCTGTGCTGGAGATAGGCGGCGTTGCCCGACAGGTTCTGGTCCACGACCACGACCTCGACCCCGGGCAGGCCCTCGCGCATGAATCGCTCGTTGCGCGCCTCGTCCCGCACTTGGCCGCCCACTCGACCGCCAGCTTGCCGACCCCACCGGCGCCCAGGATCGTGACGCGCACGGGGAGGCGCATCGGCGACAGCAGCGGCGGCCAGCGCCGCTCGAGGGCGTCGAATGCCGCCGCGAGGCCATTGCGGGCAACGTCGCGCAGGTTCTGGACCAGCCTCCGCCCGTCATCCCCGGTGACCATGTCCAGGGCGATGGCCTCGATACCCAGGCCGCGCAGCAGCTCCACCCGTGCCGGCCGCGTCATGAAATGGAGCATCGAGAGCAGCAGCGAGCCCGGTCTGAGCAGCTCGTAGCGCCCCTCGGGAGCCCGCAGCACCACCACGATGTCCTGGCGGTACGCCGTCGCCTCGTCGACGATGTGGACGTTGGGCGACACGGCCCGGTAGGCGTCGTCGGCGTAGCCCATGCCGGTCCCGCTGCCGGCCTCGACGAACACATCGAGGCCCTTGTTGGCGAGCAGGCCGATCAGCGGCGGCAGGAAGGCTCGCCGTTCCCCGTGCTCGTTGTACATGCGCGGGAAGCCGATGGTGAGCTCGTGGTCGGGGTCCATGTGGTGTCCTCTGTCGAACCTGGTCCCCACGGCCGGGCGCGCCGTGCCAGGGTTTCCCGGCAATCATCGACCAGTCGAGGGCCACGCCACAGCGTCAAGTCGGCCCTGTCTGGTCATCCGATCGGCCGTTGTCGGTGGGGGCCCCCGCGAGGGCGACGCACCGGCCGGCGATCATCGCCGCTACTCGCCGCGGGCCTTCTTCGCCTCCAGCAGGGCGGCGTCCGCACGTGCGGTGAGCTCGTCGAGGCTCTCGTTGGACGTGAGCGACGCCAGCCCGGCCGTGATCCCGACACCCGTGGCATTCCGCAGGGACTGGTCGATCACGCCGATCCGATGCTGGACCTCGCCCGGGTCAACCGACGCGATCCCGCACAGGAACTCGTCGCCGCCGAACCGCACGATCGGGTCGTAGGACCGCAGGTTGGCGCGCATGATCGCGACCAGCATCCGGAGCACCCGATCGCCGGCCGCGTGCCCGTTCCGGTCGTTGACGCCCTTGAGGCCATCGACGTCGATGAACGCGATCACGAAGCTCCCATCCGCACGGCGGGCTCGGTCGATCTCGTTCCTCAGCGCCAGACGCCCCATCTCGCGTCGAAAGGCGCCGGTCAGGGCGTCGAGGTGGGCACGCTGGAGGAGGGCCTCCAGGCGGGCTCGTTCAAGCTCGGAATCGACGCCGTCCCGCGGGTCGCCATCCTGGCTGGCCACGAGGCGTGACCTCGCGATGGCTTCGCGATCGATGGCTTCGCGCTCGATGGCAGCCTTGTCTCGCGCGTTGGCGATCGTGTCGCGCTCGGTCGCTGCGCGGTCGCGGGCGTTCGCGATCGAGTCGCGTTCGGCGGCGGCCTTCTGCTTCGCCTCCGCGATCTCGCTGCGCGCGAGTGCCGCCCGGTACATCGCCTCGACGGCCTCCACCCGCTCCCCGGTCGCCTTCTCCCGAGCCTCGGCGATCTGCACCAGCTCCGCCGCGGCCCGCTCCCGCTCCTGCGCGATCTCAGCCCGCTCGGCCGCCGCCCGGGCCATCTCCTCCGCGATCTGCACCCGCTCGGCCGCGGCCCGCTCCAATGCCTCCTCGAACTCGGCCCGGTCCGCGAGCTCAGCGCGTTCCTCGAGCTCGGCCCGCTCGGCAGGTTCGGCGTCGATGCCCGGATCGGGAGTGCCCGACGCGAACGCTCCGGGAACCTCGATCCACGGCTCCGCCCTCGGCCAGGGTCCGTCGGGACCGGCTCCTGAAGTCCCGCTGGTGGATGCCGCGCCGTACGCGGCATCCTGTGACTCCCGTGTCTTTGACCGCTTCCCCTTGCGCAGTTTCACACGAGACCTCGTTCGTCCGGATGAGTGCCCATCCACGCCGGAAGTACCGCGTTACGCGGCCATATGTACCTAGTATTGCGCCCCATCCGGCGCCCGAAACCCCGTTCGGTGCGGGCGCGCGCCGCAATTCGTGTTGTCCGCAGGCGGATGGGTGCGCTCCGCGGCGGTCGAGTGGGGAATGGACCAGACGCCCGGATGAGGCGGCGCCCGACCGCCCGCGGGCAGCCTGCTCCGGTCCGGCTCCTGCCGGATGTCAGGGCGACGGCTGGCGGTCCCCGGGCAGCACCCCGAGCAATTCGAGGTCCCGCCGCAATCGGCTCGCGCTCACGAACCGCAGGGCCGTGAAGCCCAGGCGTGCGGCGGTCTCCACGTTCGCTACCTGGTCATCGACGAACACCACCTCCTCGGGCAGCAGCCCGAACCGGTCCAGCAGGTGCTCGTACAGCACCGGATCGGGCTTGACGATGCCCACGTCACCCGAGATGACGATGCCGTCGAACCAGTCCAGGAAGGGGAACCGCTGCCGGGCGGGCGGAAACGTCTCGGCGGACCAGTTGCTCAGCGCGAACACCGGGATTCCGGCGGCCCGGACATCGGCCAGCACGCCGACGGTCTCGTCGATCGCGCCCGCGAGCATCTCCGGCCATCGCGCGTGGAATGCCTCGATGAGCTCGCGCTGGTCCGGATGTTCGGCGACCAGCAGCGCGATCGCATCGGCCCAGGGGCGCCCGGCGTCCTGCTCGCGATTCCACTCGGCGGTCGTCACCTCGGCAAGGAATCGCTCCATCTCGTCCGCGTCCTCGAACAGCTGGCGATACAGATGGCGCGGGTCCCAGTCGATGAGGACGCCGCCCAGGTCGAACACGACGGCCGAAACCCTTGTGCTCGCTCGCTGCCTCCGTCCCACGCCGCAATTCAACACGACCCGTTGCAGACCGGTCGAGTCAGGCCGTCGGCGGGATGTTGTGGTTGACCCGGAACAGGTTCTCGGGGTCGTACCGCCGCTTGATCACCGCCAGGCGCTCGAGCTTCGCCGGCCCGTAGGTTGCGAGGGCCTTGCGGTGCGCGTCGGCGTCGTCGTGCCCCAGGAAGTTCACGTACTGGCCGGCCATCGCGTGGGGCCGCATCCCGTCGGAGAAGCCCTTGACCCACGCGATCCGCGCCGCGTCGTCGGCTGCCTCCGGCCAGAAGCCATAGATGTTGAGCCAGAACCGGGCCGATCGATTCGGAAATGCCGTCGCATCCTCGGCCACCCGGCCGAACGCGCCGCCCATGTGATGCAGGTCCGCCGCTGTCCCGACCCACGTCTGCGCCCCGCAGTGCTCGATCAGCGCGTCGATCAGCGGGCCGTCGAACCGGTCGAACGACGCGTTCCGCCAGTACGCCCGGACGCCCTTGGGCATGGCCGTGTCGAACGCGGACTGGAACGCCGGCCACCGGGTGGGATCGAGGACGGCGGCATCCGGCGAGCTGGCGGACCGGAGACGGCCGATCACCGACTCTCCCTCGCCCCGATCGACTCCGGCCCACGCGAAGCCCAGGAACATGAGCACCTGGTCGCCGAGCTCCCAGTCGGCCGGCGGAACCATGAACGTGATCAGCGTCGTCACCTCGTCGGGGACGCCGGCTGACCAGGCGACGTAGGCGCGGAGTGCCTCGGGCCAACGAGACCGCTCGTAGATGAGCGTCCCGGCGAAGACCTCGGGGCCGAGCGGATGCGCGTGGAAGGTGAACGACGTGACAACCCCGAAGTTGCCGCCACCGCCGCGCAGGCCCCAGAACAGGTCCGGGTTGTCGCTGCCGCTCGCCACGACGCGCTCGCCGGTGGACAGCACGACATCGGCAGCCACGAGGTTGTCGATCGTCAGGCCGTATGGTCGCGTCAGCCAGCCCACGCCACCGCCGAGCGTCAAGCCCGCGATCCCCGTCCCCGACACGACCCCCACCGGCACGGCGAGCCCGAATGGCTCGGTCGCGCGATCGATGTCGCCCAGCGTGGCGCCTGCCCCGACGCGTACCAGGCCGGCCCCGGGATCCACGTCGATCCCGTTGAGCAGGCCCATGTCCAGGAGGATCCCGTCATCCACGGTGCCATTGCCGGCCACGTTGTGACCGCCGCCGCGGATCGCCAGCGGCAGCCGCGTCTCACGAGCGAGGGCGATCGTCGGACCGACGTCATCCACGCTCGCAGCCTGGACGATCAGCGCCGGCCGCCTGTCGATCATGGCGTTCCAGACGCGGCGTGCCTCGTCGTAGCCGGCGTCACCCGGGATCAGCACCCGTCCGGTGACGGAAGCCCTGGTCCTCGCGATCGCGCCGTCGTCAAGCGTCATGCCGTTCCTCCGTCCGGCCAGGTCCCCCTCGGCCGGCCGGGATCGCTCAGGGCAGCGCCCAGAATGGGCCCGTGAGGCCGAGGCCGTCGAGGATCGCCTGGTTGTCGTTGCGCGAATGCGGCTGCCAGCCGGGGTCCAGCCGGTCGCCCCACCACGCATGGGCAAGATCGCACAGCGTCGTGACGCCGATGGTTGCCCCCGGGGTGCGCTCGCCGAGCCAGCGAGCGACGTGCTCTTCCGACCGGAAGAGAAGCATCGTGCTTCACGTGTATCCGATGTCGGCCCACCAGTTCGCCGCCGGGACCAGCACGTGGAACACGAGCTCGTCGCGGTCGGGGCGGGCATCGCTGACAGCGACCCGGATCGCCTCGCCACAGTCCGGGCACTCGGTCTCGATCACCGAGTCCACGTGCATCGCGGCCCCGATCCCGAACGCGTCCCACGCGCAGTTCCCGTACCACGACCGACCGTCCGCCTTGACCCGGTACGCCGTGGGAATGGCCGAGAACGGATTGGCCATGCGGAGCTCGTCCGTCCTCGGGCCGAGGACCAGGGCATGGGCCTCGTGGAGGCGGTGCCAGCCCACGCGGACCTCCTCCACCGGGGCCGCCACCTCGCGCGCGATCTCGTCGACGGTCGGCGCCCGGCCGAGCTGGACGAACAGCCGGTAGGTCGTGTTCCGCAGCGCCAGGTCTGCCGGATCCATGCTGCCATCCTACCGGCCCTGCACACCCCCGCTCGGGCCGCGACCGATGCGCCAACAAGGCCTGGCCCTCGCGCTGCCTCAGGTTGTCACGGCGCGCCCGGAGAGCATGGGCGCGCAGGAAGAAATGACGACCCGGGTGCAGCGTCGCTGTCTGGGGCGGGTCAGTCGCCCGCGGCCCGCGACCCCTGCATCATGCCGTAGACATTGCCGTCCGGGCCGCGGAAGTGGAACCAGCCGTAGCCGGGGATGCTCCCCGCCCACGTGATCTCGTCCAGCACCTCGGCACCCGCTGCCTGCAGCTCCGACCTCGCGGCGGCGAGGTCGCCGACGACGAACGCCACGACAGGTCCGGTCGTGTAGGTGGCCGCGTGGAACTCCATGCCCTCTGCGCCGGGGCCGATGATCTCGACGTAGTCGTGGTCGGCGCCGGGGAGGGACAGCATCGCGAAGTCGGGCTCCTCGTAGAACGTCGCCAGTCCGATGACCTCGCGGAAGAACCGCTCGGTCTCGGCGAACCTGTCGGTCCGAGTTCCGAGCCACCCGAGTCGTCGAACGTCCACCCAACTGCCTCCCTTGTCCGGCGCGCGCCGTGCGCTGCCACTCGCGACATGGTCGTCCGCAGGTCAAGCGAGCGACACGGCAGCCCGTACCCGCAACGCCCGCGAGAAGCGCCCTCGTCGATTCCGAGCCATCTTGCTCCCCTGGGCGCGGTCAGCCGGCAGGGCCCCGGGTCACGGCCCCCGACGTCGGGTCATCGCAGCGGTACATGAGGAGCCGTAGGAGACGCCGCTGCTCTCCGTGACGGTCCGCTCCATCGTGACCTCCCACGCCGCGCCGCAGGCGGTGTCGTTGGTGATACCGAGGTCCGTTTCGCGCACGTCGGTCAGCGTGATACCGGTCCCGTGCGCCCCGGCGAAGTAGTCGCGCGCGATCTGCCCGGCCCGCGCCTCGTCAATCGCGGCGTCGTCGCACGGCTTCGACGGGTCCGCGATCAACGTCGGCCCGCCGGGCGTCGGCGGCCCCGACCAGAGCTGAAGTCGCCCGCACGCGAGGTCGGCGCTGGTGGCCTCGCCGGAGGTGCTGGAGATGTAGTCGCTCGCCGACACCGTCATCGGGGCCAGCACCCGGCCGCTCGGCGAGCGCGCCTTGACGAACCACGGTAGGGCTGGTCGCGGTTGCTGTGGCGTCGGCCCGAGCGAGTGCGTACAGTCGCCTCGTCGCTTCGACCCCTCTCTGGTGAGCCCATGGGCTACTGGTTCTTCAGCCTGGCGGTCCTGCTCCTCGGGTTCCTGACCGGGTTCAGCATCGGCGTGTTCATCCTCCCGATCGGAGTCGCGCTGCTCATCCTCGGGCCGGTTCGACATCGACCGAAGGTCTACTGGCCCATCCTCATGGCGGTCGTCGGCTTCGTCGTGGGTTACCTGCTCTTCGTCCCGCTCACGTGCACGGCGACAACGGCGATCCCCGGCGGTGATGGCACGACCGTCTGTCGGAGCATCCTCGGACCCGGGTACCGGAGCGTGGGCGTGAGCGAGCCACCGACCGACCTTGCACGGCTGGCCGGGACCATCGCCGCAGTTGTCGGGGCCGTCGTGACCCTAGGTGGGCTGATCTCCGTCGAACGCGGTCGCCGATCGTGAGCGAACGCGCGGGCCCAGGTCGGGGGTGACCTAACCGCTGGACAGCTAGGTCAGCGCGCGGAGGCGAGTGCGGTCGCCGCCGCAACAACCTGGCGACCGTACCCCTCAGGATCGTCCGCGGGCGCGATGAGGCAGGTGGTCGGCGGCAGCGGCATCATCACGGGCTCGACGTAATCGACCAGGAACACCACAAGCGTCGGGAGGCGATCGTGGAACGGCACGAGTGCCTTCCAGAGCGCCCGCTGCTGGCGGCCGGAGCCGTGGAGGCGACGGGCATCCGACATCCGCCACTTCCAGGCCTCACCGGACGGCTCGTAGTCCGTGAAGAGCTTCATGAGCCGCTCTTGGAGCTTGACGGGGCCGGGACAGAACGAGCCCGGCTTACGGAGCACCTCGGCCGCGGCGAGCATCGGTCCGCGCGAGTCCGGCGTCCTGGCCGTGCGCACAAGTTCGTCGATCGTCGCGTGTTGGCGAAGGACGGCGGCGAGCCACGCCGCCCATGACTCGGCGTCAAGTCCGAGCTCCCGCAAACGTCCGTCGCCGTCGGGGTGTCGGTCGAATGGCGGCACCGCCAGACCGTCGAGGACGAGTGCTCGAACGCAGAACGCGACGGGCGGAAAGGCGTCGCCCGACCAATGCCACCGGTCCGACGAGCCGAGGAGGATGTCGCGCGCCAGCCTCATGGCGGGCATCCTGCCACGACCCGAGCCCGAGGGCATGGCCCAAGCGGCCGAATAGGAATCGCGGCCCGCCGCCCGCACGCTTTCGGCATGACGGCGTGCTGGTCTGATGCACACCGACTCCCGGGTCCCCCGCCGGGTACGTCCGCGCCGTCAACTCCGCAGGTACCCGGTGAGCGGGGTCGAGCTCGTGGCAGCGTGCCTCGTCGGCGTGGCCATGAGCATCGCCCTCAACCGCTGGCTGCTGCCGTGCCTCGTCGATGCGTGGATCGACCGACTGCGCCGGCATGGGCGATGAGCGTGACGACGATGCAGCGCAGCGCCGCACCCGGACAGACGACTGCTCCTCGGCCCGCATCGGTACCGCAGCCGCGTTCACGCTCGTCCTGGTCGTGCTCCTGGTCCTCGATGTCGCCGTCCCCGGCTACGACGTGTCGCCCGGAGGAGCTGACGGTGCCGACCCCGGGCTACACGGCCGAACCCTCCTACGCCTCCGAGTGGTAGGGACCGCCGTTGCCAACCAGCACTGCGTCCGGACGAACCCCAGTCTCGGGACGCGGAAGAGCTGGTCACGTCCGGTCAGGCGGCGCTCCGGCGGGCGTGTCGGGTCCGGACGGCTCAGGAACGGAGATGACGAGGCGGCCGCCGTCGCCAGCCGGCACGGACGCATCCGGTCGCGCATGATGGACGAGCTCGTGCGGGGGTGGCTGGTTCCGCCAGACCTGCTGGTCAAAGCCGAAGAGGACACCGCCGATCGTCTGGGCGATCCCCCGCGGACGCCTGCGAGACGCCGGTCGATCCTTGCTGCCATCGTCGTGCGTCATGGTCGACAGCGATCCTGCGGCAGTTGGGGGAATGAGGCAAGTCGCTTCGGCGGTGCGAGTCTCCCGGGACGCGCTGGATCCCGTGGGCGTGGCGCTCGCGCTGCCAGACAAGGTTGCTTTGGCGCGCCCGGAGGGTGTTGGGCGCGCGCTAGCTACCCCTACGAGATCCCGATCGAGGGTCGCGATGAGTGGCTGGCCGCGGCGAGGCGGCTGGCGTGAGAGCCCGCCGTTCTGCCGGACGCGCCACGGACTGCGAGGTCGTCGTTGTGGCGGCGGTTCTCGACGCCTGGTCGGAGACGGAAGCCGCCCACTGCCCCGGCCTCTCGCACCGACCGTGAAGCACCACTTGGCGAATGCCCGGTCCAAGGTAGGAGCCCGGACGACCGCGGAGCTCGTGTGGATCCTCGGACCGCGGCTGCCTGAGCCCGAGGGTATGGCCCAAACGGACGAGTAGCGCCTACCCGCCGCTGACGTTGCGAGCCCTCAGCCGCCCGCTGGCTTGATGGCCGTGGCGATCGCAAGTAGCTGGTCGAGGGTCATGTCCGCCTCGTTGCCGACCAGCGCGACGCCATCCGGGCCGACCATCCACTGCAGCAGCAGCTCGCCCGACTCGGGCTCGCGCAGGAGCACGCCCGGGCTGCCGCCGATCTGGACGGTGCTCCGCTCCGGGCCGCCGATCTGGGTCGCCGCCCCGAACGCCTGGTAGAGGTCGAGCTGGCCCCGACCGCCGTTGCTGCCAGTCACGTGCGAGCCGGCCGGTGGCTCCGGCGGGTAGTCGGGGCCGAAGGTCTGCTCGTAGAGCTTCGGCGACGACGACGGTGCTCCAGGTCCCGCCGAGCATGCCGCGGCAACAGCCGCCAGCACCACAACCGTCATCACCGGGACAACTCGGACACCCCATTGCAGCGGCCCTCCCGCAGGCCTTCTCGCAGGATGTCGGACGCGGACGGGAACGCGCAAGCTCCGTTGACTCCATGGCTTCCGATCGAGCCCGGCCCGGAACCAATGGCCCAATCGGCCAACCAGAAACCGGGGCCCGCCGCCGCCGCCCCTTCCTCATGACGGCGCGCTGGTCCGATCCACACCGACTCCCGGGCGCCCGGCATGTTGCGACCCCGGGTACGCCCGCGCCGTCGACCCAGCGGCGGCCCGGTGAGTGGGGTCGATCTCGTATCGGCGTTCCTGGCCGGCGGTCTCTCCTGGGGCGTCGCAGGCGATCAGTAGCCGTTCGCGCTCGAGCTCGGCGCTCCCGAAGACGGAGCGGGGCCTGAGGCCATGGCCACGCTGAAGCCGGCTTTGCCCTGGCCGGTGACGTCGCCCGGCTTCGCATCGCCTTGCCAGTAGTAGAGCGGTTGCCCGTCGTACGTGACCTGGATACCGCCGTCAGGTCGGACAAACGTCGCGAGCTGGCCATTCACACCCGGCGCCGCCGCCGCCTGCTGCGCTGTGGCCACCGTCAGCGGCGGCCACGCGGCGAGACAGCTGCCCGTGCAGGTGCTCGTCGTCGCCGTGTCACCGGCATGGGTGTAGAGCGTCAGGCCGTTAGCACCCGTGAGGACGACTCCGAGTCCCGTGGTCGCCGTCCCGACGGTGACGCCGCCCGAGACGGCCGCCGGGGTGACCGTCGCGGCCGGCGCCGGTGTGCCGCTGCCGCTGCATGCCGCGACGAGAACGATCCCAACGAGGGAGACGCCCGCGAGTCGAATCATGGTCGTGTCCGTTCCATTCTGCTCAAGCCTCGGTGGGATCATGCGCCCGATAACCGGACAGGCCAAGTTCCTGCTCGGCGATCCGCTCGTCCTCTGAGGCGTGCACCTTCCAGCCCGCTCGATCGGCATCGCCTGGTCCAGAGAGTCCGACGAAGGCATGGCCCAATCGCCCAACTGGAAGCCGGGGCCAGACAGCCGCCCGCTTGGCGGCATGACGGCGCGCTGGTCTGATCCACGCCGACTCCCGGGCGCCTCTGTCTGTCGCGACCTCGGGTACGTGCGCCGTCAACGATCGCTCTCGACGGTCAGGCACCACCTGGCGAATGCACGATCCAGGGTGGGCGCAGCCACCGTGTCGAGCACGGCCGTCCTGTCCTCGGCCATCGTGGTGTTCTCCGTGTCGTCGGTTGCTAGTCCAACGACGCGAGGATGACGCGGTGGCCGCCTTCGTTCACGGCCTCACGCGCTGTGACACCAAGTCTGGGGACATGACCGCTGGGCTCTGATGGCAGTGAGCGGCAGCCCGCCCAGGCACCGTGCCCGGGCGGCCTGCGATCGCTCGGCAAGTCAGAGGCTGCTCGATCCCCCAGGGCGAAGCCAGTCGGACGGTCAGTCAGGGTCGCGCGAGGCGCAATGACCAGCGGCAGCCCGATCGCACGACGACGAGGTACTGGCCGGCGGGCACGGTGATTGCGGCCTGCCCATTGGTTTCGGGCCCAGCCTCAACCGGCAACTCCACGATGTGCGCGGCCGGCAGGCGGTCGGCAGCCGTCACGAGCGACGCCTCAAGCAGGCAGGCGCTGGGGGAGGTCGCGCTCGCGGTCCAGGCGACCGAGTACGCCCCATCGAGGGCGACGGCCTGCGAGTCACTCGGTCCGACGCCCTCGAAGCGCATGGCGGGCTCGACGAACGGCCACGTGAGGTGCGCGGTCGAGATGAACACCGCGGCAAGCAACCCCAGGGCGACCACGACCGCGAACAGCACCATCCCCAAGGCGATCCCGAACCCCATGCGGACCGATCCTCCGACGGTTGGCATGACGACGCCCGGCGGGCTTTCGACTGGCGGGGCTGCGTTGCGGTCCTGGGGAGCGGCGTACGGGCTGACGAGGTTGAGGCTCGCGCCGCACGCCGCGCAGAAGCGACCGTTGGGCGGGGCTGAAGCGCCGCAGGTCCGGCAGAAGCGGGCTGGTGTTCGTCCCACGAAGATCTGGTGCCTCCGAGCCTGGATGGTAGGCGAGGGACTCGAGGGCCTGCGAGCCCGGTCAGCCTGGGCGCTCGGCAGCGGGTCGGTCACCAAAGTCCGCTCCCTCGATTGGGACGGCGAGGGGATGGGCGTGACGCCATTGACGCGTCGAGGCGCCTGGGCGGTAGTCTCCCGAGAAGTACCCGCACCGACGTCGGGTCATGCCCGGAGCGAGGGGCCCCGCCCGCGCGTCGGGCCGCGGATGCGTGGCGGTCACCGCCGCGCGCCAGCCTCGCGGCGTCAGCAAGAGACCGAGCTGCCGGCGCCGCTGTAGTGGCACTTGTCGACGAGCGTGCCCGAGCCGTTCTTGAGCTTCGCCGTGTCGCCGTTGTTGTTCCAGATGTAGTACCGCGATGCCCAGTACCGGTTAGTGCTCGAGTTCGTGCCCCTGCCGGTGTGGATCTTGACGTAGCCGCCGGCCTTGAGCGTGTAGGTCCCCAGATGGTAGACATGGGAGCTGGCGTCGCGCACCGTCCAGCCGGCCAGCGACTTCGCGCTCGAGCACTTGTTGTGGAGCTGGATCCACTCGGCGTTGAGGCTCCTGTTGCTGCCGTTGTCGGATCCCGGTGAGTCAAAGTAGATCCGGTAGATCTGGACGCAGCCTGCGGCCTGGGCGGACGGGGCGGTCGTCGGCAAGGCCGCGATGACGAACCCGAGCATGATGGCCGCCGCCACGATCGTGAATGAGCGCTTCACGTGCCCCCTCCCGTTCGGCTGTCCCACCGGCTGCGACCGCCAAGCCGACCGCCGCGGCGGCGATCAACCAATTATGCATCCCAGCCCCCTCGCCGGCGCCTCGAAGCACGCCGCGTCCGCGTCGTTGACCGGTCCCACCGGGGGGTCGCGGTCGTGAAGACCCGATGCTCCTCAGCGTGGGTGCTCGGTGAGAGCACCTCGACCACCACGTCTTCCGGACCGCACACTTCGTCGGCGACAAGACTCGACATCACGGCGAGGTGACACCGCTCTTCCACCAAGGCGCGGAGGCGTTCTCGCGGCCTACGCGAATGGTCTCGCGCTGGCCCTGCCTCGGGTGGTTATGGCGCGCCGGGAGGGCGTCGGGCGCGCACGAACAACACGTGCGAGGTCAACGATCGCTGGCCGTCGGGCCGGGGTTGGCTGAGGCGACCTTGATACGCTTGCAACCTGTGGCGTCCCGATACGACCCGTCGGGTCGCGGATCAGGTCGCGAGGGACAGGCCGATGGGCGAGCAGGTTGAGCGGCCGATGGCCGCCGAATTGACAACGACTGACGATCGGGTCCCAACGTTTCGTAGCTTGCACGCTGCCGGTTGCTTCGTGATGCCGAACGCATGGGACGCGGGGAGCGCGCGGGCGCTGGAACAGATCGGCTTCAAGGCCTTGGCGACGACGAGCGCCGGCTTCGCCTGGACGCTGGGACGCGCGGACAATCAGGTCGCGCTCGATCAGGTGCTCGAACATCTTCGGATCGTCGCGGCCGCCGTGAGCGTGCCGGTAAACGCAGACTTCGAGGGCGGGTTCGCGATCGATCCGGAGGACGTTGCAGTCAACGTGAAACTCGCCGCGGCCACCGGTATCGCCGGGCTGTCCATCGAGGATTCCACGGGCAACGCGCTGCAACCGCTCTATGAGTTCGACCTGGCGGTCGAGCGGGTTCGGGCAGCGCGACGCGCGATCGACGAGAGCGGCACGGGCATCGTCCTGACCGGTCGTTCCGAGGGGTTCGTGGTCGGACGCCCCGACATCGATGAGACGATTCGACGGCTGAGCGCGTACGCTGAGGCCGGAGCGGACTGCCTGTTCGCCCCTCGGATCGACAACGTCGACCAGGTCGCCGCAATCGTCGCGACGGTCTCGCCCAAGCCGGTGAACCTGCTGATCAACGCCCCGTTCATCACGGTTGCGGAGGCAGGGGCCCTGGGGGTACGGCGGATCAGCGTGGGGGGCACGCTGGCGCGCACCGCTTGGGCGGGCTTCCTGCAGGCGGCACACGAAATCGCCGACTCGGGAACGTTCTCCCACTTCGAGCGGCTGCCGAACGTCGACGCCATGCTGCGGGACCGGTAACTCCGACCGACGATCCCGCCGCGATCTCGACCGCCCGGGCCAGAGGTTCTGGACCGCGCGGCGAAGGGAGACCCGGCTGACACAGCCGTGGTCCCGCCAGGCCGGTGGATCACTGGCATCGCCGATGACGCCACACATGTGGCACCGATGTCGCGATCCAGGACAAATGGCGCGCCCGGAGGGGATTCGAACCCCCGACACTCGGTTCCGAAGACCGATGCTCTGGTCCACTGAGCTACGGGCGCGCGGCGCGGGAATGATACCCGCGCCGCCGGGCTGCGTCCCGGACGCACGCGCTTGCGGCGGTGTGCCCGGGTGCGGCACACTCCGGCGGTGCCCTATCTCTACGCCCGACCGTCACGGCGTCCCAGGCACCTGCGCCGCGCGCTGCTGGCGGTGGTCGGCGCCTGCGCGGTGATCCTCGCGCTGCCCGCGGCAACACCTCGCGGCCAGGTCCTGGACCTGGTGAGCGACCAGGTCGGGCAGGGCGCGGTCGCGGGTCAGCAACCGACGGCGATCGCCCCCGGGATCGCAGCGGCGGCATCGCCGACCCCGCGTGCGAGCGATCCGGTCGTGACCCCGACGCCCCCCGGAACCGCGGCGGCAGCCACGATGCCCCCCTCGCCCGCGACTCCTGCCCCGGAAGCCTCCCCCTCACCCGCCTCGAGAACCTCGCCCGTCTGGTGGCCGCCACGCTCCGCATTCATGTTCGATCCGTACCCCGTGATCGGCGCGCCCCCGATCGCCACGCTCACCGGCTACACCTGGCCGATCGCCCACCCCCGCCTCACGCTCCCGTTCGGTCCGACGGTCTGGGGAACCCGGATGGTGGCGGGCGAGCGGTTCCACGATGGGGTCGATCTCGCGACGTTCTGCGGTGATCGCATCACCGCTGCCCACGCCGGGACCGTGCTCGCCGCGGGACGCCACTTCGACCGGCAGATGGGCTGGGTCGGCAGCCTCGAACCGTACCTGCGGCGTCTCGATGCCAAGCACCTGTGGTTCGAGCTGCCGATCGTGGTCGTCATCGACGACGGCAACGGCTACCGCAGCATGTACGCACACTTCGGCCGGATCGTGGTCAAGCGCGGGCAGGTGGTCCATGCCGGCCAGCTGCTGGGCTACGAGGGCGCAACCGGTCATGCGTCAGGCTGCCACCTCCACTACGGCCTGTTCTCGCCACTCGAGACGGCAACCTTCCGGCTGCGGCGCGACGTCGCGAAGCGGATGAAGCTGCCGGCGGCCGAGATCGCCCGGATCGATCCGCTGCTGGTGCTGCCGCCCAAGCCCGGCATCAACGCGCCGAAGGTCCCGAAGCCTCGCGCCAGCGCCGGCATTCCCGTCGACAGCGCCGACGCCGGATCCTGACCGGCACCGGCACGCTCGCGGCGGGCCCCCGTCCCGCAGGATCAGGCGACTCGCCGGTATCGCCTCCCGACCAGCAGCCACGCCGGGAGGCGGCCGAGCGCCTCGCGTAGCAGCGGACCGGGTCCGCCATCCCGGCGCTCGATGACCAGTGCGGCCGGCTTGTCGGCGCCCGGGCGTGCATCGACCCCGGTGAGGTCCACCATGACCTGGTCCGGCACATCCGGTCCGAGCTCGGCCAGGGCCGAAGCCGGCCATGCGCCGGTCTCCGACTCCAGCCGGATCTCGTGCTCCGACCGCCATCGCGGACGCCGGAGCAGGATCGCCCGCCATCCATCGGCGATGGTCGCGGTCACGGTGCCGTCGCCCGGTCGCGGCTCGATGGACAGGTGCTCCCCGCGCGCCCACAGCGCCGCCTGATGGAGCAGGGCGTATTCGTCGAGGTCGGCGAACGCGCCCAGCCGCTCGGCAGGCGACCCTCGCCGAACACGGCCCGGATCGACGGCGCGAACACGTCGGCCAGGTCCAGGTCGATCGCCCGCACCGTGCGGTGCAGGTAGACGTGCTGGTACATGAACAGCCGCGCGGTGAGGAACATCTCGAGGGCGCCGACGCCCGACTCGTAGAGGGTCAACCCGCGCTCCGAGACGAAGGCGTACCGACGCAGTCGTTCCGCGTCCACCGGGCCCATCGAGACGCCCGTCAGGTAGGCGTCGCGCCGGACGTAGTCGAGGTTGTCGACGGTGAACACCCCGGACAGCAGGGGCTGGAGCGTCCGGACCCAGGTGGGCATCGACGCGTCCGCAAGCGGCGGCTTCGAGACCAGGAACGAGACCCAGCGCGGGTCGATCGCCTCGCCGTCGGCGAACCGGTCGCGCTCGGGGACGCCACCCGGAGCTCGACGCAGCCCGCGGATGAGCGACGCCAGCTCGCGCTCGATGATCAGCTGCGACAGGTCCTCGTGACTGAGCGACTTGGCGCCCGGCCGGCGCGGATCGGCCGGTGCGGGGAAGCTCGGACAGGAAGCGGTCGTCGAAGAAGTGCGCAAAGGGCCCGTGCCCGACGTCGTGCAGCAGGCCCGCGATGCGCAGGGTCTCGACAACCAGCCCCTCGGATGGCAGCGGCTCGGCCGGCGCAGCGACGGCGAGCGACGCGCGAAGGCTGGGATACAGGGACCGGGCCCAGAGCCCCGCTTCGTGCATCACGCCCAGTCCGTGGGTGAACCGGGAGTGCTCGGCGGTGGGGAACACCCAGCGTGCGCTCTGGAGCTGGCTGATGCGCCGCAGCCGCTGGACCCAGGCGGTGTCGAGCAGGTCGTCCTCGGCGACGTCCTCGGGCTGCAGGTCGGCCGCCCGGGCCTCGGCCGGGGCCAGCCGCTTGGTCAGCTCGACGTAGCGGTGGATCGGGTCGCTGATCAGGTTGACTGCGGCGAACGGCAGCCGGCGCCCATGCCGGCCTGCAGGGTCGGACGGCTAGGGCACCCAGACTCGAACCGGCTTCGTCCACTTCGAGAGGTTACCCCGACGGTCGGCGGCCTGGACACGGAACCAGAACCAGTGGCCATGCTTGCGATGGCGCAACGTGAGACGGGTGGCGGTGGTGTTGTTCCGGATCGTCCGCCACGTCCCGCTGTCCCGCCGGATCTGGACGTCGAACGAGCGAAGCCCGGCCGTATGGGTCTGGAGCCGCCGGTCGTACCCCGACCAGGGGAGCCCGACCGTCGTGCCGCTGCCCGACACCCTCACGTGCGTGGCCACGGGCCTCGTATGGTCCTTGGACTCCGTGAACAGCACCGATGCCCAGGTCGTGCCATTGCTCGAGCGGTACGAGAAGCCCAGCCCGATGTAGTTGAACGATGTGCTGAACATCAGCGCGGCATGGGCGGAGCTCTGCTTCCACATCGAGTAGATGTGCGCAGCCGCCTTGCTGCCCCACTTGGCGTTCGAGGTCCCGATGATCTCGCCGTACTTGAACCACTGGGCGCCCCGGGCCGACAGGGCGCTGCCGATGCTGCCAGCCGCGTCGTGCGAGAGGATGTTGACCGAGGCCATGGTGGCGGCGCGACTCGTGGCGACGGCGTTGAGGGGCGTCCACTGGCGATATGGCACGAGGCCCCGCGCCACCCGATCCCGGTTCATCAGGGCCAGGACCTTCTGGGCCATGGACGAGGCCGTGGACGCGCTCGCGGGAGCGGGGGGAGCGCCCAGGAAGGTCGCCGCGGCAAGGACGACGACGAGGAGCAGGCCCAACCGGCGATGGGTCCGCGGACGCACGAAAAGGCAGGGGTGCGTGTCGGCGTCGATAACTCAACCTCCCGGAGTGCTGGGTCCCGGCCGACAGCACGTGAAGGTCGCCAGAGTACCGCAGACCGCCGGGGCGCGGCCTGGCCAAGGGGTCCCGAGGGTCATGGGCCATCCGGACCGTTGAGGCCCGGCCAGCGGCGTATCGAGCCCGCGCCGGAACCCCCTCAGCCCTCCCCGTACCGTGCCGCTGCCCGGCGCAGCGTCCCCGCGACGTCCTCGCGGAGCGCCGCCGGCTCCAGCACCTCCACCTCGTCGCCCCAGGACAGGATCCACAGCCGGATCTCGATGGTCCCGGCGACCGTCGCGCGCCATTCCAGCGACCCGTCCGGTTGCTCACGCACCTCCTGGCTCGGATGCCAGGTCGCCTCTCGTACCCGGGCCCCGACTGCGGACGTGAACCGCAGCACGACCTCCGTCTCTGGCTGGTCCGCGATGATGTCCCATGCGCGCCCCAGGGTCGCAGCCAGTGCGCCGGCCTCGGGTGCCGAGAACGTCCGGGGCGTCAGCGACAGGTCCAGGATCCGCTCCACCTTGAACGTCCGGATCGCGTCGCGGGTCTCGTCGTGGCCGATGAGGTAGAGCGCGTGGGTTGCCAGCGACGGTTCCAGGAGGTAGGGACGAACCTCTGCCCAGCGGGGCTCGCGTTCGGACCCGGCGTAGTGGGCCGGCGCGTACCGGAACCGGACGACGCGCCGCTCCGCCCACGCCCGCGTCAGGTCCTCGACGTGCCGGTTGAACGCAGCGTCGATGCGGCGTCGGGCGAGGTCGTCCAGCGTTCGCTCGACGTGCTCGCGCAGTGCGTCCGGCAGGCCCTCTTCCAGCTTCTGGAACGCGGAGGCGAGGTTGGGCTCGTACTTGTCGGCGTAGCGGGTCACCAGGCGGGCTGACAGGAACACGGCCATCGCCTCGGGCAGGGTCAGCCGCAGGGGCGGCAGGAACGCATCGGGCTGGACACCCCAGCGTCCGTTCTCGCTCCACAGGGGAACCCGCATCTCCGACTCGAGCGCCTTGAGATCGCGATAGACAGTCCGGGTCGCCATCCCCGTCCGCCGTGCGATCTCGCCGGGTCTGACACCGGCCTCCCCATGGGCGTGGAGGACGCGGAGCACGCTGAGCAGGCGAGCCAGGCGATCGCGCTTGCCCTCCAGCCGTTCACCGTCCTCGGCGTCAAGGCCCGGAGCGTCCGGATCGTCGGCCATGGTGTGGACGTCCCTCCTCGTCTAGTGGATCGGTGGAAACACGGTGATCGGCAGGCCACGATCCACGGCCGTCAGCCGGAACCGGACGGTCGCCAGCAGAGCGTCGGGCGCCAGCTCGCTGGCCGGACCCGTCGCCCGCCCGTCCACCTGGCCCAGCTCCCCGTCGGTGAACACCCAGTAGTCGAGGTCGGCACGCCAGCGGGAGATGTCCGGCGCCGCCGATCAGGAGCGAGATCTCCGGCAGCGCAAGCCGAGCGTGTCACCGTCGATGGTGACCCGGCAGTGCCTGGCCCGCGCCCCCTCGATGAACGCCAGCCCGCGGTCCTCGGCAACAGACCGGTTGTCGGGGGTCAGCGCCTCGAGGACCAGCTGCCGGTCGAGATCGCTGCCCGTCACGCGGCCCAGGCCGGTCGGGTACCAGCCCGTCCCGGGCATCCGCTGCCAGGCGTCCGGCCAGATCCGGGTGACGCCGAGCTGGCCCACCATGAGCGCCGTGGCGGCGAACCCGCTCCAGTGCACGTTCGCCCCGTTCCGGATGCCCTCGATCACCACCTGGCCGGTCCGGCGGTCGTCGACGGAGGCGTCCATGTGGAGCTCGAGCGCGTGCGGTCGTACCCGGCCTTCAGGGAACCGCCAGCAGTCGGGCGGCTCGAGCTCCGGGTCGGTCGGGCCGAAGCGCGAGGCGATGGCTGGACGGTTGCCCAGCGCCAGCTCGTTCACGATGGCCGTCACGCTGAACAGCGACCCGGCGGCGAGCACCATCGCCAGGCCGCAGCCGCGCTGCCCGACGACGAGCGCGGCGGCGGCGGATGCGCCGTCTCGCCCAACCGCCGCCGGGCGATGCCCAGGCCGGCGAACCAGCGCAGTCGCGATGAGTGCGAGCAGCCACGGGTACGCCGCCTCGGGCGACGGCAGGAGGGTCTGCGGGTCCGAGGCCGGCGAGCTGGGACATGACCCCGATGATGGACGGGAGCAGGAGCAGGATGGCGGCGAGGGCGATCCAGACGATGGCGGCGAACGGGCGATCGCCGCGGGCGACCGGGGGCCAGGCAACCGACGCCAGGGCGACCAGGATCGGGCCCGACGGCGGCCAGGCCCACGGCGAGGTCGGCCGGACCGCCCGGATGGTAGCCGGCCAGGAGCAGCACGAACACGGCGAACCACAGCGCCGACCAGCGAACCCCCAGGATCCGCAGCTCGATCGTCCGCACGCGCACGGCGCGAGTCTACCCAGCCGGGCGCCCCGCGCCCGCAAAGTACCCGCAGCGCCCGGGACTCCCGGGTCATCGATCGGCCGGACCCCGGCACCATAGTGAGCCCACCGCACCACGGTGCAGTACCCGAAACCGAACCATCCCGGCGACGGCGGTCCCTCCTCCTCCCGTCGCCGCCGGCATCCTCCGAAGCGACGCCGACCTCCTCCCGGCGTCGCTTCGGACGTTCAGGCCCCGGGCGTCCGCGAGTCCGGTGCGCCCCCCGGTCTCACGGGCAGATCGACGGCCCGGCGACCGGTACACTGCCGCCGGGCAACCCAGGAGGAGATCAGCTGCCATGCGTATCGTGAAGGGCGTCACCGCCCTCGCCCTCGTCGCTTCGGTCGCGGCGGCCTGCTCGAGCGGCGGTTCCACGCCGTCGCCCGCCATCCCTTGCCGTCACCACCCCCGTTCCGACCACGGCGGCGACCCCGTACGCCGACGCCGGATGCGTGCGCCACGGACAACCTGGCCGTCAAGGTGGCAGGCACCCTGACGATCGGCACCGACAACCCCGCCTACCCCCCGTACTTCGAGCCGCTCGGACAGCGGCAACGTCGCCCGATCCGTGGGAGCTGGGTGACCCGACCAACGGGATGGGCTTCGAGAGCGCCGTCGCCTACGCGGTCGCCGACAAGCTGGGCTTCACCAAGGACCAGGTTACCTGGATCTACGTCCCGTTCGACAGCTCGTATGCGCCCGGGCCCCAAGACCGTTCGACTTCGACATCAACCAGGTCTCGTACACGCCCGAGCGGGCCCAGGCCGTGGACATGTCGGACGGCTACTACACGGTCAACCAGGCGCTGGTCGCGAACGCCGGCACGCCGATCACCAAGGTCACATCGGTCGCCGGCCTCAAGGACTTCAAGCTGGGCGCCCAGACGGGCACGACCAGCTACACACATCACCAACATCATCCAGCCGACCAGCCGAGGCGTCGGTCTACAACACCAACGACGCCGCGATCCCGGCCTCAACGCAAAGCAGATCGACGGCATCGTGGTCGACCTGCCCACCGCCTTCTACATCACGGCCGCCCAGATGGACAACGGCGTGATCGTGGGCCAGTTCGCGCCGCCGACCGGGCGCCGACGCCGGAGCACTTCAGCATCGTGCTGGCCAAAGGACAGCCCGCTCACCCCGTGCGTCAACGGCGCCATCGCCGCCATGAAGGCGGACGGCACGCTCGACGCGATCACGCAGGAGTGGCTGCCGACAAGGCGAGCGCGCCGGTCTTCCAGCCCTGACCACGCGATGACGCTCGGGGGTCCGCGCAACGCCCGGGGCCGGGCCTGCGCGCCGGCCATCGGCGGGCCCGGGTTGCCGCGCCGGGCGCGGGCGGCCGCTCGACCTGGTCGCATCCTGGCCAGCACGGTCGTCGTGTTCGGCTTGCTCGCGCGTGGTCGTCGGTCAACGCGCCCGGCTGGCACCGCGTTCCGGCACGTCTTCCTCAACGGCCAGGCTGTTCGCCGGAGTCCCTGCCCAAGGTCGTCGTCGAAGTTCTGGGTCAACGTCCAGCTGTTCCTGATCGCCGAGGTGCTGATCCTCGTGTCGGGCCTGCTGCTCGCCGTGGTCATGCGCAGCCTGCCGGGGCCGGTGTTCTTCCCGGTCCGGCTGCTCATGGCCACGGTCTACGTCGACGTGTTCCGCGCCCTGCCCGGCCTGCTGGTGATCTTCATGCTCGGGTTCGGCATCCCCGGGCTCGGCATCCCGGGCGTGCCCGACCGACCCGTTCTTCTGGGCGCGTGTTGCGCGCTGACGCTGCTCTACTCGGCCTACGTGTCCGAGGTCTACCGGGCCGGGATCGAGTCCATCCATCCGAGCCAGGATGCCGCCGCTCGCTCGCTGGGGCTGAGCCGAGTTCCAGGCGCTCCGCTACGTGTGGTTCCGCAGGCCGTCCGACGGGTGATCCCGCCCCTGCTCAACGACTTCATCGGGCTCCAGAAGGACACCGTCCTGGTGTCCTACATCGGCGTCGTCGAGATCTTCCGCCAGAGCACGATCCTCCAGCAGGCGGAGCTTCAACTTCACGCCCTCCTTGCCACGGCGCTGGTGTTCCTCGTGGTCACGATCCCGCTGGCCCGGTTCACAGACTGGCTCGCTCGCGCGCGAGCAGCGGCGCCGGACCGGCCGGGCTGGCGGCGCCCCATGGCACGCGACGCGCGGCACGGCGCGCCGGCGCTCGCGGTCCAGGGCCTCCGCAAGTCGTTCGGCGAAGCTCAAGGTCCTGCGCGGCATCGACCTCGACGTCGCCGAGCACGAGGTCATCGCGCTCATCGGGGCCTCGGGCAGCGGCAAATCGACGCTGCTGCGGTGCATCAACCTGATCGAGCCGATCGATGCGGGCCGGATCCTGATCGAGGGCGAGGAGATCACCGCCAGGGGCGTCAAGGTGGACCGGATCCGGCGCCGGGTCGGGCATCGTGTTCCAGTCGTTCAACCTGTTCCCGCACATGCGTGTCATCGACAACGTCACCCTCGGGCCCCGCAAGGCGCTCGGCCGGCGCGGGCCCGGAGGCCATGGCCGACGCGACCGCCCTGCTCGAGCGCTTCGGTCTCGCCGACAAGGCCCGCGACTACCCGGACCGGCTGTCCGGCGGCCAGCAGCAGCGGGTCGCGATCGTCCGGGCGCTTGCGATGCAGCCCGACCTGCTGCTGCTCGACGAGGTCACCTCCGCGCTCGACCCGGAGCTGGTGGCCGAGGTCCTGAGCGTCATCCGCGAGCTGGCGACCGGCGGCATGACGATGCTCATCGCCACCCACGAGATGGGCTTTGCCCGCGATATCGCGAGCCGCGTGTGCTTCCTCGACGACGGCCGCATCCTCGAGGATGGACCACCCGCGCAGATGTTCGCCGAGCCCCGCGAGGCGCGCACGCGCCAGTTCCTCAACCGCATCATCGAGGCCGGCCGGCTGTAGATCACGCGCGAGGCAATCGCCGCCGGCCGGGACGCCGCCCGATGTCAGCGGCTGGTGGCCGGTCCCCGGCACGCGTCCACGAAGAACGCGAACAGTCGCTCGAACGCCGCGGGCGTGGACTCCTGGCGCTCGGGGTGGCACTGGACGGCCATCCGGAACGGGCCGCCGGTGCTCTCGAAACCCTCCACCAGGTCGCCCACCGGGCTGGGCGACAGCCCGGACGCCGCAAACCGCGGGGCGAGATCCGCCGGGCGGACAGCCTGGTGGTGGTAGCTGTTCACGGTGAGGACGCTGCCGCCGGCATTGGCCGGCGACAGGATCCGGGCAAGCCGGGTGCCGGGCACGAGTCGGAGCGGATGCGTGTGCGCGGGACCGTGGCCCCACCCGGCGCCCGCATGACCCTCGATGTGCTGGAGCAGGCGTCCCCCGGCGAACACGTTCATCGCCTGGAACCCGCGGCAGATCCCCAGCACGGGCAGCTCGCGCGACTCGGCCACCGCCCAGGCCGCGGCCTCGAGCTCGTCGCGCTCCGGCTCCATGCCGTGCGACCCGTCGTTCGGCTCGCCGTATCGCGATCGGGTCCAGGTCCGCGCCCCCGGTGAGCAGCAGCCCGTCCATCGTCGAGAACGCGCGCTCCCGCTCCGCCTGCGAGGCGGCGGCGTCGAGGGCGATCGGCTCGGCGCCATGACGCGCGACGCTGTCCACGTATAGCGCGTTCTTGCGGGCGGCGATCTCGGGCTCCGCCTGATCGGCCGCCACCATGAGCACGACCAGGATGCGCGGGGCGTTCCGGGCGGAGGGCGACATGCCGCGCAGGATACCGGCTACGGGGCCGCGCTCCCCCCGGCGTGGGGCGGGGCGCCGGCGCCCGGACTGGCCGATGCGTCGAAGTCGAGCTCATCGTCCGGCGTCGGCGTGACCTGCTCGCCCGTCTCGCCGTCGTTGTCCGGCGGCACGTACTTCTGCCCGGGCAGGATCTTGAGCACCCACCCGACCTCGAGGCGGTTCGGCTGGTACCTGGCCGACTCGGGGTCGAGCGACGGGTAGCTGTCGCGGTTCCAGTACGCGATGCTCCGCCCGTCGGTCTTGAACCGGCGAGCCAGCGAGATCAGCGTGTCGTTGCGCTTGACGGTGTACAGGGCGAACGTGGGCGCCGGGGTGGGGGTCGGGGGCCCGGGTGTCGGCGTGGGTGTGGGCGGGGCGGTCGGCGCGGGCGTGGGCGTCGGTGTCGGCGGGGGCGTCGGTCGGACCGACGCGGGCAGGCATCCGCCGATGGCGACCGCGAACAGGAGAACCGCCACCGGCAGGGCGGCGGCGCCGATGCGTGCCCCCGGCGTCAGGGCCTGGCGTGCGGCGGGGCCGTGCGGCGGGCGGGGTGACCGAGACACCGGGGTTCCTCCCTTGCCCGATTGTGACGCCATCCGCCGAGACCCGTGACGATCGCCTACACGGGCGACGTGGCGGTCGCGGATTCGGCCTGCCGGGCCTCGTGCAGCGGGCTCGGCGGGTCGACCGGCGTCGGTTCGGACAGCGTGAACTTGCGCGCCCGGGCTCGGCCCTCGGACGCGGTCGCGACGCGCCCGCGGCCCCGTCGCTTCGCGACGAAGCAGGCCCGGTCCGCCGCGAGCAGGACATCCTCGGCCCGGTCGCCGTCGGCCGGGAAGGCGGCCGTGCCGATCGAGGCGGCGACCTGCACACCCTCGCCGTACCACGCCGAGCCCTCGTCCCCGACGCCCGCCACGGCCGCCCCGATGCGCCCGGCCGCGGACAGGAGACCCTCGCCGTCGTTCCGCGGCAGGATCACGGCGAACTCGTCGCCGCCGTAGCGGAACACGGCATCGGTGTCGCGGGCAGCCCCCTGGATCGCCGCGGCGATGTCCTGGAGCAGCCGGTCCCCGGCCTGGTGGCCCAGCGAGTCGTTGACGCCCTTGAACTCGTCGAGGTCGATCATCACGAGGCCGAACGGCTCGCCGGCCGCCACACTCTTGGCAAGGCGGTCCTTGAACGTGCGGTGGTTGAGCAGGCCGGTGAGGTCGTCGGTCCTCGCCCGGATCTCCGTCGCGTGGAAGATCTCCGCGTTGCGCAGCGCGATCGAGACCTGGCCGGCGAACAGCTTGACCAGGTCGAACTCCTGCTCGTCGAATGGCGTCTCGATCCCGAGCCGCTCCAGGGTCAGCACCCCGGCGGCCCCCTGTGGCCCGATGAGCGGCACGACGATCAGGCTCCCGTCGATCTCGCCGGTCGTCCGGAAGTGGTTCACCCGCTCGTCCCGCCGTTCGTCCGCCACGAGGACCGGCTCGTTGTGGTCCACGACCCAGGTCGCGAGGCCCTGCTCGCCCGGCTCCCAGGGCGTGAGGAATTCCTCCGCGTGGATGCCCCTGGCGGTCAGCGGCACCAGCAGCCCGGTCGGCTGTTCCACGACCTCGATCGCCAGGTTGTCACACTGGATCAGGGCACCGAGGCGGTCTGCGATCAGCTCCATCACCGCACGCTGGTCAAGGGTCGTGAGGATGGACTCCGTCGTCCGCATCAGCTCGCGCTGGGCGAGCAGCTGGCGCTCCAGTGCCTTGGACTGGCCCCGCAGCTGATCGGCGGCATCGGCGTTGGCCATCGCCTGCGCGGCGAATGCCGCGTAGATGACCAGCAGTCGCAGGTCGTCCTCGGTGAACTGGCGGAGACCCTGCTTGACCAGCACCAGCACGCCCAGGCAGAGCCCCTCGTGGACCATCGGCGCCAGGAGCATCGACTCGTCGATCTCGGGGTCCGAGCCGGGGATGGTCACGGCGCGCGGATCGTTGGCGGTGTCGTCCACGAGCTGGGGAACGCGGAACCGGGCGACCCAGCCGGTGATGCCCTCGCCCATCCCGACCTTGAGCTTGTCCACCGTCTCGTCCGAGTAGACCTGGCCCTGGCCCAGCATCGCGACCGGGATCAGTTCCTCGCCCCGCGTGCGGTAGACGCGGACGTTCTGGTAGTCGATCAGCTGGCGGAGCTCCGTCGCGATGGCGTGCCCGATCTCGCGCACGTCGGTGAGGCCCGACAGCCTCGCGCCAAGCCGCTGGATGGACTGGAGCTGCGCGGCCCAGGCCGCCATGCGGCCGAACGTGCGTGCCGATCGGACCGCGATCGCGGCGTCGCCGGCGAGCGCCTCGGCGCCATCGAGATCGGCCGGACGCCAGGCGTAGGGCCGATCGTGGGCGAGGTACAGCATGCCGTGTACCTGGTGGCCGTCGACGAGGGGCGCGGCGAGCAGGGTGTCGACGCCCTCCTGGATGGCCGCCGCACGGAGCGGGTTCGCGGACCGGGGCGCGTCCGGTCCCAGCAGCAGCATCGGACGCCGCGACGGGAACTCGCCCTGGGTGCCGCGGGTCTCCTCGAGGTTGCGGACGAGCCCGAGAAAGGTCTCCGAGAAGCCGCTGCCGCCGGGGGAGGACACGCGGCCGTCGGGATCGCGGAGCACGACCCCGACCCGATCCGCGCCGAACAGGACCCGGGCATGATCCCCGAGATCCCGGACCACGTCGCCCACGTCCAGGCGCGAGGCAAGGTCGGTGGCGACGCGCCGGAGCGCCTCAGACCGGCGCAGGCGGCCGGTCGCCTGTTCCGACGCGCTGGCGCCCCGGATCAGCACCCCCAGCGTCCGCGCGATGGCCCGCGCCAGCCGCTGGCCGTCGTCGCGGCCCAGCTGCACCGCCCCGGCGATCACCAGCACGCCCCAGGGCCGCTCGCCGCCCGGGATCCGGGCAACCAGCTCGTCGGTGCCCATGCCCAGCAGCGGGCCAGGGGAGTCAGAGCCGGGGCGTGCATGTACGGGCTCCGGGGATTCGAGCGCCTGGGTGAACAGGTTGCGTCCGGTCGGGACCGCGCGCGTCGCCGTGATGCCGGGGCCCTCGACGTCGAGCGCCCGCGGCACCAGCCCGCCCGGCCGGCGCTCCCAGATGCCTACGAGCGCGGCTCCGGTGGTCAGCCGGATGAGGTGGCACGCTTCCTCGAGCGACTGGTCCAGGCCGCTGGGGAACGACGCGACCTCGGCCAGGTCGGCCAGCAGGTCGACGCCAGCGGGGGACTCGGTCAGCATGGTCGTTTCGTGCCCGTCCCGCCGCGAGCCGCGCGCGACCGTGTCCGTCACGGCCGAGGCCGGCGACACGGCAGCCGCCAGGAAGCGCTGCAGATCAGCCAGGCGGTAGCGGCGATCGCCGCGATCGTTGATCCGGTAGTAGCGCAGCCGGCCGGCGTCGCTCCATGCCCGCACGGTGTTCGGATGCACGCCGAGGACCCGCGCCGCCTTCGTGACCGAGAGCGTCGCGTCGCCGGGGCGGGCAGTTCGAAGGGCGGTCGTCGGCATGTGGGATTTGGCAAGCATCGCGGGTTGGGACAACTGTCCGCGACTTCACAGCAATTGACAATAGGACGTTGTTCTCATCACGCTCGGTGCCGCGCGATCAGTGGGTCCCAGCGTCGCGAGAACCCCCCGTGGCCCTGATGTAGAGCAGCGTCGCGCCGACGCTGAGGATCGCCACCGCCGCCACGACCAGGATCGCGCTCAGCGGGTCGCCCACCAGCCCGGGCCCCTGTCCCGAGCTGCGAGGGTCGCCGACGCCCGGCTGCGAGGGGGTGGGGGTGGCAGCGAGCACAGCGGCCGGCAGGCAGAGGACGCAGATCGCCCACAGCACGAGCGCGATCACGCCGGCCGTCGCGACCGCACGGCTCAAGGGTCGCCGGTCAGGCGATCGCATCGACCACCCACCAGCCCATGCCGACGATCGCCGAGGCGAGGCCGAGCGCGAGCACCGCGGCGGCGACCCGCGTCGTCCCGCGTCGATCGACCGCCAGCACTCGCATGGCCTCGGCCGGTTCGAGGGTGGTCAGGATCAGCGGCCGGCCGAGACCCGGGCCCAGGAGCGGACCACGCTCCGGGTCGAGCGCG
Source organism: uncultured Chloroflexia bacterium (assembly GCA_963732805.1). Classification (GTDB taxonomy): domain Bacteria; phylum Chloroflexota; class Limnocylindria; order Limnocylindrales; family CSP1-4; genus CAIXZV01. The sequence continues at coordinate 391,603 of CAVTAW010000001.1, forward strand.
GGGACGCCCAGGGCAAGGGCGTGCTCCACGCTGCTCACCTGGCGGACACGGAGCCGGACCGGCGTGGCGCCAGGAAGGTCGTCCGGGACGCGCTCCGGCACCTCGGCAGCGGTTCCCTCGGCCTCGCGGATGACGACGACCAGCCCGTCGTCGAGCGCCTCGGCGTCCACCGCGATGCGGTCGAGACCGTCCACGATCTCGAACGGAGCGATCTCGCGCCGGTCCTCGACTGCCGTCCACGCACTGCCGGTGCGGGTCTCGAGGCGGCTCCTGCGATAGACCAGTGGCCGATGGTGCTCGTCCTCGAAGGGCTAGCTCGGCATCGATCCGACCCGCGACGCCCACGTAGCGCACGGTCCCCCGCTCGGCCAGCTGCACGGCCTGGGCGACGGGGATCGCGCGCGTCGACGCCAGGATCCTTCCCACCCGGCTGCCCTCGCCCAGCCGGCGCAGCAGCAGCCAGCCGGCGCCGAGCAGCACGAGACCGGCCAGGACGAGGAACACGGGGATCACGCGGGGATGATAGCCGCAGCACCGCGCGAGGCCGCGTGACGAGGCCGGCGCGTGCCGACGGGCGCGCGACGGCGCGGCGCGGGGGAATCAACAGCCCGAAGGAACCTACTCGACGCGTGGGCGTTGATGTCATCGCCGCCGTTAGCATCGCTCGGCCCCTTCGGGCTGGAATCAACGCTATGGGGACGGACGGGCCGGGTCAACGCCCTTATCCACCCCCGACCACCCGATCGCATGCGAGTTGTCCACCGCCCGTCCACCGCGACGGTCGGTCTGCTCCCGGCGGGCTCCGCCAACCGGGCGCGGTCAGCCTGCTTCGCGGCCCGTGCCGGGGTCGATCGCCCGGACCTGGCCGTCGAATCCGGTCAGGATCAGTCGCCCGCCGACCAGCTCAGCAGCGGTCACCACGTCCGTGTGGGCCACGCGCCAGGCGACCTCGCCGTCGGCCTCGATGGCAAAGGTCTCGATCTCGGCCTGTACCAGCACGTGCGGCAGGCGCGAGGAGCCAAGCACCACCAGGATGGGGGATGCGGACCGGTGGCTCCAGCGCAGCTCGCCCGTGCGCGCCTCCAGCGCCGTAGGCGTGGAAGCCGTACTTGAGGACCAGCAGGCCCTCGGTGTCCCAGAGGAGCCCCGCCGGCTCGTCGCTGATCATGGACGCCAGGCGCACGGTCCACGGCCCTTCGGGGGTATCGACACGGACCTCGGCCCGACACCGTCGGTCCGGATCGGGCCCGGTCAGCGGACCGAGATCCGACAGCGGCCCTCCCGCTTCGCTGAGCGCGAACACGGCGGCCGCACCGCCGCTTCCCGCCCACCGCAGGCTGGCGCGCAGGCCGCCGGGAAAGGCGATGACCGCGTGCCGAGGCTCGGTCGCCATGGCGGGTCGGGCGCCGGTCAGGCGCCGGCGTTCTGGGAGGCGGGTCGGTTGCCGGTGAGACCGGCGCCCTCGGCCAGGACGTCCGCCTGCCGTCGCTCCTCGCAGATCGGCGCCACGTGCGCGTTGGACAGCGCACGCAAGGTGGCCGGCGGGACCGGGAACACCGCGTTGGGCGTCCCGGCAGCCGCCCACACCGCCGGAAACCGGCCGAGATCGGGGTCCATGATCACCCGCACCGGCCGGCTGTGGCCGATCGGGGGGATGCCGCCGATCGTGAACCCCGTCAGCTCCCGGGCCTCGTTGGCGGTTGCGCGGCGCACGTCCGGTTCGCCGCTGACGGCCGCCAGGCGACCCAGGTCCACGCGGTTCGGACCGGACACGAGGCACACGATGGGCTCGAGCTCGTCGTCCACGCCCGGGGCCACGAAGACCAGGGACTTCACGATCTGGCCGAGCTCCGCGCCCACGGCTGCGGCGGCGTCTGCGGCGGTATGCGTGGATTCGGCGAACACGTGGATGTCGAGCGTCACGCCCTTGCGGGCGGCCGCATCCACCACACGCTGGATCGGTGAGGGGAGCGCAGGCTCGGACACGGCCGGAGTCTACATGAGCGGCTCCACGACGATGACGCGCGAAGCGCACGCGGACGATCGCGGTAGGATCGCCGCCATGCACCCCGATGCGCCGCGGTCCAACCCCCGGGCGTCGTCCGCACGGCACCACCATGCCGTGGTCGTCGCGGACGGAGACGTTCCGGTCCGCGCGTCGCTCGACGCGGCCTGGCCGGGCTGGGACGCGGGGATCGACCTGGTCGTCGCCGCCGACGGGGGCCTCGTTCGGGCCGAGCGGCTGGGCCTCAAGCCCGACGTGCTGGTGGGGGACCTGGATTCGCTGGATCCGGAACGGGTCAGGCAGGCGGAGGCCGCCGGGCTGCCGATCCGGCGGGCGCCGACGGACAAGGACGAGTCCGACGCGGAGCTCGCCCTGCTCGAAGCGGTGCGTCGGGGGGCGACCAGGGTCACCGTCCTGGGCGCGCTGGGCGGGCAGCGGCTCGACCATGCGCTCGCAAACCTGTGGCTGCTCGCGCACCCCGGCCTCGACACGATCGAGGTCGTGCTGCTGGACGCCGGCACCCGCGTGTCGCTGATCCACGCCCCTGATGCGTTCGGCGGGCCCGTGTCGCGGACGCTGGCCGGGCGGATCGGGTCCACGGTCTCGCTCCTGCCGCTGGGTGGCGACGTGGCAGGGATCACCACCCGGGGCCTCCGCTACCCGCTGGACGACGAGCCCCTCCTGACGGGGCCCGCCCGCGGCCTGTCCAACGTGCGCACGACGGCCGACGCCTCGGTCAGCGTGAGGCGGGGCCGCCTCCTGGTCGTCGAGACCGCGGCGGCCACAACAGGGCTATCCTCGGATCCATGAGCATTCCCGAGCCCGGCGATCCTGCTCCCCGGATCGACCTGCCCGACGAGCACGGCGTCATCCACCGCCTGTCGGATCGACGCGGGGCCTGGACCGTCATCTACTTCTATCCCAAGGACGACACGCCCGGCTGCACGACCGAAGCCTGCGGGTTCCGCGATCTGCACGGGGATCTGGACGGCGAGGGCGCCGAGGTGTGGGGCATCAGCCCCGACCCGGGGGCCAGCCACGCGGCGTTCCGGGCCAAGTTCGAGCTGCCGTTCACGCTCCTCTCGGACGAGGATCACGCGGTGGCCGACGCGTATGGCGCGTGGCGCGAGAAGACGAACTACGGCCGCACGTACTGGGGGATCGGGCGGTCCAGCTTCCTGGTGGACCCGGACGGCCGGATCGCGGCCTTGTGGCCCAACGTCAAGGCCGATGGGCACGCGCAGGAGGTGCTCGGCGCCCTCCGCGCCGCTCGCCAGTCCTACGTCCCGCGGCCCGGGTGAATGCCGTCCGCGCCGGGCCCCCGGGCGGCTCCAGGGCAGCATAAGAGGCTTCGCCCGTGGGGGGAGACGAGCGAAGCCTCGGCCGCGAATCTAGCACAACCAGGGTGCAGGATCGGATCCGTACCGCCGTCCACGCGCTCGTCAGGAGACGGATTTCGTGAGGGTTGGAACCCATGGCTGACAGCCCGGCGCCGACGGTCCACGCCTGGCGTCCCGAGCGGTTCATGGTCATCGTCGCGCACCCCGACGACGCCGATTTCGGGCCCGCGGCAACGGCCGCGGCCTGGATCGACGCCGGCTCCCGGGGATGGCTGGTGTGCTGCACGAGCGGCGATGCCGGGGCCGACGACTGGCAGACCGATCCGATCGAGCTGGCGACGCTGCGCGAGTCGGAGCAGCAGGAGGCGGCGAGGATCGTGGGCTACGAGGGCGTGTCGTTCCTCCACCAGCCGGACGGCGCCCTGGCCAACGACCTCGCCCTGCGCGAGCATCTGGTGCGCGAGATCCGGACGTTCCGGCCGGACGCGGTGCTCGCCGTGGATCCCGGAGACGCTGTTCTACTCGGACGGCGGGGTGAACCACGCCGACCATCGCACGGCCGGCCTGGCGGCCGTGGACGCGGTCTACCCGGCGGCCCGCAACCCGATGGCGTTCCCGTGGCTGGCCCGGGATGGCCTGCCTGCGCACGTGGTCCGCCGCCTGTACCTCTTCTGGCCAACCGCCCGAACGCCTGGATCGACGTGACCCGCACGCTCGACCGGAAGCTGGACGCGCTGCGCGCCCACCCCAGCCAGATCCGCCAGCCGGACCAGCTCGAGCCGCGGATCCGTCGCTGGGCGGCCGAGGAGGGCGCGCCGGGTCGGTGTCGGGGCTGCCGAGGCGCTGCGCGTGATCGTGATCGAGGACGACGAGCCGGACGAGCCTGCGCCCGAAGGCTGAGGCTCGACCCGCCGGTCAGTCGGTGGCGAGCATCGCGGGGCGGAGTCGCCCCCACGCGTTCCAGACGTCGGCGAGGTCCGCCGCGCGCGGACCGAGGGCATCCACCATCTCGCCCAGCGAGAGGTCGCCACCATGGTCGGCCAGCCACTCGGACCCGGCAACCGTCGCCCGGGCGAGCAGGGCGCCGAGCTCGGCATCCCGCGGCCAGGTCCGGATCCGCATCCGGTCGAGACCCGCATAGCCCACCGCGAGCGAGAGGTCACGAGGTGCGGGAACGCGTTCGTCGGCGAACCCGCCGAGGCCATCGAACCGGAATCCGAGCGCCGACAGGGCGCCGACGACCTCCCGCCGCTCGCGGGCCGGGAACATGCCCCAGAAGGGATCGTCCTCCGGCATGTCGAGGTAGCCATCCTCGATGGCGCGGGCGTCGATCGCGTCAACCAGCTGGGCGAGTCCGCATCTGCCAGGCGCGCGTCGCCTCGCCATCGCCGGCGGCGAGGGTCGCGATCAGGCGGTCCCGTGTCTCGCGATCGCCATCGAGGATCCGGACGATCACGGACTGGCGGCGGCCTGCGTCCTCGGCGTCGCCGGGCTCGCCCGCGCCACCCCCTGGACCGGCGTCGGTCGGCCAGCCACCGATGCCCGGCCAGGGCGCAGGCGGTCGACCGACGGTTGCGGCCGTCTCGGCGACGGCCGCCTCGGCGGGTGGCTCCTCGCAGCGAGCCACGGCCTCGCGGGCGTCGCGGCAGGCCTGCTCGGCACCTTCGGCCGAGATCCGGGCGGCATCGGCCTCGAGCGACAGGCGCTCCAGCCGCGGCAGCGCCGCACGCATCTCCGCGTTGCCGGTCTCGACCCGGCGGGCCGCATCCTTGGCCTGGGAGTTGAGCCGGTTGATCTCGTCCAGCCACTCCCGGGCCGCAGCTTCCGCGGCATCTGAATCCATCGCGGCGGCGCTGGCTGCCCGGAAGGCTCGGTGGAGGTTCTCCTTGGCCGCCGCGAGCGCGCGCGGGTCGGCCTGGGCCTGGGCGGTCTCGACCCGCTCCACCAGCGTGTCGTAGGCGCGCTGGGCATCGCGCAGCGCATCGGCGGCTGCCCGGGCCTGATCGCGTGCCGAGGTGGCCACCTCGCAGCGCTCCTGGGCCAGGACGCGAAGCGACTCGCACGGGTCCGCGGCCGTGCCGGGCTGACCGGTCGAGCCAGCCTGGGGCCCGCCCGGGGGTGTCCCCGATCCGGACGGCGCTTCCCGGTCGGCCGCCGAACCCACCACGATCCCCACCGCGGTGGACGGGATCCCCACCGGAGCTGGATCGGCCGGCGGCCTGGGGCGCACGGCGGCGAGCTCGGCGGGCGTCAGCGGGGCGACGGGATCGAGGACGGAGATGGCCCCGGGTGCCGTCGCGGCTCCCGGGGAGGATCGCTGTCCCGCGTGGCCCATCGGGGGATCGGCCTCCCGGTCGTGGTGCATCCCGCCGGGGCGCTCCGGCGCCCCGGCGGGACGATCGACGGGGATCGCGACCGCGGCGTCCGAGACACCCGCGGGGACCGATGGAACGCGTGTTCGAGGATAGCCGCCCAGGACCGCCGCCGCGGCGGCTGCGCCACCCGGTACCGGCCAGGCGGGGGCGGACCGATCCGGCCACGCGCTGTCCTCGGGGGATCCGGGGACCCGAGGTCGGTCGCCGACCGACATCGTGTCCGCGAGGGTGGTGCTCCGTCGAGCGTGGATGGAGTTCGGCGCGATCGTCAGCCGGACTTCACGACGGGGAGCGGGTCGCGAACGGATGGCCTCCACGATCGCCGCGCCGACCGCAGCACCAAGGACTAGGCCGAGGGCCAGGAAGGCAGTCTCGGACGGGTTCACATCACTCCCATGCCGGGCCGCTAGACGGGTCGCCCAACGGCGCCAGCGTAGCTGCGGGCATCCGCTGCGTCAACACGATCGCCGATCGGACGCGGACGCCGGCGGCACCGGTGTCGCGGCCCGTCAGGCCGCCCGCGCCCGACCGAAATCCGCGATCGAGCAGACCCGCGTGGCGCTGCGGTCGGCCCGTACCGTGCGACGACCGGTCCCTTCAGACCGCGCGAACGGGTCCAATGGACTGCCATGCTGTGCAGCACCAGCGTGGGCTTGGTAAATTCCGAGCCGGTGGCGGCGTTCTCCGCCGTCATTCCCGCTGCCGAGCTCACGCAGGAAAGGCGCGTCCGCTACGTGACCCTCGACCAGACCCAGGAATTCCTCGTCCAGCCGGTCGACGCTTCCTGGCTCCAGTGCAACATCGAGTGCCAGGAAGCATGCCCGGTCGGCACCAACTGCCGGGGCTACCTCAACCTCGCCGCGGAGGGCCGCTTCGAGGAGGGGTACATCCTCGCGCGCGAGCCGAATCCGGTCGCCGCGATGTGCTCGTACGTCTGCTCGGCCCCGTGCGAGCGAGCCTGCCGGCGTGGTGACATCGACCGGCCGCTGGCGATCCGAGCCATGAAGCGCTTCCTGGTCGAGTGGCACGAGGCATCGGGCATCCCCGATGTCATGCCCTCGGTGACGCCCCGCCTGGAGCGTGTCGCCGTGGTCGGTGCCGGCCCGGCGGGCCTCGCGGTGAGCCGCGAGCTGGCGACCCGCGGGTTCCAGGTGACCGTGTTCGACAGCCTGCCCTTTGGCGGCGGCACGATGCTGGTCGGCGTGCCTGCCTTCCGGCTGCCGCGCGAGGCGATCGAGATGGACGTCCGGCTGGTCGAGCGGCTGGGGGTCAGGTTCGTGTTCGACACGACCATCGGGATCGACATCCCGTTCGATGACCTGCAGCGCGACTACGACGCGATCGCGATCACGGCGGGCGCGATGAACCCGGTCTATCTCGATGTGCCGGGCGCGGACCTCGATGGCGTCCAGTACGGCGTCGACTTCATGAAGAAGGCCAACCTGGGGCAGGAGCTGGAGGTCGGCCGCAACGTGGTCGTCATCGGCGGCGGCTACACGGCCATGGACTGCTCGCGCACCAGCCTGCGCTACGGGGCGGAGAACGTGACCATCGCGTACCGGCGGACGCGCTCCGAGCTGGTGGTGGACGAGGAGGAGCTGGGCGAGACGGAGCGCGAAGGCGTCAACCTCGAGTTCCTGGTCAGCCCGATGGAGCTCATCGGCGAGGACGGGCACCTCACCGGCGTCCGGTTCATCCGCAACAAGCTGGGCGAGCCCGATGCCTCGGGGCGGCGCTCCCCGGTGCCCATTCCCGGATCGGAGTTCGTGGTCCCGGCCGACACCGTGATCCCGGCCGTGTCGCAGGCCGCGGATCTGAGCTTCCTGCCGGTGGAAGCGGCGTTCGAGGTCAACCGCGGCCGGATCAAGGTGGATCCCGCGACCTACGCGACGAACGTCCGTGGCGTGTTCGCGTGCGGCGATTTCGTCACCGGGCCCACGACCCTGATCGAATCCGCCGGGCATGGCAAGAAGTGCGCCTACGCCGTGGATCGCTACCTGGCCGGCCGGACGGATGTCACCGTCTCGCCCAACGTCAAGATCACCAGCTCCTGGCGTCACGACATGCCCGAGCTGTACGACGTCCTGCCGCGGCAGCACATCCCGATGGTCGACCTGCCGGCGCGGATGCCGTCCACCGACCCGTCGGTCAACTTCGCCACGCCGGTGGAGCTCGGCTATGACGGCACGGCGGCGGTGGCCGAGTCCACCCGCTGCCTGATGTGCAACTACAACATCTGGTTCGACGCGTTCCGATGCGTGCTGTGCGGCGCGTGCGCCGACGTCTGCCCGGAGGGCGTCATCCACATGGTGGACGTGAACCAGCTCAAGTCGGAGGGGCTGCTGCCCGAGATCGAGGAGGCCTACGGCTGGTCGCAGGGGGCGGCCATGATCCTCGACGAGGAGCGGTGCATCCGGTGTGCGCTGTGCGTCAAGCGCTGCCCCTTCGATGCCATCACCATGGAGCGGTTCGAGCTCCAGGAGATCTCGAGCGACGGGAGGCTCTACAAGGAGTCGTACCGTGACGCCCAACTCGCCGGGACGGCCGGCGTGGCAGGAGGAGCCCGGTGAGTTTCCTCGAGCGGGTCGACCAGAGCATCCGGCGAAGCCCGGTCTGGCGCTCCCTCTTCCGCAACCCGTACCCCAACGACGAGCGGTCGCGGGCGTACGCGGTCATGAACAACGTGTTCCTGCACCTGCACCCGGTGCGGGTGCGGCAGCACGCCGTGAAGTTCGCCTACACGTTCTGCCTCGGTGGCCTGAGCTTCTTCCTGTTCCTGGTCCTGACCGTCACCGGCGTGTACCTGATGTTCTTCTACGTCCCGTCGGACACGCAGGCGTACTCGAACATCCTGGACATCCAGAGCCGGGTCGTGTTCGGCCTGCTGACCCGCAACATCCACCGGTGGGCGGCCCACCTGATGGTGTTCTTCGTTTTCCTGCACATGATGCGGGTCTTCTACCACGGCGCCTACAAGCCGCCGCGCGAGTTCAACTGGGTCGTGGGTGTCGTGCTCCTGTTCCTGACGATCCTGCTCAGCTTCACGGGCTACCTGCTGCCCTGGGACCAGATCGCCTACTGGGCCATCACGATCGGCACCAACATGGCCGGATATGCGCCGCTGCTGAACACGCCGACGAAGCTGCTCCTGCTGGGCGGGATCGAGGTCGGCCAGAACACCCTGCTGCGCTTCTACGTGCTCCACATCATGGTGTTCCCCCTGGTCGCCGCCATCTTCCTCGCCGTGCACTTCTGGAGGATTCGCAAGGACGGTGGGATCAGTGGGCCACTCTGACCTCGCCCTCGAGGCCATCCGATGACCGACACCAAGCAGCCCACCGAGGGCCGGGTCGTCCTGCCGGTGGACCCCACCCGGCGGACGGAGATCGACAAGCAGCGGGTGCCGATGTCGGCACGCCCGTATCGCCTGCTGGCGCTGGTCAAGCAGGATGCGGTCGTCCGGGTCCAGAAGGAGCCCGACGACACGGTCATGACCTGGCCGCACCTGCTGGCCATCGAGTTCCTGGCGGCGGCCATGATGAGCGTCCTGCTCCTGCTCATGGGCCTGTTCGTCAACGCGCCGCTCGAGGACCTCGCCAACGGCAACGTGACGCCCGCCGTCGCCAAGGCGCCGTGGTACTTCCTGGGTCTCCAGGAGCTGCTCGCCTACTTCCACCCCACCGTCGCCGGCGTCATGGTCCCGACCTTCGTTGCCGTCGGCGGGGCGCTGCTGCCGTTCGTTGACCGCGGCAACATCCATGCGATCCGGCCGTCCGAGCGGAAGACGGCCGTCGTGCTGTTCTCGATGGTGTGCATCCTGGGGCTGTTCCTGACCTTCGTCGGGATCTTCTTCCGCGGCCCCGGCTACTCGTTCGTCATCCCGTACCTGACGTTCTTCCCGATCGGGACGCCGGGCCTTCACTTCGCCCTCTGATCCGAAGGAATCCCCGCGATGAGCAACTACCAGGTCGAACCCGCCAACAAGCCCCAGGCCCTCACCAAGGAGGCAATCAAAGCCCTGCGCCACGAACAGGTGCAGGGGATCTCGCGGCGCGAGATCCTGCGTGGCTCGCTGGCCGCCGGGATCGGGCTGTGGCTGCTCGAGGTGACTGCGGGGACGATCGGCTTCCTATGGCCGAACCTCCAGGGCAAGTTCGGTGGCGAGGTCCGGATCGGCACCTTTGACGACGTCAAGACCGCGAACGCCGGGTTGCCGGTCGACGAGGGGTTCCCCGCCTACTACCAGGCGGCGCGCGCGTTTGTCGTGCTGGTCGATCCTCCCAGCAGCGGTTCATCCAGGGAGCCGACACGACGGTGACGGCACCTCCGAGAACGTGAGGGCCCTGTACCAGCGCTGCCCGCACCTGGGCTGCAAGCCCAACCCATGCATCAAGAACTTCTGGCTGGAGTGCCCCTGCCACGGGTCGCGCTACGACCGGCTGGGCATCAAGGCCCAGGGCCCGCAGTACGGTCCGGCGCCGCGGAGCATGGACCGCTTCGCGACCACCGTGGACGGCGATGGCGTCCTGACCATCAACACGGGCAAGATCACGCTCGGCCCGCTGCCCGTCGCGGTCGGCCAGCCCGGGATCATCCCCCCGCGCACGCCCACCGGGTGCATCTGAGACTCGAACGTCACGTTCCGGACCACTGACCGAGGAGACCGATGACCGACCAGCCCGGCCACCCGACCGAGGAGCGCCTGCCCGCCCCGCGGCCGTCGTCCGCCCCGGTGCCGGCCGACCGCTTCTCCGCGCCGCCCTCGGCGCACCGCAACGACCTGACCCCGAGCGCGCGGCCCGGATCGTGCGCCAGTCGGCAAATGCGCGCTGGGTCGGGTTCCTGGCGGTGGTGATCGTCAGCCTGTTCGTGATCGTGTACTACTTCTACGAGCTGGGCGTACCGGGCGGGTTGTCCGAGCCCCGGCTGAGCGCCGAGGCGAACGGCGCAGGCGGTGTCCGCCGTCGAGCGTGGCTACAACATCTACCAGGCCAACTGCGCCCGGTGCCACGGCGTCAACGGCGAGGGCAACATCGGTCCGACGCTCAACCGCCAGGACAAGCTGTTCGCCCACCTCAGCCCGGAGTACATCCGGACGATGCTCCAGGTCGGCGGCCGGTACGCGTGCGGCAACGCCAACAGCGTGATGCCCGTGTGGTCGAACACCGGGAACCCGCCAGGACCCGCTCAACTACCAGCAGATCGACGACGTGATCGCGTTCATCCGGGTCGCAGAAGGGCACCGAGTATCAGATCCTCGATCCCAACCTGCGCGAACCCTCGATCGATCCGAACACGGGCAAGTCGACGTTCGAGGGCTGGGTGGACCCCGCCTACAGCCCCGCGCCCGGCGCCACGCCGTATCCGGCCTGCTGGACCGACGAGTTCACGCAGGCGTCCTCGGCCCCGTCCGGCTCGCCGGGTGCGAGCGCGTCCGCGCCCGCCGGCAGCGGCGTTCAGGTCTCGGCGCAGAACATCGCCTTCGAGCAATCGCAGATCTCCGCCCCGGCAGGCGCGGCGTTCACGATCCACTTCGACAACAAGGACGCCGGCACGCTCCACAACGTGGCCATCAAGGACGCGTCGGGCGCCGAGGTGTTCAAGGGCGAGATCATCACGGGTCCGGCGCAGGCGGACTACCAGGTGCCGGCCCTGACCGCCGGGACCTACACCTTCGTCTGCTCCGTCCACCCGAGCATGACCGGGACCCTCACGGTGGGGAACTAGCGCGATGGCCCAGACCGCACTCACCACCCAGCGCCTCCAGCCGCCCCCCCGACGCCGCGCGTTCTTCGGCCTGTTCGATGCCGATGGCTGGGGCTGGGCGTCGGCCAAGGCCGTGTTCTGGTTCTTCCTGATCATCATCGTGCTCGGCTACATCCCGGATCGCGCGTACTACTTCACCGTGCAGAAGACGGTCGACATCGGGCTGCTTGCCTGGTCGCCGATCAACTTCTGTCCGCCGGAGAACGAGACCGTGCCCTGCCCGGCGCCGGTCGGGGCCACCCTGCCATGGCATCCGGGCGAGACGCAGGCCTCGCTGCCGGCACCGCGCACGGACGGGGCGGGGGCGATCATCGGCCAGGTGTTCCTGTACGCGGGTGGCAGCGACGGGTCGGCGCCGGTCGCCGATACCTACGTCACCACCTGGCCACGGCGACAACATCGACCTGTGGGCGGCCGGTCCGGCGCTGCCCGAGGCGCGGTCCGACGCGGCCTCGGTGGTGGTCGGCAACACGCTCTACGTGATCGGCGGCCTCGGCCCGGACGGCAAGCCGACCACCACGGTGTTCTAGCTGACGGTGGCCAACGACGGGACCCTGGGCGACTGGGCGACCGAGGACGCGCTCGCCCTCCCTGCCGCACGCACCGGATCGTCCGCGGTCGCGGTATCGGACGGGATCGTCGTCATGGGCGGCAGCGATGGCTCGGCCGCGACCGATACCGTCTGGAAGAGCCAGCAGGACAGCTCGGGCAAGCTCCAGGCGTGGGCTGCGCAGACGCCGCTCGCCGAGCCCAACGTGGACGGGCTCGCCATCCACGAGGGTGACCTGATCTACGTCATCGGTGGGCGCAACGCGCAGGGTGACGTCGTCGCGACGGTCCAGCAGGGCAGCATCGGTGGCGCGCAGGCGACCGCGGCGGATCCCAACGCGATCCTCGATCCCTGGGCGACCAGCGCCCAGACGAACCTGCTGGCACCCCGGACCAACCTCGCCGGCTTCATGGCCAACGGCTCGATCCACGTCCTGGGTGGCTCGGATGCCGGCGGCCCGAGGACCGAGGCCTGGTGGGTGACGCCGGATGTCAACGGCGCGCTGGTCGGCTGGCAGCACCTCGACGCCACCGACCTCGGCGCGGGGCGTCGACGGCGCGGCTGCCGTGGCCTCGGGGTCACACGCGTTCATGTTCGGCGGCGCGACCGCCGCGGGCGCCGACGGCCGGTGCCGCGCGGACGAACCTGGCGCCACAGCCGCCGTTCTTCCAGATCGGGATCCTGGGTGCAACCGTCCCGGCGCTCAAGCTGGAGAAGGAGATCGGGCAGCAGATCGGCTACCTCAATGCCGCCGGTGTCGGCACGGTCAACTTCGTGCTGCTGCTCCTCGTCGGCTGGGGCTTCGCCCACAAGGAGCGCGTGCGGGAGATCGTGGCCGCCCGCCGCCGGAGGCGCGGCTAGGAAGGTCGCGGAGGTCGCGCCGGTGGGCGCGGCCGCACGCCTGTGGCTGGACCGACGGGGCAGCTTCCTCAGTGCGTCGCCTGGTGCATGTTCCCTGCGCGCCTGGCCGCGACGGCCGGCCACGACGAGGCTCCCGTCAACCGGGCAGCTCGCCCTCACCGGGCTCGACCGGTCCGCGACGACCGGGCAGGCCCATCCGCATCCAGCCCTCGATGCCGCCGGCCACGTTGCCGACATCGATCCAGCCGGATCCCAGGAGATACCCGGTCACCTGCATCGACCGGTTGCCCGTCGCGCAGATCACCATGACCGGCCGATCCTTGGGGATCTCGTGCAGCCGGGCGCCCGAGCTGTGACATGGGGATGAACAGCGACCCCTCGACCCGGACGGCCAGGAACTCGTCTGCGCTCCCGGATGTCGAGCAGGACGGCGGGTCGATGCGGATCCCGCCGGCGGATGTCGGCGTAGAGCGGATCCAGGGCCGGGATCGGCGGCGGGGTTCCTCATGCGGCCGGTGCTCCTCCGGATGACGGGCGGCCGCGGCCCGCCGGCCCGGGTGCGCGAGGCGATCGTCGATGGCGGCGAGCAGAGCCCGGGACACGTCGACCCCCCAGGTGGCGGCTGCGTCGCCGACCAGGGCAGGTGGTGGCGGGCGCCGGCGAGGTTCCTGGCGATCCCGGTCGGGTTGCCACGAACGGCGTGCACATACGCGGCCGCGAGCTTGATCAATCCCTGGTGCAGGGCGCGCTCGGCCAGATCGGCGGTGCCCATCCAGGCCGGCTCGAGCGCCTCGTGGGCGGCGAAGAAGTCACCCCGGGCGTACGCCGCCAGGCCCGCGTCGAAGGCGTCGCGTCGCGCCGCGAGCGGCAGCGGTCGGTAGGCCTTGTCGCGATCGCCCTGCCGGATGCGGCCGGGCGGGGGGACGTCAGGTTGGCCAGGCATCGGGCCCTGAGTGTAGCCGCAGCCCATCGACCACGAAGCGCGCGCCAGGCAGCCGCCGGTCCCGCGCGGCCCCGCCGCCGCTCAGGCCCGGGCGACGCCGTCCCCGAGGTAGGCCAGCGGCAACCGGCCGGCGAACCCGTCCTCCCGGTCGTGCCAGAAGCCGATCGCATCCTCGCCCAGCCGCCAGCACAGCCAGACCTGGCGGCCGTCGGCCAGACGCCGGAAGGTCGAGCAGCCCCGTCGGGATGTCGCGGAGCAGGATGGAGCGGTCGTCGAGCCACGCGACATCTGCCTGCATCTGGTCGACGATCCCGCGCATCCGGAGCCGCAGGCGGCGAAGCTCGGCGTCGTCGCCTCGCCGGCGTCCGGCGCCTCGATCAGGCCCCCGAGCATCACGCTCTCGCGATCGCGGTACGCATCCCGGAGGCCGACGAGCTCCTCGCGCTGGTCGCGTAGCCGGCCGCGATACGGGCAGCAGCTCGGGCAGCAGGGCATTGGCGTCGTCGGGCGAGTAGTCCGGCATCACCAGCCGATTGTAACGGGGTGGCCCCGGCGGGCTCGCCCGGCGACGGTCACCCGGTCCGTCGCGTCAGGCGGTCCGGCACGTCCGCTCGCCCGGCACTTGACCTGGACGACGCCCTCGGGCATGGTCAGATCGGACACCCACCACTGGGCCCAAGGACCCATGGCCTCGGAGCGTCGGATGCACGGACGCCTGTGGATCGCCCGAAGGGAGGTCCCGTGCCCGCGTTACCGACCCGTCGCCGCTGCTGACTCGGCCCGCCGCCCGATGCCTGCCGAAACGCCGCCGGACCGGCGCGCCGCTGCTCGTGCTCGCCCTGATCGCGGCGCCCTGGTCCTGACCGGGATGTCGGCGACGGTTCCGGGGCCCGCGCTGGGGGCGACGACGTTCGCCGACACGCTGCGACGGGGTGAGCCTGCGGGTCAAGCCCAAGCTGATCGGCGACGCGCATGGCCAAGATCCCCAAGGAACCAAGGTCGTGGCGGTAACGACCGTGCGCGGGGGATCGTGGAAGACGCTGTGCGCCGGCAAGCACGCCAAGGGGAGCACGTGGTACCGGATCTCGATCGTGAACGGCAAGAGCGTCTCGAAGCGCTACGGCGTCAAGTACGTGTACGCCGCGACGAGCCTGTTCAAGGCCGTGATCACGACGACCACGCTGACCACGGCCTGCGACGGCGCACGGCTGCGCACGGGCACGAGCACCACCTCGACAACCAAGGCGAAGCTGTCGGCCGGCACCAGGGTCACCTCCGTCGGCACGGTCGGCCGGTGGGAGCTGGAGCGCCGCCTGCAACGGGCCCACCGTCTCGAGCAGCAAGTGGTACCGGATCACCGCCGTGAACGGTAAGAGCGTCTCGTCGCTGTACGGCGTCAGCTCCGTCTACGGCGCCACGGTCCTGTTCACCACGGGCGCGCTGCCCGCCCCGGACCCCACGCCCACGCCGACGCCGACCCCCACGCCGACGCCAAGCCCGGGGTCGACCTACATCGAGGGCATCGACATCAGCCACTGGCAGGGGACGATCAGCTGGGCCCAGGTCGCCGCGGCCGGCAAGCAGTTCGCGTTCATGAAGGCCTCGGACGGGCAGATCCAGACGGACGGCTCCATGTACGTGGACCCGACGTACGCGACCAACCGCGCGCAGGCCAAGGCCAACGGCCTGTACATCGGCGCCTACCATTTCGCCCGGCCGGACGTCGACACCCGGCGACGCCGGTGGCCGAGGCAGACCACTTCGTGGACACCGCGCGCTGGACCACCGGCGAGCTGTTCCCGGTGCTCGACCTCGAGGACCACGGGCGGCCTGTCCACCACCGACCTGCAGGCCTGGGTCCAGGCATTCCTGGGCCGGGTCTTCGCGCGGACCGGCGTCCGGGCCCTGATCTACGTTTCGCCCAGCTTCTGGAGCTCGAAGATGGGCAACACGACGTGGTTCGCCGACAACGGCTACGGCACGCTCTGGATCGCGCACTGGACGACGGCGTCCGGCCCCACGGTTCCCGCCGCCAACTGGAGCGGCAGGAGCTGGACCTTCTGGCAGTACACGTCCAGCGGGTCGGTGCCCGGGATCAGCGGCAACGTCGACCTCGACCGGTACCGGCTGAGCGACTTCGATCCCGTCCTGATCAAGTAGGCGCGCCGCACCCGCCCGGCAGGCTGGAACGCCCCGCGCATCGCCTAGACTGCTCGCCACATGGACAGCCGAGACACCGCCGCGTCAGCGGATCCGCGCGACCTGCCCCAGCCGGTCCCGAACCCCCTGGTCGACCTGGTGCGCGCATCGCTGATCGGCGATGACGAGGCCGTCGCCGGGCCCTACGGCATCCGTCGGGTGACCTACGCCGACTACACCGCCTCGGGCCGCAGCCTGTCGTTCATCGAGGACTACATCCGGGACGAGGTGCTGCCGCTCTACGCCAACACCCACACCGAATCATCCGGCACCGGCCTCCAGACGACGCGCTTTCGCGAGGAGGCTCGCCGGCTGGTGCTCGCCGGCGTGGGCGGCGACCCGGAACGCCACGCCGTGATCTTCTGCGGGTCGGGCTCGACCGCCGCCATCAACCGCCTGGTGGACGTGCTGAACCTCCGCCTTCCGGCGGACCTCGATGATCGGTGGGACCTGCGGTCGCGGATCCCGCCGGGGCAGCGTCCGGTGGTGTTCATCGGCCCGTACGAGCACCACAGCAACGAGCTGCCCTGGCGGGAATCGATCGCGGACGTGGTGATGATCCGGGAGGACCAGGACGGCCACATCGACCTCGGCCAGCTGGCCGCCGAGCTGAGCCGCTACCGGGAGCGTCCGTTGCGGATCGGCAGCTTCTCGGCCGCTTCCAACGTGACCGGGATCGTCTCGGACACGGCGGCGATCTCGCGGCTGCTCCACGAACATGGGGCCCTGTCGCTGTTCGACTACGCGGCCGCGGCGCCGTACGTTGCGATCGAGATGGACCCGCCGGGCGACCCGCTCGCCGCCAAGGATGCGGTGTTCATCAGCCCCCACAAGTTCATCGGCGGGCCGGGCACCCCGGGCGTCCTGATCGCCCGGCGCGAGCTGTTCCACAACCGCGTGCCGGGGATGCCGGGCGGCGGCACGGTCGCCTACGTGAACCCGGTCGAGCACGTCTACCTCGCCGACATCGAGCACCGCGAGGAGGGCGGGACACCGGCCATCGTCGAATCGATCCGGGCCGGCCTGGTGTTCCAGCTCAAGGCCGCCGTCGGGGTCGAGGCGATCCGGGAACGCGAGCACTCGTTCATCCGCCGGGCCCTCGAGCGCTGGGAGGCCAATCCCGCGATCGAGATCCTGGGCAGCCACCAGGCCGAGCGGCTGTCGATCGTCTCGTTCGTGGTCCGGCACGAGGGCCGCTACCTGCACCACAACTTCGTGGTCGCCCTGCTCAACGACCTGTTCGGGATCCAGTCACGGGGCGGGTGCTCGTGCGCCGGGCCGTACGGCCACCGTCTGCTGGGGATCGATCTCGAGACCTCCCACGAGTTCGAGCGGGAGATCACCCGCGGCTGCGAAGGGATCAAGCCCGGCTGGGTGCGCGTCAACTTCAACTACTTCATCAGCGAGGCGGTGTTCGAGTTCCTGCTCGAGGCGGTGGACCTGGTCGCCCGCGACGGCTGGCGCCTGCTGCCCGACTACGGGTTCGACCCGGCCACCGGCCTGTGGCACCACCGGGCGGGTCGGCCCGAGCCGCCGGCCAGCCTGCGCGACATCTCGTACGCCGGCGGCATGACCTGGCCGTCCCACCGCCACCACGAGCCGGAAGCCCGGCTGGCCTCATACCTGGACGAGGCGCGTCAGCGCATGGCCCGGCCACCGGGACCGGTCGCGACGCCATCAGTGGATCCGGCCTCCGTCGGTCCGGACTTCGAGACCCTGCGCTGGTTCTGGCTGCCCGAGGAGGTGGCGGCGCGGCCCGAGCCCTCGCGTGCCTGACCCCGTGCCCGCCGGGAGGCGGACCCCGGCTGTGCTGGGCCTGGACCTCGGCACGACCGAGGCCAAGGCGGCGGTCGTCGGGCTCGACGGACACCTGGTGGGAGTCGGGCGCGGGTCGTACCCGCTGGACCTGGGTCCGGATGGACGCGCGGAGCAGTCGCCGGCCGACTGGTGGGCCGCGATCACCGCCGCCTTCCGATCCATCGACACCACCGGGGTGGAGGTGCTGGCGGTCTGCGGCGTGGGCCAGGGACCCACGCTGGCGGTCGTGGACGCGTCCGCCGCCCCGGTGCGGCCGGCGATCACCTGGCAGGACCGGCGGGCCGGTACCGGCGGGTTCGGGCTGCTGCCTAAGATGGCCTGGCTGGCGCGTGCCGACCCGAACGCCGTTGCCGCAGCGACCTGGCTGATGGCGAGCTGGGACGCCCTGGGACTGTGGCTGTCGGACCAGGCTGCGACGACGCTCCAGGGCCACGAGACCGCGTTGGACGCGGCGACGCTCGAGGCCGCGGGGATCGTGGCCGCCCGGGTGCCGTCCGCGCTGCCGTTCGGGACCCGCCTGGGCGGGCTCTCTGCCCGCGCGTCGGGTGCCCTCGGGCTGCCCGCCGGGCTGCCGGTCATCGCCGGCGTCAACGACGGCACCGCGAGCATGCTCGGTGCCGGGCTGCTGGCGCCCGGCGACGGCGTGGACACGGGTGGGACGTCCGGCGGGATCGGGATCTACGCCGCCCGGCGGATCGAGCTGCCGGGAGTGTTCCTCGCGCCGGCCCCGCTGCCCGGCCGTTGGGTTGTTGGTGGCGCGATGGCGGCCACCGGCGCGGCCGTGGACTGGCTGCGCCTGACGGTGGGGCGCGGTGCGTGGGCTCCCGAGACGCTGTTTGCGGAGGCGGCCTCGGTCGGTCCGGGCGCCGACGGCCTGGTGTTCCTGCCGTACCTTGCGGGCGAGCGGGCGCCGGTGTTCGACGACTCGGCGCGCGGGGCGTTCGTTGGCCTCACGCTGGCGCACGGGCGTCCCCAGCTCGCCCGGGCGGTGCTCGAGGGTGCCGCCCTCGCGCTCCGTGACGTCGCACAGCCGATCATCGACGCCGGCGCGCCGCTGCTCGAGCTGCGCCTGGCGGGCCGCCCCTCTGCGGGCGACGCGTGGGCCCGGATCAAGGCCGACGTGCTCGGCGTGCCGGTCGCGATCCCGGTGGTGGGCGACACGGCGGTCCTGGGCGCCGCGATCCTCGCTGCCGCCGGCTCCGGCCTGGTGGCGGATCTGGAGGCGGGGGTCGCGGCGATGACCGCGGTGGCGCGGCTGCTGGAGCCCGACCCGGTGGCGCACGCTCGCTACGACCAGGTGTTCGACATCTATCGCGGGCTGTATCCGGCGCTGGCCGGGTCCATGCACCGGCTGGGCGCGCCCGCCGGCTGACCGCCGGCCGCTGACCGCCGGCCGCTGCTCGCCGGCGGAGTGGTAGGATCGCGCCGAGCCTTCGGGGCAGGGTGCGATTCCCGACCGGTGGTATGGGTCCGCGATGGCGGACCGAGCCCACGAGCGACGCCACGGACGAACTCCGCGACGCCGCAGATCCGAGACGAGGCACGCCTCGCCGACCGGAGCCGACGGTACAGTCCGGATGGAAGAAGGCATCGGGCCGGCAGGTCCCGCGGGACCTGGCCGCGCGCCACCTGCCCCGTCGCGCCCGGATCCGTGCGACGGAGGTGATGGTGGCGATGCCCGGCGATCCAGCGACAGCATCCGGCATGTCCGCGCCTGCCGGCGTGACGCCGGGTCTGGTCACGCCGGGCGTGGTCGTGCCGGGCCCCGGCAGCCAGCCGGGTCCCCAGCCGGGCCCGGGGGCCGGGATCCGGGTGGACGATGTCTCGCTCACCTTCCGCGGGGTTCGGACGGTCCATGCGCTCGACCGCATCTCGATCGAGGTACGACCGCGCGAGGTCGTCGCGCTCATCGGTCCCAACGGCTGCGGCAAGAGCACGCTGCTGCGCGTCCTGGCCGGGCTGATCCCGCCCGAGGCGGGCACGGTTGCCCTCGACGGCAGCCCCGTCACGGGCCCGGATCCTCGCGTGGGGCTCGTGTTCCAGGAGTCGCGCCTGCTCACCTGGCGCTCGGCCGAGGGCAACGTGCGCTTCCCGATGGAGCTGGCCGGCTGGTCGAAGGCGCGCCAGGAGGCGCGAGCGAGCGACCTGCTCGGGCTGGTCGGGCTGCGCGAGTTCGCCCGGGCCCGGCCGTCCACCCTCTCGGGCGGCACCCGCCAGCGCGTGTCGATCGCCCGCGCCCTCGCGCTCGAGCCCACCGTGCTGCTGCTCGACGAGCCGTTCAGCGCGCTGGACGCGCTGACCCGGGAGCGCTTCAACGCCGAGCTGCTCAACCTGTGGCAGCGCACGGGGACCACGATCGTGGTGGTGACCCACAGCATCCCCGAGGCCGTGTTCCTGGCCGATCGGGTGATCGTGATGTCGCCCAGGCCGGGCCGGGTCGTGGCCGAGGTGCCCGTCGACATGCCCAGGCCGCGCCGGCTCGCGGATCTCGACTCGGCGGTCGTCACCTCGGTCGCCGCCCAGGTTCGGGCGCACCTGGTGGACACCACCGACGACCGGATCGCGATGGCCGAGGCGCGGGTCGCGATTCCCGCCGGCGGCCGACCCGGGATGCCGGTGCGCTACGAGGACACGGCCCCGGGCACGCCGGCGTGGTTCGACCCGTTCCGCCAGGAGGACGAGTCGTGAGCGGCAGCGCCCCCGCCCGTCCGGCGAAGACGGCACTCGACGCGGGCTCGGGGACCGCCGTCAGCCGGCCGGCGCCCCGCCGGCGGGCGCTCGCCTCCACGGCCGGGATCACGATCCTCAGCCTCGCCGTGTTCGTGCTCGGCTGGCAGGCGGTCGTGTTCGTCGGTGGCTATCCGTCGTTCATCCTGCCCGGTCCGCTGACCGTCGCCGAGCGGTTCGTCCGGGCCTGGGCCGACGGCACGATGTGGCCGCACGCGGTCACGACGCTGTCGGAGATCCTGCTGGGCTTCGCGCTCGGCGCTTCGCTCGCCCTCGGGGTCGGCATCGTCCTCGCCCGCTCCCGTCTCGCCGAGCGCCTGCTGAGCCCGTATCTCGTCGCCGCCCAGGCGACGCCGATCCTCGCCCTGGCGCCGCTCATCGCGCTGTGGTTCGGGACCGGGCTCCTGAGCAAGCTCGTGATCACCACCCTGATCGTGTTCTTTCCGGTCGCCATCGCGACCATGGTCGGGATCCGGTCCGTGGACCCGCGGCTGCTCGAGATGGCTCGCAGCTTCCGGGCAACCGGCTGGCAGACCATCGCCCGGGTCGAGATTCCGGGGGCCCTGCCGGCTATCCTCGGCGGCATGCGGGTGGGCGTGACGCTCGCGGTGATCGGCGCCATCGTCGGGGAGTGGGCCGGCGGCGACTCGGGGCTGGGCGTGCTGATCAACATCGCCCGCGGCAGCCTGTTCGACATCCCGCTGATGTTCGCCGCCCTCGCGACGCTCGCACTGATCGGCGTGTCCCTGTACCTCGTGATGGTCGTCATCGAGCGCCGGCTGGTCGGCGACCGATGACCCGCGCCACCCTCCCTTGAGCCCGCCTGTGCATCCTGGAGGTCACCGCTCCCGTGTCGCCCATCCCGCATGTCGCCGTCCGTCGGCTGCTCGCCCTGGCGTCCGCGTTCGCGCTCGCCCTGGCCGCCTGCGGCGGAAACGCCGCCACGCCGTCCGCCTCGCCGGTCGCCCTCACGGTCGGCCTGGGCTACATCCCGAGCGTCCAGTTCGCCCAGTTTTATCTCGCTGACCAGGCGGGCTACTACCGCGATGCGGGGCTCGCTGTCACGCTCCAGAACAAGATCGACCCCGACCTCATCACGCTCCTGGGGCAGGGTGCCGTGGACATCGGCAACGGCGACGGCACCTCGGTCATCCCGGCCGTGAGCCAGGGCATCCCGATCGTCTACACGGCAACGATCTACGGCCAGTTCCCGTCGATCGTCGTGGCCAAAGCCGGCGCGGGGATCTCGACCGCGGCCGACCTGCGGGGCAAGAAGATCGGCATCCCCGGCAAGTACGGCTCATCGTGGATCATGCTCCAGGCGCTGCTCCAGTCAGCCGGCCTGACCACGAACGACGTCACGATCGTGGAGTTCCCGGACTTCGGCCAGGCCACGGCGCTCCAGCAGGGAGCCGTCGACGCTGCGACGGGCTTCGCCAACAACGAGCCCATCCAGCTCAAGCGCGCCGGGATCGACCCGGTCGTGCTGACCGTGGATGACATCACACCGCTGCCGGGACCGGGGCTCGTGACGGGGACGGCGACGCTGGCCGCCAAGCACGACGCGCTGGCGGCGTTCACGGCAGCCACCTTGCGGGCGATGAACGAGATCGCGGCCGATCCGCAGAAGGGCCTCGACGCGAGCCTCGCTGCGGTTCCCGACCTCGCGACCGATCCGGGTCTCCAGCGCGACATCCTCGCCGCCACGATCGCGACCTGGAAGAACACCCGGACCAACGCACCGTACGGCACGATCGATCGTGCGGGCTGGCAGCAGTCGCTGGACTTCATGACCACCCTGGGCCTCGTCCCCAACGCGGTCACCGTGGACCAGCTGGTCGACGACTCGCTGCTGCCGTAGGCGCGGATCGGGACGTGATAGGGTCGCGGCCGAGCCCGTAGCTCAGCGGTAGAGCAGGGGACTTTTAATCCTCGTGTCGTGGGTTCGATCCCCACCGGGCTCACCAGCTTTTCAGGCGCACGTGGAGGAACTTGGGTTGGCGAAGCGCAAGCGGGCGCGACGAAGACGGGTGGACCTGGTAGCGGTCGGGTCGCCGAGGGTGTTCAACGGTGCCGCGATCGCCCGCGCGCTCGGTTCGGATCGCGAGCTCTACGCCCTCGACATCCCGTGCGTGGCCGAAGACGTTGACCGCGGTCGCATCGTGGAGCTGTCCGTCGTGGTCGATGGCGGGCTTCTCCGGCAGCTCGTCGCGAGCGCGCGCGCGGCGGGCTGGCGCAAGTGAGAGTCAGCACCACGGCGGCGGATCCCGCCCGGCGGTAGCTCGCCGTCAGTCGAGGCGGCGGATGACGCCCTCCGGTGCCGGGTGGGGGTGGTCGTGCTTGAGCTGGCCGATCGCGATGCCCAGCCGCTCGCGGGTCTCCCGGAGCGTGCCGGCCGGACGTCGGGCCAGGACGCCCCGCATCGGGACCACCGGGAGGTCCGGCAAGGCGCGCCTCGCGACCTCGGGCCAGGCCGCGAACACCGCACCGAGCGAGGCCTCCAGGCCGTCGGTCCCCGGCCGCCCGAGGACCAGGAACTCGTCGCCGCCGTCGCGGATGACGCGCTCGTCCTCGAGCGTGCCGAGATGGCCGGTGAGGATCGCCAGCAGCTCGTCGCCGGCAGCCTGTCCGTGCGCCGTGTTCCAGGTGCCGAAGCTGGCCAGGTCGACGAACGCGACCTCCACGGGGACCGCTGCGAGCGCTTCGACACCGGCGAACAGCCGGTCGAGCGCGAGGTACGCCTCATAGCGCGGCACGTTCACCCGGGCGTCCATCGCCCACGTCGCGACGCTCGGCCACGCGAACCGCTCCGGGAACGACCGGTCGGCCCAGGCGCGGAACTCGAGCAGCTCCACGGCCAGCCATGGCCAGTCGGGGCCGATCAGGGCAGGCGGCCGGTCCAGCTCGACGGTCGTCTCGATCCAGCTCACGACCGGGGACGGGTCGAAACCGGGGTCGATCGAGCCCAGGACCTCGGCCGCAGCGATCGTCGTCAGCAGGTCCGGCGGCTGGTGGGGATCGGCCCAGCCGCCGGCGTCCTGCTGGCCGGCGCGGAGGTACCTGATCGCCTCCTCCAGCCGCCCGGCGCCCTCGCCGAGCCTGACGCCGGCTGTCGCGAGGTGGGCGGTGGCGGATGTCATCGGCTGCTGGAAGAACGGGTATCGACGGCCGAGGACGACGCCCCCGTTGCGCCTGGCGCGCGCGGCGTATCGCGTCGCCAGCGCGACCACGAGATCGCGCACCAGGGCCAGCGATCGCGGTCGCCGGACGAGCGACCAGAGCAGGAACGTGTCTGCCCACGCATCGAGCCCGCCCACCTGCCTCGCCACCACGTCCTCGAGCAGCGGCGTCACCTCGTCCAGCATCGAGCGGGCCTGTCCGGCCAGCTGCGCGTCGGGATCCTCCGCAATCTCGGCGAGCCACTCCAGGTGCTCGACCATGACCACGGGAAGCCACAGGCGGCCCGCGTGCTCGTCGGGGTTCCGCTGGGCTTCCTCGGACTCGGCCGGCCGCCAGGCGGACAGTCGTTCCCGCGGGATCCAGCCGCCCACGGGCACACGCCAGCGGAAGCGGCGGTTGCCCACCCCGCTCGGCGGAATTCCCGAGAGCTGGTCCAGCAGCGGCCGTGGATCCGACGCGCGTCCGGAGCGGGCGGCCCAGCGCAGCACGGCCGGCCGGAACGGGGCGTCCGAACGGTCGTCGCGGAGCTCGGCCTCCAGCCAGTCCTCGAGCTGCTGCGCCCACCCGGGTCCCATGACCCGATGGTGCGCCGCGAGACACAGCCCGGGCAGTGACCCGTTCGGGCTATTGCGCGTCCCCGCTCGCGATCAGCGCGCCTCGATGGACCGCGATCAGCGCGCCTCGATGGACCGCTTCGAGAGCCCGACGAAGAAGCCGTCGATGGCGGTTCTCGGGGCATCGTCCGGCCGGGCCGCTGCCCCGAGCGTCACGAACAGCGGCGCCAGATGCTCGACGGTCGGATGCGCGTAGGGCATGCCCGGGGCCTTGTCCCGGAAGGCGAACAGCGTGTCCAGGTCACCGCGGGCCAGCGCCTCGGCGGCCCACCGGTCGAACTCGATCGACCACTGGGGCGCGCCGGGCTTGCCGGCGAAGTACTCGCCGATGAACGGCAGGCCGTGGGTCATGAACCCCGACCCGATGACCAGCACGCCCTCGTCTCGCAGCGGCGCGAGGCGTTGCCCCACCGCGAACAGGTGCCGGGGATCGAGGTCCGGCATGGACATCTGGAGCACCGGGATGTCCGCCTCCGGGTACATCGCCAGCAGCGGCACCCAGGCCCCGTGGTCGAGGCCACGGTTGGGCCGATCCAGGATCGGCTCGTTGGCCGGCATGCGCGCCTTGACGCTCGCCGCAAGCTCGGGTGCACCGGGCGCCGGGTAGTCGAGCACGTAATAGCGCTGCGGGAAGCCGTAGAAGTCATACACGAGCGGAACCGTCGTGGTCGCGCCGATGGCCATCGGCGCCGTCTGCCAGTGGGCGCTCACGATGAGGATCGCCCTCGGGCGGGGCAGGTCGCGCGCCCAGCCCGCGAGCTGTGCCATCCACAGCGGGTCGTCGAGCAGGGGCGGTGCACCGTGCCCCAGGTACAGGGCGGGCAGCGGTTCCGCGGCCGGGTCCGGTGCCGTGGTGCCGGGTCGGGGCCCGGGTCGGGGATCGTCGGGGATCGACGGCTGATGGGTCACGGGGCGCATGGTCTCCAGCCTTGCGGGTACGGCAGAACGGTAGTGGCTCCGGCCGGACGGTGCCACGGACCGCCCGTCCCGCAAGCCACACCGATCGTCAGGCGGCAATCGCCGTCGTCGGCGGTGCCACCAGCACGTAGGACGTCTGCCAGCTGCCTTCGTTGAGCATCTGGAGACGGATGTTGAGCCAGGCCATCGCCTCGAGCTCCCTGGCTGCAGCGAGCGGACCGACGCGCAGCGGCCGGAAGCCGATGGAGCCTGCCAGCTCCGCGAACACCGCCGCCGCGGCATCGTCGTCGGTCGCGTAGAGGGCATCGACCGTCGTGCCCAGCGCGGCCGGGTCTGCCTGGACACCGGCGAACAAGGTGTTGAAGGCCTTGACGACCGCGGCGCCCGGAATGAGCTCCGCGAGGCGCTCGGCGCCCGATGGCCCGCCGTCGGTGACCAGGCCCGAGTAGTCCGGCCTGAGCGGATTGGTGGCATCCACGACGATCCTGCCAGTCGCGGCGTCGGCGACCTCCCGGGCGACGTCCTCCGCCGCCCCGAACGGGACCGCGAGGACGATGACGTCGGCACCCGCCGCCGCCGACGCGGGCGTCGGAGCCGCGTGCGCGCCCAGCTCGCCGGCGACCGCTCGGGTCCTGTCCGGGTCCTGCGCAGCGAACGTCACCTCGTGTCCGGCGCGGGCGAAGGACCCTCCAAGGCCCTTGCCGACGTTCCCCGTCCCGATGATCGCGATCTTCATTGGGTTCAACCCTTTCCGGTGGTCCACGGCATGCGACTGCCGCTTGACGTTTGCCATCAGCAAATCTAGATTGCTGACAGGATCACTCTGCCACGAATAGCACTGGGAGTCAACTGGGTTGTCTGTGGAACAACTTCAACCAACGCCGGCGTCGGTCAACGTCGGCAGGGAGATCCGCCGCTGGCGGCAGAGCCGGGGCCTGACGCTCGCCGGGGTGAGCGAGCGGAGCGGTCTCAACATCGGGTACCTGAGCCAGATCGAGAACGAGAAGGCCGTGCCGTCGCTCGACGCGCTGGCCACGATCGCGACCGCGCTGGACGTTCCTGCCGCGTGGCTGCTGCTCGACTCGTCGAGCCCGCCACGGGTGGTGCGCTCGTCGGAGCGGCCGCGCACCGACGGTCCGGGTGGCGTGCTGGTCACCGAGGTCGACGCGGGGACATCGCGAGACGTGTGCATGCTCGAGGTGACCGCCCCGCCCGGCCACTCGACCGGGGTGCATGCTCACCACGGCGATGAGCATCACCTGGTCCTGGCCGGCCGCTGGCGGATGACCCAGGGCGATCAGGTCGTCGAGCTCGGACCCGGCGACTATCTCGCCTGGGATCCGACGGTGCCCCACGACGTTGAGGTCGTCGGTGACGAGCCCGGTCGGATCCTGGTCGTCTATCCGCGCAAGGGCCGGCGCCCGGGCTGACCTCGGGCCCTGGCGCCCCGGCTCAGCTGCGGCGTAGCCGGCCCAGCAGGGCCCTCGGGGACGACCGCCCACGCAGCCGTCGCGCCAGGCTTTCGGCGAGCGCGACGTACTCCTCGGGCCGGTTGTAGCGCTGCGCCGACACCCGAACGAGCAGCGTCGCCGCGGCTTCCCCGGGGTCGAGCGCAGCCGGGACCGGGAAGGTCGTGACCGGGACCTCGATCCGGTCCTCGTCGTACAGGGCCGCCTGGAGGCGCTGGGCGGCCTCGCGCGTCGGCGCCAGTCCGGGCAGCGGGATGGCGGCCATCGACCCGAGCATCGCATCGGGCGCCGGCGGCGGGACGTCGAGCGCAGCGCACAGCACGTCGCGCGCGCCGCGGGCGAGCGAGGCGTTCGTGCGCATGAACCCCGCCCACCCGTCGTCATCGAGCCCGCCCACGTAGCGGATCGCGGCCGACAGCGCGAGGATCGCCGACGGGTCCTGCGTTCCCGTCCAGTCGAACGCGAGGCGGTAGCGCGACCGGTCGTGCCGGGGATCGTTCTCGGCGTGCGAGATCACCAGCGGCCTGATCCGGGAGCGGACGTCGGCGCGGACGTGGAGGATCGCCGCGCCCTTGGGACCGCACAGCCACTTGTGGCCGTTGCCGGTCCAGTAGGCCGCACCGAGCATGCCCAGGTCGACGTCGATCATGCCCGGCGCGTGCGCCCCGTCGACCAGGGTGTCGACGCCCCGCCGGTCGAGCTCGCGCACGAGCAAATCCACCGGCATCACCAGCGCCGTGGGCGACGTCACGTGACTGACCAGCACCAGCCGGGTCCGGGGCGTGACCGCCTCCAGGTACGCCTCCGCGGCCGCCGACGGGTCATGGATCGGGAACGGGATCCGGGCCATGACCAGGCGAGCACCATCGCGCTCGGCGGCGGCACGCATCGCGTTGAGGGTGGCGTTGTACTCGTGATCACCCGCCAGCAGCTCGTCGCCGGCGCGGAAGCGGAGCGATGCCAGCACGGTGGAGACCCCGGTCGTCGCATTGGGCACGAACGCGATGCCCTCCGGGTCGCCGTTCAGGAAGCGGGCAACCTCGCTGCGGACGCTGTCGAGATGGCCTTCCAGCTCACGGTCGAGGAACCGGACGGGCTCCGCCTCCATGCGCTCGCGCCATGCGCGCTGGGCTTCGAGCACGGGCGCCGGGCACGCGCCGAACGAGCCGTGGTTGAGGAACGAGATGCCGGGCTCGAGCAGCCACGGCGAGCGGTCGAACGTCCGGTTGGCCACCCGTCGACGATAGACCACCGGCCGGGACCCGTGGGTGCCGCGAGCGCTCCTGGAGCCGTGCCCGTGGGTGCCTCGACCGCGGTTCCTTCACCGTGGGCGCCGCCGCCGGCTTCAGGACCGTGGTCGCGTCCCGGCCTCGTCGGCCGCGTCCGGCGCGTCCGGCGCGTCCGGCTCCGGCTCGATGACCTCGCCCTCGACGGTCCGGGGCGGCTCGGGCAGGCCCGTGGGCGCCCGCGGCGTCACGTTGATCACCACGCCCCGTGGCTCCCGCCTGGCGTTGAGCACGCGCGACAGCCGCTCCGGGCCGGCCACGAATGGCGCGACGTAGGCGAGCACCAGGATCGGGATCAGGTACCGGATGGGTCCCGGAAAGCGCACCGCCGCGAAGATGCCCACGGCGTACACGACCCACGCGGTGAACAGCGATCGTGCCGGCCACCCGGCCACGTGCAGGCGCCAGACCGGGATCAGGGCAAGCAGCCCGGCGATGAGGAACGCGAGCAGGATGACGGGGGACATGGCCCCCCGATCATACGCACCCGGCGCTCTTGGGCTGGTGTGGATGGCGGAACGCCTGGCCGACTTGCCTGACCGGTCCGTCCGGTCCCGGGCGCCGGTCCGATCCGCGGCGGCCGGCCGCCCCTCCGCTACGATGGCGCTCCAGTTCCACAGGACGATCCGTGACACAACGCGCCCGCCGCTGGCTCGCCACCTGGGGCCCGGTCCTCCCGCTGCTGATCGCGGAGGGAGCGATCTGGGTCGGCTTCGGCGCGCTCCTGCCGATCCTGCCGATCTACTTCACCGAGCACGGCGTTGACCTGCCGACGCTGGGCATCGTGGTCGCGGCGTGGCCGGCCGCGAGGCTGGTGGGGGAGCCCGTGTTCGGCTGGATCGCGGACCGGGCATCGCGCAAGGCGATGATGGTGATCGGGCTGGCCCTCACGTCCGTGTTCGCGGTCGGCCCCCTGTTCATGGTCGGACCGATCGCGTTCATCGCGCTGCGCGGCCTCGCCGGGCTGTCGGCCGCGATCTACGATCCGGCTGCCCGCGGATACCTGGTCGACGCCAACTCCCCCGAGCGCCAGGGCGAGACGTTCGGCCTGTACGGGGCGGCCCAGATGGGTGGCCTCATGATCGGGCCCGCCATCGGTGGCATCGCGGCGGCACTGACCAACGAGCCCACGATCGTGTTCTGGGTGGCGGGCGCATCCGTGGTCCTGTCGTGCCTCCTCGTCGTCGTCCGAGTCCCCGACCTCGCCCATCGCACGCACACGGCGGCGGAGGCCGCTCGCGAGGCCGAGGCGGACACCCGGCCCACGCGCCTGCTCAACCTGCTGCTCGTGTCCGCGATCGCGATCAACATCGGCAGCTACTTCGCCGGCGGGACGTACGAGGTGGTGTGGAGCCTGTACCTCACCTCGCTGGGGGCCGGGATGGCGGCCATCGGCGTCACGTTCTTCACGTTCGCCCTGCCGGTCATGGTCCTCTCGCCTGTGGTGGGACGGTTCGTGGACCGCGAGGGCGGCTTCCTCGCGATGACCGGCGGGATGGCCGGGATCGCGATCTGCGGGCTGCTGTATCCGCTGATCCCCGAGGTGTGGTTCGTGGCCGCCCTCGGGCTCGTGGAGGGGACGGCCTTCGCGTTCGCCTCGCCGGCCCTGTACCTGCTGGTGTCGCGCGCCTCGCCGCCGGGCCAAAGCTCCACCGCCCAGGGCCTGTTCGGTGCCGCGGGGACGATAGGTACCATCGTGGCCTCGCTTGCGGCGGGCGTGCTCGCGCAGACCGACCTGCGCTATCCGTTCTACGCCACGGGGATCGCCGCCTCGGCGGCGCTGCTGATCGGGCTGGCCATCGGGCGGCGCCGCCTGTGGGACGCGATGCAGCCGCGCCATCCACGAGACGCCGGTACCGATGTCGCCGGACCCGAGCTCGCCACCCCGGAGCCCGGAGAGGCCGGAACGTGACCCCGTCGATCCGGCCGCCCTGGGTGGACGCGGTCCTGGAGGGCCGCCCCCCGGCTCCCATCGCGCTGGTGCTGGGCGGCTTCCTGACCTCGCCGCCGGAGTACCGCCCGTTCGCGGGCCGGTTGCGGGCGCGGGGTGTCGCCGATGTCGTCGTTGCGCACGTCTGGACACCGGACTGGCTGCTGGCTGCGGCGCGCGGCGTGGGGCCGATCCTGACGCGATCGGGGCGCGCGCTGCTGGAGGCCGCCGATCGAGCCTCCACGGTCGGCCTCGGCGCGCCGCTGCTGGTCATCGGCCACTCGGCGGGCGGGATCTCCGCGCGCCTGCTCACGTCACCGGTCCCGTTCGATGGCCGCCGCCTCAACGCCTCCGGCAGGATCGGCGCAATCGTGACGCTGGGTACACCTCACCTCGTCACCGACACCGAGCTGCCGGGTCGCCGGCTGTCGGCCCGGGCGACTGCATTCGCCAACCGGGAGGTCCCGGGAGCCTGCTTCGCGCCGCGGACCGGCTACCTTGCCGTCGCCTCGCGACGGGTGATCGGCCGTCCCGACGGCAGCCCGCGCGAGCGTCGCGCGTGGCGCGTGTACCGCGGGCTGGTGGGGGATCCTGCGCCCGGCGCTCCGGCCCTGATCGAGGGAGACGGCCTGATCCCGGTGAGCTCGGCGCTGCTGCCGGGGGCGCCGTCGCTCGTGCTCGACGACGCCGATCACGGCCAGTGGCCGGGCCATGCGTGGTACGGGTCGGACCGGATGCTGGATCGATGGTGGCCGCAGGCCATCGAGGGCTGGCAGGCGGCCCTCAGGGTTCGTGCGGCGATGCTTGTCTACGGGTCGAACCGGAAGCCCTCGGCACTCGCTGCGCATGCTCCGGGGAGCGTGAATTTTGACGGAACGGCCGATCCCGGGTAGAGTCTTAAGCCTTCGCGGGGTGGAGCAGCGGCAGCTCGTCGGGCTCATAACCCGAAGGTCGGAGGTTCGAATCCTTCCCCCGCAACCAGCTCGCTTCACCTGAACCCCGGGGCCCGACCACCCGGGGTTCTTCCTTGTCCGGGGTCCGCGAGGCCGGACCGTCGTGTCGGCCTATGCGCGGAGCATGCACGCGGGGCATGCACGCTGGAGCGAGGCATGCGAGCATCGCGCCTGACGCCGGACCCGGGACCGTCACGCTCGCCGGGCCCACGGACGAGGGAGGTAGCGATGCCGTATGCCGATCAGTTGCTGGCAGGCGGGGAGTCGATCATCCGCCGCGAGCGGCAGCACTGGTTCTTCCCGTTCCGGGTTGCGGGCCGCTGGGTGGCCATTGCCGCGCTCGTTGCGATTCTCGGCATCATCCTGACTCAGCTCGTGTTCCGGTCGGACGGCACCGGGCTGATCGGCGGGGCGATCGACCTCCTGGACACCCTGCTCGGCTGGATCACGATCGCCGCCCTCGTGATCGCGGTGATCGGCTTCGTCTGGTCGGTGATCGGGTGGCAGTCGCAGGAGTACGTGCTCACCGATCATCGCGTGATGCACGTGGCGGGCGTCATCACCAAGCGAGCGTCCGACAGCTCGCTCGAGAACATCACCGACGCCCGGATCGAGATCCCGTGGCTGGGCCGGATGCTCGGCTTCGGCGACCTCACCTTCATGACGGCATCCGAGGCGGGGATCGAGAGCCTGCTGGCGCTCCGCGATCCGATCGAGTTCAAGAAGGCGCTCATGGGCGCCAAGACGGCGCGCATGATCCAGATCAACACCGGCCGGCTGCCGACCGAACCGGCGTCACCCGCACCCGCGGCACCCGCGCCGGCGCCGGTCGCCGCGCCGGCGCCCGCCCCTGCCCGGCCGGCCGCCGATGAGATCGCCCGGACCCTCGAATCGCTTGCGGCGCTGCGCGATTCCGGAACCATCACGCCCGAGGAGTTCGACGCGAAGAAGCAGGAGCTGCTCAGTCGGATCTGACCAGCGGACTCCCGGCGCAGGTTCGCTGCGGGGAGGTCCGACCTACCTGTTCTGGTCGGACATCTGGCGCTGCACCTCGCGCTCGATCATGTTCGATCGCCGCCGACGCACGAACCACCAGCCCACGACCACCGGCCAGATCAGGGCACCGACCGCGCCCAGGATGGCGGCGACGGCATAGGCCGGGATGGGATCCATGAAGTTGGTGGCGTCCCAGATCACCAGGAACCCGAATGTCACCAGTGCGCCGATCGTGACGGCGATCAACCGCTGCAGCACCCCTCGCTCCTCCGGCTTCGGATTGGCCGCTGACAACTGTACGCGGTGCGGTTGCAGGGTTGCGGTGCCCGGCGTCGCTCGCCCTACACTCGGGGCATGGCCCGGAAGGTGATCCTCGACGTCGATACCGGGACGGACGATGCGGTCGCCCTCATGCTGGCGGGCCTTCACCCCGACCTCGAGCTGGTCGGTGCGACCACGGTCAACGGCAACGTCGCGGTCGAGTCGTGCACCGAGAACTCGCTGCGCGTGTTCGACCACATCGGGATCCCGGTCCCCGTATACGAGGGCGTGACGCGACCGATCGCCCGTCACGACTTCCCGGTTCCACGACAGTCCATCCGCAGCTCGGGCGCGGTCCACGGACAGTACCTTGACATTCCCGTCGCCCGCTCGGCGAAGCAGGTACCCGGTGCCGTCGAGTTCCTGGTCGAGACGTACCGTGCCGCCACGGAGCCGATCATCCTGGTGCCGGTCGGTCCGCTGTCCAACATCGCCACCGCGTTCACCGTCGAGCCGCGGATGAGCGACCTCGTCACCGAGATCGTGATGATGGGTGGCGCGAACCGCCATGGGAACGTGACGCCGCGGGCCGAGTTCAACGTGTGGGCCGATCCGGAGGCGGCGCACATCGTGCTCACCAGCGGCGTGCGCAAGATCACGATGGTGTCGCTGGATGCGACCCACAGGGCCCTGGTCTCGCTCGACGACTGCGCGCGACTGCGCGCGCTCGGCACGCCGGCAGGCGAGGCGGCCGCGCGGTTCACGGAGCGGCGCATCGAGGGCTACGACAGCACCCAGCCCATGGCCCGTCCGCACGCGGCCCCGGTGCACGACGCGCTGGCCGTCGCCGCGATCGTGGACCCGGCCGTGATCTCCACGCGCCTCCTGCACGTGGACGTGGAGACCCAGGGCCCGCTGACGGTGGGCGAGACGGTGGTGGACACGGAGCGGCGGGGAGCCGGCGAGCCCAACGTGCACTTCGCGCTCGACGCCGACGAGGCCCGCTTCGTGGCCATCCTGCTCGAGACGTTCGCCCGGAGCCCGGCCACGGGCTGATCGGGTCGCGGGGAACCCGGCCCCGCGCTCAGTCCCAGCGGAAGCGGCGCGCCGCGAGGACGGCGAGCGCGACGGCCCAGCCGGCCAGCAGGATCAGCGGCTCGGTGACGTCCCCGGTCGCGTTGCCCAGGCCGACCGCGAGCGCCTGGGTGAGGGCCGCCGCGGGCAGCACCTCGGCGACGGTCGCCACCACGCCGGGCAGCCGGTCGAGCGGCACGACGATGCCGCCCAGCACCAGGAACACCAGGAACAGCAGGTTGGCCAGCGCGAGCGTCGCCTCGGCGCGCAGCGTGCCGGCCATCAGGAGCCCGAGGCCCGCGAACGCGACCGTGCCCAGCACGAGCGCCAGCAGGGTCAGCGGTGCGGACGCGGTGGGCCCCGCCGTCCAGGCGAGCGCCACGGTCGCGATCCCCACCAGCAGGATCAGCTGGACGATCTCCACGACGATGACCGACGCGGTCTTGGCGGCCACCACGACGGACGACCCTGCCGGGCTGCCCCCGAGCCGCTTGATCACGCCGTACTGGCGTTCGAACCCGGTCGAGATCGCGAGCGACACCAGCGCGGCAGCGATCACCGCGAGGCTCACCGAGCCCGGCAGCAGACGGTCCACCGGACGATCCGTCGCCGAACCGCCGGTCATGTCGAACGCGCTGAACACGAGCAGCACCCCGACGGGGATCACGAACGTGATCAGCAGCCCCTCGCCCCGCCGAAGCACGAGGCGGAACTCGTACGTGGCGAGGGCCAGGGCCATCTGGAGCCACGAGGCCGGCCGGGCCGGCACGCCGGCACCAGCGGGCAGGCGCCCGTCCCCGATGGCGGTCATGCCGCCCCCTCTGCCTCGGCGGCGACGTCGCTGCCGACCAGCTCCAGGTAGCGTTCCTCGAGGCTTGCAGCGCCGAGACGGAGCTCGGTGAGCAGCAGCCCGTGCTCGGCGCACCAGTCGGCCAGCCCGGCGATCAGCCCGGGATCGGGAGCCGCCGCCAGGTCCACGATCTCGTAGGCCGCCCCGGCTCCCGCGACCGTGACCCGCGGTGATCCGCCGGACAGGCGACCGGCCATGCCGGCGAGGTCTGCCGCATCGCCGTCGTCGAGTGCCCGCGACAGCCGGAACCGGATCCGGGGAGCGCCGGCGCCGGTCAGCTCCGCCGGCGTGCCGAGCGCCACCAGGCGGCCCCGATCGAGCACCGCCACGCGGTCCGCGAGCCGCTCGACGTCACCCAGCTCGTGGGTCGTGAGCAGGATCGTCGTGCCGGCGGCCCGCAGTGCGGCGATCCGGTCGCGGGTCGCCTGCTTGGCGGCGGGGTCCATGCCGGCCGTCGGCTCGTCGAGCACCAGCAGCTCTGGCCGGCCGAGCAACGCGATCGCGAGCCCCAGGCGCTGGCGTTCGCCGCCGGACAGTCGCCGGTAGCGCGTGTCGGCCGCGCGCTCGAGGTCGACCGTCTCCAGCAGCCGGTCTGGATCCTCGGGGTCGCGATAGAACCGCGCGTAGAGGTGGATCGCCTCGCGCGGGGTGGTGCGGTTGTCGATGCCGCCCTCCTGGAGCATCAGCCCGATGCGCGGTCGGAGCCGCGTGCCATCGTGGATCGGATCCAGGCCCAGCACCCGGACCGTGCCGCCGTCGACGCGTCGGTAGCCCTCCAGGATCTCGACGGTCGTCGTCTTGCCCGCGCCGTTGGGGCCCAGGAGCGAGAACAGCTCGCCCCGCCTGACGTCGAACGAGACGCCGGTCAGGATCTCCCGCCGGCCGTACGCCTTGCGGACGTCCACGGCCCGGACGGCGATCTCGCGGTCCGGGCCGGCCGGCTCGCCGGGTGTGGCCGAGGTGGGCGTCATGGGGCGATCTTCGCGTACTGCGTGTCGAAGTCCTGGGGTTTGACCTGGCCGATCTGCATGCCGCGCAGGATGCCCTCGCTGTCGATGAAGTAGGTCTGGGGCGGCGCCACGACGCGGTACGCCTCGGCGATCGAGTCGTCCGGGTCGGTGACCGTTGGCCAGGTGGCCCCGAACTCGTCGAGGAACTGGCGGGCGAGCTCCGCCTGGTCCTTGTACAGCACGCCCAGGATCACGAGCCCGTCGGCTGGTCCGTGCGTGGCCAGGCGATCCCGGAACAGCGGGAACTCGTCACGGCACGGCGTGCACCACGACGCCCAGAAGCTGACCACCACCGGGTGGCCTCGATACGCGGACAGGTCGACGGAGGTGCCGTCGAGCGCGATGCCGGTGATGGCCGGGGCGGGCTGGCCGGTCCGCGCTCCGCTGGAGCCGCCGCAGGCCGCGACGAGCAGCAGGATCAGCGCCAGGCCGGCGGCCGGGATTCGAAGGTCGGTCTTGTGGATGGTGGTGTGCCTACTGCGCGGTGACGGTTCCCGTCATGTTCGGGTGAACCGAGCACACGAAGGTGTACTGGCCGGCGGGGAGTGCCGGCACATCGTAGACCACGACCTTCGGTCCCGTGATGATCTCGCCCTTGAACAGCTCCTTCCCCGACGCGTCCTTGATCGCCACGTTGTGGGGCGTCCCGGGGTCCCGGTTGTCGAACGCCATGGTGAACGGTGTGCCCGCCGGCACGGTGATCGAGCTCTCGAGGTAGGTGATGTTCTGGGCGCTGACGCTGACGTCGGCCGCGGGTAGGCTGGCCGCCGGGGTGGCACCGCCGTCCGCACCGCCGCCGGACGCGCCTCCACCGGCGGGAGCCCCGCTGGCCGTTGCCGAGCCGCCGCCCGAGTTGGGCAGGATCCCGGAGCTCAGCAGCAGGGCGCTCGCGATGATCACGGCCAGCACGGCGAACGTGGTCACGGGCCACGAGGGGGCACCACCCAGGTCCAGGTGGCCGGTGCGGTCCGAGGCCTCGACCGCCACGTACTCGCGTCGCGCGTCGCGCAGCCAGCCGAGCAGGGTGAGGACGAGCGCGATCGCCCCCAGGGCCATCGCCCATCCACCGACCACCATGCCGGCCACGAGCAATGTCATCGACACCGCGACCAGGATCGGCCGGAACGACGGCGGCGGGATGTGGACCCCTTCGGGCGGTGTCCCCATCGGCGCCGGGAGCGCGCCCGGCGACAGGGCGGCGACGGCGCCGCCCGTGACCGACTCGGTCATCGGGATGTGGTCGTAGTCGCGCAGCGCCTCGCGACCCCAGTACAGCAGCGTGACGATCAGCGTCAGCACGCCGACCAGGAGCCATGGGCCGCGATTGACCAGGCCGAACGCGAGCATGAACACGCCGAACGCGCCGAGGATCGGCGCGAACGACGGGCCGGGCATGTGGGTGCCGGACGGCGCCACGGGGGGCAGGCGGCGCTTCCCTCGCCGCGTCGGGCCCGCTGTGGCGAACCGGTAGATGGTCCAGGTCAGGTACAGGAAGACGAGGACCGCGAGCAGGATCGGGATCAGGTCGATCAGCGCGCCCCAATCGGGGATGACCAGCTTCGAGCTGAGCTCGATGAAGCTGTTCCAGAGGTCCTCGATCATCTGCCGCCCGTCAGCTGTGGCGCAGCCCGGCGAACAGGACGTAGGCCATGATCGACATGGCCGCGCCCAGCGCGATCAGGAGCACGAACCCTGCGTAGTCGACCTTGGTCGAGTCCACCGCCGCGGAGAAGGCGAGGTAGAACGCAGCGATCCCGACGAACAGGAGGCCGACGAGCGCGGCGCGGCGGGGGTTCATGACGGTCGTCCCTTCTCCGGCGCTACAGCAGGTACAGGATCGAGAACAGCAGGATCCAGACCACGTCCACGAAGTGCCAGTACAGCGACATCGCCTCGACCATGTCGTGGTGCCGGGCCGAGAACTGGCCCGCCATGCCGCGGTACACCACGACCGCCAGCATCAGCACCCCGCCGAACACGTGGGCGCCATGGAAGCCGGTGAGCGTGAAGTACGTCGTGCCGAAGGTCGTGGACCCCATGGTCAGTCCCTCGTGCATCAGGACGCTGTAGTCGAAGGCCTGGATCAGCAGGAACGTCACGCCCAGGACCAGCGTCGCCGAGATGTTGCGCACAAAGCCACGGTGATCGTCACGCCGGATCGCCCAGACGCCCATCTGGCAGGTGAAGGACGAGATCACGAGGATGATCGTCGCGGGCAGGATCAGGTTGAGCGCGCCGGACTCGGTGGTCAGCGTGAACGGGTTGAGCAGGTGCGCGAACTCCGAGGGCGGCCACACGTGCTGCGACGCGCCGTTGATCACCTCGGTGTAGCCGGCGCGGATGCTGAAGTACGCCGCGAACAGGCCGGCGAAGAACATCACCTCGGAGGTGATGAACAGGAGCATCCCCAGGACCGGGTTGCCGATCCCGCCGCTGCCGTGAGCCTCCACCGCGGCGTGGTCCCGGGGGGCGAGGGTCGTCGTGTCAGCCGTCATCGTCCCGCCTCCCTCAGTGCGCGGCCGTCCGGCCGTGCCGGGCGTCGAACACCGGCCGCTCGGAGCGGATCTCGGGCAGGTGGTCGAAGTTGTAGGCGGGCGGCGGCGAGGAGGTCGCCCACTCGAGCGTGTTCGCCTCCCACGGATCGTCGCCGGCGATCTTCCCGTTGCGCAGCGAGATCAGCACGTTCCACAGGAACGGCAGGATGCTGGCCGCGATCGTGAAGCCGCCGATCGTGGCCAGCAGGTTCAGCTCGCTCCAGCCCGCGTTCGCGGCGTAGTCCGCGATCCGCCGGGGCATGCCCGCGAGGCCCAGCTGGTGCATCGGGAAGAACGTCATGTTGAACCCGATGAACATGATCACGAACTGCAGCTTGCCCAGGCTTTCGTTGAGCATCCGGCCGGTCATCTTGGGGAACCAGTAGTAGATCCCGGCGAACACCCCGAACACCGAACCGCCGAACAGCACGTAATGCAGGTGGGCAACCACCCAGTACGTGTCGTGGATCGCGAAGTCCACTGGCACGGCCGCCGAGAACGCCCCATTGAGGCCGCCGATCAGGAACATCGTCAGGAACCCCGTGGCGAACAGCAGGGGCGTCGAGAACGTCAGCTTGCCGCGCCACAGCGTGGCGATCCAGTTGAACATCTTGACGCCCGTCGGCACCGCGATCAGGAACGTCATCAGGCTGAAGAACGGCAGGAACACGGCGCCGGTGGTGAACATGTGGTGGGCCCACACCGAGAAGCCCAGGGCGCCGATGGCCACCGTCGCGAACACGAACGCCTTGTAGCCGAACAGCGGCTTGCGCGAGAAGACCGGCAGCACCTCGGAGATGATCCCCATCGCCGGCAGGACCATGATGTACACGGCCGGGTGCGAGTAGAACCAGAACACGTTCTGGTACAGGATCGCGTTGCCGCCGTTGGCCGGATCGAAGAAGTGGCCGCCGTAGTTGCGGTCGATGAACAGCATGATCAGGGCGCTGGTCAGGACCGGGGTCGCCATCAGCACCAGCACGCTGGTGACCAGGATCGTCCAGACCATGATCGGCATCCGGAACAGGGTCATGCCCGGGGCGCGCATCTTGAAGATCGTGACCAGGAAGTTGATCGCGCCCAGGATGGAGCTGGTGCCGATCAGCGTCAGGCCCATGATCCACAGGTCGGTGCCGGCGCCGTTGAACTTCGCGCCCGACAGGGGCGGGTACTCGGTCCAGCCCGACGCCGCCGCGCCACCGGTGGCCAGGAACCCCGAGGCCATCAGCGCGCCGCCCAGCGGCAGCAGCCAGAACGACAGGGCGTTGATCCGCGGGAAGGCCATGTCCGGGGCCCCGATCTGGAGCGGCACGGCGTAGTTCCCGAAGCCGGCCAGGATCGGGATGATGAACAGGAACAGCATGAAGCTGGCGTGCATCGTGAACGCCTGGTTGTAGAACTCTTCGCTCACGAACTGGAGCCCCGGCTGGGCGAGCTCGAGGCGTACGACCAGGGCCAGGATGCCGCCGACCAGGAAGAACAGGATCGAGTTGACGAGGTACATGATCCCGATCTTCTTGTGATCGGTGGTCGTGAGCCACTCGTACAGCGCGCTCCGGTACGTGGGGGCGGCGGGGTTGAGGGTCGTCGTGGCCATTCCCTGCGGGCTCCCTTACTGCACCGTGATCGTGCCGGTCATGTTCGGATGGACCGTGCAGGCGAACGTGTAGGTGCCCGCCGCGAGCGCGGGCACGCTGTAGTTCGTCTCGGCCGGTCCGGTGATGATGTCGCCCTTGAACACCTGCTTGCCACCGGCGTCGGTGATCGCCACGTCATGCGGCACGCTCGGGTCGTCGTTCTTGAAGTGGATCGTGAATGGCGTGTCGGCGGGTGCCTGGAGCGTCGACGTCGAGAAGGCGATGTTCTGCGCGCCGAGCTCCAGCACCGGGCCCTGGGCTGCCCCGGACGGTGCGGGCGTGGGCGTCGCGCTCGCCTTGGCCACCTGGTCCGCGAACCAGGTATCGAAGGTCGCCTTGTCCACCGCGTGGACGTCGAACACCATCGAGCCGTGGAACGGGCCACACAGCTCGGCGCACTGTCCCCGGTACGTCCCGGCCTCGTCGACCGTGAAGTCGAAGGTGTTGACCTTGCCCGGGACCGCGTCCCGCTTGAACAGGAACTTGGGGACGTAGAACGCGTGGATCACGTCCTCGGCCCGCAGGTCCACCTGGATCGGCTCGCCGACCGGCAGGAACAGCCCGCCGTCGTCACCCACGGGCAGCGACTGCGTGAACAGCACCGGCGCGTCCGCGGCTGGTCCGTCGAGGTACTGGAACTGCCACTGGAACCGGGCGGCCACGGCGCGGACGTGGATGTCGGACACGGACTTCGCCTCGACCGTGTTGAGCGTCTGCCAGGACATCAGGAACAGGAAGGCCACGATCGCCGTCGGGATGACGGTCCAGATGATCTCGACCACGTTGTTGCCGTGGATCTGCGGCGGCAGCTCGTCGTCGCCCGGCTTGCGCCGGTAGCGGAACGCCGAGTACACGATCAGCCCTTCGACCAGGAAGAAGATCACGACCGCGATGTAGAACACGATGTCGTACAGGGACTTCGTGCTGTGGGACCGGTCCGTGACCGGCGTTGCCCCGCCGACCGGGAAGAAGCTGTCCCAGGCGCGCTGGGGCGTGATCCCGGCGGCGAGCAGCACGATCACCGCAACGGCGGCGACCACGACGATGATCAGGCCTGCGAGCAGCGGGCCGGACCCGGTCCGTGACCGGGAGGGCATCGACATTGGGTTCCTCGACGGTTGTCGACCCGGCCGCATCGACGGCCGCATCAGCACTGAGGTGTCGCCGTCCGGGGGACACGCACCGCCTCGCGGGGGGCGCCGGACCCGCGCATCATAGCGAACAATCCGTGTCGCGGGGGCCGAACGGTCCATCTGGTGGTGCCAAATGGCCCGTCGGGCTCCGTCTGCCGAAACGGGTGACAATGCGGAGGTGAACATCGCGCTCCGCCGCGCTGCCACGGGCGGGATCGCCGGCACGCTGCTGCTCGCCCTCGCGCCGACCGCCCTGGCTCACGGTGGGTCGGTGCCGCCCGAACCCGACGCGCTCACCTTCCTGCTCGGCTGGAGCTTCGACCCCCTGGTCTGGCTGCCGGCCATCGTCGCCCTGCTGGTGTGGCGGGCGGGGGTGCTCAAGGTCAACCGCGAGCACCCGTCCCACCCGGTGGCGCCCCGCCGGACCTGGTACTGGGTGGCCGGCGTGTTCACGGTCGTGTTCGCGCTCGACTCCGGCTTCGCCCAGTACGACACCACGCTGTTCTCGCTGCACATGGTCCAGCATCTGCTGTTGACCCTGGTCGCGCCGCCGCTCCTGCTCCTGGCCGGCCCGATCACGCTGCTGCTCCAGGCGTCGTCGGCGGACACGCGCCGCCGCTGGATCCTGCCCGTCCTCCACGCCCGGATCGTCCGCGCGATCTCGTTCCCGGTCATCGCCTGGCTGCTGTTCGCCGCGGTGATGTGGGGCAGCCACTTCTCCCCGCTGTTCGACCTCGCCCTCGAGAACGAGTGGGTGCATCGCCTGGAGCACGCGCTGTACCTGGTGTCCGCGCTGCTGTTCTGGTGGCCGGCCGTGGGGCCGGATCCCTCGCCCTGGAAGCTCAAGCCGGCGGCACGGATCATGTACACGGGCCTCCAGATGCCCCAGAACACGTTCCTCGCCGTGGCCGTGTACATGGCCTCGGCGCCGCTGTATCACCACTACGCCACCACGATCCGGACCTGGGGGCCGACGCCGCTCGAGGACCAGCAGATGGCCGGCGGGATCATGTGGATCGGCGGCGACTTCGTGTTCCTGGCCGTGCTGCTGCTGCTGGTCTGGCTGTGGATGCAGGACGACGAGCGGCGGGCGGTGGGCGAGGATCGGCGCCTGGAGGCCGAGCGCGCGGCGATCAGGGAGCGCGAGGTGGTCCTGGCCGCGCGCCGCGCGGCGGAGGATCAGGCCTCCGGCGGGATCGGCGCCTCCAGGTAGCCGAGGTACCGGTCCGGGTCCACGTTGCCGCCGGACACGACGCCCACGATCGGGCCATCGAGGTCCGCGATCCCGGCCTCGTGCGCGTGGAAGCGCATCGCGGCGATCGGCAGCCCGCCCGACGGCTCGACCACCAGCCGGGCCTCCTCCGCGGCCAGGCGGACGGCGGCGGCAATCTCCAGCTCCGACACGGCGATCACCGCGTCGAGCTGGGCGTGGAGGTGCGCGAAATTCAGCCGTCCGAGCGACTGCGTCCGGGTGCCGTCGGCGATCGTCCGGCTCACCAGCTCGGCCGGCCAGGCGACGATCCGGCCCGTCGCGAGGGACTCCCGGGCATCGGCCGCGAGCTCCGGCTCGACCCCGATGAGCCTGGCGCTCGGCACCAGGGCGGTCAGGGCCGCCGTCACGCCGGCCGCCAGGCCGCCGCCGCCGATCGGAACCAGGACCGCGGCGACGTCCGGCAGGTCCTCCGCGATCTCGAGGCCGACCGTGCCCTGGCCGGCCACGATCCGGGGGTCGTCGTAGGGCGGGATGATCGCGAGCCCGCGGGCGGCCGCGATCTCCTCGGCCACCTGGCGTCGTTCGTCGGACGCCGTGCCCACGACCACGATCTGGGCGCCGTCCGCCTCCACCCGGGCCCGCTTGATGGCGGGTGCGTCCGAGGGCATCACGATCACGGCGGGGACGCCGAACAGCCGCGCGGCGCGAGCGACACCCTGGGCGTGGTTGCCTGACGAGTACGTGATCAGCCCGCGTGCCCGGACCTCGGGCGCCAGTGACGCGGCCGCGTTGTACGCCCCGCGGAGCTTGAACGCCCCGATCGGCTGGAGCGATTCGGCCTTGAGCCAGTGGCGGCGCTCGGGGCGCCCGAACGGGACCAGGGGCGTTCGCACGGCGACACCGCGCAGGATGTCCGCCGCCGCGCGGATGGCGGGCAGCTCGACGAGGGCGGGTTCGGGACGCGCGTCCGTCATCGGTGGGGTGCGGCCCGCTGGCAGTCGATGCACAGGGCCGCCCAGGGGCGGGCCTCGAGGCGCTCGACGGGGATCTCCTGGCCGCAGGAGGTGCAGCGTCCGTAGCTGCCGTCGTCGACGCGGGCGAGCGCCGCGTCGATCGCGGCAAGGTGCTGCTCGTTGTGGTCGCGCAGCGCCAGGTCGCGCTGCTGCTCGAAGACATGCGCGGCGGCCGCGGCCTGCGAGCCATAGGTCATCGGCCCAGGGGCCTCGACCGCGGTCTCCTTGAGCTCGGCGAGCACCCGGGCGCGCTCCTCGAGCAGCGCGGAACGGGGATCCACCGGAGCGTTGGGCTCGTCCATCGCGCCATGCTAGCGCCCGGCCCCCTCGGACGGGATAGGGCCGTTCGGCCGATCCGCGGCGGCTGCGCTAGCCTCGGATCATCCGAATTGCAATCCGTCAGGAGCCCCGAAACATGGCGATCGAGAAGGACCCCGTCTGCGGCATGGACGTCGACACCGAGACGTCGCAGCTGTCCTGGGAGTACGAGGGCAAGACGTACTGGTTCTGCGGCAAGGGCTGCATGCTCGAGTTCAAGGACGATCCCCGGAAGTACCTTGACCCGGCGTACGAGCCGCAAGGGATGTGACCGCGGGCGACGCGCCGGGCACAGCCGCGCGTCCGCCCGCTTGCTCCCGATGACCGGCGAGCCCGGCAGGAGTCGATAAGCCGCAGATAAGGGGTCGCTGCGACACTGCGCGGCCCACCGCGTCGATCGGGCACTCCTCGGAGGGATCGGCTGCGGTGTCGAGACCCGGCCCGGCCGGGAGGGAGGCCGACCCCGATGTCCGCACGTGTCCGTCGCCTGCTGGCGACGCTGGCGCCGCTCGTTCCGCCGGCGATGATGACGATCGCCGTGGTCGTGGAGGGAGCCAAGCGCTGGCGCTGACCGGCGTCAGCCAGGCGGGCGGCGCCCGGATCCGGGGTCAGGTCCGGCCCGCGGTCTCCCCGGTGTCGTTGGCCAGCCGCTGCGCCGCATAGACCGGGATCGCCGACAGGGCGATCAGCACGACCGCGACCACGTTCACCAGCGGGCGCTGGTTGGGCAACCGGAGGTTGGCCAGGATCCAGATGGGAAGCGTCTCCTGCGTGCCCGCCGTGAAGGTCGTCACGATCACCTCGTCGAACGACAGGGCGAAGGCGAGCATGCCACCCGCCAGCAGCGCCGTCCCGATGAGCGGCAGGGTCACATGGCGGAAGGTCTGTCCCGTGTCCGCGCCGAGATCCATCGATGCCTCCTCCACCGATCGGGACGAGCGTCTCAGGCGGGCGACCACGTTGTTGTAGACGGTCACCACGCAGAAGGTCGCGTGGCCCACGATGATCGTGAACATGCTGAACGGGACCCCGAACGTGTTGAACGTTGCGTTGAGGGCCATGCCGGTCACGATGCCGGGCAGCGCGATCGGCAGCAGCAGCACGAACGAGACGACATCGCGGCCGAAGAACCGGAACCGGTGGACCGCGAAGGCCGCGAGGCTGCCGAGCAGGAGCGCGATCACCGTCGCGCCGACCGCCGTCTGGAGCGACAGCACCAGCGCGGCCCGGATCTCCTCGTTGGCGAATGCGTCGCCATACCAGTGGGTCGTGAACGACTGGATCGGCCAGGACTGCCCCCGGTCCGCATTGAACGAGTACAGGACGATCGTGAAGATCGGCAGGTACAGGAACACGAGCACGCCCGCGGTCGCGATCCCGATCAGGCGACGGCCCATTGCGGCCTACAGCGCCTCGAACGCGCCGAGGCGGCGCGCGATCAGCAGATAGACGGCCATCACCAGCACCGGCACGGTCGCAAAGGCCGCGGCGAACGGCACGTTCCCGGCCACGCCCTGGCTGTCGTACACGACGTTGCCGATGAACTGGCTCTTGGACACGAGCCCGGGCGTGATGTAGTCGCCCAGGGTGAGCGAGAAGGTGAAGATGGAGCCCGCCACCACCGCCGGGAAGGCGAGCGGCAGGATGACCCGGCGGAACGTCGTGGGCGGCCGGGCCCCAAGGTCGCCGGAGGCCTCGAACATCGAGGACGGGATCCGTTCCAGGCCCGCGTAGATGGGCAGGATCATGTACGGCAGCCAGATGTAGGTGAACACGATCACCATCGCGATGTCGCTCGGGTAGAGCGCGACACCGGGGATCCCCAGCTGCTGCAG
The DNA here is from genome assembly GCA_963732805.1 of uncultured Chloroflexia bacterium. Taxonomy (GTDB): domain Bacteria; phylum Chloroflexota; class Limnocylindria; order Limnocylindrales; family CSP1-4; genus CAIXZV01. The sequence goes on from CAVTAW010000001.1 coordinate 436,411, forward strand.
GGTCCATTCCAGCGGTCCGCCCTGGGCGAGGATCACCCGCCACGCGTAGACCCGGACCAGGTAGCTGGACCACAGCGGAAGCAGGACCAGCATGAACAGGATGGCGCGCGACCGGCGGCCCGCGTAGCGCGCCATGTACCACGCGATCGGGAACGCGAGCAGGGCGTCGAACACCGTGACCAGCGCCGCGACCCCGATCGTGCGCAGCGTGATCACCCGATACACGGGGTCCCGGATCAGCTGCTCGAAGTTGCGCAGCGTGAAGTCGTGCTTGATCGCGGACGTCAGCGGGTCGAGATACCAGAACGCGGTCACGAACAGGATCGCAAGCGACCCGAGGTAGACCACGCCGAACCAGCCGGTCGGCGGGGCGAGCAGCAGCAGGAGCTGCAGCGAACGATGCCGGTAGACGAACGCGAACAGGCGCCGCCGCAGGCTCTGCGGCGGCGTCGTCGGGAGCGCGCCGGTGGTCATCGTCGCATCCGACCCGGGGACGCCCGGCAGGCGGTCGTCCCCGGGTCCGGCTTGTGGATCAGCCCTTGATCTCGGTCCACTTCTGGGTCCAGACCGAGTAGTCCACGCAGGACTGGCCGCGGTCGTCGCCGCAGTCGGGGAGCGGGGTCTTCCAGAACGCGATGCTGTTGTAGAAGGCCGGGTCGTTGACGTTGTACGCGGTGCAGAACCCGGGCAGCGCGTACGAGCCGTAGCCCGCGTCCAGGTACTTGCACGCCTTGGGGTTGGCGGGCGCTTCGCCGAAGTACTCGGCGACCTGGGTCTGGACCTCGGGCGTGAGCATCCAGGTCATCCACTTGAGCATGCAGTTGGGATGCTGGGCGTTGGACGACATCATCCAGGTGTCGGCCCACCCGGTCATGCCCTCGGTGGGGACCACCTGGGCGACGGGGACGTCCTCACCCTTGAGGGTGTTGTACTGGTACGGCCAGGTCGTCCCGACGACCGTGGTGCCGCTCTTGAAGTTGTCGATCTCGTCCGAGAACGCGGCCCAGTACTTGCCGACCAATGGCTGCTGCTGCTTGAGCAGATCCACCGCGGCATTGAGCTGATCCTGCGTCAGCTCGTACGGGTCGGTGATGCCCAGGTCGGGATTGTGGGCCTTAAGGTACAGCGCCGCGTCGGCGATGTAGATCGGGCTGTCGTAGTCCGTGATCTTGCCCGCATACGGCTGGGCCTTGGCGGCGTCGAACACCACGTCCCAGCTGGTCGGGGCCGGGGTGACCATGTCGGTCCGGTACAGCAGCGTGTTGCCGCCCCAGCCATGAGGCGTGCCGTAGTGCTTGCCGTCCACCACGTAGTGCGGTGCGTTCTGCAGGAACGGGGCAACGTCGGCGAAGCCCGGGATCGTCGCTGGGTCGATCGCCGCGACATCGCCGTTGGCGATCAGGCGCAGCGTCGCGTCACCGGACGCGCTGACACCATCGTAGGTCGAGCCGCCGCCCTGGCGGAGCAGCGTGACCATCTCGTCCGACGTGTTGCCGACCTTGGTCGAGACCTTGCAGCCGGTCTCGTCCTCGAACGGTGTCACCCAGTCGTACTCGGGCACATTGGAGCCGTCCTCGGCGTACCCGCCCCAGATGATCAGGTTGAGGGCACCCTCGCCCTGGCCGCCGACCGTGCTCAGGTCGACCGCCGGCTTCAGGGGTGTGATCGTGCCGTAGTCGCTCGGGATCAGCGACGCCGCGACCGACGGGGCCACTGATTCGGCGGGAGCCGAGCCCGTGGGCGAGGCAGGCACCGTGGGCGCCACTGACGGTGCCGGGGTGGTCGTGCTGCCCGAGCACGCGCCCGCGACGAGCGCCGCCGCCGCCGCCAGGCTGAGGACCTGCTTGCGCATCCTCCTGTCTCCTCCTCTGGTTGGATCGTGCCGGGCCTAGGCCCCGGCGATCTCGCGATGGTGCTGTCGCTTCCAGATCAGGCGGACAGCGCGCCCCTGCTGCGCGAGCGCCTCGTTGGAGGTCGTCGCGAGGTTCTGCTGGGTGACCACGAGCTCCTCGCCCGTGTCGAGCGCGACGTGGTAGCGCGTGTCCGGACCCAGGTACACGACGCTCCGGATTCGGCCGGTTGCCGAGTACTCGTCGGGCTGGGCGACCGCGCCGGGATCGTCCATGCGGATCTTCTCCGGCCTTACCGTGAACAGCCCGGAGCGACCCGTGATGGCGACGGCGGCGTCGCCGCCGATCAGGTTCGACGTGCCGACGAAGCCGGCGACGAAGGTCGTGGCAGGTTCCTCGTAGACGGACGCCGGCGCCCCGACCTGCTCGATACGGCCGCGGTTGAACACCGCGATCCGGTCGCTCATCGTGAGCGCCTCTTCCTGGTCGTGGGTGACGTAGATGAACGTGATGCCCACCTCGTGCTGGATCTGGTGGAGCTCGAGCTGCATCTCCTGGCGGAGCTTGAGATCGAGCGCCCCGAGCGGCTCGTCCAGGAGCAGCACCCGTGGCCGGTTGATGAGCGCCCGGGCGAGCGCGACCCGCTGGCGCTGGCCGCCGGACAGCTGGCCGGGCTTGCGGCGCTCGTAGCCCTCGAGCCGGACCATCGCCAGCGCCTCGCCGACGCGGCGTTCGCGTTCGGACCTCGGTACCTTGCGCACCAGCAGGCCGTAGCCGACGTTCTCGCCCACGGTCATGTGCGGGAACAGGGCATAGTCCTGGAACACCGTGTTGACGTCGCGCTCGAACGGGGCGAGGTGGGTGACGTCCTGGCCGTGCAGCAGGATGCGACCCTCCGTCGGCAGCTCGAAGCCGGCGATCATCCGGAGCGTGGTGGTCTTGCCAGAGCCGGACGGCCCGAGCATCGAGAAGAACTCGCCGTCGGCGATCTCGAGATCGATCCCGGCCACCGCGACCACGTCACCGAAGCGCTTTCGGATGCCCTCGAGGCGCACCGCGGAGCCGGCGTCACCGCTGCGGTCGCGGGTCGCCGCGGCGACCGGGTCCACGGGGGCGGCAGTCACTCGGAATCGGGCTCCTGGTGGTGACGGACGGACCGTCGGCACGCGGACACCCTTGGGTGCGCCCGCTCCTCCGGCCGTCGGGTGGACGCACGCTATTCGCCGCCGCATCGCGGTGTCAAGCACGATCCGCCACGTGGTCTCCGGAAGTCCAGCATCATGGCGCCGTGCACGCCGCGCCCTGCCCTGCCGACCGTCGGCGCATCCCCGTCGCCCTCCTGGGCCTGGTTGGTGTGGCGCTGCTGCTGACTGCCTGCGATGCCGGGCCTGATCACACCCCGCCGATCACGCCCGGCACGGCGTCGACGCCGCGCGAGGTCAACATCGTTGCCCGGGACTACGGCTACGCCCCGTCGGTCGTCGATCTGGTCCCGGGCGAGACCGTGGTCCTCCACGTCATCAACGGGGGGCTCGAGACCCACGAGGCCGTGGTCGGCACCCTCGAGGACCAGCTGGCGTGGGAGAGCGCCGAGGCCGCCACCGTCGGCCTCCCGCCCGGGCCGACGCCGGTGATCCCGGATCCGCCCGGTTTCGAGGGCGCACGGACGGTGGTCGGATCCGGGCAGCGGATGGACATCACGTGGACCGTGCCGCTCGACGCCGCGGCCGCCGCGAATGGCTGGTTCGTGGGCTGCCACATCCCGGGTCACTGGGCTAAAGGCATGGTCGTGCCGGTCCGGCTGGTCGGGCCGGATGGCCGGCCGCTCGGCACCGTCCCGCCGCTTCCCGGTCCCTCGACCGCCCACTGATCCGGGCGGGCGCCCGCGGCGATCCGACCCCGCGGCGACCCGACCCCGGGGCGAGCCGACCTCGCCTCGCGCGGGCCTGCGCGCCGTCCGCGTGACCGCCGCGCGGTGGTACGCTCTTGGCGGTGCGCGGGCGCCCGGGCGCCCCCGGCTCAGGCCCTTCAGGAGACGTTTCAGACCATGACCTACACCATTGCCGAGCCCTGCGTCGACGTGATGGACCAGTCCTGCGTGTCTGTCTGCCCGGTGGATTGCATCCACTACGAGGAAGGCGTCGACCGCACGCTGTTCATCGACCCCAACGAGTGCATCGACTGCGGCGCATGCGAGCCTGAGTGCCCGGTCAACGCCATCTTCCCTGAGGAGAGCGTGCCCGCCGAGTGGGCGGAGTACACGCCCGTCAACGCGCTCTGGTTCACCGACAAGGCAGCCGCCCGGGCGGCGATCGACAGGCTCAAGCCCGCCTGACCCTCAAGGCGCCGCGGCGGGCGTATCGCCGTCGCCAGTCTTCGGCCCCGCACCTGGCTGCGGGGCCGTTCGATTCCGGGCGACCCCCGGGAGAACAGGGCCGGCAACCGTAGACTGGGCGGATGCGCATCGTGTCCCTCCTGCCATCGGCCACGGAGATCGTGTTCGCGATCGGGCGGGGCGGCGACCTGGTCGGCGTCGCCGAAGGGAGCGACCACCCTCCCGAAGCCCGTGGAATCCCGGTCGTGACCCGGTCCGGAGCACTCGTCCAGGAAGCGCTCGAGGCCGTCGAACCGGACCTCGTCATCGCCCCCGACACGGGACGCCGCCGTTCGCCCGGTCCGCCCGGCTTCTCCGACGCCGCGCTGCAGGCCGGCCGGGATGCGACGGTGCTTCGGCTGAGCCCAACATCCGTGGAAGGGATCCTCAACTCGATCCAGGCCATCGGCGCGATGACCGAGTCCGAGGACGCCGCGATGTTCGTGGTCGAGGGGTTGCGCGAACGGCTCCAGGCCGTGGAGGAGATCGTGGTCGGTCGCCGTGATCACGGCTTCCAGCCACCGCGGGTCGCGGCGATCGGATCGTTGGAGCCGCTCATGACCACGGGGTTCTGGGTGCCCGAGCAGGTCCGCCTGGCCGGTGGCTGGGAGCTGCTGGGGACCGATGGGGGCGCACCGACCGAGACGACCTGGGCCTCGATCGCCGAGGTGGATCCCGAGATCATCGTCCTCATGCCGCGTGGATTGGACCTCCTCGGGGCGATCGGAGCCTGGGCCCGGCTGGAACGGCCGGCCGGATGGCCGGAGCTGCGGGCCGTCCACGAGGGCCGCACATTCGCGGTCGACGGACGCGGCCTGTTCGAGCGGCCCGGGCCGCGCGTCATCGACGGCATCGAGGTGCTCACGGAGCTGATCGACCCCGTGGCGTTCGACGGCATGTCCCCGCCCGGCAGCTGGGAGCGGGTCGACTGAGCGGCGCGGTGCCCGGGCCCGCGACGCCGTTTCGGGCTCACTTCGACTGCCTGTGGTGCGGGGCCACGTGGGTCACGCGCGGGTCCGGTGACCTCGAGGGGTGGGCACAGCTCTGCCCGACCTGCCTGGGCAAGGCCGGCTCGAACGCGTTCCTCCGGGGTCGGGTGCGGCAAGCGATCATCGCGCGCGCTGCCGGCGCCGCGCGCGAGGGAAGCCCGGCCGGCGCCGCGCGCGAGGGAAGCCCGGCCCGCGCCGCCTCCACGCGCCGGCCGCCGGCGCCGGCCGCCGTCCCGGTCGCGTTTCCCGACGAGTGGTTCCTCCGGCGAGGCCCGTACGAGCACGGCCCGGTCCACGATGCCGCCTGGGAGGCCGAGCTCGACGTCGTCACTCGCTGGCTGGACGATCTTCCGTTGGCCGGCCGGATCGACGAGCCGGCCGCGGGCGTCGGGTTCTTCTCCCCGTTGCTGGCCGGGAAGGGCGTGCTGCACGCGTCGGACCCGGACGGCCCGGCCCTGGACCAGGCTCGCGCGCGCCTGGTCGCGCACGGGCTGCGTGCCCACCTCCACGTCGCCGATCCCCTCCGGCGCGATCCGGGCGATGCGCCCGCGGATGCCGTGCTGGCTGCGTTCCTGCTGGGCCGGGTCCGGGGTGCGGGCCTCGATGCGCTGGCGGCCTCGCTCCGTGCGCGACTGCGGCCAGGTGGGCGGCTCGCCCTCGTGGACCTCCGGCCGGATCCCGCCGGCGGACCGCCGGCGGGCATTCCCTGGACCTGGCACGCGCCGGAGCTCGTGGTCGCCGCCCTCCTGCGGGCCGGGTTCGCACGCCTGGAGAGCGGCTTCACGGGGCGCTACTTCCTGCTCGTGACCGCCGAGGCCGCCTGACCCGGTGCTATCCTCCGGCCGCATGTCTCCCCTCGCGGATCGAAGGATCGCCACCGTCGGGTCGGGCGTCATGGCCGAGGCCATGATCGCCGGCCTGCTGCGCGGCCGCCTCGTCGCGCCGTCGCAGGTGGTGGCCAGTCATCCGCGAGCGGAGCGGCGCGACGCCCTCGCGACGGCCCACGGGATCCACACGGTCGCCTCGAACGTCGAGGCGATCGACGGCGCGGACGTCGTGATCCTGGCGGTCAAGCCGCAGATGCTTGCCCGCGTGGGGCGCGAGATCGGCCCCCACCTGCGCCAAGGGCAGCTGGTCCTGTCGGTGCTGGCCGGGCCCACGACCCAGGCGCTGGTCGCCACGCTGGGGCACGACCAGGTCGTGCGCGCGATGCCCAACACGCCGGCTCGGATCGGCAACGGCATGACGGTCTGGTATGCGACGCCGGCGACCACGGAGGACCAGCGCGCCCAGGCCAAGGCGCTCCTGGGCACACTCGGCGCCGAGCTCGAGGTGGACGACGAAAAGTGGGTCGCGATGGCCACGGCCGTATCGGGCACGGGGCCCGCCTACGTGTTCCTGGTCATGGAGGCCCTGATCGACGCTGCAGTCCACCTGGGCTTCCCGCGCCACATCGCCCATGACCTCGTGATCGAGACGCTCGAAGGCAGCACCCTGTTCGCGAAGCAGACCGGTGACCACCCGGCCGTCCTGCGCAACATGGTCACGTCGCCGGCGGGGACCAGCGCTGCCGCCCTCCACGAGCTGGAATCGGGTCGCCTGCGGACGGTGCTCAGCGAGGCGGTCTGGGCGGCCTTCCGCCGAACCGTGGAGCTGGGCGACCAGATGGAGGCCCAGGTGGACGCCGATCGGTCGGCGGGACCCGTGGGCGCCGGTCGTCGGAGCCGCCGCGCCTGACCCCGGGTCGGCCCGTGTGCGGATCAGCCGGCCGGGCTCGCGGGGTCGACCGGCGGGCCGTCGCCCGCGATGACGCTGATCGCACCACTCGTCTCGAGCACCGCGAGCTCGGCGCCGCCGACGTTCGCGACGCCGTGCTGGCGCAGGGCCGCGAGCAGCTCGTCCTCCGAGATGCCCTCCTGCTCGAGCGCCCGGCTGAGCAGGATCCCGTGCCGGATCAGCAGCCGCGGCTCGCCCTCGACCGCGCGGCGGACCCTGGATGAGCGGCTCTCGATCCGCCCAAGCAGGCGGTCCAGCACGACCAGCGTGAGCGCCGCCGCGATCCCGGCGACCACGCTGGTGTTCGTGCCCACCATCGCGTTCTGGACCCCGTTCGCGATGAGCAGCAGCAGCGCCAGGTCGAGAATCGACAGCTGGCCCACCTGGCGCTTGCCGGCCGCGCGGAGGATCACCAGGATCGCGACGTAGATGATCGCCGTGCGCGCGACGACCTCGAGCAGGCTCGAGCCGAGATCGGGGATGGTCACTGTGACGTCTCCAGGCGGGACCGCATGGCCCGGAATCTAGCGGCCGAGCCTCCCTTTCGCGCGGGCCGACGGACGCTATCCTCGCCGGGATGGACCGATCCGCCGCGAGCGATGTCGCCGAGCGCGCCATGCGCTCGACGCTGCTGACCCTCTCGCATCGCCGCTCGATCGGCCGGCTGGCCACGCGTGTGCCGGTGACGCGGCCCATGGTGCGACGGTTCGTCGCCGGCCAGACGCTCGACGAGGTCCTTCCGGCCATCGAGCGCCTGCACGCGCAGGGCATGCGCACCACCGTGGACGTCCTGGGCGAATCCGTCACGCGGGCGGAGGACGCGCGCGCCGCGGCCGGACGATACCTCGAGACGCTCGCGGCGCTGGCCGACCATGGCCTGGACCGCAACGTGTCGCTCAAGCCCAGCCAGATGGGCCTCGCGATCGACCCCGGCCTGGCCCGCGAGAACATCGGCGCGATCGTCGCAAAGGCAGCCGAGACGGGCGCCTTCGTGCGGATCGACATGGAGGATCACACGACCACCGATGCCACGCTGGCGCTGTGGCGCGAGGTCCGGCCCGGACGGGCCGACGATGATCCAGGGCCCGGCGATGGCTGCGACGTGGGGATCGTCATCCAGTCGGCCCTGCGCCGGAGCGCCGGGGACGTCGAAGCGGTGATCGAAGCCGGGGGCCGGATCAGGCTGTGCAAGGGGGCGTACAAGGAACCGGCCGCCGTCGCGTTCGGCGACAAGGCCGAGGTGGACACGTCGTACGAGGCGCTGATGCTCCGCCTGCTGCGCGCGGGGCGGTATCCGGCGATCGCCACGCACGACGTCCGGCTGATCAAGCGGGCGATCGAGGTCGCCTCGGCCGAGGGGATCGCCCGGGACTCGTTCGAGTTCCAGATGCTCTACGGCGTCCGGCGCGATCTCCAGGAGCAGCTGGTGGGCGCCGGCTGGACCGTGCGCGTCTACGTCCCGTTCGGGGACAAGTGGTACCCGTACTTCATGCGTCGGCTGGCGGAGCGGCCGGCCAACGTCTCGTTCCTGATCCGGAACCTGTGGCGGGAGCGGGGCCGAGGCTGATCGGGATCATCGCCGGCGCAGGGACCCGGGAATCCAAGAGCCGCCGGGTGGGCCCCCGGCGGCTCAAGGCCTCGGCGGTGTCTCGTTGAGGTGCCGGTCGCTACCAGCGCTTGGCCCCGTCGATCACGAAGAAGGCGGCGGCGATCGTGCCGAGGAACATGGTGGCGCGGTATGCGTACCACTTGAGGGTCGACTTCATCCCGGTTCCCTTCGTCGGTCCGGCGAGCTGGGTCTCTCGCCTGGCGGATCACGAACGTAGTCCCTGCCACCGCCTCGCAGGTATGACCCGTTGGTACTGGTACCCCGTCGCCTTAAGGTGGGGGTATCGCCCGGAACACGGCGGCTGGATGCACGGCGGCGGCGCACGGAACGGCGACGCGGCGCATCATCGCGCCATGCACGCTAGCCAGCCCGCGCCCGCCCTGCCGCCCCGTCCCGAGCTCCGTCGGCGGGTGCTGGGCGGCGAGACGACGATCGGGGCCTTTGTCAACCTCGGATCCCTGGCCGCCGCGGAGCTCACCGCCCGCGCCGGCTTCGACTGGGTCATCGTGGACCTGGAGCACGGCATGGGCTGGGAGACCGATCTCCACGCCCAGCTGCTCGCCGTGCAGGGCACCCCGACCGCTGCGGTGGTGCGGGTCGCGTCGGCCGAGCGACTGCGCGTCGGGCGGGCCCTCGACATGGGCGCCGACGGCCTGATGATCCCGCGCCTGGAGACCGTCGCTGAGGTGAACCAGACACTGGACTGGATGCGCTTCCCTCCGTCCGGGATCCGCGGCGTCGCGCTGCCCAATCGCGGCGGTGGCTACGGCGAGATCACCCACGCCGATCTGCATCACCACAACGAGCGCCTGACGGGCGTGTTCCAGGTGGAATCCCCGGCGGCGGTCGACGCCTCGTCCGACCTCGCCGCCATCGACGGCGTGGACGTGCTGTTCGTGGGCCCGGCCGACCTGTCGCACGCGATGGGCATCCCCGGGCGCTTCGACGAGCCGCCGTTCGTCGCGGCGCTGGATCGCGTCGTTGCCGCCTGCCGGGCACACGGCAAGGCCGCCGGGATCCTGCTCCGCGACGCGAGCGCGCTGCCGGCGGCGCTGGCGCAGGGCTTCACGTTTGTCGGGATCGGCTCCGATTCGTCGTTCCTCGTCGGCGGCGCGCGCAGGAACCTCGATCAGGCACGCGCCGCGCTCGGCTGATCGGCAACCCGCGCAGGCAGCGTCGCGCGGTTCGACCGCGGACCGGCGGCCGGCCCGTCACTCCTCGGCCAGGTGCACCAGCGGTTGCGGCAGGGTCGGGACCGCGTCCTGACCGTCACGAGCACCGGTGCCGCGCGCGCGTCCAGTCTGGGACAGGACGACTCCGGCCAGGATCAGGGTGCCGCCGACCAGCTGGACCGGCTGCAGGCGCTCGCCGTAGATCACGGCTGCGGCCGCGATCGTCCACAGCGGCTCGACCGTGGATACCAGCGAAGCCTGCGCCGCCCCGATCCGCTGCGCGCCCGCGTAGAAGGCCTGCACCGGGATGAACCCGGCGATCACGGCCACGCCCACGATCCCGGGCCACGCGTCGGGCGCCACCTCCGCGGGCAGGACGGGGTGGCCGACCGCGAGCGCCGCCAGCCAGTAGGCTCCCGCCGTGGAGCTGAGCATCACCGCCCCGATCGCGGACGCGTTGGCGCCGTCCGCCGCCTCGCGGCCCACCCGGTCGGTGCGCTCCCCGGAGTGACGAGCGGCGAGGATGATCCAGACCGCGTAGAGCAGGGGAGCCGCCACGATGAGCAGCAGCCCCTCGACGGGCGGCGCGGCCGACGGATCGATGCCACCGACCGCGAGGCCGACGCCGAGCACCGCGATGCCCAGCGCCGTCCACGCCCGACGACCCTGCAGCGGCCGCCCCAGCCGGAGCGCCAGCACCGCGACCACCGGCGGGTACAGGTACACGATCAGCGCCGACAGGCCCAGCGGCACCGTCTGGATCGCCGCGTAGTAGGTGGCCGTGTTGCCGACGTACAGGACCCCCAGCCCGATCGTCGCCAGGAGCGTCCGCCGGGGAAGCGCGGCCAGGGCCCGGCGGGCCGCGGGCCGGAACGCGAGCACCACCCACGCGAGGCCGCCGGCGATCGCGAACCGCCAGGCCATCAGCGTCAGCCAGTCCACGCCCGCCGCATAGACCGGCTTGGCGAACAGGCCGCCCGAACCGAAGGCGATGGCGCTGACCACGATCAGGCTGATGCCGGCGATGCGGGTGCGGTCCACCGGGTGCTCCTCTGTCGGGACGACCGCCGCGAGGGTATCCGAGGTTCCCGTCCACGTGCCGCGGGCGGATGCGCCCTCGCTATCGCCGCAACCGCCCGATCCCGCGCGTCCGCGTACACTGGGCGACGTGACTGAACTCACCGAGCGCGCCATTGTCGCGCGCGTTCCAGACCTCGTCGCCCAACCCCTCATGGTCGTGGGTCGCCGGGAGCCCGTGACCGTCCTGCCGGGCACCACGCTCGGCGTGTGCCTGCGGGCGATCCAGCGCACCGGTACCGGCGATTCGGTGTTCGTCACCGACGCGGACGGCTGTCTCGTGGGCGTGCTCACGGAGCGGGATGCCTTCGGTCGCCTGGTCGGCCCCGACGTTGCCGCGGGCGTCGACGTGGATGCCCCCGTCGAGACCTTCATGAATACCGAGCCACGGACGCTCAGGCTCGACCAGACGGTTCGCGACGCGATCGAGCTGATGCAGTCGCCCCGTTACCGGAACCTGCCCGTGATCGACGAGGAGCGTCACCTCGTCGGCGTCGTCCGCCAGGTGGACATCCTCAAGTTCCTCGCTGAGTCGTTCCCCGAGGAGCTGCTCAATCTCCCACCCCGACCGCACCAGCGGATGGAGCAGGCCGAAGGCGGATGACGACCACAGGCGAACGGGTCGAGCACGACGTCCAGGAGCTCGACCGGGTCACGATCCGGTTTGCCGGCGACTCCGGCGACGGGATGCAGCTGACCGGCACGCAGTTCACGCGCACCGCCGCGGTGTTCGGCAACGATGTCAGCACCTTCCCGGACTACCCGGCCGAGATCCGGGCGCCGGCAGGGTCGCTGCCGGGGGTGTCCGGGTTCCAGATCAGCTTCTCGGCATCGGACATCCACACGCCGGGTGATGCGCCGGATGTCCTCGTCGCCATGAACCCTGCCGCGCTCAAGACCAACGTCGGCGACCTCCCGGCAGGCGGAGCGTTGATCGTCAACAGCGACGCGTTCACGCCCGCCAACCTGAACAAGGCCGCCTACGCGACCAACCCGCTCACCGATGGCTCGCTCAAGCAGTACACGGTGTTCCAGGTCCAGATCAGCACCCTCAACTCGCGAGCGCTCGAGGGGCTGGAGATGACCGGCAAGCAGATCGACCTGACCAAGAACTTCTTCGCCCTGGGCCTGATGTTCTGGCTGTACGAGCGGTCGATGGATCCGACGATCGAGTGGATCGACGAGAAGTTCTCGGCACGCCCCGTCATCGCCGAGGCCAACCGGCGCGCCCTCAAGGCCGGCTATGCCTACGGCGAGACCACCGAGATGTTCCACACCACCTACCGCGTGCCCAAGGCGCGTCTTGCGCCCGGCCTGTACCGGAACATCACGGGCAACGAGGCGACCGGCCTCGGCTTCCTGGCGGCCGCGCTGCTCGCGAAGCGTCCGTTGTTCTACGGCTCGTACCCGATCACGCCGGCCTCGGACATCCTCCACCAGCTGTCGGGTTACAAGCACTTCGGGGTCAAGGCGTTCCAGGCCGAGGACGAGATCGCAGCCATGGGCGCCACGATCGGCGCGGCCTATGGCGGCGCGCTGGCGCTCACCGGAACGTCCGGCCCGGGCGTCGCCCTCAAGACCGAGGCGATGGGCCTGGCCGTGATGACCGAGCTGCCCATGGTCGTCATCAACGTCCAGCGGGCCGGCCCGTCCACCGGCATGCCGACGAAGGTGGAGCAGGCCGACCTGTTCCAGGCGATGTTCGGCCGGAACGGGGAGTCGCCGATGCCGATCGTCGCCCCGGCGACGCCGGGCGACTGCTTCTCGATGGCGATCGAGGCGTCGCGGATCGCGCTCAAGTACATGACCCCGGTGATGTACCTCTCGGACGCGTTCGTGGCCAACGGCGCCGAACCGTGGCACGTCCCGGCGCTCGACGAGCTGCCTGACATCTCGGTCCCCAACGCCGTCAGCGGGGAAGGCACGTTCCTTCCCTACGCCCGAGACCCGGACACGCTGGCCCGCCCGTGGGCGGTGCCGGGCACGGCGGGGCTGGAGCACCGGATCGGCGGTCTCGAGAAGGCCGACGGCCTGGGCAACGTCAGCTACGACCCGGAGAACCACCAGCACATGTCGGAGCTCCGCGCCCGCAAGATCGCGGGCATCGCGGATGACATCCCGCCGCTCGAGACGTTCGGCTCCGACGAGGGCGACCTGCTGATCCTCGGCTGGGGCTCCACCTACGGCGTGCTGCGCAGCGCCGTGGAGCGGCTGCACCAGTCGGGCCGCTCGGTCGCGCACGCGCACCTGCGGTACCTCAACCCGTTCCCGGCCAACACCGCGGATGTCCTGGGGCGCTACCGCCGGATCCTGGTCCCGGAGATCAACCTGGGCCAGCTGTCGTTCATCCTCCGGGGCACCTATCTGGTCGATGCCATCAGCTACGGGCGCGTCCGGGGCAAGCCGTTCCGGATCTCCGAGATCATCGAGGAAGCCGAGCGAATCCTCGGCGCAGGTGCATGACCATGACCCAGCAGATGACCGGCCCGGCCGGGACCCAGCCCATCACCCTCACCCGGAAGGACTTCGTGTCCGACCAGGAGGTGCGCTGGTGCCCGGGCTGTGGCGACTACTCGATCCTCGCCCAGACCCAGAAGGTCATGCCGGACTTCGGCGTCCCGCGCGAGAACATCGTGTTCATCTCCGGGATCGGCTGCTCCGGCCGCCTCCCGTACTACATGAACACGTACGGGTTCCACTCGATCCACGGCCGCGCCCCGACCCTGGCCACGGGCCTCAAGATTGCGCGGCCCGAGCTCATGGTGTGGGTGATCACGGGGGACGGGGACGCGCTGTCCATCGGGGGCAACCACTTCCTGCACTCCATGCGCCGGAACGTGGACTTCACGATGGTCATGCACAACAATCGGATCTACGGCCTGACCAAGGGCCAGACCTCGCCCACGTCCGAGTTCGGCAAGCGCACCAAGTCGACGCCGTTCGGCTCGGTGGACCGGCCCATGATGCCGCTCACGCTGGCGCTGGCCGCGGAGGCCACCCTCGTGGCGCGGACGGTCGACACCCACACCGAGCACCTCCAGCACACCCTTGAGGCGGCGGGCCGCCACCGCGGTGCTTCCTACGTCGAGGTCCTCCAGAACTGCAACATCTTCAACGACGGGGCCTGGCGTGAGTTCACCGAGCGTGACGTCCGCGACGACCGGATGCTCCTGCTCGAGCATGGCCAGCCCATGATCTTCGGCAAGGAGCGGGACAAGGGCATCCGCCTGCGGGGCCTGCACCCCGAGGTCGTCACGATCGGCAAGGACGGGGTCAGCGAGGACGACCTGCTCGTGCACGACGCCCACGCCGAGGATCCCTATCTCGCGCTCATCCTGTCGCGCATGTTCTGGCCCGAGTTCCCGGTGCCGGTCGGCGTGCTGCGGGAGGTCAGCCGACCCACCCACTCCGACCTCGTCGACGCCCAGATCCAGCAGGCGATCGAGAAGTCGGGTGAGGGCAATCTCGCCGAGGTCCTCCTGGCCGGCGAGACCTGGACCGTCGAGTAGGCAGGTTCGAACGATGCTCTGTCCCGTCTGTCACCACGACAACTTCGAGGGCGAGGACACCTGCGCCAACTGCGGCGCGGACCTGTCCACCTCCGACGTCCCCCAGCAGCTCGACGACTACCACGACACGGTGCTGGGCGAGCACCTCGACGCGCTGGGCATCGGCTCCCCCCTGGTGATCGAACCGGGCATGGCGGTCGCCGATGCCATCCGGCAGATGCACGAGAGCGGGGTTGACTGCCTGCTGGTATGCGAGGACGAGCGCCTGGTCGGGGTGTTCACGGATCGCGACGCCTTCGTGAAGGCGGTCGACAAGCGCCTGGGCCTGTTCAAGGTCCGCGACTTCATGACCCCCGACCCCGTGGTCCTGCGGCGCGACGACACGCTCGCGGTCGCGATCCACAAGATGGCCGTCGGCGAGTTCCGCCACATCCCGATCGTGGACGACGAGCACCATCCGCTGGGCGTCGTGTCTGCCGCGGACGTGTTCCGGGACATCATCACGTCGCTGGGGTGAACGCCGGCACCGATCGGCCCAGGCCCCGGGTCGCGATCCTCGCCGACGACCTGATCTGGGCAACCCGCTTGGCCGACGGCCTTCGGCGCGCCGGGGGCGAGCCGGTGTCCGTCCGCAGCATTCCGGCGCTCGTGGCGTCGCTGCCGTCCGTCGCGGGGTGCCTGGTCGACCTGACGGCCCGGGGCTACGACGGGATCGCGGCGATCGGGACCGCCGCGCGTGCCGGAGTCGCGGTGATCGCCGTGGGTCAGCACGATGATGCACCGGCCCGGCGTGCGGCACGGGCAGCCGGCGCCGGTCGCGTCCACGCCTACCGGACCCTGTTCGAGCACGGTGACCGGGAGCTGAGCAGCTGGATCGCCACGATCTCGGGATCGAGCGAGGTGGTCCGGTGAGCGATCACCGGCGGATCCCGGCCGAGCGTCATGCGGCCCGGCTGGCCGCCGCCCGGGCCGCGGCGCTCGACGCCGGCCTCGACGCCCTGCTGGTGGGCGTGGGGGCCGACCTGCGCTACCTGGCCGGGTACGACGCGCTGCCGCTCGAGCGGCTCACGCTCTTGGTGCTGCCGGCGCATCCGACGGCGCCCGCGACCCTCATCGCACCACGGCTCGAGGCGACGCCGGCCCGGACCTGCCCGGCTGCGACCGTGCAGGCGGTCAGCGTGGCGACCTGGGAGGAGACCGGGGATCCGATGGCCCTGGTGCGGGAGCGCCTGACCGCGGCACTCGGGCGCGAGGCCGACGGGATCCGGGCCGTAGCCGTGTCCGACGGCCTGCGCGCCGCCTTCGTCCTGGGTCTCCAGCACGTGCTGCCGGCCGCGACGTTCTCGGTGTCATCCGCGGTGCTGCGGACGCTCAGGATGCGCAAGGACGACGATGAAGTGGCGCTGTTGCGCCAGGCTGCCCTGGCGGCCGACCGGGTGGTGGCAGCGATCGCCGCGGGTCCGCTGGTGGGCCGGACGGAGGCCGATGTCGCGCGAGAGGTCAGGGACCGGCTGATCGCCGAAGGCCACGACCGCGCCGAGTTCTGGATCATCGCCTCCGGCCCCAACAGCGCGTCCCCGCACCACGAGCCGGGCGACCGGGTGATCCGGGCCGGCGAGCCGATCGTGATCGACATCGGCGGCACCCTGGGTGGCTATGGCAGCGACATCACGCGCACCGTGTGGGTGACGGGCGGCGACCCGGCGAACGGGCCCGACGACCCGTACCGTCACCTCTACGGGGTGCTCCAGGGAGCACAGGAGGCGGCGACCGGGGCGGTCCGGCCGGGTGTCCCGGCCGAGCGCATCGACGCGGTCGCACGGGGGATGATCGCGGAGGCCGGCTACGGACCCGCCTTCCTCCACCGCACGGGCCATGGCATCGGCCTCGAGGGTCACGAGGACCCCTACCTGGTCGCCGGCAACGCCGAACCGCTCGCGCCCGGCATGGTGTTCAGCATCGAGCCCGGGATCTACCTCGAGGGTCGCTACGGGGCGAGGATCGAGGACATCGTCGTGTGCGGGGAGAGCGGCCCGATCGTGCTCAACGAGCTGCGTCGGGACCTGCTCGTGGTGGCCGGCTGACGGCTCGTGAGACGGGTGTCCGACGGCGGGGTCGGCACGCCGGAGGTATCATCCCCCGATCGGTCCAATGCGGGTGATCGGCCCACGGCCGGGCCGACGCCAGAGCCCATCATGTCCAACCGTCACGCGCGAGCCCCCCGCTCGTGCCGTCTCCGAACATGAGCCGACGCGGTCGGCACGGTCGGTATCCGCACGCCTCGCCCGCGCCACGGCAGGCGCGTCCGAGCGCGCCCCCGTCCGAGCGCGCAGCCCCGCCGATGAGCGATGTCGGCGCCCAGGCTGACGTCGAACCGCGGGAGGCGGCGGCGCTGCCATCCGTCAAGGTGCCGGTCACCGTCGCACCCGATCCGGTCCAGGCGACGTCCGGCGCCGTCGCGGCGCCGGCGGATGCATCCGGGTGGACCGATGATCGCGAGCGCGAGCACCTGAGACCGCACGGCTCGGCGCCACCCACGCCCTCCGCACCCGCGCGGGGCGGCGGACCGGCCACGATGGCGCCCCCGGCCACCACCGACGGCAGGCATGAGGAGCCACCGGCGCGTCCGACGTGCACGGTCGCCCAGCTTCGGCGGTTCATCAAGAGCCGGCCGTGGGTGCCGATGCATGAGCTGCGGCGACGGTTCGGGATCAACGGCGACGAGGACGACGTGACCCCGATCGTGGTCGGTGGCCAGCGCCTGTACATCGGGCTCCCCGGCGCCGAGGGCCGGCTCATCGCCGAGCTGCTGTCGGGCGGCGACGTGGGCTACGAGCTGTCGCTCGACCCGACCGTCCCGATCGTGGTGGGGGTCTACCCGATGCGCCCGGTGCCGCGCTCCTGACCGCCGACCTCAGCCCTCCGCGTGTGCCTTCGGCAGCACCTCGAGAGAGGGTGCCGGCGTGCGCAACCCGCGCAGCGCCGAGCGATCCATGGAGGCGAGGCGCGGCAGGTCCGGCTTGTTCGTCCGAAGCAGGCGCTCGGTCAGCGTCGAGAGCAGCAGCTTGCTCACCTCCGGGACCTCCATCACCGAGCGCAGCGCCGGCGAGGGCACCTCCAGCAGGGTGCTGGGCTCGGTCACGACCACGTCTGCCGTCCGGGCGCTCCCGGTCAGCGCTGCGATCTCGCCGAAGAAGTCGCCCGCCCCCATCGTGGACAGGCCCCGGTACCCGCCGTCGGGCTCGGGAATGCCCGCCGCGGCCTCGCCATCCAGGATGAAGTAGGCGGCGCTGGCCAGCTCCCCGCTGGTCACGACGCGGGCACCCTCGGGCACGTCGCGCACCAGCGCGTCGTGGATGAACGCCGCCCGCTGGCGCTCATCGAGCCTGCTGAACGTCGCGAGCCTGCCGACCAGGAGCTCGAAGTCGGCCATCGTCGCCGCCCGGACAGTGCCGGGCATGACGGCCGGCGCCGTGGCGGGCGCGGCCCGCAGGGCGGACAGGCCGCGCCGCCATTCGGCAGCCGGCCGCCCGATCCCGGGCGCGAACAGCGAGACCAGGCCCGCGACGACCAGGATCGAGGAGGAGAAGATCAGGAGCGCACGGACGTCGAACACGTCGGCCAGGCCGGCGCCTGCCATGCCGGCCAGGAAGATGATGTCGCGCATCACGAACATCGATGAGAACACGCGCCCCCGGAGCTCGCGCGGCGTGTTGCGCTGGAGCAGCGTCTGGCGCGCGACCGACGACGGCGAGTTGAAGAAGCCGCTGACGATGACCCACAGGATCGCGATCAGGATCGTCGGCGACAGGCCGTAGAAGATCCCGGCAACGCCCATCCCGAAGTAGCCGATGAACACCCACAGGCCCGTCTGGAGCCGGTCGGCGTAGCGGGCCATGAACAGGCTCCCGGCGACGAAGCCGACCGAGGTCAGGCCCTCCTGGATCCCGTATTCGAACTCGGTCGCGCCCAGGACCTTGATGGCCATCGGCAGCAGCAGCACGTTCCACAGGCCGAACGCGAAGAACGTCGGGGCCCCGAGCAGGAACAGCGAGCGGAGCATCGGCGTCTCCGCGATCGTCCGCACGCCGGTCCTGACGTTCGTGATCACGACCCCGACGGAGGTGGCCTCCTCGACCTCGATCTTCGAGCGGACCTTGAGCAGGAACACGCAGCCCGCCGAGAAAAGGAAGGTCAGGGCATCGATCCAGAACGCGAACCGGATATCGATCGCCGCGAGCAGCCCGGCACCCGCAAACCCGATCGCCGTGGACCCGAACGAGGCGATCGAGAGGAAGGCGTTCGCCGCGGTCAGCTCCTCGTCGCTGGCGATCTCGGGAATGAGGCTCTCGTACGCCGGGTCGAAGAACTGCTTGACGCCGGCGTTGACCAGGATCGCCACGAACAGCAGCGACACGTCGACGCCGATGAGGAACGGGATCGCGGCCACCACCACGGCCTGCGCGAGGTTGCTCGCGATCATCACCATCCGCCGGTCGTAGCGATCGACGAACACGCCCGCGATGAGGCCCACGATCAGGCTCGGCACGGCGGTGGCCATCAGCGTCACGCCGACCAGGAACGCGGACCCGGTCTTGTCGAACACGAAGATCGCGGCGGCGAGATCGGTCAGCGACGATCCTGCCGTGGACACGAGCTGGGCGACCCACATCAGCACGAAGTCGCGCCTGCGGAACACCGCGGTCGGGGAAACCTTCGCGCCCACCTGTGCGACGCCGCTCACCCTGCCTCCCTCGCGGTTGCCGAGGCTCCGCTGCGGCCCCGCCCGTTGTGCCCCGGTGTGCCCAGGGCCCACGCTGCCGCGATGGCAATCGTCCTGGGCGCAGGGACTGGCGCGAAGTGTACGGCCGCCGACCGCTAGGATTCGGGCCTCGTCGCGTGGGCCGCGGCGACCGGCAGGTGGAGGCCAGCGGTGGACGATCCCGAACCGTCGATCCGCGATGTGCTCGCGGCCGTGGCCGCGCGCGCGGCGGCCGCCGGGCGGATCGAGCCGTCAGGGGGCGAAGCGCTGCTGCGCTCGGTGGTCGAGGCGACCGTCGTGCTGTTCGATGCCGAAGCCGCCTCGATCGCGCTCCACGATCCCGTCTCGGACCGCCTGGTCGTCCGGATCGCTGCGGGGACGGCGGGCGCCGGCGCGGTCGGCCTCAGCTTCCCGGCGACGAGCGGCATCGCCGGCTACGCGTTCGCGACCGGTCAACCGCTCGCCGTCAGCGACGTGACGGCCGACCCGCGCTTCGACCGGTCCGCAGCAGAGGCGACGGGCTACGTCCCTCGCTCGATCCTGGCCGTCCCGCTCCTGGACGACGACGGCACGCTGGGCGTGCTCGAGATTCTCGACCGGCGTGGCGCCGGCGGGTTCGACCTGCGTGACCTGGAGCT
This sequence comes from uncultured Chloroflexia bacterium, assembly GCA_963732805.1. Classification (GTDB taxonomy): domain Bacteria; phylum Chloroflexota; class Limnocylindria; order Limnocylindrales; family CSP1-4; genus CAIXZV01. The sequence goes on from CAVTAW010000001.1 coordinate 456,167, forward strand.
GGCGTCCGTGTTCGCCCGGCAGGCGACCGTGGCCATCCGGGCGAGCCGGGTCGAGCGCGACACCGCCGAGCTCCTGCGGGCGGTGCTGGCACGGATCGCCGCGGACCCCGTCAGCGACGATGGGGCGATCGACGCGGCGGTGCACGAGGCCGTCGGCCGGCTCGACGATGACGATGACCGCCTGTGGAGGCTGGCCGACGCGGTCGCGAGGGCGCGCCATGCCGCCCCCGAGCTGGTCGGGCTGGTGATCGAGATCCTGGACGCGCTCGCCCGCCGGACCGGACGCCCCACGCCCCGGTCGTTCCGCCGATGACGTCGGGGCTGCCCGCCTGGAGCGAGCCGTTCTCTGCATCCCGCCGCGACGGCATCGCCCGGCACGGTCCCTGGGGCCGGGTCGAGCGGTCGTGGGCCTTCGGCGACGGGACCGGGCGCGGCGTGCGGGTCGCGATCGTCGATTCCGGCGTGGAGGGCGATCACCCGGCGGTCGGCGGCCGGCTGTCGGACAGCGTGGCGGTCGAGCGCGACGGGGACGGATGGCGCGTGGTGCCGGCCGCTCCAGATGACCCCGTCGGGCACGGGACCGCATGCGCCGGGATCGTCCACGCGATCGCCCCCGAGGCGGAGCTGGTGTCCGTTCGGGTCCTGGGCCCCGACAACCGCGGCAACGGCGGTGCGTTCGCCACCGGACTGGCCTGGGCGATCGAATCGTCGGGGGCGGCGATCGTCAACCTGTCGCTGTCGTCGCGCAGCGAGGCGTATCGCGCGCCGCTGCACGAGCTTGCCGACGCGGCCTACTTCGCGGGCGTGCTGCTGGTTGCCGCCGCGAACAACCTGGCGGTGGCGAGCTATCCGTCGCTGGATGCGGCAGTCGTGTCGGTGGCCGCGCACGACCTGCCGGACGCGGACGCGTGGTTCTACAACCCGGCGCCGCCGGTCGAGTTCGGTGCACGCGGGCTGGACGTGGACGTGGCGTGGCGGGCCCGCTCGCGCATGACCGTCACGGGCAACAGCTTCGCGGCCCCGCACGTCGCCGGGCTCGCGGCGCGCATCCGGTCCGCGCACCCGGGCATCACGCCGTTCGAGACCAAGGCACTCCTCGCCGCCACCGCGAACAACGCGCGGTAGCCGCGGTCAGCGCTCGCCGTGCGGGTTCTCGCCCGGACCGCGCCGGGTGAACTCGCCCTGCGTCTTCGGGCCGCCCGTGTACAGGCCGGTGCGGGTGTCCGGCTCGTCGCGCTTGAGCTGATGACCTTCGACGTCGAGCTCGCTCTCATCGGGAACGGCGTCGCCGCCGGTGCCGGGGAAGCCCCGCGTGAAGATGCCGTCCGTGCCTGGCTCGTCGCGCCTGGGTGCCATCGTCGCTCTCCTCGGGCCGGGTGACCTGGTTGCAGCCTCGACTCTAGGGGGCGTGTCCAGCCCTGGCGATCCCGGGCTTGACAGCGGGCGTGTCATCTTGCCGACACGGCCAGCCGGGCGCTCGATCGTGATCCGCGCGGCCTCGAGGCCTCAGGGGAGGGTGACGCCCTCGAGCGCGAGCAGGTCCCGTTTGACCGAGAGCGCCGCCTCACGCCCGCCCCACGCGGCGACACCGTAGCCGCCGAGGGTGCCATCGCCGGCGATGACCCGGTGACACGGGATCAGCAGCCCGACCGGGTTCCGGCCCACCGCGCCGCCCACGGCCCGCGCCGCCCCGGTGCGGCCGATCCGGCGAGCCACCTCGCCGTACCCGGCCACCTGGCCGCGCGGGATCGCGCGCACGGCGTCCAGCACCAGGCGATCCCAGGCGGAGCGATAGCCGATGTCCACGGGCAGACGGTCGAGCGCCACATCCCGACCGGCCAGGTACGTGTCGACGAGGTCCGCGGTGCGGGCGGCCAGCTCGCGCGCGGGTCCGGACGGCGCATCCGCCAGTGGTACCGGCGCGCCCAGCCGGCGCCGCGCCAGGCCGGCCTCGAACGCCTCGGCCGAGGACATCAGCTCCAGCGCCAGCACGCCCCGAGGGCCGACCGCGATCCGCACCGGGCCCCACGGTCCCCCCGCGATCGCGAGCACCACCTCGTTCATGCGTCGATGGTTGCATGCCCGGCCGCATCGCGGCCCACGCCGCCGGGATCAGCCCGGGCGCACCCAGGGCTCCGAGAGGTCGTGCTCCGGGCCCATCACCGATCCGTACAGGGCGTTCGCCTCGTCCGAGTAGCCGCCGACGAACACGGTGAGGCAGCCCATGCGTCGCAGCCGGTGCAGCGCCTCGAGGATCGCGGCCCTGGCCAGCCCGCGGCGGCGATGGGCGGCCACGGTCGCCACGGGCTCGAGGTAGGCGGTCCGCGACACGTCGTCGAACCAGGCGGTGCAGAACGCGGCGATCGAGCCATCGGTGGCCGCCGCCACGATGTCCAGGTCGCGGCGATACAGGGGCGCGGCCTGGATGTGGTGATACCACCCGGGGTGATCCCGGTTGTCGCGGGCGACGGCGATGTCGTCGTCGTGGAAGGCGAGGCCCGACGCATAGCATCGCTCGAGCAGCTCGAGGCCGTCCGCCATGGGGCGGATCGCGTATCCGGCGATCGACGGCACCGGCGGCAATGGCGCCTCGAGCGAGCGGCGATGCTGCCATTCCGAGACCCCCGGCCGCCCGAGGCGCACGAACCCGCGGCGCGCCAGGATCTCCTGCAGCCCGTGATCCCCGGCATCGGCGAACACCCTCAGCCGCCGATCCCCGTCGGCACCGGCGACCGCCAGCCGATCCTCCGCGACCGCCACCATCTCCTCGGCCAGGTCGGCAGAGCCCAGGGCCGGGTGGACCTGGAGGAACGCCTGGCCGGGCCCTTCCGGGGTGAGCGCCGCGACCAGCTCGCCCGCGTCCGTCTCCCACAGGAACACGTGCTTGCCGGGCTCCAGGTGCTCGAGATCCGGGTTGCAGAACCACCACCAGTAATCCAGCCGCGCGACGTGCCACGATCGCTCCCGGCGACCGTTGAGCACCATGGCCTCGCGCAGGAGCGTGCGAATCCGCCAGTAGTCGTCATCGTCCCGGAATGCGCGCATGACCAGCCGCATCGATCTCTCCCCGGTCGAGCCCGTGGACGCGAGCCGAGGGTACCCGTTTGGGCGGGATCGCCGGGGCCGGGGCAGGGCACAATCGATCCGCCACCATGTCGCCTCGCTACGTTGGCCGCCTTCGCCGCCCGCGGTTCCGGGGGATCCGCACCCCTGTCGTGACCGCACGCCAGAGCGCCGGGCGGTTGGCCGTGATCGGCCTCGTGTCGGCGGCGCTCGTCCTTCCGGTCTGGGCCCTGACCACGCAGACCGAGGTCGGGCAGCGGGTCGCGGACCTCATCCTCTACGGGCGGACCAGTGCCGCCCCGGGTGTCCTCGGGGCGGCCCGGGAGACGCTTGCCTCGATCAGCCTGGCCATGGCCGTGATCACCGCCCTGGGTCTCGCCACGCTCGCGCTCGCTCGCGGGGGACCCGCGCTGGCCGGTGCCGTCGTCGTGCTGCTCGCCGGCGCGAACGGCACGACGCAGCTGCTGCAGGACGTCCTGGGCCGCCCGAACCTCCTGGGCGATGCGGCCTATGCCACCGGGAACAGCTTCCCCAGCGGTCACGTGACGCTCGTGGCGTCGCTCGCCCTGGCGGGCCTGGTGGTCGCCCCCAGGGGGATGCGCACGGTCGTGGCCATCGCGGTTGCCATCCTCGTCGCCGCGGTCGGCACGAGCACCATCTCCGCCGGGTGGCATCGCCTTGCCGACGTCGTCGGCGCGATCCTGATCTCGCTCTCGTGGGCCGCCCTCGCAACCGCAGGCCTGGTGGTCGCCCAGGGCTGGATGCCCCGCCGGACGTGGCGGCGCGGCGTGAGCGGCGGAGTGGCGACAGCTGCCGCGTTCGTGGGTGCGGCGGCGCTGCTGGCCGGCGGTGTGGGGCTGGGAGTCGCGATCGTCAATGATGCGCCGCCCGCGGACCTGCTCGCGTCCGGATCCCCGGCGGCGAGAACGTTCGTGGCGGCGGTCACGATCTCGGCCGGGTCGGCGTTCCTGGCCGTCTCCGCGTTCGTGTGGGCGATGCGCGGGGTCGCGCTGGAGCCTCCGCCCGGGGCCTGACAGCCCGCGTGCGCATGACCAGCGGCCCGGCTGCTTCGGGACGGGCGGCATCCCGGGGGTCGGGCACCCATGCTGGTATACTCCCCTAGAGTATGACAAGCGTTCCCGACACCACCCATCCCATCGAGATCGTCCTGCCCATCGAGGGCATGACGTGCGCGTCGTGCGTCAACCGCATCGAGCGCTTCCTCAGCAAGACGCCGGGCGTCGAGCAGGCGGCCGTCAACCTCGCGACCGAGCGGGCGACGATCGTCGTCGATCCGGCACGGGCGGGCCGGGACGAGCTGGTCCGCGCCGTCGAGGCGGCGGGCTACGAGGTCAAGGCCGAGCCGGCCACCACCGGCGCAGATGCGGCGGTGTCGCTCGAGGCGGAGATCACCGCCGACGATCTCGAGCGGGAACGTGCCCAGCGCCAGACCCTGGTGCAGTCGCTGGTCGCGATCGCCGCCGCGGCCGTGTTCATGGTCCTGATGTTCGCGCCCCAGACCGCCGTCGCGATGGAGGACCTCAACAAGCTGATCCTGTGGCCGGCGACGATCATCCAGTTCTGGGCAGGCGGCCGCTTCTACCGGGCGGCGTGGCGTGCCGCGAAGCACGGCGGGGTCACCATGGACACGCTGGTCGCGGTCGGGACGAGCGCGGCGTGGGGCTACTCCGTGTTCGTCACCATGTGGCCCGACGACGTTCACGCGGCCGGCCTGCGACCTGAGACGTACTTCGACTCGGCCACGATCATCATCGGCCTGATCCTGATGGGCAAGTGGCTCGAGGCGCGCGCAAAGGGTCGCACCACCGGCGCGATCCGCCGGCTGGTCGGGCTCCAGGCAACCACGGCGCGCCGACTTCGCAACGGCGTCGAGGAGGACGTGGATCTCGCGGTGGTCGTGCCGGGCGATCTGCTGCGCGTCCGCCCGGGCGACAAGGTGCCGGTGGACGGCGTCGTGGTCGAGGGGACGTCGGCCATCGACGAGTCGATGCTCACGGGCGAGCCGATCCCGGGCACGAAGTCGGCGGGCGACGAGGTCATCGGGGCCACGCTGAACACGACAGGCTCGTTCGTCATGCGTACGACCCGGGTCGGACGGGACACGGCGCTGGCCCGGATCGTGGACCTCGTCCAGCGGGCCCAGGGCTCCAAGGCGCCCATCCAGCGCCTCGCGGACCAGATCAGCGCCATCTTCGTTCCTGCGGTGCTCGCGGTGGCAGCCGTCACGTTCGTCGCGTGGTTCGTGCTCGGCCCCGAGCCGCGCGTGACGCTCGCGCTGACCGCGTTCATCGGCGTCGTCGTCATCGCGTGTCCATGCGCGATGGGCCTGGCCACCCCGACCGCGATCATGGTCGGGACGGGCAAGGGGGCCGAGGCGGGCATCCTGGTGCGTGGCGGCGAGGCGCTCGAGACCGCGGGCCGGATCGACACCGTGGTCATGGACAAGACCGGCACCCTCACGGTCGGACGGCCCGCGGTCACCGCGATCGTGGCGGCGCCCGGCTTCGCCCAGGAGCAGGTGCTCGACCTCGCGGCGTCGCTTGAGACCGGCTCGGAGCACCCCCTGGGCGAGGCGATCGTGCGCAGGGCCCGCGAGACGGAGCTCGGCTTCGCGAAGGTGTCGGGATTCGACGCCATCGTCGGGCGCGGGGTGCGGGGCACGATCGATGGGGCGGACATCGTGGTCGGCAGCCGGCGCCTGATGGACGAGCTGGATGTGGACCTCGCCGCGCTGGTCGCGCCCGCCAGGACGGCCGCGGCGGACGGTGCCACGGTCGCGTTCGTGACGATCGGCGCTGCCGCGGCCGGGCTGATCGCGATCTCGGACCCGGTGAAGCCGGAATCGCGCCGGGCGGTCTCCGAGCTGCGCGACGCGGGGCTCGAGGTGTGGCTGCTCACGGGCGACGCGCGGGTAACCGCGGACGCCGTCGCACGCCAGGTGGGCATCCCATCCGACCGGGTGATCGCGGAGGTCCTGCCGGCCGACAAGGACGCGACGATCTCGCGCCTCCAGGGCGAGGGTCGGCGGGTCGCCATGGTGGGCGACGGCATCAACGACGCGCCGGCGCTCGCCCGGGCCGATCTCGGGGTGGCGATCGGGACGGGGGCCGATGTCGCCATCGAGGCCTCGGACGTCACCCTCGTGGGCGGGGATCCGCGGCTCGTCGCATCGGCCATCGGGCTGTCGCGGGCAACGGTCCGGGTGATCCGCCAGAACCTGTTCTGGGCGTTCGCCTACAACGTGCTGCTGATCCCGATCGCGATGGGCGCGCTGTACCCGTCGCTCGGGATCACGCTCAACCCGGCCATGGCCGCCGGCGCCATGGCCCTCTCGTCGGTCAGCGTGGTCACCAACTCGCTGCGCCTGCGGGGGATCGATGTCCGACCGGGCGTCACCACCCAGTTGCGGCGAGGTCCGCTGGGGTTGGTGCGGGACGGGGCCTTCCTGGTCGTCGTGGCGGGCCTGGGGCTTGTCCTGGCGGGCGGCGTCCTCGCCGCGGACCGGGCCGTGGATGCCGCGCTGCCCCACGTCGTGATCACGGCACGCGCCGGGCAGGTATCGCCGGCCGACGTCACGGTCCGGGCAGGGCAATGGACGGTGATTGAGCTCGTGAACAGCGGGTCGGACGTCCGCGACTGGATGGTCGCGGGCGTCGCCAACCTGGACATCGTGGCCCGGCCGGGCGAGACCGCACAGCTGCGCTTCGTGCTCGACGCACCGGGGCGCCATCCGATCCTGAGCGGCGTGGCCGGCCAGTCCGGCCTGCAGGTCGGCACGCTCGTCGTGGCGTCGCCCTGAGCGTGGGTACACTCGGCGCGTGACCGACTCCCCGCTCGATCCGTTCGCCGCCGTCGCCCCACCCGCCCGCAGCCGGATCGCGGTCCCGGACGATGCCCGCGACCTGCCCGGCGACTTCGGCCACCGGATGGCCGTCGAGATCCGGTTCGGCGACACGGATGCGATGGGCCACGCCAACAACGCACGATTCCTGACCTACTGCGAGTCGGCCCGGCTTGCCTACTGGGAGGAGGCGACGGGCGAGCCGGTGGGGCTGCCGACGCACGGCGCGGAGGAATCCATGATCCTGGCCGACATCCAGGTTGCGTTCCGGACGCCCGCGTTCTTCGGCGAGGTGCTCATGGTGGAGACGCGGATGGGCCGGATCGGGCGGACCTCGTTCACGCTCGAGCACCGGATCACCGCGAGCGAATCACCGCGGGGCCACGCGCGCCTGGTCGCCACGGCCCACGCCGTCCAGGTCCTGTACGACTACGCGACCGCCCGCCCTCGAGCCGTGCCCGACGAGATCGCCGCCCGCCTCGAAGCCTACGAGGGCCGGCCGCTCCGAGCCTGATCGCCCCGGGAGCGACGCCTACGCCTCGAACCGGCGGAAGATCGCGACCGCGTTCTGGCCGCCGAAGCCGAAGCCGTTGACGGCGACCGTGTCCACCTTCGCCCGGCGGGCGACCAGCGGCACGTAGTCCAGGTCGCACTCGGGATCCGGCTGGTGGAGGTTGGCCGTGGGCGAGATCACGCCGTCGCGAATGCCGCCGAGCGCCGCGAGCGCCGACGCGATGCCGGCCGCTCCGACCAGGTGCCCGATCATCGACTTGGGGGAGCTGATCGCACGGGTGGCCGCGGCCGACCCGTAGGCGGCCTTGATCGCGCGCGTCTCGGTCGAGTCGTTGAGCGACGTGGACGTGCCGTGGGCAACGATCCAGTCAACTTCGTCGGGGGCGACACCCGCGTTGCGCAGCGCGTTGGTCATGGCCCGCGCCTGGCCGCGCCCCGAAGGATCGGGAGCCGAGATGTGGAACGCGTCGGCGGTCAGGGCGCCGCCGATGATCTCCGCGATCGGCGTCGCGCCCCGGGCGAGGGCATGCTCCGCGGACTCCACGACCACCACCCCGGCCCCCTCGCCGAGCACGAAGCCATCGCGGGTCGCGTCGAACGGGCGGGAGGCCGTCTCCGGCGTGTCGTTGCGCTTCGAGAGCGCCCCCATGTTGGCCAGCGCGGCGACGCCCATCGGCACGACCGGTGCCTCGGACCCGCCCGTCAGCACGACGTCGCACTCGCCGGTCGCGATCAGGCGCAGCGCGTCGTGGAACGCGATCACGGAGGTGGCGCACGCCGCGACCTGTGTCATGACCGGCCCGGTGAGCTTGTACTCAATGGAGATCATGCAGCTGGCCATCGAGCCGGACAGCGCGGGGACGGCGAACGCGGACACGAACCGCGGCCCCTTCTGGTCGTGGACGTGGGTCCCCTCGATGATGGCCTCGATCCCGCCGCCGCCGGTATTGATGACCACGCCGACCCGGTCGCGCTCCTCGGGGGTCATGGCCGCGAAGTCGATGCCCGACGATGTCACCGCCTCCTTGCCGGCGCCCGTTGCCAGGTGGATGAACCGGCTCATGCGACGGGCCATCTTGGGGTCCATGACGGTGCCCGGATCGAAATCGAGCACCTCGGCCGCGATCCTCACCTCGAACCCGGATGCGTCGAACGACCGGATCAGGCGGGTGCCGGTCACCGCGTTCTGGAGGTTCGACCAGTAGGTCTCGAAGTCGTTGCCGTTGGGCATCACCGCGCCGAGGCCGGTGACGACGGCACGGCGTGCGAGGTCAGCGGAGGGCACGGTCACACCTCTCGAAGCGGGCCGGGTGGCGAGCCGGGCCTGGGCCGACCCGGAAGCGGGTCCGGGATCGTCCGGATTGTAGCGAAGTGCCGTGCGTCGACGATCTCAGCGGCCGTCCCAGCGCTTGAAGATCACGGCTGCGTTGTGCCCGCCGAGCCCGATGTTGTTGGACAGCGCATAGCGCACCGGCATCGGCATCGCCTCGGGGGAGATCCACAGGTCGGCCTCGGGGTCGAACTCGCGGTAGTTGAGCGTCGGGGGCACGCACTGCTCGGCGACGGTCATCACCGTGGCGAACGCCTCGAACGCGCCGGCCGCGCCCATCATGTGACCGGTCATCGACTTGGTGCCGCTGATGGCGAGCGACTGTCGGCCACTGGCCGCCCGGTCGCCGAACACCGTCCAGATCGCCTCGGCCTCGCGCTTGTCGCCCACGGGCGTGGACGTGCCGTGGGGGTTGATGACATCCACCTCGTCGGCCGGCACGCCCCGGCGCTCGAGTGCGGCCTTCATGGCCCGCGCCGAGCCCGTGCCGCGGTCGATCGGCTGGATCATGTCCCAGCCGTCGGCTGCGGACCCGTAGCCCACGACCTCCGCGTAGATCCGGGCACCGCGCGCCGTGGCGTACTCCAGGTCCTCGAGGATGAGCGCGCCGGCCCCTTCGCCGAGCACGAACCCGTCACGCGATCGATCGAACGGGCGGCTGACGTCGGTCAGCGGCTGGCCGGGCCGGGGAGAGCCGAGCCCGCGCATGTTGCCGAAGCCGGCGTGCGCAACCTCGAGCAGCGGCATCTCGGTCGAGCCGGCGATCACGGTGTGGACGTCGCCGCGACGGATGATCTCCGCGCCTTCGCCCACGGAGTTCGTCCCGGTCGAGCAGGCGGTGACCACGCAGATGTTGTGCCCGATGGCGCCGGTCTCGATGGCGATCATCCCGGACGTCGAATCCACCAGGCCGTTGGCGATGAAGGTGGGCGCGACGCGTGCCGGGCCGCGCTCGGCGAGGATCTTCCAGTTGTCGATCATGAGGTGCTGCCCGCCGGCGCCCGACCCGAACACCACGCCGATGTCCTCGCGGTTGTCGTCGGTGATCTCGAGGCCGGCGTCCGCGATCGCCTGCTTCGCCGCCGAGACGCCGAACCACATCGACGACTCGCTGCGGCGGATCGCCTTGGCGTCCATCCACTGCGCGGCGGTCGAAGTCATGCACCTCTCCGCCCCACCGGTGGTCGTATGGGGTGAGGTCGAACTTGGTGATCTCGCCCAGGCCCGAGACCCCGTTGACCAGGTTGGACCACGCGGTCTGCTTGTCGTTGCCCACGGGGCTGACGACGCCGAGGCCGGTGACGACGACGCGGCGGCTGAAATCGGGTTGGCGCACGGGTTCCTCTCGATGTCCTTCGCTGGTGCCGGCTACGCGGTCGGCTCGGAAGCGGCGTCCATCGCCGCGGTGTCCGCGAACGGAATGGCCAGACGGTCGGCCGAGGCCGCGTCGTCGAGCGCGAGCGCGACCGCGTCGGGCGCGATCCGCTTGATCAGGCCGGTGAGGACGCGCCCCGGTCCGATCTCGATGAAGGTCGTGACCCCCGCAGCCTGCATCGCCTGGATCGCGCCGACCCAATCGACGCCCGTGGTCAGGTGTTCGACCAGCTCCGCGCGGCAGCCCTCGGCGGTCGTGATCGGGCGCGCGTCGGCGTTGGCGAGCAGCGGCGGGTCGGGATCCTGGAACGAGATCCCGGTGAGCACCTCGCGCATGCCGTCGGCGGCCCGGGCCATGAGCGGCGAATGGGCAGCAACCGAGACCGGCAGCTCGACGGCTCGCCTGGCGCCCAGCGACCTCGCGATGTCCAGCGCGGCCTCGACGGCAGGACGCTCCCCGGAGACGACGACCTGGCCGGGCGAGTTGCGGTTCGCGATGCCGAAGATGCCGTGTGCCGCGGCCTGCTGGACGAGCTCCGGCAGGCGCGCGTCGTCGAGGCCGATGATGGCCGCCATCCGGCCCTCCCGGTCGGTGGCCGACGCCTGCATCAGCTCGCCCCGGGTCCGCACCAGCCTGACCGCGTCGGCGAGCCCGAGGGCCCCGGCGGCCACGAGCGCCGTGTACTGGCCCATCGAGTGGCCGGCGGCGAACGCGGGCTCGGGGATGTCGACCTGGAGCTCGGCCCACCGGCGGCGCACGGCCTCGAGATAGGCGAGAGACGCGGCAAGGAGCGCCGGCTGGGCGTTCTCGGTCCGGTTCAGGGCATCCTCGGGACCATCCCAGGCCAGTCGGGACAACGGCTCGCCGAGCGCCTCGTCGGCTGCCCGGAACACGTCGGCGGCGACGGGCGATGACTCGGCCAGGGCACGGCCCATGCCGACGAACTGGCTGCCCTGCCCCGGGAACACGAACGCGATCTGGCTCATCACCCCTCAGCCTAGCCTCGGACAGGCGATAACCACCCCAGATCCATGCACGGTTGCAGGAAGTCGGGGACGGTCCTACGCTCGTGGCATGGAGGACCAGCCCGCGACCCCGCCCGATCGGCCGACATCATCGCGCCCCAGGGCGCGCCACCGGAGGCAGAGCGACCCGGCGGCCGGACCGTCCCTGCCGGAATCGCTCGTCGTCCGCCGCCGGCGCGGTGCGCCCAGTCGCGTCATCGCCCGCATGTTCGAGGCCGACCTGTCCGCCCCGGTGGTGGCGGCGGGGACCCGGATCCAGAACGTCCGCCAGATCTCCGAGCGCGTGGCCATGGGCCGGGCCCTGTGGCGTGAGCTGGTCGTGGGCTTCGCGTCGCAGCTCGGCGAGCTCAACCTCGGGTTCACGCAGCTGGCTGCCCTGTACGTGCTGGCCGAGGGGTCCACCACGACCGTCGCCGACCTCGCCGACGCCATCGGCCGATCGCCGTCGGCGACCTCGCGCCTGATCGACGGCCTGGTCAAGCGGCGGCTGGTCGAGCGGCGCCGCGAGGAGGACGACGGGCGCTTGCGATCGGTATGGCTGACGCCGCGAGGGCACGCGATCCTGCGGATCGTGGATCGCGCGCGTGCCGAGCAGTTCCTGGCCACCATGCGGCCGATGCCGCGCGGCGAGCGTGCGCTGATCGCGATGGGTGTCGCGGCGTTGGCGACGCACGCGATCAGCCGCCGCGGGCGCCTGGTGCGTGGGAGCACCTGATCGCCCGCCGCCGTAACCCGTCTAGCCGCAATAGGTCGCGACCACGTCGTACAGGACCGGCAGGCCCCAGCGGAGCGCCTCGAGGCCAACCCGCTCGTCCACGCCGTGGAACCGCTCGAGGAAGCGCTCGTCGGCCTCCAGGCGGAGGGGGGAGAACCCGTAGCTCGGGACGCCCAGCCGGATGATGTGCTTGGCGTCGGTGGCAAACGGCGCGACCACCGGGACCGGGATGCCGTCCGGGTCGTGGGCCACGATCGTCGCCGCGAGCAGGTCGTACAGCTCCCCCCCGGCCGGCGCCTCGACCGGGGCAGCGCCGAGCGAGTGCACGATGGTGCAGCGTGGTGCGAGATCGCCCAGCCGCGCGAGGATCTCCTCGCGGACATCCCCCTCGGCGGTGCCCGGGAGCGTCCGGCAGTCGATCTCGATGACCGCCTCCCCCGGGATCACGTTGTACTTGATCCCGGCGTGGATCACGTCGGGGCTGATCGTGTCCCGGATGAGGGCGCGCAGCGCTCGCGCATACATCGGGTCACACAGCGTCCGGAGCGCGGCCTCGGCGCGCCTGGGGTCATCGTCGCCGATCGCGGTCACCAGCTTGCCCTGCTCGGGAGGCAGGTGTGCGGCGACCTCGTCCAGCAGGCGTCGCACGGCGCCGGTCACGTTGGGCTCCCCCGGCTTCGCCAGCCGCGTCACGACCTCCGCGGCGAGCACGGCCGCGTTGTCCTCGCGGGGCATCGACCCATGGCCCCACGTGCCGTGGACCGTGATCCGGTAGACTTCGAAGCCCTTCTCCGCGACCTGGATCGGGTAGAACCGCCGCCCGGCCAGCTGCACGCTCACCCCGCCAGCCTCGTTGAGCGCTCCAGCGGCCCGGACGGCGTCCGGCCGGTGGTCGACGAGCCAGCCGGCACCCTGCCAGCCGCCAGCCTCCTCATCCGAGGTGCACGCGAACAGGACGTCCCGGCGCAGGCCGGGGACCGGGTCGGTGACGGGATCGATGCCCGCCGTGCGGGCGCGCGCCGCGAGCAGCCCGATGACGGCCACCTCCATGGCCACCATGGACTTCATGTCGACGGCGCCGCGACCCCACAGGTAGCCGTCCGCGATCTCGGCGGAGAACGGCGGATGCGTCCAGCCGGCCGGATCGGCCGGAACGACGTCGTGATGCGACAGGAGCAGCAGCGGCGCGCCGCCGGTCCCGTCGCCGCGCAGCCGGGCGATGACCGTGCCGCGGCCCGGGAAGGGCTCCAGCACCTCGGGCACCAGGCCGAAGCCACGAAGCTCGTCGGCGATCCGGTTCGCCGCGTCCAGCTCCGGCCCGGGCGGATCGGGCGGGTTGATGGAAGGGATCCTGATCAGGTCGCACAGGAATGCCAGCAGCTGGTCATGGGCCGCATTCCAGGCATCGGCAGGGAGCGCGAGGGAAGGGAGCCATGGGTCCTGATCTGCCCGGCGACCGTGCTGGAGTCCCGGCGCGGGCTCGGAGACCACGCTCAGGCCGGCGGGTTGACGATCAGCGCCTCGATGATCCCGAGGGCAAACCCGACCACGATGATCCCGATGACCATCGCGACCAGGATGCGCACGTACGGGCGCTCGCGGCGGAGGGTGTCGGGCAGCTCGGGGTCGTCGCCGCCCGCGATGTACGGCTGCTGCAGGCCACGGCGTCGCGCGTGCTCGTTGCGGACGGCGTCGTACTGGACGGGATCCGGGGGGAGCGGCGAGCCCTGGCTCCGGGTTGGTTCGGTCACGCGACCATGATGCCCCAGCGGCTCCGACGACGACTGGCCACGACGGCAGGGCGGTCGTGGGCGCCCTGCCAGCCGATGGGAAGCATTCCGCACCGCGGAATGATTTCGCGTGCAACCGCCCGCCGCGCTCATCGCGCAGATACGCTTCCCTGCGCCAACACATGCCGAGGGAGGGATCTGAGGGTATGGCTGAAGGCAGCCTGGCGTCGGGGGAGAGCACTGACCACCGGCCACGATTGGCGACCGGGGGCGCGACGGCGGCGGTCGGTCTGCTCGTCGGCTGGATGCTGCTGGGAACGGTGACATCGCTTGTCACCCGGGCCCTGGCCCCCGACATCGAGACCCGGTGGCTGGGCCTCGCCGCGCTCATCCCGGTCGCGGTGACGGCGGCCGTCATCCTCACGGTCCGCGGGTGGTGGGAGCCCATCGGCTTCCGCCGGGGCGTTCGCCCTGGGCGCTGGTGGGTGCTGCTCATCCCGGCGATCGTCGTCCTTGCGCCATGGGCCGGCGGGTTCGAGAGCACCGACGTGGCGACGCTGGCGCTCCTCCTGATCGGCTACGCGCTCACGGCGTTCGCCGAGGAGAGCGTGTTTCGCGGGATGATGCTGCGCCTGCTTCGGGGGCGCGGTGTGCGCGAGGCGGTCCTGCTCTCGTCGCTCCTGTTCGGCATCGCGCACCTGGCCAACGTCGTGATCCGGGGCAACCCGGCGATCGTCGCCGCCCAGGCGGTCGGCGCCTTCACGTCCGGTGTCGGGTATGCGTCCGTGTACGTGCTCACGGGGACGATCTGGGCGCCCATGGGGGTCCACCTCATGCACGACCTTGTCCTCAACACGGGTGTGCTGCCGGTCATTGCCGTGGATGTCCTCCAGGACATCGTCCTGGTCGTGTACGGCGTGATCCTGTTGTGGTTCACGAGAGCAGGGCGCGAATCACCCAACCCCGCCGGATAGCGCGAGGCCGCCCGTGACGGCACCCGGCCCGGACGGCCAGGATCCGGAGGTCCCGTTCGACATCGAACGGCTGGTGTTCTTCTCGGACGCCGTGTTCGCGATCTCCATCACCCTTCTCGTGATCGAGCTGGCCGTCCCGGAGACGGTGAGCAGCGAGGCGGACCTGCAGCGGGCCCTCGTCGAGCTCATCCCGTCGTTCTTCAGCTTCGCCCTCTCGTTCGTGGTGATCGCGCTGTGGTGGTTGTCACATCACCGCCTGCTGCGGATCGTCACGCATCTGCGACCGGGGCTGGTCACGCTCAACTTCACGCTGCTGATGGCGATCACGTTCCTGCCGTTCGCATCCGGCGTCCTCGGCCACCACGGGAACCTGCCCTCGGCCGTGATCCTCTATGCCGCCACGAACACGGTGGCGGCTGCGGCGATCGCCAGCATGCGCTGGCTGGCGGTCCGCGACGGGCTGCTGCGCGACGACGTCGACCTGGGTGCCTTTCGCCGCCGGACGTTGAGCACGGCCGCAACCATGCTGGTGTTCGTGGCCTCGATCCCCGTTGCCCTCTGGTCTCCGGACCTCGCGAAGTACCTGTGGATCGGCGTGCTCGCAGTGACCGCCGTCCGGGCGTGGGACGAGCGTCGCCGGCAGCGTGCCCGAAGCCTCGGCGATCAACGCTGACCATCCCGGCAGCGCAACGCGCGAGTTGACCTGGAGCGAGCGGAGCGGCGGACGGAGCGCTGGACGGAGCGCTGGACGGAGCGGATCAGCCCGCGTCGAACAGATGCTGCAGCTCGGCCCGATCCGTGGCCCCGGCGGCGAGCGCGAGTCGCAGCAGGATGCGCGCCTTCCATGGCTGGAGGTCATCCGCGGCAAGCCAGCCGCGGCCCACCAGCGCCGGAACACCTGGAACGCGGCCCGATCCAACGCGGGAGGCCTGGCACACGACCACCCCCGCGGCTGCCGCTGCCTCCAGCGCCCGGACCTCGCCGGAGGTGGGGTAGCCCGCACCCGTCCCGGCGCTCACGATGCCCCGGGCGCCCGCGGCGACCGCGGCGTCGATCATGACCCCGTCGGCCCCCTGGTAGGTGACCACGACGTCCACGCGCGGGAGGGACCGGAGGTCGACATCGGCAAATCGGCCCCGCAGGCCGGCGCCCCGAGCCGGGGCGTGCGCGAGCACCACCCGGCCGTCGCCATCGGTCCAGCCCAGCGGGCCCGCGGCACCCGCGGTGAAGGCGCCGGTGCGCAGGGTGTTCGCCTTGGTCACGTCGCGAGCTCCGATGATCGCGTCGTCCATGGCGACCAGGACGCCCAGCCCGGCCATCTCGGGCGTCGCGGCAACCCTGACGGCATTGACCAGGTTGAGCGGGCCGTCGCCGGACAGCGCGGACGCCGGCCGCATCGCGCCCGTCAGGACCACCGGCCGGTCGGTTGAGAGTGCAAGATGGAGCAGCCAGGCGGTCTCCTCGAGGGTGTTCGTGCCGTGGGTGATCACGACGCCATCGGCGCCAGGGCCCTCGAGCGCGCCACGGCCCTCGAGCGCCCCGGCCACCTTGAGCGCCCCGGCCACCTCGTCCCGGAGGTCGGCAAGATCGAGGTCGGTCATCGCGTGGGCACGCAGGCGGCGGAACGGGCGCTCCGTGACCTCCGCGATCGAGGCCAGCTCCGGGATCGCCGCCAGGAGCGCTCCGGGTTCGAGGCGCCGGTTGGTCTCCAGGTACGCCGCCAGGTCGAGCCGGTCGACGCCCACCGAATCGATGGTGCCACCGGTCGTGATGATCACGATCCGCGGGCGGCTCATCCGATCGGAATCGGGGCGTCGGTCGCCGGCTGGGCCGGAACCCAGTGCGGCGCCACCGCGGGCGGCGCGTACGCGGCGATCCTGGAGATCAGCCGCCGGATCCTGAGGCCCTCGAGCGGGCCGAGCGCGTACAGCGGCATCCGCTTGAGCCACACCTCGCTGCCGAGGCTGACGGCGTCGGCCCCGGCCCAGAAGTACTCGCGGCAGTCGTCGAAGTCGCGGATCCCGCCGTTGGCGATGATCGGCAGCCGGATACCCGCGTCGCGGAGCTCCGCGACAACCCGCAGCCCGATCGGCTTGATCGCCCGCCCGCTGATCGCGCCGTACCGGTTGCTGAGCCAGGGCGCGCCGGTCTCGGGATCCAGGCGCAGGCCCTTGACCGTGTTGATCGCCGTGATCCCGGCGCATCCGGACTGCTCGGCCAGGCGCGCCTGCCAGGCGTAGTCCTCGTCGGGGGAGACCTTGAGGATGACCGGGTGCCGGCTCCTCGGGACGGCACGCATGAGGCTGTCCTCGAGGATCTCGCCGAACTGGAAGTTGACGTTGTGGCACGAGGCGTTCAGCTCGACAGCCGCGATCTCGCCCGGCGCCACCCGCTCGTTGACCGTCTCGATCAGCTGCTCGATCTCGTCGGCGCTGAAGCCGCCCACGGAGACGATCCGGTTGAGCCCGGCCGTCCGGTCGAAGTACTCGTCGAAGTAGCGCCCGATCCCGATGTTCGACCAGCCGAAGGCGTTGATCCAGCCGGCATCCACCTTGCGCAGCGCCCGACCGTACAGGCGGAGCATCTCGGGGAACCCGGTCATGCCCCAGTCCTCGCGGAGTGTGAAGTGACCCTCCCGTGGTTGGAGGGTCATCGTGCGCGTGGTCACGGCCCCGAACCGCTCCAGCGGTACCCACTGGGCGATGGGGGACAGGCCGTAGAGGATCAGCTTCCGCTTCGACGCCCCGTAGCCCAGCAGGCTGGCCGAGGTGACCAGGCGGTTGCGCAGCCGGATGCCGTTGAGGTCGATGGCGCCCACGGGCGAAGTATGCCGGTCGCGGACCGTGGCGAGCATGTCGCGTCGCGGTGGTTCGTGGCCGTGGCCAGATCGCGCCATCGGAGCCCCCAACGGGACGCGCGGCGCCGCTGATCGTGCGATCTGGCCACCCGTGGTGGCCAAACCCATCCAATCCGGGGCCATGTCGTCTCCGGATGGTGTGATCCGGTTCCTGATGGCGCGATCTGGCCCACGCCAGGAACGGATCCGCCCGGCGCTGGCCCGGCCCGTGGCCGGGGATCGGCCGGGGGATGGGCGGGAGGGGGTGGGCCCGGGCCCGGAGGATGCACCCAGGCGGGGGATCGGCTTGGGGATCGGCGCGCGTCTCACCCGGTGACCGCAGGGCTCTCCAGCGGCGCCAGCGGACCGCGCAGGCTCAGCTGATCCGGGATCGGTTGGTAGCCCAGGCGGGCGTTCACCGCGCGCATCGGGGCATTGTCCTCGTCGTTGCCGGTCTCCAGGATCTCGAGGCCGTGCTCGATCGCCCAGCCGATGGTGGCGCGCTTGAGGGCGGTGGCGATGCCGCGCCCTCGCCATGCCCGACCGACGGCGGTCATGTCATGCCAGGCGATGGTCGTTGATCCCGGGACGAACATCAGCGAGGCCCAGCCGGCGACCGTGCCGCTCGCCTCGTCCAGGGCCACGGCCAGCGCGTCCGGCGGGATCCCGTCGCGGTGGATGTCCCGGGCAAGGAACGCCTCCAGCGAGCCTGCGACAACGGGTTCGTCAGCGCTCGGGATGTCGGCGTAGGCCTCGACCGCGATCGCGTGGATCCCGACTTCCAGGTCGGGCCGTTCGGCCAGCGAGGTGATGGTGATGCCATCGGGAGGCGCGACGTCCGGCGGTCGGCGGCCACGCAGGTCCAGGTGGACCATCTTCGCGCGCTCGAACACCTCGAACCCGCGGTGCTCGAGGAACGCGACGCCGTCCGCCTGCGCCTCGGACACATCCGTCTGGAGCCCGGTCTTCCCGGCATCTCGCGCGACCGACGAGACGGCCCCCCACAGGGCGGTCCCGACCCCGAGCCGGCGGGCAGCGGGCAGGACGGCGATCCCGAACCAGTACCGCTCGAACGCCGCGTCATACATGTAGATCCGGCCGACGGATCCGGCTCCGACCGGCCGTCCGTCGTCCAGGGCCAGGAACCGGGCGCCGCCGGGATAGGTCCTGTCGGCCCACCGGATGTCGCCGATGGAGGTCGGCGACTCCGGGGTGACGGTATTGACGATCTCGATGTAGGCGGCTGTCCCAGGCCCGTCCGTTGCGCGCTCGACCCGGACTCGGGTCATGGCGCCGCGACGGCCTCGGCGGCCAGTGGCTCGGCGATCTCGCCGGCGACGTCCGCCAGCCCGCCCGGAGCGACGCTCGCCGGCACGCCCAGGATCACGTGATTCGCGCCGGCCCGCACGAACGCCCGCGCGGTCTCGAGGGCCTCGCGCCGGGACGTGGCGGTCGCGCCGCACGAGAGCTGTGCCGCGAACGTGAAGTCCGCCGGGTCCCGACCCGCCGCCTCGAGCGCCCGGGAGATCTGGTCGCGCTTCGCGGCGAAGTAGGCGACATCCCCCGGCCGGTTGCCGGGCATCGGCCAGCCCTCCGCGTAGCGCACGGCAAGCGCGATCCCGCGCGGCTTCTGCCCGCCCAGCCAGATCGGCGGCCCGCCGGGTCGCGCGGGCGGCGGCTCGTTGGTGGCGGCTCGCAGGGGATGGATCGGATCATCGAGCGTGACCCCGGGGGGACGCCTCGCCGCGTCCGAGAACAGCGCCGACAGGACCCGCAGGGCGCTCTCGAACCGATCGTAGCGCTCGGGCAGCGGTGGCAGGGGGATCCCGAACGCCGCGTGCTCGCCCTCGTGCCAACCGGCGCCCAGCCCGAGGATGAACCGGCCCCCGGTCACGTTGTCGAGCACCGTGGCGGACTTCGCCAGCACGGCCGGGTGACGGAACGTGTTGGCCAGGACCGCGATCCCGACCCACTTGCCGGGGACCCGGCGGGACAGGGCAGCCGCCGTGGTGAGCGACTCGAAGGCCGGACCGTTCCGTTCCCGGCTGGCATCCGAGAGGTGGTCACTCATCCAGCCTGCCGACAGGCCCGGCAGCTCGCCGGCCAGGGCCCAGGTCTCGTCGAGCCGCGACCACTCGAGGCCGGCGGACTCCGTGGCCGACAGCCGGAACCCGACCAGTCCGGGCCGCGAGGCCGGGTGTCTGTGGGACGCGTCCATCGTCAGCCGGCTCCGTTGCTTGCCTCTGCCGTGCGCGCGGCCAGCGCGGCGCGCAGCTGGGCACCGCTGGTGATCGCGCCCTCCGACGCGGACGAGACCAGTGCCGCGTACTTGGCCATGGCCCCGCTCGCGTAACGCGGCGCGGGGGGCGTCCACCGGGCTCGTCGCTCCGCCAGCTCGCCAGCCGCGACCTCGAGGTTGAGCTCCCGCGCATCCACGTCGACGACGATCGAGTCACCCTCCTCGACCAGCGCGATCGGTCCGCCCACGGCGGCTTCGGGCGCCACGTGACCCAGCATCAGGCCATGCGTCCCGCCGGAGAACCGGCCGTCGGTGAGCAGGGCAACGGACTCGCCCAGCCCTTCGCCGACGAGCGCGCCCGTGACGCTGAGCATCTCCTGCATCCCGGGGCCGCCGACCGGCCCCTCATACCGGATCACGACGACGTCGCCTTCGTGGATGCGGCGTTCGCGCACGGCCTCGAAGCACGCCGCCTCGGAATCGAACACCCGGGCGGGGCCGCGGTGGAACCGCCGCTCGTGGCCGGCGAGCTTCACGATCGACCCCTCGGGCGCCAGGGATCCCTTGAGGATGGCGTGACCGCCGGTCTCCTTGATCGGGGTCTCGATCGGGTGCACGACCTGCTGGCCGGGCGTCTCGACGACGCCTGCGGCGATCTTCGCGATCGTCCGGCCGTCAACGGTCTGTCTCGTCCCCGTGGAGCAGGTCCCGCTTGAGCAGCTCGCGCATCACCAGCGCCACGCCGCCGGCCTCGTACATGTCGGCGGCGGCGATATCGGCCGCCCGGGCGCATGTCGGCGATCAGCGGCGTCCGGTCCACGACGGCGCTCGAAGTCGTCGAGGGTCAGCGGGATGCCGTACTCCGCGGCGATGGCGGGCAGGTGCAGGGCGCGCGTTGGTGCTGCCGCCGGTCGCGGACACCGACGCGACCGCGTTCTCGAGCGCGTGCCGGGTGACGATGTCCTTGGGCCGGATGTCGTGACTGGACCAGGGTCCATCACGAGCTCGCCGCAGCGCCGCGCCGCCTCGTCCTTGCTCGGATCCTCCGCGGGGATCCCGTTCAGCCCGGCCGGGGACAGTCCGAGGAACTCGAGGACCGTGGACATCGTGTTGGCGGTGAACTGGCCCCCGCAGGCACCGGCGCCCGGGCAGGCACCGTTCTCGTCTCGTACAGGTCGTCCAGCGTGATCTTCCGGCTCGATAGGCCCCGATCGCCTCGAACACCGTGACCATGTCTGCCGGCTTGCCCTTGTAGGTGCCCGGGATAGATCGTGCCGTTGTAGAGGATGAGGCCCGGGATGTCGAGCCGGGCCAGCAGCCATCGCCGCCGCCGGGATGGTCTTGTCGCAGCCGACCAGGCAGACCAGGCCGTCGAACAGGTGGCCGCGGGCGACGAGCTCGATCGAGTCGGCGATGACCTCCCGGCTCACCAGCGAGGTCTTCATGCCCTCCGTGCCCATCGACACGCCGTCCGAGATCGAGATCGTGTTGAACTCCATCGGGGTGCCGCCGGCCGCGCGAATGCCCTGCTTGACGAACTCCGCCAGGCGTCGCTGGTTGAGGTTGCAGGGCATGGTCTCGATCCACGTCGTCGCGACGCCGATGATCGGCTGCGCGAGATCGTCATCGGTGAAGCCGACCGCCTTGAGCATGGCCCGGGCGGCGGCCCGATCGGGCCCGTCGGTGAGGGCATGGCTGTGGCGCTTGCCGGGGTCGGTGGGGCGGCCGTAGGGGACCTGGCGGTCGGCGGGCGCTGGGCGATCGGCGGACATGGGTTCCTCGCGCGCGGCGGGTGACGGCTTGGTACGGCTCCAAGTATGGACGCTCACGGGCGGGCGACCTGGCCCGCCGTCCAGCTCTCCACGGTCTCGCGCAGGATCGCGAGCGGAAGGGCACCGCCGCCCAGGACGGCGTCATGGAAGCCTCGGATGTCGAATGCCGCGCCCAGTCGCGCGCGGGCCTCATGCCGCAGCCGGAGCAGCTCCAGCTGCCCGGTCTTGTAGGCGAGCGCCTGCCCGGGCAGCACGATGTAGCGGTCCACCTCGTTGGCGATGTTGTTGGGCGCCAGGGCCGTATGGGCGAGCATGAACTCGATCGCCTCCTGGCGCGTCCAGCCCAGCGCGTGCATGCCCGTGTCCACGACCAGGCGGGCCGCTCGCCAGGCGTCGAAGGACAGGACACCAATTCGGTCCAGGTCGCCCGAGTAGAGGCCCATCTCGTCGGCCAGGCGCTCGACGTACAGCCCCCAGCCCTCGAAGAACGCGGTGGGCCCGAGGTGGCGGCGGAACTCGGGCAGATCGGGCAGCTCCTGGCCGATCGCGATCTGGAGGTGATGACCGGGGACCGCCTCGTGGTAGGCGAGCGCCTCCGCCTCGTAGCGAGGTCGCGTCCCGGGCGACGCCGTGTTCAGGAAGTACTGGCCCGGTCGGGCGCCGTCCACCGCGGGCTGGCGGTAGTACGCGATGGTCGAGTGCTGCTCCTCGTGGGATCCCATCCGGACGACCTCGCAGGACGCACGCGGCAGCCTGCCGAACCACGCGGGAATGGCGGCCGTCGCGCGGGCCAGGCACGCAGCGGCCGTCTCGAACACCTCCTCGCGGGTCGTGAAGTACAGCGCCGGATCGCCCCGCAGGCGGGCCAGGGCGTCGGGCAGGTCGATCGCCCCGATCGTCCGCCCGGCGAGTGACGCCAGCTCACCGTCCAGGCGGGCGATCTCGTCCACGCCGATCCGGTGCAGCGCCTCCGGCTCGAGATCGAGCGAGGTGTGGATCCGGATGAACGCCCGATACGCCGCCGCGCCGCCAGGCACGTGACCCAGGCCAGGCTGGTTCGCCGGCCGTGACGACGGCAGGATCTCATCGACGAGCAACCCGTGGAGCCGCGTGAACGCCGGCCGGATCCCCGTCGCGACCGCGTCCCGGAGATCTGTCGCAAAGCGCTGCCGGTCGGCGGTCGACCAGCCCGGGAGGTCGTCGACACGCGCCAGCGGGGCCAGCAGCGGCCACGCCTCGTCCGGCGCCGCAAGCAGGCCCTCGAGGATCGAGACCGTGCGCTCCGCCGGCGCCCGGCAGGCGACTCGGCCCTCGGACAGGCCGCGGCGCAGGTTGGCGAGGTGGCGGTCCGTATACTCGGCCATCGCCTGCCAGCGCCGGACCATCAGGCGTCCATCGGCGGGCGTCGTCACCTGCTGGTAGTCGGGGACCTGGAGCAGGTCGGCGGGCACGCCATCGAGGGGATCGACATTCCAGTCTCCGAGGCCTGCATCGATCGCCGCGATGTCGGCGGCAAGCAATTCGCGGAGTGCGACGAGGGTGATCCCGTCCGGGTCGCCGGTGTCGCCGGTGTCGCCGGTACCCCGGCCGGACACCCGGTCGAGCAGGTCCGCAAACCGCCGCCGGGCGGCTGCACGACCCGCCGGCGAGGGGTCGGGCAGAATGTCGTCGAAGCGCCGGTCTCCGACTGCGGTGGCGAACAGCGGCTGCGTCTCGAGGAACGCATCCCAGTAGTCGCCTGCGACGGCGTTGACGAGCGCGGAGCGGCCGATCATGTCCATGCGACCATGCTATCGACGCCGGTCGTCACCGCGCGGCCTCGTCCATTCCGGCGATCCGACGTAGGCGGGCCGGTCTCAGCGGATGCAGGCGCCGACATCCGCGGCGCGCGTCCGGCCGATCGCCGGTGCGATCCGGTTGGCGACCGCCGCCGGGCTCAGCGCGTAGCCCGCGTTCGGGTCCGCGCGGCGATTCGGCGAACACCATGCCTCCGACGCTTCCGTCCTCGAGGACGAACGGTCCGCCGGAATCGCCGGGCTCGATGGCCGCCCGCAGCTCGACGATCTCGCGAGGGACCAGGCCATGATCGTAGATGTCGCGACCCGTTGCCTGGTACGAGCCGTGACGCCGGCCGGCAGCACGACGAGCGGCCCGCCGCCGGCATATCCCAGCGTGGCTCCGGTCGCGCCTCGATCCGGGGCCGTCGCAGCGAAGCGGAGCGGCGGCCCGGTGAGGCTGCGGGGCGTAGAGGAGCGCGACGTCGAGCTCGGGGTCGAACAGCACCGGCACGCCGTCCACCAGGCGGATCCGAGGGCGATGCGGATCGTCGGAGGCGCCGGCCACGACATGGGCGTTGGTCACCAGGTACCCGGCGCGACCAGAGAACCCGGTGCCCGTCACCTGGGTCGCGCAGGCGCGCGTGGTGACCCGGCCCGGTGGCACCGAGGCGCCGAGCCGGCGATCCGCTGCGCCTGCCGGTCGGTGGGGTGTCTCCACGGCGGGCAGTGGGAGCGGGTCGAGACCGACGAACACGTCGGGCAGCCCGGAGACGTCGAGCACGCCGGCGATCTGGCCGACCACCTCGGTCGGCGACGGCAGGAACTCGTCAACGCCGCGGACGACCACCGACTGGGTGGCGGTGCGCGCGAGCGCAGGGAACGGGTCCCGCCGCGAGCAGCCCGCCGGCCAGCCAGATGACAGGACCGCCTGCGCCGCACCGAGCAGGCCCCCGGCCAGGCGGTCGATGCCCGACAGGACGCCACCCTGGCGCAGCCGGCCGGCCGCGGCCTGACCGACGGTCGATCCGAGCGCCTCGCCTGCCGACGACGGCGCCGAGCACCGCACCCAGCACCGAAAGCGCGCGGGGGATGGGCTCCAGGCCTCCGGTGACCTCGAGCAGCCATGGGGCCGCAGCAAGGATCACCAGGATGCCGGCGATCGCACCCATGATGCCGCCGACCTGCGGCAGGGCACCGGTGCGGATGCCGGCCAGGATCGCGGCGACCAGCACCACCAGCGCGACGACATCGAACAGGTTCACCGGGCGAGTATCGGGGAGGGCGGCAAAGCGTGCCGCCGGCGTCAGCCGGGGATCGTCACGCTGAGCGGGGGTGCCTCGCCGAACGCGGTGACCGTGTAGTCGCCGGCATCGAGCTGGCCGAGGTCGACGATCGTTGCCTTGTACATCGCGATCTCGATGCATGCGACGCCCCTCGCCGCGCTGCCTTCCCGGACGGTCAGCGTGAAGGTGCTGCCGTCGCGGACGACATCCACGCCGGCCAGCACGTTGCACGGCTCGACGCCGCTCCACCACGCCACCCGGACCGAGAGGTGACGTCCGTCGAGCGACGGGTCGAGCCGCACCGCGCCGACCGGGTGCACATCCATCAGGCCGGCCACCGGGGTCACCAGCGTGGGCTCCGGCTGCGGCAGGCCGCCGGGGTCGATCGGGACGACACCGCCCCCGGTGCCCGGTCCACCGTCGCCGCCCGGGTTGCCCGGTTGCGAGCCGCCCCCGGCGCCGGGCTCCCCGGCGCCCCCGGCCGGCGACGTGGGCACCGGTACCGGAGTCGGGATCGGCGCGGCCGGTGTCGACGAAGGTGCCGTCGTCGGGCTTGCGCCTGCGCTCGCCGACACGGGGCCATCGGCGCAACCTGCCACGCAGACAGCGACGGCGAGCACCGCACCGATGGCGGCCTGACGAGGCATGGCGGTCATGACCGGCAGACGGCGAAGGAGGCCCGGGGGTTCCGGGCGCGGGCTCAGCCGGCGGCCGCGGCCCCGGCCCTGGTGTCGACCCGCGCGGGGTGCGACTGCTCCCAGGCAGCGATCTCGTCGGCCCGCGCCAGCACGTAGCCGATCTCGTCGGTCCCGGCCAGGAGCATCGCCTTCGCAAACGGGTCGATCTCGAAGTCGATCGTGGATCCGTCCGGGAGCAGGATGCCCTGCTCGGCGAGGTCGACGCGCAGCTCGGCATCGGGATCCGCATCGATCAGCGCGAACAGCCGGGCATGGGTCTCCGGATCCACCACGATCGGCAGGACACCGTTCTTGAGCGAGTTGCTGCGGAAGATGTCGGCGAACGAGGTGGACAGGATGGCCTGGATCCCCCACGAGCGCAGCGCCCACGGCGCGTGCTCGCGTGACGACCCGCAGCCGAAGTTGTCGCCCGCGAGCAGGATCCGCCGTCCGCCCATCTCGGGGCGGTCGATCACGAACGAAGGCTGGCGGCTCGTGCCGTCCTCGTTGAACCGCCAGTCGCGGAACAGCGCCTCGGCGAGCCCCGCCTTGTCGGTGACCTTGAGGTAGCGGGCCGGCACGATCTGGTCGGTATCGACGTTCTCGGCGGGCAGCGGCACCACCTTCGAGCTGAAGCCCAGGAACGCGTCGGCCATCTCAGTACCCCCCGCCCACGGCGACCGGCTCCTCGACACCGGGGAGCGTCCTCGGATCGGTCACGACGCCCCGCACCGCGGACGCGGCGGCGGTCAGGGGCGAGGCGAGGAACGTCCGGCCACCCTTGCCTTGCCGGCCCTCGAAGTTGCGGTTCGACGTGCTGACGGCGTACTGCCCCGGCCGCAGCTGGTCGCCGTTCATGGCGATGCACATCGAGCAACCCGACTCGCGCCATTCCGCACCGGCGGCCCGGAAGACCTCGTGGAGCCCCTCGCGTTCGGCCTGGGCCTTCACCTGCTGCGACCCGGGCACGATCATCAGCCGGACACCCTCGGCCGCCTGCCGGCCCTTGAGCACGCTTGCGGCCAGCCGCAGGTCGCTGATCCGGCTGTTGGTGCACGACCCGATGAACACGACGTCCACCGGCTGGCCGGCGATGGCCTGCCCGGGCCGCAGGCTCATGTACTCGAGCGCCCGCTCGATAGCCCGGCGGGCGGCCGGATCCTCCACGTCCTCCGGACGGGGGACGCGGCCAGTGATCGGGATCCCCATGCCCGGGTTGGTGCCCCACGTGACCATGGGCTCGAGGTTCGACGCATCCAGGACGATCGAGCGGTCGAAGCGCGCCCCCTCGTCGCCGGGCAGGCTGCGCCAGCGAGCGACCGCCGCGTCCCATGCGGCACCCTGGGGCACGTGCCGGCGACCGTGGAGGTACTCGAAGGTCGTGTCGTCGGGTGCCACCAGGCCGGCCCGCGCTCCGCCTTCGATGCTCATGTTGCAGATCGTCATCCGCTGCTCCATGGACAGGGCGCGGATCGCGTCACCGCGGTACTCGAACACGTGGCCGGTGCCGCCGCCGATCCCGATTCGCGCGATGAGCGCGAGGATGATGTCCTTGGCGCTCACCCCGGGCAGCAGCCGCCCGTCGACGCGCACCTCGTACGTGCTCGGTTTGCGCTGGAGCAGGGTCTGGGTGGCGAGGACCATCTCCACCTCGCTGGTCCCGATCCCGAACGCCAGCGCGCCGAAGGCGCCGTGGGTGGCGGTGTGCGAGTCGCCGCACACGATCGTCATGCCCGGCTGGGTGAGGCCGAGCTCCGGGCCGATGACGTGGACGATGCCCTGGGTGTCGCTGCCGAAGGCGTGGATCGGGATCCCGAACTCCCGGCAGTTCGCCTCCAGCTGGGAGATCTGCGCTGCCGCCTGGACGTCGATCATCGGCAGGCCGCGCGGGGACGTGGGAGTCGAATGGTCGGCGGTCGCGACGGTCTTGTCGGGGCGGCGGACCGGGAGGCCCCGCTCGTGCAGCCCGGTGAACGCCTGCGGGCTGGTGACCTCGTGGACGAGGTGGAGGTCGATCGCGAGGATCGCGGGCGCGCCCGGGTCCTGGGTGACGACGTGCTCGTCCCAGATCTTCTCGACGAGGGTGCGGGGGTTGGTCATGGCTGCGTCTGCCCTGCTGCGGTGGCGGCCGACGAGAAGCGTACCAGCGCGATCTGTTCCGGGCCTCGGGGGCCGCGAGGGCCGGCGCTGGTACTTCTGGGCGACGGTGCTCGAAGGTGACGATCGGGTAGAACAGCCAAGAGTGGCCAGCAGAGGGCTCGCCGCGCGACCGGAGCACCACATGACCAACCCGGGCCGGGGGATCGAGGCCCGCACCACTGCCCGTGCTGCCAGTGGCGGTCCCTCCCGCCCGACGCGAGCCGAGACACTCGCCGCGCGCCTGGGCAGGGTGCCCGTCGGACTGCGCGTTTGGGCGTTCACGGCGCTGCTCGCGATCCTTGCCCTGCTGCTGTTCCTGGGTGTGCTCCAGGGACAGCCGCCGCATGCCGTGCCGATCGCCGTTCCCTGGTGGGTGATCGCGGCCGCGTTCTTCGCGTCCGAGCTGAAGGTGGTCGACGTCCACTTCCGGCGTGAGAAGCACTCGTTCTCGCTGAGCGAGTTCCCGGCCGTCATCGGCTTCTTCCTGCTCACCCCGAACGAGTACTTCCTGGCCCTGCTGGCCGGCCAGGGCGCGGCCCTCCTGCTCAGCCGGCAGCCGCCGATCAAGCTCGCCTTCAATCTGGCGATCTTCGCGCTCACGGCCGCCGCGGCGCTCACCGTGTTCTACGCGATCCCGGTTCCCGATGGGCCGCCGGACCCGTGGCACTGGCTGGTCACGTTCAGCGCGACATTTGTCGCCGCGGTGATCAGCGCCTGCGCGATCGCAACTGCGATCACGCTGTCGGGTGGTGCGCCGCAGTTCACCAAGCTGCCCGAGATGATCCAGTTCGGCGGGCTTGTCGCGATCGCCAACACGAGCCTCGCGCTGCTCGCCGTGTGCGTCCTGTGGCTGGACCCGATCCTGCTGTGGCTGCTGATCGTGCCCCTCGTCACCGTGTTCCTCGCCTATCGCGCCTACGTCTCGGAGCGCGAGCGGCACGAACGCCTGGAGCTGCTGTACGAGTCCAGCCGGATCCTGCAGCACTCGCCCGAGCTCGACTCGGCCCTCGCCGCGCTGCTCGAGCACGCTCGCGAGATGTTCCGGGCCGAACGAGCGGAGGTGCTCCTGTGGCCGCGCGACGGCGGCGATGAAGGCCTGCTGACGGTCGCCGTCCAGGACGAGGAGACGACGGCGATGGTCGCGACGCCGCTGCTGTCGGCGGGTCCGCTCCACCGTCGCCTCGGACGCGACCGCAGCGCGTTCCTGTACGTCACGCCGCCCCGGGTGCCCGATCCGATCCGCCACGCCATGGGGGCACCGCTGCTGGGTGAGTCGGGCCTCATCGGCTCGATCGTCATCGCCAACCGCCTGACCGAGGGCACGACGTTCGAGGGCGACGACCTGCGGCTGCTGGAGACTCTGGCCAACCAGGCGGCGGTCGCCCTGGAGAACGGCCAGCTCGAGCAGTCGCTGGCAGAGCTGTCGCGCCTCAAGGAGCGTCTCAGGCACCAGGCGTATCACGATCCCCTGACCGGGCTCGCGAACCGCAGCCTGTTCGCCGACCGGGTCGATGCGGCCCTGGCGCGACCGGTCACCGGCCGGATCCCGGTTGTCCTGTTCATCGACCTCGACGACTTCAAGGACGTGAACGACACGATGGGCCACGGGGTCGGCGACCGTCTCCTCGTCGCCGTCGCCGAGCGCGTCGAGTCGTGCATCCGCGAGCGCGACCTGGCTGCCCGGCTGGGCGGGGACGAGTTCGCGATCCTGGTCGACGACGAGCCTGGCCTCGAGGGCTCGCTTCGGATCTCGATGCGCCTCATCGAGGCCCTGGCCGTGACCTTCCCGATCAACGGCGTGGACCTCAAGATCTCGGCGAGCATCGGCATCGCGGCCGGCCAGGGCGGGATCGAGCAGTCCGACGAGCTCCTGCGCAATGCGGACGTCGCGATGTACACCGCGAAGTCGGGCGGCAAGAACCGGTTCGCCGTGTTCGAGCCGACGATGCACGCGGCCATCGTCTCGCGCCATGCCCTGTCGTCCCAGCTGACGCGCGGCATCGGCGGCGGCGAGATCGATGTCTACTACCAGCGAATCGTGTCGCTCGCCACGGGTCGGACGTATGGCGTGGAGGCGCTTGCACGCTGGCACCACCCCACGCGAGGCCTCGTCGGGCCCGACGAATTCATCCCGCTGGCAGAGGAGAGCGGAGCGATCCTCGCGCTCGGTCGGGCCGTGCTGTTCGAGGCCTGCCGGGAGGCGGCGCCCTGGCGCAACGGCAAGGGCGAGCCGCTGATCCTGACCGTGAACGTGTCCGCCGCCGAGCTCCAGCACGAGATGTTCGTGGCCGAGCTGACCGAGATCCTCCGCGCGACCGGCTTCGACCCGGCGCGCCTGATCCTCGAGATGACCGAGACCGCGATGTTCCACGACACCCAGACGACCGTCGCGCGGCTAAGCGCCCTGCGCCAGCTCGGCGTCCGGTTCGCCGTCGACGACTTCGGGACCGGCTACTCCTCGCTCGGATACCTGCGCCGGTTCCAGGTGGACATCCTCAAGATCGCGCGCGAGTTCCTCGCGCCGTCCGAGGTGGTGGCGGACGGCTGGGCGTTCGCGAACGCCATCGTCGCGCTCGGGAGCACGCTGGGGCTGCTGGTCATCGCGGAAGGCATCGAGGAGGTCCCCCAGCTGGAGCAGCTGCGCGAGATGGGCTGTGAGCTCGGGCAGGGCTTCCTGTTCGCGCGGCCCGTGCCGGGTGAGCAGGTCCCGGAGGTGATCGCAGCGGCGGCGCGTGCCGCCGACGCCAACCAGGCGCGGG
This sequence comes from uncultured Chloroflexia bacterium, assembly GCA_963732805.1. GTDB lineage: Bacteria > Chloroflexota > Limnocylindria > Limnocylindrales > CSP1-4 > CAIXZV01. The sequence goes on from CAVTAW010000001.1 coordinate 486,237, forward strand.
CCACCCTCCGGCCGCGGGTCGCCTGAAATGTTCCTCCTGTACGCCCTGGCGATGGGGCTCGCGCTCGGACTCCTCTCGGGCGGCCGTCCGGCCGGCCTGGCCGCGCTTCGGCTGGCATGGGGGCCGCTCATGGTCGCCGGCCTGCTGGCGCAGGTCATCCTGTTCTCCGATCCGGTCGCCGGCGCGGTGGGCGAAGCGGGTCCCTTGCTCTACGTGGCCACCACCGCACTGGTCGTGGCTGCGGTCGCGCGCAATTGGCGTGTCACGGGAATGCCGCTGGTGACGCTGGGTGCGCTGTCGAACCTGCTGGCGATCGTCGCGAACGGCGGCTACATGCCGGCCTCGCCGTCGGCGCTGGCCGCGCTCGGCAAGTCCGTGCCCGTCGGCTACTCCAACAGCTCGGTCGTCGCGCAGCCGGCCCTGTCATGGCTGACCGACGTCTTCGCGCTCCCGGCATGGCTGCCGGCGGCCAACATCTTCAGCGTGGGCGACGTGCTGATCGCCGTGGGCGTGGCGGTGACGGTCATCGCGGCGACGCACGCGCCGGCGTCGCGCGGCGTGCCCCAGGCCGCCCGCTGACCGGCAGCGTCCATCAGGCGAGGGCGGCGGTGCCTGCGGGCACTGGCCCGACTGGGCGATCGTGCGGTACCACCGGGCTAAGGCGATCAACCGGTCCGGGCGCTACGGTCGCCGTGAGGCAGGGAGCCTCCGTCGAGCGATCGTCCAGGGCAAACCCGCCGCGAGGCGGGGACGCAAAGCCAGGGATCTTTCTCCGGGAAGACCGCCCGGTTGCCGAGACCGAGACGCAAGCCAGCAGGACTCAAGGAGTCACAGTGAAGGCGAACCTGGCGCGCTTCACCTGGGCCGTCGCGATGCTCGCATCGATGGCCCTCACAGTCGGCGCGGGAATGCGGTGGTACTGACGATGACCCGTCTCACCCGCACCAACTCGGCGCTGGTCATCGACGCGCAGCAGCGCTGGACTTGATCGTCGGGCCACGTGCCCGTTGCGCAGCATGAGAGACCGCCGGAGCCCGGCGGTCTCTCCGGTTCTCTACCCCTGGCCGGCAGGGCCGGGGACGCCCGGAGCCGGTTGATGGGCGATTGGTTGCGGTTGGGGTGGTTGCGTGCCCGGCCGATGTGCGGCTAGACTGCGCAGACTCGCCGCAGGCGGGGCCATGGGAGTCGGGTCGCTTGGACTTCTTCTCGGATCGCAACCGCAGCAAGGTCGCCGTCGTCGTGACGGCAGACGGCCGCCGCGTGACCGTGCCTCTGCGCGACCTCCAGCCCCAGGACGTATCCCTTCTCGGCCTGCTCCGCTCGCTTCTGGCCGGCCTCGAGGACCTTCTCGGGCTCCTCATTACCGGCTCCCGGCGGGAGAACGGAGGGACGCGGAGGAACGAGCGCCACTGAGGCGCCCGCCACCGAACACCGAAGGGACCCTCGCCGGGAGGCGAGGGTCTTTGCATGTCCGGGCGGTTCGCGGGACCGCCGGGACGGAGGGTCCACGCGGATGACGATGACGAGAGGCGAGCCACCGGCCGGCCGGGCCGCGGGCGGGTCACGGCCGGGTGCAACACCGACCGTCGACGCTCCCGCACGCCGCAGCCATGTGCCCGGCGCGGGTCGGTGACTGCGGCAGCGGTCGAGCATGCCCGGCGCGAGATGCTCCACGAGGTGCGCGCCGCGGAAGCGCACCCGGATCGGTGCCGACGCGCTCATGGAGGCGCTCATCCGCCAGGGCGTCGACGTCCTGTTCAGCTATCCCGGCGGCGTGATCCTCCCGCTCTACGACATCCTCGGCGACTACCCCGAGATCCGGCACGTCCTCGTCCGCCACGAGCAGGGCGGCGGCGCATGCCGCCGACGGCTACGCGCGTGCCACCGGGCGGGTCGGCGTGTGCATGGGCACCAGCGGCCCCGGTGCGACCAACCTCGTCACCGGGCTCGCCACGGCCCAGCTGGACTCCGTGCCGGTCGTCGCCATCACGGGCAACGTGCCCGCGCGCGCTCCTCGGCAAGGACGCGTTCCAGGAGATCGACATCACCGGCATCACGCTGCCGATGACGAAGCACAACTACCTGGTCCGCGATGCCGACGACATGCCGCGGGTCATCGCCGAGGCGTTCTACCTGGCCGCGCACGGGCGTCCCGGGCCCCGTTCACATCGACATCACCAAGGACGCGCTGCAGCAGGAGACGACCGTCGAGCACCCCACCCTCGACGCGATCGTCGCCGGCCTGCCGGGCTTCCGGCCGACCCTCGACGGGCACCCGCGCCAGCTCAAGGTCGCCGCCCGCGAGATCGCGCCGGCGAAGCGACCGCTGATCCTGGCCGGGCACGGGGTCCTGCATCGCCGAGGCCTGGGACGAGCTGCGGGCGTTCGCCGAGAAGGCCCAGATCCCGGTCGCCTGGACCCTGCTCGGGATCGGGGCGATGGACGAGCAGCACCCGCTCGCCTACGGCTACATGGGCATGCACGGCTGGAAGCACGTCAACCGGGCGATCCAGTCGGCCGACCTGCTGATCGCGATCGGGATGCGCTTCGACGACCGGGTCACCGGCAAGCGTGCGGACCTACGCCCCATACGCGCGGATCATCCACGTCGACATCGACCCGGCCGAGATCGGCAAGAACGTCGCGGTCGAGGTCCCGATCGTGGGCGACGCCAGGCAGTGTCCTGGCCGGCCTGACCGCCGCTCGTGCCCGAGGTCGACCCGGCGACCCGCGCCGAGTACTTCGACCAGCTCGCGGAGTGGCGCCGCGAGTCGAGGGCTCGTCAGCTGGCACGGGTCCGGCGCCTGGCGCGACGGCCTGCTGTCCGCCGACTTCGTCGTCGAGCGGATCGGCGAACTGACCGACCACGAGGCGACCTACGTTGCCGATGTCGGCCAGAACCAGATGTGGCTTGCCCGCTATACCGGGTTCCGCCGCCCGCACAGCCACGTCAGCTCCGGCGGCCTCGGGCACCATGGGCTTCTCGGTGCCCGGCCGCGATGGGCGCGGCGCTGGGCCGTCCCGACGCCGAGACCTGGGCGATCACCGGAGACGGCGGCTTCCAGATGACGATCCAGGAGCTGATGACCCTGGCCGCCGACCGGATCCCGGTCAAGATCGCGCTGCTCGACAACAAGAAGCTCGGGATGATCCGGCAGTGGCAGGAGATCATCTACGCGGGCAACTACCACTCCTCGCACCTGCCCGGTCCCGACTTCGTCAAGCTGGCCGAGGCGTACGGCATCCCGGCCTTCCGGGCAACGAGCACCGATGACGTGGACCGGGCGATCCGGGCGGCCCAGGCGGTCGATGGGCCGGCGCTCGATCTGGTTCGAGATCGCCGAGGAGCAGAACGTCTTCCCGATGATGCCGGCGGGCAAGGGCCTGTCCGACCTGATCGAGACGTGGGGCGGGGCCCGACGAATGACCGCGATCCGACGAGCGACGCCCGAGCGGGCAGCACGCCCACGCCGGCCCACACCGGCCCCGCCGGACCGCGGCGCGTTCCCGGGACGGCGGCGAGACTCGCCGGCACATCCTGGTGGTCGTGGTCATGACCGACCCGGCGTCCTGAACCGCGTCGCGAGCCTGATGCGGGCCCGCAACTTCAACATCGACTCGCTGGCTGTCAGCCAGACCGACAAGCGCGACATCAGCCGCATGACGATCACGCTCCACGGCGACGATGTCGCCGTCGAGCAGGCGGCCAAGCAGCTGTACCGCCTGATCGACGTGCTCAAGGTCCAGGACGTCACCGTCGGAGCGAGCGATCGAGCACGAGCTCGCGCTGGTCAAGGTCCGGGCGACCGATGCGCAACCGGGCCGAGGTCCTCAAGATCGTGGAGCTGTACAAGGGCCGGGTCGTGGACATCGCCCCGGAGTCGGTCGATCGTGGAGGCGACCGGGCACCGAAGCCGAGATCGACGCGTTCGTCGCGCTGGTCCGCGCCTACGGCATCAAGGAACTGGTCCGCACCGGCGCGGTCGTCATGCTGCGCGGCGCGGCTCCATCGAGTCACCGGACCGAGGGCCCGCGGGCGCCGGTTCACCGGACGGAGGCAAGGTTCGATGACGGCCCGGATGTACTACGACGCGACGCGGATCCGTCGGCGCTCGACGGGCAGACCGTCGCCGATCATCGGCTACGGCAGCCAGGGCCACGCGCACGCCCTGAACCTGCACGACAGTCGGCGTGGACGTGGTGGTCGGGCTGGCACCCGGGTCGAAGAGCCGCGTCGCTGGCCGAGGCGGCCGGGTTCCGGGTCCTCGACGTGGCCGAGCGGTCAAGGCGGCGGACGTGGTGATGATCCGGTGCCGGACACGGCCCAGAAGGCCGTCTACGACGCGGAGATCGAGCCCAACCTGCGACCCGGCGCAGCTGCTGATGTTCGCCCACGGCTTCAACATCCAGTTCGGGCGGATCGCGCCGCCGGCGGCCGTCGACGTCGGGCATGGTCGCGCCGAAGGGCCCCGGCCACCTGTCTGCGCAGCGTGTACGAGCCGGGCGGCGGCGTGCCGGCCCTGTTCGCGGTGCGAGCAGGACGCGTCGGGCACGGCGCGCGCCCGCGTGCTGGCCTACGCCCGGGCATCGGGTCAACCCGCGCCGGAGTCCTCGAGACGACGTTCAAGGAGGAGACCGAGACCGACCTGTTCGGCGAGCAGGCGCTGCTGTGCGGCGGTGTCGTCGGCGCTGGTCAAGGCGGCCTTCGAGACGCTCGTCGAGGCCGGCTACCAGCCGGAGCTCGCCTACTTCGAGACGATGCACGAGCTCAAGCTGATCGTCGACCTGATGTACCGCGGCGGCCTCAACTTCATGCGCTTCAGCGTCAGCGACACGGCCGAGTACGGCGACTACGTGTCCGGGCCCGCGGGTCACCGAGGGCGTCAAGGCCGCCATGAAGGACGTCCTGGCGGACATCCAGAGCGGCGGCCTTCGCGAGCCGCTGGATCGCCGTCCAGGACGCCGGCGGCGAGGAGTTCGGCGACTGCGCGAGCAGGACCGGAACCACCAGATCGAGCAGGTGGGCGCCGACCTGCGCGCGAAGATGCCGTTCCTCAAGCCGGTCGTGGTCGACGCCGGCCAGGCGCAGGCGGTGGCGAGCAGCGGACCCGCGGAGAGTTCCGCGATGACATTCGAGGCCACGCATCCACGTTCGGCGGCGGGCGTCGCCGCCGGCGGCCGTCCGGATCTTCGACACCACCCTGCGCGACGGTGAGCAGGCGCCCGGCGCCGGGCTGACGGCCGCCGAGAAGCTCGAGGTCGCCCGCCAGCTCGCCCGCCTCAAGGTCGACGTCATCGAGGCCGGGTTCCCGGCCGCCTCGCCCGGCGACTTCGAGGCGGTCCGCCGGATCGCCCAGGAGACCAAGGGCGGGATCGCGGTCGCGGCGCTCGCCCGCTGCCAGCGACGGCGATCCGCAGCGCGCCGTCGAGGCGATCAGGGTCGCCGAGCGACCCCATCTCCACGTGTTCATCGCGACCAGCGACATCCACCTCAAGCACAAGCTCCGGATCGTCGCGCGAGCAGGCGCTCGCCGAGGCCGTGCGCTGGGTCTCGCTACGGCCGGGAGCGCTCGGCCGCGACGCCGAGATCGAGTTCTCGCGCCGAGGATGCGTCGCGGACCGACCCGGACTTCCTGCTCCAGGTCTACCAGGCCGTCGTCGAGGCCGGCGCCTCCACGGTCAACATCCCCGACACCGTCGGCTACGCGATCCCGGCCGAGTTCGGGCGCCCTCGTGCGGCGCGTCGTCGACCTGGTCGGTCGCGACGCCACGGTCAGCGTCCACTGCCACAACGACCTCGGGCTGGCGACCGCCAACACGCTGGCCGCCGTCCAGGCCGGCGCCCGCCAGGTGGAGGTCACGATCAACGGCCTCGGCGAGCGCGCCGGCAACGCCTCGCTCGAAGAGGTCGTGATGGCCCTGCGGACGCGGCCGACCCAGTTCCCGGAGCTGGCCTCCGGCGTCGCAACCGAGCAGATCACGCGCCGCCAGCGCGGCTGGTCAGCTACCTGACCGGGTTCGCGGTCCAGCCCAACAAGGCGATCGTCGGGCGGCAACGCCTTCGCCCACGAGTCGGGGATCCACCAGGACGGCGTGATCAAGAACCCGCTGACCTACGAGATCATGACCCCGCAGTCGGTCGGGCTCGGCGGCAGCCAGCTGACGATCGGCAAGCTGTCCGGCCGGCGCGGCCTGCAGGGCAAGCTCAAGGAGCTGGGCCATCGAGCTCGAAGGCGAGGCGCTGGACGAGATCTATCGCCAGGCCGATTGCCCTCGCCGACGCGAAGAAGGAGGTCACCGACGCGGACCTGCTGGCGCTCGTCGAGCAGCGCACGTCGCGAGGTCCCGGCGCTCGGTCGCGCTCGCTCGGCTGGAGCGTCACGTCCTCGCACGGTGGGCAATGCGACCGGGACGGTCAGCCTGACGGTCGACGGCGAGGACCGGACGGCCGAGACGCACCGGCAACGGGCCGGTCAACGCGCTGTTCGGGGCCGTGGACGCAGGCGCTCCAGCCGGTGCTCGGCTGGCATCCCACGCTGACCGAATACGAGATCAAGGCGGTGAGCGCCGGCGAGGACGCCCAGGGCCAGGTACTGGTCCGCTGCCGGCGCTCGTCCGACGAGGGGCCGGGCGCCCTGGTCGTCACCGGTCACGGCCTGTCCACGAACATCATCGAGGCGTCGCTCGAGGCGTACCTCGTGGCCGTCAACAAGCTGCACGGCGCCGAGATCAACGGCGTCGAGCGTCGCGTTCGTGGTGCCGCGCGCGCCAGGAGCTCCCGAGCGCCCCCCGTGAGCCGCGGCGCCGAGGGCCCGCCTACCGGATCGCCACGATCCCCGGCGACGGGGTCGGCCCGAGGTCGTGGCCGCGGGCGCGCCGCGTCCTCGACGCCGCCGGGCGCGCGCTTCGGTTTCGAGTTCGCCTGGTCCGAGCACGTCGCCGGCGGCGCCGCGATCGACGCCTACGGCGTCGCGATCCGCGACGAGGACCTGGCCGCCTGCGGCGCCGCGGACGCGATGCTGCTCGGCGCCGTCGGCGGCCCGGCGTGGGACGACCCGAAGCGCCGCCGTCCGCCCGGAGCAGGCGCTGTTCGCGCTGCGCGGCGGGCTCGGCCTGTTCGCCAACCTGCGCCCGGTCACGGTCCATCCGGCGCTCGACGCGCGCGCTCCCGCTCGCGCCGAGCTGCTCGAGGGCGTGGACCTGCTCATCGTCCGCGAGCTGACCGGCGGGCTCTATTTCGGCGAGCCGAACCGAGGCCAGCGCGGTGACCCGAGCGAGCGCTGCGGCATCGACACCCTGCCGTACGCCGAAGCCGAGATCCGCCGGGTCGTCCGCCTCGCCTTCGAGCTCGCCCGCGGCCGGCGCGGCCGGCTCACCGAGCGTCGACAAGGCCAACGTCCTGGCGACGTCGCGCCTGTGGCGGACGGTCGCCGAGGAGATGCGCGCGGAGTTTCCCGACGTGACGCTCGACCACCAGCTGGTCGACTCGTGCGCGATGCTGCTGATCCGTCGGCCGGCCGCGCTTCGACGTCATCGTGACCGAGAACCTGTTCGGCGACATCCTGTCCGACGAGGCGGCGCGTGCTCGCCGGCTCGCTCGGGCATGCTGCCGTCGGCCTCGCTCGGCGAGCGCCGGACGGCCCACGGGACGTTCGGGCTGTACGAGCCGATCCACGGCTCCGCGCCGGACATCGCCGGCCGGGACATCGCCAACCCGACCGGCACGATCCTGTCCGCGGCGATGCTGCTGCGCTGCTCGCTCGGCCGGGCCGACGCGGCCGACGCCGATCGAGGCGGCGGTCACGACCGCCCTGCGACGAGGCTATCGGACGGCCGACCTGGCGACCGCCGGCATCCGCGACGGACGGCGCGGCGAATCCAGGTGGTCGGGACGCGCGGCGATTCACCGCGGCCGTCGGGAACGGATCGCGATTCGCCGGCCGGCGCGCCGGCCGAGGTCCGGGCATGACCGACCCGCGAACGCACGCCGGGCGCAACGGCGTCGCAGAGGCCCGGCCCAGCCTCGCCCGATCCGGTCACCTCTACGACACGACCCTCCGCGACGGCACCCAGGGCGAGAACATCACGCTCTCGCTGGCCGACAAGCTGCGCATCGCCCGGATGCTCGACGAGTACGGCATGCCCGTACATCGAGGGCGGCTGGCCGGGCTCCAACCCCAAGGACATCGAGTTCTTCGCGGCGGCGCGCACGATGACGCTGGGAGACGGGCCAGGCTGGCGGCGTTCGGCTCGACCCGCCATCGGGCCAACCGGCCGGAGGACGACCCGAACCTGCGCGAGCTCGTCGCCGCCGAGACGCCCGTGGTCACGATCTTCGGCAAGAGCTGGCTGCTCCACGTGACCGAGGTCCTCGGGCGCCACGCCGGCCGAGAACCTGGACATGATCGCCGACTCGATCGGCTTCGTCGCCGATCACGGCCGCGAGGCGTCTACGACGCCGAGCACTTCTTCGACGGCTACAAGGCCGACCGCGACTACGCCCTGGCGACCCTGCGCGCCGCCCGCGGCGGCCGGCGCTCGCGGACGCTCGTCCTGTGCGACACGAACGGCGGCACGCTGACCGACGAGCTGGTCGGCGATCGTGGGCGACGTCCGGGCGCACGCTCGAGGCGGATCCGCGGCCGCTCCCGACCGTGACCTGGGGCATCCACACCCACAACGACGCCGAGCTGGCGGTCGCCAACTCCCTCGCGGCGGTGCCAGGCCGGCGTCCGCCACGTCCAGGCCACCATCAACGGCTACGGCGAGCGATGCGGCAACGCCAACATGGTCAGCGATCCTGGCCAACCTGGCGCTCAAGACGCCCAGCGAGCTCGTCCCGGCCGGCGGCGGCGACCTGGCCGGCCTCACGGAGCTCTCGCGCTCGGTCGCCGAGATCGCCAACGTCGTCGCCCAACGACTACCAGCCGTACGTCGGCCGGTCCGCCTTCGCCCACAAGGGCGGGGTCCATGGCGCGGCGGTGGCCAAGGTGGAGCGCAGCTACCAGCACGTCGACCCGACGGCCGTCGGCAACGCCGGGCGGCTGGTGGTCTCGGAGCTGGGCGGCCGGGCGAACACCGCGATCCGGGCCGAGCAGCTCGGCCACGAACTCGAAGGCGTCGCTCGATCCGCGCGAGCTGTCCAGCTGATCAAGCAGCTGGAGGCCGACGGGCTCGCGTTCGAGGGCGCGGAGGCGTCGTTCGAGCTGCTCATCCGGCGCCACTCGGCCGGACTACGCCGCGCCGTTCCGGATCGTCGACTACACGGTGCCTCGTGGAGCAGCGCGACGGCCGGGAGCTGCTCGCCGAGGCGACCGTCAAGGTCGAGGTCGACGGGGAGGTGCTGCACACCGCCGCGCGACGGCAACGGCCCGGTCAACGCGCTCGACGGCGCGCTGCGCAAGGCCCTGCGGGCGTTCTACCCGGTGCTCGACGAGGTGCACCTCGTCGACTACAAGGTGCGCATCCTCGACGGGGTCGCCGCGACCGCGGCCGCGCACCCGCGTGATCATCGACTCGCATGGACGGCGTCGCGGACCTGGTCGACCATGGGCAGCGACACGAACATCATCGCGGCCTCGGCGGCGGCGCTCGCGGACTCGCTCGAGTACGCGATCTGGAAGTCGGGCGCCGAGCTCCGCCGGCGCGACGAGCGCCACTTCACCACGACCAACGGCACCGGCGCCGCGGCGGCCGCACCTGGAGACCCTGCATGAGCGATGCCCCCGCCCCTCCCGATCCCGGCCGTGCCGACCGGGCGCGCCTTGCCCGCTGGACGGTGACCTCGGGCAGCAACGTCGACAGCCGTGGCGGCCGTCGTGATCCGGGCCGGCGAACATGACTGGCAGGCATCGGCCGAAGGCAACGGGGCGGTCGATGCGCTGTACAAGGCGGTGGACTCGCGCTCGCGCGACGTCGTGGGCGGGCATCCGCTGCTGCTCGCGTACGACGTCCATGCGTTGGCCGAGGGTCCGGACGCGGAGGGCCGTGTGACCGTCCGGATCGCGCCCCCGATGTCCGCCGAGGGAGCCCGCAGCGACGGTCGGTTCACCGGCGAGGTGACCAGCACGAACATCATGGCCGCGTCGGTGGAGGCCTACGTCCAGGCGCTGAACGCGATGCTGGGCGCAGCGTCCTGGGCCGGGGCCGCGGAGGAGGCGGGGTCCCGCAGGCACCGGGCACGCGGCGCCGAGACCGCCGGTGACGTCCACGCCGAGTTCGACGACGAGGCACGGCCGATCGACACCACCGAGTGGTTCAATCGATAGCGCGCGGCGCGTACGCCCGCCTCGTGGTCGCGATCGCGGCGCAGGCCGCCCGGGGTCGCCGGCCGTGAGCGGGGGCTTCCGCGTCGCCTACACGGGTGAGCCCGGCGCGTTCGCAGAGGAGGCCGTGCTCCGGTTCTTCTCCGCGCCCGAGGCCCGGCCGTTGGCCTCGTTCCGGACGGTGTTCGAGACGGTGCGCGACGGCGCCTGCGAGGCGGGCGTGGTGCCGGTCGAGAGCTCGCTGCTGGGCACGATCCGCGAGAACCTGGACCTGCTCTACGAGTTCAGCCTGCCGGTCGTGGGCGAGGTCAGCGTGCCGGTGCGCCTCGCGCTCCTGGCGCTGCCGGGTGAGCGCCTCGACTCGATCGAGCGCGTCTACTCGATCGCGGCGGCCCTCGCCCAGGCGGACGAGTTCCTCCGGTCCCGCCCGTGGACGATCCTGACCACGTACAACACGGCCGGTGCCGCGAGGCAGGTGGCCGAGCGAGGGGAGCGCGGCGCGGCTGCGGTCGCCTCCCCGCGCGTGGCCCCGATCTACGGCCTCGACGTGCTCGCAGACGACATCCAGACGGGCGCCGACAACCACACCCGGTTTGCCGTGATCGCCCGGCCGGACTCGGCGGATTCCGTCCGGGCTGCGGCGAGATCGGAGGCCGTGGCCGGACTGCCACGCACCACGCTGGTGTTCGCGGTCCGCAACGTCCCGGGCTCCCTGCACCGCTCGCTGGGTGCCTTCGCCACCCGGGGTCTCAACCTCTCGCGCCTCGAGTCCCGCCCGTGGACCGCGCGCGGTTCGCGCTGGGAGTACCTGTTCTGGGTGGACCTGGACGGCGACCCAGGCGACCGGGCATGCGCCGACGCCCTGGACGACCTGCGCGCCGAGACCGAGCTGGTCCGGATCATCGGCACCTATCCCCGGGCCGGCGAGGACTGACGGCTCCCGGGTCCGCGCCCGGCACGCCGCCGGGCCAGGGACACCCGCCGGGGCCGCACACGATGCGATGATAGGCAGCGTGACCCGGGTCCGGCGGGCGCACGGAACCGGCCCCGGGCATGCCCAGTGGAGGTGGCCGTGGACGAGGCGTTTCGCACCGAGATGGCGGCGGGCTATGCGCTCGACGAGCCGGCGATCGTCCTCGGCGCCCCGATCCTCGAGGACGAGATTCTCGCGGACGTCCGGGTCCAGGTTGCCCTGTCGCGGGTCAACCGCCACGGGCTGATCGCGGGCGCCACGGGGACGGGCAAGACCAAGACGCTCCAGATCTTCGCCGGCCAGCTGTCGGCCCTGGGGGTCCCGGTGTTCGCGGTCGACGTAAAGGGCGACCTGTCCGGGATCGGCGCGCCGGGGGACGCCGGCAACGCGAGGATCCAGGAGCGCGCCGCCTCGATGGGCTGGACGTTCGAGCCCGCGGCCCACCCGCTGGAGCTGATGTCGCTGTCGGGCCGGGTGGGTGCCCACGTGCGGGCGAGCGTGTCCTCCTTCGGGCCGCTGCTGCTGGGCAAGGTGCTCGACCTCAACGACACCCAGACCTCGATCCTGTCACTGGTGTTCCGCTACTGCGACGACCAGCACCTCCCGCTGCTGGACCTCGCCGACCTTCGGACCACGCTCAAGTTCCTGGCCTCCGATGACGGCAAGCCGGCGCTTGAGGACCTGGGCGGCATCAGCCCCGCATCGCTGGGCGTGATCCTGCGCTCGATCGTGACCCTGGAGCAGGAGGGCGCCGGCGAGTTCTTCGGCGAGCCGGAGTTCGACGTGGACGACCTGCTGCGGACCACCGCCGACGGCAAGGGCATCGTGACGCTGCTCGAGGTGGCCGACGTGATGGACCGCCCGCGCCTGTTCTCGACGTTCGTGCTGTGGATGCTCGCGCGGCTGTACGAGAGCCTGCCCGAGGTCGGCGACCTGCCCCGGCCCAAGCTCGCGTTCTTCTTCGACGAGGCCCACCTGCTGTTCAAGGACGCGTCCGACGCCCTCATGGAGCAGATCGAGCGGACGGCGCGCCTGATCCGGTCCAAGGGTGTCGGCGTCTACTTCGTCACCCAGGCGCCCACCGATGTGCCGTCGTCGGTGCTGTCGCAGCTGGGCAACCGCGTCCAGCACGCGCTGCGGGCGTTCACTCCCGAGGACGCCGACGCGCTGCGCAAGACCGCGCGCACGTTCCCGATGACCGACCACTACGACGTCGAGCGGACGATCACCTCGCTCGGGATCGGCGAGGCGCTGGTGACGGTGCTGTCGCCCAAGGGGGTGCCGACGCCCCTCGCCGCGACCCGGCTGGTGCCGCCCGACTCGAGGATGGCGCCGCTCACCGACGCGGAGACCGCGCAGGTCGTGGCCGCGTCCGCCCTGGCCTCGCGCTACGGCACGGCGATCGACCGCGAGAGCGCGCACGAGATCATCACCGCCCGGCTGGCAGCGGCCCACCAGGCAGCGACCGCCGCGGCTGCCGCCCCGGCGTCCGGCGCCATCGCCGGGGCGATGACGCCGGCGCAGCAGCAGCGGGAGATCGACCGCCGGGCGAGGGAGCTCGAGAAGGAGCGGCGGGCTGCCGAGCGCGAGGCGAAGGCAGCCGAGCGCGAGCGCAAGGCGGAGGAGCGGCAGCGACAGCGCATGATCGAGACGTCCATCCGTACCGCGGGCCGCGTGGCCACCTCGCGCACCGGCCAGTCGATCCTGCGCGGCGTGTTCGACACGATCTTCGGCAGCGGCAAGCGCTGACATGCCCCGGGCCCTGTCGGGTCCGGGTGGCCCAGCCTAGAATCGCGTCGATTGCCCGACCACCGCTCAATTCCAGGAGCCACCATGGCCACCTCGACCGCCACGACCCCCCATCCGATCTACCTTGCCGGGAAGTGGGTGGATTCGCCCGACACGCTCGTGATCGACAACCCCGCTCGCCCGGGCGAGCCGGCCGGCGCCACGTACCAGGCGACGCCGGAGCAGTACGAGGCGGCGGTCCAGGCGGCCGTCCGCGCGTTCGAGGTCACCCGCACCCTGCCGGCCTACGAGCGCGGCAGGATCCTGCGCGAGATCAGCGCCGGGATCAGGTCACGCCGCGAGGAGCTGGGAGCGCTGATCGCCGCCGAGGCCGGCAAGCCCATCCGCGACGCCCTGAACGAGGTCGATCGGGCGGTGATCACCTTCCGGCTGGGTGCCGAGGAGGCGGAGCGCATGGTCGGCGAGATGATCCCGCTCGACCTCATGCCGTCGTCGAAGGACCGGGTGGGGATCACCCGGCGGTTCCCGATCGGGCCGATCGCGGGCATCAGCCCGTTCAACTTTCCGCTCAACCTCGCGGCCCACAAGGTGTCGCCGGCCATCGCCTCGGGCAACCCGATCGTCCTCAAGCCACCGTCCAAGGACCCGCTGGTGATGCTCACGGTGGGCGAGATCATCGACGCCGCCGGCGTGCCCGAGGGCATGGTGTCGATCCTGCCCATGAGCCGCGAGCTGGGCGACCGGATGGTGTCGGACGAGCGGTTCAAGCTGCTCACCTTCACCGGCTCCCCGTCGGTGGGCTGGCGGATGAAGGAGCGAGCCGGCAAGAAGAAGGTCGTGCTCGAGCTGGGTGGCAACGCGGGCGTGATCATCGACCGGTCGGCCGACCTCGACTGGGCCGTCGCGCGCACGGTGACCGGGGCCTTCGCCTACAGCGGCCAGGTGTGCATCAGCGTCCAGCGGATGTTCGTCCACGAGGACGTCTGGGACGCGTTCATGGACAGGTTCGTGGCCGCGGCCGCGGCCCTGCGCATCGGCGACCCGGCCGAGGCGGCGACCGATGTCGGGCCGATGGTCGACGAGAAGAACGCGCTCCGGACGCAGGCCTGGGTCGACGAGGCACGCGCGCTGGGCGGCAAGGTGCTCCTCGGGGGCACGGCCGACGGCACGTTCTTCCCGCCCACGGTGCTCACGGACACGCCGTTCCATGCCCAGGTCTGCTCCAACGAGGCGTTCGCGCCGCTCGTGGTCGCGTTCAGGTTCCGCGAGTTCGAGGACGCGATCCGGGCGGTCAACGACAGCTTCTTCGGGCTCCAGACGGGCGTGTTCACCAACGATCTCGACCACGCCTGGAAGGCGTTCAACGGCCTCGAGGTCGGCGGCGTGATCGTGAACGACATCCCGACCTACCGGATCGACCACATGCCCTACGGCGGGGTCAAGGACTCGGGCCTCGGCCGAGAGGGCCTGCGCTGGGCGGTGGAGGACATGACCGAGATCCGGATCATGGTCCTGGCCTGGCCGCAGTAGGGACAGGAGGGCGACACTCCGTCGCCCGCGGAGCGGCGGCGTCCCGGGCGCCGCGACGCGTCGGCCGGGCACGGGCCGGTTTGGCCACACTGGGCGGCATGGACCTGACCCTCACCCCGGCCCAGGCGGAGCTGCGCGAACGCGCCCGCACGTACGCCGTCGAGCACCTCCAGCCGCTGGAGGCGGAGTTCGAGCGCAGCGGCGGCAGCCTCCCGGCAGACACCATCCGGGAGCTCAAGCGACGTGCGATCGAGCTGCGCCTCCATGGCGGCAGCCTTCCCCGGGAGGTGGGTGGCCAGGGCTGGTCGACGCTGGAGGAGGTCCTGGTCCACGAGCAGCTGGGACAGGTGACCGGGGGCCTGTGGAGCTTCATCCCGGGGGCGTACAACGCGCTCGTCCACGCCAGCCCGGAGCAGCGCCGCCGGTACCTCGACCCGTGCCTCCGCGGCGAGCGGAACGTCAGCTACGCGATCACCGAGCCCGGACAGGGCTCGGATGCCCGGACGCTGGCCGCGACGGCCGTCCGGGACGCGGCGACGGGCGAGTACGTCCTCAACGGCGAGAAGTGGTTCGTCACGGGTCCCTCGGACACGGACTTCATGATCTTCCACTGCCACCTGCTCGATGGCGGCGAGCGGAAGCCGACCCTGTTCCTGGTCGAGTACGACGCCCCCGGCGTGGCCATGACGGGCGATCCGGATTACACCCACACCTTTGCCGACCGCCACCCCCAGTTCACGCTGACCGACGTCCGCGTCGCCCCCGATGCGGTCCTGGGCCTGATCGGCGAGGCCGACACGATGACCAACGCGTGGTTCGTCGAGGAGCGCCTGCACATCGGGGCTCGCTGCTCGGGTGCGATGGAGCGGCTGCTGGGCCTGGCCGTCGAGTGGGCCACGGGCCGGATCCAGTTCGGCGAGCGGATCTACGACTTCCAGGGCGTGAGCTTCCCGCTGGCCGACTCCGCCGCCGATGCGTCGGCCGCGCGCCTGCTGACGCGCGAGGCGGCCTGGCTGATGGACCACGGCGCGAACCCCAAGGTCGTCCACGCCAAGGCCTCGCTGGCCAAGCTGTTCGCGTCCGAGGCCGCCTACCGCTGTGCGGATCGAGTGGTCCAGGTGTTCGGCGGCCGCGGCTACATGCGCGACGTCGCCGCGGAACGGTACCTGCGGGAGCTGCGCGTGGACCGCATCTGGGAGGGCACCTCGGAGATCCAGCGGCTGGTCATCGCCCGGGCGCTCGAGAAGCGCGGCGTCGGCGCCGTGGTCGGCTGACCACCGGCAGCCGCGTACCCGTCGTCTGCGTCCCGTGCCCGTGCCCGTGCCCGGCGATCCGTCCGCCACCACCGTGGATCTGCGGCCCCTGTTCGCGCCGCGCTCGATCGCGGTGGTCGGCGCCAGCCCACGTTCGTCGCTTGCCCAGACGGTCCGCGACAACCTCCTGCGGATGGGCAGCGAAACCCGCTGCCACTTCGTGAACCCCAACTACGCGGAGGTCCACGGCCAGCGCTGCTTCCCGTCGCTCGAGGCGCTGCCCGAGCGGCCGGACAGCGTGATCCTGGCCGTGAATCCGCTGCGCGCGGCCCGGTTCGCGGCGGAGGCTGCCGAGGCCGGGGTGCCCAGCCTCGTGATCCCCGGCGGCGGCGTCGTGGAGGGCGGCGAGGCCGCCGCCGAGATGCAGCGAGCGGTTCGGGAGATTGCCGTCCACCATGGGATCGCGCTGCTCGGTCCCAACTGCATGGGCGCCGTCGACTGGACCACCAACAGCTCGACCTACATCGGCGACGTCAACCCGTGGCTGTCCCGGGGACACGTGGCCGGCCTGGCCCAATCCGGGAGTGTCACGGACGCGTTCCTCCATGCGCCCGGCACCCGGATCGGGTACAGCCGGATCGTCTCGGTGGGCGCCGAGGTTGCGCTGGACATCTGCGACTACCTGGCCTGGTGCCTCGACGACCCCGAGACGCACGCGGTCATGCTGTTCCTCGAGGGGTTCAAGCGCCCGGAACGCTTCCTGGCGCTCGCCGACCGGGCGCTCGTGATGGGCAAGCCGATCCTCGCGGTCAAGGTCGGGCGGTCCCACCAGGCCCGGGCCGCCGCGGTCGCGCACAGCGGCAGCCTGGCGGGCGAGGACCGCGTCACCGATGCCGCCCTCGAGGCGGCCGGCGTGATCCGGTGCGCGGACCTCGACCAGCTGCTCGAGGCTGCCGAGCTGGTGGCGGGCGCCGGCCGCCTGGGCCGAGGCGTGGGTGCCGGGAGGACCGGCGTGGTGACCGTGTCCACCGGTGAGGCCTCGCTGGTCGCCGACCTCGCGGAGACGACGGGCGTGGAGCTGCCGGCCATCCCGGCGAGCGCGAGAGCGGCGATCCTGCACGACCTCCCGACCATGGGCTACATCGGCAACCCGCTCGACCCCTGGGGCGCGGACGACGAGGCCGCGGCGTACGGGACGTCGTTCGAGGCGCTCGCCGCGTCCGGCGCGTTCGACGTGCTGGCCATCGTCCACGACAGCCCGTTTCGCGACCTGCCCGGCGAGGTTGACGTCGCGCAAACGGTGTCGCGCGCCCTGATCGCGGCCACCGCTGACCGACCGCACCTGCTGCCGGTGTACATCTCCCTGACGTCGGGCGATCTCAGCGAACAGGTCAAGGCAACCCTGGCGACGGCCGGCGGGATGCCGATGCTCAGGGGCGCAAAGGAGGCGCTGTCAGCGATCGCCGGGCTGGTCCGCTGGGAGCGCCGCCGTGCGGAGCGGGCAGCGGACGGGCCATGGCGCCCCGGCTGGCCGGACCTGGCGGCCAGCCACGTGTCGTGGGGCGCGGACTCGACGCTCGATCCGCTGGCTGCCCACACGGCCCGTGCGGGCCGCCGCCGGACGCAGCCGGAGCGCGAAAGCCTCGAGCGCCTGGCGGCCGCGGGCGTGCCGGTCACGCCGTTCCGTGCCGTGCTCGCGGACCCCGACGCCGTCGTCGAGGCGTGGCGGGCGATGGGCGGGGGCCCGGTTGCGCTCAAGTTCGATGCACGGGACCTGGGTCACAAGACCGATCTCGGCGGGGTCCGGCTGGGACTGGACGACGAGGCGGCGATCCGCGTCGCGGCGGTCGCCCTGGCCGAGGCGGCCGCGCGCGCCGGGCTGGACCTCCGGGGGCTGCTGCTGGAGCCGATGGCGCCACCGGGCGTCGAGCTGATCATCGGGGGTCGGCGGGACGCCGTGTTCGGGCCGGCGGTCCTGGTCGGCCTGGGCGGGGTCCTGGCCGAGGTGCTCGACGACGTCGTGGTCCTCCTGGCGCCCGTGTCCCGGGACGAGGTCCGCTCGCGGCTCGGCCGGCTCCGCGGAGCGGCCCTCCTGCGCGGCGTCCGGGACCGGCCCGCGGTCGATCTCGACGCGGTGGCAGCGCTCGTGGCGCGCGTCGGGGACCTGTTGCTCGCGTCGCCGGACGTCATGGAGATCGACCTCAACCCGGTCATCGCCGGTCCCACGGGGGCGCTGGCCGTGGACGCGCTGGTCGTGGAGGACGCCTAGAGCACGACCTTGCGGCCGAAGAAGCCCTCGGCGAACCCGGTGCCGGATGCTGCCTCGATGCCGCGCAGCCTTGCCAGGCCCCGGAACGTATCGGGCGTGAACCACGTGCGGTCCGACTGGGACCGATATGTCCCGGTGATGAGCTCGATCTTGCGCTCCAGGACGGCCGCCGGCAGCTCGACGAGGACGTTGGGCGCTGCGAGGTCGGCGTCGTACTTGGGGATCTCGTACTCCAGCACCAGGTGGTGGCGGAACGTGTTCCAGGTGAGCTCCCCGGTGACGCGGTGATCCTGGTGGAGGTCGTCACGGCGGTGGGTCAGCACGAGGTCGGGCTCGACCCTCGCCTTGAGGGCCTCGAACCGGTCCTTGATCGACGCGAACTCGGCCGGGAAGTACCCGTCCCGAGCCTGGCCGATCTCGATCGTGGCGGGGCCGGCGCCCGCAAGAAACGCCTCGGCGCCGGCACGCGCCTCGTCGGCACGCACGCCGTGCCCGGCCAGCACGAGCCAGTCCACGCTGGCCACCCGTCCCTCCGCGACCAGTCGCAGGATCGTGCCGCCGGCGCCGATCTCGATGTCGTCGGCGTGGGCCCCGATGCACAGCAGCCGGAGGCGGTCGGGCAGCCGCAGGCGGAGGCCGTCCGCCGGGTCGCGGCCCGGCGGGGGCGTGGGGTCGGTCACCCGGCGGCCCCTCGCTGCCAGACCGCCCAGGGTGGGTCGCCACGCTCGTAGAGGGCGTCGAGCTCCTGCTTGTCCTTGAGCGTGTCCATGGGCGCCCAGAAGCCGTCGTAGCGGTACCCGGTCAGCTGACCCTCCGCGATCAGCCGTTTGAACGGCTCGTCTACGAGGTCCTCCCCGGGCCGGATGTAGTCGAAGATCTCCCGCCGCAGGAGGAAGTAGCCGCCGTTGATCCAGATGTCCGACCGCTGGACGTGCTCGATGCCGGTGACCAGGTTGTCGTCGCCGAACTGCACGAGGTGGAACGAGTAGGTGGGCCGGATGCACAGGAAGGCGCCGATCCGGCCACTCCGCTGGAAGTCGTCGACCAGCTCGTCGAGCGGGGCGTCGGTGAGCGTGTCCCCGTAGTTCGCGAGGAACATCTCGTCGTCACCGATGTGCTTGCGGACGGCCATCAGGCGCTGGCCGATGACGGCGTTGTGACCCGTGTCCGCGAACGTGATCCGCCAGTCCTGGATGTCGGTGTTCAGGAGCTCCAGCGACCGACCCCCTTCGGCCAGCACGAAGTCATTGGACATCGCCTCGTTGTAGCGCAGGAAGTAGTCCTTGACCGCCTCGCCCCGGTAGCCGAGGGCGACCACGAACTCGCGATGGCCGAAGTGGGCGAAATAGCGCATGACGTGCCACAGGACGGGACGAATGCCGATCGGGACCATCGGCTTGGGCACGGTGTCGCTGTAGTCGCGCAGCCGGAGGCCGAGACCACCGCAGAACAGGACGACCTTCACGGGCTACCCTCGAAGCAGGCGAGCTGCGCCCTGGCGTTTGGCGCCGCAACGTCCATGAGTGCATGATAGGGGGCGATCGACACGCCGGGCGCCCACACCATCGACGCCCGGTGCGTGCCGCCACCAACCCCGACAGCTTGCCGCCGGTTCACCGTGGGCCGGTCAGGCGACGATGATGGAGCCTGCATGCCCGACCTCCCGCACGGGCCCGACTCGCCGTCGGGCGGTCCGACGCCTGTCGCGGCGACTCGCGTGGACCGCTGCCGCTCCTGCGGTGCTTCCGGGCCACGTCCGTTCCTCGACCTTGGCACGACGCCGATCGCCAACGCCCTGCTCGACGCGGACGATCCCGAAGCCACGGACACCCGCTATCCGCTCGAGGTCGGGATGTGCGAGACGTGCACGCTCGTCCAGCTCACCAGCGTGCTGCCTGCCGAGGTCATCTTCGGCGCCGCGTATCCCTACTTCTCGTCGTTCTCGGACCTGCTCGTCGAGCATGCGCGCGAGCACGTCGCACACCTGATCGCGAATCGGCACCTGGGTCCGGGACACCTGCTGGTGGAGATCGCCAGCAACGACGGCTACCTCCTGCAGCACGCCGCCGCGGCGGGGGTCCCGGTGCTGGGCATCGAGCCCACACCCGGTCCTGCGGCTGCCGCCCGCGAGCTGGGGATCCCCACGCTGGAGGCCTTCTTCGGCGACGACCTGGCGGCCGACCTTGTCGCCGAGGGTCGCCGGGCGGACGTGATCGTCGCCAACAACGTGATGGCCCACGTCCCCGACCTCAACGGATTCGTGGCCGGGCTTCGCCGGCTGATCGCGGACGACGGCCTGATCACCATCGAGAACCCCTGGGTGCGTGACCTCGTCCAGCGGTCCGAGTTCGACACCATCTACCACGAGCACGTCTGCTACCTCTCGTGCCATGCGGTCGACGCGCTGATGCGTCGGCACGGCCTCCAGCTCGTGGACGCGGAGTACTTCCCGGATCTTCATGGCGGCACATTGCGCTGGTCCGTGTCACCCGCCGGGGCGCCCACCGATCGTCTCCTCGGCTACCTCGCCGAGGAGGAGGCGCTGGGGATGACGTCGTTCCCGTTCTACGAGGCCTTCGCGGGCCGCGTCCGGGACACGGTCGCCACGCTCGTGCGGACGCTGCGCGAGCTCAAGGCGGGTGGCGCCTCGATCGCCGCGTACGGCGCGGCCGCCAAGGGCGCCACCCTGCTCAACGTCGCCGGGATCGACCACACGATGATCGACTTCGTCGTCGACCTCAACGTCCACAAGCAGGGCAAGCTGATGCCGGGCGCCCGGCTGCCCATCCTGGCCCCGACTGCCTTGCTCGAGCGGATGCCGGACTACGTCCTGATGCTTGCCTGGAACTTCGAGGCGGAGATCATGGCCCAGCGACAGCCGTACGTCGATCGCGGGGGCAGGTTCATCATCCCGATCCCGACCGTCCGGATCGTGTAGCCGGCGCTAGCCGACGCGGCTTGCCGATCGCGCAGCGGTGCCGGACGCAGGGGACGTGCCGGCTCGCGCGCTGCCGAGGATGGCCTCGAGCCCGGACACGACGCGGCCGACGTCGTCCTCGCTCATGCCCGGCCAGAGCGGCAGCGACAGCACCCGCTCGTACTCATGGGTCGCGACGGGCAGCCGGTCCGCCTGCCAGCCCTGCGCCCGATAGTAGGGGTGGAGGTGGAGCGGGATGAAGTGGACGCTGGTCCCGATACCCAGCGCGGCGAGGCCCTCGATCACCCGGGCGCGATCGATCCGCAACCGGTCGAGCCGGAGCCGGATCACGAACAGGTGCCACGCGTGGCTGCCGTCGGGTGCGTCGTCCGGCAGCTCGACGAGATCGGCGATCGACGAGGCGCCGAAGGCCGCCCGGTACGCTCGAACCAGCGACAGCCGCGCCCCGAGCAGCTCGTCGGCGCGGGCCAGCTGGACGAGGCCCAGGGCCGCGGCCATGTCCGTCATGTTGTACTTGTAGCCGGCGTCCTCGATCTCGTAGTACCAGGAGCCGCCCGCCGCGTATCGCTTCCAGGCGTCGCGACCGATCCCGTGGAGCGACATCAGCCGGGCGCGGTCCGCGATGCCGTCGTCGTCCGTGACCAGCATGCCGCCCTCGCCGGTGGTGATCGTCTTGGTCGCGTAGAAGGAGTACGCGCCGGCCCGTGCGATCGTGCCGGCGAGCCGGCCGCCGAGGTGCCCGATCCGGCTCGGAAACGCGTGCGCCGCGTCCTCGACGACGGGGATCCCGAGCGGGTCGAGGGCGTCCACCAGCGTGTCGATCGCCATCGGGCGACCCGCGATGTGGACGGCGACCACCGCTCTCGTCCGCGGCGTGACAGCCTCGAGGATCGCCTGCGGCGTGGCGTTGAGCGTCGCGGCGTCCACGTCCACCAGGACCGGCCGGGCGCCGCGGTAGATGACCACCTCCGAGCTGGCCGCGAAGGTCCAGGTCGGCACGATGACCTCGTCGCCCGGCCCGACGCCGAACGCCTCGAGGGCGAGGTGGAGGGCTGCCGTGGCGGAGTTGAGCGCGATCGCGTGCCGGCTGCCGGTGACCTCAGCGAACGCGGCTTCGAAGGCCTTGGTCCGCGGACCCGTGGTGAGCCAGCCCGAGTCGAGCACCTCGAGGACGGCGGCCTTCTCCGCGTCGCCGATCGACGGACGCGCGAAGGGAAGGAACGGCGGGTCGGTGTCCCGGGTCACGAGCCCGCCGAAGCCCGCCCGGCGCCCTGGAGCTCGAGGACCGGGAGGTCCTCGTCGTCACTCGGGGCGTGCGCTTCGGTGACTGACTTGACGAGGTCGAACAGGCTCGCGCGCAACTCGTCGTCGTGGTCGCCCGCCGCGAGACCCACGAGATCCGAGACGCGATCCCTGAGGTCGGCCGGCGGCGCCACGGACGCAGCGCGGAGCACCTTTGCGACCTCGGTCGGCTGGAAGTCCTCGCGCGAGTAGAACAGCTGCTCGTGCAGCTTCTCGCCCGGGCGGAGCCCCGTGAACTGGATCGGCACCGAGTCCGGCTCCCGGCCGGAGAGGTGGATCAGGTCGTTGGCGAGGTCGAGGATCTTGACCGGCTCACCCATGTCCAGCACGAACAGGTCGCCCGACCGGCCGAGGGCGGCCGCGTCGAGGATGAGCCAACCGGCTTCCGGGATCGTCATGAAGTAGCGGGTCATCTCGGGATCGGTGACGGTCAGCGCCTCGCCGCGCTCGAGCTGGTTGAGGAAGATCGGGACGACGCTGCCCGATGAGCCGAGCACGTTGCCGAACCTGACCGACACGTAGTCGAGACCGGTGGCCCGTGCGCAGTCCGACACCAGCGCCTCGGCGATCCGCTTGGTGGCGCCCATCACGCTTGTCGGCTCGACCGCCTTGTCGGTCGAGACCAGGACGAACCGGGGCACTCCCGCGGCGCTCGCCGCGGCCAGCATCGACAGCGTGCCGCCGACGTTCACCTGGACCGACTCGGACGGATGGTCCTCCATCATGGGCACGTGCTTGTAGGCCGCGGCATGGAAGATCACGTCCGGCCGGGTCGACCGGATGATCCCCGACATCAACCGCTTGGACACGACGTTGGCCAGGTGGACCTCGATCTCCCCGTCGCCCCGGCCGCGCAACCGGCGGATCTCGAGGTCTCGCTGGACGGTGTACAGCGGCGATTCAGCCCGGTCCACCAGGACGATCCGGCGCGGCCGCAGGCCGTAGACCTGCCGCACGAGCTCCGAGCCGATCGACCCGCCCGCGCCGGTGATCAGGATCGTCCGGTCGTGGATCAGGTTGTCGACCGCGGGCGCGTGCTCGCTGGCCAGCGTTCGAGCGAGGAGGTCCTCGACGCGGACCTGGCGGGTTCGGAACGCGTCAATGCTGCCGTCGGTCAGTTCGTGCAGCGGGGGCACGGTCCGGACCTCGAGCCCGGCCGCGAGGCCCGCATCCACGACGCGGCGGATTGCCGAGCCGTCGGCCGTGGGCATGGTGATCAGGAGCCGCTGGGCGTTGGTTGCCTCGATGGCCGCGGGCAGATCGTCGAGGCCGCCCAGCACGTCAAGGCCCATGAGCTTCTGGCCGCGGCGCACCGGGTCGTCGTCGAGGAAGCCGACCGGTCGGACCCGGGCCGTGGACTGGCGGATTGCCGAGCGGGCGACGATCACGCCGGTCTGCCCGGCACCGTACAGGAGGGTGGGCACGCGACGGACGCCGCCGCTGTTCACGTCCCGCCCGAGATACCACTCGGAGGCGGCGCGGATCGCCATCCGTGCCCCACCGATCATGGTCACGAGCAGCACCGCTTCGGTGATCCAGAACGACCGCGGCAGCATCACGGCGGGCATCAGCCCCAGCGGCAGCATCACGAGGTAGACGATGGCCAGGCTGACGA
The DNA here is from genome assembly GCA_963732805.1 of uncultured Chloroflexia bacterium. Lineage (GTDB taxonomy): Bacteria > Chloroflexota > Limnocylindria > Limnocylindrales > CSP1-4 > CAIXZV01. Next base: position 510,131 of record CAVTAW010000001.1, read on the forward strand.
TCGTGCCGGTGGCCGTTGCCTTCACGATCTGGATCAGGTCGGGCAGGCTCGCGTAACGCCACACTCGCCGGTACAGGCCGAATGGGACGGCGATCAACGGCCGGACCAGGACGGGAACCGCGATCAGGGGCAGGTAGTCCACGACCTCCCACGGTCGGAGCGCCCGATCCTCCCGGACCGCAACGGCAAGGTAGACGGCGAGCATGCCCGACAGGACGTCGAGGAGCAGCAGGTGCCTGCCCCGGAACCGCAGCCCGCGGCCCTCGAGCGCGTCCTGCAGCGCCGAGCTGATGATCTGCTCGATCCGCGCCAGAATCTCCCGGATCCCGCGTCCGGCTGTGTGCCCCCTGGCCTCGCCCGGCGCGCTCACGCCCGGTCCCTGGCCCTGCGCCGCTCGGCGCGCGTATCGGTCAACGAAGCACCCCCTGCTATGACCTCCCTCGGCACTCCGGCCGGGAAGTCTCCCCGCCATGAGGGTAGGTCGTTCGTACTGGATGTTCCAGTACCCAATTCGTGAACTAACCCACCCCAGACTGTTGCAATTCCGTTTGGTGGTGCCCTGACGCACCACTCGGCTGCCCCGCCGCGTCAGGCGCGGCGCGAGGTCCGCGGGAGGTGCGGCAGGATGACGGCAACCGTGCGTCCGAGGATGGCAAGGTCGCTCGCGAGCGTGCGGCGCCGGAGATAGGCGGCGTCCATCGCGAGCTTCTCGGGCAGGACCCTCTCCCGGTAGGCGGCCTCCGGGTCGGAGCCCGTGAACAGCTCGGACTCGGCGCGGAACGTAAGCTGGGTCGGGCCGGTGATCCCGGGTCGGGCGCCGAACACGAACCGGTGCAGCGGATCGGTCGGATCGACGTACCGCGGGTCCTCGGGCCTCGGTCCCACCAGCGCCATCTCGCCGCGCAGCACGTTGACCAGCTGCGGCAGCTCGTCGATCCGGTAATGCCGCAGCACGCGACCCACCCGGGTGACGCGCGGGTCAGCGGACAGGGTCACGCGCGTGCCGCCGACGCCGGGCCGCATGGTCCGGATCTTGAGGGCCATGAACGGCTGCAGCCGCTCCCCGACCCGCGGGGCGCGATACAGGACCGGGCCGTGGTCGCCGGTCAGGCGCATCGCGACCACGGCCCCCACGACGAGGGGCGCAGACGCGACGAGCGCGAGCGCCCCCAGCCACAGGTCCATCGCCCGGCGGATGGTGCCATGGGGCGGGGGCGCGTCCGGCAGCTGGTCCCGGGCGGCTTCCGGACCGGCAGCCTCGCTCACGGGCGCTCGACCGGGCACGAGCCGACCGAGCCGCGCCATTGCGTGCTGCCACCCGGGAACTGATTGTCGGTGATGGTCACCTGGCATGAATCCTGGACATCCACGAGCGCGGACCCGTCGCCCTCCAGGGGAACGACGTTGCCGGTGACCGTGAGCCCGATGACCCTGCCGAACGACATCGCAGCCTGCTCCACCGCAGGCGCCGGCGTGTCGGACCGGTTGCCCGTGACGAGGACCGAACGGCGGACATAGCCGCTGCCCTCGACCGGGGCGATGGTGATCCGCATCGGCACGCCGACCAGGACGTTGTTCTCGACGCTGAGGTTGGCGACGGGTCCCCACCCGTTGGCCGCGAAGAAGTAGTCTTCGATCGGGCCGTCAACCTGGTTGCCCGTGACGGCCACGCGATCGGCCCCCTGGACCGGCGTGGTCTGGTTCGGTTCGATGTCGACGGCGTGGAGACCGATGTTGCCGAAGGTGCTGTCCTCGATCCGGACGTTGCGCCCGGCGACGATGGACACGCCGTTGCGACCGGCGCCATGGCACGAGCTGTTCCGGACGATCAGGCCGTCCACCCAGTCGAGGCGGCCGTCGCGGTCGCCCAGATACACGCAGTCGCCCCACGGGTTGGTCATCGTGACCCGGTCGATGGTGATGCCGGAACCCCCGTCGATCCAGATCGCGTGCTCGAACTGGTTCGCTTCGTCGAGGATGCCAGGGTCGGGGTTCGAGCCGACCAGCGTAAGATCCCTGACCACGATCGAGGTCGAGCCCACCAGCCACAGGTTGCGCCGGTGCGACAGATCGCTCTCGACCAGCGTGATCGTGGCCGCGCGTCCGTCGATCGTCAGGTCGTGCCGGCCGTTGAGCTCGAGCGTCGTCCTGATCCGGTATCGCGCATCGGCGCCCAGGCGGATGGTCGCGCCGTCGGGCGCGCCATCGATCAGCGCCTGCAGCTGCGCGGTGACGTCGGTGGCGCCGGTGGCATCGACCGAGGACGGGACGTCGACCACCGGCGTGGTCGGTGCCGCCGTCGCGGTCGGGCGCACGTCCGGTGGCTCGGGGGTGATCTCCGGTGACGAGATCACATCCGGGGCTGGCCCGAATCGGACCCATCCGAGCGACGCGGACGCGGTGAGCCCGAGCACGACGACCAGGATGCCGACGATGCGAGCGAGCCGTCCGATTCGCGGCGAGCTCACGATCGCGCCACCGCCGGCGCGCCCTCCGACCGTCGGACCGATCCCCGCAGGGTCAGCCGCGGCCGGCGCACGAAGGCGTCGACGGCTTGCACGCCGCCGGCGGCGGCGTAGCTGTGCGTCCGCTGGGCTCCGGGCAGGCCCTCCGGCTCGATGCTCCCGACGGCCCGCTCCGCGTATCGCTCCCGCTCGAGACAGGTGATCTCGTTGAGCACGACACGCCGGCCGTAGGCGCGGGCGCAGTCCTGGGCCGGCCGGATGAGACGGTCGCCGAGGCGGAACACGCGTCCCGCCGACCTGGCCCGCCGGACGTCGGCGACGATCGGGTTGCCGGGATGGGGCTCCCACGGTCCGTCGATCGACACCGCGCTGTACAGGTGGAGCTCGTCCCACGGCGACATCCCGGGCGTCGTCTGGGTGACGAACAGCCACAGGCGTCCGGCGTGTTCGAGCAGCGTCGGGTCGGTGGCCCGGACTCCCTCGAGGATCGTGGCCACGGGCTGCCACGCCCGCCCGGTCTCGTCGGCCCGGTACGCGACCACGGCGCCCAGGCTGCCGTCGTCCGGCGTCAGGAGGAGCTCGCCGGCCACGGTGGTCAGGTGCGGGTAGGCGAGATGGCGGCCGACATCGAGGATGGGCTCGGCCGGCCCCCAGCGTCCGTCGGATCTGCGGGCGAGCGCCGCGATCGAGCCCTCGTGGCGACCCACGCGCGACACCTCCACGAACAGGCGCACGCCGCCGGCGTCCTCGACCAGGAACGGATCCGCGAAGAACCGCCCGGCGGGTGCCGGCACGGGCTCGAAGCCCCGCAGGTCGCGCGGCGGACCCGCGGCAGGTTCGGCCGGCCGGGACAGGACCTCCCAGGTCTGCCGATACCAGGCCCGCTCGGCGACCCGCCGGGCGGTCGCCCCCACGAGTCGCACCCAGCCGGGCCGGGTGGCGCGCGCGGCGGCCACGCGGGCGCGGGCGGCGGGCGGAGCCCAGGGGTCGGGCTCGCGCACCGTGGTCGGCGCGCCCTGTCGCAGGGCGCGTGCGGGGAGGTTGGCCGAGGCCCACAGGAGGGCATCGCGGTTGCGGACGAACGGCACGGCCGGCAGGGAACCGACATGCCGGGCGAGCTCGACCACGCTGCCGTCGGCGAAGGTTGCCACGAGCGTCACGACGCCCAGCCCGTCGGCCGCCACGCGTCGATCCGGCAGCGGCTCCCGAGGCCCGTCGATGCCCGCGGCATAACCGAGGGTCCAGGTACCGTGCGCAGGAGCCTGGTCGGGCGCGGGCGTCGCCGCCAGCGGGCGGGCGGCGAGGTCCAGCAGGACGTCGGCGTCTTGGTCATCGGCGAGGGTCCAGGCCTCGTCCGGGAGGTGCGCGACCCGGCGGATGCCTGCGAGGTGGCCCTGGAGCGGGACGGCGGCGAGCGCCGGGGCTCCTCCCCGGAAGATGCGGCGCTCGACCGCGTCGTACCAGCGGGCGGACAGGGGGGCACCGCCCGCTGCGCCCGATCGGTCCACGATCACGGCGACGAGCTCCACCCCAGGGGCGGCTGCGACCTCCTCGATCGCTCGAGCCACGAATGACGGAACCGGGTCGCCGTCGACGCGGACGGCGACCCGGCGGGTGTCGTTCATGGCCCTAGGGTATCGTGCCGCCTCCGAAGCGGCGCGAACGGTGCAGGTCAGGAGGCGTCGGTGAGGTGCGCCACCAGCAACCCGTTGTCGCTGAAGGTGAGTCCGTCGATGTGCTCCAGGATGGCGCCCCGACCGGTGCTCGAGGCGGGACGGCAGCCCTGGATCGTGATCGACGTCGCGGGATGTGAGGTGTCGTAGCCGGCAACCAGGACCATCGCCTTGTCCATCGCCACGTCGAGGATCTTGATGTCCTTGGCCTGGACGTTCGCGTACCCGGGCGAGATGGCGATGGCGTAGCCCGGACCCGACGAGGTGTGGGCGGCATCGAAGCTGGAGAACGAGGTGTTGTCGATCGTGATCGACTGCAGCACGTCGCTCGACCGGTTCGGTTCCGCGTCGAAGCCGTGCAGCGACGCATTCGACCCGGTGCTGGCCGTGAGTCGCAGGTCGCGGGCCCCGATCACGGAGATGTTGTTGCGTCCGTTGATGTTCATCACAACACCCGTGATGAGGATGTTGGACGGTGCGGGCGAGGTGTCGTTGCGAGCCCGGATGTAGAAGGCGTCGCCACGGGTGTTGGTGAACGAGCCGCCACGGATGGTCAGGTTGCTGACCGACTCGATCGAGACGGCGTGCTCGTCCTCGCGATCGCCTGAGCCGAAGGTCCGCGACTGGACGTAGGACAGGTCTGCCGGACCCATGACCGACAGGTGGTCGATCACGATGTTCGAGCTGTCCACGATCCGGACGATCTGCGATGTCGCGCTGGTCGAATAGCGTCGGAACGTGGACCCATTGCCCAGGATCGTTCCGCTCCAGCCCTCGATCGTCAGCTTCGCGTCAACGCGGTAGGTGCCCTTGTTGAAGCACACGGTCCTGCCGCGGTTTGCGCTGAGGAAGCTGGAGATCGCGCCGGACTGGTCCGACGTCGAGGACGGCGCCTGGGAGAACGTCGCATCGCAGCCCGCGGCGGGCACCGGCGTCGGCGCTGCTGTGGGCTTGGGGGTCGGCGTGGGCGCCGGCTTGGGCGTGGGTGTCGGCGTCGGCTTGGGTGTCGGCGTCGGCGTGGGCGTCGGCGTCGGCGTGGGCGCAACACCACCGATGGGCGCCGTAGTGGGCGTGGGCGTCGGCGTGGGCGTCGGGGTCGGGGTCGGGGTCGGTTCTGCCGCCGGCGGGTCCGCGGGCACGATGCCCGGATCGGGCGGTGGCGTGCCGATGGGCACGCCGCCGTCGTCGATCGGGTCGATCGCTGCACCGGTGTCCAGACGGACGAAGAACGCGTCCACGGCAACCGTCGGGTGGCTGGCGGTACCGGCCGTGACGATCCTGATCCGGTGGCTGCCCACCTTGTCCCAGGAGGCCGTGAACAGGACACGGGTGGGCTTGAACGAGCTGTTCCAGGTGTTGACCGTCTTGACCAGCTGGCCGTCGATGTAGACCTGGGCCTTGCCGCGAGTCGGGCCGATCGGCCCCACCCAGGTCACGGCCGCGCCCCTGAACTTCAGGTGCACCCGGGCATCAGCGGCATCGGAGGACCTGACCTGTCCGCTCAGGTAGTTGGGATAGTAGGCCGTGTACCACGACCCCCGGTAGACCAGCCGCCTGTCGGTCTCCTGGTAGACGGCCACGTCCGACTGCGCCGTCCAGTTGGCGAGCAGGTGCCGGGCCGATCTCGCGGTGGACGCGGCAGTCCCGGCGAACGGGACGAGCAGGCCCACGAGCACGAGGCCCATGACCCCCGTCGCAAGCTTGTCGCGGAACTGGCCCTTGTGCGCCGCGCGTGGTTGAACTGCAGGGCGGCCGTCATCCGGCAGCCACTGGGTGCCATCCCAAAACATCGGTGCTCCATTCGGCGGCCCGGCTAACTCAGGGAGTCCCGTGGCTTTGCGACCCCGCCTCGCGACGGGTGTGCCGTTTCGTGGGGCGACCGCAGGGGCACGGCCGTCACAGATGCCGGGAGTGTCATGGATCGCCGGCGCCGAATGCCATGGCGAAATGGTCCACGAAGCCCCGCCGCACCCGCACCCTTTGGTCAGGGCGTGGCGTGCATGCACCACCCGGGGCCCGATCGGGCGCCGGCGTCAGCCCCTGGGCCGATCTCCCCGGGCCCGACGCGGCAGCACCAGGCGTGGCTCGCGGAGCCGCGCGTCGATCACCGTCAGCGGCCCAGCGCGGTTCAGCGTGTGCGTCGCCGATACGCGGGGTGCCCACCCGGGCTCGATCTCGCGCACCAGGCGCTCTCGGTAGCCTTCCCGGTCGAGGCGCTCGATCCGCAGGATCATGACCGAGTAGCCGTAGGACGGCCCGCCGTTCTGGGCCGGCCGGAACCAGGCACCGTCGTGCCGGAACAGTCGGCCGGCCGGACGCGCCGTGCGGACGTCGGTGACCACGGGGTTCGCGGGGTGCGGCTGCCACGGTCCGAGGGGGCTGGGGCCATGGAACAGGTGCAGCTCGTCGGGGGTGGTCCCGTGCTCGCCCGGAAGCCCCGTGAACAGCCACCACGTGCCGTCGATCTGGGCAATGGTCGCGTCGGCCGCGGGAAGCGGCAGGACGGTGCGATCCCAGGTCCAGGCGGTCGGGAAGTCCGTGGCCCGGTACAGCTCCAGGCTGCCACCGGCCGCCTGTTCGGGCATCAGGTACCACGCCCCGTCCCAGCCGAACACGAACGGGTACGAGACATGATGTCCGAGCTCAAGGACCGGGCGCGACTCGCCCACCCGGCCGTCGTCGCCCAGCGTCATCACCGCGATGTGGCCGCGACTCCGCTCGCGGACCCATTCCTCGACGAACAGCAGGATGCCGCCGTCGGTGTCCACCAGGAACGGATCCGCCCATTCACGGCCCGGTGGTGGCGTGAGGATCCGGAACGGGTCGTGGTGGGGATCGGGTGCGACGGGCGGGCTGGCGGCACCCAGGCCTGGCAGCCCCTCCCGGGCGTCGTTGACGGCAACGATCCAGCGCTCCGGTGCGTACGTGCGGTCCGCGAGGCGCATCCCGTAGCCCGCGAACACACGCAGGATCGCAACGCCGACCTGGACTGCCGATGTCGGTGCGGGCCGTGCCGCGATCGCGCCCAGGCCGACCGACGGACCGGGCGCATCGACAGGATCGAGGTGGCCGTCGCGGCGCAGCCGCCGGAGCGCGATCAGCGGCTGCCCTCCCACCTTGGGCCAGTGGTTGCGCCCGGCGCGTCGTGCCGACAGCCGGTCGGAGGGCGACACGACACGCCCGACGACCTGCTCGGTTCCCCCGCTCGCGAGGACGAGTGCGGTGGCCATGCACGGTGTCCACGCAAGCGTGTCCGCGACGTCGGTGGCCGCCGTGAGGTCGCCCGGGTCCGGAGCGCCGGCGATCGACTCGTGGCGCAGGCGAAGCAGCGGCGGCCATGCCTCGGCGGTCGACGAGCTGCCGGCGGCCGCACCAGGCGGCTGGGCGCCTGCCAGCAGCAGCGCGACGTCCACGGCCTCGGGCGGGGACCTCCGGCAGGTGATCGATGAGCGGCCCCAGCAGCACCGGCAGCGTCGGATCCCCGGGCCGCCCGAACAGCCGGCCGTCCAGCCGCCGATACAGCGTGCGGAGGCGAGCGGCCGGACCGCGCCGTGCCCGATCGGCCGGGCGCTCGGTCCCCAACCGCCACACGCTCACGCCCGGCTCCTCGAGCAGGGCCCGGACGAGGGCCGCTGTCCACGCCGGCGCCCGTTCGCGGCCGACCGCCAGGCCGACCCGCAATGGTCCCGCGCCGTCGCCGGCCGGTCCGGGCACCGGGGGTTCGATCGTCATGCGGGGTCGGACGTCATGGGTGGGCGGGGTCCTTCGATGTCCTTCGGCACGGGTACAATCGCGGTTCCTCGGGCGCAGCGGGAGACGATGACGGTTGGGTGAGTCCGGATACGAGTACGAGTTCACGGTGTTCACGGGCACCCACAACCGGGGTCACACGCTGCACCGGCCCTACGATAGCCTGCGCGCGCAGACGTTCCGCGATTTCGAATGGCTCGTGATCGACAACGAGTCCACGGACGGGACGCCGGAGCTCATGGACCGCTGGACGCGGGAGGCGGACTTCCCGGTCCGCTACCTGTACCAGCAGAACATCGGCCATCACGGCTCCGTGAACCGTGCCGTGCGCGAGGCGCGCGGCCGGTTGTTCGTCATCCTCGACTCCGATGATGCGGCGGTGCCGGAGGCGCTGGAGCGATTCAAGGCGATCTGGGATGCCATCCCGGAGGCCGAGCGGGGCCGGTTCTCGGGCGTCTCCGCCCTGTGCCGGAACGAGCACGGCGCTCCGCTCGGCGGCCCGTTCCCGTTCGACCCCACCGACTCGGACGCCACCGAGATCAGGTACCGCTACCACGTGAAGGGGGAGCGGTGGGGGTTCCAGCGGACCGACGTCATGCGCGAGTTCCCGTACCCCACGATCCCCGGCTACCTCGGCATGCTGACCGGGCGGATCGTGTGGGGGGCGATCGGACGCAGGTACCGCACGCGGTACGTGAACGAGTACCTGGGGATCGTGACCGAGGATCAGCCCGACACGCTCACCAAGGGAACCCGGGACCTGCGGCGTGACGCGATCGGCGAGCGCCTCGAGGCGTGGGACCTCATCGAGAACGACCTGCGCTTCTTCCGCTACGCGCCCCTTGACTACTACCTCAAGGCGGCGAAGTTCGTCCGCAGCGCGCTGTTCGCGGACGAGTCGCTGGTGACACAGGCCCGGTCGCTCACGCGATGGCCATCGCGGCTGCTGTGGCTCGCCGCGATCCCCCTGGGCATCCTGGTCTACTGGATCGACCGGCTGGGACTGGGCCGCTTCATTCCGAGTCGCGAGCGGCGGGGCGTCGCGCGCTGATCCCGCGGGTCAGTCGATCCGCCCCCGCTCCCGCAGGACGTCGAGGTAGATCCGCTCCAGGTCATCCACCAGGCGGGTCGCCCCGAAGCGGCCGGCCCGTCCGGGTGCGGCAGCACCCAGCCGCGCCGCAAGCGCGGGATCCCGGGCCAGCGACGAGATCCGGTCGGCGAACCCAGCCTCGTCGTCCACGGGGACGATGTAGCCGGTCTCGCCGTCGGCGATGACGTCGGGCACGCCACCGACCGCGGTCGCGATCCCCGGCCGTCCCGCCGCCGCGGCCTCGATCAGGGTGAGCGGAGTGCCCTCGTTGTCCGACGTGAGCACGACGACGTCCGCGGCGCCGTACCAGCCGGCGGCGTCGCTCGACCAGCCGCGGAAGTCCACGATGTCGGCGATGCCCAGCTCGCGCGCCTGCTGCTCGAGGGCCGGCCGCTCCGACCCGTCCCCGATCACGTACAGCCGGGCCGTCGGCACCTGGTCGCGGACACGGCTGAAGATCCGCAGCAGGCGGTCCACCCGCTTGACCGGCACGATCCGGCCCAGGAGCACGACCACGAACGCACCGACGGGCAGCCCGAGGCGCCGCCGTGCGTCCGCCCGGTCCACGCCCGCGAAACGCTCGAGCTCGAGGCCCAGCGGGACGATCGTGATCCGGTCCAATGGCGCCACGCCGCGCAGCGCCAGCTCCTCGCGCTGCAGCTCGCTGAGGGCGATGATCCGCGAGGTACGGGTGGCGAGGAGGCGCTCGGCGGCCACGATCGAGGCGGACACTCGGGGACTGAAATAGCCCTCGAAGACGTGACCGTGGAAGGTATGAATCCGCGGGATGCCGGTCATCATCGCGGCCGACCGGCCGAGCAGGCCCGCCTTCGAGTGGTGGGTGTGCACGAGGTCCGGACGGTAGGTGCGCATGATCCGGAGCAGCTCCAGCAGCGTCCGGCTGTCGTCCACCGGGTCGACCGGGCGTGCGAGGGTCAGCAGCCGTCGCGTCCGGACGCCCGGAGCCGGCAGGTCGATCTCGAGCTCGTCGGGCTGAACCCGGCCGTGCACCAGCAGCGTCTCCCAGCCTCGACCGGCCAGGCCGCGGTCCGCGATCGTGACGTGGGTGGACACCCCGCTCACCGCGAGCCGGGTGATGATCCGCAGGATCCTCGGCCGTCTCACCCGCTCGCCTCCCCGCGCCGCGGCAGCGGCCGTCTCGCCTGCGCGCGCGCCGCCAGGCGTTCGTAGAGCTCGAGCGTCTCGCGCACGAAGCGGTCGACCCCGAACGCCGTGGCGGCATGGTCACGCGCTGCCGCGCCCAGGCGGGCGCGCTCGTCCGGCCGGGCCAGCAGGCGGGCGACCGCGTGGCCCAGGGCGTCGTCGTCGCCCACCGGCACGAGGATGCCGGTCTCGCCGTCGGTCACGATCTCCCGGGTCCCGCCCGCGTCGGTCGCGACGACCGCCGTGCCCGCCGCGGCGGCCTCGAGCACGGCGTTCGGCAGCCCCTCCGCGTCGGAGGCCGAGACGGCGAGGTCGAACGCCGCGTACAGGGGCCTCGCATCCGGGACCTGGCCGACGTCGACGATCCGACCGTCGATCCCGAGCGAGCTCGCGAGGGCGCTGACGGCGGAACGAGTCGGACCATCGCCCAGCAGCACCAGCCTCGCGTCGGGCGCGGAGACGAGGATCCCCGGCATGACCCGCACGATCCGGTCCTGACCCTTCCCCGGCTTGAACGTGCCCACGACCCCGATCACGGGCGCGCCGTCGGGCACCCCCCACCCGGCGCGGATCGCGGAGCGGGCCGCCTCGTCGAGCGGTTCGGGCAGCTCGACACCGTTGTGGATCACGCGGATCCGGTCGCGCGGGATCCCCTCGCGCCGGGCGACGTCCTCGGCGACCGCGTAGGAGTTGGCGACGAAGGCATCGGACGCCCGGCGCGCGAGCGCGTCCACGGTCCGCTCGACGCGACCGAAGCCGGCCTTGAACCCGCTGAGGCTGCGCCGTCCGGAGATCATCACCGGGATCCGTGCCAGCGGCTGCGTCACCGCGGCCAGCCCGTAGCCGAGGTACAGCCACGCGTCCACGATGTCGAACCGCTCCCGCCGGCAGAGCCGCACGTAGCCGGCGACCCGGGCTCCGACGCGGGCGGCGAACAGCGGCAGCGGCATGCCGGCCCGGCGGGGCGCCCCGAGGACGTGCACGTGGGCGCCGTGCGACCGCGCCTCATCGGCGAGCGGCGTGTCCCCACCCAGCAGCACGTAGCTGCTCTCGAAGCGGTCGCGTGGCAGACGCGCCGTGAGCAGCAGCATCTGGCGCTCCGCGCCGCCAGGCAGCAGCGATGCCGGGAACATGACCCGCAGCGGCCGTTCGGGGACCCGGGGGGTCATGTCCGGCGCTGGATAGCGGGACGGACGGCGGCGATCGCCCGCACCACGTCGAGCGGCTCGATGAGGCCGATCGCGCGGCCGACCGCGATGTAACCGACCATGCCCACTGCGCTCAGCAGCACCAGCAGCCCGAGCGACGGCAGCGTGCCCATGGTGACCGGCACGGTCCACGCGATCAGCCCGGTCGGGACCGCCACCACGATGCTGGCGAGCAGCGCCCGTCCCACGAGGGTCAGCAGGGCCCGCAGCGGGAAGTCCTCGTCGATCGCCGCCAGGCGGTGGGCCTTGACCCACTGGATGATGCCGACCGTGGCGGAGGTCGACAGCGCCACGCCCGCGACCCCGATCGCGAGCCCGAAGCCGATGTTGAACAGGAGGTTCAGCACCGCGTTCGAGATCCCCATCCACATCAGGAACATACCCCGGCGGCGGGCGTTGTGAGCGCCGGTCAGGATCGAGTTGGCCATGTTCAGGAACAGCAGCGGCCCGAAGCCCACGAGCACGAGGGAGGTGAGCGACGCGTCCTGGGCGCCGAACGCGCCGCGGACATAGACGACGGCCACGATCAGCGGCGCCAGCGCCATCGTGGCCACGGACAGCGGCACGAAGATCGCGGCCACGTAGCGCATCGCGTCCGCGGCGGCGTCGCCCATGGACTGCTCCTCGCGATCCTGCGAGGCGCGGACCAGGGCCGGGTAGATCGCGACACCCCAGGCCGGCCCGATCGCGTTCATCGGGAGGCGGATGATGCCCTCGCCATAGCGAAGCGCGCTGACCGCCCCGGCCTCGATGAGCGATGCGACTGCGCGATCCGTCAGCAGGTTGAACTGGAGCACCGACGAGCTGATGGTGAGAGGAACCGCGTGGCGGCCGAAGGCGACCAGGTCATCGCGAGGGGCACGGAAGGTGGGCCGCGGCAGCCATCCGTGGCGAGCGGCCAGCAGCGCCAGGAGCACCAGCACGACCCCCTGCTGGACGGTCATCGCGATCGCGACAGCCGTCAGGCCGAGCGAGTTCCACAGCACCAGCAACGTCACCAGGGAGGCCAGCGGCCCGCCGGCCCAGGCCACCGCGACCGGCCCCAGCCGGTCGTGGATCTGGAACGTGGCCGACAGCAGCCCGCCGAGCGCGGACAGCACCAGCATCGGGGCCAGGTAGGGCACGTAGCCCGCCGCCGTGTCCTGGTACTCGGGCGGCAGCCCGGGGCCGGAGACCGTGATGATCAGCATCGGGATGGCGAGCACGAGAAGCGTGATCAGGATCCCGATCAGGAAGGTCCAGGTGAGCACGGCACCCAGCAGCCGGTCGGCTGCCTCGCGGCCCGAGCGCTCCTCGGCCTCGAGATAGCCGGGGATGACGGCCGCACCCGCGCCGCTCGCCAGCAGGCTCGCCGCCATCTGCGGGATCACGGCCGCCACCAGGAGCGCGTCGAGGCCCAGGGACGCCCCGACCTGGCTCGCGATGAACAGCTCGCGCAGGAGCGTGAACACCTGGCCGACACTCGTGGTCGCGGTGAGCAGGATCGTCGAGCGAGCGACTCGCCGCATGAGCGGTGACTCGCCTGACGATCGCGGTACGGGGAGCTGCGGGATCTCCCCACCCGGCAGCGCCGCGTCGGAGCCGCGGACGTGCCAGTCATCGCGACCGGTGTCGGGCGCGCGATCCTCGTTGCCGGACCCGGGGCCTTCCTCGCTCAAGCTGCCACCTTCACGCTGCCCCGCTCGAGCAGCAGCGCATCCCAGGCCCGCCCCACCGTCTCGAGCGAGAAACGCTCACCGACCTCGCGGGCGCGGATGCCCATGCGCTCGCGCTCGTCGCTGTCGGCCAGGAGCTGGCGCATCGCCGCCCCCAGCGCGTCGACGTCGCCGGCCGGCACCAGCCGTCCATCGACGCCATCGCGAATGATCTCGGCGGGCCCGAACCGGCAGTCGAACGCCACCGTCGGGATGCCCTGCATCATCGCCTCGAGCAGGACGTTGGGAAAGCCCTCGTGGCGTGACGAGAGTGCGACGACGCAGCCGCGGGCCAGCGCGGCGGCGGGGTCGTGGGTCTCGCCCGGGAGGCGCGCCACGCCCACGAGACCCAGCTCCCGCACGAGGTCTTCCAGCATGCGCCGCTCCGGGCCGTCGCCCCAGATCTCCAGGCGCGCCGAGGGCACGGCATCGTGCACGCCGGCAAAGGCGCGCAGCAGCAGGTCGAACCCCTTGGCTGGAACGAGCCTGCCGAGGGCGATGACCCGGTCCGCGCGGTCTGCGCCATCCGTGTCCGGTGTCGTTCCGGATCGGACAGCGGCCGCCTCCGTTCCCGAGCTGGCGGGTGCCGCCGACCCGACAGCGGGGGCCGCGGGCACCGGGCCCGAGCTGTCGGCGGCCGCTGACAGCGGGTCCGCCGGATCGGCGAACCCGGGTTCCAGCGCCGGGTTCGGGATGACAGCGACCTTCTCCCGCAGCCGCGCCGGCATCGAGTCCCGTGCGGACGCGGTCTGGACGACGACCCGGGCCGCCCGGCGGTAGGCGATCGACCGGAGCAGCGCCCAGGCGCGACCGGGGCTGACCGAAGGGTTGGTGCGCTCCGACACGACCACCGGCCACGGCTGCCCGACGGTCGCGAGGAGGGCAAGCACGTTGGTCCGATCCATGAACGACAGCACCGCGTCGGGCGCGCTGGCGGCGATCGACCGCCGGAGGCGGCGTAGCCGCCCCAGGTTCCGGGGGATCGCCGAGAGCGGCGAGCGGGAGCTCGCGAACAGGTCCAGGCGCTGCTCGACCACCCGTGGATCCGGGCGGTAGAACGCCGGATCGGAGGGACCCGCGAACGTCACCAGCGTGACCGACCAGCCCATCTCCACCCACCGGTTCGCAAGCGCGGTCAGGACGCGTTCCGCGCCGCCGACCGACAGCGCGGGGATGACGCACGTGACCCGGGGTGCGGTCGAGGCCGCCTCGGCGCTGGAGTCGCTCACGCCTGCGCCGCGTACCACTCGACCGTGCGCCGGATGCCCTCGTCAAAGGGAACGATGACCCGGTAGCCGAGGGCCTGGGCAGCGACGCTGATGTCCGCCTCCGAGTCTCGGACATCGCCCGGACGGGTTGGCTCGAACGTCGGGTCGAGCCGGGTTCCCAGGGCCGCGCCGACGGCGTCGAGGAGCTCCATCAGCGTGTAACGGCCACCGCAGCCGATGTTGGCGGTCAACCGGGTCACGCCGGCGGCTTCCGCGCCCAGCAGGTTTGCCGAGACCACGTTCTCGATATGGGTGAAGTCGCGCGACTGCAGGCCGTCGCCGTAGACGACCGGCCGTTCACCGCGGAGGGCCGCCGTGATGAACCGCGGCACCACCGCCGCGTACTGGGAGGCGGGGTCCTGGGCCGCGCCGAACACGTTGAAGTACCGCAGGACGACGGTCTCGATGCCCTTGAGCTCGCCCAGCGCGTGGACGTAGTGCTCGGTCGCGAGCTTGCTCGCCGCGTATGGCGAGCGCGGGTCGGGCCGCTGCGTCTCGCGTCGCGGCAGCTCCGGGCTGGCCCCGTAGACGGACGAAGAGCCCGCGGCGACGACCCGGGCGACACCGGCTTCCGCAGCGCCCAGCATGAGGCGGATCGTGCCCTCGACGTTGACGGCGTTGGAGGTCACGGGATCGAGCACGGAACGGGCAACGGACGGGATCGCCCCCTGGTGGAGCACCACCTCGCAGCGATCCACCGCGCGCGCGACGGCGACGGGGTCACGGAGGTCACCCTCGATCAGCTCGATGTCGCCCAGCACGGGGTCGAGACGCTCCCGGAGCCCGGTGCTGAAGTCGTCGATGACGACGACCTCGTCGCCCCGTTGCAGGAGTGCCTTCACGAGGTGGTGGCCGATGAAGCCGGCGCCACCGGTCACGAGCGTGCGCTTGGTCACGAATGCCTCCAGGCTGGCTGGCTGTCCGGCCCCACGTCGGGACGGCGTGCGAGCACGAGTGCAAGGACGAGGAAGAAGGTCCCCGAGATCTGGATCGACGTGATCGAGTTGATGAACAGGGACTCGACCGCATAGGCAACCAGCATCGCGATAGCGGCGTTCCGCAGCGGGTGCGTTGCATGCCGGAGCGCGACCATGAGGCTGGCGATGATCGCGAGCATGAACCCGACGCCCACGATGCCCTGCTCCGCGAGCAGGTCGAGCCACTGGTCGTGCGAGTACGTCGCCGGACTGAACCCGATGAACGCGGGGCTGAGGAACTGGAACATGCCGAAGCCCACCCCGAGCACGGGTGAGCCCAGGAACATCTGGATGCCCGCCCCGAACGCCTGCTCGCGCCAGTGCTCGCTGCGCTGCTGGTCGAGGTATGCGCTGAGATCCGTCGAGCCGGCAGAGATCGACAGCCTGAACGCGAGGAACACCGGGTAGAGGACCAGCACGGCCAGGATCGCGGCCACCAGCAACGCGATCGCCGCCCGGCGGTTCCGGAGCCACAGCAGCACGAACAGCCCGGTCCCGGCACCGAGGTAGCCGCCCCGCGACAGGGACAGGGCCAGGCCCAGCACGACCACGACGACCGCGACCCCGACCGTCAGGCGGCTCCCGCGGCGGGTCGTTCCCAGCATCGCGATGAGCAGGATCAGCACCTGGGACGAGAAGAAGGCGAAGTAGTTCGAGTTCGAGAACAGGCCGGCGGCCCGTGCCTCGTCGGGAAGCGGTGCCAGCCCCGAGAACAGGCCGACGATGCCGGTCACGTGGCCGAAGTCGGCGATGGCCACGACCGCCGCCAGGGTCGCCATGACGCCGGTGATGGCCAGGATCGGCCATGCGGGGACGGTCCGGAACAGGTAGACGGCGATCAGGAACACCCCGACCCCGCTCGCCATGTGGATGAACTCGAGGGTTGCCGACGTCTCCTCGTGGACGGGGTAGTTGGTGATCGTCGGAATCAGCGATACGGCCGACAGCAGGAGGTACCCGAGGACGAGCACGATCCCCGGGCTGACGCGGACGCTCGGCCGCTCGAACGGGACGCGGAGCACGAGCCCCATCGCCGAGGACGCCACGAGGACCGCCACGATCCCGGGCGGCGACAGCAGCTCGGGCTCGGGCATGGGGACGATCACGGCGAGCGCCGCGAAGGCACCGGGCGGGGACAGCACCGCGACGCCCAGCGTCGCGAACAGCGCCGCCAGCGCGAGCCCGGAGTGGGCAGACAGCAGGATCAGGTAGGTCGCGGCCACGCCCGCACCCACGGCCACCTGAGCGAGGACCGGGAGACGCAGCGCGGCCGGGATCCGGACCCTCGGACGGACGGTGATCGGGGCAATGCGGAGCGCGCCGGCCGGGGTCATCGGCTGGACGCCGTCCCCTCCGCACCGAACACGAGCTCGCCCTGTGCCGGCTCGCCCCGGCCGGTCGGCGGCACCATGAGCACGAGCCCCAGGATCCTGCCGCCGACGCCCCGAAGGCCGGCGATCGCGGATTGGAGCTGCCCGCGGGTCGTGGAGCCCTGGTTGACCACGAGGATGGTGCTGTCCACGAGCGCGGCGATGATCGTCGCGTCTGCCGTCGCCCCGGCGGGCGCGGTGGCGACCACGACCAGGTCACCCTCGTCGGCCAGCGCACCCAGGACCTCGGCGGTCCGCCGCCCGGTCAGGAGGTCCTCGGGGTCGCCGAGGACGGGTCCGGCGGGCAGCAGCCTGAGCCCCTCGATGGCGGTCCGGCGGAGCTCGCCGGCGACTGCCGTTCCGCCACCGCCAAGGAGCGTCGCCAGGCCCCGGTGATTGTCGACGGCGAACAGGGTGTGCAGGTGGGGCTCACGCAGGTTGGCGTCGACGAGGACCGTTCGCCGCCCGAGATGCGCCGCGGCGATCGCGAGCCCGGCCGCGGTGACCCCGGCGCCCCGACCGCCGGTCGTGCTCGTGAACGAGACCCTGCCGGTTCCCGGCAGCAGGTGGTTGACCAGGCCCGCGAAGACGGCCTCGCCGGCCCCGAGCCCGCGCGGCATGCCCTGGGCGTCCGAGCCCGGCTCGTCGTTGAGGCGGACGCGGCCGAGCAGCGCCGCCGGCATGCCCTCGAGGTCGGACGGTCCGCGGATCCGGTCGTCGAGATAGGCAAGCACGCTCAGGAGCGCGACGCTGATGGCGAATGCCGCGATTGCGGCGAGCACGGTGTTGAACCACACGCGCGGCGAGGACGGATCGCCAGGCACCTCCGCCGGCTCGACGATCGACAGCAACGCCAGGGGCTCGCCGGTGGCGTCGGTGCCACCGGTCGCACCGACGGGCGTCGTCTTGGACAGGTCCACCAGCGCCGCCGCGAGCCCGTTGGCGATCGCCGCGGCCCGTTTCGGATCCTGGTCCTGGGCGCCGACGGTGATGAAGGGGGCGTCGAACTGGGCCTGGACGCTCAACCTGGATTCGAGATCGGTCGAGCTGTACGGCAGGTCGAGGTCCTTGATCAGCGCCTCGAGGACGGGCCGCGTCGTGCCCAGGCCCGCGAACGTCTGGCCGATCCGTGGGGCGGTGAGGACGGCATCGGTCGAGGTGCTCCCGGTGCCCATGCCAGCGTCCACGACGATGGTCGCCTGGGCCTCATAGCTCGGTGGCAGCGCCCGCGACACGATGAACGCGATCACGGCCGCCTGCGCGGTCACGGCAACGACGATCAGGATGCGGGCCCACAGGAGCCCGAGGAACCGACGGATCTCCACAGGATCTCCAGGAGGCTGGCGGGGTCACGCGAGTATAGCCACGAGCCTCGTTTCGACGGCGTCCGGAAGCCGGTGGTTCCGGCTGTCGATCGTGATACCGGTGCTTCCGTGCAACCGCGGCGCCGCCTGGGAACCGGGGAACGCCACCCGGATCGCCAGGATCCAGTCGCCGGCCGCCGGCGGCATCGGGTCCGCCGGGTCCACCTCGCCGGCCGCAGTCGGCTGGGGCGAGCCGTCCTGGGGCGGTTCGTTCAGGGGGCGGGCAAGCACCATGATCAGGGCGATGATCGTGGGGATGATCAGCACGCACAGCAGCGCGGCGACACGCTCCGGGGTCGCAAACGGCCCGGACCGCGCGTTCACGCCGTGCCCTCCAGCCCCGACCCGTGGTTGAACGCCCGCTCGAACCGGCCTGGATCCTCGCCGGGCATGGTGTTGAACCCGAGGGCCAGGTGCGGCTCATGCCTCGTGGTGAGCAGGACCTGGCCGTTGACGACGCTGATGTCCAGCTGGTCGATCGGTCGCTCGATGCACGTGTGGTGCGGGGCCGTCTCCAGCGGCCCGATCACCCGGAGCACCCCGGCCTCCAGCTGCAGCACGTAGCGGCTGCCGATCATCAGGTTGCCGGATCCCGCGACATAGATGACCCCCATGCGCGCGGCAGGCTCGCCGGCCCCGCCCGACGCCGGCGCGCTCGGCGACGCGCCCCCGGCAGCGTCACCTGATGGCCCCCCGATCGCCGGTGGTGCGACGGGCGGCGATGCGGCGGGCAGTGATGCGACGGGCGCCCGAGCGACGGGCGCCGGCGCCGCCGGCTCCGGCTCGGCCGGCGAGTTCGGGTACGCATGCGGCGGCCGTGGCGTCGCACCAGCGGCGGCCGCGGACGATGCCGCGGCTGTGCCGCCGGCTGCAGCGTCACCCCCGCTGCCCGGGCCGTCCTTCGTGCGACGTGACCGGCGCCTGGGCCTGGGCGAGGCTTCCGCGGGCTGGGCGCTCGCAGTCGACCGGGCCACCTGGGCGCTGGTGTCGGCTCCCTGCTGGACGAGCACCAGCGCGCTGCGGCGGGCCGACCCGAACGGCCGATCGCAATGGAGGCACACGGACTCCCAGCCGACGGTCAGGCCCCCGCAGCTGGGGCAACGCCCGGGAGGGGCGACCTGGAGGATCGCCAGGGCGATCGGTCCGAGCAGCATCCCGTAGACCGCCCACAGCGGGCCGGATCGGAAGCGTTCAAGCGCCAGCCACCACGCCAGTGCGCCAAACACCAGCGCCCACAGCGCAGCGATCAGGATCAACGGTTCCACCAGGCTCCCCGGCGCTTGCGCCTTCGCGGACCACGATGGCCCTGAGCGTGGACGAGGATAGCCGGTACGACACGCTGATGTGGCAGGGTCCATCGCCTGGTGCGCTCAGGCCACGCAAATGCGCGCTGCGCACCGTCCATCGACCTTGACAGCCGCGGGATGGACGGCCGACAGTCGGGTGGTACTTGTCAGCGGCGGTCAGCCGCCGCGATCCGTGACCGGCGCGCGACGCGTGCATCCCGGGCGCGGAATGCTGGCGGCCACCGTCGATCTCGGTCCCGTTGGCGCCGCGTTGCGGGTGACCGTGCCGCCTGGTCGGCGCGGGGCCCTGGAAAGGTGTACGACTGATGCGCGTTCTGCTCACGGGATCCGAGGGCTACATCGGCAGCGTCCTCGGCCCGTATCTCGCCGCCCGAGGCCACGACGTGGTGGGCATGGACACGGGCTTCCACCGCGTTGGCTGGCTGTACAACGCGGTCGGCATGGCGCCGCAGTGGACCAATCGCGACATCCGGACCGTGGGTCCGGACGACCTGCGCGGGTTCGACGCCGTCGTGCACCTCGCGGAGCTGTCCAACGATCCGGTGGGCGCGCTCAATCCCGAGATCACGTTCGAGATCAACCACCTTGGCAGCGTCCGGCTCGCGGAGCTCGCCAGGTCGGTCGGCGTCGAGCGCTTCATCTACATGTCCTCGTGCAGTGTCTACGGCTCGGCGGGTGCCGAGGACAGCACCGAGGAGTCCCCGGTCCACCCGCTGACCGCCTACGCCGAGTGCAAGGTGCGCGTCGAGCGCGACGTCCGGCCGATGGCGGACGACACCTTCTCGCCCACGTTCCTGCGCAACGCCACGGCCTATGGCGCCTCGCCCCGGATGCGCTTCGACCTCGTGGTCAACGACCTCGCGGGTCATGCCTGGACCGAGAAGGTCATCCGCATGGACAGCGATGGGACGCCGTGGCGCCCGTTCGTGCACATCCTGGACATCAGCCGGGCGATCGACTGCGTGCTCCGGGCGCCGCGCGACATCATCCATGGCGAGATCTTCAATGTGGGCAGCAACGACCAGAACTACCAGATCAGGTCCATCGCCACGTTCATCTCCGACACGTTCCCGGGCTGCAGCCTGTCGATCGGCGACAGCCGCGGCGACCACCGCAACTACCGGGCCAGCTTCGACAAGATCCACGAGCGGCTGCCGGGCTTCGAGTGCCGCTACGACGTGGAGCGCGGCGCGCAGCAGCTGCTCGACGTGTTCCGTGCCGTGGACATGGACACCGAGACCTTCGAGTTCCGCGGCCACACCCGGATCAAGCAGATCCAGCACCTGCTGGCGACCCGCCAGATCGACGACCACTTCTACTGGATCGACCCGCCTGGGCGCGACATCCTTGACGCGGCGGCCCCGCGGAGCGATGTCCGGCCGCCCGGCGATCGGGACACGGAGACCGCCGGAGCGCACGCGGCCGGCGTCGGCTGACCTCCCGCTCCAGTCTTGGCCCGCGGCGCCCGCCTACCGGCGCCGCCCGGCTATCGGCGCTGCCCGGGCTAGCTGACCGTGTCGCCCGGCCGCCAGTCGTGGACGGTTGCCTGAACGCCACGCGCCGCGACCGCGTCAGCGAGCGCCGCCGGCGTGCCCGCCAGGATGGGGAACGTGCCCCAGTGGATCGGCAGGACATCCCTGACGCCCAGCAGCTCCACGGCGATGGCCGCCGCGCGCGGATCCATCGTGAAGTGGCCGCCGATCGGGAGCATCGCGAGGTCCGGGGCGAACAGGTCCCGGATCAGGGTCATGTCACCGAACGGCACCGTGTCGCCTGCGTGGTAGACGCGGAACCCGTTCTCCAGCTCCACGACGAATCCGATCGGCTCGCCGAAGTAGTGGACGCGATCCGAGCCCATCAGGTCGCCGCCGGAATGGATGGCCGGGACCATCGACACCTTGAGGCCGCTCGCCTCGAACGTGCCGCCCGCGTTCATGCCGACGATCTGGGCCGCATCGCCCACCTCGCGGCCCAGGAACAGGCTGAGCTCGTGGACGCAGGGCACGACCGGGTGGAGGCGCTTCGCGAGGGCGACGGTGTCGGCGTCGAAGTGGTCGAAATGGCCGTGCGTGATGAGCAGCACGTCGCAGCGCTGCTGCTGCTCCTGGCTCCGGGCACAGGTCGGGGCCCCGAACCATGGATCGACCAGGACGACCTTGCCGCCGGGCGTGACGATCTCGACGCCGGCGTGGCCCAGCCAGGTGAACGTGGTATCGCGGTCGATTGCCATCGGGGGGTCCTCCTGCCGCGGCGCGGCGTGACCGTTCGCGTCGTACTGACGATTATCCGCCTATCCGACGCCCTGCCAGCCGGGGCCCGGGCGATCGGGCGGCTACACTCGGCGCGTGCCCGCGGAGCAGATCGCCTCGAACCTGGCCCTGATCAACTGGACGGTCCTGACCGCGCTCGCGGTCGGGTCGTTCGCCGTGGCCGTGCTGGTGCGGCTCGCTGCGCCGGCCACCAAGGGCTACCTCGCGTTCACCGCGCTGTGCGCCGCCGCGTTCGGCGTGCTCGCCTACCTGTCGGACGCGGGGCTGCCGCCCATCGCCGCGGGCTCGCCGGTCGCCGCTGATCCCGCATTCGACCTGCCGCGTCGTGTTGCCCTGGTCCTGTTCGTGGCGCTGGCATTGGTCGCGATGGCGGCGATCGCCCGGGGCGGAACGGGGCGCCTGCCGCTGCTGGGAGGGCTGGCCGCCGGTGCCGGGACCCTCCTGCTGGGGGCGCTGACGTGGGGCAACGGCACGCTGGGGGCCATCCCGCTCGCCATCCAGCTCCTGGTGCTGGCGGCGGCGACCGGTGGCGTGTTCGCCGCGATGATCCTGGGCCACTGGTACCTGGTCACGCCCCGGTTGCCCGAGGCGCCGCTGGTCCTGGTGTCGAACCGGCTGCTCTGGGTGGTTGCCCTCCAGGTGGTGCTGTTCGTTGCGTGGGTCGGGTTCGGGGCGGGTCCGGGCTCCGGTGGTCCGAGCGGCGGCCAGGGCCCGTTCGGGGCGCTGGTGGGTCCATGGGCCCTGTTCGTCTGGCTGCGGCTGGTGGTGGGCCTGGTCTTCCCGCTGGTGGTGTCATGGGCGGCGCTGCAGACGGCCAGGACGCGATCCATGGAGTCCGCGACCGGTCTCCTGTACATCGACGTGGGCGCGATCGCCGCGGGCACGATCCTTGCCGCCGGTCTCTACTTCGGCGCCGGACTGCTCGTCTGATGACGGATCCGCAGGTTCGCCCGATCAGCGTTCGCGTCCGGCTGTTCGCGATGCAGCGCGAGGCCGCCGGGACCCGCCAGATGCGCCTCGAGGTCCCTCGCGGCTCGACGGTGGACGATGTGTGGAACGCGGTCGTCGAGGTGGCGCCCGCGCTGGCACCCGGCCGCGCCTCGCTCCGGTTCGCGGTCAACGGGACGTACGCGGACCCGGACACGCCCCTCGCGGATGGCGACGAGATCGCGTGCATCCCGCCCGTGAGCGGTGGCTCCGGTGACCAGCCCGGTGACGGTCCGGGACCCGACGGACGGCGGCGGGTCCTCGAGATCCGGCCCGACCCGCTGCCGCCGGACCTGGCCACCGTCCTCGCCGCCCGGCTGGTGACCGACGAGGACGGCGGGGTCGTCGCGTTCGTGGGGCGCACGCGGGTGACGCCCGGGACGCCGGCGCCGGGCCAGGAGGCAGAGGCAGCCGGTCACGCCGGGCGGGTGGTGGAGGAGCTCGAGTACGAGGCCTTCGAGCCGATGGCGCTGGGTGTCCTGGGCCAGATCGCCGACGAGATCGAGGCGCGGTTCGGGGTCCGGCGGCTGGCGATCGTCCATCGCACCGGCAGCGTGCCGCTGGGCGAGCCGTCGGTGGTGGTGGTCGCAGTGGCGGCCCACCGGGACGCGGCCTTCGCTGCGGCCCGTTATGCGATCGACGAGACCAAGGCCCGCGCGCCGATCTGGAAGGCCGAGCGGTTCGAGGACGGCCGCGTGTGGATCGGTGACATCGCCCGCATGGCGCCCGAGCGGCCGGCGTAGCGCTCGATCCGGCGCTTCGCGCGGTTCGCGACGAGCGCCGCTCCCGCCATACTGCGTCCATGCAGCGGCTCGGGGACCTCCGCGGGCTCGGGGCTCGCCACGACCTGGCGGCCCTGCTCGACCGCGCGGATTCGCTGGCCGGCGCGTGGGGGGCGACCGCGGCCGCCTCGACCACCGCGGGGCAGGAGCGGGCTCTGCTGCGGCTGTTCGGGGTCACCGGGCTCGACCGTGCCGGCCGCCCGCTCGCCGCCGAGGTCGTCGATCGCTACCTGGCGCCTGACCCCGCTCGGCTGGGCGGGGGCATCGCGCTTCCGTTCGCGATGGCGATGGCCGAGTACGACCTGCCGCCCCAGGAGCTGGCGCTCGAGATCGCCTCGGGCAATGTCGACCTGGGACTCGAGGCCGAGCTGCTCGCGGAACCGGACCGGCGCGCGATCGCGATGGCGGATGCGACGACCCTCGCGCGGGCCGCCATGGACCGCATCGACGCCAACCGCACTGCGCGACGCGAGCTCATCGCGCTCCTGGGGGACCGGCCGCGGCCCTGGGTCGGCGCATCTCTCGGATCGCCGGCGATCGTGGACGCGCTGGACGAGACCCGCATGGCCATCGAGGCCGGCGCCGAGCTGATCCGGGTGGACGTCCCGCCGGGCAGGGAGCTGGCCGAGCGCATGGCGCGGCTGGGCTCGCCGCTCGAGGGGTGGCGTGCCGGGCCGGCGTCCCGTGGCGGCCTCGACGCCCCGGACCCGGAGGGACAGCCCGTTCCCAGCGGCGCCCAGCGCGCCATCGCGGTCCTGCGTCGAATTCGTGGACGAGGCCGGGGCGCGTCGCCGTGGCTACATCCGGCTGATGACCGACACGCCCGCGCTGGCCGCGCCGGACCAGGCGGTGGTCGCCGCGTTCGAGCGGGTGGACCTCATGATCGTCGACCCGATGGGCGAGATCGTCGCCGGCCGCGTGGACCCGGACCGCGGGCTGGCCGATCACGCCTACGCGCAGCGCCTGCTGGCGCGGGCCGGGACCCGGGCGATCATCCCGGCCGGGCCGCTCGTCGTGGCCCAGGACCTGGAGACCGGGATGCCGTCGGACCCCGCGACCCGGGCGGGGCGGGCCATGGCCCTGCAGCTGCTCGCGGTGTCTCTGGCTCGCCGCGGCGGGATGCCCGCCGAGTGGGTGGTCGTGGACGCGCTGCCCACCTGGATCGTGGACGAGCCGGATGCGCCCGCGAGGGCCGCTGCGGAGGTTGCGCTGCGACGCGTCCTCCTGCCCGATCACGCCCTCGCATTCATCGAGCCGGCCCTCGACGCGCGCGCGGCCGCGACGTGGCACGCGGTCATGGCCGCCCTGCTGCCCGATGCGGGCGACGTGGAGGTCGTCGTCCGTCGACCGGGCAGCGGCGGCCCGGCGGGATCCACGGGGATCGCGGGAACCCTGGAGGCGGCCGGCGTCGCGGTGAACCTGCGCGGGTCCCGGGGCACGCCGGAGCTGCTCGGTGCCGCGCTCGAGCATGCGGGCCGTGCGGTTGATGCGGCTGCCTCGACCCTGGCCGCCCTCGCCGATCACGGCTGGTCGGCGCTGGTGGATGAACCGCTGGGGATCCCGGCCGCCCGGCTGGGTGCCGACGCGGTCGCCGAGCGGACCGAGGCGTTCGACCCGCTCGCGACGTGGGAGCCGCGCACGCGGTAGCCGATCAGAGGCGCGTCAGGCCGTCCGGCTCATCGTCGTCCACCGGGCGGGCACAGGTGCGGCAGTACCAGCGTGCCTCGAGCGGCGTGCCGCAGGCGTGGTGACGAAGAGGCTCGCCCGCACCTCCGCGTCGCACCCCCCAGTCCGCCAGCAGGTGCAGCGCCCCGGCGAGATCGCGCCCATCCGCGGTCAGCGCGTACTCCATCCGGACCGGGCGCCGTGAATACGGGGTTGCCACGACGATCCCGTCTCGCTCGAGGCGCCGGAGCCGGTCCGCGAGGATGTTGGGTGCGATCCCGCCGACGGCCTCGCCCAGCTCGCCGAACCGGCGGGGCCCTGCCAGCAGGGCTTCGACCAGCAGGAGACTCCAGCGGTCGCCCACGCGGTCGAGTGCGAGCCCGAGTGCGCTCGGCAGGGCAGCCGCGGCGGGAGGAGCAGGTTGGGTCATGGCCAGCACATGGTAGGCGAGGGGCTTGTCCTCCGCCTTGGACCGTAGTAGATTGCAAATCGCAAGTTACTAACCCACCTACCCCCGCGCCCCCACCGGCGCCATCGCAAAGGATCCGCTGCCATGTCCGTGCTCGCCGAGCTCCAGGAAACCGTCGCCGCCGTCGCCGCCGCCGTCGGACCGTCAGTCGTCGGCGTCGGATCGCGGACGCGCGGCTCCGGCGTCGTCATCGCCGAGGGACGCGTCCTCACCAACGCCCACAACCTGCGCGGTGCGGAGGTGACGGTGCGCTTTGCGGACGGGCGGACCGCGACCGGCACCGCCAAGGGCGTGGACTGGGACGGCGATCTGGCCGTGATCGAGGTGGACACCGGCGCCGTGCCGGCGCTGCCATGGGCCGACGGTCGGGTCACGATCGGTTCCGCCGTGTTCGCGGCGGCCGCGACGCCGTCGGGCGGAACGCGGGTGTCGTTCGGTTTCGTGTCGTCGGTCGAGCGCGCGTTCCGCGGTCCCGGCGGACGGCGCATCGCCGGGTCCCTGGAGCACACCGCGCCGCTCGCCCCGGGCTCGTCCGGCAGCCCGTTGCTGGACGTGGACGGTGCGCTCGTGGGCGTGAACACGAACCGCGTGGGCGAGGGGTTCTACCTGGCGTTGCCGACGGACGAGGCGCTTCGGGCGCGCGTCGATGCCCTGGCGCGTGGCGAGTCGCACGAGCGGCCGCACCTGGGGATCGCCGTGGCCCCCGGCCACGTGGCGCGGCGGCTCCGCCGCTCCGTTGGCCTGCCCGACCGCGATGGCGTGCTCGTCCGCGACGTGGAGTCCGGCAGCCCTGCCGAGGCCGCGGGGATCCGTGAGGGTGACCTGCTGGTCGCCGCCGGTGGACGCACGGTCGCGGGGGTCGACGATCTCCACGATGCGCTCGCCGGGAGCGGCTTCCCGCTCGAGGTCACGCTGGTCCGTGGGACGGACGAGCGGGTGGTGACGGTGGTCGCGCCGGCGGACGAAGGGACGGCAGGCAAGGAAGGCGAGGGGTAGTACGAATGCGGTAGGGTCGCGTCGATGAGCGACGCCGGGCCTCTCCTGGTCGCCTCCGCGGGCACGGGCGGACGGATCGCCGTGCTCACCCTGGACCGGCCTGCGGCCCTGAACGCCGTCGACAATGCGCTCCTGGCCGCGCTCCACGACACGCTGGACCGGCTCGAGAGCGACGTGGCGCTGCGTGGGCTCGTGGTCTCCGGTTCCGGCGAGCGTGCCTTCTCGACGGGGATGGACCTCAAGGAACGGGCGAGCTTCTCCGACGACGACCTGCGCTCCCAGCGCTCCCGGATCGTGGAGCTCATCCGTCGCGTCCATGGGCTAGCGGTGCCGACCATCGCCGCCGTCGAGGGGTTCGCGCTGGCCGGCGGCTTCGAGCTGGCGCTCGCCTGCGACCTGATCGTGGCGTCCTCGGCCGCCGTGTTCGGGCTGCCCGAGGTCAAGGTCGGGATCTTCCCGGGCGGCGGCTCGACGCAGACGCTGACCTGGCTCGTCGGCCCGGCACGGGCGCGGGACGTGATCCTCACCGGTCGCCGGCTGTCTGCCGCCGAGGCCGAGGCGTGGGGGATCGTAGCCCGTATCGCCGAACCGGGCGCGGCACTGGCGGGCGCCATCGAGCTTGTCGACTCGATCGCCGACGGCGCGCCGCTCGGGATCCGGCAGGCGAAGGCGGCGATCCGGGGGGCCCACAGCGCGCTCGCGGACGGGCTCCGTGCCGAGAACGAGCTGTACGAGGTCGTGCTCACGTCGGCCGATCGCCGTGAGGGGTTCAGCGCCTTTGCCGAGAAGCGCACACCGCGGTTCGAGGGTCGCTGACGCAGCCTGCGCGGGCCGACACGGCCGAAGCGATCGGGCAGGATGGGGGCGTGACCCACCAGCCCACGCCGTCACCAACCGTCCAGCGGCTCGTCGCGTACCTGGCGGATGCCTCGGAACCCCACCCGGGCATCGTCGACCTGACGGCGTGGCTCACGGCCTCGCCCCGGTTCCGCGCGTTCGTCGAGGCGAACCGGGACAAGATCCGGAAGAAGCTCCGTGGGGCCACATCGGCCGGGGCCAGGCTCGACGTCCTGGCCGAGCTGCGGGTGGCAGCCCTGCTGCTCGCGGACGCCCGGATCGTGCTCGCCTTCGAGGCCTACGGCGCCGGACGCCGGGGCCCCGACTTCACGGTCACCTTCCGGACCGGGCGGCCCTTCAACGTCGAGGTCACGCGGCGACGCGGTCCCGGGGACGCGGTGCTCGAGCCGGCGGTCCTGGGCAAGCTCCGGCAGCTCCCGCCGTCCGCCTCGAACGTGATCGTGGTTGCCGTCGCCCGGGACGGGCCGCCGGACGCCGGCTCCATCATGCGCGACCTGCGGGCCCGCGCCGATCACCGCGACGATGCGTTCTTCCAGGCGCGCGGCCTGGCCGGGTCCGGTGCCTTCCGTGCGGGGATCCTGCGGCTCGCGGCGGTCGTGGTTGTCCCGGCGGGCGGGGAGGCATCCGGACGGGTCGCCCATTGGCGGAACGCGGCTGCCCGCATCCCGCTTCCGGAGCCCGCGCTCCGGGCCCTGGTGGCAGCGCTGTCCGGGAACCCTTCGACCGTCCGAGCGGCCCACGGAGCATCGATCCCGCTGTCGACCGACGCGTAACCGCTGTCGACCAACTTCCCCGGCAACGACTTGACACCGCCCGGATGCCCGATCCTAATGGGCGCACGGGACCAGCCAGCAGGAGCACGTGTGGACGCTTCCCCCCGCCTTCCCCGTCGCGGGGCACCTCGATGACCGTCATCCCGGCGGCACCCCCGGTCCCCGGGCACGAGCGCAACCGGGCAACGAACCTCGCGCTCGTGGCCGAGCTGCGCGACCGACTGGCTGTCGTGCGGGAGGGTGGCGGTGCCGAAGCGGTGGCGAAGCACCGTGCACGCGGCAAGCTCCTCGCCCGCGATCGGATCGATCTCCTCGTCGATCCCGGCTCGCCGTTCCTCGAGCTCTCGCCGCTGGCGGCCTGGGACATGTACGACGGCGACGCGCCGTCGGCCGGGATCGTCACCGGGATCGGGGTCGTGGGCGGGCGCGAGGTCGCGATCGTGGCCAACGACGCCACGGTCAAGGGCGGCACCTACTACCCGATGACGGTCAAGAAGCACCTCCGGCTGCAGGAGATCGCGGCCGAGAACCGGCTGCCCTGCGTGTACCTCGTCGACAGCGGCGGCGCGTTCCTGCCGTTGCAGGCGGACGTGTTCCCCGATCGAGAGCACTTCGGCCGGATCTTCTACAACCAGGCCAACCTGTCCGCGGCCGGGATCGCGCAGATCGCGGTGGTCATGGGTTCGTCCACAGCGGGGGGCGCGTACGTCCCGGCGATGAGCGACGAGACGGTGATCGTCAAGGGCACGGGCACGATCTTCATCGGCGGGCCGCCGCTGGTGAAGGCCGCGACCGGCGAGGAGGTCACCGCCGAGGAGCTCGGCGGCGCCGACGTCCACACGCGGCTCTCGGGCGTCGCCGACCACTTCGCCGACGACGACACCCACGCCCTGGCGATCGCGCGGCGGATCCTGGCCAACGTCCCCGTGCTGCCCAAGGACATGCCCTGGGAGGTGCTGCCCTCGCGCGACCCGCTGTACGACCCGGCCGACCTGTATGGGATCGTGCCCGCGGACCTGCGCGCCGGCTACGACATCCGTGACGTCATCGCGCGGATCGTCGATGGCTCGGAGCTCGACGAGTTCAAGGCACGGTACGGGACGACGCTCGTGACCGGTTTCGCGCGGATCATGGGCACCCCGGTCGGGATCATCGCCAACAACGGGATCCTGTTCAGCGAGAGCTCGCTCAAGGGCGCCCACTTCATCGAGCTGTGCACCCGGCGCCGGATCCCGCTCGTGTTCCTGCAGAACATCACCGGGTTCATGGTCGGGCGCGAATACGAGAACCGGGGGCTCGCCCGCGACGGCGCGAAGATGGTCATGGCAGTCGCCAACGCCCGGGTGCCGAAGTTCACGGTGATCGTGGGCGGCTCGTTCGGGGCGGGGAACTACGGCATGTGCGGGCGGGCCTACTCGCCCCGCCAGCTGTGGATGTGGCCGAACGCACGGATCAGCGTGATGGGCGGACCACAGGCGGCGAGCGTGCTGCTCCAGGTCCGGCTGGACAACCTGGCCCGCGACGGGCGCGACATGACGCACGAGGAGCGCGAGGCGTTCTCGGCACCGACACTCGAGTCGTACGAGCGCGAGGGGTCGCCGTACTACTCGACGGCCCGGCTGTGGGACGACGGGATCATCGATCCCGTGGACACCCGGATGGTCCTGGGCCTGGGGCTTTCGGCGGCGCTCAATGCCCCGATCCCGGACACGCCGTTCGGCGTGTTCCGGATGTAGCGGCCGCCGGATCGAGGTGTTCTCGTCCGTCCTGATCGCGAACCGCGGCGAGATCGCGGTGCGCATCATGCGGACCTGCCGCCGGATGGGGATTCGAGCGATCGCGGTGTGCTCGGACGCCGACTGGGCGGCACCCC
This sequence comes from uncultured Chloroflexia bacterium, assembly GCA_963732805.1. GTDB lineage: Bacteria > Chloroflexota > Limnocylindria > Limnocylindrales > CSP1-4 > CAIXZV01. The sequence continues at coordinate 540,134 of CAVTAW010000001.1, forward strand.
ATGTCAGGGCGGCCGACGCGGTCGTCCGGATCGGGGCCGGGCCGGCCGCGGAGAGCTACCTGCGCGCCGACCGGATCATCGAGGCCGCCGGCTCGACGGGGGCCGAGGCGATCCACCCCGGCTACGGCTTCCTGGCCGAGAACGCGGCCTTCGCCGAGGCGGTGATGGCGGCCGGGCTCGGCTGGATCGGGCCCCCGCCCGCCGCGATGCACGCGCTGGGAGACAAGGCACGGGCCAAGGCGCTGGCGCAGGTCCACGATATTCCCGTGCTACCTGGCTATCACGGTGACGTGGTAACAGACGAGGAGCTTGCGGCGCGCGCGGAGGCGATCGGGTTCCCTCTGCTGCTCAAGGCGAGCGCGGGCGGCGGCGGTCGCGGGATGCGCGTCGTCGGGGCGCCGTCCGAGCTCGCGGGCGCGCTGCAGGCCGCGCGGCGCGAGGCGGCCGCGGCGTTCGGCGACGACCGGCTGCTGCTGGAGCGCCATCTCGAGCGACCGCGCCACGTGGAGGTGCAGATCCTGGGCGACGCGCACGGGACGCTCGTCCATCTCGGCGAGCGCGAGTGCAGCATCCAGCGGCGGCACCAGAAGCTGGTCGAGGAGTCGCCGTCGCCGGCGGTGTCACCGACGCTCCGCGCGACGATGGGGGAGGCCGCCCTGCGACTCGGCAACGCGGCCGGGTACGAGGGGGCGGGCACCGTGGAGTTCCTGCTCGACGAGAGCGGTTCGTTCTTCTTCCTCGAGGTCAACGCCCGGCTCCAGGTGGAGCATCCGGTCACCGAGGCCGTCACCGGTCTCGACCTCGTGGAGCAGCAGCTGCGCGTAGCCGCCGGAGAGCCGCTCGCGTTCGGCCAGTCCGACATCCGGCTCGACGGACACGCGATGGAGCTCCGGGTGGTGGCCGAGGACGTGGGGGCCGGCTTCCTGCCGTCCACGGGCCTGGTCACGGCGCTCGACCTGCCGGCGGCGCTGCGCGTGGACGCCGGGATCGAGGTCGGAACGTCGGTGTCGCCGTTCTACGACTCGCTGATCGCCAAGGTGATCGCGCATGCTCCAGATCGCGCCACCACGATCGAGCGGCTGCGTGCCGGGCTCGACCAGACGCGGATCGAGGGGGTCGCGACCAACCTCGAGCTGCTGGACGCCCTCCTCGACGAGCCGGCGTTCGCCGCCGGGCAGCTGCACACCGGGTTCCTCTCGGAGCACCGACTGATGGACCGGCTCCGCGAGGTGCCGGACGAGGTGGTCGCGGCTGCGGCGGCGGTGCGGTCGCTCGTGCCCGTCGCGGCCGGCGACCCGTGGCGGCTCCCCGTCCCGTGGCGGGTCGGGCGGGCCGGCGAGCGAACCCGCTGGGTGACCGGTGGCCGGACCCGCGACGTGGTCGCGACACTCCACCCGGATCGTGCCGGCGCGCGGGTGACGGTGGGCGGCCGCGATCTCGATACCCGGCTGGCAGGAGGCGGATCGGAGGCTGGCTGGTCCATCGCCATCGGCGACGAGATCGCCTGCGTCCGGCCCGCGACCGCCCCACGCCGGGTCGAGACCGTCACCTGGCGCGGACGGCACCATCGGCTCGCGCTCGCACCGGCGCCGACGATCGGGACGCTGGCCGGCGAGGCGGACGAGCCCGATGCGCTGGCCGCGCCGATGCCCGGCCGGATCGTCCGCGTGCTGGTCGTGGAGGGCGATCATGTGCGGGCCAACGCCCCGCTGGTGATCCTGGAGGCGATGAAGATGGAGCACGTCATCGCTGCCGCCGCGCCGGGCCGCGTGACGAGCGTGCACGTTGCGGTCGGCGACCTGGTGGCCCGCGGGGCACCGCTCGTGGACCTCGACGCGCAGGATGGAAGCTGACGTGGCAATGCCGGCGGCCGTCACCATCGTCGAGGTCGGACCCCGCGACGGGCTCCAGAACGAGGCGGCCGCGATCAAGACCGAGGTCAAGCTCGGGTTCATCGAACGCCTGTCGGCCGCCGGCCTGAGCGTGATCGAGGCGACCTCGTTCGTGCATCCCGGGGCGGTTCCGCAGCTCGCCGACGCCGACCGCCTGCTACCGTCGATCACCCGGCTCCCGGGTGTCCGATACCCGGTCCTCGTCCCGACCCTGCGCGGCCTGGAGCGTGCGATTGCCGCCGGCGCGGACGAGATCGCCGTCGTGATCGGGGCCACCGACGCGTTCAATCGGGCGAACCTCAACCGGACCCGGGAGCAGGCGCTGGCCGATGCGGCGGTGGTGGCTGCCGGCGCTCGGGCACGCGGGATGCGGGTGCGGGGCTACGTCTCGGTTGCGTTCGGCTGCCCCTACGAGGGTGTTGTCGAGCCGGCCACGACCGCGGCCGTGGCATCGCGCCTGGTCGAGCTCGGATGCGACGAGATCAGTCTCGGGGACACGATCGGGGCCGCGACCCCCGGCGACGTCGGGCGCGTGCTCGATGCGGTCGTGCCATTGGTTCCGATCGATCGCCTGGGGCTCCACGCGCACGATACGCGCGGCCAGGCCCTGGCCAACGTCCAGGCCGCCCTGGAGCGCGGCCTCGCGATCATCGACAGCTCGGCGGGTGGGCTCGGTGGCTGTCCGTTCGCCGGGCCGGGAGCCGTGGGCAACCTCGCGACCGAGGACCTCGTCTACTTCCTCGACGGCCAGGGGATCAACCACGGCGTGGATCTCGATGGGGTCATCGCCGCCTCCGCGTTCATCGAGGCGGCGGTCGGCCACGAGCTCCGGTCGCCGACCTACCGAGCCGGGGGTCGCCCGCGCGTTCGGCCAATGCCGGGAACCGAACCTCGCGGCGGGGTGTACAAGGCCCAGTGACCCGCCGTCCGGAGACTCACGATGCGCCCAGTCCCAACCGATCCCCGAACCCCGGTCCGTCGGACCTTCGCGAGCCGCACGCTCGCGTTCAGCCTGACCGCGACCATCGCCTTGCTGGTGCTCGCCACGGCCGCGCCCGCCCTGGGCAAGGAGAACCTGGAGGCCCGACTGGATGCGCCTGTCGCGCGCGACTCGCCCGGGGGCGCCGAGATCCTCGTCGGCCTCATGGTGACGTTCACGGATGCATCGGGCGTCCACCCGGTGGAGGGTTCCCCGGTCTCGGTGCGACTCATCGGCCCCGGGGGCTCGAGCAGTGGGAGATGGCCCGGCCCGACGCGAAGCCCGGCCACTACACCGCTCGGATCGAGGTTCCGACGGATGGCGTCGGCTCGGTCCTGGTGGGGCTCCGCGGAACGAACGGCAACGGCGCGGCCGAGATCCCCATCGCCATCGTCGGCCAGGCCGTCACGGCGGGCGGGATCACGGCCGGCTCGGCCCAGCTGGCGCCGGTGCCGCTCCCGGCCATCACGCCGTTGCCGCGGGCAGCCGTCGCCGCTGCGCCGCCTGCGGCCCCGGCTGCGGTGCCCGATGCCGCGGCCGAGCCGTCGATCGCGGTCGTGCAGGCGATCGTCGCCGTCGTGGTGCTTGGCGCCGCGTGCTCGCTGGGGATCGTGGTCCTCGCCCGGCGTCGAAGCGCGGCCAGCCGAGCGCCGGCGCGCCCGGCACCGCGGACGTAGCCGGCGCGTGACCTCGAGCGCGCCGGATGACCTGCCCGCCCCGGAGGCGGAGCTGGTCCGGCGCGCCCGGCAAGGCGACCGGGATGCGTATGGCGACCTCGTGACGATGCACCAGCAAGCCGCGTTCCGCGTTGCCTACCTGCTCCTGCGCTCCGGGCCGGAGGCCGAGGACGCCGCCCAGGAGGGATTCGTGAAGGCCTACCTCGCGCTCGACCGGTTCCGGGCCGACGCCCCGTTCCGACCCTGGCTCCTCCAGATCGTCGGCAACGAGGCCCGGAACCGGCGGCGCTCGGCTGCCCGGAGGGCGGGGCTGCTGGATCGCGCGATCGGGGCGTTCCGGGGCGAGCGGCCCGGGGGCGAGGCGGTCACCCCGTCGCCGGAGGTCGCCGCACTGATCGGCGAGACACGGGACGAGGTCAAGGACGCGCTCCTCCGGCTGCGCGAGGAAGAGCGGATGGTCGTCGCCTGCCGCTACCTGCTGGATCTGTCCGAGGCGGAGACCGCGGCCTCGCTCGGGATCCCGGCTGGAACCGTGAAGTCCCGGCTGCATCGCGGGCTCGCCCGGTTGCGCGAGGAGCTGGGCGACGCGGCGTCGCTCGCGGAGGTGTCGCGATGAACGCCCGGGACGACGCTCGCATCGAAGCCCGGCTGCGCGGTTTGGCGATCGATGCGACGTGGCCGCAGACCCCCGATCTCCGCGCCACCGTCGTCGCCCGGATCCAGGGCGACCTGCCGCTCGGGCATGCCGCGCCACTCGGGCGTTCGGCTCAGCCCGGCCACGCAGCTCCGATCGGAGATGCCGCTCCTTCCGCGCGTACGACTCGCTCCGGCCCGATGGTCCCGCGTCGGCTGGGGTCCCGGCGGTTCACCGCGGCGCTCGCGCTCGCGCTCGTCGTCCTGCTCGCCCTGGCCGGAATCGCTGCCGCCCTAGGCTACCGGCTTCCCGGGCTGGACATCCTGTTCGTGGACCAGCTGCCGCCCGCGGGCACGGGCCTCGACCTCGGGACGGCCGAGCCGCTGGACGTGGCGCTCGGGCTGGAGCAGCCGCAGGTGCTGGTGCCGGCCGCCCTTCCGCGACCCGTGACCGCGTGGTCGCTCGGGACCGGCGGCAGCCAGATCGTCACCCTCGCGTATCGGGCCGAGGACGGTCAGCCGGCCCTCGCCGGATCCGACCTCGCGTTGACGATCATGGCCGTGCCCGGCGACACCGACGAGGTGTTCCTGAGCAAGATCCTGGGTCCCGGTACCACCATCTCGCCGGTGACCGTCCGCGGATGGCCCGGCTGGTGGATCGCCGGCGCGCCGCACGAGATCCTGATCCGGCGACCGGACAGCATGGCCGGCGTGCTCCGTTCGGCGCTGGCCGGGGACTCGCTGGTGTTCTCGCGGGATGGGACGTTGTACCGGCTCGAGTCCGCGCTGGGCCGCGACGCGACGATCGCCATCGCCGAATCGATGCGCTGACCGGCCCGGGCGCTGTCGGCCCTGCCTACGTCCGTACGCCGCGCGGCGGTCCCGCCAGCAGCCTGGTTGCCGCACCATCGACGCGCACCCACACGATGGCGCCACCCGCCGGCCACGGCACGCCCGCGGAGGTGAGGGCGTGGACCGCGTCGGCCGTCCGTCCCGGATAGGCGGCACCGAACGTGGCCGGCACGGCACCCACCAGGTCCCGCATGGCGCTGGTCGACCGGAGGATCAGCAGCCGTCCGATCCGCGGCTCCTCCGGCCAGTCCGCCCAGGGCCAGCCACGCGCCGATGGCAGGGCGTCGGCCTTCTGCCCCGCCCAACGAAGCTGCCGCTCGACCGCATGAAGCGCGCTGTGTCCTTCCCCGGCGACGAGGTCGGCACGCTCGCGGTCCTGGAGGACGATATCGATCACGCCGCGCACCGGCCGGTGGACCCTGACCTCCAGCCGGGCGATCCATCGAGGGTGAAGCGCCGCCGGCAGGGCCTCGATCATGCGTGCCTGGAGGTGATCCCGGAGGCGCGGCCCGCTCGTCGGGAATAGCCGGACCGAGACATCATGACCCAGGCCGGCGGCGGCGGCCACGAGCGCGTCGATGCTGACCGACCGGTCGCCAGCCTCCACGCGAGCCAGGTGGCTGGGATCGACTCCGACCGCCTGGCCGAGCCGGCGGAGCGAGACGTTCTCGTCCTGGCGAACGCGCCTGATCTCGGCGGCGACCGCGGCGCGAACGTGGCGCTGCCGTTCGCGGATGTGGCGCGGGACCCGGGTCTCGCCCATGGCACGTCCTGCGGCTGAGGCGAGGTGTGGCGCCACAGTCAACGACGTCGCCCTTGTCGGTGCCTTATCCGGCCTGCACCGCCGCTTCATGCCGCAATCGTGGCGCGTGGCGCCACGAAGGCGACGGAGCGGCGGTGCCATCGCCCGAAAGACCGGAATCGTGGCGTGCGAGACCACAGGTGGACGCGCGATCCCCGCCGCGGGCCGGCGATCCCGCCGCGGGCCGGCGATCCCCGCCGCGAGCCGGCGATCCCCGCCGCGGGCCGGCGATCCCTGCCGCGGGCCGGCGATCGCGCCGTGTAACGGCAGCGTGGGCGATCTACCGCGCCGCCGCGGCCAGCCCCGCGGCACGCCCGGCAGACCTGCCAGGCCGAACGGAGCCCCTGCCGCCCGAACGGTGGCGACGAGCGCCGCCGCGACGTCGGGATCGAGCTCCGGCAGGCGGTGTCCGGCGATCAGCTCGTCAACCCGGGTCCGGGCCCTGGCGAACGCATCCTGCCCACCGGCGTCGAGCCACGCCCGGCGCGAGCTCCGGTCGACGATCGGCGAAGGCAGGAACTGCTCGCCGCGGAACAGGCGGCGAGTGTCCTGGAGCTCCAGGAACCGCCCTTCCGGTCCCGCCGCCTCGAAGAATCCGGTGGCCAGCGTCTCGGTTGGCGTTCCGACGCCCCGCAGGAGCCGCTGGACCATGCCGATCGCATCGGCGTCGATCACCAGCTTCTCCGGGCTCTGGACGAGCAGGAAGTCCAGCATCCCGGCCCCGGAGATCATGTCGATCCCGGCCAGGCCGCCGATCAACGCGGTCATCCCCGTCTCGAGCCCGGCCTGCGCGTCGACGATCTTGGAATCGGTCGCCCCCAGGTACGCATGCGTGGGCAGGCCGAGCGACCTGCCGACAGCCGCATACCCGGCGTCGATCATCGCGGTCTCGATCGCGCCCATGGGCGTTGAGCCGGTGCGCATGTCCACGATGGTGGGAGCTCCGCCCCAGACGATAGGGGAACCGGCCGCCACCAGCTGGTGCAGCACGACGCCTGCCAGCGATTCGGCGGCGTGCTGGACGATCGCGCCGACCAGCGTGACCGGGGCCGCAACCCCCGCCAGCGGCATCGAGATCAGCTCCGCCGGCACGTGCGCCCGGCCAAGGTCCATCACGTTCCGGCAGGCGAACTCGGACCAGGTGAGCGGCGGGGAAGGGCACACGTCGAACACGGCCCGCGGCCGCTCGGCGAGCGCCTCGCGGCCCCCCGCGTCGGTCGCCAGCAGGTCCAGCATGACGCCCGATCCGCGAGGCGTGAACGCACCCGTCACGACCGGCTTCGAGGAGTGGACCAGGACCACGAACAGGCGGTACAGGTCCCCGATCTGCGTTGGCACGTCATGGCACACGATGGCGGTCGACACCGCGTCGTAGGCACCCAGGGCGTCGGCGACCCGGATCAGGCGGGCAAGGTCGGCGGCCTGCGACTGCCGCGCGTCGAGCGTCTCGGGGTCCAGCACGGCCACGCCGGACGATCCGGGATCGAAGTGGACGGCGCCTCGGCCGTAGCGAACCGCCGGCTCGCCCGCGCGGTCGAACAGGTCGAACGCTCCCGGGGCCGTGTCCAGGGCCCGCCGGACCAGCGTCTCCGGGATGCGGACGCGATCGCCGTCGGTCCGGGCACCCGCGGCCTCCAGCAGGTGGATCGCCTCCGGCTCCTCGACCTTGATGCCTGGCTCGCGCAGCAGCTGGAGCGCCTCGACGACGATCCGGTCGACGAGGTCGCGGTCGAGGAGCTCGAAGCTGGGTCGCATGAGGGACGGCCCTCCTGGGCTTGACGGGCGACCGCCGGGTGGGCCGGTCGCCGGGGCTGGGTGCGGCCGTGGCCCGCCGAACCTGCTCGACGCGTGCCGCGGCCGCGAGATTGTCAGTGGTCGCCCGTCAGGCGGTGCCCGCAGCTGCCGCGGGGCCCGAGCCTGTCGCGGCGGAACGCTCGCCGTGTGGCGCCGCGGACCGCTCGCCATGTGCCGCGATCATCCGGTCCAGCTCTGCGTCGAGCGCCGGATCGATCGGCTCCGGACGGTGATTCCGGAGCAGGCTCCGGGCTCGCTCCAGCGCGTCGCGATGGGGCTTGTCCGGGTCCGCTTCCCACTGGCTGTACGGCCGGCGGTCGAGGTAACGCGCCTGCCACAGCCCGCGCATCGTGGACCGGGTGTGGGCGGCGGTGAGGTACTCGCCGCCTGGCCCGACCTCGGCGATCACGTCCAGCGCCAGCGACGCATCGTCCACCGGGACGCCCCGCAGCATCGCCTTGACGATGCTGTCGATCTCGGTGTCCAGCACCAGCTGCTCGTACGACCAGATCCGGCTCCCGTGGAGCAGCCCGGCACCGAGCAGCATGTCCGACCCGGTGACCGAGGCCATGAACGCCGAGAGCCCGTTCTCGAGACCCGCCTGCCAGTCGGAGCGCTTGGCACCCGTGGCATACGCGCCCATCGAGAGCGGCACGTCGTAGAAGTCGGCCAGCTGGTTGGTGACCGCGCCGAACAGGAAGTCCTCGGGGCCGCCGCCCGTGTATGCGCCGGAACGCAGGTCCATCGCCGTCTGCGCCGCGGCGTAGTAGACGGGCGAGCCCGGGTACGCCAGCTGCATCAGGGCCAGTGCGGTGATGACCTCTGCGTTGCCGACCACGAGCGAGCCCGCCACCGTGGCCGGCCCGCTGAAGGCGCACGACGCCATGGTCATGAAGCCGACCGGGACGCCCGCCTCGGCCGACACAAGGGCGGCCTCGATCGGGCCCCCGTCATGCGCGAGCGGGCTGATGGTGCACTGCATCAGCGACAGGACCGGCCGCTCGCGAAGCGCCGCGCGACCACCGACGATGGCGGCCGCCATCTCGATCGCGGTCGCCGTGTCCTCGGGCGTCACGATGCTCTCGCTCTGGACGTGCTTGGTCGAGTTTCGCCACACCGCGAGCAGCTCGTCCAGCGAGCGCGTCGCGGGCGGCCGGTCCTGGGCCGAGACGGCGACCCAGTGGAAGGCGATCTCGTCGAGGGCGTCGGCGACGCGCGCGATGTCGGCCACGTCCCCGAGCGCGGAGCGCCGGACCGCCAGGGTCCACGGGTCGAGGACCTCGATCCCGCAGCCGTCGGTGCCCAGGTGGACGTGGTGTCCGTCGAGCGGCAGGTCGCGCGCCGGGTCGCGACCGGCCAGCGTGTAGACGGGCGGGGCCGTCCGCAGGGCCGCCTCCATGATGTGGGCCGGGACGCGGACGACGGACGTTGCCCGGTCCACGGTGGCGCCGTTGGCGGCCCAGATGTCGAGTGCGCGGGCCGACGGGAACCGGACGCCGACTCGCTCGATGATCTCGAGCGTCGCCTCGTGGATCCGCCGGATCTCGGCGGGGGACAGGATCTCGAGCCTCGGCCCCGACGCGGACGGAGCTGCGGCAGGGGTCGAGCTGGTCGGAGTCGTAGTCGAAGTCGTGGTCGTGGTCATGGTCATCGCTCGGCCGGGCTCAGACGGCCGCGGTGTCGCCGGCGCCGACCAGGCGCCGGGCCAGGGCGACGGCCCCGATCGCGTCCTCGCTGTACCCGTCGGCGCCGATCTCGGAGGCCCACTGCTGACTCGCGGGAGCGCCGCCCACCATCACCCGGACCTTGGGCCGGAGGCCGGCGGCGGCAATCGCCTCCACGACCGTCCGCTGGCCGGCCATGGTGGTGGTCAGCAGCGCCGACACGCCGACGATGTCCGCGTTGTGCTCGCGGGCAGCCTCGACGAATTGCTCCGGTGACACGTCGACCCCGAGATCGTGGACCTCGAAGCCCGAGGTCGACAGCATCATCCCCACGAGGTTTTTGCCGATCTCGTGGATGTCGCCCTTGACCGTCCCGATCACGACGCGCCCGACGACGCTGCGCGTGGTCGCCTCGCGCTGCATCGTCGGCTCCAGCACGTCCACGGCCTTCTGCATGGCGCGCGCGGCCAGCATCATGTCGGGCAGAAACAGCTCGCCGGCGCCGAACTGCTCGCCGACGTAGGACAGTCCGGGCACGAAGCCCTGGTCGATGGCGTCCAGCGGCTTGACGCCCGTCGCGAGCGCCTCCTCGGCCAGCGCGACCGCACGTGCCGGGTCGCCGTCGATGATCGCCTGCCGCATCGCCGCGAACAGCTCGTCCGCCATGGGTTGCTCCTTTGCTCGTTGGGCCCACCGCCCGGTGGAGATCTGCGTGGTCCGTGTCGTCGTCGCCGACCGTCGTCCTGGTCGAGGGTCCTGTCGCTGGTCCGGATCGTGGATGGTGGTGGATGGTCCTGGTCGCTGGTCGCGCCTGGTGGGCGGAGCCGCCCGATGAAGGGAGGGTCAGGGCAGCGGACCCGCCCGCGGAATCGCGGCGGCTCGCTCGAGGACCGCGGCGATGGCCGTCCTCGCCTCGTCGGGGAGTGGCGGCGGCTCGTGCGAGGCGAGCAGCTCGTTCACCCTGGCCGCGGCTCGCTCGCCCATCGTGCGCGCCCCGCGGGCGGTCCATGCGCCGCGGCTCGCGCGGTCGATGAGCGTCGGGTACCACCGCTCGCGGTAGTGGGTGAACGTGTGGGGCGTGTCGAGGAACGAGCCGTCGGGACCCAGCTCATCGATGAGGTCGAGCGCGAGCGTCTCGTCGTCGATCGCCACGGGCGCGATCGCAGCGCGGATCCAGGCGGCGATCTCGTCGCACACCGCAAGCTGCGCCAGCGACCCGGTCAGCCCGGACTCCAGGTACCCGCTGTCGTGGATGAGATGCCCGCCGGCCAGGGCATCCACGAGCATCGTGAGCGCGGCTTCCGCGGCCGCCTGCTGGTCCACGACCTTGGCGTCACTGCCGCCCGCGAGGCTGAACATGGGCAACCCGTAGTGGTGGGCGAGGGCCGCGGGGACGCCTCGATGGTCGGGCTCGGCGTAGGGGTCGACCATCGTCCGGAGGTCCAGGGCGTCACCGCCGAAGGCCGGGATGATCAGCGGCGCTCCGGGCCGGACGAGCTGCGTCAGGACGACGCCGACCAGCACGCCCGCGGTGTTGAGGGCCATGTTGCCGGCCGTGGTCACGGGTCCGGTCGTGCCGCCCGACGTCACCGGGACCCAGATGGCCGGCAGCCCGCGCTCGGCGAGGATCAGCAGTTTGCGCAGCGAGTCGCCGTTGTGCACGAGGCCGCGGGTGACGTTGATGTACAGGGCGAGGTTGGGTCGCTCGCGGAGCGCCTCGGCCCCGCCGGCCACGGCCTCGGCCATCGCGATCGCGTCGAGCATCGCCTCGACGTCGTAGGTCACCACGACGAGGGGCTTGGTGGTCCGCTCCAGCATCACCGCCATCTGCTGCCGGTCGGCCATGTCCGGGTCCAGGTCCGAGGGCAGGAACATCGACATCGCGAACGCCATGTCAGGCAGCGCGTCCACCAGCGTGATCCCGTCGCGCACGTCGGCCAGCAGCGCCGGTCGTCGCTCGCCGGTCCGGTGATCGAGGATGTTGAGGCAGTCCGATCCGGGACCGAAGTGGACCTGGTCGCCCTCCAGCGCCGCGGCAGGGCGCCCGGAGCGGTCATGGAGCGTGATCGCGCGCGGGGCGAGCTCGAGCGCCCACTCGACCAGCGATCCGGGCACGAACACCCGGCCGTCATTGCCGATCCGTGCGCCGGCACCGTGCAGCCGGGCCACCGCTTCGGCATCGTGGAGGCGGACACCGGTCCGCTCCAGGATCGACACGCTCGCGTCGTGCAGGCGCGCGCAATCCGCCGGGGTGAGCCGGTCGTAGCGAGGCGAGCGCGCGATCGTGGGCGCGTCCGGAATCGGGGTATGGGAACCCACAGACCCCCTTCACAGCGGATCAGCTGCCCTGCAGCGTCGCCCGCGGGAGGCGGTCCGCGATAGGGCGGAAGGTCCCCAGCGAAGGGTCCGACGGACCATCCGGCTGCGGCGCGCCGATCGCGAGACTGGATGCTGATGCCCGACATCGTCCACGGGACCGAGCGGCGTCCGCTCGTGCCCGGTCGCCTGCTGTTCGATGACGCCGCCGAGCTCGCGGTGGTCGTCCCCGCCTCGTGCCGGCAGACCGGCCGCTGCCACGAGTGCGTGGTCGAGATCCGAGCGGGCGGCGACCAGCTGTCAGCCCCCACGGCACCCGAGGACTTCCTGGCGCCGGGGTTCCGCCTCGCGTGCCAGGCCCGTGTCGAGCGCGCCGAACGGGACCTCGAGTTCGCCGTGCTCCGCCGCCGCCTCCGGATCCAGCTCGCCCCGGAGGCCGAGACAGCCGAGGTGGACCCCGCCGTGATCGTCGTCGCCGGCCGCATGGTGGCCGACGACGGCACGGACCTGGGCCCGGTCATCGGCTCCCCCCTGGGCTTGGCGATCGATGTCGGGACCACCACGGTCGTGCTCGAGATCGTGGACCTCGCGCACGGCACGATCCTCGCCGTCGCCGCGTTCGAGAATCCCCAGCGCTTTGGCGGCAGCGACGTCATGACCAGGATCTCCTACGACGCCGAGCACCCGGGCGAGCTCCGGCAGGCGCTGCGCCGCGCCGTCAACCACGAGCTCCGGCGGCTCTACCTGGCCCTGGGTGTGGATCGTCGGCGGGTGGGCGAGGTGTACCTGGTCGGCAACCCGACGATGCGCGACCTTGCCTTCGGGCTCGATGTCGGCCCGCTCGGACACCTCCCGTACCGGTCCGTCTCGGAGACCGCGCGACGCGCCGGCACCACGGCGACGACGGCGGTCACGCGCCGCGCGCACGAGCTGGGGCTGCTGGTCAATCCGCGCGCCCGGGTCACCGGCGGCCCGCTGATCGCGAGCCACGTGGGCGCGGACGCCGCGGCCGACCTGGTCGCGTGTCATGCGGTCGAGCGGGGCGGCTCGTTCCTGCTGGTGGACATCGGGACGAACACCGAGGTGCTGGCGTCCGACGGGCGGCGGGTCTTGGCCGCGTCCGGTCCGGCCGGCCCCGCGTTCGAGGGTGGTGGCGTCCGGTTCGGGATGCCCGGTGCCGAGGGCGCCATCGAGGCGGTCCGGCTGCGCGACGGGCAGTTCGACATCCGGACCATCGGTGACGCCGTCCCCGAGGGCATCTGCGGCTCGGGGCTGGTGGACCTGCTCGCCGAGCTCCGGCGGGCGGCCTGGATGACTGCGCGGGGCGCCTTTCCCGGACGGGACCCCGAGATCCCGATCGTCCCCGATCGGCGGATCGTGTTCAGTCGCGGCGACGTCGGCCACCTGGCCGTGGCCAAGGCCGCGACGGCGGTGGGCGAGCGAGTCCTGCTCCGCCGCCTGGGCCTCGATCCGGGCGACGTCGACCGCGTGTACCTGGCGGGCGGATTTGCCAACGCGCTCGATGCCGGGTCGGCGATCGACATCGGGCTGCTGGTCCCGGTGCCCGCCGCACGCGTGGTGCGGACCGGGAACGCGTCCATCGCCGGTGCCCGGGCGCTCCTGCTGTCCCTGCGACGGCGCGCCGCGCTGGAGCAGCTGGTCGCGCGCATCGAGCACGTGGAGCTCGAGTCCGAGCCGGACTTCTTCGACCTGTTCACCGACGGCACGCTGTTCGAACCCATCGCTTCCTGAGGTTCCCCATGTCATTCCGCGAGACGCTCACCCGGACGACCGACTTCGCCACCGTGATCGAGCTCGTCCCGTGGGCCGGCGAGCTGGATGACGCACGGGGCGAGAAGCCGCTCAAGATGGCGGTCGACCTGGCGGGTGACGCGCGCATCACGGCCCTGTCGATCACCGACAACGCGGGTGGCCACGCGCGCCTCAGCCCGGGCACCCCCGCCCAGCCGGTCGTCGCGCTGGGGCACGACGTCATCGTCCATGTCGCCTGCCGGGACCGGAACCGCAATGGGCTCCAGAGCCTGGGCTGGGACCTGCTGAGCCGCGGCCTGACGACGATCCTGGCCGTCTCGGGCGACTACCCGGTCGAGGGCTACGAGGGGCTGTCGCGGCCGGTGTTCGACATCGATTCGGTCGGGCTGCTGTCGCTGTTCCGGGAGCTCGGCGAGGCCGCCGTCGCGCGCGCCGCGGCCGACGGCCTGCCGGACGCTGACGCCCATTCGTTCTTCCTGGGCTGTGCCATCTCCAACGTCAAGCGCTTCGAGCGCGAGCTCATCCCGCAGTACCTGAAGCTGGCGCTCAAGGTCCGCAGCGGTGCGGACTACGCGATCTCGCAGGTGGGGTATGACGCGCGCAAGCAGGATGAGCTGCTGCGGGTGATGCGCCGGGAAGGCATCGAGATCCCCGTGATCGCCAACGCCTACATCCTCAACCGCGGGGTCGCGCGCGCGTTCCACGCCGGCAGCGTGCCGGGCTGCGTGGTCACCGACGACCTGCTGGCGATGGTCGAGCGCCGGGCCGCCGCTCCCGACAAGGGGCGCGCGTTCTTCCTGGAGTTCGCGGCCCGGCAGCTGGCGGTCGCCCGGGGGCTGGGCTATCGCGGCATCTACCTGTCCGGGCATCGCGACGCGGGGGAGATCGGGCGGATCCTCGAGTTCGCGGACGCATTCGCCGAGGGTGACTGGCGCGATCTCGTGGCGGATGTCAGCTTCCCCATCCCCGGCGCCTTCAACCTGTTCGAGCCGGACGGTGCCGGTCTCAACACCGACCAGCTGAACCCGGCCTACGTGCGCTCTCTCACGCCCGAGGCACGGCGGCGGGCCAGGGCCCGGGTTGCGCCGTTCTACAAGGCCAACCGGATGCTCCACGAGCGGGTGTTCGAACCCGGCACGCCAGGCTTCGAGGTGTGGGGCAAGGTCTACGGCCGCATCGAGCGCGCCCACCTGGGCGGACCGCTCCATGTCCTGGAGCAGGCGGTCAAGGTGCCGTTGTTCGACTGCCGCGACTGCGGCGACTGCTCGTTGCCCGACGTGGCGTACCTGTGCCCGGAGAGCCAGTGCGCCAAGAACCAGCGCAACGGGCCGTGCGGCGGATCGCACGACGGCCGGTGCGAGGTGCCCGACAAGCCGTGCGTGTGGGCGGAGGCCTACCGCCGGCTCAAGGCCTACGGCGAGGAGAGCACGATGCTCGACCGACGCCCGGTGATGCAGGACAACTCGCTCCGACGGACCAGCGCCTGGGCCAACACGTTTCTCGGGCGCGACCACTTCGGTGGCCAGAAAGGATCGACGCATGAGGCTTGACCGCACGGGCAACCCGTTCCTCGTCATCGGGGAGAACATCCATGCCACCCGGATCCTGAAGCGGACCGGACGTCACGCCACCGAGCTCGACGACGGGCGGGTCGGGATCGTGTTCGAGGCAGCAGGCGGGGAGCAGCGGGTGCTCCCGGTCCACCCGGCGGTGGCCGGTGCGCGCGACTTCGAGGCGGGCCGGATCAAGCACGTGGCGAGCGCCATCCGCTGGGGCCTCGACGGGGGCGACAACGCGGATCTCGCGGGTGCGTACGTCCAGGCGATGGCGGCGCGCCAGGAGGCCGCCGGCGCCGACTGGCTCGACCTCAACGCGGACGAGGTCGCCCCGGACTCGGAGACGCGGGCGCGGGCGATCACGTGGCTTGTCTCGGTGGTCGAGGCGACCGCCCGCATTCCGGCCTCGATCGATTCCTCGGACGTACGGGTCCTCGAGGCGGGCGTGATGGCGTCCGCCCGGCCGGCCGGGCGGCTGCTGCTCAACTCGGCCTCGCTGGAACGTCCGGAGGTGCTGGAGCTGGCAGCCTCGGGCGACTGCGCGGTCATCATCGCGGCCAGCGGTCGCTCGGGCATGCCCGCCAACGCCGACGAGCGGGTCGCCAACGCGGTCGCGCTGCTCGAGGAGGCGATCGGTCGCCGGATCCCGCCCGAGCTGCTGTACGTAGACCCGCTGGTGCTGCCGGTCGCGGTCGAGCCGGAGGCTCCGGCCCACGTCCTGGAGACCGCGCGCCGGATGCGCGCGGAGTACGGCGACACGATCCACCTGACCGGCGGGCTGTCGAACGTCTCGTTCGGGATGCCGGAACGCAGGCTGCTGAACGACGTGTTCATCGACCTCGCCGCGGAGGCCGGCATCGACAGCGGAATCATCGATCCGGTCGCCTCCGACCTCGGCCGCGTGTTCGCCGGCGACCGTGACAGCCGCGCCTACCAGCTGGCCGCCGACATGCTGCTGGGGCGCGATCCGTTCGGCGGCGCGTACGTGGCCGCGTTCCGGGCCGGGGAGCTCGCGGCTGCGGGGTGACGCGACGGGCGTCCGCGCGACGCTGTCCTCCGGGACCGGACCGTCCCTCAGGCGTTCGCGTGCCACGTCCCGTGACCGGAGCGTCGCTCAGGCGCCGGCGGCGGGGATCGCCTTGACCACCTCGTCGTCGTAGCTCATCGCCAGGCGCTCGCCGGGCCGAAGCACCAGCATGTCCTCGTTCCAGTCGCCGTCGATCAGGCGGCGCAGCAGGAGCAGGCTGCCCTCGATCCGCTCGAACGCCCAGCCGCGGCGCTCGGCCTGGTCGCGGGCGACCGCCTCGGCGCTCGTCTCGTCGGCCACGCCCATCGCGATGAACGCGCCTCGCCCGTAGTGCGTCCGCCAGGCGCCCAGGACCTCCATCAGGTAGTCCGCGTTGTCCTCCCCGTACTTCGCGACGTACTCGGCGCGGACGGCGACGAGCTCCTCCTCGGTGTCGCTCGCGAACCCGGCGCCCATGTTCGCCGCCGGGTGACGCGGCCCGCCGAGGCGCTCGAGCTGGTCGGCCACGTACCAGTAGGTGGGCTCGCGGTTGCCGGTCTCCTCGCCGTAGCGTTCGCGGGTGCCCAGGAACAACGTGATGCAGTCGTGGGCCCTGGGCAGCACCACGGGCACCGTCCGCGCCTCGATCCCGGCCGTCGCGCCGCCACACAGGCCGTAGCCCAGGACGATCGCGTCGTAGCCCGGCGGCGCCTCGTTGATCGCGGCCTGGAGCCGCGCCCGGAGATCGGGCGGATCGTCGTGGAGGCCGCGCGGAAACATCGTCACGTCCACCACGTGGGGAGAGCGGGCGGCACACAGGTAGGCCGGCCGCGCCAGGATGTCGCAGGTGATCAGGTACAGCCGCATCAGGATCGCCGTTCGGTCACGGGCTGATGCTACCGCCGGGTGGCGCGGGGCCGCCTGCGCATGGCGGCCGGGTGTGGCACCGTGGACGTCGGCGGCGTCCGGCCCCACCGTGACGATCGCAGCCCGGCACACGAGGACGAGGCATGAACGCTGACCAGCCCGGCATTCCGGCGGCCGGCACGGTCCGGCGGATCCGAATGGAGCGGCGTCTTGACGCGTCCGCCGAGCGGGCCTTCCGCGCCTGGACCGATCCGGAGGACCTTGCCCGCTGGCTGCCCGACCGGATCGACGGGGCGCTGGCCGTCGGCGCCCGCAGCGTGCTCCTGTGGGCGGACGCGAGCGTGTGGTGGGACATCCTCGAGGTCCACCCCGACGACACGTTCGTGTTCCGGCGACCGTGGGCATCCGACGACACGGTGGTGACGACGGTTCGGGTCACCGTGCAGTCGGTGGGCTACGGCAGCCTCGTCACGGTCGAGGACGGCCCATTCCCGATCGACTCGCCGCGCGGACTGGACGCCTGGGCCGCGGCGATCGAATCCTGGGCGGAGGCGCTGACCATGCTCAGGGCCTACCTCGACTTCAGCGTCGACGTCCGTTCGGGCTGACACCACGCCCGCGGGCCGCGGGCAGCCGATGGATGGACTGGAGGGCTCCCCATGACCGGTACCGGCACCCGCGAGGATCCGTGGCAGCTGACCACCGCCAACGGCGGATCGGCCTACCAGATGTGGCGCGACGAGTCGGCGGACCCACCGGCCCTGGTGTGCCAGGTCGGCAGCACGCAGCTTCGCTACCAGCTCCGGGCGATCGACGACCTGCACGCCTGGCTCGGGGAGCAGGGTGACTGGGTGGCGCTCGGCGGCGCCGACGAGCAGAAGCCGGCGCCGGACGGATCGGTCGAGGCATGGGGTCGATCCGACACCAACCCCGTGGGCGGCTGGTACGGCACGCGAAAGGGTTACCGCGGGCGGTTCGGCGTGTACCTCCCGCCGCTGCTGGAGGCGCTCGGGCTGGCCGAGCTGGAGCACAACCCGCGAAACAACCGGATGCGGTCCCGCTGACGGGCCCGGGTAGCCGCCCGCCGACGGGCGACGTCGAGCGCCGCGTCGATCGCGGCTCTCAGGCAATGCTCAGCCGGGCAGGGCATCCTTAGCGGGATGTCCGCCTCCCGGAGCCCTCTCCCCGCGCCTCCGACCGGGTCGGGGCGCCTCCGGCCGTCCGATGAGCGTGCCCTGCTTGCCCGTTCGGGGCGGACCACGCGCCGGATCGCCGTGGCGGCGCTCGTGCTGGGCATCGTGGCCACCGGTCTGGCGGCATGGCAGCTGCTCGCTCCCGGCGGTGCGTCGTGCCAGACGACGGCCTGGGACACAACGCCCACGGCGACGGATCTTCCCGCCGGCTGGACGATCAGCGCCAGCCAGTACGACGTGTCCCGCAAATCGATGACCTTCCTGGGGCCGGCTCCGGCGGACAGCACGACGAACCAGGCCGTGATCTACGCGACCATCACGTGCTACCCGCAGGGCGCCGCGGACTCCGTGACTCGGTCGGCCGACGCGGCGACCGCCGCGGGCCAGCAGGTCACGACCCGCAACGACCTCGGCGACCAGGGGTTCAGTGCCGTCGACGACAGCGGGGCCACGTTCCTCCAGCTCCGGCATGCCGACGTCGTGGTGTACCTGGCGGCATCGGGTGACGCCACGTCCGACGAGGTGGACATCGTCGCGTCTGCCTTCGACCTCGCGATGGGTGGCGACGGTGGCAACATGCCGATCGGCACCATCGACGCCGGGAGCCCCGGCGCCTCGGCCTCCGCGCTGCCGTCTGACGCGTTCCTGCCCTCCGACAGCCCGGCGGCCCCGGAGCTCGAGGCCGCCCTGCCATCCGCCGTGGGCAATGTCCAGCTCACCGCCGACAGCGTGACGGGTGACTCCATCCTGGGCGACGACCAGGGCAGCCGGGCGATCGCGGCCGCCCTCCGCTCGGCAGGCAAGCAGCCCAGCGATCTCCGGCTCGCGCAGGCATCTGACGCTGCCGGCAACGCGGACCTGTACCTGACCGCGTTCGCGGTGAACGGGATGGACCTCGCCGCCGTGCGCCAGCTGGTGCTCGAATTCGTGGCTGGCAGCCTCGGGCGCCGGGGTCACGACCGACACCGTGACGCTGTCGGGCCAGGAGGTGACCCGGGTGAACTACGGGGACGAGGGTCCGATGGACTACCTCCTCACGCGCAACGGGATCGTGATCACGGTCACGGCGGCCGACCCGGACCTGGCCGCCCAGGCCGTCGCCGCCCTGCCCTGACCCTGGCACGATCCGGCGCTGGCGCCGCAGGGTATGCTCCGCGCTGTTGATGACGCCTGGTGGCGCGACCCGTGGAGGCTCAGGAGCGAGGCCGTGCGCGAGCAGCTGGTGGCATGGGCGGAGGATTGCAGGGTCCGTGGAGGCGTGGACCTCGGCGACGGGCGGGTGAGCGACGAGGTCAACGAGGGAGACCTGCTCACGTTCTTCGACGCCACGCTGGAATCGCTCGACGATGGTCACGAGCTCGCGGTGGATGAGCTCGAGGTCGAGCGCCGGGAGCTGTACCTCATCGAGGTCCGTGGCCGTCGTGGCGATCCGACCCGCCGGCAGCGAACCCTGGAAGACCCGGTCGTGCTCAGCGTCGGCCCGTTCCTCGTGACCGGCAAGCTGCATCGCCCGCCGACGGTCCAGCCCCTGGCCGCGCTGTCGCGGCTGAGGCGGTTCGTCCCCGTGACCGACGCCATCGTCGCGGTGACGGGCCGCAACGGTGATCCGCTGCTCCTCGACGTCGTGCTGGTGAACCGGGAGCGGATCGCGAGCTTCGAGGCATTGTCCGCGAGCCCGGTGTTCATGGGCGGGTCGCGGGCACCGGTCGACGCATCGTCGGCCGTGCTGTTGGACGAGCTGCCCGTGGGCCGGCCGGCGGTGAGCTGACCGCAGCTCCAGCTCCTCGAAGCAGCGCCGGTTCCCTTGGCAGCGCCGGTCCCCGGAGCAGCGCCGGGCACCCCCGGAGGATCCGGCCCGACGGTCCGTCACGATACCGTCATCGTTGCCGTGGAGCCTTCGGACGGCGATGATTCAGCTCATGCCGACGACCGCCGCCGACGGTGCCCCGATCCTGGTCGTGGATGACGACCCCAAGATCGTGACGCTGGTCCGAACATATCTCGAGCGGGAGCGCTACCCCGTCGTCACCGCCACCGACGGTCGCGCGGCGCTGCGGGCCATCGAGGAGCGATCACCGCGGCTGGTGGTGCTGGACCTGATGATCCCGGAGATCGACGGGCTCGCGGTCATCCGCCGCGCCCGGGAGCTGGGCGACGTTCCGATCCTGGTCCTGAGTGCGCGTGGCGCGGTGGGGGACCGGATCCTCGGCCTGTCCGAAGGCGCCGATGACTACCTGCCCAAGCCATTCTCGCCGGCCGAGCTGGTGGTGCGCGTGCGGACCATCCTGCGGCGCACCGAGCGTCCGGCCGCGCCCGTTCCGCCGGGGACCGTGCTGGTCGCCGCCGACCTCGTGCTGGACCCGGCGCGTCACGAGGCCACGGTGGGCGGTCGGCCGGTGGCGCTCAGCGTCCTCGAGCTCCGGCTGCTGGCCTCGCTCCTCGATGCCGATGGTCGCGTGCTCACCCGTGACCAGCTGCTGGACGCGATCCACGGCAGCGGCGAGGGCGACGTCCTCGATCGCTCGATCGACCAGTACGTCAAGCGGCTGCGCGAGAAGCTGGGCGACGACCCGTCCGAGCCACGCTACGTGGCCACCGTCCGCGGCGCGGGCTACCGGGCCGCAACCCCGGTCCAGCGTCAGGGCTCCGTTCGATGAGCCCCGGCCGGACGGCGAACCGATGACCATGCCGCGGATCGGGATCTCGGGCCGGTTCCTGGTTGCCGCCCTGGCGGTCGCCGGGATCGCGCTCGTGATCGTCGCCATCGGGGTGCTGCGTGTCGGCAGCGACGCCTTCGAGGCGCTGATGATGGCGGCCGGCGACAGCGCAGACCACGCGCACGAGATGTTCGACTCGAGCGTGACGATCGTGTTCGTGCTGGCGGCGGCCGTGGCGGCCGTGGTCGCCCTGGCGCTGGCCATGGTCCTCGCCCGGCGCCTTGCCCGCCCGATCGAGCACCTCGCCGCTGCGGCCGCGCGGATCGCGGATGGCGACCTGTCGGCGCGGGTGCCGGAGGAAGGGCCCGCCGAGCTGCGCGCGCTCGCGGCCTCGTACAACACCATGGCGTCGCGTCTCGCCGAGCAGGAGGCGATCCGGCGCGAGTTCATCGTCAACGCGTCGCACGAGCTGCGGACGCCGCTCACCAACCTCCAGGGCTACCTGGAAGCACTCCGCGACGGGGTCCTGCCGCCCGATCCGGCGATGTTCGACTCATTGCGCGAGGAGGTGGACCGGCTCACCCGCCTGGCCGCTTCGCTCGACGTGCTGGCCGGGTCGGGCGAGCTGCCGGGCGTCGCGGAGGAGGTGGACGTCGCGTCCCTCGTGCGCAATGCGGCCGACCTGGTGAGCCCGGCCCTGGGTCGGCGATCGATCGCGCTGAGCGTCGAGGTCGCCGGTGGGATCCGTGCCCGGGTGCGGGCCGACGAGCTGACCCAGGTCCTGGCGAACCTGCTCCAGAACGCGCTCCGCTACACGCCCGAGGGTGGCGAGGTCCGGGTGTCGGCGGCCCGGCACGCGGACGGCATCGACATCCGCGTGTCGAACACCGGTCCGGGCATCCCGCGCGAGGACCTGCCGCGCGTCTGGGAGCGCTTCTACCGCGTGGAGAAGTCGCGCGACCGCGAACGTGGGGGGGCGGGGATCGGCCTGGCCATCGTCCGCCAGCTGGTGGAGTCCGCCGGTGGCCGGGTGGGCGTGACCAGCGAGGGCGGCTGGACGACGTTCTGGCTCATGCTGCCGGCCTGATCGGGGGGCCGGGCATCCGGCCGCATCGGACGACGCCGTGCGCCGTCGCGGCCCCTAAAATCGTGGCACCAGACGTCCCCCGGTCACCATGCGCCACAGGGAGCCCGCGGACATGCAGCAGCACTCGATCTCCATGCTCGGCACCGGTCTGATCGGTGACTTCTACACGATGACCCTCCACGGCCAGCGCGGCCGTGACCGGGTGCGGGTCGTGTACTCGCGGAGCGAGGAGCGGGGCCGGGCATTCAGCGAGCGCTGGGGGATCCCCGAGTCCACCGCCGACATGGAGGCGGCGATCCGGCACCCGGACACGGACGTCGTGATCGTTGCCCTGCCCAACCACCTCCACGAGGCGGCCGTCAAGGCCGTCGCGGCGGCGGGCAAGGCCGTGCTGTGCACCAAGCCGCTGGGTCGCAACGCGGACGAGGCCAGGCGGATGCTGGAGGCGGTCGAGCAGGCCGGCGTGTTCGGCGGGTACCTCGAGGACCTGTGCTACACGCCCAAGACGCTCAAGGCCATCGCGTCGGTCCAGGCCGGGGCGCTGGGCGATGTCACCTGGGTCCGCTCCCGGGAGGCGCACCCGGGACCGCACAGCGCCTGGTTCTGGGACGGGCGGCTCACGGGCGGCGGCGCGATCATCGACCTGGGCTGCCACTGCATCGAGATCATCCGCAGCTTCGTGGGCAAGGACAACCGCCCGGTCGAGGTCATGTGCACCACCGACACGCTGGTGCACCCGATCGACGACGAGGACAACGCGATCGCGCTGATCCGGTTCGAGTCGGGTGCCACCGGCCAGTTCGAGGTCAGCTGGACGTTCCGGGGCGGGATGGACCTGCGCGACGAGGTCGCCGGGACCCACGGCACGATCTGGCTCAACCACTTCCTGCGCACCGGCTACGAGATGTTCACCGCGGGCGGCGGAGGCGGCTACGTGGCCGAGAAGGCCGAGACGGCGGCGGGCTGGCTGTTCCCGGTCGGCGACGAGGTGTCCGAGCTGGGCTACGTGGACATGTTCAGCGACCAGCTCAACGCGCTCGACGGCGGGACCGCGCCCCGGGAGACCTTCTACGACGGCTATGTCGTGAACGCCGTCATGGACGCGGCCTATCGCTCGGCACGGAGCCGGGCCTGGGAGCCGGTCGAGCTGTTCGCCTGGCGCGGCGGGACCACGGCGCGGATCGCCGGGTCGCCCGAGCTGTACGACGGCCAAGTGGTGATCAAGCGCGAGGTCCTGCCCGACGGCCGGGAGAAGCTGATCCTCAAGGACCCGGCCACGGGCGACTTCCTCGACCGCATCGTGGCCGGCGCCTGAGGAAGGTCAAGGGCGCCTGCGCTAACCGGTGATCGCGTTGGGCGCGGACAGGGCGGCGAGGCGGAAATGGATCGGCTCGGTCTCCTGGACGCCACGCGGCCAGCGCGCCGGCTCCGGACCGGCAACCAGGTCGTGCATGGCGATCCCCTCGGGTCCGCCCAGCAGCTTGATGAGCAGGATGATCGGCGTGGCGAAGGCCGCCGCGGTCAGGACGATCCAGGCAATGGAGATGAGCTCGGTCATTCGGTGGTGCTCCGTGCGGACAGGCCGGTTTCGGCCGTCGCCACCACCTTGCCCGGAGCCACGCCGGCCGGCACGGGGCGGCGGTCCACGAACGAGGTGGACGCACGTGCGAGCCGCGGTACGTCAAACGTCGAGGGGGACGGCCACCTCGGGCATGCCTGACGGCTCGCCGGCGCCGGCCCACCGGGCAAGCGTCTCGCGCGCGAACAGCTGGTCCACGACCATCGAGGACGCCCCGATCACGCCGGCCAGGCCACCCAGCGACGAGCGCCGGACGAGGAGCTCGCGTGTCGCCAGGGGCAGCGACCGGCGGTAGACGGTCTCCCGGATGGCCGCCAGCAGCACATCCCCGCTCTGGGCGACGCCGCCGCCGATGACGATCAGGGACGGGTTGAACACGTTCACGACGCTGGCCAGCATCGCCCCGATGCGATGGCCGGCCGCCTGGAGCAGCGCCAGCGCGACCGGATCCCCGAAGCCGGCCGCCCGGGCCACGTCGGCCGCGGTCACCGCGCCATGCTCGCTCGAGGACCGCACCCAGCCGCTCGCTGCGTCCGGCCCGTGCGGCCGCCTCTCCATCGCGCGCGATCGCGGCACCGCCCGCGATCGCCTCCAGGCAGCCGATGTTGCCGCAGCGGCAGATCACGGTGGGATCGTCCGACACCTGGATGTGGCCGACGTCGCCCGCAGCACCCTGGGCTCCCCGGTGGAGCCTCCCCCGGCGATGATCCCCGCGCCGATCCCCGTTCCCACCTTGATCACGATCACGTTGTCGTGCCCGGCGGCCGTCCCGGTGCGCCATTCCCCGAGTGCCAGCACGTTGACATCGTTGTCCACCCAGACCGGGGCGTCGTATCGCGCACCCAGCCGCTGGCGGATCGGGTAGCCGTCCCAGCCGGGCATGATCACCGGCGAGATGGGGCGTCCCGTGCGGAACTCGACCGGCCCGGGCACGCCGACGCCGATCCCCCACGCGCGCCCCGGCAGGCCGCGGATCGTCGTCCGCAGCCGGTCGAACAGCTCGCCAACCCGCTCCAGCGCGATCTCCGGCCCGGCCGCGATGTCGGCCGGCTCGTCGTGATGGCCCAGGATCCGGCCGTCCAGCGTCGTGACGGCGACGTCGATGCTGGTCGCGCCGAAATCCGCGACCAGCACATGCCCGGCGTCGGCGCGGAAGGTGAGCAGCCGCGGCGGCCGCCCACCGGTGCTGGGCCCGGGGTGGCCCTCCACGACCAGGCCCCGGTCGATGAGCTCCGCGACCCGCTGGGCGACGACGCCGCGGCTGAGGCCGGTCCGCGCCGCCAGCTCGCCACGTGAATGCGACCTGCCTCTCCGGATCTCGTCGAGGACCGCGACGAGGGCGTCGAGGGCCTCGTCCGCGACCGGACCCGGCCCGGCCGGAACAGACCCCGGGGATACCGATCGGGGAGCCGCGTTCTGATCGCGGGGCAGGCTGGCTCGCGGGCGCACGGAAGCCATGATGGCCGACCCGCCCGGGTCCGTCCAGAGCACTTTTGCACTTGACATGCCGAAGTACGATCGTCACGGACGAAACGCGTCCCGCGCCCCTGCCATCCTCGCTCGGCCGTTTGATCCAGTCGGCGACGCCACGAGATCGCGCGGACCGAACCCGCGGCCCGCTGGTCCCATCGCCTGCCGTGGGTCCGCCAGGCCATCTAGCCGTATAGACTGCTTGCAGGTGTGGGGGCCCCAGGTCGCAGGACGCTGCGCCACCGTCAAGGGCCCGAGGTTGGAGGTCAGCCGACACGTCATGTCGAGGCGCAGCGCGATCGGCACCGCGATCATCGGAACCGGGTTCATCGGCACCGTCCACATCGAGGCGCTGCGTCGGATCGGCGTGCGCGTCGCCGGCCTGCTGGAGTCGTCTCCGGAGCTCGGTGCGGATCGGGCCGCGGCGCTTGGCGTGCCCAGGGCGTACGCGGACCTGGACGAGCTGCTCGCCGACGGCATCGAGGTCGTCCACGTCACCTCGCCCAACGAGCTGCACCATCCGCAGGTCAAGCGGATCCTGGCGGCGGGCAAGCACGTCGTGTGCGAGAAGCCGCTGGCGATGACCTCGACCGAGTCCGCGGAGCTCGTTGCGCTGGCCGAGGCGTCCGGGCTGGTCAACGCCGTCAACTTCAACATCCGCTTCTACCCGCTCAACCAGCACGTCTCGACGATGGTCGCGGACGGCGGGCTGGGTGATGTCCGCCTGGTCACGGGGCGCTACTTCCAGGACTGGCTGCTGTACGACACGGACTGGAACTGGCGCCTGGAGACGGATCGGGGTGGCGTGCTCCGTGCCGTGGGTGACATCGGCTCGCACTGGCTGGACCTCACGAGCTTCCTCACGGGTCTCCGGGTCGAGGCCGTGATGGCTGACCTCACCACGTTCATTCCCGTCCGTCGGAAGCCGGTCGGACCGGTGCTCACGTTCTCCACGGAACGGGCGGCCGAGACGGTCCCGGTGGAGATCCGCACGGAGGACGTGGCGACGCTCCTCCTGCGCTACGAGGGCGGCGCGCGCGGGAGCGTCGCGATCAGCCAGCTCAGCCCCGGTCGCAAGAACAGCCTCGCCTACCAGATCGACGGCTCCTCCTCCGCCGTCGCGTGGGATTCGGAGCAGCCGGAGCAGCTGTGGATCGGTCACCGCGACCGTCCCAACGAGCTCCTGCTCCGGAACCCCGCGCTGATGAACGCAGCGGGAGCCGCCGCGGCCCGGCTGCCCGGCGGTCACGTGGAGGGCTTCGCCGACACGTTCGGTGCCGTGTTCAGCGCGATCTACGACGACGTGATCGCGGGCCGCCCCTCGCCGTCCCCGCGCTATGCGACCTTCGCCGCCGGTCACGAGGAGATGCTGATCGGGGACGCGGTCCTCGAGAGCGCCCGCACCGGCCGCTGGGTCGAGGTCGCACGCCGGCCATGACCCGTCAGCCAGCCACCCGTCACGCCCAGGAGGGCCCGCCGCGATGAAGCTCGGCTTCCTGACCGCACCGTTTCCCGAGACCCCGCTGATGGAGGTGGCCGACTGGGCCGTGTCCGAGGGGTTCGAGGTCCTCGAGATCGCCTGCTGGCCCGCGAGCGGCGGGGCGACCAGGCGCTATGCCGGCACCAGCCACATCGACGTCGCCAACCTGTCCCCGGCCCAGGCGGGCGAGATCACCGGCGAGCTGGCATCGAAGGGCCTCTCGATCTCCGGCCTCGGCTTCTATCCCAACCCGCTGCACCCCGATCCCGCCCACCGCGAGCAGGTCATCGGCCATCTCCGCCACGTGATCACCGCGGCCGAGAAGATGAACGTGCCGCTGGTGAACACGTTCATGGGCGGCGACGCCGCGAAGAACCAGGACCAGAACTGGGAGCAGGCGCTCAGGATCTGGCCGGACATCGTCGCGTTCGCCCAGGACCATGGCCGGAAGATCACCCTCGAGAACTGCCCCATGATCTTCAGCTACGACGAGTGGCCGGGCGGGCACAACATCGCCACGACTCCGCGGATGTGGCGCCGGATCCTGGAGCAATGGGGCGGCACGATCGGGCTCAACTTCGACCCCAGCCACCTGATCCTCCAGATGATCGACATGCGCCGGTTCCTCAAGGAGTTCGGTCCCCACGTCCTCCACTACCAGGCCAAGGACCTGATGATCGACGCGGACGGGCTCTACGAGCGCGGGATCATGTCGATGGGCATGGGCTGGCAGATCCCGCGCATCCCGGGCCTGGGCGACGTGGACTGGAGCGTCGTGTTCAGCGAGCTGTATCGCCAGGGCTTCGAGGGCGACTGCATCATCGAGCACGAGGACCGGCGGTTCGAGGGGACCGACGACAAGGTCAAGCAGGGCTTCCGCATCGCGCGCGACGTCCTCCGGCCGTACTGCCGATGAGCATCCATCGCGGGCTCGCGGAGGGCACCCGGACCGGCCGGCAGCGGGGCTTGACGCCGCCGGGTGCCATTTCTACCATCGGTAATCGATTATCGACTGTTACGATCTCGCAAGCCGTCCGGCACCCTGGCGTCACCTCCGGCGGCCCGCCGCCTGGCACAGGACGCTCCTGAGCTGCGACGACCGGCAGCACCGACCTCTTCCGGAGTGAGATGACCGTCTCCATCGCGGACCTGACCGAGCGCGATATCGCCAAGACCATCGACCACTCGCTGCTGCGGCCCGAGCTGGACGACGCGTTCGTGGCGGACGGCTGCCGGCTCGCGGCCAGGTACGACGTTGCCTCCGTGTGCGTCCGCCCCGCGGACGTCCGGCGTGCCAGGGCGATCCTCGACGGCACCGACGTCGCCGTCGGGACCACGATCGGGTTTCCCCACGGCAACCACCGGACCGAGACCAAGGTGTTCGAGGCACGCCAGGCGCTGGCCGACGGCGCGACCGAGCTGGACATGGTGCTCCAGATTGCGGCGCTCAAGTCCGGCCGCGATGCCGACGTCCAGGCCGACATCGCCGCGGTGGTCGAGGTTGCCCACGCCGCGGGAGCAATTGTCAAGGTCATCTTCGAGAACGCCTACCTGACCGACGACGAGAAGATCCGCGCGTGCCACCTGTCCGAGGCGGCCGGCGCCGACTTCGTCAAGACCAGCACCGGCTTCGCGCCGTCGGGTGCGACCCATGACGACCTGCGGCTGATGCGCGCCAACACGTCCGCCCACATCCAGGTCAAGGCCGCGGGCGGGGTGCGAACCCTCGACGCCCTGCTGGAGGTCATGGACCTCGGTGTCACCCGGATCGGCGCGACGGCAACGGCGACCATCATCGAGGACTTCCGGGCCCGCAAGGCGGGCCGCACCCCGGCCGCGACCACGGCCGGCGACGGGAGCGCCTACTGATGCCCGAGCCGGGGCGCGAGGTCCGGGTCGGGATGCTCGGGTCCGGGTTCATCGGCGAGTTCCACGCGCTCGGGCTCCGCTACGTGCCCGACTGCCGGGTCGCGGTGAACGCCGACGCCGAGGCGGGACGGCGCGAGGCGTTCGCGCGCCGGTTCGGCAGCCGGCCGGTCGCGTCCATCGAGGCGCTGTGCACCGATCCCGAGGTGGACCTGGTGATCGTCTCGCTGCCCAATCACCTGCATCTCGACGCCGTTCGCGCCGCCGTCGCCGCCGGCAAGGCGGTCGCGTGCACGAAGCCCCTCGGCCGCAACGCCGGTGAGGCGACCGAGATGCTGCGGCTGGTGAGCGACGCCGGCCTGTTCAACGCCTACCTCGAGAACATCGTGTTCAACGCGGAGCTGATCCGGATGCACGAGATGATCGAGGCCGGCTCGATCGGCCGCCTGACCACCTTCCGCGCGCGCGAGGGGCACAGCGGTCCTCACGCGCCGCACTTCTGGGACGCGGAGCTGGCCGGTGGTGGCGCCCTGCTGGACATGGCGTCGCATGGCACGGAGTGCGCGCGCTACCTGTTCGGCAAGGACCTTGCGATCAGCGAGGTGTTCGCGTGGGGTGCGACGCTCGTCCACGGTGACCGGACGACCGGCGAGGACAACGCGATCATGGTCATGCGCTTCGCCGATGGCCGGGCGGCGACGTGCGACGTCTCTTGGTCGTCGAAGGGCGGGCTCGAGGGCCGGTTCGAGGCCTACGGCGATGCCGGGCGCATGGTCCAGGACATGAGCGTGGGCTCGCTGAAGGCGTTCATCGAGCGACCGGCCGGGTACCTCGTGGAGAAGGCGGACGCGGAGACGGGCTGGGTGTTCCCGGTGCCGGACGAGGTCCGCGTCCACGGTCACGACCTGATGATGGCCGACGTTGTCGGGGCATTCCGTTCGGGTCGGGCGCCGCAGGAGTCGTTTCGCGACGGCTACGTGGTGAACGCTGCGCTCGACGCCGCGTACCGCTCGATGCGCAGCGGTCGCTGGGAGCCCGTGCGGCTGGACGAGCAGCTGCTGGCGGCGGCAGCCTGATGACCGCCGCACCCGCCGTCCCCTGGATCGCCGAGGCCATCGGCGTGCTCGAGCGCGTTGCGGGGACCCAGGCCGGGCCGATCGAGACGGCAAGCCGGTGGTGCGCCGACGCGATCGCCGCGGACGGCCTGGTCCACCTGTTCGGCACCGGGCACTCGCGGATCCCGGTGGAGGAGATGTTCCCCCGCTACGGCTCCTACCCCGGGTTCAACCCGATCGTCGAGCTGTCGATGACCTTCCACACCCAGGTGGTGGGCGCCAACGGCCAGCGCCAGGCGATGTTCATCGAGCGAACCCCGGGCCTGGCCGAGGTCATCCTCTCGAACTTCACGTTCGGTCCGCACGACGTGATGATCGTGTTCTCGGCCAGTGGCGCGACCGCCGTCCCGGTCGAGATGGCCCGCGGCGCCAGGGCGCGCGGCGTGCGGGTGATCGCCGTGACGTCGGTGGCCCAGTCCACGACCACGCCGCCGGATCCCGCGACCGGCGCCCGCCTGCTGGACGAGGTCGACCTCGTGATCGACCTGTGCACCCCGTCAGCCGACGCGCTGGTGACCATCGCCGGGCTCGAGACGCCGGTGGGGCCTGGGTCCACCGTGGGCGCGGTCGCCATCGTCAATGCCATCAAGGTCCGGACCGCGGAGCTCCTCGTGGAGCTGGGGGCAATGCCTCCGGTGCTCACCCGCCCCAGCGTGGTGGGTGCCGAGCGGTCGCGGACGCTGTTCGACGAAGCCTATCGAGAGCATGCGCGGCGGCTCGCCCGTGCGATCGACCAGCGAGGAGGTGGGTGACGAAGCGACGAGCGATGAGCAGGCATGCAGGCAGATGGCGGACCATGCTCCAGGTTGGAGCGCCAGGCCGCCGCAAGGAGGAGCGTCAGCACATGAAGCAACTAGACAGGGCCCGCGGCCTGGTCGCCATCAGCGCGATGGCGATCATCGTGGGCGCGTGCAGCAGCGGGGCCACCCCGGCCCCGAGCCAGGCCCCGACGCAGGCGCCCGCGAGCACTGCCCCCGAGAGCATGGCTCCCGAGAGCATGGCTCCCGAGACACAGGCCCCGGCGGCCACCGGCCCGTTCACGATCGGGTACTCCAACGGCGGCGGCGTGGGCAACGGCTTCCGCGAGGAGCAGGTCTGTACCGCCAAGGCCGAGGCTGCAGCGCTCGGCTCGGACAAGATCGTGACCCCGATCACGATCATCCATCGCAACACCGATGCTGCCGGCCAGCTGTCCGACCTGCGCACGCTGATCTCGCAGAACGTCAACGCACTCGTGTTCAACCCGAACGACCCCGACGCGCTGAACCCGGCCCTGGCCGAGGCCAATGCCGCGGGCATCGTGACGGTCTCGGTCGACGCCTACGTCACCGACCCGAACACCTGGAACCTGTACAACAACCAGGTCAAGTACGCCCAGCTGGGCGCGGAGTGGCTGTTCAAGCAGCTGGGCGGCAAGGGCACCGTGTGGTACACCCGCGGTCTCGCCGGCCACCCGGCCGACTCCGATCGCGACATCGGCTTCAACAATGCGCTGAAGGAGTTCCCGGACATCAAGGTCCAGAACCCCGGCGGCACGTTCACCGGCTGGGATCCGGCAACGGCCACCCAGATCACCAATGACGAGATCTCCAGCGGCAAGTACGACAAGATCGACGGCATCTGGGCGTCCGGCATGGGCGCGCAGATCGTGGACGCGATCAAGTCGGCCAACAAGAAGTTCGTGCCGATCGCCGACGCGGACATCGGCGCGTTCGTCGCGCAGCTGCTCAACCCGACCGACTACCCGGGCCTCGTCGGCGCTGCCGTGACCAACACGGCGTCCGTCGGCGGCGCGGGCGTCAGCCTCGCATACAAGCTGCTCAGCGGACAGCAGGTCGAGCAGACGGCCGGCGCAGGCCGCCCGAACACGATCCTGCTCGACCCGCAGATCCTCGACAACACCACCGATCAGGGCAAGACGGACCTCCAGGCGTGGATCTCGGTCCCCGGCATGGATCCGCTCTGGCCGCTCAGCCTGTCGATCCCGGGCTGGACCGACTACGACCCGAACACGGTCCCGTCGTCCTGCTCCGGCGCGTAACGTTCATTCCCGTCAAGCGAGGGGCGTCGGCCGCGCCGGCGCCCCCCACACCCCGGTCCAGGAGCCGATGACTGCCACCACCGCCAACCTGCTGCTCGAGGCGACCGGCGTCTCCAAGACATACGGCGCCGTGGTCGCCCTTGACCACGCGTCCCTGTCGGTCCGGCCGGGTGAGATTCATGCCCTGATGGGCGCCAACGGTGCCGGCAAGAGCACCTTCGTCAAGATCCTTACCGGTGCCGTCACCCCCGACGCCGGCCGGATCGCGGTTCGCGGGCGCGAGCGCACCTCCCATTCGCCGGCCGACGCGCGCCGCAACGGGCTCGTCTCCGTCTACCAGGAGCCGGCCGTCATTCCCGACCTCGACATCCGCGACAACCTTCGGCTGACACAGACGCCGGTGGAGCCGTTCCGCCACTGGCTGAACGAGCTCGGCGAGGGCCTCAACCTGTCGCGCCTCGCGCGCAGGCTGCCGCTGGCGACGCTCCGGATCGTCGATCTCGCCCGTGCGCTGGCCATCGGGCCGGACGTGCTGCTGCTCGACGA
Source organism: uncultured Chloroflexia bacterium (assembly GCA_963732805.1). Taxonomy (GTDB): domain Bacteria; phylum Chloroflexota; class Limnocylindria; order Limnocylindrales; family CSP1-4; genus CAIXZV01. Next base: position 571,979 of record CAVTAW010000001.1, read on the forward strand.
GATCACGGCCGCGCTGCCGGCCAACATGACCGAGCGCGTGCTGCAGGTCGTCCAGCAGCAGGGAGAGGATCGCTCGGTCATCTTCATCTCGCACCGCATGATCGAGATCGCCGCCGTCTGCCATCGCGCAACCGTGCTGCGCAACGGCGAGACGGTGGGCGTGGTCGACGTCACCGCCGGCTCCGAGGACAGGATCGTGGAGCTCATGCTCGGCGAGGGAGCGATGCCGTCCGCCCGGCGGGACGAGGCGCCGGCGGCCGCTGCCGCGCGCAGCGGGCAGACCCCGCGGATCAGCGCCCGGAGCCTGGGCGCCGCGCGGCGGCTGCGCAACGTGACCTTCGACCTCCACCCGGGCGAGGTCCTGGGTGTCGTCGCGCTCGAGGACCAGGGGCAGGACGAGCTGTTCGCCATCCTGGCCGGCTCGGCGCGCCCGACGTCCGGCCAGCTGCTGGTCGACGGGAAGCAGACCTCCCTCCGTCACCCGGCTGATGCGATCCGGATGGGCATGGTCTTCGTTGCGGCCGACCGAGCCGAGGCCCTGCTGATGCAGCGATCCGTGCGCGAGAACATCTCGCTGCCGACCTCCGCCCGCATCCGGCACTGGGGCTGGATCAACCTGGGAAGCGAGGGACGCACCGTCGACCAGGCGGTCGAGACCCTCCAGATCGACGCCCGCGCCGGCAGCGAGGTCCGCCGCCTGTCGGGCGGCAACCAGCAGAAGGTGACGATCGCCCGGTGGGTGGCCAAGGGCGTCAAGACGATGCTCTGCTTCGACCCGACGCGCGGCATCGACATCCGCACCAAGAACCAGATCTACCCGCTGCTGCGTGAGCTCGCCGCGTCGGGCGCCGCGATCCTGCTGTACACCTCCGAGCTGAAGGAGGTTCCGCTCGTGTGCGATCGGGCCATCGTCATCTTCGGCGGCGAGGTGGTCGCCGAGCTGCCCGCATCGGATGCCGACGAGGTGGCCCTGCTGCGCGCCGCGCACAACCTCCCGGCGGGCGCCGACCTCCCCGAGGCATCGCCCGCCGCAGCGCCACCCCGGAAGGCGGCAGTCGATGGCGCGGTCGATGGCGCCTCGCACACCGTGAGCCAGCCATGACGACGACCGCGGCTGCCGTGGACCACTCCCGCTCGACGCCGGCCGAGAGCGCCGGCCGGTACGTCCGCAACCATGCCTGGACGCTGGGCCTGCTCTGCTTCTTCGCCGTGCTGCTCGTGTTCACCAAGCTGGTCAACCCGAACTACAGCCTGAGCAGCGTGCAGAGCACCGCGACCTCGGTCCTGCCGCTGGCGCTGGCGGCGGTGGCGCAGGCCGTGATCGTCATCTCCGGCGGCATCGACCTGTCCGTCAGCTCCCAGATGGCGCTCACCAGCTGCGTCGCCGCGACCCTGATGAAGACCTACCCCGGCGAGGACGTGGCCGTCGCCATCGTCATCCTGGTGCTCCTGCTCGGGGTGCTGCTCGGCGCCATCAACGGCACCCTGATCGTGCTCACGAAGGTGCCCGACATCGTCGTGACCCTGGCGACGTACTTCATCTGGGCAGGCTTCGCCCTGCTCGTGCGGCCTGCCCCCGGTGGTTCGGCAGCGAGCTGGCTGAAGGACCTGGTCGTTGGCCCGCTGGGGGCGGAGTTCATCCCCAAGGCCGCCGTCGTGCTGCTCGTCATCGTCGCCGTGATCTGGATCCCGCTGGCCCGCTCACGGTTGGGCCTCTCGCTGTACGCCATCGGCAGCAACCGCCTGGCCGCATTCAGGAGCGGCGTGCCGGTCAACCGCACCAAGCTCATGTCGTACGTGATCGGCGGGCTGATCGCCGCGTTCGCCGGCCTGTCATTGACCGCCAGCACCGGCATCGGCACCCCGGTGCCCGAGCCCACGTACGTGCTGATCAGCATCGCCGCGGTCGTGCTCGGCGGCGTCAGCCTCGCGGGCGGCGTGGGGGGCGTCTTCGGCCCGCTGGTCGCCGTCGTCGTCCTCCAGCTGATCCGCGACGACATGACCTTCATGCGTGTCGATCCCAACTACGGACTGGTCGCCCAGGGCTTCATCCTCATCGGCGTGCTCATGGTCGGCAGCTTCATCCAGATGAGGAGGCGTCAGGCGTGACCTCGGCGAGCAGCACCGATCGTCGCAGCGTCTGGCTGGCACCAGCCACGTGGCGCAACCTCATGCGCGACTACCCGCTCATCCCGCTGACCATCCTGCTGTTCCTGCTGGTCGTGGTCGTGCAGCTGACGCAGCCGGGCACCGTGACCCCGAGCTGGGCGGCCGTCAACATCCGGCAGGCGGCCGTGCTCGCGATCCTGGCGGGCTGTCAGACGTTGACGATGCTCACCGGCGGGATCGACCTGTCGGTCGCCTACGTCGCGTCCATGGCGGGCTTCGTCACCGCCACCTTCGTCCACCAGCCGGGCGGCTGGGTGCTGGGCGTTGGCGTCGCGCTGGGCGCGTCCGCCCTGGCCGGGCTCATCAACGGCATCGGCTCCGGCATCTTCCGCGTCCATCCCCTGATCATGACCCTGGGCATGGGCCTGATCGTGCTCGGCTTCTCCAACGTCTGGCAGCTGCAGCACGTGCAGACCGGGTCCGGCGTGCCGCCGGAGCTGCGCACGCTGGGCACCGGCCTCACCGGCGATCTCATCCCCAACAACCTGGTCGTGGTCGTCCCGATCGCGGTGCTGCTCATCCTGCTGCTGCGGCGCACCGGCTACGGACGGATGCTGTACGCGGTCGGCGACAATCCCACGGCGGCGCGGCTGGCGGGCGTTCGCTCATGGCAGGTGCTCGTCCTCCTGTACGTCATCTCGGCCGTGCTCGCCGCGATCGCCGGGCTGCTGCAGTCGGGACTGTCGAACACGGCCAGCGTGACGCTCGTGACCCCGTACCTGCTGCCATCGGTGGCCGCGGCGGTCATCGGCGGGACGTCGATCCTCGGCGGTCGGGGCGGGTATGGGGGCACGATCGTCGGCGCGCTCATCCTGACCGTGCTGACGGGATACCTGAGCATCATCCTGCCCGAGCCGTGGCGCCAGATCGTGTTCGGGTCGATCGTCGTCCTCGTCGCCGCCGCCTACACCCGCGTGACGGCGGAGTCCTGAGTCGCGGACAGAGGGCCCTGACACGATGACCCAGGGGGCTGCGACACGTCACCTCGGTCTCGACCTCGGCGCCACCAACCTCAAATGGGCCGTGGTCGCGAACGATGACGGCGCGTGGTCCACCGTGGCCCACGGCCAGGCACCCACGAGGATCGTCCCGGACGAGGTCGCGGTGCCGGCCATGGTCGTCGCCCAGCTGGCCGACGTGGCGGCGGCGGCCATCGCCGAGTGGGGGCCCGTCCTGAGCGTGGGCATCGGCGTGCCCGGCCTGTACGACCCGGCCGCCGGGACGACGCGCTTCCTCGTGAACGTCCCCGGGCCGTGGGCAGGTCGGCCCGTGGCGGGACCGGTGGCCGACGCGGTGGGCGTGCCGGTGTACCTGATCAACGATGCCCGGGCCTTCGGCCTCGCCGAGCTGCGGCTGGGAGCGGGTCGGGGCGCCTCCTCGATGATCGGGCTCACGCTGGGGACCGGCGTCGGCGGTGTGCTCGCGATCGACGGGCACGTCCACCAGGGTCACGACGGGACGGCCGGCGAGATCGGCCACCAGACCATCGATCCCGACGGGCCCTGGTGCGGCTGCGGCAACCGGGGCTGCGTGGAGGCGTACGCCCGGGCCGACCAGATCGCGGCCGCCTGCGGGACCTCGACCGCCGAGGAGGCGGTCCGCGCCGCACTGGCGGGCGACGGGCGTGCCCGGGCGGGGCTGGCCGACGTGGGCCGCTACCTGGGGATCGGGATCGCCAACATGATCACGGTGGTCTCTCCCGATCGGATCGTGCTGGGTGGCGGCGTGGCGGCAGCCGGGGACCTCCTGTTCGACCCGATCCGGGCCGAGATCGAGCGACGGGTGACGACGACGTCCATCGACCAGGTGACCATCGTCCCCGCCGAGCTCGGGACGCTGGCCGGGGCGATCGGGGCCGCGGTGCACGGAGCCGAACGGGCCGGGGTGGCGTGATGCAGCCGATGCCGTGGCTGCCCCAGTACCGGCAGATCGAGCTCACCCTCCGCGGCCGGCTCGAGACCATGCGCCCCGGGGCACGGCTGCCGTCCGACGAGGAGCTGTGCCGCGAGTTCGGGGTCAGCCGGATGACCGCCCGCAACGCGATGCGACGCCTGGCCGAGGACGGGCTGGTGGAGCGCATCCCGGGTCGCGGGACGTTCGCCGTCGCCCCGCCCGCCCACCGCCACGCCGACCGCCTGATGGCCTTCTCCCACGAGATGGAGCGCATGGGCCGCACGCCGAGCTCGCGTGTCCTCGCCCGCGAGATCCGTCCGTCCACCGCCGTGGAGGCGGGCGCGCTCGGGCTCCAGCCCACCGAGCCGGTGGTGGAGCTGCGGCGCCTGCGCCTGGCCGATGGCATCCCGATCGCGGTCGAGACCGCGATCCTCGTGCGCCGCACCGCCGACATCGTGATGGCCGCGGATCTCGAGGCCGGGTCGCTGCACGAGGCGCTCGCCCGGGCAGGGCTTCACCTCCGCCGTGGCCATGCGACGATCAGCGCCGAGGCCGCCACGCCGGATGACGTCCGCCTGCTGGACATGGAGCGGGATGCGCCGCTCCTGGTGGAGCGACGGATCATCGCCGATACGCAGGGCCGGCCGATCGAGTGGACCGAGTCCCGCTACCCGGGCGACCGCTATGCGCTCGACGTGCGGTTCGAGGTGGAATCGGCCGCGGCGGACGGGGCCTAGCGCCGGACGGGGCCTGGCGGCGGTTCGGCGCACCTCCCCGCCGCGCCGAGCGGCTACTGCCCGTTCGCCCCGATCAGCTCCAGCATCCGCTTGGTCGTGTAGGCGGGCCCCTCCTCGCGGGTGAGCTGGGCGAGGACGTCCAGCGGCAGGTCGTCCAGGATCGCTCCGCTGGAGTTGAACAGCAGGTGCCGGTCCACGGCCAGCCCGAACGCGGAGCCCTCCTTGACGGCGTGATAGAGGTTCCGTGGCCGGACGGAGTCACCGACGTTGAGCACGTGCATTCCGGCCGCCCGCAGCTCCTCGAACAGCGCCAGCTCGGGCCGGGTGTGGCAGGTGACGACGTTGTCGACCTCGAGGACGGTGCGGTTGAAGTCGTTGTCCTGGAGCACGACCTCGCCGTCGCGGATCTCCGCCACGGTGGTGCTCGTGATCACGGTCACAGGGTGCTTGTACGGCCGGGAGTGGAGCACCTCGGCGTCGCCCTGGGCGAACCGCTTGCGCAGCACGTACAGGTGGATGACCTCGGTCTCCGCCGCGAACTCGCGGTTCTCGGTCACGATCGTGACCTGCTTGCCGATGTCGGCCAGCCAGGCCGCGGTGTCCGTCGCGGCGTAGTGGTCACCCCACAGCAGCACCCGGGCGCCGAGCTTGTGCATCTTGCGACCGCCCGGATGGCACTCGCAGGAGACCTTGGGACAGGCCATCGCCTCCTCGAACGGCACCACCTGCGAGGTATCGCCGACGACTTCGGGCACGAACGACCGGGCGCCGGTCGCGTTGAGCACGATGTCGAAGGCCCGCAGCTCGTCCACGGTCGGCGCGTGGTTGAGGCGGATGTCCACGTTGAGATCGAGCAGCTGGTCCCGGATCCAGTCCAGGTACCAGCGCATCTTCTCCTTGCCCGGGACCAGGCACACGTAGAGCATCGCGCCGCCCAGCTCGCCGTCGCGCTCGAACAGCGTCACGTGGTGGCCGCGCTCCGTGGCGATCCGGGCCGCCTCCATCCCGGCCGGTCCGCCGCCCACGACGGCGACCTTCACCGGCCGCTCCGTCGGTCGCATGTCCGCGTACGCGGGGTTGCCGCAGGCGGCGTTGATGGAGCACGCGATCTCGTGCTTGGCCATCAGCGACTCCTGCCAGCAGCCACCGAGGCAGGAGATGCACTTGCGGATGGAGCGGACCTTGCCGTACTGCGCCTTGACCGGCCAGTACGGATCGGCCAGGAGCTGCCGCGCGAGCCCGACGAGATCGGTCTTGCCTTCGGCCAGGATCTGCTCGCAGTACTCCGGGTCGCGCAGGGAATGCGATGTGATCACCGGGATCTTCACGACCCGCTTGGTCGCCTCGGCGGCATAGGTCGCCCAGCCCTGCGGGTACTGCATCGGATCGAAGCCCGCGCCCGGACTCTCCTGCATGCCCTGCGACAGGTCGAGCGCGGCAACGCCCGCGCGCTCGAGGACCCGGGCGGTCTCGAGCCCTTCCTCCAGCGTCCGGCCGCCCTCGCACCACTCCTCGAACGAGTACCGGACGAGGACCGGGTAGTTGCGGCCGCACTTCTTGCGGATCGAGTCGATGACCGCCAGCGGGAACCGCATCCGGTTCTCGAAGCTGCCGCCAAAGCGGTCGGTGCGCATGTTGAGGTAGGGGCTCATGAACTCCGACAGGAGGTAGCCGTGGGCGGCGTGGAGCTCTACCGCGTCGAAGCCCGCCTGCTTCACCCGCCAGGCCGCCTCGCTGAACAGGTCCACCAGCTCCAGGATCTCCGGGATCGACGCCTCGCGGATCTCCTTGCCCTTCTCCTCAGCGTTCTCGTAGACGATCTCGTGGCCGGCCGACCAGGGCAGCTTGAGCACCCGGTCGGTCGCGCCCAGCGTGTTGTAGCGCGGGATCGCGCACTGGCGGCCCGGGTGCTGGAGCTGGACCGCGCACTTCGCGCCATAGCGGTGCATCGCGTCGGCGAGGCGCGCGAGCCCGGGGACGTAGTTGTCCCCGTCGGCCACCAGGCAGGTCACGGTGGGCCGGCCGGTCTTCATGTCCGGGGTCGTCGCGCCCACGATGACGAAGCCGGTGCCGCCGCGGGCGATGTCGCCGTGATGGTGGATGTCGCGCTCGCTGACCTCGCCGTCGGCATGCGACGAGCTGATGTCCGTGGGCACGTGGACGATGCGGTTGGGGAGCTCGATGTTCCCGAGCTGGAGGGGGCTGAACAGGTGGGGGAAGGTCATGACCGGATCGCTCCTGGATGACGAGGCAGATCTCGACACCCTGATGCTGGTCTCGACGGGCGGGCGGGGCAATGCCAGACCGGGTCGATGAAGTGGCAGAAGCGGCTGCTAGACCCGGAGGGCGTACCCGAAACGCTCCATGTGGCCCTGTCCGATGCGGCTGCCCGCTGACACGGTTTCAGGGTGGCCGTCTACGTCTGGCAGCAGGACCTCGACCCGGGCTTCCCGCTCGCGGTGCTGGAGTACGTCGCGCACGGTGACGCCGACCCGATGCACTGGCACGACCACTTCGAGATCGCCCTCGTGGAGGAGGGTCGCGGCGCGTTCATGTTCGGGCGGCGCGCCCTGCCGGCCGAGGTGGGCGACATCTTCTTCATCGACAACTCGCAGCCCCACGTCGCCCTCGCCCAGCCCGGGACGTCGCTTCGCCTGCTGCTGGTCCTGTTCCGCCCGGAGCTGATCGCCGGCCCCGGCTGCCGGGAGCTGGATCTCGGCTACCTGGCGCCGTTCCGGGTGGACGAGCGCACGTCGTCGCCGCGGATCCGCGGGACCACGCCGCTGGGGACCGAGGTTGCGGCCGTCCTGGCCCAGCTCCGCGCGATCTGGGAGCGGCACGACCCGGCCGAGCGGCACCTGGCCGACGCGACCCTGCGGCTGGCGCTGGCGCTCGTCAACCGGCGACCCGGGGCCGGCGCCACCGCCGACGCGACACGGGCCGCGGCCGATCGCCGCGAGCAGATCCGGCCGGTGCTGGCGTACGTGGATGGCCACTGCCGCGAGAGCATCACGCTCGACGATGTCGCCGAGCTGGTCCACGTGAGCCCGTCGCGGGTCCGCCACGTGTTCAAGGACGTGACCGGCGTGAGCTTCAAGGAGTACGTGACCCAGGTCCGGGTGGCAGAGGCCAAGCGCCTGCTGCTGGGCACCGACCTGTCGGTCGCGGAGATCGCCCGCGCCGTCAGCTACACCAACCTGCACCAGTTCTACAAGGTCTTCTACCGCTCGTGCGCGATGTCGCCCGGCGAGTACCGGCGCTACTACACGCCCGCGGGCAGCGAGGCGGCGGTGCTGGCAACGGCGCGCTAGGAGGAACGATGGACACGCTGGTTCGGGAGGCCGCGGATGCAGGGATCCGCGAGGTCGAGGGCATCCGGATCCGCGAGGCGGTGGATGCCGACTGGGAGGCGGCCGGACGGATCTGCTACGAGGCGTTCGCGACGCTCGCCGACCAGCACGGCTTCCCGCATGACTTCCCGACGGTCGCCGCCGCCTCGGAGCCGATCCGCTGGCTGATCAACCACCCCCGCATCTACAGCGTGGTCGCGGAGCGCGATGGCCGGATCCTGGGCTCCAACTTCCTCGACGAGCGGGGAACGATCTCCGCGATCGGGCCGATCAGCGTCGATCCGGCGGCCCAGGACCATCGCGTCGGGCGCATGCTCATGGACGCCGTCCTCGAGCGGGCGCATGCGCAGCACGCGCCGGGCGTCCGGCTGCTCCAGATCGCATATCACAACCGCTCGTTGAGCCTCTACGCGAAGCTGGGCATGGAGGTCCGCGGGTCGTTCGCCGCGATGCACGGGCGGCCGCTCCGACGGGCGTTGCCGGGCTACGAGGTGCGGCCGGCGACCGTCGACGACGAGTACGCCTGCAACTCGCTGTGCCTGCGCGTGCACGGCCACGCCCGGGCGGGCGAGGTCCACGAGGCGATCGAGAGCGGCGACGCGCGGGTCGTGGAGCGCCTGGGCCGGATCACCGGCTACACCACCCGGGTCAACTACTTCGCGCACTCGGTGGCCGAGACCAACGACGACCTGCGGGCGCTGATCTCCGAGGCGGCGGACTTCGGGACCCCGGGCTTCCTCGTCCCGCTGTCCAACAACGACCTGTTCCGCTGGTGCCTGGACCAGGGGCTGCGCGTGTTCTTCGTCCTCAACATGATGACGATCGGGCTGTACCAGGAGCCCGAGGGCGCCTACATGCCATCGGTGGGCTACTGACCCCGATGACGTCTCGCGACCGAGTCCGGGCGGCGCTCGCCCATCGCGAGCCCGACCGGATCCCGTTCGACCTCGGGGGCACCCGGGTCACGGGGATCCATGTTCGCGCCTATGCCCGGCTGCGGCCGGCGCTGGGTCTCGAGCCTCGCGAGGCCCGCGTCGGGGACATCACCCAGCAACTCGCAGACGTGGACCCGGACGTGCTCGACGCCCTGGGTGCGGACGTGCGGGGCGTGACGCCGCGGAGCGGCTCCGCGTACCAGCGCCGGATCAGCGAGCAGGACGGGAACCGGACCTTCGTGGACGAGTGGGGCGTGGGACGCCGGATGCCGCTCGACGGTGGCCTGTACTACGACTCCTGGGCACCGCCGCTGGCCGGCGAGATCGACCTGTCGGCGGTCGATGCCTACGCCTGGCCCGACGCGGCGGACCCCGCCCGCTACGCCGGCATGGCGGACGAGGCGCGCCGCTACGCCGAAGACGAGGGTCGCGCGGTCCAGGTGGGCTCGATCTGCGGCGGGCTGACGGAGGGCCTGTTCAAGCTGCGGGGCTTCGAGAACGGCTATCTCGACCTGGCCGGCGATCCCGCCCTCGCCCGGCGGGTGATGGAGCGGATCCTCGAGATCAAGCTCGAGTACTGGTCGCGGGCGCTGCCGCTCGTCGCGGGATCCGTCGACGTGGTGGGCGAGGCGGACGACCTGGGCGGGCAGGACCGCACGCTGTTCTCGCCGCGGATGTACCGGGACCTGGTCAAGCCCCTCCATCGCGAGCTGTTCTCGTACCTCCACGCCCAAACCGACGCCGCGGTGTTCTTCCACAGCTGCGGGTCGGTGCGCGACCTCATCCCCGACCTGATCGACATCGGCGTGGATATCCTGAACCCCGTGCAGGTCTCGGCAGCGGGGATGGACACGGCGGAGCTGAAGCGCGAGTTCGGGCGCGACCTCGTGTTCTGGGGCGGCGGCGTGGACACGCAGCGGGTGCTGGGCGCCGGGATGCCGGACCAGGTCCGGGCCGAGGTGCAGCGGCGGGTCGGCGACCTGGCGCCGGGCGGGGGCTTCGTGTTCGCGGCGGTTCACAACATCCAGCCCAACGTGCCGCCTGAGAACGTCCTGGCCATGTGGAGCGCGCTGCGGGAGGTGACGGGTGGCTGACGTGGTGGCGGGCCGGCTGCTGCTGGCGGATGGGATCGTCCCCGGTCGCATCCTGGTCGAGGACGGCTGGATCGCGAGCGTCGAGCCCGATGCCGCGTCGTCGGACGGCCCGCTGGTCGCGCCCGGCTTCATCGACGTCCACGTCCATGGCTGGGGCGGTCACTCGGCGACGGGCGACGCGGCCGCCCTGTCCGGCATGGCGCGTGCGCTGCTCCGCCAGGGGGTCACGTCGTTCCTGCCCACCGCGCCCAGCCTGGCGGAGGATGAGCTGCCACGGTTCGCGGACCGGGTCCGGACCTGGATCCCCGCTGCGCCAGCGGACGGCGCGCAGCCCCTGGGGTTCAACCTCGAGGGACCGTTCCTCGCGCCCTCGCGGCGCGGCGCCCACGATCCCGCCGTCCTCCGGACGCCCGCGGCGCTGGGCGACGCCGCGATCGAGCCGCTGCTCGACGGGCTGCGGGTGATCACGATCGCGCCAGAGCTGCAGGGCGCGCTGGACCTCGTCGCCCGCCTCGCGGCGCGCGGGATCGCGGCGTCGATGGGCCACTCGGCGGCGACGCTCGACGAGGCGCTGGCGGGCTACCGGGTCGGCGCGCGAACCACCACCCACCTGTTCAACGCGATGACGGGCGTCGATCACCGGGCCCCGGGCCTGGCGGTCGCGGCGCTGACCCATGACGACGCGTATGTCGAGCTCATCGCCGACGGCCAGCACGTGCACCCGGCGCTGTGGCCGATCATCACCCGTACCAAGCCCGCGGACCGCCTGGTGCTGGTCAGCGACGCGTTGCCGCTGGCCGGGATGGGGGACGGGCGCACGACCGTCGGCGGGCTCGAGGTCGAGGTGCGTGACGGCCGTGCGACGCTGCTCGGGACGAGCACGCTGGCCGGGTCCGTCATCGCGCTCGACACGGCCGTCCGGAACCTCGCCCGCGAGGGCCTCTCGCTCCACGTCGCGGTCGCCGCTGCCTCGGCGAACCCCGCGGCGCTGCTCGGCGCCACCGACCGGGGCCGGATCGAGGTGGGCCGGCGGGCGCACCTGGTGGAGCTGACCGACGAGCTGGCCGTCCGGCGCGTGATGCGCGGCGAGGGCTGGATCGACGGCGCGGGCTGAACGCTGCGGACCGGAGCGCTCAATGCTTCGGACGGGAGCGCTCCGGGTCCCGGTGGCTACCCCTCGCCAGCGTCCGGGTACGCTTCGGCGTCCGCGTCCGCGTCCGCGTCCGCGTCCGCGTCCGTGCCCGGGCTCGGGCCGGCCTCGCTGACGCTCCAGCCCCCGTCCACCGCCACGACCTGCCCCGTGATCATCCGGGCATCGCGACTGAGCAGGTGGAGGGCCGTGGGGGTGACCGCGTCGGCATCGATGGGTCCGCGGGCCAGGGGCTGCTTTCGGGTGAGATAGGCGAGGATCGCCGGGTCATCCTGGGCGCGACGGCTCATGGGGGTGGCGATCAGCGATGGGGCGATCGCGTTGACCCGGATCCCGCGGGGCGCGTACCAGGCGGCGGCGGCGCGCGTCAGGCCCTCGATCGCCCCCTTGCTGGCGGCGTAGGCGTGGGTCGCGAAGAAGTCGGGGGCAGGCCGGCTCGCCAGCATGCTCGACATGAGCAGGATCGAGCCGCGAAGGCCGGACTCGTCGGCTGCCTGGGCCAGCATCCGGCGCACGGCCGCCCGGGCGACCAGGAACTGGCTGGTGGCGTTGGTGGCCAGCACGGCGTCCCATCCCTCGAGCGTCGCCTCGTGCAGCGGGCCATCGCCGAACCGGCGACCGGAGATGCCCGCCACGCTGTACACGGCGTCGAGTCGCCCGAGGGTGCGGTCGAACGCCTCGAACGCCGCGGCCACGTCCTCCTCGATGCGCAGGTCGGCCGGGTGCCACTCGCACCGGCCCCCAGCCGCGCGGATCTCGCGGCCCAGGGTCTCCAGGTGCGCCGCCGTGCGCGAGACCAGGAACACCGTGCCGCCCTCCGCCGCGATCGCGCGGGCGGCCGACGCGGCCATCCCGGTCGACCCGGTCACCAGCAGGTTGCGGCCCGCGAACCGGGGCTCGTCCCTCATCCCTGGTCCCGGGCAGCCGTCACCGACGCGACGATCGACCGCCGCCCGTCGGCGTCGGCTCGGGTGATCGCGCCCCCGATCCCGACGGCCACCGCGCCGGCGTCGAGGAACGCACGGGCATTGCCGGCGTCGACGCCACCCGTGGGGATGAGCTGGGCGTCGGGCATCGGGCCACGGAGCTCGCGGACGAACGACGGGCCGAGGGCGGAAGCGGGGAAGACCTTGACGAACGTCGCGCCGGCCGCCCAGGATGCGGCGACCTCGGTCGGCGTGAAGGCGCCGGGCACGAACGGCAGGCCTTCGGCGACTGCCGCCGCCACCAGCGACACGTCGAGGTACGGGGCAACCGCGAAGTCGGCGCCCGCTCGCCTGGCGGCCTCAAGCTGGCCCCGGCGGATGACCGTGCCGGCGCCCAGCAGGAACGGGCCGTCCGACCGGTGGGAGAGCCGGTCCCGGAGCGCCACCAGGTCGTCGGCGGCGGTCGGCGCGTCGAAGGTCACCTCGAAGGCACGTGCCCCGCAGTCAGCCAGCTCCTCGACCAGCGCGACCAGCGCCGACTGGGGGGTGACGCGCCGGAGCACGACGATCAGCCGATGCCGCCGGATGGCATCGGCGACCGGGCCGCCGCGGAGCGCCTCGACGCTCATGCGACGCCCACCGCGACCGGGACGGGCTCGAGCAGCGCCCCGTCATCGAGCAGTCGGGAACGGATCGACGATGCCGGCACGGCGCGTGGCGACGTTCCGGCCGCGGCCGCCATCGCGGCCGCGGTGCCGGCGGCCTGGCCCATCGCCATGCAGGTCGCCATGGACCGAGCGGAGGCATGCGCGTCGTGCGTCGCCGAGAAGCACCGGCCGGCGACCAGCAGGCCCTCCAGCCCGGACGGCAGCAGGCACCGGTAGGGGAGCCCGTACACCCCGCCTTCGCCCACGTACCGCCAGGCCGTGTCGCCACCCGCGTGGTGATCCTCGATCGGCGCGCCGCACAGCGCGATCTCGTCCTCGAATTTGCGGCCGCCGAGCACGTCCTCGCGGGTGAGCCGGTAGTCGCCGTGGACCCGCCGGCTCTCGCGGATGCCGATCGCCGGCGACGTGGCCACGATCACGGCCCGTTCGAAGCCCGGCACGCGGTCACGCAGGAACCGGTGGTACTCCTGGACCTGCCGCCGACCCTCCACCTCGGCACGCGTCAGCTGCTCGGGGTCGGTCGGGTCCACGTTGGGGATGCGGGTCATGTGGACGAGCACGACACCCGGGTACGGCGTCCGGTGCCACGACCCCTCGATCCGCGGCAGCCGGTAGGCACCGCTCGCCGCCGCCTCGCCCATCCGGGCCCACAGCTCCGCCTTGGACACGCCCCGCGCCCGGTCGAGATCCACGTTGGCGACCTTGAACAACGTCGAGAGCGATTGGACGCCACCCGCCGAGCGAGCGTCGTCGTACTCGGCGCCGGCCATCGCGGCGACGTCGGCGTCACCCGACGCGTCCACGAGCACGCCGGCCTCGACCCACCGCTCGCCGCCCTTGTTCCACAGCCGGACAGCCGTCACCCGCCGATCGCCACCGACGCGGGCACCGGTTGCCCAGGTGTGGAGCAGGAGGGCCACGCCCGCCTCCTCCGCGAGCCGCTCCCACACCACCTTGAGCGCCTCCGCGTCGTAGGTGACCCCCGTCCCGGCGCCGTAGGTGTTCGGGCGCTCGAACGCGACGCCGTCGTCGGTCAGCCGGCGGACGACCTCCCAGCCCAGGCCGCCGACGACGCGCCGCGGGGCGTCCCCCGGCGTGTAGAACGCATAGAACGTGTCGAGCACCGCCGTCGATGTTCCGCCCATGAACGCCAGCCGGTCCACCAGCAGCGTCCGGGCCCCCTGCCGCGCCGCGCTGATGGCGGCCGCGGAGCCGGCCGAGCCGGCGCCGATGACCACCACGTCGTAGCGATCCGGGGCCGCCGTCACGCCGCGGCCTCGACGGCGGTGGCGATCGCGTACAGGCGGGCGGGGTTGGTGACCAGGATCTGATCGGCTGCCGTGTCGCCCAGGTGCCGACGCAGCCGGGGCACGAACGCGGTCATCAGGTACCGGAGCCCGGGTCCGCCGTCGTAGGCACGCAGGTAGTCGCGCTGCCCGAGATCGAGGCCGAGGACGATCCGGTCGAGCTGCCCGGCGGCCGCGACCCGCTCGATGAGATCGAGCACGACGCTGTCCGGGTGGTACTTGGTCCGCCCGATCGTGTCGTACTCAAGGGTCACTCCCCGGGCGGCGATCTCCGCGTGCAGCTCCGGGTCGGGATTGCGATCCAGGTGGGCGAGGGCGATCCGGTCCGGGCGGAGGCCCACCCCCTCGAGCAGGTCCACGATCTCGTGACCCGCGGTGCCAACCTCCGTGTGGATGAGCACCGCGACGCCGGTCGTGACGGCGGCGGCGGCGATGGCCTCCAGCCGGCGCCGCTCGGAGCGCGAGATCCGGTGGTAGGAGGCACCGCCCTTGATGGCGCCGGCGCGGGCCCGGTCGAGCGGCCGGGACGGGTCGAGCCAGTCGGCGGGGTGCATCCCCACCGTGAGGTCGGTGACGATCCGCTGCGCCAGCAGCTCGACGTCCGCGTCATGGACCCAGTGGCCGGCCGGGTAGTGCGCGTCGCGGTGGTAGCCGCTGGCAGCGATGATCGCCATGCCGGTCGCCTCGGCGACCGCCCGCATGCCGGCCGGGTCGCGACCGAGCCCGATCGGGGTCATCTCCACCAGGCACCCGATCCCGGTCGACCGGGCATCGAGCACCTCCTCGATCGCCCGGTCGACGTCGCGGAACGCCTGGCCCGCAAGCGCGGGCGAGTCGAGGAACAGGTGATCGTGCGCGTCCACGACCCCCAGGCCCGCGGCGGCGCGGGGCCCGGTGACGGTCATGACGCGGGCACCTGGCACGGCTTCTCCTGTGCTGCGGCCGCGGGGTTCCGGGCCCGCCCAGAGTGTACCGGCGGGCGGTGGCATGGACGGCCCCGGGCAGCTGTCGTGCCCGCGCGGCGAGCGGCACGGTGCGGGCGCGCCGGGTGAGCGACGATGGCCCGAAGGTACAGGTTGACCGGCCCCCGGCGCGGAGCGATGGTCGAGGCAACGTCAACTCCGCTCGCGTGACCGCCCAGCCGCGAGGCCAGCTTGCGCATCGCTCAGCCCCAGCCGCCGCTCATCGTCCATGCCCCCGAACCGGGTGGTGCCGCGGTGCGCCATCGGCTTGGTCGGATGGCCATGGGTCCCATGCTCGCCGTCATGGTCCTGGTGACCGGGCTGACACCGGGCAGTGCCGCGGCCGGAGGAACCTGGTCGCGCAACCTGTGGGTCGCGAGCGCGTTCGTCTACCAGGACCCGTACTACACCGCGTGCACGGCGGCGTCGGTGATGGGCATGCTCAACACGATCGCCTATCGGGGGACCGGCGGCGAAGGCTTCAGCTGGACCCCCTATCGCGTGAAGCACTCGGCGAACCTCGCCAACACGCGTGACATGACGTCGATCCTTGCCTTCGAGCGCGCCAACGACACCCTCCGCTCCACCTCGGCCGGCACGGACGCGCACGGCTGGCGAAACGCGCTCAACGCCTACGGCTGGGGTGTGGACGTGATGGATGACCCGTCCCGGCGCGTCTACGACGATCGCGCGTATCGAACGTTCATGGGGGCCGTCAAGGCGGCCGTGAAGGCGATCGCCCGGCGACAGATGCCTGTCGGGATCCTGGGCTGGGCCGGTGGCCACGCCCAGTTCATGACCGGGTACGTGGTGACCGGTGCCGATCCGCGCGTGTCCAACGACTTCAAGGTGCGCTACGTGTACCTCTCGGATCCGCTGCGCAAGGACAACGTGGTCAACCGGCGGATCAGCATCGCGAAGCTCAAGAGCGGGCCGCTCAAGGTCCGGTTCCAGTGGTACCGCGAGACCGACAGCCCGTACGACGACCGCCTCACGGCGGGCGTCATCCGCAGTGCCGTCAGGCCCGACCACGGGCCCTCGGAGTGGTATCACCGGTGGGTGATCGTGATGCCGGTCCGATCCGGTGTGCCGGCCCCGACCCCCGACCCGACGCCGCCGCCGGACCCGACTCCGGCGCCCACGCCGCCGCCGGATCCGACCGTCGCCCCGGCCCCGACGCCGGCAGCATCCGTGGCGCCGTCGCATGACCCGACGGCCCCGGCCGGTGACAGCGTGGGCACGCCGACGGAGCCACCGGCCTCGGCTCCGCCAACGTCCGCGACACCCGAACCGGCGACACCCGAACCGGCGACACCCGAACCGGCGACACCCGAACCGGCGACACCGCCGCCCACGCCGGCCCCGACCGCCGCCCCGTCGACCCCGGCAGCCTCGGATGGGCCGCCGCCGGACGGCTCGGCATCACCCTGACCCCGGACCGATCCCGCGGGCAGACGCCGGGGGACCGGGGGGACCGGGCCGGGTCCCCATGTTCGAGCGTCCGATCAGGGAGCGATTGAGGGCCGTTCGGCAGGTTCAGCGCGGCCTTCGTCGTCCGACGCTTGGAGCATGGCTGCAACCGTCCGCCCGGACGTGTGCGTCTCGGCCGCCAGCACCGCGCATGCCACCCGGGCCGTGCTCGTCGAGGGCGTCGTCCAGGGCGTCGGGTTCCGGCCGTTCGTCTGGCGCCTTGCCACCGAGCTCCAGCTCGCGGGCCGGGTCCGCAATGCCGCCGGCCGGGTCGAGATCGAGGCGCGTGGGTCGGCCGAGGCGCTCGATGCCTTCGCCCGTCGGCTGCGTACCGACGCCCCGCCCCGTGCCCGCGTCGAGCGGGTCGTCGTCTCCGAGCTCGCGGCCGAGCTGGCCGCAGACCTGCCGCTCCCGTTCCTGATCGACGAGAGCATCTCGGCCGCTGCCTCGGAGCGCCTGTTCCCGCCCGACATCGCCACCTGCGACGATTGCCTCAGGGAGATGTCCGACCCGGCCGACCGACGCTACCGCTACCCGTTCACGAACTGCACCAACTGCGGGCCGCGGGCAACGATCATCGAGCAGCTTCCGTACGATCGGGCCCAGACCACGATGCGCCCGTTCCGGCTGTGCCCCGACTGCGAGCGGGAGTATCGCGATCCGCGCGACCGCCGCTTCCATGCCGAGCCCATCGCGTGCCCCGTGTGCGGACCACGCCTGGCCTGGCGACCGACCGGCGCCCCGGCCGCCATTGCCACCGGCGAGTCGGCCCTGGACGCCGCCGTCCGCGACCTGCGTGCCGGTCGGATCGTGGCGGTCAAGGGGCTGGGTGGTTATCACCTCGCCTGCGACGCGACCGACGACGCCGCCGTGCGCCGCCTCCGCGACCGCAAGCGCCGCTGGGCCAAGCCGTTCGCGGTGATGGTCCGGGACGTCTCCGTCGCCGCGACCCTGTGCCGCGTCGGCAGCCTGGAGCGGCGCCTGTTGACCGGTCCCGCCCGTCCGATCGTGCTGCTGGAGGCGCGGCGCGCGCGCTCGTCGTCGATCGCGCCGTCGGTCGCAGCAGGCAACCGGCGGCTGGGCGTGTTCCTTCCCTATACGCCGCTCCACCACCTGCTGCTCGGAGCGGTCGGGCGTCCGCTCGTGCTCACCTCGGGCAACCTCACCGACGAGCCCCTGGCCACCGACGACGAGGACGCGCTCGCCCGGCTCGGAGGGCTCGCGGATGGGTTCCTCACCCACGACCGCGAGATCCGGGCCCGCTACGACGATTCGGTGACGCGGGTGGTCGCCCGCCGCGAGTCGGTGGTCCGCCGGGCGCGCGGCTACGCGCCCGAGCCACTGCCAATGCCGGTCGCGACACCCGTCCCGCTGCTCGCCGTCGGTGCGGAGCTCAAGCACACGTTCACGCTCGCCCGGGGCAGCCGGGCCCACGTCGCGCCGCACAACGGCGACCTCGAGGACCTGGCCACGCACCGCGCGTTCACAGACGGCCTGGCCCACCTCTCCCGCCTGCTCGCACTCGAGCCTGAGGTGGTCGTCCACGACCTGCACCCCGAGTACCTGTCCACCAAGTTCGCGCTGGACCGCTTCCCCGCGCGACACCGCGTCGCCGTCCAGCATCACCACGCGCACGTCGCCTCCTGCGCGGCGGAGCACGGGATCCGGGAGCCGTTCCTGGGGGTTGCCTTCGACGGTCTGGGCATGGGCGACGACGGGACGCTGTGGGGTGGGGAGATCCTGCTCGCCGACCTCCGCGGTTACACGCGGCTGGGCCGGTTCGGGCGCGCGCCGCTGCCCGGAGGGGCGCTGGCCGTTCGCCGGCCGTACCGGATGGCCCTCGGCTACCTGTTCGGGGCCGAGGCGCTCGACGGCCGCTCGGACGAGCCCGGCCTGCCCGTCACGGACGGCCTGGCCGCCGGGTTCCTGGCGCGCCTGGACCCGCGCGAGATCGCGCTGGTGCGACGGCAGGTCGAGCGCGGCCTCAACGCTCCGGTGGCGTCCTCGGCGGGCCGCCTGTTCGATGCCGCCGCCGCGTTGCTCGGGATCCGCGACATCGCGGAGTTCGAGGCACAGGCGGCGATCGACCTCGAGCTCGCCGCCGGCGAGCGTCCGGCGCAGCCGCTCCCGTACGCGCTCACCGTTCGCGATGGCCTGCTTGTCTACGACCCGCGCCCGACCCTCGCGGCGCTCCTTGCAGCCCGGGCGGGCGGTGCCACGCCGGGACCGCTCGCCGCCGCGTTCCAGGCGACGATCGCGGAGGTCACGCGCGCGATGCTCTCCGACGCCAGGAAGCGCACGGGTGTCCACACCGTGTGCCTCTCGGGCGGCGTGTTCCAGAACCGACGGCTGGCGTCCGCGCTGCTGCGGCGGCTGGCCGGCGACGGGTTCGAGGCGTTCATCAACCGGCAGGTTCCCGTCAACGACGGCGGGGTCAGCTACGGGCAGGCCGCGGTCGCCGCTGCCCGGCTGGGGCTCGATGTGGCAGCCGGCGCAGGGCGGGAGGGCTGATCCGATGTGCCTGGGCATTCCGGGGAAGGTCACGGAGATCCGCGACGAGGCGGGCCTGGCCATGGGCAAGGTGGACTTCGGCGGCGTGCGCAAGGACGCCTGCCTCGCCTACCTGCCCGAGGTCGAGCTGGGCGACTACGTCATCGTCCATGTCGGCTTCGCGATCTCCAGGGTGGACGAGGCCGAAGCCCTCAAGACCCTCGAGGTGCTCGAGACCATGGGGGTCATCGAACCGGAGCTGATGACGTTCGGCCCGGGCATGACGGAGCCGGCCGTCGTGGACGACGAGGGGCCGGACGCGCTGACCCACGCCCCCGATCGCCCGCCGTCCACGTTCGGGGGTCCGGCCTCATGAAGTACCTGGACGAGTACCGCGACCCGGTGCTCGCGAAGAGGCTGCTGACCGAGATCCACCGGATCACCACCCGGCCGTGGACGATGATGGAGGTCTGCGGCGGCCAGACGCACACCATCGTCAAGCAGGGGATCGACGAGGCGCTGCCCGAAGGCGTGCGCATGATCCACGGCCCGGGCTGCCCGGTGTGCGTGACCCCGCTGGAGCAGGTGGACAAGGCCCTCGCGATCGCCGCCCGGCCCGACGTGATCTTCACCAGCTACGGCGACATGCTCCGCGTACCCGGCTCGACCACGGACCTGCTCGCCCTCAAGGCCCGCGGCGCCGACGTGCGGATCGTGTACTCGCCACTCGACGCGCTCAAGATCGCGCTGGCCAACCCGGCCCGGCAGGTCGTGTTCTTCGCCGTCGGCTTCGAGACCACCGCGCCCGCCAACGCGATGGCGGTGGCCGAGGCGGCCCGCCGCGGGATCGACAACTTCAGCGTCCTCGTGTCGCACGTGCTCGTCCCGCCCGCGATGACCGCCCTGCTCGATTCGCCCACCAACCAGGTCCAGTCGTTCCTGGCCGCCGGTCACGTGTGCGCGATCATGGGCTGGACCGAGTACGAGCCGATCGCGGCGAAGTACCACGTCCCGATCGTGGTCACGGGCTTCGAGCCACTGGACCTGCTGGAGGGGATCCTGATGGCCATCCGGCAGCTGGAGGAGGGGCGTGCCGAGGTCGAGAACCAGTACGTCCGCGCTGTCCGGCGCGAGGGCGTGCCCCTCGCGCAGCAGCAGGTGCTCGCGGTGTTCGAGGTGGGTGAGCGGAAGTGGCGCGGCATCGGCGAGATCCCCCGCTCCGGCTACCGCCTGCGCGCCGAGTACGCGCGGTTCGACGCGGAGCGCAAGTTCGAGGTGGGGGACATCCACACCAACGAGCACCCCGCGTGCATCGCGGGCGCCATCCTGACCGGCGAGCGGACGCCGCTCGACTGTGCCGCCTACGGGACGCTGTGCTCGCCGCAGAAGCCGCTCGGGGCGCCAATGGTGAGCTCCGAGGGCACGTGCGCGGCGTTCTACGCGGCCGGGCGAGGCCTCCATGCCGGTGGCGCGTTCAGCGGCGCCCTGCCGCTTGTCCCCGCGGCGCCGGCCGCGCAGGATGTGGTCCGATGACCACCTCCGACGGCCCCCAGGTCACGATCGACGCCGAGGCCATGGCCTGCCCGGCACCCATCCCCGAGGATCAGCGGGTGATCCTCGGCCACGGCTCCGGCGGCCAGCTCTCGAGCGCCCTGATGCGCGACGTGCTGGCACCGGCCCTGGGTGCCGCGTCGCCCGGCGGCGTGCTCAACGACGCGGCGGTCGTCGATGTCCAGGGCACCCGGCTGGCCTTCACCACGGACTCGTTCGTGGTGTCGCCGATCCGATTTCCGGGCGGGGACATCGGCGAGCTGGCGGTCAACGGCACGGTCAACGACCTGGCGATGATGGGCGCCGCGCCGCTGGCGATCAGCCTCGCCTACGTGATCGAGGAGGGGCTGCCGCTCGAGGAGCTCCGCCGGATCACCGCCTCCGCCGCGGCCGCCGCGGTGCGGGCCGGGGCACGGATCGTGACCGGTGACACGAAGGTGGTGGGACGCGGGGCGGCCGACCGGCTGTTCGTCAACACCGCGGGCATCGGCCTCGTCCCGGACGGGGTGGCACCCGCGGCGGACCGTGCCCGGCCGGGGGACGCGGTGATCCTGTCGGGGCCGATCGGGCTCCATGGGGTCGCGATCATGAGCGTCCGGGAAGGCCTCGAGTTCGAGGTCGAGATCGCGTCCGACACCCAGCCGCTCAACACCCTGGTCGCCGCGATCACCGCGGTCGAGCCCGGATGTCCGGGTGCTCCGCGACCCGACCCGCGGTGGCCTGTCGTCCGCGCTCAACGAGATCGCCCTGTCCTCGCGCGTGGGCATGGTGCTCGACGAGCCCGCGATCCCGATCCCGGGGCCGGTCCGGGCCGCGTGCGAGTTCCTGGGGCTCGACCCGCTCCACGTCGCCAACGAGGGCAAGCTGGTCGCGATCGTGCCGGCCGGCTCGGCGGCCGCGGTGCTGGCAGCGATGCGCGCCCTGCCCGAGGGCGCCGAGGCCGCGCGGATCGGTGAGGTGGTGGCGGACCACCCGGGCATGGTGACCATCCGCACGCTGGTGGGCAGCGAACGGATCGTGGACATGCTGGTGGGGGAGCAGCTGCCCCGGATCTGCTAGCGACTCGTCCAGGGGGGCCGCCGCGCCGTCCCCTCCTGGCAGGCTCCTGGCCTGGGCACCGAAGAGCCCCTCCGGCCGGAGGGGCTCTTCGCGGGAGGTCGCTCGGCCGCCGGCGAAGCCGGGGCCGGATCGGTCAGGCCGGCTGCGGGACCGCTGCCGGCTCCTCGGCCGTCTTGTCGGGGACGAGCTTGGTGAACACGCCGTAGAGCACGAAGGCAACGACCAGGCCCACCACCCAGCTGTAGTCCGCGAACGGGAACGGGTCCTTCAGGATCGGGATGATCCCGTCGGGCGGGAACGGGCCGCTCGGGCTCCCGTCGGGCAGCGGGGTCGAGTACGACCCGCCGATCGCGAAGAAGATGCCGACGAACAGCGCGACCACGGCCCGCCAGTTCCAGCCGCGAGCGTACTTGTAGATGCCCTCGAACCGGTACAGGTCGGCCAGCTTCAGGTTGTTGCGCCGGATCCACCAGTAATCCGCGATCAGGACGCCCGCGATGGCGCCGGTGGCGCCGCCGTAGGTGTTGAGCCACGTGAAGATGTAGGCGTGGGGATCGTTGTACAGGTTCCAGGGCTGGATCAGGATGCCCAGCACACCGGTGATCAGGCCGCCGGTCCGGAAGCTGATCCGGCGCGGCCAGGCATTGGAGAAGTCGTACGAGGGGCTCACGATGTTCGCCGCGACGTTGACCGACAGGGTCGCGACCGCGAGGGTGAACAGCGCGAACGCAACGACGATCGGCTGGTCGAACTTGCCCGTCAGGGCAACGGGGTCCCAGATCGCCTCGCCGTAGACCTTCACCGTCGCGGATGTCACGAGGACCGCGATCAGCGGGAACACCGTCATCGTGGTCGGCAGGCCCAGGGCCTGGCCGATGGCCTGCTCACGCTGACTGCGCCCGAACCGGGTGAAGTCGGGCATGTTCAGGGACAGCGTGGACCAGAAGGCGATCATGCCCATCAGCGCGGGCGGGAACACCTTGATCCAGAAGTCGCTGCCCCAGCCGAGCGTGCCGTGGTCCTCGACGAGCGGGCCGAACCCGCCGGCCTGGATGGTCATCCAGATCAGCAGGAACACGGCAACGATCAGGACGAACGGGGCGGCCCAGTTCTCGAACTTCCGGACGGCGTCCATGCCGCGCAGGATGATCACGATGTTGAGCGCCCAGAAGACGAGGAAGCTGACCCACAGCGTCCACGGCTGCGAGGCCGCGTTGCCGAAGCCGATCGAGACCTTGTCGGCGTTCGTCCACCAGTCGCCCAGCAGGGCACCCATCAGGGTGTAGATGGCGCCGCCGCCGATCCAGGTCTGGATGCCGAACCAGCCGCAGGCAACGCCAGCCCGGATCAGGGCCGGCAGGTTGGCCCCGACGACGCCGAACGAGGCGCGGGCGAAGACCGGGAACGGAATGCCGTACTTCGTCCCGGCGTGGCTGTTCGCCAGCATCGGGATCAGCACGATGATGTTGGCGACCATGATCGTGAAGATCGCCTGGTACCAGGCCATGCCCAGCGCGACCAGGCCCGCCGCCAGCGTCCAGGTCGCCACGTTGTGCGCCATGCCGATCCATAGCGCCACGTAGTTGTACGTGGTCCAGACTCGGCGCGCGATGGGAACCGGGGCCAGGTCCTGGTTGTGCAGCGCCGAGACGTCCAGCGCCGCATCGACGGCCGGATCGAGCTCGACGCGACCGTCCGGTCGGACGATCTGCTCCTGTGTCACCCCTGCCATGAGCCTCCCTCCGCTACGGGAAAGTGTCGGTGTACCGCACCGATGGCCGGACGACGTCCCTGACCCCGGAGCATAGACGACGAACCACCGTCCCTCCCGGCGATTCGGCGAGATCGACGCGTCGCACGCGCCGCAACGGGACCGGTCCGAGGCATCAGGTGGACCCGGCCATCGGGGCGCAGCCGAACGCGCGGGTACCCGGGTGGCAGGACAACTCGCCGCGTCGCTGCTCGGAGCGGCTGGCGGGTGCACTGGTCGGCCGGGTGCAGGCGTTCACCATGGGCGGGTACAGCGTCCTCGGCGACGGGACGTCGCCAGTGATGGCCGATTACAGCATCGGATGGACGGGCGACGGAGGGCCTGAGGTCCCGAATATCCCCGCCGTTCGGGCCTGTCCCTGGCGTCGCTGGCCGTGGGCATGGCGCGCGTTGCGTGGGAGGGCCGCGAAGCCCGAAACCTTCGTGGCTTCCGGCTCATGCCGCCCGGTCATGCCGGCGCAACGCTATGGACCAGTTGGCGGACGACTGCGATGGTCGCCCGACGGTTTTGTTCGGGAGGTTCCCTATGCCCCGTATCGTCCGTGGCGCGCTCCTGCAGGCGACCTGGACCGGCGACAAGGAGTCGATGATCCAGAAGCACGAGGGCTACGCGCACGAGGCGGCCAAGCAAGGCGCCCAGGTGATGCTGTTCCAGGAGCTGTTCTACGGCCCCTACTTCTGCCAGGTCCAGGAGCCCACCTACTACAGCTACACCGAGCACATCCCCGACGGCCCGACCACCGCCCGGATGGCCGACCTCGCCCGGCAGACCGGGATGGTGCTCGTGGTCCCCATGTACGAGGAGGACAGCGAGGCCCGGGGCATCTACTACAACACGGCGGCCGTGATCGACGCCGACGGCAGCTACCTGGGCAAGTACCGCAAGACCCACATCCCCCACGTCAAGGGCTTCTGGGAGAAGTACTACTTCCGGCCCGGCAACCTCGGCTACCCGGTGTTCCAGACCGCGGTGGGCAAGGTGGGCGTGTACATCTGCTACGACCGCCACTTCCCCGAGGGCGCCCGCGCCCTGGGCCTCAACGGCGCCGAGATGGTGTTCATCCCGTCGGCCACCAGCCGCGGCCTCTCCGAGTACCTGTGGCGGATCGAGCAGCCCAGCCACGCGGTCGCCAACGGCTACTACGTGGGCACCATCAACCGGGTGGGCATCGAGCCCCTGGGCGACGACGACTTCTACGGCCAGAGCTACTTCTGCGACCCGCGCGGCCAGGTGGTGGGCGGGGTCGGCTCCGCGCACGACGAGGAGCTGATCGTGCGTGACATGGACCTCGATATGATCGAGCAGGTCCGCCAGACCTGGCAGTTCTACCGGGATCGCCGGCCGGAGGCGTACGGCGATCTGGTCAGGCCCTGACCGGGCTCACGCGCTCCGGACATTGACCGCGTCCCAGACATGACCGCGTCCCAGGCACGGTCCGCCGAACTGCGGATTCCGAGGAGGCACGATGCGCACGCTCATCAAGGGAGGAACCATCGTCAACGCCGACGTCACCACCAGCGGTGACGTCCTGGTCGACGGCGAGCGGATCGCGATGATCGGCGCGGGGCTGGACGTCCCCGCCGATCGCACGATCGACGCGACGGGCAAGTGGGTGATCCCGGGCGGGATCGACCCGCACACCCACATGGAGCTGCCGTTCGGCGGCACCTTCGCCAAGGACACGTTCGAGACCGGCACCCGGGCCGCCGCGTTCGGCGGGACCACCACGATCATCGACTTCGCGGTCCAGCCGCGGGGCGGGTCGTTCCGGGACGGCCTCGCCACCTGGCACGAGAAGGCCGACCGCAAGGCGTGCATCGACTACGCGTTCCACGTGATCGTGTCCGACATGCGCGACGACCTGCTGCCCGAGATGGACGCGCTCGTGGACGAGGGCGTCACGACGTTCAAGCTGTTCACCGCCTACCCCGGCGTGTTCCTGAGCGGCGACGACGCCATCTTCAAGGCGCTCAAGCAGACCGCCCGCAACGGCGGCCTGGTGCTCATGCACGCGGAGAACGGCCCGGTCATCGACGTCGTCGCCGCCGAGCTGGTGGCGCAGGGCACGACCGATCCGATCGGCCACGGGCTGGCCCGCTACTCGATCTTCGAGGGCGAGGCGACCAACCGGGTGATCCGGCTGGCGCAGGCGGCGAAGGCGCCGGTGTACTTCGTGCACATGTCCGCACGGGAGGCCCTCGACGCGCTCCGCCGGGCGCAGGCAGAGGGCCTGCCGGCGTTCGCCGAGACGTGCCCGCAGTACCTGTTCCTGTCTCTGGACGACCTGGGCAACGGCTTCGAGGGCGCCAAGTTCGTGTGCTCGCCGCCGATGCGTGACCGCCACGCGGGGCACCAGGAGGAGCTCTGGAAGGGCCTGGTCAAGGGCAACCTGTCCCTGATCGGGACCGACCACTGCCCGTTCGACTTCCACGGCCAGAAGGAGATGGGTCGCGGCGACTTCCGCAAGATCCCCAACGGCGTCCCGGGCGTCGAGGAGCGGGTTGACCTGATGCACGACGGCGGCGTGGTCGCTGGGCGCATCACCCCCAACCGGTTCGTGGAGCTGGTCTCGACGGCTCCCGCTCGCCTGTTCGGCCTGACGTCCAAGGGCTCCGTCGCCGTCGGCTTCGACGCGGACCTCGTGGTCTACGACCCCAACCGCAAGCACACCCTGAGCGCGTCGACGCACCACATGGACGTCGACTACAGCTGCTACGAGGGCCGGGTTGTCCAGGGCGGCTCGGACGTGGTCATGTCGCGCGGCAAGGTCATCGTCGAGAACGGCGAGTGGAAGGGCCAGGCGGGCGACGGCAAGTTCGTGAAGCGAGAGCGCAGCGCGTTCCTGCGCTGACGGCACCACGCAGCGAAAGGCCCCGGAGCCTGCTCCGGGGCCTTTCCTTGTCCGCAGCCGGTCGACGGCTACACGTTGGCCAGATCGGGCGCGTAGCCCTCGGCTTCCTCGTCGTAGCCGCCGTGGTAGTCGGCCGAATCCGGGCGGCGGATCGCCGACTGGGCGACCACGCGGCCGCGCCGGATCCCGCGGAAGTCGTCGAGCGAGGTCCAGCCGCGCTCCGCATTGCGGACCAGGAACTCCGTCATCCCCGTGGTCAGGTCACGGATGACGTTGGGGCCGATGGCATGGTCGAGCATCGCCGCCGTGGCCACCTGGACCGTGCCGCAACCCAGCAGGAAGTAGTTGAGCGCGTGCGCGAAGGTCGAGATGCCGCCGATCCCCGAGAATGCGCGATCCGGGAAGGCCTCGGTCATCTCGGCCATCTTGGCCAGCGACAGCAGCAGGATCGCCGGACCGCCCAGGCCCCCCGACGAGACGAAGCCGTCCACGTTGACCTCGGGCTCCAGGGTCTGCGGGTCGAACAGGGGTAGCGACGGGAAGGTGTTCGAGGACGTGATGGCGTCGGCCCCGCCGCGGAACGTCGCCTCGGCCTCCTCCACGATGTTCGCGGTCGCCGGGGTGAGCTTGACCCACACTGGAACCCTGGCCACGGCCTTGACCGCCTGCGTGGACACGGAGCACAGGACCGGGTCCTTGCCCACGTTGGAGCCCATGTCGATGCGGTCCATGTGCGGGCACGAAAAGTTGAGCTCGATCGCATCCGCGCCCGCGTCCTGGACACCCTCGACCAGGGTCTGCCAGTTGCCCAGCTCCTTGTCCGTGCCCGAGCCGGCCATGATCGACGCGACCAGCACCCGGTCCGGCCAGGCCTTCTTGATGTTCGCGATCCTGGGCAGCCACCAGTCCATCGGCTTGTCCGAGATCAGCTCCCAGTTCCACGACGCCATCAGGGTGGTGTCGGCGCGCTTGGCCATGGACAGCCGGGTGCCGCCCTCGTCGGCGCGCAGGAACTTGGTCTTGGGACCCGCGACGTTGACCACCGGGTGCAGCCCGATGGTCTTGGTCACGACCCCGCCCCAACCGGCCTCGAAGGCACGCATGATGTTGCTCTCGGATTCGGTCGGCGGTGCCGATGCAAGCAGGAACGGGTTCTCGAACCGGATGCCCGTGAACTCGGTGGACAGATCGGCCACTGGGCTGAACCTCCCTTGGCGCGGCGGTGCGTGCTGGCGCGGTGGAAGGGCACAGGCTCCGGCCGAAACGGCCCACCCGGATAGGGCCGGACGTCATGACTGGTCCGGGTAGTCCGTCCAGCCCGTCCGCGCGCGCCCTCCGGACCTACCCGCGATGCCCAGCGGGCCCCAGCATCGAAGGATCGTGACGCGACCCGCGCCGATCGTGCGCCCGCGTCCTCGGCGTCCCGACCACGTCAGCACAGCAGGAGGCACCAGGTGACCACGGAGTCCCGCCCGGCGGAAGAGGCGACCCAGGCCACGCCGCTCCCGATTCTTTCCCACTGGATCGACGGCCATCCGGTCGAGGTCCTGCCCGACAACACCGGGCCCGTCTACAACCCCGCGACCGGCGAGGTCATCGCCCGCGTTCCGCGCGGCGGACATGCCGAGGTCGATCGGGCGGTCGCGGCCGCCAAGGCGGCGTTCCCCGCCTGGCGCGACATGCCGCTCATCGCCCGCAGCCAGGTGTTCTTCGCGTTCCGCGAGCTCGCCTGGAAGCATCGCAACGAGCTCGCGGAGCTCGTGACCCGCGACCACGGCAAGACGTTCCCGGATGCGCTGGCCGGCGTGACCCGCGGCATCGAGACCGTGGAGTACGCGTGCGGGCTGCCGGTCCACATGGCCGGCATGAACACGCCCAACGTCGCCACCAACGTGGACGCCGTGACCCTGCGCCAGCCGCTGGGCGTCACCGCGGCCATCACGCCGTTCAACTTCCCGGTGATGGTCCCGATGTGGATCCTGCCGATCGCGCTCGCGGCCGGCAACACGATGATCCTCAAGCCGTCCTCGCATACCCCGGGTGCGACCCAGCTCCAGGCCGAGCTGTGGAAGGAGGCCGGGCTGCCCGACGGCGTGCTCAACGTCGTGTACGGCGGGCGCGAGGCCGTCGCGGCCATCGTCGAGCACCCCGACATCAAGGCCATCCAGTTCGTGGGCTCGACCAAGGTCGGGCGGTACGTGTACGAGGAGGGAACCAGGCGCGGCAAGCGCGTCGGGGCGTTCACCAGCGCCAAGAACATGATGGTCGTGCTGCCCGACACGGACCTTGACCTGGCGGCCGACAGCGCCGTCGCGGCCGGCTTCGGCTCGGCGGGTGAGCGCTGCATGGCGCAGACGCTCATGGTTGCGGTGGGCGACGTGGCCGACAAGCTGCGTCCGATGATCCTCAACCGGATCGCCGGGCTGAAGGTCGGCCCGGGCATGGAGCCCGGCGTGGACATGGGTCCGATCTACACCGCCGAGCATCGCGCGTCGGTGATCCGCTGGATCGAGCGCGGTGTCGAGGAGGGTGCGGAGCTCGTCGTCGACGGCCGGCCGTACGTGCACCCCGAGCATCCCGATGGGTTCTGGCTGGGCGTGTCGCTGTTCGATCACGTGACGCCCGACATGGACATCTACAACGAGGAGATCTTCGGACCCGTGTTCGGGATCGTGCGCGTGGACACGTACGACGAGGCGATCAACCTCGTGAACTCGCACCAGTACGCCAACGGGACCGCGATCTTCACCACGGACGGCGGCGCCGCCCGGCGCTACCAGCTCGAGGTCGATGTGCCGATGGTCGGCGTCAACGTGCCGATCCCCGTCCCGGCCGGGTACATGTCGTTCAGCGGCGCCAAGGAATCCGCCCTGGGCGACCTGCCGATGCGGGGCGAGGACGGCCTGCGGTTCTTCAGTCGCCAGAAGGAGGTCACGATCCGCTGGCCCGAGCCGGGCAAGCGCGCGGCGCTGAGCCTGGTCTTCCCCGGCAACCGCTAGTCAGGACGCGCCCCGCCCGCGGCGGGGCGCCGGCAGAAGCGAGTGGCGGGTGGCGCTCCGGCACCACCCGCTTCGCGTTGTCGCGATGCCCAGATCCGCGCTCGGACGGGTGGTCAGCCGGCGTCGGTCGTGGTGGCCGCCCGGCCCTCGTGACGCTCGAGCGCCTCCCCGGCGGCGATCCCGACCGCGACGCCCACGAGCCCGCCCACCGCGGTCCCGACGGGGCCCGCGACGGCGGTCCCGACGATCAGGCCGGTCATGAGGCCGGCACCGGCCTCCACGGCCTCGAAGCTTCGATCCTCGATCGGGCGCCCGAAGAGGAGGTCGGGCTCGCCCGCGGTTCCCGGCACGTCCCTGCCGTCCGCAGGCGCCGGATCGGCGATGGCCTGGGTCATGGTCAGGCTCCTTTCGACCGCATTCAACCTCTCGGTCGCTCCGGCAGGCGAGTGCCGGATGACGTGTCCCGCACGGCCATCCCGCCGGGATCATGACCGGGGGCAGGCGCGCCCGGGCGGCGCGCCGCGAGCGACGCCAGTCGGTATCGTGCAGCCATGACGACCACCTACCACGTGCCCGGCGCCGTGCTCACGGAGCGCGAGCACCAGGTCCCGCTCGACCACTCGGATCCGGCCGGCCCGTCGATCACCGTGTTCACCCGCGAGGTGGCCGATCCGGACGGCGCCGACCGCCCGTACCTGCTGTTCCTCCAGGGCGGACCGGGCTTCGAGGCCGCCCGCCCGACCAGTCCCCCGACCGGCTGGATGGCGAGGGCGCTGCGCGACTACCGGGTGCTCCTCCTGGACCAGCGCGGGACCGGCCGCTCGACACCCGTTGGCCCTCGGATCCCCGGCGACACCCCGGCGGAGCAGGCGGCCTACCTGGCGCAGTTCCGGGCCGACGCCATCGTGCGCGACGCCGAGGCGATCCGGAGCGAGCTCGGCGTCGACCGCTGGAGCGTGCTCGGCCAGAGCTTCGGCGGGTTCACCAGTCTGACCTACCTCTCGATCGCACCCGAGGGCCTCCGAGAGGCGTTGCTCACGGGCGGTCTGACCCCGATCGGCCGCCCCGTGGACGATGTCTACGGCGCCACGTACCGGCGCCTGGTCGAGGCGAATCGCCGCTACTTCGAGCGCTATTCCGATGACCGCGCCCGGGTGCGCGAGATCCACCGCCGCCTGGACGGGGAGGACGTCCGGCTGCCGACGGGCGACCGCCTGACGGTGCGCGGCTTCCGTCAGCTGGGCCTGTGGCTGGGCGACAGCGCCGGATTCGAGCTGCTCCACCACGTGCTCGAGCTGCCGTTCGGGTCGCCCGCCTTCCTGCACGATGTGGAGGCGGGGGTGCGGTTCACGCGCAACCCGCTGTATGCGACGCTCCACGAGTCGTCGTACGCGGACGGCGTGCCCACGCGCTGGTCGGCCCATCGCCTGCTGCCCGACGAGATCGCCTCGACCGAGG
Organism: uncultured Chloroflexia bacterium; assembly: GCA_963732805.1. Taxonomy (GTDB): domain Bacteria; phylum Chloroflexota; class Limnocylindria; order Limnocylindrales; family CSP1-4; genus CAIXZV01. The sequence continues at coordinate 602,819 of CAVTAW010000001.1, forward strand.
CGTTCACCGCGGAGCACGTGTTCCCGTGGATGTTCGAGGACTACGCCCTCCTGCAACCACACCGGGAGGCCGCGAATCTCCTCGCGGAGCACCCGTGGCCCCGGCTGTATGATGCGGCCCAGCTCGCCCGCAACGAGGTGCCGGTCGCGGCCACCATCTACGTGGACGACCTGTACGTGGAGCGCGAGTTCGCCGAGCAGACCGCGGCGGCGGTGCGGGGCCTGCGCCCCTGGATCACGAACGAGTACCAGCACAACGGCCTGCGCGCCGACGGGGAGCGGGTGCTCGGGCGCCTGATCGATCTCGTGCGCGGTCGCGCCTGACCGTGAACCCGCCTGCGCGATCCCCGGGGCCGGGCGTGCCCGTCGCCACCCACGGCCCGGGCGATCCGGGCCTGATCGACCGACGGGACATCGCGCTGCTGTTCGCGACCCGCGTCCTGCGCATGTTCGGATACGGGTTCCTCGCCGTCGTCCTCGTCCTGTACCTCGATGCGATCGGGCTGTCCGGGGCGGAGGTCGGCCTGCTGCTGGGCCTGACCCTGCTGGGTGATGCCGGCGTGTCGCTGTGGCTCACGACCCATGCGGACCGGATCGGCCGGCGTCGTGTCCTGGTCGCGGGCGCCGCCCTGATGCTGGGCGCCGGCCTGGCGTTCGTGGCCACCCCGGTGTTCGCGATCCTGGTGGCCGCGGCCACGTTCGGAGTGCTCAGCCCGAGCGGGAACGAGGTGGGCCCGTTCCTGGCGGTCGAGCAGGCGTCGCTGTCGCAGCTGGTGCCCGACCGGCGGCGTACCAGCGTGTTCGCGTGGTACCAGCTGGCGGGCTCGTTTGCCACCGCCGCGGGCACCCTGGCGGGCGGGATGCTGTCACAGCTGGCGATCAACGGTGGCGCCAGCGCGCCCGACGCGTACCGGCTCGTGATCGTCGGCTACGCGCTCGTGGGCATCGTGCTCGGGCTGCTGTTCACCCGGGTGTCGGCACGCGTGGAGGTGCCTGCCGCGAGCATCACGGACGAGACGATCCGCGGACGCCTCGGCCTCCATCGATCACGAGGCGTGGTCCTGCGCCTGTCCGCCCTGTTCGCGCTGGACGCGTTCGCGGGGGGGTTCGCGATCCAGTCGTTCATCGCGTTCTGGTTCAACCAGCGGTTCGGCGTGGATCCCGCCGTGATCGGCCTGGTCCTCGCGGGCGCCAACCTGCTGGCCGGGTTCTCGGCGCTGGCGGCCGGCCGGCTCGCGGCCCGGTTCGGCCTGATCCGCACCATGGTGTTCACGCACCTGCCGTCCAACGTGCTGCTGATGCTGGTGCCGCTGATGCCCACGCTGCCGCTGGCGGCGACCGTCCTGCTGGCGCGGTTCGCGATCAGCCAGATGGACGTCCCGACGCGCCAGAGCTACACGATGGCGATCGTGGCGCCCGACGAGCGGTCCGCGGCCGCGGGGGTCACCGGCATCGCGCGCTCCCTGGGCGTCGCCGCCGCGCCGCTCATCGCCGGACCGATGTTCGCGACAGCCGCGCTGGCCAGCCTCCCGTTCCTCATCTCGGGTGGCCTCAAGATCGTGTACGACCTGCTGCTGTACCGCTCGTTCCAGCGTCTCCGCCCGCCGGAGGAGCAGGCCGGCTGACGGCGAGCCCGGCGGTCGCGCCTCAGGCCGCCGCGGGCATCGCCACCGGCGCGTCGGCGACGCTGTCGTCGGGGATCGTCCAGAGGGCCTTGCGGACCTCGTAGACAACGAGCACGAGCAGGCCGACCACGACGCACAGGAGCCACTGGCCGAGATCCAGGCTCACGGTTCCGAGCAGGCGCTGGAACAGCCGCAGCTCCGTCTGGAGCACGATGGCGGCGATCGCCCCGCCCATCGCCAACAGGAAGGGGCGGTCCGCGAAGTAGCCCACGGAGAACATCGAACGCCGCTCGTCGCGGGTCCCGATGGCGAGGGCGACGTTCGCCACCGCGAGCGCCGTCAGGCCCATCGTGCGGGCCGTGGCCGTGTCGTAGACGCCGTTGGCCCAGTACAGCAGGCCCAGCGTGGACCCGCCCATGACCAGGCCGACCACTGCCAGCCACGCGAGCGTCCGCCGGGGCAGGATCGGCTGCTCGGCCGGTCGAGGCCGGCGGGCCATCAGGCCCTCGACAGGCTGGCCGTAGCCCAACCCGACCGCCAGGAACATCTGGGTCGTGAAGTTGAGCCACAGGGTCTGGATTGGCACGAACGGAACGCCACCCAGGACGTTGAGGATGCTGGACCCCAGGAACACCCCGATGAACGCGATCAGGCCCCCGACCTGGAACCGGATGTACTTGCGCAGGTTGTCGAACAGGCCGCGGCCCAGCTCGACCGCGTGCACGATCGTCGAGAAGTCGTCGTCGGTGAGGATCATCGCGGCGGCCTCCTTCGAGACCTCGGTCCCGGTGATCCCCATCGCGATGCCGATGTCGGCCTTCTTGAGCGCAGGCGCGTCGTTGACGCCGTCGCCGGTCATCGCGACCACGTGTCCCTTGCGTCGCAGCAGGTCCACCAGCCGGACCTTGTCCTCCGGGGTCACCCGGGCGATCACGCCGATGCCGTCGAGCTCGTGCAGCGCCTCCTCGTCCGACATGGCGTGGAACTCGGCGGCTGGGACGGCCCGCCCCTCGATCCCCAGGTCACGGGCGATGGCGGCCGCCGTCGCCGCGTGGTCGCCCGTGATCATGCGGACCTGGATGCCGGCGGCCTTCGCGGTCGCGATCGACGGCTTCGCCGCCGGGCGTGGCGGGTCGACGATGCCGACCAGGGCGAGCAGCGTCAGCCCGTCGATGGCGGCGAGCAGGTCCGCGCCGGGGTCGAAGACGGCCGGATCGAAGTCCTTGCGGCCGGTCGCCATGACCCGCAGCCCCAGGGCACCCATGCGATCGTTCTCGGCCAGGTAGACTGAGCGCAGCTCGTCGTCGACGGGTCGGATCGACGCGAGGTCGGCGCCGATGACCGCGCTGCCGCGCGAGAGCAGGCCGTCGGGTGCGCCCTTGATGAATGCCCGGACCACCTCGCGACCCGACTCGTCGGTCATGTGGTGGAACGTCGCCATGAGCTTGTAGGCGGCATCGAACGGCAGGGTCGCGACACGCGGGAACGTCATGCGGGTCGCCTCGGTGCTGACGCCGCCCTTCTCGGCCAGCACGACGAGGGCACCCTCGGTCGGGTCGCCGATCAGCTCGCCGTCGCGGACGACGGCGTCGGAGCACAGTATGCACGGCTGGAGCACGGGATCCAGGCGGACCTCCGCCTCGCCGGCGACGTGCTGGATCGTCCCCTCGAGCCCGTAGCCGGACCCGGACACCGTGTAGCGCCGGCCGGGGACGGCCAGCTGGACGGCGGTCATCTGGTTGAGCGTGAGGGTCCCCGTCTTGTCGGAGTTGATCGCCGAGGTCGAACCCAGCGTCTCAACCGAGCGCAGGTTCTTGACGATCGCCCCGGCAGCCGCGAGCGCCTGGGTACCCCGGGACAGGATGGTCGTGATGACTGTCGGCAGGCCGGTGGGCACCGCCGACACCGCGAAGGCGACCGCCGTCACGAACAGCACGTCGAACGACTCCCCGCGCGCCAGGCCGATGGCGATCGAGGCCGCGAGCGAGACGCCCGCGATGGCAAGCAGCTGCTGGGTGAGCGCCTCGATCTGCCTCGTCAGCGGCGTGACCTGCCGCTCCTGCGCCTGGAGCATCCCGGAGATGTGCCCCACCTCGGTGGTCATGCCGGTCGCGGTCACGATCAGCTCGCCCGAGCCGCGCGTGACGTTGGTGTTCATGTAGGCCATGCACGTGCGGTCGCCCAGCCCGGCCGTGGCGCCCACGGCCGTCGTGTCCTTGGACGACGGCACGCTCTCGCCGGTCAGCGCGGCCTCGCCGATCTCGAGGGTCGCCGCCCGGATGATCCGTCCATCGGCCGGGATCAGGTCTCCGGCCTCGACCAGCACCACGTCGCCCGGCACCAGCTCCTCGGCCGGCAGCTCCACCAGCTCGCCGTTCCGGCGCACACGGGCCTTGACGATCATCATCCGCTGGAGCGCCGCCACGGCCGCTGCCGCCTTGCCCTCCTGGTGCATCCCCAGGTACGCGTTGAGCAGGGTGAGGATGATCAGCAGGGCGCCGGTGGGCGTCTGCTTGATGGGGTAGATGCTCAGGGCGCCCGCGACCAGCAGCACGATCTGCATCAGGTCCGCGTACTGGCGCAGGAACACTCGCCAGGCCGGCTCGCTCGCCTGCTCGGCAAACCTGTTGGGACCGACGCGGGCCCGGCGGGCCGCGACCTCGCCGGCGTCCAGGCCGCGCTCGGGATCGACGCCCTGGCGGCCGGCGGTGTCGGCCGGCGTCAAGGCGTGCCAGTCGACCTGGGCGCCCCCGATCGCCGCCGCCGTCGTCGAAGACGGGGTCGCGGTCGTCATCGCTGTCTCCCTCGAGCTCGCGGCGCCTCGAGCGCCGCGTCCAGTGTACGGAGTGTCAGAGGCCCGAGGTGCGGTCGCCGTCGCGCCGCTCGAACAGGTGCCACAGCAGGCGGCCGATCCCGTAGCCGATCGCGACCGGCGCGAAGAACCAGATCGTCGCCAGGACCCCGGAGATCGGATCGAGCGGCACCGGCTCGCCCAGCCCGAACGACAGGACCAGGATCGAGGTCATGCCGATCACCGTCCCCACGAACGCGATCAGCAGGCCCGTCCAGCCGCGCGAGATGAGGCCGGCAATCCCGCCGGCGGCGAGCAGCAGGATCGGCGAGATGAAGATCGCGTTGAGCGCGCAGCTCGCATCGAAGCCCTGTCCCACGCAGCCCACCATCGAGCCACCGTAGAGGGCCGCAGGGCAGGCGACCGCCACCGCGACCAGGGCGACGATGTCGCGCAACAGGCTGTAGCGGGGAGCGACCGGCATCGGTTCCATGACCCAGCTAATCATGAACCGCCGGGCAAGGCCCTGGACACCCCGCCCGCGGCCCCGGCCTGGAGGCGTGCCGTGCCGGCATCAACCGCCTGCGAGCAGCTCCTCCTTCGCCGCGAGCATCTCGGCTCGGGCCTCGTCGGACGGCTCGGGAAACTGCGGGTCGAGGTCGATCAGGGCGTCGAGGATGGCCGCCGAGGCGGCCACGCGCATGAACCATTTTCGGTCAGCCGGGATCACGTACCAGGGAGCCCACGGCGTGCTGGTGTGGGACAGCAGCTCACCGTATGCCTTCTGGTAGGCGTCCCAGTGCCGGCGCTCGCGGGCATCGCCGGCCGAGAACTTCCAGTTGCTGTGGGGCTCGTCGATCCGGTCCAGGAATCGTCGGCGCTGCTCGTCCCAGGACACGTTGAGGAACAGCTTGACGATCCGCGTGCCGTTGTCCGAGAGATAGTGCTCCCAGTCGTTGATCTCGCGGTAGCGCCGCGTCCAGAGGTTCCTGCCCGCACTCCCGTGCGGCAGGCGCTGGGCGGCGAGCAGCTCGGGGTGGACGCGGACCACGAGGACCTCCTCGTAGTGGCTGCGATTGAAGATCCCGATCATCCCGCGAGCAGGCAGCCGCATCGCCGTCCGCCACAGGTAGTCGTGGTCGAGCTCGAGCGTGGTCGGAGCCTTGAAGCTCGTGACCTCCACGCCCTGCGGGTTCACGCCGCTCATGACGTGGCGGATCGTCCCGTCCTTGCCGGCAGCGTCCATGGCCTGGAACACCACCAGCAGGCTCCAGGTGTCCTGGGCGGCGAGGCGCTCCTGGTACTCGGCCAGCAGCTCCACACCGGAGCCCAGCAGGTCCATCGCGTCGCCCTTCTTCACCATCTCGGCGGTGTAGGCGGGATCGAAGTCCCGGGCCAGGCGCACCCGCTTGCCGGGTTCGACGCGCAGGGGGTCGATCAGCTTCCGGATCCACGCGGCGCGCTTGTCGGGCATCGGATCCCTCCTGGGGAATGGTGTGGGCAAGATCGTACAGGCCGCGGCTGTCGGCTCACCGGTCCGGCGCGCCGGGGGCGACGTGGGACGCTGCGGTCAGGACCCGGGCGCCGGGGCGGCCGAGGCCGGGGCACGGCCGGTGTTGGGCTGCGGGGAAGCCGTGCCGTCCGGCGACGGCGACGGCGTCCCGTCCTGGAACAGGTAGCTGAACTCCGGCCCGTTGTGGCAGATCCAGCAGTTGTCGCCGCGCCCCTTCATCGAGTCGGGCAGCGGGGCGTGCTGCGATTCGTTGTGACACGCCGTGCACGGCTGGGTGGTGCCCATGTGCTCGGGTCGGAGCGGGGCATGGGTGGCGATGCTCGAGGCGTCCGGCGGCTTGTGGCACACGAGGCAATCGTCCTTGTGGAGCCCCGAGTGTCCGGGTGCCGTGGCCACCAGGCTGCCCGTCGAATGACAGGCGGTGCAGTCGCGCCAGCCCCACAGCGGATGGGCCATGACCGGGATCGCCTTCGTCCCCACGGTGCCGTTGGTGACCTCGTGGCAGGCTGCGCAGTCGGCGTCGGCCGACATCTTGATCCCGACCGGTGACTGCGCCATGGGCGACAACGGCGTGGCCAGTGACGGCGAGGGCGTCGGTTCGGTGGTGACCAGCTGGCCCACCGGGCGCGACAGGTCGGGCACGACCACGACCAGCAGGAACATGGCAACCAGGCAGATGGCGCCCACGAGCAGCCCCACGGCCGCCTCGAACCGATGACCCGACCCAGCGCGCCGGATCATGCCTCTGCCTCCGCGACCGGCTCGGCGTGCCGGAGCCAGGGCCACGGCCAGTTGACGTGCTCGTCGTCCTCGCTCAGGTCCAGGTAGCGCTCGGCGAGCGTGTACACGAGCGCCATCAGCGCGACGGCCCCTGCGATGATCGCGATCTCGACCGGAGACGGCGTGTACGAAGCGAACGGGCCGGACACGGTGCCCGCGTGCGCCGTGGTCGGGGCGATCTGGCCGGCGGTGACGAACAGGTAGCGGTCGATGAACACGCCCGCGAGCGCCAGCAGGCTGGCGGCGAACATGCCGGCACCGGTCCGGGTCATCGGCAGCAGGACCAGCACGAGGGGAAGCGCCAGCCCGCACACGACCCTGAGGCCCCAGAAGGGAAGCGCCAGCGGACCGGTCACGAGGGCAACGGTCGCCTCGCGCAGGCCGGGGGTCTCCCCCGTGAGGCCGGCGACGAGCTGGCGTGCCAGCAGGCCGGACACGATGACCAGCGCGAGCGTCAGCAGCAGCCGGATCGACGGGATCGCGACCCGACGGCCCCGCTCCCAGTCCTGGAGCCGGAGCCGGGACACCACGGAGAACACGAGCCCCAGCAGCGACGTGCCCGCGAGGTACGCGCCGGCCACCATCATCAGCACGGTCCAGGGGCCGGACCAGAACGGCTTGGCGGCGAGGACGCCGAACACGGCGCCCAGGGTGGCCGGAGCGAGGATCGCGGTGCAGGTCGCCGCCGTGCACGCGTACTGGTGGATCCTGGGGTGGTGCGTGAACATGCTCCACACCTCCACCAGCAGCACGCACAGGTAGAAGCCGTAGAACACGCCCATCCACCACATCGGCGAGGTGGGCGAGGGAACCAGCACGGCTCCGAACACCATTCGCACCGGGTAGTGGAGGTCGAGCGCGATGATCCCGAACGCCGTGGTCAGGCTGAGCACGGCGAGGATCGCGTGGCGCTTCTCGAGCGGTCGGAACCGCTCGATGCCGAACACGGTGCCCAGCGACGAGGCCAGGCACAGGCCGCTGGTCATGATCGCGAAGAACACGTAGCCCACGATCAGCAGCCCCCACTCGAAGCTGGGGCTCGTGCCGAACACCTCCCAGCCGGGGGGCAGCGCGATCAACGCGGCGATCGCCGCCACGACGAGGATCGCCATCAGGCACCCCAGCCACAGCCGAAGCCCGAGCGGCATCCCGCGCACCTCGCGCGCGACGGCTTCACCGGCAGCGCGCGGTGCCATGGGGACCACGTGCCCAGCGAGGATCAGGGTGTGGCCGGTCGCCTGCATCGATCAGGTCTCCTGGATGGCTGGCCCGAGGTACAGCACCCGCGGCCGGGTGCCGTACTCGGGGTGGAGCATCTGGGGGTTGCGCTCACGGACGAGCCGCGCGATCTCGCTGTCGGGGTTGCTTGAGTCCCCGAACCTGCGAGCGCCGACGGGGCAGACCTCCACGCAGGCGGGCTGCGCGCCACGGCTGATCCGGTGGTAGCACCAGGTGCACTTGTCGGCGACGCCGGGGGTGTCGTTGGGGTTGTCGCCACCGGCCGGCGTGAGGTAGCGGGCGCCGTAGGGGCAGGCAACGACGCAGTACCCACAGCCGATGCACCGCCGCGAGTCCACGAGGATCACGCCATCCTCGGTGCGGTACGTTGCGCCGACCGGGCAGACCGACGTGCACGGAGAGTCCTCGCACTGCATGCACAAGCGGGGCTCGAAGAAGGCCGAGTCCACGACCTTGCCCGCGGCACCCGGCGCGGTGGACTCGGCGGGGAAGCCGTACATCCCGGCCTCGGGCGAGTCCACGTACACGACTCCGTCGGTCGTCCTCACATGGCGCTCGATCCAGGTCCGGGTGTACGCGGCCTCCTCGGCCACGTGGTTCTCCTCCTTGCACGCGACGACGCACAATCCGCAGCCGATGCACTCGGAGGTGTCGACGACGAAGGTCCACGCCTTGCCGACGGGATCGTACGAGGGCACCACCGGGCTGGGAGCGTCGGAGGAGTCGTCGAACACCGGGAACAGGCGGGACAGGCCGGCCGCGCCAGCGAGCCCACCGGCAACCATCAGGCCAAACCCGAGGAAGGCGCGGCGGCTGAGCGAGGCCTCGACGATGGCGGGGGCGATGTCCTCGAGCGGCACCAGCGTGGACGCGTCGGGCGAGGCGTCGGCCGTCACCGGCGCCGGCTCCGGCTCAGCAGGCGGGCCGGCAACGGGCACGGGCTCGGGCTCGGCCACGATCGGCTCGGCCTCGGGCTCGGCCACGATCGGCTCGGCCTCGGGCTCGGCCACGATCGGCTCGGGCTCGGGCTCGGCCACGATCGACTCGGCCTCGGGCTCGGGCTCGGCCACGACCGGCTCGGCCTCGGGCCCCATCGCGGTGGGATCGCCGGATCGCGTCGGATCGCTCATGGGGACACCTGGTCGTCTTCGGGGCCCCGGCCTGGGGCATGGCAGTCGAGGCACGCCTCGTCACCGGCGACCACGGGGTGACGCTGGTTGCGGGCCTTGAAGCCCTCCGGGCCATGACACGTGAGGCAGGGCGGCAGGTCGTCGAGGGGATGCCGCACCTCCGGGGGCCGGTTCGCGATCGCTGTGTGCGGGTCGTGGCATTCGAGGCAGGCCGACACGTAGTGCTGGGCCGGAATGATCTCCCGCTGGCCGGCCGGACGCCCATCGACCTGGACATGGCAGCGCACGCAGACGTCGTCCGTGGGGACGGCGACCGAGACGGTCTGGCTGTCGGCGGCGTCACCGGCTTCGACATGCGCCAGCAGCGGCCCGTGGCAGCTCTGGCAGCCGATCGCCGCATGGCTGCCGGAGCCGAGGCGCTCCGCCTCGGGCTGGTGGCAGCGGGCACAGGTCGAGGAGCTGGCGAACGACGGGTCGAGGGCGGCCCACGAGCGAGCGTCCACGTCGCGGTGGAGGCTGAAGTCGAGGTACGGAGACCAGGCCATGGCCGCCCCGGCAAAGAGGGCAACCGACATGACGGCGGCACCCCCGAGCACGCCGGCCACCGCGAGCCGCATGCCGCGCGGCGTCCGCGGACGGACGCTCAGCCAGAGCTCGCCGATGCGGTGCCGGACGCTCATAGCGTCGAGGGGTTGAGGATGCCGCGCCGGACGGAGTAGCGGAGCAGCTCCACGCGATCGTGGAGCCCCAGCTTCTCCATCACGCTCGCGCGATGGGAGTGGACCGTCTGCTCGGACAGCTTGAGCGATCGGGCGATGTCGCGGTTGGTATGACCCATCGCGGCCAGCAGGAGGATCTCGCGCTCGCGCACCGTCAGCGTCTCGTACGGGTCGTCGAAGGCGGCGTCCGTCGTGCGCCGGACATAGGTGTCGATCATCCGGGTCACGATCGCGGGGCTGACGTACGTATGGCCGGCGGCCACGCTCCGGATCGCCGCCAGGACATCCGTCTCGTTCGCCTCTCGGGTGAGGTACCCGTTGGCGCCCGCCTTGAGGGCAACCGAGTACTGCTCGGCGGCGCAGCGGCAGTCGAGCGCGATGATCCGCGTGTCGGGGCAGGACCCCCGGATCTGCTCGACCGTCTCGTACGTGGGACAGCCGACGCCTCCGTAGGGCTCGCATTCGGTCAGGACGACGTCTGCGCCGCTCGACTCCGTCTCCGCGGCGAGGGTCTCCCGGCCCGTTGCCTGACCCACGACGCGCATGTCCGGCTCCCGGTCGATGATCGACCGGAAGGCCATCGCCAGCATGGGAAAGTCGATGATCGCGAGCAGGACTGCAAGCCGGTCCCCGTCGCGTGACGCGGCCGCCAAAGGATCGTGGGGCTCGTGCGTCGGCGCCATCGGTCGGTCCGGCTCAGCCCGCCTGGGGGCCCGTGTCGCCGCGGTCGTGATGACGGACGATGGCGGCCCATCCGAACGGCATCAGCAGCATGAATGCCGTGATGACGATGGCACCGGCGATCGTCGCGGCCGACCCGAACGTGAAGTACAGGAGGTGGAGCAGGACGAACGCACCGGCAGAGCCGACCCACAGCGTGAGCGTGACCAGGCCCAGCCAGGTGGCGACGCGCGCACCGCGGCCCCCCTTGGATCCGTACGCAAACCAGGCGACGATGCCCACGATTCCTTCGACGAGGATCACGATCGGCAACAGCAGTGCCAGATCCTCAGTGAGCTGTGACAGCTGCATCTCCTGACCTCCCGCCGTCCGTTGGCTCGTGTTGGGCTCTCGTGCGAGGTGATCTGTTGATCGGTGTGGGGGGATCGTCCCCCCGATCCGGGCCATGCGGCCAGATACCTCCGCCGGGCATCAGGCTCACGCACGCGTCGAATCGGGACGACCCCGGGTGGCAAATCGGCCGACGCCGGTATCCCCGGCCGGCAACGCGCGTCGGAATCCGGCAACGCGCGTCGGGGCGGGCACCCACCATGGCCTCGAGCTGACTCAGGCCCGCGGCTCGGGGAACGGTCCCCGACGTTGTCATGCAGCTTTCAGGAAGCGCGCGCACACTCGACTGCGCCCGTCCCATCGCCGGCTGCGGCGGGAAGGCCCTCCAGGCCAGCGAGACCCACACCCCTCGAGGGACCGGAACGCGATGACCGAACAGCCGGACGGGATCCCGAATCCCGCCGGCCCGCCCCGTTCCACGCCGCCCGGGCGCCGACGCGCAGGGCTGCGCGCCGTGGGCCTGTTCGCGGCGGGCATGGTGGCTGCCCTTCTGGCCGTCGCCACGTACGGAACCCTGGTGCCGGGTCCGCGGCCACTCTCGGTGCGCGACGTCGGCGACACGGTGGCGAGCGTGCTCGCATCGATGACGCCGGGTCCCCCGCGCTCGCAGCAGGCATACGCGCAGGTGCAGCCGTCGCTGGTCCTGGTTCGGGCAACCACCGGGAGCGCGCCGGATGCCAGCTCGCTGGGCAGCGGCGTCGTGATCGATGACGCCGCCGACATCCTGACCAGCCTGCACGTCGTCGACGGGGCGAGCGACATCGAGGTCACCTTCGCGGACGGTTCGAAGACGACCGCCACGATCGCCGCCAGCCGCCCGGACGAGGACATCGCCGTGCTCCAGCCGGCGCAGGCGCCGCAAGGTGTCCCGCCGGCCGTGCTGGGCAACCCCCATGCGATCTCGATCGGCAGCGAGGCCTTCGCGGTCGGCAACCCGTTCGGCCTGTACGGCTCGATGAGCTCCGGGATCGTGTCGGGCCTCGACCGGTCGTTCACGGTCCCCGGCACCGGCCAGGTCCTGACCGGCCTGATCCAGGTCGATGCCGCGGTCAACCCGGGCAACTCCGGCGGCCCGTTGCTGGATCGCGACGGACGCGTCATCGGGATCGTCGCGGCGCTCATCAATCCCACCAAGGAAGACGTGTTCGTCGGCATCGGCCTGGCCGTCCCGATCGACGTGGCGGGCGGCGCGGCCGGCCTGCCCCAGTACTGATGCCGGCACGCCGTCGGCCCAGCAGCCAGCGAAGCAGCCCCGGGAGGTGAGGCCCATGGACCAGGACGTGGCGGCGGGCCGTGCCGCCCCGATGGAGCGGGTGCTGTACGAGGTCAAGAAGGTCATCGTGGGCCAGGACCACCTGCTGGAGCGGATGGTCGTGGCGCTCCTTGCCCGCGGCCACCTGCTGGTCGAGGGGGTGCCGGGCCTGGCCAAGACGATGGCGATCAAGACCCTCGCTGCCTCGATCGGCGGTGAGTTCAAGCGCATCCAGTTCACGCCCGACCTTGTTCCCGCGGACCTCATCGGCACCCGGATCTACAACCAGAAGACCGGCGAGTTCAACACGTCGCTGGGCCCGGTGTTCACCAACCTGCTCCTCGCCGACGAGATCAACCGGGCCCCCGCCAAGGTCCAGAGCGCGCTGCTCGAGGTCATGCAGGAGCACCAGGTGACCATCGGCCGGGAGACCCACCACGTCCCGGAGCCGTTCCTCGTCCTCGCGACCCAGAACCCGATCGAGACCGAGGGCACCTATGCGCTGCCGGAGGCCCAGGTGGACCGGTTCATGCTCAAGGTGCTGGTCGGCTACCCCAGCCGGAACGAGGAGTTCGTGATCGTCGAGCGCCAGACCGGGCCGGCGGAGCCGGTCGCCGAGGTGCTCACCACCGGCGACCTGATGGCGCTCCAGCAGGTGGTCGACCACGTCTACGTGGACCCCGCCCTGGTCGACTACGCGGTCCGGCTGGCCACGGCGACGCGCATGCCCCGCGCGGCGGGGATGCCCGAGCTCGAGCGCTACATCACCTACGGCGCCAGCCCCCGTGCCTCGATCAACCTGATCCTCACCGCGCGTGCCCTGGCATTCGTCCGCGGGCGCGACTACGCCCTGCCCCAGGACGTGTACGACATGGCCCGCGACGTCATGCGCCACCGGCTGGTGCTGTCGTTCGAGGCGCTGTCCGACAACGTGTCCAGCGACAACATCCTGGGGACGGTGCTGGCACGAGTCCCGGCACCGGTGGTGCCGATGCGGGAGCCGTCCGACGGTCGCGTCCACGCCTGAGCGCATCCTCCAGCGCCTCGACTGGCAGGTCGTCCGGCGCCTGGACGGCCTGCTCCAGGGCGACTACCGGAGCCTGCTCTACGGCAACGGCGTCGATCTCGCGGACCTGCGCGAGTACCAGCCCGGCGACGACGTCCGGTACATCGACTGGAACGTCACCGCGCGCCTCGACGCTCCGTACGTGCGCGAGTACCTGGAGGATCGCGATCTCACGGCGTGGTTCCTGCTGGACCTCAGCCCGTCGGTCGACTTCGGCACGGTTGACGGCGAGCGCCAGAAGCGCACGGTCCTGATCGATTTCGTCGCCACCCTGGCCCGGCTGCTGACCCGGCGCGGCAACCGGGTCGGCGCCATCGTCTACGGCAGCCGGGTGGAGCGAACGATCCCCGCGGGCAGCGGCCGGCGCCAGGTGCTGCGCCTGGTCAACGACCTCCTCCGCCAGCCGCTGCTGCCCGGGGCCCCGTTCACCGACCTGTCGCCGCTGCTGGACATGGCTCGCGCGTCGATCCCGCGCCGGTCGCTCGTGTTCGTGATCTCGGATTTCATCAGCGTGCCCGGCTGGGAGCGGCCGCTGAACCTCCTCAACCGGCGCCACGAGGTGGTCGCCGTCCGGCTGCTCGATCCCCGGGAGGTGGAGCTGCCCGACGTGGGGCCGCTGATCATGGAGGACGCGGAGACCGGTGAGCAGCTCTACGTGGACACGCACGACGGTGCCTTCCGGCGGCGGTTCGAGGCGGCAGCGCGGGACCGTGAGACCGGTGTCCACGGCGCGTTCGCGCGCGCCGGCGTCGATGCCCTTGCCCTGTCGACCGACGACGACCTGGTCCGGGCGATCGTGCGGATGGCCGAGCTCCGCCGGCGGCGACGATGAGCTTCGTGTGGCCGCCGATGCTGCTGCTCCTGGCGCTGGTCCCGGCGGGTGCCTGGGCCTACCGCGAGATCGGCCGCCGACGGCGGCGGCATGCGGGACTGCTGGCCGGGCCGGAACCCGCGGGTCCAAGGCGGCAACGGCGAGCCCCCGTCCGCACGCTGGCGCCGGCGGCCCTGTTCGTCGCCGGGCTGACCGTCATGGTGGTCGCGCTCGCCCGGCCCCAGGCCACCCTGGGCCTTCCCCTCCAGCAGGGAACGGTGGTCGTTGCCTTCGACGTGTCCGGCAGCATGGCCGCCACCGACCTCGCGCCGACCCGGATGGACGCCGCAAAGTCCGCCGCGAGCGACTTCGTGCAGCGCCAGCCGGCGGGGATCGCGATCGGTGTCGTCGCGTTCAGCGACTCCGGGCTGTCGGTGCAGGTGCCGACGACTGACCAATCCGCCGTGCTGGCCGCCATCGGACGGCTGGCGCCCGAGCGCGGGACATCGCTGGCCCAGGGCATCGCCGCGTCCCTCAAGCTGATCGCCGTGGCCGAGGCGGGGCAGACCGCGGACTACTACACCAACGCCTCGCCGGCTCCCGGGCCCACGCCGACGCCCGTGCCGGTGCCACCGGCCAGCCATCGCTCGGCGGCCATCGTGCTGTTGACCGACGGGGAGAACAACGAGAACCCGGATCCGCTCGCGGCGGCCCAGGCGGCGGCCGACGCGGGCATCCGGATCGACACGGTGGGCATCGGCAGCGAGGCCGGCGCCGACCTCGATCTCAACGGGTTCCGCGTGCACTCCCAGCTGGACGCGGCCTTGCTGCAGCAGGTCGCGGACCTGACGGGCGGCACCTACTACGGCGCCGACTCGGCGGACCAGCTGCACGCGGTGTACGAGAGCCTGGACCCGCGGCTGGTGATCACGCCGCAGCCGATCGAGCTGACCGGGCTGCTGGCCGGGCTGAGCCTGGCGCTCGTGATCGTCGGCGCCGCCGCCTCGCTCGCGTGGCTGGGACGGCTCCCGTGAGCCGGCGACGATCCGGAGCCGGCCGCACGGCGCGGTTCGCCACGGGGCGTCGGCCGTGATCGGCATCCTGTGGCCCGGCTTCCTGGTGCTGCTCGGGCTCGTCCCGCTCCTGGTCGCCGGCTATGCCTGGAGCCTGCGGCGCCGCAAGCCCGCCGGCATCCGCTACTCGAGCCTGTCGCTCGTTCGCGAGGCCGCTCCGGGCCGGTCGCGGCTGCGGCGCCACGTGCCGTTCCTGCTGTTCGCGATGGCCGTCTCGGGTCTCGGTGTCGCGTTCAGCCGCCCGGTCGTGATCGCCAGCGTGCCGGCCAACCGCACGACCGTCCTGCTCGCGATCGATGTCTCGCGCAGCATGTGCTCCACGGACATCGCGCCCAGCCGGCTGCTCGGCGGCCGAGGCGGCCGCGTCGGCGTTCATCGAGCACCAGGCGGCGACCACCCAGATCGGGATCGTGGCGTTCGGCGGCTTCGCGGAGCTGATCCAGGCCCCGACCACCGATGCGCAGGCCCTGCTGGACGCGCTCCACAGCCTCGCGACCGGGCGGCGGACCGCGGTCGGGCAGCGGGATCCTCGAATCGCATCGACGCGATCGCCGAGGTGGACGCGCCGGTCGCCACCGACACCAGCCCGGGCGCGGATCCGCGCTCGCCCCGTGCCCACGGGTGCCTATGCGCCCGACATCATCGTGGTGCTGACCGACGGCGCCAGCAACGCCGGGCCGGACCCCCTCGAGGCGGCGCAGCAGGCCGTCGACCGCGGCGTCCGCGTGTACACCATCGGCTTCGGCACGGCCAACGGTGGCGTCGACTGGCATGCGGCCCGCAGTTCGTCGGTCGGGAGCCACGCGGACGGGTTCGGCTCGGGCGGTGTCGGCGGCGGTGCCGGGGCGGGCGGTCGGCCTGGCGGCTTCCGGCGAGGCATCGACGAGGCGACCCTCACACAGGTCGCCGACGAGACGGGCGGCACCTACTACCCGGCCGAGAGCGGCGACGACCTGGAGAAGGTGTTCGCCAATCTGCCGGTCTCGCTCATCATCCGCCACGAGGTCGTGGAGGCCGCGTCGGGTTCGTGGGCCTGGCCGCACTGCTGCTCGGCGGCCGCGTTCCTGCTCGGACGAGCCTGGCGGCCGCTGCCCTAGCGACGGCCCCCTGGCGGCGGCCGCCAGGCTCGCCGCCTGACGGATCAGCGCCCTGGCCGGCCCACGGGCGTCTCCGGTCGGCGCCCGGATCCGGCTGAGCGCTCGCCGAGTGCCGCGCTGCCGATCGCCGCGCTGCCGGTCGCCGCGCTGCCGGTCGCCGCGCTGCCGCCGGTGCCGTCCACGTCCAGGAGATAGCCGATCCCCTGGAACGTCCGGATGCGACCCGGCTCGCCGGGTCGTGCGCCCAGCTTGCGGCGGACCCGGCTCACCCACACGCGCAGGTACTGCAGGTCGTCGCGGTACTCGGGCCCCCAGACCTTGGTCAGCAGCTCGGTGTGGAGCACGACCTTGCCGGCGTTCGCGGCAAGGTGCTGGAGCAGCAGCCACTCGGTGCGGGACAGCTGGACGAGGTCACCGTCGCGGGTGACGATCCGCCGCTCGAGATCGATCTCGACGTCGTCGAACCGGATGATGCCGCGGCCCGGCGCGGCCCCGATGCTCCGGCGCAGGACGGCTCGCACGCGTGCCGCAAGCTCGTCGGGGTGGAAGGGCTTGGCGATGTAGTCGTCGGCACCGAGGTCGAGACCCTGGGCCTTGTCCGCCGTCGATCCCTTGGCCGTGAGCAGGATCACCGGCACGGCCGCGCGCCTCGCGCAGCTGGCGCATGACCTCGATGCCGTCGAGGTCGGGCATCACGATGTCCAGCAGCACCACGTCCGGCCGGTACTCCTCCGCCTTGTGCAGGGCCTCCTCGCCGCTGGCCGCCGTGATCACCCGGAACCCCTCGCCGGACAGGGCGATCGCGACGAGCTTCGTGATCCGGGGCTCGTCGTCGGCGACGAGGACAAGGGGCTGGGCGGTCAATGCTTCCTCCGGTTCCGGGACGGTCACTCCTGTTTGCGGTCACGGGCGAGCGCCGCACGAATGGCACGCTCCGTGCCGGCCACGATCATGACCCCGTTGATGCCACGTCGGCGCGTCACAACCGCCCTCGCACCTTGCAACCGCGTTTCAGTGCACCGGTGACAGCCACCGGGCCCGGTCAGCCGTCGTCCTCACCGCTGCCGTCGCCCCCGTCGTAGAGCGGCAGCACGAGCGAGAACTCGCTCCCTCCCTCGGGCAGCGGGGTGGCCCAGATGCGACCGTTCATCGCATCCACGAGCCGGCGGGACACGTACAGGCCGATCCCCGCTCCACCGGCCATGCGTGCCGTGGACGGCGATCGGAAGAACGGGCTGAAGATCGCCTCGGCCTCGTCGGGATCGATCCCCGGGCCGTCATCCCGAACGCGGACGGCGACGCCGCCCTCCACGGGCTCCACCCGGGTCAGGGCGGCGCCTCCGCCGCTGTACTTGGCGGCGTTCGAGAGCAGGTTGCGGACGGCCTGCGTGATGCTGGTCTCGTCGCCCTTCACAGCCGGCAGGTTGGGTGCCACCTCGACCGCGAGCGTCACTGCCGGCCACCGGCTCCGCTCCTGGTCGACGACCGCCGGCACGAGGTGCTGGAGCAGCACCGGATCGTCGCCGAGCTCGATGCCCTCGTCGAACCTCGCCAGCACGAGCAGGTCCTCGACCAGCCGGTACAGCCGGTCCGCCTCGCCCGCGATGTCGGCCAGGATCTCGGCGACGACATCGGGCGACAGCGCCGAGCCGGGCTTGGACAGGACGGCTGCGCCACCGTAGATGGTCGTCACGGGCGTCCGGAGCTCGTGGGACAGCAGCCCCAGGAACGCCTCGCGCAGCGCCTGGCCCTGGCGGAACGCGGTCACGTCGCGGCACACGATGACCTGCGACGGGGATTCGATCCCGGTGGACTGCGCGACCGGATACGCGGTCACCTCGACCCAGGCGGTGCGACGAGCAGCGACGCGGTACTCGGCCGGGGTGGACGCGAGCCGAGCGGGGCGGCGGTCGTCCGCGTCCACGAGCCGATCCAGGATGTCGTCGACGGTGGCCACCTGGTCGCCCAGCAGGCGCTCCGCGGCGGCGTTGCGCGAGCGAACGGCACCGTCGGGACCGGCCACCAGGATCCCCTCGCCGAGCGCGGCCAGCACGGCTTCGAGCTCCGCCGCATGACGCTGCTCGTGCTCGGCCAGTCGGGCGAGCTCCCCGTGCAGCCGGGCATTCTCGAGCGCCCGGCCGGCGCGATCTCCCAGCTCCTCCGCGAGCGTGATCTCGTCCTGGTCGTAGCTGCGGTCGTCGCGCCGGTAGAACGCCATCTGCCCGATGGTGCGGTTCCAGACCCGCATCGGAACCAGGAGCGCCCATCGAGATCCGAGCGCCCGCAGCGCCTCGGCATGCTGCGGTCCACCGGCGATCGACGCGATCCCCGGGTCGTCCATCGCGAACACGCTGACCCGGTCGGCGTGCGGTGGATCGGCCGGCGGGCTCGCGTCGTCGCCCTGGCTGCCGCTGGCCTCGATCATGGCCACCTGCGAGGCGAGCGCCGGATCGACCGTCGCCGCCAGGCGCCGCACGCCGTCCGCCCCGAGCACGTCGACCACGCAGACATCGCCCAGGAGGGGCAGCGGCAGGCCGGCGAGGCGGCGCAGGGTGAGGTCGAAGTCCAGCGACATGGCGAGGATCCTGCCCGCCTCGGCCAGCAGGTCCAGCCGCCGCTGGGCGGCGCTCGCCTGGTGGAGCGCCCAACGCTCGGCCTCCAGGCTGCGGCCCTGCTCGAGGGCCCCGGCGCCCAGGCGTGCGATCGCGGCGATGAACGCCTGCCGGTCGGGCGGCAGGGCGTGGGCCTCGCGCCACGTGAACGCGAGCACGCCGAACCGACGGTCCTCCACCTCAAGCGGCACGACCGCCACGGCCCGCGGCGTGGCGTCCTCGCCCATGCCCGTGAGCGGCGGACCGTAGCGGGCCGAGTACTCCGCAGGGTCCTCGATGAACACGGGGGTTCCCAGCCTGGCAACCTCGGCTACCGGGAGCGGCAGGTCGATCGACAGCCGCTCGAAGGCCGGGGTCCAATCCTCGCCGTACCCGCTTCGGGCGACCGCCGACAGCCACGCACCGTCGGGGTCGAGCATGAACACCGCCCCCCGGTCGGCCCGCAGCGCCACGATCCCGCGTGCCAGCACCAGGTCCGCGATCGCCTTCCGGTTGGCGGTCCCGGCCAGGTCGGTCGTGAGCGCCTGGAGCGCCTTTAGCCGGCGCGCCGCGATGTCCGCCCGGTCGCGTGCGCGGCGCGCCTCGTCCGTGGACACGCGGGCGTCCTCCTCCGCTCGGACGCGCAGCCACGCGAGCCAGCTGGCGACCAGGCCGAGCACCGCGAACATCGCCAGCCGGATCCGGTCGGACGCCAGCACGGGGGTCGCCGAGCCGGGCGGCTCCATGAACAGCGTCACCTCGACCACGATCCCCGTCACCGTGGCGACGATGCCCGGCATGAACCCGCCCAACCATGCCGCGACGAGGACGGCGGTGATCGCCGGGATGAACCCGACGTCACTGCCGATGGCTGCGTTGAGCGCGCTCTTGATCGGGATCACGGCGAGCGCGAGGGCGAGGCCCAGCAGGCTGGCCAGCAGGCGCCGTGCAATGGGACCGGGCCGCCGACGAGCGAGCCGGTTCACCGGCGCCGATCCAGGCGGACGGCGTGACACGGTCGGGGAGGTGTCGGCACGTCCGTCAGCGGCCGGCGGCCTGGACATCGGCCGCGGCGGGCATCGCTTCGGTGGCCAGGATCGCCAGCACCGCATCCCGGAGATCGCGCGCCTCGACGTCGCATGGTCGGAACGCCAGGCTCGTGCCCGGCCGAGAGGGACCGACCAGGACCGTGCGCAGCCCGCGCCGATCGCGCGCCTGGCCACACAGGCCGGGGTCGCTGGTCACGAGCCACCCGGCGGCACTCGCCGGCAGCGCCGCCTCGCGTTCGAGGTGCGGCCGGCCGTCACCCGGGACAGGCTCCCCCGAGCGATCCGCGCGGAACCTGCCTCCCAGCACGACCACCCGGTGGCCGACCTCGACCAGGTCCCGGACGGCGTCGGCCGCCTCCGGGCGGCGTCGAGTCCGCGCCGTACGACCCTCCCGGATCTCCAGGAACAGCGCCCGCCGATCGACGTAGACGGTCGTCTTCATCGGGCGCCTCCTCCACGTCTCGGCGCCGGCCCATTGCACGCATCCACGCGCGTGCCGGCCCAGCATCGCCCAGTGTCCGACTGTATCCGGCCGGCAGGGTGGATGCCATGCCGGCCGGCGCGCGGGGCATATCACGGAGGTGACAGTCCCGACCCGGGCCAGATAATAGCCACCTGGCAACTATTCGGCTATGCTGGGGGCACATGAACACGACACGTTCCTCGGCCGGCGGAGATCCTGCGACCGGCAGCGATCCCTCTGGGGACGACGAACCTGCCGACGAGCACGACGCCGTCGCCGACCTGGAGCGGATCGTCATCGGTGCGGTCGGGATCACCACCCGGGCCCTGGAGCAGGCGGCTCCCGGTGTCGACCTCACCTTCTCCCAGTGGAGGGCACTCCTGATCCTCGGCGAGCGACCGGACGGGATCCGGGTCGGCGAGGTCGCGGCGAGGGTCGGGGTGACGCTCCCGGCCACCAGCCGGCTCCTCCGGCGGCTCGAGCGGCGGGATCTTGTCGCCCTCGCGCCGGACGACACCGATCGCCGCGCGACCCGCGCCCGGCTGACGGCACGTGGCGGGGACGTCCGGGACGCGATCATCGAGTTCCGCGAGTCCACGCTGCGCGAGATCGTCCAGTCGGCTGGCGTGGGCGGCGGACCGCCCGGTCGCGCCACGGGCGCCGCGATCCGGGCCCTGGCGGTGTCGTTCGAGCAGCACACCTGATGGCGACGTCATATCCGCGCGTGGATCACGCGCTGCTCACCGTCCAGCGCCGGATCCGCGCCGCCAGCTACCTGCGCAAGTGGGTCGTGCTGGGCGCCGGCATCGGCGTCATCGGCGGCCTGGGCGCGATCCTGTTCACCTCCGCCCTCGACCTGGCCACCCAGCTGTTCCTGGGCGCGCTTGCCGGATACACGCCCCCGTCCCCGGCCGGGGAGGGCGGTGCGCCGATCACCGATGCGGCGCGGCCCTGGGCGATCCCGCTCATCGTGGCGATCGGCGGCCTGATCTCCGGCTTGATCGTCTTCCGCTGGGCCCCGGAGGCCGAGGGTCACGGCACCGACGCCGCGATCGCTGCCTTCCATCACAACCCTCGCGGCATTCGTGCCCGCGTTCCGTTGATCAAGCTGGTGGCCTCGGCCGTCACGATCGGGTCCGGTGGCTCCGCGGGGCGCGAGGGCCCGACGGCGCAGATCAGCGCCGGCTTCGGCTCGTTCCTGGGCCGGGTGCTCGACCTCGACGCCCGGGATGCCCGGATCGCCGTCGCGGTCGGCATGGCGGCCGGGATCGGGGCCATCTTCCGGGCTCCATTGGGCGGCGCCATCCTGGGGGCGGAGCTGCTCTACCGCGACGACGTCGAGTCGGACGCTCTCGTGCCGTCGTTCATCGGGACGATCGTCGCGTACACGATCTTCGGGGCCGCCAAGGGCTTCAGCCCGATCTTCGGCACCCAGGCCCGGTTCGGGTTCTCGGACCCGGCCGAGCTCCCGTGGTACGCGTTGATCGGGCTGGCGTGCGGGCTCGTGGGGCTGCTGTACATCACGGGCTTCTACGGGCTGACCCGGTGGTTCAGGCGGTGGCAGATGCCGCGAGCGGCCAAGCCCGCGATCGCGGGGCTCGCGGTCGGGCTCATCGCGCTGATCCTGCCCGGCGTCCTGGGCACCGGATACGGCTTCGTCCAGGCCGGCCTGGACCGGGATCAGCTGCTGGCCATCCCGCTGTGGGTGGTGCTCATCCTGCCGTTCGCCAAGATCCTCGCGACATCGCTGTCGATCGGATCCGGGGGCTCGGGCGGGATCTTCGGGCCCGGCATGGTGATCGGCGGCCTGCTCGGCGCCGGGATCTGGCGGCTGCTCGAGCCGATCGCGCCGGCCATCCCCGCGGAGCCGGCGCCGTTCGTGATCGTGGCCATGATGGCGCTGTTCGGCAGCGTCGCGCACGCCCCGCTGGCCGTGATGCTGATGGTGGCCGAGATGACGGGCAACCTCTCGATGCTGGCGCCCGCGATGGTCGCGGTGGGGCTGGCCACCTTCGTCGTCGGCCAGCGATCGATCTACAGCAGCCAGCTCGCGACTCGCGCCGAATCGCCGGCTCACCGGTTCCGGTTCGCCCTGCCGCTGCTGGCGGCGGTCCCCGTCGGCGATGCCGCTCGCCAGGCGCGGGTGATCGTGCACTCGACCGACACCGTCGCGGAGGCGCGGAGCCGGATGACGGCGGCCCGCGTGCCGGGTGCGCCGGTCCTCGCCCGGGATGGCACGGTCGCAGGCCTGATCGACCTCGACGCGCTCGAGGGCGTGCCGCCCGACGAGCCGATCCCGGGCAGGCTCATCGTGCGCGAGCCGATCCTGGCCGCGGACGACGGGCTGGACGACGCGCTGGGCTCGCTGGCCGACTTTCACCGCGACTGGGCGCCGGTCACGTCCGCCCGCCGCCTCACGGGCGTGCTGTCGGTGCGCGACGCCATCGTCGCCTACCGCGCAGCGCTCAACGGGAATGTCCGCCAGGTGCGGGGGCTGCGGGCCGACGGGGTCATCGTGGAGACCGAGATCAGCCTGGGCTCGCCGCTGGCGGGCCTGCCGGTGGCCGGGGTGCCGTGGCCGCGCGACGTGGTCCTCGTTGCCGTCGAGCGCAACGACGGGGTGCTCGTGCCGCGCGGCGACCTCGTGATCGAGCATGGCGACCGGCTGTCGATCTTCGCCAACCCGTCGGCGCGGCCGGCCCTCGCCACGCTGCTCCACGGCGAGGTGGAGGACAGCTCGCCCGGGCTCGTGACCGGCTGACCGGCCCGACGGGCCCGGACCATGATCGGGACCGTGGACCAAAGGTGGCGAAACGATCACCCGGCGATAACCGGGGCGTAACCCGCGGCCGCCATGATCAGTGTCATGGAGACGTCCGCCGTGGTCACCATCGATCGGATTCCGTCCATTCCCAGCCCACGCGTGGAGAGCCTGCTGGACCTCGGCCGCGAGATCGAGCGGCTGGGGGCCGCGCTGCGCTCGCTGGTCGCCCGCGACGACGAGCCGCCCATCCTGTGGCGGTCCGTGACCTTCGCGTCCGGCGTCGAGGCCATCCGCGAGGCCCTCGGGCCCGTGGCCACCGTCCCCGAGCTTGCCTGGTCGGGGCGCGGGCTGATCGAGGTCGAGGCCGGGCGGACGAGCTCGTTCGCGCTCGCCGCCCAGCGCCTCGCCCGCGACCCGGCCAGCGTCGCCCTGGCCCTGCGGTGGCTGGAGCTCGATGGCCGGAACCGGCTGCCGGCCTGGGCCGATATCGTCCGCCGCCGCTCGCTCGAGCCGCTCGGACGGGACCCGGTCCACGACGGGGGACTGTGGTTCGGCTGATCGCGTCCCGCCGGGCGGCCGGGCCGGTCCGTGGACCGCTCGGGCAACCCGGGCTATGCTCCGCGACATGACGATCCGCGATCGCCGCCCTCGGCGCGGCGCCTGTTGCTCCTGTCCCCGGCGAGTGCCGGCGCGGGGCCAGGTCGCGATCGCCCGCTGACCACGAACCCCCGCCGCGGGCCTCGCCGTCCCCGTCCCGCCGCGCCGGTCCCGGCGCGTGCCGTTCACCCGTCCGCCTGTCCCACGATGCCCGAACCCCGGGGAGCCTGATGCCCGACACCATCGACCATGACCGTGACCACGACCTCGCCCAGCGGCTGGCCGGAGATCGCGCCACGCACGGGCGGATCTACCCGCTCAAGCGAAACGTCGCCGCGTTCGCCGACGAGCTGCTGGGCGTCCTGTTCCCGCAGCTCTCGGACGATGCGCTGGCGACCCCCGATGACCTTGCGGCGCACCTCGTCCTCGTCCGGCGTGACCTGCGCCGGCTGGTGGAGCCGCTGACCGACACGGCACCCGCGGACCGCGCGATCGTCGCGTTCGCGGCAGCGTTGCCGGACGTCCATGCCCGGCTGCTGCTCGATGCCGAGGCGATCCTCGCCGGCGATCCCGCCGCCGAGTCCCTCGACGAGGTGATCGCGGCCTACCCGGGGTTCCTCGCGATCGCCATCCACCGGCTTGCCCATGCCATCCACGAGCTGGGCGTGCCGATCCTGCCGCGGCTCCTGGCCGAGGTGGCGCACACCCGGACCGGCATCGACATCCATCCCGGCGCCACGATCGGCGGCCGCTTCTGCATCGACCATGGGACCGGCATCGTGATCGGCGAGACCGCCGTGATCGGCGAGGGCGTCAAGCTCTACCAGGGGGTCACGCTCGGCGCGCTGTCCGTGGTCAAGGAGCTGGCCGGCACCAAGCGCCACCCGACCATCGGTGACCGCGTGGTCATCTACGCCAACGCCACCGTGCTCGGTGGCGACACGGTCGTGGGCGACGACACGATCATCGGCGGCAACGTGTTCGTCACCAGCAGCGTGCCGCCGGGCTCGATCCTGTACCAGACCAGCCAGTCCCGCGTGCGTCGCGCCCGGGACGGCTTCGACGACGCCGACTTCGTCATCTGACACGTTCCCCGGAACGTCCCCCCGGAGAAGGAGCACCCCGTGAAGGCCGACAACGTCCTCGCCACCATTGGCGACACCCCCCACATCCGCATCAATCGCCTGTACGACCCGCGTGTCGAGGTCTGGACCAAGCAGGAGCGCGCCAACCCGGGCGGCAGCATCAAGGACCGGATCGCGCTGTCGATGATCGAGGACGCCGAGGCCCGCGGCGTGCTCACGCCCGAATTCGGTGGTTATCGAGCCGACCTCGGGCAACACCGGCATCGGCCTGGCGCTGGTGTGCGCCGTCAAGGGCTACCGCCTGATCCTCACGATGCCGGAGTCGATGTCGATCGAGCGCCGCAAGCTGATGACCGGCTACGGCGCCGAGCTCGAGCTCACGCCCCGCGAGCTGGGCATGAAGGGAGCGATCGCGCGCGCCGACGAGCTGGCGGCCGAGATTCCCGGCGCCTGGATCCCGATGCAGTTCGAGAACCCGGCCAATCCGGCGGCCCACCGGCGGACGACGGCCGAGGAGATCCTGCGCGACTTCCCCGAGGGCCTCGACTACGTGGTGACCGGGGTGGGCACGGGCGGCCACATCACGGGCGTGGCCGAGGTGCTCAAGACCGCGTGGCCGAAGCTCAAGGTCTACGCGGTGGAGCCGACGCTGTCGGCGGTGCTCTCGGGCGGCGAGCCGGGGCCGCATTCGATCCAGGGCATCGGCGCGGGCTTCGTGCCGGGCGTGCTCCGCACGGAGCTGCTCGACGGCATCCTGCAGGTTGCTCCCGACGACGCGATGGCCTGGGCCCGGCGCTCCGCGCGCGAGGAGGGCGTGCTGGTCGGCATCTCGTCCGGGGCGTCGCTGGCGGCCGTCGCCCAGCTCCTGCCGTCGGTGCCCGACGGCTCGCGGATCCTCACCTTCGGCTACGACTCGGGCGAGCGCTACCTCTCGGTCGACGCCCTCTGGGGCTAGGCGCGGCCCGCGTCATCGGCCGCCTGCGGCCGCTAGGATGCGGTCGTGGACCCCCTGACCCTCGTCCGTTTCGTCCTTGGCCTGGTCGCGCTGGTCGCGGGGGCCGAGCTGCTCGTCCGCGGCGCCAGCCGGCTCGCGACCGCGCTGGGCATCAGCCCGCTCGTCGTGGGCCTGACCGTGGTCGCCTTCGGGACCAGCGCACCGGAGCTCGCCGTGGGCGTGTCGTCGGCCTTCGCGGGCCAGCCGGACATCGCCCTGGGCAACGTCGTCGGCAGCAACATCGCGAACATCCTGCTCGTGCTCGGCCTGGCCGCCCTGGCCGCCCCGGTCGTCGCGGGGATCCGGGTCGTCCAGCGCGAGGTGCCGCTGATGATCGCGGCCTCCGTCCTCCTGTGGCTGATGGCCCTGAGCGGCCAGATCGACCGGCTGGAGGGCGCGATCCTGTTCGCCGGGATCATCGCGTACACGGTGTTCCTCGCCCGCTCCACGCGCAGGGAGTCGGCCCGGGTCCGGGCGGAGTTCGCTGCCGAGTACGCGACCGGGATCGGCCACGGGATGCGCGACGTCGGCGCGAATCTCGGGCTCGGGGGCGTGGGGCTGGTGCTGCTGCTGGTGGGCGCGGACTGGATCGTGGCCGGTGCCACGGAGATGGCGACCACGCTGGGCATCCCCGAGATCGTCGTGGGCCTCACGATCGTTGCCGTGGGCACGTCCCTGCCCGAGATCGCAACCTCGGTCCTGGCCGGCATGCGCGGTCACCGCGACATCGCCGTGGGCAACGTGGTCGGCAGCTGCATCTTCAACATCCTGATGGTGCTGGGCGCGACCGCGGTCGCCTCGCCCTCGCCGCTCGCCGTGTCATCGGACCTGCTCGCGGTCGACCTGCCGCTGATGGTCGCCGCCGCCGTTGCCTGCCTGCCCATCCTGTACACGGGTCACGTGGTCGATCGCCGCGAGGGCACGCTGCTGCTCGCGTTCTACGTCGCGTATCTCGCGTACCTGGGCCTGGTCGCGATCGACGCGCCGGAGGCCGGGGCGTTCGGTGGCGCGATCGTGCTGGGCGCCGTGCCGATCGCAGGGCTCCTGCTCGCCTGGCGGGCCTACCTCGCCTGGACGAGGTCCGCGGGCCGCCGCAGCCCGCTCGGCTCGGACGGATGAGCGCCGGGGACGATCCGGCAGGCCCCAGCGGTCCCCGCCTGCTGCTGGTCATGGGCGTGGCCGGCTCGGGCAAGACGACCGTGGGCCGCGACCTGGCCGCCGCCCTGGATGCGGACTTCGTCGAGGCCGACGACTACCACTCGGCCGCCAACATGGAGCGGTTGCGGCACGGCATCCCCCTCGACGACGCCGCTCGCGCGCCCTGGCTGCGCGACGTCCGGCACGCGATTGCCACCCGGATCCGGCGTGGCCGGCGGGTGGTGCTGGCCTGCTCCGCGCTCAAGGCAACGTACCGCGACGAGCTGATCGACGGCGTCCCGGGTGCCGTCGTCGTCTACCTGCGGGTGGACCGGCCGACGCTCGAAGGTCGCCTCAGGCGCCGGCCGCACCAGTTCATGGCCTCCCTGTTGGACAGCCAGCTGGCCGATCTCGAGGTGCCCGAGGGCGCGATCGTGGCCGACGAGAGCGACGGCGAGCAGGCGACGGTGGCGAGCATCCTCGGGCAGCTCGGGCGCGGCTGAGCGCCGGGCGTTCAGGTCCGGCGGTCGGCGCCGCTTCCCGCATCCGCGGCGGCGAACGGCCCGCGATGCTCGTCGCCCGACTCGAACCCGCCCGCCCGGACGATGGCAACCAGGCGGACCACCGGAATGCCTGCTGGGCGGGTGCCCGGCCTTCGGGCGCTCCAGAACGCGAGGTCGGCGGGCGAGCCCGGCTCGAGCCACGAGCTCGACGGCACCAGCTCGCTCCCGGTCAGCGCGCTCGCCACGTCCAGCGCCGGCGCGTCGGCGAGGGCCTCGCGGAGCCGGCGCTCGGCCAGGGCAGGGTCGTCGGGGAGCGGCGTGACCACGCAGCCGTCCAGATCGAGGAACACGGAATCGCCCCGCGAGATCGCCCGCACGGCGTCGTCGGCACCGATCGCCAGCACCCGATCGCCGGCCCACGCGATGGCGGTCGGCGCGGGTTCGCCGGGTTCGAGGGTACCGGTGAGCAGGATCCGCCCGCCGACGGCGACGATGTACTCGTGGGTCACGGACGCCATCGTAGGCGGATCACCCGGGTGCCGTGACGCCCGGATGGCCTACGATCCGAGCATGGAAACGCAGCCCCTGCGCGTGATCATCGCGGAGGACTCGGCGCTCATCCGCGAGGGCCTCTCACGCGTCATCACCGAGTCCGGCGACACGGTCGTGGCCAAGGTCGGAGACGGCCCCTCGTTCGTGGCAGCCGTCGTCGAGCACCGGCCCGACGTGTCCGTGGTGGACGTGAGGATGCCGCCCACGCAGCGCGACGAGGGGCTGCGCGCCGCGATCGAGGCTCGGCAGCGGGTGCCGGGCACGCCCGTGCTGGTGCTCAGCCAGTACGTGGAGCGGCAATATGCGACCGAGCTCCTCGCGGACCGGGCCGGTGGGGTCGGCTACCTGCTCAAGGACCGGGTGGCCGACATCCGGGAGTTCATGGAGGCGCTCCGCCGGGTCGCGCGGGGCGGGACGGCGCTCGACCCCGAGGTCGTGGCCCAGCTCATGGTGCCCCGCAACGCGGATGACCGGCTCCATTCGCTCACCCCGCGCGAGCGGGAGGTGCTGGCCGCGATGGCGGAGGGCCGGACCAACGTGGGGGTCGCCACCCTGCTGGGCATCTCCGAGGGCGCGACGGAGAAGCACATCAGCAACATCTTCGGCAAGCTCGAGCTGCCCGACTCGGAGAACGACCACCGGCGGGTGCTGGCGGTCCTGGCCTACCTGGGGTCCTGATCCGGGGGCCGCCAGCCCGGGATGGCCGGCGGCGCCGGCGCGGCGGCCGTCGCGGCCCAGGGCGGCGCGGCGGCGGTGATCGCGGGACCCTCGATGGCCACCGGGATCTGCGCCCGCACCAGGGTCGGTCCGCCCGCGGGGCTGTCGACCGTCAGGGTGCCGTCGAGGGCCTCGACCCGTCCGGCCAGTCCGGCCAGCCCGCCCGTCGGCGCCACCGCCGCGCCGCCCCTGCCGTCGTCCCACACCTCCACGACGAGCCGGTCCGGCTCGCGCCGGCAGCGAACCTCGCAGCGCGTCGCCGAAGCGTGCTTGGCAACGTTCGCCAGCGCCTCGGCGACGACGAAGTAGGCGCCCCGCTCCACCGCGTCCGGCAGGCGCTCGCCCGCGGGTACCGTGCTCAGCACCACCGTGGACACGGGGCTCCGGCCGGCGAGCGCGCTCAGCGCGGGCACCAGCCCGCGATCGAGCAGGATCGCGGGCGCGATCCCGCGGACGAGATTGCGCAGCTCGGCGAGCGCCAGCCGCGCCTGGTCCTGCGCCTCGATCACGAGCGCCCGGGCGGCACCCGGGTCCTTGTCGATCTGCTCGGCTGCCATGCCCAGGTCGATGGTCAGCATCACGAGGCGCTGCTGTGCCCCATCGTGGAGGTCCCGCTCGATGCGCCGGAGCTCGCTCGCCTCGACGTCGATGACCGCCTTCCGGCTGCCCTCCAGGGTCTGCACCCGTCGCGCCAGCAGCTGCTGCTGTGAATCGCACAGCAGGCCCTCGACGACCGCGCGATGCAGCGCGATGAGGCCGCGCGAGACCGACGCAGCGACCGGCAGCAGCAGCAGGCCCACGAGCCCGCCGATGAGGGCGATGCCGAGGGTCGACAGCGACAGCCCTGCCGTGCTGAACGGGAGACCGGTGGTCGCCGCCCACAGCGGCAGCGCGAGCAGCCACAGCGCCAGCGTCCACAGGGTCACCGCGAACAGGAACTCGAGGACGGCGAGCGGAAACGCGATGAACACGTACAGCACGTCGCGCCAGCGCGGCAGGTCGATGAACAGCGCGAACAGCAGGTCGCGAAGACCGCTGCCGTAGGGCCGGTACGCGTGCGCGCGAAGGGGCCGTGGATCGGCGAGCGAGACGCGCCAGCGCTCGATGGCGGCCACGACCCGGCTGGCCTCGATGGCCAGCGCGACGATCACGAGCCCGACGCCGACCACGAGCAGCGAGGCGCCGACCGAGAACAGGCTGATGACGATCGTGAACGCCAGGAGCTCCACCCAGAACCCCACGAGGATCGCCGCGGTGGCGGCCCACGAGGCCGGGTGGAGCGGGGAGAGGAGGAACCGGCCCACCGCGCCCCGGTCCCGCTCCCGGACCCGGGCGCCGGCGAAGGCGCTCAGGACAAGGAGCAGGCCCAGGACGAGGGCCGGCGCGCCGATCACCGGTCGGCCGTGCTCCGGCGGTTCGTGCTGGCGATGACCAGCGCGACGCCGAGGGCGACCACGAACGCGGGTCCCAGGATCCCGGAGGCGAACCAGCCGGGCATGACTGCGTTGACCAGCGCGATGGATCCGAACACGACCAGGAGGACCCCGAAGAACAGGCCCATGCGCCCTTCGCGCGGGCTGGTCGCGTGGCGGTGCGCCGGCGGAGCGACCCACCCGGGCACCGGCGTCCCGGTCCCGGCGGGCCCGCTCGCGGGATCCGTCGCGGTGCCGGCTGCTGCCCAGCTCGGATCGGTCGCGGCCGCGCCCTCGGGGAGCGGCTCGAGCGGGATGATCACGGCCAGGATGAGGTACAGCAGGATCGTGATGCCGCCCAGGAAGATCGACAGGATCCACAGGATGCGGACGACCGTCGGGTCGACCTCGAAGTACTCCGCCATGCCGGAGGCAACCCCGGCGAGCTGCCGGTCGTGCCGGCAGCGATACAGGCGACGCGGGTTCATTTGCACCCTCCCTTGGGGTTGACGTCCACGCTAGCAAGCGTGGCCTTCACGGTCACGTCGGCGTGGTGACTTGCGGTTGCATAGCCAGGGCTTTCCCAGGCATCCCCGTTGCGCACGAGGCCGGCGAGATCGCTGGCGATGAGCGTTCCATGGCTGTTGACCCTGAGGCCGGTCCCGTCGGCAACGCAGACCCGGAGCGCCCCGGCGTTGACGGTGGCGTCCGCGGCCACGTCGCTGCCGGACGGCAGGCTGATCGCGACCGCCGCGGCGTTGGCGGTCAGCGACACGCGGTCGACCGCGGCGGCCGACAGGTCAACGTGGGCATCGGCGGCATTGACGTCCAGCCGAAGGTCCCCCAGCGTCGCGCCGGCGAGGTCCAGCCGTCCGCTGCCGGCATTGATGCTGATCGACAGATCGAGCCTGGCATCGCCCGGCAGGGCGATCCGCCACACGTCGGTGCCGTGCATCCCGAACGCCCGGGTGCGATCGGCCGAGGCGACGGACAGGCCGTCCGGCGTGGACCTGATCATCGGGACAGGGACGCCGGTATCGCCGGTCTGGACCTGCCAGCTGTGGCCGGGCGCGGTGGTGACGTCGAGCTCGCCACAGTTGAGCTCGAGGTTGACCGCCGCCGCGTCCCCGAACGTGCCCACCTGCGTGGCGAAGCTTGCCGGCTGCACGTCCCCGCAGCCCGGCGAGAAGTCCGGCACGGCAACGATCATGCCCCCCAGCAGCAGGCCGGGAACGGCCGCGGCGAGCACGCCACCCGCGGTCGCGAAGCGGGAGCGGCGCACGAGCAGCCCGATCCCGATGGCGATCACGGCGAGCGGCCACAGGCGCAGCGCCTGGCTGATCGTGTCGTCCGCGGCCGAGCTGCCCTGCGCGACCAGCAGCACGCCGCCCAATGCGACGAAGAACGCCCCCACATACAGCAGCTTGCGATGTACCCTCATCGGTTCCTGTCTCCGGATCGCGGTGGGCCGCCATCGCGGCCCCCGGTTTGATCCCTTCACGTGCCAGGCGGCCCGGTGCCGCCGGTTGCGGGACACGGCGGGTCGCGATCGATGGGTCAACCGTAGGCACGCGGGGTGCCGTCAACCAGCCGGGCACCCGGCGTCTTCGAGGTGGGGCTAGCCCCCTGCGAACCGTGGGGCAGGCCGCAATGGGCGTCACATCGGTGGGTCCGGGTGGCGCCCGACGCCGGCAGGCGGCGGGTCGGAGGGACCGGCTCAGGCGGTCGCGTCGCGCTCGGCCGCGGACCGGTTCAGCGGGCCGGCGGCGCGTCCGCGGGCGCCGCGTCGCCGAACGCCCAGGTCGATCCCCCCGCCTCGTCGTGTACCTCGATCCCGGTCTCTGTCAGCCGGTCGCGGATCCGGTCGGCGGTCGCCCAGTCGCGGGCGGACCGCGCCTGCGTGCGCAGCTCGACGAGCAGCGTCACGAGCGGGGCCACCGTGGTCATCGGATCCCGCGACCCGACTGCGGCCCGTTCGCCGAGGCGGGCGATCAGCGATCGGAACGTCGCGTCCGCGTTGTCGAGGTCCGGGCTGTCCTCGCCCGCCCGGATCCGGGCGGCGATGGCCGAGTCGAGCTCCAGCAGCGCCTCCACCGCACCCCGGACATCGCCGCCGTCGAGGGACGCGATGAACGCCCCCTCCTGCTCCGCCATCGCATCCCGCAGGGGAGCCGCGGGCCGGGGGGCGTGGCCGGGCAGCGCGCCGCGCAGGGCACCCATGCGGGCCGTGTCACCCGGTCCGCCTCGATCGGCGTCCTCGGCGTCCCCGGCCAGGAGCGCCCGCGCGATATCGCCCAGCGTCGAGATCGGCAGCTCGGTGGCGCTCTCGAAGAACCGGCTGCGCCCTGCGACCCGCACCGTCACCCCGCCCAGGCCGGCGATCGAGGCCAAGCCGCGCTCGAGGTCCATGATGAGCGCCGTGTGGCTGTCCACGCCCAGGATGAACGCCCCGTCGGGAAGGGCGCGTTCCAGGATCCGGATCCGGCGCTCGCCCATGTAGCAGAAGCGCGTGTCGTGGTTGCCGCCCTCGGCATTGTCGTAGTGGGGAACGACCGCGGCCCGCAGGCCGGTTGCCGCGCCGAGCAGGTCGAGGCCGTCCAGCCAGTGCGGCTCCTCGCCCACCTTGTAGATCTCGTAGACGGGGATCGTCACCAGGCCCAGCGTGAGGGCCGCCGCGCTGGCCATGGTCACGATGCCGCCGTCGGACAGCTTGCTCCCGAGGACGTCCGGGATCGGGCCGCCCAGCCACTGTCGCAGCGCGTAGCTCGGGCTGCCCGGTCCGGCCATCACGTAGCGGGCCTCGCGCAGCCGGGCGACCGCCGTGGCCAGGGTCAGCCCGTCGGTCTCTCGCGAGCGCAGGGAGGCGACCGCCACCGGCCGTCCCACGCTGGTCGCGAAGAACTCGACGGTGCGCGCGCTGAGCTCGTCGGCGTTCTCCTGGAAGCCGTACGGCGTGTCGAGGATCGCACCCGGCACCGGGCCGTCCCCGAAGCGCTCGAACAGCGTGCGGTGGACCTTGGCCATCGTGGGCGCCGTCTCGCCCGAGCCCATGATCGCGAGCAGCCGCGGTCCGCTCATGCGAGCCATCCGTCGGCGACCGCGTCATGCATCTCCCGGGCGAGCTTGTCGGGGTGCTGCGCCTGGACGTCATGGTCGGCATGGAACCAGCGGACCCGCGCGCGAGGGATCGCCGCAACGGCAGCGTCGATCGCGATCCGCTTCCCCGACGTGCCGTGAGGGTCGCCGGTGTCGGCCGGGACCAGCAGGACGGGGACAGCCAGCTCCGGGAACCGTGCCGAGGGGTGGTGGTCCCAGAGGCCACGGAGGACCGCGATGTGGCGCTCGTAGGTGAGCCACGGGGCCACGGTCCCGTCCGGCCGCAGCTCGAAGTTGGCGAGCGTCCCCTGGATCCCGGTCTCCGGCCAGTCGGGGTGCGCCGCGCGGATGTGGCGCTCGATCTCCGTCATCGGCCGGCCGACGAGGCGCGGGGGCGCCAGCGCCCGGCGGCAGGCCTCCCAGTCGGGAAACGTCCGGCTGGGCTCGAGCCAGCCGCCGTCCACGCACACGATCCCGCGCACGGCGCCCGGATGGCGCGCCGCCAGCTCGACGGCCACGTTGCCGCCCCATGACTGGCCGGCAACGACGGGTCGGTCCAGGGCCAGGGCGTCGATCACGGCAGCCACGTCGTCGGCCACGCGCGGCACGTCGTAGGGGCCGTCCGGCTTGGACGAGCGACCGTGACCGCGCAGGTCCAGGGTGACCACGGGGTGCCCGAACGCGACCAGGGCCGACGCGACGCCATCCCACAGGCGCGCGTTCGACGCCAGCCCGTGGACGAGCACGAACGGCACGGCCGCGCCGGTGCGTTCGGCCGGACCGTCACCTTCGGCCGGGGCCCACGTGTCGGCTGCCAGCTCGACGTCCCGGTCGATCGGGATCCGATCGGTGCGCATGCGCGGATGGTACCGGCGGACGGACGCCGGCCCCGGAACGGCGAACCTACCGGGTGACGCCGGCCGTCGGCGCGTGGACCGGACCCCGTCCCGCACCGGTCGCCGCCACCGCGCGACCGATCTCGACCAGCTCCTGCTCGGTCAGCACGATGCGCCCGCCCTCGATCCAGCCATCGATCTGCTCGGGGCTGCGCCCACCGACGATGGCGCCCGTCACGCCCGGCCACGCGAGCACCCAGCCCAACGCGATCGCGGACACCGTCGTGCCTCGACGTCGTGCGATCGGCCGCAGGGCATCCCGCAGGGCGATGTTCCGGCTCAGCTCGGGGACGCTGAAGGCGGACGAGCCACGCCGCCAGTCGTCGCCGGCCATGGCGGCCAGGCGCGCCAGCGAGAACGAGTCCGTGAGGATCCCCGATCCCATCGGGCTGTAGACGATGACGCCGGTGCCGTGGCCCTGCGCCCAGGGGATGACGTCGCCGCCGGCGTCGCGCCGGATCAGCGAGAACGGCGGCTGGAGCGATGCGACGTGGCCGACTGCCTCGGCCGCGTCGAGCAGCGCAACGGGGAAGTTGCACACGCCGCGGGCACGGATCTTCCCCTCGTCGACGAGGCGACCCATCTCGGCCCACGAGTCCTCCAGCGGCGTGCCGATCGCATCCGGCCAGTGGAACTGGTAGAGGTCGATGCGCTCGATGCCGAGCCGGACCAGCGACGCCTCGACCTCTCGCCGGATCGACGCCGGGCGGAGGTTTCGCTCCGGCTCCTCGTAGGGACGCGCCCGGTCGGCGATCATGCCGCCTTTCGTGAACACGTATGGCCGGTCGTCGGCGGGGATCTCGCGCAGGGCGCGGCCCACGACCTCCTCCGAGTGGCCGAGGCCGTAGACGGCGGCGGTGTCGATCCAGTTCACGCCGAGGTCAACGGCGTGCCGGATGGCCGCGACCGACACGGCGTCATCCTGGGGACCCCAGCCGTAGGCCCAGCCGCCGCCACCGACGGCCCAGGCGCCGAAGCCGAGGGTGGTGATCTCGAGCTCCGTGGTCCCGAGCTGGCGCGTGGTCAATGACATCGAGATTTCCCTTCGTCGTGCATGTCGCGATTCTCCCCGGGCCCGCAGGACGCGCCGTAGAGGCGAATGACCCGGTCGGGGGCGAGCTGGTCACGCGCGGCCGGGGACCGTCGTCCTCCAGGTGACGGGCGCTGGGGAGACGGGCTGCGGCGCCGGTGGGGGAGCCTGGATCGGTGCGTCCTGACCGACGGCCCTTGGCCCGGGCGGGGCCCGGGCGCGACCATCGGCACGGAGGGCCGGGAACCGGCTCCGCCGAAGCCGTGCCTGACCAGGAGCGTGTCATGTTCGTCCTCGTCGCCTACGCCACCCGACACGGCGCCACGCGCGGGATCGCCGAGCGGATCGCCTCGACGCTGCTGGCCGCGGGCGTCCCCGCCGAGGCGCGACCGTGCTCGGAGATCCGCGACCCGTCGGCCTACGATGCCTTCGTCATCGGGGGAGCGGCGTACATGTTCCACTGGCACCGGGACGCGGCGCGCTTCGTGCGTCGCCACCGGGCCTTGCTGGCCACACGGCCGGTCTGGCTGTTCAGCAGCGGCCCGCTGGGCGACGAGCCGACGGACGACAAGGGCAACGACCTCCGCCGGGCCTCCATCCCGCGCGAGATCCCGGAGCTGGCCGAGGCGGTGCACGCGCGCGATCACCACGTCTTCTTCGGTGCGTACTCGCGTGAGCAGAAGCCGATCGGGCTCGGCGAGCGGTTCGTCGCGCTGCTGCCCGCAACCCGGGACGCGATGCCCGACGGGGACTTCCGTGACTGGCCCGAGATCGAGGGCTGGGCCGCCGGGATCGCCGCCCAGCTGCAGGCGGCGGGTGTCGCCCGGTGAGATCTGACGCTCATCCTGCCGGCACCTCCGGGCCCGGCGCGGCCCAGCCGCGGATCACCCGCCGGGAGCGGGTCGCGCTGTTCGTGCACCGCGGGCTCGACCGCTGGCTGACCCCGCCGGGGGTCTGGGTCTTCCGCCGCTCGAAGGGCGGGATCGCGACACCGTGGCACGTGGACGCACTGCTGCTGACCACCCGTGGGCGCCGGTCGGGTCGGGATCGCACGGTCGTGCTCCAGTTCTTCCCAGACGGCGACGCGATGATCCTCGCCGCCGCCAACGATGGCGGCGCCGCGCATCCGGGCTGGTACTTCAACCTGGTGGCGAACCCCAGCGCCCGGGTCGAGGTGTCGGGCCGATCGACCCCGGTCCACGCCTCCGTGCTGGCGGCCGACGAGGCGGCTACCTGGTGGCAGCGGATCGTGCGTCGCGACCCGAGCTACGAGCGCTATGCGCGCGCGGCGGCCGGCCGATCGATCCCGATCGTGCGTCTCGACCGCATCGCCTGAGCAGCACGGCTCCGGGATCGCGGCGCGCGGCAGATCTGCCCGTTCAGGCATGGGAACGTGCCCGAGCCCCGCGCCCCCCGGGGTGGAGGCTTGGGGCGCTGGGCGATCCAGGAGGGAGCATGGAGATCCGGGTACCGCGTCCGACCACGCCGCCCCGTCGATCCCGGCCGCAGCGGGCGGCTCCCGACGAGCTCGGGCTCGGCGTCCTCGGCCTCCAGCGGCTGGCCGGCAACACCGCGGTCGCATCGCTCATGCGGAGCGCAGCCGCCGGCTCCCGCCGGTGCGTCCAGCGTCGGGTCGAGATGCGCGACGTGGGCAGGGGAGAAGCATCGGGCTTCGCCCGGCTGCCCGAGCTCGTGGACCGGCTGAATGCCATGTCCACGGGCGTCACCTACTCGATGGACGGCAGCAACCTTGCCTACCGGGCCCGGGAGGACGGAACGGCAACGGGCTTCGACACCCAGATGATGGGGTTCATCGACCAGGGAGAGGTCATCCCGATCCGGCTGGCCAACCACGAGGGGCTGCTCGGCGACAAGGCCCACGGGTTCAACGACCGGATCACCGAGGACGCCTTCGTGTCCGGGTACGCGGACGTCGACGACCTGCTCGCCAGCTCGGACCTCGGCCTCCAGTCGGTGCTCGTCCATTTCCTGACCGAGCGAGGCGTGACCCGCGACTACGCGCGTCGCCTGGGCACGCCCGGGCTGGAGGCATCGTTCGAGCGGGGCCACCGGCTGGGCATCGAAGCCGAGACCCGGCTCCTCCGGGACTTCTTCTCCGATCCGTCCGTGCGGTTCCTGTCCGAGCCCGAGGGCAGCAGCATCTTCCGGATCTTCCGCAATGGTCGCCGGGACACGATCCGGACCCGGGTGACAGCACGACGCGGCATCGATGCCGTCACGGTCGAGGTCGTCACCCGGCGCGATGGGGTGCGCCACACGCCCGAGGAGTACCGGGACCTGGTGGCCGCGGAGCGAGCCGCCGCCGAGGCGGCACCGGGCGAGGGAGCCGCGGGCGGGGAACCAGCCGGAGAGGCAGCGGCGCCCTGAACGGAAGCTCCGCCTCGGCCTGAGGACGCGTGCCGCGTGATACGCCCTTCGGCCCGGGCCATGGGGGCGGTTCGGCCGTAAGCGGATCGCCTGCGGGGCGCGGACAATGACCGTAATCGCGTCCCGTACCGTCGCCGCCCGACGGCGACCCGACCGAGGGGTCCAGGGACCATGACCGTCGATGTGCCGGTCGGGCACGAGCCCGACCCGTTCCTCCCGTTGCCGCCGCTGAGCGCCGCCGCCGCCCGAACCGAGGCGGAGCGATGCCTGTACTGCTTCGACGCGCCCTGCACGCACGCCTGCCCCACGGGCATCGACGTCCCGTCGTTCATCCGCAAGATCGCGACCGGCAACCTTGAGGGCAGTGCCCGGACGATCCTGGCCGCGAACCCGCTGGGAGCCACCTGCGGGGCCGCGTGCCCCGTGGAGCGCCTGTGCGAGGGTGCCTGTGTCCGCAACGCGCTGGACCGGCCGATCGAGATCGGGCGTCTGCAGCGCCACGCCGTCGAGACGTATACGGCACGTGGCGGCCGCTTCTTCACACCCGGCGAGGAGGCCGGTGTCCGGGCGGCGATCGTGGGTGCGGGGCCGGCCGGTCTCGCCTGTGCCGCCGAGCTGCGCAAGGCCGGCGTCGGCGTCACCCTGTATGACGCGCACGAGCGGGCGGGCGGCCTGGGTGACCACGGCATCGTGCCCTGGCGCCTGTCGCGCGAGACGGTGGCGCTCGACGCGGCCCAGGTGGAGCACGCGGGGGCCACCTTCAGGCTGGGAGTCGCGGTCGGCCGGGACGTGGACCCGGCATCGCTCCTCGCCGACCACGATGCGGTGGTGGTCGCCGTCGGCCTTGGCCACGGCAAGCGCCTGGGCATCCCGGGCGAGGACCTCGAGGGCGTCGTGGACGCCCTCGACCTGATCGGGCAGGCGATCGACGGGGCGGCGGGCTCAGGCGACGACGGCACCGGTGGGGCGATCGTCGGCCGGCGGGTCGGCGTCATCGGCGGTGGCAGCACCGCGTTCGATGCGGCGGCCGCTGCCGTGCGCCTGGGCGCCGACGAGGTGACCCTGTTCTACCGGCGGAGCATGGTCGAGTGCCCCGCCTATCCGCACGCGATCGCGCTCGCCCGCTCGCTGGGCGTGGCGATCCGCTGGCTGAGCGCGCCCGTGGAGATCCGGGGCGACGCGGGGCACGTGAGCAGCGTCGCCTTCGAGGCCATGACGCTGGGCGAGCCGGATGCCTCCGGGCGCCGCCGGCCGCAGCCCGTGGACGGCTCGCGGCTCGAGATCGCCCTGGACACCGTGGTCCGCGCGGTCGGGCAGGCGGGACCCGACGGCGTCGACGGCGTCCTTGCCGCGTTCGGCGTGCCGATTCGCGACGGGGCCGCTGCCGCCGACCCGGCGACCGGTCGGACCTCGAACCCCAGGGTCTGGGCCATCGGTGACATCGCCAACGGCGGCCGGGAGGTGGTCAACGCCGTCCAGGCCGGCAAGCTCGCGGCCCGCTCGATCGTGGACAGCCTCGGCCTGGGCGGTTCCCGGATCGTCCCCGTCCGGCCCACCGACGCCACCGTGCCCGGGGTGGATCTGTTCACGGACATGGCCGGCATCCGCAGCCCCAACCCGTTCTGGCTGGCCAGCTGTCCGATCACCAACAGCGCCGAGATGGTGGCGCGGGCGTTCGACGCGGGCTGGGGCGGCGTGGTCTGGAAGACCGTCGGCGAGCCGATCCGCAACGTGACCTCGCGACTCGGCGCGCTCGACGTGGACGGCTCCCGGATCGTCGGCCTGTCCAACATCGAGCTGATCAGCGACCGGCCCACGGAGGTCAACCTGGCCGAGATCGCCGACATCAAGCGCCGCTACCCCAGCCAGGCCGTGGTCGTCTCGCTCATGGTCGAGTCCAAACGCGAGGCCTGGCACGACATCGTGCGCAAGGTCAACGACACCGGCGCCGACGGCGTCGAGCTCAACTTCGGCTGTCCGCACGGGATGAGCGAGCGGGGCATGGGGGCCGCCGTCGGCCAGGTGCCCGAGTACGTCCAGATGATCACCGAGTGGGTGATGGAGGCCACCGAGGTCCCGGTGCTGGTCAAGCTCACCCCCAACGTCACCGACATCCGGCCACCTGCGCGCGCGGCGCGCGCCGGCGGTGCCGACGGGATCGCGCTGATCAACACCGTCAGCTCGCTCATCGGCGTCAACCTCGATACCTGGGCGCCGGTTCCGGACGTCCGCGGCAAGGGCAGCCACGGCGGCTACTCGGGTCCCGCGGTCAAGCCCATCGCGCTCAACATGGTCTCGGCGGTCTCGTCCGACCCCGACGTCCGCATTCCTGTCTCGGGGATCGGCGGTATCGCGGACTGGCGGGATGCGGTGGAGTTCCTGCTCCTGGGCTCAACCACCGTCCAGGTCGGCACGAGCGTGATGCACCTGGGCTTCCGGATCATCGACGACCTCGTCGACGGCCTGTCCACGTACCTGCGCGCGAAGGGCCTCCACAGCCCGTCCGAGCTGGTGGGCCGTGCCCTGCCCACGATCGGCGACTGGGGACAGCTGGACCAGGCGTTCCGGCTGCTCGCCCGGATCGACGAGGCGAGCTGCGTGCACTGCAACCTGTGCTACGCCGCCTGCAACGACGGTGCCCACCAGGCGATCCGGCTCGAGGGCTCCAACGGGACCTCGCGCCTGTCGGTGGACGGGGACTACTGCGTGGGCTGCCGCCTGTGCCAGTACGTGTGCCCGGTCGAGGGCTGCATCACGTTCGAGGAGCTTGAGGGCGCCGCCGCGATCCACTGACGGACCGGGCCCAGGCCACTGACGAGCCGCGTCCAGGCCCCCCGGGGGGCGACGCGATAGGCTGGGGGCCGGCTTCGCGCGCGTGCCGCCGGGCAGGCGCCGAACCCCCGCCCGAGGTGCGACGCTCGAACGCCGTGGACACGCCCATCGTGCTGCCCGGCCGCTTCCGCGGGGTGGTGTTCGACATGGACGGCATCCTGCTGGACTCGGAGCCGCTGTGGCTGGCGACCTACCGGGAGCTCATGCGCCGCCACGGCCACGAGCTCACGGCTGCCGACCGTGCCGCCACGCTGGGTCGGGCGCTCGACGACAGCGCCGCCGTCCTCGCGCCACGGCTCGGCCGGCCGACCCAGGCCGTCGCCGCCGAGATCGCCCAAGGCATGCTCGAGCAGTACCGCGTGGGCGCCCGGCTCCACGCGGGTGCCCGAGCGCTGGTCGAAGCGCTCGACGGCCGCGTGCCCATCGCCGTCGCCACCAACACGGACCTCGGCTTCGCGCACGAGGCGCTGGGGGCGGCGGGCCTGGGAGCGCTGCGGGTGGTGGCCTCCGGTGCGGCCCTCGGCCGCCCCAAGCCCTTCCCCGACGTCTACCTCGAGGCGTGCCGGTTGATCGGCGTCGCGCCGGGGGACGCGGTCGCGTTCGAGGACTCGCCCAGCGGCGTTCGCGCGGCGGTCGACGCGGGCCTGGTGGTGGTGGGCGTCCCCGAGTCGGGCGTCGACCTGTCCGGGTCCGGGGCCCACGCCGTGATCGCGTCGCTCACCGAGGTCGTGGTCGCGCCCTGACCCCGGGGAGCATCAGCTGATCGCGACCTCGTCCCGGAACGACCGGACGTCCTCCAGCCGGCGCCGGAGGGCGTTGAGGAACCGGGCGCCCATCTCGCCGTCGACGATCCGGTGATCGGCCGAAAGGGTCAGCTTCATGATCTGCCGGATGCCGATGGCACCGTCGACCGCGACCGGGGTGGCCAACGCCGACGACACGGCGAGGATCGCCGCCTCGCCCGGATTGATGATCGCGCTGAACTCCTCGACCCCGTACATCCCGAGGTTGCTCACCGTGAACGTCGAGCCGGCCAGGTCGTCGGGCGAGATGGAGCCGTCGCGCGCCGCGGCCGCCAGGGACGCGACGCGATCGTGAAGCTCGATGATCGGCATCCGGTCCGCGTCGCGGACCACGGGAACCACGAGCCCGGCGGGCACGGAGACCGCGACACCCAGGTGGACGCGACGGCGTGGGAAGAGGCGCTCGCCGTCGGTCCG
This sequence comes from uncultured Chloroflexia bacterium, assembly GCA_963732805.1. Classification (GTDB taxonomy): domain Bacteria; phylum Chloroflexota; class Limnocylindria; order Limnocylindrales; family CSP1-4; genus CAIXZV01. The sequence continues at coordinate 644,311 of CAVTAW010000001.1, forward strand.
CGAGTTGACGTCCGGGAACTCGGCCAGCGTCTGGGCGGTGGCGGACAGCACGAAATCGGTGACCGTGAGGCTGACGCCCTGGTCCTTGAGCTCCGCCCGCAGCGCGAGGATGCGGGTGACATCAACGGCCACGGTGACCGTGAAGTGGGGCGCCGTCTGCCAGCTGCTGGTGAGCCGCGCGGCGATGGTGCGGCGCATCCGGCTGAGCGGCCGCGGCTCCTCCTCGCCGTCCACCGCCGCGACGGGGATGGGCAGCGGGGCGGGAGCGGTCGCGCCCGGGGCAGCGACCGGGTACGGCACCACAGGCGACGGCACCACAGGCGACGGCACCGCTGCCCGGGCCTCGATGGCCGCCCTGACGTCGCGCTCCACGATCCGGCCGCCGGGCCCCGAGCCGGCGACCGACAGCGGGTCGATCCCGGCGCCGGCGGCCAGCCGGCTGGCCCGCGGGCTGATCTTCACCCGGCCACCGTCGGACCCCTCGGCCGTCGCGGCGGCCAGGACCGGCGGTGGCGTCGCTACCGCCGCCGCCGAGGGCGCGGACCGCGGGCCGTCGCCGACCGAAGGCACGGGGACGGGTGCGGCAACCGTGGCCGCTGCAACGGTGGCCGCCGACGGTGCCTCGGGGACGACCTCGCCCGCCTGGCCGATCCAGCCGCAGACAGCGTTCACCGGGGCCGTGTCGCCCTCGGCCACGAGCTGCGCGAGGAGCACGCCTTCCTCGAACGTCTCCACCTCCATCGCGCTCTTGTCGGTCTCGATCTCGAACAGGACGTCGCCCTTGTGGACCGGCTCGCCCACCTCCTTGCGCCACACGGTGAGCACGCATTCCTCGGTCATCTGGCCGGGCTTGGGCATCAGGATCGGGGTGGCCATCGCTGGGCTCCTCTCGCTCGCGTCCGGCCGCTAGACCAGGGTACGCACCGCGGCGACGATGTCGCCGCTGTCGGGCAGGAAGGCCTTCTCCAGGGCCTCCGCCTGGGGGCTGATCCCCGGTGCGGCACCGACCCGGCCGACCGGCGCGTCGAGGTCGTCGAACGCCTCGGCCTGGATCCGGGCAACGATCTCGTTGACGAACGAGCCCGTCAGCACCGCCTGTGCCGCCACCACGCACCGGCCGGTCTTCCGGACCGACGCCAGCACCGTGTCGATATCCAGCGGGACCAGGCTGCGCAGGTCGATGACCTCGGCCCCGATCCCGTACGACGCGGCGAGCTCGTCCGCGGCGGCCAGCGCATCGGGCACCGCGGGGCCCCACGCGACGATCGTCGCGTCGTCGCCCGGCCGGGCCACGCGGGCTGTGCCGATGGGCGTGGTGTAGTCGCCGTCGGGCACGACGCCCTTCGTCGAATAGAGGCCCTGGCTCTCCACGAACACGACCGGGTTGTTGGTTCGGATCGCGCTCTTGAGCAGGCCCTTCGCGTCCTCGGCCGTGGCCGGATAGAGCACGTACAGCCCGGGGATATGGGTGAACAGCGACTCGAGGCTCTGGCTGTGCTGTCCGCCGTAGCCCTTGCCCGCGCCCACCGAGCAGCGGATCACGGCCGGGACCTCGACCTGACCGCCCGACATGTAGTGCCACTTGGCGGCCTGGTTCGCGATCTGGTCGGACGACATCAGCGCGAAGTCCATGTACATGAGCTCGACCACCGGGCGGAGCCCCACGATCCCGGCGCCCACGGCCGTGCCGCAGATGGTGGCCTCCGAGATCGGGGTGTTGAACACCCGGTCGCGCCCGAAGGTCTCGACGAGCCCCTTCGTCAGCTTGAACGCCCCGCCGTAGTCGGCGACGTCCTCGCCGTAGAAGATGACCCGGTGGTCGCGAGCCATCTCCTCGACCAGGGCGTCCCGGATCGCGTCGCGGTACAGGATCCGGCCGTCGGCATCCTGCTTGGCGACCGGCGGCTCGGCGAGCAGCGGCGGCTGCGCGAACTGGGCGGGGACGACGTCCGAGGTCCCGTCCGTGTACAGCAGGTCGAGCAGCGAGGCCGGGTCGGGGTCGGTGGCCGCCGCGGCCCGTTTGGCGGCACGGGCGTTGCGCTGGGCGGCGTTGGAGAACGCGGCGCCGAGCTCATCCTCGGTCACGAGGCCGCCGGCCAGCAGCTGGTCCCGGAGGCGCTCGATGGGGTCGACCGCCCTCCAGGCCGCCTCCTCCTCGCGGGTCCGGTACTCGTTCCGCGGGTCCGACAGCGAGTGGCCGTAGTAGCGGTACGTGGAGGCCTCGATCAGCACCGGACCCTCGCCCGCGCGACACAGGGCGGCGGCCCGGTTGACGGCGTCGCGGACCGCGAGCACGTCCATGCCGTTGACGACCTCGGCGTGCATGTTGTCCGTCGCGAACCCGGCCGCTCGCCGGGCCAGGTGGCGGACGCCCATGACCTCCTCGTCGGTGCGGTGCGTCATGCCGTAGTGGTTGTTCTGGATGAAGAAGATGACCGGCAGGCCAAACGGGCGGTCGCCCGCCAGGTGGTTCGTCCACTGGTGCTGGGCCGCCCAGTTGAGCGATTCGAGGACCACGCCGTTCGCGTAGGCACCATCGCCCGCGAAACAGCACACGACCGCGTCGCTGCGCTGGTAGCGCCGGGCCATGGCGGCGCCGGTCGCGATCGGGACCGAACCGCCCACGATCGCGTTCGCGCCCAGGTTGCCCGTGGAGAAGTCCCCGATGTGCATCCCGCCGCCGCGGCCCCGACCGTAGCCCTCGTCCTTGCCGAACAGCTCGGCGATGACCCGGTACAGGTGCTCCTCGAGCGCGGCGGCGAGGAGCTCGTCGCGCGTCCCGTCGGTACGGCCGAGGCGGGCCTGCAGCTGCTCCAGGGTCATCTGGCGCAGCGCGGAGAAGCCCTTCGCGATCGCGTCGCCGTGGCCGCGGTGCGAGCTGGTCACGTTGTCCGTGATCCGCAGCACGGACGAGGCGCCGACCGCCGACGCCTCCTGCCCGATCGAGACGTGCGTCGGGCCGCGGTAGTCGTAGCCCGGCAGGGGCTCGTAGCCGCCGCCGGAGCGGAGGCGAACGATCATCTCCTCCATCTCGCGGATGGCCAGCATGTCGTCGAGGAGGCCCATGGCCGCGGCCTTGTCGATCGATGCCGACGCCACCTCGGATGCGAGATCCCCCGCGTACTGGAAGCCCTTGATCGAGCCCAGCTCCTCCTCGAACGGCAGGAAGTCGGGGCGGGTGTCGCTGCGGTAGACGGTCTCGGTGGTCATCGGATCTCCAGGGTGTGCGGCATCAGGCGTCGACGAGGAGGCGGGCGGCAGCCTCGTCGGTCACGAGGCGATGGACGAGGCCGCTGCGAAGGGCGGCCCGGATGGCGGGCACCTTGTCGGTCCCGCCGGCGATGGCGATGACGTCCGGCACGCGACGGAGCTGGTCCTCGCGGATGGCGATGCACCGCTCGGGCAGGCCGGCGGCCCGGACCTCGGTGCCCTCGGCATCGAGCACGATCGACGCGATGTCGGCGACGCCGCCGGCCGCGTCGACGGCGCGGGCATCGGCGTCCGAGAGGGCGGCCCGGATGGTGGACGCGCCGGGCACCCAGGAACCGATGCCGACGACGGCCCGGGTCAGCAAGTCGAACTTGGCCAGCGTCGCCGATGCCATGGAGTCGGTCGCGAGGGCGTCGGCCATCTCGGCACTCCCGACGAGCAGCGGGACGTGGAGCGGGAAGACGGGCCCGGTCGCGCGTTCGGCGAGCCGCCGCACGAGCTCGAGCGAGTTCACCTCCAGCTGGATGGTGGGCACGCTGCCGACCAGCTGCACCACCGAGCAGGCGGGCAGCCGCGGCAGCTGCTCCACGAGGGCGTGCAGCGTACGGCCCCAGGAGATCCCCAGCACGTCCCCTGCCTCGAGGACGTCACCCAGCAGCGCGGCTGCCGCCCGGCCCAGCTGGGCGAGCTCGAGATCCCCGGCCCAGCCGGACGCGCGGACGACGACCGCGCCCCGGATCCCATGGAGGCGAGCGAGCTCGTCGGCGAGGTCGAGGTCGAGGTCGGGCAGCGGGACGATGTCGATGCGGACGATCCCGTCCCGGCGGGCGCGCTCGAGCATCCGCGCGACCTTGAACCGCGACACCCCAAGCTCCGTCGCGATCTCGCTCTTGCTGGCGCCGTCGAGGTAGTAGCGCCGGCAGGCGAGCACGGTCGTGAGCAGGTGCAGGCGCGATGGCGAAGCGCTGGGCTCGGTGGCCACGCCCGAAGCCTAGACCCCGATCATTCGAGCGTCAAGCGCTCAAAGGAGCGCAGGTCAGAACAGGGATGTCTGGACGCCGAACGCCTTGACCACCGAGCGGGCCTCCTCGCGGGTGAGCCCCTCGGCCCGTCCGCCCGCGACGAGGTCCATGTACTCGAAGCGTGCCGCGGTTTCGGCGTACTCGATGCGGTCCACCGCGCGGGTCACCGACACGTCGCTCCGTGCCATGACGCCGTGCTTGCACCAGACGTCGATCCGGTGGGTCCGCAGGCTCTCGACGTTGGCAGCCATCAGCGTGTCCGAACCCGGCAGCATGAACGGCAGCACCCCGATGCCCTGGGGAAGCTGGACGATCGTCTCCGGCTCCCAGCGCATCACCCGCGCGTTGAAGTACGCCTCGTCCTGGTAGGCCGGGACGTGCGACAGGTACGTCAGGTGGGGTGGCTGCGCGTGGACGACGGCGTGGAAGTTGGTCTCGGTCCGTGCGACCATGTCCTCGTGCACCGCGAGGTGCGAGTTCCACTCCGAGGTGAGCTGCTCGAACAGGCGCGTGGGCGCGGTCCACAGGGTGGCCGTCGCACCATCGCCGGCGATGACCACGGCGCCCACCGCCGCGACCGGGTTGGTCGCGAGGTCGCGCAGCCGCCGGCCTGAGCCGGTCACCACCAGGGTGTGGCCGCCCAGGTGCCGGGCCGGCACCGGGAGTTCGATCGGCTCGGGGTTGGGGAACCGTCGCCGGACCTCGATCGGCCAACCGACGCACACCGAGATGTTCCCGGCGGCGCCCTCACCGGCGTCGATCAGGGCGACCCGGCGGCCCCCCTCGCCCATGGAGGCCAGGAGCTCGTCGAGCTCCGGGAACGGCTCGCTCAGCCCCACCGGGTCACCAGCTCGCGGCCGTGCCGCCGACGCGGGCGGCGTACTTCGCGGCCTCGTCGCCCGAGTCCAGGTAGGCGCGGTACGGGTCGGCCGGGAGGCCGCGCGCCACGCGCAGCTCGGCGAGCAGCGGCCGGACGTCGGTGTTGAACGCCGCCCACAGCGCGCCGTTCGCCTCGAGCACGTCGCCCGCCTGCTGGGCGGCGAGGAGGGCTTCGCGATCGACGAGCAGCGCCTTGGCGATCGTCTCCTGGAGGTTCATGACGCTGCGGATCATGGCCGGCACCTTGGGCTCGATGTTGTGGCACTGGTCGAGCATGTAGGTGGTCCCGTTGGCGCACGCCTGGGCGACCGGGTCGCCCTCGTCGCGCATCGCGTTGACCAGCTCGTGCGCGATCCGGAACAGCTGGTACGGGTCGATGGATCCGACCATGAGGTCGTCGTCGCCGTACTTCTTGTCGTTGAGGTCGAACGCGGCCAGCCGGCCCTCGGCCAGCAGCAGGGCGACGATCTGCTCGATGTTCACGCCCATCGCGTGGTGGCCCGTGTCCACGCACACGCCGGCCCGCTCGCCCAGCTGGCGCACGACGTTGAGGCTCTGGCCCCAGTCCTGGACGTCGGTGCTGTACAGGGCGGGCTCGTACAGCTTGTACTCGAGGTACATGCGCGCGGTCGCCGGGAGGTGCGAGTAGGCCTCCTGCAGGCCCGCGACCAGGCGGCGGTGGCGCATGCGCAGGTCGTCCTGGCCCGGGTAGTTGGTGCCGTCACCCAGCCAGACCTTGACCGCCTGTGCATCCATCGCCTCCGCGATCTCGCAGCACTCGACGATCGCGGCCACGGCCTTGGCCCGCACCCGGGCGTCGGGGTGGCACAGCGACCCCAGCTTGTAGTCCTCGTCCTGGAACGTGTTGCTGTTGATCCCGCCGACCACGAGGCCGCGCTCGCGCGCGTACGCCGCGAGGCCCCGGAAGTCGTCGACCCTGTCCCACGGGATGTGGAGCGACACCGACCCGGCGATGCCCGTGTAGCGGTTGACGGTCGCGGCATCGTCGATCTTCTCGAACACGGTCCGCGGCACGCCCTGCTGCGGGAACACGCGGAAGCGCGTCCCGGTGTTGACGAAGCCCCACGACGGGATCTCGATGTTGACCCCGTTCATCGCCCAGTCGATGCGCTCGATGGCCGGGGCGGATGCGGGCTTGGCGACGGCGGTGATGGTGGCCATGGCGGTCTCCTGCTGCTCAGGCGGGGGCGACGGCCCGGGCGGTCAGCGCGGCGAAGCGCGCGCGGGCCTCGGACCAGTCGCCGGAGGGGTCATACGTGGTGATCGGGAAGGAGCGGGCGGCCAGCTCGCGAGCCTCGGCGACCGAGGCGAGCTCACCGGCGGCGATCGCCTGCAGCGCGAGGTTGCCGATCGCCGTCGCCTCGACGGGGCCGGCCCGGACCGCCAGCCCGGTGGCATCGGCGGTCAGCTGGCACAGCAGGCGATGATTGGACCCGCCACCGACGACGTGCAGGGCGTCGATGCGCTGGCCTGACGCGGCCGCCAGCTGGTCGACGACCGCGGCGTATCGCAGCGCGAGGCTCTCGAGGAGCACGCGCATCAGCGTCGCAGGGTCCGGCGGGACCGTCTGGCCCGTCTCGACGCAGAACTCGCGGACGCGCGCCGGCAGGTCGCCGGGGCGGACGAACCGGTCGTCATCCGGGTCGATGAACGCGGTGAACGCCGGGGCCGTCGCGGCAAGGTCGGCGAGCGCCTCGTAGGTCGGCCCGTCACCGTCGGGCCACAGCGACCTCCGGCTCTCCTGCACCAGCCACAGTCCCACGACGTTGCGCAGCAGCCGGATCGTGCCGGCGACGCCACCCTCGTTGGTCAGGTTGGCCGCCAGCGAGACATCGGAGATCACCGGCTCCGGCACCTCGAGCCCGATGAGCGACCAGGTCCCGGAGGACAGGTACGCGGTGGACGGCCCCGCGAGCGGGGTCCCGGCGACCGCGGACGCGGTGTCGTGCGAACCGGGCAGGATGACGCGCGTGCGCGCGAGGCCGGGCGCCCGGGCGAGATCGCCCGCAAGCGGTCCGACGTCGGTTCCGGGCGCCACGAGCCCGGGCAGCAGCCGGGTCGGGATGCCGAGCCGCTCGAGCATCGGCCGCGCCCAGTCCCGGGCGTGCGCGTCGAGGGCCTGGCTAGTGGACGCGATGGTGTACTCGGACAGGCTGGCGCCGGACAGGAAGTGGGCGAACAGGTCGGCGATCATCAGCAGCCGGTCTGCGTGGCGGAGCAGCGGATCCTCGTCGACGGCCATCGAGAGCAGCTGGTACAGGGTGTTGATGGCCATGAATTGGATGCCGGTCGCGCGGTAGATCTCGTCCCGCGGCACCATCGAGCACGCCCGTTCGACCATGCCGTCCGTCCGCGCGTCCCGGTAGTGGACCGGGTTCGCAAGCAGCCGCCCGCGCTCGTCGAGCAGACCGAAGTCCACGCCCCAGCTGTCGACCGCGAGGGAGCTGACCTCGCCCCCTGCGCCCGCCCTGCGCAGGCCGGCGGTGATGTCGCCCAGCAGCCGCAGCGCGTCCCACTCGAGCGTGCCGCCCACGGTCACGGGGACGTTCGGGAACCGGTGGACATCCTCGAGCGCGAGCCGGCCGCCGTCGAACGTGCCGACCAGGACCCGGCCGCTCTCGGCCCCCAGGTCGACCGCCGCGAGCCGCAGGGCGGCGCGCTCAGTCAAGGCGGAACACCTCGTCCAGGCGGCGGTGGAAGCCCGTCACGGGATCCGTGCACGGGTCGATGAGGCGGGCCATGTCCGCCTGCCAGCGGTCGTTGACCGGCTGCTGGGCCATGTAGGCGCGAAAGCGGTCGAAATCCTCGACGTCGAACACGCCGATCAGCTGCTGGTCGAGCAGGTAGATCGAGTAGTTGTGCACGCCGGCCGCCTTGAGGGCACCGAGCATCTCGGGCCAGACGTCGGCGTGGCGTCGCCGGTACTCGGCTTCGGCGCCGGGCAGCAGGCGCATGGTGAAGGCGACACGTTCCATGGGTCTCGAGATCCAGGGGTTTCGGTCCCCGGCGGTCGTGGACCGCCGGGGACCCCGCGATGGAGGAGGAGCTCCAGCCGCTGGCTAGAAGCCGAACTCGGTCACGTACTGGTCGATGTTGTCCTTGTTGAACACGAACGGCGGTCCGAGGACGACGACGCTGTCCGCGCCGATCGTGTACGGCGCGCCGTTGTTGAGGCTCGCGACCGTGAAGGTCTCGCCCTCCTTGCCGGTGATCTCGCCCGAGACGAGCTTCGCGGCCACCGCGTAGGCGAGGTAGCCGAGGTCGGTGACGTTCCAGAGCGCGAACTCCGGCGCCTCGCCGCCCTTGACGTAGTCGACCATGCCCATCGGGGTCCCGAGACCGGTCACGAAGACCTGGCCGGTCTTGCCGGCTGCGCGGACGACCTGGGCGGCCGCCACGATGCCGACGGTGGTCGGGGCGATGATGACCTTGAGGTTCGGATGCGCCTGCAGCAGGCCCTGGGCCTGCTGGGTGCTGACCTGCGGGTCGTCGTTGCCATAGACGACGCCGTCGTAGGTGAGACCGCTGTACTTGGCGTCCTTCAGGGTCTCCTCCATGGCGGCGATCCAGGCGTTCTGGTTGGTGGCGGACTGCGAAGCGGACAGGACCGCGATCTCGCCGGTGCAGCTCGGGGCGATGTCGCACGCCATGTCCGCGAGGCCCTTGCCGATGCCCGCGGTGTCAGCCTGGTTGACGAACACGTCGTAGGCACCCACGGCCGGGCTGGAGTCGTAGCCCACGACCTTGACGCCCGAGCTCATCGCATCCTTGAGGGCCGGGGCCACGGCGGTGGCATCGTCCGCGGAGATGATGATGGCGTCATTGCCCTGGGTGGCCGCCGTCTGGATGAACGGGACCTGCTGGGTCGCATCGGCCGCGGAGGGACCGACCTGCGAGACGGTGCCGCCGAGATCGGTGGCGGCCTTCTGGGCGCCCTTGAACGCCACGTCGAAGTAGGGGTTGTTGATCTGCTTGGGGATCACGACGGCGGTGATGCCCTGGGCGGCCGGTGATTTGGGCGCCATGGACTCAGGCGCCGTCGATTGCGGTGCGGTGGTCGGCGGCGCGGCCGACGGCGCGGCGGACGGCGTGCTCCCGGACGAGCCACACGCGGCCACCACGATGGCAACCGCAGCAAGCCCGACGATGAACCGTCGAGTAGAGCTGATCATGGAAACCTGGTCCTCCTCGTTGCGCTTACGACACGATCTCGCCAGGGGTGGCCGAGCCGGCCGGCGGGCGCCGGCTCCTGCGGACTCGGTCCAACATGACCCTGGACTGGCGAGCAAGGTAGGGAACGGTGACCGAGACGATCAGGAGGACGCCGATGGCGATCCCCTGGTACTCGCCCGAGACACCGGCGAGCCGCAGTACGTTCTGGAGTACCGCGAGCGTGAACACGGCAAGGATGACCCCGGGGATCGTGCCCTTGCCGCCGTTGATGTCGACACCACCGAGAACCACGACCGTCACCACGGTCAGCGTCATCCCGGTGCCGTTGTCGTTTCGTGCGGACGAGAAGCGCGCCGCGAGGATGATCCCGGCCAGCGCCGCAATCAGCCCGCACAGCACGAACAGCCAGGTCCGAACGCGCTGGACCCGGACGCCGGAATAGCGCGCGGCATTCTTGTTCTTGCCGATGGCGAACACCTGGCGCCCGACCCACGTCGCGTGTGTCACGGCCCAGTAGATGACGCCCAGGACCGCGAACACCACCAGGGAGTAGGGGATCGGGCTGTGGGCGATGGTCCCGAACCCGAACTCGGTGAACCAGTCGGGCCAGACGCTGATGACCGTCGGGCCGAGCACGATGTTGGCGACGCCGCGGAACAGCGCGAGCGTGCCCAGGGTGACGACGAGCGCCGGGATGCCGGCCCGCGTCACGAGCACCCCGTTGAGCAGGCCGCCGAGCGCCCCGATCAGCAGCACCAGCGGGATACCGATCGGGAGCGGCAGGCCCGAGACCATGAGCCAGCCGAGGATGGCGCCCGCCATGCCCACCATCGACTCGACGGACAGGTCGATGTCGCCGGTGATGACGATCAGCGTCATGGGCAGCGCGATGATCGCGATCTCCATCATCGCGCTCACGAGGTTCGCGAAGTTCTGGCCCGTGAGGAAGTACGGCGAGACCCGCGTTCCCTCGATGACGAGTCCGAGGAGCAGCAGGACGAGGAGCGTCTCCCAGCGCGCCACCGCGGCCAGGCGAAGGCGGCTCGCGGGCGCCGCGACGCGCACCGATGCGCTCATCGCCGGGTGCCCTGCGCGGCGAGCCGGCGTTGGCGGCGGCTGACGAGCGCATCGGCGCTGACGGCGACCAGGATCACGGCGCCGTAGATCGCCTGGAGCACCTCCTGCGGCAGCACCAGCAGCAGCAGGGCGTTGTTGATCAGCGCGAGGAACAGCGCCCCGAGGGCGGCGCCGACCACCGTCCCGCTGCCGCCCGAGATCGACACCCCGCCGACCACGACCGCGGCCACGATCTGGAGGACGATGCCCGACCCCGAGGTGGCGTAGATGGTGCCGAAGTAGATGCCCCACATGACGCCGGCGATGCCCGCCAGGAGCCCGGCCAGGGCGAACACCCAGAACACGACCCACCGGGACCGGATGCCGAGGATCGAGGCGGCCTCGGCGTTGCTGCCGACGGCGTAGATCTGCCGGCCGAAGCGGGTCCGGTGGAGCATCAGCGCCACGACCGCGACGATCCCCACCGCAACGAGCACGAACAGCGGGATGCCAAGGATCGTGGCGGTTGCCGCATCCGAGTAGCCGGGGGGCAGGTCGACGAGGTTGATCTGCTTGCCGCCCGCGATGATGAACACCAGCCCGCGGTAGATGCTCAACGTGCCGAGGGTCACGACGATCGACGGGATCCGGAACAGCGTGGTGATCGCGCCGTTGAACATCCCGAGCACGAGGCCTGCGCCGATGCCGACCAGCCAGGCGGCGGGGACCGGCAGCAGGCCCAGCTGGAGGATGTCGCCGACGAGGAACGCGGTGAAGCCCATCGTCGATTCCAGCGACAGGTCGATGTTCTTGGTCATGACCACCATCGCCTCACCCACGGCGGCGATCGCGATGACCGCTGCGAGGGCCGTGACCTGGCCGAGGTTGGACGGCGACAGGAACTGCGGGGCATCGAGCGTCACCAGCAGGCCCAGCACGACCATCACCGCGACGAGCGTCAGCTCGCGCGAACGCCCGATGGCGTTCACGGCCCGGACGGCGACGCCCGGCCGCCTGGCCGGCCGCAGCGTGTCAACGGTCACCCGGGACCCCCGCTCGACGCGGTGGCGCCGGGCCCCGCGGCGGACGCCGCGGCCACGGGCTGCTGCCCGGTCGCGGCGAACATCACGCGCTCCTCGGTGGCGTCGGCACGTGCGATCTCGGCGGTGACCCGCCCCTCGTGGAGGACGACGATCCGGTCGCTCATCGCCAGGACCTCCGGCAGGTCCGACGAGATCATCAGGATCCCGAGCCCCGACGCGGCGAGCTCCGACATGATCCGATGGACCTCGACCTTGGCACCGATGTCCACGCCCCGGGTGGGCTCGTCGAGGATGAGCACCCGCGGCTTCGCCGCCAGCCACTTGGCGATCACGACCTTCTGCTGGTTTCCGCCCGACAGCGACTGGACGGCCTGGTCGACGCCCGTCGCCCGGACCTGCAGCCGCTGGGTGTACTCCGTCGCGATATCGGCCTCGACCGCGGACCGTACGAACAGGCGCGGGAAGAGCCGGGCGAGGATCGGCAGGGTCACGTTGTTCGCGATCGAGAAGTCGAGGACCAGGCCATCCTGGTGGCGGTCCTCGGGCACATAGGCGATGCCGGCCGCCAGCGCATCGGACGGGGACCGGAAGTCCACCGGGCGACCCTCGAGCACCACGTCACCGGCGGCGCGAGGCTCGATCCCGAACAGGACCCGTGCGATCTCGGTGCGGCCGGCGCCGACCAGGCCCGCGAGGCAGACGATCTCGCCGGCCCGCACGCTGAACGAGACGTCGCGGAACGCCGCCACGTCGGACAGGCCGTGGACGGCGAGCAGCTCGTCGCCCGGGATGCTGTCCTCCTTGGGGAACAGGGCAACCTCGCGACCCACCATGTGGCGGACGAGCGTCGCCGTGGTGAGCTCGGTCGTGGCCGACGTCACAACGTGCCGGCCGTCGCGGAACACCGTCGCCCGATCGCACAGGTCGAAGACCTCCTCGAGCCGGTGGCTGACGAACAGGATCGCGACGCCGCGCTCCCGGGTGCGCCGCACGATGGTGAACAGGCGCTCGACCTCGTGGGTGGACAGGGAGGCCGTCGGCTCGTCCAGGATCAGGACCCGCGCGTCGACCGACAGCGCCTTCGCGATCTCCACCAGCTGCTGGTCGGCCATCGACAGGCCGCGCACCGGCGCCCCGACGTCGAGGTGGACGTCGAGGTCGGCGAACAGGCCGGCGGCCCGGCGACGCATCTCGCCCCAGCCGATCGATCCCAGGGGCCCCTTCGGCGGGTCGGCCAGGAACACGTTCTCGGCAACCGAGAGATCGGGGAACAGCTTCGGCTCCTGGTGCACGACGGCGATGCCCATCGCCCGCGCCGCAGCCGGGTTCGGAATGGTCACGCGCTCGCCGTCCAGCCGGATCTCGCCCTCGTCGGGCTGATGCACGCCGGCCAGGACCTTCACCAGGGTGCTCTTGCCGGCCCCGTTCTCGCCGACGAGCGCGTGGATCTCGCCCGGGAGCAGGTCGAGCGAGACGTCCGTCAGGGCCGCCGTGGCCGCGAACCGCTTGGAGATCCCGGCCAGCGAGACGCGCGGCGTCATCGGTCGCTCACGGGCGGGACGAGGGTGACCGTGACGCCGAGGTCGCGCAGCTCGGCCACCAGCTCGGCCGGCGCCCCCTCATCGGTCAGGATCCCGGTCAGACGATCGGCTCGGCAGAACGTCGCCGACGCGGTGCGACCGAACTTCGTGTGGTCCACGAGCGCATACACCTCGCGCGCGGCCGTGACCATCGCGCGCTTGATCTGCGCCTCCTCCTCCATGGCGTCGCTCAGGCCGGCATCCATGGTCAGGCCGACCGCCCCCACGAACGCCTTCTGGACATTCACCCGGCGGAACACGCCGTCGCCCAGCGGCCCCACCACGGACAGGGCTTCCGCACGCACGCGGCCGCCGAGCATCAGCACCGTGATCCCCGGCTGCCCGGCCAGCTCGAGCGCGATCCGGATGCTGTTGGTCACGACCGTCAGCTGGTGCCAGCGCCGTTCCTTGAGATGGCGCGCGACATACAGCGCCGTCGTGCTGGCGTCGAACACGATGCTGTCGCCGTCCCGGACGAGTGCCGCCGCAGCCAGCCCGATGCGCGACTTCTCGTCCCGCTGCAGGCGCTCGCGGACGTCGAACGCGGGCTCGGGCCTGCTGGTGCCGCGGGGCGCGATGGCGCCGCCATGGGTGCGGATCAGTCGCGCCTCCCCCTCGAGGACCAGCAGGTCCTTGCGGATGGTGACGGGGGAGACACCGAACTGGACGGCCAGGTCCGCGACCCGGACGCGGCCGGCATGCACGACGAGCTGTGCGATCTGCTCCTGGCGCTCCGGAGCGAAAACGGCTTCGGGTGCCGAGGCTGGCTTCGCGACCACCTGTTTCCGACTCCAATCGAAAGCGGACGCCATCATTCCGAAACTTCGGTTGGTTGCGATTGAGAGCACTTTGAAGCGGCGTGACGGTGCTGTCAAGAGTCCTGCTGCAGATCTGACCCGACGGAGGCTTGAGTCCGGCGCCCGCGTCGCGTAGGATGCTGTACCAGAAGCAATCGCAATGACTCGTAATCAGTCGGAGCGTAGGCAAACCGCCCATGAAGCACTCTCGGACGATGGACGACGCGGACGGGCCTGGGCACCCGATCGTCAACACCCACGTCCATCTGCCTCCCAACTTCTCGGCGTTCGAGACGCCGGAGGCGGCCATCCGGGCGGCACGTGCCGAGGGTGCGCGGGTGGTCGGGGCGTCGAACTTCCATGACCTCCGGGTCTACCGGCGGTTCGCGGATGCCGCCGCGGCGGCCGGGATCCTTCCCCTGTTCGGGATCGAGCTCATCACGGTCGTGGACGATCTGCGGGATGCGGGAATCAAGGTGAACGATCCCGGCAATCCCGGCCGGATGTACCTGTGCGGCAAGGGCATCGACCCGTTCGCGGCGGCCGGGTCGGAGGCAGGCCGGATCGCGGGCGCTGCCCGGATCGCCGACGAGGCGCGGGCCCGGGCGATGGCGGAGCGGCTGCGCGCGCGCTTCGACGCCGCGGGGCTGCCGACGCCGCTCAATGACCAGGTGATCGTGGACGAGGTCGCAGATCGCGCCGGCGTGCCACGCGAATGGGTCGTCCTCCAGGAGCGTCACGTGGCGATGGCCTTCCAGGAGGCGCTGTTCCTGCAGATCGCACCGGAGCGCCGGCCCGCCCTGCTGGCCCGCGCCTACGGCCGCCCGGCGACCGCCGATGTCGAGGATCCGATCGCGGTCCAGGCGGAGATCCGGTCGCGCCTCCTGAAGGCCGGGAGGCCGGCATTCGTCGCCGAGACGCCCCTGTCATTCGAGGATGCGTACCGGCTCGTGCTGGCATCGGACGGGGTGCCCGCCTACCCGACGCTCGCGGACGGCACCTCCCCGGTCTGCCCGTTCGAGCACCCCCCGGAGGAGCTGGCGGTGCGCCTGAAGCAGCGAGGCCTCCACCTGGCCGAGCTGATCCCCGGCCGGAACGCACCCGCCGTTGTGGACGCGTACGTCCGCGCCTTCCGGGCGGTCGGCATCGCCGTCATGGCTGGCACGGAGCACAACACGCTCGACGCGATCCCGTTCGACCCGGCCTGTCGCGGCGGCCGGCCGCTCTCGAGCGAGGCGCGCGCCGCGTTCTGGGAGGGGACGTGCGTGGTCGTGGCGCACCAGGTGCGGCGGCGCCGCGGTCACGGCGGGTTCGTGGACCGGGACGGGGTCCCGGCGCCGGGGTTCGCGGACGACGATGCCCGGATCCGCTGGTTCGCCGGGCTGGGTGCCCGGATCATCGCGGGCGAGGAGGTCGCCGCATGAGCACGAGCGTGCCGGGTTCCGCGCGTCCCGGGACGGACCCCCGGGTCGCCGAGCTGGTCGAGCTGGCGCAGCGCTTCGGACGGGACCCGGAGTTCTCCCGCGGCGGGGGCGGCAACGCCTCGGTCAAGACGGAGGGCGTCCTGTGGATCAAGCCCAGCGGGGTTCCGCTGGCGACGCTCGAAGCCGACGACCTCGTCCCGCTCGACCGGGCCATGCTGCACGCCTTCCTGGACGAGCCGCCGGCCGCCGGACCGGGCGAGGACCCCGTGATCCAGGCGGCCGAGCGTGCCCGGCTGGCGGTGGACGACGGCCGCCGGCCGTCCGTCGAGCTCCTGTTCCACGCGCTCCTCGACGAGCGGCTTGTCCTGCACACGCACCCGATCGTCATCAACGCGGTGACCTGCAACCGGGACGGTGAGGCGATCGCGCGACGCCTGTTCGGCGACGATGTCGTGTGGGTCCCGTACACGGACCCGGGCCTGCCGCTCGCGCGGGCCATCCGCGACGCACGCGAGGCCCATGCGCGGCGGACGGGCACCCGGGCTCCCGGCATCACGCTGATGCAGAACCACGGGCTCATCGTCGCCGGGGATGACCCCGAGGAGATCGACGCAGCCTCGCGACGGCTGGCCCGCGTGATCTCCGAGGCGGTCGACGTCGTGCCTCCGACGTGGACGTCGGAGGCGGCCGGCGATGGGACCGCGGCCGCCGGCGTTCAGGCCCTGGCGCCGGCGCTCCGGGCCGTCCTGTCGGGCGACCGAGGCCGGGTGCTCGTGTTCGACGATGCACCCGTGGCCGCCGCGTTCACGGCGACGGCGCCGGGGCGTTCGTTCGTGCTCGGCGGTCCGCTGACCCCGGACCAGATCGTCTATGCCGGGTCGTTCCCGCTGCTAATCGATCTCGGCCGGGTCGACCCCGGGGATGTCCCGGTCGTCGTCGCCGAGCGACTCGCCACGCGGCGTGCCGCCGGGCTCCCGAGCCCGATCGTCACCGTCGTGCCCGGGGTCGGCCTGTTCGCCGCCGGCGACACGTGGGCCGAGGCCGACACCGCCCGGCACATCTACCTCGACGCGCTACGGGTCGGCGAGGCCGCCGCGCGCCTGGGGACCGTGCGCCACCTCGCGGACGCCGAGCGCCGGTTCATCGAGAGCTGGGAGGCCGAGGCGTATCGCCGACAGGTCCATGCCGGCGACGACATCCCGGGGCGCGTCGCGGGCCGGATCGCGCTGGTCACCGGTGCGGCCCAGGGGTTCGGCCTCGCGATTGCCGAGGACCTGGTCGCCCAGGGGGCCCACGTCGTGCTGGCCGACCTCAACGTCGCGCTCGCCGAGGCCAATGCCGCCGCGCTCGCCGGTCGCTTCGGTCCGGGCCGCGCGCTGGCCGTCGCGATGGACGTCACCGATGACGCCAGCGTCGAGGCCGGCATCGCGGCGACGGTCCGCGCCTACGGGGGCCTGGACATCCTGGTCTCCAATGCCGGCGTGCTGCGGGCGGGCGGCGTGACCACCCAGCCCGTGGCGGAGTTCGACCTCGTGACCAACGTGAACTACCGGGGCTACTTCCTCGCGGTGAAGCACGCCGCGCCGGTCATGGCCCTCCAGCACGCGGTCAACCCGTCGTGGTGGAGCGACATCATCGAGATCAACTCGAAGTCCGGTCTCGAGGGCTCGAGCCGCAACGGCGCCTACGCAGGATCCAAGTTCGGGGGCATCGGGCTGACCCAGTCGTTCGCGCTGGAGCTCGTGGGTGACGGCATCAAGGTCAACGCGATCTGCCCCGGCAACTTCCTCGACGGCCCCCTGTGGTCTGATCCCGAGAACGGCCTGTTCGTCCAGTACCTGCGCGAGGGCAAGGTGCCGGGCGCGACGACCGTTGAGGACGTCCGGCGGTTCTACGAGGCGAAGGTGCCCATGGGCCGCGGCTGCACCCCCGGGGACGTGATGGAGGCCCTGTACTACCTCGTGGCCCAGCGGTACGAGACGGGTCAGGCGCTGCCGGTCACCGGCGGCCAGGTGATGCTGAGCTGACCGGGACCCACCAGGAGCCGCGACGTTGACCAACCTTCCCGCCACCCAGCACGCCATCCAGTTCACGGGTCCCAACGAGATCATCCATAACCGGGCAAAGCCGGTGCCGGTGCCGGGACCGCACCAGCTCGTGCTGCAGGTGGAGGCGGTCGGCCTGTGCTTCTCCGACACCAAGCTGCTGCACGCGTTCTCGGCCCATCCCCGCAAGAGCGAGGTGCTGGCCGGTCTCGAGCCCGAGGTCCTGGCGGAGATCGCGAGCTACACGCCGGGCGACCTGCCGCTGGTGCCGGGCCACGAGTGCGCCGGCCGGATCGTCGCCGTCGGGGACGCCGTGACGCGCCATGGGGTCGGGGAGCGCGTCCTCGTCCAGACCGACTACCGTCACCTGCCGACGGCGGGCGCCAACGCGGCCTTCGGCTACAACTTCGAGGGCGGGCTCCAGGAATACGTCCTGCTCGACGAGCGGATGATCCTCGACCCGTCGACGGGGGAGCGGTTCCTGATCCCCGTGGGTGAACAGCCGTCCGGATCGGCCGTGGGGCTCCTTGAGCCCTGGGCGTGTGTCGAGCGCTCGTACGCGTCCCAGGAGCGCGCCGCCCTCACGGAGGGCGGCCGGCTGCTGGTCGTCGCCGAGCCGGACCGGACGCTGGACGGCCTCGACACGCTTGTCGGCGCCTCGCGTCCCGGGACGGTGACCGCGGTCCTTGCCGGTGACGCCGAGGTGCGCGACGTCGCCCGGGTGTTCGATGCCCAGGGGATCGCGGTCCGCCACGCCGCGACCCTCGACGCGATCGCGGGCGAGCGCTTCGACGACATCGTGTACTTCGGAGCCGGCGCCGGCCGCATCGAGGCTCTCCAGGACCTGATGGCACCGCGCGCCACGATCGACGTGGTGCTGGGTGGGGCCACGGTGGACCGCCCCGTCGCCGTCGACGTCGGCCGCATCCACTACGACCTGCTGCGCTGGATCGGCACGTCGGGCAGCAACGCTGCCGAGGGCTATGCCCGCGTCCCCGCGAGCGGGGAGCTGCGCCAGGGCGACCGGGTCGCCATCGTGGGTGCCGCGGGCCCGATGGGGTTCATGCACGTGATCCGGGCGCTGACCATCGGCATCCCCGGGGTGTCGGTGGATGCGATCGACATCGATGACGCCCGCCTGGCCCACCTCGCGGCGATCGGCGGTCCGCTCGCGCGCGCGGCGGGGATCGAGGCCCGCTTCCGCAACAGCCGGACGGATCCTCCCCCCGACAGCACATACGACGACGTCGGGGTCATGGTGCCGGCGCCGCCGCTCGTCCTCCAGGCCATCGCGATGGCGGCCCCGCGGGCCCGTGTCAACCTGTTCGCCGGGTTCGCGGTCGGGACGCGGGCCCAGGTCGATCTGACGGACCTCATTGGGCGGGAGATCTTCCTGTTCGGGACCAGCGGCTCGGAGATCCCGGACATGCAGGCGGTGCTCGCGCGGCTCGAGGCCGGCCGCCTGGACACCAACGTCTCGCTCGACGCGGTCTGCGGGATGGAGGGCGTGACGGACGCGCTGGCCGCGATCGAGGCCCGGTCCTCCGGTGGGAAGATCGTCGTCTACCCCCGGCTGCACGAGCTCGGCATGATCCGCCTGGGCGAGCTGTCCCAGCGCTTCCCGCAGGTTGCCGCGAAGCTCCACGACGGTTGCTGGACGCGCGAGGCGGAGGAGGCGTTGCTCGCGGCGGCGGGGTCCCGCCCCGACGGGTCCACCGCGGACGACGCTCCGGCATGAGGGTCGCGCGGCTCCACGGCCGGGGCGACCTCCGGCTCGCCGACGAGCCGGTTCCCCGGCCCGGCCCGGGCGAGGCCCTGGTGCGGGTCACCGCGGTGGGCATCTGCGGCTCGGACCTCCACTGGTACCTGGAGTCGGAGATCGGCGGGGCCGTGCTGGCCCGGCCGCTGGTGCTCGGTCATGAGGCGGCAGGCGTGATCGCCTCCGGCCCGCGCGCCGGCACCCGGGTCGCCATCGACCCGAGCGTGCCCTGCGGGACATGCGCGACGTGCGCCCGGGATCTCGGCCACCTGTGCCCCCGGGTCCGGTTCCTGGGCCACAGCGATACCGACGGCGCCCTCCGCGAGCAGCTTGCCTGGCCCGAGGCGCAGCTGGTGCCGCTGCCCGACACGGTCGACGACATCGAGGGCGCGCTGCTCGAGCCGCTGGGCGTCGCGATCCACGCGCTGCGCTTGGCCGGGCTGCCCCCGGGCGGCTCCATCGGCATCTTCGGCGCGGGCCCCATCGGCCGGCTGCTCATCCGGCTCGCGCGGCTCGCCGGCGCGAGCACCGTCGTCGCGACGGATCGGCTGTCGCACCGGGTCGAGGGCGCCCGGGAGGACGACGCCCTGGCCGAGATCGTGGCAGGCGGCGCCGAGCGCGATCGGCTCCTCGACGCCCTGGGCGGGCGGCCGCTGGACGCATCGATCGAGATCGCGGGCGACGACGACGCCATCGCCACCGCGGTGGCGCTGACGCGACCGGCCGGGACCGTCGTCGTCGCCGGCATCGGCCCGGGCAGCGATTCGGTGGTGCCCGCCGCCGCCGCCCGTCGCAAGGGGCTGGACCTGCGGTTCTCGCGGCGCATGCACCACACCTACGACGAGGCGATCGCCCTCGTCGCGGACGGCCGGATCCGTCCTGCCGAGGTGGTCAGCGATGCGCTGGGCCTGTCCGACATCGTGCCCGCGTTCGAGCGCGCGGCCCACCGCTCCGGGCACAAGGTGATCGTGCTGCCGGGGTAGAATCCGTCTTTCGGCGACCGTGGAGATGCCGGCCCACGATCCGGGCCGGCCCCGGAGGACGCCATGGCAGCGGTTGGGCTCGTCGTCAACCCCGGCGCATCGCGCGATGTGCGCCGCCTCACGTCGCTCGCGCGGACCGTCGACGCCAACGAGCAGGTGAACGCGGTTGCCCGGGTCCTGTGCGGCCTGGCCGCCGGCGGCGTCGGTGCCGTGGTCTACATGCCGGAGGCGTCGCACGTCGTCGAGCGTGCCGCGGCCGTGCTCGCCGCGACATCCGCCGCAGCAACATGGGTGCCACCCCGGCTGGTGCCGGTCCCGATGACCGGGGACGGCTACGCGAGCGACGCTGCCGGGACGAGCGAGGCGGCCGCGGGGATCGCCGCCCTGAGGGCCGCCTGCCTCGTGACGCTGGGCGGCGACGGGACGAACCGGGCCGTCGTGGCGGGCTGGCCGGACGCGGTCCTGCTCCCGCTGGCCGGTGGCACCAACAATGCCTTTGGCACGAGGCTGGACCCGACCGCGGCGGGCTACGCGGCCGCCCTCTACGCAACCGATCCGGTACGCCATGCGACCCACGTGGCGACCCGTGCCAGGCTCGACGTGCAGGTCGACGGGCGGGCGACGTTCGCGCTCGTGGACCTGGCGGTGGTGCGCGGCGGCTGGGTGGGTGCGCACGCGATCTGGGACCCCGAGCTCCTGGTGGAGGCCATCGTCGCCCGCAGCGATCCGACCGTGCCGGGCCTCGCGGGGGTTGCCGGCATGGTCCACCCGCTCGGGGAGGGCGAGCGCCGGGCCCTCCACCTCACCTTCGACCGGTCCGGGCCGATGGTGCTGGCACCGCTCGGGCCAGGGCAGCTCATCCCGATCGGGATCACCGGCTCGCGGACGGTCGGGCTCGACGAGACGATCGTCATGCCGGGTCGTGCCGCCGCGGCGCTCGGTCCGGTCACCCTCGCCTTCGACGGCGAGCGCGAGCTCACCCTGGGCCACGGCGAGACCGTGGAGGTCCGGCTCGCCGGCGACGGACCCCGCGTGCTGGGGGCGGCGGCGCTGCTCCGGCAGGCCGCGAGCGAGGGCCGGTTGCTGGGCGCTGAACCGGCGCCGGCCGGATGACCGTGTCGGGGATCGAACGTCCGTGGCGGGTCCTCGCCGATGACGGCGAGCGGGACGCTCGTCGGAACCTCGCCCTGGACGAGGCGCTGGGTCGCGTGGGCAGCCCGAATCCGACCGTCCGGCTGTGGCGGAACCACCCGTGCGTCGTCATCGGCCGGTCGCAGATCGCCGAGGCCGAGGTCGACATGGCGGCATGCCTCGAGCTGGGTGTTCCGGTGCTGCGTCGGTTCACCGGCGGCGGGACGGTCTACCACGACCCCGGCAATCTCAACGTCACGATCGTGCTCTCGCGAGACGACCCCCGGCTGGTCGAGGACCCGTCGCTGTCCCGGGTTCCTGGTCTCTACCGGCTGTTGCTGGAGCCGCTCGCCGCCGCCGTGACCTCGCTGGGCGTGCCCGCCCGGGCGACCGAGCGGGAGGTGCTCGTGGCGGGCGCGAAGGTCAGCGGCATCGCGGGCTGGGTCGGCGCGCGCTCGCTGCTGGTGCACGGCACGCTCCTGGTGGATGCCGACCTCCGGGCGCTCGACCGGGTGCTGGACGGACCGGGGGCACCGGGCGATCCGCGCTGGGAGCGGACGCGCAGCCGGCGAGCGACGGTGACGTCCCTCGCCCGCGCGCTCGGCGCGGAGCGCGACACGACGGATGGCGGCGGGCTCGGCGCGGCCGCCGACGCGGCGGTCCTCACCCAGATCGCAGACGGCACGGGTAAACCGGGCCGGGTCACGGAGCAGGAGGCAACCACCGCCCTGGCACTGATCAACGCCCGCTACGGGCTGCCGGAATGGCATCGCAGCGGGCACTAGTCGAAGGGAGGGAATGCATCCCACGACATCACCGACGGTCGTCCGCCGTTCTGCCTGTGTGAAGGAGGCTCATCGATGCCCACCAACGAGACGCTGCGCGAGATGCACCACCAGATGGTTCGCATCCGCCTGTTCGAGGAGACGATCCAGAAGTGCTACTTCGAGGGCAAGACGCCGGCCTTCGACATCGCCGCCGGCCCGGTCCCGGGTGAGATGCACCTCGCGGCCGGGCAGGAGCCGGTGGCCGCCGGCGTGTGCGCCCACCTCCGCCCGACCGACGCCGTGACCGCAACCCACCGCCCGCACCACGTCGCGCTGGCGCACGGGATGGACATGCAGCAAGCTTGCCGCCGAGATTTTCGGCAAGGAGACCGGGCTGGGTCGCGGCAAGGGCGGCCACATGCACCTGTTCGACGCCGCCACCAGCTTCGGCTGCAGCGGCATCATCGCGGAGGGCATGCCGCGGCGCCGTCGGCGCGGGGCTGGCGTTCAAGAAGCGCGGGAAGGACAACGTCGCCGTCTCGTTCTTCGGCGAAGGCGCCGCGAACCAGGGCGCGTTCCACGAGTCGCTCAACCTGGCCGCCCTGTGGACGCCTGCCGGTGGTGTTCGTGTGCGAGGACAACGCGTGGGCGATCAGCGTCCCGAAGGACAAGGCGACGGCCATCGCCAACAACAGCGACCGCGCGGCTGCGTACGGCATCCCCGGCGTGCTGGTTCCCGACAACGACCCGGTCGCGGTCTACGAGGCGGCCGGCGAGGCAGTCGCGCGGGCCCGCCGCGGCGGCGGTCCGTCCCTGATCGAGGTGAAGACCGACCGGCTCTTCGGCCATTTCGAGGGCGATCCCCAGGTCTACCGGACGAAGGAGGAGATGGCCCTGCTCACCGAGCGCGACGCGCATTCGCGCGTTCGAGCGCCGGCTGATCGACACCGACGTGCTCGCGAGCGACCGATGCCCAGGCGGTCTGGGACCGGGCCGGTGCGGAGGTGGACGCGGCGATCGAGTTCGCTCGCTCGAGCCCGTACCCGGCCCCCGAGTCCGCCCTTGAGCACGTCTTCGCCTGATCGAAGGGAGTCACCGATGGCAGTCGAAACCAAGCGCCTGCTGACCACGTCGAAGGCGATCTCGGAAGGCGATCGCCCAGGAGATGGAGCGCGACCCGAGCGTCTTCGTGATGGGCGAGGACATCGGCGTCTACGGCGGCATCTTCGGGGCAACCGAGGGCCTGCTCGCCAGGTTCGGACCCGAGCGGGTGATGGACACGCCGATCTCGGAGACCGCGTTCATCGGCGCCGCCACGGGCGCGGCGCTCGCGGGGATGCGGCCGATCGCCGAGCTGATGTTCGTCGACTTCTTCGGCGTGTGCATGGACCAGATCTACAACCACATGGCCAAGATCCACTACGAGTCTGGCGGGAACCTGAACGTGCCGGTCGTGCTGACGACCGCCATCGGCGGCGGCTACAGCGATGCGGCGCAGCACTCGCAGACGCTGTACGGGATGTTCGCCCACCTGCCGGGCATGAAGGTCGTCGTGCCCTCCACGCCGTACGACGCGAAGGGCCTGATGATCTCGGCGATCCGGGACGACAACCCGGTCCTGTACATGTTCCACAAGGGGATCATGGGGCTCGGCTGGATGACGCCCAACCCGCGCGCGACCGCCCCGGTCCCCGAGGAGCCGTACACCGTCCCGATCGGGAAGGCGGACATCAAGCGGGAGGGCCGCGACGTCACCATCGTCACCCTGTCGCTGATGGTCCATCGCGCGCTCGACGCGGCGGAGGACCTGGCGGCCGAGGGCATCGAGGCCGAGGTGCTCGACCTGCGCACGGTCGTCCCGCTGGACCGCGAGGCGATCCTCGAGTCGGTGCGCAAGACCCACCGGCTGCTCGTCGTCGACGAGGACTACCGGAGCTTCGGCCTGTCCGGCGAGGTCATCGCCACCGCGGTCCAGGGAGCGTTCGACCACCTCGACGCGCCGCCGGCGCGCCTGGCCTATCCGGACGTGCCGATCCCGTACAGCCGGCCGCTCGAGCAGTTCTGCCTGCCGGATCGCACCAAGATCGCCGCTGCCGTCCGTGGAGCTGATGGGCTGAATCGGCGGCGGGCGCACTGGGCGGCCGGACGGCTCCGCCGTCGGTGCCTGTCGCGCGTGTCAACGGAGGTGGGCGATGCGCCGCGAGATCGAGATGCCGCGCCTCTCGGATGCCGTCGAGGAAGGCGTGCTGGTCACCTGGCTCGTCGAGGCCGGCGCGACCGTTCGAGTCAGGGCGACCTGGTCGCGGAGGTCCAGGTGGAGAAGGCCTCCTCGGAGGTCCGCGCGCCGGCCACGGGTCGCATGGCGAGCCTGCTGGTCGCACCGGGCGAGGTGGTCGCCCAGGGGGCCCCGATCGCGGTGCTCGAGACGGTCGAGGCTCCGGGGAGCCGGGAGTCCTCGAGTCCGATGGTCGGCGTCATGGCGTCGTCGCCTGGCACGGGCGCGGACGAGCCGGCCGGACCAGGCGGGTCTGGGGAGGGGGCGCCGTCGACTGCAGCGCCGATCGGCTCGGCGGAGGTCGTCGCCTCGCCCTCGGCGAAGCGGCTCGCCCGGGAGCTCGACGTCGACCTGCGGTCGGTCACCGGGTCCGGACCGGGGGGCCGGATCGTCGAGGCGGACGTCCGTGCCGCGGCGATGCGTGCGACCGGGGTCGGTGAGCCGGCGCCCGCGGGGGCGGCCCCGCCACGCCCCCCCGGCGGGGACATCGAGCCGCTGTCGGCGATGCGGCGGACGATCGCCGATCGACTCCGGTCGGGCCTGGTGTCAACCGCGCAGCTCACGGTCCACGCTGACGCGGACGTCACCGATCTCGCCCAGGCGCTGACGCGCTGGTCGGCCGACGCCGGCCGGCGTTTCACGTACACCGAGGCGATCGTCCGTGCCGCGGCGCTCGCCCTGCGCGACCATCCGCGCGTCGCGAGCCGCTGGACCGATCGCGGGCTCGTGCCCGCGAAGCGCCTCGACATCGGCGTCGCAGTCGCGCTCGATGATGGTCTGATCGTGCCCGTCGTCCGGGACGCGGATCGCAAGGACCTGCCAGCGCTTGGGACCGAGATCGCCGACCTGGCCGAACGTGCGCGCACCGGAACGCTCGCGCCGGCGGACACCGAGGGCGCCTGCTTCAGCGTGACCAACCTGGGCGCCTACCGGATCGACGCGTTCACGCCGCTGCTCAATCCGCCGCAGACGGCGATCCTGGGCGTGGGCCGGGCGCGCCCGCGCCCGGCGGTCGTGGATGGGGCGGTCGTCTCGAGGATCCTGGTCGTGCTGAGCCTGACCTTCGACCACCAGGTCGTGGACGGCGCCCCGGCCGCGGCGTTCCTCGAGGCCATCGTGCGCCTCCTCGAGCGTCCGCAGGACCTGCGCCTCGCAGGCGATCAGCCGGGGCAGGGGAGCCGCGGGGCCTGACCGGCGGGCGGCCGCGGCGGCGACGGCGTCGGCGGGCGCATGACCGGTGGGCGGCTGCGGCGGCGACGGCGTCGCCCCCCGCCTATCCGGACGCGGCCGCGGCGGCCAGGCTGTCCGCAAATCGCTCGAGCGACTTCGCCGTCCGGGACAGCGGCACCATCACCAGCGGTGTGCAGGCCGCGGTACACCGCACGGCGTACGCTGCCGCCTCGCGCAGCCGCTCCTCCATCAGCACCCATGCCGCCGCGCGGTGAGGCAGCAGGTAGTCCACCTCGTAGAACAGCTCGAACGTGGGACCGGCGGTCACCTCCGGGTGATCGGGATCGATGGGCAGCATCGTGATCACCGTCCCCAGCGGCTTGATCGCACCGTACATGAGCCCCACGGCGACGTCGGCCAGCACCCCCAGCTGCCCCTCCGTCTCGTCGGTGTGCGCGAAGTACCGGGAGAGCACCTGGAGCAGGACCTCGTTCACGACGTTGAGCAGGTCCATGGCCCGGGTGGTGCCGGGCTCCGTGATGACCGGCAGGGTCGGGCCATGCGTGGACGGGCGGACGCGGGCCGCGGCCACGGGACGGGCAGGCTCGAAGCCCGGTTCCTGCCGGCGCAGCTCGGTCAGCTCGTCGAGGATCCCCAGCAGGCGGCCGAAGTGCGCGTCGCGCCACTCGCCGCGCGCGCCCTCACCCTGCTCAACGATCGTGTCGATCGCGCGCCGCGCGCTCGCAAGGTCGACCACGGCAACCAGCTCCGGCCAGCGGAAGTGCTCCTCCGTGGCCTGGGCGTTGGGCTGGCCCACGAACAGGCGATCCTCGCCCAGGCGCTCCGCGAGCTGCTCGAGCCCGACCTCGATCGACCGGTAGAGCTGGCCGATCGTCTCGAACTCCTGGAGCTGTGGCGCGATCATGTCCTCCGGGTCGTGGTGCAGCGGCTCGGCCCGCTCGAGCGCCGCGAACCCCTCCGCGTCGTCGAACGCCATCCCCTGGGGTCGCTCCAGGTACGCGAAGTGCCGGAGGGCCTCGTCTCCGAACGGCAGCAGCTCGATACGCACGCCGGCCGGATAGTGATAGGACGGCACCGGGAAGTTCGGACGAGCCAGTCGGGGCGCACCGCCCACCGCCGTGAGGAGGTTCTGGACGAGGGCGAGGTGGAGCATCTCCTGCTCCGCGATGCCGGTGAGCATCTTGCGCCAGCGTCCGGTGGCCGCGACGCCCGCCTCGGACATGCCCTCGGCCTCGGTCTGCCTGAGCGAGAACGCCGCGTACAGGTACTGGAGCATGATCAGGTGCTCGAGCTCGGCCGCCTTGCCCAGCGTGTAGATCAGCGCTTCTCGATGCTCGAGCCGGACCGGATGTCCCGCCGCGATCCCCCCGCGGGTGGCGAGGACGTGTGCGAGCGGGCCGGACGGACCGGCCGGCGTCTGGTCGGACATGGTGTCCCGGGTGCCTCCGAGGGGAGTGCCGGTCCGTCGCGGATCCGGAGCGGCACGCACCGCAGCCTAGCGCACCCGCGCCCAGGCCACGCGCGGTGTCCCATCGCTCGGCGTGCCGGTTTATCCGATCCGGGCGCGCATACTCCGGCCAGTCACGGACGGCGCGGCTGCCGGGAGCCCGTGACCCACCCATCGGGAGGGCAACCCGCTTGACCACGCCGGACGCTGCCCCGGTGATCATCGCCGACCAGATCACGAGCTTCACCGCCTGCGAGCTGAGCGAGGCGATCCACGCCCGTCGCGTGTCGTGCCGCGAGGTCATGGCCGCCTATCTCGACCGGATCGATGCGTTGAACCCGGCCTGCAACGCGATCGTCAGCCTGCAGCCCCGCGAGGGCCTCCTCGACCAGGCCGACCGGCGGGACAGCCAGCTCGCCCGCGGCGAGGATCTGGGCTGGATGCATGGCTTTCCGATGGCGATCAAGGACCTCGTCGCGACCGCCGGCGTCCGGACCACGTGGGGATCGCCCCTGTTCGCCGAGCACGTCCCGACCGCGGACGACCTGCTCGCCGCGCGCATGAAGCGGGCCGGGGCGATCGTCATCGGCAAGACCAACACGCCCGAGTTCGGGCTCGGCTCGAACACCTACAACCGCGTGTTCGGCATCACCCGCAACGCGGTCGATCCGTCGCGGTCCGCCGGCGGATCGAGCGGCGGAGCGGCGGTCAGCCTGGCCCTGCGGATGCTGCCGGTCGCCGACGGCAGCGACATGATGGGCTCGCTGCGCAATCCCGCTGCGTTCAACGGCGTGTACGGCTTCCGCCCCAGCCCGGGGCGCGTGCCCGGAGGGCCGCCCGAGTCGGGGTTCGTGGACGAGATGGGTACCGAGGGCCCGATGGGCCGCACGGTCCGCGACCTCGCCATGCTGCTCTCGGTGCAGGCCGGCCCGGATCCGTCGACACCGCTCTCGCTCGCGGAGCCCGGCGAGGTCTTCGCGTGCCCGCTCGAGGCGGATCCACGCGGCACCCGGGTCGCCTGGCTCGGCGACCTGGACGGCTACCTGGCGATGGAACCCGGGATCCTCGAGGCCTGCGAGGCCGGCCTCGCGCGGCTCGAGTCGCTCGGCTGCCGCGTCGAGGCCGTCGCCCTCGGCTTCGCCCCGGAGCGGGCCTGGCAATCGTGGATCACCCTCCGCAACTGGCTCGTCGCGGGCCGCCGCGCCGCGATCTACCGGGATCCCGTGCAGCGGGCGCAGCTCAAGCCCGAGCTGGTCTGGGAGATCGAGCGCGGCCTCCCGCTCACCGGGCTCGAGGTCCACGCGGCCAACCTGGACCGGACCGCGCTGTACCGCCACTTGCTGACCCTGTTCGAGCGCTTCGACGTGCTCGTGCTGCCCACCGCGCAGGTCTGGCCGTTCGATGCCCAGATGCACTGGCCGAAGGCCATCGGGAATGTCGCGATGGACACGTACCACCGCTGGATGGAGGTCACGATCTACGCCACGCTCGGGGGGTTGCCGGCGATCAGCGTGCCGGTCGGGACCAGCGCCGCCGGACTGCCGATGGGGATGCAGCTCATGGGTCGCCCGCGGGGCGACCTTGACGTTCTCGTCCTGGGCCACGCGTACGAGGCGACGGCACGGCACGCGTGAGCCCGCGTCGCGGCATGTCAGAAGACGGACAGCCGCGCCGCGTGCGACGCTGGTCGGGCGCGCCCGGCTGGTACCCCTATGATCTGCGCATGCAGATGGCGATGCGGATCCGGGAGGGCTCGGCCGCGCGCTGAGGACCGTACGTGCCTTCAACCCCCTCCCTGCGGGACCGGCCGGTCAGCGTCCTCGGGTCGGCCCGGAGGCCGACACGCCCGCTCGGCGATCTCGGGGACCCCATCGTCTCGGAGCTGTTCAGCGTCGATCGCCTCGAGCAGCACGCCCGCTCGCTCGCCTCCGCCCAGGTCGCCACGGGTGAGCCGCGTCGCGCACGCCCGATCCGGCCTCGCGTCGAGGAGAACGGTCGCGTCCTCCTCGAGTGCTACCGGGTGCTCGCGGGTGCCATCAGGGAGGAGCGCTCGATCACGCCCGCCGCGGAATGGCTGGTCGACAACTTCCACATCGTGGACGAGCAGCTGCGCGAGATTCGCGACGATCTGCCCGCGGACTACTATCGCCAGCTGCCGAAGCTGGGCGAGGGGCACCTCGAGGGCTACCCGCGTGTCGTCGGCCTGGCCTGGGCCTACGTGGCGCACACGGACAGCCGTTTCGACCCCGACAGCCTGCGGCGCATGGTCCGTGCCTACCAGCAGGTCGCGCCACTGACCATCGGGGAGCTGTGGGCGATCGCGATCAGCCTGCGGATCATCCTGGTCGAGAACCTCCGCCGCCTTGCCGAACGGATCGTTCGCAGTCGGGCGGCGCGCCAACGGGCGGACGAGCTGGCCGACAGCCTGCTTGGCATCGGACGCGACAGCCCGGGGGTCGCCGAGGCGAGGCTGCGCAGGCTCACCGACGAGACGATGCCTGCGGCCGGCCGGGTCCGACTGTTCCAGCGATTGCGTGATCAGGATCCCGCCGTGACGCCGGCGCTCGGCTGGCTCGAGGACCTCCTCGCCGCCGAGGGCACGACCGCCGAGGAGATGGTGCGTCTCGATCACCAGCGGCAGGCAGCGATGAACGTGACCGTCCGGAACGTGATCACGAGCATGCGCTTCATCTCGTGGTTCGACTGGGCCCGGTTCGTCGAGGGCGTCAGCCTGGTCGACGAGATCCTGCGGTTCCATGACTCATTCGGGGACATGGACTTCGCCACGCGAGATCAATACCGACATGCCATCGAGGAGCTCAGTCGTGGCTCGGGGAGCACGGAGGTGGAGGTTGCGCGCCGTGCCATCGCCCTTGCGCGGGAAGCACGTGGCGTCCCGGACGCCAACCTCGCCAGTGGCCGCATCCACGGCGCGCATCTCGACGACGGCGATCCGGGTCGTCTGTTCGACCCCGGCTACTACCTGATCTCCGGCGGCCGACCGGACCTCGAGCGGTCGCTCGAGGTCCGCGTGCCGAGGTCCCGCAGGTTGCGAAGGGCCTACAGGTCCGCGCCATCCGCCTACCTGGCCACGCTGGCGGTGGCGACCGCATTGATCCTCGCCGTTCCACTCCTGCTCGCCGGTGTTGGGGGCGCGACCGGCGCCAACCTGCTTCTCTTCGCCGTCCTCGCCCTCATCCCGGCCTCTGACCTGGCGATCGCGCTCGTCAACCGGGTGGTGACCGATGTCTTCGGCCCGGTGCGCCTCCCCCGGCTGGAGCTGGCCGACGGCGTGCCAGCCGAGCTCCGGACGCTGATCGTGGTCCCCACGCTCCTCACGACGGAGACCGCGGTCGAGGAACAGGTCAATCGCCTCGAGATCCACTACCTGGGCAACGTCGAGGGCGATCTTCGGTTCGCCCTCCTCTCTGACTGGCTTGACGCGGCGAGCGAGACCGTTCCCGGCGATGACGAGCTGCTTGCGACGGCGGCCGCCGCGATCGACCGCCTCAATGCCCGCCACGGTGAGGCGCCCGGCGGGGGTGCCCGATTCCTCCTGTTCCATCGGCGCCGCCGCTGGAACGAGAACGAGCGTCGCTGGATGGGCTGGGAACGCAAGCGCGGCAAGCTCCATGAGCTCAACTCCCTCCTTCGTGGCTCGACGACGACGGACTTCGTGCCTGCGGGGCGCGCCGCGTCCATTCCACCCTCCGACGTGCGCTACGTCCTGACCCTCGACTCCGACACCCGACTGCCCCGGGGCGCGGCGGCGCAGCTGGTCGGGACGATCGCCCACCCGCTCAACCGGCCGAGCTTCGACGCCCGAACCGGGCGCGTCGAGCACGGCCACGCGATCCTCCAGCCCCGGATTGCACCCACGCTTCCCGCTGAGCGCGGCGCATCCCTGTTCCAGCGCACCTACTCCGGTGCCGCGGGGATCGATCCCTACGCCTCTGCAGTGTCCGATGTCTACCAGGACCTGTTCGGCGAGGGGAGCTACACGGGGAAGGGCATCTACGACCTCGACGCCTTCGAGCAGGCGCTGGCGGGCCGGGTGCCCGAGAACACGCTCCTGAGCCACGACCTGTTCGAGGGCACGTTCGCGCGTGCCGGCCTGGTGACCGACGTCGAGCTGTTCGACGAGTTCCCGTCCGACTACCGCGAAGCCACAGCCCGCCAGCACCGTTGGGCGCGGGGAGACTGGCAGCTGCTGCCCTGGATCCTCGGCCGCGCCCGCGATGCCACGGGCCGGCGGCGACGGAGCGGCCTGGACAGGATCGCTCGCTGGAAGATGGTCGACAACCTGCGACGGACCCTGTCCGCCCCGATCACGTTCGCCACCCTCCTCGCAGCCTGGACGGTGTCGACGTCGGCGGCGGTGATCTGGACCGGGTTCGTGCTCGCCGCCATCATCATTCCCGATGCGATGCCGGTCGCGGCCGGCCTGCTGCCGCGTCGACGGGGCATCTCCAAGCGCAGTCACCTTCGCGCCGTCGCCTCGGACGTCACCCTTGCCGCCGCGCACGTGGTCCTCGGCCTGGCCTTCCTCGCTCACCAGGCGGCGCTGATGAGCGACGCCATCGTGCGCACGCTGGGGCGGCTGTGGCTCACGCGCCGGAACCTGCTCGAGTGGACGACCGCCTCCCAGACCAAGGCCAGCCTTGACCTGGACCCGGCCGGGTTCTATCGGCAGATGGCCGGCGGCGTCGCCATCGCGGGTGCCGTCGGGGTGCTCGTCCTCGCCCTCGATCCGGCGGCGCTCCCGATCGCCGGCCCATTCGTGGCGCTGTGGCTCCTCGCACCCGTCATCGCGCGCGGGGTCAGCCTGCCGCCCGCCGAATTGGCCGGCCGGCAGCTTTCCGCTACCGATGCGGGCGCGCTCCGGCTCATCGCCCGCAGGACGTGGCGGTTCTTCGAGACATATGTCGGTCCCGAGGACAACGCTCTGCCGCCCGACAACTTCCAGGAAGATCCGCTACCGGTCGTCGCCCACCGGACGTCGCCGACCAACATCGGGCTGTACCTGCTCGCGACCGTCACGGCTCGCGACTTCGGCTGGATCGGGACGCTCGAGACCGTCGAGCGGCTCGAGGCGACGCTCGCCACCATCGCCCGGCTCGAGCGCTTCCACGGTCACCTCTATAACTGGTACGACACTCGGGACCTGAATCCGCTCGACCCTGCCTACGTCTCGTCGGTCGATAGCGGCAACCTGTGCGCCGCGTTGCTCGGGCTCTCGAACGCCTGTCGCGAGATGCTCGACCGGCCCCTCCCGATCGAGGCGGCGCGCGCCGGCATCACCGACGCCATCCGGCTGACCCGCCAGGCGGCCGCGGGCATCGGTGACGAGCGACGTACGGAGACGCTCACCCGGCGGCAGCTTGCCGAGGCCCTCGAGCCCCTTGACGGAGCGCTGGATGCTCCGGCGACGGACGAAGCCTGGGCCGCCCAGCTGGCGGACCTCGCCTCCTACGCCCGAACCCTCGCCGACGTCACCGTTGCCCTGACCGCGGAGCGCGGCGACGGAGGTGACGGCGAGCTCGTGTCCTGGGCGGCGGCAGTGCGCCACACGGTTGACAGTCATCGTCGTGATCTCCAGCTTCTCCAGGCGGCCGGCGCGGCGAGTCCGACCGTCCGCACGCCCGACCGCGGGCCGACGCCGCGGCCTACGCTGTCCGAGCTGGCGGACCTGCAGGTCATCGCTGGCGGCGAGCTGGGCCGAGCCGACGCCGCGGTTGCACTCGCCCGGCGACTCCAGCTGATCGCCGACTCCGCCCAGCAGCTGTTCGCCGCGACGGAATTCGGCTTCCTGTTCGATCCGACGCGGAAGCTGTTCTCGATCGGCTTCCGGGTTACGGAGGGCGCGCTGGACCCGAGCTACTACGACCTGCTGGCGTCGGAGGCCCGCCTCGCGAGCTTCCTCGCGATCGCCAAGGGTGACGTCGCCCCGGATCACTGGTTCCGGCTGGGTCGCGCCTTGACCCCCGTCGGTCGCGGCTCGGCGCTCATCTCATGGTCGGGGTCGATGTTCGAGTACCTCATGCCCGCCCTGGTCATGCGTGCTCCCGCCCGAAGCCTGCTGGACCAGACCTATCGCCTGGTGGTGGGGCGCCAGATGAGCTACGCCGCCGAGCGTGGCGTGCCGTGGGGCATCTCCGAATCGGCGTTCAGCGAACGCGACCTCGATCAGACATATCAATACTCGAGCTTCGGTGTGCCGGGCCTCGGCCTCAAGCGAGGGCTGAGCGAGGACGTCGTCGTCGCGCCCTACGCGACGGCGCTCGCCGCGATGATCGAGCCGGAGGCGGCGGTCAGGAACTTCGCTCGCCTGGGCACGGCCGGTGCGAGCGGGCGGTACGGGTTTCGCGAGGCGCTCGACTACACGGGACGCCGGCTCCCCGAGGGAGCCACGGTCGCGGTCGTCAACAGCTACATGGCGCACCACCAGGGCATGGCGCTGGTCGCGCTCGGAAACGTCCTCAACAACAGCGCCATGGTCGAGCGCTTTCACGCCGATCCGATCGTCCGGGCAACCGAGCTGCTCCTGCAGGAGCGAATGCCTCGCGACGTCCTCGTCGCGCGCCCGCGCGCCGAGGAGGTGACCAGCTCGGCCGATGTCCGTGACCTCGTGCCGCCGGTGCTGCGTCGCTTCAGCTCCCCCCACGACCTGACGCCGCGGACCCACCTGCTCTCGAACGGGCGCTACGCAGTCATGATGACGGCCGCGGGATCCGGCTACAGCCGCTGGGGCGACATCGCCGTGACGCGCTGGCGCGAGGATGTGACCCGCGATACGTGGGGCAGCTACCTGTACCTGCGTGATCCACGCACGGGCGCCGTATGGTCGGCCGGCCATCAGCCGAGCGGGGTTGAGGCCGACAGCTACGAGGTCAACTACTCCGAGGAGCACGCCGAGTTCTCGCGTCGCGACGGCTCGATCGTGACGGGCCTCACCGTCGTCGTATCGGCCGAGCACGACGCCGAGATCCGCCGCGTGTCGCTGACGAACCTGGGCTCCCACAACCGCGAGATCGAGCTGACGTCCTATGCCGAGATCGTCCTGGCGCCCCAGGCAGCGGACGTCGCGCACCCTGCCTTCCAGGATCTCTTCGTGCAGACGGAGTTCACGCCTGAGATCGGTGCCCTCCTGGCCACTCGCCGACCGCGGTCGAGGGGCGAGCGACAGATCTGGGCAGCTCATGTGGCTGCAGTCGAGGAGCAGGCCGGCGGCGTCATCGGGTACGAGACGGATCGCAACCGCTTCCTCGGCCGCGGGCGATCGGTCCGCTCGCCGGTCTCCGTGATCGACGGCCGGCCGTTGTCGGACACCGTCGGAGCGGTGCTGGATCCGATCTTCAGCCTTCGCTGTCGCGTGTCCATCGCCCCGGGCGCGACCGCCCATGCGATCTTCTCGACCGTCGTCGCCGAGTCCCGCGAGGAGGTCCTGGACCTCGCCGACAAGTACCGTGAGCCGGCGACCTTCGAGCGGGCGGCAACCCTGGCCTGGACGCAGGCGCAGGTCCAGCTCTACCACCTCGGTGTCGAAGCCGACGAGGCCCACCTGTTCCAGCGTCTCGCCAACCGGATCCTCTACTCCGATCCCACCCTTCGACCGGCCCCCACCCTGCTGGCCCGCAACGAGCGCGGAGCCCCCGGGCTGTGGGTGCACGGCATCTCTGGTGACCTGCCGATCGTGGTCGTCCGGATCGACGAGGCCGCGGACATCGACATCGTCCGCCAGCTTCTTCGAGCGCACGAGTATTGGCGGCTCAAGCTGCTCGACGTCGACCTCGTGATCATCAACGAGCACGGCGCTTCGTACGCCCAGGATCTCCAGGACGCGCTCGGCACGCTCGTGCGGGCCAGCCAGTCCACCCTCGTCCATCAGCGCCACGAGGCCCGCGGGGGCGTCTACATCCTGCGCGGCGACCAGCTCTCGGCCGACGACCGGACGCTGCTCCTGGCTGCAGCTCGGGCCGTTCTGCTGAGCCGTCGGGGCAGCCTCGCGGATCAGGTCATCCGTCTCGAGCGGCCCGACAGGATCGCGCCGGCGCCTCCGCCCTCGCCCCAGGCTCCGGGTCCGGACCGGCTGGAGGCCGCGGCGCCGCGACCCGAGCTGGAGTTCTTCAACGGCCTGGGTGGGTTTGCCAGGGGCGGGCGGGAGTACGTGACGATCCTGGGTCCGGGACAGGCGACCCCGGCCCCCTGGCTCAACGTGATCGCGAACCCGTCGTTCGGGTTCCAGGTCTCGGAATCCGGCTCCGGCTACACCTGGTCGGAGAACAGCCGGGAGAACCAGCTGACACCGTGGTCGAACGACCCGGTCACGGACCCGGCCGGGGAGGCGATCTACGTCCGTGACGATGACAACGGGGAGTTGTGGGGCCCGACGGCGTCGCCCATCCGGAACGACGGATCCACGTATCTCGCGCGGCATGGGCCCGGCTACAGCCGGTTCGAGCACGTGCGAGAGGGCATCGCGCTTGAGCTCGTCCAGTTCGTGCCGCTCGACGACTCGATCAAGATCTCGGTGCTCACGGTCCGCAACCGATCCGGCCGAACCAGGCGCCTGTCGGTGACCGCCTACGCCGAGTGGGTCCTGGGGTCCACGCGAGGCGCGGCCGCGCCCCACATCGTCAGCATGCTCGAGCCGACAACCGGTGCCCTCCTGGCACGCAATCCGTGGAACACGGAGTTCGGGGGACGAGTCGCGTTCCTGGACCTGGGTGGGCACCAGACCGCGTGGACGGCCGACCGAACCGAGTTCCTCGGGCGCAACGGCGCTCCGGACCGACCGGCCGGACTGGAGCGCGGTCATCAGCTCCGGGGGACGGTGGGCGCAGGGATCGATCCGTGTGCCGCCTTGCAGACGAGCTTCGAGCTCGCCGATGGGGCGACGATCGAGGTTCGCGTGCTGCTCGGCGAGACGGACGGCCAGGCGGCAGCGGCCGCTTCGATCACTCGCTGGCGGGAGGCCGACCATCTGGCGTCGCTCCAGACGGTGAGCGACTACTGGGCCGCTACCCTGGGCGCGCTCCAGGTGCGGACGCCGGACCGCTCCGTGGACATCCTGCTCAACTCCTGGCTGCTCTACCAGACGCTGTCCTGTCGGCTGTGGGCCAGGACCGCCTTCTACCAGGCCGGCGGCGCCTACGGGTTCCGGGACCAGCTCCAGGACGTCATGGCGCTGACGTTTGCCCGGCCGGAGCTCGCACGGGAGCACCTTGTGCGCGCCGCCGGCCACCAGTTCAGGGAGGGTGACGTCCAGCACTGGTGGCATCCACCGTCGGGTCGCGGCGTGCGGACGCGGATCTCCGACGACAGGCTCTGGCTGCCCTATGCGCTCGACCGCTACCTTGCGGTCACGGGCAATTCGGCGGTCCTCGACGAGATGGTGCCGTTCATCGATGGGCCGCCGCTCCATGCCGACCAGGACGACGCCTACTTCCAGCCCGAACCAGCCGCCGCGCCCGCCTCGCTGTTCGAACACTGCGCCCTGGCCATCGATTGCAGCCTTGCCGTCGGCACCCACGGGTTGCCCCTGATCGGATCCGGTGACTGGAACGACGGTATGAACCGGGTCGGCCACGCAGGCCGCGGCGAGAGCGTCTGGCTGGCGTGGTTCCTCCACGCGGTGCTGGCTGCCTTCGCTCCGATTGCCGAGGGGCGCGGCGACCGACGACGCGCAGAACGCTGGCGCAGTCACATGAAGGCGCTGCGCCGGGCCGTGGAGCGTGACGGCTGGGATGGTGACTGGTACCGTCGGGCCTTCTTCGACGACGGGACACCGCTCGGGTCGGCGGTCAATGCCGAGTGCCGGATCGACTCGATCGCCCAATCCTGGAGCGTCATCGCGGGCGCCGCCAATCCACTCCGTGCCAGGCAGGCGATGGCCGCGGTGGACGAGCATCTCATCCGCCGGGGCGACGACCTCGCCCTGCTGTTCACGCCCCCGTTCGACCGTTCCGACCTTGACCCAGGCTATATCAAGGGGTACCTGCCGGGTATCCGGGAGAACGGCGGGCAGTACACCCACGGAGCGATCTGGTCGATCGTTGCCTTCGCTGCCCTCGGCGAGGGCGACAAGGCCGGCGAGCTGTTCTCGATCCTCAACCCGATCAACCACGCCAGCACGCGGGCCGGCGTCCACCGCTACAAGGTGGAGCCGTACGTGATGGCCGCGGACGTCTACGCGGAACCCTCGCACGTGGGCCGTGGTGGCTGGACGTGGTACACGGGAGCTGCTGGCTGGATGTACCGGGCCGGCGTGGAAGCGATCCTCGGTGCCCGGTTGCAGGGTTCGACGCTGGTTCTCGATCCCTGCATCCCGCCCACCTGGAACGGCTATGAGATCGACCTCCGCTTCCGTTCAGCGAGGTATGCGATCTTCGTCGACAACCCGCAGGGGGTCAGTCGCGGGGTGGCGTCCGTGTCGCTCGATGGACGGCCGGTGACGGCTGGCGGCACCGCCATCCCGCTCGCCGACGACGGCGCAACGCACGCCGTGAGGGTCGTGCTCGGTCAGCCATAGGCGAAGGGCGGACGGCACGATCCCGGTCCATCACGCGGATTGCTGATCGCATGACACACCGGGCGGCCGCCCGCCCGCTGCGGGGTCCCGCCCCGGAGCTAGAAGTCCATGTCCCCGCCGTAGCCTGCACCGGCACCGGCTGGAGCCGGGTGCCGTTCCGGGATATCCGTGATGAGCGTCTCCGTCGTGAGGACCATCGCGGCGATGGAGGCCGCGTTCTGGAGGGCGGAGCGAGTCACCTTGGCGGCGTCGACGATGCCCTTCTTGAACATGTCGCCGTACTCGCCCTTGAGGGCGTCATAGCCCTCGCCGGCCTTCATGGCGGCAACCTTCTCGACCACGACCTCTCCGTGCGCGCCGGCGTTGTCGGCGATCTGGCGGACAGGAGCCTCCAGCGCCCGGCGCAGGATCCGGAGGCCGACGGCCTCGTCACCCACCAGCTCGACGAGGTCGAGTGCCGGAATGGCTCGCAGGAGGGCGACCCCGCCGCCTGCGACGAGACCCTCCTCGATGGCCGCGCGGGTCGTCGAGAGCGCGTCCTCGATGCGGTGCTTCTTCTCCTTGAGCTCGACCTCGGTTGCCGCCCCGACCTTGATCACGGCGACGCCGCCCGCGAGCTTGGCCAGGCGCTCCTGGAGCTTCTCGCGGTCGTAGTCCGAGGTGGTGTCCTCGATCTGCACCTTGATCTCGCTCATGCGCGCCTTGAGCTGCTCGGGAGCACCGGCCCCGTCGATGAGCGTCGTGTCGTCCTTGGTGGCGACGACGCGGCGGGCCCGCCCGAAGTCGTCGGCGGTGGCGCTCTCCAGCTTGCGACCGATCTCCTCGGAGATCACGGTGCCGCCGGTGAGGATCGCGATGTCGCGCAGCATCTCCTTGCGCCGGTCACCGAAGCCCGGCGCCTTGACGGCGAGCACGGAGACGGTGCCCCGGAGCTTGTTCACGACCAGGGTCGCCAGCGCCTCGCCGTCGACGTCCTCGGCGATGATCAGCATCGGCTGGCCGAGCTGCACGGCCTTCTCCAGCGACGGGAGGAGATCCTTGATGGTCGAGATCTTCCTGTCCGTGATGAGGATCAGGGGGTTGTCGAGGACCGTCTCCATCCGATCGGGGTTGGTCACGAAGTACGCCGAGAGGTAGCCCCGGTCGAACTGCATGCCTTCGGTGTAGTCGGTCTCGAGGCCGAGCGACTGGCCCTCCTCGACGGTGATGACGCCGTCCTTGCCGACCTTGTCCATCACCTCGGCGATCATCTCGCCGACCTCCGGATCCGCCGCGGAGATCGCCGCGACGGCCGCCACGTCGGCATGGGTCTCAACCGGTCGTGCCTGCCGCTTGAGGTCGGTCACGATCACCTCGACGCCCTTCTCGATGCCGTGCTTGATGAGCATCGGGTTAGCGCCGGAGCTGACATTCTGGAGGCCTTCGGCCACGATGGCCTGGCCCAGCACGATGGCGGTGGTGGTGCCGTCGCCGGCGACATCGTCGGTCTTGGTCGCGACCTCCTTGAGGAGCTGCGCGCCCATGTTCTCGAACGGGTCTTCGAGCTCGATGTCGCGCGCGATGGTGACGCCGTCATTGGTGATCGTCGGGGCGCCGAACTTCTTGTCCAGGACGACGTTGCGACCCTTGGGGCCGAGCGTCACCCGAACGGCGTCCGCGAGCCGATCGATACCCTTCTTGAGGGAGCGACGAGCGGTCTCGTCGAACAGCAGCTGTTTGGCCATGAGGTGTGCGTCCCTTTCCAGGATTCGCCGGGCATCGTGCCCTCCGGGGCACCCGATGGCCGGTCGAGACGAATGTGGTCAGCGCTCGACGATGGCGAGGATGTCCTTCTGGCCGAGGATCAGGAGATCGTCACCTTCGAGGGTGAACTCCGTTCCGGCGTACTTCGCGTAGAGGACCTTGCTGCCCACCTTCACGTCGATCGGCTCACGCTTCCCGCTGTCGAGCAACCGCCCGGGCCCGACCTCCAGGACCGTGCCCTCCTGCGGCTTCTCCTTCACGGTGTCGGGGATCACGATGCCGCTGCTGGTCATCTCTTCGTGCGGCGATGGCCTGACGACGACACGATCGCCTAGCGGGTGCACATGCCTCGTTCCGAGTGAAGGTGTCTTCCCGGTGGCGGCGGGGGCCGTCGGCCTGCCCGGAGCGCGATTCGACGTTGCTTTGGCCACCATCACGGTGTCCTCCTGGAGGTTCCTGGCGCGAGTGCGCGTCGCCAATGCCGGTCTGCCGTTCGTCAGGCGCCGGCCGGTGCGATCGATCCCGGGCTCGCCCCCGAGAGACCACGGTCGTCCTGGTGAGGGCGCGCGCCGATGGCGCTACCCACGATGATTGCGGGTGCGATGGCTGCCACGATTGCCAGGCGTGGTGCGCCGGTGAGACGCAGCCCGGCCGCCATGCCGACCGATCCCGCGGCCAGCAGCCGCAGCGTCGTGTCGGGCATCCGCTGCAGGGCGGCGATGCCGCGACGGACGCCGATGCGGGCGCCCTGGACCGCTTCCGGCACGCGATCCAGCGGCTGCTCGGCCCGGGTCCGCGTGGTCGCAAGCAGGTCCGGGATCCGGTCGAGGGCGCTGTCGATGGCGAACCGCACGTGCTCGGTCGCCGAGCGCGCCCTGTCCGTGGTTTCGGTCGCGTCCCCTGTCGCGTCGAGCGTGTCGGTAGCGTCGGCGGGGATCTGGATATCGGTCGAGGTCGTCATCGGGGTTCTCCTGGCGGACAGGCTGGGGAATGGTCGGGATCTGAGCCGTTCGACCGCGACCGTTGCCGCGGAGCCGGGCCCTCAGAAACGAGCCCGCGCAGCCAATCCGCCGAGGCGTCTCGATCGTTCCTGTGAAACCATTGATAGAATATGGTACATTATGGATTATGTCAACCACAGGTATCATCCCCGCGGCCGCGCAGCTGACGCCGACCTCGTACCTGGTGCTGGGCCTCCTGGCACGTGAGGGTCCGTCCACCCCATACGAGCTCAAGCGCCATGTGGCAGCCACCATCGGTCACTTCTGGACGTTCCCGCACGCGCTCCTCTACAAGGAGCCGCCGCGCCTCGTCGAGCTCGGGTTGCTGACCGAGGAACGAGAGCCTGGCGGTCGGCGGCGTCGGTTGTTCACGATCACCGTCGCCGGTCGCGCGGCGCTCCGGACGTGGCTTGAGCGTCCTGCCCGCCAGCCGACGGAGTTGCGTGACCTCGGCCTGCTGCAGCTGTTCTTCGCCGACCTGGGACCTGCGGCGACACGGCTCGCCATCGCCGACGTGCAGCTGGCGCTCCACCGCGAGCAGCTGGCCGGATACGAAGACGGGCGTCACGCGGACGACAGTTCCGCGGGCCCGACTGCCGTCAGCCGGAGCATCGAGCAGTGGCGCGGCGTGACGCTCGGGATGGGCCAGCTCTACGAGCGGGCGGCGATCGAGTTCTGGACGGGCGTTGCGACCGAGGTGGACACCGCCGACGCGGCTGCGGATCGATCCCGGGCGGAGGACGACGGCGCTCGGATCGAGTGACCAGGACGCCGCGTGATCGCGGTCAGCCCGTGTGGATCGTTCCGAGCCACCGAGCCACCGAGCCACCGAGCCACTGGGCCACCGGGCCACCGGGCCGCGGGCCGATACACCGATTTCGGGCGCCCGTCGGGCGTTCGATCGGCAACCCGGCCCGGGCCGGCAGCCGTGGGCGCGAGGTAACGTGACCTCGGGATCGGGCCACAGCCCGATCGGAGGGTCAGTCGGCGGCGAGGCCGACGATCCCCGGCTGGATCGTGGTGGCGCCCAGGTCCGTCAGGCTTCCGTTCCAGGCGATCCGGAAGGCGTGGATCGAGTCACCGGTCCGGACGTACAGGAACCGGCTGCCGCTGCTCAGGGCCAGGTCGGACGGGGCCCCGCCGGAGACACCCGTGGCGCCGTCGGCGTCGAGGATGTGCAGGTCCCCGTCACGTGCGATCGAGAAACCCGTGATCGTCCCGCTGCCGGTGTTCGCGGCGTACGCGAACCTGCCGTCGCCGGTCACGACCACCCAGCAGGCGGCAGTCTCGGTGGTGGCGACCGGACCGTCGAGCACCTGGGTCCCGTGCCGGGTGAGCCCGTAGGACGAGACCGTGCTCGCGTCGGGCGCGCCGCCGGCCGCCTCGGACACGATCAGCCGACCGCGGGGATCGACGTCGAAGCCGTACGGCGTCTCCCCGGCGGACGTGATCCAGGCCGGCGTACCGGCGCGACCGCGGGGTCCGAGCGCGTATGTCGTGATCCGGTTCGTTGCCTTCTCGGTGACCACCAGCGCGCGGCCGTGCCCGGCGAACGCGATCTCCGCGGGCGCCGAGGCGCCGGAGCTGAGCGGCTGGATGGAGCCATCGATCGCGGTCAGGTCGCCGCGCCCGTCGATCCTGAATCCGGCGATGCTGCCGGCGCCGCCGTCGTTGACGACGTAGACGAGATGACCGCGGATGGCGGCACTGATCGGGTGATCGCCACCGGACGAGATGCGATCCGCGAACGAGAGACGGCCATCCGGGCGGACGCGGAAGGCGGTGACCTCGTCGCTGCCGGGATCCACGGCGAGCAGGATGCGACCGTCGTCGCTGAGCGTGACGGCGCCCTGGGACCCGAGCCCGGCGCCGGACCCGAGGCCGCCGGTCGGGAACGTCCCGAGTGGCGTGAGGCTGCCGTCGCCTGCGCGGGAGTAGGCGACCACGGCATTGCCGGAAACGGCGTTGGACAGGGTGTAGACCGTGCCGGTGTGCGGACCCGATGCCGCGACGGGTGCGACGACGGCGATCGCCAGCAGTGCCGCGAGCGCACCGATGACGGGGATGGACCTGGGCTTCACGAGTGCCTCCTTCATGGCCATCCGGATGAGCTCCGGAACCTTGGGGAGGAGCCTGTCAAGCGGCGATGACGGGGCGATGCCGGTTGTGTGACGCTCCCGTGCCGGCCGGGATCGCGCCGGATCGGATGGGACCGGGTCAGGACCAGGTGGTGGACCCGTCGAGGTAGCGCACGCCGACCGGGGTCGCGGTCTCCAGGTACACGCGCGACAGGCGGGGGGTGAACGCGTCGAGGACCTCCCACGCGATCGACCCGCGCATGGCGGACAGGTCGTGGACCGTCATGGCCCTGTCGTGGTCGCCCAGCAGGACGATCTCGTCGTCGCCGCCGAACCCGGGCACGTCGGTCACGTCGAGGGCGAGGGCGTCGCTGCTCACCCGGCCGATGACCGGGACCTGGAGACCATGGGTGACGCCCCAGCTCCCGGCGGCGTACGCGCGGGCCCAGCCGTCCGCGTAGCCGAGGCCGATCGTGGCGACCACGGATGGCCGGGTCGCCGTCCAGGTCCCCGCGTAGCCCACCCGCGCGCCGGCCGCGATGGTGGTGACCGTCGTCGCCCGGGCGCGCAGGGTCATGGCCGGCCGCAGGCTCCTGGCGGCGGTCGCCCGCTCCTCCGGCATGCCCAGCTCGGGCGGCAGGACGCCGTAGAACGCCAGGCCGACCCGGACCAGGTCGTAGGCCGGCCCCGCGCCGCCAACCAGGCCGCCGGTCGCGTCGAGATGCCGGACACCGGGCTCGATGCCGGCAGCGCCGAGGGCCGCGAGGGCCAGCTCGAACCGCTCCACCTGGGCGGCAACCGACGCGGCATCGTCGGGTGCGGCGAGGTGCGACCAGGTCCCGGCGAGCCGTCCCAGCCCCGCGTCGAGCAGCCGCCCGGCCGCCTCCGCGGCAAGATCCGGTGCGATGCCGCCGCGGGACAGCCCGGTATCGATGCCGAGATGGACGCGCGGCGCGGCCGCTCCCGGCGAACCGACCGTTCGGCGACCATCGGCTTGCAGGTGACCGACCATGGCCCGGACCGAGTCCTCGTCGGCCACCACCAGGTCAAGGCCGGCGTCCAGGGCATCGCCCAGCCTCGTCGGTGGCACCGGGTACAGCACGAGGATCCGGTCGGCGACGCCGGCGCTCCGGAGGACCAGCGCCTCGTCGAGCGTGGCCACCACGAGCAGGTCCGCGCCGCCCCGGGTCGCCGCGCGCGCCGCAGCCACGAGGCCATGTCCATAGCCGTCCGCCTTGACCACGACGCCCAGCCGGGCACCGGGCGGCAGGAGGCCCCGCAGGCAGCGGGCATTGGCTGCGAGGACGTCCAGGTCGATCTCCAGCCAGGTCAGGCGCGGGAGCGGCGGCAGGCCGGCGTGGGCGAGGCGCTGCTCGATCGGTCCGGTCCGCCCGGCGCCCGGCGCGGGATCCATGGTCATCGTCCTGGTCGCCTCACGCTGCCACCTGTGACATCCGCATAGACAAGGTTTACTATGCGACAGAGAAGGTTTACTATGCCGGCCGTGCCCGCACCAGCAAGGAGGCAGCCTTGGCCACCGAACCCGCAGATGTTCTCATCATCGGGGCCGGCGCCACCGGGGGCGTCGTGGCGCTCCGGCTGGCCGAGGCCGGGTTCAGCGTCACCTGTCTCGAGCAGGGCGACTGGCACGACCGGTCGGAGTATCGCGGCGCGGAGCTCGACTGGGAGCTCACCATGCGCAAGCAGTGGGCAACCAGCCCCAACATCCGCGCCCAGCCGCAGGACTACCCGATCGACGAGGCTGACGCGGAGGTCTCGCCGCTGATGTACTCGGCGGTCGGCGGCTCGATGCTGATCTTCGCCGGCGCCTGGCCGCGGATGCTGCCCTCCGACTTCCGGGTGCGCTCCCTGGATGGGGTCGCGGACGATTGGCCCCTGACCTACGAGGAGCTGCGCCCGTACTACGAGCGGACCGACCGGCAGTTCGGCGTGTCGGGGATGGGCGGCGACCCGGCCTACCCTGCAGGCGGCGAGGATCCGCCGCTGCCGCCGCTGCCGCTGGGCGCCGGCGGGCTCAAGGTCGCCCGCGCCCACACGCGCCTGGGCTGGCACTGGTGGCCCGAGCCG
Source organism: uncultured Chloroflexia bacterium (assembly GCA_963732805.1). GTDB lineage: Bacteria > Chloroflexota > Limnocylindria > Limnocylindrales > CSP1-4 > CAIXZV01. The sequence continues at coordinate 688,555 of CAVTAW010000001.1, forward strand.
AACTCGATCCTGTCCGTCGAGTACGACGGACGCCATCCGTGCGTGCAGCGCGGCACCTGCCAGCAGGGCTGCGGCGAGGGCGCCAAGGCATCGACCGACCTGACCCACTGGCCCAAGGCCATCGGCCTCGGGGCGAGGCTGGTCACCGGCGCCCGGGTCCGCAGGCTGGAGACGAACCAGGCCGGCCTGGTGACCGGCGCGACCTGGATCGACCGCGACGGCGGCGAGCACTTCGAGGCGGCACGGGTCGTGGTCCTGGCCGCGAATGCCATCGGCACCGCCAGGCTGCTCCTGCTGTCGGCGTCGCCGGCGCATCCGGATGGCCTGGCCAACTCCTCCGGCCTCGTTGGCCGGCGGCTGATGATGCACCCGTTCGCGAACGTCGGCGGGTTGTTCGACGAGGACCTCGAGAGCTGGCAGGGCCAGTTCGGCTGCTCCATCGAGTCGTTCGAGTTCTACGAGACCGACGAGCGGCGCGGCTTCGTGCGCGGCGCGAAGTGGGGCCTCGCCCCGACGTTCGGGCCGATCAACGCCGCGCTGCCCACGCGGGCAGGCGCGCAGACGTGGGGTCCCGATCACCACCTGCACGTCCGGTCGCACCTGGGCCGCGGCGCCAACTGGGGCCTGTTCGGGGAGGACCTTCCCGACGAATCGAACCAGGTGACGCTGTCCGACACGCTCACGGACTCGTCGGGCATCCCGGCACCCGAGATCCACTACCGGGTGTCGGAGAACTCCCGCCGGCTGCTCGACTTCCACATCGAGAAGGCGTCGGAGTCGCTGCGTGAGGCCGGGGCCCACACGATCGAGGTGGACCGGCTGATGCGCTACTCGGGGTGGCACCTGCTGGGCACGGCCCGCATGGGCGACGACCCGGCGACGTCGGTCCTCGATCGCTGGAACCGGGCCCACGACGTCCCCAACCTGTACGTCGCCGACGGCAGCTGCTTTGTCACCTCCGCCGGCGTCAACCCCACGTCGTCGATCTCGGCGCTCGCCCTGCGGGCGGCAGATCACATGGTCGAGACGCGCTTCAACCAGCAGGTGCCGGCATGAGCGGGCACCCCGCCTCCACCGAGGGCGATCCGCTGGACCGCTTCGACCCGAGTCGCCGTGCCGCGTTCACCGCAGTCGCCGGCCACCTGATCCCGGAGGCCCACGGCATGCCGTCGGCGGGCGACGTCATCGGCGACGCCCGGCTGCGGTTCGTGCTCAAGGCGCGCCCCGACCTCGCCGACCCGCTCCACGCGGCCCTGCGCCCTGAGCTGGGCGAGGACCCGGCCGCGCGCCTGGCCGCGCTCGAGCGCGACGAGCCCGACAGCCACGCCGCCCTGCTGCTGACCGTCGTCGGCGGCTACTACACCGACAAGGACGTCCGCGACCGGCTCGGCTACCCGGGCCAGGAAGCGAAGACCCTGTACTCGTGGAAGGTCCCCGATTTCATCGAGGAGGGCCTGACCGACCAGGTGCTGGCGCGCGGGCCGGTCTGGCGGGACCCCGCCACGGGGACCCGAGCAACCGCGCGCTGACGCGCATCGAACGCCCGCGAGCTGGGAGGCAACGACATGGTCGCAACCGCCGCAACGACATGGCTGGATCCGTTCCTGCGGGGCTGGCGCCCGGGCACCGGCGATCCGGTCGAGATCCGCGAGCCCGCGACCGGCCGGCCGCTCCTGACGCTTGCCCTGTCCACGCCCGATGATGTGGCCCGGGCCGCGGCCGCCGCCGCCGCCGCGCAGCCGGCCTGGGCCGAGACGAGCTACGTGGAGCGAGCCGCGATCCTCCGGCGGGCCGCCGAGATCTACGAGGCGCACCGCGAGGAGCTCGGCACCTGGACGCAGCGGGAGACCGGCGCCGTCCACGGCAAGATGCACCACGAGCAGAACTTCACGATCCAGGAGCTGCTCAACGCGGCCACGATGCCCTCGCAGCCGTACGGCTCGCTCGTGCCGTCGGTGGCTCCCGGGCGGCTGTCGATGGTCCGCCGCGTCCCGGCGGGCGTGATCGGGGCGATCACGCCCTGGAACTCGCCCAGCGTCCTCGGGATGCGCGTGGTCGCCCCGGCGCTCGCGCTGGGCAATGCCGTCGTCCTCAAGCCCGACCCCCAGACGCCGGTCTGCGGCGGGGCGATGTTCGCCGCCGTGTTCCGCGAGGCCGGCCTGCCCGAGGGCGTGCTCCAGGTGGTCGTCGGCGGCGCGGAGACCGGCGAGGCGATCGTCACCGACCCCAACGTGCATCGGGTGTCGTTCACGGGATCGACCGCCGCCGGCCGACGGGTCGGCGAGCTTGCCGGACGCCTGCTCAAGAAGGTCTCGCTCGAGCTCGGCGGCAACAACGCGTTCGTCGTGCTCGACGACGCCGACCTCGATGCGGCCGCGTCGGCCGGGGCCTACGCCTCGTTCCAATTCCAGGGCCAGGTGTGCTTCGCGACCGGGCGCCACATCGTCCACCGGAGCATCGCCGGCGCGTACCTGGACGCCCTGGTCGAGAAGGCGGGCCGGCTCCGGCTCGGCGACCCGTATCGCGAGGACGTGGACCTCGGGCCGATCGTGAACGAGAAGCAGCTTGCGCGCGTGGACGGGATCGTCCGGCGATCGATCGAGGGCGGCGCGCGGCTCGCGATCGGCGGCACGCACGAGGGCCTGTTCTACCGGCCCACGGTCCTCGCGGACGTGACCACCGACCTGCCGGTGTGGACCGAGGAGACGTTCGGCCCCGTGGCCCCGATCGTCACGTTCGACACGGACGACGAGGCGCTCGCGCTGGCCAACGACAGCGCCTACGGGCTCGCCGGCGCGGTGTACTCACGCTCGATCTCGCGCGGCCTCGCGCTCGCGCAGCGAATGCGCTCCGGCATGGTCCACGTCAACGACCAGACGGTCAACGACGAAGCCGTCATCCCGTTCGGCGGCATGGGCCTCTCGGGCAACGGCAGCCGGTTCGGCGGCGCGGCCAACTGGGACGAGTTCACCGAGTGGCAGTGGGTGAGCGTCCGCGACGAGCCGAAGTCGTTCGCGTTCCCGTACTGACGGCGCGACCAGATGGCGTCGATCACGGAGGTCGCGCGGCTCGCGGGCGTCTCGATCGCGACGGCGTCGCGCGTCGTGTCCGAGTCGGACTACCCGGTCAGCCCGGCCACGCGCGAACGCGTGCTCGACGCGGCCAGGACGCTCGACTACGTCCCCAACGCCCTCGCCCGGGGCCTGCTCAAGAGCCAGATCCCGGTGGTCGGCGTCATCGTCCACGACATCACCGATCCCTATTTCGCCGAGGTCGTGCGTGGCGTGGAGGATGCGGCCACGCCGGCCGGCTATCTCGTCATCACGTGCAGCTCGGAGCGTGACGCGGCGCAGGAGAGCTCATACGTGCGCCTGCTCCGATCGATGCGGGCGGCCGCGGTGATCTTCGCCGGCAGCGGGCTCGACGACCCGGTGCTCAACGAGGAGCTGCCCAAGCACGTGGCGGGCATGCGCGACTACGGCGCGGCCGTGGTCCACCTGTCGCCCCACGCCCTGGGCGAGCCCGAGATCAGCGTGGACAACGCGGCCGGGATCGCCGCCATGGTGACCGCGCTGGCCGGCCTGGGGCACCGCCGGATCGCCTTCCTGGCCGGTCCGACCTCGCTGTTCGTTGCCCGCGAGCGCCTGTCGGGCTATCGCCGCGGCCTGGCCGAGGCCGGGCTTGCCTACGAGCAACGACTGGTGGTGAGCACCACCTTCGACCACGAGGGCGGCGCGCTGGGCCTCGACACCCTGCTGGCCTCGGACGCCCCGTTCACGGCCGTGTGCTGCGCCAACGACCTGCTGGCGCTGGGCGCGCTCCAGCGGGCGCGCGAGCTCGGGATCGAGGTACCGGGACAGGTGTCGATCGCCGGGTTCGACGACATCCGGATGGCGGCGGTCACCGCGCCCAGCCTGTCCTCCGTCCGGCTGCCGCTGCGCGAGATGGGCCGTCGGGGGTTCGCCTGCGTCGATCGCCTGCTGTCGGGCGAGCCGGCCCTCCACGAGGTGCTGCCGACCGAGGTGGTCCTCCGGGACTCGACCGCCGCACCGCCCGCGATCCCGCTCCACGTTCCGGCCGCCCCGCAGGCGGCCACCACCACCAGCGACCTGGGAGCCACCGCATGAGCCTCGACCTGCGCGGGATCGTGCCCGCGTGCATCGTCACGTTCGACGCCGCCGGCAGGTTCGACGAAGCCGCCTACCGGCGCTACCTGCAGTGGCTCCTGCCCCAGGGGCCGGTCGCGCTGGCGATCAACGCCGACACGGGCGAAGGGCCGCACCTGTGGCCTGACGAGCGCGACCGCGTCCTGCGCGTCGCCGTCGATGAGGCGGGCGACGTCCCGGTGGTCGCCGGTCTCAGCGCCACGTTCACCGCCCAGGCGGTGGAGGAGGCCAAGCGTGCCGAGGACGCGGGTGCGCGCGGCCTGCTGGTGTTCCCGATCCCCGCCTACCAGGGCACCCCGCTGGATCCGGCGATCCCCGTCGCCTACCACGAGGCGATCGCCTCCGGGTGCGGCCTGCCGCTGGTGGCGTTCCAGCTCCAGCCGGCCCTGGGCGGCGTGATCTTCTCGGAGGAGACGCTCGCCCGGATCGCCGCCATCGACAGCGTCGTCGCGCTCAAGGAGGCCTCGTTCGACGCCCGCCTGTACCTCGCGACGCGGCGCATGATCGAGCGGCTCGAACGCCCGATCGACCTGCTCACGGGCGACGACAACTTCATCTACGAGTCGTTCGTGCTGGGTGCCGAGGGGGCCCTCATCGGCTTCGGCACCCTCGCCACCGACCTCCAGGTCGAGATGTACCGGCTCACGCGCGAGGATCGATGGGCCGAAGCGCGCGCCATCTGGGAGCGGATCCTGCCGCTCGAGGAGGCCGTCTACGGGCAGCCTGTGCGCGACTACCGGGCCCGCACCAAGGTCGCGCTCCGGCACCTGGGCGTGATCGAGAGCACCGTCATGCGGCCGCCGCTCCAGCCCGTGTCCGCCGATGCCGCGGAGCGTGTCCGGGCGGCGCTCGCAGCAGCGGGCCTCGCCTGATGGTCGACGCGCTGGCGGGTCGCGTGGTCCTGGTCACCGGCAGCGGCCGGGGGATCGGCGCCGAGGTGGCGGTCAAGGCGGCCGCCCAGGGCGCCCGCGTTGCCGTTCACTACCATCGCTCGGAGGACGGTGCGCGCCGCACCCTGGAGCGGGTGCGCGGGTCCGGCTCCGAGGGCGAGGCGTTCGCCGCCGACATCGCCGACGGCACGGACGCCGAGCGTCTCGTCGGACGCGTCGTCGAGCGCTTCGGCCGGATCGACGGGCTCGTCAACAACGCCGGACGCACCCAGGTGGGACCGTTCCTCGACCTGTCGCCCGAGGAGTGGGAGGCGGTCATCCGCACCGACCTGACCGGCGCCTTCCACACCTGCCGCGCCGCATTGCCGTCGATGCTCGAGCGGGGCACGGGGGCGATCGTCAACATCGCATCCCGGCTGGGCCAGGTGGGGATCGCGGAGACGGCCGCGTACAGCGCCGCCAAGGCCGGGCTCATCGGGTTCACGCGCGCCCTGGCGCGCGAGTTCGGCCCCCAGGGGATCCGGGTCAACGCCGTCGCGCCCGGCATGATCGTGACCGGGATGACCACGGACCTGGCCGACAGCGAGGAGGGCGCGCCGGCGGCTGCGCGACATGCCGCTGGGTCGCTTCGGGACGCCCGAGGAGGTGGCCGACACGGTGATCTTCCTGCTGTCCGACGCCTCGTCGCTGTTCCTGGGCCAGACCCTCAATCCCAATGCCGGGGGCTACATGCCATGACCAGGGTCGTCGACGTCCGCGAGGCCGTGGGGCTCGTCCACGACGGCAGCACCCTGCTCATCGGCGGGTCGGGAGCCGGCCACGCCGTGCCGCAGCGCTTCATCGACGAGCTCGCGGCGGTGTTCACGGCCGAGGGCCGGCCGCGTGACCTGACGACGGTGCGGGTCGTGGGGATCGGCGACTTCGCCGACCGTGGCTTCTCGCAGCTGGGCCTGCCCGGGCTCATGCGCCGCACGATCGGCAGCAACATCGGCAACGAGCCGCGGCTCGGCGCGCTGGTGCAGGCCAACCAGATCGAGGCGTACTCGTTCCCGCAGGGCGTGCTGTCCCAGCTCATCCGCGAGATCGCGGCAGGACGGCCGGGCCTGGTGACCCAGGTCGGGCTGGGCACCTACGTTGACCCGCGCCAGACCGGCGGCAAGCAGAACGCGTCCACGACGGACGACCTGGTGGAGGTGGTCACCCTGCGCAGCCGGGAGTGGCTGCTCTATCACGCGTTTCCCATCGACGTGGCCGTCATTCGCGGCACCACCGCGGACGAGGACGGCAACCTCACGATGGAGGGCGAGGCGGTCCAGGGCGAGATGCTCGCCATGGCGATGGCCGCCCACAACAGCGGCGGGATCGTGATCGCGCAGGTCCGCCGCCTGGCGCGGCGGGGAAGCCTGTCGCCACGGGACGTCAAGGTCCCGGCCGCCCTGATCGACTACGTGTTCGTGGATCCCGACCAGTGGCAGACCTACGTCACGCAGGACTCGCCGTACTACTCGGGGCAGCCTCCGCAAGCCGGTCACCCCGGAGCCACCGCTGCCGCTGGACGTGCGCAAGATCATCGCCCGGCGATCGCTGCTCGAGTTCCCGCGCGGCGCCATCTGCAACCTCGGCTTCGGCATCAGCCAGCTGATCGGCCGCGTGGCCTGGGAGGAGGGGATCACGGACCAGCTGGTGCTCACCGTGGAGCAGGGCATCTTCGGCGGCGTCCCGGTGGCCGGCAACGAGGGCGGCGCCGGGTTCAACTTCCAGGCCATGATCGACCAGCCGTCGATGTTCGACTTCTACGACGGCGGCGGCCTGGACGTGGCCAGCCTGTCGTTCGCCGAGGTGGACGCCGAGGGCAACGTCAACGTTCACGCCTTCGAGGGCCGGGTCCGCGGTCCCGGCGGGTTCCCCAACATCAGCGCCCGCACGGGCCGGATCAACTTCGTGGGCACGCTCACCGCGCAGGGGCTCCAGCTCGAGATCGACGACGGGGTGCGGGTCGTCCGGGAGGGGAGCCTGTCCAAGTTCGTGCCCGCCGTCCGCCAGGTCTCGTTCAACGGGCGGCTCGCGCGGCAGCGCGGACAGCACGTCCGGTACATCACGGACCGGGCCGTGTTCGCGCTGGCCGAGGACGGCCTGGTGCTGACCGAGCTGGCCCCGGGCATCGACCTCGAGCGGGACGTGCTCGCCCGGATGGGCTTCCGGCCGAGGGTCGCCGACGATCTGCGGCCGATGGACCGGCGGCTGTACGCGGCCGGGCCGATGGGCCTCGCGGCCGACTTCGGCGTCGGGTCATGAGCGCCCTCGTCGCGCTGAAGCTCGGCCCCGTCGCGCACCTCGAGCTGGTCAACCCGCCGCTCAACCTGGTCACGACGGCGCTGATCGAGGAGATGCGCGCGGCGCTCGCCACGCTCGCCGCCGCGCCCGCGGACGAGGTCCGCGCGGTGGTGGTCAGCGGCCGCGGGGAGCGAGCCTTCTGCGCGGGCTCGCACGTGGGCGAGTTCGAGGGCCAGCGCGGCCCCGCGGGCAGGGACAGGCTGCGCGCGGAGCAGCTGGCCTGGAACGAGCTCGCCCTGCTGCCGATGCCGACCATCGCCGCCATCGAGGGGGCCGCGCTGGGCGGCGGGCTGGAGCTTGCCCTCGGCTGTGACCTGCGGGTCGCCTCGTCCCGGGCGACGCTGGGCCTGCCGGAGGTGCGCCTGGCCGTGATCCCCGGTGGCGGCGGGACCCAGCGGCTGCCCCGGATCGTGGGGCCGGCACGGGCCAAGGACCTGGTCCTGACGGGGCGGGTCATCTCGGCCGACGAGGCGGAGCGCATCGGTCTCGTCAACCGGGTGGTGCCGCCCGGGGAGGCCCGCGCGGCGGCGGATGCCATGGCCCAGGAGATCGCGGATCGCGGGCCGCTGGCCGTGCGCGAGGCCAAGCGGCTGCTGGACGCCGCCCACGACCTCGACATCGACGCGGGCCTGGCCGCGGAGCTGGACGCCTCCGTCCGCATCTTCTCGACCGAGGACATGCTCGAGGGCGCGCACGCCTTCTTCGCCAAGCGAGACCCGAGGTTCGGGGGCCGATGAGGCCGACCCCAGCACGGAGGACGCAGCTCGATGAGTGAGATCGGCCGGTTCGGGGTCTTCCTGCCGTCGTACATCTGGGACGGCGACGGCCCGGAGCGCGCGCGCGGCATCCGCGAGTTCGCCCGGACGGTGGAGGACCTCGGGTTCGACTCGCTGTTCATCACCGACCACCTGCTGGCCGCGAGGCGCTTCTACTCGGTGTCGTTCCTCGAGCCGCTGGCGGCCCTGGCCGTCGCTGCCGGCGTGACGGAGCGGGTCCGCCTGGGCACCTCGATCCTGATCATGCCGCTGCGCAACCCGGTGCTGCTGGCCAAGGAGCTCGCGACGCTCCAGTTCCTGTCCGAGAACCGGATGATCCTGGGCGCGGGTGTCGGCTGGAACGACGCGGAGTACGAGGCGGTCGGCGTCCGCAAGACGGAGCGCGGCAGGCGTACCGACGAGATGCTGGACATCATGCTGCCGCTGCTCGAGGGCGAGGCGGTCACCTACCACGGCCGCTACTACTCGGTGGACGACGTGTTCATCGAGCCCACCGCGTCGCAACGGCCCGAGCTGTGGATCGGCGGCGGGTCGCAGCTGGCCGATCCCAAGTCCCCGGACCTGCCCCGGTTCGTGGACTCGGTCAAGGCGCGGGTCCTGCGCTCGGACGGCTGGATCCCGCGACCCACCTGCCCGCCCGACGACATCGCGCGCGACTGGGTCGAGCTGCGGGCCTACTACCGGGAGCACGGCCGGAACCCGGACGAGTGTGTGGTCGCCCACGAGAACTTCCTGCACCTGGTGCTGACCAACGACCCGGTCAAGGCGCGCGAGGCGCAGCACCGCGCCTTCCTGCGGGTCATGAGCGCCGAGCGGGGCGAGCGGTACCTGGAGTCGGTGTACCTGTTCGGAACGCCGGACGAGGTGATCGCCTCGCTCCAGGCCCGCGTCGACGCCGGCGTGGAGTACTTCGTGCTCCACACCATGACCCCGGATCCGGCGCAGCTCCGGCACTGGGTGGACGAGATCATCCCCAACGTGACGTTCCCGGCCACGGCAGGCCCGGTGCGGCGCATGGCGGCCACGGTCCGGTGAGCCGCGGTCCGGTGATCCGCCGATGACCCGGCGGGTCGCCCTGCTCGGCACACCGCTGCGGCGGCGCCACTCCCAGGTGATGCACGACGCCGCCTTCGCGGCGGCCGGGATCGACGCGCACTACGAGCTGCTCGAGCTCGAGCCGGGGGCGGTCGAGGCGGCGGTCGAGGCTGCCCGCGGCCCGGACTGGTTGGGGCTCGGCGTCACCGCGCCCTACAAGCGGGTCGTCGCCGGCCTGTGCGACGAGGTGGAGGCCGATGCGGCGGCGATCGGCGCCGTCAACAACGTCGTGCGCCGGGCGGACGGACGGCTGGTGGGCATCAACACGGATGCCCCCGGCTTCCGCACCGGCGTCGAGCTCGCCATGGGCCGCACCCTGGCCGGCGCGGACGTCGTGGTGGCCGGGGCCGGCGGCGCGGCCCATGCCGTCGTGTTCGCGTGCGTGGCCGCAGGCGCCGCACGGGTGACCATCGGCAACCGCACCGTCCCGGCCGCGGAGGCGCTGGCGGGCCGGTTCGCAGCCGGAGGCGCGGTCCCGATCGCGGCCGTGTCGCTGGACGCTCCGGCCTTCGCAGCCGCCCTGCGATCAACGGACCTGGCGGTCAACGCCACCACGGTCGGCATGATCGACGCGGGCGTGACGATCGCCGTGGACGAGCTGCCGCCCGGAGCGACGGTGTTCGACCTCGTCTACGTGCCGGCCGAGACGCCCGTGCTGCAGGCCGCCCGGGCGCGCGGCCTGCGGGCCGCCAATGGCTCGGAGATGCTGATCCAGCAGGCCGCCATCGCCTTCGAGCGCTGGACGGGCGTCGCCGGCATGGCCGACATCATGCGCCGTGCGGTCGCGCCGCTGTTCGCCGACGCCGACGCCCGGGCCTGAGCGATGCGCCTGGCCACGATCATCGAGGACGGCCGCGCGACGGCAGCGGTGGTCCGCGACGGGCGCTTCGTGCCGTTGGGTCTGCCGGAGCCCGGGCTGGACACCGTGCGCGGCATCGCCGCGGCCGGAGCCGGCGGCCTGGCACGTGTTCGAGATTGGATCGATCGCCAGCCTGACCACGCCTGGCGCGTGCTGGATGGCGTGGCCCTGGGACCGGCCGTGCCCGACCCGGGGGCGATCTACACCATCGGGCTCAACTACCGGGCGCCGGGCGACACGCCGGCAGGGACCGCGACACCCGGGGATGCCGGAACCGCGGCACCCGGGGAGGCCGCCCGTGGCCGGCCGCTGGTCTACGGCAAGGCCGCGACGTCGGTTGCCGGGCACGCGTCCGTGCTGCGCTGGGATCGATCGGTGACCGACAACGTGGATGCCGAGTGCGAGCTTGGCGTGGTCATCGGCGAGGCCGCGGAGGCCGTCGCGCCCGCGGACGCCATGCGCCACGTCCTTGGCTACACGTGCATCAACGACATCTCGTCACGCGACCCGTGGCTCGACGGCGACCAGTGGCTGCTGGGCAAGTCGCTGCCCGGCTTCTGTCCAGTCGGTCCGTGGATCGTGACGCGCGACGAGGTCGATGCCGCGGACCTGCGGCTCGGCTGCACGATCAACGGCGCGGCGATCCAGGACGACACCACCGCCCGGATGCGCTTCCCGATCCCCGAGCTCATCGCGTACCTCAGCCGCCACACGGCGCTCCGTCCCGGCGACCTGATCGCGACCGGCACCCCGGCCCGGCTCGCGGTGCCGCCGGGGCCCGGGCGCAGGCTCCGGGCCGGTGACGTGGTGACGGTCTGGATCGAGCGCATCGGCGAGCTCACCACCACGATCGCCTGACGGCGAGGAAGGACGGCGTGATGAAGGCACCCACCGTGTTCCTGGGCGAGATGACCACGCTCGAGGTCGAGGCGTTCCTGGACCATGGCCGGACGGTGATCGTGCCGACCGGCTCCACCGAGCAGCACGGTCCCCACGCCCCGCTGCTGACCGACGTGCTCATCCCCCAGGAGGTGGCGCGCCGGGTCGCGCCCGGGATCGACGCGCTGGTCGCGCCGCCGATCAACTACGCCCTCTCGTACCCGCACGCGGGCTTCACCGGCGTCGTCCACGTGCGCATTCCGACGTTCATGGCGCTCATCGAGGACCTGTGCGTGTCGCTCGCGACCGTCGGCTTCACCCGGATCGTGTTCCTCAACGGCCATTACGACAATACGTACGCGATCGCCTATGCCTGCGCCAACGCGGCCGATCGGCTGCCCGCCGGCGTGCGGGCGTTCCCCGTCAACTACTGGGACGGCATGACGCCCCAGGAGGCGGCCGAGTTCTTCGACCCCTCGAACGGGCTCCATGCCAACAAGGGCGAGACCGCGGCCGTCCTGGCCATCAACCCGGACCTGGTGGACATGGACCGGGCGAACGTCGAGTTCCCGCCGTTCCCGGAGGTCACGAACCCGGCCCCGGTCCACACGGCGTTCTTCTTCTCGGCCCCTGGCTCGGTGCACCGGGCCACCCGGTCCGGTACCTGGGGCGACGCCCGCGAGGCGACACCGGAGTTCGGGCAGCGCTACCTCGACATCGTGGTTGGCGCGACCACCCGGCTGCTCGGCGAGATCGACCGCACGTTCGGTGCGATGCCGCCGCGCTGACCACGGCACGCCGCAAGGCCGCGACCCGTCTCCGCCGGAGTTGCCCGGACGGGCACCCGGTCTGCCCCGGGGTGCTCGCGACCGCGGCGTAGCATCGACACTCAGCCGATGACCGCGTTCGACCCCGCCACCCGGCATGCCTCGCGACCGGTCTCCCGCGAACGGGATCGAGCCGGCAGGCCGTCGGCTGCTCCGAGCGGCCCGCAGCCCGCGCCGGCGTTGTCCGGGTTCGGCTCGCGGGCCGCGATGCCGGCGCGAACGGTGGCGCGGCTCGGGGCGCTCGACATGTTGCAGCTCCAGGGGGCGGCCGGCAACGCGGCCGTCGCGCAGCTCGTCGCGCTCGACCAGGCAACCTCCGGGCCCGCGTCGCTGCCCGCCCTCCAGCGGGATCCCATCGGGGCGGCGACGGCCGACGACGCCAGCGCCGGGACGGCGACCGCGACGGGCAACGGCGCAGCGCCCGCGGCGGACCCCGAGACACGCCCGGAGCTGCACCCCGGCGATGGCCCGACCGCCGATGTCGGCGTGCTGCAGCAGAAGCTCAACGCGACCGGCGCTGCGACGCCGCCGCTCCGGATCACGGCCGTCTATGGTCCCGCGACGGCGGCCGCGGTGATCAGCTTCCAGACGAACCACAGCCTCACGCCGAGCGGCGTGGCCGACGCCCCGACCTGGTCGGAGCTGGACCGGCTGGCGCCGAGCGTCGTCCGGAACGGGCGCATCGTCGTGGACGCGCCCGGCGGCCCCAACCCGCTGGGCACCCCGCAGGGGGCGACCCACCCCACCATCCGGCGCGGATCCACCGGCCCGGCCGTCGAGGAGCTGCAGCAGCGGCTCAACAACGCCCCCTCGACGGAGGTCCCGACGCTGCTCGAGGCGGACGGCAAGTTCGGCCCGCTGACCCGGCAGGCCGTGCGCGAGTTCCAGGCGGCCCACCCGCCGCTCGTCCAGGACGGCGTCGTCGGACCGGCGACCTGGGCGCTGATCGACCAGGTGCCGGGCGCCGTGGACGTGGGACGGGTCGAGTTCAGCTCCGACGAGCGAGTGGAGGGCAACGTGTACGGAGGCGATACCCGGTACACGTGGCGGCTCACGGGCGACGCGCTGGAGGTCACGGTCAACATCCGGTTCACCGGCCTGGCCAACCATCCGCAGATCGCGGTCTGGCTGGGCCAGATCGCCACGGTCTGGAACGTGTTCAAGTTCGTGGACGACTCCACCCCGGGCCGCACGCTCCAGCTGCGCCTGATCGCCAACCGGGCGACCCCCGGGGACAACAGCGTCCGCGTCTACTCCGCGGCCCCCGGCACCCCCCAGTTCCGCTCCGACTCCGGGGACTGGAATGTGCTCGACCCCGACCAGGGCCTCGCGCCGCACGAGTTCGGCCATCTCATCGGCCTCCAGGACGAGTACCGGCTGGGCGCCGATGTCTACGCGCGAACCACGGGCGAAGAGCCGTTGATCGGCGAGGAGACCGGGGACGCGGAGCCGCAGGTCATCGCCGACCAGCTGTGGACCGCGCTCAACACCTCGCCGGCGAGCGGTCGCGCGGCCGCGGCGCGCGCGGTCGTGACCGGACACAGCCTCCGGCAGGGCGCCTTCTCGCAGCGCGTGGCCGAGGCCTACGAGATGACCCACGCCGCGGAGATGAAGCGGGAGGACTTCGTGGCCGGTGCGGGCTACCGCGTCGTGCCCAATCCCGGCGGCCCGATCGAGATGGACATCGCAGCCCGCCTGCCCGGACAGGATGACGAAGCCCGGATCACGAACCCGTTCACGTACACGAACCGCTCGCTCATGGGCAACATGCAGAGTCTCAACAACCCCCAGGCCGTGGGCTCGGTGACGGCGGCTCACGACCATCCGGTCGAGGAGCGGCACGTGCGCCACTTCCTGGAGATCCTGCGCGCCAACCGGCCCGGGACCTGGAGGCTCGAGCGACGATGAGCGATCCGTCGGTCATCGCGACCTATGCCCGCGCCGGCGGCATGCCGCCGGCCGACGACGAGCACCTCGCGATCCGCGAGGACGGCGGCTGGTCGATGTGGCGGACGATGGGCGGCAGCCGCGTCGGCGCATTCCGGGGCCGGCTGTCGCCGGGCGACCAGGGACGCCTGCGTGCCGCGATCGATGGGGTGGCCGATGGAACGGACCCGGTGCCGAGCCGGCCGCCCCGGCCCGATTCTGCGCACGAGGCCTTCACCGCCGGGGAGCGTCGCCTCGACGTGCCGGCGGGGTCGACCGTGGCCGGCGCATGGGCACCGCTCGCGAGGCTGCTCCGGGGGTGGAGCGAATCGCTCACTGATCAGCCGGTCGCAGCCCTGGCGCTGGAGGCGGCCGATGCGAGCGGCCCGCCGCGGCTCGTCCACCTCGGATCGGAGCCGCTCCGCCTGTGGCCCGCGGGCGTTCGCGTCGACGTCTACGCCCGCGACGAAGACGGCGTCATCCGGGACCGCGCTTCCGGCGGCGCGCTCGACGAGGACGACCTTCCGCACGGGACTCCCGTCGAGGCTGCTGCCGGCTGGTCGCTGGAGCTCCCCGCCGGCAGGCCGCTCACGATCCCCGAGGGCGGGACCCTGGAGGTGTGGACCCTGGTCGATGTCGAGGGCCCGGACGGACCTGTTCGGGCGAGGCTGACGGCAGGCGGGCACGGGTCGGCCTGACCGTCCCGGCGGTGCGTCTCGAGCGATCCCGTCGCCTGCCACGGCAGGCTCGCGGGGCGCCGGCCATCTGCTACTGGAGGGCCCACACGACCGAGGGATCCGTGTCGTGGTACCCGAGGCTCACGCCGATGACCCCGGCAGGCCCATCAGCGAGGACGTCGGGGCCGCCGCTGTCCGGGGCGGGCGTCAGCTCGGTCCAGGCATGCCCATCGGCGCTGACCCAGGTCGCCTGGGTGGGTGCTCCATCCGGATCGGCCGACGTCCATCCGAGTGCGATGAGCCCCCGCGACGTGGCGCCCAGGGCATTCACGCTGCCCTGGATCGCGGCTTGAGCTGTCGGGAGGCCCAGTGCCGTCCAGGTCGCGAGGCCGGGCGATGTCCAGACCGTCGCCTGCTCCGCTCCGTCCCAGCCCGCGACGACCCACTGGGACGATGCGGGCGTCGGGGGGAGCATCGATGACACGCTCACGTCCGCCCCCGGGAACGTGTCGATGGTCGTCCATGACTGGCCGTCCTGCGTTGACGCAAGCCGCGTCGCGGTCAGGGACGGCCCGTACCACTGGCCGGAGATGACGCGCCGACCGGTCGAGTCGGCTGCGCCCGCGTCCCACAGCTCGGGCGGGTTCGGTGCGCCCTCGAGCGTCGATGGTGGCGTCGCCGGGAACGCCGACCAGGAGAGGCCGTCGGCCGAGTGCCAGATGTCGGCCGCAGCGCCCGCCTCACCCGAGATGTAGGCGTCGGCAGCGTCCCAGCCCCCGGTCGGAACCGCCCACACCGTCGTGAACGCGTCTCCCTGCTTGTACCTGTGCGGGAGCGCGGGGCCAGTCCACGGGTACGAGCTCGTCCATGTCCGGCCATCCGAGCTGATCCAGGCGATGGGCGAGCTCGGGCATTCCGGTCCGCCGCCGGTCGCGCCGGCAGCCTGCGGCGTGCACGGCGCGTGCTCGTAGCCACCGACCACGATCACCTGCTGGCCGTCGGTGGCCACGGCATCCCCATGCGCGGTCAGCTTGATCCCGTGGGGATCCGTGGTGACCTTGAACGGGAGCCGGATCCGCTCCCACGTGCTGCCGTCGGCGGAGTAGGAGACAGCCGGCGATCGACTGGTGGCGACATACCCTCCCGCGAAACCGACGATGCGCTCGGCGTCGAGCGTGCCGATCGCGTGCCACGCGAGCGATGACCCGAACGGCGTCGCGGACGGAGCGACGGTCGGTGAGCCGGACGGCGACGACGTCGGCGCCGGGGATGCCGACCCGGACACGAGCGGGGTTTCCGGCGGGCCGGCCGTAGCGAGGCTCGCCCGCGGCGACGCCGACGGGCTCGAGCTCCCGCAGCCGACCACGAGGATTGCGATGGCAATCAATGCGCCGGGACGAGCCCACATGGCCGGAAGCCTCCCATGCCCAGCGCCGCGCCATCGCCGGAACGTGGCCGTGGGGCCTGGCGCGACCGCAGCGCTGGTCGCTGGGACGATCCTGCGCTGCGGCCGTGACGTGCGCAACACCTGTGCGAGGGGTGTGCGTGCCGGCGTGAACCGGCACGGTCCGGGTCAGTCGGGCTCGCCCCCGACACGGGTGTCAGTCGGTCGGAGGCACACGCGGGCGAGGCACACGCGGGCGACGCTCAGGCGTGCCCACGCTGCGGTGGTCGCGGGGGCGCGGTGCTGTTCCGGAGGACAAGCGCCGTCGACAGCTCGAGGCGTGTCTGGGGCGGCTCGTCACCGCGGGCGAGGCTCAGCACGAGCCTCGTGGCACTCATGGCCATCTCGGACAGCGGCTGGCGGACCGTGGTCAGGGGCGGTCCCACCCAGCCGGCGACCGGCAGGTCGTCGAAGCCGACCACGCTCAGGTCCTCCGGGATATGCAGCCTCGCCTCCCGGGCGGCCTGGTAGACGCCCAGCGCCATGAGGTCGTTGGCGGCGAAGATCGCGGTCGGGGGATCCGGCAGCCGGAGCATCGACTGGGCCCACTCGACGCCCGACTGGACGTGGAAGTCGCCGAAGTGGATGAGATCCGGATCGATGGGCATCCCGGCGGCGTCCATCGCCGCCCGGTAGCCGTCGAGCCGCGCCCGGCTGCACAGGATCTCCTGGGGACCGGTGATCACGCCGATTCGCCGGTGCCCGAGCCCCAGCAGGTGACGGGTCGCGGCCACGCCACCGCTCCAGTTGGTCGCGCCGACGGACGGTGTGTCGTGGACAGGTTCGCCCGCCGGATCGACGACCACGAACGGGATGCCCCGGGTCTTGAGCTGGGCCTGCATCGCCTCGCTGAGGTTCGAGAACACGACGATGAGGCCCACCGGGCGGCGGTTGAGGACGCCCTCGATCCAGCCCCGGCCAGGCGTTCGCCGCCCGTGCATCTCGGTGATCACGACGGCCAGATGATGCTCGCGGGCGACCTGCTCGACGCCCATCACGATCTCGAGCGCCCATTCGCTCTCGAGCTCGTGGAACACGAGCTCGAGCAGCTGGGCCCGGCGGGCACCCCGCGGCGCTCGCCGGTAGCCGCGCTCGAGGATGATCGCCTCCACCCGGCGACGGGTCTGGTCGGCAACGTCCGGGCGTCCGTTGATGACCTTCGATACCGTGGGGACCGAGACCCCGGCCTCCCTGGCGACGTCGGCGATCGTCGGCCGCGCGCCGTGCCCGTTGACCCGTGGAGCCATCGCCATGCAGGGAGTATCCCGATACTTTCGACGCTTGGCAAGACCCATTTCACGATCTGGGCTTGACGATGCTAGACGGATGTGCCTAGAGTTCCTCCGAAACGTGGCTGTAACCGCGCCGAAACTTTCGAGCCGGAGGAGGCCCTGGTGCACGACTGCCGCCGCGCGAGTCTCGGGCGCCCGCGTGTCGGCTGGTGCGCGAGGGGAGCAGCCACGTCGCTCGGTCCGACTGGGCACGCCATCGGCGTCGGCTCGGACGATCTCGTCTCGCGCGGGACTCCTCCCCTGTTCGGGATGAGGTCGTCCGCCGCGCTCCCGGGCAGCTCATGATGAGAGGAGGATCCATCGTGTGGATGCGTTGGCGACTGGCCGGAGCCATCGCCGTCATGGCCATCGTGGCGGGTGCCTGCGGAGGGACCAGCGCCACCACCGCGCCCACGGCGGCGCCGGCCACGCAGGCGCCGGCGACCGCTGAGCCCACGGCCGAGCCGTCCCAGGCCGCGGCACCCGTCACCGTCGAGTGGTGGCACATCACGACCGGTGAACCCGGCAAGAGCGACTTCCAGGCGATCGCGGACGCCTACACCGCGATGCATCCGAACGTCACGATCAACATCACGGTCCTCGAGAACGAGGCGTTCAAGACCAAGCTCGCGACGCAGATGCAGTCGGGCCAGGTGCCCGACCTGTTCCAGTCCTGGGGCGGCGGCATCATGGCGGCTCAGGCCGACGCGGGCATGCTCAAGGACATCACCTCGGACATCGCGTCGTGGAAGGACACCATCAATCCCGGCGCGCTGAGCATCTATGCGTACAACGGCGTGCAGTACGGCGTGCCCTGGGACATGGGCATGATCGGCTTCTGGTACAACAAGGACCTGTTCTCCAAGGCCGGGATCTCTGCGCCGCCCGCGACGTGGGATGACTACCTTGCCGATGTCGGCAAGCTCAAGGCAGCCGGCATCGCGCCGCTGGCGATCGCGGGCAAGGACGAATGGCCGTCCATGCACCTCTGGACCTATCTCCTGCTTCGGATCGGCGGCGGCGACAACCTGGCGCAGCAGATCCAGACCGGCAACTGGAACACGGATGCGTGCAAGGCAGCCGGTGATGCCGTGCTCAAGCTCAACGCCCTCGATCCGTACCAGGCCGGTTACAAGTCGGCCACCTACAACGATGAGGCAGCCTCCGTGGGCAACGGCAAGGCAGCGATGGAGCTGATGGGCCAGTGGGCGCCCTCGGTCCAGCAGGACCAGAGCGCCGACAAGAAGGGCCTGGGCGACAAGCTCGGCTGGTTCCCGTTCCCGTCGGTCACCGGCGGCGCCGGTGCGCCGACCGACGGCGTCGGCGGAGGCAATGGCATCGCGGTGGGCAAGGACGCGCCGCCCGAGGCCATCGACTTCCTGAAGTTCTTCGAGAGCGTCGACAACCAGAACAAGCTCAACAGCGACAACGTCGGCCTGTCGCCGGTGGTCGGCACCAGCGCCACCGTGACCGACCCGAACCTGCAGATGGTGGCGGCCGGTCGCGACCAGGCCACGTTCATGCAGCTGTACCTCGACCAGGCAACGTCACCGGCCATGGGCCAGGCGATCAACGACGCGACGATCGCCCTGTTCCTTGGTGCCTCGACACCGGAGAAGGTCTGCCAGGCGATCAGCGACGCGGCAGCAACCCAGTAGCGAGCGGGCGGGTCTCCGACCCGTAGACTCGTTCGATGGAGCGGGCCGGCCGAGCCGGCCCGCTCGGTTTCCGGCGGGAGCAGAGGACGGCGATGACGGCACTGACGCGCCAGTCGCAGGGCAGGCCCAGGCGGATGCCCGCCTGGCTGACCGTCGGCGTGTTCCTGCTCCCCGCGCTCGCCCTGTACCTCGTGTTCGTCATCATCCCGGTCATCCAGGCCGCGCATTTCAGCCTGTTCAAGTGGAACGGCCTCGAGCCGCTGACCGACTTCATCGGTGTCAAGAACTACCAGGTGGCCCTGGCCAACGACGCGTTCCGGACGGCGATCGCGAACAACCTGCTGATCGTCGTGCTCTCGCTCGGACTGCAGGTCCCGTTCTCGTTGGGGCTCGCGGTGCTCCTGAACCGCCGCTTCCCCGGACGCGCGGTGTTCCGGCTGCTGTTCTTCCTTCCCTATGTGCTGTCCGAGGCGATCACCGGCGTGGTGTTCCGGCTGATGCTCCAGCCCGACTCGCTCGTCGATACGGCCCTCCGGAGCGTCGGGCTGGGTGGCTGGGTTCAGGACTGGCTGGGCGACGGGACGCTCGTGATGTTCACACTGTTCGTGATCATCTCGTGGAAGTACTTCGGCTTCCACATGATCCTGATGCTGGCGGGGTTGCAGGGCATCCCGCATGAGCTCGAGGAGGCAGCGTTCATCGATGGGGCAGGGCGCCGGCAGGCGTTCCGCCACATCACCCTGCCGTTGCTGGGGCCGACGATCCGAGTCTCGGTGTTCCTGTCGATGCTCGGCGCGCTCCAGCTGTTCGACATGGTGTGGGTCATGACCGGCGGCGGGCCCCTGAACGCATCCAACACGATGGCGATCTCGATGTTCAAGGCCGGCTTCAAGAGCACCCAGATGGGCTACGGCAGTGCGCAGGCCGTGATCCTGTTCCTGTTCGGCCTCGTCGTGGCCCTCGCGTACCAGCGGTTCGTGCTTCGGCGCGACACCGAGGGCGCGCTCACGGTGTTCGGAGGCTGAGGGCATGGCCAACCCGGCAGCCGCCGTCGCCGCGCGCAGCCGCCCGCGAGGTGGCGGCGCCACTCGCTCGATCACCGGCGCCGCGGCGTGGGCGATCCTGCTCGTGGTCGGCGCGGCGATCCTGGTCCCGATCCTGTTCGCCGTCCTCGGCGGGTTCAAGACCAACGGGCAGCTGGTCAGCAACCCGGTCGCCATCGTGCCCGACCCGTGGGTGTTCTCGAACTACACCGACGTGCTCATCGGCGCCAACGCCGGCACGTTCTGGCTCCAGGCGTTCAACAGCCTGGTCGTCGCGGTGGTGGCGGTCGGCGTGACCGTGCTGTTCGCGTCGCTCGCGGCGTTCGTGTTCGCGCGGATGATGTTCCGCGGGCGGGAGGCGCTGTTCACCCTGTTCGTGTTCGGGCTCCTGTTCCCGTCGGCGGTCGCGATCCTGCCGCTGTACATCCTGGTTCGCGAGCTGGGCCTGGCCGGCAACCTCCTGGGCGTTGCGCTGCCGCAGGCGGCCTTTGCGCTGCCGCTCACGATCGTCATCCTGCGGCCGTTCTTCCGGAGCATCCCGGCCGAGCTGGAGGATGCCGCGCGGATCGACGGCTGCAGCTCGTTCGGCTTCTTCTGGCGGGTGCTGCTGCCGCTGGCCCGGCCGGCCCTGGCGACCGTCAGCGTGCTGGCCACCGTCACCACCTGGAATGCGTTCATCCTGCCCCTGATCCTGCTGAACGGCGCCGACCAGTGGACGCTCCCCCTCGGCGTGATGAACTTCTCCACCCAGTACGGCCAGGACCAGGCGCGCGTCCTCGCCTACACGGTCATCGCCGTCCTGCCGGCGATCCTGTTCTACGTGGTCGCCGAACGCCAGCTCGTCGGCGGGCTCACGACTGGAGCGGTGAAAGGCTGATGACCACTGTGCGCGCACCCTACCTGGATGCCGGGCTGCCCATCGAGGCGCGGGTCGCCGACCTGCTTGCCCGGATGACGCTGGAGGAGAAGATCGCGCAGCTCGGGTCCGCATGGTCGTTCGAGCTCATCGGGACCGGCGTGCTGGATCCCGATCGGGCGCGCAACCTGCTCGCGAACGGCATCGGGCACATCAGCCGCGTGGCCGGGGCGACGAACCTGGACGCCCGGGGGGCCGCCCGGCTGGGCAACGAGATCCAGCGGTTCCTCCTCGAGGAGACCCGACTCGGGATCCCGGCGTTGCTCCACGAGGAGACGCTGCATGGCGTCCTTGCCCGGGGTGCGCCGACGTTCCAGCAGTCGATCGGCGCCGCCGCCAGCTGGGACGCGGAGCTCGTCGCCGAGATGGCCTGCACCCTGCGGCGGCGGATGCTGGCGATGGGGGCCCGGCACGCCCTCGCGCCGGTGCTCGACGTGAGCCGCGACCCGCGGTGGGGGAGGATCGAGGAGACCTACGGCGAGGATCCCTACCTTTCTGCGGCCCTGGGCTGTGCCTACGTGAGCGGGCTCCAGGGTGACGATCTCGCCACAGGGGTCGCCGCCACCGCCAAGCACCTGGTGGGCCACGGTCTCGCGGAGGGCGGCCTCAACCAGGCGCCCGTCCACATCGGTCCGCGGGAGCTGCACGACGAGCAGCTGTTGCCGTTCGAGGCCGCAGTCCGGGCTGCCGACGTCGCGAGCGTCATGCCGGCCTACTGCGACGTGGACGGCGTTCCGTGCCACGCGTGGGAGGACCTGCTGACCACGATCCTGCGAGCAGGCTGGGGGTTCGAGGGCGTCGTGGCGTCCGACTACATGGCGATCCAGATGCTGTCCACGCAGCACCGGCTGACAGCCGACATCGGCACGGCCGGGGCGATCGCGCTTCGGGCCGGCGTGGACGCGGAGCTGCCCAACACCATCGGCTTCGGCGCCCCGCTCCTCGACCAGGTTGCAACCGGACGCGTGGCGGAGAACCTGGTCGATCGCGCCGTCGAGCGCGTGCTGCGACTCAAGATGCGGCTGGGCCTGTTCGAGCAGCCGATCGTGCCCCTGCCCGACGAGGCCGGGCTCACGGCGCTGGTCGGCGATGAGCGGCGGGTGGCCGGACGCCTGGCACGACGGTCGCTTGTCCTGCTCGAGAACGATGGCACGCTGCCGCTTGCCGCCGGCATCCGGCGGGTCGCGGTCGTCGGCCCGATCGCGGCCAGCGCCCGGGACCTCCTCGGCGACTACGCGCACCTGCTCCACATCCAGACCCTGAACGAGATGCGCCACCGCGACAACGCGTTCGGGTTCCCGATGACCGACGAGATCGAGGCACTCGATGAGCTCGCGGGCCAGCGCACGATCCTCGATGCCATCCGGTCGCGGCTGCCGGGTGCCGACGTGGTCCATGCCGCGGGGTCCGGGATCATCGACGGCACGGATGCGGACCTCGAGCAGGCGGTCGCAGCGGCGTCGGGTGCGGACGTCGTGATCGCCGTGCTGGGCGAGCGATCGGGGCTGACGGACGACGCCACGACCGGCGAGTTTCGCGACCGCCTCGAGCTCGGCTTCGCCGGTCGCCAGCAGGAGCTCCTGGAGCGCGTGGCGGCGACGGGGACGCCGGTGGTGCTGGTCGTGGTGAGCGGACGTCCGCTGGCGCTCGAGTGGGCCGCGCGCCACGTGGCCGCCATCGTCCTCGCCTGGGTGCCCGGGGAGGCGGGCCCGGACGCCATCGCCGATGTCCTGGTCGGTCACCAGAACCCCGGCGGCAAGCTGCCTGTCACCGTCCCGCGCAGCGTCGGGCAGGTGCCGGTCTCCTATCGCCACCACCCGAGCGGTGGTCGCTCGAATCCCAAGGGCCCGTACGTGGACGGCCCGGCGAGCCCGCTGTGGCCATTCGGCTTTGGCCGGTCGTACACGACGTTCGAGCTGGCCAACCTCCTGCTCGACCGGACCGAGATGGCGACCGACGGCGGCGAGGTTGCGCTGAGCGTGGAGGTGACGAACACGGGTCAGTGTCGCGGCGACGAGGTGGTCCAGCTGTATGTCCGGGACGTCGAGGCCGCGGTCGCACGCCCGGTGCTCGAGCTGCGAGGATTCCGGCGGATCTCGCTCGACCCGGGCGAACGGCGAACGGTCTCGTTCGTCCTTGCTGCGGAGCAGCTCGCCTATGCCGGGCTCGACTATCGGCGCGTGATCGAGCCAGGGTTGGTGACCGTCCTGGTGGGCTCCTCGTCCGCCGACCTGCCGCTGAGCGCGTCCCTGTCGCTGGTCGGCCCGGTGGTGGAGCTGACCGAGCGGCACCGCTACCTGACGTCGGTGACCATCGCCTGACTCCTGGCGGCTCGGGCCTCCGGCGACCATGGACGCTGGGCCCGATAGACTCGGGGCCTGCCTGTGAGGTGCGTGTCCCACGGTCGCGCATGGCGAACATCACGGAGGAGCGACGTGAGCCAGCCACGGCGCGAGAACGGCCGGACGGTCACCATCTGCCTGCCCGACCTCCCAGAGCGGCGTCACGTGGGCCGGCTGCCGGCCAATGTCGAGCTGGTGCTCGTGCCTCCGGAACCCGGCCACGTGCCCGATCTCTCCGGCGCCGAGCTCATCGTTCCGGCCGGCCGGATCCGGCAGCCGCTGCTCGAGCTGCTGGCCGCCCCGGGCAGGCTGCGCGTCATCCAGACGCTCAGCGCGGGCGTGGACTGGCTGGTCGGACGGGTGCCGGCGGGCGTGATGGTGTGCAACGCCCGCGGGGTTTACGACATCCCGCTCGCGGAGTGGGTGATCGGGGCGATCCTCGCCCATGAGCGGGGGCTGTTGCGGGCTCGCGACGCACAGGCGAAGAGCGACTGGAGCTCGCTCGAGCCCGCCGAGCTGGCGGGCCGGCGCGTCGTCATCCTCGGCTACGGCTCGATCGGGACCGCCCTGGCGCATCGCCTGGCGCCGTTCAACGTCGAGACCATCGGAGTTGCGCGAACCGCCCGCGCGGGCGTGCTGGGCCTCGACAGCCTCGACGACACGCTGCGCGGCGCGGAGATCCTGGTGGACCTGCTGCCGCTGACGGGCGAGACCGCAGGGTTCCTCGACGCGCGTCGGCTGGGGCTGCTGCCGGACGGCGCGCTCGTGGTCAACGCGGGCCGCGGCCGGACGGTCGTCACGCAAGCCCTGGTGGCCGAGCTGGAGCGGGGCCGGCTGCGGGCCGCGCTCGACGTCACCGACCCCGAGCCCCTGCCTCCCGGGCATCCGCTGTGGACGCTGCCCAACGCCCTGGTCACGCCGCACATCGCGGGCGATTCGCCCGGCGCCACGGTTCGCGCGTTCAAGCTCGCCGGTGACCAGATCCGGCGGTACGCCACCGGGCAGCCGCTGATCAACGAGGTGCCGCGCTACCTGCTCTCCTGAGCCATCGTCCGCGGCGCCGTCTCCGGGGCGTAGGATGGCGCGGTCCGTCCACGCAGCAGCCAGGGAGACATCCGTGACCACGCGCCCGACCGTCACTGTTGCGGGTCTCGCCGCCGCGGTCCTCCTGTTCGTCGTCGCCTGCGGCAGCAGCAGCGCGACCTCCGCACCCGCCCCGTCGTCCGGGGCCGCCTCGACCATGCCCTCGATCGAGCTCCCCTCGGGGCTCGAGAGCGCGCTCGCGAGCGCATTCGCCGGTGCCGGCGATGCGCCGGACGCGAGCGGCATCGTGACCGCCGACATGGCCGGCTCGATCATCGGCGGCAATCCGACGAAGGTCGACTTCCCGATGAACATCCCGGGCATGAACGTCGCCTCGTACGGCAACGCGGACGGCGACTCCGTGGTCGTGCTGGTCCAGGCCATGCCGCCGGGTGTCGGGAGCGCCGAGCTGCAGACCGCGATCGCGATGGCCGGAGCCCAGGGCGATCTGCAGCCGGTCAGCGGCATCGGCGACTCCGCGGGCAAGGTCGTCGACGACACCAGCGCGACGGTCGCCTTCGTTAAGGGCTCGACCCTGGTCGTCGTGGAGGCGGAGTCCTCGTCCAGCTCCGGCAGCGACCTCGAGCCGAAGGTGGAGGACGTTGCCCGGCAGGCAGCCTCGAAGCTGTAGGCCGGTGAAGGGTCGATCCGCGGCCGGGCGGGGGCGCGCCCATCGGGCGGCTCGCTGAGGTGCTCCCCACCGCGCAGCCCGCCTGCTTCCTGATCGCGGACATCTCCGGCTACACGGGCTACCTCGCCGACGTCGAGCTCGACCACGCCCAGGACATCCTCGCGGACCTCATCGGTGCCGTCGTCACGGCCCTGCGACCCAACTTCCGGCTGGCCAAGCTCGAGGGCGATGCCGCGTTCACCTACGCGATCATGGAGCGGATCGACGGCTCCATGCTCCTGGATACCATCGAGCGCTGCTACTTCGGGTTCCGCCGCCGCCGGCGTGACGTCCGCCAGGCCACGTCCTGCGACTGCACCGCGTGCAGCCGGATCCCGGATCTCGACCTCAAGTTCGTGGTTCACCACGGCGAGGCCATCGTCCAGAAGGTCGCGGGCCGGCAGGAGCTGCTGGGATCCGACGTCATCGTGGTCCACCGGCTGCTCAAGAACGAGGTCGTGGAGCAGCTGGGCATCGCCGCCTACGCCCTGATCACGCAGGCGTGCATCGATGCCACCGACATCGATCCGGTCGCGCTGGGCATGCGGGCGCACACCGAGACCTACGAGCGGATCGGTGACGTGCCGGCCTGGGCTCACGACCTCGGCCGCCGCTGGCAGGAGGAGGAGGCCCGCGCGCGCGTCTTCGTGAACCCCCGGGACGCGATCCTCAGCGTGTCCGTGCCCACCAGCGTGCCGCCGCAGGTGGCCTGGGAGTTCCTGACCAAGCCCGGCCAGCGGATGAGCTGGCAGCCCTGGGTGACCGAGGTCAGGATCCAGGGGGCGACCGGGGGGCGGCGTGGGCCGGGCTCGGCCAACCACTGCATGCACGGCAAGGATGCGGTGATCGAGGAGATCCTCGACTGGCGGCCGTACGACTACGTCACCGACCGGACGATCCTTGCCACCCCCGCCGGGCCGTTGAAGCTGCTCCACACCATCGAGCTCGAGCCGCTCGCGTCCGGCACCCGTGTCCACTTCCGGTACGCGCCACCGAAGGCGAAGCGCGACCTTGCGCTCGCGGAGCAGGTCGGGGCGGCCTACGGCGAGGCGCTGCGATCCAGGTTGCCGGAGCTCGTGGCGCAGCTGGACGCGGAGCTCGCCGCTCGCCAGGCGGACCGGGGCGCCGAGCCGGCGCTGGCCGCGCCCCGGCCCGACGGGCACCTGTCCGGGCTTGCGCCGCCGGAGGGCGAAGGCTGAGGCGAGGGGCCAGTCGGGGCCCAGGGCGGAGGGCCGCGCCGGGGCGACCCGGAGTTCAGCCGAAGAAGTCGACGATGGCCTGCGTGTCGTCGGAGAACGCCCATCGCTCGGTGACCTGCCCGTCCCTGACGTGGTAGATCTCCGCCACCCGATAGGTCAGCGACCGTTCGCCGTGCGTGGCGTTCGCGATGCCCAGCGCGACGACGTGATCGTCACCACCGAGGATGTCATGGGTCTCCCACGTGATGTTGAACGGGCCCCACTCGGCGAGCGTCGCAGCCAGCTCGGCCTTGCCGTGCCGCGGCTCGGCCCGACCGATCTCGTGCCAGACCACGTCGTCCGCGACCCGGCTGGCCGCGCCCTCCATGTCGCCGCTGCTCATCGCTTCGTTCATCTCGCGAACGACCTTCGCGTTCGGGTGCTCGGCCATGGCCAACCTCCGTCCGGCCGGTGGGCGCACGCCGGTGCGCGCAGGAACGCCATCGACCGGATCACCCGCCAAGCCTACGCTCGGGATGCGAGCGTCGAGACTCGTCGGCCGGCAACGGCAGCTCGTCCGCGAGTGTGGCTGGACCACCGAGCAGTTCATCAAGTGGAGCGTGCTCCTGGTCGAGCGGATGTTCCGACGCGCGCGAGGCCGGTCGCCGCCACGGACGCAGGCGCCGCGGGTCCGCGCGCTAGGATCATGCCGTGGGAACGACCGTGCCGCCGCGACCGCCGTTCAGCCTGCGAGCCCGCATCCTCACCCCGCTGGCCGCCGGGGGGACTCGCTACGAGCCCGACGGCCGCCTCGACGTTGACGCGCAAGGCGTCATCGCCCGCAGTCGGCCCCTGGCGTGACGAGCCGGCTGCCGGTCCTGACGGAGAGTCGGTCGACCTCAGACCGCTGGTGCTCCTGCCCGGGATGGTGGACCTGCACGTGCACCTGCCGCAGCTGCCTGCCGCCGGCGTGGGCGCCGGCCTCCACCTGCTCGACTGGCTGGAGCGCTACATCTTCCCGCTCGAGCGAGCCTTCGACGAGCCGGCCGCGGAGCGCCTGGCCCCTGCCGCGTACCGGGCCTTCGCCGCGGCGGGAACCACGACCGCGGTCATCTACGGCGCGGTATACGAGCCATCGCTCGACGCCGCCTTCCGGGCTGCCGAGGCCCACGGTCTCCGGGCCGTGATCGGGAAGGTGATGATGGACCGCGGCAGCTACGACGACCGCGTGCCGCCCGAGCGCCTGCTCGACACCAGCCTGCGCCAGTCCGCCGACCTGTGCAGCCGCTGGCACGGGCGGGACGGTGGTCGTCTGCGGTACGCGTTCACCCCGCGGTTCGCCGTCTCGTGCAGCCCGGACATGCTCCGCGAGTCGGCCGCGCTCGCACGGGCGACCGGTGCCTACTGGCAGACCCACCTGGCCGAGGACCGGGACGAGCTGCAGGCAGTCGCCCGGCTGCATCCGGACGCCATGGACTACCTCGATGTGTACGACCGGGCGGGCGGGCTGGGCCCGCGCTCGATCATGGCCCACGCCATCCACCTGTCGGACCGCGAGATCGCGCGGCTGGCCGACACGCGGACGGCCGTCGCCCACTGCCCGGCGTCCAACCTGTTCCTCGCCTCGGGCGCGATGCGGCTGGCGCGCTACCAGGAGGCCGGGATCCGGGTGGGGCTGGGGTCGGACGTGTCGGGGGGCCCGGAGCTCTCGATCTTCGCCAACATGCGCGCTGGCGCGTACACGCAGAGCGGGCTCCACGTCCTGGCCGAAGGTCGCGGACCCGAGCCCCTCGGACCGCTCGAGTGGCTCCGGCTGGGGACCCTCGACGGCGCCACGGCGCTGGGCCTGGACGCCGAGATCGGCTCGCTCGAGGTGGGCAAGGAGGCCGACGTGATCGCCGTGGACCCGCGGCTGGTTGCCCCCATCGAGGGCATCGACTCCGACGACCCCGCCGAGATCATGTCGCGCCTTGTCTTCCGCCCCCACCCCGAGATGGTCCGCGCGGCCTGGGTGCGCGGACGGCGGCTCGACGGGCCACCGGGTCCCGCGTGACCGGACGACCGCCCGTCCCAGCGTGCCGATGACACGCGACGTCGATCTCCTGCTCGCGGGCGGCACCGTCGTGGACGGCACGGGCGCGCCCGGCCGGCCCGGACGCGTGGCCGTCGCCGGCGACCGGATCGTGCTGCCCGAGCCGGCTGACGAGATCCGAGCCGCGCGGACGATCGACGCGTCCGGGATGGTGGTGGCGCCCGGCTTCATCGACCTCCACAGCCACGGCGGGCTGGTGATGCTCGCGGAGCCGCGCCACGAGCCCAAGGTGCGCCAGGGCATCACGACCGAGCTGATCGGGGTGGACGGCAACTCCTACGCGCCGTTCCCGGACCCCGCCGACCTGCGCGACTTCGTCGTCCTCAACGCGGGCCTCGACGGCCGCCCGGAGATCGACTACGACTGGGCGACGGTGGCCGACCACCTGGGCCGCTACGACCGCGCCGTCGCCGTCAACGTCGCCTGCGTCGTCGGCAGCTCGCCGCTCCGGATCGCGGCCGTGGGCTGGGACGACGTCGAGGCCGACGCCACGGCGATCGCCGACCAGCGCGCCCGGCTCCGCGAGGCGATGGAGGATGGAGCCTTCGGGCTGTCCACCGGGCTCGACTATCCGCCGGGTGCCTACGCGACGACCGCCGAGCTGGCCGCCATCGCGGAGGAGGCTGCGCGACTCGGCGGGATCTACCACACCCACGTCCGCTACCCGCTGGGCGACGGCTTCCTGGACCCGTTCCGCGAGGCGATCGAGATCGGCCGGCGCAGCGGGGCCCCGGTCCACATCACGCACTTCTACCACCGGGCGACGTTCCCGGGCCCGCCCTCGCAGATGCTCGCCCTGGTGGACGACGCCCAGGCAGAGGGCCTGGACGTCAGCTTCGACCTGTACCCCTCGGAGTGGGCGAGCACCCGACTGCTGATCATGCTGCCGCTGTGGGTCCAGGCCGGCGGGATCGGACCGCTGCGCGAGCGGCTGGCCGACCGCGCGGTCCGGTCGCGGATCCGCGACGAGCTCCGGGCCCGGGGCCGGATGTTCGCGGGCGACCGTGCGTGGGACGAGGTCCGGATCGGGGCCCTGACCCGGCCCGAGCACCTCGCCTTCGAGGGCCGGACGCTGGGCGACGTGATGCGGCAGACCGGCCGGGACGCGGTGGACGCGATCTGCGACCTGCTGCTCGCAGAGGACCTGCGGGTCAACCAGGTCACGCCGGGGCCGCACCGCGACGGGATCCGCCAGTTCCTCCAGCATCCGGGGGCGATGATCGGGACGGACGGGGTCCTGGTCGGGGCGAAGCCCGCGCCGCGGACGTACGGAAGCTACCCACGGATCCTCGGCGAGCTCGTCCGCGAGGAGCGCTGGCTGGGGCTCGAGGCGGCCGTCCACCGGATGACGGGCGCGCCGGCAGCCCGGCTGGGGCTGGCCGACCGGGGTCGGATCGCCGACGGGCTGGCCGCGGACCTCGTGCTGTTCGACCCCGCGACGGTTCGCTCGCCCGCCACCTACGACGATCCGCGGCGGTTCCCGGAGGGGATCCCCCTGGTGCTCGTGAACGGGGTTCCGGTGGTGGACGACGGCGAGCACACCGGGGCCACGCCGGGACGCGTGCTCCGCCGGGGCGCCGCCGCCTGACCGCCGGGGGTCGCCTCCTGCGGCCCCGCCCCGCGCGCTTGACACCGCTCCGCGCGGGGCCGCACCCTTGGCTGACTGCGACGGAGGGGCCCCACGTTTGACGATCGAGACGCCCGCGCGACCGCGTGACCCCGGTGCTCGGCGCGGTGCAGCCGATGTCGCGCCGACACGGCGCGAAGGTCCCGCGAAGCTCACCGGGACCGCGGCCTACACGGACGATCTCGTGTTCCCGGGGGCGTGGTACGGCGCCACGATCCGATCCACCGACGCGCATGCTCGGCTGCTGGCCATCGACCTCGACCCCGAGTTCGCCTGGGACCGGGTCGTCGTGGTCACGGCCGAGGACATCACCGGCCGCAACATCGTTGCCAACATCGCGGAGGACCAGCCGATCCTCGTCCCGGTCGGTGGCGAGATCCGGCACCAGGCAGAGCCGGTCGCCCTCGTGGCGGCAGCGGATCGCGACACGCTGCGCGAGGCGCGCCGGCGGATCCGGTTGCGGACGGTGCCGCTGCCGCCCGTGTTCGATCCGCTCGCCTCGACCACCGTGTTCGCGCACTTCGAGCTGGGTCGCGGCGACGTTGACGCGGCGCTGACCGGCGCAGACCACGTGATCGAGGGCACGTACCGGGTCGGCCACCAGGAGCAGCTGTACATCGAGAACAACGCGATGATCGCGCTGCCGCGCGAGGACGGCGGGATCACCGTCCACGGCAGCCTCCAGTGCCCCTACTACGTGCACCGCGCGCTGATCACGGGCCTCGGCCTGGACGACACGCATGTCCAGGTGATCCAGGCGGAGACCGGCGGTGGCTTCGGCGGGAAGGAGGAGTACCCGTCGATGATCGCCCTCCACGCGTCGCTCCTGGCCCGCCGCACGGGCCGCGCCGTACGGATGATCTACGACCGCCACGAGGACCTGTCGGCAACCACCAAGCGCCACCCGGCCGTGGTCCACCACCGGACCGGTCTAACCAGGGATGGGCGGATCGTTGCCCAGGACATCGACCTCGTCCTCGACGGCGGGGCGTACGCGACCCTGACGCCGGTCGTCCTGTCGCGGGCGACGATCCACGCCGGCGGCCCGTACGACGTCGCCAATGTCCGGATCCGGTCCCGCGCCATGGCCACCAACACCCCGCCCAACGGCGCCTTCCGGGGGTTCGGCGCGCCGCAGGCGGAGTTCGCGGCGGAGATGCAGGTCAACCGCGCCGCCGAGGCGCTCGGGATGTCGCCGCTCGAGCTGCGGCGGCGCAACGTGTATCGGCCGCAGGGGACCACGGCCACCCACCAGGTCCTGGGTGCCGACGTCGCCGGGCTGGAGGTCCTGGAGCGGGCCGCCGAGGCGGCCGAGTTCGAGCGGACGCGGTCACGGACGGCCGCCGAGCGCGACGCCAGGGCCGCCGATGCGCGCACCGCCCGCGGCGTCGGCCTCGCGCTCGCCTGGCACGGGGCGGGGTTCACCGGCTCGGGCGAGGAGAAGATGGGCTCGATCGCGAGCCTCGAGCTCACCGCGGAGGGCCTGGTCCGGATCCTCACCGCGTCCACCGAGATGGGCCAGGGGACGAAGACGATCTTCCCGCAGCTGGTTGCCGGCGAGCTCGAGATCGACATCGACGAGGTCGAGATGGGCCCCCAGGACACCTCGATCGTGCCCAACTCGGGGCCCACGGTCGCGTCGCGCACGGCAATGGTCGTGGGCGGCCTGCTGGTCCATGCGGCCCGCCGGCTCAAGGCGCAGGTGGAGGGCCGGACCGGCCGGCCGTTCGGGCTGTCGTACCGCGACGACGCCCGTGAGCACGGTGCCACGCGGATCGACGAGCAGTTCGTCCCGTACCCCGGGCGGCACTTCGACGACGACACGTACACCGGCGATGCCTATCCGTCGTACGGCTGGGCCGCGGCGGTCGCCGAGGTCGAGGTCAACCTCGACACCGGAGAGGTTGCCGTGCTGTCGGTCGTTGCCGCCGACGACGTGGGGCGCGTGATCCACCCGGTCCTGTGCGAGGGCCAGGTGGAGGGCGGGACGCTCCAGGCCGTGGGCTACGCGACGATCGAGGAGATCAAGCTGCTCGACGGGCGCTACCTCAACGACCGGCTCCAGACGTACCTCATCCCAACCTCGCTCGACGCGCCCCGGATCGAAACGATCCTGGTCGAAGCCCCGTTCACGGACGCGCCCCACGGCGCCAAGGGCGTCGGGGAGCTGCCGATGGACGTCGGGGCGCCGGCGGTCGTGGCCGCGATCCACGACGCGATCGGGGTCTGGATCCACGACCTGCCGGCCACGCCGGAGCGGATCCTCGCGGTGCTGGCCGGCTTCGAGCCGCCCGGCCCGCCCGGCGTGAGCGCGGTCTCCCCGGACGCCGCCGCGTGACCTGGCACCTGGTCGTCAACGGCGATCCCGTCTCGGTCGAAGCGCCGGGCATGCGCCGGCTGCTCGACGTGCTGCGCGAGGATCTCGGGTTGCCCGGCACCAAGGAGGGCTGCGGAGAAGGGGAGTGCGGCGCGTGCACCGTCCTGGTCGACGGGGACGCGGTCCTGAGCTGCCTCGTCCCCGTCTGCCAGCTCGACGGCGCCGACGTACGGACGGTCGAAGGCCTGGCACCGGCACCCGGCAAGCTGGGCATCCTCCAGCAGGCGTTCCTCGAGACGGGCGGCGCGCAGTGCGGGATCTGCACCCCGGGCATGCTGATGGCCGCCGAGGCGTTCCTGGCCTCCGGCGCGGCACCATCCGACAGCGCCATTCGCGAGGCGATCGCGGGCAACCTTTGCCGCTGCACGGGGTACACCAAGATCATCGACGCGATCCGGCTCGCCGCCGAGCGGGACGGCACGGCACCCGGACCGGCGGACCCCGCCGGCGGACGCGCCTGATGCCGGTCGAGCCGCCGGTCATCTCGCCGCGCTCGCTTCGCGAGGCGTACCAGCTGCTCGCCGAGCAGCCGTACCGGCCCCTCGCGGGCGGGACGGACCTGCTGGTCCAGCTGACCGGCGAGCTGGGCCCGCCGCCGGACCGCGTCCTGGACCTGTGGCGGCTGGACGAGCTGCGCGGCATCGCCGTCCGGGACGGCGCCCTCGAGCTCGGGGCGCTGACCACCTTCGCGGAGATCCGGCGCTCCGCTGCCTGCCGCGAGCACGCGCCGTCGCTCGTGGATGCCGCCGCGACGATCGGGGCGGTCCAGATCCAGAACCGGGGAACGATCGGCGGCAACGTGATGAACGCCTCGCCCGCGGGCGACAGCCTGCCGGTGCTGCTCGCCCTGGACGCCGTGCTGGTGGTGGGCGGTGCGGCGGGCGAGCGGGAGGTGCCCGCCGAGGAGTTCTGGCCCGCCTACCGCCGGACGGCGGCCCGCCCGGACGAGCTGCTGGTTCGGATCCGCATGCCGATCGTGCCCGATCGTGAGCAGCGGTTCGTGAAGGTCGGCACGCGGCGTGCCCAGGCGATCTCCAAGGTCGTGGTGGGTGCCGCGTGGCGGGGCCACGACGCCTGGCAGGACGTGCGGATCGCCCTCGGATCGATCGCGCCCACGCCCGTCCGGATCGCCGAGGCAGAGGCTGCGCTCGAGGGTCGGCGCCGCGACCGGGCGTCGATCGAGGCGGCCGTCGCGGCCCTGGGGGCGGCGATCCAGCCGATCGACGACGTACGGTCCACGGCCGAGTACCGCCGGGAGGCCGCTCGCCGGGTCGTCCGGCGGCTGCTGACGGAGGCGGCCGGTGCCGATGGGCAGGATCGACGCAGGGAGGTGCAGCGTGACCGAGCTCGGTCCCAACCGCTACGGCAAGCAGTCGATCCGGCTGGTCCGGGTGATGCGGGGGCCGGTCCATCGTGTCCGGGATCTGACCGTGGACGTGTCGCTCGAGGGCGCGTTCGAGGCCGCGTACGTGGCCGGCGACAACGCGTCGGTCGTGGCCACGGACACCATGAAGAACACCGTCTACGCGCTCGCGACCGAGCACCTCACCGGGGCGATCGAGGCGTTCGGCACCGCGCTCGCCCGCCACTTCCTCGAGGCGGAGCCGGTTGCCCGGGCCACGGTGACCATCCGCGAGCATGCCTGGGAGCCGCTGGACGTGGCCGGCACCCCGGCGCCCGACGCCTTCCGGCGCGCCGGGGCGATGACCCGGATCGCGGTCGTGTCGGCCGGTGACGGCGAGACCACGGTGGACAGCGGCATCGAGGACCTGGTGGTGATGAAGACCGCGCGCTCGGCGTTCTCGGGCTTCCCTCGGGACCGGTACACGACGCTGCCCGAGGTCCGCGATCGGATCATGGCCACGCGCGTCACGGCGACCTGGCGCCACGCCACGGCGCCGGCGGACTGGGACGCGTCCCATGCCAGCCTCGTGCGCACGCTGCTCGCGACGTTCGCGGACCACGACAGCGAATCGGTCCAGCACTCGATGTGGGTGATCGCGGGCGCCATGCTGGCCGCGGAGCCCGGGATCAGCCAGGTCACGATGCGCCTGCCCAACCTGCATCACTGGCTGGTTGACCTGGCGCCATTCGGTGGCACCAACGAGGGCGAGATCTTCGTCGCCACCGCCGAGCCGTACGGCCAGATCGAGGCGACGATCCGCAGGTCGCCGGGCGCATGATCGGCCTTGCTCCGGGGGTCGAGCTTGCCGGCCCGCGGGTCGCCGGCGTGTACGACGTCCTGACGCCGGACGCCGCCCTGTTCCTGGCCGACCTGGAGCGCCGCTTCCGCGACGAGCGGACGGCCCTGCTCCAACGCCGCGCCGAGCGCCACGCTCGCATCGACGCCGGCGAGCGGCCCGACTTCCTGGCATCCACGGCGGAGATCCGGGCCGCCAGCTGGCAGGTGACGGCGGCGCCGGCGGACCTCGACGACCGGCGGGTCGAGATCACCGGACCGGCCGAGCCCCGGATGATGATCAACGCCCTCAACTCGGGGGCGTCCGTGTTCATGGCCGATCTCGAGGACGCCCTCAGCCCCGGTTGGGCGAACATCGTCGGCGCACAGGTCGCGATCCGGGACGCCGTCCGCCGGGAGCTCGCGTTCGACACGCCCGACAAGGCGTACCGCCTCAACGAGCGGACCGCCACCCTGCTCGTCCGGCCGCGTGGCTGGCATCTCGAGGAGCGGCACCTGCTGGTGGACGGGGAGCCCATGTCGGCCAGCCTGTTCGACGTCGGCCTGTACCTGTTCCACGACGCCGCCGCGGCGCTCGCCGCGCGGAACCGGACCCTACGTCTACCTGCCCAAGCTCGAATCGCACCTCGAGGCGCGCCTGTGGAACGACGTGTTCCTCCACGCGCAGGCCGCGGCCGGGGTCCCGCGCGGATCGGTCCGGGCGACCGTCCTGATCGAGACCATTCTCGCGGCGTTCGAGATGGACGAGATCCTGTACGAGCTGCGCGAGCACGCGGCCGGCCTCAACGCCGGACGCTGGGACTACATCTTCAGCATCATCAAGCGCTTTCGCGACGATCCCGCGTTCGTGTTCCCGGATCGGGGCCAGGTGACGATGGCCGTCCCGTTCATGCGCGCCTACACTCGCCTGCTCGTGGCGACCTGCCATCGGCGCGGTGCCCATGCGATCGGCGGCATGTCCGCGTTCATCCCCAACCGGCGCGAGCCCGGAGGTCACGGCACATCGCGCTGGCGAAGGTCCGCGAGGACAAGGAGCGCGAGGCCGGTGACGGGTTCGACGGGACCTGGGTCGCCCACCCGGACCTGGTGCCGGTGGCGCGCGAGGTGTTCGACCGGGTGCTGGGGGACCACCCCAACCAGAAGACCGCCCCCGGCGACCCCGCGATCTCGACCGCCGCCCTGCTCGACATGGCCGTCCCCGAAGGCCGGGTGACCGAGGCCGGCGTGCGCCAGAACGTCAGCGTCGCGCTGCGCTACCTCGCCGCCTGGCTGGGGGGCAACGGCGCCGCCGCGATCGACAACCTGATGGAGGACGCGGCAACGGCCGAGATCTCCCGCTCCCAGCTGTGGCAATGGCGGCGCCACGCCGTCCCGCTCGACGACGGGGTGCCGTTCACCGGCGACCGCTACCGCCTGGTCCGGGACGAGGAGCTGGCACGGATCCCCGAGACCGCCGAGGGCGGCAGGCGGCGCCTGGCGGAGGCGGCCGCGCTGCTCGACCGCCTGGTCCTCGACAACGAGTTCGCGGAGTTCCTGACCCTCGCGGCGTACCGCCACCTCGACTGACGCGGGCGGTCCTAGTGCATCGGCTCCAGCGCGCGCTCCACGAACTGCCCGAACCCGCGCCGGCCGACGAACACGCCGTCGTGCACCACGAACGAGCCGCGGACGATCGTGGATCGCACCGCGCCCCGCACGTCACGCCCCTCGTATGGGGTGTAGTCGCTCGTGTGGTGGAGCTCCGCGGCGCGCAGCGTGCGCCGCGCGGCCGGGTCGAACAGCACGAGATCCGCGTCCAGTCCGACCTCGATCGCGCCCTTGGAGCCCAGGCCGAACAGGCGCGCCGGCGTCGTGGACACGAGATCGACCAGCCGCTCGACCGGGATCCTGCCGGCCGCGACGCCCGCGTCGTACACGACCGTGAGCAGCGTCTCGATCCCCGGACCGCCGTTCGAGATGCGGTCGAAGGACTCGCGCCACGACTGCTTCTCGACCGCGACCCGATCGGGGACGTGGTCGGTGGCCACCAGCGCCAGCGAGCCATCGACCAGGCCGTCCCACAGCGCGGCCGGGTTGCCGGGCGCGCGCAGCGGCGGCGAGATCACGAACCGGGCGGCCTCCTCGGGCGGGGCGTCGTAGCGGTCGTCGGTGAGGGTCAGGTAGTGAGGGCATGTCTCGGCGAACACCGGCGGCCCTGCGTCCCGACCGCGTCGCACGGCATCGAGCGCGTCGGCCGACGAGAGGTGGACGACGTGCAGCGGCGCATCCGCGGCCCGCGCCAGGGCGATCGCGCGCGCCGTGGCCTCGGCCTCCACGTACGGCGGCCGCGAGCTCGCGTGGAACCGGGGGCCGACCTCGCCGGCGGCCAGGTGCCGCGCGGTCAGCGATTCGAGGATGGCCCGGTTCTCGCAGTGGACCTCCAGCATGCCCCCGTGCGCGCCCGCGGCCGCCAGCGCTCGCAGCAACGTGGCGTCGTCGACCCCGAACTCGTAGACCATGAACGCCTTCACGGTGGGGACACCGGCCTCGATCACCACCGGGAGCTCCGCGACCGGATCCTCCTGGTGGGCGGTGATGACCAGGCTCAGCGCGACGTCCACCGCCGCGTCGCCGTCGGTCGCCGCCCGCCACTCGCGGAGTCCC
This sequence comes from uncultured Chloroflexia bacterium, assembly GCA_963732805.1. GTDB lineage: Bacteria > Chloroflexota > Limnocylindria > Limnocylindrales > CSP1-4 > CAIXZV01. The sequence goes on from CAVTAW010000001.1 coordinate 725,528, forward strand.
GCGACCAGCGACCGGGCGGCTTGCGGAGACGACCCGGTGCCGGGGTTGTTGAACGAGAGGAACGTCGTCGTGCCGCCGAACGCCGCCGCCACCGAATCGGCGAAGAACCGGTCGGGCTCGGCGTCGGAGGCGACTCGCGTGTGCGTGTGGACGTCCACGACGCCCGGCAGCACCAGCAGCCCCGTGGCATCGACCACCGCTCGCGCGGTGGCGGCCAGCGCACCCAGGTCCGGCTCGATCGCCGAGATCCGGCCGCCGTCCACGGCCACGTCGGCCAGCCTCGAGCCATGGGCCGTCACCACGGTGCCGCTGCGCACGACGAGGTCGGCCACGCCCTCAGCCCTCGCTGATCTCGACGTCCTGGGCGCCGTCCCACAGGCAGCGCCGGCCGACCTCGCGCAGCCGGTCGTCCCAGCCCTCGTCGGGGACGATCGTGGCGAAGTGGTTCGCGGCCAGCTGGCCCACCTTGGACGACGTCGTGCAGGCGCCGTACGGGAAGAAGATCTCGCACTCGCTGATGCCGCCCGGGTACAGCGCAAGCTGCCCGGGCGCCGGGTGCGACGTGTGGTGCTCCCAGCCCACGTCCGGGCGCAGGTCGCCGTACGGGATCCAGGTGGACTCGCCGCTCCAGCGGCAGTGGATCAGTCGCGCGCGCAACGGCAGCATCGCGCGGATGACCTCGATCGTGCGCGGGGCGTCGGGCTCCCAGCGGGCGCTAAAGTGCAGGTCACCAACACGGATCGACAACTCGCTCATCGGCGGAGGATACGGTGCCGCACGGCCGTCCGACCATCTCCACCCACGTGCTCGACACCGCCACCGGCCGCCCGGCCGCAGGCATCCGCGTCCGCTGCTGGCGCCTCGATGGTGACGCGGCCGAGGCGACGGGCGACGGCGTGACCGACGACGACGGCCGGATCCACGACCTGCTGGGCGAGCACGACCTGGCGCCCGGCCGCTACCGGCTTGCGTTCGACCTGGGGCAGGGGCGGTTCTTCGAGGCCGCGACCGTGGACGTACGGATTGACGATGCCGGCCGGAGCCACCACGTCCCGCTGCTGCTGGCGCCCTACGGCCTGACCAGCTACCGCGGGTCGTGACGGCGCCCGGCGCATTCGTCGCCCTGCCGGCGCTCGACGAGCTGGATGACGCGGCCTGCGCCGAGGCGCTGGCCCCGCTGTTCGAGGGCGCACCGCAGATTCCTCACCCGGCTGGCGCAGGCGCGCCCGTTCGGAGACCCGGCCACGCTGTTCGCCCGCGCCCGCGAGATCGCCCGCGCGATGCCGGAGGCGGACCAGGTGGAGCTGATCGACGCCCACCCCCGCCTGGGCGCGCCACCGGGATCGGTGTCGTCGCACTCCTTCCGCGAGCAGGGCTACGACCGCGATGCTGCCCGCGCCACGGCCGGTGCCATCGCCGACGCCGAGCAGGCCCGCACGGCGGCGGAGCTGGCACGGCTCAACGGTGCCTACGAGCAGCAGTTCGGGTTCCGGTACTGCGTGTTCGTTGCCGGCCGGCCACATGCCGCGCTGCTGCCGGCGATGGAGTCGAGCCTGGGGGAGAGCCGGGAGGCCGAGCTGCACCGGGCCCTGGATGCGGTGATCGACATCGCCGCGGACCGCTACCGGGGGCTCTCGCGGGACTGACAGGCCCGGCCGGCTTGACGGGGCCGGCACGGGTGACCGTCAGCGGGCGGCGGCCGGCGACATCGGCCGCCGCCCGCGTGGCGGCTACTCGAACGTGATCGAATCGACGATCTGCGTGATCTCCTGCGCCAGCTCGGCGTTCGGGCTCGCCTGATCGCTGTACACCGTGAATGGTGAACCGTCCACGTCGACAATCCAGAGCTGGATCGTGCTTCGGAGCGTGCCCGGATAGAAGGATGTGTCACCGAACAGCCAGAACTTGGTCAGGTCACATGCCACGCCATCCTGGATCGTCAGCTCGACGTGCTTGGCGGGACGGCCACCGACCGTCACGTCGGTGGGCCCCTTCGCATTGGTGCCACCAATCGTCGTCACGGCGTTCGCCATCGCTGCTGCGGTCGGCGTGACGGGCAAGCTCACGCCGGCGCAGGGATCGGTGCTGACGCTGTCGATGGGTCCGAGGAACCAGATCCAGGCGTAGCTGTCGGGGAAGGTCCCGATTTCGAGGTTGCCTTCGTATTGGCTGCTCCAGCCCCCGCTCGGCAGGTCGAAGGAGAAGTGGGCCGTCGCCGGGTTGCACGGCCGCCCGACCGGGTCGCACAGCTGCAAGGCGACGTCGTGGGCCCCTGCCTCGAGGGCGCCGCCGCGCCAGCCGATCACCGACGCAACCGACGGGCTCGGGGTTGGCGATGGGGTGGGCGTCGGCAATGGCGTGGGGGAGGGCGACGGAGTGGCGGCTGCGCCGCCGACGCCCGCTCCCGCGGGCAACAGGTTGAAGCCCACGACGCCGACGACGAGGACGGCGGCGATCGCGGCGACAAGCTTGAGATATCCATTCATCCGGGCGATCCTCCGCGCCGGCCACAGGGGTCGGCGCTGTGGGGTCGCGTCCAGCCGGGCGAGGACGTTGTCCAGGACCCGGTCCGCGGACTCGTGCTCGTCCGTGCGGAGCCACGACCGGACGATGCGCGCCATGTCGCGATCGGCGCTCATAGGGAGACCTCCCGCACAGGCGGCCGCGCGTCGGCCTCGAGGGCCGAGCGCAGCCCGCGCATCGCGTGGTGAAGACGAGAGTGCGCCGTCCCGACCGGGATCCCGAGGATCTCGGCTACCCGGTCGAGCGGCAGGTCGAGGAAGTGGTGGAGGACCACCACCGTCCGGTGATCGATTGACAGGCGGCGAAAGCCGCGCTCGAGCTCGTCACGATCGACGACCGAGCTCAAGCTCAGGTCGTTGGCAGCAGCGAGCTCGTCTCCCGGCAGCAGCCGGAGGTTGGGCGCCCAGCGGCGTTCCTTCCGGCCCTCGGCGTAGCAGGCGCGCACGAGGAGCCGGTACGACCAGGCCTCAAAGCGGGCCGGATCGCGGAGCTGCGGGAGGTCCTGCCAGATGGCGAGCAGCGCCTGCTGCGTCGCGTCCTCGGCAAGGTCGAGGTCACGCAGGATCCTGCGCGACACGGCGAGGAGCCGATCCGCGATCTCGCCGGCGATGAGGGCGTACGCCCCCTTGTCGCCACGCTGAGCTCGGACCACGAGATCGGTGTCCATCCCACTCCGCCCTGCAGCATCGGGCCTTCGTCCGATGCACCTCACACGGTATGGGTGGGGCCGGGGCCTGGATTTGTCAATCCTCGCGCCACGACCCGGGTGCGCCCTCCCGCGCGAACCCGGCTGGCGCGCGCCCGTTCGGCGAGCGGGCTACGCTGTTCGCCTGCGCCCGCGAGATCGCCCATGCGATGCCGGAGGAGGACCACGTGGAGCCGATCGACGCCCATCCCCGCCCGGGTGCGCCGCGCGGATCCGGGTGATGGCCGAGTTCCCCGCGCCCGGGATGACGCTCACGAGGCTGCTGGTGATCTCCGACCTGCAGCGCTCGATCGCCTTCTACCGCGACGTGCTCGGCGCGCACGTCGAGGGCGAGTACGGCGGCACCTCGTGCGTGCTGCGCTTCCTCGACGCCTGGATCCTGCTGGTCACGGGCGGGCCGCCCACCCCCGACAAGCCGACCGTCACCTTCGAGCCGCCGGCCGATCCCGACCGGGCCAGCGCGGAGCTGATCATCGGCGTCCCGGACTGCCACGCAGCGTACGAGCAGCTCTCGGCTCGCGGCGCCAGGTTCCTCGCCCCGCCCGTCGAGTACGAATGGGAGATCCGCGCCTTCTTCCGCGACCCGGACGGGCACCTGTTCGAGATCAGCGCGCGACGCCGGAGGCGAGCTGAGCCACTCACATCCGGTCGCGAACGGTAGCTGCTGCAAGCGTGAGCCGAACCGCGGAGGGGGTGCATGACCCAAGGGCCTGGTGCGCACGGCGCCCGTTCATCATGGTCCTCGCCAGCGGTGTGACGTGTCGCCACGCGCAACCTGTCGCCGAGTTCGACACCACCGTCACGACCATCCAGGCCCGGATCATGCACCCTGTACTGCTGGTCATGGCGATGCTGATGCTCGCGGGCGGAAGGTGGGCGCATCCTCGGCGTCGCCGGGCGTCGTCGTCTGCGGCGCGTGACTATGCCTGCGGTCGGGGCGCGCGGCGATCGCGGCATCGGAGCCGTGGTGACCCTCGGTGGTCGGTGTTCGCCGGCCAGCCGGTCGCGGTCGTCGTCGCGTCGACGGTGGAGGCAGCGCGCGACGGGGCCGAGCTGGTCGAGATCGACCTCGAGCCGCTCCCGGCCGTGGTGGACGTCGCCGCGGCCACCGCGCCGGATTCGCCCCTGGCTCGCCTGGCGCCGGACGTGGAGGATGCGTCGACCGAGGACGGAGCGCGCGGCAACGTGGTCGGCCGACGGCGCGCGAGTCGCGGCGACGTCGCGGCGGCGTTCGGGCGGTCCGCCGCGATCGTCGAGGGCCGGTTCCGGTCGAGCTGGGCGTACCAGGGATACCTGGAGCCGCATGTCGCGACGGCGTGGCTCGAGCCCGATGGGACCCTGGTCGTGTCCTCGAGCACGCAGAGCACCTTCGTCACCCGCGGGACGAGCTGGCCAGGATCTACGGGCTGGCGACGTCGAGGGTGCGCGTGATGGCTCCACCGATCGGCGGGGCATTCGGCTCCAAGCAGATGGTGATCGAGCCCATGGTGGCCGGGGCGGCGCTCCACCTCGGAGCACCGGTGCGGCTGGTCCTGGACCGGCGGGACGACATCGCTGCCACGAACCCGTCACAGGGACTGATCATCGATCTCAGGCTCGGCGCCTCGCCGTCGGGGCGGCTCGAGGCGCTCGAGGCGCACCTCACGTACGACGCCGGTGCGTACGCCGACGAGTCCTGGGAATGGTTCGCCGAGCGGCTGGTCACGGGTCCATACCGCTGGCCGGCCTTCGAGGTCGAGGCCCTCGGGGTGCGGACGAACCGGTTCAATGCCGGCAGACTACCGGGCGCCGACGGGTCCCCGGGCGTGTTCGCGCTCGAATCGCTCATCGACGAGCTTGCCCAGCGCCTGGGGCTCGACGCGATCCGGGTTCGGTCGCTGAACCTCGCCCGAGGAGGGCGACCCGATGGCCGACGACGACCCGTGGCCACCGACGGGGGCCCGTGAGTGCCTGGATCGGCTGGCGACCCACCCGCTGTGGGCCGCTCGCGGTGACCTGCCGCCCGGCGAGGGTGTCGGGCTCGCCATCGGCGTGTGGGCGGGGTCGGCCAAGCCCGCCGCGGCGACCTGTCGCCTGGAGCCGGATGGCACGCTGAGCGTCATCGGCGGAGATCGTCGACCTCAGCGGCGCCGCGAGCAGCATGGCCGCGCTGGCCGCGGAGACGTTCGGCCTCCCGATGGACGCCGTGACCGTCATCCGGGGCGGAGGCACGGGCTCCGCGCCGGCGTCCACCCGCGACCGACAGCGAGTGCGATCACCTATGCCCTCGGTCCGGCCGTCATCGCTGCCGTCGCCGAGGCTCGCGAGCGGCTGTTGCGGATCGCCGCGGACGACTTCGAGATCGAGCCGCGCGACCTCGAGATCGCCGATGGCATCGTCCGGCCGCGCGGCTCGCGGTCGCTCGGGCGACCGGTCGCCGACTATGCGCTCGAGCTCAGTGAGGCGTTCGCCAGCCCGTATCCCCCGGTCGAGGGGCACGCGTCCGTGGCGCACACGACGACCGCGCCGTCCGCGGCGGGCCATCTCGCCCATGTCCGCGTGGACGTCGACACCGGCGTCGTGGAGCTGCTGTCCTACGTCGTGGTTCAGGACGCCGGTCTGGCGCTCAACCCCGCCCTCGTCGAGGGCCAGATGATCGGCGGTACGGTCCGTCCATGGGCCGGGCCCTCTGGGAGGGGCTGATCCACGACGACCAGGGCCAGCTCCTGACCGGGACGTTCCTCGACTACGCGATGCCCAGGGCATCGATGGTCCCGCCGGTCGAGACGGTCATCGTCGAGGTCCCGAGCGCGGAGGGCCCGTTCGGCGCAAAGGGCGTCGCCGAGGCCCCGATCGTGCCCGGGCCGGCGGCCATCGCGAACGCCATCGCCGCCGCGACCGGCATCCGCATGCGCGAGATCCCGATGACGGCACAGCGGGTGTGGGCCGGGCTCCGGGCCGCGGGCTGGCTCGATCAGCGCGGCCCCGACTGAGGGTCGCGAATCGGCCGGATGCTGCGCGGCTCAACACTTCGTCATGCGGGGCGGCGGTGCCAGCTGGATCTCGGTCGCGATCATGCTCGCCCGAAGGCGCGCTCGGGGGGCCTGACCGCAACCCTCATCCGGGCCGAGCGCCCGCCGGAGCGATCCACCTGCCCGGCGGTGAACCGGTCGATGGCCCCGGGCAGCACCCTGGCGATGAACGCCAGGATCAATTCCAGGTCGGGCCGGTCGGCCGCCCTGAACCAGACGTCCTCGTCGCGCTGGTAGGGCTGGAGCCGGGGCTTCCAGTCAGCGAGCAGGGTCGTTCGCACGCTCTCCGGGAGCTGGCGCCAGTACGCGCGATCCGGGGGTGGGATCCGCGCGAGCGTCCGGTTCTCCATCTGGCGCAGGGCCTCGCGGTCTTCGCGGCGAGAGCAGCTTCGGCAGCCGGGCCAGCTGGACCGGCCGCGTAGAGGACCGGCTCGCGGGCGAGACGCAGCTCGACCGTGAACCGGAAGCCGGCCGACTGCGCGCCATTCCAGCGATGCGGTTGGAACCACAGGACAAGCCATCGATCGCCCTCCGCCCGGACCCAGCTCGCCGTCCGGGTCTTCGCGACGCGCCGGAAGCCGAGCCCGGCCAGCGGGCTGTCGAGCGAGCCGCGAGCTGCGGCGTGGAGCTCGGCTGCGGTCAGGGTCATCGAGCGCGCGGCCCATTCGGCCGCAGCGCGTCGGCGAGCTCGGCGACCGCGCGGCCCAGGTCCGTGGCCGTCGTCGGCCGAGGCCAGGAGCGCATCGGCAAACGGGGCGAAGGCATCGCGGATGGCCGAGCCGACGGTCGCATCGGTTGACGGATCGGTCGCGCCGCGGGCCACCATGGCCAGCAGCCAGATGATGCCCGGCCGATCCGGCTGGGTCGGGTCAAGCGCCAGGCGGGCGAGGAACGGCACCGCAGCCGCCGACGCCGGGTAGACCGAGCCCTGGTGGCAGATCGAGTTCGCCAGTCTGTCCAGCGCGTCCTCGCGCAGGTCGGGATCCGGTGCCCGCAGGAGCCGGATCTCGTCGGGCGTGTCCCGCGCCGCGCCGTACGCGTGTCTGACGCCGGCCCAGTCGATCGCGTCGAGCCCCGCGAGCGGGCCGTCTGTCCGGATCGTGCGCAGCGCCTCCACCCGGGCGACCGAGAGCGGGATGGTGCGACGCTGGTCAGCCGGCGCGGCAGCGAACGCCCGCTCCACCAGCTGCACGCTTCGCGTCTCGTCGCCGAACGTGGCTCGCACCGCCGCGCCCACGCGCTCCGCCGTGGCCTCGCTCAGCCCACCAAAGTCATGGCGCTCCTGTTCCGCGTACGCGGTGAGCGCCATCGTCGCCATCGGGTGGCCCGGGCCGTAGGCGGCCTCGGCGAGGTCGGCGATCCGGCGGCGAATCCCGAGCAGGCGATCCTCCGCGCCGGCGGCCTGGCACATCGCGCCGAGGCGCCGGAGCGGCTCGATCAGGTCGGGCGTCGCCTCTCCCTTCGCGGCTTCGATCGTCTGGACCGCGTGCTCGAGCGCCGCGATGGCCGCCGCGTCGTCGCCGTTCGTGGCCGCAGCATCGGCCTCGGCGTAGTCGGCGGCCACGGCCGCGCGGGCCGTGTCGGGCAGCGGGACGTCGCCGAGGAACCGCTCCAGGGTTCGCGCCAGCGCCGACAGCCGCCTCCTGGGTCGACCGCCGACGGACGGCCGGCAGGGCAACCGGCGCGGCACCCGGATCGAGGGCCGCCCAGTCGCGATAGAGCTCCGTCGCCTCCGGCGAGACCGGCTCGCCGGGGCCGCGGGGCGCGAACCGGCGCACCGCTGTGCGCAGCGCCTCGAGCGTGGGGCCGGCGGTCGGCCCGAGCGATCGCAGGCGGAGCAGCGTCGCCCTCGCGATCGCACGCCGGGCCTCGACGGGATCGTCGGTGACGTCGGAGAGGGCAACCAGCACGAACGCGAGCATCGGGTGGTCGGGGCCGTAGGCGGTCTCGTGGGCTTCCAGGGCTTCGCGCAGGAGCCCCACGGCCGCCGGATCACCCGCGTCCGCGCGGCGAATGGCCAGGTTGGCCGCGAGGCTGACCGCGAGCGGGTGGCCGGCTCCGACCGACGCCTGGGCGACGTCCAGGGCACGCTGCGACAGTGCCATCGCCTCGGCCGCCCGACCGGGGCCGCGGCTGGCACGAACGGCCAGGCCGTTGAGGATGACCGCCGTCTGGCGATGGATGCCGAGCGACCGCTCAGCGCGCGCGAGCGCCTCGCGGCCGGTCGCCTCGGCGGCCTGGTCATCACCCGCGCGCGCCAGGGCGGCGGCCAGGTTGCCCAGGGCCCGGATCGTGGTCTCATGTCCCGGCCCGCGCGCTGCCTCGAGCCGTGCCGAGGCCGATCGCAGGATGGCGACCGCGGCCACCGGGTCGCCGAGCTGGAGGATCGACACGCCGATGAGGTCGTCGTCCTCGCCGACAGCCGGTCCATCCGGGTCCCCTTGGGCATCGAACACGCGGGCCTGCTCGCCGGCGATCCGGGCCGCCCCGTAGTCCCCGAGTCCGTACCGGGCGCGCCCCAGGGCACGCTGTGCCGCCGCCCACGAGCCGGGCATCCCAGCGGCGGCCGCGAGCTCGACCGCACGGCTCGCGAGCGACAATGCCACCCGTCGGGTCGCCGTCGTCAGTGCGCCGGTCCGCTTCCTCCGCGAGGGTCACGATCGGGTCGTTCACCGGTCAGGCGGCGTCCTCGCCCGGATCCTCGCCCGGGTCATCGTCGCCCGCTCGACCGCCGCCGCCTGACGCCATGGTCCGATCATCGCCGCTCCCACCGGGCGTGTCGAGGGCCGCGGCGGGTGACCCGAGCGCCTGGGCGATCGAACCGTCGTCAGGACGTGTGGTCCGAGCCCCGGGCCGCGGGCGCGCTTAGCTCGGCGCGCTCAGCTCGAGGCGGCCGCGACCAGGTGGAAGCTGATGACCGCCACGGACAGCTGGAAGCACAGCGCGAGCGCGAACACCGCCACCGAGCCGAGCAGGAGCGCGTTCGCCGCGAACAGGACCAGGGCGGTGAAGCCCGGCACGTACAGCAGCCGGCCGCTCCACGTGCGAAGGCCGCCGGCGAGGTAGAGCTGGCGACCCCGCGTCACCCAACGCCGCCCCTCGACGGCAGGCGCGAAATAACCCCGTAGTCCTGCGGTGGTTCGCGTTGCCCCGGGCGCCCTAAGGTCGGGGAACATCGGAGAGCACCGCAGGAGTTCAACCATGCTCGACTTCGCGCTCCCCGCGGGCATCGCCCCGCCGTCGACGGACGACGACCCTGCCATGCGACTCGGTCGGTCATTCGTGGACACGATCGTCGTCGGTGACTTCGATCGCCTCGAAACCCTGTTCGCGCCGGACGTGCGGTTCCGCGCGATCGTCCCCCGCGACTACCAGCAAGCCTCGACGGCCGCCGGTGCCCGCGCGCTGGTCGAGGACTGGTTCAGTGGGCTGGACCAGGTGAAGCTGCTCGGCTCGACGGTCCATCCTGTTGGCGACCGGCTCACCGTTGGATACCGGCTCGAGCTGATCGATGCCGGCGAGCCGCGGATCGTGGAACAGCACGCCGCGGCAACCGTCGATGGCGCGGTGTTCCGAGACATCGCCCTCGTTTGCTCTGGCTTCCGGCCGTCGGCCACGGATGCCGACGGCGCGACCGCGGTCCGCCGCGCGGGCCCCCCATCGGGGAGTGGCCGTCGCTCCGGTGCGCCGGCGTTCACACCGGCCGCGCGGCTCGATGCGACGGGCCTCTCCTGCGCGACCTTGACCCCGACGATCTCCGCCACGGTCCGGGGGCTCGACTTCGGATCGATTCTCGAGATCGTCACCGACGACCCGGAGGCCGAGGAGGGTCTGCGGTCCTGGACGAGGCTCACCGGCAACGAGCTCGTTGCGACCGAGATCGGACCAGGGTCGGCCCGTCGGTTCGCGGTCCGTCGATCGCCGCGCGACGCGGCTGCCAGCACCGGGAAGGGAGTCCACTGATGGCTACGATCATCGTCAACGCTACCCACGGGCCGGAGGATCCAGAGCGGGCGACCCTGGCGTTCATCACCGGTAACGTCGCCGCGACCGCCGACCAGGACGCGATCGTGCTGCTGACGATCGAGGGAGCCTGGCTCGGCGTGCGGGGACGTGCGGACGTCGTCGCCCACCCCGGCATGCCCGCCCTCCGCGAGGTGATGTCGCAGTTCGTCGCCGCCGGTGGCCGGATCTGGGCCTGCGGTGCGTGCACCAAGCCCCGGGGCATCACGCAGGATGATCTTGTCGAGGGCGCGACGATCGTGACGGCCGCCCAGGTCGTGGAGCTTCTTGCATCGGGCGCTGCCTCGCTAACCTTCTGAGCCTGATGCGACACGTCGGTCTGATCGGTCGCGAGCACGAGGTCAGAAAGCTTCGCGCCGCCGCTTCCGCTGCGGGGCGGCGGCACGGTGGCCTCGTGCTCGTCGCCGGGGACGCGGGGATCGGCAAGTCGGCACTCGCCGAGCGGGCGCTGGAGAATCGCCGGCTGACCGTCTTGCGCGGGGCTGCCCGTGCTTCCGCGGCGGCCCCGTTCGACCCGCTCATCGCGACCATCCGGTCCCACCCGAGCTGGCCGGCGATCGCCGCCGACGTGCTCGCGACCCAGGGCATGACCGACGTCGCGCGGGACGCCCTCCGCTCGCTGTTCGACGAGCTCAAACCATCCGGAGGCGGACGCGCGACCGGCGTCGGCGGTCGTGGAACCCGCCGCCGACGTGGACCCGGATGTGACCCGCGATGCCGTGTGCCGGCTCGTCGTCGAGCTCGCCCGGATGGAGCCCTTGGCGATCATCCTCGATGACCTGCAGCAGGCCGACCACGCGACGATCGATGCACTGCCGAATCTCGCCCGGATGGCCGCAGCGGAGCGGCTGCTCGTCGTTGGGATCTACAGGACCGACGAGCTGCTGCGCTCGAGTCCGGTCTGGCGTCTGCGCGTCGAACTGCGGCGGGACGCCCGTCTGGACGAGATCGTCCTCGGTCCCCTCGACGCCGCCTCGACGACCGCGCTCGCGTCCCGAACCATCGGCGCCCGATTGGATGACCTCCTTGCCCTACGGTTGTTCGACCGGAGCCAGGGCCTGCCGCTGTTTGTGGAGGAGCTGTCCGCGGCTCTCCACGCCGACGAGGCGATCGTCATCGCCGACGGCGTCGCGACGCTCGTCCGCGGCGATCTGCCGATTCCGGAGACCCTGCGTGACAGCATCCTCATCCGCGTTGACGGCATGGCGCCGGCGGACCGGAAGGCGCTCGCCACGGCCGCGCTCCTCGGCGAGGACGTGGACGCGACGCTCGTCGACGAGCTGGCTGGGGGGCACGACACCTGGAGGCGTGCCGGAGTGGAGCGCGGGATACTCGTCGCCCACAGGGAGGGCAGCGTCGCATTCCGGCACGGGCTCTTCCGCGAGGTGCTGGTCGACGACATGCCCTCGTCTGAACGGCGGACGCAGCATCGTCGCATCGCCGAGATTCTCGCTGCCCGTGGCGCGAAGCCGCTCGTCGTGGCCGAGCACTGGCTGCACGCAGGCGAGACTCGCGAGGCTGTCACATGGCTCCTCGCTGCGGCCGAAGCGTCATCTCGCGTTCACGCCTATCGGGATGCCGCCAGCGCCTACCGACGGGCGCTCGACGAGGATGGGAGCACGCTCGCCTCGCCCGTCGAGGTGCTCGAGCGCCTTGCCTCATGCCTCGAGCTATCCGGTGGCCTCGGTGAGGCGGCACGGACGTGGGACTCGGCCGCCGCGGCGCGGTCGGCAGACCAACGCCCCGATCTCGCGGGCGAGGACAAGCGGCGGCGCGCTCGGGTGCTCGAGGTCCAGGGCCGCTGGGCACGGGCGATCGAGGCACGGCTGGAGGCGGTCACGGAGTTCGAGGCGGCGGGTCGTCCTGCGGAAGCCGCCACCGAACGGCTGGCCGCCGCGGCCCATCTCCGGTCGGCCGCGGACTTCACGGCTGCGCTCGGACTCCTGGACACCGCATGCACCGAGGCGCGAGCGGCGGGCAGGGTGGACCTGGAGGCGCGTTCGATCGGGCTCAAGGGCAACGTCCTCGCCCGCATGGGCCAAGCGGATCAGGGTCTCCCGCTCGTCCGCGAGGGCCTGAACCTCGCACTCGCTGCCGGGCACACGGCGGCGGCAGCCGAGCTCTTCCAGCGCCTGGCCAATTCCCTCGAGCACTCGGGCAGCTACGACCCGGCACGATCGGCCTACCTCGAGGGCGCCGAGTACTGCCGGACGCGGACCATTGAGTCAACGGCACAGCTCTGCCTGGCCTGCATGTCGGTCGTGCTCTGGCAGACGGGCGACTGGTCACAGGCCGAGCGGACGTCACGCGAGGTGATGGCCTCGACGGATGCGACGCAGCACGCGCGCGCCGTCGCCGAGGGGATGCTGGGGATCGTCGCCGCGCTGCGCGGGAGCGCCGGCCGGGCGCGGCCGCACCTTGAGGCATCGCTGCTGCTGGCCCGCCAAATCGAGCTCGTCGCGATGGAGCTCATCTCGATCTGGGGCCTCGCCCTCTGCGATCGCCTCGATGGCGACGATGCCGGGACGATCGAGGGATGCCGCCGGCTGCTCGCCCGCTGGGAGCGCACCGAGGAGCGGCACTACGTCGTGCCGGCCCTCCGCTGGGCCGGCGATCGTGTTCGCCGAGCAGGGGGATGCGGCCGGTGTCCGAGCGTGCGCCGACGCGCTCGCACGGATCGCCGCCCAGACGGCGCAGCCAGAGGCCATCGCGGCGCTGGCGACGACGCTCGGCGAAGTGGCCTCCCTGGAAGGCGGCGCGGACGCCGCGGCTGCCCACTTCGCGGCCGCACTTGAGGCTATTTCCGTCCGTGACCTGCCCCTCGAACGCGCCGAGATCGGACGGCGCGCCGGGGTTGCCCTCGTGCGGGCCGGCAAGCGAACCGACGGGATCACGGCGCTCGTCTCGGCGGCCCGCACGGCCCGGCGCCTGGGGGATACTCCACTGGGCGTCGAGATCGCGGCGGACCTGGCTGCCCTCGGCGAGCCCGTCGAGCGTCGGCTGGGCAGCCGGGAAGCGCGTCGGCTGGCCGACCGAGGCCTGACCCGGCGAGAGCTTGAGGTGATCCGGCACGTTGCGCGCGGCCTCACCAGCCGGGAGATCGGCCGGGCGCTGTTCATCAGCCCTCGCACCGTCGAGATGCACGTCGGGAGTGCGCTCACCAAGCTCGACTGCCGGACGCGCGCCGAGGCGGTCCAGCGGGTCGCCATGCTCGGTCTGCTGGCGACCGGGACGTAGGGGGCCGCCGCCCCGCTCCACGCGGGCGATCGAGATCGCGTGGGCAGACCAGCGGCCGATCCGCCCCCAGCTACTGCCGAGCCATCACGACCCGGAGGCGCTCCTCGGGCGAGATGAGGTGGTCGGCGTCCGCGGCGTCTGGTCCGAGGTCGATCTGAACCCACTCCACCGACCCGGAGAAGGCATTGCCATCAGCGCCGTAGTCGTCGCTGACGGGTGTCCCGGCATGGCTGGGGGTTTCTAGCGTCCCCGCCGGGCACCAACTCACTCAGCGCGAGACGCCGATGCCGCCCGGCACCGCGCGCCGGGAGACGCCCTCGTCGCTTCGGGCTATGCGAGGCCTCGCGCCGCCCACGCCACGGCGGTGACCACGAACGGCTCCGAGAGAACCCGTCGCCGGCACTCGTCGCGCAGCTCCACGCGCCGGCCCGCATCGAGGCTCGCCAGGTAGGCGCCGGCGGGGCCCACGCCGCGCGTGATCGGCTCCCACCAGGCGTCGAAGGTCGGGTGCTCGAGGCGCACAGACAGTGCGGTCGCCTCGATCTCACGCAGCCCGGCGGCCCCGAACAGCTCGGCCAGGTGGCCCGCGCGGGTGCCCGGGAGGTCGGACTCATCATCGACATCCGGGTCGAGCGCACGAGCAGCGTCCCAAAAGAGATGGAGAGGTCCCTTGACCCCGCCGTGATCCCAGACGCACGCGGCGACGACGCCATCGCGCCGGGTCACGCGGGCCATCTCGGTCAGCCCCGCGACCGGATCCTTCATGAAGTGGACGACGAGCTGCCCGAGGGCGGCGTCGAAGGCCCCATCCGGGAACGGCACGAGCTCGGCAGCCGCTCGTCGAACGTCGACGCCAGGGTGGCGTGCCCGCGTCGCGGCAACGAAGGGCTCAGACGGGTCGACGGCCGCCACCGCCTCGGGTCCCAGCCGTGCGACCAGCTCGCCGGTGAGCGCACCCGTGCCGCAGCCGACATCGAGGACCCGCTGCCCTCGGCGCACCGAGGCGAGGTCTGCCAGCTGACCGGACAGCAGGCGGGAGTACCGACCCATGAAACCGTCGTAGGCATCGGCGGCGACATCGAAGCTCACGTGCCAACCCTGCCCTATCGCTTCATCGGTGGCTGCGAGAACCGCAGCATACGGGAGCGGCGATAGAGCGAGCGATGACCCGTGGCGCTGGAGTGTTCCGGCGCGCCCGGAGGGACTCGGGTCCCCAACACCAACGCGTTGGACCGCGCCGTTGATCGCTCGGGCGTGGCGACGCGGCAGCGCACGCCGCCGCCCATCGTGGTCACCTCGCTCTCTGCGGGGCGAGCGGCTGGCGGCTTCCTTTGTCCGCCGATCGTCCGTCAGCACGAGCGTTGTGGCACGAGCGCGAGGCGACCCTGCACGACGACCGAGGACGCAGCACGCGCAAGCAGAGTGTTGGGCTGAGCACAAAGGGGGAAGCTGGAGCGGGAGACGGGATTCGAACCCGCGACATTCTGCTTGGGAAGCCCTGGCCTCGTGAGCGTTGTGGCGTGAGCGCAGACCGGCGAGCGATTTCGACACCAGGTTAGGGTGTCGTCAAAGGGGCTCTGCCTCCGCGGGCAACACTATCGGCACACGAACATGCCCGACTTCGTCGTGGCGCGCAGCTCGCCATCTCGCGCCATCCTGGCCGCGACGAAGTCACGGAAGGCGCCCACCTCGTCATCCACGAGGACCTGCTCGCCCTCGCGGATCTCGTTGAGGGAGAGGAAGTAGCCAACAATGGCGTCCGGGTCGGTGATCCTCAGCTCGTCGGCATAGATCCGGGTGTCGACGCTCCCGAAGCGCTCGCGCAGTTGCGCCGCGCCGTTCTCGAGGGAGAAGGCGGCGACCACCGGCTGGGCTCGTTCGCGCGGAGGCGGCCCGGGCACGGCATCGTGGGCGGAGGTCGCGACGCTCTTGAACTCATACATCAGCGTCCTGAGCTCAGCCAGGCTGTCGAGGCTCGCCGTCGTCGCGTGGAAGGCCCCGCCCTTCCGCAGGACGCGTCGCGCCTCGGCGATCGCCCGCTCGCGACGGGGCAGGTGGTAGAGCACGTGGTTGGCGATGACGATGTCGAAGGCGCGATCGGGGAAGTCGATCTCCTGCGCGTCCATGACGCGCAGCTCGATATGAGACGCGAGTTCGTCCAGGCGCCGTCTGCTCTCGGCCAGCATGCCCTCCGAATTGTCGGTCAACACCAGGGTCCAGCTCGCCGGGACGCGGGGGGCATTCACCTGCCAGAGCATCCCGGTGCCGCAGCCGAGCTCGAGCACGCTGCAGCCTTCGAATCCCTCGAGCTGATCGAACACCCACGCCGGCCACGGTCGCGGGTTGGTGGCGAACCTCGCGTGCAGGGCGACCCTTGCGTTGAACCTGCTGGCGTTCTCGTACTGCGCTCGACCCGAACGTTTGCTGGCGTCCATCTGGTCCTCTCCCTCTGAGCCGACCTCCTCGACCGTCATCGTGGCCTGGCGCGGCGGCGATCACAGGGGACTACCGCTCGGCGGGCGGACGTCCAGTGGGCCTGCGCCTGCACGGATGAGACCCATGCCGCTGCCCCTTCCCGGGCGAACGGTCAGTCGATCCAGACGGACAGGAACGTATCATCCCGCCGGGTGTGGATGAACCCGCAGTGCGCAGAGTCCTGTCACGCGGACTTGGGGAGCGTGTCGCTGTTCTCGATATCGGGTCTGCCTGCTCTGACACCTCTTGCCGAGCCACTCACATCGGCAAACGGCGGGGGCGCCTTGACGCCGTCAGGCCCAGCGCTCGCGTCGTCATGGGTCGCTCCAGGGCTGAAATCGGCCCCATTCCGTTCCGAGGTCGCCGCAGGTCCTCGGCATTGCCGGAGCGCCCGTGGGCTCCCCGACCCTGCCGAGATAGGCAGAGTGTCGTCACACGCTCAGAGGAGGGGAACTGGAGCGGGAGACGGGATTCGAACCCGCGACATTCTGCTTGGGAAGTCCTGCGCTCGTGAGCGTAGCGGCACGAGCGTGGGAGGGTGAGCGAATGACCGATAGTTAGGGTGTGGTGACCGAGCCACCCCGCCGATGTCCGAGTCCGACTATCGGGCTCGCCGGCAACCTCGCCGGGTTCGTAGCGGTCAAGTCCCAGCACGTGGTGTAACAGCGCGTCGTCCTCGCGCCTCGTCCGTCAGCTCGCCATCAGCAGCGCCCGGCCCACCTCCTCGTGCTCGATGACAGCGTCGATGACTGCCATGGTCTCCGGCCGGAAGTAGCGCCGGCCGTCCTGCCACTCGTCGTCCTGCTCGGCGAGGATCATCCCGACGAGGCGGATGAGCGAGCCCCGGGTCGGGAAGATGCCGACGACCGCGGTGCGGCGCTTGAGCTCCTTGTTGAGCCGCTCCAGCGGGTTGGTCAGCGGATCTGGCGGCGGTGGCTCTCGGGGAACGTGAAGTGGCTGAGCAGGTCCGGCTCGGCGTCGGCGAGCAGGACTGCGACCGCGGGGAACCGGGCCTCGAGACCGTCTGCCACCCGGCGCAGCTGCTCCCGGGCCGAGCGCCTCGTCGGGCTGCTCGAAGATCGAGCGCACGACCGTCGCCACCATGCTTCGCGCCGAGCGGGGCACGAGGTCCTGGGCGTTGCGGGTGAAGTGGACCCTGCACCGTTGCCACGCGGCGCCCAGGAGCTGCTCCCTGACCGCCTTGACCAGGCCGCGGTGGTCGTCGCTGATGACCAGGCGGACACCGTGCAGGCCGCGCTCCACCAGGTCCCGGATGAAGGCCGGCCAGGCGCTGCCCTCGTCGTTGCCCGCGGCGAGCTCGAGACCCAGCACCCGCCGCTCGCCGGTGGTCGCCACGCCGATCGCGACCAGGGTCGCCATCGAGGTGACCCGGCCCGCCTCGCGGACCTTGACGTACGTGGCATCGAGCCAGAGGTACGGGTACGCCTCACCCGTGAGGGGGCGGGAGCGGAAGGTCTCGACCTCGGCGTCGAGCGCGGCACAGATGCGGCTGACCTCGCTCTTGCTGATCGAGGCAATGCCCAGGGCCTCGACGAGGTCCTCGACTCGGCGCGTGGAGACCCCGGCGACATACGCCTCCTGCACGACCGCGAGCAGGGCGCGCTCGGCCCGACGCCGGGGCTCGAGCAGGGACGGGAAGTACGAGCCGTCGCGGACCTTCGGGATCGCGAGCTCGAGGGTGCCCACCCGCGTGTCCCAGCGACGGTCCCGGTACCCGTTGCGGTGCGTCAGTCGGCGCTCCGGGTCACGCTCACCCCTGGGCACGCCCGTGCGCTCGGTGACCTCCGCTTCCATGACCGCCTGGGCAAGGACCCGCACCCCTTCGCGCAGGAAGTCGACGTCCCCGTCGCTGATCGCCTTGCGGACCGTGTCGAGCACGGCCATTCTGTCATCGGCCATCGTGGTGTTCTCCGTGTCGTCGGTTGCAGATCCAACGACGCGAGGATGACGCGGTGGCCGCCTTCGTTCACGGCCCCGCTGTTACACCAAGTCTGGGGACACGACCTTCGTAGCCTTCAACACACCGGTGCCTCGGCGCCGCGCCGGTCCACCGCGGACGCGAAAGTCCGGATCGGGCGCTCCGTAACGCGCGGCCTTGGGTCGCGTGGCGCCCGAGATCGGGCGGCGGGCGGCGTCGACCCGAGCACGCGCGGGAGCGAGATCGTGCGATCGACCTTCGAGCGCTGAAGGCGTCCCAGTCGATCGCTGAAGGGAGAGCCGCCGCCGCGACGTCATCTGGGTCCCGGACGCTCAACCCGCGGTCCGGTCGAGGATCGGGATGATGTTCGCCACGACGTCGTCGATCGAGACCCTCGCCGTCGACAGGATCAGCGCCCAGCGGCTCGTATAGACCAGGCCGCCGACGACCCCGCCATCCTCGTTGAGGCAGTAGATCGTCGTGCCGACCTCGCCTGAGCGTTCACAGGTGATTCCGGCAACCTGTCCCAGCGACGGCGGGAATGGTCGCTTCTTCGCTTGGCCCTGGAGCTCCCACTTCACCTCCTCCCAGACGCATGAGAATCCGAGCGGCGTCTTATCGCCCAGACGGGTCGGCGACCCGATGTCGACGCCGACGGCCGCCCGGACGTCGGCTCGCGGGAGGATGTCTGCGCAGTCGCTGGCATGGCTTGGCTCCGCGACCGTGGCGTCGATCTCGACCGTGCTCGTGCCCGTGTCGACGAGATCGACCGAGGCCCGCATCGGGACGGATTTACCGGCCTTCAGGTCGCTCGCGAGCGGCACCTCGCCGTCCACGAGCCAGCTCGCCGCGGTGATCTGGCGACCGGACGAGACGACGACCGGATTGGCCGTCGATCCGGCGATCGTCACGTGGAGCGGCGTTGCGCCGGCCTCCTCCGCGTCCATTCCCTCCACGAGCACGTGCCAGGAGACGCGATCCGGTTGCCCGTCGCCCGGCGTGCCGGCGATCGAAAGCTGGGCTCCCGACGACAGGGTCGTCGCCCCCAACGCGTCGCGGAACGACACGACCTCGCGCGTCCGGAGGTCGCCCGCCGCGGGTCCGACGATCGTGAGCTGTGCGCCCGAGTCCGGATCGTCCTTGAGGCTCCCGAGCTGCCGATAGGCCTGACGGACCGTCAAGCCGGTCGCCAGCTGCTTCAGGAGCGCCGAGGTGGCTGCCGTCGAGACGGCAGCGTTGACGGTCTCGGTCCAGCCGAGGTACTCGCTCGTGGTCCCGCGCAGGGCATCGGCGATGTCCGAGACCTTGGGCCCCAGCGTCTGGCAGGCATCGATGATGACGAGCGTCTGGTCGAGCCCGCTCGGGTACCAATTCCGGAAGAAATCGGCGTCGAGGAGCATGCCCATCGCCCCAGTCTGGTCCGTTACGAGCTCGACACCCGAGCCGCGCAGGGACACGCGCCGATACCAGGAGATCGGCTGGCCCGCAGGCAGCTCCCCCGCGGCGATCACAGCCCGGCAGCGATCCACGCCGCAGATCCGCGCCCCGTGGCTGCTGACGAAGACCACGTCGTACTGATCCCAGTGCTCGAACGCGTCGAGTCCGACGCTTTGGTCGCCCTTGCTCAGGTTGGACACCTGCGAGACGTGGCCTGCGTAGCCGCGGGTCGCTTCGAGCGCCGCCGCCGCGGCCGGCGCCGAGTCCGATGGATCGAAGTTCCAGAAGTACGGCGACAGGACGAGCGCCTGCTTCGCTTCGATGTCGCCGCCGACGAGGGAGTCCTGCTCTGCGGGCGGGCCCGCGACGGGGACCCGGGCAGTCGCTAGATGGATCTCCGACCGCTGTGACGCGGTGGGGCCGCGGAACGTCGCTTGGTCGACGAGCCACACGGGCCGTCCGCCGACCGGTCGGAACCGGATCGTGTGGTCATCGGATTCGACCGTCGCGACATCGGGCTGCGCCTGGAGCCACGCGGAGACGTCAGCGAACGAGGTGCCAGCGACGATCCGGGATCTAGCCGCATCGGTCAGTCGTTGGGTGGTCTCGATCGTCGCGTCGGGGACCATCGCCCAGTCGCATGGGTAATCAGGGGCGCCGCATTCGGTGATGCCGTTCGGCGATGCATGGGGAACGCCGCCCGACGGCTCGCCCGACGCCGTCGGCACGCTCGGAGCGACCGGTTCGCCCGTGACGCCATCCGTTCGAGCCGAAGCGCCCCCGGGCAGGCGCTGGTCGGCCCCGCCTGCGCAGCCGCACGCGAATGAGGCCAGCACGAGGATCAGCGTCAACCGCTGAGCCAGGCGGACGCCGGATGCCATCGGCTACTCGAGCGCGGAGCCGCGATCGAGGACGAGTCTGGCGAGGGAGACCAGCTGCGATTCCGCTTCGTCCGACGCCGGGATCGCGATGAGGAACACGAGCCGGCCCTTGTGCACTGCGATGCCGGCCCACTCGCCGCCGCCGTCGATGGGGTTGTCCGTGCGCAGCATCGCCTCGTCGGCTTGGGGCAGGTCGGCCTTGCCGCGACCCTCGAAATCAAGGAACGGGGCCGACATCGACGAAAACACGTCGGCCATCCCGTCAGCGCTTTCTCCGACCACGACGTCGAGTTCGATCCCACCGGTGCCGCCCGACCTTCCCGCGTAGACGATGGCCGCGGAACCCGCTTCCGGGGCGTTGACCGTCGGCGTCCCGGCGCCTGCGACGCCTACGGCCGCGAAGTCGCCGGGGCCGAGCAAGTCGGCGAGATGTCCGGCGTCCGTCACCGACCCGCCGGTGGCGCCGCCACCGGACCCCCCGCCGGTCGGCACCGAGGCGGCGGCCGGCGCGGACGCCGCCGCAAGCCCGGAAGCCTCGGCGGATGCCGCCGCCCCCGGCGTGGCAAGCGCGCCCGAGTCGGTCCCGGACGGCGCACCGCCCACCGACGGCGCACCGCCGCCCGAGCACGCCCCGAGCACGAGCGCGCCCAACAGGAAGACCCAAGCGCGGCTACTCTGGTCCGACGTCTTCATCGTGATGCCCCTGGTTCGAAGCTGGCCGCTCCGAGTTTCGGGGCGGGCGGGGCCGGAGGCATCCGTGGAACCACGGAAAACCAGGCAGCCGGGTCAGCACGAGGCTGAGATCATCGGTCGCGACGAAGAGCGGTCGAGGATCGCCGAGTGGATCCAGGCCGACCGACCCTCGATGCTGCTCATCGAAGGCGAAGCCGGCATCGGTAAGTCGACGTTGTGGGTCGACGCGGTCGCCCGTGCCGGGGAATGGGGCGACCGCATCCTCTCCTGGCGCGCCGGCGAAGCGGAGCGCGAGCTCGCGTTCGTCGTCCTGCAGGCGCTGTTCGATGATCCCGTCGCCGAGCCCGCCATCCGCGCGTTAGCCGCGCCCCGGCGGCGTGCGCTGGATGCCGCCCTGGTCCGTGGCGACGGCGAGACCGCACCGACTGAACCGACGGAACGGATCGACGCCGGCCTGATCGGTGTCGCCGTCGCCGACGTGCTCCGGGTGCTTGCGCGCGACCACCCCCTGCTGGTCGCCGTCGACGACGTGCAGTGGTGCGACCGACCGAGTCGCGACGCGCTCGCGTTCGCCGTGCGACGGCTGGCCGGCGAGCCAGTCGCGTTCTTGTACGCCCGACGGTCAGGGATGACATTGACCGATCGCGACCCGGTCGTGGGTCCGACCGAGGACCTGGTGCGGATCGAGGTGGGACCGCTGTCCGTGGGCGCTCTCGGGCGTCTCGTCAGCGCCCGACAGGGGACGGTGCACCCGCGACCGTTGCTCGTCCGGATCCATGCCGCGAGCGGGGGGAACCCGTTCGTGGCGATGGAGATCAGCCGTTCGATCATGGCGCGCGGACACGCGCCCGCTCCGGATGAGCCATTCCCCGTCCCGCCCCGCGCCGTGCCCCTCGTCCGCGATCACATCGCGGCGTTGAGCCCGGCGGCACGCCGCAGCTTGCTGGTCGTCGCCATGGCGGCCACCCCCACGCTGCGTCTCGTCGAACGTGTCCTGGGCGACGAGGCGCTGCCGGGTGTGGACGAGGCGTGCCGGGCCGGAATGCTGGTCGCCGACGGGCGCGGCTTGCGTGCGGGCCATCCGCTGTACGCGTCCACTGTCGACGCCGACGCCCCACCGGCCGAGCGCGAGGCCCTTCGGCGAGCCCTCGCGGCGGTCACCGAGGATCCCGTTGAGCGAGCCCTCCTCCTCGCGGGGATTGTCCACGAGCCTGACCCCGACGTGGCAGCGGCGGTCGCCGAAGCTGCGCGTACGGCCCTCGCCCGGGGCGCGCCGTCGGTCGCGGGGGCGCTCTTCCTTCGCGCGGCCGCGCTCGCCCCGGGTCCGGTCGCCCGCCGTGCCCCGGGATCAGTGCCGACCGCCGCCGTCGCCATGCCCGACGCCGGCCAAGCCGCTGAAAGCGATGACACGTCCGGGCTCCGACTGTCCGCCGCCGACGCGTTCGTCCGTGCCGGCGATCCTGTTCGGGCCGAAGCGATCCTCACCGGACTGCTCGATGCCGGGACGACGGATCGACGTCGAGCCGAGGCGCTGATCGCCCTCGCCGAGATCACCTATGTCGAGCGGCCGACGGACACGATCCAGCTGCTCACGGATGCGTTGGCGCTCGCGGGCGACGACGTCCATCTCCGTGTCGTCATTCACAACCACATCGCGGCCTTCGCCGACAACGACCCGGAAGCCGGGCGACGCAGTTCCGACGCCGCGGTCGAGATCCTTGAACGCGCCACGGACAAGCCGGACCCGGACCTCGTGGCGTGTGCCTTGCTGGAGCGCGCGTACGCGTGGCTCCTGGCCGCCGAACGCATCGCCTCCGAGGACGTCGATCGAGCCCTCGAGCTCCTGTCACCCTCGAGTGACTCGTTCGCGGCTCGCCGCGCGCGGGAGCTCGCCTCGCGCTGGACCTCGCGGGTGGGCCGCTTCGACACGGCGCTCGAGCTGGAGCTAGCCGAGCTGCGGCGGTTGGGGGACCACGGCGACGTCGGCCTGCTTCCTCCACTCCTGCAGTCAGTCGCCGTGCTCGAGCAGCTGACCGGCGACTGGCCCGCCGCGCGGGTCCATGCCCGGATGTGCCTCGACTTGGTCGTACAGGGCGAAGTGGCCTGGCGCCAGCGAGCGCTGATGGCCTGGGGCCGGATCCTGGCCTGGGAAGGCGACCTCGACGAGGCACGCCGCATCGGCCTCGAGGCCGTCGAGCACGAAGAGGCGGTCGGCGACGCTTGGGAAGCGGTGATCTTTCGCTCAATGCTCGGCTTCGTTGAGCTGTCGGTCCCGAACCCAGTCGCGGCGCTCGAGCACCTCCGGGTCGCCCTCGAGCATGCCCGCACGCTTCGGGTCTTCCTGCCGACCGTGTTCCGTTTCGACGGCGACTTCGTGGAGGCGGCGGTCCTCGCCGGCGACCTCGAGCTCGCGGCGTCGGTCCTCGAAGAGCGACTCGAACCTCCGGCAGAACGCCTCGGCATACCGTGGATCCTCGCTGTCGCGGAGCGGTCTCGCGGGTTGGTGGAGGCGGCGCACGGCCGACTCGACGCCGCGATCGAATCGTTCGATCGGTCGCTCGGCCGGCACGACGCTACGACCCCGATGCCGTTCGAGCGAGGCCGGACGCTCCTGGCCCGTGGCCAGGTCCACCGCCGAGCGGGACATCGAGCCGCCGCCCGGGATGACCTCACTGCCGCGATCGCGACGTTCGACGCACTGGGCGCCGCCGCCTGGCAGCGGCGGGCGGCGGATGAGCTCGGACGGATCGCCGGGCGTGCGCCGTCGGCCTGGGACCTGACGGGGTCCGAGCGTCGCGTCGCCGAGCTCGCGGCCGCTGGCCGCTCGAACCGCGAGATCGCGGCGGAGCTGGTCGTGTCGCCGCGGACCGTCGAGTCCCAGCTGTCGGCCGTGTATCGGAAGCTGGACGTGCCTTCGCGGGGCCAGCTTCGAGACGCCCTCAGCCGAAAGTTGCGTGATTCCACGGATGTCGACACGCCCGGACGCCCCTAGGGTCGATGGATGACCCGAGTCGGTGGCCGGTACTTCCTCGTGGAGCGTTACACGCCCTCGACATCAGTCGCATCCATCGAGGCGGCCAGCGCGAGACTCACCGACACCCACGACCCCGACGTCCGCCATGTCGTCACGTTGGTCGTCCCGGACGAGGAGACGTGCCTGTCGGTCTTCGAGGCCTCCGCCATCGAAGGCGTCGAGGTCTTCAATCGCCGCGTCGAGTTCCCGCTCGACCGCATCGTCGAGGTGCGGCTCCTGTCCGGGCGTCCCAGCCCCGGGCCTCGGTCACTTCGAGCTCGTGCGGGCGCCCGAAGAACCAGATTGACCACGTCGCTGGCGGGACACACAGACCTGGTGCCGCAAGCGGAGGGGAACGTTGCACCAGACCCGCGGGGCCCCGAGATCGGGGCCGCCCACTCAAGCATGGTGTCGTGCTGAGCACGAAGGGGAAGTGGAGCGGGAGACGGTGGAGCGGGAGACGGTGTCTGAGTTCACGACATAGGTGACACCTGATCGGCGACAGGTGAGTCGGGACATGGGTGACAGTCCCGGCCATGTCGAAGCACCGGGTGGCCGTCCTCAAGGTCGTCGCAGCGCAGTCGTCCGTCACCGACGCGGCAGCGGAGTGCGGCATCAGCCGCCAGCACCTGCACCGTCTCCTCCGCCGCTACCGGGAGGGCGGCCTCGACGACCTCGAGCCCCGGTCCCGCCGGCCGCGGTCGAGCCCCCAGGCCGTGCCCGACGACGTCCGTGCCCGGATCACGGCGCTGCGGACGGAGCTCGCGGGCCAGGGGCTCGACGCGGGCCCGGCCACCATCGCCTGGCACCTCGCGCGCGAGGGCCTCCGCGCGCCCTCGACCTCGACGATCCGCCGGATCCTCCACGCCGCGGGCCTGGTCGTCCCCGAGCCGCACAAGCGGCCCCGCAGCGCCTGGATCCGGTTCGAGGCCGCGGCGCCCAACGAGGTCTGGCAGTCCGACTTCACCCACTGGCGCCTCGCCGACGGCAGCGGGGTCGAGATCATCAGCTGGCTCGACGACCACTCCCGCTGCCTGCTCGGCTGCACGGTGTTCCGGAGGGTGGGCGGCGACGACGTGGTCGCCACCTTCACCGCGGCCGGCGAGGCGCACGGCTGGCCCGCGTCCACGCTCACCGACAACGGCACCGTGTACACCGCGCGCCTGGTCGGTGGCCGCAACGGCCTGGAGCACCTGCTCGCGTACCTCGGCATCCGCCAGAAGAACGGCGCCCCGGGCCACCCGCAGACCCAGGGCAAGATCGAGCGCTTCCACCAGACCCTCAAGCGCTGGCTCGAGCGACAGCCGCGGGCCCGGACCGCGGGTGAGCTCCAGGGCCAGATCGACGCCTTCCGCCTCGCCTACAACGAGCGGCGGCCACACCGCGCGATCGGCCGCCGGACCCCGGGCGAGGCCTACCGCGCGACCCCGAAGGCCCTGCCCTCGGCCCCCGTGGGCCGGGGCCACTTCCGGCTCCGGTACGACACCACCGACAAGAAGGGTGCGATCAGCCTGCGGCGCGCCGGACGGATGCACCACCTGCGGATCGGCGCGGCCCACGCCGGCCGCCGGGTCCTCGCCATCGTCGATGCGCAGGAGGTCACCGTCGTCGCCCTCGACACCGGCGAGGTCCTCTCGAGCCACCGGATCGAGCCCGAGCGCGGGTACTGGCGCAACACGCGACGAGACCCCGGCCGATGGCCGGGGTCTCCGATGACCGGATGACCACAGGTGTCGCAGATGACGCGACTCATGTGTCACCGATGTCGCGACTCATGACACTGGAGCGGGAGACGGGATTCGAACCCGCGACATTCTGCTTGGGAAGCAGACACTCTGCCAACTGAGTTACTCCCGCTCGGGAGGGCGCCATTCTAGCGCGCCGGCATCGGACTGCGACACGCCCGCCATGAGCCCTGGCGCGCGGGTTTCAGCCAAGGGCGCACTCAGCGGAGACGGACCTAGGGCGACACTGGGCCAGTTGCCGGCATGGCTGTCGGCATCGGAGCAACCCCGGCGAACTAAGATCTCGACGTCGAAACCTTCGGCCCTCGGGTAACGCCGAGGTGTCGCAGCGCGACAGGGGTAGGCCGAGCATGAACGGGCCGCTGCATGAGCCCGCAGGCACATTCGACCGGACCGGGCCGGCCGCGATGACGTGGGAACTCCTACAAGGGAACAGCCAATGCGCGCCACCCTGGCCAGGGCCAGCTCGAGCCCGACGACGTCGCCCGGCTCCTGCCGGCGGTCACCCTGGAGCCGCCTGGAGGTGCCATTCCGTGACGACCCTCCACCGGTCCCGTGCGCCCGGACAACCCGAGCCGGATCCCGTGTCGCCCATCACGCCCATCGACCCTGACCTCGTCCCGCGGCGGACCCTCGCAAGCGGGGCGACGATGCCGGCGATCGGCCTCGGGACGTTCGGCTCGGACCATGCGCCCGCCGGCGTGGTTGCCGCTGCCGTCGCGGACGCTCTCGAGCTCGGCTACCGCCACGTCGACTGCGCGGCCGTCTACGGCAACGAGGCGGAGATCGGCGAGGTCCTCCAGCGGGCGATCCGCGGCGGGATTCGCCGGGACGATCTGTGGGTCACGTCCAAGCTGTGGAACGACCGCCATGCCCCCGTGGACGTCGCTCCGGCGTTCGAGCGGTCGCTGCGCGACCTCCGCCTCGACCACCTCGACCTGTACCTCATCCACTGGCCGTTCCCCAACACCCACGAGCCGGGGGTGGACATCGGGTCCCGCGACTCGAACGCGCGGCCCTACCTGCACGACCGGTACATGGAGACCTGGGGCGAGCTGGAGAAGCTGGTCCAACGCGGCCTGGTGCGGCACGTCGGCACCTCGAACATGACGATCCCGAAGCTTCGGCTCGTGCTCCGCGACGCCCGGATCCGGCCAGCCGCCAACGAGATGGAGCTGCACCCCCACTTCCAGCAACCCGAGCTGTTCGCGTTCGTGACCAGAGAGGGGATCGTGCCCATCGGCTTCTCGCCCATCGGCTCGCCCGCCAGACCGGAACGCGACCGGACGCCCGAGGACACGGTCGACATCGAGGACCCGGTGATCGCCGCCGCCGCCCGACGGCTGGGCGTGCACCCGGCCGTTGTGTGCCTCAAGTGGGCGATCCAGCGGGGCCAAGTACCGATTCCGTTCTCGACCCGGCGGCACAACCTCGCGGCGAACCTCGCGGGCGCCGTCGGCGAGCCGCTGACCGACGCGGAGATGGCGGCGATCGCCGGCATCGACCGCAACTGCCGCCTCATCAAGGGCCATGTGTTCCTGTGGAAGGCCGGCCAGTCCTGGGAGGACCTGTGGGACCTCGACGGGACGATCACGCCGCCGTGAGCGCCCGGCACGTCCTCACCCTGGACCAGGGGACGTCCTCGCTCAAGGCCGCCCTGTGGACCGGGGACGGACGGATCGTCGCCCACGCGTCGGTTGCCTGCGAGCTCGAGCGACCGATGCCGGGCTGGGCCGAGATGGATCCCGGGCGCTGGTGGGCGGCTCTGGGCGAGGCGACGCGGGGCGTGCTGGCGTCTGCCGGCGTGGGCGCCGACGAGGTTGCGGCGGTCGCGCTCGACGGCATCGGCTGGACGCCGGTCGCGGTCGATGCCGGGCTGCGGCCCCTGGCCCCGGCGATGACCTGGCTCGATCGGCGGGCCGAGGCAGAGGCCGCGGAGCTCCGGACGCGGCCGGACGCGGACGCCCTCGTTGACCTTGCCGCGAACCCGCTTGACGCCGCCTACATCGCGCCCAAGCTCGCCTGGCTGCGCACGCATCTGCCCGAATCGTTCGACGCCGCGCGCTGGTTCCTCACGTCGTCGGGCTACCTCGTCGCGCGGCTGACCGGCGAGGCGACCTGCGACCTCACCCAGGCCTACGGCTTCCACTGCTTCGACATCCGGCGCGAGCGCTGGGACGAGGTGGTGGCGGGCTCGCTGGGCATCCCGGCCGATCGCCTGCCGCCGCTCCATCGGGCCGGGCACCATGCGGGTGGCGTATCGGCGCTCGGCGCGCGCGACACGGGCCTCGCCCGCGGTACCCCGGTCCTTGTCGGCGGCCTCGACGCCGCGATGGGCGCGCTCGGCAGCGGGGTCACCCGGCCCGGCCTGACCCAGGACCAGGGGGGCTCTGCGGGCGGGTTCGGGATGAGCGTGGCCGAGGTCGTCGTCGAACCGCGACTGATCTTCAGCCACCACGTGCTCGAGGGGCAGTACCTGCTCCAGGCTGGCACCGTCGGTGGCGGCGCGCTCCGCTGGCTGCGCGGAACCGTGGGCGCTCCGGGCGCCGGCTTCGACGAGCTCACCGGCGAGGCCACAACCTCGCCGGTCGGGGCGCACGGCGTCCTGTTCCTGCCGTACCTCGCGGGCGAGCGGACGCCGCTGTGGAGCAGCACTCCGCGGGGGGTGTTCGCGGGACTCACGTATGCGACGACCCGCGCCGACCTCGCGCGCGCCGTGCTCGAAGGCTGCGCGTTCGCGGTCGTGGACAATCTGCGCCTGGCCGAGGCGCGGGGGCATCGGGTTGCCGAGTGGCTGGGCCAGGGCGGCGCCGCCCGATCGGCCGCTTGGAACCAGATCAAGGCGGACGCCACGGGCCGGCCGTTCACGGTTGCCCGGCTGGCGGACGGCACGGAGGGGGGCACCGGCCTTGCCCTGTTCGCGCTCGGCGCGCGGGCGGCCGGCCTCGCGGGCGACCCCGCCGAGACCGTCGAGCGGCTGCTCACCCGGCGGACGACGTTCGAGCCCGACCCCGCCCGGCACGCGCGCTACCGGGAGCTGTTCGAGATCTGGCACGGGCTCTCGCGGGCGATGCTCCCACAGTTCGAGCGGATGGCGGCGGTGGCCTGAGCATGGCGGAGGTGGCATGAAGGCGCTGGTGCTGGAGGATCGCCTCCGGATCGCCGTCCGTGACGTCCCGGATCCCGAGCCGGGCCCGGGCGGGGTGCGGCTCGAGGTCCGGGCGAGCTCGATCTGCGGCTCGGACATCCATCGCTTCGCCCGCGGACACCGCCAGTACCCGATGATCCTGGGCCACGAGGCGGCGGGCGTGATCGTGGCCGTCGGCGAGGGCGTGGACGCGGCGCTGGTGGGCCGGCGGGCGGCCCTGGTGCCACTGATCCCCGACCACACCTGCGACCAGTGCCGGGCCGGCCGCTTCTCCGCCTGCGGCAGCTACACGTTCGTGGGCTCCCGGCGCGCGGGGGCGCTCGCGGAGCAGGTCGTGGTTCCGGCGGCGAACGTGCTGCTCCTGCCGGACGAGGTGCCGTTCGAGCACGCCGCGCTGATCGAGCCGGCCACCGTCGCGCGCCACATCCTCGACCTCGGCCGCTTCGAGTCCGGCCAAAGCGCGGTCGTGCTGGGCGCGGGATCGATCGGGTTGATGCTCGTCCAGTGGCTGCGGATCCTCGGCGCGTCGCTCGTGATCGCGACCGACGTCGAGGACGCGAACCTGGAGGCCGCCCGCGCGCTCGGCGCCCAGGTGGCGCTGAACTCGTCGCGGATCGCGCTCCGCGACGAGGTGCGGCGCCTGGCCGGGGCCGGGGTGGACGTCACCCTCGAGGCCTCGGGCTCTCCCGCCGCACTCGAGTCTGTGGTGGAGCTCACCCGGCCGCGCGGCCTGGTCGTGCTCGGCGGCAACCAGCCCGCCGACGCCGAGCTGCCGATGCGCTTCGTGGAGGCGTTCATGCGCCGCGAGCTCACCCTCTCCGGCTGCTTCATGTCCTACTCGGCCCCGTGGCCCGGCCACGAGTGGACTGACAGCCTGGCCGCCGTCCGGAGCGGCGACCTCGACATGCCCGCGATGATCTCGCACCGCGTCCCGCTCTCGGATGCCCCCGCCATGTTCCACGAGATCGCCGCCCATCGGCTCGTCCACCGCAAGATCGTGTTCGATCCCAGGTCATAGGAGGCGTCATGCTGACCACCCGGCTCCTCCATCCCGAGATCCTCCAGGCCTTGGGCGAGGCCGGGCACGGCGCCCAGGTGCTGATCGCGGACGGCAACTACCCGCTCGCCACGCGCTCCAACCCGGCCTGCCGGAAAGTGTTCCTCAACCTCGAGCCGGGCAAGCTCACCGTCACCGACGTGCTCGAGGTCCTGGCCGAGTCGATCCCGATCGAGGCCGTCCACGTGATGGGTCCCGACGACGGCTCCGAGCCCTCGATCTACGCCGACTTCCGCCGCATCCTGCCCGCTCACGAGCCGACCCGACTGGGCCGGTTCGAGTTCTACGACATGGCCCGCGGCCTCGACATGGCGCTGGCCATCGCCACGGGCGAGCAGCGCATCTTCGCCAACATCCTGCTCACGATCGGCGTGGTGATGCCCGGCTAGGACCGGCAGCGCGGGACGAAATCCAAGAACGCGTCCCTGAGGCGACATCACGAAGGGCCGCACTCGACTACGACTCCGTGGGAAGGATCCCGTTTGCCGCAGCGAACAGCGCGCGGTCGCCGTTGGGGTAGACCGGGCGCTTGACCTGCCGCAGTCAGACCTGGAGTTGGTGGCGAAGGACAACGATCTCGATCATGACGGCGGGCGCTCCACTGCCGTGGCTTACGTCAACCGTGCCTGTGTTCGTTGCCCTCCGATCTAACGCCATGATGTCGCTCTCGCACGCGCCGATCGGCTGCCTCATTTCTGGCGGGCAGTTCAATCCTGTGACTGGACGCCTTGGGCTGGGGAGTCCCCGGCTGCCATGGCGGCCCAGATGAGCGCACAGGAGACCACAAGCATGCCGAGAAGGATGGCGACACAGTTGAAGACCGGTCCGACATGAAGTCATTCTGATAAGAGCGACCAGAGCATCCACCGCGGGCCGGACCGAACGCTACAAGTACTCCGCCTCACCGGACAGAACGAAGAGCTCGAGCCGGCAGTCGTGGCTCCTGAGTCCGAGACGATGCTCGACGGATGTCGACTTCAAGGCCAGCCACGGGTCCTCGGCTGTGCCCGGATGCCAAATGTATCGGGGAAATGAGCTCGATGCGATTTCGAGGCGAAGCCGGTGACCAGGCAGGACGCGGTAGCCCGTCGGCCCCAGGTCGACCCGGGTCGTCGCACCGTCAGACGGGTTCATGACAAGGGCGGCACCTTCCGCGATGCGGTAAGCGCGGCCATCGGGACAGACGTCTACGAGCTTCGCGACGATCTGGGTTGACGGAGCCTGTGCCTGGATGCTCAAGAGTGCCCGGACGGGTCCGGCAAGGTCCAGGGGGCTGCGGCGCTCGTCCGCTGTGAACGTGAGGACGTCATCGCGGACCTCCACATCACGTTCGTCGAATGCCCGAGCGAGTGCCTTGTAGGGCGGTTCTTCCAGCGACGGGACGAGGTTGTTAGGATCGTGGGTCCATCGCGCGCTGGGGCTGAGTCGTTCTAGCCGAGGGCTCAAACCACCCCCCTCAGGTCCCAGATGAGCCCGCGAGCCGTCGACGAGGTAGAGGACCTCGCGCCGTGCCGTCGGTGGGGGCCAGCGCGCGCTGTGACACCAACCAGCGTTCGTCAGGCACCAGCGGACTGCCGGCTCAACGGAAGGACGGCGGCCATCGAACGCCGTAGCCAGAAATCGGAGCGCCGGTTCCAGCATCGTGGGCAGGAGGCTGCGCCTTCGATCGAGGTCGGCCATATGGTCGACTGGCCGGCGCGTTTCCAATGAATGCTCGTGGAACTCGTGGTCGGTCGCGCCCATCATCAGGAACTGGGCACCGGCACCCCTGGTGCGCCGCATCGCTTCGAAGTCACGGATCTGTCCGCGACAGAACGGGTCCCACCACCCGCCCCAGTGCATCACGGGCGCCCGTACGTTGCGGTGGCGATGCGAACCGAGGGGATTGTGCCGCCAGTGAGCCGAACTGCGAGGCTCAGCCATCCACTTGTCGAGGATCCGGGAGCGCTGGCCGTCGAGCGATGACGGCAAGAGCTCGCGCAGCGGTCGCGTGCCCCAGTCGAGGTCGCACTCGATGAGGTCCGGTCCGACTGTGGCAAAGGCAGCCCATCCCGCGATGAGAGACAAGCGGAATATGCCCTGACGGAAGAGCCAATCGTCGGCCACGTACGTTGAGATCACACGCGGGACGACCGCCCGCACGGCGGGGTGGCCGCTGACGGCGGCGGCCCAGGCGGTGTACCCATTGTATGAGTCGCCCATCACCGCCACCGCGCCGTTCGACCACCGTTGGGCCACGATCCAGTCCAGCGTGTCTGAGCCGTCGCTGACCTCGTGAACGAGCGGTTCGAGCTCTCCGCCCGAGCGCACCTTCCCTCGAATGTCCTGACCCACAACGGCATAGCCGTGCTCGTTCATCAACCGCGCGATCGGCGGGATGAAGCTATCGTCGCCCGTCTTGTCATACGGGATCCGGAAGAGCACCGCTGGAACGCGGCGGTGATCGCGCATGACGGGAAGGTAGACGTCGGTGGCCAACTCGATGCCGTCGCGCATCCGCACCCAGACGTGGTCGACGTCATCCTGTAACGGGCCGTACGGCAGCCGGTACCACAAGGCTATGGCCGACCTCTCCGCCTCAAGCAAGCCGAGCGGCAACCCCGACCGAGTCGGGGCCGGCCTGCGCGACACTCAGGCGCCTATCGCCTGGTGGATGCGGACCAGTTTGAGGGCCACCTCGATCCGAAAACGATCCGTTGGATCGGCGAGTGACACCCCGAGGGCCTGCTCGATGTGTCGGAGTCGGTACTCCACCGACGAGAAGTGCAGATAGACCTGGGCCGCGGTCTTGCGCAGCGAGCGGCAGCCCAGGTATGCCTCTAGGATCTCAAGGTCATTCGGACCCGCCCTGTTCTCCTGTAGCTCTAGCAGGCGCCGAAAGTCTGGGAACTCGCTGACGTCCTCAAGCGGCAGTTGCGCCAGCACGTGAAGGACGCCGAGATCCCGGAAGTTCGCGACGTGTTCACCGGCCGCAGCGACAGCGAGCAGGGCGAGGGCCTCTCGGGCCTCCGTCCAAGAACGATGGATTCGGCTGATGTCACCAGGCTCGCCGACTCCGAAGTCGAGCGAGAATCCGCGGTCCTTGGCGGCAGCCGCGAGGTCATCGAATGCCGCGGCCAGGTCGGAGCTGTACTCCACCACCAGCGCGGCGGCACGAGACACGACCGCGGGTCGGGCGATGAGTCCCCGCCTCTCGACTGCTCGCGCGACTGTCTGGGCGATCGCCTCGGGGCTCGCGGCCGCGGTCGGCCGCTCCTTGACCGCGACCGCAACGTACGACTTCGCGGTAGGCAGCTGAGCACGCCGGCCCGCCTCTGAGGCCTCCGCTTCGCTAACTGCCGAGCCCAGGAGCCGCTCAACTGTCCCCGTATCGACCCGCGACTTCGCCAATTGTTCCGCGTGCGTGCTGATCGCGTCGATCGCCGCTGCA
The DNA here is from genome assembly GCA_963732805.1 of uncultured Chloroflexia bacterium. GTDB lineage: Bacteria > Chloroflexota > Limnocylindria > Limnocylindrales > CSP1-4 > CAIXZV01. Next base: position 758,846 of record CAVTAW010000001.1, read on the forward strand.
TTCGACAGGCGCGCGAGGACCAGCTGATCGATCGATGTCCATGGCCGCTTATCGGCGATCATCCACACAGAGCCGATACGTCCCCCGGCAACGTCGATGCTCGCGGCCAGGGCGTCGACCGACCCCGTCCGGACCACCATCGCCCGGCCGCCCTTCAGGCGCCGCGCGGCGATCGCGGCGATCAGCCCGCGTAGTGCCTCGGCATGGCCGGCATCATCGGAGCCAGCCGATGGGCCGGACCCGACGATGAGCTCGACCCGCCGGCCGTTCCAGCTGTCATCGACGCCTACGCTCCGTGATGACATTCGAGCCGCCACGCGCGCGAGGGTCTCGAGCGGTGCCCGACGCGCGACGAGCTTGTCAAACGCATCGATGGCCACGAGCCACTCGACTGCGATCGGATCCGTCTCGCGAGCTATGCGGATGATTCGCTGCACATGCGTTCTGCACGGGGGGTTTCGCTACCGGCGCCAGCATATGACACGGCAGATGGCCCGCGCGCAAATTGGCCGCGCGCGACCTGGCCACTCGAGGCAGTCCGTCGCACAGACGCCGACACGAGTCGAGAGCCTCAGTCTCCCTCCCCGCAATATCTCAGTAGCTGTCCGAACAGGGTGAACACCTCGCTCCGAGCCCGCATGGCCGCTGGGATTGTCGGGGCAAACTCGATGAATCCATGGATCATCGCCCCGAAGTGGAGCTGCCAGACCGTCGCTCCCGAATCGGCCAGGACCCTCCCGTACATATCCCCATCATCGCGGATCGGGTCGTTGCCGGCGGTCACGATCATTGTGCGTGGCAGGTCATGGTGACTCTGCGCCAGCAATGGGCTTACCAGGCGATCTCGGCGGTCGGCATCATTGGGTACGTAGAACGACGAGAAGAGCCGGACATCGTCGGCCGTTAGCCAGTATCCGCGAGCCGCCCGAGTAAGCGAGCCAGCAGAGGTGGCGAGCGTGAGGTCGAGCGCGGGGTAGATGAGCAGCTGGGCAGACGGCCCACGCTGTCCGGTATCGCGCAGCAGGAGCGACAAGGCCGCTGCGAGATTCCCACCGGATGAATCCCCGGCCAGCGCCACGTCGTCGGCGAGACCGACGATCGAGCCCGACCCTGCGGTGATCCACGACCACGCGGCCAAGCAGTCGAGCAGCGGCCGCGGGAACGGGTTCTCGGGAGCACGCCGGAAGTCGACACTCAGTACGCGGCAACCGGTGTCATGGGCCAGGGCCCGAGCGATTTCGTCGTGCGTATCGATGTCGCCCGTTGTCCATCCGCCGCCGTGGAAATAGAGCACGACCGCGACCTGGGGGCTCGGCGGTCGGTACAGCCTAGCTTTGAGAGTGGCCCCGTCGTCTGTCGGAATGTCGAGGTCGATTGCCTCAAGGACCGCCGGGAGGTTGGCCGGGCGCACCTGAGCGAAGAAGGCGCGAACGTCCTCCCGGAACCCTTCGGGGGTCGGAGGCACCGGATGGTCCGCGGATAGGAGGTCCACGAGAAACTGGGCAACGCTCGGATCCAGTGTCATTGGGTGCTCCTCAGCATCGCAGGGTCGCCCGCTCGCGCTTCCACGGAGCCGAGCCGGCTAGACCAGATTCCGCCGCTAAGGCTGACCTGACTTGGCTCACCACTCGCTCTGCAGAGCCCTAATCTCCTCTTCGGTTGCCGCTCGTTCCGTGGCACTCTCGCCGGCGCGGGCGACCGTGTGGCTGGGCAGCGAGATCGCCACGATCAGACCGGCGACGACCCACAAGAGCGTGAACGGGATGGCCCATCCAACCCGACCCTCAGGAATGGCGATGAGCACCTGGTAGGCGACCCAGAGCATGGCGAGCGTCGATAGGATCGGGACAAGCATGTGCTTCCAGACGCTGAATTCCTGTCGCCGCTCGGTCCGGTACACCCGGTACACCGCGATGTTCCCGGCGATATAGATGAACAGGACGGCCATCCCTTGGACGGAACCTGAGAACGCGACGATGTCGCCCGACAGCCAGAGGTAGAGCCCCGCGCCCAGCGCCAGCGAAAGGACGTACTGAGCGAGGATGGCGTTGGTCGGGGTGCGGTACGCGAGGTGCACCTTCCCGAGCCCCTTTGGGAGCGTGCCCGTCCTGGCCATCGTGAACCACATGCGCGTCGAGACGTTGCTGGTGGCGAGGGAGACCGCGAACGCCGAGCTGAGAATGGCCAGGAGGACCAAGTTCGAGCCGATGCCCCAGTAGCGGTTGGCCAACACGAGTCCGGGCAGGTCAGATGCCGACGCCATGCCCTTGTCGGGGTCGAGGGCAATGTCGGTTCCCCATCCAACGATGAGCCCGAAGGTGACGATGGTGAGGAAGACTCCAATGGCCAGGATCGACCCGATGAGTGCGATCGGCACGTTGCGCCGCGGGTTGGCTGTCTCCTCGCCCATGGGAGCTGCCGCTTCCCAGCCGGTCATCGCCTGGATGGCGAAGAGAATGCCGATGGCAAAACCCGAGGCAGCGAAGAACGTCGAGGGGTTGAGTGGCTCGAGGTTGAAGCCGCCCGGGCCGGGCGTGAGGAAGCCCCAAAGTCCCAACGCTGCGATGATCGCCACTTCGGCCCCCCCGAAGATGACCAGCGCCTTGCCCGAAACCTGAACGCCCCTGTACTGGAGCAGCATCACGAGGGTCACGCCCACGACCATGAAACCCAGAGCGAATGGCTGGACCGACCCTTCAGCGATGCCCAGCTGTCCCGCGAAGATGGTGCCGGTGAACACGAGCACTGGACCCGCGACCGTCGGGGAAAACAGCATGTAGATCCACGAGACGAGGAATCCGGCGCGGGGGTGGATGCCGCGAGCGACGTAGGTGTAGTAGCCCCCCGCGGACGGCATCGCCCGCGCAAGCTCGCTCAGGCCGATCCCCGTCAGAAGGACGAAGAAGACGCCGATCGGATAGCCGACCGTCATGGCGAGCCCGGCACTGCCCATGATGAATTGGATGAAGAACAGCGCCCCGATCGCGGGTGCGATGTGTGTGATGCTCTGCATGATGACGGAGGGCAGATTGAGCGCCCCCGCCTTGAGGTCCGTTTCTACGACTGTGACTTTGGGCTCCACATCCGTCGACATGGCGATCTTCTCCATCCAGCTGCGGGCCTCTGTCCACTTACAGCGACGGACTCAGGCAATCGATGCGCGTGCCAATCCGGCGAGGCACTGCCAAGCGCGCCCGCTCCGCCCATTGCGGGCCGCTTTGCAGCGCTGCCGCCGATCACGCAGAATCAAATAGCCTCAACCCGCCACAGATAGTGCGAGCCGCTCGGGCCCAATCGAAACCGACATTTGTAGGACTGTCGATTTGCGCGGCTCAACGCCTGATCAACTCCACATCCCCAGGCGGTCCGCGCCCGATCGCGCCCGAACATTGCGGGAAGCGGCCCTGGGGGCTTGGGGGGTAGCGTCCCCATGGACAGGACAAGCTTGACCGCCTGGCGTCGGCCTACCGCAGCGCGCTGGCGGCGGCGGACGAGCTCGGGGCCCGCACGATCTGCTCGCCTGCCATCAGTGCGGGAACCTTCGGGTTTCCGGCCGAGACGGCCGCCGACGTGGCCCTGCGCACGGTGCGCGACTACCTGCTCGGTGAGACCGGCATCGAGCGCGTGACGTTCGTGCTCCGACCGGGTGTCGTCGAAGCGTTCCGGCGCCGGCTGGCTACCATCTGAAGCAGGGGGACTCGCGCGGTCCCGCCCTTGGCCCTCGTCAACCCTCCAGGCCCGTGCGGTGCTCAACCGCGCCCATGCCCCACGGCCAGGCGACGGCCTCGCAGAACCCTCGAGCACGTCTCCGTCACCAAGCTCTGCCGGCGCGAGGCGCGTTACGTCCTCCTGGTATGCGACGTCGTCGGGATCGGGCTCGAGGGTCGTCCAGCCGGTCGACGCCTCGCCGGGTGCGAGCTCGCACCGGTGCGCGGCGAGGGCGAAGTAGGGCACGCGGCCCGGAGGCGATCGAGACCGAACCCGTGACAGCCAAGGTGTCACGGGTGGCGGGTACGGTGGCTCGTGAAAGAACGGAAGGCGCGTGAACGAACGACGAATCAGGGAACGGCTCACGGCGGCGGAGGACCCCGGGGGGAACGAACCGCGGATACCCCTGCGGCTCGTCACGTGGAACCTCAACCACTGGCGCCAGCCGCTGCTCCCCGTCGACACGCGGCGGGCGGCGTGGGCCCACCTTGCAGGCACCCTGGGTGCCGGGGTCGCGCTCGTCCAGGAGGCCGTGCCGCCGTCGGAGCTCCCCCGCGATCGCGCCGTGTACGGGGAGCTCGCGGGGCACCGCAACTGGGGCTCGGCGATCGTCGCGCTCGACACGGCCCTGTCGGTCGAGCCGCTCCGCTCGGTTCGCAACCGGTGGAGCCGCCGTCGATTCCTGCTTGCCAACACGCACCCGGGATCGGTCGCGGTCGCGCGGCTCACCGTTGCCGACATCGAGCCGATCACCCTCGTCAGTGTCTACGGCGTGCTGGACGGGTCGTCGGTGGCCACGATGCTCCGGATCACGGCCGACCTCGTGCCACTGTTCGACTCGCCATACGGTGCCCGGGTCATCCTGGGGGGCGACCTCAACGTGTCCCGTGCGGCGACGGATCCGACGAGCGTGGCGCGCGCCGAGGCCGTGATCGCCGCTATCCGGTCACTCGGGCTCGTCGAGGCGAAGACGATCGTCGCCGAACCCCCCGCGCCCGCGCCCGATTGCTGCTGCGGCGCAGAAGGCACCTGCGACCACATCCCGACCTGGGGCCGGGCCGAGCTCGATCACCTGTTCGTCTCGCCTGCGCTCGTCCCGATGGTGACGGCGCTGTCGGTGGACCCGGCCGCGGTGGCAGAGGGGCTGTCGGACCACGTGCCGCTCGTGCTCGATCTCGCGCTGACCACCGAGCGCACGCCGCACACCTGGGACGAGGAGTCGTTTGCCGAGGAGATCGGCCGGCGGCACGGCCCCGCGGCCCGCGATGTGGTCGAGAAGCTTGTGTCCTGGGCGGACCAGAGGGAGCGCGACCTGGCCGCCACGACCGGTGTCACGGCCAAGGTGCTCACCCGCTTCCCGACCAACGGAACCACCACCGAGCCCGAGCTCATGTTTCCGGTCGACCTCAACCTCGAACCGCGAGGCAGCCAGCCGACGATCTCGATCCACGCCGATGGCCGAGTCGTCGTGTGGCTGGGCGGGATGCACCAGCCCCCGTTCGACACCGAACCTACCCGGGAGGAGCTGCGCCGCGCGTTGAACGAGATGGAGGGAGTCCATCTACCCTCGCGCCAGGTCAACGGCTGGCCGCGGTTCCCGATCTCGGCCCTCGAAACCAGCGAGAACCTTCTCCACCTCGTCACCGTGCTCGACCGCATCGCGACCGAGAGCCACACGATCCGGGTGATCGAGGAGGTCGAGCCCATTGACCCTGAACCGGACGGTGCGATCAACCCGAGCAAGCCCGCCGTTGCTGGAGATTGAGTGGATGGATCCTGAGCCCGCCCTCGTGCGTCGCTTCCTCGGCATGGTCGAGGTGGACAGCGGCACGCTCCTCCTCGGCGACCCGACCTACTGCTTGCCGCACGCGGCTCACGGCAAGTCAGGCATCGACTACCAGGCGGTCATCGACGCGCCGATCGAGACGTCGCTGTATCTCAACGGTCGTCCCGTGCTCCTGCTCTCGAACTTCGGAGGGGATGGATCCTTCCCGGTGATCGCCGAGCTGGACGAGTACGGCGAGCTGGTACGCGTCACGATCGAGTTCGAGGAACCCGACGATGCCCGGGACGATCCCGGGGAAGTTCCGTGAGTGACCGACCTCGGCTGCGGCCCATTGGTGCCTCCCCCGGTGCTGCCCGCAGCTAGTGGACGGGCACCGACAGCCCGCCAAGGACGTCTCGTCGAAACAGCTCGAGCCCGACCACGAGCCACTCGAAGCATTCGCGGTGGTAAGCCCCTTCCGAGGCCGCCTCGATCTGGACTCGTTCGTCAGCGGGACCGATGGGCTCACCCCACTGCTGGCAGCCTGCCGCGACGAAGACCCTCGGGTGCGGTGCGACGAGCCGGATCCGTACAGGGAGGTGCTGTCGTTCCGCGCCTACCTCCACGGGCGCACGGATCTCACACCGCTACCGCTGCGCGGGCACGCGACCAATGATCGCGGGTGGCGACCGCCAACGCGCCCGCGTTCTTTGCGCCTCGCGCGAGCGGTCGACCAAGACGTGTGCTCCCAGTCGCTGAGCGAGCGCGCCTTGCGGCGTCTGCGCGCAGCACCCAATTCGGTAGCGGACATCCGGGATGTCCCGGATGCGGCCGCGCCGGGGATCGATACGGTCGGGGTCAGTCCGGACGGCGGGCGAGACGGAAGAAGCGAGGCCGAACGGTGCGCAGCCGAACGGTGCGCAGCGCGATCGGTTCGTGGCCGCACCGGCGGAAGGAGATCGCGATGGCCAGGTTCTGGGCAGCCCGGTTCGTAGTTGGTGGCTTCGTGCTGTTGTTGTTCGCGGCAATTCCCCCGCGTGTCGCCGCCTCGTCTCCGCTGACCGACCTCGGGTCGTCGCAGAACCCGTCCTCCGCGTGCACGACGGTCACGTTCACGGCGACGGTGTATGGGATCATCCCGCCCCCTCTGGGCGGCGTGATCTTCTTCGATGGGGTGCATGCCCTGGGTGCCGAGGCCCTGTCCCCGGACTTGGGCGATTTCGACCTGCCGACGAACCACAGCTCGGCGACCATCTCGACGGTCCTTGGTGCCGGCACCCACTTCATCACCTTCGCGTATGACAGCGACGCCGGGGCCGGGATCAGCGACCCGCTGGTGCAGCAGGTCACCGCCGCCCAGTCGACCACCGAGGTGACGTCCTCTGTCGACCCGTCGGTCTACGGCGAGCCGGTGACGTGGTTCGCTGACGTCTCGAACCCATGCTCGGCCAGCGTGGCGGGAACGGTCCAGTTCCGCGCAGATGGCGCCGACATCGGCGGCCCGCAGCCCGTCGATGGCGGCGGCCACGCCTCGTTCACGACCGCTGCCCTGTCGGTCGGCCTCCACCCGGTCCAGGCCATCTTCACGAGCTCCGATCCCAACCTGCTGGGGAGCACCGGGACACTGTTCCAGGGGCTGGTCCTGCCGGGTCAGCGCGTCAACCCCGCCGCGACGACGACAACCGTCTCGTCATCTGCGGACCCATCCGAGTCCGGCGCCGCCGTGACGTTCACTGCCGCGACCATGGTCGATGCGCCAGGTGCCGGCACCGCCACCGGAAGCGTGCAGTTCCAGGATGACGGGGTGAACATCGCTGCGCCGGTCAGCGTGGACGGATCGGGACATGCGGCGATCACGACCTCGACCCTCGGCGTGGGGACTCACACCATCGATGCCGTGTTCACGAGCGACAGCCCCAACTTCACCGGGAGTGATGGAACCGTCACCCAGGCCGTGGACAAGGCGCGGACGACACTCCGCTACGACGGGCCGACGAGCGCCGACTATCACGATGTCGCCAACCTCGCTGCGACGTTGACCCGGACGGACGACGGACGGTCGATAGCCGGCAAGACCATCGACTTCTCGATGGGCTCCGAGCATTGCTCCGCGGTGACCGATGGGACCGGCCGGGCGACGTGTCCGGTTACCCCGATCGAGCCGGCCGGGCCGTTCACCGTTTCCGCGGTGTTCGCCGGTGACGGCGACGATCTCGCGAGCAACGACAGCATGGCCTTCCAGGTCACCAAGGAGGAGACGACCACGACCTACACCGGCCCGACCGTCATCGCGCAGGGCCACCCAGTGAGCCTGTCGGGACAGCTGCTCGAGGATGGGACCGTGCCGATCGCGGGGCGGAGCCTGACCCTCACTCTCGGCAGTGGCGCTGGCAGCCAGAGCTGCGCGACGCCTCCGACCAGCGCGTCGGGCGACGCCAGCTGCACCGTCTCGAGCGTGTCGGTCGGCTTGGGACCTGAGCCGGTCGAGGCCAGCTTCGCCGGCGACGCCTACTACCTGCCATCCGCCGACGCGCAAGATGCGATCGTCTTCGCCTTCCCCGATCGCGGTGTGTTCGTCCTCGGTGACGGCAGCGCCGGGACCGGATCCGGCGTGACGTTCTGGGGCTCCCAGTGGTTCAGGGACAACTCGTTGAGCCAAGGATCCGGCCCGTCGAGCTTCAAGGGATTCGCCGGCGACGTGTCGTTCGACGCCGCCAGCCTGCGGCGGGACGTGGACGACGTCGTCGGGGAACAGCGCCTCTCCGGTCGATACCGTCCCCGCCTACATGGGGGTCGCGGTGTCGAGCTCGGTCAGCAAGCTCGGCAATGTCATCTCGGGCGACATCGTGGAGATCGTCGTGGTCAAGACCAGCCCGGGCTACGCGCCTGACCCGGGGCACGCTGGCACCGGCATCGTCGTCGCGGCGTACTGCGGGTGACCAGGCGGATCCAGCCCGGAAGCACCTCGTCGACGCGCTCGGTGACCGTCCAGCCATCGTCGTGTTCCAGACGACGCCTCGATGGCCTCGTGGGAGTGGCTGAGCGCCGGCCAGGGTGTTGTCTCCGGGCACCACTTTCTTGGTCCTCGCGCTGTTCCGAAGAGCGCTCGCACGTGCACCATGAGCGCGTCGGGCCAATTGCGGCCGCGTCAGCCCGTGGAAGGTTGGACATGCATCTCAGGAGCTGGGTCGCGGCGGTCTTTCTGCTGCTTGCGATTCCGGCCGCCGCGTCCGCGGCCGCCGCCAGCCCGCCCACGGTCGCCTTCGGCAACGTGCCGATCAACACGACCGTCAGCCAGTCGATCACGATCACCGTCGACAGCGGCTACCGGACCGAGATCGCCTCGGGCAGCGGGCTCAACATGCCGTTCAGCTTCGATTTCGACACGTGCGGCGCGGGCGGCGGCTTCAGCGGCCCCGGCACGTGCACGGTCAAGGAGTCGTACCACCCGACCGCGCTGACCGCGTCGAGCGGCACGACCAACGTGTTCGAGTGCCCGATCGCGGGCGGCAGCTGCCTCACCATCCCGTACACCGTCAGCGGCACCGGGATCAGCCTGGCCGCCGCCAGCCCGCCCACGGTCGCCTTCGGCAACGTGCCGATCAACACGACCGTCAGCCAGTCGATCACGATCACCGTCGACAGCGGCTACCGGACCGAGATCGCCTCGGGCAGCGGGCTCAACATGCCGTTCAGCTTCGATTTCGACACGTGCGGCGCGGGCGGCGGCTTCAGCGGCCCCGGCACGTGCACGGTCAAGGAGTCGTACCACCCGACCGCGCTGACCGCGTCGAGCGGCACGACCAACGTGTTCGAGTGCCCGATCGCGGGCGGCAGCTGCCTCACCATCCCGTACACCGTCAGCGGCACCGGGATCAGCCTGGCCGCCGCCAGCCCGCCCACGGTCGCCTTCGGCAACGTGCCGATCAACACGACCGTCAGCCAGTCGATCACGATCACCGTCGACAGCGGCTACCGGACCGAGATCGCCTCGGGCAGCGGGCTCAACATGCCGTTCAGCTTCGATTTCGACACGTGCGGCGCGGGCGGCGGCTTCAGCGGCCCCGGCACGTGCACGGTCAAGGAGTCGTACCACCCGACCGCGCTGACCGCGTCGAGCGGCACGACCAACGTGTTCGAGTGCCCGATCGCGGGCGGCAGCTGCCTCACCATCCCGTACACCGTCAGCGGCACCGGGATCAGCCTGGCCGCCGCCAGCCCGCCCACGGTCGCCTTCGGCAACGTGCCGATCAACACGACCGTCAGCCAGTCGATCACGATCACCGTCGACAGCGGCTACCGGACCGAGATCGCCTCGGGCAGCGGGCTCAACATGCCGTTCAGCTTCGATTTCGACACGTGCGGCGCGGGCGGCGGCTTCAGCGGCCCCGGCACGTGCACGGTCAAGGAGTCGTACCACCCGACCGCGCTGACCGCGTCGAGCGGCACGACCAACGTGTTCGAGTGCCCGATCGCGGGCGGCAGCTGCCTCACCATCCCGTACACCGTCAGCGGCACCGGGATCAGCCTGGCCGCCGCCAGCCCGCCCACGGTCGCCTTCGGCAACGTGCCGATCAACACGACCGTCAGCCAGTCGATCACGATCACCGTCGACAGCGGCTACCGGACCGAGATCGCCTCGGGCAGCGGGCTCAACATGCCGTTCAGCTTCGATTTCGACACGTGCGGCGCGGGCGGCGGCTTCAGCGGCCCCGGCACGTGCACGGTCAAGGAGTCGTACCACCCGACCGCGCTGACCGCGTCGAGCGGCACGACCAACGTGTTCGAGTGCCCGATCGCGGGCGGCAGCTGCCTCACCATCCCGTACACCGTCAGCGGCACCGGGATCAGCCTGGCCGCCGCCAGCCCGCCCACGGTCGCCTTCGGCAACGTGCCGATCAACACGACCGTCAGCCAGTCGATCACGATCACCGTCGACAGCGGCTACCGGACCGAGATCGCCTCGGGCAGCGGGCTCAACATGCCGTTCAGCTTCGATTTCGACACGTGCGGCGCGGGCGGCGGCTTCAGCGGCCCCGGCACGTGCACGGTCAAGGAGTCGTACCACCCGACCGCGCTGACCGCGTCGAGCGGCACGACCAACGTGTTCGAGTGCCCGATCGCGGGCGGCAGCTGCCTCACCATCCCGTACACCGTCAGCGGCACCGGGATCAGCCTCGCCAGCCTCATGGTCACCCCGGCAACACCGACCATCGCCGCCGGCACGGACCAGCAGTTCACCGCCACCGGCACCTACTCCGACGGCTCGACCGCCGACCTCACCACGTCGGTCAACTGGACCTCGGACACGCTTGCGGCGGCGACGATCGACGCCACGACCGGGCTGGCCCATGGCGTGAGCCCGGGCACGAGCACCATCAGTGCGACCCTCGGCGCCGTGAGCGGGCACACCCTCCTAACGGTGAGCCAGGCGACCGTCAAGCTCAACCAGACGATCACGTTCGCCAACCCCGGCGCCCAGACGATGGCCGACTCGCCGCTCACGGTCAGCGCGACGGCCTCCTCGGGTCTCGCGGTGACGTTCACGACGTCGACCCCGTCGGTCTGCACCGCGGGTGGCGAGAACGGGGCGACGATCACCTTCGTCGCCCCCGGGATGTGCACCGTCCTGGCCGACCAGCCCGGCAACGCCGTCTACAACCCGGCCTCCACGGTGAGCCGGAACTTCAAGGTCAAGCAGCTCAACCAGACGATCACGTTCGCCAACCCCGGCGCCCAGACGATGGCCGACTCGCCGCTCACGGTCAGCGCGACGGCCTCCTCGGGTCTCGCGGTGACGTTCACGACGTCGACCCCGTCGGTCTGCACCGCGGGTGGCCGAGAACGGGGCGACGATCACCTTCGTCGCCCCCGGGATGTGCACCGTCCTGGCCGACCAGCCCGGCAACGCCGTCTACAACCCGGCCTCCACGGTGAGCCGGAACTTCAAGGTCAAGCAGCTCAACCAGACGATCACGTTCGCCAACCCCGGCGCCCAGACGATGGCCGACTCGCCGCTCACGGTCAGCGCGACGGCCTCCTCGGGTCTCGCGGTGACGTTCACGACGTCGACCCCGTCGGTCTGCACCGCGGGTGGCGAGAACGGGGCGACGATCACCTTCGTCGCCCCCGGGATGTGCACCGTCCTGGCCGACCAGCCCGGCAACGCCGTCTACAACCCGGCCTCCACGGTGAGCCGGAACTTCAAGGTCAAGCAGCTCAACCAGACGATCACGTTCGCCAACCCCGGCGCCCAGACGATGGCCGACTCGCCGCTCACGGTCAGCGCGACGGCCTCCTCGGGTCTCGCGGTGACGTTCACGACGTCGACCCCGTCGGTCTGCACCGCGGGTGGCGAGAACGGGGCGACGATCACCTTCGTCGCCCCCGGGATGTGCACCGTCCTGGCCGACCAGCCCGGCAACGCCGTCTACAACCCGGCCTCCACGGTGAGCCGGAACTTCAAGGTGGGCCGATAACGACTGTCAGGCGTGCAGGGACTGGTCCCCGCGGCGCATGTGACCGCGGATAGCTCAGGCGAGCTGGTGGGTCACCACTCGGGGAGCCACGGCGCGGATCCGCCCCAGCGTCCATGCGTGAAGGCAACCGGCAGCGGATGCGGCAGGTATGTCGGCGGGGCTGCTGTCGGCGCTGGTGACGCGATCGCGGTCGCCGACGTCGCGCCGGCCACGGGCGGTCGGTGCGTAGAAGGAACTGCCGTCAGTCACGCCAGCTCGTTGGCCGCTTCGCGGTGGTTCCGGTCTTTCAGGTCGTCCGTCGCGACCCCCTTGTGCGGGCGACTGTCAGGCCAGCGATACCGCCGTCGCCGCTGTGCCGATGATAGGAGCGTGGCGATCGGATGCCGACAGATAGTGGTTTCGCCGGCGACGCGTCGTTGGTTTGGATTGGTGCCACGCTCCGCACGGTGCGCAGGCTCTCCTCTCTCGGCATCCGCGAACGCTGGACGCTCCGCGGATGACCGCCATACGCAACATCCTGCAGGTGGGGTGCCGGCCCAGGGCATCCAGCGCCTCGAGCACGGCCAATCGCCGCCATCGATGTATGGTCAGGGCGCGAACGATCACGCGGTCACGGTTCCGCCCATCCCTGGAGAACACCATGAAGATCGCCCTGGTCACGGACGACGGCCGGACCATCAGCGCGCATTTCGGGCGCGCCCGTGCGTACCTCGTGATCACGGTCGAGAACGGCGTGGTCGTTCGGCGCGAGACGCGCCCCAAGTCGGCTCCGCACCTGGAGGGCGCTCGCCACGGCAGCGACGGCTCGCACGAGGGCGCGGCGGCCGACGCGCGCCACGACGAGATGATCGCTCCAATCTCGGATTGCGAGTACGTCATCGCGCGCGGCATGGGCCGCGGTGCCAATGACCGGATCTCCGCGGCCGGATTGCGGCCCGTCCTCACGGACCTCGTCGATCCGGACGAGGCCGCGCTCGCCTGCGCCGCCGGCCAGATCACGAATCGAGTCGAGCGATTGCATTGAGCCCTTCGGAGCAGGCAGATGCTTGACCTCAAGACGCTCGAAGTCTGGTTCGTCACCGGCAGCCAGGATCTCTATGGCGATGCGGCCCTCGGCCAGGTCGCCGCCAATGCGCACGACGTCGCCACCGCCCTGAACGATGCCGCGGAGATCCCCGTTCGGGTCGTCAACAAGCCGGTTCAGACGTCCGCAACCGGGATCCGGCACCTGATGCTCGAGGCGAATGCCGCTCCCGCGTGCGTGGGAATCGTCACCTGGATGCACACCTTCTCGCCCGCGAAGATGTGGATCGGCGGCCTGACGGCCCTCCAGAAGCCGTTGCTGCATCTGCACACGCAGCACAATCGCGATCTCCCGTGGGGCGAGATCGACATGGACTTCATGAACCTCAACCAGGCAGCCCACGGCGATCGTGAGTTCGGCTACATCGAGACCCGCCTCCGCCTGGCCCGGAAGACAGTCGTTGGGTACTGGCAGGACCCGGAGGTCCATGCCTCGATCGGCACGTGGAGCCGGGCCGCGGCTGCCTGGCACGACGCGCACACGTTGAAGATCGCCCGGTTCGGGGACAACATGCGCGAGGTCGCCGTCACCGAAGGGGACAAGATCGAGGCGGAGATCAGGCTCGGGTTCTCGGTCAACGGGTATGGCATCGGCGAGCTTGCCCGACGGGTCGACGACGTCAGCCCGTCCGACGTAACGGCGCTGGTCCAGGCATATCAGGACGAGTACGACGTCGCGCCGGTGCTGCGAACCAATGGCGAGCGGCACGAATTGCTCCGGGACGCGGCCGCGATCGAGATCGCCCTGCGTGGCTTCCTGGTCGAGGGTGGCTTCGGTGCCTTCACGGACACGTTCGAGGATCTCGTCGGTCTGCGCCAGCTGCCCGGGATCGCCGTGCAGCGGGTGATGGCCGACGGCTACGGGTTCGGCGCCGAGGGGGACTGGAAGACCGCCGCCCTCGTTCGGATCATGAAGACGATGGCCGTCGGGCTTCCCGGGGGAACCTCATTCATGGAGGACTACACCTACCACCTCGACCCGTCCTCGCCCGTTGCCTTGGGTGCGCACATGCTCGAGGTGTGCCCGACCATCGCCTCGGGTCGTCCAAGCTGCGAGATCCATCGGCTCGCGATCGGTGGCAAGGAGGATCCGGTACGGCTGGCGTTCACCGCACCGCCCGGCCCCGGGATCGTGGTCGGCATGCTCGATCTGGGCACGCGTCTGCGGCTCGTGGCGAACGAGGTCGATGTCGTAGAGCCGCTCGAGCCGCTGCCGAGGCTGCCGGTCGCGCGGGCCGTCTGGAAGCCGCGGCCGACGCTACGGACCGCGGCGGAGGCGTGGCTCATGGCCGGGGGTCCCCACCACACGAGTTTCAGTCAGGCGATCGGCCTCGGTGTCATCGAGGACTTCGCCGAGATCGCCGGCCTCGAGCTCGTTGCTATTGGCGAGACGACAAGGCTGCGTGACGTTCGCAACGAGCTCCGCTGGAACCAGATGTACTACCACCTGGCGAGGGCCTTGTAGCGGGGCGACTGCGTCGAGCGTACGACTCCCGCGGGGCCACGCGGGCCATCGCCGCCGCGCTCGCCCGTGACGTCCTCCCAGGACTATCGGGGAGTGTCCGGGGAGGACCGTTGCGCCTAGCCTTGCCGGCGGCGCCGACGGCCAGCCGCCGCGATCTCGACAACCGCTCGCTCGCTCTCGAGCCCGCGAAATGGCGCTGATCGGCACCCTGGAGATGCACAACGATGGCCATGCAACTGCCGACGGCCCCGGGCGCCGATCTCGCGGAACGAGACGTCGACGGCGACGTCTCGACCCACCTCGAAGACCTCCTGACGGAGGAGGCGATCACGGCCTTCCCGTCGCCCCATGCGGCGGCCGGGCGCGTCGTGCAGGTCGAGCTCGTGGGCCTGCACCTGCGCGTGGCGGGATCGTTTGACCTCGGTCGGTTCCAGCGGCTGTCTGATTTCCTCAACAACCAACCGGGGCTGATCGAGCTGCGCGATGCCATGGTGCTGCGGCGCAACGGCGACCCCACGAAGGTCACGGCGCCGAGCATCTGGATCAGCCCGACAGAGGTCACCCTCATCGGCGAGCTGGCGCCGGAGGAGCCCCGCGAGACCCCGCCCGAGTTCCGGATCCCGAAGGTCGCGCAGCCCATGGTGTTCGTCACGCCCGGCCACACGTTGACGGCCGAGGTGTACATCCCCGCCGGCGGCGACCTCTCGATCTTCATCGAGTCGCCCGACCCCGCGTTCATCCCGGTCACGGATGCGCGGACCCGATCGCTCGCCGACCGCCGGATCATCATGCGCTACGCGTTCGCGATGCTGAACCGCAAGCACATCGTCGCTGCCACGGAGCTGCTGGCGGGCATGACGCCCGGCCGACGAGTGCTCTAGGCGCGACGCCCGGATTGCCGGATATCGCCGGCGACCACCGCGACTCGTTGCCCACTGGACCCCCCTGCAACGTCGAGCGCCCGGAGGCGTCGATGCACCGGAGAGGAGATCCGGTGAACACCCTGGACGTTCCGCAGTCCCGCCTGATGTCGGTCGCCACCGGTCTGCGCGATGTCGCTCGGCACGGCGCCGCGTGGCTGGTGGGCCTGGGCCGCGGCGTCTGGCTCCTCCCGCTGGACGTCACCTTCCGCATGGTCGGTCTGCGGTACGGCTGGCTGCGGGCCCTGTTCCGATGGACACCGGCGCCCATCCTGGCCGGCCTCGGTCAGCTGCGGGCGGAGCGGGCGGCGTGGCGGGCCGCCAGGAGCGTCCCCGCGTACCGGCAGTTCCTTCTCGACGCGGGCGTTGACCCGGACGAGCTGTTCCCGCTCGGCATCCTGGGTCACCTGCCGGCAACCGACAAGCCCTCGTACATCGACCGCTTCCCGATGCTCGGGCGCTGCGTCGGCGGCAGCGTGCCGTTTGCCGGGACGACGATCGACGAGTCCAGCGGGTCCACCGGAACTCCGTACAACTGGATCCGGGGCCCGCGGGAGCGGCTGGTGGCGCACCGGAACATCGGCTTCTTCGCCCGCTACGCCTTTGGCACGCAGCCGCTGGTCACGATCAACGCCTTCTCAATGGGCGCATGGGCGACCGGCTTCAACATGAGCCTGGGCATGCTCCGCCACGGGATCGTGAAGTCCACCGGGCCGGACATCGACAAGATCCTGTCCACGCTGTCCTACCTCGGGCCGACCTACCGCTATCTCATCAGCGGCTACCCGCCGTTCCTGAAGCACCTGCTCGACGAGGGCGATCGACGCTCGTTCCCGTGGGCCCACTACTCGATGCATGCGTTGGTCGGCGGCGAGGGCATGACCGAGGAGCTGCGCGACTACCTGCTGGTGCGGTTCGCGTCGGTCTTCTCGGGATACGGCGCCACGGACATCGAGATCGGGATGGCCGGCGAATCCCCGGTCAGCATCGCGCTCCGCCGGCTCGCGCGCGCCCGCCCGGACATCCGCGTCCGGCTGTTCGGGCCCGATCCGCGGCTGCCGATGGTGTTCCAGTACAACCCGCTCATCCACTTCCTCGAGGCGAACACCGACCACGAGATCGTGTGCACGGTGAGCCGGCTGGACCTGCTCGCTCCGCGCATCCGCTATGACGTCCACGACCAGGGCGGGGTGCTGCCCTTCGGGCGGGTCCGGGACGTGCTGCGCGAGTTCGGCTTCGACATCCGGACCATCGGACTGGCTCCCGAGACGGCCGGCCCGCGCGGCGCACTGCCGTGGGTCGAGCCGATCCCGCTGCCGTTCGTGTATGTCAACGGTCGGCGCGACGCGACGATCAGCGTGATGGGCTCGAACATCTACCCGGAGGACATCGAGGCCCTCGTCTACCGCGATCCCACGATCGCGCCCCGGCTGGAATCGTTCCTGCTCACCGTCCGGGACGACGAGACCGGCACCCCTCGTCCGGTGATCGACCTGGAGCTCGGCGATCTCGACGGGGTGGACCAGGGCTGGCGGGAATCGGCCGCCGATCGGCTTCGCGATGGGCTGACGGGGCTGAACATCGACTACCGATCGTCGGTCGTCGAGTTTCCTGCCGCCATGCGCCCGATCGTGGAGACCTTCGGGCCGGGCGAGGGGCCGTTTGCCGGTGACCGGACCCGGATCAAGCAACGGCGGATCCTGGGCTGACCGTCGTGCCGCAGTCCGGGATCCCCGCCACCAGGTCGGTCAGGCAGGCGTAGGAGGGCTCCCCGGACAGGTCCTCGCGGGAGTCGTATAACTAGCCTGAACACGGCATCTGAACGCGGAGAGCCCGCGGCCGCGAAGACTCGCGCCGGCTTCGTCCCACCGGCGGAGCCGCGGCTCACTGGGACGGGAGGCCTTCATGTCCCAGGCGCGCTCCGCGGCGGTCGCGATCGGCGTCGTCGCCGCTATCCTCCTGGTCTGGATGGTCAACCCATGGGTGGCTGTTCCGGACTCGCTGTCCATCATCGTGCAGTGGGCGTTCTGGATCCTCGCGATCGCCCTGGTCGTGGTGCTGTACGTCGACTCGCGGCGCGATCCTGCCTCCGACCAGGTCGAGATCGAGGGTCCGGCGTTTGCCCGGTTCCTGTTCGGCAACTCGCGGGCAGGGCTGGTCTGGCTCCCGATCCGGCTGTTCCTGGGCTTCACCTGGCTCGAGGCCGGCTGGCACAAGCTCACCGGCACGGGCTGGATGGACGGCGGCGCCGCCCTGCAGGGGTACTGGCAGTCGGCGACCACGGTGTCCGACGCCGGCAAGGGCGCGATCACCTATGACTGGTATCGCGAGTTCCTCACGTTCCTGCTCAACAACGGTGCCTACACCTGGTTCGCCAAGCTGATCGTGTTCGGCGAGATCGCGGTCGGTCTGGGCCTGATCCTCGGCATCCTGACGGGGTTCGCGGCGTTCTTCGGCGCGTTCATGAACATGGCGTACCTGCTTGCCGGCTCCGCTTCGACCAACCCCGTGATGTTCGCGCTCGCGGTCGGCGTGATCATGGCCTGGAAGGTGGCCGGCTACTACGGGGTCGACCGCTGGCTGCTGCCGATCCTGGGGACCCCATGGCAGAAGCGGACCGTACCGGCCGGAGGTCCGGCGGTCCAGCCCACGCCCGGTGGCGCGTGATTCCCGCGGGACCGGCGGCCGTCGCGCATCGCTTCATCGAGGAGGTGTTCGTTGCCGGTCATGCCGAGGCCGTCGATGCGCTCGTGACGGCCGGTTTTGTGTCGCACGGCCTGCCGGGGACCGGGCCCGAGGTCATGAAGGCTGCGATCACCCGCGTCTCCGGCGCCCTCTCGGACACGACGATGGTGATCGAGGACACCATCGTCGACCACGATCGGGTGGCGATACGCCTGACGTCGTCGGCCGTCCAGACCGGGCCGTTCATGGGCCTCGCGCCCACGGGCAGGCGGTACACGATCGAGGAGATCCACATCCTCCGGGTCGAGGAGGGTCGGGTCGCCGAGCACTGGCATCAGCTGGACGCGCTGGGAATGCTCCGCCAGCTGGGCATGCTCCCAGCGGCAGGAGCCACTTGAAAGCCGTCTCCAGGGCCCCCGCTTGACGCTTTGCGCGCCACGAGGGACAGTTGCGACTGTTCCGGTCACCGTCGCCAGTGTCGTCCCGCGACCGGGTCCGGAACCCGCAGCTGGGAATGAGCGTGCGCGCGTTCCGCCTGGATCGACGCTGGTTGCTGCTGCTCCTCCTGCTCGCGCTCCTCCTGCTCGCCGCGCTCGTCGTCATCGTCGTGGCCCTGCTCAACGGCGGGTCGCCGCCGCCGGCGCCCATCGCCGTCTCGGACCTGTCCCCCTACGAGCAGCTGTGGGCGAAGGAGCAGCCAGACGGCACCGTGGACATGGACACGGCGCTGCAGGCGTTCGCGCTCGCCATCGCGCCCCTGCCGGGCGTGACGCCGCCGGCGGGGGCCCAGACCCCCATGTACGAGCGCATGGACGGCACGTTCGCCGTCGACTGGATCACGCCGTACCTGGACCAGCTGACCCCGGATCAGCGGACCGCCGTGGACACCGCCCTCGCGCCGGATCCGAACGCCCACGTCTACCCACCCGATTCCTCCGGGCTGGCGCCGAGGGCCGTCCTGGCCGACGCCACGCTCCAGGCGTACTACGAGGGGTTCGCGAACATCGCGAAAGGGGACATCCACGGAAAGCTTGGCCGCAGCCTCGGGATCGGCTACGAGGTCACGGTCAACAAGGCCCAGGAAGGGGAGTCGTACGAGTACGCCGTCACGTACTCCGTCATCCGCCCGATCCTGGGGGCATCGACCTGTGACATCCACGTGAACCCGCTGCTGCAGAACAGCGGCGACGAGGAGATCGTGCGGGCAACGATGGCGCACGAGATGTTCCACTGCTACCAGTTCGACCTGCTGGGCCACATGAACAACCGCCCCCTGCCGGACTGGATCAAGGAGGGCCAGGCGGAGTGGGCCGGCGAATCCGTCGGTGGGCCCAGCGGTGCCGGGGCGGGCTGGTGGAACAACTACCTCCAGCACCCAGAGCGAGCCCTCGGCGAGCGAGGCTACGACGCCCTGGGCTTCTACCAGCACCTGGCCGAAGAGGGCATCGATCCCTGGGGCCACTTCGACCAGATGATCACCGCGTACGAGGGTGCGGGCGACGTGCCATCGGCCAACACCGCCGCCTTCAAGGCGGCGGGCGCCCAGAGCGACCCCTTCCTCGATACGTGGGCATCGGGCCTGTTCAAGAACAGCACGCTGGGTCCGGAATGGAGCGCCACGGGACCCTGGGCCGTCCCGAACGCCAAGGCGCCGCAGGAGTACACCCTGACGCAGCTGGACGTGAAGGCCTTCCAAGCCGACGTGGTGCTCAACCAGTACTGGACGATCACCTCGGCCGCCGACGTCGTCGAGCTGCGCAGCACGGGTCACGTCAGGCTCCATACCAGCCCGTCCGCGCGGGAGACCGACACGTCGGAGCGCTGGCTGTGCACGAAGTCGGGCGGCTGCGACTGCCCGTCCGGGGCAGGTGCACACGGGCCCGGAGCTGGAGGCCGTGGGCAACGTCTTCGAGCTCGCCCTCACGGGCGGGCTCGATGGAGCCAAGGCCAAGATCATCGGCCACACGCTCGACGAGTTCTGCAAGACCGTGCCGACGGCACCCCCGAGCACCCCGTGCAAGACGAGCTGCCCCGACTCCAACGGCGATCCGCACCTGCGCACCGTCAACCGGTACGTCTACGACTTCCAGGCCGCGGGCGAGTTCACGCTCCTGCGCTCGCCCGATGGCAGCCTCGAGATCCAGGCGCGCCAGGTGCCCGTGGGCCCGGAGCTGGCGGGGGTCGGTATCTCCGGGCTGGCGGTCTCGATCAACTCGGCCGTCGCCATGCTGGTCGGCGGGCACCGGGTCGGCATCTACGCTGCCGCGTCCGACGGCGGCGCGTTGACCGTGAAGGTTGACGGCCAGCCCGCGAATCCGGGGGGGCCGGTGGACCTGGGCGGGGGCTCGATCAAGGTTGTGCCAACAGGCGTCGAGGTGGATTTCCCCGACGGCACGATCCTGTGGGCGCTCTCGGTGGGCGAGTGGGGGATCAATGCGGTGATCCAGCCATCCGCGGCGCTCGGCGCTGACGGGACGGGTCTGCTGGGCCCCATCGTCCCGGGCGGCATGGGCGTCCCGGCCCTCCCCGACGGCACGCAGCTGCCCGCCGCCCCGGACAAGGCAACGCGGGATCAGATCCTCTACGGGCAGTTCGCCGACGCGTGGCGGGTGACCGACGCGACCTCGCTGTTCGACTATGACCCGGGCACGTCCACGGCCACGTTCACGGACCGCGGCTTCCCGGCCGATGCCCCGACGCAGGTGTCGCCCAGCTTCCCGCCGGACCTGGTCACGACGGCGGAGAACGCCTGCGCCGCGATCACGGACGAGGAGCTCCATCCCGAGTGCGTGTACGACGTCGGAGGCGACCGGCAACCCTGGCTTCGCGGGCACCTACCAGGCGCAGCAGGACCTGTACGACAGCGGGATCGTCGGCCCCGGCGCCGCGAGCCCGTCCCCCTCGAGCTGGGGCCAGCGGCCCGATCAATCTCGTCCCCATCGGCGAGGCGGTGGACATCCAGGGCCAGGCGATCTCGGCGGACGGGATCATCGACCTGTCGGTGGACACGGCTGCCGGCAAGCCGCAGATCCTGGCCATCGACCCCAAGGCCGGCAAGGTGATCAAGCAGGTCGACGAGCCGCGGGCGACGGACCTCCACGTGGCCAACGGCTCGCTCTGGGCCTCTGGCCTGAGCACCAATTCGAGCGGCGGGGTGTGCACGGTCACCCGGTTCGATCCGGCCACGCTCGACGTCCAGGCGACATTCCCCATCCCGTGCACGTTCGGGTACACGGGCCCGCGGATCGTGTCGATGGGCACCTCGGTCTGGTTCGTGGACACATCCGCCTATGACCTGAATTCCAACACCGGCGCGAAGCTCACCCGGATCGACCCCGACACCAACAAGCCCGGCCGGAGCGTGGACCTCGGCTACATGGGCGGCTGCTGCCAGGATGCGCCGACCGCCGTGTACTGCAGCTGCAGCCAGGGCTCACTGTCGCGGCTCACGGACGAGGACCCGGCGTTCGTGGACCTGGGCACCCTCTACGGCGTGTTCCCCGCCGGTGATGGCCTGTGGACGACGGACCAGTCGGGCAACGCCATGTTCATCGAGGGGACCGGAGGCCCCTCCGCCACCATCCCAATCGAGGGTAACCAGGTCGTGGGCGGTGACGCGACGGGGGTCTACTACCAGCGCTCGCGCGCCCAGGAGGAGCTGCTGCGCCAGCCGGCCGACGGCTCGCCGGCGGTCCAGGTTGCCACGGCACCGGTGCTCGGCACCGGGGTCGACCAGGTCAACCTCGACTACCTGACCGGCAACCCGGTCAAGTTCGCGATGACCGACGGGCTCGCGACCATCTGGCTGGTGCAGGGCAAGCTGTACCTGCAGTGGGCGCCGCTGCCATAGCCGACGGGCGCGCGCTCAGCGACGGCTGAACCTGCGTCGCTTGTCCGGCTCGGCGGTGGCGGTCGCCGTCGTCGCGCGGGCGCGCTGCGCGAGCACGGACTCGATCTCGGACCGATACGGCCGGCCGATCGGGGTCCGGATCAGCCACTCCAGGAAGTCGGGATCCTGGCGGGCGATCTGGCCGAACGACCAGCCGGCATAGCGCCCGAAATCGAGCACGGTGCCCGACGCCGGACCCACCGGCGTGCCCGGGTTCGGGCTCCACTCCGGTGCCGGCGCGGCGGGCGCGTGCGTCGGCGGCGCCAGGACACGCCGGCCGCGGTCGTACACCCTGCGCGCCTGTTCGTTGCCCAGGACCGCCCACGCCCGGTTGAGCAGGACCATGCGCGCGTGCGACCCGCCCGGCATGTCCGGGTGATACAGGCGCGCCAGCGTCCGGTACGCGGACTTGATCGCCTCGGGCTCTGCCGCTGGATCGACGCCCAGCACGTTGTAGAAGTCCACCAGCTGCAACATCGGGTGGACGATAGACCGGTCCGGCACCCCGATGTACGACCGAGAGGTCAGGGCGGACCCTGTACGTTCGGTGGCTGGAACCTCGCGGGCGGTCCTTGTTCATCCCCTCCGGCGGGCGGCGATGCGTCTCGCCTGCAGGCCGGCAACGCCCGCGACGATGACCACGAGGACCAGGATCCCCAGGCCGGCATCCACGTCCATGCCGGGCGGTCGCCGGGTCTCGTCCGGCGGCGCCGCGCGCGCGGTGGGTCGCGCGCCGTCCCCGGCGGCTGCCGAGGCCGCCAGCACCACGCGCGCTGGAGCTGTCGCGAGGGCCCCCGGCGACGTGACCACCGGGGCTGCGGCACCGGGCGACGGTTCGGACGTGGCGCTGCCTCCCTGCGCCGCGACCACCTGCGCCGTACCCGCGGAAGCCGATGCCGCCGACCCACCGATCGGCTGCACGGACACCCAGTCGCCCTCCCAGGCCATCCGCACCCCCGCGTAGTGCCAGGGCGTGAAGAACGACCGGAACTGCTGGCGGGTGAGCTTCTTGTCGGGGTGCATGTCGTAGCCGTAGGACCGGCTCTGCAGGCCCCACAGGGGTCCGGTGACGCGCACGCTCGTGACGGTGAACCGGTTCGTGACGGCGGGATCGGCCGTGGCCGTGAACCCGGTCAGGATCCAGGCGTGACCGCCGTGGGACACCGTGATCCCGACCGGCAGGTTGGTGAGCCGCAGGCTGCGCACGGCCGACCGCAGGGCGGCCTTGAAGCTGCTGCTGGCGACCAGGCGATAGCGACTGTCCACGTACCGCCGCAGGCCGGCGGTCCAGCCGGCCGGGTCCACGCCCTCGCTGACCGGGATCGCGTACCGGTCATGCGCCCGCATGTACGAGAAGTACCGCCGCTGCTGCGCCTTCGAGTGGTTGGACAGCCGATCCACGATGTTGCGCATGATCTGGACGTCCGCCGCGGTGCACCACAGCCACGACTTCTGGGTGGTGAACACGCCCGACCGATACAGGTCGATCCCGCCCGTCCAGCGAGGCAGGCTCCCCGCCGACGCGGGCGACGTCGCGCCGGCCGGCCCGGCAAGCAGGACCACGGCGGCCAGGACCGCGACGGCGACCGCCGCGATCGACGGGGGGCGGGGGAGGCAACGGGGTCGCACCCGGCGGGTCATCGCCCTATCGTGGCCGCGATCGCGGAATCGTGCCAGCGCGGCCCCGACTGACGCTCATCGCTCGGGGTCGAGCTCCTGGAACAGCGTGAGCTGGAGATCCGCCGGGCCGTCGAGGCGTGCATTGAGCGACCGCCACGGTGTCTCCACCGGCGCCGCGATCAACGTCGCACCGGCCCGGACCAGGGCGTCGGTCGCCGCCGCCGCATCGGACACCTTGAACGCGACCCGGATGTGGCCGGCCACTCGCCGTCCCACCTCCAGCCCGTCGATGTGCTCGGCGTGCGGGACGTCGGACAGCTCCAGGGTTGCCCGCCCCGCGTCCAGGATCGCGACCCGTCCGGCGCCGTCGTCGAACGCCCCGATCTCGTGCAGGCCAAGGATGTCGCGGTAGAAGCGCAGTGCATCGTCGTGGTCGGATGCGGTCACCACCAGCCGCATCTCGTGGACGCCGTCGGCCATCGAGCTCCTCCGGAAGCAGACGGACCCGGAGGCGGTTCCGTCGCCACCGGGTCCTCGCCCGTCATCCGTGGCTACGAACGGCGGGTTACGGCCAGCCTAGCACCGGGAGGGAGCGGATCAGACGGCGACGGCCGCTCGCAGCCCCTCCAGCACGGCTTCCTCGATCGTCCGCGGGGACAGCACGTCGCCCACGGCGTGGACCGTGAACGAGGCTCCGGCGGTCACCTCTGCCTCGAGCTCGGACAGCAGCCCGTCCTCCGGCACCTGGCCCTGGGCAAGCACGAGCGCGGCAGTGTCCTCGATGACGACGGCATCGCCGGTCAGGACGTCCTGCAGGAACACGGCGGACGAGTCGGCCCCGAACAGGCGCATCGTGGGTCGGATGTCCACCCGGGCACGGCGGGCAGACGCGGTCATCGTGTCCCGCACGTACTGCTGGATTCGCTGGCCGGCCATCGTGCCGACCACCGCCAGCGTCACGCGGTGGCCGCGGCCCGCGAGCAGGCTGGCCAGGCCCAGGCCCACCCAGTCCGATCGGAAGTCGGCGACGACCACGTGGCCGTCGGGCAGCGCCGTCCCGCGGATGACGTCCCATGCCTGCATGATCACCGGCTCGCCCATCACCTCGAGCGGCGGTCGATACGGGACGGCGCCGGTCGCGACGATCACCGCGTCGGGTGCCGCCGTGCGAACGTACGCGAGATCCGCCCGCATGCCCGTCCGGATGTCCACGCCCGCGCGCTGCGCCTCGGCGAGCAGGTTCGTGATCGCCCCGGCCATCTCGGCCCGGCCGGGCAGCTCCTGGGCCAGCAGGACTTGGCCGCCCACGCGCCGTCCGGCCTCGACCAGGGTGACGCGATGGCCGCGCTCGGCAGCGACCGCCGCCGCCTTGAGTCCGCCCGGCCCGCCCCCGATGACCAGCACGCTCCGGCGGGTGGTCGCGGCGGGGTGGCGCAGCGATCCCGGCGTGCCGACCCGCGGGAACTCACGTTCGCGGCCGCTCTCGGGGAACTGGATGCACGAGATCGGATAGCCGGCGTGGAAGTGCCCGATGCACGCCTGGTTGCAGCCGATGCAGGCGCGGATGTCGTCCACCCGTCCGGCGGAGCTCTTGGCGGGCAGCTCCGGGTCGCAGATCAGGGCGCGGGTCATGACGCACGCGTCCGCCTGGCCGGCGGCCAGGATCGCCTCGGCCTCCTGGGGCTGGGAGATCCTTCCCGCGACCATCACCGGGACGCGGACGGCTGCCTTGGCGCGGGCCGCCAGCGGCGCGGTGTACCCGTTCGCGATGGGCGACGGCGGCACGATGTGGTCGGAGCCGGCGAGGGTTGCCGAGGTGCCGGCAACCACGCTCACGTAGTCCATGGCCCCGTCGGCGTCCAGCGCTGCCAGCGCAGCCAGTGCCTCGTCCTCCGTGAGCCCGTCAGGCGTGACCTCGCCGATCGAGATCCGGAGCCCGACCACGAACCCTTCGCGCGTGGTCGCCCGGCACGCCGCGAGGGCCTCGCGCAGGAACCGCCGGCGTCGCCCGTCATCACCCCCGTACTCGTCGGTGCGCAGGTTGGTCCGCGGGTTGAGGAACTGCGAGGGCAGGTACCCGTGCGACGCGACGACCTCCACCCCATCGAGTCCCGCCGCCTCGAGCCGCGCTGCCGACGCCCCGAAGCCGTCCACGATCTCGCGGATGAGCGGCACCGGCATCGCCCGCGGCATCACGTGAAAGCGCTCGGTCGGCACCGGGCTCGGTGCGAGAGCCACCGCGAGCGTGCCGTCCTCGGTGTCCATGATTTCGCGCCCGCCATGGAACAGCTGGCCGAAGATCGTCGCGCCGCTGGCGTGCGCCACATCCGCCAGCCGCCGGAATCCCGGGATGCACGCGTCGTCGTCGGCGGTCAGCTCGTGGGACGTGTAGCGGGCCGTGGGATGCACGCCCGCCACCTGGATCACGATCAGCCCCACGCCACCCCGGGCGCGTGCCTCCTGGTAGGCGACGAGCTGGTCCGAGACGAGACCATGCTCGGCCATGACCGTGTCGTGGCCCGACGAGACGATCCGGTTGCGGACGGTGACGGAGCCGATGCGCAGCGGGCTGAACAGGTGCAGAAAGGCACGGCCTGCCGCCGGGCCCGTGGTCGATGCCGTGTCCATGCAGTGCAGGATCGCGCGCCGCGGGTCCGTGCGCAGCGCCGTCGCGCGGGGTGGGCGACGATCGGGCACCGAGCCCCGGTCGTTCACGGGACGGACCGCCCGGGACTCCCTGCCTGCTATCGTGCTGGCCATGGACGGAGGGCACCCCGCACCGCTCGTCGCCCGCTGGCTGGGGCAGGTCGCCTACCGCGACGCCTGGGACCTCCAGAAGCGTCTCGCGGCCGCCCGCGCCGCGGATCGGATCGGGGACCAGCTCCTGCTCCTGGAGCACCCGGCCGTGCTGACGCTGGGCCGCCAGGCCGACGACCGGCACGTGCTCGCGCCGCCGGCGCAGCTCGCGGAGCGGGGGATCGAGGTCCTCCGGGTGGAGCGCGGCGGCGAGGTCACCTATCACGGGCCCGGCCAGCTGGTTGCCTACCCGATCGTGAAGCTGGCCAGCCGGGACCTCCTGGTCCGTCCGTACGTCCGGGCGCTGGAGGCGGCGCTGGCCGATACCTGCGGCATGCTCGGCGTGGCGGCGGGGCGCAGGGAGGGTCATCCGGGCTGCTGGGTGGATCCCGACGGCCCCCTGCCCCGCAAGATCGGCGCCCTCGGCGTCCGGGTCGAACACGGCGTCGCCTACCACGGCATCGCGCTCAACGTGACCGTGCGCCTCGCCGACTTCGGGCTCATCGACCCGTGCGGGATGCCGGGGCTCGCATCGGCCTCGATCGCATCGGTCCTGGGCCGGGGGGAACAGCCCCCCACGACCGCCAGCGTCGCCGAGGCGGCCGCCGTGTTCGCGCCCGCCCTCGCGCGCCACCTCGGGTGCCGGCTCGACGGGATGCTGCCGCCGGAGGCGGACCCGGTGACCGAGCGCCGGGCGCTGGAGCGGCTCGTGGCCGTGGCTGCGGCCTGATCGGCAGCCGGGAGCGGGCGGTGAGCCAGGGCCTGTTCGAGCTTCGCAAGGATGCGATCACCGGGTGGTGGGTCGCGACGATCGTCGACCGCACGTTCGCCCGCGAGCGGTTCGCGCTGGCCGCAGCACAGATCGACGATCGGGGCGACTGCTTCAACTGCCGGATCCCGCCGGGTGACGGTATCCGCCTCCGGACGCTCAAGGACTTCGCGTTCACCGTCGCGGGGACCGAGGAGGAGGCGCGCGCGCGGGACGGCACGGTCGCCCAGGTCACGCTGGCTGACGCCCGCGCGGCCGGCGCGTGGCGAACGGTGGTGGCGCCGCCGGGCGAGCACCGGCCGTTGCACGCGGTCGGCAGCGCGATCATCGAGGGGCTGCTCCAGCGGTCCCGGGACGAGATCGTCGCTGCCCGCAAGGCCGATCGGACGCAGCACCTCCAGGTGCTGCAGAACTGGGGCGGGCAGGCCGGGGCCCGCACCAACCACCTGTGCCTCGACCTCTACGACCTGCCCCAGATCCCGCACCGGGTCGCGGAGGAGCTGGGCGGCGCCGCACGCTTCCTGATTCGCGAAGGCGAATGCCCGTACTGCCGCCTGGTGCGGGAGGAGGTCCGCCGCCCGGATCATCTCCTGTACGAGGACGACCATGCCGTCGCCTTCGCGCCCTATGCCTCGCGCTCGCCGTTCGAGGTCTGGGTGGTCCCGCGGCGCCACGACGCGGACTTCGCGCGAGCGTCGGACACGGACATCGCGGCGGCAGGGGAGGCCCTGCGCCAGGTGCTCGGACGCCTGGCGGCGAGCCTGGACGGGCCGCCGTACAACCTGGTGCTCCACACGGCCCCGCTCCGGGAGCAGGTGGACGCGACCTATCACTGGCATTGGGAGATCCATCCGCGACTGCGCGAGATTGCCGGCCTGGAGCTGGGCACCGGACTGCCGGTCAACCCGGTGTCGCCCGAGGACGCGGTGGAGGAGCTGCGCTCGGGCCTGGTCGCGGAGGGACCCCCGGAGCACCCCCGGCGATGAGCCGGGCGGGGGGAGGGGAACGTCACACGGCCCGCGAGCGTGCCGTCAAACGCTATTGGAGCACTCGGCTCACATCCGGCTCGCCCGGCCGATCCCCCGTACCGGAGCACCCGTGGTCGCAGATCCGCTTGAGCTCGAACAGCGTCATCGCCTCCCGGTGGGGCTTACCGTGAGCGCGGGCTGGGATCGCGACGAGGCCTACCGCTTCGTCGAGGACCTGTTCGCCAGGCACCAGAACGAGATCTACGCCTACCTGTTCCGGATGCTCCGCGACAGCGAGCTGGCGGCCGACCTGACCCAGGACGCGTTCGTCAAGGCCTATCGCGCGTACGACTCGCTCCAGAAGCCCGAGAACGCCCGGGCATGGCTGTACCAGATCGCGCACCGGGTCGCCCTCGACGACCTCCGGCGCCGGCGGATCGTGCGCTTCGTGCCGCTTGTCGGCGAGGCCCGAAGCACGGCACCGTCCGCGGAGCACCTCGTGATGGACGCCCGGCTGTCGGGCGAGCTCCAGCGAGCGCTGGAGCGGATCCCGGAGCGACAGCGGTCCGCCCTGCTGCTGGCCGAGCTGCATGATCTGACGGGCCTGGAGCTCGCCGCCGCGTTGGGCGTATCGCACGTGGCGGCCCGGGCCCTGCTGACGCGTGCGCGCGAGAGCCTGCGCCAGGCGCTGGCCGCGGAGCGGCAGGCGGTGGCCGACGCCGAGGCCGTGCGCGACGCCGCCCGGGCCGGCCGCGACGCGGCCGACGAACGCGGCCGCTGGCGGCGACGGTCATGAGCCCCTGGTTCCGACGCCAGCCGGCGGCAGCCGATCACGAGCGCGCCCGGGAGCTTGCCGCGATGCGCCTCGACCGGCCGCTTGCGGACGGCGACGCAGCCTGGCTGGGCACGCATCTTGCCGCGTGTCACGACTGCCGGGAGGTCGCGGCCGCCTACGACGAGCAGCAGCTGGCCCTGCGCGGGCTGCGCGACGACCGCCCGGAGCCACCGCGTGACCTATGGGCGCGAACCGCCGCGGCCATCGAGTCGGAAGGCTCGGGCCGCCGGACCGCGCGGGCCCGGAAGCTGGCCATGATCCCGGTGGCACCCGTCGCGGGGCTGCTGGTGCTCGCGATCGCGGTTGGTGCGGGCCTGTTGAACGGTGCCCTGTGGTTTCCGTCGGGCGACAGCACGACCAAGGGGGATGAGCCGCAGGCGACGCCGATCGCGCTCGCAGCCGGCACGCTCGAGGTGGTCAGCCGGGGCGAGGATGGATCTGTCGAGATCCTGAGTCGCCAGCTGGATGAGGTCTGCCCGATCGGGATCGACAGCTGCGGCGTGGCCACGACGCTCGACGTCTCGCAGACCACGCAGCTGGGCGGCAGCTCGAATGTCGACGCGATCATCTCGCCCCTTCGTGATCATCTCGTGGTCGTGGAGAAGGGCGACGGAGCCCAGCGCGTGTACGTGCTCCCCATGCAGCCCGCCCCAACCCCGTCGCCGGCGGGCACCGCCCCGCCGACCGCCACCCCGACAGCGAGCGCCACGCCGGCTGCGTCGCCCAGCGATGCGGCGGCTCCGACCGACACGCCCGCACCCACGGGCTCCCCGGATGTCGTCGGATCGCCGGACGTGACCGAATCGCCTGCCGCCACCGAATCGCCGGCGGCCACCGAGTCACCGGACGTGACCGAATTGCCGGCCGCCTCGCCGTCGCCGACCTCCGGATCGGCCACCCAGCCCCCCGAGTCCGAGCCGCCCGCCGAGACCCCGACGCCATCCCCCTCCGCCACCGACGCGAGCGAGACGCCCGCCCCCTCCGTCGCGGTGACCCCCGGTCCCGATGGCGCGATCGAGATCGCCCGCGACGTCACGATCGTCGGGTCGGTCGCGGATTACGCGCCGGACGGGTCGCGGTTCGCGTTCACGGCCCGGCCCGCGGACGGGTCGGCCGGGCCCGACGTGTTCGTGTGGCAGCCGGGCGACGCCAAGGCGGTCGCCGTCACGACCGACCACGGATCGCTGTTCTCGGGCTGGCTGGGCAAGCGGCTGCTGATCAGTCGCGTCGTCGATGGGTCGCCGGTCACGGTTGCGCTCAATCTCTCGTCGGGCGCGGAGCAGGCCGTCGGTAGCGAGCCGATGTGGCGGCCCACGGTCAGCCCGGACCGCGCCGCCGCCGCCTGGTGGGATGGGACGGTCAAGATGGCTCCGGACGGCCTGACGTGGGTGCCCGCGAGCGGCCGGCTGGTCCTGGCTCCGTGGCCCGACGGCTCCTCGGACGCCCAGGTGCTGGCCCGTGGACCGATCCAGGACTGGGAGGTCCACTGGGACGAGACGGGCACCATGCTCGGGGTCTGGGTGTCCTCGGGCGGCGATGGCGCGCAGGGTCTACTCAGCCTGTACGCGTTCGACCCGGCGACGGGCCAGGCCGATCTCGACCACCCGAAGCTCGCCGACGCACCCGCATACCAGGGCTTCTCGCTCCACACCGGGCGCCTGGCCTGGTCATCGCCCCAGGATGGCGGCGACACCAGCGTCCAGGTGCTGGCCTGGTCGGGCAGCACCGTCGGCCGGATCGAGCTGCCGACGCAGACGGGTACGACCATCGTCCGCTGACCGCCGCCTGCGCTCGCGGCGCCGAGATGACGCTCCCGCGAACCCCCGCCGCAACGCGCGTCAAACCGCCGGATAGGGTAGTCTCGGTCCAGTAATGCGACGCAGATCGGTCGTCGCGACCGCGGCGCTCATCGCCGTGCTCGCACTGGCCGGGCTGCCGGTATCCGCGGGCTCGAAGACACCCTCGAGCTCCCAGGCACTGGAACCGGCGGCCTTCTCGACGGTCACCATCCCAGCGACTGCCCCGGCTCAACAGGCCCCGGGCCTGCCTGATCCTGCCCTGCGGTCCGACGGCTACCTGACGAACGCCACGAGCTTCGTCGAGCCGGGTGACGCCCCCGACGGCCCGACCGCACGACCGAAGGTGGATCAGCCGGCATCGACCGCCGGCAAGGCGTGGAAGGCCCCCAAGTCGAAGGTCTCCGGCTACGCGACCTTCTACGACAACGGCACGACGGCCATGCGCCTGCCGCGGGGGACCGTGGTGCGGATCTGCGGCCAGGGCGGCTGCATCCTGCGCACGGTGACCGACTACGGGCCGCAGAAGCCGAGCCGCGTCGTGGACCTGTACCGGCCGGACTTCTTCAAGATCTGTGGCTGTGCATCGTGGTCCGGGACGACCTGGGTGACGGTCTCGATCTACTGATCCCATCCATCGGCGTGCATCGCGGCGCTCGAACGCGCTCCGACAGCCCGGTCCGGGTGCCCCGGTCGCGCTAGACTGACTTCGATTTCCGTGCCGGTCCCGTGAGGCCGGGTGGCCCCGTGAGGCCGGGAAGGAGGAGCAGCCCCGTGCGTCGCCGCAGGACCCGCCCGTGAGCGGCCGCCGGATCATGGCCGCCGAGGACGTGCGCCGCGCCACGACCCGGATCTCCCACGAGATCGTCGAGAAGCAGGCGGGCACGGACGGCTTGGTGCTCGTCGGCATCCAGCGTCGCGGCGTCCCGCTGGCGCGTCGCGTCGCGGCGGCCATCCTCGAGCACGAGGGGGCCGAGATCCCGGTCGGCGCGCTGGACATCACCTTCTACCGCGACGACCTGTCGCTGATCGCGCAGCAACCGGTGGTCAAGGGCACGCAGATCCCGTTCGACCTCAACGGCCGGACGGTGGTGCTCGTCGACGATGTGCTGTACACGGGCCGGACGATCCGGGCGGCGATGGATGCCCTGATCGACTTCGGCCGGCCGCAGGCGATCCGGCTGGCCGTCCTGGTGGATCGCGGCCATCGCGAGCTGCCCATCCGCGCCGACCACGTGGGCAAGAACGTGCCCACGTCGCGCGAGGAGATCGTGCGGGTGCTGCTCGAGGAGACCGACGGCGAGGATGCCGTCGAGATCGAGCGCTTGGTGACAGCCGCCGGCGCGGCCATCGCCGACCCCGGCGCCGGGGGAGCCAGGGGATGACCGCGGAGGTCGACCGTTCGGCCACGCTGTCCCCCGTGACCGCGCCCTGGCATCACCGCCACCTGCTCGACGTGGACGCACTCTCGGTCGCCGACATCGACCTCGTTATGCGCACGACCGACGAGATGCGCGAGGTGCTGGCCCGCCCGATCCCCAAGGTCCCGGCCCTCCGCGGCACGAGCGTGACGATCCTGTTCTACGAGGCATCCACGCGGACGCGGGTGAGCTTCGAGGTCGCGGCCAAGAACCTGTCGGCCGACGTGGTCAACATCGCCGCTTCGTCATCGTCGGTGTCGAAGGGCGAATCGCTCATCGACACGGTGCGCACCGTGGAGGCGCTGGGCGCCGACATGCTCGTGATGCGCCACTCGGTGTCGGGCGCCCCGTACCTCGCGGCGGAGGTGTTCGGTGGTGCGGTGCTCAACGGCGGCGACGGCTGGCACGCGCACCCGTCGCAGGCGCTGCTGGACCTGTACACGCTCCGCTCGCGCCTGCCCGGCGGCTCGCTCCAGGGGCGCAAGATCGTGATCCTGGGCGACGTGCTTCACTCGCGCGTCGCGCGCTCGAACATCTGGACGCTGACGGCGATGGGCGCCGACCTGTGGCTGTGCGGCCCGTCCACGCTGCTGCGGGGGTTCGAGGCCTGGGCCGCCCGGGGCGCCGCGGGGCGCCGGTTCACGGTGACGTCCGATGTCTCGGCCGCGCTGCGGGATGCGGACGTCGTGATGGCCCTGCGGATCCAGAAGGAGCGCATGGCCTCGGGCCTGCTGCCATCGCTCCGCGAGTACGCGGCCCGCTACGGGCTCACCCGGCAGCGGCTCGAGGCCGCGAAGCCGGACGTGCTGGTCATGCACCCGGGGCCGATGAACGAGGGAGTCGAGATCGCGCCCGACGTCGCGGTGGACGAGCGCTCGGTCATCACCACCCAGGTGACCAACGGCGTGGCCGTGCGGATGGCGTTGCTGTATCTGCTCGCGGGCGTGGGGCATGGGGAGGCCGGCGGATGAGCGGCAAACCGGGCGCCGCGGTCATCGCCGGCAGCGTCGGCGAGGTCGCTGACGGCGCCACCTTGCGCGGCTGGCTGGTGGACCCGGCCGAGGGCCGGGAGGGCGCCGCGGAGATCGCGATCTCGGACGGCAGGGTCAGTCGCCTGACCTGGCTCCCCGCCGGTGAGGCGGACGGTATCGGCCCCGACGGTGTCCTGATCGCGCCGGGACTGGTCGATATCCACGCCCACTTCCGGGAACCCGGCAACGAGGATGCGGAGACCGTCGCCACCGGCCAGGCCGCCGCCGCGCACGGCGGGTTCACGACGGTCTGCGTGATGCCCAACACGACGCCGGCCATCGACGAGCCGTCCGTGCTGACGCGCGTGCTCGCGGCGGCGTCTGCCTCGGGATCGCCGGTCCGGGTCCTGGTCCACGGAGCCGTGACCGAAGGTCGCCGCGGCGACGCGCTGGCCGCCCTGGGCGAGCTGGCCGACGCCGGTGCGGCCGGCTTCTCCGACGACGGATCGCCCGTTCGATCCGCCTCGATCCTGCGCAACGCGCTCACCTACGCCGGCGCGCTCGAGCTGCCGATCATCGATCACCCGGAGGATCCGACGCTCACCGACGGTGCCGAGGCGTCCGAGGGCTATGTGGCCAGCGTGCTGGGGCTGAAGGGCTGGCCGGTGGCCGCGGAGGCATCGTCGGTTGCCCGCTCGATCGCAATCCTCGGCGACGTGGTCCGCGACGTGCCGGGTGCCCGGCTCCACCTGACCCACGTGTCCACGGCCGCGGCGCTGGGCCACGTGCGGACGGCGAAGGGCGCGGGTCTGCCGGTCACATGCGACGTGACCCCGCATCATCTCGGGTTCACCGACGAGTGGATCGCGGGCGCGCGCCGGTGGGCATGGGAGGCGCTGGGCGACGACGGTGGTTCCCGTGACCCCTGGACCGACGGTGCGCTGACGGCCCCCCCGTTCGCGACGTCGCTGCGGGTGAACCCACCGCTTCGGTCGGCCGGCGACGCGGCCGCGTGCCTGGCGGCGCTGCGCGACGGGACCGCCGACGCGGTTGTCACCGACCACGCCCCGCACACCGAGGTGGACAAGCACATCGAGTTCGGCTGGGCCGCCAACGGGATCAGCGGCATCGAGACGGCGATCGGCGTGCTGCTGGCCGCGGTCGAGGCGGGCCGGCTGCCACTGCTGCGTGCGATCGAGGCACTGACCGTCGGTCCGGCGCGGATCCTCGGGGAGCGGCAGCGGGTCACGCCCGGCATCCGCGCGGACCAGCCCGCGGACCTGGTCGTGATCGACCGATCGGCCTCGTGGACCGTCACCGAGGGGAGCCTCTGCTCCCGGGGCAAGAACACGCCGCTGCTCGGCCGCGAGCTGCGGGGCGTCGTGCGGCTGACGCTTGCCGGTGGGCGGATCGCCTACACGGCGGACTGACGCCGGGCAACCAGGCGCACAACCGACAGCGACCCGGCCGCGATCACGGCTCCCGAGCCCGGATCGAGGACGGCCCAGCGGATCTGCGCCGGTCCCTGCGGGTGAGCCGGATCGGGCAGGGGGTCGCCCGAGACGTCGAGACCGCGCACGTACCAGACCGGTCGCGAGCGGCCTTCCCCGATTGCCGCCGCTGCCGCCGGATCCACGGCCACCAGGCTCCCGGGACGGAGCAGGACGACCTGGAGCAGCGCGGTGTTGGGGCCCAGCGCGGCGCTCGTCGTCTGCTGCAGGGCCGCCACCACGGGATCGGCGGCATCGGGGGTCAGGCCGGCCTCCGCGGCCGGCGCCAGCGTGATCGCGGAGCCGGACGCCCATGCGAATCGCTCGATGGTGAACGGGTCCACGCAGCCGTTCAGCTCCTCGTTGCAGCCGGGAGGGCTGTCACCGAACCGCCCGATGACCACCACCGGGATCGGCGACGCACCATCCTCGGGTGCCGGAATCGCGCCCGGGGCCGGGGCGGGGATCTCGGCGCCGGCGGGCAGCTCGATGCCCGGCGGGATCCGCGCGTGGAGGTGTGGACCGATGCCCGCGAACCCGCCGCCACCGTACTTCGACCAGGTGGTCTCGCCCAGGACCGACACCCGGTCGCAGGCTCCGCCGGGCAGCCCCGCGGCGTTCGGCAGGCAGGTGCCGTCATCGGGCCAGGCGAGCAGGTAGCCCGCGACGGCGACGACCGGCGATCCGCCCGCGTGGAACGCGGCGAGGGTCGAGGAGACGGTACGGACCGGCAGGCTCGCGACTTCCCGCGGGAACGGCTCGGCCGGCGCGATCTCCACGGTGCGCGGCCCCGTGGGCTGGGGCGTGGTCCCGCCTCCGGCCGAGGGGAGCCGCGCGGCCGAGGGTTCGGGCGTGGCGCCGATCGCGCCGTGCGGCGTGCTGGGGGCGGCCGGCCTGGGGCCCAGCGCCCCCGCCCCGACGATCGCGGCGAGCAGCACCGCCGGCAGCAGGATCGCGGCCGCGCGAAGCGCTCGCCGGCGGGGAGAGCGCGGGCTGGTCGGGACCGGGGCGACGATCATGGCTCACCCAAGCGTACGACCGACCGCCGGGCACCGGATCCGGCCGGCCCGCGGAGGTCGCGGGGCGCGCGGCTGGTTGGGCTACGCTGCACCCTGATGGCACGAGCCGGCGAGCTTGACGGGGTCGAGCAGCGGTCGTACTGGCAGGCGACGATGCCCGCGCTGCCGGACCGCCGCGGCGCGGCCCTGCCGGATGCCGCGGACGTCGTGGTGGTGGGCGGTGGCCTGACCGGTCTGTCCGCGGCCCGGCGAGCCGCCGAGCTCGGCGCGAGCGTCGTCCTGCTGGAGGCCGAGCAGCTCGGCTGGGGTGCCTCGACCCGCAATGGCGGGATGTGCCACCCGGGCTTCAAGCATTCCCTGGCCGAGCTCGTGCACGAGCACGGGCGCGATCGCGGCGAGCGCCTGTACCGCGAGTCGATCGAGGCGTACGAGCATGTCGCCGGCCTGTGCGAGACGCGCATCGATGCCGATTTCGTGCGCTCCGGTCACCTGGTGCTTGCCGCGGCGCCCAGTCACGCGGCGGGCTTCGACGCGACCGCGAGATCGCTGGCGGAGGTGGACATGGTCGCCCGTGTCGTGGCGCGGACATCGCTCCACGAGGAGATCGGCACGGACGCCTACTTCGGGTGCCTGGTCATGGAGCGGAGCGGCGGACTCCACCCGGGCAAGCTGGTTGCCGGCCTGGTGACGCTCGCGGAAGCGGCCGGTGCGTCGCTCCACGAAGGGGTTCGGGCGCACCACATCCGGCGGCAGGCCGACGGACGATCGGTGGTGGAGACGTCGTCCGGCGCCATCCTCGCCCGCGACGTGATCGTCGCGACCAACGGCTACACGGGCGGCCTGACGCCGTCGCTGCGGCGCCGGCTGCTCTCGATCGGCAGCTTCATCATCGTCACCGATCCGCTGCCGGCGGACGTCGCCGCCGATGTCATCCCGAACCGCCGGATGTGCTTCGACACCCGCAACTTCCTCGCCTACTGGCGGCTCACGCCGGACAACCGGATGCTGTTCGGGGGCCGGGCGAGCATGTGGCCGACCTCGATCCTGCGGACCGCACGCATCCTGCAGCGGGCGATGGTCGAGGTCCACCCGCAGCTGCGCGGCGTGCGGATCGCGTACGCGTGGGGCGGCCGGGTCGCGTTCACGTTCGACCGGATGGTCCACGCGGGGCGGGCGGACGGCGCCGCCTACGCGACGGGTTGCTGCGGGTCCGGCGTGGCGATCATGCCCTGGCTCGGCACGCGGATCGCGGAGTGGGTGGGTGGGGGCGCACCGCCCGAGCTGGCCTCGCTGCGGTTCCCCCTGGTGCCGGCGCCGTACGAGGGCCGGGCCTGGTTCCTGCCCCTGGCGGGCGAGTACTGGAAGGCGAAGGACCGGCTCGCGGCGCGGGAGGCGGCGCGGGCGGGCACGTCGGGAACGGCCGGCGCCGCGTCCGGCTGACGGCGCCGGCGCGGCGCCGCCTGGTGCGGCTGACGGCGCCGGCGCGGCGCTGCCTGGTCAGGTCCCGTCGTCACCCGACTCCGCCGACAGGCGGCGCAGGGTGGCCAGCAGGTGGTCGATATCCGACTCCGTGGTCAGGTAGTTCACGACGCCGGCCCGGAGCCAGGTCGCCCCGCGCAGCATCGTGGTCGACAACCAGCCGTCACCCGACGCCTCGAGCGCCGCCGCCAGGCGGTCCTGGTGGGCATCGAGCGCCTGCGGCTCGAACAGGCTCGCCGCCTGCGCGCCACCTGGCAGGTGGCGGAAGCACACGACCGACAGCTCCGGGTCGGCGGGCAGGGCCTCGAGATCGGCCGCCTCTGCACATCGAGCCGCGAGGTAGGCCGCGATGTCGTCGTTGTGCGCGACGAGGCGGCCGAGCCCGGTCGTCCCGAGGTGCTTCCAGCTGGTCCATAGCTTCAGGGCCCGGAAGCGGCGTGTGCCCTCGAACCCGAGCTTGTAGAAGTTGAGCTGGCCCGCGTGCGCGTCCTGGTGACCGGCGTCGCCCTCGCCAGCCGGCGTCTCGCCGCTCGGCGTCTCGCCACCGCGGTAGTACTCCGGGGACCGGTCGAAGGTCTCGCGCAGGTGCCGCCCGTCGCGCACGACGAGCGCGCCGATGTCGTAGGCCTGGAAGAACCACTTGTGGGGATCGATGGTGACGGAGTCCGCGACCTCCAGCCCCGGCACCCGGCCGGCGTCACGCGCGGACAGGCGGGCGGCGCCGCCGTACGCGGCGTCCACGTGCAGCCACAGCTCCTGCTCGCGGGCAAGGGCCGCAAGCTCCGGCACGAGATCCACCGAGCCCGTGTTCGTGGAGCCCGCCACCGCGACGATCGCGACCGGCCGGAGCCCACGCGATCGGTCGGCCGCCACCGCCTGCCGGACGGGGTCGGCGTGCAGCCGGAACCGCTCGTCGGCGGGCAGGATGACCAGCGTGTCCGGCGGGAACCCGAGCTCGTCGAGGGCCCGGGCGATCGAGAAGTGGCTCTGGTCACCGGTGTAGACGCGGACGCCTTCGAGGGCCGCGCCGCGGGGCGGGCGATCCAGCCGCGCGAGCCGGCGGAGATGGACGTCGCGGACGAGGGCCATCGCGACGAAGTTGGCCATGACGCCGCCCGACGCGAGGAGCCCGAAGCTCGAGTCGTCGAAGCCGACCAGGTCGCACAGCCAGCGCACGACCTCCTCCTCCACGAACGCTCCGACGGGGCCTGCGTGCCAGACGTCCACGCCCTGGTTCAGCCACTGCGCGAGGACCTCGCCGACGATGGAGGCGACCAGCGGCGGCGGCGTGAAGTAGCTCAGCGCCCGGGGGTGGAAGCTGTTGAGGGTGTGCGGCGCGATGCGTGCCGTGAACTCGTTCAGGACGTCCTGGAGCGGCCGGGGGTCGGCCGGCGCCCGGCCGGGGCGCGCGGCGTCGCCGAAGTAGGTCGCGCGCAGCTCCCCGAAATCCACCGGTCGACCCATGGCGCGCACCATCGCCTGGTCGTACAGCCAGTCGAGGGATGCGCGCCACGTCGCCTCGCCGGCGCGTTCGAGCGCCGCCCGGGAGGCGCGGGCGTCGCGGATGCCGATCAGCTCGGGCTCGGGATGCCAGCGGAACGGAGCGAGGGGATCGTCCGGCGTGGGGTCGTCGTCCATCAGTGGCATGGTAGGTGGGCTGTGGACTGTCGGGCCACGACTTCCCGATTCGTCCGTCCATGCCGTGGCGCCACGTCCAGCCGCGGACGGGTTTCGATGGGCGAAATCGCGGCCTGGGACGCCCCACCGCATCGCATCGCGACGGCCGCGCCGCCACGCGTGAGGGGCCGTCGGCGGTACCCTGTCGCCTCGTGACCTCCCCCGAACAGCCCCCCTCGGTTCGACCTGTCGCCTACAAGGGCGAGCCGCTCGATGCCGGCCGCGGCCCGGGTCTCGGCTGCTTCCGGTTCCAGCTGGCCCTGCTGACGGTGCTGATCGTGCTGACGCCACTGTCCGTGGTCTGGGTGTGGCCGCCGGCCGTGAGCGCGATCCTACTGTTCGCCACGCTGATCCTGCTGCTGTTCGCGGGGCAGACCGTGATCTTCCTCCTCCGGCTGGTCGCCGCCGACCGCCGCGACGGACGGCGGCGCCCGCTGGACAGCGCGACGATGACCGTCGGCGAGCTCGAGGACGAGGCGCCGGCGACGACCGAGGACGAGGCGCCGGCGACGACCGAGGACGAGGCGCCGGCGACGACCGATCACGAGGCGCCGGCGGCCGCCGTGGAACGGTCCGATGGCGGCCGGCCCGACGGTCAGGGCATGCGAGAATAGGCGCGCCCTCGTCCACGTACCCAGGGAGGCTGTCGGCTCCGTGCCCGTTCTCGCGACCTTCTTCTCCGTTCGTCGCGGCCGCGATCCGTTCTTCAAGTTCTTCATGAAGACGATCTTCCCGCGCCAGCTGAAGGACTACGAGGAGAAGTTCGGCATCAGGTTCGTGGGCTGGTACAACGTGGCGCACGGCTGGGACTTCGACAACGTCATCCTGCTCGACCTGCCCGACTACGCGACCCTCGACCGCCTCGAGGCGGACGAGGCGACCCGGGCGCTGGGCCACCGGGCGGGCGAATGGATCTTCGAACGACATCACTCGATGTTCCTCCGGGAGCGACTCGGACCGGACCTCGAGTACCACGGCTGAAGGAGGCGCTCGGAATGGACGTCGGCCGCAACGACATGCTCAGCGAGCTCGCCAACGACGCCGCCCTCGAGCGGGGAGACTTCGTCGTCCAGGCGACGGAGCAGCTCCGCAAGTTCCTCGATCGCAACCGGGACCGGATCTCCCAGCTGGGTGGCCTCACGCTCATCGATGAGGATCCCGACTACCTGTCCATCGCGCCCGACTGCACGTTCCGCGTCCGCAGCCGGTACGAGGACCCGGACACGGGCGAGTGGGTGTCGGACACCGAGATCGTCGACACGCCCTCCGAGCTCATCGAGCTGTACAACCCGGCCGAGATCTACCAGGCGTTCGCCGAGGCAGCCCGCGAGGCGGCCGGGTTCTCCGCGGAGCCCACGGCCACCGACGAGCTCATGGCCACCGCCGGCATCTCGCCCGCGGAGACGTTCGACCTGGCCGACCAGGGCGAGGACGCGTACGCTGGAGCCGCCGATTCGTGGGCGGCGGGCCAGCCCCCCCTGCTCGAAGCCGACGACGAGGAGTCGGCGGCGCTCGCGCTGTATAACCTGGCCCTCGACTTCCAGGAGCGCAGCCAGCACAACGAGGCGCGCCTGCTCGACCAGTTCGAGGAGGCGGCAGGGCGGGTCACCGATCGCCTGGGCGACCTGATCATCGTGGACGACGACGACGAGCGCCTGGTGCTGAGCACCTCGGGTCGGTTCCGCGCCGAGGTGCTGCCCGAGGACTCGGCCGGTGAGTGGCGCGAGCTGACCGTCCCGGACGACCTGGTCGAGTTCTACGACCCGACCGACATCTTCGGCGACCTGGCCGATGCGCTGGCCGAGGCGTTCCCGTCGATCGCGCCCGAGGCTGACGGCGAGGACGCGCAGGACGACACCGGTGAAGGCGCCGAGGACGACGCGGACGCCGACACCGGCGACGGGCACCGGCCCTAGCCTCCGGCAGCCGGCGCGAACCGTGACGGGCCGTGCCCGCGCTCCCTCGCCCGGCCGCTCGCGTGCTTCCGTGCCCGGCCCCGCCCGCGCGCCATCGGCTGCGGCGACCCTCGTGCCATCGGCGGCGGCCCTCGCGGAGCTGACCGAGCTCCGGGAGGTCGTCTCCGGCCAGTGGCTGACCGCCTGGCACGCGCCGTCGATCGTGGCAGGCGCGCGCGCCGGCCAGTACGTCCACGTCAGGACGCTCCAGGTGGGATGCCTGCCGCTGCGCCGCCCGGTTCCGATCGTGTCCGCGGACGCGACCTCGGGATCGCTGCTGCTGCACGCGTCCGGGTCCGCCCTTGCCACCGGCTGGCTGCGGGGCCTTCGCCCCGGTGATCCGGGTGACATCGTGGGCCCGTTCGGGCGCCCGTTCGAGGTCGATCCTCGGTCGCGACACCTGCTGCTGATCGCCGAGGGACCGTCCATCGCGGGCCTGCGGTTCCTGGCCGAGCAGGCGATCCGGGACGGCCGATCCGTGGTCCTCCTGTTCGGCGCCCGGTCGTCGTCGCTGGTCTATCCCTCGAGCCTGCTCCCCGACGAGGTGGAGTACGTGGTGGCGACCGACGATGGGAGCCTGGGTCACGAGGGCTCGGTCCTGGATCTCGTGCAGGGCTACGAGGCGTGGGCGGACCAGGCCTTCGCCGCCGGGTCAGCCGGGCTGCTGGGCGCGCTCGCCCGGCTGGCCGCCGGCCGCCGGGCACGGCTGGGGGTCGCCACCCTCGGGCGCAAGCGCGGCGGCGGCAAGGCCGCCGCACCCGGATCGCCCGAGGCCCGGCGCAAGGCGTGGCTCCAGGTCATCGTCGAGCAGTCGATCGGGTGCGCCGCGGGAACGTGCCTCGGGTGTGCCGTTCCGGGCGCCACGGGCACACCCCAGCGCGCGTGCCGCGAGGGCCCGGTGTTCGCCGTCGACGAGCTCGACTGGGGATCCGCGTGAAGCCCAAGCGCCGGGTGGTGCCCGGCACCCGAACCCGGCGGACGCCCACGGTACGACGGGTGAAGCCCGCGATCGTGCCCGTCCCGAGGGCGCCGTCCGGTTCGCGGCCGGCCGCACCCGTTGGGTCCGTGCCGGCCGCGGGCAGGCGGGACGAGCCGGCCGTCCCCCCGTTCGCCGGCCACACGGCGGTCAGCCCGTCGCTCGACGCGCTGGGTGCCCGTCCCGTGGACCTCGCGGTGGACATCGGCCGGGGTCTCGTGCTCGCCAACCCGATCGTCGCGGCGGCCGGACCGTTCGGGTACGGGGTCGAGGTCGCCGACGTCGTGGACCTCTCCCGGCTGGGCGGGCTGGTGACGCGCGGGACGACCCTTCGACCCCGCGGTGGTCACCGGGCGCCGCGCACCGTGGAGGTGCCCGCCGGCCTGCTGCTCGGGATCGGACCGCAGAACCCGGGCATCGAGCTCGTGCTGGAGCGCTACGCGCCGGTCTGGGCGACGTGGGCGGTGCCGGTGATCCTGAACGTGTGCGGGGAATCGAGCGGCGAGGTCGTGGAGCTGGTCCGACGCCTCGAGGGAGCGCCCGGCGTGGCCGGTGTGGAGCTCAATCTCTCGTGCCCGAACGCGTCGCGGGGCGGGGTGGCGTTCGGTCTCGATGCCGACGCGGCGGGGTCGCTCGTGGCCGCCGTCCGGCGTGCGACCGACCTGCCGGTCATCGCCAAGCTGACCGCGGCCGCGGCGG
This sequence comes from uncultured Chloroflexia bacterium, assembly GCA_963732805.1. Lineage (GTDB taxonomy): Bacteria > Chloroflexota > Limnocylindria > Limnocylindrales > CSP1-4 > CAIXZV01. Next base: position 801,311 of record CAVTAW010000001.1, read on the forward strand.
ATGTCCGTGCCGTCGCGAGAGCCGTGGAGCAGGCGGGCGCGGACGCGATCAGCGCGATCAACACGCTGCCCGGGCTGGTGCTCTCCGCCGCACGCGACGGTGCCGCGCTGGGTTCCGGCTACGGCGGGATCTGCGGACCCGCGATCCGCCCGGTGGCGCTGCGGGTCGTCCACGAGGTTGCCCAGGTCGTGGACGTGCCGGTCATCGGGATCGGCGGCGTGGCGACCGTTGACGACGTGCTGGATCTCCTTGCCGCCGGGGCGTCCGCGGTCGGGGTGGGTGTCGCCGCGCTCGCCGATCCGATGCTGCCGGTTCGCCTCGCCGACGAGATCGCGCACGCGTGCCGGGAACGCGGGCTCGCCGCGGTGGATGGTCTCGTCGGCACCGCGCTGCCCGACCGCCCGTCGCCCCCGTCCACGCGGGGTGCGGAGTACGCGCGCTGATGCCCGCCCTGCTCGCGTGGTGGCTGCTCGCGATCAACCTCGTCACCGCCGCGACCTACGCGTACGACAAGGTCGCGGCGCCGCGCGGCGGCCGTCGCATCCGGGAGCGCACGCTGTGGCTGCTGTGCCTGGCCGGCGGCGTCGGTGGAGCCTGGCTCGTGTTCCTCGGGCTGCGGCACAAGACGCTGCATCGATCCTTCTGGCTGGTGCAGGCGCTGGCGACCGTGCTGTGGGTCGCGATCGTGGTCGTGCTGCTGGTGCGCTGAGGGATCCCATGGGTGACGGACGGCCGATCCCCGATCATCGGAGCGCGGCAGCGCAACCAGCGCGCGACGGGGGGCCGGACGATGGGGATCTCACCGTCGCTGTCGCGCCGCTGCCGGGGCGGGGTCGCGGTCCGCGCCGGGCGGCGGTCGCCGCTGCGGGTGTGATCGGCCTCATTGCCATTGCGTTCGCCTCGGCCTGGCTGGCGCCGTCGGGTCCCGGGCCGGCCGTCCCAGCAAGGGTGTCGCCGGCCGCCGGGACGGTGGCGCAGGGCGGGGCGTCGGGATCGTCCGCGTCCGCTGGGACGCCGGCCTCTGGTGCGCCCCAGGCCTCGGCCGGCTTTCCCTGGTTCGCGCTCCCATCGCCCATCGCGATCACCCCGGTCCAGCTGGTCGAGGGTACGCGCGACGGCAGCCTTGACGGCGGCCTGGTGCTCATGCAGGCGCGGCTGATCCGGGTGCCGGGGGCCTGTACCCAGCCGTCCGATCTGCAGTGCGTCAGCGTGTCCGTGGCCGGGCTTGACCTGCCCGTGGACATGGCCCCCGGGCTCGCCTACTGGCAGGCGCCGCCCGACAACGGGACCCTGGTGATGCGGCCGGCTGATGGGCGGCTGGTGTACCTGGGAGCGCTCGGGGCGAGCATCGACGCACCCACCTCCATGGAGGAGCTCCTGGCCCGCCGGCCGATCCAGCTCTTTCCGATCACGCTGTCACCCGTCCGCGGCTGGCTCGTCGTGAGCCCGTTCCGTGCCTGCGGTCGCCCGATCGGCCCCAAGCCGTGCGGCCAGGTGCCGCCGTTCTTCGCCGACGACCAGCCGCTGCTGGGCGGCGTCCTGCGATCCGACCGTGGTGCGGAGGTTCGCCTGGAGCCGGGCGCGCTCGGGCTGTTGAACGGCTCGAACGTGTCCGGGGGAACGTACCTCGTGCGGCACGGGTTCCGGTCCGTTTGCGGCGGGGCCCCCGGCGCCCTGGCAAGCTCCGGCGAATCGGCCTGTCCGGATGTGCTGGAGCTGGGGTGGGACGTCGTCGCCCGGCTGGACGGCCTGACCGTGTACTCGGTCACGGTCGCGGCGCCGTAGCGGCGATCTTCGCGTGAACCTCGGCTCCATCCCGTGACTCCTGTCTGCTAGGAGGATCGATGGAGGCGTTGGTCGACCCGGAGCGGATCGTTCGCGCCCGGAGCGGCGACGCCTCCGCGTTCGAAGCCCTGGTGGAGGCTCGGGTCGGACCGATGACGCGAACGGCGATGGCGATCCTGGGGCGCGAGGACGAGGCACGCGACGCCGTCCAGGACACGCTGCTCACGGCGTGGCGCGAGCTGGCCTCGCTGCGGGATCCAGCGGCGTTCGACGCGTGGCTGACGCGGATCCTGGTCAACCGCTGCCGCCGGGGGCTGCGGCGCATCGGGCTCCGCCGGGTGCGGGAGATCCCGGCCGACCTGCTGCCCGAGGAGGTGGCGCCACGCTCGCCGGACATCGCCGGATCGGTGGTCGACCGGCGCACGCTGGAGCGGGCGTTCGACCGGCTGAGCGTCGAGGAACGGGCGATCCTGGTCCTGCACCACCTCGATGGGCGGTCGATCGCCTGGGTCGCCGGGGTGCTGCGGATCCCCGAGGGAACGGCGAAGTCTCGGCTGTTCGCCGCACGGCGATCGCTCGAGCGGGCGCTTGCCCGGGAGGGCGAGCGATGAGCGGGGCTCCTGGGACCCGCGGGACTCGCGGGACTCGCGGGATTCGCGGGGCTCCCGGGGCTCGCGCGACGCCCCCGCAATTCGACGACGATGACCTCCGCGCGATGCTGGAGGCTCGCGCGGGCAGGATGCCGCCCGACGCAGCGCACACGACCCTCGCGGCCGTCCGGGAAGTCCTGCGGGGGCCGTCGAACGGCCGCGGGCTGCGGCTGTTCCCGATCGCGTCGGCGGGACGGGCCGCGGCCGTTCCAGGAGGGCTGGCCGCGATGGGGCTGGTCGCGGTGCTCGTGCTTGCAGCGCTGGGCGGGAGGTTCGGACGTGGGCCGGTGCCGTCCGCGGGCACCGCCGGCGTGTCGGGTGCCGGTGCCACCACAGGGCAGACGGGATCACCGGGCACGGTGCCGCCGTCCGGTCCCGCCGCCACCCTGGCGGCGTTTCAGCTGACGATCGACGGGCTGCGGGCCGGGCTGGCGGATGGCTCGCTCGACGGCCGCGTCGTGATCGTCACGGGCACCCTGCAGGTGCAGCCGTGGCCATGCCCCTCCCCGGTGCCGGTCGACTGCTATGGGCTCCAGCTTCGGATGCTCGACGGCATCGACGTCACCCACGCGGGCATGACGCTGACGGAGGCCGAGGCCCACGCGACCGATGCGCCGATCGCATTCCGGGTCGTCGGTGGGCAGCTGGCGCTCCTGGGCTGGCTGACGGGCGGCTCGGAGCAGCCAATGGAGGTCGAGGCGCTGCTCGCGTCGGCCGGCATGCCGCAACCGACGGAGGTGACGCTCGTCTCCGGTTGGCTGACGGGGCGTGACGCCGCGGCGTGCCCCGACCTCGGGATCACGCTGCCGGTCCACACGGTGCCATGCCCCGATGGCGCCGCGTGGCTGACCAGCGAGGCCCCGCAGGCCGACGGCGCCCCGGTGCTCGGTAGCGCCGGGGCGATGGCCGCGGTCGACCCGGCCGTGGACGATCCGGGGACGGCCGGGATCGTCGGGCCATTCCTGGTCGCTTCGGCACCGGGCGACGGGATCCAGGCACCGGCATACCGGGTGGTCGCGCGCCTGGACCCCGCGATCACCGTCCGGGTCCGCGACACGACATCGGGGGATTTGGCGTCGCCGCCTCCGTCGGCGCCTCCGTCGACATCGCCGTCGGCGTCTCCGCCGGTGTCGCCGTCCGCGCTTCTGTCGGCGTCGATGAAGGCCATCCTCGGCCGGATCGCCCTCGAGCGGTTCAGGCTCGCGCTCGAGACCGGGGACCTCGACGGGCGCGTAGTCCTCCTGACTGGGCGCCTGGACCTGGTGGGGTTCGTGTGCCCGAGCGGGATCAGTGGGCCGTGTACGCGGTTCGTTGTCCCGGGTCTTGACGGGATCCCGGTCACGTGGGACGGGCCACTGGCGTCGGCCGTCACGCCCGGCGGCTCGCCCGTCCCGGTGGGTTCGGCCACGATCGCGGTCATTCCCCGCGGCGGTCAGCTCCAGCTGCTCGGCATTCTGTCGGGCAATCCGGATCGACCGGACTCGATCACCGACCTGGTGGACAGGCTCGGGCGGCTGGGGACCGGCTCACTCGCGCTCGATGCGGTCGACGGGTGGCTCGTCGTCGGCGGTCTTCATTCGTGCCCCATGCTGGGCCCCGGCGCGACGCCGTGTCCCGGACCCGGACCGGTGCTGACCGACAAGGAGCCGGCGCCCGATGGTGCCCTCACCAGCGACCTCCAGGTGCAGGTCGCCGTCGTGACGTCCGCGCCCGGGATCGACGCCGGCCACATCGTGACGCCGGGACCGTTCCTCGTTCGACGGGTGGTCACCGGCTCGACCTGCGACAGCCTGCCGGCGGCATCGCAGCCCGACTGTGCCGGGGGACCGTTGGCCGCGTGGCAGGTCATCGCCCGCTACGATCCGGGCCCCGTCGTGCGAGTTGAGCTGCCCTGAGCGCGGAGCGGTCGGAGCGGCACACAGCGGCAGCACCGCGTGGCAGACAGCGGCCGGACCGCGCGGCAGCCGGCGGCGGGACCGCGCCGGTGCCAGCGACCCGACCGCGCCGGTTCCAGCGGGCCGACCGCGCGGCAGACAGCGGCGGGACCGCGCCGATGCCGGCGGGATCGCGCCCGTGCCAGCGGCCCGACCGCGCGGCCGACTAGAATCCGGCCCGTGACCACCCTCAAGCGGACCCTCGACGTGGCTGCGCGCCGTGCGATCGCCGAACGCACCGAGGCCCTGTTCCGCGCGAGCGGGGCGCTGCGTGGCGGCCACTTCGTGCTCAAGAGCGGCCGCCACTCCGATGCGTACCTCGAGAAGTTCCAGGTGCTCCAGGATCCGGCCGCGACCAGTGAGCTCTGCGCCTTCTGGGCGGCCGCGCACCGGGACGGGGATGGCGCCCCGACCGTGGACCTCGTCGCCGGGCCGACGACGGGCGGCGTGATCCTGGCGTTCGAGACGGGCCGCCAGCTGGGGACCCGCGCGATCTTCGCGGAGGAGGTGGCCGGCGCCGACGGCACGCCCCGGCGCGAGTTTCGGCGCGGCTTCGCGATCGCTTCCGGAGAGCGTGTGCTCCTCGTGGACGACATCCTGACCACCGGCGGCTCGCTGCTGGCGATGATCCCCGCGGTGGAGGCGGCCGGCGGCGAGATCGTCGGGTGCGCGGTGCTGGTCGACCGCTCGGGTGGCCTGTCGACGCTCGTCTCGCCCACGACGGGTCGCGTCTATCCCTTGCGTGCCCTGTGGCAGCTGGAGCTGCCGACATGGGAGCCGGGCGCCGTCACCTGCCCGCGGTGCGCCGCCGGCGAGCCCGCCGTCAAGCCCGGCAGCAGCGGCACGGGGCTGGCGCCTGCATGATCTCCGCCGGCACGATGGCGGCGCGGGTCGCCGGGTTCGTCGCGACGGCGATCCTGTGCGCTGCGCTCGCGGCCTGCGCGGTCGGTCCATCTCCGACGCCGGGTTCCCTGGCCACGGCGTCGATCAACGTCCCCGAGAGCGCGACTCCTTCCGGTTCGGAGGTTGCCTCGTCGGTCACCTCGCCGGGGATGTCGCCGGTCACCTCGCCGGTCACCTCGCCGGTCACCGGCGTGCTCACGCACATCAATTCGGCCGGCCTGTCCAAGGTCACCGCGTTCACGATGCGCCTCGCTGATGGCCGAGAGGTCACGTTCCAGATCGGCGTGCTCGAGAACGGAGACCAGTTCCCACCGGGGCACCTGGCCGAGCACCTCGCCACGTCGGCGCCGGTACGCGTCTACTTCCGGTCCGAGGGTGGCGATCTCGTCGCCTACCGCCTCGAGGACGGCTCCTGAGCCAGGGGTGCCGGCGGCGGCGCTCGCCCGTGCCCGCGAGCCGCGGCTCGCTGCGCGAGCCATCCAGCGGAGATCAGGTCGCGGAACCGTCAGATCGCTCCGGTGGAGAGCAGCCGAGCGTGCCCGCCGCCGTGCTGCTCGCTAAGCGAGCCATCCAGCGGAGATCAGGTCGCGGAACCGCCAGATCGCTCCGGTGGGGAGCAGCCAGGTGCGTGCCCGCCGCGTGCGCAGCGGGGCGTGCGCAGCGGCGTGCGCAGCGGGGCGTGCGCAGCGGGGCGACGAGCCAAGCCGGGCGCGGAGCAGCGAGCCTGCGGTCCTCAGCCGCCGGCGATCTGCGCGATCGCGGCCTTGAGCTCGTCGTCACCGACCACGCCCTCGAACGAGCCCCGCACGATGCCACTCGAATCGACCGTGAACACCCACGGCTCGGACAGCAGCTTCCACTGGTTGACCGCCTCGACCGGCTGGAGCTGGTTGTTCGCGTCGAGCACCGGCTGCAGCCGGCCTTCCGTGAACCGGAGCTGGTAGGGCTCGACATTGATGAACGCCACGTCCGACGGCGAGGTCGCGGCGATGGCCTTCACGCGGTCGAGCGTCGGCCCGCACTGGGCGCTCTGGCAGAACGCAGGCGTGGCGAACACCAGCACGAACGGCCGGTGCTGGGCGATCGCCTGGTCGACCGACAGCTGGTAGAAGGCGGGATCCGGGCTGGGATCGGTCGCGATCTTGGCGAGGTCGCCGCTGACATCGGCGGCCGTGGGCGTCCTGGAGGCCGGGGCCCGGTCGCCGACCGCGATCGTGACCCCCTTCTCCTGGACCTGGAAGCCGAACCCGATCGACTCCTGGGGCGACCCCGGCGCCTGCGTGATGAACACGGCCTTCCAGTCGCCGGCAACCGCGAACGTGACGTTCGCGACGTAGTCACCGCGCGAGCCCTGGATGCCCCACACGAAGGTGGCCGGCGTTGCCGGACCCGGCTGTGTCTCGCCCGGCGCGACGAACGCCACCGACGCGCTTCGGTCGGGCGCGGCCGCCGGCAGGTTGGTCGAGGGATCCAGGAACGAGAACACGAAGCGGTTCGGCCCCACGACCTGTTGCGAGGACACGATCACCGGCAGCACCGACGGGCTGGAGCTCCCGACGACGGCGGGCGAGCCGGCCGCTGCCGAAGCATCCGATCCGACCGTTGCGCCGGACGAGGTGCATGCGGCCACGCCGAGTGCGACGGAGGCCAGGGTGACGAGCGCGATGGACGAGGGACGGCGCAGCTGGCGGGACATGGCACGAGGGTAGACCGGGTCCGCGGATCGCGCTGGAACGGCGTCCGCGTAGAATGGCGGCTCCGACCCGTCCACGACGCGCCCGTTCCAGCCGAGGACGATCGCACCGCCCGTGACCCGCTTCCAGAAGCTCGCCTTCGCTACGGTCGTGACGACCATCCTGCTCGTCACGATCGGGGTCGTCGTCCGCGCCACCGGTTCCGGGATGGGCTGCCCCGACTGGCCCCTGTGCCACGGCCAGGTCATCCCGCCGGTCGACGACTACAAGGCCTGGCTGGAGTGGATCCACCGCACCGTTGCTGCGGTGATCGGGTTCGAGATTCTCGCCCTGGCCGTCCTCGCCTGGCGGGACCATCGTGACAACCGCTCGATCACCTGGCTGTCGCTGGTCGCGATCCTGCTGGTCGGCTTCCAGGCGTGGCTGGGCCGGGAGACCGTCATGCTCAACAACTCGGGCGAGTCGGTCACCGCGCACCTCGCCTCGGCGATGGCGCTCCTCGGGCTGCTGGTGTTCATCCTCGTCCGGAGCTACTACCCGGCGCGGATCGCTGGTCGCGGGGCGAGCCAGAAGTTCACGCTCCTCGCGGTGTTCACCGCCGCCGCGGTGTACGCGCTGCTGCTGTTCGGGTCCAACGTCACGGCCACCTCGCAGTGGTACGTGTTCCCCGACTGGCCGTTGATGAACGGCTCGCTGTTCCCGCCGCTGACCAACGCCGACACGGCCCACGTGCTCCACCGATGGGTGGCGATCGTGGTCGGCCTGATCGTGTGGGCGACCGCGGCGGCCGCGTGGCGCACCCAGCGATCGCGGCCGGCGCTCGTGCGGCTGTCGGTGTCGGCGGCGCTGCTGTTCACGATCCAGGCGGTCGTGGGTGGCCTCCAGGTGCTGACCGGCCTGGCCGAGTGGACGCAGACGCTCCACCTGGCGCTGGGTGCCGTGATCTGGGCGCTCCTCGTCGGCCTGGCTGCGGTCGCCTATTACGAGGCGCGGACCGCCCTCGTCCCGGGACCCGGGATGGTCGGCGGCGCCGGACGCCGGGCTGATGAACCGGGTGATGCCCCCGGCGATACGGATCGCGCGCCCGGCGCGGACGGCGCGGACGGCGCGCGGCGCGCGGGCGAGACCATCCGCGCCTACGTCGCGCTGACCAAGCCGCGGATCATCGAGCTGCTGCTGATCACGACGATCCCCGCCATGGTCCTCGCGACGCGCGACCTGCCGGGCATGTACCTCGGCGAGTGGCTTCGCCTCGCGTTCTGGACGATGGTGGGCGGGACGCTGGCCGCCGGTTCGGCCAACGCCATCAACCAGTACCTGGACCGCGACATCGACATCCTGATGACGCGGACGCGCCGCCGACCGCTGCCGGCGCACGCCGTCCCGCCCGAGAACGCGGTGGTGTTCGGGATCGTGCTGGGCGTGATCTCGATCGCGCTGATGGCCTGGTTCGTGAACCTCGTCGCCGCCTTCCTGACCCTGCTCGCGATCGGGTTCTACGTCGTCGTGTATACCCTGATCCTCAAGCGGACCACGCCCCAGAACATCGTGATCGGCGGGGCGGCGGGCGCGCTGCCGCCGGTGATCGGCTGGGCCGCGGTGACCGGCCGGGTCGAGGTGCCCGCGCTGCTGCTGTTCGCGCTCGTGTTCTACTGGACACCACCCCACTTCTGGGCGCTGTCGCTGCGCATTCGCAAGGACTACGAGGCGGCCCGGGTGCCGATGCTGCCGGTGGTCAGGGGCGTTCCCGAGACCGCCCGCCAGATCGCCCTGTACACGGTGCTGCTGGTCGCGGTGAGCCTGGTGTTCTACGCGGTGGCCCGGATGGGCCCGCTGTACCTGATCGCCGCGGTCGTGCTGGGCGCCCTGTTCCTGCGCCGGTCCTGGATGCTGTGGCGCCAGGCGACCTCGCCCGAGGCATCGCTGGCGCAGGCGATCCGCCTGTACAAGTTCTCGATCAGCTACCTGACGCTGCTGTTCGTCGCGGTTGCCCTGGACAGCCTGCTGATCAGCCCGCTGTCCTAGCCTTCAGGCGCCCGGGCGGGCCCGGGCGGCGTGCCGCCAGGACGAGCGACCGAAGTTCGGCCGGGTCGGACGGCACGCCCGTGGCCCGGGCGGGCCCGGGCGGTCCCCGGCATCGCGGGCGGCGAGGCAGGCGGATTTCGAGGGCGGCCATCGCTTCGGCGGGCATGTGACGATGCTGCCACCTCGGGCGCCGGCCCACGCGGCTGCCCGGTGATGTGTCACGATCCGCCGATGGAGCTGACCTTCCTGGGTGGAGCGCGCACGGTAACCGGATCGCGCCATCTCGTGGACACCGGCCGTGCCCGGGTTCTCGTGGACTGCGGCATGTTCCAGGGCGGACCCGACGAGTCGATGCGCAATCGCATCCCGCTGGGGTTCGACCCGAAGACGCTCGACGCGGTCGTGCTCACCCACGCCCATCTCGACCACTGCGGGCTGCTGCCGCTGCTCGTCCGCGAGGGCTTCCAGGGCCCGATCCTGTGCACCGCCGCGACCGCCGAGCTTGCCCGGCTGGTGCTGCTCGACTCCGCGAAGCTCCAGGAGGAGTTCGCCAAGCGGGCGAAGCGGCGCGAGCGCCGCGACCCGGAGCGGGCACGGGAGCAGGAGACCCGCGAGGAGCACCTGTTCGACCGCGAGCTCAACCTCGCCCTCGCGGGTGCGGAGAGCCCGGGCGGCCCCGACCCTGAGGACCTGCTGCGCCAGGCGCCGCCCGAGGTCGTGCTCGAGTTCGATACGCCGATCTACACGGTCGCCGATGCGGGCGCCGTGCTGCCGATGCTCCGCCATGTCCCGTACGGGATGGAGCACGAGGTGGCCCAGGGGGTCCATGTAACGCTGCTCGACGCCGGGCACATCCTCGGGTCCTCGATCGTCCGGATGCGGCTGGCGCGGCCGGGGGCGGACGGGATACCACGATCGTGTTCTCCGGAGACCTGGGTCGTCCGGGGACGCCGATCCTGCGCGATCCGACGCCCATCCCCGATGGCGATGTCGTGCTGTGCGAGTCCACCTACGGCGGCCGCGAGCACGAGCCCGCCGAGCGGTCGGCGGAGATCCTCGCCGGCGTCGTCAACGAGATCGCACAGCGCAAGGGCGTGCTGCTGATCCCGTCGTTCGCCATTGGGCGGACCCAGGAGATCGTGTGGGAGCTGGACCGGCTGGTCACCGCGGGGACGATCCCGCAGCTCCCGCTGTACCTCGACTCGCCGATGGCGAAGGCCGCCTCGGACATCTACCGCAGCCATCCCGAGGCCTACGACGAAGAGACGTCCGCGCTCCTGCGAGCGCACGGCTCGCCGCTCGACTACCCGGGCCAGCACGTGGTCCAGAACGTCCAGGAATCGGAGCGCATCGCCCGCGCGCAGCCGCCGTTCATCATCGTCGCGTCGAACGGGATGCTTACCGGTGGGCGCTCGGTGGGGCACGCCGAGTGGCTGTTGCCGGACCCCGCCGCGACGATCCTGTTCGTCGGCTACCAGGGCGAAGGCTCGCTCGGGGGCCACCTGGTCCGGGGAGCGACGACGGCCCGGATCGGCGGACACGAGGTGACGGTGCGCGCGACGATCCGGACGCTGGACGGACTGTCGGCCCACTCCGACGAGCCCGAGCTGCTTGCCTGGCTGGGCAACTTCATCCGCGGTCGCAAGCCGGGCGATCCCGGGCGTGCCCAGCCATGTCTACCTGGTCCACGGCGATCCGCCGGCGCAGCAGGCGCTGGCGCCGAAGGTGGCGGCGCTGGGGCTGGACGTGCGGGTGCCCGCCTGGCACGAGACGGTGTCCCTGGACTGACGCGCGGCTGGGCTGCGACGCCCGGCTGCCGCGCCGGGCTGCCGCGCCCGGCTGCGGCGCCCGGCTGCGCGCGCCGGGCTGCTCCGCTCGGCTGCCGCGCCCGGATGGTTCCCGAGATGCGCCAAATCGCGCCAAGCGGGGCACGGGCGGCGCTCGGATGCGCCCCGATGGCGCCCTGCTCGCGCGCTGTGAGGCCGCGACGGCGCCCCGATGGCGCGATGTGGCCACCGGGAGGGGCCGAATCGCTGACGTCCGGCGCCGCGGCCGCGCCCGGGCGGACCCCGATGGAAGGTCTTGGCTCATGCCAGGAACCGTGGCCACGGTCGGGCCCGGCGCGTACGCCACGCGCGCGCGTCGCGGGCTGGAGCCGGCGCGCCGGACGCCACTCCGCGCCAGGTCGCCGGCAGGCCTCAAGGCTCAGCGGCTACGATCCTGAGGCTTGCTGGAGGGCCCGCCCTTGTCGATCACTCGCGCCCGCCCGCGCCCCGCCCGCCCGCGCCGCTCACACCGGAGGAGCTGGCGCGGATCCGGCGCGCCGTTTCGCCAGGCGCCACGCTCCTGCCCGCCCGCGCCTATCACGACGAGGCGATCCTCGCCTGGGAGACCGAGCAGATCTTCCTGCGCGACTGGATCGCGGTGGCCCGCGCCGAGGAGGTCCCCGAGCCCGGCAGCTTCCGGCTGCTCGAGGTGTTCGGCGAGCAGGTGCTGCTCGTCCGCGGCCGGGACGCGGTCGTCCGCGCGTTCTACAACGTGTGCCGCCACCGGGGGACCGCGGTCGAGGAGCGCGAGTGCGGCAAGGCGGTCCGCTTCCAGTGCCCCTACCACGCCTGGATCTACGACCTCGACGGGCGCCTGGTGCGGGCCAAGCACACCGACGACCTCGAGGGCTTCAGCCTCGACACCTTCGGCCTGCGGCCCATCCGCTGCGAGACCTGGCAGGGGTTCGTGTTCCTGTGCTTCACCGATGACCAGGCCGTCACGCCGTCGCTCCGCGACTTACATGGGCGACTGGTTCGAGCACCACGAGGGCTTCGGGCGCGACATGTCCACCCTGCGCCGCGCCGCCCGGCTCAGCTACGACGTGGGCGCGAACTGGAAGATCGTGGCCGAGAACTACAGCGAGTGCTACCACTGCCCGCCGGTCCACCCGCTGCTCAACAAGCTGACCCCGTACGACCTGGGCGAGGACTTCCTCGCGGAGGGTCCATGGAAGGGTGGCTGGATGGTGTTCGCCGAGGGCTGCGAGACGATGTCGATCAGCGGCAAGCGCGACGGCCGCCCGCTGCTGTACGCCCGCGACGAGACGGAGGCCCGCCGGATCTACTACTACATCCTGTGGCCCAACCTGATCGTGTCGGTGCACCCGGACTACGTGCTGACGCACCAGGCGTGGCCCGACGGGCCGGGCCGGTCCACCGTCCACTGCGACCTGTACGTCGAGGCGGATCGGCTTGACACGGTCGACGTCTCGGGCGCCGTCGAGTTCTGGGACATCACCAACCGCGAGGACTACCACGTGGTCGAGCTCCAGCAGCGGGGGACGCGGTCGCGCTCCTGGACCGCCGGACGCTATTCCAACCAGGAGGCGTCGGTCCACGCGTTCGACATCATGGTCGCGGACCGCTACGCGAACGACGGGTCGCGCACTGTCCGCGGCTGGCGGACCGAGACGGCGGCCGAACGGCGCCAGGTCACACGGGCCCTCGGGGCCGCAACGGGAGGACGAGGATGAAGCTGCTGGTCGCGATCGTCCAGGTCGACGACGCGGACCGCCTCACCGAGGCGCTCCGCCACGAGGGTCACCGGTTCACGCGCCTCGCCTCCACGGGCGGCTTCCTGGAGACGCCCAACGTGACGCTGGTGATGGCGGTTCGCGACGAGGCGCTGGGCGACGTGGTGGATCTGTTCCGCGCCAATTGCGCGGGCCGGGACGTGGAGCTGCCGCTGGTCCTCACCGAGCGGCTCCGCGACTGGCAGGAGCGGGTGGTCCAGTACGCCGGCGCCACGATCCTCGTGCTCGACCTCGAGGACCTGATCCGCCTGTAGCCGTCCGGGCGCCCTCCCGCCGCGCCGCCCTCCCGCCGCGCCGCCCTCCCGCCCGGGCTCGGTTGCCCCGCTCAGCCCGATGACACGGCGCGGTCGGCCTGGAGGTGCGCGTCCACGATCTGCGCCGCCTCCGCGCGGACCAGTGGATAGCCCGTGACGGCGGCGAGGAACGCATCGCGGCCCAGCACCAGCAGGACGGTCGGCTCGTCGGCACCGACCGTGGCCGTGCGCGGGACGTCGCGCAGGAGCGCGATCTCGCCGAACGCGTCGCCCGGCGCGTCAAGGCGGCGGACGGCAACGCCGCCACGGGTGACCCGGACCGCTCCCGATTCCAGGATGTAGAACCGGTCGCCCGGGTCGCCCTCGCGAATGACCACGGCTCCGGCCGGCACGGTGAGCCAGCCGGCCGACCGGCCGCAGCACCTCCATGGCCGGCGGATCGAGCGCCTCGAACAGGCGCAGCCGGCGGAGCAGCGCCAGCGCCCGAACAGGGGCCGCGGCGCGCCGGTCGAGCGCGCGCAGGCCGGGCCAGGACCCGCCGAGCGACACCGGCAGCAGCGCCGCGAACAGGATCACCGCGCCTTCGAGGCCGACGATGCCGACCACGACCGGGACCACGATCGGCGCCCACGGCGAGCGCCGCCATCATCAGGCCCTCGAGGATGCCGAACACGCGCGCGAGCACGGTGTCCCGAACGCCGCGCTGGAGGATGGTCCGGCCCGCCACGTCCATGATGCTCAGCCCCGTTCCACCCAGCACCAGGAGGAACGGTGCCGCGATGCCGGAGGCGAGGATCCCGAGCGCCGCGAACGCCAGGCCCCAGGCGACGGCGCTGCCGATGAGCACCGGGGCGATCCGGCGCCGCCCGACGAGCAGGAACGCCGCGCCGCCGCCGAGCACGCCGCCCACGCCCATCGCCGCGGACAGGATGGCCGCGCCCGATTCGCCCGTCTGGAACAGCTCCAGCGCCAGGAGCACGAACAACACGTCCGTGACCCCGATCATCAGCGTCCGGGCGGCCAGGATGGCGACGACCAGCCGCGCATCGCCGTCGAGCGCGAGTGCCCGGAACCCGGCGAGCAGCCGCGTCCGTCGGGCCTCCCGGTCGGCCGGCCACCCGGCCGTGGCGATCCCCGCGCCTGCGGCGAACCCACGCCTCGCTCGTGCGCCTGCCACCAGGAGCGCCGCGACCGCAGCCGCTGCGGCCATCAGCGAGAGCACGGCGGCGGGCGTCGAGACCACCAGGATCGCGGCTGCGGCGAGCGGACCCAGGAGCAGGCCGCCGGCCTCCGCGATGCTGGATACGGCGTTGGCGGCCGTCAGCTCGTCGGGATCCCGAGCCAGCGACGGGAGCATCGCGTTGTGGGTGGGCCGGACGAGCGTGAGGGACATCGAGGCGCCGACCGCGGCGAGCACCACGGCGGGGGGCGGCCAGCCGGCGAGCATGCCCGCCGCCGTGGTGCCGGTGAGCAGGGCGAGGAGCAGGTAGGCACCGAGGAGCACCCGGTGGCGCGGGTACCGGTCACCGAGGCTCGCGGCGAGCGGTGCGACCAACGCCGCGGGCAGCAGCTGGACCAGGGCAACGAGGCCGACGGAGGCAGCCCCGGTCGCCTCGTACGCGTACAGCAGGATCGCGACCCAGGAGCCGTACTCGACGGTGTTGAAGGCAAGGAAGGCCAGCTCCAGCCGGCGCAGCGACGGGTTTCCGAATACCTGCAGCGCCACGCGCGCCGTCGCGCGAAGCCTGTCCGCCACGCCTGCCATGGCCGCGAAGTGTGGCAGCGCGGACCGGCCCGCGCACCCCCATCTTGGCGTGCGAGCCGCGACAGGGGACAATCCGCGGATGTTGCCGTTCTCCCCCGAGGAGCTCGCGTCCGTACGGCGCGAGTACCGGGCCGCCTCGCTCCTGCCCGCCCGCGCCTATCACGACGAGGCGATCCTCGCCTGGGAGACCGAGCAGATCTTCCTGCGCGACTGGATCGCGGTGGCCCGCGCCGAGGAGGTCCCCGAGCCCGGCAGCTTCCGGTTGCTCGAGGTGTTGGGCGAGCAGGTGCTGCTGGTCCGCGGCCGGGACGCGGTCGTGCGCGCGTTCTACAACGTGTGCCGCCACCGGGGGACCGCGGTCGAGGAGCGCGAGTGCGGCAAGGCGGTCCGCTTCCAGTGCCCCTACCACGCCTGGATCTACGACCTCGACGGGCGCCTGGTGCGGGCCAAGCACACCGACGACCTCGAGGGCTTCAGCCTCGACACCTTCGGCCTGCGGCCCATCCGCTGCGAGACCTGGCAGGGGTTCGTGTTCCTCAACCTCTCGGACGGCGAGGTGGCGCCGCTGGGGGCGCAGCTGGGTGACCTGGTGGACCAGTTCCAGCGGTTCGACTTCGGGACCCTCCGCTCGGCCAAGCGGATCGACTACGAGGTCGCGTCCAACTGGAAGTTCATCGCCGAGAACTACAGCGAGTGCTACCACTGCCCGCCGGTCCACCCGCAGCTCAACCAGCTGACGCCCTATGACCTGGGGGAGGACTTCGAGCCCGATGGCGCCTGGCAGGGCGGCTGGATGGAGCTGGTCGGCGAGGCCGAGACCATGGCGCTCGACGGCGGCCACGGCTCGCGCGACGGGCGCCCGCCGATGTGCGGCATCACGACCGCCGACGAGAAGCGGATCTACTACTACGTCGTGTGGCCGCTCACGTTCCTGTCGATCCACCCCGACTACCTGCTGGTCCACCGGCTCGTGCCGCGCGATGCCGGCCACACCCAGGTCATCTGCGAGTGGCTGTTCGAGGAGTCCACGATCGCCGCGCCCGGCTTCGACCCCGCGGATGCGGTGGCGTTCTGGGACCTGACCAACCGCCAGGACTGGCACGTGTGCGAGCTCCAGCAGCGGGGAACCCGCTCGCGCTCGTGGATCGCCGGTCGCTATTCCAACCAGGAGGCGTCGGTCCAGGCGTTCGACCTGATGGTCGCGGACCGGTACGCGGGTGACGGCGTCGTCACCCACCGGACCGTCCGCGAGCGTGATGACACGCCGCCGCCGAAGCGTGAGCCCGGCCACCACCACGTCGGGGACGGGCCGCATGCCGACGGCCAGCACGAGGATGCCGGGCACGCCGCGGACCGCGTCCGGAACGCGCGCGCCGAGGCACGCGCGAAGGCGGCACGTCGGGCCTGAGCCTGGTCATGGGCCTGGACTCACTTACACGCGCCCGGCCCCCGCCCGCGTCCCCCCGCCCGCCCTAGCATGGTGGCGTGCCGCTGCTGCTGCTCAAGCTGACCCTGACTCCGCTGCTCATCGGTGGGGCCAGCCTCGCGGCGCGACGGTGGGGCAACGTCATCGGCGGTTGGATCGTGTCGCTGCCGCTCACCTCGGGCCCCGTCCTGCTGTTCCTCGCGCTCGATCACGGCATCGCATTCGCGGTCGATGCCGTGGTGGGCACGATGCTGGGGTTGGGTGCGGCCGTCGGCTTCACGCTCGCCTATGCCGCCGTGAGCGATCGCGGCCCCTGGGTGGCCGTCGCCGCGGCAACCGTGGTGTACGTGGTCGCCGGCCTGGCGCTGCGCTCGATCGCCGACGTCCCGTTCATCGCGATTGCTGCGCTGGTCGTCGCGGCGATCGCGATCGCGCTCCGGCTTCTGCCGACCGGCCGACCCGGGCGGGGCGCCGTGAGCCATCCCGCATGGGACCTGCCGGCACGCATGCTGGTCGGGACCTCGCTCGTCCTCGGCCTGACCTCCGTGGCACCGCTGCTCGGCTCGGTCACCAGCGGGCTGCTCGCGACGTTCCCGGTCTACGTCTCGGTGCTGACGGTGTTCAGCCACCTGCACGATGGTCGGGACGGGGCGCTGGGGGTGCTGCGCGGCCTGATGGCCGGCCTGTTCGGCACCGTTGCCTTCTACACCGTCGTGCAGGCGCTGCTCATCCCCGCGGGCGTTGTCCCGACGTTCATCGTCGCCGTCGTGGTCACGCTCGCGATCCAGGCGGTTGCGCTCGGACGCATGCGGCCGGAGGCGATCCAGCCGGAGCCCGCCTGATCGAACCGTCCATGGCCGTGTCTCCGACAGCCCGACCCTCCCGTCGGCAAGGGGCCGGAGGGACCATGACAGGCAGGAAGCCCGGGTGCCACGCTCGGATCACTTCGACCCGGACGCCGGCACGGCGCGTCCGGGCCCAGACCCGTTGCTGCGCCACCATCGCGGAGTCCGGCAATGGCCCTCGATCAGCGCGTCGACCTCCTCGGTCGGTCGTTCCTCACGTTGCGCGACTTCTCGGCTGCCGAGATCGAGCACCTGCTCCAGCTCGCCGCGCGCCTCAAGCAGGAGAAGCGCGAGCACCGCGAGGTCCGCCGCCTTGCCGGGCGCTCGATCGCGCTCATCTTCGAGAAGGACTCGACCCGGACCCGGATCGGGTTCGAGGTCGCGGCCTACGACCAGGGTGCCCACGTGACCTACCTCGGGCCCAGCGGCAGCCACGTGGGCAAGAAGGAGTCGGTGAAGGACACCGCCCGCGTGCTCGGTGGCGTCTACGACGCGATCGAGTTCCGGGGCTTCCACCAGGCCGACGTGGAGACCCTGGCGGCCTGGTCCGGCGTGCCCGTCTACAACGGCCTCACCGACGAGGATCACCCCACCCAGGTGCTGGCCGACCTGCTCACGATCCGCGAGCACGTGGCCAGGCCGCTGTCCGACGTCGCGATGGCATTCGTGGGCGACGCCCGCGGCAACATGGGGGACGAGCTGCTCCTGGGCTGCGCGACGATGGGTATGGATCTCCGGATCGTCGCGCCGCGAGCGGTCTGGCCGCGCGAGGACTTCCTGGCCATCGCCCGTGACCGCGCCGCCCACACCGGGGCCCGGATCACGGTCACCGATGACATCGCCGAGGGCGTCCACGGGGCCGACGTGATCTACACCGACGTGTGGGTCTCGATGGGGGAGCCCGAAGCGACCTGGGACGAGCGCATCGCGCTGCTCCGGCCGTACCAGGTGGACGCGGCGATGATGGCCGCCACCGGGAACCCGGAAACCCGGTTCATGCACTGCCTGCCCGCGTTCCATGACCTCGAGACCGAGATGGGCCGGAAGATGTTCGAGCGCCACGGCCTGACCTCGATGGAGGTCACCGACGAGGTGTTCGAGTCGCCGGCGTCGATCGTGTTCCACCAGGCGACCAACCGGATGCACACGATCAAGGCCATCCTGGTGGCGACCCTGGCCGCGGACGGGGCCCGCTGATGCGCGTCGTCGCCGCGCTCGGGGGCAACGCCCTGCTCCGGCGCGGGGAGCCGATGACCGCCGAGAACCAGAGAGCGAATGTGGCCCTGGCGGCGCGCGCGCTGCTGCCGCTCGCGCTCGAGCACGACCTCGTGCTCACCCATGGCAACGGGCCGCAGGTCGGCCTGCTGTCGCTCCAGAACGCGGCCTACCGACCGGACGAGGAGTACCCGCTGGACATCCTCGACGCGGAGACCGAAGGGATGATCGGCTACCTGCTCGAGCAGGAGCTGGGCAACCTGCTCCCGGCCGGGCGTCCGATGGCCACGCTGCTGACCCGGATCGAGGTGGATCCCGACGATCCGGCATTCGAGCGTCCGACCAAGCCGATCGGTCCCGTCTACGACCGCGCGGAGGCGGAGCGACACGCCGTCGAGAAGTCGTGGACGGTCGCACCCGACGGCAACAAGTGGCGCCGGGTGGTCCCGTCGCCCCAGCCGCGGCGGATCCTCGAGCTTCCGGTGATCGACCTGCTGGTCCGTGAGCGGGTGATCGTGGTGTGCGCCGGTGGTGGCGGCATTCCCGTCGTGGCCGGTCGCGACGGCGGCCACGAGGGCATCGAGGCGGTGATCGACAAGGACTTCGCCGGGGCGCTGCTCGCGACCTCGGTCCATGCCGACGCGTTCTTGATGCTCACCGACGTCAACGCCGTCTACGCGGACTGGGGCACCCCCGACGCGTGGCCGATCCACCGCGCCTCGCCCGACGACCTCGCGGCATGCTCCTTCGCGGCCGGGTCCATGGGCCCCAAGGTGGAGGCGGCCTGCCGGTTCGTGCGGGCGAACTCCGGGTTCGCGGCGATCGGATCGCTGGGCGATGCCAGCGCGATGCTGCGCGGTGAGGCCGGCACGATCGTCGCTAGCGCGGTCGGGCAGCTGGAGTGGGGCGCGGCACCGCTGCTCGCGGCCGCTGTCGAGTAGCCCCCGCGCCGGTCCGGGCCGGCGCCGGGGATGGGCCCGGCACGGTCGGATGGTCGCGAGCGTGACAGCGGGCCGGGCGCGGCCTATCGTCGTCAGCCGAGCCGCGCCCGCGGCGTCCGAGCTTGAGGCATCCGATGCTGTCCGACCGGCGAGTCCACGCGATCATCCCCACCGGCGATCTCGACGCCGCCAGGACGTTTTACGAGGGTGTGCTCGGCTTCGTCCCGCTGCAGGCCATCCCGGCCGCCGTCATGTACGGCGCCGGCGACGGCTCGCTGTTCGCGGTATCGCGGAGCTCGGGTCGGGCCTCGGGCACCCACACGCAGCTGGCCTTCACGACCCCGGACATCGAGACCGACATGGCGGAGCTGCGGGCTCGCGGCGTCACCTTCGAGGACTACGACTCGCCCGCGCTCACGACCGTCGACGGCATCGGGTTGATCGGCCCGAACCGGGCCGCCTGGTTCAAGGACCCGGAGGGGAACATCCTCGCGCTGATCCAGTTCGACGCAGGCGCAGGTGACGGCTGACCCGCCGCGGGCTGCCTTCCCGGGCGCCGCGGGCGTCCGGGCTCGCTTCAGCGCCGGGGCTTCGTGCGTGCCGCGATCCGCGCCAGCGCGCCCTCCCAGCCGGCGTCGAACGGCTTGCCCGGCTCGTCGAGGTCGATGACGACCGGCGCATGGTCGGACGGGGTGGGCGGTCCCTTCCGCGCCTCACGATCGATCTCGGCCCACACCACGCGGTCGGCCACCGGTGCCGTCGCATACAGCAGGTCGATCCGCATGCCCTCGTTGCGGTGGAAGTTGCCGGCCCGGTAGTCCCACCATGAGAAGCGCCCCGGCTCGGGACGTGCTGCCCGGTAGGCATCGACCAGGCCCCACGCCCTGAGCATGGCAAGCGCGTCCCGCTCCGGCCCGGACACGTGCGTCCCGCCGTGGGCCTTGACCTCGCTCCACACGTCCTCGGGCGCCGGTGTCACGTTGAAGTCACCGCCCAGCACCAGTGGCTCGTCGGGCGTGCGGGTCTCGGACAGCCATCGCGCCAGGCGCTCGAACCAGCGCAGCTTGCCCTCGTAGAACGGCGAGCCGACGACCCGGCCGTTGGGGGCGTACAGGCTGGCCACCCGGACCCCAGCGCAGACCGCGGACACCATCCGCGCCTCGTCGAACGGGTCGAAGTCGTCCTCGGCGACCGCGACCGCAGCACCGGCCGACGAGTCGCGAACCGGCCCATCGCCGAAGTTGGAGATGACCTCCGTGGCCCCGACCCGGGTCAGGATCCCCACGCCGTTCCAGCGCCCCTCGCCGTGATGGACGAGCTCGTAGCCCAGCATGCCGAACGGCATGACCGGGGCATCGGCGTCGGACAGCTTTGTCTCCTGGATCAGCAGGACGTCCGGCTCGGCCCGAGCGAGCCAGTTCTCGACCGCCTCCATCCGGGCCTTGAGCGAGTTGACGTTCCAGGTCGCGATGCGCATCGGTCGATCGGCGTCCCGGGCCCGCGCTCAGTACCGGCGACCGCGCTGCCGCGCGAGGTCGAAGGTCGCGGTCTCCGCGACCGCCATCACCGCCATCGTGCCGGCCTGGACCGGATCGCTGACCACCAGGTCAACGTGATCGGTGATCGAGCCCACCATGTTGAGCGCGATGATCGGGATGCCCACGGCGCGCAGCTCCTCGGCGGCGCGGCTGATCTCGCCGCCCATGATCGAGCCGGCGAGGACCAGCAGCCGCGCCCGGGGCAGGTCGGCGACGGCGCGCACCGCGGCCGCGATCGCCTCCTCGCCGACCAGCGGGATCGTGTCCACGGAGATCCGCTCGCCGCGCAGGTTGTGGCGGTCGGCCTCCGAGACCGCGCCCAGCGCGACCTGGGCGACCTGGGCGCCGCCGCCCACGACGATGACCCGCTTGCCGAACACCTTGCCCAGCGGTCGGGTGAGGTGGATCGCGATCACCTCGGCCAGCGGCTCCAGCGCCGCGACCAGCGCGTGCTCGTCCGCGTCCTCGACCTCGAGCTCAAGGTCGGCAAGCGGCCGCGCGGCCGGATCGGCGTCCGCGGACGCCGCGCGCCGGACCGTGGACAGCGTGCGGACCCGCCCGCCCGCCTCGCCGACGCGGCCGGCGATGACCGCGATCGCGCCGGGATCATCGGTGATCTCGAGCCGAAGGGCGACCGCGGGCGGGAGCGGCTGGGGCCCGGGCTGGCGGCTGGGCACGCGTTGTCAGCCGGAGCGACCGGCGACGACGTCGCTGATCGACAGGCCGGTGGGCTCGGCGCCGGTCGGGTCGTGCTCCTCGAACGCCACCCCGAGCGCGCCGAACGCCTCGCGCGTGGCGGCCGGATCGCTGGTCGTGAGCATCAGGGCCCCGTCCGTATCCTCGGCGACGCCCACGATGCCAGTGATGTTGACGCCGCGGTCGGCCAGCGCCTGCGCCACCTGCGCCAGCGCCCCCGGGCGATCGTCGAGCTGGACGGTGAACCAGATCGTCACGCGGAACCTCCTGGCCGCCCATGGTACGCGCCCGGCGCGCTACCCTGCGATCCGTCATGACCGACCGGGATCTCCAGGCGACCCCCGACTCCGAGTACTGGGCGCGCTACTACGAGGTGACCGTAGACCGTCCGGCCTGGACCACGGTGCGCGAGGCGATCCGGCTGTTTGCCGACGGCGACGGCGACAGCGCTTCGGCGGTCGGCCACGCCCGTCTTGCCGTGGACCTCGGCTGCGGCGCCGGCCGGGACGCACGCGAGCTGCTGCGGGCGGGCTGGCGGGTGATCGCGGTCGACCGGGAGGCGGGCGCCGGGAAGGCCCTCGAGGCGGCGACGCCGGCCGAGCTGCGGCCCTCGCTCGAGACGCGGATCGCGGACCTGGCCACGGTCGTCGTCCCGGCCTGTGACCTGGTCAACGCCAGCCTCAGCCTGCCGTTCCTGCCGCCGTCCGCGTTCTGGGCGACCTGGGCTCGTGTCCAGGATGCGCTGCCGATCGCCGGCCGCGTATCGGCAATGCTGTTCGGGGATCACGATGGCTCCGCCGCGGACGCCTCGATGACCTGTCCGCCGCCGGCCGAGATCCGCGCCAGCCTGGACCGCTTCGAGATCGAGCACTGGGTTGATCGCGAGGAGGACACCACGACGGCCCTCGGCGAGCCCCACCACTTCCACCTGGTCGAGCTCGTGGCTCGCCGGATCGGCTAGCCCGCCGCCGATGCCCGCGCCGCTCGGCAAGACCCCGACCAAGCGGATGCCCAACATCCAGGTGTTCGGCATGGACGACAACAACGCCACGCGCGCCGCGCTGCGCTTCTTCCGCGAGCGACGGATCGTCGTCCACTACGTGGATCTGCGCAAGAAGCCGATCGCCGCCGGGGAGCTGCGGCGCTTCACCGACCGGCTCGGCGCGGCCGCCGTGATCGACCCCGACAGCCGGCCCTACCGGGAGCAGGGGCTGGCCCACCTGGCCATGGACGCCGCCGGCATCACCGCCCGCCTGCAGGCGGACGTCCGCCTGATCCGGCTGCCGCTGGTCCGCTACGGCGAGCAGGTCACCGCCGGCAGGGACGAGGCCGCGTGGAAACGCTGGCTCTCCCGGCCGGGTTGATGCGCCTCCTCACCGCTGCGACGGATCCACCACCCTGCCCATGAACAGGATTGCGCCGGTTTTTACGTCGCGGATCATGAACAGGAACGGATGGTTCAGCCGCAGGGTGATGGTCTTCACCGGCCCGGGCAGGCAGCCGATGATGTCCATGCCGATGGCCGTGGCGGCGGCTGCCTCCGTGCCCGTCTCGTCCACGTCGATGTTGGCCTGGTGGATCACCGAGCTGATGGCGAACCCGCTGGGGTTCGTGATCCCCGAGAAGTCCGCGCCCTGCATGCCCAGCGTCTCGAGCTCGGGCAGGACGTTGGCGGCGAAGTTGATCCCGAAGCGCGGCATGTACAGCTGCACCGTGTACGGGTACGTCCCGCAGCTGTCGGGGCTGTCGGACTGGCTGACCACGTCGAGCCGCCGCCGCTGCGCGTCAAGCTTGTCGACGATCGCACCGAGCTTGCCCGAGGTGAGCTGCGCCTCGAAGGCACCCAGGTCCCCGGGCTCGATCAGCGTCATGGCCAGCGGCGAGCCATCAGCGCCCAGGTATCGCAGCTCGGTCGCCTGCCAGCCCGAGCCGGACGCGTACGGGACGCTCCGGCCGCCCGACAGGACCATCGTCGGAACCTTGCTGCGGCTGCCGTGGAGTGGCGTGAACCACCGGTCCGTGGTCAACGTCGGGTCGAACTCGAGCTCCCAGTTGGCCTTGAGGTAGACGGCGTTGACGAGGATCAGTCGTGTCATGTCCGTGACGGCGCCGGGATCAAGCAGGCTTGGGATGCGCCCGGCTGTCTGGCGGCTGACCCACGCGTTGATCACCAGGCGGGCAGCCTCGGGGCTGGTGGCATAATCCACCAGGCCCAGCGGCGCGCCGAACGCCTGCGCGATCGCGTCGAGGTAGGCCTGCTCGATCGGATAGCCGCGCTGCCCGAACGCCGCGTTGGCGATCCGGAGTGACAGGGCATGCGTCGTCCCGCCCTCGTCGGTCCACGTCGTGTTGTGGCCGACGAGCTCCTGCTCGAGCGCGTTGAGCGTGGTGGACAACGCCGGCGAGCCGGTGGAATGGAGAACGGCGTCCATCGAGGCGGCCGTCGAGCCCCTGGCGCCCGCTCTCGCCATCGCGAGCGCGAGCGCGATGCTGGTGGGCGAGAACACCAGGTTGCGCCCGGCGGCTTCGGTCAGCAGGAGAGGGTACAGGTCGAGTGCGAACGCATTGATCGACCTCGCGCCTTTGGTGGCATCGGCGACCGTTCCGGCCGCCCGCGCGACGCTGGACCGGACGAACTCGAGCCCGGCCAGTGGATCCGCCTTGAGCGCGATCCAGGGCGTGCCGTCGCGGTCTGCCACGGCGACCCAGCCGTCGTTCACGGCATTGCTCAGCGTCAGCGTGGTCGGGGCGACGTGATACCAGGCGTATCCGGACGCCTCGATCGGCCCCTCGATGACGAACAGCTCGGTGCCGGTCGGCAGCAGGGGCTCGTACTTGATCGAGTCGTCGCTGACCCGCGGCTGGGACCGCACGCGGATGCGATCGGACACGGTCACGGCCAGCGAGCCCGGGGCGAACGATCCGGAATCGGCGCTGCTGACGCCGCGGTCCCGGATGCCGTCGGGCCGGGCGTCGCCGGTCCGGCGGTCTCGGTTGGCGATGCCTCCGACGGGACAGCCGGAGCAGGGGTGGCGGGGGCCGGCGTCGGCGTGGTATCGCCGCAGCCGGCCATCAGCGAGGCGGCCAGCAGGCAGGCCACGGCACCCGATCGGCCGTGGGCGCCACGGCGACTGCCTGGCCGAGGGGGGTGAGCAGGAATGTGGAGCATCGTCATCGACCTGGGCCCCGGCGGTCGCGCTCGCCTGTCAGCCCGACATGATCCCGGCGGCCGCCGTTCGGATCAAGCCTCATCACGTGCGCCGGTCGCACGCCAGAGCCATACGTCGATGACGACCGGGCCATTCGAGCCACCGGGACGGGGTGCCGTGACCGGTGGCATGCTGCATCCATGACGGAGCACGACCAGGCGAATCACCAGCCACAGCCCCAGACAATGCACCGCGGCCGGGTCTCGATGCGCCCCGAAGCGGCTGCCCGCCTCGCGGGGCGGGATCGGACCGAGGACGAGAAGCTGCTCGGGGGCCGCGCCGCCGAGCGACCGGCGTTCCTCGAGACGGACACCTGGCGAGCCCTACGCATCCTGTCCGAGTTCGTGGAGGGGTTCGAGGCGCTGGCCGAGATCGGCCCGGCCGTTGCCGTGTTCGGCTCCGCCCGGGTGGACGACGCTGGCCCTGCCTACGCGCTGGCGAGGCGGATCGGATCGGAGCTGGCCAGGGCGGGGTTCGCGGTGATCACCGGCGGCGGCCCTGGCGTCATGGAGGCCGCCAACCGTGGCGCCCACGAGGCGGGCGGCCTGTCGATCGGCTGCAACATCGAGCTGCCCCACGAGCAGCACCTGAACCCGTACGTGGACCTCTCGATCGAGTTCCACTACTTCTTTGCTCGCAAGACGATGTTCGTCAAGTACTCGGACGCGTTCGTGATCCTGCCGGGTGGCTTCGGCACCCTCGACGAGCTGTTCGAGTCGCTCACGCTCATCCAGACAGGCAAGATCCGGCACTTCCCGGTCGTGCTGATGGGCCACGCCTACTGGGACGGGCTGGTCGACTGGATGCGGGAGGTGCAGCTGCCAACGGGAGCGATCGCCCAGGCCGACCTCGACCTGCTGCGGGTCACCGACGACCCCGAGGAAGCCGTGGCCATCGTCACCGCCTACGCCAAGGCGAACGGCATCGAGCCGCCGGCCTGAGCGCGCTCAGTCCGGGATGGCCACCTCGACCATGCCGTCGGCGATCCGCACGGGGTAGTAGCGCAGGCGCCGCACTCGGGTCAGCCGCCTCGCCTCGCTCTTGATCCCAGGCGGATCCGGCTTGGGCTCCCGGTCGGGCTGGGTCCAGACGGGCTCGTAGCGGCCGTCGGGCCACAGGCCGCCCGTGGTGGGCATCTGGACCGGGTCGCCCGTCGCGAGGTCGAACCGGCCGCTGTGGAGCGGACAGGCAACCACGCAGCCATCCAGCGCGCCGATCGACAGCGGCGCCGCCATGTGCGGGCAGCGGTCATCGATGGCGGCGAGGCCCGACGAGGTGTGGACGACGAGCACGTCCAGGTCGCCGAACGTGACCCGTCGCAGGCTGCCCGGCGGCACGTCCGCAAGCGCAACCGCGGGCCGGAACGGGGCTCCGGCAGCGCCGATCGCCAGCAGGCCGGCGGGGATGGCGAGGATGTCGGTCACGGGCGGATGGTAGCCCGGGACGGCGAACGGCCCGGCCACCGGGTGGTGGCCGGGCCGCGGAGGAGGAGCGGCGTCGGGGGAAGCGCCATCGAGGCGCGCCGGATCAGTCGCGTCCGGGCCGGGGACCCATCGAGGACGCGACAGGCTCGGCAACCGGGATCGGTGCCGAGAGATCGGGCACGCGTCCGTCGGTCGCGGGACGCGCCGCTGCGGGCTGCGGCCCGAACGAGGTCCGCAGCGGCAGCTCGCGCATGAACGCGGCCACGAACACGGAGGCAACGGTCGTCACGGCGCCGATCAGGAACACCTGGCCGATGGCCAGGCTGAAGGCCTGGTAGAAGGCATGGTCGAGCTGGCCGATGAACGGCTGGAACACGGCCTGGACCTGGGTCGCGGCCGGCCCCGCGTGGCTCGCCGCGAAGTCCGAGATCGCCTTGCCGAAGCTCTGCCCGACGCCGGTCAGCGAGTTCAGGTCAAGACCTGACGGCGCGCCGCCGTTGAGCCCCGCGCCCAGCTGGTCGAACTGGCCCTGGGCCGCCGGCGGCAGCGTGGCACGGATGGACTGGAACACCGGCGTGACCTGACCCGGGAGCTGGTCGCCGAGTCCCTGGGCGAACGCCGTGCCGGCGATCGCGAGACCCACCGAGCCGCCGATCTGGCGGAAGAACGTGAGGTTGCTGGTCGCCACCCCGAGCTTCTGGATCGGCACCGCGTTCTGGACGATGATCGTGAACACCGCCATCGTCGGGCCGAGCCCGATCCCGGTGATGAGCATCCATACGGCCATCACGACCAGGTCGGTGTCGGCGGTGATGTGGCTCATCAGCCACACGCCGAACGCCATCGTCGCCAGCGAGACGAGCATCAGGACCTTGTACTTGCCCGTCCGCGCCACGATCTGGCCCGAGATGATCGAGCTGCCGATGAGGCCGAACAGGAGCGGGAACAGCATGTACCCGGACGCGGTGGCGCTCTCGCCGCGGACCACCTGGAACCAGCGCGGCAGGAAGATCACGGCCCCGAAGAAGCCGAAGCTGACCAGGAACGTCGAGACCAGCGACGAGGTGTACGTCCGGTCGCGCCACAGGTCGAGCGGGACGATCGGCTCCTTGGCCCGCGATTCCACGAACAGGAACAGGGCGCCCAGCACGAGCCCGATCCCGATCAGCCCGCCCACGCCGGGATCGGTCCAGTCGCGGACCGTGAACGTTGCCTGGTCGATCTTGTTGGTCAGCCCGACCAGGATCAGCGAGATGGCGACCGTGAACAGCGCAGCCCCGAGGTAGTCGAGGTTGCGCGACGCGTCCGGCCGGCGGACGTTGGGCAGCAGGCGCGAGATCACGATCAGGCTGATGACCCCGATCGGCAGGTTGACGTAGAACACCCAGTGCCAGCTGATGTTGTCGGTGATGAACCCGCCCAGCGCCGGGCCGACGAGGAACGACACGCCGAACACGGCGCCGAACAGGCCCTGGTACTTGCCGCGCTCGGCCGGCGTGAACAGGTCGCCGATGACCGCGAGCGCGATCGGGAACAGCGAGCCTGCGCCCAGGCCCTGGATGCCACGGAACAGGATCAGCTGGCCCATGTTCTGGGACAGGCCGGACAGCGCCGAGCCGGTGAGGAACAGCACGATCCCGATGATCAGCAGCGGCTTGCGGCCGTAGAGGTCGGACAGCTTGCCGTAGAACGGCACGGTGATCGTGCTGGTCAGCAGGTAGATGGTGACGACCCAGGTGTAGAGGTCGTTGCCGCCGAGATCGGTGACGATCCGGGGCAGCGCGGTGCCCACGATCGTCTGGTCGAGGGCACCGAGGAACAGCGCGAGGAGGATCGCGACGAGGATCTCCATCTTCGCGCGGCGGTCGAGGTCGAGGGCACCAAAGCCGTGAGACGGCCCGTCGTCGTACCCGGTGGGCGTGGCTTCCAAGTCGGGGGGTTCCTTTCGTCAGGCGCCGGCAGGGCCGGGGAGGGGGGACGCTGCTGCCGCTCCATCGACGGGGCGGCGATCGCCCGGCTGGGCGTGGGTTTGACGGTGCTCGTGGGCGCAGTCGGTCAGCGCGCCGTATCGATCGGGCTTGCTGGCCAGCTCCTCGCCGATCGCGACCTCGAGATCGGACGCCGCGTGCACGAGGCGGTCGATCTGCGCGGGCTCCATGCGGGCGATGGCGCTGCCGAGGATCTCGCTCTTGACCAGCTCGGCCTCGTCCACCAGCTCGTCGCCCGTCCGGGTGAGCCGGACGAGGACGATGCGCCGGTCGTCCGGGACGCGGACGCGCTCCACCAGCCCGCGCTCCTCCATGCGGTCGATGATCCCGGTCGCGCTGGACACGGAGGCATCCAGGATCTCGGCCAGGCGGCCCATCGGCATCGCGTCGTGGTGACGGAGCAGCGTGAGCACGTGAAAATGGGTCATGCTGATGCCCATCCGGACCAGCCGCTGCGAGCCCGCGCAGCGGAGCGAGCCGACAGCCCGGCCGAGGTTGGCCATCGCTTCCTCGGCCGCCAGCTGCCGCCCGGTGGCGGAGTCGGCATCGGTAGTTGTTCGCATGAGATGAAGTATTTACACCATCCGAATAGTTCCGTCAAGCGGAATGATTCGTGTGACGCGGAGGAGCAACCGTGCGGTTTGCGCTGATGATCGAGCCCCAGCAGGGCCTCAGCTACGAGGAGCAGCTCGCCGTCGCGCGCAGGGCCGAGGACGCCGGGTTCGAGGCGCTGTTCCGGTCCGACCACTACGAGAGCTTCCCGGGCGAGAGCGGCCTGCCGACCACCGACGCCTGGGCGGTCATCGCCGGGCTGGCACGCGACACCACGCGGATCGGGCTCGGGGCGCTGGTCTCGCCCGTCCTGTTCCGGACGCCGGGCAACCTCGCCAAGGTCGTGGTCACCGTGGACGAGATGAGCGGTGGCCGGGTCGAGCTGGGACTGGGGGCCGGCTGGCATGCGGACGAGCATCGCCGCCACGGGTTTCCGTTCCCTGAGATCGGCGAGCGGGCGGACCGGCTGGAGGAGACGCTGGAGATCCTGCATGGCCTGTGGGAGGGCCCGGACGGCTGGTCGTTCCTGGGCCGGCACTACACGATCGACGACGCCCACTTCCGGCCCCGGGCAGGGTCGATCCCCGGCCGGCCCGAGGGGCGCCCGCGGATCATCGTGGGCGGCCAGGGGACGCCTCGCTCCTATCGCCTGGCTGCCCGCTTCGCGGACGAGTTCAACCTGTCGTCCACCAGCGCCCAGCTCGCTCCGCAGAAGTACGCCGCCCTGGACGAGGCCGCCCGCGCTGCCGGGCGCGATCCGGGCGAGATCACCCACTCCGCGATGGTGGGCGTGCTGATCGGCCGGACCGACGCCGAGGTGAGGTCGCGCGAGGCGGATCTCCTGGCCGCGTTCGGCGAGCCGGGTGATGGCGACGCCTGGTTCGCGTCGCGCCGGGCCCGCTGGGTCCATGGGACGCCGGACCAGGCCAGGGCCGCCGTTGCGCAGTTCACCGAGGCGGGCGTGGCCCGCATCATGCTCCAGGACTTCCTGCCCCGCGACCTGGACATGATCGGGCTGGCCGGCGAGGTGCTGATCGGCTGACCCGCCGCCGTTAACCCTCAGGGTCGTCGGCGAGCTCGGATGCCCGCAGGTAGATGGGATCGTCGCGCCGGATCGTGTCGGGGTTCGTGCCGCGGGCCGCTGCGATCGCGAGCGTCACCAGCTGGATCGGCCCCGCCGCACCGAGCAGGGCGGCCGCGGGTCCGTCCCCCGCAACCGGCTCGGCAACGACGATCCGGCCGCCCGGGGTCAGCTCGGCCGGGATCAGCGCAGCCGCGCCGGCGCCGAGAATGGCCGTGGGCCGCATTCCCACCGCGGCGGCCGCGCGGAGCGCCTGGCGAGCCCGCCTGGCGCGCTGATCCAGGCCACCGGGCTCGAGCAGGATCAGCAGCATCGCCGTCTCCGGACCCGTGGCCGGCAGGTGGCCGTGGAGGAAGGTCTCGAGGTCGCGCGAAGACGCCGGCAGCCACGACGCCTCCTCCACCTTGAGCACCAGCTCGCGGACCGTGACGCGATCCACGCCCGACGCCACGACCAGCAGGTGCGACGCGGCGCCGATCACGGCGCCGATCGCCTCGTCCGGGCGCCTGCCGTCCGCGCCGGCGGTGTGGGCCGCATCGATCCCCTGGAGCAGCCGGGCGGCCAGCGCGCCCGGGCGCGGCGTCACGCCGGCGAGCAGGTCAGCGGTCACCGCGGCGGCGACGATCGGCGACACGTAGCCCACCGTGTGGCACCAGTCGAGGTCCATCTCGACGGTCGCCAGCAGCGCATCCCGGCCGACGCCGATCGGCGCCCCCGCCCCGGCTGTGATGGCGGCCGTGCGAGCGCCCCGGTCGTGCGCAGCATCGAGCGCCGCGATGGTCGCGGTCGTGGCACCCTCGTGGCTGCACCCGATGACCAGGCCGCCCTCCGGCGGGTCGAGCGCCAGCTCGAAGGCCTGGGCGGCCACGGGTCCCCAGCCGGGCAGGCCCGCCCGTCGCCAGCCGTCGCGCAGCAGTGCCGCCGCGGCCATCGCCGCATGCTCCGAGGTTCCGCATCCGGTCGCGATGACCGGGCCCCCGCTGGAAGCGGTTGCGCGGACGAGAGCCGCGAGCGCCGCCGCGGAGCCATCGGCGACGAGGCGTCGGCCGATCCGGGCGGCAAGCGCGGGTTCGGCGGCGATCATCTCGGCCATCGCCCAGGGTGGGCCGGAGCGCACCGCCGGCATGGGCATCCAGGTCCACGGGTCGGGGGCGGAGGGCAGGGGGGCCTCGGCGTCGAAGGGGCCGAGCGCGGCGCGCAGGTCGTCCATGACCGCAGCCTACGGGACGCGCGCCGACCCGCGGGTCCGCGTTCCGGAGATCAGGCCCGGGGACGATCCCGCCGCGGGCCGGGGAGCCGACCCAACCGTGCGGGCGGCCAGTAGCGAAGCCAGGCGCGGCCGACCAGCGCGTGCACGGGCACGGGGCCATAGCGCCGGGAGTCGATCGCCGGGCCGTGACCGGTCGCGGCGAGGTCATCGTCCGAGGCGTCACCGAGCACCCACGCCTCGTCCTCGCCGAGGCGGAGCCAGCCGTCGGCGAACCGGATCCAGTCGCCGGGCCGCCCGGTGACCCGCTTGATCGCGAGCACACGCGAACCCGGCTCGCGGAACACGACCACCGTCCCGCGTCGCGGCCAGTGCCGGGTGGTGGGATCGATCAGCAGCCAGTCGCCCGGGCGGATCGCCGGCAGCATCGACCCGTCGGCGACCGCCACCCGCCACGGGGCGCGCAGGGCCGCCCTGCCGCCGCCCGGCCGCACGGTCCCGCGGACGCGACGAGGCCCCGTCATCGGACGGGGCCTCGTGTGGCGCGTTCGGCGGTGACCGGGCTCAGCTCGGACGTCCGGCCACGCGGGTCTTGCCCTCGCCGCCGGTCGCCTTCCAGGCCGCGTCGACCTCGTCGATCAGGTCGAGCAGCTTCTTCGCGTCGTCGAGGCTGCTCGACGCCTTGACCTTCGAGACCTGCTTGGTCGTGTTCCAGAACAGCTCGTGGAGGTTGGGCACGGTCGCCAGGTGCTCGGGCTTGAAGTAGTCGTGCCACAGGACGTCGAGGTGGTGCTTGACCAGGTCGGCGCGCTGCTCCTTGATCGCGATCGCCCGGGTCGTGAACGCGGGGTCGCTGTTGGCGCCCATCTTCTCGACGATCCGATAGCAGGACTCGGCCTCGATGCGGGCCTGCTCCGGATCGTAGACGCCGCACGGCAGGTCACAGTGGGCGTGGACGATCGTGGTGGGAGCGAGGAGACGGCGAAGCAGCGACATCTGGAACCTCCGGAGGGCTGCGGCGGGCACTGCCGCAGTGGGCGGGGTCGAGCGGTGACCCCCGTCGCTCGAAGTGTCCGGTCGCCCGCGAAGCCTGTCAAACACCCGGTGCGGGACGCGGCTCGCGGGTTCCCCCGCCCGGCGAAGCCAGTCGTCCGGCCGGGTCCGGTGCTGGCCAGATCGGGGTCCCGGCGCGTACGATCCGGGGACGTCCGGTCCGCGCGGCCGCGAGCGGCATCGCCGGTCGCCGTTCCGCCATCCGGCCGGGCGTCTGGTGGGCAGGTTCGATTCCTGCGCAACCCGCTCGTCGCGCCGGGCCGGCGGAGACGCAGCGGGCCGGCGGCTCTGCAGGGCTTCGCGCTCTCCGCCGTCGCGCCCGTGGTCCGGTTCGACGGGCCATGATGGTGGGGGAGACCGCATGGACCTGCTGCCGCTGCTCATCGCGCTCATCGTCGTCGCGCTGGTCGTCGTGCTGATGCGGCTGCTGGTGGACGTGACCGTGGTCCACGAGCACGAGCGCGGCCTCCGCTATCGGGGTGGCCGGCTCAAGGGGCTGGTCGGCGCGGGCACCTATCTCAGCATCCGCCGGTGGTCCGAGGTCCGGGTCCTGGACACGCGGCCGGCGTACCTGCTTGTCGAGGGCCAGGAGGTGCTCACCGCGGATGGCGCGGCAGCCAAGGTCAGCCTCGCCGCGCGGTACGAGGTGGGTGACGCGGCCGCGGCCATCACGCGCGATGCCGACTTCCGGCGGACGGTGTACGTCTCGCTCCAGCTCGCGCTGCGCGATTCGATCGAGCGCCGGACGCTCGACGAGACGCTCCGCGCCCGGCACGAGATGGGGCCCGAGGTGCGCGAGGCATGCGGCGGCCGGCTGGCCGCCATCGGCGTCGAGCTGCTCGAGGTCGAGGTTCGCGACGTGATGCTGCCGGGCGAGCTCAAGCGGGCGTTCGCCGGCGTCCTCGCAGCGCGCAAGGACGGCGAGGCAGCCCTGGAACGGGCACGCGGGGAGGTCGCGGCGCTGCGGGCGCTCTCGAACGCGGGCCGGATGATCGACGACAACCCCGGCCTGCTCCAGCTGCGCATCCTGCAGGAGGTGGGCGAGTCGTCAGGCAACACGGTGGTGTTCGGTGCCCCGGAGGCCAACGGCGTCAAGCCCGCACGTCGCACGGCGCGCACCCGAGGGCCGGCCGACGGCTGAGCCGGTGGCGTGACCGAGGGGCCGCTCGAGATCGAGCGCAAGTACCTGCTCACGCGCCCGCCGTCACCGGCGGTGCTGGCGGCCCATGGCGCCCGCCCGTTCCGCATCGAGCAGGTCTACCTCGCCGAGCCGCCGTCCGGGCGGCGCGTCCGGAGGACCGAGGGCCCGGACGGCACCGTGAGCTTCCGGGCGACAACGAAGACGCACCTGCGGGACCTCGTCCGTCGCGAGCTCGAGCGGGAGATCGACGAGGCGGCGTACCGCCGGCTGCTGCTCGAGGCCGACCCGACCCGGCGCCCGATCCGCAAGGTCCGCTACGTGGTGCCGCACGGCGATCAGCACCTCGAGATCGACGTGTTCGAGCAGCCGGCCGGCCTCGTCCTGCTCGAGGTTGAGCTGCGACACGAGGATGAGGTGGTGCGTCTGCCGCACTGGCTGGGCGAGCATCGGGACGTCAGCCGCGACCCGCGCTATGCGAACGCCAGCCTTGCCCTGGCGGGCATCCCGGATCCAGCCCGGGGCCCGGGGCGGGCTCGCCCGAGCGGGTATCATCCCCTCCGATGACCGACCGAGGGCTCCCGATCGTCGATGGCGCCCCCGCCTGTCCGTTCGTGGCGTTCGAGGACGATCGCGACGGGCGCGGCCTCGCCCCCGACCATCGCCATCGCTGCTACGCGGAGCCGCGTCCGGCGCCGCGTGCGCTCGCCCACCAGGAGGCGTACTGCCTGGCGTCCACGTTCCCTGTCTGCCCCACGTTCCAGGACTGGGCGCGCCGGGAGGCCGCGGCGGCCCGCCCCGCGGACGAGACAGCACCGTCGGCACAGGAAGAGGTACCGGAGAGCACCCCGCTGCCGCCTCGCGCGCTCGAGCCGCGGCACGCGGCGGCGATGGAGACGCCGACGCCCCTGCCGCCCAGGCGGAACCCGCCGCGTGACTGGGCGGCGCCCCCCCCGTGGGCCGGGGAGGACGGGCCACGTGACGACGACTGGCCACTCGCGGAAGAGGACCGGCCGGAGCCCGCCGCGGACCGGCCGGAGCCCGCCGCGGACCGGCGCGGCTCGTCCGGAGGGGAGGAATCCGGGGCCTGGGGCACCGCCGCGGCCGGACTGGCCGGGAGCGCCGCCTACCGGCTTGCGGGTCCGGACCCGGACGAGCCGATCCCCGCACGCCCGGCAGACCCGTACGCCGTACCGGCCGATCCGTACCGCGGCGCTCCCGATCCATACGCGGGGGGGGCGGACCCGTACCGGCCGCCGTCACCCGCGCTGGGGTCGGCGGCGTCCGCCCCCGATCGCCGTCCGGCATCGCGGCCGTCCGCGCCCCAGGCACGGCAGGCGCAGCCCGCTCGCCCTGAGGTCCACGATCCGGCCGAGCTGTTCGGCCCCGCGTGGGAGCGCCCGCGCCGCTACGAGGCATACCCGAGCCTGCGGACGCGAGTCGGGCTGCCGAGCCTGGGCGGCATCTCCCGCCTGGGAGTCGCGGCAGCGGCCCTGATCCTGGCCGCGGTCGTGCTGTTCTTCGTCGGCCCGATGCTGCTGGGCATCGGCTCTGACAATGGCGGATCCGGCGGCGGGGCGACGCCGCTGCCTTCGGTCGGGGCGACGGCGACGCCGGCACCCACGGTCCCGCCCGCACCCACGCCCCAGGTCTACGTGGTGGCCAAGGGCGACACGCTGACCAAGATCGCGAAGAAGTTCGGCCTCACCACGGACCAGGTGCTGGCGGCCAATCCCCAGATCAAGAACCCCAACAAGATCAAGATCGGCGACGAGATCACGATCCCGGTCCCGGTCGTGGACGAGGGCGGGGGCGGAGCGTCGGCCGCTCCCTGAGGCGGGCCGGGGCGCGGCGCGGCGTCAGCGCGAGAAGGGCGCGAGGTTGATCGAGGTGATCTTGCCGGCCTCGACCCGGAACTGGGCGTCGAGGTGCTGGCTGGGTGCCCCCGGGCGCACCACTACCAGGTCGGCCTGGTAGGTGTTGCCGAGGTCGCGAACATCTCCCGGGATCATCTTGAGGCCCTTGTCGGCGCGCAGGAACCAGCCCCCCACCTGTTCCACGCCGCGCAGGGTCCGCGCGTTGTCGCCCACGTGGATGCGCATCTCGGTCCGCTCATCCATGAGCGCGACGGCGCCGTTGACGTCCCCGGCGTTCAGCAGCTCGAAGAACACTTCCATGGTGTCGGTTGCTCCCATGGACCCGAGTGTACCGCGCGCTCGCGGGCGATCGAGGCCGGTACGTGCCGGCCTGCGGGATCAGGGGTCAGAAGCCACCGCCCGCACCGCCGCCACCGCCGCCGGAGCCGCCGCCGCCGAACCCACCGCCGGATCCCGACGACGAGGGCGAGTTGCCGATCGTGCCCAGGGCGGCCATCATCCCCCCGAAGTTGGGAATGGGCGACGAGCTCATCAACCCGGGTGCCACGCCCCACGATCCGCCCGAACCCGATCCGCCGGCGTCGCCGCTCGCGTACCACAACGGCAGGTAGGCGCCCCGCGCCGTGCCCGCCTGGACGTCCTGGGCGGTCCGCTCCAGCACCTGCTCCACCTCGGACTGGAGCCCGAGCGCCACGCCCCACACCACGGCGTCATCCGGGCTCTCGATCAGCGGGATCGCCGACGTCTGCACGACCTCGCCCATCGACCGCGACAGCGCCATCGTGCGGACCAGCGTCCGGCGATACGCCTCGAGCATCGCCCGGATCATCGCCCCCGGCATCGTCCGGGCGGGCATGCTGCGGGCCAGCACCACCATCACGATCGCCGCGACGATGAGGGCGGCGCCCACGGCCACGAGGCCGTCCGAGGGCACGCTGAAGCCGATCACCAGCAGCACGATGGCCAGGATGCCGACCCCGACGCCGCGGCCCGCCCAGCGCGCGGTGGCCTTGGCCGGCCGCTCCGTGAACCAGCCCTGGTCGACGACGTGCTGCTCGAGCTTCTTGTCGAAGTTGCCCACGTCCGATCCCAGCTTGAGCAGATCGTCCGATTCGATGAGCCCGGCGCTGCCACCGATGCTGGTCAGGCGGTGCTGGAGGAAGATCGTCGCCGCGTCCGTCGGGCGCGCGCGGGCGCGTTCCAGCCGCGCCTGCTCCACCGGATCGTCAGGCGCCGCATGGGTCGTCCGGATGCTCAGGTCCGTGCCGTGGCCGAGCAGCCCGCTCTTGCGGCTCTCGAACCCGATCAGCCCCCTGGCGGCGAGGTCCAGGCTGGCCGTGGTCAGCGCACGCCGCGTGGAGCGGCCGTCGCGGATCACCGCCCCGGCCGCGGGCGTGAGGCCGGGCGGCGGAGCCGGCATGTGGATCGACGGATCGTCGAGATACACCGGATCGCGGCCGTGCCGCGTCCAGGCGAACACCGTGTAGCCGATCAGGAGCAGCGCCGCGAGCGGGGCGACCAGCAGGCCCAGCACCGCGTTGAGCTGGCGGAAGAACGACAGGGTGTCCGCATGCTCCGGCGTCGCGTTGGCGTCGATCCTGTCCATCGCCACCAGCAGCGCGCCGTCCAGGTCGCACGACCTCAGCAGCGGCAGCATGTCGTTCTCGTAGATCGCCTGCCGCTCCTGGTTCGAGAGGTAGGTCGAGCGGTAGCCGGGACCCGCGTACAGCTGCACCTGCCCGTGGCAGGGGTTGCCCTGGTACAGGTCGAACAGGATCACCAGGCCGTCGTCGATGCCCTTGCGCCCCACGCCCCACTGGTCCATGAGCGCCTGGGCCTGGCGCTCGGCATCGTCGGTGGTGACCGAGTCCGGGACGAGCTGGGTGTAGACGACGATCTCGGCGCCCGTGCGGTTCTCGATCTGGTCGATCGTCGTCTCGACCTGCGTCCGGGTCGATTCCCGGAACGCGCCGGCCTCGTCGTACACCGCCTGGTCGGTGACCGGGTTCGGGAACGGGGGCCCGAAGGCGACCGTCGCCGGGACGAGCACGGCCAGCACCAGGCCGAGGGCGAGCAGCGAACCCAGGCCCATCCGCACGAATCGATGATCGGCGTGCACGATCACATCCTACGCGAGCGGATGCGGCGGACGAGCTCCGCGGCCTGTTCGTAGCGCCCGAAGCTGGGCATGAGGTACGTCCCGGACACCTCGTCCTCCACGGCCGTCAGGAGCGCGTCGGCCATCTCGATCCCGGCCTCGGTGCCCGAGGACCCGGCGGCCTGCATGCGCGACCGCGCCGCCTCGGGGATCGTGATCCCGGGGACCTCGTTGTGGAGGAACTCCGCGTGCCGGGCGGAGACCAGCGGCAGGATCCCGAGCAGCACGGGAACCGGGAACCCGCCCGACCCGAACCGGTGGCGCGCCTCGGCCAGCATCGTCTCGACCTGGGGCACGTCGTACAACGGCTGGGTCATGACCAGCTGGGCACCGGCCGCGAGCTTGCGTTCCAGCCGGTTCCACTCCGCGCTGGCCTCGGCTGCAGTCGGGTCGAGGGCGCAGGCGATGGTGAACGACGCCTGCTGGCCGATGGGCGAGCCGGCCTGGTCCTCGCCGCGGTTGAGCCGGGCCAGGATCTCCACCAGGCCGATCGAGTCCACGTCCCAAACGCCGGTCCCGGTCGGGTAGTCGCCGACCCGCGGCGGATCCCCGGTCAGCGCGAGGATGTTGCGGATCCCCAGCGCGTGGGCTCCCAGCAGCTCGGACTCGAGCGCCATCAGGTTGCGGTCGCGGGTCGTGACGTGGACCACGCACTCGAGGTCGAGGTCACGCTGGATGCCGAAGGCGACGGCCATCGCGCCCATCCGGACCCGGGCCATGGCGGAGTCCGAGATGTTGACAACGTCCGCGCCCGCGTCGCGCAGCAGCCGCGCGGCGTCCAGGGTCCGCTCCATGCGGATGCTCCGCGGTGGGTCGATCTCCACCGAGATCACGAGCCGCCGGTCTGCGAGCGCACGGGCCAGCCGTGACCCGGCTTCCCGCACGCCGGGTGCCGGCGTCGCCTCCGGAAACGAGATGCGCGGGCTGGCCCCGGCGACCACGCTTCCCGGCGCGGCCGCGATCGCTGCCTCGTGCGCGGCAGGGCCGCCCGGCGCCGGCCCCACGCGATCCGCGATGGCGCTCCGGGCATCGAGGGCGAGGCGCATCGCCGCCACGTGGTCCGGCGTCGTGCCGCAGCATCCGCCGATGATCGTTGCGCCTGCCTCGAGCAACCGCGGCACGATCGAGCCGAAGTAGGCGGGCTCGGCCGCATAGACGAACCGGCCCTCGAGGCGCTGCGGCAGGCCGGCGTTGGGCATGATCGACCTGGCCGGTGCGCCGGGACCGGGTGCGCCCAGCCGGTCCAGCGCATCGATGCAGGCCAGCGGTCCCACGCCGCAGTTCACGCCGATGGCCTGCGCGCCCGCCGCCGCGAGCTCGGCGGCGGCCGTCTCAGGCGTGGTGCCGTCGGCCAGCACGAGGTCTTCACCGAAGGTCATGGAGGCGATGATCGGCACGTCGGCGGCCTGTCTCGCCTCGTCCACCGCGAGCCGCAGGTGCTCGAGGTCGAAGAAGGTCTCGAGCACGAGCAGGTCCACGCCGCCCTCGAGCAGCGCCTCGATCTGCTCCCGGAACGCGGCCCGGATCGCGGCCTCGCCGTGGTGGCGGAGCTCGCGCGTCGGTGGTCCCGCCGGCCCGACGCTGCCCCCCACCCACGCGTCGCGGCCGCTGACGTCACGCGCCTCGCGGGCGACCTGCGCGGCGCGACGGTTGAATCTCGAGGCCTCGGACGCCAGCCCGTAGGCTTCGAGCCGGAACCGGTTTGCCCCGAAGGTGAGCGTCTCGATCAGCTCGGCCCCGGCGTCGAGGTACTCCCGGTGGATGGTGGCCACGAGGTCCGGGCGGGTCGCCGCGAGCTCGTCAAGGCAGGCGCGCTGCGGGATGCCGCGGGAGAACAACAGCGTGCCCATGCCGCCATCGGCCAGCAGGGGTCCGGCGGCGAGGCGGGCACGGAACCGGTCGCGTCCGAGGCTCATGCCCACAAGCCTAGCCGGTGCCGGCGACCCTGCGAGGGCCGCCTTCGGGGCCTTCGACTCTGGCCCCCGGCGCGAGATCCGTGCACGCTCTCGTTCGAACGCGCCGGAGGTGCGAGATGACACTGGGTGCCTGGCGCCGCTGGGGCTCCCCGCCCACGGCTGCCGAGATGGCCAAGGGGATCTGCGATCAGCGGCGCCCCCTGTGGGAGGCGCTCACCGGCTGGCTCCGGGTGACCTACGGGCTCGACGGCGAGCTGGCCTGGACCGACGAGGATTCCGGCTGGGTGCTCCGCTACCGGAGGAACGGACGGGCCCTGACCACGCTCCTGCCCAACGCCGCGGGCGGGTTCAGCGCACTCGTGGTGGTCAGCCCGTCGGTGCTCGGCGATGCGCTGGCCGCCCCGCTGTCCGATGCCACGATGGAGGTGCTGGAGAGCGCAACCCCGTACGCGGATGGCCGGTGGCTGTGGCTGCGGGTGGGCGATCGGGCTGTCGTGGATGACGTCGAGACGCTGCTCCGGCTCAAGGCACCACCGCCGGCACGCGCGCGCCGCCGGGTGGCCGCGGTGGAGGACCGGGACCTGGTCGGAACGCGCTGAGCCGGCGATCAGCTTCGGGCGCCGCGACGACGGCCGAGCGCGAGCGTGCCGTCCGGCTCGAGCAGCACCTGGGGTGGCGCCGATCGGCCGTTGTAGGTCATCGCCATCGAGGCCGCGTATGCGCCGGCATCGCTGACCGCCACCAGGTCGTCCCGGCGGAGCGGCGGCAGGTCGTGGTGGTCGAAGGTGTCCGTGCTCTCGCACACGGGTCCGTCCACGCGCGCGGGAGAGGAAGCCCGGTCCCCGATCTCGCCCCCGCCACCGACCTCGCCCCCGTCGATCGGGCGCCCCAGGGAGGTCAGCGCGCGTACCGGGTGCCGGGCCCCGTACAGCGCGGGACGGATGAGCTCGGTCATGCCCGCGTCGAGCACCACCACGCGCTCGGTCCCGGGGCGCTCACGGACGTGGAGCACCCGGCATACCAGCCAGCCGGCACGGGCGACCAGGAAGCGACCGGGCTCCACCGCCAGCCGCACCGGACGGCGCTCGGGCGGCAGCGCGGCGAGCAGTGCGCGTGCCTCGCGGGCAAAGTGCTCCGGTGGCGGGACGGTCCCGGGCGGACCGACCGGGAACCCGCCGCCGACGTCGAACGTGTCGAAATCGGGCCGGCCGGCACCGAGCAGGGCACGCAGCGCGAGCCCCCGCCGGACGGCGTCCCGCCACGCGTCCACGGCGCCCAGCTGCGACCCGACGTGGAGGTGGATGCCGCGGAGGCGGAGCGGACCGTGGTCGGGTGCGATCGCGGCGATCGTCGTCGTCAGCTCGGTCCCGGTCATCCCGAACTTGGACGTCGCCGAGCCCACCCCGAGCCCGGCATGCGTCTCGGGCATCACCTCCGGATTGAGGCGCAGCAGGACCTCGAGCGGAGGCCGGCCATCGCGGCCCAGCCCCGCCCCGGCCGCCAGCACCGCCAGCGCGTCCAGCTCCTCGCGGCTCTCGACCGCGATCCAGCGCAGGGGCTCCCCGGCCGCGGCCGCACGGACGGCAGCGCGCAGGTCGCGCCGTGTCTTGCCGATGCCCTCGAGCGTGATCCGGTCGTTCGGGATGCCCGCCCGCCCGGCCACGCCCCACTCGCCGGAGGACACGACGTTTGCCCCCAGCCCGAGCGTCGCGAGTCGAGCGACGACCGCCGGTACGTCGTTGGCCTTGACCGAGTATGCGCGCAGCCACGGGTCGGGGAAGGCGGCACGCAGCTCCGACTCGGCGGCCTCGAGGGCGGCGACCGAGGTCAGGTACAGCGGGGTGCCGAACC
Source organism: uncultured Chloroflexia bacterium (assembly GCA_963732805.1). Lineage (GTDB taxonomy): Bacteria > Chloroflexota > Limnocylindria > Limnocylindrales > CSP1-4 > CAIXZV01. The sequence continues at coordinate 842,016 of CAVTAW010000001.1, forward strand.
GTCGGGCGGCATCCCGGAGGCTGGTCTCGGGGAGCGGGGTGCGCGGCCGGTCAGTCGTGGATGACCAGCCCGATGATGGTCGAGATGATGCTCAGGGCGACCGAGGCGACCACGGCGGCCAGGATCGTGTCGGCGGTGATGCCGTTCGCGGGGAACCCGCCGACCGACAGGTTGAGCTTCGCGATGTTCTGCACGCCCCACGCGACGACCAGCAGCAGACCGGCGTTGATCACGAGCCCGAACAGGCCCAGCGTGAGCATCGAGATCGGGAACGACAGCGCCTTGACCACAGGCTTGATGAGGGCGTTGACGAGCCCGACGATGAGCGCCAGGAGCACCAGCTGCGGTGTGTCACCGGTGAACTTGAGCATCGAGTCCGGCAGCAGGTACAGCAGGACCACGAACGCGATCGCCGTGACCGCGACGTTGACGGCGAGTCCCTTCACGACGTTACCCCGTTGCGCTGGGCGAAGGCTCCGCCGACGACGGAGCATCCGGACGCCCTGTCGATGATCGCAGATGCTTCCAGTGCAGGCAGGTCCCGAACCCCCGCGCGGATGCGACCAGGGACCACCGGTGGCCGGGCTAGACTCGTCGGGCGATCCAGCCTCTCGTCACCCGCCAGCCAGTCCTTCCCCTGACCGGAGGTGTCCGTGTCCGCGTTCGACGATCTCGTTGCCCGCCTCCTGGACGAGCTGTTCGAGCTCCAGCCGGACCTCGCGACATACGTCGGAGACCATCGCTTCGACGACCGCTGGCCGGATCCCGGGGAGGCCGGGCGCCAGGCGCGTCTGGCGTTCATCGGGCGCTGGGCCGCCGAGCTGGGCGCCCTCGACGTCGGAGCCCTGTCGGACGACGAGCGGATCGACCGCGACCTGCTGCTGGGCGAGCTCGGTGCCTTCCAGTTCGGTGAGGCCGAGCTGCGCCAGGAGGCCTGGGATCCGCTGTCATGGGTCTACCTCATCGGCGGCGGCCTGCACCCGCTGATGGCCCGCGACTACGCGCCGCTCCACGTCCGGCTGGCATCCGTGGCAGCCCGTCTCGAGGGGATCCCGGAGCTGATCGAGACCGCCCGGGCGGTGATCGGCAGCGTGCCCAGCCGGCCCGTGTCGCGACTTCACGCCGAGGTTGCCGGGCGCCGGATCGGCGGCGTTGCAGCGCTCGGGCGCGAGGCGGTGTCGACCGCCGAGGCCGTCGCGGGCGACGACCCGGATGTCGCGGCGATCCTGCCCCGGCTGCGGCTGGCCGCAGACCGCGCGGCCGGCGCCCTGGAGGGGATCGGCCGGCACCTGGTCGAGGAGGTCGCGCCGGGGGCGACCGGCGATGCGGCCCTGGGTCGCGACCTGTTCGAGCGCAAGCTCCGCCATACCCTTCGAGACCCGGATGTCACTCCCGAAGCGGTCCTTGCGCGGGCCGAGGCGGAGTACGCGGCGGTGCGTGCCGAGATGGTCCGCATCGCGCGCGCGATCTGGCCCACCTGGCGGCCGGGCGAGCCGGCGCCGGACCAGGACGGGGCGCTGGTCCGGGGCACGCTCGATGCGATCGCGGCCGACCACCCGGCGGCGGACGGCCTGGTGGACTTCTGCCGGCGCGAGCTGGCGGCGATCGAGGCGTTCTGCCGCGATCGGGGCGTGATCGGCCTCGTGGACGAGCCGCTCGAGATCGACTGGACGCCCGAGTTCATGCGCTCCTTCGGCGGCGCCATGCTGGACTCGCCTGGACCGCTCGACAGCGGCCAGAAGTCGTTCTTCTCGATCACGCCGGTGCGCGAGGACTGGAACGCCGATGAGGCCGAGTCCTACCTGCGGGAGATGAACGCGCGCCAGCTCCGGCTGCTCACGATCCACGAGGCAGTGCCCGGCCACTATCTCCAGATGGCGTACGCGAACCGGGGGTCGTCGCTCGCCCGCCGGGTGTTCCGGTCAGGGCTGTTCGCCGAGGGCTGGGCGGTCTACGTCACCCAGGTCATGCTCGACCGCGGCTACGGCGAGGGCGACCCGGCGCTGTGGCTGGTCCACTGGAAGTTCTACCTGCGTGCGGTGGTCAACGCGATCCTGGATGTCCGGATCCACACCCAGGGAATGACCAGCGAGGAGGCGGTCGCGCTGATGGTGGACGGTGCGTTCCAGGAGCGCTCCGAGGCCGTCGCCAAGGACGAGCGGGCCCGCCTGACGGCCACCCAGCTGGTCACCTACTTCCTGGGCTCGGTCGGGATGTGGGAGATCGAGGCCGGCGCCCGGCGACGGGCCGCCGTGGCCGCGGGGGCAGCCGAGGCCGCCGTTCCCGCGCCGGCGCTGGTCGGCGGCTACCCGGACACGCCGGGCTTCCAGCCGCGGGCCCACCTCGAGGCGGTCATCAGCCACGGAGCTCCGCCGATCCCGATCCTGCGCCGGATCCTGCTCGGCGACGGGTAGCGGCTGCGCGGGTCGATTCGACGCGGACGGTCCACGCGGGTCGGCGCGACCGATCGGCCGCGGCCAGGTGGCGTCAGGAGCGGCGGCGCCCGTCCGGAGGCTTCGGCGCCCCGGGCCTGGCGGCCGGGGGTTTGGGCGCCGTGGGTCTGGCGGCCGGGGGCTTCGCCCGGCGGGCGGTGCCGGTGGACCTCGGCGCGCCACGGTTCGCCGCCAGGTCCTCGCGCAGCCCGTCGACGCGGTAGCCGGCTGCCTCGGCCGCCTCGGCCAGACGCCGGTGCACGGCGCTCGCGCGGACGGGGGTCCTCGGTCCCGCCTCCGCCGACTGCAGCCGCTCCAGGCGGTCCATCCAGTCCAGCAGCTCGGCGAACGATTCGCGGTGGAACCATTCAACGCCATCCCAGGCGTTGACCCGGATGAACGGCCGGACGGCCGGATGCGCGAGCCACGCGTCCACCAGCCGCAGCGGCACGGTTGCCGGGCGCCCACCGACGGCTGACGGGAGCGGCAGGTCGAGCAGGGTGCGGACCCGTTCCGCAGCCCACCAGGCGCCGGCCTCGTCCAGCCCGCGACCGCGGAGGCCCTCCGCCACGATCGGCGCCAGCCGCAGCTCCTCGTACCACGCCCGGCTGGTCGCCCCCACGGGAGCGCCCGCGGGCAGCGATCCCAGCGGCGACAGCAGCACCCACAGGCGGAGCGCCGCCTCCTGGGATGGGTCGTCGAGCATCTCGATCACCGGCGCCGCCCGCTCGGCGAGCGCCGCAATCCGATCCACGACGGCTGCCCGGTCGCCCGCGGTTCCCGTGCCCTCCGCGACGGCCGCCACGAGCCGCTCCACGGACGGGCGCGACGGATCCCCGATCGCCGCCCGCAGGGCATCGTGCACCGGCGCCAGCTGGAGCTCCCGCAACGCGCCCTCGACCGAGGGCACCCCGCGCCCGTCCAGCCGCTCCGCCAGCCTGCCCCAGATCCCGGTGGTGTCGACCAGCTCGCGGAGGTCCCAGTACACCAGCGATTCGTAGGCGCGAAGGCGCACGTGCAGGCCGCGCTCGCGGATCTCGGCCACGGACCGCAGGTACTCGAGGCCCGAGCGCTGCTCGCGAAGCGCCAGCCAGCGGCCGTCCGGCGAGCCCGCGGCCAGCCCCAGCCCGTCGGCCAGCGACCGCCGGAGGAGGCGCTTCGTGCCGTCACCATCCTTGTGGGCGAAGGCAACCGACTCCCGGATCCAGCCGGACGTCTCTGCGTACCGGTTGTGGTAGACGACCAGCGAACGGGCGCCGCCGGTGCCGTTGGAGTAGGCGAACACGTTCTCGTCCACGCCGCCGAGGTCGTGGTCCACGTCGTACAGCAGGAAGTCGCGCGCCTCGGCGAAGTCGCCGCGCCGGTGGAGCAGCGGCGTGATCTCGTGCTCGTGACGGCCCACCAGCCACTCGTCCACCGGCTCGTCCAGCGTCGCTCGGCGGAACTCCATCCCGTACTTCTCGCCGAACCCCTCGAACTGCCCGTGGCCGAACATGGGCAGGCCGGGGAGCGTCGCCAGCAGCGTCGCGACGCCGAAGTACTTGTCGCCCTTGCCGAACTGCTCGACGGCCGTCTTCTCGTCGGGGTTGTTCATGAAGTTCACGTAGCGCTTGAGGATCTCGGGGTCGAACTCCAGCGTCTCCTTGAGCACCCGCCGATACCCCGCGTTGTCCTCGTCCCGGAGCATGTGCATGAACGCGCTGTTGTAGACGCGGTGCATGCCCAGGGTGCGCACGAAGTAGCCCTCGAGCAGCCAGAACGCCTCGGCCAGCAGCAGCGTGTCCGGGACCTCGGTCGCCACCCGGTCCACCACCTCGCGCCAGAACTCGTGCGGCATGGCGGCATCGAACTCGGCCTGCGTCATCGTCCCGTGCTCCGCGCGGGACGGGATCGCGCCGCCGCCCTCGCCCGGACCCGGGAACCACAGCCGGCGGACGTGCTTGCGGGCCAGGACCATCGCGGCGTCGAAGCGGATGACCGGGAACCGCCGCGCCACGTCGAGGATCGTCCGGATGACCTGCTCGCGCACGACGGCCTGGCTGAAGTCGAGCTGGGCGGTGTCGTTCCAGGGGAAGCTGGTGCCGTCGTTGCCGTGGTAGATGTAGCGCCGCTCGCCCGACCAGCGGTCGCGGCGCTCGAACACGACGGCCGCGTCCGTGTTGTCCCAGTAGTGGTCCTCGATCCGGATCTCGACCCGGTCGTCGTCGGCGAGGTCCCCACCGCCGAAGGTGTAGCCGGGGTAGGGGGACTCGGGCGTGGACAGGAACCACTCGGGGTGCTCGATGACCCAGTGCGAGTCGAGCCCCATGTGGTTCGGCACCATGTCCGAGGCGAGCCGGACGCCGCGCGTCCACGCACGGTGGCGGAGGTTCGCCCAGGCGCCTTCGCCGCCCAGGTCGACCGCGATCCGGTAGTCGTCCAGCGAGTACGCCGATGCGGCCGCGTCGGGGTTGCCGCGCCAGGTCTTGATTCGCTGCGAGGCGCGGCTTCGCTCCCACAGCCCGATCAGCCACAGGCCCGTGATCCCCCACCGGGCGAGGCGGTCCAGCTCCTCGTCGGGGATCGCGTCCAACGTCCGGATGTCGCGCTGGTAGCGGCGGCTCAGCTGGTCGAGCCAGACGTGGGTGCTCTTGGCGATGAGCACCAGCCGGGGCATCCACGCCGAGTCCGACGAGAACCGCTCGGGCTCCGCGTCGAGGCCCGTCAGGTCCGGGGCCTCGCCGTGTCCGGTGCCACCGCCGAAGCCGCCGCCGAAGCGCAGGTGGAGCCCGCGCTCCTCCTCGGCCATCACGTCCAGGGTGAGCAGCATCCGGTCGAGCAGCTCGTCCAGCTCGTCGCCCAGGAGGTCACGCCAGTGGTCGCGGACGTACCGAAGCTGGCCGGCGAGCGACGTCGGGTGGGCGCGGGCCGGCGCGCGCAGCAGCTCGATCAGCGTCTCACCGCCGGGACCGACCGGTGGCAGGCTCCCCTGGTACGTCTCGACCGCGCCGACCGCGCCATTCCGAGCCCGTGCGGGCAGCGGCCTGTCGTCCACCAGCTCGCGTAGCGGCCGGGCGGCCGGGTTCTCGTTCGCGACGCGGATCAGCAGCAGCTCCTCGAGCCGCTCCGGCGCCGGGCGCGCACCGACGTCCGGGAACTCCTCGCCCACGGCGTCCAGCAGCCTGTCCAGCACCCGCCCGCCCAGGGCCTGCCGGACCTGCGCCTCGGTCTCCGGCATGGCGGTCGGGGGCACCAGCTCCGAGGCCCTGCGCACGAGCAGGTGGAAGATCTCGTGCAGCAGCTCCAGCGCCGCCAGCTCGCCCGCCTGCGCGCTGGGCTCGCCCGCGCGGCGGGTGGCGTTGACCGCGACCGTGACCGTGCGCGCGGCGGCGATGTTGACGGCGAGGCGGGACGTCGGCGCGGGCACCGCGGCAACGGCTTCGAGTCGAAAACGCCGTCGGGCCGTGCGCGAGATGGGCAGGGCTCGCATGCCCCCAGTGTCGCACCTTGGGGTAGGGGGCGCCGTCTTCGGCGCCCGGTCGCGCTGCGTCGGGGCGGCGCCGGGGGGCGTCAGGCGACCCGGATCAGCTCTCGATCCGTCCGGTCGGGGCCAGGATGTCGGCGATCCCGCGGAGCGGGATGGTCAGCCAGTCGGGCCGCGCGCTGAGCTCGTACTGCAGCTCGTAGGCGGCCTTCTGCAGCAGCAGCACGTCGAGCAGGATCGTCCGACCCTCGTCGCGGTCGGGGAGGATGTGCGTGCCGTCGACCTCCCCCACGTACCCGCGCAGGAACGCGGCCGCCGACTCGACGTACCACGCCTCCGCCCAGGTGTCGAGCGCGGACCGCTGGGGCTCGCCCCGGACGACGAGCGCCCCGATCGCCGCGTAGTGCAGCGAGCGCATCATCCCGGCGACATCCGTGAGGGCCGGCCGCAGGAGGCGGCGCTGGCTGATCGCCTGGAGCGGCTGTCCCTCGAAGTCGGTGATCATCAGGTCGTCGGCCGTGACCAGGATCTGCTCCGCATGGTAGTCGCCGTGGCAGCGGATCCGCAGCCCGCCGATCTTCACCTCCAGCAGCCGGCGCAGGTGATCGTCGACATTCGCGCCGCGGTCCAGAACGACCTCCGCCTGCGAGCGGACGGGTGCCGGCAGGTCGTCCGACCGGTCCTGGAGCTGGCGCAGGGCCTGGCCGGTGGTCGCGCGCACGGACTGGTACAGCGATCGCTGGTGGAACGGCGTCATGACCTCGGGGGCGAACGCGGCGTCCTTGCTGGGAGCCGCCAGCACCCGGTGCAGCTCACCGGTGCGACGGCCCAGGAGCTCCGCCGTGGCGACGAACGACCCGACCAGCGGTGCGAGGTCTCCCGCGCCGCTCGGCTGGCGGCTGCGTGCGAGGATGCCCGCGATCGACCGGTCCACCGTGGGCGCCTCGACGCCCAGCCCGACTACGGTCTCGAGATAGCCCTCGACCGCGCTGCGGGCGACGTCGAACGCATCGCCGCGGTTGTTGATGTAGGCCTGGAGGACGGCCGCCGATGCCACCCCGCTCTTGGTCCGGTACTCGAGCCAGCCGCCCATGGCCGGCGCGTGGCGGAAGCCGCGCTGCGTGAGCACGCGGCCCATCTCGATCTCGGGGTTCTCGGTCGGCTCCACGACGCGGTACAGCTTGAGGATCCCGGTGTCACCCCACAGCACGGAGGTGTTGCTCTGCTCGCCCCGCAGCGCCTCGACCGCGCGCGCCGCATCCGGGGGCCCGGCCACCTCGGCGGTGGCGCCCGTGGCCCGGCCGACCAGCTCGCCGACCCGACCGGAGATCCGTCTCCGGCCACCCAGCAGGCCGACCAGGGCGCGCACGAAGGCGGGATCGCCGGCCGCGTCGGTCAGGTAGCCCGCGGGCACGTGGTCGCCGGCGAGGCGGGCGATCAGGCGGGCATCCTCGGGCTCGGGCTCCGACGCGTCCACGATCCCGACCGGGACGCTGTAGGTCTCGGGCTCGCCGTCGGAGTAGGTGATGTCGAGCATGAGCAGCGCGAGGGTGCGCTCGTGGCCCGGGATCGGCAGCACGTCCGCGATCCGGGAGGTCCGGATCCGGCGGCCGCGCCCCCGGAACCAGCGCCGCTCCACGATCCACTCGGTCAGGGTCGAGGCAAGCTCGGCCACCCGGGTGCTGCCGGTGAGCTCGACCATCGACCGTGGTCGCTCGAGCGTCCGTGGGGTGCGCCGGCGGGCCTCGCCCGGCAGGCCGGCTCCCGGCCGCAGCTGGAACCAGTAGAACGAGTGCGGCCCCATCGTGAGCGGGTAGGACGCGCCCTCGATGGGCGGGAACTCCACCGATCCGAACAGCTCCACCGGGATCATCCCGGAGAACTCGGCGAGATCGAGCGACGTCCACTGGACGTAGCGCGACAGGTTGGCGACGATCAGGATGAGCTCGTCCTCCCAGCGCCGCACGAAGGCGAGCACCTTGCGGTTCTCGGGGGCCAGGATCTCGATCGTGCCCCGGCCGAAGGCCGGGTGCCGCTTGCGCAGCGCGATCAGGCGGCGCATCCACCACAGCAGCGAGTGCGGGTTGGCGAGCTGGGCCTCCACGTTGACCGCCTCGTGGTGGTACTCGGGGTCCACGATCGGGGGCAGGTACAGGCGCTGGCGGTTGGCCGTGGAGAAGCCGGCGTTGCGATCGGGGCTCCACTGCATCGGCGTCCGGACGCCGTTGCGGTCGCCCAGGTAGACGTTGTCGCCCATGCCGATCTCGTCGCCGTAGTAGACGACCGGCGTGCCGGGCAGCGAGAACAGGAGGCCGTTCATCAGCTCGATCCGGCGACGGTTGTTGCCCAGCAGCGGGGCCAGCCGGCGGCGGATGCCCAGGTTGATGCGCGCCTGCGGGTCGCTGGCGTAGGCGCGATACATGAAGTCCCGCTCCTCGTCGGTCACCATCTCGAGCGTCAGCTCGTCGTGGTTGCGCAGGAACATCGCCCACTGGGCGATCTCGGGGATCGGCGGCGTCTGGTCGAGGATGTCGAGGATCGGGAAGCGGTCCTCCATCCGGATCGACATGAACAGCCGCGGCATCACCGGGAAATGGAACGCCATGTGGCACTCGGGCCGCTGCTCGCTGCCCAGGTACTCGACGGCCTCCTCGGGCCACTGGTTGGCCTCGGCCAGGAGCATCCGGTCGCCGTAGCGCTCGTCCACGTGGCGCCGCAGGTCGGCCAGGAACGCGTGCGTCTCGGGCAGGTTCTCGCCGTTCGTTCCCTCGCGCTCGTAGAGGTACGGGATCGCGTCCAGGCGCACCCCGTCGATGCCCATCTCGAGCCAGAAGTCGAGGGTCTGGAACATCGCCTCGCGGACCCGCGGGTTGTCGAAGTTGAGGTCGGGCTGGTGGCTGAAGAAGCGGTGCCAGTAGTACGCGCCAGCGACCGGGTCCCAGGTCCAGTTCGAGGTCTCGTAGTCCTTGAAGATGATGCGCGCATCGGTGTACCGATCGGCCGTGTCCGACCACACGTAGAAGTCCCGCCAGGCGCTCCCGGCCGGGGCATGCCGCGCCCGCTGGAACCACGGGTGCTGGTCCGACGTGTGATTGCAGACGAGCTCGTTGATCACCCGCAGGCCGCGACGGTGGGCCTCCCGGACGAACACCCGGACATCGCGCAGCGTGCCGTAGTCGGGGTTGACCTGGCGGTAGTCGGCGATGTCGTAGCCGTCATCCCGGCCGGGCGACGGGTAGAACGGCAGCAGCCAGATCGCCGTGATCCCCAGGTCGGCGAGGTAGTCGAGCTTGGCGGTCAGCCCCGCGAAGTCGCCGATGCCGTTGCCGTCGCTGTCCAGGAAGGCCCGGACGTGGAGCTCGTAGACGATGGCGTCCTTGTACCACAGCGGGTCCCGCGGCAGGCCGTGGGGCGCGGGAGTGCGGACGGCGGGTTCGGAACGGTTCACCGGTTCATGGTGCTCGGTGGCGCGGGACGCAGTGGGTCGCTCGCGGGGACGCGGGTCGGGGCCCACCCTAGGGGGGACGTGCAGCCGGTGTCAACGCTGCCCCGCCACGCGGATCGGGACCCGCGCGGCGCCACGTGACCGCTCAGGATCCCAGCTCCGCGGCCGGCGCGTCGGAGCCCCGCGCGGCGTCGACCCGCTCCACGGCTCGGCGGAGCAGCTCGAGCCCCGCCGGATCGAACTCGTAGCTCCATTCCCGGAGCCGTTCGGGCCGGCGGAAGCGCGCCTCGAGCCCGAGCGCGATCGCCTCGCGCGACAGCAGCACCAGGTCGGCCTCGCGGTCCACCTCGTCGAGCTCCGTCTCCGTGTGCGCGACGGCCGGGATGATCTCCACGCCGGTCGCCCCGGCCAGCTGCAGGACCTCGGCGATGTTCTCGACGCCTCGCTGTGACCCGCACACCAGGCCCACCTTGGCGCCCGGTGGCAGCGCGCCGACCTCGTGGACCAGCGACATGTAGCCGGGACCCACGAGCATGGCGACCAGCGGCAGACGGCCATTCACGTAGGCCTTGGCCTCGTCGGCGTGGAACGTGGTCGTGGCGACCAGGTCGTAGTGGTAGCGGTCCAGTCGTTCCGGGATCTCGTCGAGCAGCACGCCGGCCGCGGCAACCCGGTCGGGAAACGCCTCGACGATCCGCTCGGCGTCGAACGTCGCGTCGGCGGTCGTGCACTCCGCGAACAGGACGTGCACCAGCAGGCCCGGCCGGCGGCGATTGCTGGCGGCGGTGAACGTGGCCTGCGCGACCTCGTCCGGGGTGAAGCCCAGCTGGGCCGCCCGACGGAGGGTTTCGGCCACGATCCCGGCCAGGGCCTCCGACCCGCGGCGGATGGGGGGCCGCTCCACGACCCGGGTGCCCGCGCCGTGGCGCCCCACGACGTAGCCCGCCTCCGCGAGCCGCCGGTACACGGCACGGACCGTGTTGGGGTTGACGCGCAGCGCTGCGCCGAGTTCCCGGACGGGTGGCAGCCGCGTCCCGGGCTGCAGCCGGCCGGACTCGATCTGGTAGGCCAGCTGCCAGAAGATCTGGGTCGAGATCGGGACGTCGGAGTCGCGCTCGATGTCCAGGTCATGGCTGCCACCGGGCCCGCTCATCGCGGGCCGTTCGGCTGGCTCGGCATGACCATTAGGACTGCTTGACACAGTGGACTAGTCCAACTATTGTTCGGCTTGGCCTAGTTGACTATACCAACCGCTGACACGACCAGAATCGAGCCTCCCTTGGAACTGCTCCTGCTCCTCATCCTGGCCCTCATCCTCGGGCTTGGCGCAACCGAGATCGGGGTTGACTCTCGAGACGCCTCGGACGACCCCCATCGATCGGCCTATCCGATCGGTCTCGGCTGATCTTCGCACGCCAGGGCGCCGACCCCCCCTCCTTCAGGCGCCCGATCGACGACCCCCGGGTCCGCTCCCGGGGGTCGTTGGATTCCGGCCATTGCCGGCACCCCCTCGGAGAACCGCCGCGCGCCACCTGTCCGGGCCGGTCGGTCGCGGCTGGGTCAGTCGCGGGGCGGTGCCTGACCGACCTCGCTCAGGGCATGGCGGTAGATGGTGGCGCCGTCGACCCCGAGCGCCGGTGAGCGCAGGGTCGCGAGATCCGCGACCAGTCGTCCCTCGAGGTTCCCGCCGGTCAAGGCGTCCACCTTGCGGACCGCGCACGCCGCGACCCGCATCACCTGGCGGGTCTCCGTTCGCGACGGGTCGTCCCAGTACCAGCCGTCGGACGCGAACATCGCCAGCCGCCATCGCTGCGCCTCCAGCAGGTCGAGCAACCGCCGTCGGTCGCGCGGCCTGGAGCCTGCTCCGAGCATCTCGGCCGCGAAGGCGTCGGGCGCCGCGAACCCGGTCACCACGTCCACGTAGCGGTCGCGGGCGACCCAGATGTCGTCCAGGCCAGGGATGTCCCGGGCCAGCGCGTCGGTGACCGCGTCGATGCTTCCCGCGAGCCGGTCGAGCGCGCCGCGCAAGGGGGCCTTCCAGCGGCCGTCGGTGACGTCCGGGCACTCGGCGAACCAGCGCAGCACGCCGTGGTGGCAGCTCCACGAGGAACGCTCACGGATGGCGATCTCCGGGTGCGGGCGATCCGCGGGCTCGGTGATCGCCGCCGCCAGGTCCACCACGTCGAACCCGCGGTCGGGCACCCCGGCCTCGGGCGTCACCAGCCGCTCCAGGAACAGGTCGCGGAACGACTGATGGTGGCCGTACAGCTCACCGTCGCTGGCGATGACCGTCATCGGCACCTCGCCGCCCGGGAGCGGTGCGTTCAGGCGTGGCGCAACCCGCTCGCGGGCGAACCGGTCCGCGTCGGCGGTCGCGGTCGGCTCGAAGGACACGGCGCCTGAGAGGTCGGCATCGTAGAACGCCACCGTGATGTGTCGCCCGTTGCCCAGGTCCACCCGGTACGGCCGACGCGTCTCCACGTGCGGCACGTCCGCCTGCCAGGGCGCCAGGATCGTCGCGCCGATGCCGGCCTCCTCGAGGACGCGCAGCGTGGCCATGTCGACCGCCGTCTCCGGCAGCCACATCGCCGCCGGCCGCCGGCCGAAGCGGAGCTCGAAATCCCGGACGCCCCAGCGGACCTCGGTCCGTCGATCAGGCACGGAGGCCAGCGGCAGGATCGTGTGGTGGAAGGCCTGGGCGATGCCCGTGCCCCCGCCATGCCGGTCGGCGTCCGCGAACCCGGCCAGGACCTCGGGGGCCTCGTCGGCCAGGTACGCGGCAAGGGTCGGACCCATGTCCCAGGAGATATGGGCGGCCACCTCGTGCTCGGCGATGGGCCGGTAGCACTCCTCCGTGATCCGGGCGTTCCAGTCGCGGAACGGCGCGGCAGACGCATCCGGGGGCACCTGGCCGGTGAACGGGTCGGCCCGGAACGGCTGGTAGAAGTGGGCGTGGACGACGAGACGGCCGCGGGTCATGACGGCGTGCAGGTCGGGAACATCGGATGCCGGCTCACGCGGATGCTGCGTCCTCGTCTGCGGCCCGGTCACGGGCAACGGTCACCGCCTGGCGGACCGCGAACCGACGGGCTTCGCCCGGATCCAGCCGGAGCGGCCACGACAGCAGCAGGCTGCTGCCCTGGTACGCGCGCTCGAACCCCGATTCGGAGTTGGACACGGTCTCGATCGGGCTCCACCAGGCATCGCCCAGCGGATCGACGGTGGCGCGCACGGCGACGCCCAGCCAGTCGTTGCCGTAGCCGAGTGCCTCGACCCCGGTCGCCTGGCCCGTCCCGTCGTGCGCGGTTCGCGTGCCGTCCACGTCATACCACGCGGCCGGGTTGCCGCCGCCGCCCAGCAGGTGGATCGCCAGCTCCACGCCCAGGCGGGTCTCGATCGCGCGGTCTCCCCGGTGGTGGAGCTCCAGCTCCACGATCAGCTCGGGTAACAGCCGATCGGTGCCCAGCCGGATCGTCTTGGCCACCGTCACGGACTGCCCGAGCACGGTCGCGTTGCGGGACAGCGAGACCTGGCCCGGCGCGAGATGGTCCACGGCGAACTCGCCGTCGCGCGCATCGGACAGCTCGGTCTCGGCGGCGTCGGCGAAGGCCTCGGGCGTGGTATCGGGCGACAGGAAGCGAACCAGCGCCGATCGTCGCTCATGGGTGTCGTAGTGCAGGTAGCTCGCGAGCCCGGGCTCCTTGACCGTCACCAGCTCATGGATGGACGTGACGCCGGCGTCGTCGTCACTCCCCGTGTCGCCGGCCGGATCGGCCGCGGAGGTCACGGCCGGCTCCTGGGCACGCAGCCTCGCGTGGTACGCCTCCGGCCGACGCCGCAGCACCGCGCCCATCGCGTGCCGCGCGGCGCGGATGTCCCAGGAGCTGATGCCGCCACCCTGGTCGGGCTTCACCGTCACGACCTGGCCCGCCTCTGCCAGGTACGCCTCGGGCCGCCCGTCCATGTCCAGGTCCCGGAGCTCGGCTGCTCGCAGTGTCCCCAGCGCCCGGTCGGCGGCATCCTCGGCCGCGATCAGGTGCTCGCAGGTCGCCAGGCGCATGTGCGAGATGTAGATGCCGCCGAACAGGCCGTGCCAGTAGCAGTCGTTCGACTGGCCGCGATGGAGGTGGTCGAGCGCCGCCGCCCGGGCCGCGCTCGCGGGCATCGCCGCAACCTTGGCGGACGTCCGCAGCATCTGCTTGTGGAGGTCGTTGATCTCGCGGTACTTCACCTGGAAGTTGCGCCAGAAGCCGCCGCGCAGCCAGCGGGCCTCGGGCCGGTGCTCGGCCACCGCGTCGCTCAGGATCCTGGTGAACACGGCGCTCTCGTCGGGTGGCAGGGCCCATTCACCCATCTCGGCATAGGACGAGGTGGGCACGTACACGCGCCCGATCGGCGGCTCACGATCGAGCCAGCTCGATGGGGTGACGGTGGTCAGCCAGTCGGAGCTGGCCTCGAGCGCCTCGAAGAACCGGTCCACCCAGCGGCCGCGCGACCAGCAGTGCTCGTAGGTGGTGGGCCAGCCGCCGAACTTCTCGCCGTCGTCGCCCATCATGCCCACGCGGTCGCCCGCCTCCGTGGTGTGCGCCTCGAGATACTCGATCACGGACTCCACGGTGCCGAACGGGATCCGGTAGCGGAGGCCCTGCTCGGTGCCGAACACCGTGAGCAGCCGGCCCTGGTCCTCGGTCGTGTAGGTGCCCCAGAGATTGGCCTCGGGGATGGCCGCAGCCCGGAAGTGCTGGTCGTCGAGGATCGTCCACTGGTAGCCGGCCTCGACCAGCGAGGTTGGCAGGTCCGGCTCCCAGACCCGCTCTGCCAGCCACGCACCGCGCGGCCGGGTTCCGGTGAGAACCGCCACCGCGTCCGCCATCCGCGTGAGCTGGGCGACCCGGTCATGCTCGGGCAGCGACGCCAGGACCGGTTCGTAGAGCCCACCGCCCATGAGCTCCACCTGGTCACGGGCGACCAGGTCGCCCAGGCGTCGCAGGGACTCTGGACGCTCCGCCGACATCCACTCCAGCAGCGGCCCTGTGTAGTGGAGCGCAATGCGGACGCCGGGGTGCCGCCCGAGGGCCTCGAGCAGCGGGAGGTAGGCGTGGTCGTAGACCTCGGCGAAGACCCAGCCGAAGTTGCCGACCGGCTGGTGGTTGTGGATGGCCAGGGCCAGCGAGATGCGGGGGGCCACGAGCGAGTCCTCTGTGATGCTGGACGGGTGACGGCTGGACGGGACGGGCGCCGGTCAGCCGGCGGCGCGGTGCGCGCGGACGGCGGCCCGGGATCCGGTATCGGGTCGGGAGGCCGCGATGGCATCGCCCGCGCCGGCGGCACCCGCCTCGGCAGCCGGGAGATACAGCCGTTCCACGTACTCGTGGAGCATCCGGGTCGTCGAGAAGCGCCAGATCGTGCTGGCGATCGAGTTGCGCATCAGCTGGATCCAGGTGCCCGGCAGCTGGTCTCTGTCCCGCTCGTAGTAGGCGGGGAGGAGCTCCTGCTCGAGGATCCGGTAGAGGTCCTGCGCGTCGGCCCAGTCCTGCGCGCCCTCGTCGGGGTTGGTCTCCCGGCCGCCGATCGCCCAGCCGTTGTCGCCCGTCCAGCCCTCGTCCCACCAGCCGTCGAGGACGCTCACGTTGAGCACCCCGTTCGCGGCGGCCTTCATGCCCGACGTGCCCGAGGCCTCGAGTGGCCGCCGGGGGTTGTTGAGCCAGACGTCCACGCCCTGGACCAGGAACCGTGCGATCCGGATGTCGTAGTCCTCGAGGATGAACACCCGGCCCCGGAGCCGCGGGTTGCGCGACCGCCCGAAGATGTCCTGGATCACGCCCTGGCCGGGCCGATCGGCGGGATGGGCCTTGCCGGCGAAGATGACCTGGATCGGCCGCTCCTCGTCCCACAGCAGGTGCGCGATGCGGTCGGCGTCCGAGAACAGCAGCGCTGCGCGCTTGTAGGTCGCAAACCGGCGCGCGAACCCGATCGTGAGGATCGATGGGTCGAGCACCTCCTCGAGCTCCTCGAGCGTGGCCGGCGCCTCGCCGTGCCGGGCGAACTGGTTGCGCAGCCGGCCCCGGGCGAAGATCGCCAGCTCCAGCTTCTGGCGCTGGTGCGCCTCCCACAGCTCCTCGGACGGGATCCGGCCGATCCGGTCCCAGAACCGCCGCGCGGCGGGCTGGTCGTCCATGGTGACCAGGTCGGCGTTGGTGTAGCGCTCGAGGGCATCGCGGATCGGCTGGCCGACCCAGGTGGGCGTGTGCACGCCGTTGGTCAGGCCCAGGATCTCGTGCGGCGCGATCGCGCGCCAGGTGCTGTTGGCCGTATGGCCGTGGAGCTGTGAGACGGCGTTGGCGCCATGCGTCAGCCGCAGGCTGAGCGCGGTCATGTCGAACTGCGAGGGGTCGTCCTCGACGCCGCGCCCCAGGTCCAGCAGCTGCTGGACGGGGATGCCGCCGGTGCCGGGGCGACCATCGCCTTCGAGCAGCGGTCCGGCGACCCGCTGCACCAGCTCGACGTCGAACCGCTCGTTGCCGGCCGAGACGGGTGTGTGGATCGTGAACACGCTGTTGCGGCTGACCAGCGGCCAGGCGTCCTCCAGCGGCATCCCGGCCGCCACCAGCTCGCGGGCCCGCTCGGCGAGCAGGAGCGCGGAATGGCCTTCGTTGAGGTGCCACACCCCGGGCTCGATGCCCAGCGCGCGGAGCGCGCGTACGCCGCCCACGCCCAGCACCAGCTCCTGGTGGAGGCGCATCTCGCGACCGCGGACGTACAGGATGTGCGTGATCGGGCGGTCGGAGTCGTCGTTGTCCGGGACATCCGTGTCCAGCAGCAGCACCGGGACGCGGCCGACCTGGACGACCCACACGGCTGCCGCGAGGTCGCGGCCCGGCAGGGGAACCGTGATCGTCAGCGGCTCGCCGAGGCGGTCCAGGGCACGCAGGACCGGCAGGCGTGAGAACTCGTAGTCGGGGTAGGCGTGCTCCTGGTGACCGTCGGCGTCGATGGTCTGGCGGAAGTAGCCTCGGCGGTACATGAGCCCCACGCCGACCAGGGGCAGCGCCATGTCCGAGGCCGTCTTCATGTGATCCCCGGCGAGCACGCCCAGGCCCCCGGCGTAGATGCCCAGCGACTCGTGGAGACCGTACTCGGCGCAGAAGTAGCCGATGGGGCCCGTGAGCTGCGTGCCGTGCCGCCGCTGGAACCAGTGGTCCGCGCCGTTGGCCATGTAGGCATCGAACTGGGCCAGGATGCCCTGGTACTCGGCCATGAACGCCGGGTTGTCCAGGAGCTGGCCCCATTCGACCGGGCCGGACAGGACCGGGATGGGGTTTCGGTAGCGGGCCCAGGCGCCGGCATCGATGCGCGAGAACAGCACCCGCGCCCGCGGGTGCCAGCTCCACCACATGTTGTAGGCGATCCGGCGGAGGCCTTCCAGCTTGGGCGGCAGGTGGAAGGAGGCACCGGACGCGACCGGAACACGAACGAGGGGTTCCATGGGCCGCCAATGATAGACGGCGCGGCGCCAGCATGAGCCTGTTGACCGGGCTCGCCGCGCGTGATCTCCCACGCCGGGACGGGCCCGGGCGGCGGTAGCATCGCGTCATGACCTTTCGGATCGCGATGCTGGCCGCGGAATGCGAGCCATGGGCGAAGGCCGGCGGGCTCGCGGATGTCGTCGATGCGCTGGCGCGGGCCCTGGCCAGGATGCCCGGGGCGTCGTCGGCGCTGGATGTGCCGGTGGACGTGTTCCTGCCGCGCTACCGGGAGGTCGAGGTGCCGCCGGGAGCCGTGGTCGAGCAACCCCTGGTGATCGCGGACCCGGACCTCGATCATGCGGCGGGGGCCGCCCTCCAGGTGTGGATCGTCAACGTGGCCGCCAACGGATACCGCCTGCGGCTGGTCGATCATCCACCGGCCTTCGATCGGGAAGGGATCTACGACCACCCCGACGATGCGTGGCGGTTCGCGCTGTTCTGCCGGGCGGCGCTCGCCGCCCTGCGTCGTGACGACCGTCGGCTCGACCTGCTCCACGTGCACGACTGGCACACGGGCCCCGCGCTGCTGGAGCGGGTGCGAGGCGAGGTGGCCGGCGACCCGCTGCTGCGCGACGTCGCGGTGCTGGGGACGCTCCACAACCTCGCCTACCACGGCTGGACGCCCGCCGATCGGCTGGGCCAGCTGGGGCTCCGTCCCGGCGAGCCGCTGTCGGGGTCCAACCCGGACGGGATCGATCTCCTCCGAACGCTGATCGAGCGCGCCGACCTGGTCAACACGGTGTCGCCGGGGTTCGCGCGCGAGGCCACCACGCCCGAGTACGGGATGGGCCTGGACGACGCGCTGCGGGCGAAGGGCGACCGGTTCCTGGGCATCCTCAACGGGCTGGACCCCGAGCTCTGGGATCCGGCGACCGATCCCGCGATCGTCGCCCGGTACGGGTCGGGCTCGATGGCAGGCAAGGCCGCCTGCCGCCGGGACCTGCTCGGGTGGCTCGGGTTCGACCCCGACGACGCCGGTGCCGTGGTCGTCACGATCGGGCGGCTCGACCCGCAGAAGGGCCTCGACCTGATCGCCGACGCGGGTCCCGCCCTGCTGGCATCCGGTATCCGGGTCGTGGTCCAGGTCAGCGCGGGTGGGCCGCTGGCGGATCCGCTCCGGGCGCTGGCCCACGACCACCCGGATCGCGTGGCCCTCATCGAGCGCTTCGACAGGGACGTCGCGCGCCGGATCTACGCCGGCGCGGACCTGTTCCTGATGCCGTCACGGTTCGAACCCTGCGGGCAGGGGCAGATGATCGCGCTCAGGTACGCGACCCCGCCCGTCGTCCGCCGGACCGGCGGCCTCGCGGACACGGTGGTCGACGCGGACGAGCAGCCGGGACGGGGGACCGGGTTCGTGTTCGACGACGCGACGCCGTCCGCCCTGTTGGCGGCGGTCACACGGGCCGCGGTCATGCGCTCCACGGACCCGGCCGGCTGGGCGGGGTTGGTCGACCGGGGCATGGCGGCGGACTTCCGCTGGGACACGGGATCGGCGCCGCGGTACCTGGAGGCGTACCGGCGGGCGGTCTCGATCCGGCGGGCCGGGGGATAGCGGCAGGCAGCGCGGAGCCGACACTCGCGCGTACCCGGCGCGCCGTGCGAGAATCCCGACCATCGGTCGAACCGTGTCCCAACCCACCCGCGCCGCCCGCCGCCCGGAGGCCCCCGATGCCCAGGCAGTTCGTCGTCCAGGTCCCCAACCGGCCCGGCCAGATGGCCGCCCTCGCCGAGCAGATGGCCGCTCGCGGCGTGGACCTGCGGGCGATCGGCGGCGGCGGCATCGGCGATGTCGGCCACTTCATCATGACCACCGCCGACGACGACACCGCCCGCAAGGTGCTCGAGGATGGCGGCTGGACGTTCATCGAGGGCGAGTCGATCCTGGCCGAGGTGGACGATCATCCGGGAGGCATGGCCGAGGTCGCCCGGGCGCTGGCCGATGCCGGCGTCAACGTGCTGGGCCACCTGTTCCTGGGTCGCTGGAGCGACCGCGCCACGTTCGCGTTCGTCGTCGACGACCCGGAGAAGGCGCGCCCGATCCTCGAGCGGCGCTGAACGACGATGCGAGTCGGGGTCATCGTCCCACAGGGCTGGACCGGGGAGTACGACGGCTGGGACCCGGCCCGCGCGTGGGCGCGCACGGTCGCGGTCGCCCATGAGGCAGATGCCCTGGGCTTCGACTCGATCTGGCTGTTCGATCACGTGCAGACCGAGCCCGTGCCGACCGACGAGATCACGTTCGAGGCGTTCGTGGGCCTGTCGGCGCTTGCCGTCGAGACCGCGCGCGTCAGGCTCGGCCACCTCGTCCTGTGCGCCGGGTACCGGAACCCGGCCCTGGTGGCCAAGATGATCGCCACCCTCGACGTGGTCTCGGGCGGCCGCGCCGAGCTGGGCCTGGGCGCCGGCTGGAAGCAGGACGAGTACGTCGCCTACGGCTTCGGGTTCCCACCGCTGCGGACGCGGATGGAGGCGCTCGAGGACGCCCTCGAGATCACGACCCGGATGCTGGCGGGCGGCCGCGCCGCGTACTCGGGGCCGACGGCCTCGGTGCACGACGCGATCAACGTTCCCCGCGGGCTCCAGGTCCCGCGGATCCCGATCCTCGTCGGCGGCAACGGTCCCAACCGGACCTGGCGCCTTGCCGCTCGCTTCGCGGACGAGCTCAACCTGGACTGGTTCTCGCCCGAGGAGATCGTCGCGGCGAGACCCGTCATCGAGTCGCGCTGCGAGGAAATCGGGCGGGATCCGGCAACCCTGCGGCTGTCGGTGAACATCGGCCGCCCGCAGTCCGAGCCCGAAGGGGCATCGCGGGTCGAGCTCCTGGGGCGCTACCGGGACGCGGGCGTTGACCGCGTGATGACCCTGGTCCGCAGGTCGGCGGCCGACGAGGGCGCCCTGCAGCGATTCGCGGAGGACTGCCGCATGGCCGGCGCCGAGCTGAGCGCGTAGCGGGCTCCGGTCAGCCGGCCTCGCCCGGTGTCGGGGCGCGGAACTCCAGCCTGGTCGCCAGCGGGATCCGCCACGGCCACCGGAACACCGTGGACGAGGTCGCCTCGATGCCGCCGGCCGCCGCCGCTGCGCCCAGCGGCCTGGCATGCTGCTCGAACCGGCCCCACCAGTCGGGCAGGTCGTAGAGGATCGCGCGGCCCTGCGGCCGGAGCACCCGGCGGATCTCGGCGAACCCGGCCGGCGCGTCGGTCCAGTGATGCGCGGAGAAGGTGCTGGTCACGAGGTCGAAGGATGCGTCCGGAAACGGCAGGCGGGCGACGTCGCCGGCAAGGAACGACATCCGGTCGTCAAGGCCCTCGAGCGTCGCTCGCCGGGATGCCCGTGCGACCATCGACGGGTCGATGTCGACGCCGGTGATCCGCACCGAGGGCGCGAGGCGGGCAATCTCGACCGCCAGGATGCCCGGTCCGGGCCCGATCTCGAGGATGTCATGGACCAGGTCGTCGGCGGTGGACGCCACGAGGTCCGCGGCCACCTGCTGCTGGAGGCCGCGCAGCGGCGCGCCGAACACGGCCTCATACCAGGCCGCGCTGGGCGCCGAGCACGATGCCCAACCGGAGCCGGGGCCTCCGTGGCCGGCGTGGAACGCCGCTCGTCGCCGGCCCACCACGATCACGCCGAGGGCGACGCCGGCAACCAGGACGAGGCGAATGCGCATGCCGTCGATCATAGGCTGCGCCAGCCTCAGCCCGGGTTGGCGAAGGTCACGCGCCCGGATGCCCCCGGCACCAGCAGGGCGAGCAGCGCAGCCGCCTCGGCCTCGACGGCGGGCCGGTTGCCGGGTCCGAGCGGCAGCAACGGCTCAACAACGAGCGCGGCGTCGGGCGCCCGGTCGGCCCGGGCCGGTCGCTCGAGGCGCCAGAACCCGGCCAGGAACCCGTCCACGAGGAATGACGGCCGGCCGATCCGGCCACGCACGACCGACGCGAACGGCTCGGGGATGACCCGCCGTCGATCGGCGTGGCCGAGCAGCACGTTGTCGTACTCGGGCAGGAAGCGAACCGGGGCGGGCACGTCCGCGTCCGCGAGCAGCCAGTCGGGAACATCGAGCAGCTCCCGGCCCCGCTCGTCGCGGAACGTGCGCAGGCCGGGCCGCAGGCGCTCGACTGCGTCGCGCAGCCCGTTCAGCCTCGACCACGCCTGCACGTCCGCCGTCGCGGCCGGCCCGAAGGCGGCGAGATAGCGCAGGATCGTGGCATCCGGCGAGGTCTCCGCCGATGCCGGCCGCCCGGCCCACGCCTCAAGGGTCGTGAGCCTGGGTGCCCCCGCCCGGCCCCAGACGCCGCGAGGCGGCACCTGGATCGTCGGCAGCAGGTTGCGGACCGCGTAGGCAAGGGTCGCGGCATCGCGCTCCGGCCAGCGTCCGGCCATCGCAACCCTGATCTCGGCGAGGGTGCGCGGGCGCTCCTCGACCATCGCCTGCCCGAGCGCCAGGACGGGCTCGAGGTCGACGCCCTCCAGCCCCACGCTCCAGGTCCGGTTGCCGAGCAGCTCCCGGTCGAGCACGGGCTGCATCACCGGGCGCAAGGCGACCGCGTCGTCGGCCGAGACGAGGTGGATCGTGGACCGCATGAGGGCCATCCGGACAGCGCGCCGCTCCAGGATCTCGGTCGACAGCTCGGCCGGGGTGAAGCCCGCGATCCGGGACCACAGGCCGAGATAGGGAGCGGTCGGGACCTGGGCCTGCAGGCCGACCAGGTGGTCGACCACCTCCATCGCCGGGCGGTCGACGCGGGCAAGCAGCAGCTGACGCCCGAGCAGGGTGCGGTTCAGGACGCGCGTGGACAGGACCGGGTCCGGCACGGACGCCTCCGTCTGAGGTCCTCGCTGACCTGCCGAACGATAGCGACCTGGCACCATCGCGACCGGTGCATCGCGCTCCGCTCGAGCGCCTGAGCGTCCCGCGCCGGGCGTGGGCAGGGGCCCGTGCGACGGCGTTCGGCAAGGTCTTGACGAATCTGGCAGAATCTTGCTGCGATCGTGGGGAGCGAGGGCTTCGGCGTTCCCGTCACCCAGTCAGCACGGAGATTGGAGTAGAGCGATGCACAACGGCTCCGGACCGACCCATATCTCTCAGGTCGCGATGGTCGTCCACGATCTCGACGCGTCGATGAAGGCCCTCTGGGAGACCCTCGGGTGGGGCCCGTGGAACGTGTACGAGCACGTGCAGCCCAAGCTTCATGACACCCACCTTCATGGCAAGCCCGCGGAGTACTCGATGCTCGGCGCCGAGTGCGAGGTCCAGCCGGGCCTGGTCGTGGAGCTGGTCCAGCCGCTCGAAGGCCCCAGCATCTACAAGGAGTGGCTCGAGGCCCACGGCGAGGGCGTCCAGCACATCGCCTGCATGATGCACAGCCAGCAGGATTCGGACGAGTTCAAGAAGGAATGGGCCGATCGCGGCGTCAACATTCTGATGGGCGGACGGATCGGCGAGACCATCGAGTTCTACTACCTGGACACGGAACCGATGCTCAAGTTCATCCTCGAGTCGGGCAGCGGCCACGCCATCGAGCTGACGCCGGTACGAACCTACCCGCCCCAGTCATAGGTCTGGTCGCGCACTTGGGGGCGGCAGTGCTGCGCCGAGCCGCTCGCTCCGTGAGACGCCCCGCCCGGGGTCCATGCGGGATGTGAGCGCATCGGCAGGTGCCTGCCGCCGAGATCGAGAGGCCGAGTGACCATGAAGATCCTCGTCGTAGGGGACTCCTACTGCCCGTCCGAAGCGCTGCGGCCCGCCTTCGCCGGACTCGCCCACCACCATGACGTGACGTTCGCCGATGTCACGGACGAGCCCGATTGGCATGCCACGACGCCGTCCGAGCTCCGGCTCAAGGAGTTCCTCGGCAGCCCGCGACAGGTCGTGGCGGCCCTCCAGGATCACGATGCGCTGGTCGTCCAGGGTGCACCGGTCACCGATGCCGTGCTGGATTCGGCACCGACGCTGCGTCTCGTCGCCTGTGCCCGCGGCGGTCCGGTCAACGTTGACCTGAGCGCGGCGACCGAGCGAGGGATCCCGGTCGTGACGACCCCGGGCAAGAACGCCGAGGGAGTGGCGGAGCTCACGTTGGCGTTCCTGGTGATGATCGCCCGGCGTCTGCCCGAGGCGATCCGCCACGTCGAGAGCGGGGGCGTGTTCGGTCACGACAACTACGAGGGATCCGCGTACTTCGGACACGATCTCGCCGGCCATACCCTCGGTCTCATCGGGTTCGGCCAGGTCGGACGCCGGGTCGTCCCCAGGGCACGAGCCTTCGAGATGCAGGTCGTCGTGTGCGATCCATATGTCGACCCGGCGGCCATCGTGGCGGCCGGTGCTGAGCCGGTCGACCTTCCCGCGCTCCTTGCGCGTTCGGAGTTCGTGTCGCTCCACGCCCGATTGACACCCGAGACGCGAGGCATGCTCGGCCGCCCCGAGTTCGAGGCCATGCGCCAGGGGTCGTATTTCGTGAACACCGCCCGGGCCGAGCTGCTGGACGAGGACGCCCTGTTCGAGGCGCTCGCCGCCGGTCGATTGGCGGGTGCCGCGCTCGACATTGCATCGCCTTCCCCGGACGAGGGCCGACATCGCCTGCTCTCGTTCCCCAACGTCATCATCGTGCCCCATATCGGCGGCTCGTCCTACGAGACGCTCCTGCACGGCGGTGAGATGGCCGCCGCCGAGATCGAGCGCTTCATCGACGGCCGGCCCCTCGTGAACCTGGCAAACCGCGAGGCGCTGACGACGGCTGCAGCTCCGCCGCTCGCCGTCCGATGAGCTGCACGCTCGCCGTCGACCTTGGCACCGGCAGCTGCCGGGCCGTCGTGTTCGACGAGGCAGGGCGCCAGGTGGCGATCGGGCAGCGGGAGTGGTCGCACGCTGCCCTGCCCGGATTCCCCGGATCCCAGGTGTTCGACACCGTTCGCAACTGGAGCCTGATCTGCGACTGCATCCGGGAGGCGGTGGACCGGGCCGGAGTCGGCCCGGACGGGATCGCCGGGGTCAGCAGCACGAGCATGCGCGAAGGCATGGTCCTGTACGACGCATCCGGGCGCGAGATCTGGGCCTGTCCCAACGTCGACTCCAGGGCGGGAGACCAGGCGAACGAGCTCGTCCGGAGCGGCGCAGCGCGCCAGATCTTCGAACAGGGTGGTGACTGGGTTTCGATCACCTCCCCGGCTCGGTTCCTGTGGATCCGGGAGCACGAGCCCGAGACGTTTGCCGCGATGGCCCATGTCGGCATGCTCAGCGACTGGGTCCTGTATCGGCTCACCGGGCGGTTCGTCACGGACCCGTCCTCGGGCTCGAGCTCCAACCTGTTCGACCTCCGGACCCGTGCCTGGTCGCCCGCCTCGCTGGACCTGATCGGCGTGCCCGCATCGATCGTTCCCGAGGTGCTCGAGCCCGGGACCGTCGTCGGCCCGGTCACGGCCGCCGCGGCCGAGGAGTCCGGCCTTCGGGCCGGAACCCCGGTTGTCGTCGGCGGCGCTGACACGCAGCTCGGTCTGGTCGGTATCGGGGTCGTCAAGCCCAACCGCCTGACGCTCGTGGGCGGCAGCTTCTGGCAGCTGACGATCGTCACCGACGAGCCCCTGATCGATCCGCAGGCCAGGGTGCGCACCCTGTGCCACGCGGTCCCGGGCCAGTGGATGACCGAGGGGATCGGCTTCTACTGCGGGATCGTCATGCGCTGGTTCCGGGATGCCTTCTGCGACTGGGAGAAGGCTGAGGCGGAACGACTCGGTGTCGATCCCTACGTCGTGATGGAGCAGGGTGCCGCGAGCGTCCCGCCCGGGTCCAACGGCGTGCTCGGCGTATTCGCCAACGTGATGGACGCGAAGCGCTGGGTGCAGGCGTCACCTTCGTTCCTGCAGTTCAACGTGGACGATCCGGTGGGCTCCGGCCGTCGCGCGTGCATCCGCGCGATCGAGGAGCAGGCTGCCTACACGGCACGTGGCCATCTCGCGATCATCGAGGAGCTCACGGGGCAGGCCTACGACGAGGTCGTGTTCACCGGGGGTGCGGCGAAGGGCCAGCTCTGGCCGCAGATCGTGGCCGATGTCCTCGGGATCCCGGTGCGCGTTCCGGTGGTCAAGGAGTCGACGGCCCTGGGAGCCGCACTGTGCGCGGGCGTTGGCGCGGGGCTGTACGAGGACCTCGCCGACGTGGCGGCGCGGACCGTCCGATTCGAGCGCACGTTCGAACCCGGGGCGGAAGCCCGATCCGCCTACGACGCGCACTTTGCCGCCTGGGCCGCCGTGTACCCACGGATGCTCGGATTCTCCGAGGAGCGGCTCCTCCGGCCCATGTGGTGGCCGGCCGGGGCCGATGCCGGCCCTGCACGCTTGAGCGACCACCAGCCACCCGCCTGATGAAAGGGGATCCACCAATGCCTGAAGCAGACGCCAGCGAGCGCAAGCAGTTCCACGAGGATGTGCCACAGGAGAATCACGTCTTCTTCCTGAAAGGCTCGGCCGCCTACGACTGGGGGATGCAGAACCGGCTCGCGCGGATCTTCCGCCCCGAGAGCGGACGCACCGTGATGCTCGCGATCGACCACGGGTACTTCCAGGGCCCGACGACCGGCCTCGAGCGCGTGGACCTCAGCATCCTGCCCATCGCGCCCTACGCAGACGCCCTGATGCTGACGCGCGGGATCCTGCGATCCGTTGTACCGCCCTCGATCCAGCAGGGGTTCGTGCTCCGGGCGAGCGGTGGCCCGAGCATTCTCAAGGAGCTCTCGAACGAGCAGATCGCGATGGACGTTGCCGACGCCGTCCGGCTCGGCGCGTCGGCCATCGCGGTCCAGGTGTTCATCGGGGGGGAGTTCGAGACCCAGACCGTCCACAACATGACGCGCCTGGTCGACGAGGGCCTCCGCTACGGACTGCCCGTGCTGGGCGTGACCGCCGTCGGCAAGGAGCTCGTGCGCGACGCCCGGTACCTCGGCCTCGCCACCCGGATCTGTGCGGAGCTGGGCGCCCAGGTCGTGAAGACGTACTACTGCCCGGAGGACTTCGACAAGGTCACCGCGGGCTGCCCGGTGCCGATCGTGATGGCCGGCGGCAAGAAGCTGGGAGAGCTCGAGGCGCTCACGATGGCCCATCACGCGGTGGACCAGGGTGCGTCCGGCGTCGACATGGGTCGCAACATCTTCCAGTGCGAGACGCCGGTGGCGATGATCCAGGCGGTCCGGAAGGTCGTCCACGAGGGCATGCCGCCGGCGCAGGCGTACGACCTGTTCCAGACGCTGAAGGCGGAGTTCGGACGCCAGGCCGTCACGGCCTGACATCACCACGCGGCCCGTGCCGGGCGAGCCTCCTCCTCGCCCGGCACGGGTCTGTTCACGGAGGCTGACATGCCGGACGGCACGCTGCGCGCCCTGCTCCGCGGGGGCCCGCGGCTGACGGTGGGGATGATGACCGCGGATCTGCTGCACCTTGGCAGCGAGCTCGAGCTCCTCGAGCGCGGCGGCGCCGAGCTCGTGCACATCGACGTGATGGACGGCGTCTTCTGCCCGATGCTGACGGTCGGTCCGCCGGTGATCAAGGCGATGCGAACGACGCTCCTCAAGGACGCCCACCTCATGGTCTCGGACCCGTTGTCGATGATCGACGTCATCGTCGCCGCGGGCGCCGACATGATCACGTTCCACGTCGAGGGTGCGCCGCAGCCGCACCGGGTGCTCCAGGCGCTGGGCAAGGCCGTCAACGTCAACGACGCGTCGCGGGGGATCGTTCGCGGGGTGGCGGTCAACCCGAGCACGCCGCTCGAGGTCCTGGAACCGCTGCTCGACGAGGTCGAGTACATCCTGGTGCTGGCGGTGAACCCGGGTTGGGGCGGGCAGCCGTTCATCTCGACCACCGCCCGCCGCGTGGAGCGTGTTCGAGCCATGGTCGCTGGCTCCGGCA
Source organism: uncultured Chloroflexia bacterium (assembly GCA_963732805.1). GTDB lineage: Bacteria > Chloroflexota > Limnocylindria > Limnocylindrales > CSP1-4 > CAIXZV01. Next base: position 868,782 of record CAVTAW010000001.1, read on the forward strand.
ACCAGATCCTCGTGGGGGTGGACGGAGCCGTCACCCGCGACAACATCGCCGAGGTGGCCGCGCTGGGTGCGGACATCATCGTCAGCGGCAGCGCCATCTTCGACGGCAAGGCCGTCGAGGCAAACCTGCGCCACATGCTGGATGCCGTGGCGGCGTCGGGCACGCGGGGCGCGGCGACAGGCGACCTGCTTCCGGCCTAGACGTCACATTCGGAGGGACCGATGCCAGAGCTCTGGGGCCGCCGTCACACCCGTGAGGATCTGCTCAGACGGGTCGGGCGGCTCGACCAGGTCGCCGGCATCCGGCTCGTGACACTCGGTGACGGGATGGGCCGCGGTGTTCGTATCCTCGAGCTCCGGACGGGGACGGGCTTCGCATTCGACGTCCTGGTGGACCGCGCCTTCGACATCGGGCGGTGCGAGCTGGGTGGGCGGTCGCTGGCCTGGGTCGCCAACCCCGGGGTCGTGGGCCCCTGGTTCTACGAGCCCGAAGGCTGGGGGTGGTTCCGCGGCTGGGGCGGCGGGATGGTCGTCACCGCGGGGCTCGATCACACGCTCATGCCCGGCGAGGACACCGCCGAGCACTTCCACCAGCCGCACATCCGGGCAACGGTCCCGTACGGCCTTCATGGCCGGGTGGGCGGGCTGCCAGCTCGCCTCGTCGGCTACGGCGAACGGTGGGATGGCGACGAGTGCACGCTGTGGGCCGAGGGCGAGGTCCTCCAGTCGGCCGTCTACGGTGAGCATCTTGTGCTGCGGCGACGCATCGAAGCGCGGGTCGGCGAGAGCAGGTTTACGATCCGGGACAAGGTCGAGAACGTCGGCCACAACCTCACCTCGCACATGCTGCTGTACCACTGCAACGCAGGCTACCCGGTCGTGGACGAGGGCTCGGAGCTGCTCGTGCCGGCCACCCGCACGACGACCGACTATGACGTTCCGATCGAGGGCTACCGCCGCCTCAGCGCGCCGGTGAAGGATGCGACGGAGGCCTGCTTCGAGCACGAGCTCGCCGTGGAGCCCGAGGGCACCGTGCCGGTGGCGATCGTCAATCGCTCGCTCGGGCTGGGCGTGTACCAGGTGTTCCGGCTGTCCCAGCTGCCGCACCACACGGTGTGGCGGATGATGGGCGAGGACACGTACGGGCTGGCGCTCGAGCCCAGTACGAACCGTGATGCGGGACGTTGGGACGCGAAGGACCGAGGGGAGCTCCGGTATCTCGAGGCCGGCGAGTCCCGCGCCTACGACCTGGAGATCGGCGCCCTCGACGGAGGACCTTCGATCGAGGCATTTGCCCGGCGGGTCGAGCGGCTCGGCGCGCCGCCGCCACCGGAGTGACGGAGGCACCGATGTCAGTCCGGATCGACACGCTGCGGGCTGCCGTGCGGCGTCCGCTCCGCCTCGGATATCACCCCCTGTACCGGTTCTACGAGGGCGGATCGCTGACGCGTTCCTTCCGGGGGCTGCCGCACCAGCCCGACGACTGGTGGTCCGAGGACTGGGTGGGCTCGTGCACGCTGGCCAACAATCCGGGACCGGACGGCCGACCCCAGGGGCTGAGCGAGATCGACCTCGGCGATGGCGAGCGCATCGCGCTCAAGGCCCTGATCGAGGCGCTTCCCGAGGAGCTGGTGGGCGCCGCGTTTGCCGACCGCTGGGGAGCCATCAGCGGCGTCCTGGTGAAGCTCCTCTCGCCGGCCGGGCAGGTGCCGCTTCACGCGCACCCGACCCGCGAGTGGGCGAGTCGGCACCTCGATTCGCCGTTCGGCAAGACCGAGGCCTGGATCCTGCTCGAGACACCGGGCGACGGCACCGAGCCGGCCTATGCCGGGGTCGGGTTCCGCGAATCGGTGACGCGCGAGGCATTCGCGGCCGCCGTCGCGCGCCACGACCGACCCGCGATCCGATCGACGCTCCATCGCACGGTGGTGCAGGCCGGCGAGGTCTACGTGGCTCACGCCGGCGTGCCCCACTATCTCGGCCCGCGGATCTCGTTCATCGAGGTCCAGGAGCCGAGTGACCACATCGTCATCCCGGAGACCGCGGGCGACGATGATGCCGGGGCGACGATGGGCCTTGGCTGGGACGTGGCGCTGGACATGATCGACTACACGCCGAGCGATCGCGATGCTGCATTCGCGCGGGCCCGGCAGCAGCCATCGGTGATCCGGGAGCAGGGAGGCAACCGCGAGATCCGGCTGTTCAACAGCGACGTCCTCGAGTTCTTCGACGCCACCCGGCTCGAGGTGGCGGACGAGATGGATGTCGATGACGGCCGGTTCTATGTCGGCATCGTCACCGACGGCCAGGGAACGATCGAGGGCGAGTTCGGCCGCGAGCCGATCAAGCGTGGCGAGACGTTCGCGTGCGCCGCGTCGCTCGCGCATCGACTGCGGGCGGGCCGAGCGGCGTTGCACGTCGTGCGCTGCATGGGCCCGCAGGTCGTCGGCACCCGCTAGGTGCCTTCGGGCGGGACCGCGCCAGCGTCGGTCGCCCGGTCACATGGAAAGATCGTGACCGGCTGATCAACTAACTGTCATACTCGCGGATGATGCCATTCTCGGGAGCCTGATCGCATGCCGCCTGAGCGGGTCCGCAACCGGAAACGTGGTGCCGAGCTCCGCGGCGTCGAGCTGCTGACCGAAGTCGCAACGCAGTTCTACCTCCGCGGCCGAACGCAGATCGAGATCGCGCGGGACCTCGGGCTCGACCCTTCGACCGTCTCGCGACATCTCCGCCGCGCCCGGGACGAGGGGATCGTCCGCGTCGAGATCCGCCCGCCGCGGCGACACAACGTGGACCTGGCCCGGGCGATCGCCGATCGATACGGCATCTCGCGCGTGGTCGTCGCGACGTCCGACGGCACGACGCTCGCCGCCGTTGCCGCGGACTACGTCAGCGGCCTGCTCCGAAGCGGGATGCGGGTCGGGGTCGGCTGGGGTCAGACCCTCAGCGAGCTGGTCCAGGGGATGGCCCCCGGCGAGGTCACCGACCTGACGATCTGCCAGCTCGCGGGTGGGCTCAGCGCGTCACCGCTGGGCATCCAGGGCCACGAGCTCGTGCGCCAGCTGGCGACCCTGTATGCGGACAGCCGCGTCCAGTACCTCCACGCGCCGTCGATCGTCGATTCGCCCGTCATTCGCGACGCGATCATCAGCGACAGCTCGGTCCAGGCGGCGTTGTCCATCGCGGCCGGCTCCGACCTCGCCCTGGTCGGCATCGGGTCGATGGAGGAGGATGCGACGCTGATGCGCGCCGGTGGCCTCGGCCCCGGGGATCGCGGCTGCCTGATCGACCACGGCGCGGTCGGGAGCATGAACTCCCGGTTCTACGACGCGGACGGCAAGCCGGTCGTGTGGCTCGATGACCGGACGGTCGCGATCAGCTGGCAGGAGCTGCGTGCCATTCCCGTCGTCGTCGCCGTGGCCGGCGGTGCCAACAAGGCCGAGGCGATCCGGGCGGCCCTCAAGAGCGAGTGCGTCACCGTCCTGGTGACCGACGAGGCCGCCGCGGGGCCGCTGCTCGACTGATCCGGTCGCCGCGACGCGGCGATCGGGGAGTGGGGAAGCGCCTTCGTCGTCTCAGCGACTCGCGGCGGGCTGCCCGTCGCCGTCCTCGGGCCACGTTTCGAGGGCGACCGCCAGCTCCCGGTGCTCGGTCGCCGCGGTGCGAAGCGATTCCCCGCGCGCGGTCGCGTCGAGCGCCTGGCGGATCGCACGGACGCCTGCAGCCGCACCCATCGGGTGCCCGTGGACGGCTCCCCCGGCTCCGAAGCCGTGGTCGGAGCCCAGGTCCGCAACCAGCGCAGGCACCATGCCGGCGTGGAGACCTCCGCCGGGCGTCGGCAGGATCGGCCGGATCCCGTGGAACGGTGCGGTCATCGAGGTCGCGAGCCGGAGATGCTTGGACCGAGCGTAGCTGAGGCTGCCGTAGGGACTCGGGTAGACGATGAGATCGGCTCCCGCGAGGCGTGGCAGCTTGCCCAGCATGAGATGCGAGCTGACGCCTGTCCGGGGAGCGGCGTAGACCGCGCCGGCGAACGCCAGGTGGCCAAGCACCGGCACGTCGAGGACCGGATCGTCGGCAAGCATCGACAGCGCGGAGATGCCCACGGTCATGAAGTCGACCATCAGTCCCGTGGCGCCGGCCTCGACAGCCCGATGGGCACGCTCGACGAGTCGATCGGGTCGATCGGTGACGTTGGCGAAGTGAAGCGTACGGTTCCCGGTCTCCTCGTACGCCTGTCGCGCCGCCTGGGCATGCTCGCGCACGCGGTCCAGGAGCTGGCTCCACGGATGCTCGACCAGCAGCTCGTCGTCCTTGACGGCATCGGCGCCGCCGAGTGCGAGCTGGTAGAACACGTCGGCGCTCTCCGCGGGGGTCATGCCGAGGGCCGGCTTCATCATCGCGATGACCAGGGGTCGATCGGCTGCCCCGACGAGCTGGCGCAGACCGGCCACACCGAACTTGGGCCCCTTGAAGCTGCTGACAAAGGATTTCGGCAGCTGCAGGTCGAGGAGCTTCACCAGTCCCGACGAGGCGCACTCCCCGTACACGGTGGCGAGCAGCAGCGGGATCTGCTCACCGATGTTGTGGGTCGGGTAGCCGATCTGGATGATCCAGTCGCGTTCGGTCGCCCCCGTCCCCTCGGACAGCTCGTTGTCCGGCACCTCCCAGATCGCCACCACCCGTCCGGCGTGGCGCTCGCGAAGGCCGGGGGTCTCGCGCGCAAGCGTCACCCACGTTCCCGTCGACTGGAGCTCGGCAAGCGTACCGGCCGCCTGGTGGATGTCCTCGGCCGACGATCCCCGGTACAGGTACGTGGCGATGATGAACGCGTCGTCATCGAGGCTCTCGGGCAGTGCGAAGCCGATCGGGTCGTACATCGTGTGGCCTGCGCCCTCCCTCTCGTTCAGTCCGGGCCGCGCCAGTGAGGCCGTGGAGGCTCAGCGGTGCTCGTCGAGCATGCCCAGCAGGCCGCCATGCTGCGGACCACGAGGCATGATCGGCCAGATATCCACGACGGTCTCACCCTCGACCACGTGGTACGCGTCGAAGTAGTTGACCGCGAACGGGGTATAGCCGAGGTGGAAGCCCACCACGTCCCCGACCTGCAGGGTGCACGACGCGTCGGCCTGGTAGGTCGCGTGCTCCTCGTCGAACCGGTACGGCTCGAGACCCTCCCAGCCGATGATCCTCGGGTACGCCGGAATGTTGCCGACGTCCGCGGCGCCGAAGGTCTTCTTGCCGAGATTGAGCACGACCCGATCCTTGCGCCGGCTGATGACGGTGACGACCGCAGAGGTCGCCTTCCTGAAGCGCGGCTCCATCAGGAAGTGATAGTCGTCCATCGCGGCATAGGAGCCGAGCTGGAGCTCGGTGATCCGCGGGTTCGCCCCGGTCCAGAACGCCGTCGCCGTTCCCGCGGCGGACAGGATCGGGCACGGGATGCCGTTGGCCTCGAGGTGATCGGCGACGTCGACGAAGTACGCCATGGCCGTCGCCTGCTTCTGGTGGCGGGTCTCGGTGTCGAGCTCCAGCGAGCAGTGTCCCTCGTAGCCGCTGAGGCCATCCATCCGCAGGCCCGGCAGCCCAACCACGCCGCGGGCCACCCTGAGCGCTTCGTCCCTCGAATCGACGCCGCACCGGTGCATGCCGGTATCGACCTCGACCAGAACCCCGATCCGGCTTCCCGCCTCGACGGCAGCCGCCGAGAGTGCCGCGGCGTCGTCCAGGTCGTCAACCGCGACGTGCAGGTCGATCTCGCGCGCCAGGAGCGCGGCGGCGCGCCGCTTGGCCGGGTCGACCAGCTCGTTCGCCACCAGGATGTCGTCGGCGCCGGCACGCGCCATCACGATCGCCTCCCAGATCGTGGCGGCACACAGCCCGAATGCGCCGTGCTCGAGCTGCATCCGCGCGATGTGGGGGCTCTTGTGGTTCTTCACGTGGCCGCGAAGGCGCGCGTGAAGGCCCGGCAGCTGGGACTCCATGAACGAGAGGTTCCCCGACAGGATCTCGCGGTCGACCACCAGTGCCGGCGTGATGAGGTCGTACCGGCTGTTGCCGATGGCCCCACCGTAGATGTCGCGCACGCGCGCGTGCGCCTCCGTGATCAGCGGCGCCGGATCTCGCATCATCGTGTTCTCCTGGCCGAGGAGGGACAGCCTCGGGTCACTCACCCCGCTCGAGCATGTCGAGCAGCCACCGCGACTCGGGACCTCTCGGCAGCACTGGCCAGACATCGGTGACACGGCCGTCCTCGACGACGTGGTAGGCCTCGAAGTAGCTGATCGCGAACGGCGTGTAGTTGCACAGGATCTCGACCCGGTCTCCGACCTTGAGCGGGCATGATTCGTCGGCGCTGAAGATCGAGTGCTCCTCGTCGAAGCGGTACGTCGCAAGGTCCCAGCCCTTCAGCACACCATGCGATGCCCCGACCGTCTTGCTGCCTGCGTCGACCACGATCCGGTCGGCCCGGCGGCTGATCACCGACCCGAGGACCGTGACGGCCCACCCGAAGCGTGGGTCCAGTCCGCGGTGATGGCCGTCCATCGTCGCGTACGACCCGGGCTGGATCTCGGTGACGCCCGGGTAGCGCGAGGTGACCTCCCAGGTGCCGGTGCCGGCCGCCGACACGATCCGGCATGGCATGCCGTTGGCGGCCAGGTGGTCGGCGATCCCGGTCAGCAGTGCCATGGCGTCGTGCGCCATCGCGTGACGTTTCACGGGATCGAACTCGAGTGAGCAATGGCCCTCGTAGCCGGTCAGCCCGAGGAAGGCGAGGCCCGGGGCCTCGGCGATCCGGAGGGCGAGCGCCAGCGCCTCGTCGGCCGACGCGACGCCACACCGGTGCATGCCCTCGTCGACGTCGATCAGCACACCGATCGTGCTGCCCGCAGCGGTCGCGGCGGTCGACAGGAGGTCGACCTGGACCGGGTCGTCGACCGCCACCTTGGCGTCAGCCTCACGGGCGAGGAGCGCCAGCGCTCGAAGCTGCTCGGCGCCGACCACCTCGTTGATCACGAATACGTCGCGGATCCCCGCCCGCGCCATCACGATGGCCTCCCAGACGGTGGCGCAGCCGATGCCGATCGCGCCCGCAGCGACCTCCATCCGGGCGATGTCCGGACTCTTGTGGACCTTGACGTGCGCCCGCAGCGAGGCCGGTGCGTCGCGCATGTGGTCACCCATGAACCCGAGATTCGCCTTCAGCACGTCGAGGTCGAGCAGCAACGCCGGAGTGGTCACCTCGTCCCGGGTACGGCCGATCGCCGGCCCGTAGAGCGAACGGACCCGGTCATGAGCCTGGTCGATGATGTTCTCGGCCATGTGCGGTCTCCCTGTGTCGCCTCGATCCCCTCGACCACCCATTGCCAGTCCCGTCCGGACGCGCTACCAGGACCGGCCGCGTGCAGCCACGGGCCAGCAGTCGACGATCTGGCCGTCGCGGAGCACCCACACGCGATCATGAAGGTTGAACGTCGTCCGAGATCTGGCCCGGCACCAGGTCCAGCCAGCTCCCGAGCGCGGGCACCGGGTCAGCCATGTCGACGATCGTGTGCTCATCATTCACGGCCACGACCCGGCCCTCGAACCCGGCCGGGATCGGCGGTCCATATTCCAGGCCGACCACCCGGCGACCGCCGTCGAGTACCACGCGTCCCGGGTGCCGGCTGATGACGGTTCCCCGCAGGACGGTCGCGCACCGGAACGGCAGGTCCATCACCAGCAGCTGGGGCTCCATGAGCGCATAGACGCCCGCCTGGAGCTCCGTGATCGTCGGATCGGCGATGGCCTCGCGCAGGGTCGATGTCCCGCAGCCGGAGACGACGTCGATGCGATGACCCGCCGTCCTGAGGGCCGACGCGGTCTCCGCGAGGATGCCGTACGCGTGGGCGATCTTCGCGGCTCGATCCTCGACGGTCAGGCGGATCCGTCCCTCGTAGCCCATGATCCCGACGAGCTCGAGACCGCGCCGGCGCTCGACATCGCGGGCGATGGCCAGGGCATCGGCAACCGAGGCGACCCCGCAGCGATGCAGCAGGACGTCGACGTCGATCAGGATCCGGATCGTGACCCCGGCGGCAACGGCGGCGCGCGAGAGTGGGTCGAGGGGTTCCGGCGAATCCACCGCGACCGTGACCCGCGCGGCCGCGCCAGCCGATGCGAGGCGGGCCATCTTGGCCGGGTCGACGATCTCGTTCGCGACCAGCAGATCGTCGATGCCCGCGACCGCCATGGCCTCGGCCTCGCCAACCGTCGCGCAGGTGACACCGATCGGCGGAGCCGCCAAGCTGGCGCTGGCCAGCTCCGGCGTGCGGTGCGTCTTGACGTGCGGACGGACGGTCTTGCCCGTAGCCCATCGAGCAATGTGTCCATGGCGGCGACGTTCGCCTCGAACACGTCAAGGTCGACGCACAGGGCCGGCGTCGAGAACGGACTCGCCGTCGGGCGGCGCCAGCCCGCTGTCGGCCGGCGAGCGGGCGGGCACCGGGCGACCGTGCTGCATCGCGCGGCCAGCCGTCATCGGCGGCGACGGGCCGGCATAGCGCGCGCCGCGCTCGGCGATCCGGCTCGAACCGGCGGCCGACGCTGACCAGTGGGCTCGACGGCGGCCGAGACCGATGGGATACAGGCCGACCCGACGCCCGCCAGGATCGCTGCGCCGAACGCGCCCGGCTCGTCCTGGTCGACGACCTCGACCGGCACGCCCGTCACGTCCGCCTTCAGCTGCAGCCACCAGGCGGACTCGAGCCCGCCGCCAGTGGCGCGGACGAGCCGGGGCGTGATCCCATGCGCGCGCAGGACGTCGAGCGTCAGCGAGAACTCGCAGGCGATTCCCTCGAGCAGTGCCCGGACGATGTCGATCCGGGGTCGTGGCCAGGGTGACGCCGGACAGCGTGCCACCAAACCCGGGTCGCCTCGACATGGGGGAGCGGGCGTAAAGCCGGGATCGGCGAACACGTGACCGGGTCCGGCGCCGGCCTCGGCCAGCCCGCGCATCGAGATCGCGCGATCGACAGCCCGGAGCAGCGTCCGTGCCCAGTCGATCACGCTCATCCCGTTCGGGTTGGTGACCAGGATCCCGAACCCCGTGGGCCCCGGATGCGGGAAGACGTTCATGCCCGTCGTGGACCAGAGCTCGACCGGCCATCCCGCGCCCGACGGGCGTGTTGAACGAATGCCACGTGCCGCAGGCCAGGCTGATCACGCCGGGATCGACCGCCGCCGAGCCCGACCGCCGCGGCATAGGTGTCGTAGGCGCCGGTGACGATCAGCGACGTGCGCGGGCAGGCCGCACCGGGCCGCCGACCGCGGGCAGGATCCTGCCGATCGGCGTCCCGTTGGGCTGGACGTCCGGCAGCCAGCCGGGATCGATGCCCGGTCTCCGCGATCCGTTGCGGCGACCAGCCGCCCGTCGCGACGTCGTAGGTCGCCCAGGTCCCGGCATCGCTCCAGTCGACGACGGGCCGGCCGCTGAGCAGCAGCGAGTAGTACTCGTGCCAGTTCATGAACCAGCGCGCCCTTGGCCACGATTCGGGGTGCGCTCGCGCCACCACAGCGCGCGGTTGACCGGGTCCATCCGCCGCGGCACGTGACCGGTGAGCCGGAACCAGTCCTCCGGCGAACGCCGGCCGTGCCGTTCGCGGCGGCGACCTCGTCGCCGCGCATGTCGGCCGTCATCAGGCAGGGCCCAAGCGGGGTGCCGTCGGCGGCGACCGGGAACACCTCGCGACCCGACGAGCTGAACGAGATGCGCGACCGGACCGGATCCGCCGCGCAGGGCCGGGTCGGCCGCGACAGCGCGCGAGCGCCGACCAGAAGGCGTCGCGCGAATTCGAGGACGTTCACCTCCCAGTGGCCGGGCTCGGGACGATACCCGGGCACCTCCCGGCGGGCGGCCGCGAGCTGGGTGCCAGTCCTCGGCGTAGGCGACGACCTTGATGGCGCTCGTCCCGAGATCGATGCCGATGAGGCTCATGCCGTCGTCGCTCCGATCACGCGTTCTCGGGGAGGGCCTCTCCAGGCTCGCCGACGTAGCCGATCGTGGACAGGATCGGAGCCTCCGTGTCGTCGGGGACGACGATCTTGAGCAGCACGCCGTCCGCCGGCGAGTCCACCGCAAGTGCGAGCTTCTCGGTCTCGATCTCGACCAGCGGCTCGCCCTTCGTGACGAGATCGCCCTCAGCCTTGAGCCATTGCCGTACCAGGCCCGTCTCCAGATCCTGACCGGCCTGGGGCATCAAGACTCTCGTGGCCACGTCAACCTCCATGTGATCAGGAGCCCATGATAGCGAAATGTTTGGCAGATTGGAACACAAGGGCAGGCCGCGCGCGTGGACGGCCGGTGTTTCCACCGGGGCTGGCGGGACGGGTCCGGACGCGCGCCCTCGGCGGACGGTTGACCCGCCGTGCGACCGGCTCCTACAATCCTTGCGTTCTTCGTTTGCGAACATAGAAACAGTCCCGTGAGCGGTCCCTGTGCACCGTCCAGGCCCGTCGCCCGTCCCACGGAATCTCCCACCCTGCCACACGGAGCGAGGCACCCATGCTCACGCCACGCGAGGTGTCCGAGTCGTACTGGGCTGCCGAGTGCCGGCGCGACGTCGACGCCGTGATGGCGCACTACCACGTCGACGGCACGTACGAGGCACCGGACGGCCTCCGCATCGGCCACGAGGACATCCGCAAGGCGTACGCGGACTCGGTCCGCGCGTACCCCGGTCTCGAGGTGAAGATCGTCCGCGAGTTCTCCGGGATGCCGGACTCCGCGGCCCTGGAGTTCGACGCTGTGCTGATCGATCCGGACGGCAGGCGGCTCCGTGTCCGCGGCGTGAACGTCGTGGTGGTTCGCGACGGGCGGTTCGTTTCGGTTCGTTCCTACGAGGACCCGCCGATGCCCGAATAGGGCCGGATCCGGCACGCCCCGTGCGTGTGCCGGATGTCGGGCTCGACGAGCCATGACTGCCAGGTGGAAAGGTGCCGCAGAGGAGGTCGGTGAACGCGATGTCAGCCCAGCCCAAGCACACCAGGGGACCCGGAGGTACTCCCGTCCGCTCCTACGTCACCCGGTTCCCGCTGGACGAGGACCCGATCTCGGAAGGCGGGATGTGGCTGAACGGCAAGAAGGATGGGATCGACTGGTGCAACGTGATCTCGAACAACGGGGTCGCCTACGGAGAGGTCTCCCGCATGGCGGTCGCCGAGCGGCGCGTCGAGCAGGGCAACCTCGCGGCGCCCACCGGTGATGCCACCGCCGTGGGGGACTATGACGACCCCGCAGCAGTGCTCACCGGCGCCTGGGGTCGGAATCAGTTCGCCCAGGCGAGGGTGTTCAGCCGGAACCCGACCGACAAGTACTTCCAGGAAGTCGAGATCCGCCTGCGGAGCACGATCACGCCCCACAGCAGCACCGGCTACGAGGTGTTCTGGCGCTGCCTGAAGACCGACGACGCGTACGCCGAGATCGTGAGATGGGACGGGAAGATCGGGGCCTGGAAGTCGCTGGCCAGGAAGCAGGGCCCGCAGTTCGGCGTCGCGGACGGAGACCTCGTGGAGGCCACGATCGTCGGCACCGAGATCAGGTCCTACATCAACGGTGTCGAGGTGCTGTCGGCCACGGACGACACCTACGCTGAGGGCAGCCCCGGGATCGGCTTCAACTTCTTCGTCGGCGAGACCAATGTCGATCATGGCTTCAGCTACTTCGAGGTGGACACCTACGACGACTAGATCGAGCGACCCGGCGATCGACCTGCCGGCGCAGAGGCGGCGTCGACATCCGTTCGCGACAGTCCGTCCACGGATGGCCGGCCACGTGGCTCGGCGCACCCACCCACAAACGCGGAGGAGAGATACACGATGAAGCGATCGCGATTGTTCGCGGGGCTCACAGCCTTTGCCCTCGTCGCGGGGTGCTCGAGCTCGGCGACCACCCCACCGTCCGCTGCTCCCGCGACCGAGGCCGCCACCACGGCTCCCGCAAGCGAGGGTCCCACCACGGCCCCCGCCACGGCGGCACCGGCGGAGGCCTGGACGCAGAGCGACATCTTCGCGGGGTTCGACCCGATGTCGGTGGACCTCACGGGCTTCACCCCGGGCCCCAACGGTGAGCATTCGACGAACGCCGCCGACGTCCCCGATCCCACGGCCGACTGCCTGGCCCAGGTCAAGGGCAAGAAGCTCGCCTTCCTGAACGGGCTCTCGGGGAACAGCTGGATGGCGGCCATCGAGAAGGGCGTAACGGAGAAGTCCGCCGAGTACGGGCTCGACGTGGTCGCGACGGCAAGCACCGACTTCGACCCCGCCAAGGAGGCGGCCGCCGTCGAGACCGTCATGGCGAGCAAGCCGGACATCCTCGTCACCATCCCGGTCGACCCGACCGCGGGGGCAGCGAACTACAAGCCCGCCGTCGATGCCGGTGTGACGCTCTCCTTCTACGACAACCCCGTCGATGGCTGGACGGCCGGCGACCAGTACGTCGCGATCACCACCGGCGATCACTACCGCATGGGGAAGGACGCGGCTGACCTGCTCGCCACGGCGCTCGGCGGGAAGGGGACGTACGGCTTCATCCAGCTGGACGTCGTGTTCTACAACAGCAACAACCGTGAGAAGGGCTTCCTCGCCGAGATGGCGCAGAAGTACCCGGACATCCATAACGTCGCCTGGGCCGGCTTCACCGACGATTCGACGGTGGGTGCGCTCACCGACGCGATGCTGACCCAGCATCCCGACCTTGACGGCATCTACGTGTCCTACAGCGGCGGACCGGCAACCGCCGTGCTCGCCTCGCTGCAGGCGGCCAACAACACGCACGTCAAGGTCGTGACCCACGACCTCGACGCCGCCAATGACGTGATCATGGCCACCAAGGGAAGTGACTACTACGGGACTGCCATCGAGCACACCTACGACGAGGGTGCCGGCACGGTGAAGGCCGCAGTGCTCAAGCTCTGCGGCGTGACCGTTCCGCCGTTCATCGTGGTGCCGGCGCTGGCGGTGAACAGGGACAACCTTGCGCAGGCCTGGGCCGAGGCGTGGCACCAGACGCCGCCTGCGGAGGTCACCCAGGCATTGGGCCAGTAGGCCATTTCGGGCACGACCCACAGGCCGAGGTCGCGCGCGGGCGCTCGCCGTCCGCGCGCGACATTCCCCCGATGAGCGAGAAAGCATGAGCGGCTGCCGATGAGCGGCGATGGGACGACACGTGCCCCGGTGCCGGGACACGCGCGCAAGCGCTGGCACATCCCCCGGGGCGCGATCATCTACGTCGGCTTCGTGGCGATCTTCGTGTTCTTCGCGATCACGCTCCGTGACAACGGGTTCCTGACCGTCGACAACCAGCTGAACATCCTGCGCCAGACCGCGTTCGTGTCAGTCATGGCGTTCGGCACGACCTTCGCGCTCTCGGCCGGTGAGATCGACCTGTCCATCGGATCAGGTCGTCGCCCTCAGCGCCATGGTCACCGCGGTGCTCCTCCGGGACCAGAACGCCGTGGTCGCGGTGCCGGCCGGCCTGTCGGTGGGGATCATCGTCGGGCTCGCCAACGGCCTGCTGACGACCCGGCTCCGGGTCCCGTCGTTCCTGATCACGCTCGGGACCGCCGGGATCGTCGGCGGCCTCTCCCGGTTCATCACGAACCTCCAGCCGGTCCCCGTGCTGGACGAGACCTACACCTACATCTTCGGGTCCGGCAACGTGGGCCCGTTCCCGACGCTGTTCCTGTGGACGATCGCCGTCCTCCTCGTGGCGCACCTGCTGTTTCGCAAGACCACCTTCGGACGCCAGCTGCTGGCAACCGGCGGCAACCGGGTTGCCGCGCGCTACTCGGGCATCAACACGGCCCGGATCCGGATCGCCTCACTCGTCATGTGCTCGTTCACCGCGGCGCTGGCCGGCCTGCTCTACGTCGGGCGGCTCCACAGTGCCCGGTACACGCTCGGCGAGACGGACCTGCTGACGGTCATCGCCGCCGCGGTGATCGGTGGCACGAGCATGGCCGGGGGGCGTGGCTCGATCATCGGCGCCCTGCTGGGCTCGCTCGTCATGGGCGTTCTCAACAACGGGCTGATCCTGATGGGCTTCTCGGTCACCGAGCAGGACATCGCGCGCGGCGTGATCATCATCGTCGCCGTCGGCCTGAGCCTCCGCGAAGCATCGGAGGCGTAGCCCGATGACCACCGGAGCCGTCGTTTCGCCCGACGCCGCCGCGCTGCCCGACGTGCTGGCGGTGCGGGGTGTGCGCAAGTCGTTCAGCGGCGTCGAGGTGCTCCACGGGGTCGACTTCTCCCTCCGCCGCGGCGAGGTCCACGGGATCGTCGGACAGAACGGGGCCGGCAAGTCGACGCTGGTCAAGATCATCGACGGGGCGTACACGGGTGACGCGGGCGAGATCACGGTTCACGGCGTCCCGCTGACCCGGATCGGTCCGGGCGAGTCCCGTCGCCGGGGCATCGCCATGGTGTTCCAGGAGTTCAGCCTGATCCCGACCATGCCGGTCGACCACAACGTGGTGCTCACGCGCGAGCCAACGGGCCGATCCCGGCTCATCGACGACCGCGAGGTCCGTCGCCGTGCGCAGGCCGCCCTCGCCCGAGTCGGGGCCGACGTCGATCCTGCCCGCCTGGTCGAGGAGCTGCCCGTCGGGTCCCGCCAGCTGGTGGAGATCGCGAAGGCCATCTCGCAGGATGCGAGCATCCTGATCCTCGACGAGCCGACGGCCTCGCTCGCGGCGGCCGAGATCGAGGCGCTCACCGTCGCCATCCGCCGGCTGACCGCCGATGGCATCTCGGTCATCTACATCTCGCATCACCTCGACGAGGTGGTCGCCATCTGCGATCGCGTGACCGTCCTGCGCGACGGGTCCGTGACGCTGGTCGCCGAGGCCGGCGACGTGACCCTGAGCACGATCATCGAGCACATGCTCGGCCGTTCGCTCGAGACCGCGCTCGCATATGAGCCACGCGACGTCGACCGGACCGGGCGCCCGCTCCTGCGCGTTGCCGGCCTCAGGAACGAACACCTCGACGACGTCTCGTTCGACGTGCACCGCGGCGAGATCCTCGGCATCGCCGGCCTGCTCGGCAGCGGCCGCAGCGAGCTCATGCGCGCCATCTTCGGGATCGACCGGCTCGACGCGGGATCGATCGAGGTGGACGGTCACGTGGTGAGGCTGCGCTCCCCGAAGGATGCCCTCGACGCCGGGATCGCCCTCATCCCGGAGGATCGGGCACGGGCGGGGCTCGTGCGCGAGCACTCAGTGGGCGACAACATCCTGATGGCCGCCTGGCGCCGGTTCGCCCGGGCAGGCCTGATCGACGATCGTGCCGCAAGGCGTGCGGCCCGCCAGCTCATGGAGCAGCTCCAGGTCCGCGCAACGGGCCTGGACCAGGAGGTGAAGAGCCTGTCGGGCGGGAACCAGCAGAAGGTCGTCGTCGCCAAGAACCTGTCCGTCAACCCGTCGGTGCTGCTGCTCGATGATCCGACGGTGGGCGTGGACGTCGGATCGAAGCGCGAGATCCTGATGGAGGCGCGCGAGCTCGCGAGCAAGGGCAACGGCATCGTCCTGGTGTCATCGGAGTTCGAGGAGCTCAGCGGCGTGGCCGATCGGGTGCTCATCATCCGCAACGGTGCCATCCGGGGCGTCCTTGACCGCGAGGCGGGCGACGACCTGTCGACGGGTGCGCTGTCTCGGGCCGTCCTGGAGTAGCGTGACGGCGCCGTAGCTCGCGCCAACGGCGGATCCGGATCCCGTGTCGCAGCCCCTGGGGCCGTCAGTACTCGGGAACCACCCGCCCTGCCATCACGTCGAGCTGGATGTGCTCGACATCCCCTCCCTGGATCGAGGCCGTGATCGCGCCGAGCACCCCGGCATCGGCAGCCCGGCCAACCAGGACGGCCCGCGTGTCCCGGTCGCCGACGTGATCGCGCACGCGGGGCGAAAGCGACCGGTCGAGGACTCCGTGGGGCCATCGAACCCGCATCTCATCCACCGTCCAGACCGCCGCGTCACCCTGGCCTTCGGCGAGCAGCCGGGCGAACTGCGCGGTCATCGCCGGCAGCAGCTCGACATCCTCCCCGCTGAACTCGAGCGCGGTGATCAGCTGCTGGTCGGCGGAGTGCTGGTCGACGATCACGCGCAGCGGGTGGCGCTCGGCCCCGGACGTCGAGAAGAAGACCCGGTGGCCCGTGTTGTAGGTCAGCGGAGGGAGCTCGACGACGATGGCATCGTCAGGCCCGCACAGCTCCGAGGCTGCGAAGCTCGACATCACCGCGAGGTGGCAGCGCCCTTCGCGGACGGCCTGGAGCCGCTGGCGGGAGCCGCGCACGAAGATCAGGAACACCTCGAGCCCCGCACGCGTCAGGATCTGCTTGATCGCTGTCGCGAGGGCCTCATACCGCGGCGACGAGGCGAGCGGGAGCGCGATCACGAGCGGCCGGCCGGCCTCCGCCATGGCCCACAGCCGCCCGACCGAACGACCGACCATGAACGCGCCAAGGCGTCCCCGCACTTCGACGTCGATGGACCCGGATTCCTCGAGACGGCCCATCGCCATGTGGATCGACGACAGGCTGGAGCGATGCTGGCGAGCCAGCTCCCGGACCGTCGGGAGCCTCGACGGTGGCTCGGAGGCGGTCAGCAGCTGACGCGCGAGTGCCGGCACGATATCGGCAACCGCCCGGGTCCGGTGGCGTTCGCGTTTCTCGAACACGAACCGATCATAGCGCCCGCCTGACGCGGGGCCCGACACCCCCGCGACCCACGCGGGCGTGTCCATCATTGGTCTGCGAGGCGCCGTTGGCTCAGGGCGTTGCCGACGGGAGGACCGACGTGTCGCGGTCTTCTGCCTCGGGAAGCTCCGCGTCGGCAGGGACGGCGTCAGGGTCCCCCGGCTCGGCGATGATCACCTCGACGCCCATGTCGGCGATGGCGGCAAGCTCGGTCGGGTCAATGCCAGGTGTCGTGACGATCCGCTGGACGGCCGTCAACGGTGCCACGCGGACAAGCGCCTCACGTCCGAACTTCGAGTGGTCCGCAAGCAGGATCACCTCGGACGCGGCCTCGATCATGGCCCGCTTTGCGTCAACCTCCTCGAACGTCGGATATGTCAGGCCTCCGCGCGCGGACACGCTGTGGATGGCCAGAAACGCCTGGTCGACACGGAGCTCGTGCAACGTCGCCGCCGCCAGCTGACCGCTCGCCCCGAAGGTCGTCGGCCGGATCACGCCACCCGTCATCACGACGGTCGTGCCCGGATTCCCGACCAGCTCAAGCGCGTTGGTGACGGCGGTCGTCACGACCACCAGGTCCCGGGTTCGGCGCAGGGCTCGCGCCAGGCACAGGGTGGTGGTCCCCGAGTCCAGGATGATCGTCGTACCGGGCGACACGAGGCGCGCCGCTCTCCGCCCGATGGCGATCTTCTCGTCGGCGTATTCGCGCAGGCGGACGGCCGTCGTGGTCTCGTCGCGCGGTCGCGTGGCGACAGCGCCGCCATGCGCTCGCCGAACGACGCCGAGCTGGGCCAGCCTGGAGAGGTCCCGGCGGATGGTCTCGTCCGTGACCCCGAGCAGCTCGACCAGCTCGCGCGCCCGGACGCTGCCCTGCTGGCGGACGAGGTCAGCGATGAACTCGAGGCGATCCGCGGGCAGCAGATGCTGGCGCAACTCGTTCGACTCCTTTGAGGCTCACGACGGCGATCGACAGCTGATCGCGAGGGATTGTCCCACAAAATACCACCCCGCCCACGCTTGACATGCCCGAGTCGGGCGCCAGATACTCCATAGCAAGCCAGAAATCCCCAATGAAACAGCCGTCTTGCGGTGGCACGCCGCCGGGACGGGAACGGGGTCGCGAGGGATGTATGCCTGAGGTTGGTCGCGAGCTGCTCGAATCCCTCTACGAGACCGTCCTCACCATCCGACGGTTCGAGCTCCGGGCGATCGAGCAGTATCGCCTGGGCAACATCCGGGGCTACTTCCATCCCTACCTGGGCGAGGAGGGGATCGCGGCGGGCTCGATCGGTTCCCTGCGGGCCGATGACTACATCGTCAGCACGCACCGGGGCCATGGGCACGCGATCGCGAAGGGTCACGAACCGCGCCTGATGATGGCGGAGCTGTTCGGCCGGGAGACCGGCTACTGCCATGGGCGCGGGGGTTCGATGCACGTCGCGAGCAGGGCGGTGCGGAACCTGGGCGCTAACGGGATCGTGGGCGGCGGGCTCGGCATCGCGGCGGGGGCTGCGATGGCGATCAGGCAGCGGGGAGGCTCCGAGGTCGTGGTTGCCTTCTGCAGCGACGGGTCATCGGCCAACGGGATGTGGCACGAGGCGATGAACCTCGCCGCGATCTGGGACCTGCCCGTCATCTTCGTGCTCGAGAACAACCAGTACGCGGTGTCCACGCCGATCCGCAGCAGCGCACGGGTGGAGCACCTGTCCCAGCGCGCAGCCGCGTACGGGATGCCGGGCCTGACCGTCGACGGCAACGACGCGGTTGTCGTGTTCGGCGCGATGCAGGAGCCGCTCCGGCGAGCCCGCGCCGGCGAGGGCCCGACGCTGATCGAGTGCCTGACCTATCGCCACGGTGGTCACCACGTGAACGATCCCGGTCTGTATCTGCCGAAGGACGAGCTCGAGCACTGGAAGGCTCGCGATCCGCTCACGCTGCTGCGGGCCCGGCTCATCGACGCAGGTGCGGACGACGCGTCCATCGCGCTGATCGACGAGCGGGTCGAGCACGTGATCGACGAAGCCATCGACTTCGCGCAGGCGAGCCCGGAGCCATCCGTGGAGGCGTTCCTCGCGGAAGTGGGCGCCCGCTAGGGCTCGATCGCGCGGGCCGCGAGCCCGCCGCCAGACCCGACAGGAATCGGAAGGGACGATGACACAGGTCAAGTATCGCGAGGCTCTCCGCGCCGCCCTCCACGAGGAGATGGATCGGGATCCCTCGGTGTTCTGCATCGGCGAGGGGATCGGTGAGCGGGGAGGCTCGTACAAGGTCACCGAAGGACTGCTCGCGGACTTCGGGCCTGCGCGGGTCATCGACACCCCGCTGAGCGAGGCCGGGTTCGTCGGGCTGGGGATCGGCGCCGCCATCGCAGGCAGTCGGCCGGTGGTCGAGATGCTGTTCATCGACTTCCTGCTCCTCGCGATGGACCAGGTCGTCAACCAGGCAGCGAAGTACCGCTTCATGTCCGGCGGCCAGGGCAACGTCCCGCTCGTGATCCGGACGCAGGGGGGTGCCGGGAACTCGCTGGCCGGGCAGCATTCCCAGAGCCTCGAGGCGATCTTCCACCACATCCCGGGGCTCAAGGTCGTGATGCCTGCCACGCCCGCGGACGCCAAGGGGCTGCTCAAGACGGCGATCCGGGACGACGACCCGGTGATCTTCATCGAGCACAAGCTGCTCTATCTCACCGAAGGCGACGTGCCGGACGGCGAGCTGCTGATCCCGTTCGGCCAGGCCGACATCAAGCGTCCGGGGACGGACGTGACGCTGGTCACCTGGTCGCACATGGTGACCAAGAGCCTCAAGGCGGCCGCCCAGCTGGCCGAGGAGGGGATCTCCGTCGAGGTGATCGACCTTCGAACGCTGGTCCCCATGGATGTCGACTGCGTGCTGGAATCGGTGGCCCGGACCGGAAGGCTGGTCATCGCCCAGGAAGCCGTGCGCCGGGGAGGGGTGGCCGGCGAGGTCGCCGCCGTCGTCGCCGAGCGTGGGTTCGATTCACTGCGAGCCCCGATCGTTCGCATCGCAGGCAAGGACACCGTCGTCCCGTTCAACCTGGCTCTCGAGCGCGCGTCCGTCCCCCAGGTCGAGGACATCGTGACCGGGATCCGCAACCTGGTGAACGAGCGGCCGGCAGGTCGATCGTAGCCGGCAGGCATCGGCGAGCCCGAACGGGCCCGTGGCAAGAGGTGAGGAGCGAGCAATGAGCGACAGGCATCTGCCCGACAAGGTCGCGATCGTCACCGGCGCAGCCCGGGGCATCGGACGAGCAATCGCCGTGCGGTACGCCGCCGAGGGGGCGCGCGTGGTGGTCAACTACGTCGCGCACCCGGCCGCGGCAGACGAGGTCGTTGCCGCGATCGAGGCCGCCGGCGGCCAGGCGATGTCGGTTGCCGCCGATGTCTCGAAGCCGGCCGAGGTGGACCGCCTGGTGGCGGCAACCCTCGACCGATGGGGCCGGGTCGACATCCTGGTGAACAACGCCGGGGTCATGGTTCTCAAGGGGGTCCTCGAGACGGATGAGGACGACTGGGACCGGACGATCGACATCAACCTCAAGGGCGCGTACCTGTGCTCGAAGGCTGTCGCCCCGATCATGATCCGCCAGCAGGGGGGCAAGATCGTCAACATCTCGTCGAACTCGGGCCTCTACCATCCGTCGGCGATGCGGTTCACCGAGTACGTCGTCTCGAAGGCCGGCATGAACGGCCTGACCAAGGCGATGGCGCTCGCTCTCGGCCCGTACATCACGGTCAACGCGATCTGTCCGGGCTGGATCCGGACCGACATGATGGAAGACATCGATCCGGCCGTGCACGAAGCGATCCTCGCGGAGACGGCCCTGCATCGGTGGGGAACGCCCGAGGAGATTGCCGCGTCGGCCGTGTTCCTGGCCTCCAGCGAGGCCGAGTTCATCACCGGCGAGCTGCTGATCGTCGCGGGTGGCCGCGGCATGCACTAGCCGACCGCCGAGCGAGGGTCGCCTGGAGACCGGAATGCGGCCGATCATCGGGACCAGCTGGAAGATGAACCTGACCGCCCGCCAGGCGGCCGACTACCTCGACATCCTGGTCCCGCTGGTCGCCGACATCGACGATCGCGACCTGTTCGTCCTGCCCTCGTTCCCGGTGATCTTCGTGGCTCGCGACCGGTTGACCGGGACCAATCTCAGCTGGGGGGCACAGGACGTGCATCCGGATGACTCGGGTGCCCACACCGGCGACGTCTCGGCCCCGATGCTGGCCGACCTCGGCGTCCGCTTCGTGGAGGTCGGCCACGCCGAGCGCCGCAGGGATCACGGCGAGGTGCCGGCGCTGATCGCGGCGAAGGTTGGGGCCGTGCTCCGCTGGGGCATGTCGCCCATCATCTGCATCGGGGAGCAGAGCCGGCGCGGAGCCGACGCGGCGATGGCGGAGCTGCTGCCGGATCTCGAGCGCCTGCTCGCTGATGTCACCTCGGTGGATCCGGGACGACTCGTGATCGCCTACGAGCCCGTCTGGGCCATCGGCGACGCCGGGACGCCCGCCTCGCCCGAGGAAGTGGCCGTGATCCATCGGGCGATCCACCGCTGGCTCGAGGATCGTTTCCCGGATGGAGCCGGCGCCCGGGTCATCTACGGCGGCAGCGTCGATGCCGTCGTTGCCGCCGAGCTGCTCCGGCAGCCGGGGGTCGACGGCCTGTTCGTGGGCCGCGCCGCCCTTGACCCGGCGAGGTTCGCGACGATCGCCCGAACGCCGATCCGGTCGCCGCTCGCCGGCAAGGCCTCGTGACCTCGCGGGGGTCGATGCCGGCTGTCTGGCACAATCCCCTCGCGGCCCGTGAACGCGATGGCGGCTGGCCCGATTCGGAGACATGGATGACGCGATCGCTTCCGGCGCTGCTCCTGCTGCTCGCCGTTGTGGCCGGCTGCGGCGGGCCATCACCGAGCCCTGTGAGCACCCCCGTGAGCAGCACCCCCGCGACGCCGTTGCCGGAGCCCTCCGTGGATGCAAGCGGGGCAGGCAGACACGCGGCCCCGGAGCTGGAGGCGCTGCTCCCGGAGACGCTCGGTGGCGTCACCCTGACCCGCGAGAGCCAGCGGGGCGTCGACCTGTCGCAGCAGAGCGACGCAATGGACACGTTCCTGTCCGGCCTGGGCAAGACGATCGCCGACTTCACGGTTGCCAGCGCCTACTCGAGCTCGGGTGACATCGAGGCCCAGGTTGGCGCCTGGCGTATTCGCGATGCGCCCTCCTCCGCTCTGATGGCCGGGTTCATCGAGGCCGTCCAGGCGTCGAGCACGACCCAGCTGACCGTTTCGGACAGCCTGCTCAGCGGTCACGAGGTGACCCAGATCGGCGTCAGTGGTCAGCTGACGCAGGGTCCCCTGTACGCGTACGTCCGGGCGGACACCATCCTGTTCGTCCAGACGACCGACCCCGCGCTCGCAGCAGAGGCGATGGCATTGCTGCCCTGACGGCGGGACCCTCGCGGGACGGGGATCAGAGCTCCGCGTTGACGATGAACCCCGCGTCCACGAGCAGCGTCGCGGAGGTGACGTAGCTCGCGTCGTCGGAGAGCATGAACGCGATGGCGCCGGCCAGCTCCGACGGGTCGCCGACCCGGTGGAGCGCGATCCGCTCGAGGTAGTACTTCATCGATCACGGGGTCATCGAGCATCGGCGCGCTCATGTTGGTCGCGACCGCGCCCGGCTCGATGACGTTGACCCTGATGCCGTGTTCGCCGAGCACGGCCCCGAGCGCCTTGCCCAGCATGCTGATGGCGCCCTTGGTCCCGCAGTAGGCGGTCTGGCCCGGCGCCCCGACATGCGCCGAGATGGAGCTGACCATGCAGATCGCCCCGCCGTGGCCCTCGGCGATCATCTGCTTGGCGCCCTCCGTGGCGACCACCCACGTCCCGCGGACGTTCGTCTCGAACAGGCGGTCGAAGTCCTCCATCGAGGTCTTGTCCCAGTCCATGAACGGGTTGATGGCAGCGTTGGAGACGATGTAGTCCAGCCGGCCACCCCGCTCGGCGACCTCCTGGACCATCGCCGTCGACCGCGGCCGGGTCGCGCATGTCGGCGACGACCGGGAAGGCCTCTCCGCCGGCCTCGCGGATCAGCCGCAGGGTCTCCGTCGGATCACCCGTCGGCCGCTGGTTGACGCCGACCAGCGCGCCCTCGGACGCCAGGCGGACGGCCGTGGCCCGGCCGATGCCGTTGGTCGCCCCGGTGACCAGCGCGACCTTGCCGGTGAACCGCTTCTCCATCGATGTGCCTCCGTCATTGCCCCCGGGCGGGGGATCAGAAGATGGCGATCGGGTTCCAGGGCGAGCCGGTGGCTCCCGGCAGCCGGAGCGGCAGGCCAACGACCATGAACTCCCAGCGGCCCTTCCTCCTCGCAGGCCGCCGCCAGATCCTCGAACTGGAGGCTGTCCGAGGTGCACATGCCCATCGCCGTCAGCTGGAGGGGGTGGATCGGGTAGGGCAGGCCTCTCGACGTTGCTGGGGACCGTCTCGCCATCGCCGTCGGGAAGGAACGCGGCGATGCGTCGCTCGTGCATCCACGGGATCGTGTCGACGTGCAGAGCCCGGCCTTTCCCTCGCCCGCGGGCGGCGGGTCGTTGCGCCAGGCCCGAGGGCCAGCCGCCGAGCGTGGTGGCCCGTCCGGAAGACCAGGATGTCGCCCTCATCGAGGCGGACGCCTTCTGCCTGCCTCGATGGCCTCGAGCTCGGCGCGGTCGACCGCCTCGCCGGGTTCGAGCCACTGGATGCCGCGATATCGAGCAGCGTCGAGCAGGACTCCACGGCCGACGATGCCGTTGGCGTATGCCGCGATGCTGCCCCAGTCCGAGCCGCTGCGACGTGAGGGTCGACACGGGCTTGCCGTTGTACAGCTGGCCCCGGTAGCCGACATGGTTGAGCGCGTCGACATGCGTGTGGCAATCGCCGTGGCTGGCCATTCCCAGGAAGCACATGCCGAACGTCAGCCCGCTCGGGCTGATCGGGATGTCGTGCATCAGGGACATGAAGTGGATGGCCGGGTTCGGGTTGTCGGGCCCGGCAACGGTGTTGATCGGGATGGCCATCGACACGGTCCGGCCCGAGCGGACCAGCGAGGCCGCCGCGCGCGACGCGCTCGCGGCGTGATGTAGTTGAGCGTCCCGAGCTCGTCGTCCGGACCCCACCGGCCCCAGTTCTTGACGGACTCGAAGATCCGATCGAACTCCTCGAGGGAAACCGGTGCCGGCCGGGTCAGGGATCGCTCCATGTGTGCTCTGCCTCCGCAGGCCCCGGACAGCCCGTCGCGTCCTCGGCGCTGGCCGTCAGCTCAAACGAAACGGAGGGGCGCGGGACTCTGCCCGGCGCCCCTCCGATCAACGGCACCTTCAGCGCTTCGTCGCGCCCTGGCGTCTGATCGTCCGCGACAAGCTGTCGCCGACGGCTACTGCGACCCTGCGGTCGCCGCCAGGATCGATGTCGACGTTGTCCTTGGTGACGAAGATCAGGCCCGAGTCCCCGATGGCCGGCAGCGGGTTCTGGAGCCAGTGATCCATGTTGAGGTTGCGGATGATGTCGTTGTGGAACGTGTAGAGGTAGAGACTCCGAAGAAGTCCATCGTCTCGTACTTTTCCATGTTGATCATCTTGACCGTGCCGTCCTTGATGGAGTTCAGGAACTCCCGGCCGGCCTCGTTCGAGGTCACGATGATCTGGCCCGCCTTGCCCGCCTCGGTGACGGCGCGGACGATGCCCGGTCCCGCCTCGGAGTCGAAGCCCACCATGCCGGTGAGGTCAGGGTTGGCCTGGATGATCGCGGCCGTGTTGGCCGCAACCTGCTCCACGTTGGTGCCGGACTCCTCGTCGGCGACCACCTGGACACCCGGGCATCCGGCGGCGAGGGCGTCACGCAGGCCCTGGCGCGCCTCGCGGAAGTTGGTGGCCGCGAGGAACGAGATCGTGCCGATCTTGCCGGTCGTGAGCCCGGCGTCCTTGTGGTACTGGCACTGGTACTGGCCGTGCTGGTAGCCCAGGTTGTACCAGTCGGTGCCGATGTAGGTCAGGCGCTTCGACAACGGCGAGGTCACCGTCGGTCACGACCGTCGGCACCTTCTTGTCGATGCACTTGTCGACCTCGCTCGCCAGCGAGTCATCCCAGCCGCCCACGACGATCACGCCGGCCGGGTTCTTGGTGCACTCCGCGTCGACGGTGGTCAGGAACGCCGCCAGGTCGACCGACGACGGGCCGGCGATCCGGACCTTCACGTTGAGCGCCGCTCGCCGCTCGAGGCCCGGGTAGACCCGCTCGACGAACAGCGGCAGGTTCGACGCGTTGCTGATCCAGACGTACTCCTGGTCGGCCCGGCTCGGGTCGCCGATCGGCACGTCGAGCCCGGTGGCACCACTGCCACTGCTGGTTGGGGTCGGTCGCCGCCAGGATCGTGTCGACGTTGTCCTTGGTGATCAAGATCAGGCCCGAGTCCCCGATGGCCGGCAGCGGGTTCTGGAGCCAGTGATCCATGTTGAGGTTGCGGATGATGTCGTTGTGGAACGTGTAGAGATAGAAGACCCGAAGAAGTCCATCGTCTCGTACTTTTCCATGTTGATCATCTTGACCGTGCCGTCCTTGATGGAGTTCATGAACTCCCGGCCGGCCTCGTTCGAGGTCACGATGATCTGGCCCGCCTTGCCCGACTCGGTGACGGCGCGGACGATGCCCGGTCCCGCCTCGGAGTCGAAGCCCACCATGCCGGTGAGGTCAGGGTTGGCCTGGATGATCGCGGCCGTGTTGGCCGCAACCTGCTCCACGTTGGTGCCGGACTCCTCGTCGGCGACCACCTGTGACACCCGGACAACCGGCGGCGAGGGCGTCACGCAGGCCCTGGCGCGCGGCTCCGGAAGTTGGTGGCCGCGAGGAACGAGATCGTGCCGATCTTGCCGGTCGTGAGCCCGGCGTCCTTGTGGTACTGGCACTGGTACTGGCCGTGACTGTAGCCCAGGTTGTACCAGTTGGTGCCCAGGTAGGTCAGGCGCTTCGACAACGCAGGTCGCCGTCGGTCACGACCGTCGGCACCTGCTTGTCGATGCACTTGTCGACCTCGGTCGCCAGCGAGTCATCCCAGCCGCCCACGACGATCACGCCGGCCGGGTTCTTGGTGCACTCCGCGTCGACGGTGGTCAGGAACGCCGCCAGGTCGACCGACGACGGGCCGGCGATCCGGACCTTCACGTTGAGCGCCTGCGCGCCGCTCGAGGCCCGGATAGACCCGCTCGACGAACAGCGGCAGGTTCGACGCGTTGCTGATCCAGACGTACTCCTGGTCGGCCCGGCTCGGGTCGCCGATCGGCACGTCGAGCCCGGTTGCCGTGCCACCTCCGCCCGGTGCTGCCGACTCGCCGCCACCACCGCCCGGTGCCGTTGTCGTGGCCTCGCCGCTGGGCGCCGGGGTGCTCGACGCCCCGCAGGCGGCGACCACGAACAACGCGGCCAACGCCAACGCCAAGAACTTGCTTGATCTCTAGTCGACTCCACGCTGAACCTCCCCAGGATCACTCCTTGCGTCACTGTGGCGGAGCGAGAATGGGCCGCCCGCCGTTGGCGTCGCTTCAGCGATGCAGGACTCATACTCCGTGATCCTCCATGCCGTGGGATGCGGCGCCAGGTGGGTCAACTCCCCGCGCGCAGACCACTAGGCGAGGGTTCTCGCGCGCGCGAACTGGTCGAGGCCGACGGACACGAGCAGCACGATGCCGATGGCGATCTGCTGCCAGAAGGGGTTGATGCCGGCGATGATCATCGCGTTCTGGGTGAGCGCCATGAACAGCACCCCCAGGAACGCTCCCGAGATCCGGCCGACGCCCCCGGAAAGGCTTGCGCCGCCGAGCACGACGGCGGTGATCACCTTGAGCTCGACACCATTGCCCGCCAGGACCACCGCGGTATTGAGCCGCGAGGCGAGCAGCGCCCCGGCCAGCCCGGCAAGGAGGCCCATGATCACGAACCCGAAGAAGATCGTGCGATTGACGTTGACGCCGAAGCGTCGTGCCGCCTGGGTGTTGCCGCCGATGTAGTAGTACTGCGCGAAGTACCGCGTTCGGCCGACCAGGATGGCGAACAGCACCACGATCACGGCCATGAACCAGAACGGCGAGTAGACCCCGAGGATCTGCGTCTGGCCGAAGACCGTGAAACCGTGGCCGATGTTGATCACGCCCGCACCCGAGACCAGCTGCAGCGCCCCACGGAAGATCGAGGCGGTGCCCAGGGTGGCGATGAGGGCATTGATCTGGAACCGCGTCACCAGGACCCCGTTGAGGGCTCCGAGCAGCGCGCCCCACCCGCAGCCGATCCCGAATGCCACCAGCGGGGGCAGGCCAGCATCTTTGGCGGCCATTCCGGCGAGGATCCCGGAGAAGGCAAGGATGCCGCCGATCGAGAGGTCGAACACGCCCAGGATCATCAGCGCCATCATCCCGACGGCGAGGATGCCGGTCTGTGCGGCATCGAGCAGCACCACGACCGCATTGCCCTCGGTGGGGAAGGTGGCGGGCTTGAGGATGGCCATGACCACGATGAGGAAGCCGATGAGCCCGATCAGCAGGAGTGGGCGATCGAGGGCGATCCACAGCAGCGCCCGCTCGGCGCGGCCCAACCTTCCGCTCGGGCCCACCGCGTCGGCCATCGGCACCAGACCGGACGGCGCGGCCCCGCGCGGAGGGTTAGCGCTCATGCCTCACCTCGCGCGCACCAGCGAACACCTGCGGGAGCGGGCGTTGCGCCTGATGCTCCCCGGGACCCGTGCCATGTCGTTCGCCGGTCTCGAACCAGGAGCATCGTGGACGTCTCCCTCTTCACGGGATTCGTGGGCTCCGCGCATCGACTGAGGACGGGGTCCCGCTCGGCGCGGGTCCGCCCGAGATCAGCATCGATGAACGTGAGTTCGGCGTTCCGTACGCAATCTCGCATGCAACAAGGTGCAGGTGACGGTTGCGGGACGCGCCGTCAGGGGCCTGGCGCCGGTATTATCTCCACCCGCATCGGGCGCGTCAAGGAATTGCGCAGCGGCCGCATGATCATGATAATGGCCACCGCGAGCGCGTAGTATTGTTCGCGACATGCGGCAAGGCGCCGTGGCGGAGCTCCGACCCGGGAGGCTGCATTCGATGACGCTGGCCAGTGGTGCAGGATTGGGCGAAGAGCCCGGCGCGGGCGTCGGTGACAGCGTCCTGCTGCGCGCGCGAGGGATCGTCAAGGTCTTCGGTGCCGTGGTCGCCCTGAACGGCGTTGACCTCGATGTTCACGAGAATGAGATCGTCGGCCTGGTCGGCGACAACGGTGCCGGCAAGTCGACGCTGATCCAGATCCTCTCGGGGAACTTCCAGCCCGACCTGGGAGAGATCGAGTTCGACGGACAGCCGGTCCGCTTCGAAAGCCCGGCCGACGCGCGGCAGGCCGGAATCGAGACGGTCTACCAGGACCTGTCCCTGTGCCCCAACCTGGACTCGACGGCCAACCTGTTCATCGGACGCGAGGTCACTCGAAGCATCCTGGGCATCCAGTTCCTGCGACGCAAGGAGATGGAGGCCGAGGCTGCCGAGCTGATCCGCGACCTCGACATCGATCTGCCCTCGGTCCGAGCCCGGGTGGACTACCTGTCAGGCGGGCAGCGCCAGGCCGTGTCGCTCGCTCGTTTCGTCGCCTGGGGCCGGAAGCTGGTGCTGCTCGACGAGCCGACCGCTGCGCTGGGAGTGCGCGAGACGGCCAAGGCACTCGACCTGGTCGAACGGCTGCATCGCGACAAGCGGGTGCCGATGATCCTGATCAGCCACAACCTTCAGCACGTGTTCCGGATTGCCGATCGCATCGTGGTGCTCCGCCACGGGCAGGTGGCCGGATCGAGGGTGACGTCCCAGACCACGCCGGACGAGATCGTGTCGCTGATCACGGGCTCCGATCTCATGAATGGGGCCGCGAACTGATTGGTCGCGCCGGGTGCAGGCAAGCCGAGCTGATCTCGTTGAGCGCGGCTCAGGGACGCGCATCGCGCTAGCCGGTCTGCTCCCGAAGCTCCTGCTCGCGGCGGACGATCTTGCCCACCTTGCGAGCGGACGCACCCCCCGTGAACTCGGCGTGAAGCCAGGTGTCGACCAGCGACAGCGCAAGCTCCGGGCCCACGACGCGCGCACCCAGGGTGAGGATCTGGGCATCGTTCGACTTGCGGGCGCGCTCGGCGGAATACGGGTCGTGCGCCTGCGCTGCCCGGACCCCCGGAACCTTGTTGGCGGCGATGGCCATGCCGATCCCCGTCCCGCAGATCAGGATCCCTCGCGTGAACTCGCCCGTCGCGACCGCGCTCGCGAGGCTGAAGGCAACATCCGGGTAGTCGACGGGTTCGGGCGAGTAGCAGCCGAAATCGGTGACCGGATAACCGGACTCCCGCAGGCGCGCGGCGATCGTCTCCTTGAGGGCGTACCCAGCGTCGTCGCTGCCGACCGCCACTGCCGAGAGCGCAGCGTCGTGATCGGGCCTGCTCGCAGCTGTCGATTCGTTGCTCACCGAATGCCGCTCCACCTGTGTCGCGAATGGACCGTCACCCCCACGCAGGCCAGACTGTGGCCGCGAGCAGGATAGTATCCCCGGCCCAGCGGCCTTCCCCCAGGAGAACCCGCCCATGAAGCACGCGAAGCTCCGTGACCAGGTCTGCGTAGCCAACCGGCGGCTCGTGGCGGAGGGGCTGGTCATCCTGTCGTTCGGCAATGTCAGCGGCGTGGATCGTGCGTCGGGGGTGATGGCGATCAAGCCGAGCGGCGTCAGCTACACGGAGCTCACGGCCGACGACATCGTCGTCGTGTCGCTCGAGACGGGTCTCCCGGCAGCGGGCTCCCGGCGCCCGTCCTCGGACACGCCGACCCACCTGGAGCTCTACCGCCGCTTCCCGAGCATCGGCGGGATCGTTCATACCCATTCGGCCCATGCGACCGCCTGGGCCCAGGCACGCCGCGAGATCCCGTGCCTGGGCACGACGCACGCCGATCACGTTCGGGGCCCGGTGCCGGTCACGCGGCTGCTGACCGACGCCGAGATCGCGGCCGACTACGAGCGCAACACCGGCAGGGTCATCGTGGAGCGGTTCGCGGACGCGGCGTTGTCGCCCGACGACGTTGCGGCCGTGCTCGTCGCCCTGCACGGGCCGTTCACCTGGGGGTCATCGCCCGAGGAAGCGCTGGACGCCGCCGTAGCGCTGGAGCACATCGCGGCGATCGCGATCCACCAGGCGGCCCTCGGCCGGCCCCTGGACCCGATCCCCGCGTCACTGCTCGAGCGCCACTTCTCCCGGAAGCACGGGAGCGAGGCCTACTACGGTCAGCCGCGGGTCGGCGGCGAACGCACGGGGAGCGTTGCCGAGGATTCGTGACGTCCCGGGGCATCGGGCAACCGGGCTCATCGGAATCGGGCGCTACGCCGCGAGGCACGCCTCGAGATCCGCAAGGGTGAGAACGTCGCCCGGATGCGCCGCGCCGCGGTTGACGATCACCCGGGCCTGCTCGCCACCGGGGTCACCCAGCGACGACACGACCAGCACCGCGGCGCTGTTGTCCTCCGCCTCGGTGTAGCCGTTGACCGTCATCAGGGTTCGCAGCCCGGCGTCGGCCGCCGCCACGATCCCGTTGTGGGAGTCCTCGATCACGAGGACCTCCGCTGGTGCGACGCCGAGGCGCTCGAGAGCGAGCAGGTAGATGTCCGGAGCGGGCTTCTTGTGGGGAACGACATCGCCGGCAAGCACGAGCGCGAAGCGCCCGGCGGCCTCGGTGCCGACGACATGCTCGAGGATGGCCCGCACCGAACGATCCGCCGAGGTCGAGGCGACCGCCAGCGTCCAGCCGGCGTCGAGTGCATCGCCCACGATCCGGCGGATCCCGGGGCGGGCCGGAAGCTTGCCCTCGGCGACCATCTGGGTGTAGATCTCGGTCTTGCGGTGGTGCCAGGCTGCGAGCAGCGCTGCCTGCCCGTCAGGGTCGGTCGGCAGGCGGTTCGCCGCCACGAACTCGGGGGTCAGGAGGCTGGCCATCCGCTCCTTGCCGCCGGCGATCCGGAGCTTTCGCCCGTATTCCTCGACGGACCACTCGACGGGGATCCCGAACTCACGAAACGTCTGGTTGAAGGCGGGGAGATGACCCCACCGCTCCGTATCGGCGAGGACGCCGTCGCAGTCGAAGATGAGGGCGGTCACCAGGCCTTGCCTTCGCTTCCCAGCTGGCGGATGTGGTCCTTGGCCATGGACATCACCGCGGCGCGCTGCGCCTTGAACAGCGCGGGCGGGTCATATTCGCCGGGATGCTCCGTCATGAAGTCGAAGCCGGACTTCATGAACGCGATCTTGAGCGCCGTCGAGATGTTGACCTTTGCGCACCCGCGTCCGACCAGGTCCCGGAACTGCTCCGCCGTCATCCCGGTGCCACCGTGCAGCGCCACGGGCACGCCGGTTGCCGCGACGATGTCGGTCACCCGCTGTGCGTCCAGCGTGGGCGTCGCGCGGTAGACGCCGTGCGCGTTTCCGATCGCCGGGGCGAACACGTCGACGCCGGTCTCACGAACGAAGTCGACGACCGTCTCCAGCGACTGGACCTCCGCGGCCTCCCGACCCGTGACGTCCTCGGTGCGCTTGAAGCCCTCGATCTCGCCTTCGACCGCGGCCCCATATCGGCGCGCCTCCGCCACGACCTCGATGCACTGGCGCTTGTTCTCGTCCACGCTCAGCTTCGAGGCGTCGAACAGCACCGAGCTCCAGCCACGGGCGAGGCATGCGGAGATGACCGACCTGTCCGGACAGTGATCGAGATGCAGCGCGACCGGCACCGTGATGTTCCCGGTCAGCTCAACCCACATCGCGTACATGAGGTCCACGCCTGTCATCTGCACGTGCTTCACCGACGTCTGGACGATCAGGGGCGCCTTCAGCTCCTCCGCAGCGGCAAGCACCGCCTCCATCGTCAGGTCATTGACGACGTTGATCGCAGCGACGCCGTAGCGATCGGCGAACGCCCGCTTGAGGATCTCCTGGGTCGGAACGACAGGCATGACGAACTCCCATCCGGGACGCGCTGGACATGATGCGGCGCCCGATGCCGGACGCCGCCTGGTGCACAGGTGTCATGGCGCGGCTGCGCTCTGCACGACCTGCGGCTGACCGGACTCCGGAGAGCCGTCGGCAAGCGCGAGCACCATGCGTGCGTTGCCCTCATCCACGATGAGCACGCGCACCACCCCGGTTCGAAGGACGCCCAGGATCGCGTGTGGCTTCTCCGGCTCGCTCACGACGGCGATCACCGACCCGATCCTGCGCAGCTCGTCGATCGACAGCCCGATCAGACGGCTGGTCTCGGCAGACTCGATCGGCTGCCCGGCGGCATCGACGTAGTTGCCCAGGACGTCACCGACCGCCCCCTGCCGACGCAGCCTCCGGATCTCGCCGAGCGAGAAGCAGCCGCTTCGGACCATCGTGCAGTCGTCATCCGTGCTGCCGATGCCCACCAGCGCAAGCGAGGCACCGACCGCCAGCCGCAGCGTCTCGGCGACGGCGTCCTCCTTGAGCAGCTGTGCGCGCACCCGGGTTGTCGCCAGGTACGCGGGCGCGTAGAGGCTGACGGCCAGACCCCCGCAGCGATCGGCGAGCACCCTGCAGATCTCATTCGGATTGGTGGGCGCATCCATCCGGGCAGAGCCGCCCATCGCGCTGACGAACGTGCAATCCAGCCGGCGCCCCGGGCGGAAGAACCGGGCAAGCCCGGCCGCGTCGCGACCGTGGCTGACGGCGACGGTCATGCCGTCCTTCAGCTGTCGCTCGAGGTATCGCGCAGCCGCACGGGCCGCCTCCTCACGCTGCGCTTCAGGGTCGCTCCGCACCGCGCTGACGACGACCGCGTCCAGGCCGAACGCCTGCCGCAGCCGCGCCTCCAGGTCCAGATGCAGCCAGGGCGGTGCTTCCACGTGAATGTCGACAACGCCGTTTGCCCGAGCCCGGTCCAGGAGGCGCTGGACCTTGGGGCGGGACAGTCCGACCTCACGGGCGATCGCGTCCTGCGTCAGGCCGTCGATGTGGTAGCGATGCGCGATCCGGGCGAGGAGTTCGAACTCGTCGCGGCCGAGCTCGTGGGTCACAGGCGGATGCCCCAGGCATTGTGAGCAATTGCTCAGTCATGATCCGATGCTCAGATTGTACCAACCCGCAGACGCGCGTGTCAGCCGGACCCGGCAAACCGCCCGTGGAAGGCAACCGCCTCGGGATCGAACACGATGCTCACCCGGATCTGCCCGGCATGCGCATCCGGATCACCCCCGTAGCGTCGGGCGAGCGCTCTCGCCTCGGCCTGCCCGCGTTCGGGGTCGTCGATCACGGTGGCCGTGCCCTTCAGGATGACGTAGTCCTCGCCCTCGAAGACCGCCATCGTGAGCCGTGGGTCTCGACGCAGGTTCGTCGGCCAACGCCGGCCATCGAGCGAGTTGAGCAGGATGCCCTCGTGGGTGAGGGCGTACCACACGACTGCCTGCAAGATCCCGCCGTCGGCGTCGTGCGTCGCGATCACCCCGTGACGTGGAGCACGCAGGAAGGCAAGCGCCTCCGCGGACAGCATCTCCAGTCCCAATCCGCCCTCCCGTCCCGCTTCCTCGAGAGCCTACCCGCTCGCCGGCGCGTCATCGCGGTGAACCCTCGCGCCTATCATGGCGACGGACGCCCGGTCGAGGTTGGGGGCGGCGGCAGGCCTGTCCCGGGACGTCGAAGCACACGCGGCACCGGCCGCGGAAGGTAGGTCCGATGAAGTACGGCTTGAACCTCATGCTGTGGGCCGACGACATGCACGACGGCCTGCTGCCCGCGCTCGACCTGGTCAAGGAGATCGGGTACGACGGGGTCGAGGTGCCGGTGTTCGATCTCGATCAAGCGAAGTGGGCGTACTGGGCCCGGCGACTCGACGACCTCGGGCTTGCCCGGACCGCGAACCACGTGATCGCGCCCGAGCACAACCCGGTGAGCCCGGACCCCAAGGTTCGCCAACTCGCGTACGAGCACATGCAGTCGGTCGTCGACTGTTGCGCGACGCTCGGCGCGTCCGTGCTCGCCGGCCCTCATCAGATCGCGCTCGGCGTGTTCAGCGGTCGTGGACCGACCGAGGTGGAGTGGCAGCGCAGCGTGGAGCACATCCGGAGGGTCGCCGAGTACGCTGCCCCAGCCGGCGTCGCCCTGGTGGAGGAGGTCGTCAACCGGTTCGAGCTGTACCTGCTCAATACCCTCGACCAGGCCATCAAATTCGTCGACCAGGTGGGTCATCCGAACTGCCGGATCCACCTCGACACGTTCCATGCCCACATCGAGGAGAAGCGCCCGGGTGATGCGATCCGGCGCGCGGGTCGGCGCATCGGGTACGTGCACATCTCCGAGAACGACCGTGGTGTGCCCGGGACCGGGCAGGTCGGCTGGGAAGCCACGTTCGATGCGCTGCGGGATATCGAATACGACGGGTGGCTGACCGTCGAATTGTTCGGCGATGCGCTGCCCAACCTCGCGGCCGCCACCAAGATCTGGCGCCCCCTGTTCGACAGCGAGGAGCAGGTAGCCAGGGAGGGGTTCTCGTTCATGCAGGCGGAGGTTGCGAAGCGGAGTGCCGCGCCAGCCTGAGCCGGAGGATGGGCGAGCCAACGGCCGGCACCGCAAATCCTCGATACGGGAGGGCCCGATGGAGAAAGGGGTCGTGTTCGACCTCGACGGCGTCCTGGTCATGTCCGAGCATCTCTGGGAAGAGGCGTGGACGTCCTACGCCGCCGACCATCGATACGCCTGGTCCGCCGGCGACACCCGACACTGCCAGGGGCTGAGTGTCCCGGAATGGGGCGCCTACCTCGCTGATCGCACCTCGGCTGACGCCGAGGGCGCCGCCAGAGCCGTGATCGGCCTGGTGATCGCGGCGTACGACGCGGGGCGGGTCGTGCTCGTTGACGGGGCGGCGGAGCTCGTGGCGGCCGCGTCCACGCTGGGGCCGGTCGGGCTGGCCTCATCCGCACCGCGCTCCGTGATCGAGGTGGTGATGCGGACGATGGGGATCGGCCCGTACTTCTCGGCGACCGTGTCGAGTGCCGAGGTTCCCCACGGCAAGCCCAGCCCCGACGTCTACCTCGAGGCGGTCCGGCGACTCCGGATCGACGCGTCGCGGAGCGTCGGCGTCGAGGACTCCAGCAATGGGGTCCGGGCCGCTGCCGCGGCCGGGCTGAAGGTGATCGCAGTGACGCACCCGCTGTATCCGCTGGCTCCGGATGCCGCCGCGCTCGCCGAGAGCGTGCAGCCCTCGCTGGCGCGGGTCGGCAGCGAGATCGCGCGCCTGCTTGACGCCCCGATGATCGGAGCAGGGCCGCGATGACCCACGTGTACAACGCCGAGCGGGGCTTCAAGGACGAGTTCCTCGAGGGGTTGACGAGCGCGTACAGCCGGTACCTGCGCGCGGTTCCGGGCGCCTCGGGCGTGATGTCGGTGTCAGCCCCGGCCGCGGGCCGGGTGTCGGTCGTCATCGGTGGGGGTTCCGGCCACTATCCCGCCTTCGCAGGCCTCGTCGGACCCGGCCTGTGCGATGGTGCCGTCGTCGGCGACCTGTTCAGCAGCCCCTCTGCCGAGCAGGTCTACCGGTGCATCCGGGCCCTCGATGGCGGCGCGGGGGTGTTGCTGCTGTTCGGCAACTATGCCGGCGATGTGATGCAGTTCGGGCTGGGCGCCGAGCGCGCGCGGGCCGAGGGCACCGACGTCCGGATCGTGCTGGTCACCGATGACGTCGCGAGCGCACCGTCGGACCGGGCGTCAGAGCGGCGGGGGATCGCCGGAGGCTTCTTCGTGTATCGAGCCGCAGCGGCCGCGGCGCACGAAGGGCGCCCGATCGCCGAAGTCGAACGCGTGGCCCGCCATGTCAACGCCGCGACGTTCACCTTCGGTGTCGCCTTCGCCGGCTGCACGTTCCCGGGTCGATCCTCTCCGCTGTTCACGGTCGAACCAGGGCGGGTCGAGATGGGCCTCGGGATCCACGGGGAGCGAGGCATCGAGTCGGTTGCGTGGCTGCCGGCGGAGGAGCTCGCGAACGCGATCGTGACGCCCTTGCTCGAGGAACGACCGAAGGGGCGGCGGCGCGCCCGGGTCCTGCTCAACGGGCTTGGCGCCACCAAGTACGAGGAGCTGTTCGTCCTCTACCGCTCGATCAGCCGCCGGCTGGCCGACGAGGGGGTCGAGGTCGTGGACCCGGAGGTCGGCGAGTACGTCACCTCGCTCGAC
This sequence comes from uncultured Chloroflexia bacterium, assembly GCA_963732805.1. Lineage (GTDB taxonomy): Bacteria > Chloroflexota > Limnocylindria > Limnocylindrales > CSP1-4 > CAIXZV01. The sequence continues at coordinate 904,803 of CAVTAW010000001.1, forward strand.
ATGGCCGGCTGCTCGCTCACGCTGTGCTGGCTCGATCGGGAGATGCAGCGGCTGCTGGCGACACCCGCGGCCGCTCCCGGGTTCCGGAGCGGCTCCCTGAGCAGCCGGCGTTCGCGCCCGGGGACACGTCCCACGCCAACTCGGGGCAGCGCCCGGACGGGCGGCGACCACGACCTGACCCGAGCCGTGGCGCCGACCCGCGTCGCACGGGTCATTGCGGAGGCATTCGCGGCGATGGCCGAACGGATCTCGGCCATCGAACATGAGCTCGGCGTGCTCGACGCGGTCGCGGGCGACGGCGACCACGGTGCCGGCATGGCCAGGGGCATGTCCGCGGCCGCGGCCGCGACGGCGGTCGCCGGTCCGTCGGGGGCCGATGTCATCGATGCGGCGGCCGTGGCCTTCAGTGACGCGGCCGGCGGGGCGTCCGGTGCCCTGTGGGGCGCCGGCCTGCAGGCGTTCGGCCGGGAGATCGGCCGTCAGCCGGGCGGGCCGTCGCAGGGCGACCCGGACGGGGCGCTCGATCCGCCGACCGTGCATCGGGCGCTTCGTGCCGCACTCGCCTCGGTGTCACAGCTCGGTGGCGCGGTGCCCGGCGACAAGACGATGGTGGACGCCCTTGGGCCGTTCGCCGAGGCGTTCGGCGCGGCCGGCGGTGAGTCGGTCGCGGAAGCCTGGATGGCCGGTGTCGCTGCGGCTGAGGAGGCGGCCTCGGCGACGGCCAGCCTCGTCGCCCGGAAGGGTCGTGCCGCCGTGCACGGTGAGCAGAGCAGGGGGACGCCGGATCCAGGTGCGGTATCGCTGGCCGCGGCGCTGGCCGCGGCGGGCGAGGCGATCCAGCGGAAGTGCGGCCGGCAGGTCTCGTCGGAGGCGGCTGGGCCGCCCGATGGATGACGGGTCGTGGATGGACGGTCGCCGTGCTATGAGCGGGCGGATCGGTCCACGAGGCGCGGACGGACGGCGTGGAAGGGGCCTCGGCTATAGTGATCTGGCCGGGCGGGAGTAGCTCAGCTGGCAGAGCGGCAGCCTTCCAAGCTGCATGTCGCGGGTTCGAACCCCGTCTCCCGCTCCACTTCCTGTTCTCTGCGCTCAGGGCGTCGCTGACTCCTCGTTCCACACGACGATGACGACCTTGCCTCGGGCATGACCCTGGTCCAGGTACCGGAAGGCCTCAGCGGTCTCGCTCAGCGGATACGTTCGGTCGACGACTGGAGTCACCTGTCCGGCCTCGGCCAGCTCCTTGAGAGCGATCAGGTCGTCCTCGTTCGGGGTCGAGACGAACGGGCGTCCCTGCCCGCGCACGAACAGTGACAGCACGAACGCCTTGATGACGTAGCCCATCCCAGCGTGCCCGCTGCTGGGGATGAGGGTCCCCCCGGGCGCGAGCACGCGCTGGTACGCCGCGAACGAGTGGCTGGCCACGTTGTCGAGGATCAGGTCGTAGCGCGCCTCCCCCTGCGTGAAGTCCTCCTTGGCGTAGTCGATGACGTGATCCGCTCCGATCGATCGGACCGTGTCCACGTTCCCCGCGCTGCACACGCCTGTCACCTCCGCCCCGAGGGTCTTGGCGATCTGCACCGCGAACGTGCCGACCCCTCCCGACGCACCGTTGATGAGGACCTTCTGCCCGGGTCTGACCTTCCCTTCATCCCGAAGAGCATGCAGAGCGGCCAGGGCCGAAGTGGGCATGGCCGCCGCCTGCGCGAACGTCAGATTGCGCGGTTTGTGCGCGACCTTGCCCTCAGGGGCGCAGGCGAACTCGGCGCACGCACGGCTGCACTCGCCGAAGACCTCATCGCCGGGCCGAAGGTGCGTCACGTTCTTGCCGACCGTCTCGACGTGCCCCGCCAGATCGAGCCCCACGACATGCTCCTTCTTCGGTCTCGGGAAACCGACGAACATCCGGATGGGGAAGGGCACACCCCTCATGCCGAAGTAGTCACCGGCGCCGAGGGATGCCGCGTGGACGCGCACCAGCACCTCGTCATCGGCCGCTACCGGCCTCTCGAGCTCCCTGAGCTCCAGCACGTCCGCCGAGCCGTAGCCGACTTGGACGACTGCCTTCATCGTGTCCTCTCGATTCCGTTCATGCCTGAGCTACGCCACGACGACAACGACGTTCCCCAGCTTCTGGCCGGATTCGGCATACCGATGAGCCTCGACCATCTCCTCGAGCGGGAAGCGCCGGTCGATGACCGGGTGCAGCCGTCCCGCTTCGACGAGACCTCGCAGGTAGGCCAGGTCCTCGCTCGTGGGGCCTGATCCCGCGAACGACACTCGCTTGCCGCTTCCCCTCGCCGCCCACTTGGCACGAACGATCTGCATGAAGCCCGGATTGGCCATCAGCAGCCAACCGTGCTCGGCAAGCAACCTCACCATGCGACCAGACGGTGTGTTGCGTACGACGTCGAAGATGACGTCGTACGTCTCGGGGCTGTCTGTGAAATCCTCCTGGGCGAAGTCGATGATGCGATCGGCGCCGATCGAGCGCAGCATCTCCAGCTTCGGCGCACGGTCGACCGCGGTCACGTGCGCTCCGAGGTCCTTGGCCAGCTGGACCGCGAACGTGCCGAAGCTCCCTCCCGCGCCATTGACCAGGACCCGCTGGCCGCTCCGGACGTCCGCCTTGCGCAGGAACGACAGCGCCTCGCCTCCCCCGTAGGGAATGGCCGCAGCCTCCGCGTAGTCCAAGGTGGCCGGCATCGTCGTGATCGCCCCGGTCTGGGGATTCTCCCGCAGGCAGATGTACTCCGCGTAGGCTCCCAGGGGGATGCCCGTGGCCGCGAAGACCCGGTCGCCCGTCTTGAGTGACCGGACATCCTTGCCCACCGCCTCGACGTCACCGGCAAGTTCCTGCCCGAGCACACGTCGTCTCGGTCTGCGGATGCCGAACGCCAGCCGCATGGGCACCCAGATCCAGGGAGCGAAGTCGAATCGGCGAAGCTCGCAATCGGCCGCACTCACCGTGGTGGCGCGGATGCGTACCAGGATCTCGTTGTTCTTCGGGACGGGCTTCGGCACGTCCCTGAGCTGAAGGACCTCCGGAGGCCCGTAGTCCGTGCACACGATTGCTCTCATGGGTCCCCGGTTCGTGCGGTCGCGGTGGTCCGATCCCGTCCGTCCAGCATCGGGCGGATGCGCGGCCGGGCCCAACGATCCGCCTTCTGGCGGGTCCACCGTCCGCGCCTGAGTCGGCTCGATCCGCTGTCTGCCGCCCGCCGAGGAAACGCTGGCCGATGCGTGCGGGGTTGGCGAGTGGCAAACGGCCCGACCAACCCGACGTGGTGCGGCCGCAATCCAGGTGGTGGGTCGGCGTCGAGCGAGGTTGGCAGCCGGTCCGGTGGTGGGTTTGCGGTTGGCTGGTACGGCACGATCACTGGACGCCTTTCGCTCGGGCCCGTGAGCACGGTGCCGTTACGCATGGCCGTGTTGGCCCTCCAGGCTGCATGTCGCGGGTTCGAGCCCCGTCTCCCGCTCCCGCGTCGGGGGTGGCGACGGTTCAGATGCCACCCGCGAAGGTGTCGCACGTGCCAGGATCACCCGACTGGTATCCGGTCGTGAACCAGCGGCTCCGCTGCGCTGAAGAGCCGTGCGTCCAGGACTCCGGCGTGACGCGGCCCTGGAACTCGGCCTGGATGCGATCGTCGCCCACTGCCGCAGCCGCGTCCAGCGCATCGGCGATCTCGCTCCCGGTCAGCGGCTCGAGGAAGCCGGTCCCGGCGGCGTTGCTCGCCCATACGCCGGCATAGCAGTCGGCCTGGAGCTCGGTCCGCACCGACCGCCCCTGCGCCCCCTGCTGGCTCGTGCCCGAACCCAGGACGCCCAGCAGGTCCTGGACGTGGTGGCCGTATTCGTGGGCGATGACATACGCCTGCGCGGCCGGGCCTCCGGTTGCCCCGAACTTCGTGTGCAGGTCGTCGAGGAACCCGAGGTCGATCCAGACGCGCCCGTCGTTCGGGCAGTAGAACGGTCCCGACCTCAGTCGAGGCGAGCCCGCAACCGGTGCTCGCCTGGTCGCTGAAGAAGACCGTCTCCGCCGGCTCGTAGGTCTGCCCGGCTTGCGCGAACGCGTCCGTCCAGTAGGCCTGGACGCTGTTCACGTAGCCGAGGATCCGGCAGTCCTGCCTGGCGTTCGCATCAGCGCCGGTCTGGCAGGCGGCGGCCAGCTCCGTGCTCACGGGACCCTGATCGCCCCCGGCCCCGGCGATCTCGTTCAGCAGGTTGGACAGGTCGTCGGCAGACGTCGTGCCGCTGTTGCCACCGCCGAGCAGCGCGTAGACCAGCAGGATCACGAGCCCCAATCCGCCGCCACCCACGGCCACTCCGCGCCCGCCGACTCGACGCCCGCGGACGTCCTCGACCTGTGATGGATCGAGCCGTGCGTTCGGATTGAAGGTCATCGCGTCGGCTCCCATCATCGGTCACGTGCCTGGGCGGACGCCGGGGCGGGTGGCTGGGGATCGCGCCGATCATAGGCGGGGCGTGCCCGCCGCGCCCAGTGGGCGAACCGACTAGCCTTGTGGCAGTCGCAGGGAGGTTCGCCGCCGTGTCGCAGCCCGGCAAGGTCGCGCTGTTCACCAACGAGTATCCGCCGCACGTGTACGGCGGGGCCGGCGTGCACGTCGAGTACCTCAGCCGCGAGCTGGCGCCGAGCTGGTGCCGGTCGAGGTCCGCTGCTTCGGCGACCAGGACGTCGAGCAGTCCCCAACCTGCGCGTCCGCGGGCTACGGCCCGTGGGCCGAGGCACCAGCGACACCGATCCGCGGTTCGGGGCGCGCTCGACGCCTTCCAGCGCAGCCTGGCGATGGCCAAGGACACGCTGGATGCCGACGTCGTGCACTGCCACACCTGGTACGCGGACATGGCCGGCTTCCTGGCCAAGCAGCTGTGGGGCGTGCCCCTCGGTGGTGACCACCCACTCGCTGGAGCCGCTGCGGCCGTGGAAGGTCGAGCAGCTGGGCAACGCCTACCATCTCGTCAGCTGGATGGAGCGGACCGGCGATCCTCGACGCCGACGCGGTCATCGCCGTGTCGCAGGAGACGCGCGACGACGTCCTGCGCTTCTTCCCGGTCGACCCGGCGCAGATCCACGTGATCCACAACGGCATCGACCTGCGAGCAGTACCGGCCAGACCCGGCCGCGACGCGTTCGCTCGAGCGGTACGGCGTGGACCCGGACCGGCCCGTACGTGCTGTTCGTCGGCCGCATCACGCGCCAGAAGGGGATCATCCACCTGGTCAACGCGATCCCCGCCATCGACCCTTCGCTCCAGGTGGTGCTGTGCGCCGGCGCGCCGGACACGCCGGAGATCGGCGCGGAGATGGCGCAGCGCGTGGCGGAGGTGCAGCGCCGGACCGGGCGGACGTGATCTGGATCCGCGAGATGGTGCCGCGCGAGGCCGCGATCCAGCTCTACTCGCACGCGGCGGTGTTCTGCTGCCCGTCGGTCTACGAGCCGTTCGGGATCATCAACCTCGAGGCGATGGCCTGCGAGACGGCGGTCGTGGCGTCGGCGGTGGGCGGCATCCCCGAGGTGGTCGTGCCCGGAGGAGACGGGCGTGCTGGTGGATCCCCGCGACTCCGCGAGGGCACGTTCGACCCGGTCGATCCGGCGCCGTTCTCGGCCGGGCTGGCCGCCGCGATCAACCACGTGGGGCTGGACGAGCGGCTGCGCGAGCGGATGGGGCTGGCCGGCCGGCGGCGCGCCGAGGACCAGTTCAGCTGGGCAGCGATCGCCCGCCGGACGCTGGAGCTGTATGGGTCGCTTGCTGGACGACCGACGTGAGGAACGACGCCGCTGGAGGCAGCCATCGTGGGCATCAGGGACGGTTGGAGCCGGGTCGCGATCGAGAGCCATGACCCCGAAGATCGACGCCGGCCGGTTCCCGATCAAGCGCGATCGTCGGCGACCGGGTCGTCGTGGAAGCCGACGTCGTTACCGACGGCCACGACCTGGTCCGGGGTGCTGCTCCACCGGCGCGACGAGGGCGACGCCGAGTGGACCGAGATGCCGATGGAACCGCTGGGCTACGACCGCTCGCGCGGCGAGTTCACGGTCGACGCGATCGGGCGGTACCGCTACACGCTGCAGGCCTGGGTGGACCGCTTCCATACCTGGGTGCGCGACCTGGGCAAGCGCGCTCGAGCCGGGCAGGACGTGACGGTCGAGTTGCTGATCGGCGTCGGCTGATCGAGGCGGCGGCCGAGCGAGCGACGGGGCGAAGGCGCGAACGGCTGCGCGACCCTGCGGAGCTGCCGCGGCCTGCGCAGCCGGCGGCGTCGAGCGCGTGCGCCCGCGGCGCTGGAGCCGGACCTGGCGGCGCTGATGACCCGCTATGCCGAGCGGCCGTTCGCCACCACGCTACGACCCCGGAACTGAGCGTCGTGGTCGACCGCGCGAAGGCCCGCTTCGGCGCCTGGTACGAGATGTTCCCGCGCTCCTGCTCGCCCGAACCGGGCCGGCACGGGACGTTCCGCGACGTGGAGGCAGCGGCTGCCGTACGTGGCGGCGATGGGCTTCGACGTGCTCTACCTGCCGCCGATCCACCCCATCGGCCGGGTCATTCCGCAAGGGGCCGCAACAACACCGCCGAGGCCCGCCGCCGGCGATCCGGGCAGCCCCTGGGCGATCGGCTCGGCGGAGGGCGGCCACAAGGCGATCCACCCGGAGCTTGGCACGCTCGAGGACCTGCAGCCATCTGCGTGGACGCGGCCGCCGCCCGGGGGATCGAGCTCGCGCTCGACATCGCGTTCCAGTGCTCGCCCGACCACCCCTACGTCGAGCGAGCACCCGGAGTGGTTTCGGCCGCGGCCCGGACGGCACGATCCAGTACGCCGAGAACCCGCCCAAGAAGTACCAGGACATCTACCCGTTCGACTTCGAGACCGACGACTGGCGGGCGCTGTGGGACGGAGCTGAAGAGCGTCGTCCGAGTTCTGGGTCGAGCAGGGGATCCGGATCTTCCGCGTCGACAACCCGCACACCAAGCCGTTCGACTTCTGGGAGTGGCTGATCGGCGAGATCAAGCGCGACTATCCGGACGCGATCTTCCTGGCCGAGGCGTTCACGCGGCCCGCACGTGATGTACCGGCTGGCCAAGCTCGGATTCACCCAGTCGTACACCTACTTCACGTGGCGGAACACGAAGTGGGAGCTGACCGAGTACTTGACGGAGCTGACCCAGACCGAGGTCAGCGAGTTCTTCGGCCCGAACCTGTGGCCCAACACGCCGGACATCCTGCCCGAGTACCTGCAGTTCGGCGGTCGCCCGGCGTTCGTCGACGCGGGTGGTGCTGGCGGCGACGCTGGGCCGAGCTACGGCATCTACGGCCCCGCCTTCGAGCTGTGCGTGAGCCGAGCCGCTGACGCCGGGCAGGGAGGAGTATCTGCGACTCGGAGAAGTACGAGATCCAGGCACTGGGAGCTCGACGCCGAGGGACAGCCTGCGCCGAGCCTGATTGGGCCGGCTCAACCGGATCCGGCGCGAGAACCCGGCCTTCCGCAGGCCAACCACGACCTGCGCTTCCACCAGGTCGACAACCCGAGCAGCTGATCGCGTACAGCAAGAGCAGCCCAGACGGATCGAACCAGGTGCTGGTGGTGGTCAACCTGGACCCGCACCACGTGCAGGCGGGCTTCGTGACAGGTGCCGCTCGACGAGCTCGAGCTCGACCCCAGTCGCCCGTACCAGGTCCACGACCTGCTCAGCGACGCCCGCTACCTGTGGCACGGCGCGCGCAACTACGTCGAGCTGGACCCCGACCACGACCAGGCGAACATCTTCGCGATCCGCCGCTGGACCCGGACCGAGGCCGACTTCGACTACTACACCTGACCCGCGCGCATCAGGGCGCTTCGAGCCCGTGGGCCTCGAGCATCGCGGCATCCGCCAGCAGCTCTGCGGTGGGGCCGTCGGCGACGACGCCCCCGTCGTCCATCACGACCATCCGGGGAAACACCTCGGCGACCAGGCGCATGTCGTGGGTGGACACCGAGCAGCGTCTGGTCGAGACCCTCCAGGAGCCGGATGAGCTCCCGACGGCCGCGCGGGTCGAGGCCCGCGGATGGCTCGTCGAACACCAGGATCGAGGGGTCCATCGAGAGCACGGTCGCGAGCGCGACGCGCTTGCGCTGGCCGATCGAAAGGCGATGGGGGATGCGGTGCGCGAACCCGGCCATGCCCACGACCGCGAGCGCCCGCTCGACCCGCGCGTGGACCTCGTCTGCCGGCAGGCCCATGTGCAGGGGACCGAAGGCGACGTCGTCGAACACCGTCGGGCTGAACAGCTGGTCGTCGGGGTCCTGGAACACGAGGCCCACCTCGGATCGGACCTGCCGGATGGTGTCCCGCCCGATGGCCAGCCCGGCGACCCGGACCGTGCCGTGCTCCGGGCGGAGCGTGCCGTTGAGCTGCAGCATGAGGGTGCTCTTGCCCGCCCCGTTGGGCCCCACCAGCGCGACCTTCTCACCGGCCTCGATGCGCAGGTCGATCCCCTGCAGCGCCTCGAACCCGTCCGGGTATCGGAAGTGGACGTGCTCGAGCTCCACCGAGCCGCGCGAGGCCGGGCGATGGGCGGCCGAGCCGTCGCCGCCGCCCGGATGGGCGTGCGGGTGGCTGTGGGGCGGCGTGGCGCCGTGCCGGTGCGGATGATCGTGCTCGACCGGCGTGCCCATCGCGGTGCCGGTACCGGTGCCGTTCGTCGGACCGTTCGTCGGGCCCGGAGCCTCGATGTCGTCGGACGGCATCCGCTCGTCCGGTTGGTCGGCGGCGATCACAGCCGCGGCATCCAGAGCGCGGCCGCGACCTCCCAGGCGACGAGCGCCAGGAGCAGCAGCCCCAGCCAGCCGAGCTCGACCCGTGCGAGCGGTCGCGTCCGGAGATGCCGGAACTCGCCCTCGAACCCGCGCGCCTGCATGGCCGCGTAGATCCGCTCGCTCCGCTCATACGCCCGCAGGAACAGCGAACCGACCATCCGGCCGGTCACCGTTGCCCGCCAGCGGATGGGTCCGCCACCCCGGCCGTCAGGTCCGACCGCGGACCGGGCATCGCGCGCCCGGATCATGCGCGAGGCCTCGTCGCCGAGCACGGCGAGGTAGCGGTACATGAAGGCGATGATCGCGATCAGGATCCGCGGCAGGTGGAGCTCCCGCAGCGCATCGATCAGGTCGTGGAACGGGGTGGTGAACGCGAGCAGCAGGGCAACCTGGACGGACAGCCAGCTCCCCGCGGCGATCGTGAGGAACCGCCGCAGGCCCTCCGCGGAGAGGCTCAGGTCGAGCGGCCCGAGGGCGATGGTCGCGATCACCTGCTCCTGCACGGTGAAGATCAGCGGCAGCGCGGCCAGCGTGAACGGCACCGCGATCACCGCCGAGCGCGACAGCCGGAACGGACCGAGGCCGGCCGTTGCCGAGCACGCGACGAGGACCAGCCACGTGATCAGCATCGCGAGCGCGGAGCCCACCGGCAATAGCGAGATGGCCAGGATGGCCGCGATCGCGAGGATGAACTTGAGCCGGGCGTCGGCGCGGTGGAACGGGCTGCTGCCCTCGACGTAGCGATCGAGCTCCAGGACGCGGCGCTCCTACGCCCGACGGCGCGCGAGCAGCCGGCCGACGCCGACGATCACGAGGAACACGATCGCGACGCCCAGCAGGCCGGACACGACCTTGGACACGACGGGATCGCCGATCCCGGGGATCTCGTAGCCCGAGAGCAGGCCACCGATCATGTTGCGGGCCTGGCCAACGAACCCGGTGTCGCCGGCCACGCGCTGGAGCCCGTCGGGGTCGCCCGAGGCGAGCGGCGCCAGGACGACCACCACCACGACCGCGACCGCGAGCCCGGCGATCCACCAGCGCCGCCCGAGCCGGATCCTGGTCATGTCGCCACCAGCCGGGCCTCGGCCCGGTGACGCAGCTCCAGCAGGTCGCGCCTCGTGGCGGCGATGAACGCCAGGGCCGCCACCGTGATCAACGCCTCGCCGATGCCGATGAACACGTGCACGCCGACCATCGCCGGGAGCACGATCTCGAGCGGCGAGGTGCCCGAGATCCACAGCTCGAGCGACATGCAGATGGCCCCGGCAACGACCGAGGCCCAGGCCGCGATCGCGGCCGCCGGCAGCCGGCCCCGCTCCTCGCCGCCGAACAGGCCTGCCAGGGCCCGGTACAGCGCGAAGCCGCCGAGCGTGCCGACGACGCCCATGTTGAAGATGTTGGCGCCCATGACCACCAGCCCGCCATCGGAGAACACCAGCGCCTGGACGGCGATCACGCACGCCATGACCAGCGTGCCGGCCCACGGGCCCAGCAGGATCGCGGCCAGGACGCCGCCCAGCAGGTGGCCGCTGGTTCCGCCCGCGACCTGGAAGTTGAACATCTGGGCCGCGAAGATGAACGCGGCCATCACGCCCATCAGGGGAACGGATTCCTCGCTCAGGGTACGGTTCGTCCGCCGGACGGCGATCCCGATGATCGTGGCCGTGATCAGCCAGAACACGATCGACACCGGCACGGTCAGAAACCGGTCGGCCGCGTGCATCGCGGGCGGGGCGACGCCGCCGACAGGTGCGGCGACGATCGAGTACAGGTCCATGCGCGGCTCCGGGTGGTGCGGGGGACGTTGGCGCAACCGCGATCGTAGGCGCAACGCCGCGTTGTTGCAAGCAGTTGCAATAACGCCCGCTGACGGGGATACTCCGGGGCATGTCAGCCACACGCCGGTCGGCCCACGGGGCCAGGGGAGAGGTGTCCGCATGGGGCGCGGTCCGCGGCCGCCTGCATGACCGCGGCCTGCGCTGGACGCCCCAGCGGCGGGTCCTGGTCGAGGTCCTCTCGCACAGCGACGGCCACGTCACCGGCGCGGAGCTGGTCGAGCGATGCCGGGACATCGATCCCACGACGATCCCGTCAACGGTCTATCGGACTCTGGACGTGCTCGAGGAGCTGGGCATCGTCCGCCACGCGCACGGCGTGGACGGGCGCGAGGAGTACCACGTCATGCCGGCGGCCGAGCACGGTCACCTCCATTGCATCCACTGCCGGACCACGTGGGAGATCGACGCCGACGAGGCCTCGGCCCTGGTCAGGGTGCTGTGCGACGAGCGCGGTTTCGCGGTTGACCTCTCGCACCTCTCGATCGCCGGTGTGTGCGCGGCGTGCGCGAGCGGCGAGCGCACCGATGGCTGACGCGACGTACCGCTTCGCCGGCGTGGTGCCGCGCGAGGTCACGCCCGTCATCCCCGGGCCAGGCCAGGAATCGGTGTGGGACTATCCGCGCCCGCCTCGCGTCGAGCCGGTGCCCGAGCGGATCCGCGTCATCGTCCGATCGATCGTGGTCGCGGACAGCATCCGCGCCATGCGCGTGCTCGAGACCGCGGGTGCTCCCGTCTACTACGTCCCGCCAGGGGACGTCCGGATGGACCTGCTCCGGCCTTCGACCACATCATCCGTCTGCGAGTGGAAGGGAAGCGCGTCGTACTGGTCGCTGGATCTCGGCGACCGGCACATCGACGACGTCGCCTGGTCCTACCAGCGGCCGAACCCCGACTTCGCCCCGATCACCGGGTACCTCGCGTTCTACGCGGCGCGGGTGGATGAGGCATGGGTCGGCGACGAGCAGGCGACACCGCAGCCCGGCGGCTTCTACGGGGGCTGGCTCACGAGCCGGATCGTGGGCCCCGTCAAGGGCGAGCCCGGCAGCTGGGGCTGGTAGCCGGGGCTGGCAGCCGGATCCCTCAGCGGCCGGAGCGGTAGACGATGACCTCGACCCGTTCCAGCGTCACCAGGCCGCCGCCGATCATCGGCTCCAGCTCGTCGAGCACGGGTCGCAGCCGCTCCTCCTGGTCCACGATCTCGAGCAGGATCGGGAGGTCCTCGGACAGGGCCAGGATGCGGGTCGTGTGCACCCTCGAGGAGCGCCCGAAGCCCTCGATCCCCTTGAACACGGAGACGCCGCGAACCCCGCGCTGGCGAAGGTGGCGGACGATGGCGTCGTACAGCGGCCGGCCCTCATAGGTGTCCGACTCGCCGATGTAGATCCGCGCCAGCAGGGCCTCGCCTTCGATGGTCATCGCCACTCCTTCGCGATCCGTGACACGTGGCTCATGGCAGCAGCCGCCCGACGGCCAGCCCGGCCAGCACCGCGACCAGGCCGAGGGCCAGCGAGCCGCCCAGGTTCAGCAGGGCAAGGGCCCATGCCCCGTCCTCGACCAGGCGCCACGATTCGAGCATGAACGTCGAGAACGTCGTGAATGCCCCGAGAAAGCCGATCATGAGCGGCCCTCGCACCTCGGGCGCAAGCAGGTCCCGCTCGATCACCCACGCGAACAGCAGGCCCAGCAGGAACGAGCCCGCGAGATTGATGACCAGCGTGCCCAGCGGGAAGGCGGTTGGGTTCCGGTCGCTCACCCACGCGTCCACCAGCCAGCGCACGACCGCGCCCGCGAACCCGCCCAGACCCACCAGGACCAGCTGCATCCTCGAAGTCTGCCGTGTCGACGCGGGCGCCGCTCGGAGTCGCGGCTCGATCGCAGCGGCTGCCGGCGGCGTGCGCCCGGGGTCAGCCGGCGGGGGTTCCGGCCGGAGCGGCCCGAAGGAACCACAGCTCCACGGCGGTCTTGGCCACGACCATCGCGACCAGGAATCCGATGGGTGAGCCGATCAGGGCGATGCCGATGCCGCCGGTCGCGATCGTGGCGATGATGACCAGGATCCGGACGAACGGGTCCCGGAGCAGCTCCAGGGAGGTGGCGGTGAGGTAGCGTCGTTCGATGACGTCGCCCACGATGAAGCTGACGAGCTGGCCGCCGACCAGGGCGGCCGTGCCCCAGGCGATCACGGTGCCGGAGGCACCGGTCCAGCCCGTGGCGCTGGCCCCGACGTAGAACCCGCCGTTGGCGATCTGGATCACGAACGGCCCGAGGATCACCCAGAACACGCCATAGGCGAGCAGCCACAGCAGGGGCAGCAGCCAGCCGCCGGTCGCCGGCGGAGCGGGGCTCGCGTCCCGCCGAACGATCTGACGCTGGATCGCGCCGTCATCGCTCGTGGTCGGTGGTCCGAGTGACAGCGACATCCTGATCCTCAGCGCGCTGACCACGCCCACGACGCCAGCCTCGATCCAGTACATCACCACCACCGACGGCAGGTCCCAGCCAAGGAACAGCACGCCGGCCAGTGGAACCATGTTCCCGACCAGGGATCCGAGCGGGCGCAGCCCGAGCGTCACGCCGGCGCTCCCGCGTGCCGGTCGATCAAAGGATCGCTCATGGTGGCTATCCTCTCACGCGCCACTTGCCAGGCGAAGCCGGGGGCCTGCGTCGCGCTCCCTGCGCGGCATCTGGGGAGACGCACGCTCCTGACCCTTGCACGCGGCTCTACAGTGAGCGGCGACCTGGCGACATGCCGAAGGGTGGCAGACGATGACGACGGGGCGGCCAGCAGGGGAAGCAGCCCTGCCGCCTGCGGCGACGGACACCGTGTCCGCACCTTCTCGCCCCAGCCAGGCAAGCAGGTTCGCGCGAGCGTCGGAGGAGCCCCGCCCATGAGGCAACTTGTCATGGCCTCCGTGGCCTTCGTGGGCGCCGTGACGCTCGCCGCGTGCGGGGGCTCTGCCGCGCCCACTGCTGCCCCTACCGCCGCGCCGAGCCCGACGCCATCGGCAACGGTGGCCCCAACCGCCACGCTGGCGGCATCCGAGGCACCCGCGACGGCCGGCGACCGTGGTTCGGCGGTCTTCATCGTGGCCGGTCTCACGTCCACGCTCTCGGTCGGCGCGGATTCCGTTGACCCATCCACGTTCGCGACCTCGTTCCCGTCGGAGACGCCGGCAATCATCGTTCCCTTCCAGCTGGCACCCGGTCTCTCGGGCAAGGTCACCTCGACCTGGAAGTCGGTCGGTGGCGAGGCGAACGTGACCTCGTTCGACTACCCGGCGTCCGCGCCGTGGGCATACTTCCGCCTCACGTATGCGGACGGATTCATCCCCGGTGATTACGAGGAGATCCTGTCATTCGACCAGACGGGCGACAGCGTCACCCTGGCGTTCACGATCACCGGGCCCCGGCGGGCTCCGGCGACGCCCACCCCACTGCCGAGCGGGACCAGCGCCTTCACGCTGCTCCGGGCTGCGACCGCCGCTGACACGTCGCAGCCGCTGTACGACGCGGCGACGTTCACGGACTCGTTCCCGACCACGGCGCCTGCCATCTTCGTCGTGTTCGCGCTGCAGGACGGCCTGACAGGGAAGGTGACCTGCACCATGACCGTTGATGGCTCACCCCTCATCCAGCCGCTGTCGCTCGACTACGGGACGGGCAACAGTTGGGGTGACTTCCAGGTCACGCCGGCCGGATCATTCCCAGCCGGCGACTACGTGGCAACCGTGACCTTCACGCCGACCGGCGAGGCGGCCACCGTGGAATTCACGGTCAAGTGATCGTGACGAGACGCCGCACGTGAGGGGACGCGCGACGCGCTAGTGTCCCGTGCTGCTAATGGCTAGCGGATAACGGCGACGCTCGGTACGATTCGGGGCATGGCTCATGCTCCTGCTCCTCCGCTGGCGGTCGGCGAGGCCGACAAGGTGTTCCTTCAGGGCGTCGTCCGTGCCCCGACCAGCGAGCAACGGGCGGTGACCCGCGCCCGCATCGTGCTCCGCTCGGCCGCGGGCGTCCCGATCGGGAGGGTCGCCGACGAGCTGGGCGTGGCGATCATGACCGTCAAGCTGTGGCGCCGCCGGTACGCGCAGGCGGGGCTCGCCGGGCTCGCCGACGCGCCGCGACCAGGACACCCGCCGACCTACACCCGCGAGGACCGTGACCGCCTCGTCGCGCTCACGATGGGCCCGCCGCCCGAGGGCACCAGCCACTGGAGCGTGCGGATGATGGCGGCCCGGACGGGCATGAGCCCGTCCACGGTCCACCGCATCTGGCGCGAGCTCGGCTACAAGCCCCACCGGACCGAGACGTTCAAGTTCAGCACCGACCCGGCCCTCGAGGCCAAGGTGCGCGACGTGGTCGGGCTGTATCTCGACCCGCCTGCCGGCGCGATCGTGCTCTCGGTCGACGAGAAGACCGGTATCCAGGCGCTCGACCGGACCCAGCCCATGCTCCCGATGCGTCCGGGGCAGGTCGAGCGCCACACCCACGACTACGAGCGGCATGGCACGACCTGCCTGTTCGCAGCGCTCGAGGTGGGCACGGGCAGAGTCACCACCGACACTCGCGACCGCCACACCGGGGACGACTTCCTCGCCTTCATGCGCCGCGTGGCCAGGGAGTACCCGGCGGGCGAGCTCCACGTCGTGCTCGACAACGTGTCCACCCACAGCACGCCCGAGGTACGGGCCTGGCTCGCCCGCCACCCGCGGATCACCTTCCACGATTGTCGGGACGCCCAGGATGTTGAACCCGCCGTCCACGTAGACGGTCTCGCCGGTGACCGCGGTCGAGAGATCCGAGCCGAGATAGAGGGCCGTCCTGCCCACGTCTTCGATCGTGATGTGGGCCCGCAGGGGGGCGATCTCGTCGAACGGGCCGTACAGCTTGCGGAAGCCCGCGATCCCGCCCGCCGAGAGGGTCCGGATCGGGCCCGCCGAGATGGCGTTGACGCGGATGCCGTCGGGTCCGAGGTCGGCCGCGAGGTACCGGACCGACGCCTCGAGCGCGGCCTTGGCCACTCCCATCACGTTGTAGTGCGTGACGACCTTCTCCGCGCCGTAGTAGGTGAGCGTCATCACCGAGCTGCCGCGATGGAGGTAGGGTCGAGCCTCGCGAGTCAGCGCGACCAGCGAGTAGGCGGACACATCGAGGGCCAGCGCGAAGCCGTCACGCGAGGTGTCCACGAACGACCCGTCGAGGTCCTCCCGCTTCGCGTACGCGACCGCGTGCACCAGCACGTCGATCTCGCCGTGGCGTTCGCCCCACTTCGTGAGCACGGACCGGATCTGCTCGTCGGACCCGAGGTCGCACGGCTCCACGAACGTGCTCCCGATCGAGTCCGCCAGCGGGCGCACGCGGCGCTCGATCAGGCTCTCCATCGAGGAGAAGCCGACGACCGCGCCGGCCTCGTGGAAGGCCTTCGCGATGCCCCACGCGATCGAGTGATCGTTCGCGACCCCGAACACGAGCGCCTTGCGCCCGTCGAGCAGTCCCATGCGCGGCTCCTCCTCCGTTTACGCTGTGCGCATCATGCCGGAGGAACCTGCGCACGACGATGCTCTGCGTGCAACGCTGCACGGGATCCGTGGCCTGCTGCTAGACCTGGACGGCGTGCTGGTGCTCGCCGAGAAGGCCATCCCGGGCGCCCCCGAGGCCATGGCCGATCTCGAGCGGCGCCGCATCCCGTACCTGGTCGTGACCAACACCTCGCTGGTGTCGCGGGCGACGCTCGCCCGCTGGGGCGCGAGCGTGGGCTTTGCCACGGCGGCCGACCGCTTCCAGTCCGCGCTGTCGGCATCAGCGGCCCTGGTGCGGCGCGAGTATGACGGCCGGCCCGTCTACGTCATCACATCGGACGACGCACGGGTCGAGTTCGACGGCGTGGCCCTGGTGGACGGACCGGCCGCCGATGCCGCGCCGGGCGACGTTGCGGCAGTCGTGCTGGGCGACTCGCCGGACCAGCTCACCAAGGCCAACCTCGATCGGGCATTCAGGCTGGTACGGGCGGGCGCCGACCTGATCGGGATGCATCGGAACCCGTGGTGGATCACGCCCGACGGACCGACCCTCGACGCCGGCGCGTACCTCGTTGCGCTCGAGTGGGCGGCGAAGCGGCGGGCACGGATCGTGGGCAAGCCGTCGCCGGCGTTCTTCCGGATCGCCATCGAACGCCTCGCGGCCGAGGCGGCGGCCCGCGGAGAGCCGGCGCTGCGACGTTCGGACCTCGTCATGGTCGGCGACGACATCGGCTCGGACATCGGGGGCGGGCGGCGCGCCGGCCTTCGGACCGTGTTCGTCCGGAGCGGCAAGCACGGCGACGCCGAGCTCGAGGCAGCCGCCCGCGGGCCCAGGCCGGTACGTCCCGACGCGGTGGCCGCGTCCATCGGCGAGGTGATCGCGGCCCTCGAGTGACCCGGCCCGAGCGAGCGACCCGCGTCCGCAGTCGCCGGGCCGGCGGCGGACCGCAGGTGTCAGCTGGTCGGGCGGGTCACGCGGATGTCGTCCACGCCGGCCTCCACCAGCGACGCGCCTCCGCCGTCCATCGCCACGAACCGGATCTGGATCGTCTGGCCGGCCCAGGCGTCCATGTTGACGGTCGCGGTCCGCCACCGGCCCGCGTGGAGCGTCGGGGCACCCGTCCGGTGCCAGACCACGGTCTGCGTCCCGTCGGCCGTCTCGACGATCGCTCGCAGGTAGTCCGCCGAGGTCGAGTTGGCCCTGTGAGCCCACATGTACCGGAAGCTGAGGGTCTGGCCGAGACCGCTCGGAAGGGAGATCGGGATCGACCGTACGGTGGTGCGACCGTCGAGGTCATTCGCGGCGGCCCTGGACCCCGCCGCGAGGCCGGTTACGAGAGCCGCGCGGCCGGAGGGCGTCGTCGTCGGCTGCATCGTCACGCCGGCGGCGGTCGTGCCGGCCGGGTTCCCGCGTGCCCAGCGCGCGGTGGCCGGCGCTGTATCCGTGCCGTCAGGGTTGACGGTCCAGCCGCGCGACACCTCGAGATCATCGTCGAAGGCGCCGCAGCGCGCGTTGCGGACGGCCGTGCCGAGCACGGCCAGCGGGCAGGCGGCGCGTTCGGCCAGCCACAGGACGGCCTCCTTGTTGCGGGCGGTCTCCTTGGCGATCATCCCGGTCCTGGGGTAGTCCTTGATCGACAGCTCGAAGGTGTACGAGAAGATCCGGTACTTGCCGTACTCGTAGTCGCGCGACGTGCCGGAGGTGATGTACAGGTCGCTCGCCTGCTCAGGCCGATAGCCGTTCGTCGCGGCCATGTGCCTTCCGATCCTGGCGAGCGCGAGGTGGTCCTGGGTCGTCATGTCGCCCGGCACGTTGGTCTTCGTGTAGCCGTACGGCCACATCACCAGCCGCCCGTACTCGTGGAACGTGATCGCCACCCGGATCTGCTGGACGCCGCCCACGACGCGGCTGGCCAGGAAGTCCCGGAAGGCCCGGGTCTCCGGGGCGGAGAACGCGGCCGGCCCCCGGTAGGTGATCGCGAGCGGGTTCTTGCTCGTGCGGCCTCCGCCGCCCCACTTGTAGCCATAGTTGCGATTGAGGTCGGTGCCGATGGCCGTGGTCCCGGCGTTGGGCTGCCGGTTCTTGCGCCAGAAGTGGAACCTGCCGCCCGAGATGTCGAACTGGGCACCGTCGGGATTGACGGCGAACACGATCCAGATCTCGCGGCTGTTGACGATGCTCGTGATCCGCGCGTCCTTGCCGTAGCCGTCGGCGAGCCAGTGGAGGATGTGCAGGGTCATCTCCAGGCCCATGTGCTCGTCGGAGTGGTGGAGGCCGTCGTACAGCACCTCGGGCTCGTTCTCGTCCACGGCCACGTTGTCGCTGACCTTGGCCGCCCACAGCTGTCGGCCCTGGTAGCTCTGCCCGATCGAGAACAGGTGGACGATGTCCGGGTGTGCGGCCTGGACCGCCTGGATGTCGGCGACCATCTCCGGGTAGGTGTGATATCCCTCCCATCCGGGTGGGAACTCGGTTGCGGCGAGCGCGGGGGCTGCGGCGAGGGGCGATGCCGCAGGAGCGGCGGTCGCGACCGGGACGGCGACGGTGATCGCGAGGACCACGGACACGGCGAGGCGGCGGACGCGGCTGGTCATGTGCCCATGATGCGCGTCCGGGGAAGGCCCCGGCGCACCGCCCGGCTTGCCCCGCCGCGGCCCTGCCGTCCCGCACTCCCGCACGGCCGCCCGCCCGGACTACACTCGCAGCAATGACCGACCGTCAAGCCGCGCCGCCCGCCGACCACGCGGGCCGCGCCCCACGGGAGCCTGTGCGATGACCGCCGAGCGGATCAAGATCACGTATGCCACCCTGCGCGCCGACAACGAGGAGCTGCACCAGCTGTACGAGGCCGGCCTCGAGAAGGCGAAGGGCCGCCTGGGTGCCTACCACCGCAATCTCGTGGGCGGGTCCGAGCGCGACGGCGACGGCACGTTCGAGGTCCGCTCGCCCATCGACAGCGAGATCCTCGTCGGGACGTTCGCGCGCGGTACCCGCACAGATGTCCAGGATGCGATCGCGGCCGCGAGAAGAGCGCAGCCGGCCTGGTTCCGCCTGGGCTGGGAGCAGCGGCTCCGGATCCTGCGGGCCGCGGCGGAGCTGATCTCCGAGCGCCAGATGGAGTACGCCGGCCTGATGGCGATCGAGGTGGGCAAGACTCGGCTCGAGGCGCTGGGCGAGGTCGAGGAGGCGGCCGACCTCATCCGTTACTACGCGAAGACGGCCGAGGACAACGCGTTCTACGACCACCCCATGGACAACCTCGGTGACGCCGCCGTCCACACCCGTTCGATCCTGCGCCCGCACGGCGTGTTCGCGGTGATCAGCCCGTTCAACTTCCCGATGGCGCTGGCCGTGGGGCCATCGGCGGCCGCGATGATGGCGGGCAACGCCGTCGTGTTCAAGCCGGCCTCGGCGTCCGCGATGACCGCGATCGCGATCAAGGAGGCGTACCGCGACGCGGGAGTCCCCGACGGGGTGTTCAACCTGGTCATGGGTCCCGGCGACACCGTGGGCGACGAGCTCCAGACGAACCAGGGCATCAACGGGATCGTGTTCACGGGTTCGTACGAGGTCGGGTTCGAGCTGTTCCGGAACTTCTCGAAGCGGTACCCGCGCCCGTGCATCGTGGAGATGGGCGGCAAGAACCCGGCCATCGTGCTCAAGAGCGCAGACCTGGAGGAGGCCGCCGAGGGCATCATGCGGGCCGCGTTCGGCTACGGCGGCCAGAAGTGCTCGGCCAACAGCCGGGTCTACGTCGAGAAGCCGGTCCACGACGAGCTGGTCCGGATCCTGGTCGAGAAGACCGAGAAGCTGGTCGTTGGTGACCCGCTGCCGCGAACCGCGTTCCTGGGTCCGGTGATCGACGAGCGAGCAGTCGCACGCCACCAGCAGGCAGTCGCCGAGGCGCGGCGCGACGGGACGGTGTTCACCGGCGGGGAGCACCTGACCGACGGCGTGATGGCGCGCGGCTTCTACGTGGAGCCGACCGTGGTCGGCAAGCTGCCGGCATCGCATCGGCTGTTTCAGGACGAGCTGTTCGCGCCGTTCACCGCGGTCCACGCCGTGGACTCGCTGGACGAGGCCCTCGCCCTGGCCAACGACAATGTCTACGGGCTCACCGCCGGCGTCTACTCCGAGGACCAGGCGGAGGTCCAGCGATTCCTGGAGGAGATCGAGGCAGGGGTGCTGTACGTCAACCGCCGAGCTGGAGCCACGACCGGCGCCTGGCCGGGCGTCCAGGCGTTCGGCGGCTGGAAGGGCTCCGGCTCCACCGGCAAGTCCGGCCTGTCGATGTACTACGTCGCGCAGTTCCTCCGGGAGCAGAGCCACACCGTCGTGGACTGACGATCGCCTTCGGTGGGGGAGGGTCGAGCCCGGGCGCTCACGAGCGGCCTGTGCCCTCCTGTCGCCTGGGATGAGCCAATAGCTTCCATTGCGCCCGCCAGGCTCGCGAATTCGCGCGCTTTGGTTCGTGGCTGATGCCGAATCCCTCCATTCGAGGCCGGTGGGCCTCACCGGCGGCGGCGGATGGCACGATTTGGCGCATTCCAGGAACGATCGAGCGGGTGGCGAGTGGACCCTCGCGCGATTTGGCGCATTCCAGGAACGATCGAGCGGGTGGCGAGTGGACCCTCGCGCGATTTGGCGCATTCCAGGAACGATCGAGCGGGTGGGCGCGCAACGCTTGGCGGGGCGCGCCCGGGCACCGGCAGGCGGACCTTCGGGGCATCGCCAGCGTGTTCCGCTCTGCTATGCTCGTATTCACTGTGCATAGCTTCTATGCGTTGCCCAACCCAGAGGAGGCCCCGTGACGACCCCGCTCCAGGCGCGTCCCGTCCCGGACATCGTGACGCCGCCGCCGGGCCCCAAGGCTCGCGCGCACATCGAGTTCGACCACGCCTGGACGAGTCCCAGCCTGCCGCGGGCGTACCCGCTGGTCCCGGTCCGCGGGCTCGGCTGCGCGATCGAGGACATCGACGGCAACGTGTTCCTCGACTTCGCCGCGGGGATCGCGGTCAACAGCACGGGTCACAGCCACCCCGACGTGGTGGCAGCGATCCATGAGCAGGCGGCGGTGCTCCAGCACTTCAGCGCCAGCGACTTCTACCTGCCGATCTACGCCGAGGCCGCGGCCGAGCTCGCCCGCATCGCTCCGATGGATGGCGCGACGCGCGTGTTCATCGGCAACTCGGGGGCAGAGGCCGTCGAGGCCGGGCTGAAGCTGGCAAGGCACTACACCGGTCGGCCGAACATCATCGCGTTCCTGGGCGCCTTCCACGGCCGGACGATGGGGGCCGTGAGCCTGACGGCCAGCAAGGCCAAGTACCACGACCACTTCGGACCGCTGCTGCCGGGCGTCTACCACGTCCCGTTCGGCGTCGAGGGCCTGGACGAGATCGAGAGCCGGATCTTCAAGCGCCTGATGCCGGCCGACGAGTTCGCGGCGGTCATCGTCGAGCCGATCCAGGGCGAGGGTGGCTACGTCGTCCCGGAGGACGACTTCCTGCCCGGCCTGCGGGCCCTGTGCGATCGCCACGGGATCCTGCTGATCGCCGACGAGGTCCAATCGGGCGCGGGCCGCACCGGCAAGATGTGGGCGATCCAGCACTGGGATGTGGAGCCGGACATCCTGCTGACGGCCAAGGGCATCGGCTCCGGCATGCCGGTCGCGGCGATGATCGCCCGGAGCGAGCTGATGAGCTGGGGGCCCGGGGCACACGGCAGCACCTACGGCGGCAATCCCGTCGCGCTTGCCGCGCTGCTGGCGACGATCCGGCTGCTCGAGGGCGGCCTGGTGGCCAACGCCTCCATCCGCGGGCGCGAGATCATGGACGGGCTCAGGCCGCTCGTCGGACGCTTCCCGCAGCACGTGAAGGAGGTCCGCGGCAAGGGCCTGATGATCGGCATCCAGTTCGACTCGGGCGAGACCGCGGAGGCCGTCCAGATGCAGGCCTTCGACCGCGGCCTGCTGGTCCTCGAGGCCGGCGACGACTGCGTCCGGATGTCGCCGCCGCTGGTGGTGAGCCAGGCCGAGGCATCGACGGCGGTCCGCATCTTCAGCGAGGCCGTTGCGCACGTCGTCTCGCATCGCGCCGAGGACCTGGGCGAGGTGGCCCTCGAGGTGAGCCAGGGCCTGGCATCGCCCGGCATCGAATTCGGCGGGCTGACCGGCATTCCGCCGACCCGCCATGCCACGCTGACCCCGAGCCAGCATGCCCGGCGGATCCTCCGCTCACGATGAGACTGTGGCTCGATCCGCCCTGGTGGCGCTGGGCATCGGGCCGGTGCCGATCGAGCCGCTGGGGCTGGGGTTCGCGAGCCACGCGTGGCTGGTCCGGAGCGGGGATCCGCCGTGCGTGCTGCGGATCGCCGCCGACGGGACGGGTGAATCGCGGTCGGGGGAATCAACCTACGAGATGGAGCACGCGCTCATGGAGCGCCTCCGGGTGATCGGCGCCGCGGTCCCGGCGCCCATCGGCGGCGACTGGCAGGTCGATGGCTGGCGCGGCCCGTCGTTCTCCTTGACGACGTCCGTTCCAGGCGCCCCGCTGATGCCGGAGTGGCGCGCCCGCGCGGTGCCCTCGCTGGCCACCTTCATCCGCACGATGCACGGGATCCCGATCCCCGGGTACGGACCGTTGGCTGTCGTGGATGGCGAGCTCCGCGGGGTCGACGATGATCTCGAGACGGGGTTGCGGACCTGGGCCGAGCGACCGATGTGGCCGCTGGGAGACGGACGCCTCGCTGAGCACCCCGCCCTCGCCGACCGCCCTGCCCTTGCGGGACGGCTCGAAGCCTTGGGAGGAACGGTCCGCGAGGCGTTGCTGCGCGGGCCCGCGGTGACGCTGCACTCGGATCTTCACGAGGAGAATACGCTCGACGCGGACGGTTTCGTGAGCGTCATCGACTTCGGTGAGGCGTTCGTCGGCCCGGCCGCTTGGGAGTTCGGGTCGCTGGCCTATTTCGCGGACTGGGAGTTCGCCGACCGGGTCCTGGATGCCTATCTCGACGGCAGCGTTCAGGTCGACGGCCATCAGGTCGACGGCCATCAGATCGGCAGCGACCGGGTCGACGGCAGCGGCCGGGTCGACAGCGATCAGGTCGCGAGCCCACGGCGGCGGGACGCCTCCCTGGTCGCGCTGTGCTTCGGGCTGTTCCGCTGGTGGCAGGATCGCGACATGGACCTCGCCCAGGACGCGCACAACGAGGACTTCCTCGAAGCCACGATTGCCCGCGTCGCGTCGGGCGAGTAGCCGCGCCCGGGGTTGTCACTCGGTACACTCAAGGCGGCTCATGCAGGCCGCATCGGCTCGATGCGGCGTCGCGACCCGGCCGATGTCCGGGACCAGGAGCGGAGGGTCATGCCGGGCAAGGTCGCGTCCATGCGCGACGCCGTCGCCGATCTCGTCCGTGACGGTGACACCGTTGCGATCGAGGGCTTCACGCACCTGATCGGCTTCTCGGCCGGCCACGAGATCATCCGCCAGCGCAAGCGCGACCTGACGCTCGCGCGGATGACTCCGGACGTGATCTACGACCAGATGATCGCCGGTGGCGTGGCGCGGAAGCTGATCTTCAGCTGGCTGGGTAATCCCGGCGTGGGCGGGCTGAACGCCATCCGGCGGCGGATCGAGCCGGCCGCTGTGGGCGAGGGGACTGCGCTCGAGATCGAGGAGTACAGCCACTTCGGCATGGTGGCGCGCTACACCGCAGGCGCCGCCAACCTGCCGTTCATGCCCTTGCGCTCGTACTTCGAGACCGATCTGCCCGTGGCCAATCCGCTCATCCGGCCCATCCGGTCGCCGTTCTCGGACGAGACGGTGTACGCGGTCCCGCCCCTGAACCCGGACGTCACGATCGTCCACGCTCAGCGGGCCGACGCGGCGGGGAACACCCAGATCTGGGGCCTGCTTGGCTGCCAGAAGGAAGCGGCGTTCGCCGCCGATCGCGTGATCGTGGTGGTCGAGGAGCTCGTGGACGAGGCGGTGATCCGTGCGGACCCAAACCGCACGGTGATCCCCGGCCTGATCGTGGATGCGGTTGTCGTGGAGCCGTACGGCGCGCACCCGTCCTATGTCCAGGGCGCCTACGACCGGGACAATCGCTTCTACCTCGACTGGGACCCGATCAGCCGGGACGAGGACGCGCTCCAGGCGTGGCTGCGCGAATGGGTCTACGGGCTCGACGGCCGGGGTGCCTACCTGGACAAGCTGGGGGCGGACCGGATCGCTGCGCTCAAGCCCGGCAGCGCCCCGTCCGGCTCCGTGGACTACGGGGAGTACCGGTGACGCCGTCGGTGCGCGCGGCCGCCACCCGGCTGGAACGCACGCCGAGCCGCGCCCAGCTGGAACGCACGCCGTTCACTGCAGCGGTCCGTGAGAGAGCGCACCGCCCGATGGAACGCCACGCGACCCCGATCGTGGCGGAACGGGCGATTGACCGCCGGGAGGAACGCGCGGCGTTCCGCATGGGGCCGCCAGGCGCGGTCAGCCGCTGCAGTGAACGCCAGACGTTCCACGGCGGGCTGGACAGGGAGGGCGCGATCGGGCTGGACAGGGAAGGCGCGATCGGGCTGGACAGGGAAGGCGCCCGGCGCTGCAGTGAACGCCAGGCAGTCCCGGGTGCCCGGACGTGGACACGATGACGTTCTCCAAGTCCGAGATGATGATCGTCGCCGCCGCCCGCGAGCTGGCCGGCCAGCATGTCTGCTTCGTCGGGGTCGGCCTGCCCAACATCGCCGTCAACCTCGCCAAGCGCACGGTCGCGCCCGACATGGAGCTGGTGTACGAGGCGGGGGTGTTCGGCGCGCGCCCGGCCCGACTCCCGCTCAGCATCGGTGACCCAACGATCGTGACCGGTGCCACGGCCGTGGTCTCGATGTTCGAGCTGTTCGCGTTCTACCTGCAGCGGGGCCTGATCGACGTCGGGTTCCTGGGCGCGGCCCAGATCGACCAATTCGGCAACATCAACACCACGGTCATCGGGGACTACGCGGCCCCGAAGACCAGGCTCCCCGGCTCCGGCGGGGCGTGCGAGATCGCGATCAACGCGCGCCAGGTGTTCGTGATCATGCGCCAGTCCCGGCGGTCGTTCGTCGAGCGCATCGATTTCCGGACATCGCCGGGCAACCTCGGTGGGGCCGAGCAGGCGGAGCGGATCCGGCGAGCCGGCGGCTGGCATGGCCGCGGACCATCGGTGGTGGTCACGGACCTGGGAATCTGGCACTTCGACGACACGGGCGAGATGCGGCTTGACTTCCTGCATCCCGGAGCGACGCTGGACGAGGTCCGGGCGACCATCGCCTGGGAGCCCAGGATCAGCCCCGACCTGGCCACCACTCCCGAGCCTACCGCGGAGGAGCTGCACCTCGTTCGCGACGAGCTCGACCCTGAGGGCGTCTACACGAAGTAGGCGGAATGCCCGGAGCAGGGCAGGGCGTCAGGAGCGGCACGCACGCACAGCCAGCCCGTCAGATACCCACGTTCTGCGGCAGGCTGGTGATCGCCCCGAGGCCGGCGAGGAACACGATCCCCGCGATCGCGATCATCGCTCGTCGGATCCGCTGGCCCTTGAACTTCGTCCCGACGCCCGCGAAGAACAGGACGGAGGCCATCAGCACGACGACCAGGATGAAGTTGTCGCCCGTCTGGTTGGCGCTGCGCGCGGTGGCCGATTGACTCTCGGCCTCGGCGAGCAGCTCGTCCGCCTGTGTCTGGGCGGCCAGGACGTACTCGGGGCGGCTGAACGGTGACCCATCCGGGACCGATCCCGCCGGCACCGAGGCCAGCCACGCGTCGAAGGCGGGCTTGAACTCAGCCCGGAACCGAGCCTCGTAGAAGGATGTCAGGCCGGCCTGGTCGTTCGCATACGCCTGCAGCCAGGCCACGAACACGGCCACGTCGATCTGGCGTTGGGTGGACGCCGTGGTGGAGGCCCGGACCGACTCCGTCCGGGCGGCGCTGGCCGCGCTGAACGCATTGGCCTGGACCCCACTCCAGCGCGTTGCCTGGTAGGCGGACCAGGCGGACGCGATGGTCGCGAATGCGAGCAGGAACGCGGCGGCAAGCTCGATCCAGTCGCTCTTGCCGAATCGCTCCGCGACCGAGTCCGCACGACCGGACAGGGTCTGCGACCATCCGGGATCGAACTCGGCGGAAGCAGGATCGGCCTCGTTGACTGCTGGAGGACCTTCGGCAGCGGGCCCTGGAGGATGACCGCCAACGTCTGCCGGCGTTGCGTCGGGCTCGGTCATCGGGGCGGCTCCTCCATCGTGTCCGTCTGGCCGCACCCAGCATACCCGCCGGGCTACCCGATCCCGCCGGGCTACCCCGGTTCGTGCGGGCGCACCACGAGGACCGGGCACGGGGCGTGACGAACCACGTGATCCGAGACGCTGCCCAGGAAGAACCGTCCCACGGCGCCTCGTCCATGGCTGCCGACAACGACCAGGTCCGCGTGCTCCGCCTCGGCCGCTTCCACGATCATGTCCCCCGGGTCGCCCTCCCACACGAGGAACGACACCGTCACGCCCTCGTGGCGCCCTCGCTCCACCAGTGTCTGGGCGAGCTGCTGGCGCCGGTCGCGCACCTGGTCCACGCGCGTGTCGTAGCGCCCGCCGGGACGAAGCAGCGTCCCGGGGTCGATCACCGACACGACCAGCAGCGATGCCTCCAGGCGGCGGGCCAGCTCGAACGCCTCGTCCGTCGCGGAGGCGGAGGCCTCGCTGAGGTCCGTCGCCAGGAGTAGCTTCTCGTGGCGCGGAGCCGGACCCTGTCGCGCGCCACCGTAGGCCACGGCGCTCACGCTCTCAGGACCCATGGGTCATGGGCTCAGCTGGGCGGCAGGATGACGAGGGCCGTCACCATGCCGAACATGCCGTCGAGCCCCTCCACGTGCGGGAGGATGTGGCAGTGGAACGCCCACACGCCGGGCCGGTTGCAGTCGATGAGCGCGTCCCAGCGCTCGCCCGGGTTGACGCCCAGGGTGTCGCAGTGGAACGAGGCATTGCCCAGGGCCGCGCCGTCCCGGGCCACGACGTGCATCCGGAACCCGTGGGTGTGCCACGGGTGCATCATCGTGCCCTCGTTCATGAACCGGATCAGCACCCGGTCGCCCTGCTTGGCCACGATCGGGGTCGTCGCCGGGAACCCGTGCCCGTTGATCGTGAACCCGCCCAGGGCATCGTTGTGGATGAACACGACCTCCTGGGTCACGCCGTACTTCTTGTCGTACCGCTGCGCCGGGTCCTTGGGGTCGACGATGAACGCACCCAGCAGGCCCCGACCGACCTGGTCGGTCGCGTTGTGATGCGAGTGGTACATGTGCGAGCCTGCAGGGGTCGCCACGAACTCGTACGTGAACGTCTGGCCCGTGCTGAACGGGATCTGGGTGACGAACGCCACCCCGTCCATCTTGAAGTCGACCGGCTCGGTGCCGTGGAAGTGGACGCTGGTCGTCTCGGCCAGGTTGTTGGTCACGTTGATCCGGACGTTGTCGCCCTCGGTGACCCGCAGGAGCGGCCCCGGCCACATCTTGTTGTAGCCCAGCGCCTTCACCGGCGGGTTGACCGCGTCGATCGGCCACTCGATCTCGTCCACGGTCATCGCGAACACCTTGGTCCCGTCGGCATCGACCGTGGGCTCAAGGGGCTGGTTTCCCTGCGCGACCTTGGTGAACTCGGGATCCTCGGTGTTCGGCCCGAGCACGTTGTCGAGGATGTCGCCCAGACCCAGCGGGCCGGACAGGTTGCCCACGAACCGTCGCACCTTGACCTGGGCATTGAGGTCGTGCTCGGTCCAGCCGGCCGGCAGCGCCACCGACGGCGACGGGGACGGGGAGGGTGACGCGGATGCGACGGCCGAGGAGCTGGGCGACGGCGCGACGGTGGGTGACGGCGTCGCGGGGGCCGGCGTGGGCGGCGCACCGAAGCTCCAGGTGGGCGAGGTCGCGGCCGAGCAGGCAGCGACGCTGGCCGCCACGAGGCCGCCGCCGGCAAGACCGGCCGCACGCAGGAAGCCCCGGCGGCTGAGCGAGCTGATCGCCGGCACGACGGGGTCCAGGGTGGGCTCGGCCGGGGACGCGTCGGTCGACGGGGTGACGGTGGGTTCCACGGGCACGCGATCTCCGGTGCGGGGGGACGAGGTGGATTGGGGAATGGTCCCGACCACGAGCAGCCGTGCGAAGTGACCAATGGCCCGAAGGCCCGGGACCGACCGCCCGCGACGAGTGGCAGGCTGCTAGTCTGCCATCGATGTCTGCCCGCCCGCCGTTCCTGGCCGCGTTCCCGATCGTCGACACGCTCGAGGCCCTGGAGCGTTGGCAGCAGGAGCCCACGCCGGAGCGCAAGGCCGCGATCGAGGCGGCCCTGGGCGGCATCCTCGCGGTCGGTGGCGGGCAGGGGGCTATCCTCGAGCTCACGGCCTCCCCCCTGCCACCGCTCGTGGTCCGGGTCGGAACCCTGGCGGAGCCCCAGGGGGCCGGGTCGGAGACGGCTGCGTTCTCGATCGGATCTCACGAGGGCCACGAGGCGCTCGGTCGCCTCGTCCTCGATGCGCCTGGGCACAGCACGGAGGCCATGGTCCGCGGGCTCCGCATCGCGGTCGATGCCGCCTGGTCGCGAGCCCTCGTCCACAGCCGCGCCGAGCGGCTCGCCGCGCTGGAGGCGGCGACCCGCGCCGTCGCCTCGGAGCTCGATATCGACCGGGTCCTGCAGGTCATCGTCGACCGCGTTCGCGATCTCGTCCGCGCGCGGTACGCGGCGCTCGGCATCGCCGACGGGCGCGGCCGGATCGAGCGCTTCATCACCAGCGGCATCAGCGCGGAGGGCCGGGCCGCCATCGGCGACGTCCCGCAGGGTCACGGCCTGCTGGGCCTGATCATCCGCGAGGCCCGGACCGTGCGCGCGGACGACATCGCTCGGCACCCGGCACGCTACGGGTTCCCACCGCACCACCCGCATATGACGTCGTTCCTCGGGGCGCCCGTCCTGGTCAAGGGCCGCTCCGTGGGCAACCTGTACCTCACCGACAAGGAGGGCGGCGAGCCGTTCTCAGAGGACGACGAGCACCTGGTCGAGATGTTCGCCGTCCATGCCGGGATCGCGATCGAGAACGCGAGGCTGCACGACCAGGTCCAGCGGCTGGCGGTGGTCGACGAACGTGAGCGGATCGGGAAGGATCTCCACGACGGGATCATCCAGGCGATCTACGCCGTGGGGCTGTCGCTGGAGGATGTCCCGGAGCTGGTCGAAGGAGAGTCCGACCGGGACGAGGCGATCGCGCGGGTGGATCGAGCGATCGACGCTCTCAACCTTGTCATCGCCGATATCCGCTCCTACATCCTCCGCCTGCGACCAGGCATGAGCAGCGAGGACGACCCGGTCGCCGGGCTGGCGCGCCTCGGGGAGGAGCTGGGCATGCACGCGATGATCGACCTGGAGACCGACCTGGATCGCGGCGCGGATGCCCTCCGGGCGATGCCCCCGGATCGCCGGTCCGATCTGCTGTTCATCACTCGCGAGGCGCTGTCCAACGTGGCCCGGCACTCGGGCGCCACCCGGGCCGCCCTGGTCCTGGACGAGGTGGACGATCGCCTGGTCCTCCGTGTCGAGGACAATGGACGCGGATTCGATCCGGACGCGGTGGCCGGCCCGGACCCGCTCGGCCGGCACCAGGGCCTGGCCAACATGCGTGATCGCGCCATCGGGATGGGTGGCACATTCGAGATCGAGCGCCCGGGTGGCACCGGCACGCGTATCATCGTGCGAGTGCCGGTGCCGTCCACGCCGGATCCGGGGAGCGCACTCCCTACGCTGCCGGAGACAACTGACCGTGACTGACCTCTCCTCGCGTCCCCTGCGTCTGCTCGTCGTCGACGACCACGAGGTTGTCCGGCAAGGCCTGGTGGCATTGCTTGACCGCCGCGAGGGCTTCCAGGTCGTGGCCGAGGCCGGCACCGCAGCCGAGTCCATCGAGCAGGCCCGCCGCTTCCAGCCCGACATCGTGGTGATGGACGTCCGGCTCCCGGACGGCTCGGGCATCGAGGCGTGTCGTGAGATCCGCGCGGAGCTGCCGGAGACCCGGGTGGTGATGCTCACGTCCTACCCGGACGAGGAAGCGGTGCTGTCCGCGATCGTCGCCGGTGCGTCCGGCTACCTGCTCAAGCAGATCCGCGCCCGTGACCTGGTTGCCGCCCTGGAGTCCGTGGGGCGCGGCGAGTCGCTGCTCGACCCCGCGGTGACCGAGAAGGTGCTGGAGCGCGTCCGCCGCATCGCCACGGGCGCCTACACCGACGAGATGGCCCAGCTCACCGCCCAGGAGCAGCGGATCCTGCTCCTGGTGGCGGAGGGCAAGACGAACAAGGAGATCGCGAGCGAGGTCTTCCTGTCGGACAAGACGGTGAAGAACTACGTGAGCTCCATCCTGTCCAAGCTGAACCTCGAGCGGAGGGCGCAGGCTGCCGCCTTCGTCGCCAAGCACCGGCTGGACCGCGGCGGAGGATAGACGCCGGCTTGGAGGACGATCTCGTCGCCTGGGGCCGCGTCCTCCGGATCGAGACGCGGGGCCGCGTCACCGCTCGAGCGGCGAGTGCCGTCGTGGGTTACGTGGAGCGGGGCGATGGCACGGTCGTGGTCGCCGCGGGCGATCCCGGCGCGGCGTGGGCGCTCAACCTGCTGCATGACCCGGACTGCCGGGTGACGATCGGCGAGGCGGCCTGGGATGCGACCGCCCGACCGCTCGAGCGGGGTGAGCACGCGGCGGCCGTCCGGGATCTCATCCTCCGCTACGGGACGCCGGCCGAGAATCTCGGCGCCGGTCCCGCGTTCGAGCTCCGGCCGCGGACCGGCAGACCCGGCTGAGACGGCGGGGGGGCCGAGGGACTGCGGCGGCGTCGCGGGCCGGATCGCGGCCGCTGCGACAGTCGCACCGGCCCCGGTGCAGGTGCCATCCGGCCGGACGCGCGGCCCCGGGCCGAACCTAGACTCGGCGCATGAGAATCGTGTCCGCCGATGAAGCCGTGGCCGGGATCCGCTCCGGCGACCAGATCTACGTCCAGTGCGCCGCCGCGACGCCGGAGGTCCTGCTCTCGGCGCTCGTCGCGCGAGCGGCCGACCTCCATGACGTCGGCGTCGCCCACCTGCACACGGAAGGGCCGGGTCCGCACCTCGCACCCGAGATGGCGCCCCACTTCCGGCATCTGGCCCTGTTTATCGGGCCCAATGCCCGGCGAGCCGTCAACGAGGGTCGCGCCGACTTCGTGCCGGTGTTCCTGTCCGATGTCCCGGAGCTGTTCAGCTCCGGGGTGCTGCCGCTGGACGCGGTGTTCGTCAACGCCACGCCGCCCGATGCCCACGGCTTCTGCTCGCTCGGGACATCGGTCGAGGCGATGCACGCGGCGATCGACGCGGCCAGGACCGTGGTCGTGCAGCTCAACCGCGCGATGCCACGGACGTGGGGCGAGTCGTTCATCCATGTCAGCCAGATCGACTTCGGCGTGGAGGTGGACGAGCCCGTTCACGAGGTGCCGAACCCGCCCGTCGGCGACGTCGAGCGACGGATCGGGCAGTTCATCGCCGACCTCGTGCCCGATGGTGCCACGCTCCAGTTCGGGATCGGCGCGATCCCGGCGGCGACCGCCGAGTTCCTGCGGGGCAAGAAGGATCTCGGCATCCACACCGAGATGTTCACCGATGCGGTCGTGGACCTGGTCGAGGCCGGCGTGGTCACGGGCGACCGCAAGGCGCGCAACCGGGGCAAGCTCGTTGCCGCGTTCATGATGGGCACCCGCAAGCTCTACGACTTCGTCAACGACAACCCGATGGTCGAGATGCGAGCGGTCGACTTCACCAACGACACCCACGTCATCCGGTCATTCGCGAACATGACCGCGATCAACTCGGCAATCGAGGTCGATCTCACCGGCCAGGTGGTCGCCGATTCGATCGGCTACCGGATGTACTCCGGCGATCGGCGGGCAGATGGACTTCATCCGTGGCGCGGCCCTCGCTCCCGGCGGTCGGCCGATCATCGCCCTGCCGTCCACCGCCGGCGCTGACGGGTCCGTGTCACGGATCACGCCCGCGCTCAAGGAAGGCGCAGGGGTGGTCACGACCAGGGCTCACGTGCGCACCGTCGTGACCGAGTGGGGCGTCGCCGAGCTCTGGGGACGCAGCCTGCGAGAGCGGGCAAAGGCGCTGATCGCCGTGGCGCATCCGGACCATCGGGACCGGCTCACCTACGAGGCGCGTCAGCACCACGAGCTCTAGTCCGGGCCCGGGAATCAAGAAGCCCCGCCGCACGGGCGAGGGCCAAAGGATTTCGGGTGGGTGCCGGGCGTCCCCTCCGGCACCCACCTCACCCGCAGTCTCGGTGACGGCGGCGATGTCGGTGAGTGCCGATCGGACCCCCTTGGCGGGACCTGCGGCACCTCACGCAGGGCGACCCGGCCGGGGACCGATCTCGTCACCGCACGGCATGCTGGTTCCGACGCGGAGGTGGATACCGTCGCGTCCGCCTGCTGGTCTCGCGGATCGGCGCGGGCGTCCGCGAACCCCCTCCCTGCGAGGTGACCATGCGCACCCAACGCGTGCTGATCATGGGTGCCGCCGGACGCGACTTCCACGACTTCAACGTCGTCTACCGGGATGATCCCGGACGTCGAGGTCGTCGCGTTCACCGCCACCCAGATCCCGGGCATCGCCGACCGCCGCTACCCGGCCGAGCTGGCCGGTGCGCGCTATCCGGCCGGCATCCCGATCCGTCCCGAAGTCGAGCTCGAGACGCTCGATCCGCGACCTGGCCGTCGACACGGTCGTGTTCGCCTACAGCGACGTGAGCCACGAGACGTGATGCACGCCGCCTCGCGGGCGCTCGCTGCCGGCGCCGACTTCGAGCTGCTGGGCCCGACGCGCACGATGCTTGCGAGCAGCCGCCCGGTCGTCGCCGTGTGCGCCGTCCGGACCGGCTGCGGCAAGAGCCAGACCACGCCGCTTCGTTGCCGGCTCTGCTCGAGGCCGCAGGGCCTCAAGGTCGCGGTCGTGCGCCACCCGATGCCCTACGGCGACCTCGTCGGCGCAGCGCGTCCAGCGATTCGAGACGTACGCCGACCTCGACCGGTACGACACCACCATCGAGGAGCGCGAGGAGTACGAGCCGCACCTCGACGCCGGGCGCCTCGTGTTCGCCGGCGTGGACTACGAGGCAGATCCTGCGCGGCGGCGGAGACCGAGGCGGACGTCGTCCTCTGGGACGGCGGCAACAACGACCTGCCGTTCTACCGGCCCGACCTGCTGATCGTCGTCGTGGACCCGCTCCGACCCGGCCACGAGCTCAGCTATCACCCCGGCGAGACCAACCTGCGGCATGGCCGACGTCGTCGTGATCAACAAGGTCGATTCCGCCGACGCCGGAGGGCGTCGCCGCCGTGCGAGGCGGACATCCGGCGGTCAACCCGCGGCGCGATCGTGATCGAGGCGCGCTCCTCGCTGGCGCTCGAAGGCGGCGAGATCGCCGGGAAGCACGCGTGGTCGTGGTCGAGGACGGCCCGACCCTGACCCACGGCGGCATGACCTACGGCGCCGGCATCGTGGCGGCCCGCCGGTTCGGCGCGGCCGGGATCGTGGATCCGCGCCCGTACGCCACCGGGAGCTCGCCGCACGTCTCGAGCGGTACCCGGCGCTGGAGTCGCTCGCTGCCCGCGATGGGCTACGGCGACGCGCCAGATCGGCGAGCTCGCAGGCTGCCCTCACGGCCGTCCCCGCCGACATCGTGCTCGCGGCGACGCCGATCGACCTCACCCGGGTGCTGTCCGTGCCCAAGCCGATCGTCCGGGTCCGCTATGAGCTCGAGCCCGTCTCGGGAAGCCTGGACCAGCCGCTGGCCCCGATCGTGGCCCGGGCGAAGGAGGCCCTCGCCGGCAGCCGCTGACGACGCATCCATCCTTGCCAGCCGGGCCGGCCGCGTCGCACGATGCGGCCGGCCCGGTGATTCCGGCGCAGGCGGAGGGACGCGTGGCACGGCTCCTGGTCCTGATCGCGACCGTGCTCCTCGCAGGCGGCTGCCAGCTGCTGCCGAGCGACGCATCCGGCGACTACGACATCGTCGTGAACAACGGCACGACCCTCGATGTCGCCATCATCGTCAACGGTTCGATCGCGCGCGTGGTCAACGGCGGCGCGAGCGCCAGCATGCCCGCGACGACGCTCGGAGCACTCCCGTGGGCGATCGAGGCGAAGACGTCATCCGGGCGCGTGCTGGCCAGCATGGAGGTGAGCGCGGGATCGACCGGCTGCACGCAGGACCCGGCCGGCGGCGGCACCTCGTGTCGCGGCGTGGTCCGGCAGGTCGACCTGTCATGCGGGCGGTTCGAGATGTACACGAACGGGTCGGGTTTCAGCGGCGGGCCGGCTCCGGGCCCGGGCACGCCCGGCGATTGCCAGCCGTAGCATGCGCCCGGCTCGCGGGCGCACCCGGCCCCGCCCGGTGTTCCCGTCTCGCGGGATGCCTACGGGGTTGCCGTGCCGAACCAGGTGCCCGTGCCGCCGCTGAACAGGATCCCGTCGCGCATCAGGGACGGCGTGACCTGGCCGCTGGTCGCGGCGTTCGTGTCGCCCGTCAGGCCAAGCTGCGTCCAGCTCGCCGCGTCGAGGGATGTCCAGTACTCGGTCGGCGAGCCGTCGGCCCGGATTCCGTAGCCCAGCAGGCGCGTTCCGTCGCCCAAGAACAGCCCGTTCGCGCTGCCCGAGCCCTCGCCCTGCTGCCAGGTCCCGAGCGGGTCCGTGCCTGGCGACCAGGTGCGTCCGTCCGACGAGGTCCAGAACGAGGCGAGACCCGGCGTCCCGCCGGTCGTGCTGATCCCCACCAGCCCATCGGCCGCCGCGTGGACGTCGCTGAAGCCGTCGCCCGGGTGCGCCGGGACGGTGGCGCGGGTCCAGGTCATGCCGTCCGGAGACCACCAGGCGATGGGCGACCCGGTCCCGTCGCCGGGTTCGCCGACGGCGACGAAGCCGCGCCCGAACGCCGTCACGCCCTGGACGCTCGCGGCCGAGGGACCCGGCAGGGAGACCGTCTGCCAGCTCGTCCCGTCGGAGCTGAACGCCAGCTCATCGGGCGTGCCCTGGACGATCGCCACGAGCCCACCCGCGGTGCCGGCGACGTCGTCCCCGTGGGCGAGCCGGAGCCCGGGCGCCGGGTGCGAGGTCCAGCTCGTGCCATCGGTCGACACCCAGGTCGTCGTGTTGCCGTTGGCGTCCGCGGCGAGGACGGCGATGCCGTTTGCGGACGGGACGGCGTACGCGACGATCGCCTGACCGAACGTGCCGTCCGGCAGCGGCGACCAGGTGCGGCCGTCGCCCGAGATCCACGCGGGCAGGGTACTGGTGTCGCTCGGCGGGGTACCGAGGGCGAGGTAGCCGGTCGGCCAGGCCGTGATCGTGGCGTCGGTCGGCCCGCCCGTGAGCGCTCCGAGCGCCACGCTCGACCAGGGCGTTGCAGCAACCGGCGGCATCGTGCCGCCGGGCAGGAGCGACCCTGGGACCGTGGGCGAAGGCGACGGGGCGGTGGACGGTTCGCTGCTCCCCGGAGCTGACGGGGACGGCGACGGCGCCGGGGACAGGACGGGAGCCGTCGGGCTGGCCGACGCCGGCAGGAGGAACCCGCCAGGCCGGAACCCGAGCACGAGGACGACGAGCACGACCGCCGCGGCGCCCGTCGCCAGCATGGGGAGTCCGCGGAGGAATGCCCACCGGCCACCTCCGCGCTCCATCGCGTCCTCGATCCGGATGCCGAGATCTCGCGGCGCGACCGCGGGGTCGAGCGCCCGGTAGTGGTCACGGAGGCGCTGCTCCAGCTCGTGGTCGGTCATCGTGGCGCCTCCTCCGATCGACGCTCGGCATCGAGCGCCGCCCGCAGGTGCTGGAGGGTCGAATGGAGCCGCGACTTCACGGTGCCCTCGGGGACCTGGAGCCGTTCGGCGATCTCGGGGACGGTGAGCTCGCGACCGAACCGCAAGGCGAGCAGCGCCTGTTCATCGGCCGTCAGCCGGGCGAGCGCGGGGGCGAGATCCGGATGATCCGGGCGATCCGGGCGGGTCCCGGTGTTACCCTCCAGGGCGGGCTCGAAGGCGACAACCCTCGGAGCCCTGGAACGGCGCCGGAGCTCGTCGCGGCAGACGTTCACGAGAATCCGGGTGAACCAGCCGTCCGCGGCCAGGCCGTCGCGCAGGGAGCGCCGGCGGCGCCACGCGAGCAGGGCCGCCTCCTGCACCGCGTCCTCCGCCGCCAGCCGGTCGTGGAGGATGAAGGTCGCCAGCCGGTAGGCGTCATCGACTCTCGAGAGCAGCATCGTCCACACCGCGTCGTCGGTCGTCACGGATGCGGTTGCCCCATCGAGCATGCCCTGTCCCTCACGGTCCGCTCCCGGTTTGTGACCCGATGGACGAAGGACGGTCCTGGAACGTTCGATCTTCCGCGAATGCGGGCGTCAGCCCATGGTGAGGACGGCCGTCCCCCGGATCCGACCGGCGGCCAGCTGCTCGAGGGCAGTGTTCGCCTCCTCGAGCGGATACGTCTCGACGTCGGTCGTGAGGCCGATCCGCGCCGCGATCTCCAGGTACTCCCGGGCGTCCTCGCGGGTGACGTTGGCGACGCTCCGGAGCGAGCGCTCCCACCACAGGTCGTCGTAGGGCAGCTCGGGCACCCGGTCGAGGTGGATCGCATTGATCGCCACGATGCCGCCCCGGTCCATCGCCCTGAGCGCCGCCGCGACCACGCTTCCCACCGGGGCGAACGTCACCGCGGCGTCGAGGGGCACCGGTGGCCGTTCGTCGATGCCTCCGGCCCACGCGGCGCCGAGCTCCAGGGCGCGCTCCTGCTCGGCGGCCGAGCGCGTGGCGACGTGGACGTCCGCGCCCCACGATCGCGCGACCTGGAGCGCCTGGCGTGCCGACGCCCCGAAGCCGTACAGCCCCAGGCGCGCCCCCGTCGACGACGGTCCCAGCCCGGCAACCTTGAGCGCCCGGTAGCCGATCACGCCGCCGCACAGGAGGGGCGCCGCCGCCAGGTCCGGGTACGACGCGGGCAGCGCGACCGCGAACGCCGCCCGGACCACGACGGCCTGGGCGTAGCCTCCGTCCCGATCCCAGCCGGTGAACGTCGCGGCCGTGCACAGGTTCTCGCGGCCCGAACGGCAGAACCGGCACGTGCCGTCCGTGCCGGCGAGCCAGGTGATCCCCGCCCGATCTCCGGGCGACCAGCCGGTCACGCTGTCGCCGATCGCGTCCACGATGCCGACCACCTGGTGCCCCGGCACGATCGGCAGCGTTCGGGCTTCGAGATCGCCCTCCACGATCTGGAGGTCGGTCCGGCACACACCGCACGCGGTGACCCGCAGCCGCAGCTCGCCGTCGCCGGGCTCCGGGACCTCTCGATCGATCGCCCTGAGCGGCGCCGCGTCCGCCGGCCCAGGCCGGTCAAGAACCATTGCGCGCACGCCACAAGCCTACCTCGGCGGGACCGGCATGCCGCGAGGCGACATGGGCTCTCGCGCCGGGGGGTCACGGGAACGGGGGACCGACCGGCGTGGCGATCGGGACGAACGGCAGGCGTAGCCGCAGGGTCCCGGGCGGACGATGCCTAGCGCCCGAAGGAGAGCCTGCCATGCACGGAACGACACGCCCGCGCCCGACACTGCAGCCGGCCGCTTCCGGCATCAACGCGGTGGTCTGGATCGAACCGGGTCGCGCGCTGGTGGTGCGCGGCACCGGCGAAGGATCGCCCGCCTCGCTCGAGATGGCGGTCCCCGACGCCTACGGAGAGGCCCCGGCGGTCCTCGCCGAGATCGCTCGCCGGATCGGCGAGGTGGACCGCGTGCTGATCCTCGGCGACACGGATCTGCGGACGGCCCTCGAGCGGGAGATCGTGGCCATCGGCCACCACCCCGAGACGATCCGCGAGGCCGTGGTCGAGGGCCCGGTGGAGCAGGCGGACCTGGTCGCGCGACTGCGTCGCCTCGCCTGAGCAGGCTCGATACCGCCCCGCCCGTCACGATCGGTGCGGGCCGTCCGGCAGGGGGGTCCGGCCGACCGGCCCGCGGGCCCGGCGACCGACGGCACTCCCGCGAAGATGCCGCGCCATCGAGCATGAGCATGCGGCCCGGTGTGCGAGATCACGTCGTGCCGGGCGCCTGTCGCGCCAGAGAGGTCAGCCCTCGATGACTCCCTCATCCGTCTCCCAGCCCCAGTCGGATGCGGTTTCCGCGCTCAGCGCGTCGTGGTTCGGCGCCGGACTGTCGCCGGAGACGGTGGCCCGTCTGGCCGCGATCGCCCAGCTGAAGGACATCGACCCGGACACGGAGCTCACGCGCGAGGGCCAGATCACCGAGGACCTCTCGATCGTGCTCTCCGGCCGGATCGCCCTGCGCACCCTGGTGCCGGAGCGCGGCATGGTCACGATCCTCACGGTCGAGCCGGGCGACATCGTGGGCTGGTCGGCGATCGTGCCGCCGCACCGGGCGAGCTCGACGGCCATCGCGATCGAGCCGGTCCGTGTCCTGGAGATGCCCGGCGAGGATCTGCGGAACCTGCTGCGCGGGGACCATGCGCTCGCCGCCTCCGTCTATCCGAGGGTCCTCCAAGCGGTCAGCCGGCGGCTCGCCGCGACCCGCCTCCAGCTGCTCGACCTGTTCGCGCGCGAGGAGTGGGGTCGCCGCGAGGTCCAGCCGTGGTGACCGACGAGCGCCTTCCCTACGCCCCGTATCCGGGCCCGGCCGGGACCGCCGTCGCGCCGACGCCCGCCCCGTCCCCGCAGGCGAGCGGTCCATGGTTCCTGGCGCGCGCCAACCTGGGCGTCCTCATCGACCTCCTGCGCGAGGATGGCCGGACGGTCATCGGTCCGACGGTTGCCGATGGCGCCATCGTCTACGCCGAGATCCGGTCGGTCGACGAGCTGCCGGTCGGGATCGGCGACGAGCAGTCGCCGGGCCACTACGAGCTCGTCGATCATCACGATCGGCGCGTGTTCGACTTCACGGTCGGACCGATCAGCGCCAAGCGCTGGACGTTCCCGGCCATGGTGCCGCTCAACGTCGGGCGCCGGGATGGCAAGGCCATCTCGTTCGAGCCCGCGATCATCGATCCGCCGCGACTGGCGTTCCTGGGCGTCCGGGCCTGCGAGCTGGCCGCGCTCGGGATCCAGGATCGCGTATTCCTGGGCGGGCCCTACACCGACGAGGACTACCGGGCCCGGCGCCGGAGCGCGCTGGTGATCGCGGTCAACTGCACCACCGCGTCGTCCACCTGCTTCTGCACCTCGATGGGGACCGGTCCGGAGGTCCGCGGCGGCTACGACCTGGCGCTGACCGAGCTCGACGAGGGGTTCGTGGTGCGGGCCGGTACGCCGGAGGGCGCCGACCTCGTCGCCCGGCTTCCGGTTCGCGGCGCGGACGCTGGCCAGATGTTCCGGGCCGCCGAGGCCGTGGGCAAGGTTGCCGCGACGATGGGCGACCCGGTGCCGACGGCCGGCCTCCACGATCGGCTGCTGGCCCAGTTCGACAGCCCCGAGTGGGCCAACATCGCCGAGCGCTGCCTGTCCTGCGCGAACTGCACCATGGTCTGCCCCACCTGCTTCTGCAGCAGCGTCGTGCAGCGCTCGGACCTCGACGGCGACGTGTCCACCTCGGAGCGGGTCTGGGACTTCTGCTTCACGGCGGGCTTTGCCAAGGTGGCCGGTGGCAACTTCCGGAGTCGTCCTCGAGATCGTTACCGGCAGTGGCTGACCCACAAGTTCGCGACCTGGGTCGACCAGTTCGGCACCTTTGGCTGCGTTGGCTGCGGCCGGTGCGTGACCTGGTGCCCGGTCGGCATCGACATCCGCACCGAGCTGCTCACGATCGCCCCGCCGCTGGCGCCGCGACCCGAGCCGGCGAGGCCCAGGCCGGTGGCCGCGACGCCCGGCTACTACGCCACGGCCCGGATCGTCGCGGTGCGGCCCGAGACCGCCGACGTGACGACCCTCACCGTCGGCGATGTCGATCCTGCCTTCCTGTCGGGCGAGTTCGGGCAGTTCGCGATGGTTGCCGTGCCCGCCTTCCCGCCGCTCCCGATCTCGATCTCGCGCTTCGGGCGCGACACGATCGACCTCACCATCCGCGCCGCCGGTCCGGCCACCGCCGCGATCATCGGCCTCGGGCCGCGCGACGAGATCGGCCTCCGGGGGCCGCTGGGGACGTCCTGGCCGATCGAGCGCGCGATGGGCCATGACGTGGTCGTCGTGACCGGCGGCATCGGGCTGGCGCCGCTCCGCCCGCTGCTCGACGGCCTGCTCGCCCAGCGCGACAAGTTCGACGACATCCGCCTGTACTACGGCGCCCGCACCCCGCAGGACCAGCTGTACCGCGAGGAGCTGCGCGGCTGGGCCGCCCGCGGTGACGTCGACGTCGAGCTGACGGTGGATCGCGCGGGCCCGGACTGGTCCGGGCCGGTGGGCGTGGTCACCCACCTGTTCGACCGCGCCGAGTGGGATGGTTCGCGGTCGCTCGCCTTCGTGTGCGGACCGGAAC
Source organism: uncultured Chloroflexia bacterium (assembly GCA_963732805.1). Taxonomy (GTDB): domain Bacteria; phylum Chloroflexota; class Limnocylindria; order Limnocylindrales; family CSP1-4; genus CAIXZV01. The sequence continues at coordinate 945,533 of CAVTAW010000001.1, forward strand.
GGATGATGGAGGCGACGGTCGAGGCCCTCGAGGGCCGTGGCCTCTCGCCGGACCGCATCTTCGTGACCCTGGAACGGCACATGGAGTGCGGCATCGGGCTGTGCGGCCACTGCCAGACCGGGCGGCTGTTCGTGTGCCGGGATGGTCCCATCTTCTCGCTCGCCCAGGTCGGCGACATCTTCGGCAGGGAGGGCATCTGATGGCGACCGTCGCCGCCCGGCCCCGTCTCCGCGTGGGCATCGCCAAGATGGCGTCCTGCGACGGCTGTCAGCTCACGCTGCTCGATCTCGAGGACGAGCTGCTCGCCCTCGCCGAACGGTTCGAGATCGTGGAGTTTCCCGAGGCCAGCTCGCACCGGTCGGCGGGCCCCTACGACGTGCTGCTGGTCGAAGGCGCCGTGAGCACGCCCGACCAGGCCGCGGAGATCGTGGAGCTGCGCCGCCAGGCAAAGCTGCTGGTCACCATCGGTGCCTGCGCCAGCTACGGCGGGATCCAGGCGCTGCGCAACTGGTCCAGCCACGACGCGTTCCGGGCCGCGGTCTACGCCCACCCCGAGTTCATCGAGTCGCTGGACACGGCAACGCCCGTGTCCGAGCACGTCAAGGTGGACGCGGAGCTGCATGGCTGCCCGATCAGCCCGGAGCAGCTGCGCGAGGTCCTCGTGTCGGTCGCCGTCGGCCGCCGGCCGCAGATCCGCGAGGAAGCCCTGTGCCTCGAGTGCAAGCGACGCGGCACCGTGTGCGTGATGGTCGCGCGCGGCATCCCGTGCCTCGGGCCGGTGACCCAGAGCGGATGCGGTGCCCTGTGCCCGTCGTTCGGTCGCGGCTGCTACGGGTGCTTCGGGCCGCGTGAGCAAGCCAACGCCGCCAGCCTTGCCCGCACGTTCGCGCTCGGCGGGCGCGAGGGCGAGGACGTGAGCCGCCTGTTCGCCGGCTTCACTGGCTGGTCGCTGCCGTTCCGCGAGGTGATCCGTGCCCACGGTGGACCACCCGGCATGACGCACGACGGACCGGGGCTGGCCGCGGGCACGGCGGAAGGAGTCGACGATGCGCGGCGATAGCGGCACGATCGCCGTGGGCGCGCCGGACGCCGAGCGCGAGTTCAAGGTCGGCTACATCACGCGCGTCGAGGGTGAAGGGACGCTGCAGCTGCGGGTTCGCGGCCGCGAGGTCGTGGAGGCCCGCCTGAAGATCTTCGAGGCGCCGCGCTACTTCGAGCGCCTGGTGGTGGGCAGGACCGGCGACGAGGTGATCGACATCGTCGCCCGGATCTGCGGCATCTGCCCGGTCGCGTACCAGATGTCCGCGGTCCACGGCTTCGAGCGCCTGTACGGGATCACCGTCGATCCGTCTGTTCGCGCGCTGCGACGGCTGCTGTACTGCGGCGAGTGGATCCAGAGCCACGCCCTGCACGTCTACCTGTTGCACGCCCCGGACTTCCTGGGCTATCCGTCCGCCCTCGCGATGGCGGTGGACCATCGGGCGGTGGTGGAGCAGGGGCTGGCGATCAAGCGCGTCGGGAACCAGCTGATCGCGGCCCTGGGGGGCCGGCCGGTCCACCCGGTCTCGGTCAGGATCGGCGGGTTCTCGCGCGTGCCCCGCCCGGGTGAGCTGGACGGGATCCGAAAGGCCCTGGACGGTGCCGTCGAGCAGTCACAGGCGACCGTCCGGCTGGTCGCCGGGTGGAACCCGCCGGCGCTCGAGCATCCCCAGCCCCTGGTCGCGATGCGTCACCCCGCGGAGTACCCCTACAACGACGGCCGCATCGTGTCCTCGGACGGGCTGGATCTCGACCCGGGAGCGTGGGGCGAGGCGTTCGAGGAGCACCACCTCGAGGGAACCAACGCGCTGCATGCGCGGACCAACGACGGCCGGGTCTACCTGCTGGGCCCCACCGCGCGGATTGCCCTGGCTTCCGACCAGCTGCACCCGTTGGCACGGGAGGCGCTCGCCGAGACCGGGCTGGCCGACGACATCCGGACCAACATCCACCGCTCGATCGTCGCCCGCGCGGTCGAGCTCCTCCACGCGTGCGCGGAGGCCCGCGATCTCATCGACGCCTATCGGCCGCCCGCCGAGGCCATGGTGCCCGCAACCCCGCGTGCCGGGATCGCGGCCTGGTCCACGGAGGCACCTCGCGGGCTGCTCCACCACCGCTACGAGGTGGACGAGCGGGGGCACGTGGTCCACGCGCAGATCGTCCCCCCCACGAGCCAGAACCAGGGCGCCATCGAGGCCGATCTCGCCGCGTTCGCGCCGGGTGTGCTGGACCTGCCCCATGCCGAGGCCACGCACCAGATGGAGATGCTGATCCGCGCGTACGACCCGTGCATCAGCTGCGCCACCCACTTCCTCGATCTCCGGGTCGAGGACGACCGTGGAGAGGAGGGGCCCTGATGACCCAGCTGGCGCCACCCTCGATTCGCCTCCTGGTCTGCGGCAACGCGGACCGCGGCGACGACGGAGCAGCCCTGAGCGCGGTGGCGACGCTCCTGCCATCCCTACCGGCGTCCCTGCTCGAGCGGCTGGAAGTCCGACGCTGTGGTCACCTGCGGGTCGAAGACCTGCTCGACGTTCCGGCAGGCGAGGTGGCGGTGGTCGTCGACGCGGCCGTGGGGATCGCCCCCGGCCACGTGGTCACGCTGCCGATCAGCACGATCGTCGCCGACGCCTCCGCACCGACGCCTCGCTCGTCGCACGAGCTGCCGATCGACCAGGTCCTGGGCCTGGCCGGGACCCTGCGGCCGGGCGGCCTGCCCGACGGGACGTTCGTGGGGATCGGTGGCCGCCGGTTCGGGTACGGTCGACCGCTCTCGCGCTCGGTCAGGCTCAACATGGGTGCCTTCCAGGCGGCGATCGCGACCGAGCTCGCGAGGCTCACAGGCCTGCCGGCGGAGGGCCGTCCGGCGGCCGGGTAGCGGCTCCAGTCGATCCGGGGCCGGGTGGGGCGACCATTGGCCCCCATCGTTCGGGCCCCCTCGCCCTCGGGGTCGCGACGCTCCCGGATCACCCTGACGCCATGAACATCGTGCCGCTGAACCCACCCCGCATCGTCGGCGACCTGATGGCCCTCGAGCCTGTCATCGTCCGCGCGGATGCTCCCTTGGCCGAGGCTGCCAAGCTGCTCGATCATCACCACATCGCGGGACTCCCGGTGGTGGATGGCGCAGGGACCCTGGTCGGCGTGATCAGCCAGACGGACCTGCTGCGCGCGCGGGCCACCGAGTACCTGTGGGCGAACTGGCAGGGCCTCCGGGTGAAGCACCTGATGACCAGCCCCGCCCTCACCATCCATCGCGACCAGCCGATCACGATGGCGGCGCGGAAGATGGAGAGGCACCATGTCCACCGGCTGGTCGTGGTCGCGGACGAGGATGAGACGCTCCCGATCGGGGTCATCTCCAACTCCGACCTGATCCACGCGATGTCGGCGGTACCGGAGGTGACCGCGGGTGCCGGCGCGCCCGGTGGGCCCGATGCGGCTCCACACGACGCCGGCGCACCCGGGAGCGGGCCGTCCGGCACCGGAGCGCCCGCCAACGGGTCGTCGGCTCCGTCCGCCGGCTGACGACGCGGGTTCCACGATCGGTCCGGCCGGCCGCCTGGTCGTCGCCGACTCCCGCGGGCCGCCTGCGTGCCTGCTTCGCGACCTCCCGCACCGCGGCCTTCCCGCACCGCGGCCTTCCCGCACCGCGGCCTTCCCGCACCGCTGCTCTCCCAGCGAGCCATCTGGCGGTCATGCCCGGCGACCGCTCGCCCAGCGAGCCATCTGGCGCCTCCCAGGTCCGATTGCTCGGCAGGCGAGCAGAACGGCGCCTGCGACGCCCCGCATCCGCTGGATCGCTCTCCACGCGAGCAGCGCAGGGATCGTAGACACCTGCGACGCCCCGTATCCGCTGGATCGCTCTCCACGCGAGCAGCGGGGCACACGCGAGGGGCGGGGCACACGCGAGCGGCGCGGCACACGCGAGGGGCGCGGCACACGCGAGCGGCGCGGCACACGCGAACGACGCGGGGCCATCGCGAGCAGCGCGGCCGATCCCGAGCGGACCGATGGGCGATGCGCGGCCCACCCGGTACGGGCGAGCCCGCGCCTACGCGATGACCTCCTCCAGGCCGGCCTCGTAGCCCCGGTCGAACGCCGCGAGATCGGCGGCCATGAGGTCCCGATGGCGCGAGCCGAGGACCATCTCGAGCGCGTGATGAACGGTCTCGCGCTCGACGAAGCGTCGCCGCCCGACGAGCGCGCCCAGCGCCACGACCGAGACCAGCTTGTCGTCGCCCGCGAGCCGGGCGACCGCGGTGCAGGGCACCTCGAGGACATCGATGTCGTCGCGGTTCGACTCAGCCTCGATCAATGACGTGTTGACGACCAGCAGGCCGCCCGGCGCCACGAGCGGCGCGTACCTGGCCATCGACGGCGGGTTCAGGACAACCGCGTGATCGGCCCGGTCCACGATCGGAGACCCGATCAGCCGATCCGCCGTGATCACCGTGCACGACGCTGTGCCGCCCCGCATCTCGGGACCGTAGGAGGGGATCCACAGGACCTCTCGGCCCTCCAGCATGGCGGCCTCGGCCAGCACCTTGCCCGCGAACAGGATCCCCTGGCCACCGAACCCGGCGATGATCGTCGAGCGCTCCATCGTCAACCCTCCACGCCGTCGGGCACCGGGTGCGTCCCGGGGCTCGCGGCGGCCGGCCGGCCGTGTGCGGCCGACGGCTGGGGCACCGCAGGCGCGATGCCTTTCGCCCGGTCGACGTAGATCCCGGTGGGATAGGCCGGCATCACCTCGTGGAGGACCCGGTCCATCGCCTCCGTCGGCGTCATGCCCCAGCCGACCGGGCAGGTCGAGAGCACCTCCACGATCGCCAGGCCGTTCGCCTCGAGCTGGACCTCGAACGCGCGCCGGATGGCGGCCTTGGCCTTGCCGATCAGGCCGGGGTCCGCGATCGAGACCCGCGCCGCGTACGCGACGCCCGGCAGCAGCGACAGCAGCTCGGTGACCGGCACCGGGTAGCCGGCGAGCTCCGGGTCGCGGCCGGTCGGGCTGGAGGTCGTCCGCTGGCCCACCAGGGTCGTCGGTGCCATCTGACCGCCGGTCATCCCGTAGATCCCGTTGTTGACGAAGATCACCGTGATCCGCTCGCCGCGCGCGGCGGCGTGGATGATCTCCGCCGTGCCGATCGCGGCGAGGTCGCCGTCGCCCTGGTAGGTGAACACGACCCGATCGGGGCGCACGCGCTTGACGCCGGTGGCCACGGCCGCCGCGCGGCCATGGGGCGACTCGACCGCGTCGAGCGCGAGGTAGTCGTAGGCGAACACGGAGCAGCCGACCGACCCGACGAGGATGGTCCGTGCGCCCAGGTCCATCTCCTCGAGGACCTCGGCCACGAGCCGGTGGATGATGCCGTGACCGCAGCCGGGACAGTAGCTGGTCGGGTTGGACAGCAGGGACGGGCGACGGTAGATCGTGCGGCCCTCGGCGACAGGTGTCTCCCCATCGTCGAGGATCGCGAGTGGGCTCGGCCCCTTGACCGCCGTCATCGCGCACCTCCCGTCCGCGACACCGGGTTACTGCCCGGTGTGACCGACCAGGCCCGCCGCATCGCGGCCACGACCTCGTCCGGGCTGGGCACCATGCCGCCCATGCGCCCGTGATGGAACACCGGCACCGATCCCTCGATGGCGAGCCGCACGTCCTCCACCAGCTGGCCCGCCGACAGCTCGACCGCCAGCACGGCCCGGGCGCCGGCCGCTGCGGCCCGCAACGCCTCGGACGGGAACGGCCACAGCGTGATCGGCCGGAATAGCCCGGAGCGCATGCCGTCCTCCCGGGTGCGCTCGACGGCCGTTCGCACAACCCTGGCCGCCGTTCCGTAGGCGACCACGATGACGTCGGCCTGGTCCAGGGATTCGCCGACCCACCGGACCTCGTGCGCGGCGATCTCGGCGAAGCTCGCCTGAAGGTCGAGGTTATGGCGCTCCAGGTCCTCGGGGCGAAGGTGGAGCGACTTGAGGACCCGCGGCTCGCGCCCGGCGGCGCCCTCCAGCACCCAGTCGGCCGGCGTGCGCGGGATCGCCCGGAACCTGGGCACGACCGGCTCCATCGCCTGGCCCAGGATGCCGTCGGCGAGGATCATCACCGGTGTCCGGTATCGCTCCGCGAGCACGAACGCGTCACCGACCAGGTCGATGGCCTCTGCGATCGACGCCGGAGCGAGCACCGGGACGCGGTAGTCGCCGTGGCCGTGGCCCTTGGTCGCCTGGAAGTAGTCGCCCTGCGCAGCGCCGATGCTGCCGAGGCCGGGGCCCCCGCGCATGACGTTGACCAGGACCACCGGCAGGCGCGAGCCGGCCATGTACGACATCGCCTCCGCCATCAGGCTGATGCCCGGGCTCGAGCTGGAGACCATGACCCGTGCACCGGCCGCGGAGGCGCCGAGCGCCATGTTGATCGCGGCGAGCTCGCTCTCGGCCTGGACGAACACCCGGCCCTCCTCGGGCATGCGGCGGGCCATCCATTCCAGGAGCTCAGCCTGGGGGGTGATCGGGTAGCCGAAGTAGGCGTCGCACCCGGCGGCGATCGCGGCCTCCGCGATGGCCTCGTTGCCCTTCATCAGGACTCGCTCGGGTGCGGGAGACGCCTCGCCGCCGGTCCCGGGCGGCGAGGCGACGAGGTCCCGGCGGTCGGCGACCGCGGGACGATCCAGGACGGCCATGGTCAGGCCTCCTTCGGACGGGCGAAGATCGTGAGGGCGGCGTCTGGACACACGCGGGCGCACTTGGCGCAGCTCGTGCAGCCGTCGGGATCCGTCAGCCGGACAGGGTGGTGACCCAGCGCGTTGACATGGCCCACATCCAGCTCCAGGACGTGCGGGGCGCACACGTCGACGCACAGGCCGCAACCCTTGCAGCGTTCGGGCGCGACGAGCACCGGCCGGAAGATCGGGGGACCACTCGAATGACGTCGAAGTGGGGCGTCGACGAGTGGAGCGGACATCGCCATGCAGGCACCTCCACGATCGAGCATGGTCCGCACGGACAGGCTCCGGCAGGGCCGAACCGCATCCGGGCGCGGGCCGGTCCTCCCGACGCGCCCATCCGATCGGTACAGGACCCCGGCACATCGGAACAGCACCGGGACGGGCGAGGACGCGGACCGGCGGGGCCGGCCGAACCCGGTCCAGGTCAGAGCGCTACGCCTCGCCGCCTGGGTGCGTCGCCCGCAAGCTCCCGGACATGGGCGACCAGCGCCTGCTCGGTGAGCCGGTCGGAGGCGGCCGAATGAACCCGCCGGCGACGGCCGTGCCGTCGGTCGTCCGCCCTGAGGTTGCGCTCCAGGCGCTCCCGGACCATCCCCGGGCCCACGACGGTGACGTCGTCGGCGTCGGGCACGTGCGTGACCACCTCCTCGAGGAACGCGCGGAGGTGCTCGCGCCGAGCGCGCTCGAGCGCCTCCGCGCTCGGTCCGCCGCCGCCGTGGCGGACCGACGGATCCACGCGAACATGACCGGTCGAGCGATGGCGCCCGGGCACGTCGGATCGCACCCGCTCCACCGTGGCGCGATCGGCCCAGCGGACGATGATGGCCTCCTCGCTGTCGATCCAGATCAGCGTGGTCGAGGCCTCGACCGTGCGCGAGTTCATGACCGCCTCCCGATTCAGCGGGCCCAGGCCGGCTGTCCGTCGTCCTGCGCCAGGTCGGCGTACGCGATCCCGGACGTGCGCTCCCATGCTTCCCGATCGACATGGACCGTGTATCGATGGCTGCCGGCGTGGAACGCGAGCTCCGGTGCCTCCCGCAGCAGGAAGTCCGCGTAGACCGGGACCCGGAACAGCTCCGGGACGGGTGGCACCGTGCCGGGTTCGCAGTCTGGTGCCAGGGCGACGAACTCGGCCTCGGTCAGGATCCGGACATCGTGGGCGCCGAGCACGCGACGTGCCTTCGCGAGGTCAAGGTGATCGTCCGCGTCCACGAGCAGCAGCGCGCGGCGCTCGTCATCGGTGGCGACACCGACGACCTTGGCGAACCGGCGGGGATCGAGATGCTCGGCGCGGGCCGTGGCCTCGGCCGTGAACGTCTCCGGGTGCTCGCGCAGCTCGTACTCGATGTGCCGTCCGGCGAGCCAGTCGATGAGGCCCTGGTGGGGGCCGACCTTGGGGATATCGACGGCCATGGCGCGCCTCCTTCCGGGCGGTCCTGCCCGGAGCCGGAATCCCTCCGGGCGTCCGATCCGACCACGAGCATGGGCAGGCGCGGTGGCGAGGGCGAGTGGCATCCGTCGGGGCCGGCAGGGGCGGATGGCACGTAGGCGGCCCGGTCGGGCGGATGGCCCGCCCGCATGCGATCGATCGGGACTCGGCCCGGGCCGATCGGCAGCCGGCGGCGGTCCAATGGCATGCCGCCCGGTGACTCTCGGCACTCATGCGCATCTGCGCATGTATCGATACTCGGGTCATGGACGAGATCACCACGCTGCAGGCCGAGGTCCTCAGGACGCTCGCCAGCCCCCGCCGCCTGGAGATCGTTCATCGCCTTGCGCTGGGTCCATGCGAGGTCGGGCGGCTCGCCGAGGAGCTCGGCGCCAGCCAGCCGAACATCTCCCAGCACCTGGCCGTGCTGCGCGCCGCGGGGATCGTGGACGCGGAGCGTGATGGCCGCGAGGTGCGGTACCGGCTCACCGACCCGGACGTCGTGGTGGCGTGCTCCGTGATGCGCGCCGTTCTCCAGCGTCGCCTGACCCGTCTCGGCCGCCTGTCGCATCTCGACCAGGCCGCGTCCGAGCTGGTCGAGATCCAGTAGTCAATGGGAAGGAATGCATCGATGGACGAACCCCTGAACCTGGTCCTGTTCTCGGGGACCGACGACAAGCTCCAGGCGGCCGCGGTCCTGGCCGCCGGCGCCGCGGCGCTCGGCAAGCCCGTGAACATCTTTCTCCAGTACTGGGCGCTGGACGCGTTCACCAAGGCCAAGATCGGCGACGACCACGGGCTCGCCCCGGAAGCGGGCAGCGCGGGTCGCGCGGCGGTCGACGCCCTGGCGAAGGCCGGCCAGGCCAGCTGGGCGGAGACGATGCGCCAGGCGAAGGAGCTCGGCTCGGTCGACATCCAGGCCTGCTCGCTGTCGATGGACCTGCTCAATCTCGAGCCCGAGGACCTGGACGCCCTCGTGGACGGCACGGAGGGCGTCACCGCCTTCTACCTCAACGCCGGCGAAGGCCAGGTCGTCTTCATCTAGTCACTGGTTGCGGTGCCTGGCACCGCGGGAAGGAGCACACGAATGGGTATCGCGTCCGTGGATCTGACGGTCGATGCGAAGGGCCTGAACTGCCCGATGCCGATCGTCAAGACCGCCCAGGCCGTGAAGGGCCTGGCGTCCGGGCAGACCCTCGAGGTCCTGGCCACTGACCCCGGGTCCGTCAAGGACTTCGCGGCATGGTCGAAGACGACCGGCAACGAGATCGTCGAGCAGTCAGCGGACGGCGGCGTGTTCCGCTTCGTCCTGCGCAAGAAGTAAGGACCCCTCCGATGACCGTCGCCGAACTTCCCGTCACTCCCGAGACCATGCCCCAGCCGGCCGTCGAGCCGGAGGGCGAGGCCAAGCCGCAGGGCCTTGCGATCATCTGCTACAGCGGCGACCTGGAGAAGACCTGGGCCGCCATGATCCTCGCCTCCACCGCCGGCGCCATGGCGATGCCGACCAAGGTGTTCGTGACCTTCTGGGGCCTCCAGACCTTCGTCCGGGACGACAAGCGCATCACCGGCGAGAACTGGATGCAGAAGATGATGTCGTTCATGCAGCGGCCGGGGATCAGCCACCGGAAGCTGTCGAAGATGAACTTCTTCGGCATGGGCCCGTGGATGATGCGCAAGCTCGCCAAGCAGTACAACGTCGCCAGCCCCAAGGAGCTGCTCGAGATCGCCCAGGCGCTGGGCGTCGAGTTCATCCCGTGCCAGATGACGATGGACATGTTCGGCATCAAGCGCGAGGACCTGATCGAGGGCATGGGCGAGCCGGTCGGCGCTGCCACCTACCTGTCCTACGTCGGTGAGGGTTCCGCCCCGCTGTTCATCTGATCTGTTCGCCCCACCGGTGCGGGCCCCCTCCGCACCTGGTTCGGGCCGCCTCGTAGCTCGTGGAAGGGATACCCCGATGACCGAAGCCACCATTCCCCCCATCACCACCACGCTCGACGCGCGGGGCAGCTTCTGCCCCGGCCCCCTGATGGAGCTCATCCGCGGGATGCGCGAGGCGGAGGTCGGCGACGTGCTGGCCATCCTCTCCTCGGACAAGGGCAGCAAGACCGACATCCCGAAGTGGGTGGAGAAGGCCGGTCACAACCTGATCGGTGTGTTCACCCGCGACGGCTACGACGAGATCATCGTCGAGAAGGTGCGGTAGGCCGATGCATCGGGTCGTCGTCCTGGGCGGTGGGGTGGGGGGGACCCTCGCCGCCAACCTCATCGCGCGCAAGCTCAAGCGGAAGATCGCCAACCAGGAGGCCCGCGTCACCGTCGTCGACGTGACCGGCAAGCACGCGTACCAGCCCGGCTACATGTACATCGCGATGGGCCACGAGCGGGCCGAGAAGCTGGTCCGGTCCGAGAAGTCGCTGCTGGACCACAACATCGACCTGGTCGTGGACGAGGTCACCCGGATCGACGTGGCGGACCAGTCCGTCGAGCTCGCGTCCGGCGAGCGGCTCCGCTACGACCAGCTCGTGATCGCGACAGGCTCGCGGATCGTGCCCGAGTCGATCGAGCACTTCGACACCGAGGCCCACCACTTCTACACCGCCGCCTCGTCGGCGCGGCTGCGCAAGGCCCTGGACGAGTTCACGGGCGGGCGGATCGTGATCGGCATCGCGGGCATCCCCTACAAGTGCCCACCGGCGCCGCTCGAGGTGGCGTTCCTGATCGAGTCCGAGCTGCGCGAGCGGGGCCTGCGGGACAAGACCGAGATCACGTTCCTGTCGCCCATCAACCGGGCCTTCACCATCGAGAGCGTGTCCGAGATGGCCACCCCGATCTTCGAGCAGAAGGGGATCCACCTCGAGCTGCTCGCCGGGATTGCGCAGATCGACCCCGAGCGCAAGGTGGCCATCACCGACGCGTTCGAGGAACATCCATACGACCTGCTCATCGTGGTCCCGCCGCACAAGGGCGCCCAGATGCTCGTCGACTCCGGGCTCGCCCCGAAGTCGGGCTGGCTGCCGACCGACCGCAACACGCTGCAGGTGAAGACCGTTGCCAAGCCGGCGCCCGGCCAGGCCGATGCCGACATCCCGCGCTACCCGAACATCTTCGCGCTGGGTGACACGACGGACCTCCCGCTCTCGAAGGCCGGCTCCACCGCCCACTTCGAGGCGCCGATCGTGGCCGAACGTGTCGCGGCCGCCGCGCTCGGTCGCAAGCCCCACGGGAAGGATGCGAGCTACACCGGCAAGGTCATGTGCTTCTTCGAGGTCGGGGACGGCAAGGGGACCCTGCTCCAGTTCGACTACGACCATCCGCCCAAGCCGCCCAAGCCCAACCAGTTCTGGCACCTGGGCAAGATCGTGTTCAACAAGACCTACTGGCACACCGTGCCCAAGGGCCGCGTCTGATCCGTCCCGTCGCACGTCGCGGGCAGTCGCCCGCCGCATGTCACCGCCCGACGCCCCGGGCCCCGGAACCGCCTCCCTTCCCACGGTTCCGGGCACCCCGGGGCGTTGTGGCGCCCGCGAACCTACAATCGGAACGTGATCCCGTCGTTCGCCGGATGCGCCCGATGAGCGGGCACGTCTTCCTCCGCTCCACCTACCCCAACCCCGCGGTCGCCGTCGAGGCGCACGGCTCGACGATCGTCGACGCGGACGGCCGCGAGTACCTCGACGCCGCGGGTGGCGCGGTCGTCGTGAACGTGGGCCACGGACGGAGCTCGATCGCCGACGCGATCGGGGCCCAGGCCGCTCGCCTCTCCTATGCGCACGGCAGTGCCTTCACCAACGAGCCCCTCGAGCGGTATGCCGCCGAGATCGGACCTCACCTGCCCGTCGAGGACCCGGCGATCTACCCGGTCTCGGGTGGCTCCGAGGCGATCGAGACGGCGCTCAAGCTGGCCCGCGCCGCCCAGATCGCCCGCGGCCAGCCCGACCGGTGGGTCGTGTTCTCGCGGTGGGGGAGCTATCACGGCAACACGCTGGGCGCGCTCGACCTGTCCGGCCGCCGACCGCTTCGTCGCCCGTACGAGGGCTGGCTGGGCCGCTTCCGGCATGTCAGCGCGGCCTATCCGTATCGTGGCGACGATCCCGGCGCGCAGGCCATGGGCACGACGCAGGACCTGGTGGATGAGCTGGACCGGGTGATCACGGCCGCCGAGCCCGGGACGGTCTGCGCGTTCGTTGCGGAGCCGATCGTGGGGGCGGCCCTGGGGGCCGTCGAGCCACCGCCCGGCTACTGGCCAGCCATCGCCGACGTGTGCCGTCACCACGGCGTCCTGCTCATCGCGGACGAGGTCATGACCGGCTTCGGCCGGACCGGTGCCTGGTTCGGGATGGACCACTTCGGCGTCCGGCCGGACCTGCTGGTCGCCGCCAAGGGCGCCACCTCGGGCTACTGGCCGTTCGGGTTCGTGGCAGCGTCGGGCGAGGTGCACGACACCGTGACCGGCAGCGGCTCGTTCGTCCACGGGTTCACCTACTCCCACCAGCCCGGGGCGGCGACGGTTGCCCGCGAGGTGCTGCGGATCCTCGAGGCGGAGTCCCTGGTCGATGCCTCCCGGACCAAGGGCGAGCGACTGCTGGGCCTGCTGCGTGATCGGCTCGGTGACCACGCAGCGGTGGGCGACATCCGGGGGCGAGGCCTCATGGTGGGCGTGGAGCTGGTGTGGGACCGCGAGACCCGCGAGCCGTTCCCGCGCGCTGCGCGGCTGGTGGAGACGGTGGTCCGGATCGCCCGCGAGCGCGGGCTGCTGCTCTACTGGGGAAGCGGCAATGCCAACGGCGTGGATGGCGACGTCGTGCTGCTGGGCCCGCCGTTCGTGATCACGGACGAGGAGCTGGCACGGCTCGTCGAGGGCCTCGCCGAGGCGCTCGATCTCGCGCTGGCGTCGATCGAGGCGGGGACGGTCGGGGTCTCCTAGCGAGCGCCCCGGCAGTCAGCCCCTGGACGACGCCCGCAGCAGCAGGATGGCGCCCAGCACGACCAGCACGATCGGCCAGACAAGTTCGTTGAACCCGGGCACGGTGAGGCTCGAACCGCCGATGACCGCGAGGATCACGCCCAGGCCCGCCTGCCAGCCCCAGCCGCCGCCGCTCGCCGCCCGAACGGCAGCGATGAACAGGAACGCGACGCCCAGGCACAGCGTGCCCACGCCGGAACCCTCCACGATGTTGGCCGCGGCGAGCAGGTCCGGGGCAGCCAGCGCCGTGATGATCGAGCCCAGGTACAACGACCCGACGCCGCGGTTGACCAGCCACGACACGAGGAACGCGACGCCCGCGGCGAGGAACAGCAGCGACCCCGCGGTCTCGAGGGCCGGGAAGACCTGCCGCAGCAGGAGCAGCCCGCCGAACACGACGAGGAAGATGCCGAACCAGGGCAGACGGCTGCGGCCCCGCGGCCCCCCGATGTCGTTCCACTCCCAGCCGTACACGTGGGCGCCCTTGGAATCGAAGACGTCGCCCGATAGCGGTTGGTCGCGTCGCTCGCTCATGGTCGCTCTCCCTGCACGCGGCCAGAGGGTACCCCGCCCGCGACCCGGGGGTCAGGCGGGTTCGGCGCTGCTGCCGGGGGCCGTGCGTACGGCGACCCCCGGCACCTCGACCGGCTCGTCGGTCGGGATCGTCGCCTCGTCCTCGACGTGGCTGAACCCGACCCGGTCGGCGATGCGGGCCATGAACCCCGGCGCCCACCAGTTCCAGCGACCCAGCAGGCGCATCGTCGCCGGAACCAGCAGCACCCGCACGATCGTCGCGTCCACGAGCACGGCGATGGCCATGCCCACGCCGATGCTCTTGATCGTGATCGTCTGGGCCAGGGCGAAGGCGGCGAACACGGACACCATGATCAGCGCCGCGCCGGTGATGACGCCCGCCGTGCGGGCGAGGCCCTCGGCCACCGCGAGCCGGTTGTCGCCCGTGCGTCGCCAGGCTTCCTGGACGCGCGACAGCAGCAGGACCTCGTAGTCCATCGACAGCCCGAACAGGACGCTGAACATGATGATCGGGTTGCCCGCGATGGTGAAGCCGGGGCTGGTGAAGCCCAGCAGGTCGGACAGGTTGCCCTCCTGGAAGATCCAGACGAGGGCGCCGAACGAGGCGCTGATCGAGAGCAGCGTCATTACGATCGCCTTCGCCGGCAGGACGACGGATCCGAACAGCAGGAACAGGATGGCCCCCATCGCGATGATCACGATGCCCACGGCGACGGGGATCCGCGCGGTCTGCGCCTCGAGGAAGTCGTAGCCCGTGGCCGCGAAGCCGCCGACCGACGCGGTCAGGCCGGTGCCGGGATCGAGCGCGCGGACGCGCGGGACGACCGCCGTTCCCTCGGGCGACGATGCGGGCAGCGGGCTGATGGCATCGAGCCGGACTGTGGAGCCGTGGACGTAGCGATCCCACAGCGCGGCCAGCTGGGCCGGCCACGTGGATCGCGGTGCGCCATACAGCGCGACGAGCTGGTCCCCGCTCAGCGCCTCGCCGGTCGCCGGGTTCGTGATGCCGCTGAAGGGGCTCTCGACTCGATCCACGCCGCTGACCGATGCCAGCCGGCCCGCGTAGGTCGCGAGCGCTCGCACATTGGCGGCCGAAGCCGGATCGCCAGGCACATCCACCAGCACGACGACGGGCGACGTGGTGCCGGGCTCGAAGTCGCGCTGGACTGCGACGGCCGCCTCGCGGCTCTCGAGGCCGGACGGGAGCGTGAAGGCGTCGGGAATGCCCTGCTTGAGGGCGAAGAACGGGACGCCGGCGAGCACCAGGACCGCGAGGGTCGGGAAGAGCACGAGCACGGGGCGTGCCATCACGGCATTGGCGATCCGCTCCCAGCGGGAGACCGCGAGCCCTGGGTCCGTCACCCGCGGTGGCCGCCCGGCGACGGCCCGGGCCCGGTTGACGAGGCTCGTCACCGACAGGGCGTTGACCCGGGTGCCCAGCATGCCCAGCAGGGCCGGCAGGAACGTGAGCGCGAAGAACAGCGACGCCGCGACCGTGAGCATGCCGCCGATCCCGAACGAGCGGAGCGCCGGGGAGCTGAACGCGAGCAGGCCGCCGAGGCCCGTGGCCACGGCCAGCCCGGAGAAGGTCACGGCCTTGCCCGAGGTTGCCACCGCGATCTCGACCGCGTCGCCCACGGTGCGACCGCGACGCAGCTCCTCCCGGAACCGGCTGACCATGAACAGCGAGTAGTCGATCGCGAGCGCCAGCCCGAGCATCGTGGACACGTTCTGGACGTAGATGCTCAGGCTCGCCTGCTGGCCCACGAGGTAGACGAGGGCGAGCGTGGTCGGGATCGCCAGCCCGGCGACGAGCAGCGGGATCCCGGCTGCGAGGATCGACGCGAACACGAGGATGAGCACGATCGCCGCGATCGGCAGCGACACGGATTCGGCCTGGACGAGGTCATGCTCGGACTGGTCGGCGGAATCCCGGGTCAGCGGCGCATACCCGCCGAGCAGCAGCTCCAGGCCGTTCCCGGGCTGATGGATCTCCGCCTCGAACCGGTCGAGCAGCGGGACGGAGGCCTCGTCGCTCACGTTGAGGTCGACCACGACGTATGCGGCATGACCGTCGGTGGAGATGAACCGGTCGTCGCGGGTCTCGGCCCAGCCGATGGTGCCCGCGACCGCGGGATCGGCCGTGAGATCGGCCAGGGAAGCGGCCACGGTCGCCTGGAACCCCTCGCTCCGGGCGTCGCTGGTGTCCGAGCCCCGGAACAGCGCGATGAGCGCGCCCCGGCCGGCGCCGAACTCGTCGGCCAGGCGGTTCCCGACCATCGCGGATTCGGAGCCTGGATCGAACCAGCCGCCGGCGGTCAGCACCGACGCGGCGCGTCCTGCAAGCAGGCTGCCGCCGATCCCGACGAGGACGGCGAGAACGAACACGATCCGGCGGTGCCGGTAGACGAAGGCTCCCCAGCGGCTGAACATGGCGGCTCCAGGGTCTGGTGGGACGTCGGCCGTCCGGCAGCGCCGGTGGCCCGGCCAAGATAGAGAGCGCATATTCTCTTTGTCAACCGAGACATCCGACGTAGGTCACCATCGACGTTCGTTCAATTCGGAGCACGCCTGCCACCGTCTTGCAGAACGAGCGTTCGTTCTGTTAACGTATCCACATGCCGCGCATCACCGCCGCCCACGAGCAGGCCGTTCGCAGCCGGATCGTCGACGCTGCGCTTCGCGTGTTCGCCGAGAAGGGCTATCACGACGCGACGATCGCGGACGTCGTCCGCGACAGCGGGCTATCCGTGGGCGCGATCTACACGTACTACCGAGGCAAGGACGAGCTGTTCCTCGCCACCTGCGACCTCAGCTCGGGCCAGGGACTGGGCGAGCTGGGGACGCGTCTCGCGCACGGTCGCTCCGCCACCGAGAAGCTGGCGATCGCGATCGGCTTCTTCCTCGATGCCCTGGCGGGGACACCGCACGAGCCGGACATGGCCTCGGCCATGGTGATGCAGTGGTCGAGGGCCGAGGCGGAGCCCGCGATCCGCGCCTCGCTGACCCGGCGCCGCGACCAGATCGTCACGGTGGGCGAGCTGCTCCTCAGCGAGGCCGTCGCGAACGGCGAGCTGCCTTCCTGGGTGGACGTTGCGGCGCTCTCGGCGGCCCTGGTCTCGTTTCTCGATGGGTTGCTGCTGTGGCGGATCGAGCAGGGCGACGCCTATCGGCGCGAGGCGGCGGAGCGGCGCGCGGTCGCCCTGCTGCGCCCGCTGCTGGCTTCGGCGGCGGCGACGGAAGCGCCGGCCATCGATCTGCCGTCGGCGCGCCCGTGGAGCGTGCTGGGCGGCTCGGAGGCCGATCGGCCCGCAACGGTGCCCGTGCGGCGCTGACCTGGCCCGGGCGGCGAGGCTACGATGCCTCCATGCCGCACGTCATGACCGTCCTCGGGCCCGTGGAGCCGTCGGCCCTCGGGTTCACCCTCCCGCACGAGCACACCCAGATCGCCCTGTGGCAGATCCAGAACCGCTGGGACTACTGGGAGCTGACCGGCGACGAGCCGGTCATCCTCGACGAGCTTCGCCGGTTTCGCGATGCCGGGGGCACGGCGCTCGCCGATCTCACGCTGCCCGGAGTCGGCCGCGATCCACTGTGGCTGCGCCGCCTCGCCGAGGCCAGCGGCCTCCATATCGTGATGGGCGGGGGATGGTACCGGACCGCCTACTACCCGCCGGGTGCCCTGATCGATCGCCGGTCCACGGACGCGCTCGCTGAGGAGCTGGTCGGGGAGGCGACCGTGGGCGTCGGCGACACCGGCATTCGAACCGGGATCCTGGGCGAGATCGGCACCGACAAGCCGTGGATGACCCCCGCGGAGGAGCGCGTGCACCGGGCGGTGGCCAGGGCGGCGCGTCGGACAGGCCTCGGGATCATCACCCACGCGGTCATGTCCGATGTTGGGGCGGCCCAGATGACGATCTTCGAGGAGGAGGGCGTGGACCCGGGACGCGTCGTCATCGGCCATGCCGACAGCTACCCGGTGCTCGACCACTACCTGGGCCTGATCGCCCGGGGCGCGTCCATCGAGTTCGACTTCCTGGGCATGTCGTTCACGCCCATGGAGAAGCACGGTGAAGGCCGGGTGGTGGACCTGCTGCTGGAGCTGATCCATCGCGGACACCTGGACCGGGTGCTCCTGAGCCTCGATGTCTGTCACAACAGCCAGCTGCATCGCTACGAGGGCAACGGCTACACGTACCTCCAGGACACGTTCCTGCCGAGGCTCCGGGCGGCCGGCCTGTCCGACGCCGAGATCGACCGGCTGACGATCGAGAACCCGCGCCGGATCCTCACGATCGGGTAGCGGCCCAGCCGCGCATCACGCGGCCCGAGCGCGCATCACGCGGCCCCGAGCGCGCATCACGCCGCCCCTGCCGGCACGGCCTGGCGGTGCGGGGGACGTGTCACGAGGCCACGTCCCGCGAGCAGCGCGGCGACCAGGGCGATCGTGGCGAACACGAGGGCCACGGACAGATCGGCCAGCTCGCCGCGCGACGCCTGGATCAGGAACATCGCGAGCACGCTGAGCGCCATCTCAACGCAGAACACGAGCCCTGCGAGCGCCAGCGGGTAGCCGGTCGCGGGCCGGAGCACGAGGCGCCAGGCGGCGAGGGCCAGCAGCGGGAGCGCGAACGCGAGGTCCAGCGTGTAGACCGCGCTGGTGGGCAGGTTCAGATCGCTGACCGCTGCGGGCAGCTCGCCGGTCGTGATCGCCGATGCGATCTGGCCCAGCCACAGGGCGGCGAACAGGGCGGCGACCAGGGCGAGGAACCCGGCCGTCGTCCGTCGCGGCAGGCCGTCGCCGACCCCGACCGTGTCCCGCAACAGCGTCGGCGCGTCGAGCAGCATGGCCCACGCGGCCAGCCCCAGGATCGCGATGTGCAGCGGCGTGACCGGGCTCACAACCACCTGGAAGGCGTAGATCGCGTAGGTGTACACGAGGTAGCCGAGGCTGCCGGCGACGACCAGGCGGGCTCGATCCGAGCTTCGGCCCGCGAGCCACAGCCCAATCGCCATGACGGGGACCGCGACAGACAACGTCGCGAGGTCCGCCGCCCAGGCCTGGTCGATCATCGCGGGCACATCGCGATACACGTCGGTGGCGAGGCCGAGGACCGCGGCGATCGCCGCGAGCGCCGTGGCACCGACCGCAAACCGGAAAGCGAGGCTTGATGAGGTCACGTGGAACACTCCCTGAGCTGGATGGCCGTCGGGGACGCGCGACCGGTCAATTGGAGGAATCGCCGCGAGGGATCGCCGCTCGCCCAGCTGGGCGATCCTGGGTGTGGCGGTCGGGTTGGCGGGGCAGTCCCAGGCTTCAGGCCCGTTGGCCGCGGGGCCGCTCTCACCAGCGGGCGCATGCGCGACCGCAGGCCGCTCCACCAGCGTTGGCAGAGCCAGGTCCCGGCGGTCGGCACGAGACGTCAATTCCGGGGCTCCGGGCGTTCCCCGCCTCGCCGGATGGCCACGCCCGCACGGGTTCCCGTCGCGGCGACCTGCTCCTGGTGGATGCCCAGGAGCCATCCCGCCATGAGCCCATGGAGCCGGACGAGGTCGCGGGCGGCCAGGCCTGCGAACGTCGCATCGAGCAGCGCCTCGCCGCGGGCGACGTTCACGGGCTCCTCGAAGACACGCACCTTCTCGGTGACGACCAGGCGCGTCGTTCGTCGGTCCGCCGGATCGAGGACCAGTCGCAGGTAGCCCTGCCGCTCAAGGCCCAGGGCAACCTGCTTGACGTTCTGGCGCGACGTCCCGTAGCGGGCAGCCGCCTCGGTGAGGGATGGGTGTCGACCGTCGAACCAGCGCTCGAGCACGGCCAGGAGCAGCCACTGGCGGGATGTGAGCCCGAGTGGCAGGAGGGCCTCGTCGAGGCGCCGCGAGAGGTGCTGGACAACGACGAACAGCGTGCCGAACAGCTCGGGACGGGGATCCGGAACCGGGATCTCAGGCATGTACGTAATATATTACGCATCTGCTGTTGAGAACCAGGCCGACCAGCCCGATCGACGGGTGCCAGGGTGCCCGGTTCGGGGGGGCCAGCGGCCTGACACCCGGCCGGGCATGCCCGGCCGGCACCCGTGCCCGCGGCGGCTCGTCATCGCGCCCGACGTCGCGCGTGGCTCGCTGGATGGCTCGCTCCGGGAGCCATCCAGCGGTGATCGCCGCGCCGTTGGCCCGCGTGGCCGCGGGCGGATCGCTACGGGAGCCATCCAGCGGTGATCGCCGCGTCGTTGGCCCGCGTGCCCGCGGGCGGCTCGCTCCGGGAGCCATCCGGCGGTGATCGCCGCGCCGTTGGCCCGGGAACCGCCGCATGGCTCGCCCGGAGAGCGGCTTGGGGCGATAACCGCCACACCGCTCGCTCCGGGAGCAGGCCGAGACCCATGACCGCCATAGTGCTCGCTTGGGGAGCAGCCGAGGCGCGGGGAGCAGCCGAGGCGCGGGGAGCAGCCGAGGCGCGGGGAGCAGCCGAGGCGCGGGGAGCCGCCAGCCGCTGGGAGCAGCGGAGAGGCAGGGAGGCGGCAGGCGACAGGGAGGCCGCGTGGTGGCACGCGAAGCCACGGGTAGCACGCGAAGCCATGGGTGGCACGCGAAGCCACGGGTGACACGCGAGGCCGCGGGGGCCCGCGGTGCCACCGTCGAGCCCGCGGCGGGTCAGCCGGCGAGCTCTGCCTTCACGCTCAGCTCGACGTTGCCCGTGAGCGCTCGCGAGATCGGGCACCCGTCCTTGGCCGCGTCGGCGAGCTCGGTGAACTTCGCCGCGTCGATGCCCGGCACCACGCCGCGGACGGTCAGGGTGCTGCGGGTGACGGTCCAGCCTGCCTCGAGCTTGTCGAACGTGACCTCGGCCTTGACGTCGAGGCTCGTGGGCGGGGTGCCGTTCCGGGCAAGCCCGCCGCTGAACGCCATCGAGTAGCACGACGCGTGCGCGGCGGCCAGCAGCTCCTCCGGGCTGGTCCGGCCGTTGTGATCCTCGGTCCTCGACGCCCACGTGACGGGTAGCCGGGTAAAGGACCCCGAGGTCACATAGTTGATCGAGCCGGACCCGCTGACCAGGTCGCCGGCCCAGGACACTTCCGCGAACCGTGTGATCGCCATCGTCATGCCTCCTGTGATGTCGCCATCGTACGGTGCCTCGAGACCGGGGACCGCTACTCGGTCGCGAGCGTGGCGGGCGAGGCCGGGGCCCCGGCCATGCGCCGGCTGACCCGCCGGCGGACCCCGTCCACCAGCGAGTACACCACCGGCACGACCAGCAGCGTGAGGAACGTGGAGCTGAACAGGCCGCCGATGACGACCGTCCCCAGCTCGGCGGCGATGATCGACCCCTGGTTGAAGCCCGCCGCAAGCGGGATCAGGGCCAGGATCGTCGCGATCGCCGTCATCAGGATCGGGCGCACCCGGGTCCGGCCGCCCTCGATCAGCGCCTCCCTGGTGGACATGCCCTGGGATCGAAGCCGTTCGACCAGGTCAAGGAGCACGATCGCATTGGTCACCACGATTCCGATCAGCATCAGGAAGCCGATGAGGGCGCTCACGCCGATCGGCCGGCCGGTCAGCAGCAGCGCGGGGAACGCGCCGATCGTGGCCAGCGGCAGGCTGAACATGATGATGAACGGGGTGATGAGCGAGTTGAACGTCAGCACCATCGCGATGTACACGACGAGCATGGCGACGCCCATCGAGAAGAACAGGCCGCCGAACGCCTCGTTCATCTGCTGGGTGACCCCGGCGAGGCGGACGTCGACGCCCGAGGGGATCGACCCGTCGGCGTTGAGGGCGTCAATCTCGGCCTGGACGTCCTGGCTGACCTTGCCCGTGTCCACGTCCGCGATCTCGGCCGTGATCGAGGCGGCCGGGGACTGGTCGATGCGGGTGATCGAACCTTGGGCATCCACCTCCTTGACGGTCGCGATCTGGCCCAGCGGCACCCTGGTGACCGTCCCGACGGGTAGCTGCTGGAGCGTCTCGACAGAGGTGACCTGGGCCGGGTCGACCTGCACGAAGACATCGACGGGGCCGGTCTGCCCGGCGATCTGCACCCGCGTGGCCGTCGAGCCGACGAGCGCCCCGCGGACCTCCTGGGCAACCTGGGCGGCAGTCAATCCGACCAGGATGCTCTTGTTCGGGTCGGGGGTGACCTGGATCTCGGGCGTGCCCTTGGACAGGTCGGACTTGAGGTTGAGCAGGGCGGTGTTGTCCTGCAGGGCACCCAGGACGACGTCGTTGGCGGCGGACACCTGGGCCGGATCGTCGCCCGAGACGATCACGTTGAGACCGTTGGAACTGAATCCCGCCAGCTGGGACACGGCGACGTCGAAGCCCTCGGTCTTGATCGGCGCCAGCTCGTCGGACAGGATCTTGGCGTAGTCGGTCAGGTCGACGTCGTCCTCGAGGCGCACCGTCATGCGTGCGCTGTTGGCCGGCTGGCCGCCCATCGCGGCCACGATCGACTGGAACCCGGCGTCACCCTCGCCCGGCACCGACGTCTGGACGAGGAGCACCTTGGGATCGGCCAGCAGGATGTTCTCCGCCTGGACGGCCCGTTCGAGGACGGCGTCGGAAGCGGTCCCCGGCGGCGGAGCCACGATGACCGATACCAGCTTCTCGCCACCGGCGTTGATGAACTGGGTGGGCAGCAGGGGCGCGATCAGGCCGGTCGAGAGGAACAGGACGATCGCGACGCCCAGCACGCCGAGCTTGGTCCAGCGGTTGCGCAGGGCAAAGGTGATGGTGGGCGTGTAGAGCCGGATCCAGATCGAGTTCCGGGGCTCGCCGTCCTCGTCCACGTTGGACGGCACCTTGCCGATGAACAGGTAGGCGAGCACGGGAACCACGGTCAGCGCGCACACGAGCGACGCGAGCAGCGCGAACGTCACGGTCAGCGCGAACGGCAGGAAGAACTGGCTGACGAGGCCGCCCACGAATCCGAGTGGCAGGAACACGCCGACGGTCGTGACGGTCGCGGCGGTGATCGCCCCCGCGACTTCGCGTGGACCGTTGATGGACGCCGTGAGGCGGTCCTCGCCCTTGGCGCGGTGGCGGTAGATGTTCTCCAGGACGACGATCGCGTCGTCCACGACTCGCCCGACGGCGACCGCGAGCCCGCCCAGGGTCATGATGTTGAGGGTGACGCCGGTTCCCTGCATGACGACCAACGCGGTCAGCAGCGACAGCGGGATGCTGACCGCCGCGACGAGCGTGGAGCGCAGGCTGAACAGGAACAGGAAGATCGTCAGGACCGCGAACAGCGCGCCGGTACCGCCTTCGCGCAGCAGCCCGTCGCGCGACTCCTTGATGAACGAGGAGAGGTCGGACACCACGGTGATCGTCACGACGTCGCCGTGCTGCCGACCCAGCTCGTCGAGCTTGGCGGTGACCTCGTCGGCGACCTCGACCGTGTTGGCGTTCGAGGTCTTGGACACCGACAGCGACAGCGCAGGATTGCTGCCCGTCTGCGGGGTTCCGGTGCGCGCGTAGCCGGTCGTCGCGACGCCGAGGACCTCGACGCTGCCCAGCTCACCGATCGTCACGGGGACAGGCACCACGGGCTGGGCCGACGCCACGGGCTGGGCCGGTGCCGCCGACGCCCCGGGTGCCGCGGACGCGCCGGGCGCGGTGGGGCCCGTCGGCGCGGTGGGCGTCCGGACGCCGACGACGAGCGCCTTGATCTCATCCACGCTCCCGATCGCGGCGATGGTGGACACGGGTACCCGTGATCCGTCGGTCCTGACCTCGCCCGAGGGAACGGTCAGGTTGTTGGCGGTGAGCACGCCGGATACCTGCTGGGCGGAGATCCCGGCCTCGGACAGCTTGGCAGGATCAAGGGTCACCGTGACCCGCTGCTCCTCGCCACCGGTGATGTCCACGCTCGCGACACCGTCGAGCGCGAGCAGCGCGGGCGCGATCTCCGTGTCGGCCAGGCGTGCGGCGTCGGCCAACCCGTCTTCGGTCGTGGCGGCCACCGAGGCGATGATGACCGGCGATGCGTTGATGTTGAGGGCGCTCACCTGCGGCGTGACCGTGCTCGGCAGCCCGGCGGTCTGCAGGTTCTGCTCGATCTGGGAGCGTGTTTCCTTGACATCCGTGCCGTAGGAGAACTGCGCGACGACCAGCGCGATCGAGTTGGCAGAGGTCGACTGGAGGTTCTCCAGGCGCGGGACCCCGGAGATCGCCCGCTCGATGGGCTTGGTCACCTGCTCGGCCACGTCGGCGGCGCCCGCTCCCGGTAGCGGCGCGATCACCGTGATAACGGGGAACTCGATGTCGGGCAGCAGCTCCTGCTTGAGATTGCCCCACGCGGCGAGACCGGCGATGAACAGGGCGGCGGCAAGGAGGAGGGTCACGCTGCGCTTGGCGACCGCGAACTCCGAGAGGCGGCTCATGCAGGATCCTTTCGAACGGTGGAGGAAGGGAGCGCAGGTGCCGGGTTCGAGCCGACAGGCGTGCGCGAAAGGGGATCGACGTCGGGGGTGAGGCGCCGGGCTGCGTCGGCCAGGATCGCGAGCGCCTCGATCACGCGGGCGAGACCGTCGTCGTCGACGAGCTCGAGGAGGCCCCGCATCTGGCGGGTGTTGAGCTCCCGGAAGCGGTCGATGAACCGGCTGCCCGCCGGGGTGAGCGAGACCACCACCTGCCGTCGGTCCACCGGGTCATCCCGCCGGACCGCGAGCCCGTGATCGACCACGCGGTCAACCAGCCCGCTCACCGTCGACAGCGAGACGCCCAGCTGGTGGACGAGGTCAGACATGTGCAGCTCGCCGGTTGCCGCAAGCAGGTAGACCACCTTTGCCTGGGGCATCGTCACGTCGATCTCCAGGAACTCCGGGGCATGCGTGCCGGCAAGGCGCTGCATGAGGGTCTCGAAGCCGGCCAGGGCGCGCTCCATGGCCGTGGTGCGGTCAGGGGTGGTGATCATCAGTTCCTTGGTACATTCCTGATGGTTCGGCTACGCCGAACGATCGGTCGGAGACGATACACCGGATCAAGACATCACACCAACGGCGGCTTCGGCATACTGGCCGGTGCCGCGGCTTGCGGCACATCGCGTGCCGGCTGGCCGCCTGGGGGCTGCTCGCCGCCGCTCGCCTCATGACCGCGACCTGTCGCGGGCCGAGCTCGGGAGGGTTCAATGCCTCGGATGATCCGCGTCGATCGACGGCGCCTGGTCGCGCTGGCGATCGGGCTGGTGGTGGCGACGATCGTGGGTGCCTGCGGGTCCTCGTCGGCCACCGCGTCACCGGCTGGGACCGGCGGGATCGAGGGCAGCTGGCGGCTCCTTCGCTACACCACCCCCGACGCACGGGAGTTCACCGTGCCCGCCGCGGTCACGCCGGGCATCACGTTCGCGAACGGCACCGCCAGCGGCAACGCCGGCTGCAACACGTTCACGGGTCCCTACACCATCAATGGGGGCACGATCGCGATCGGTCCGCTGGCCACCACCAAGATGGCCTGCCAGGACCCGATGGCGACCGTGGAGATCGCCTACCTGCAGGCGCTGGGCCTGGTGACCGAGGTGTCCGCCGACGGCGACAACCTGAAGTTGAGCGCCCCCGGCGACCGGCCCGCCCTGGTGTTCGTCCGGGCCTGACCTCGTCGCGCCGGCGAGCCGGGTTCCGCGCCGTGGCTGCGCGCCGCGGCGGAGCGCCGCGGCTCCGTCGCGGCGACGACTGCGGCTCCGCGCCGTGGCTGCGTGCCGCGGCGGATCGGCTTCCAAACTCTTGCGCGAACCGCTACGCTCCGCTGGCGGCGTGGACGGTGTGTCCCCGTTCCCGAGCCGGCACAGGATGAGCTTGGACGGGAGTCCCCACGCGGAGGGCCTGGTTCGATGGTGTCCGTTGGCGCTCGGGTGACCCGGGCGGGAGCCGGCTTCGACCCGCTGCCATCACGTCGCATCGCGGCGGACATGGTGGTGGAGGCGGTGACGTCGGTTCCATCGCAGGCGACCGCCCTGGGCATCGCAGTCGGCGTGGACGGTCCCGTGCCGGCGTCGATCGGGATGAGCCGGGGGGCGCTGACGGCCGCCGGCTTCACGGGGGACGTCGGCCAGGCGATGGCCATCCCCGGCGACGCCGTCCCCGAGATCGTCCTGGTGGGCATCGGGATCCCGGGCCGGCTGGACGAGGCGTCCCTCAGGGACGCGGCGGCCGCGTTTGCCCGTGCGGCAGCTCGCCACTCGCGGGTCGCGATCAGCCTGGCGGACGTGCCCGGCGTGGCGCCGGCCGCTGCCGGCCAGGCGATCACCGAGGGCGTGCTCCTCGCGAGATACCGGTACCGGGCGTTCCGGGACCAGCCGGGGGAGACAGCCCTCGGGGCGCTCACGCTGGTCACCGACGACGCGCGGCGCGATGCCGTGGCCGAAGGAGCCCGGCGCGGACGCATCACCGCCGAGGCCACCCAGCTGGGGCGAGACCTGGCCAACACCCCACCGATGCACCTGTCCGCGTCGCGGATGGCCGAGATCGCCCAGCTCCTGGGCGCCGAGCACGGCCTCGAGGTCGAGGTGTTCGACGAGAAGGCGCTGCTCGAGCTCGGCTGCGGCGGCCTGCTGGGCGTCAACGCCGGCAGCGACGAGCCGCCGCGGATGGTCAGGCTGACCTACCGGCCCGCCGCGGCCGACGGCCGCCCGGTCGAGCCGACCGGTCATCTCGCCCTGGTCGGCAAGGGCATCATGTACGACGCCGGCGGCCTGAGCCTCAAGCCCAGCGACGCGCTTCACGCGTCGATGAAGCTGGACATGTCGGGCGCGGCGGCCGTCCTGTGCTCGATGACCGCGCTCCAAGCGCTCGGTTGTCCCGCCCTGGTCACCGGGTACCTGATGTGCACCGACAACCTGCCCTCCGGCAAGGCCATGCGCCTCGGCGACGTGCTCACGATCAGGGGCGGCACGACCGTCGAGGTCGTGAACACCGATGCCGAGGGACGGCTGGTGATGGCCGACGGCATGGCCCTCGCGACCGAGCAGGGCGTGGACGCCATCGTCACCATCGCAACCCTGACCGGCGCGGCGATGCGGACGTTCGGGACGGCCCTCGCCGCGATGCTGGGCAACAACGACGATCTGGTGGCGCAGCTCGCCGCAGCCGGCGACGCTGCGGACGAGCCCGTGTGGCGACTCCCGCTCGTCCCGCGCTATCGCCACAAGCTCCACTCGTCCATCGCGGACATCAAGAACCTGGGTGGCGAGAACGCCGGCACGATCACGGCGGGGCTGTTCCTGGAGGAGTTCGCCGGCAGCACGCCGTTCGGGCACCTGGACATCTGCGGCCCCATGCAGACCGACGTCGACGATTCCTGGCGGTCGATCGGGGCCACGGCGTTCGGGACGCGCCTGCTGATCGAGCTCGCGTGCGGCTTCCACCGCCCGGGTGCCTGAACCGATCCCGGCTACCTGTCGGCACCTGAGGGAGGCGCACTGGCGATGACGGCAGCCACCGCTCCGCAGCACTCGGGGATGGCCCGGCTGCTCGACTTCATCGAGCGGGCGGGGAATCGCGTTCCCCACCCCGTGATGATGTTCCTGTACCTGATCATCGGTGTGATCGTCGTCTCGCAGGTGCTGGCCATCGCCGGCGTCTCGGTCACGGACCAGATCGCGGTTCCCGACAACGTCCAGGTGACCCCGGACTACTACCCGGACACGTCGCAGCCCGACGCCAACGCCGGCGACCTGCTCAACAACGGATGGCACATCGAAGAGGTCACGATCCCGATCCGCGGCCTCCTCTCGACCGAGGGGATCCGGTTCATCTTCACCTCGTTCGTGTCCAACTTCGCGGGCTTCGGCGTGGTCGCGGTCACCTTCGTCGCCCTGATGGGTGCCGGCGTGGCCGAGGCGGGTGGTCTGATGGCTGCCCTGATCCGCAAGCTGGTCGCGGCATCGCCACGACGGCTGCTGTCGTTCATCCTCATCTTCGTCGGCGTGATGGCGAGCGTCGCCTCCGACGCCGGCTACTTGATCCTCGTTCCGCTGGGCGCGGCGGCGTTCATGAGCGTGGGCCGGCATCCGCTGGCCGGCATGGCGGCCTGCTTCGCGGGCGTGGGCGCCGTGTTCGGCGTCAACCCGATCCTGGGCCCGATCGACGCGATGATCACGGAGATCACCAACGAGGCGCTGGGATCGGTCGGCAGCGCCCCGTTGACCATCGTGGCCAACTACTGGTTCAGCATCGTCTCGTCGATCGTGCTCGCCGTCGTGGCAGCCGTCGTCACGGAGCGCATCGTGGAGCCCCGGCTCGGCGGGTTCCACGGGGAGGTCGAAGGCGAGGGCGACGAGGCGCCGATCGATCCCGCGGCGGAGTCCAGGGGCCTGCGCTACGCGGCGATCGCCTTTGTCGGGTTCCTCGCGCTGGTGCTGCTCATCACCCTCCCGGCCGGCGCGCCGCTGCGCGACCCGGATACCGGCGACATCATCGGCACCACGCCGTTCATGGACAGCCTGCTGTTCATCATCGCCATGGTGTTCCTCATCGCCGGGATCGCCTATGGCATCGGCGCGAAGACGTTCCGGAGCAGCAACGAGGTCATCGCCGCGGTGACCAGGACCTTCGCTGGTCTGGGCGGCCTCGTGTTCATGCTGCTGATGATCAGCCAGTTCATCGCCTACTTCAACTTCAGCAACCTGCCCAGCGTGCTCGCGATCGCGCTCGCGGAGTGGCTCGAGGCAGCCGGCATCGGCGCCCTTCCCCTGCTGATCGGGATGATCGTGATCATCCTGCTGCTGGACATCATCATCCCCGGGATCATCCCCAAGTGGGCGATCTTCGCCCCGATCTTCGTCCCCCTGTTCGTCCAGCTTGGGGTGCCGCCCCAGACGGGGCTCGCGGCCTATCGGGTCGCCGACTCGCCGGTCAACGTGATCACGCCGCTGATGGTGTACCTGCCGTTCATGGTCACGGTTGCCCAGCGCTACCAGAAGACCGCCGGCATCGGGACGATCATCGCGCTGATGATCCCCTACGTCGTGTGCATCGCGGCCGTGTGGATCCTCCTGTTCATTGCCTGGTTCCTGCTCGGCCTGCCGCTCGGGCCGGGGTACCCGGTCTCGCTTTGAGGAACCCGCGCTCCGTGCGGGGCGTGCCGGCACCCGACGGTCGCGCGCGGTGACCACGGACATCGCGATCGCGTTCGCCATCCTGGCGGGCGTCGTCGTGCTGTTCGTCTCGGGCCGGGTGCCGGTGGGGCTGGTGGCGATCGGCGCGGCAATCGCGCTGTGGGCAACCGGGCTGCTCCCGCTCGAGGTCGCGCTGGCCGGCTTCAGCGACCCGGCCGTGATCTTCATCGCATCGCTGTTCGTGGTCAGCGAGGCGCTTGACGCCACCGGCGTGACGACCTGGGCGGGCCAGCAGCTCATCGACCGTGCGGGTGAGGGCCGGGGTCGCCTGGTGGCGCTCACGATGCTGCTGGTCGCGCTGCTCACGGCGCTCATCAGCGTCAACGGGGCGGTCGCGGCGCTGATCCCGGTCGTGGTGGTGATGGCGGTCCGCACCGGCCGGTCGCCATCGCAGCTGCTGCTCCCGCTGGTGTTCGGTGCGCACGCGGGCTCGATGCTCGCGCTCACCGGGACGCCGGTGAACGTGATCGTGTCCGAGGCCGCCCTGAACGCCGGCGAGCACGGGTTCGGGTTCTTCGAGTTCACGCTGGTGGGGGTGCCGCTGGTGCTCGCCGTGATCGCGGTGACCGTGACCGTGGGCCCGCGTGTCATCCCGGAGCGGCGGCCCAGGACGATGCCACCCGACCTCAGCCGGCATGCCCGGACCCTGGTGGAGGCATACGGGCTGGACAGCGACGTCCGGCCCCTGTGGATCGGCGCCCTGTCGCCGTTGGTCGGCCGGTCGCGCGGCGAGGTGGACCTGCGGGGGGCCGGTGACCTCGCGCTGGTCGGGGTCCTGGCGGCGGACGGCACGCCGTCGCGTCCCGACCAGGCCCTGGCCGCCGGTGACGCGCTGCTCGTGCGCGGACCGCTGGCGGATGCGGAGTCGCTCGCCGCTCGCCTCTCGCTCGAGACCGGCGCAGAGGGGCACGTGGACCTGTCGGCGACGCTCGTGGGACGCGGGTCGGGCGTGGTCGAGATGGTCATTCCCCCGCGATCGCCGTTGATCGGCGAGGTCGCGTTTCCGGGCATGATGACCGCGGCCGGCGAGGCGGTGATCCTGGCCGTCCAGCGCCAGGGAGAGGACGCCGGTCCCCGGGAGGTGGCGCTCAGGGCGGGCGACACGCTCCTCCTCCAGGGGCCGTGGGACGTGATCAGCCAGCACGCCGCCGATCCCCGGGTGCTGGTGGTGGACGAACCGGAGCTGGTGCGCCGCCAGGCGGTTCCCCTGGGCACTGGTGCCGGACGGGCGATCGCGGTGCTCGCGGCGTTCGTGGTCGCCCTGGCCACGGGGATCGTCCCCGCGGTCATCGCCGGCCTGCTGGCCGCCGGATCGCTGATCCTGCTGCGCGTGCTCAGCGTCGACGGCGCCTATCGCTCGATCTCGTGGACGACCGTGGTCCTCGTCGCGGGCATGATCCCGCTGTCCACGGCCATGACCCGGACCGGAGCCGCCGATCTGATCGCCGAGCAGCTGGTCGGCATCGTCGGACCGCTCGGACCGTATGCGCTGCTCGCGGGCCTGTTCATCGTGACCGCGGCGTTCGGCCAGCTGATCAGCAACATGGCCACGGCCCTGATCATGATCCCGATCGCGGTCGCCGCCGCGACCGACCTCGGGCTGTCGGTCCGACCGGTGCTGATGTCGCTCACGGTCGCCGCCTCGGCGGCGTACCTGACACCCGTGGCGACGCCCGTGAACCTCATGGTCATGTCGCCTGCCGGCTACCGCTTCGGCGACTACTGGAGGCTCGGCATCCTGCTGCTGGGCGTGACGTTCGTGGCCGCGGTGGTGCTGGTGCCGCTCATCTGGCCGTTCTGACAGGACGCGTTCGGAATCGGGTGGTGCGGGCTGCACGTGAGGCTGTATCGTTTCGTCGCTCAAGCGTTTGTGGTCAACACACTCGGCAACATTGATGGAGGTGGGAGAGATGACACTGATGCGGGACGCCCGCTCGCTGCTCGGCCGGCCAGTGGTGCCGGCGATCGCCGTGCTGGGCCTGCTGGCGGCCGGCTGCAACCAGGTGGGCACCTCGACCTTCGGGTTCTGGGACCTCGTGTGGTCGATGGTGTTCTTCTTCTTCTGGTTCATGGCGATCTGGATCTTCATCTCGATCTTCGGCGACATCTTCCGGCGCAACGACCTGAGCGGCGGCGCCAAGGTCATCTGGATCGTGGTCCTGTTCGTGCTGCCGTTCCTGGGCGCGCTCGTGTACATGCTGATGCGGCCCAAGGTCACCGCGCAGGACGTGGAGCTGATGGCCAGGGCCGACGCCGCCGCCTCGGCGGCCGCAGGCGTCACCCCGGCCGACCAGATCGCGAAGCTCAACCAGCTGCTCCAGGCGGGTGCGATCACCCAGCCGGAGTACGAGGCCCTCAAGAAGAAGGCGATGGGCTGATCGCCCGGATCGCTCTCGCGGGGCGGCGCGCAGCCTGACCATGGCTTCCGTGCCGCCCCCGCGGCAACCGCGCCGACCTGGTCCCGGTCTGGCTGGACCGGCTGGCCAGCGTCGGCTGGCGGCTGCTCGTCATCGCTGCGCTGGGCCTGGTGCTCGGCGCCATCGCGGTCCTGCTGTCGACGGTCACGGCAGCGGTCCTGCTGTCGACGCTGGTGGCGGCGGTCGTCGCCCCCGCGGTGGCCGGTCTCCGCGAGCGGGGCGTGTCCCGGTCCATCGCCGCCGCGATCGGACTGGGCGCCGGAGCCGTGGGCCTGGTGCTCACCCTCGTGCTGCTGGTGGTCGCCATCGCGCCGTCGGTCGCCGAGATCGTGACGGCCGCCGTGACGGGGATCCGCGACATCGTGGACCAGCTGGCCGAGCTGGGTGCGCCCGGCTGGATCACCGACGCGCTCGCAGCCCTGGCGGATTCGGTTCGCTCCCTGGTGTCCTTCAACCTGGCCGCCGTGGGCCAGACGGCGATCACCGTGGGCACGGTGGGCGTGCTCGCGTTCTTCCTGACCTACTTCCTGCTCCAGGACGGCGACCGGGGCTGGGCCTGGGCGATGGGCCTGCTCTCCCCGTGGCAGGCGGCAACCGTCACCCAGAGCGCCCGCGAGGGGCTGGGCGACGTCAGCCGCTACGTCCGCCGGACCGCGGTGCTCGCCGCGATCGACGCGATCGTCATCAGCGTGGTGCTCACGGTCCTCGGGATCCCGCTGGTGGCGGCGATGACCGCACTGGTGTTCCTGGCCGGCTTCGTTCCCTACCTCGGCGCGATCGCCGTGACCGCGATGCTCGCCCTGGTCTCGTTGACGCTGGTCGGCCCGGCGGCGGGGCTCGCCGTGATCCTGGCCATGGGGGCGACATCGGTGATCGCGACCCGCCTGCTCGCGGGGACGTCGATCGGGTCGAGCATCGACGCGAACCCGGTGATCGTGGTCGTGGCGATCCCGGCGGCCACGACGCTGTTCGGCGTCCTGGGGCTCATCGCCGCCCTGCCGGTGACCGTGTTCCTGCTCTCGGTGAGCAAGTCGATCATCGTCGCGCTCGGGATGGGTCCCGCCGAGCCCGCCGGCCCGGCGACCACCGATGCCGGCTGGAGCGTGCCCATCTGGCTGGATCGCCTCGCCCAGTGGAGCTGGCGCGCGCTGGTGGTCTTCGGGGTGGGCTGGGTCATCGTGCAGCTGATCGTGCAGGTTCCCAGCATCGTCGTGCCCGCGGTGCTGGCCGTCGTCATCGCGGCCACCATCCTCCCGATCGTGCGCTGGCTGATGCGGGCGGGCTGGTCGAGATCCGCCGCCGCGGCGGCGGCCACCATCGGGACGACGGTCGCGGTCATCGTCGCGTTCGTGGCCTCGATCGCGTGGACCATCCGGCCGATGCGCGACATCCTTGACACGGCGCTCCAGGGCGCCACGAACCTGCATCTCGACTGGCTCGCGGACGCGGTCGGTGAGCTGAGCACCACGCTCACGATCGACGTGGGCGGCCTGCTCGGCAGCCTGCTCGCCTTCGTCCTGTCCGTCATCCTGTGGATGCTGCTGACGTTCTTCTTCCTGCGGGACGGGCCGACCGTGTGGGGCGCGTTCACCGGACGGTTGGCGGAATTGCGCCGGCAGCGGCTCGACCGCGCCGGTGACCGGGCGGTCTCGGTGCTGGCGGGCTACATGGGCGGCACGGCCGTGATCTCGGCGTTCGGCGGCGTCACCAGCGGCCTGATCATGGTGCTGCTGGGCCTGCCGCTCGCCCTCCCGATCGCAGTGCTGAGCTTCTTCGGCGGGTTCATCCCGTACATCGGCTCATTCCTGTCGACCGCGCTCGCGTTCCTCGTGGCCGTGGCGGTCGGCACCACCTCCGACATCGTGATCATGGGCGTGTACACCGTGGTGTTCAACCTGGTCCAGGGCAGCGGCATCGCCCCCATCGTGTACGGGAAGGCGCTGTCGCTCCATCCGGCCGTCGTGCTGCTCGCGGTCCCGATCGGCGGCGCGGTCGCCGGCATCCTGGGCATGTTCCTGGTGGTGCCGATCGCGGCGATCATCTCGGCCACCTGGCGGCTGGTGATCGAGACGATCGAGGCGGATGACGCGCCCCGCCCGGAGGGGCGCGAGGGCCCGGCTGCCGCGGTGACCGCGTAGACGCTGCGGCGGGCGCCGGTGGCGCCCGGGTGCCGAGCCGCGGCGATCGATCAGAACCCGCCGGCGATCCGCCCGATCATCCCCGCCGCGACGGTCTTGTTGCTGCTCTCGTCGACCAGGATGAACGCGCCGGTCTGGCGATTCTCGAGGTACGGGTCGACGAACAGGGGCTGCGTGGACCGCAGCTGGACGCGGCCGATCTCGTTGAGCACGAGCTCGGTCGCCGCCTCGTCCCGGTGGAGGGTGTTGACGTCGATCCGGTAGTCGATGGTCCTGACCAGCACCCTCGCCCACCGGGTCGTGTGCTTGATGGCGTACTTGCGGCCGACCGTGAGCGGCGCGCTCTCGTCCATCCAGCAGACCTGGGCGTCGATGTCCTGGACGACGCTGGGCACGTTGTGCGGCCGACACAGCATGTCGCCGCGGCCGAGATCGATGTCGTCGGTCAGGGTGACGGTGACCGCCATGGGCGGAAACGCCTCGCTGACCGCACCGTCGGCGGTCTCGATGCTGGCGATGGTCGACTCCATGCCGCTGGGCAGGGCGAGGACCCGGTCACCGGGCTTGAGCACGCCCGAGGCGACAGTTCCCGCGTAGCCGCGGTAGTCGATCACCTCGAACGACTGCGGGCGCACGACGTACTGGACGGGGAACCGGACGTCCACGAAGTTGCGATCGCTCGAGACGTGCAGCCGCTCGAGGTGGCTGAGCAGCGGCGAGCCGTCGTACCAGCGCATGTTGTCCGAGCGCGTCACGACGTTGTCGCCCAGCAGCGCCGAGATCGGGATGAACGTCATGTCCCGGACCCGGAGCCGGGTGGCGAAGTCCTCGAACTCCCGGCGGATCTCGTCGAACCGGGCTTCCGAGAAGCCGACGAGGTCCATCTTGTTCACGCACACCACGAGGTGGGGGACGCCCAGCAGCGTGGCCAGGAACGCGTGGCGGCGGCTCTGCTCGGTGATGCCCTTGCGGGCATCGAGCAGGATCAACGCGACGTCGGCCGTCGAGGCACCCGTCACCATGTTCCGGGTGTACTGGATGTGGCCGGGCGTGTCCGCGATGATGAACTTGCGCCGGGGTGTCGCGAAGTACCGATAGGCGACGTCGATCGTGATGCCCTGCTCGCGTTCCGCGCGCAGGCCGTCGGTCAGCAGCGCGAGGTCCGTGTAGTCGTTGCCGCGATCGCGGCTGACCTGCTCGACTGCTTCCAGCTGGTCCGTGAACAGGGTCTTGGAGTCGTACAGCAGGCGGCCGATGAGGGTGCTCTTGCCGTCGTCGACGGAGCCGGCGGTCGCGAACCGGAGCAGCTCGCCGGGCATCAGAAGTAGCCCTCCTTCTTGCGGTCTTCCATGGCCGCCTCGCTGACCTTGTCGTCGCCCCGCGTCGCGCCTCGCTCGGTGATCCGGACCGCGGCGATCTCGGCCACGATCCGCTCGACGGTGTCGGCATCCGACTCGACGGCCGCCGTCAGGTTGGCGTCACCGATGGTGCGATAGCGGACGCGACGGACCGCGACCGTCTCCCCGTCGCGGGGCACGATGAACGGGTTGACCGCGTACAGCATGCCGGCCCGCTCGACGACCTCGCGGTCGGCCGCGAGGTACAGCTCCGGGATCTCGACCCCTTCCTCCAGGATGTAGGTCCAGATGTCGAGCTCGGTCCAGTTCGAGAGGGGGAAGACGCGGATGCTCTGGCCCGGGAACACCCGGCCGTTGTAGAGGTTCCAGATCTCGGGCCGCTGGTTCTTGGGGTCCCACTGGCCGAACTCGTCGCGGAACGAGAACACGCGCTCCTTGGCCCGTGCCTTCTCCTCGTCGCGCCGGCCCCCGCCGAACAGCGCGTCGAACCCGTTCTGCTCAGCCGCCTCGAGCAGCACCGGCGTCTGGATCCGGTTCCGCGACCCGTTGGGCTCCTCCCGGACCAGCCCGCGCCGCATGGCATCCTCGACCGAGGCCACCACCAGCTGGAGGCCCAGCTTCTCGATCCAGCGGTCGCGGTAGGCGAGGATCGACGGGAAGTTGAGGCCCGTGTCCACGTGCATCACCGGGAACGGGATGCGCGCAGGCGCGAACGCCTTGCGCGCGATGTGGAGCATCACGATCGAGTCCTTGCCGCCCGAGAACAGCAGGCACGGCTTCTGCATCTCCGCGGCAACCTCGCGGAAGATGTGGATGCTCTCCGCCTCGAGGTTGCGCAGCTGACTGAGGGCATAGGGCGGTGCGGCAGCCATCAGCGCGCGCCCTCCGCCCGACCGGCCGCGTCCAGCAGGCGATCGAGGTGCTCCAGCAGGGCCGGGTGGCAGACCAGCAGGTCCGGCGACCACGGCTCGGGCTGGTTGTACACGAGCTCCGAGCCGTCGAGCCGGGTGGCCACGATCCCGCCGGCGCGGACCACCGCGACGGGCGCCGCGGAGTCCCACTCGTGCTGGCCGCCCGCATGGATGTACGCGTCCACGGTGCCGTCGAGGACGCTGAGGGTCTTGACGCCCGCCGAGCCCATCGGCACCAGCTCCACGCGGCCCGTGCCGGCCAGCCGGGCGACGACCGCGGGCGGCCGGCTCCGGCTCACCGCGACCCGCAGGGCGCGACGCCCGTCGAGCACCGCGGCCGGATCGGCCGTTCCTGCGATGCGAGCCGTCTCCGTGTCGTACACGGATCCACGCGCCGGCAGCGCGACGGCCGCGTCCGTGCACCCGCGCCCACGCTGCCAGAGCGCCACGTGGACGGCGAAGTCATCGCGCCAGGCGCCGTCCGGCGCGTGCTCGCCGAACTCGCGCGTCCCGTCCAGCGGATCGATGATCCACACCCGGTCCGCAGCCAGGCGTCGAGGGTCGTCCGCGGCTTCCTCGGACAGGATGGGGTCGTCCGGACGAGCCCTCGCGAGCGCCTCGGCCAGCCATGCCTGGGCGGCGGCATCGCCGTCGTGCCTGAGCCCTTCGGCCCCGCCGCCGATTCGCCCAGCATCCGCGTCGGCGCGCAGCCGGACGAGCACGTCGGCGGCGCCGGACGCCAGCACGGCCGCCAGCCGGACATCGTCGATCACGGACGTGTCGTGGGGTGCATGCGTGATCACCGCTCGTTGACTGCCCTCGGTGCGCCGCTCGTCCAGCTGTCCGGCTCATGGCCGGATCAGCGGCCAGGCTCCCGACAGGCGGGCAGCCTCGTTGAGGATCGAAGTTATCATCGCCGCATGGATTGCACGCCCGACGCCCGTCGTCACGCGCGGCCGGCGGCGTGATCCTCGACCTGCCGCTCGCCCTCGGCGGGCTGATCGTCGGCATCGTCGTCGGGCTGACCGGGATGGGCGGCGGCGCACTCATGACGCCGATGCTGGTGTTCATCTTCGGCGTCAGCCCGCTGACGGCGATCTCGAGCGACATCGTCGCCTCCCTGTTCATGAAGCCGGTCGGTGCCGCCGTTCACCTGCGCCGCGGGACGGTCAACCTGCGGCTGGTGGGCTGGCTCTGCCTGGGATCCGTGCCGGCCGCGTTCTCCGGGGCGTGGCTCATCTCCCTGGTCCCGCACGATGCCGATCTGGACCGCCTGCTCAAGGGCGCCCTGGGCGTCGCGCTGCTGATCGCCACGGCCGGGCTGTTCGTCCGGGCCGCGCTCCAGATGTGGCGCAACCGCCTGCCACTGGGCGAGGGTCCGGCACGTCCGACGCGCCCGCCGGCGGTGGTCGTGAGACCGCTGCCCACGGTCGCCCTGGGGGCCACGGCGGGCCTCATGGTGGGGCTGACCTCGGTCGGTGCGGGCTCGATCGTTGTCGTCGTCCTTCTGCTCATGTATCCGAGGCTCAAGGCGTCGTCCCTGGTCGGCACGGACCTCGCCCAGGCCATCCCGCTGGTTGCCGCCGCCGCCGCCGGCCACCTGCTCTTCGGGGCGTTCTCGCTGACGATCACGTCGTCGATCCTGCTGGGGGCGATCCCCGGGGCATGGATCGGGGCGCAGATCTCCAGCCGGGCTCCTGGCGGCATCATCCGGCGCGTGCTGGCCGTGCTGCTGCTCGGTTCGGGGCTCAAGCTGCTGGGGGCGCCCGACGTGGTGGTGGTCGGCAGCACCATCGCCGCGGTGGTGTTCGCGTTCGTCGCCTGGGGCATCATCCGCAACCGGGTGACCCGCCGGCCGGTCCCGGATGCCGCTCCGGGGTCCGCACCGCGGCCGGATGACGGGCGCCTGGAAAC
Organism: uncultured Chloroflexia bacterium; assembly: GCA_963732805.1. Taxonomy (GTDB): domain Bacteria; phylum Chloroflexota; class Limnocylindria; order Limnocylindrales; family CSP1-4; genus CAIXZV01. The sequence continues at coordinate 983,085 of CAVTAW010000001.1, forward strand.
AAACACTCCTGCGCCATGACCGAACCCGACGCCGGCCGCGCCGAGGTCCCCGGCCCCGCCCCCGCCAACGGCCCTGCCCTCGCAAACGGCCCCGCCGACGCCGACCTGGCAGACCTGGCTGCCGCCGCGCGGCACGTCCTCGACGACGCCGGCCTCGATCGCCTGGAGCTGGTCCTGGGCGGCTGGCTGCCGGCATCGGCCCTGGGTGCCGAGATCGTGGACGCCGCGACCGCCGCCACGCGCCTCGTCCTCAGCGACGCCGAGAACAACCCGCTCGCGATCGTCGAGGTCGTGCCGGCCGGCCCGCCGCAGGTCCACGCCCTGCGCCCCGCGTCACGAGGGTCCGGCCCGCAGTGGGATCCCGCGGTCAGGCTCGCCTCCGCAGAGGTCCGCTCGCTCATCGGCGCTGCGACCCGCGGCGCCCTGGCGCTCGTGATCGACGACGTGCCGACGCGAGCGGATCAGGACGTGCTCGTCTCGACGGCCCGCAGCTCGGCGAACGAGACAATCGCGATCGTCGTCCCGGTGGCGCGCCGGCATCGGGCTCCGGGCGAGGTTGGCTGGGCCGGGCTGACGCGTGCCGCCTGGGCGATCGCCGGAGCCGTCGCCGCCGCCCGACGTGACCGGCGCGTGCTCCGTCTCGCCATCCCGTGGCCGGCCGGCGATCCGGCCGGGGACCCCGCCGCGCTCGACCCCGCGGCTCTCGAGCCTGTCCTGGCCGCGGCCGGTTTCGCGCTCACAGCGCGGGTGACCGACGTCCGCAGCGCGGACGTCCACGAGCGGGTCGCGGCGCTCGCCGACCTCCTCGAGCGCGAGATCGAGGAGCTGTACCCACCGGCGTCGGCGCGAGAGGTGCTGCGCGCCCACCGGGCGGCCGCTCCGAGCGGGGCCGTGGTGCTGTTCACCGGGCTGTCCGGCTCCGGCAAGTCGACGATCGCGCGGGCGCTGGCGGACGAGCTGGCGGACGCGGAGTCGCGGCGCGTGACCCTGCTCGACGGCGACGAGGTCCGCCAGCACCTGTCGCGCGGCCTGGGCTTCGACGCCGAGTCGCGGGCCATCAACATCGACCGGATCGCCTGGGTCGCCTCGCTCGTGGCCGCCCACGGCGGGATCGCCGTCGCGGCGCCGATCGCGCCGTTCGCGGATGGCCGGCGCGCGGCGCGGGCAATGGCCGAGGCCCACGGCGTGTTCCTGCTCGTTCACGTGAGCACGCCAATCGAGGTCTGCGAGGCACGCGACCGCAAGGGCCTGTACGCGAGCGCCCGGGCGGGCGAGGTCCCGGAGTTCACGGGGATCTCGTCGCCCTACGAGGTGCCCGACGACGCCGACGTCACGATCGACACCAGCACGGTGGCGGTCGACGACGCGGTTCGGCTGATCCGGCGGGCGCTCGAGGAACGGCTGGGGATCGACGGCACGGCCGCCGATGCCGGTCGGCCCTAGCGAGACCTCAGGCGCGGCAGCCGGCGGCGGATGCGCCTGACACCGCTCGCGCGCACGCGGCTCACGAGCAGGCCGGCGAGCTGCGGCGTGGAGACGCGGGCCAGCTCGATCGGCTCGATCCACGGCTGACGCGCCGGCGAGCGGCTCGCGCCGGCTTCGGCCGTCCCGTCGTCCTCGACGAGGCCGCTGGCGACCAGCATGCCCATGGCCATCGTCGCGGCCACGTCAGGCGAGATCCGCGCCTCCGCCTGGCGGTCGCCGATCACCCGGCTCGTGGGCACGACGGTCAGGGAGTCGAGGTCGCCGATCACCCGGACGCCGGACGCCGCGATCGCCTCGACCATCTCGCGCGCGACCTCACCGGCCCGATCCAGGGCCCATTGCGGGGTCTCGAGCCGGGGTTCCGCGGGGTCCGGCACGCGGCGCTTCATGTACGCGGCGACGCGCAGCTGGACGATGCGGTGGTAGGTCGCATCGCTCATGCCCGCCTCCTGGAACGCCTCGCGCAGGGCGCGGATGGCCGCGAGCTCGGGCAGCGTCAGCGACCGGTTCGTGACATCCCGGTGGAGGGCCAGCGTGCCCTCCCGCAGACCGGTCAGGCGCTCGAACGTCCGGAGCACGAACTCGTGGTCGGACTCGTCCACGACGATCACCGACAGGTTGTCGATGCCCACGACCCCGGCCCATCGCTCGATGAGCTGGTCATGGCGCTGGCGATGCCAGAACGCCATGCTGACCCGCGCCTCGGGCCGATTGAACAGCGCGTCGAGCCAGGAGTCGAAGCTCGCTCCCATCCCACTCTGCGCTCGCTGTTGCCACTCGGACGCCAGCAGCCTCGCCAATGGCCGCAGCGTGACGGCGACGTGCACCCGGACCGGGTCGAGGTCCTCGACGATCCGCGGGATGACCTCGGGCCGGGCATAGGAGAACCCCTCGCTGCTGATGACGACCCGGGGCTCGGCGGCCGTCCGAACCTCGCGCAGCAGCTCGTTCCAGTGGTCGATCGACGGTGTCGCCCGGTCATCGGTGCGCGATGGGCGGCCGGTGACGGCAAGCACCGCCGACGCCGAGTGGCGGGAGGTTCCTGCATAGCGCACCCCCTGCGCCATGGCCTGGTCCCGGGCGGCCCAGAACGCTGCCTGGAGCGACGTCGTGCCGGTCTTCGGCGGTCCGATGTGGACCAGCCGGGTGCCTTCGGGCAGGAGCAGGGTCTCGTCGCGGTCGGGCGCCATGACGCGTGTCGTCATCCGGATCGAAGCTCACCGAGCACGCGATCGCGCGCAATGCCGCCCGTGCGCCACGCCATGGCCTGGAGGCGTCGGACCAGCACGATCGCGAGCTGGGTGGTTGACAGTGCCGCCAGGTCGCCTGGCGCGACGTTCGCGCCCGGACTCCCGGCGCGCCGCGCGAGGCCGCTGGCCAGCAGCACCCCCATCGCCATCGCGGCCGCCAGCGCGGGCTGGAGCGTCGCCTCGGCCGGCTGATCGTCGCCGGGCGAGCGCCCGGGGACGACTGCGAGGCTGTCCAGGTCGCCCACCACGGTCACCCCCGAGGCGGCGATGTTGGCGGCCATCTCGCGGGCCACCTCGCCCGTTCGCTCGAGCGCCCAGCGCGGGGTCTCGATGCGCGGCTCGCCGGGGTCCGGGGCGGTCAGCTTCATGTGTGCGGCGGCTCCGTAGCGCATCACCTTGGCGTGCAACGCCTTGTCCAGGCCGCGGCGCTTGAACGCCAGGTTGAAGGCGCGGACGGCCTCGGCCTCGCCCAGCGTCAGCGACCGGTTGACGAGCTGCGGCTCCGTCGCCAGCGTTCCCGTCCGCAGCCCGAGCAGTCGCTCGAACACGCGCAGCACCATGGCGTGATCCCGGTCATCGACCACGATCACGGTGACCCGCTCCGGGCCCACGACCGCCGCCCAGCGCTCGACCAGCTCGTCGTGGCGATGGAGGGTCCAGAACGCGGGCCGCGGGTCGCCTTGCGGGCTGTTGAACAGCTGGTCCAGCCAGGCGTCGTAGGCCGTCGGGTTCCCGGTCTGGACGTCCTGCTGCCACTGCGACGGAAGGATCCGCGCCAGGGGCCGTAACGTCACGGCGATCCGGACGCGCTCCGGATCGAGATCGCCGACGACCCGGCGGATCACCTCCGGCGTCGCCCACGCGAAGAACTCGCTGCTGATCACGAGTCGTGGCTCGCGCGCCCGTCGCGCCGCGCCGACCAGGTCACGCCAGTGCCACATCGACGGCGGCGTATCCCTCGACGTTGACGAGGGCTGGCCGATCACGGCGCGCACCGCGCTGGCAGGGTTCCGGGTCCGGCCGACGCGCCGGACGCCCTGCGCGAGCATGGCCTCCCGGCAGGTCCACAGCGCGGCCTGGAGCGACGTCGTGCCGGTCTTGTGGGGCCCGATGTGGATGAGCCGTGTTCCCTCTGGCACGAGCAGCGCGTCGTCGGCGGTTGCTGCCATCGGCTCCTCTTCCGGTTCGTTCGACGGGCCTACGATACTTGCCCACCGCGCGGCACGTCGCTGGGCGCCGTTGCGGGCTCCGTGCCACGCCGCCGGGTCAGGCCGGTTCGCAGTGCGTGCATCCGGCTCCCGGCGGCCACCTGGATCCGGCCGCCGAGCGCGCCGGCAAGGTAGTGGGTCGGGACGCCCGTCAGCTCGGCGGCGTCCGGGTGAGGCCCCTTGCGCCCCTGGCCGGTGGCCAGCAGCACCCCCATCGCCAGCGCCGCCGCGACCCGCGGTGGGATCGCGACCGGCTCTCCGGCGACCGCGCGCGTCGACGCCGGCACCTCGGCCAGCGCGTCCAGGTCTCCGGTCACCCGAACGCCCGCGGACCGGATGGTCTCAACCGCCCGCCGCGCGATGGCGATCGTGGGATCGATCGCCCATCCGGGGAGCTCCAGCCTGGGCGAATCGGGCTCCGGTTCCAGCCGCTTCATGTACCGGGCCGCGCCGAAGTGGATGACGCGGCTGAGCAGCGGTCTGGGCAGGCCCCGCGCCTTGAACGCACGATTGAACGCGCGGACGGCCTCGATCTCGGGCAGCGTCATCGACCGGTTGTCCAGGTCCGACTGCAGCGCGAGCGTGCCTGCCCGCAGCCCGAGCAGCTGCTCGAACACCCGCAGGACGGAGCCACGGTCCCGGTCGTCCACGGCGATCACGGTGACGCGGTCCGGGCCCACCACGTCCGCCCAGCGGGAGACCAGCCCGCCCTGATCGTGGCGCTGCCAGAAGGACGGGGTCACGCTGCTGCCCGGACCGTCGAGCATCGCGTGGAGCCAGGCGTCGAACGACATGCCGGTCCCGTCCTGGACGTACTGCTGCCACTGGGACGGCAGGATCCTGGCGAGCGGGCGGAGCGTCACCGCGACGTGGATCCGGTCAGGTTCGATCTCCCGCGCGATCACCCGGATCGCCTCCGCGGATGCGTCCGCGAAGAACTCGCTGCTGACGACCACGCGCGCTTCCCGCGCCCGCCTGATCTCGCGGACCAGCCCGTGCCACTCCCTGATCTGCGGCACGGCGCCACCGATGAACGACGATGGCTTGCCGGTGACGGCCTGGGCGGGCCGGGCGGCGTTGCGGTTCCGACCCGCGTGCCGGACCCCCTGCGCACGCATCGCCGGCCGCGCCGCGTAGAGCGCGGCCTGGACCGTGGTGGTGCCCGTCTTCGGCGGACCGATGTGCACCAGGCGGGTGCCCGCGGGCAGGAGCAGCGGGTGACCGGCGCCGGTCGGATCCATGACAGCCGTCCCCTCTCCGTCCTTCGACGCGAACTACAGTACCCGCGCCGCGCAAGGCGATTCCGACGCGGCCGAATGCTAGAGTCGCTGCCGATGCATATCGAGATCCGCACCACCCGGCCGGAGGAGTACCCGGCATTCGTGGGGGCGCTCTCGACCGGCTTCCTCGAGCGGCCGGACATCGCCCGCGTCGTCGACGCCGTGCGGGCGACGTGGGAGCCCGATCGAACCTGGGCCGCATTCGAGGGTGACCGGGTGTGCGGCACCTTCCGCTCGTGGCCGACCGAGCTCACGGTGCCGGGCGGCGCGCGCCTGCCTGGGGCCGCGGTGAGCGCCGTGACCGTCCTGCCCTCGCATCGGCGGCGTGGCATCCTGCGCCGGCTGGTCGCCGCCGAGCACGCCGCCATTCGGGGGCGCGGCGAGGCCGTCGGCCTGCTGTACGCCTCCGAGTACCCCATCTACGGCCGGTTCGGCTACGGACCGGCCTGCACGGTGGCCACCTGGACCCTGGACGCCTCGGCAACGTCCTTTCACGGACCGGCGGCGGCCGGGGTCGAGCTGGTCGGCGCCGACGAGGGAACACGGGACACCATCAGGGACGTGTTCGAGGCCTGGCGGTCGCGTCAGCCGGGCGAGATCCGGCGTCGTGACCTGCGCTGGGACGACGATCTCGGCCTGCGGGAATCCCCCTGGGGCGAGACCTGGAAAGGGTTCCTGGCCCTGCACCGGGACGCGGGCGGCGCGGTGGACGGCTACGCCCGATACCGGGCCGAGGAGAAGTGGACCCAGCGCCAGCCGAGGGCCCTGCTCAGGGTCGACGAGCTCCACGCGCTGACCGACGAGGCGTACGCGGCGCTGTGGCGGTTCCTGGCCGAGATCGACCTGGTGGCCTCCGTGGTTGCCCAGGGGCGCAGCCCGTCGGAGCGCCTGCCCTGGCTGCTGACCAACGCCCGGGCTGCCGCACCGTCCGACGTCGGCGAGGGGCTCTGGGTGCGCCTGTTCGACGTGCCCGGGGCGCTCGCAGCACGCACCTACGAGGCCAGCGGCGAGGCGGTGCTGGAGGTCGTGGACCAGGAGCGCGCCCACGAGCCGAACCTCCGCCTGGCTCTCGACGCGTCGCCCGCCGGTGCCGACTGCCGCCCCACCGATCGGGCCCCCGACCTCACGGTTCCCGTGGCCGCGCTGGGCGCCGCCTACCTCGGCGGGACGCGGTTGCGCGACGCCGTCATCGCGACCGGCGTGGAGGAGCACCGGCCCGGAGCGCTGGCGCTCGTCGACCGGCTGCTGCGGACCACCGACGAGCCCTGGTGCTCGACGTTCTTCTAGCCTGACTCGTCGCTGGGCGCCGTCCGTCCCAGCTCGATCCCGATCGAAGCCAGCCAGCGCCGGATCTGCGTGTAGACGGCTTCCGCGCCGACGATCGGCTCCTCGATCGGCCAGTCGGAGGGGTGCAGGATGAACGGCGCCGTCTGGGGCCCGCCGAGGCCGCCGTGCGAGCCGATCAGCTCCTCGAACGCCGCCACCTCGTCGGTCTCCTCCTCGAGCAGGCTGATCGCGACCAGGTCGCCGCAGTGCTCCATGCCGTCCAGCCGGCGGAGACCGTCGATCGCGTGCTCGCCGAAGCGTGCCACGGGATCCTCCCCCTCGATCTGCCCGTCCGCCAGGTAGTGCGCCCCCGGGGCCCCCAGGACCACGGTGCCGTGCGCCTCGGTTCGGACCATCAGCAGGCCGATGCCCGGGTGCGTGGCGAGCGACGTGACCATGCCCGGCCACCGCGCGTCGAGCTGCTCGAGGGTGACCCGCCCCGGCAGCCGCGGGAAGTAGACCAGGGCGAGGTTGCCGGAGGCCGCCACGGCCAGCTCGGGGAGCTCGTCCGAGGCGGCCGCCGAGCCGGGCGCCTCCCGCACGCCCGGGTCGTCGATCCCGAGATCCACGACCCCATCACGTGTCGTTCCCCGGGTGGCGGCCCGCGTGAGAGCTCCCGTTGCCCCGTCCGTCTGGGCCGCCTCGGACAGGGCGGCGTTGAGCGGGCCCCATCGCTCGGCGAGGTCCGTCGCGGACTGCGTCGAGACGGCGCCGCCCATCAGCTCCCCGATGAGCACCTGGAGGGTCTTCCCGTAGCGCTGTCGGAACGTGGCGCCCAGGCTCTGGCCATGGTCGGACAGGAGGATGAAGCGGTACGGCCGTGGAGCATCGGCGGCCGCCTTCACCAGCGACCGGACGACCCGGTCCACACCGTCGAGCGCGTCCAGCGTCTCGCCTCGCTCCGGACCGCTGTGGTGTGCGATCTCGTCGTAGTCGGTGTAGTCGACGTAGATGACCGGGGTACCGCGGTACATCTCCTCCACCACGAGGCTCGTCGACAGGTGCCGCAATGCCACGTTGGTGCCTGCCCGGGCCACCGGGTAGGGCATGCCGCGGTGCATGATCGGCTCGATCCCGGCCCGGTGTGCCCGTCGCGCCTGGACGTACTCCTTGATCACCTCGCCGACCGTCAGCACGATCGTGTGCAGGTAGTTGTAGGGGCTGGCGAAGAACGAGGTGAAGGTCTCGCTCCGGCCGAGACCCTGGCTGCTGTCCCTGATCGTCGCCATCGTGATGTAGCTGCGCACCGCGTCGCCCGACACGAGGTTGCCGACGCTGGCGCCGTCGTTGGACAGCAGGCCCTCGCCGTTCGAGGCCCGCCGCACGATCTCGGCTGCGTCCTCGGGATGGTTGGAGACCAGCATCCGGCCCCGGGGCTTCTCCCACCATCGGAAGGCCGGGATGAAGCTGTTGTTGCCGTGCAGGATGCCGGCCTGCGAGGCGGAGGTCTGCGACGGCAGCAACGCGGTCCATCGATCGAGCCGCATCTCGCGGGAGCGGACCCAGCGGGCGATGAACGGGACCCGCCCGGCCCGGATCTGGTGAGCCAGGATCGGCTGGGCGAGCCCGTCGATCTGCACGATGACCACCCCCGGGGCGTCCGTGCGGATGACATCGTGGCGTCGCTGTGCCTCCTGGCGGACCAGCGCGCCCCAGTAGCTCTCGTCCTCGTCCGTTGCCAGGACCGCGGTGAGGATCGTGTTGACGGCGGCATAGAGCCACGATCCGGCGAACGCCGTCAGGAAGCCGGCCACCTCGAGGCCGGGCAGGACGGCGCCCAGGACCAGGAAGGCGACGACCTGGAACAGCAGCGTCGCGACCGCCAGGACGATGGGCGAGAGGGGAGCGAGGGCGACCAGCAGCACCGGTCGCACGAGCACGTTGAGGAGCGCCAGGACGATCACGCCCGCTGCGACGGTCACGACGTTGCGGGCGGTGATCCCCGGCATCACCCAGATGGCGAAGCCAAGCGACGCCATGCCCACGATGAAGCTCACCAGCCCGCGCCGGACGAGGGCACGCCGACCGGGCCGCCAGGTCCACAGGAGATGGAGCTGGAGGCGGTACAGCGCGCTGAGGCGACCGATCATCCGGCGATCCCGCTGCCCGGCCCCGGGCTCACCGCTTCGCGCGCGGCGTTCCCGGGGCGCCGGTTGGCCCGCCGGTGCAGGTACAGCGCCACGTAGCCGACCGGGATCGGCACGAACCACTGGAACGCCCGGAACAGCATCACGCCGGCCGTGATGATGTCCGTGTACGCGTCGTTGCCGACGTAGCGCGAGAACAGCGCGATGTACAGGAGCTCTGGCACGCCCGCGCCGCCGGGTGAGATCGGGATCACCGTCACCGCCAACACGACCGCGTACACGCCCAGCACCACATCCCAGGGGATGAGCTCACCGCTCACGCCGACGGCCCGGAGCGAGGCCCAGAGACACACGCCCCAGGCGGTCCGGACCAGCACCTGGGTGGCGACCGCGGGGATGGCTCGTTGGACCAGGAGCGCGCGGGCGTCCTCGCGGAAATCGAGCAGGCGCCCCGTCATGTCCGTGGGCTCGACGCGGTGGATCCGGCGCGCCACCGCATCGGACGCCCGGGTCGCCAGGGCGCCCATGCGCCGAGCGAACGCCTCGGATTTCAGGACCCAGATCCCGACGAAGGACCCGATCGCGACCGGGACCATGATGATCACCGCCACCAGGTAGCCCCAGCCCGGGATCCGCCCGTTGAGCGTCAGGAACAGGATGGCGATCGCGGGCAGCAGCAGCTTGCCCACTTGTGACAGCAGGCTGTTGAGGGTGAGCGAGAGCGCCGAGAGGCCGGGCGGGATCTTCCACGTCCGGAACATCGCGTAGCCGACCGGCAGGTTGAACGGGCCGGGCACCGTGTTGCCGACCGCGGCCATCGACAGGAACGCGGTGACGGATCGCAGCGCGCTCAGGCCCGGCATCAGCGCCTTGATCGCCAGGCCTTCGAGCACCCAGCAGCCCACGCCGATCAGGGCGACCACGAGCAGCCACTCGGGCGGGGCGGCCTGGAACGCGGCGAGCACATCGCCGTAGTCGACGACCGCCGGCAGGAGGACGCCGAACACGACGACGAGGTAGGCAATGACGAGCACGGCACGAATGGCGGCCTGGGCCCGGGATCGCGAGGTGTCAGCCGTCGTCGCTGCCGTGGTGTCCATGCCGTCGCCTCCGGCGGCAGTCTCGCCGGTAGGCGGGTGGGGATCGTCGGATCGGGACATCTCGCGTCAGGCGAAGCGGTACGGCGAGCGGTCAATTCGCTCCATGGCGATCCGCCGCAGGTCGAGGTACTGGAAGCCCAGGGCGACCGCGCCCAGGCCGAACCAGGCGACGAGACCGACGGGGTGGTCCGACAGCGCGCCCAGTGGCCCGTCCCTGAGCTGGGCGACCGAGATCTGGCCGACCAACAGGTAGGCACCGGCCACGCCGTACGCGGCCCCGCCGAACCCGGTCAGCGCGGCCACGTAGACCGTGGGGGCGTCGAGGACGATCGCCGCCGCCACGAAGGCGACGCCGACCACGAGCCCGGCGATCAGCGTCAGCAGCCCCGGGTCGATGCCGACCGCCACCAGCAGCCCGCTGCCCACCTCGTAACCGATGGTTCCCGCCAGGATCACGATGGCCGCATACCACCACAGCCCAGCGAGCACCGCGAGCACGGCGCCCACCCCAAGCCCGACCAGCCAGCCCAGCAGTGTCGAGAACAGGCCGTCCCCCAGCAGGCCGGTGACCGCCTGGCCGCCGAGCAGGAACCCGGCACCGAACCCGAACACGGGCAGCAGCAGGTAGAACGCGCGGGTGCCGTAGGCGGCCACGAGCGTGCCCATCGCCATCGCGATCAGGCCCAGCGCGATTGCATCCATCTCTCCCCTCCCGGATCCCTCGGGGACGACGCGCACCAGGCGATGGGCGTCGAGGCGATTCTCGCAGATCCTGAGCGGCCCTCGCCTGCCGGGCGCTCCCCTGCTACCGTGGCCGCCCAACGCGTTCCTGACCGTGCGTGACCCGCCGGTACGGGCGCGGCGATACCCCCCGGGGATCCGGAGGCCGTCGGACCGTGGTCGATCGACCCCCCATCGCTTCATCCGCCGGCGCGTGGTGGCGGCACGCGGTGGTGTACCAGGTCTACATCCGGTCGTTCGCCGATGCGGACGGTAACGGCATCGGCGACATCGCGGGGATCCGGAGCCGCCTGCTGTACCTCCACGAGCTCGGGGTGGATGCGCTGTGGATCACGCCCTGGTACCCGTCGCCCATGGCCGACGGCGGCTACGACGTGGCCGACTACCGCGGCATCGACCCGATGTTCGGCTCGCTGGCCGACGCGCAGGGCCTGATCGACGATGCCCATGCCCTGGGCCTGCGGGTGATCCTGGACATCGTGCCCAACCACACCTCCTCGGCCCATCCCTGGTTCCGGGCGGCCCTGGCGTCCGCGCCTGGATCGCCGGCCCGAGGCCGGTACGTGTTCCGTGACGGGCTGGGTCCGGCCGGCGATCGGCCGCCGACCGAGTGGCAGAGCGTGTTCGGTGGACCGGCGTGGACGCGCGTGCAGGAGCCCGACGGCCGGCCCGGACCGTGGTACCTGCACATGTTCGACCCGGGTCAGCCCGATCTCGAGTGGCGCAATCCGGAGGTGCGCTCGGAGTTCGAGGACATCCTTCGCACGTGGTTCGCGCGGGGCGTGGACGGCTTCCGGATCGACGTCGCCAGCGGTCTGATCAAGGACCACGACAACCCCTCGATGCCGACCCGGCCGGCGCCCGAGGCCGCCGCGTACATCGCCCCGGACGACCCGATGGTGAACCAGGCAGGCGTCCACGAGATCTACCGCGACTGGCGTCGCATCGCGGACGCCCAGGAACCCCCGAGGATCCTGCTGGGCGAGGTCCACGTGCCGGCGGCGGCCGACGTCGCGAGCTATCTGCGCCCGGACGAGCTCCACGGCGCCTTCAACTTCCAGTTCCTGCGCTGTCCCTGGGACGCGACGGCGCTGCGGGCGGTGATCGACGAGACGATCGCGAGCCACGCGCCGGTGGCAGCGGCACCGACCTGGGTGCTGTCGAACCATGACGAGACCCGGCACGTCACCCGGTACGGCCGCGCGCACACCGGGATCCGCGATCACTCGCTCGACGACGGCCAGCCATCCGATCTTGCGCTCGGGACGCGGCGGGCACGGGCGGCGATCCTGCTGCTGCTGGCGCTCCCCGGCAGCGCCTACATCTACCAGGGCGAGGAGCTGGGCCTGCCCGAGGTCGAGGACCTGCCCGAGCACCTGCTGCAGGATCCCGTCTGGGTGCGCTCCGGCCATGCCATCCGCGGTCGCGATGGGTGCCGGGTGCCGATCCCGTGGTCGGGGAATGCTCCGCCGTTCGGGTTCGGACCTCCGGGAACGGTGCCCTGGCTGCCGCAGCCGGCCGGCTGGTCGACGAGGTCGGTCGCGGCCGAGGCCGGTGATCCGACGTCGATGCTGGAGCTGTATCGGCACGCGCTGCGGGTCCGGCGCACGTCGCCGGGGCTCCGGGGCGAGCACATCCGCTGGCTGTCCGCGCCCGGTGGCGTCCTGCGGTTCGAGCGGGAGCCGGGGTTCCGATGTGTCGTCAACCTGTCGGCCGAACCGTACCGGCTGCCCCCGGAATCATGGACCCTCCTCCGCTCCGACGCCGGCGCGGAGGAGGGCGCTGACCTGCCGCCCGAGGCGGCTGCCTGGCTCGAGGCCGGGCGGCCCCGGCCGGAACCCGATCAGCCGTAGCGATACGACGCCCGCTCGAGCTGGTAGCGATCCGTGCCGATGCTCGTGGAGTACATCTGGGACACGATGCCGATGGCGGCCAGCACGGCCCACACGACCAGGTAGAACCAGTTCTGGGTGATCTTCTCGCCGATCGCGGTCCACGTGATGGCATCGGTCGGGATCGTGCCGATCAGCACGAACCACCCGGCCAGCATCGTTGCCGCCCCGCCCAGCGCGGAGACCACGATGACCAGGTACTTGGGCACGTTGAGGGCGAGCACGACGATGGCCAGGATCACCGCGCATACCAGGCCGATCACGAAGGCGATCACGCCCGTCTCGTTGCCGATCATGCCCCAGGCACCGGCCCCGATCGCATACCCGACGGATCCGCCGAGCATCGCGATCGCGAGGTAGTAGTAGAGGTACGAGAAGATCGCGAACACGACGGCGAGGACGAGCGCCACCGCCCAGCTGGTCACGGTGGCAAACGTCCCGTCGCCGAACAGCGCGGTCACGGCTTCTGTGCCGACATTGAAGCCGACCACGAACGCCCAGATCGGCAGCAGCAGCAGGAAGAAGCGATAGCCTCCGAAGCAGAAGGCCGCGCCGACCAGCAGCGCGACGACGGCGATGACGGACTGCATACCCTCGACCTCCCTTGGGCACGCCCGCGGCGCGCCGCACCGCTCACGATAACGCCCCCGCGTTGCCGTGCAGACCCCGCCCGCACGCTCGTTCCGGGGTCGCGTTGACGATTCGGCCGGGAATTCCGATAATTCCACTAGGGATTAGCCCGCGGCCCACGTACCAGCGGCTGCGGCGTTCCCGGACCACGAGAACCCCCAACCCGCGGCGGCCTTGCCGCGATCGGAGCAGCGATGACCTCGACCCGCGACCTCGTCCGAGACGAACGCGACCAGTTCGCGTTCCATGACGACATCGTCTACCTGCGCGAGACCAAGCGCGGGCTGACCCGCGAGACCGTCGAGGAGATCAGCCGGTTCAAGGACGAGCCGGAGTGGATGCTCCAGTTCCGCCTCCGCGCCTACGACCACTTCCTCAAGCGCCGGATGCCTTCATGGGGTGGCCGGCTCGACGACATCGACTTCGACAAGATCGTCTACTACCGGAAGCCGTCGGAGCGCGAGGAGAAGTCCTGGGACGACGTCCCGGAGCAGATCAAGGCGACGTTCGAGAAGCTGGGCATCCCCGAGGCCGAGCGCAAGTTCCTCGCCGGCGTGGGCGCCCAGTACGACTCCGAGGTCGTGTACCACTCGGTGCGCGAGGAGCTGAGCAAGATCGGCGTCGTGTTCATGGGCACCGACCAGGCGCTCAAGGAGTACCCGGACATCTTCCGGGCGCACTTCGGCACCGTGGTGCCACCCGAGGACAACAAGTTCGCCGCGCTCAACAGCGCGGTCTGGTCCGGCGGCTCGTTCGTGTACGTGCCCAAGGGCGTCGAGGTGCCGCTGCCGCTGCAGGCCTACTTCCGGATCAACGGCGAGAACACCGGCCAGTTCGAGCGGACGCTGATCGTCGTGGACGAGGGGGCGAAGGTCCACTACATCGAGGGCTGCACGGCGCCGATCTACGCCACGGATTCGCTCCACGCGGCGGTGGTCGAGGTCGTGGCGCTGCCTGACTCCAAGGTCCGCTACACCACGATCCAGAACTGGTCGAACGACGTCTACAACCTGGTGACCAAGCGCGCGCACGCGTACGAACGGTCCACCGTCGAGTGGGTGGACGCGAACACCGGCTCGCGGCTGACGATGAAGTACCCCGCGATCTACCTGCGCGGGGAGGGTGCCCGGGCGGAGGTCATCTCGGTGGCCGTGGCCGGCAAGGGCCAGCACCAGGACACGGGCGCCAAGGCGATCCACCTGGCGCCCAACACGACGTCCCGGATCGTGTCCAAGTCGGTGTCCAAGGACGGCGGCCGGGCCACGTACCGCGGCCAGCTCAAGGTCTCGCCCGGCGCGACCGGCGTGACCGCGAGCGTCCGCTGCGACGCGCTGATGCTCGACGACCAGAGCCGGAGCGACACCTACCCGTACATCGACATCGGCGAGGACGACACCACGATGACCCACGAGGCCACCGTGGGCAAGATCTCGGCCGACCAGATCTTCTACCTGATGAGCCGCGGGCTGACCGAGAACGAGGCCCAGAACCTGGTGATCCAGGGCTTCCTCGAGGTGTTCACCAAGGAGCTCCCGATGGAGTACGCCATCGAGTTCAACCGGCTGGTCAAGCTCGAGATGGAAGGCTCCCTCGGATGACCGGGGTGGCCGAACCCGAGGCATCACCGTCGCCGCGCCGACGCGCTCCTCGACCGGCGCCGGGTGACCTGAGCTACCAGCTCGATCCGGTCCTCGTCGAGCGGCTGGCCGCCCGGGAGCCGGAATGGCTGGCCGCGGACCGGCGGGCTGCCCTGGCCGCCTTCGACCGGTTGCCCGTGGAGCCCAATCGGCTGTACACGCCGTACGTGGATCTGCGTGCCGCCGCCCTGGCGGACGCGCGGGCCTACGACGCCACGGAGCACGCGCTCGCCGGCGGCGCGGCCATGCCGGGCGACGGGCTGGGAGCCGTGGTCGTCGTCGAGGAGGATCGAACCGCGAGCATCGCGATCGGTGATGCCGCGCGCCGGGCCGGGGTGATGATCGAATCGCTGGACAGCCTCGTTGCGCGGGACCCGGAGCTCGCGCGGCAGCTGCTGGCGGACCCCGAGTCGCTGCCCGCCGATGACAAGCTGGCCCAGCTGAGCCGCGCCGCCTGGAACCAGGGCATCCTGGTGCACGTGCCATCGGGGGTCACCCTGGACCAGCCGATCGTGCTGCGCTGGGCGGTGGGCACCCCGGACCGGGCGATCCACGCGCGAACGATCGTGGTGCTCGAGGACGGAGCCGACGCCTCGCTGGTCGAGGAGATCGTGCCCTCGAGCGGTGCCGTGGCCGGCGGTCAGGCTCTGTTCACCGCCACCACGGAGATCAGGCTCGGCGCCCATGCACGCCTCGGGCTGGCGAGCCTCCAGGAGGCGGGACCCGATCAGATCGTGTTCCAGCAGCGCCGGGCAACGCTGGGCGAGGGCGCCGACCTTCGCTGGGCGCTGGCCCAGCTGGGCGGGCGACTGGTGCGCTCGCGCGTGGACAACGTGCTCGCCGGCGACCGGAGCGTGGTCGAGCAGGTGGAGATCGTGTTCGGCGCCGCCGATCAGCTGCACGACCTCACCTCGTACACCCGGCACGTGGGCCGCGACACGACCGGGCAGCTGCTGTCCAAGGGCGCCCTGCTCGACCGGGCCCGCAGCTACATGAAGGGTCTGATCACGATCGAGAGGAGTGCGATCGGCACGGACAGCTTCCTGGGCGAGTTCGGTATGAACCTGGCCAAGACGGCCAGAGCCGTGGCGATCCCGTCGCTCGAGATCGACCAGCCCGACTGCCGCCGCGCCGCCCACTCGTCATCGGTGGGCCCGATCGACGAGACCCAGCTGTTCTACCTCGAGAGCCGGGGGATCCCGCCCGACGAGGCCCGCAAGCTCATCGTGCTCGGCTTCCTGGAGCCAGTGGTCGCCCGGGTGCCCCTGGAGGACGCCCGGAAGCGGCTGCGGGAGGCGCTCGAGGCGAAGTGGGCCGCGGGTGCCGTCGCGTCCACCGGCGCCGCCGCCTGACGCGCGGGGCGCAGCCGGCATCCCGTACGATCTCCGCGTGACCCGCCGGATCGATCTGCTGGGCGCCGACGAGCTCGCCGAGGGCGAGATGCGGATGGTCTGGGTTGACCGGACCGAGCCGGTGCTGGTGGTGCACGTCAACGGCGACTTCCACGCGCTCCAGGGGACCTGCTCGCACGAATACTTCGAGCTCGATCGTGGCTTCCTCACCGCGGGCACCCTGACCTGCGCCCTGCACCTGTCCCGGTTCGACCTCACCGACGGCGAGGCGCTTGATCCGCCGGCCGAGCTGCCGCTTGCCGTGTACCCCGTGGAGGTCGTGGACGGGCGGGTGACGATCGAGGTGCCGGACGGCCCGCTCGAGGTCATCGAGGAGGCCTGACCTGAGCCGGCGCCCGGGCGGGGTGCGGGCCGCCCACGGATGCCGGGGCCCCGGAGCGAGCGCGCTCAGTCGATCAGCGTGCCGCCGTTGATGTCCACGGTCTCGCCGGTCACGTAGCCCGCGTCGCCCGAGACGAGATAGGTCACGAGCGAGGCGACCTCATCCGGGGTCCCCAGCCGGCCGACCGGCACGCGATCGACCAGGTCCCGTGCGTCGGGCAGCAGCCCGGTGTCGATGAGTGCCGGCGCGACGACGTTGGCGGTGATGCCGTCGCGCGCATATTCGCTCGCGAGCGACTTGATCAGCACCATGAGCCCAGCCTTGGACGCCGCGTAGGCCGCCGATCGCGCCCCGCCGGACTTGCCGGCCGCGGCGCCCAGCGCCACGATCCGGCCGTACCCCAGCGCGCGCATGCCCGGCGTTGCCCGGCGAAGGACGAAGAACGCGCCCGTGAGGTTGACCGAGATCGTCCGCTCCCACAGCTCGGTCGATGTCTCCTCGAACGGCACCAGGGGCGTGATGCCCGCGCACAGGACGAGCACCGAGGCCGGCCCAAGGTCGGCCTCGATCCGATCGAAGGCCTCGCCCACCGCGGCCTCGTCGCTGATGTCGCACTCGATGGCCGTCACGCCCTCGCGTTCCGGCGGCACGAGATCGAGCGCGACCACGCGCGCTCCGTTCGCGGCCAGGAACTCCGCGATCCGCAGCCCGATCCCGCGTCCCGCCCCGGTCACCACCGCCACGCGGCCCTCGAGGCCAATGACTCGGATCATGCGGCTGCCTCCTCGATCGCGCGGATCATCCGGCCGACGGCCCAATGGTAGGACGTGTCCAGCGGGAGGGAATCGCTTCCGCCGCAGGTGCCGCAGGTGCCGCAGGTGCGCCGCCGCGGGCGCGGGCGCCACCGCCGCTTGTGCGCGGGCGCTCGGCCGCCTCGCTGATGCGCGGGCGCTCGGCCGCCGCTGATGCGCGGGCGCTCGGTCCCGCCTCGCACGACGCTCGACTCTCCGCCCGTGGCTCGCACGACGCTCGGCCCCGCCTCGCACGACGCTCGACTCCCCGCCCGTGGCTCGCACGGCGTGCACTGTGGCGGTTATCCGCGTGGCCCGAGCCCCGGGTCGCCAGTTCGCTCGTCGCGCGTTCCAATGCGCGGCCGGCCCGCCGGTTCGCTCGCCAGGCGAGCAGCGGAACCAGGTCCACCGCTGCAGGGCTCGCCCGGCGTTCCACGGTCTCTCGCGTGCCCGGCTCCGTCACGTGCGGACGTGGCCTTCCCAGGGTCCGCCGCCCGCTCGGCTGCGCATGCGCACCCGGTGCGCGCCCCGAACGCGGCTGCGCTCTGCGCACTAGGTGCGCGCGCCCGAACCCGCTGCGCGGGCTTGCGCCGGCCTGGGACGACCGGGCGCGAACCGGCCTAGACGACCGGGCGCGAACCGGCCTGGGACGACCGGGCGCGAACCGGCCTAGACGACCGGGCGCGGACCGGCCTAGACGACCGGGCGCGAACCGGCCTAGACGACCGGGCGCGAACCGGCCTAGACGACCGGGCTTGCCCCGGCCTCCACGACCGGCAGGTGCTCGGGCTCGGAGCGCAACTGGAGCACGATCGCGCCGGCCAGGACGAGCGCTCCGCCCAGCACCTGCACTGGTGCCAGCTGCTCGCCCAGCCACAGCGCGGCGAGCAACACGCCGACGACCGGCTCGATCAGCATCAGGATCCCGGTCCGGGTCCCGCCGATCAGGCGGATCGCAGACAGGAACAGGACGGATGACACGCCCGCGGCGAGGATCCCGGCGGCCAGCAGCACGGGCCAGATGCCCGGGTCCCGGAACGGTGTGACAAGCCCGGCACCCTGCCCGCCGATCAGCGCGATCGTGAACGCGCCGACCATCGACGTTGCGAGGATGACCAGCGTGGCGGCATCGGCAGGAACGGACCGATACCCGGTACGGCTCACGGAGACGAACACGACCTGGCACGCCGCGGCCCCGAGGCCAAGCACGATGCCCAGGGCATCCACCGCGAGCCCAGTCGAGGTGTCCATGCTGCCCACGAGCACGAGCACGACGCCGGCCGAGGACAGGGCGAGCGCCACCACGCGTGGCGCGCTCAGCCGCTCGCGGCCCGTTGCGAGATCCACCAGGGTCACGCCGGCGGGGTAGGTATAGAACAGCATCAGCGCGAGGGCGATCGGGATGAGGCCGAACGCGGTGAACATTGCGGCGTTCAGGACGAGACCCATGAGCGACGCGACGACAAGCGCCGCCCGACCAGCGGCGCTCAGCCCACGAATTGCGGACATGGAGCTGCCGGTTCTCCGGCGGATCGCGATCAGCCCCGACAGGAGCCCCACGCCGAGCAGGGCCCTCCAGGCGGTGAAGGCCACGCCGTCCATCCCCGCCTGCGCGCCAAACCGGGACAGCGGCCCCAGCGTGCCGAACAGGCTCGCACCGATGATCGCGGCGAGCGTGCCGGCAAGGAGGTCGCGGTCGCGGGACATGGCGGCCCATGGTACTGGCACCTCGGCCCACGGCCCGGTCGGCGTGTCAGGTTCGAGACGAGCCGCGGATGGCGTCGACGGCGAGCCGACCCAGGCGGCTGCCGCCGTAGGCGCCCAGCACCCCGCCGAACACGGCACCCAGCTCGATCAGGCCCATGACCGGGATGTCGGTCAGCGACACCGTGAACGCGACCCCTGCCGCTCCGCCGACCACGGCTCCGAGGATCCCCGTGACCGTCGCGGCAATGTCGTCCACGCTGACCCTGACCAGATCCGCCGGATCACCCTCAGCCGGACGCCAGCGGACCAGCTCCGGCAGGAGCGGCAGGGTCCCGATCGCCATCAGGACGACGCCCGTGGCGGCGAGCCACAAACCGGGCGCCAGCTGGCCGGAGCCACCGCTCCGTTCCCAGCCCGCCACCGCGAGCTGCGCCGCGCGATACCCGTTGACCAACGTGGCTGCCGCGAGCGCGATCAGGAGAACCGGCAGCAGGCGGACGGTCCGGACTCGGGACGTCGCCGGCGCCTCGTGGACGGTCAGGATCCCGGCCGCCCCGATCAGGATGAGCAGCGTGATCCCGTCGCCGGCGCCAGTCCAGCCCGTGAACCTGACGGGGCCCATGCCGCCGATCCCGGGTGCCGCGCCCTCGGCCCAGGGCAGGACGCTGCCGGCCGCGCCGACGACTGCACCCAGGCCGACCACGATCCGGGCCGGCGTCAGGACCAGCGACGCCAGTGGGCGTCGGCGGCGAGTCGGCTCCCAGCGCATCCATTCCTGCATCGTCCCGCCCAGTATCGCGCCGGGGCCGAGCCGGGTTCAGGCCGGCTGAGCGCGCCGGAGCGCGATCGAACCGGCGCAGTCAGCGCGGCAGGAGCGTGCCCAGGCCTCGCTTGGCAGCCGTGTCCAGGATCGCGGTCCCGAACACCACGTCGGCCAGGCCCGTACCGAGGTGCGTCGCCACCACACGGCCGGCCGGGCGCGGTAGACCGGCCGCGAGCGCTTCCCCGAACATCGCGCTCGGATCCGGGTAGCCATCGAACTGCCCCGCGTCGCGGTTGGCCAGGAACTGGTCCCGGTGGTCCACCACGAACAGCGCCGCATCGCGAGCGACCTCGGCCGCGCAGTAGGTCGCGTAGTCCACCGGCACCACCAGCGCATCGGGCGCCAGCCACGAGTTCGTCATCACCTGCCGCGCCGCCGGCGCCACGAACGGGGCGACCGTGACCACGACATCGGCGCCGTCGACGGCGTCCCGGGCAGAGGTAGCGACCCGGACGTCGGCGATCCCGTCGGTCAGCCGCGCCGCGTCTGCGAGCGCCGACGCTCGTTCGGGATCCGGGTCATACAGCGCCAGCGCGGCACCGGGGAGCACGTGGCCCAGCACCGGGACGTGGCTGCGGCCCTGGACACCGGCCCCGACGAGGGCAACGATCGGCGCACGATCGGCCACCGGCGGCGCCCAGGCCCGAATGGCCACACCCGAGACCGCGGCAGTGCGCTGGGCGGTGATGGGACCGGCGTCCAGGATCCCCGTTGGCACGCCCGTGGCCGGATCGTTGAGCAGCAGCGTCCCGCTGATCGCGGGCAGGCCGACCTCGCCGTTGGTTGCAAAGCCCAGGACCCATTTCATCCCCAGGCGGTCGGCCGCGCCGGCCGGGTCGTCGCCGGGCAGGAAGGCTGGCATCGCGTGGGCGAACGCTTCCTCCGGCCGGGGGTGAACGGCGATCTTCGCGGGCAGCTCGGCGGGGCCGGCCAGGCCAAGGAGCGTGCGCTCCGCCAGCGCCAGGCGCTCCGGCAGCGGCGGCATCGCCGACGCGACATCGCCCGCCGACAGGTAGCGCAGGGGCGGCAGCTCGGTCATCGGCGAAGTCTAGGCCGACCGGCACCCGATCGGCTGCAACATCGCCCCGACGTGGAACGGGCAGCGGTCACTCGGGCGGTGGACGCTCGGCCCGTGGGTCCTCCGCCGCGGCATGGAACGTGCGCCGTGCGAAACACCGGACGCGGCCGACGGAAGGCGGTCAATCGGGACGCGTGGCGATCCAACGTCGTCCGGAACCGCCGCAGTGCACGCGGCGCGTTCCACGGCAAGGGCGGGCGGGCGCGTTCCACGCCAGGGCGGGGGGCCGCAGGGGCGCGTTCCACGCCAAGGGCGGGCGGGCGCGTTCCACGGCAAGGGCGTGGCCACGGCACGCGGCAACGGCGGGTCGGGCGCGCGGAGGGCAACCCCCGCGTCCGGCCCCGGAGCCGGACCTGCCCGGCAGGAGGGACCCGACGGGCATTTCGGGCGACCGGGCACGACCGGACGCGACCGGGCGCCGGCGAAGATCGGCCTCGATCCGGAACCGGCGCTAGATTGAGCGGGTGAACATTGCCCAGAGCCTCGAGAACCTCAAGCTCGAACAGGATGCGATCGTCCTGTACGACGCCCTGGCACGGATCGAGAAGGACCCCAGGCGATCGGCCGCGTTCCGGCACATCGCCGACAACGAGCGACGCCACGCGGACATCTGGGCACGCAGGCTGGACGAGCTGGGTGCCTCGATCCCGCCTCCGGCCCGTCCCCGGATGCGCGTGCGCCTGATCATCGTCGCGGCGCGGGTGTTCGGGACGCGCGCCGTGTCCGACCTGGTCAAGAGCCTCGAGGGCGACGAGGAGGCGATCTACGAGGCCCAGGGCGAGCACCCCGACGTCGAGTCGATCGCAGCCGATGAGCGGGAGCACGCCCGGATCTGGCAACGTCTCGACGAGGAGGCCGGGACCCCCGAGAAGCGCCAGCGACGGCGCAGCGTCGCAGCCGACGTCGTGGCCGCCGGCGAGCATCCGGACCTGGCAGCCGGCCTCGCGGAGGGCCCCGAGGAGATCCAGCGCTCCGAGCGCTGGCACCGGAGCGGTCGGTCCGGAACCCTGCGGGCCACCATCTTCGGCGTGTCGGACGGCCTCGTGTCGAACCTCTCGCTCGTGATGGGCGTTGCCGGTGCATCGGACCAGGGCAGCCTCATCCTGCTCGCCGGGATCGCCGGGCTGCTCGCGGGCGCGTTCAGCATGGCGGCGGGCGAGTACATCTCGATGCAGAGCCAGCGGGAGCTGTTCGAGCGCCAGATCGAGCTCGAGCAGGCGGAGCTCGAGGCCATGCCCGAGGAGGAGCAGCGCGAGCTCGTGGCGCTGTACATGGCCAAGGGCTTCCCCCGGCCCGAGGCGGAGCGGATCGCCGCGCGCATGTTCGAGGACCCGAAGACGGCGCTCGACACGCTCGTGCGCGAGGAGCTCGGCCTCGATCCTGACGAGCTTGGCTCGCCCTGGGGCGCCGCCACCGGCTCGTTCCTCGCCTTCTGCGTCGGCGCCGCGGTGCCGGTGATCCCGTACCTGTTCGGGGGTGGCAGCGCCAACTTCGCCGCGAGCCTCGGCCTGAGCCTGGCCGCGCTGTTCCTGGTCGGCGCGGGTGTCAGCCTGCTCACCGGCCGGAGCCTGTTGTACTCCGGGTTCCGCCAGCTCGGGCTGGGAGCCGCCGCCGCCGCCGTCACCTTTGCCGTGGGCAAGGTCATCGGCGTCAACGTCGGCGGGTAGGGGGACAGGATGTCAGCCGGGTCCCTGGAGGCGCGTCTCCGCGACGAGGGCCTGCAACCGGGATCGTGGGCCAACGGCCCCGGGGACCGGTATGCCGCGCACGAGCACGGCTACGACAAGGTGCTCGCGTGCGCCGCGGGCTCGATCAGGTTCGGGCTGCCCGCCCTGGGACGGACCGTGGATCTTGCCGCTGGCGACCGCCTCGACCTGCCGGCAGGGACGGTCCATGACGCGGTGGTCGGTCCCGATGGCGTCACCTGCCTCGAGGCCCATCTGCCCGCGGGTCGACTCGAGGGGCTGCGGCATCACGCCGCCGGTGACTGGTAGGCGCTACGGCACGCTCCCGATGAACGCCAGCCCGTCATCGGCAGCGTCGATCTCGTACCGGGGCACGACCGCCGGGACGACGAGCGTCTGGTACGGATCGAGCACCTCGCGCCAGCCGTCCCCGGCGATCTCGACCTGCCCGCGGATGGCGGTCACCACCTCCAGGCTCTCGCCGCCCGGCTGCCGCGCGACGACCCCCGGCGAGGCGACTTCCAGCCGGAACTGCGGCGTCCGGATCTCGCCGTGCTCGAGCTGCCAGCCAGTTCCGGCCGGGATCGCCTGGTCATGCGGGCGCACCGCCGCGAGCGCCTCGGCGGGATGGAGCGACCGTCCGGGTTGAGCGGGTCGGCCCCAGTCGCTGATCCTGAAGGTGTGGTCCGACGGCTGCTCGATCTCGTACACGAAGACACCGGCGCCGATGGCGTGGACCGTTCCCGCACGGATGAGGTACGCATCTCCGGCCCGCGCCGTTCGTTCGGCACAGTCCTGGCGTCCGAGCGTCCCGGCGGAGATCGCAGCACGCAAGCGGTCCTCGGACAGGTCATCGGCCGGCCCGACGATGAGCCTGGCGTCGGCATCCGCATCGAGCACGACCCAGGCTTCGGTCTTGCCCACGCTGCCCGGCCCGTAGAGGGCGCTCGCCACCACATCCGACGGGTGTACCTGGAGCGACAGCCAGTCGGCCGCGTCGATGAGCTTGACGATGAGCGGAAATCGCGTGCCGAGCACGTCGACGGGCCGGCGGCCGACGAACGTGGCGCCCAGCCTCTCCGCCATCCCGTCGAGGGTCTCGCGCCCCGCGCCCGCGTCGACGAGCGAAGCCGGACCTGCGAGCCAGAGCTCGCCCACCTGTTGATCGCCACCCAGCCGCCGTCCGGCCCAGGGCCGCAGGCTCGGCTGGGGCACGGGACGGACAGGCACCGCGCCGTCGCCATGACGGCCAGGCCGGCGTCGTGCTGTCACGGGTTCCCCTTGTCTGTCACGGGTTCCCCTCGTTCGATCCGACACCGCCAGCATAGGACGTCGTCTCATGCCGATGCCGCCGAGCGGGCTCGCGCCGGACATGGGAACGCCCCGGCTGGACCGGGGCGTTCGTTGCGGTAGGCTGTGGCTCGCGCCCTAGCGGCGGGACAGCGTTGACCAGAGGAGCGGGTTGTCGCGCGGATCGGTCGACCGACCCGGCTCCTCTGCGCTCGTCACGATGGCAACGATCGAGAACAGCGCGAGGAGCGCGAACAAGGCAACGAGAACCATCGTCGTGCACCTTTCGCTGCGGGGACTGCCGCGGACCGGTGGGTCCCGCCGGCTTGCCCGGCGGGGTCGGCGTCCCGATGCCCCTTCGTTTGGGATTGTATCCTAAGAATCGAAGGCGTGAGGAGCTATCTGACCTAATGAATAGGTACTAGATGGTCAAGGACGACTCGGTCAGTCAGACTGATGCCCGCCTGCTGGATATCCTTCAGGCCGACGGTCGGCGGTCGTACGCGGACCTGGGGGCGGACCTCGGCATGGCCGGTCCATCGGCGCACGAGCGGGTCAAGAAGCTCGAGGCCCGGGGCGTCATCCGGCGCTATGCGGCGATCGTGGACCCGGGGGCCGTGGGACTGTCGGTGCTCGCCTTCACCTGGGTGACCCAGGCGCCGGGCACGATCGCGACCGACCTCACCCCGCAGTTCGCGACGATCCCGGAGATCGAGGAGTGCCACTACATCGCGGGCGAGGCGGACTATCTGCTCAAGATCCGGGCCCGCGACATGGATCACCTGGGCGAGGTGGTCCGCGGGATCCAGACCACCCAGCACGTGTTCTCGACCGAGACCGACGTGGTGTTCAACACGGGATTCGAGAGCCGGCCGCTCCACCTGGCAGGCGCGGAAGGCGCCGAACGGGAAACCGGTCGGCGCGGGAGTTCGTAGGGGATGATGGAGCGCCGGTCGGGCCGGTCCGATGACGTCGCGCTCGTTCGGGCCGTCGCCGATGGATCGGAGGATGCCCTGTCGGCGCTCTATGACCGGCACATCGATGGTGTCCACGCCGTGGCGCTGCGATTGACCGGTGATCGCCAGCTGGCCGAGGAGGTCGTGCAAGAGACGTTCCTCGCTCTGTGGAACCGCGCCGAGCTGTTCGACCCGAGCGTCGCATCGCTCGGCACCTGGTTGCGGGCCATCGCCCGCAACCGCACGGTCGATCGCATGCGGGCCGCCGGGCGTCGTCCCGCGACGGTCCCCTTCGGCGACCCCGGGGCCGGGGACGCGTCGGAGGTCGACATCGACCGGCTCGGCGCCGGCGCCGCGGTCATCGGTGGTGCGGCGCCGGACCCGAGCCCGGAAGCGGCGGCCGAGGCTCGTGACCTGCAGGAACGGGTTGCCGCGGCGCTGTCGACCATGCCGGACGTCGAACGGACCGTGATCCTGCTCGCGTACCGGGAGGGGCTGACACAATCGGAGATCGCCGAGCGGCTGGAATGGCCTCTCGGCACGGTGAAGACGAGAACCCGCCGTGCGCTCGGTCACCTGCGACAGGTGCTCGAGGTGGACGGAGAGGCCGTTGGGTCCCGCGGCGTCGGCCCGGGAGATGGTTGGTGATGGAGCACGCCGAGGTCCTGGAGCAGATCGAGATCGCGGCGGTCGAGCCCGACGGCCTGGATCGTCTGATGGCGGGCGACACGCCGGCCGCGGCGGCCGTTGCCGGTCATCTCGCCGGCT
Source organism: uncultured Chloroflexia bacterium (assembly GCA_963732805.1). GTDB lineage: Bacteria > Chloroflexota > Limnocylindria > Limnocylindrales > CSP1-4 > CAIXZV01. Next base: position 1,008,553 of record CAVTAW010000001.1, read on the forward strand.
GTCCGGACTGTGTCGCCGAGCTCGCGCGGATCCGCCGGACCGCGACCATCGCCCGCGAGGTCATCCATGCCCAGCCCGATCCGGGGCTCCGCGAGCGCACGCTGGCCTTCGTGCGCGCGGTTGGCCGCGACCGTGGGTCCGCCGCTGCCGCGAGCGCGGCGATCGCCCGGCCGGCCGCTGCCGCGAGCGCGGCCATCGCCGGGCCGGCATCCGCATCCCCCGGCGAGGACATGGTCGTCTCCCCGCGTCCGTCCGCCGTCACACCGCCCGCCGCGAGCTTCTCGAGGGCAACGGGACCGTCACGCTGGCCGTGGCTTGCCGCCGCGGCGGCCATCGTCATCGTTGCCGCCGGCATCGGCTACCTTGCGGGTGGTGCCGCAGTCACCCAGCGCGTGGCCGACCGCGATGCCGAGATCGCCCTTCTGCGCGACGCTGCGACCACCACGATGCGCATCCAGCAGCAGCCCGATGCGCGAAAGGTGGCCCTGACCTCGACGTCGCCTGGTGCCGGCGCGAGCGGGTCGCTGGTGTTCTCGGTCGGCAAGGGTGAGCTGGTCGCGGTGGCCACCGGCCTGCCCGAGCCTGGCGACGGCCAGGAGTACGGCTGCTGGGTGGAGACCGCCGGACAGCGGGTATGGCTCGGCCGGATGTATCGCGCCGGCGACGTGTGGACCTGGGCAGGTCCCGTCCAGGGCCTGGACGGGCTGGCGTCGGACGCGGTGTTCGACGTGTCGATCGGGCCGGCGGGCGGCGGCGGTGACGGCACGCCGGTGCTCACGGGCGGGCTCTGACAGGAGCGACCCGCTCGCGATCTAGCCGACCGACTCGCCGGTCGTCCCGTCTCGATCCTCGAGCACCTGCAGCTCGTCCGGCGCCACCAGCACGTCCGGCGCCACCAGCACGTCCGGCGGGGGAAAGCCCAGGTATCGCTGATGTGCCCGCAAAACCTGCTCCACCACCTCGCCGGTCACCGGGGGCCGGCCCAGGGCGCGAGCGATCCACTCCGCCTCGGCCGGCAGCTCCTGATCGTCAACCTCGCGATCCCGCCGGTTCGAATCGGCCAGCACCAGCCAGGTCAGGGTGCCGCCCACCACGACTCCGACGATCAGCAACCACCAGTTGAACTCGGCGCCCACGGCGTGACTCCGGGGTTACGGCACGCCGGCGGGACGTGCGATGGGAAGACGGTGCATCGCGGCCGAGGATAGCCGAGTCGGCGACGACCCGCGGCCGGGCTACACTCTCGGACCATGCCCACCCCGATGTTCCCGGTCGCCGCGCTGGTGTCCGCGCTGGCCCTGATCTCGATCACGCCGGACCCCATCGCCATCCACCTGGGGCCCATCCCGGTGTTCTGGTACGGCGTGTGCTACGCGATCGGCCTCGCGGCCACGTATGTCGTGATCACGCGCGAGGCCGCCCGGCGCGGGCTGGATGCGCGGCTCGTGGACAACGGGATCATCGTCGTGGCCGCTGCGGCCCTGATCGGCGGCCGGCTGTACCACGTCATCGACCAGTGGCACCTGTACCAGGACAATCTGCTCAAGATCGTCCTCCCCCCGTACACGGGGCTGGGGGTCTACGGCGGGATCGTCACCGGCACCATCGCCGCGTGGTACCTGACCCGCCGCTGGCACCAGTCGTTCTGGCGCTGGGCGGATGTCGTGGCCCCCGGGATCTTCGTGATGCAGGCGATCGGCCGCTGGGGCAACTTCTTCAACCAGGAGCTGTACGGCCCCCCGACGAGCCTGCCGTGGGGGATCGCCATCGACTGCGCCCACCGGGTGGGCGACCACGGCCTCGTCCAGTGGCCGTGCGACCAGTACCCCGTCGCCACGACGGGATTCCACCCGCTGTTCCTGTACGAGTCGCTGAGCGGCGCCCTGGGTGCTGTCACCCTGCTCTGGATCGCGCGTCGATGGGGCAGCCGGATGCGACCCGGCGACCTGTTCCTGATCTTCCTGATCTGGTACGCGATCGTGCGGTTCGCGCTCGAGACCTTCCGCATGGGCAACTGGACGTTCTTCGGGGTCCCGACCGCGATGCTGGTGTCGGGGATCGCGATCATCGGCTCGCTGGCGGTGCTGCTGATCCGGCATCGTCCGGGGGCCGCGGCGGGCGACCGATGGGGCGAGCCGCCGGCGGCCGAACCGGACGAGGACTGGGTCGAGGTCGACGAGGACGATGGCGGGGACGACGCGGCGGACGACGAAGACGGCGGCGACGGCGCACCTGACGACGGCGACGACGACCGCGGCGACGACGACGCGGTCGACGAGGCCCACCCAGCGGGAGAGCACGACGGATCCGACGGACGCTCCGAGGACCGACCCGATCCCGGATCCGGCTGAACCGGACCCGGCGGCGATCGAGCAGCGTCCCCCGGGCTCGTCCACGCCCCGAACGACGACGTCCCGGCGCCGCCCGCCGCCTGCGCGCGTCGCCCCGGAAGCCCTGGCCGCAGCCCGCGGCGACGCCATGGAGGGCCTCGCCTGGCTGGGTCGCGAACCGGAGGCACGGGCGTCGTGGCTGTACCGGTTCCTGCGGCTCATCGCGCGGCTCCTGCTGTTCGGCGTGTTCCGGTTCCGGATCGCCACCGCCGGGCAGGAGCACCTGCCACCGACCGGCGGCTACTTCCTGATCGCGGCCGCCCACCGCGGCTGGATAGACCCGTTCGTGGTGATGCACGCGCTGCCGCCGGAGCCCCGCTGCTGGTTCCTGGGCAGCGCGCCGTCAACGTTCACGTCGCGCTGGCGCGAGCGGCTGATCCACAGGCTGGGTGGACTCCTGCCGGTGTGGCGGGGAGGCGTCGGTGTGGACCAGCATGTCGCGGCGGCTCGTGCGGTGATCGGCAACGGTGGCGTGTTCGTCCAGATGCCCGAGGGGACCGTGAGCGGGCCGTCCGGGCGGATCGGTCCGTTCCGGCACGGGGCCGCCCTCATCGCGCTCCGGACGAGTGCACCGATCGTGCTGCTGGCGATGGCCGGGACCGAGGAGCTGTACCTGGGGCGGCGGATGGTGTCCCGCGTGCTGCCGCCGACCACCGCGGGCAAGCTGCTGGGCGAAGCGTGGGACGGTGCGCTCCCTCCGGCGGGATCGCGCGCCGAGCTCGACCTCGCCCGGCTCCTGTCGACCCGCTTCGAGGAGATGCTGGGTCCCGTGGTGGCCGACCTCTACCCGGGCACGATGGATCCTCCGGAACGACCCCGTCGCCTGCGCCGCCGGCTGACCTGGCTGCTGTTGCGGCCGGGTCGCCTCGACCGGGACCCGGGCGCCTGACGCCATGCCGCGTTCGCCCGAACCTGACCCGCCCGGCATCCCCGAGCTGCCCGCCGGCCTGATCGGGTCGGCGTCGCCGCGGGCGGGCGTCCCGTACCGTCTCCTGCGACGCCTGTGGCGCCTGGTCGGGGCGTTGCTGGGGCTTCGGATCGTCGTGCTCGGCCGGGAGCATCTCCCGGTCACCGCAGGCGGCCGGCCCGCGGGCGGCTGGATCGCCGCGGGGCTGCCGCACCGAACCTGGATCGATCCGTTCCTGGTGTGGGCAGTGCTGCCCGCCGAGCCGCGGCTGGTGTTCTTCGGGGACGCGCGCACGATGGCCCGGTCGCCCCTTCGGCGGTGGGTGGTGCGGCGAGTGGGCGGCATCCTGCCCATCCCGTCGCACGGCGGGCCCCGCGCGTTCGCGACCCACGTTGCCGCCGCGGGGGAGGTGCTGAGGGGAGGCGCGGTGTTCTGCCTGTTTCCGGAGTACGGAGCCCCGGCTCCCGCGGGTGAGGCACGTGCCGTCGCGGCCGGCCTCGGCTACATCGCCCTGCGGTCCGCCGCCCCGATCGTGCCGATCGTCATCGGCGGCAACCACGAGCTGTTCTTCGGCCGGCGCATCGTGGTCCGCATCCTGCCGCCGATGGGTGCCGGTGATCTCGACGGGCTGGCCCCCGTGGACACGAAGTCCGCACCCGGCAGTCGCGAGGAGCGAGCGGCCGCGCACCGGATCGCCGCGGGCCTCCGCTCCGCAACGGCCGATGCCGTCGCGGCTGCCCACCTGGCCGCGGAGCCACGCCCGGGCACCCGGAAGCGGGGCCTGTGGCTGACAACCCTGTTCCGCTGACCGGTCCCGAAACCGGACGCTGTTCTGCTGAGCGGTCCGGAAACCGGACGCCGTTCCGGCGGCCGGCGGGGGTATCCTCGGCGACCATGCAGTACGCCGACTCGATCGTCGACCTGGTCGGGAACACCCCGCTCGTCCGCATCTCGCGCCTGACGCGCGACCTCGGGCCCGCAGACCGGCAGCCGCTCCTGCTGGCCAAGCTGGAGATGCTCAATCCCGGGGGCTCCGTCAAGGACCGCATCGGGCTGCCGATGATCGAGGCGGCCGAGCGCGACGGCACCCTCCGGCCGGGCGGCACGATCATCGAGCCCACGTCCGGCAACACGGGCCATGGCCTGGCGATCGCGGCGGCGATCAAGGGATATCGCTGCATCTTCGTCATGGCCGACAAGCAGTCGGCGGAGAAGCAGGCGCTGCTGCGGGCCTACGGCGCCGAGGTGGTCCTGTGCCCGACCAACGTCGCCCCCGAATCGCCGGAGAGCTACTACTCCGTCGCGGCGCGCCTCGCCCGCGACATCCCAGGGGCGTTCAAGCCCGACCAGTACTGGAACATGGAGAACCCGGCAGCGCACGAGGCCACGACAGGACCCGAGATCTGGGCTCAGACCGAGGGCCGGATCACGCACCTGGTGACGTCGGTGGGTACCGGCGGCACGGCCAGCGGCACGGCGCGCTACCTGAAGGCACAGAACCCGGCGATCCGGGTGATCGGCGCCGACCCCGAGGGCAGCGTGCTGTCGGGGGACACGGCGCGCCCCTATCTCACCGAGGGCGTGGGCGAGGACTTCATGCCTGGTACGCACGACCCGGGCATGATCGATCGCTGGGTTCGGGTCTCGGACCGTGAGGCATTTGCGATGGCGCGGCGCATCACCCGCGAGGAGGGGATCCTGGCCGGCGAGTCGTGCGGGACGGCGATGGTCGCCGCGCTCGACGAGGCGCGCCGGATCGTGCGCGCCGACCCTGCGGCCGCCGGGGAGGCCGTGATCGTGGTGATCCTGCCCGACGGCGGCCGGAACTACCTGTCCAAGCTGTACAACGACGAGTGGATGCGAGCCAACGGCCTGCTCGCGACCACCGGGGCCGTAGTTCGGGTGGGAGAGGTGCTCCGCGAGCGCCATCACGGCCAGGAGATGCCGGATGTCGTGCTCGCCCGGACGACCGACCGGGTCGGCGCGGCGATCGACCTGCTCCAGCTGTACGGGATCAGCCAGCTGCCGGTGTCCGAGCACCCCGACGACGGCGACCTCGAGGGAATCGTCGGCTCGGTCAGCGAGAAGGGGTTGCTGGATCGTGCCTATCGCGACCCGCAGATCGTCGGCCGCACGGTGGGCGAGGTCATGGACCGGCCGCTGCCCGTGCTTGACGTCGACGCCTACCTCGACGACGCGTTCGCGCTCCTGTCGGGCGGTGCCGCCGGCCTGCTGGCGATCCGCGGTGGCCGTCCCGCCGGAGTGGTGACGAAGCTGGACCTGCTCGAGTACCTGGCCCACGAATCGCCCGGTCGCTCGACCTGAGCTGCCCCGTGACCATCCCCGTGACCCTCGACAACTACGCACGCGCGGAGACCGACCGCATGCTCGCCGGGCCTTGTCCAGCAGGCCGGCGGCATCAACCGGTGGAGCCACAATCGGGAACCTGCGCCGATCGACAACCAGCCGTGATCCGCGGAGCGTGCGGGTCCAGGCGTGGGCCCCCCGCGCGTGGCCTCATCCGACGCGCTGGGTCGCCTCGATGGCCGCGAGCAGCTGTCGGCCCGAGACCGGCTTCGGGACGAACCGCGCGCCGCGTGCGATGACGCGCTCCAGGTCGAGGGTCTCCGCGGTGTATCCGGAGAGCAGGACGATGCGCATCCCGGGGTGCCGCTCGAGGACCCGCTCCGCCAGCTCGATCCCAGACAGCCCCGGCATCACCACGTCGGTCACCAGGGCATCGACCGGCCGGCTCATTGCCTGCACGAACGCCCATGCCTCCGCGCCGTTGCCGATCTCGATCACGTTCCAGCCCGCTCGCCGGAGGACCTGGCGGGTCATGTCACGGACGGTCGGCTCGTCCTCGACCACCAGCACCGTCCCCAGCGACGCGCCGCGACGGCCGCCGGTGGCCGCCGCCTCGGTCTCGGCCGCCGCATTGACGCGCGGGAAGTACAGCTTGAACGTGGTGCCGCGTCCCGGCTCCGAGTACAGCCAGATGTGGCCGCCCGCCTGGCGCACGATCCCGTAGATCGTCGCCAGGCCGAGGCCGGTGCCATGCCCCAGCTCCTTGGTGGTGAAGAACGGCTCGAACACGTGCTCGCGGGTCTCGCGGTCCATGCCGTGGCCGGTATCGCTCACGACCAGCATCACGTACGGCCCGGCGGCGACATCGAAGTGCTCGATCGCATAGGGCTCGTCGAACACGACGTTCCCGGTTTCGATGGTGATCCGGCCCCCGTCGGGCATCGCGTCGCGGGCGTTGACCACGAGGTTGACCAGGATCTGGTCCAGCTGGCCGGGGTCCGCCCGGAGGCGCCCGGACGTGGCGTCGAGCGTGAGCTGGAGGTCGATCCGCTCGCCGATCAGCCGGCGCAGCATCGGCTCCACCGTCCTGACCCCCTCGTTGAGGTCGACCACGCGCGGGCTCACCACCTGCCGCCGGCTGAACGCGAGCAGCTGGCTCGTGAGGATCGTGGCGCGGTCCACGACGGTGCCGATCGCCGCGGCGTTGGCATGGGCGAGGTCAAGGTCCAGGTCTGGCCGGTGCTCGGGCGCCAGGTCCTCCTCGAGCATCTCGGCATAGCCGCGGATCGCGAACAGCATGTTGTTGAAGTCATGGGCGATCCCGCCTGCCAGGCGACCGATCGATTCCAGCTTCTGGGCCTGCAGCAGCTGCGCCTCGGCCGCCTTGCGCGCAGTGATGTCCACGATGGTCGCGAACACCTGGAGACTATCCTCGGTCACCAGCGGGGAGAGGCTGATCTCGACGGGGAACTCGGTGCCGTCCCGGCGACGGCCGGCGAGATCGAGGCCGATGCCCATCGGGCGGGCAACCGGGTGGTCGATGAACGACGCACGGTGGTGGACGTGTCGATCGGCCACGCGCTCGGGGAGCAGCATCTCGATGTGGCTGCCGAGCAGCTCCTCCGGGGCATAGCCGAACGTCGCGGCGACCTGCGGGTTGGCATAGACGATCCGCGCCCCGGCATCGACCGCGACGATCGCGTTGGGTGACGCGTCGAGAACCGCGATGTGGCCGGCAGGCGCGGGGCTCGCCTCGGGCTCGACGGGGACGCGTCGTCTGGCCGTTGGAGGAACTCCTTCTGCTCGCGGCGAGCGTACCGCACCAACAATGGCGGTGTCCGGACGTCGCCCGGCGCGGTCCCCGCTCGTGGCGCCGTCGTGTCGCGGCGCCATCTCTGCTCGCGGCGCCGTCCCCGCTCGTGGCGCCGTCCGCCCGCTGCGCCCGTGCGATGATCCCGGCATGCACGACGCCAACCCGCGCGATGCCCTTGCGACCCGTGCCGTCCACGCCGGCGGGGAGCCCGATGAGCTGACCGGGGCGGTCGCGCCGGCGATCTACCAGACCGCGACCTATGCCCAGGACGGTGTGGGCCGGCCGCGCCACGGCTACGAGTACGCGCGAACCCAGAATCCCACCCGCGAGCGCCTGGAGCGGGCCGTCGCGGACCTCGAGGGCGGTCGCCACGGGATCGCGTTCGCCAGCGGATCCGCCACCACCGCGGCCATCGCCCAGCTGGCCGCGGCGGGCGAGGAGATCCTGGTCGGGGACGACGTCTACGGCGGCACCTACCGCTACTTCGAGCAGGTCCACCGGCCGTCGGGAGCCGGGGAGGCTCGCTATGCCGACCTCGCGAGTGGCACCGATGCTCTGTGGGAGGGCCTGAACCAGCGGACGCGGCTGGTCTGGTTCGAGACGCCGTCCAACCCACTGCTCAAGGTGACCGACATCGCCGCGTCCGCCCGCGCGATCGCCGACTGGGTGGCGCAGTCGCCGGGCACCCGGCCGCTGCTGGTCGTGGACAACACGTTCGCCTCGCCGGCCCTCCAGCGGCCGCTGGAGCTGGGCGCTGACATCGCGTTCCACTCCGCGACCAAGTACCTGGCGGGGCACTCGGACACGGTCGTGGGCGTGGCGGTCACCAGCAACGATCAGGTCGCCGAGCGGCTCCGCTTCCTCCAGAATGCGATGGGCGCGGTGCCCGGGCCGTTCGACTGCTTCCTCGTCCTCCGCGGACTTCGCACGCTCCACCTGCGAATGGACCGCCACTCCGCCAATGCGCTCACCGTCGCCCGGTTCCTGGCCGCCCGGCCCGATATCGCCTCCGTCCGCTACCCGGGCCTGGACGACGGTCCCGACGCCCATCCCCGGGCGGCCCTCGCGGCCCGCCAGATGCGGCTCGGTGACCAGCCGGCCTTCGGGGGCATGGTGTCGTTCGTGCCCGCGGCCCAGGGTGACCGCGATGCGGCCCGGCGAGCGGCGGCGATCTGCGAAACCACGCGCCTGTTCACGCTGGCCGAGTCGCTGGGTGGCGTCGAGTCGCTGGTCGAGGTGCCGGCGGCCATGACCCACCAATCGGTCGCCTCGTCGGCATTGGCCGTGGACCCGGGACTCGTGCGCCTGTCAGTCGGGATCGAGGCGGCCGAGGACCTCATCGCGGACCTGGCGCAGGCCCTGGACCGTTCGTAACCCCGCGTAGCCGTTCGTGGCCGGCGCGCCGCCGTTCGTGGCCGGCGCGCCGCCGGCTCCACCCCCACGCACCCGCGCTGCCGGAACGCGCGCCACGCACCCGCGCCGCCGGCCCCACCCCCACGCACCCGCGCCGCCGGAACGCGCGCCACGCACCTGCGCTGGAACGGCAGGCGAGCCCTCCAGCGGTTCCCGATTGCTACCGCTCTCCGGGCGATCGATCCAGCGGTTCCGGGCGGCCCGAGCCGCTGACCCGCTCGGCACGCGTGCCACGGGGCGGTTCTGGCCGCCCGCGGCGGCGCCCAACCGCTGCAGTGCTCGCCGGGCGAGCCAAGGAGGGTCGCGGCGGAAGGCGCCGCCCCCGCCGCTCGAACCACGAAGGTTCCCGGCGACTGCCTACACCCGGCACCGTGCTTGCCGGGCGAGCCACTGAGGGTCGCGGAGGTCGCCAACGCCGCCGCCGGGCGGTACCCACGCGAAGCCTCGTGCCGGCACCGACGCCAGGAAGCACGACTCGAGACGCCAGAAGCACGACTCGAGACGCCAGAAGCACGACCGAGACGCCAGGAAGCACGACTCCAGACGCCAGAAGCACGACTCGAACGGCGTTCGTCCTCGATGTGACCTTCGGCCGTTGGCCACCCGGCCAAATGACCGGTTACAATCGCCCGAAACCGAATCGCAACTCTTGACTGCGGAAGCCGACTCCCGGGAGCCCGATGCGCCCGTCACGCGCGGCCGGTCACGTGCCCCAGCGCGGGCCGCGGGCCCGCGTCGCAGTCGAGGTATCCAGCATGGCGATCAAGACCCCCGTTCCAACAGCCCGGATCGGCGGGAGCATTCTCGCCAACCTGTCGGTCGCCGAGCTGTACGAGCGCGCGATCGCCGCCGGCGACGGGACGATCGCGGCCGACGGGCCGCTCGTGGTCCGAACCGGGCAGCACACGGGACGTTCGCCCAAGGACAAGTTCGTCGTCCGCGAGCCGTGGAGCGAGGCGAAGGTCTGGTGGGGCGACGTCAACCACCCCATCAGCGAGGAGCACTACGACCGGCTGCGGTCGCGGCTGCTCGCTTACGTCGCGGACAAGCCCCTCTACGCCCAGGACATGTACATCGGCGCGCACCCGTCCCACCGGCGCAGCCTGCGCGTGTACACCGAGACCGCCTGGGCCAGCATCTTCGCCCGCAACCTGTTCCGCCGTCCGCCGCGTGAGGACCTGGCCACCTTCGAGCCGAACTTCACGATCATCAACGTGCCCAGCTTCGATGCAGACCCGCAGACCGAGGGGACTCGCAGCGGCACCGCCATCCTGCTCCATCTCCGCAGGATGGAGATCATCATCGTGGGCACGATGTACGCGGGCGAGATCAAGAAGTCCGCGTTCACCGTCATGAACTACCTGATGCCCGACGAGGGCGTGCTGCCGATGCACTCATCGATCAACGTCGGCGAGGCAGGCGACGTGTGCATCTTCTTCGGGCTGTCGGGGACGGGCAAGACCACCCTGTCCGCGGACCCGTTGCGGAGCCTGATCGGCGATGACGAGCACGGCTGGGGTGACGGGTACACGTTCAACTTCGAGGGTGGCTGCTACGCGAAGACGATCCGCCTGTCCCCGATGTACGAGCCCGACATCTTCGCGACGACCCGGCGCTTCGGCACCATCCTGGAGAACGTGGACATCGACCCGGTGACCCGTGAGCTCGACCTGGACTCCGAGCGGTTCACCGAGAATACCCGGGGCGCGTACCCGCTCCACTACATCGGCAACGCGGATCCGAGCGGCGTCGCCGGAGGCCCCCGGAACGTCGTGTTCCTGACCGCGGACGCGTTCGGCGTCCTGCCGCCGATCAGCAGGCTGACGCGCGAGCAGGCGGCCTACCACTTCATCAGCGGCTATACCGCCAAGCTCGCCGGCACCGAGGTCGGGGTGAAGGAGCCCTCGGTGACGTTCTCGGCCGGATTCGGGGCGCCGTTCCTGCCGCGTCATCCCGGGGAGTACGCGCACATGCTGGCCGACCGGTTGGACCAGTTCGACGTTCCCGTGTGGCTGGTGAACACGGGCTGGACGGGCGGTCCCTATGGCACCGGCCATCGGATGAACATCACCCACACCCGGAACATGGTCCGGGCGGCGATCAACGGTGACCTGGCGGGCGTCGAGACGATCGAGGACCCGATCTTCCGGGTGGCCGTGCCGGTCCGCGTCCCGGGCGTGCCGGACGAGGTTCTGTTTCCGCGCAACACGTGGCCCGACCAGGCCGCCTACGACGAAGCCGCCCGCATGCTGGCGGGCATGTTCCACGACAACTTTGCGAAGTACGCTGATGGGGTCAGCGAAGCGATCCGGAACGCGGGTCCGGCGCCGGTCGACGCCGACACGGCCGCGGAGGGCTGACCCGCGCTCGCAGCGGCAATCCGGCGAGCGGCAATCCGGCGAGCGGCAATCCGGCGCCCGCACCCGTCGCGCCCAACATGGTCCAGGAGGCGTTCGAGCTCATGGCACGCAACAAGGTCACCGTCATCGGCGCCGGCAACGTCGGTGCCACCACGGCGCAGCGGATCGCGGAGGCCGGGCTGGCCGACGTGGTCCTGGTCGACATCGTCGACGGCCTGCCCCAGGGCAAGGGTCTCGACCTCGCAGAGGCCGCGCCGGTCGTCGGCCACGATGCCCGGATCACCGGCACCAACGACTACGCGGACACCGCCGGCTCCGACATCATCGTGGTCACCTCGGGGATCCCCCGGAAGCCGGGCATGAGCCGCGACGAGCTCGTCTCGACCAACGCCGGCATCGTGTCAAGCGTGGTCAGGTCCGCGGCCGCCGTCTCGCCCGACGCGATCCTGATCATCGTCACCAACCCGCTCGACGCGATGTGCCACGTCGCGATGACGGCCTCGGGGTTCCCGCGAGAGCGCGTCATTGGCATGGCCGGCGTGCTGGACTCGGCGCGCTTCCGGACCTTCATCGCGATGGAGATGGGCGTTTCCGTCGAGGACGTGCACGCGTTCGTCCTGGGCGGTCACGGCGACACCATGGTGCCGCTCTCGCGCTACTCGACCGTGGCCGGCGTGCCGATCACCGAGCTGCTGCCGGCGGAGCGCGTCACGGCCCTCGAGCAGCGGACTGCCGACGGTGGCGCCGAGATCGTGTCGCTGCTCAAGTCCGGATCCGCCTTCTATGCGCCGGCCGCGTCCACGTTCGAGATGGTCGATTCGATCCTGCGCGACCGGAAGCGGGTGCTGCCCTGCGCCGTCCAGCTCAAGGGCGAGTTCGGCGTCGATGGGCTGTTCGTGGGCGTGCCCGTCGTGCTCGGTCGTGGTGGCCTGGAGCGGGTGTTCGAGATCACGCTCACGGCCGATGAGCAGGCGGCGTTCCAGAAGTCCGCGGCCGCGGTCAGGGACCTGGTGGAGCACCTGCCCGCCTGATCCGCGGCGCATCTGCCCCACCTGTCGACAACAGGTGGTGCACAAGGGCACCGCCACGAGTGGCAATCGCCGGTCCGGCGTTGACCCGCGATCCGGCCGCGTAGTACGGTCGGATTCCCGGATCGAACCGCCGCGTGCCAGCGGGTTCGGGCTGTCTGGAGCCGTCCGGTCAGGGCGGCTTCGTGCTGGAGGAGAGGGAGCGCATGAAGCGACTCATCGTGCTGTTGGCTGTCCCGGCCCTGCTGCTCACGGCCGTCGCACCCGCCACGCTCGCGGCCGGTCCCACCCGCCACATCCAGCGGGCCGATCTCGCCAAGATCGACCCATCGTTCCGGCCCTTCCTCGCCGACTCCAACCGCCAGGTGACGGTCGTCCTGCAGCTCGCGGATGATCCGGCTGTCGTGGCCCCGGGCCTGTCCAAGGCCGAGCAGAAGTCGCGTGCCGCGAAGCTGCGCACCACACAGGGCAAGCTCGACACCAGGATCAAGTCGTCGGGCGGCAAGATCCTCGACCGGTACCAGTACGCGTACAACGGCATCAAGGTGCGGGTCAGCGGCAGCAAGATCGCCGACCTCGCGTCGCTTCCCGGCGTGGTCGGCGTTCGCAAGCTGCAGACCTACCGGCCGGACAACGTCAACGCGATCCCGTACATCGGCGCTCCTGCTGCCTGGCAGACCGGCGGCGCGACGGGCGCCGGCGAGACGATCGCCATCATCGACACCGGGATCGACTACACGCACGCGAACTTCGGCGGCCCGGGCACCACGGCGGCGTACGACGCCAATGACCCGACCACGATCGCGGACGGGGGCTTCCCGACCGCCAAGGTGATCGATGGCTACGACTTCGCGGGCAACGCCTACAACGCCGACGACGCAAGTCCGGTCATCGCCCCCGATCCCGATCCGCTCGACTGCGCCGACCACGGAAGCCACGTGGCGGGCACCGCGGCGGGCGAGGGCGTGCTCGCCGATCACACCACCTACACCGGCCCATACAATTCCGCGACGCTGGCTGATCCCACGGACTTCGTGATCGGCCCCGGCGTGGCCCCCGACGCCAAGCTCGTCGCCCTCAAGGTGTTCGGCTGCGAAGGGTCCACGAACCTGGTCGTCGACGCGCTCGAGTGGGTCGCCGCCTACAACGTGACGCATGCCGACGCCATCGACGTCGTGAACATGTCACTCGGCGCCCCGTTCGGGTCCAACGACGATCCTGACGCGGTCGCGACCAACAACCTCGTGGACACCGGTGTCGTCGTCGTCGCCTCGGCGGGCAACGAGAACGCGGTTCCGTACATCACGGGTGCCCCGGCAGCGGCCACCAAGGCCATCAGCGTCGCCGCGCTCGATGCGTATCCCACCATCCCGCTGGCCGCGATCGACCTCCCATCGGGTCCGGACATCCCGGGCAACAACCAGAACGCCTATCCCGCCCTGCCGGTGAGCGGCACGCTCCACGTCCTGCCGGACGGCGCGGGCGGCGTGAGCCTCGGCTGCGCGGCCGCGGACTACGACGCCGCGACGGCGGGCAAGATCGTCGCCGTCAAGCGCGGTGTGTGCCCCTTCGTCGACAAGGGTGCCGCGGCCGCGGGTGCCGGCGCGATCGGCATCATCATGATCAACCGGGACGACACCAACCCGGGTGACCTGCCCACGTTCATCGGCTACAACCCCGAGCTGTTCCAGATCCCGATGATCGGGGTGGACAAGACGGCCCAGCCCACGCTGCTCGCCAACGAGGGCGCCTCGATCACGCTCAAGGCGGCCGGCACCACGGCCAACCCGACCTATCAGCAGATCGCAGACTTCAGCTCGTCCGGCCCGCGCTACGGCGACAGCTGGCTCAAGCCGGACGTCGCCGCCCCGGGCGTCAACATGCTGTCCACCCTCAACGGCAGCGGCTGGAACGGCACGACGTACTCCGGCACCTCGATGGCGGCTCCGATGACCTCGGGGACCGCGGCCCTGGTCCGCGAGGCGCACCCGAGCTGGTCCCCCCTGAAGGTGAAGGCGGCGATCGTCAACACCGCGGACGCGAGCAGTGCCGCGATCAGCGGCTACGACGCGCTCCGGGCCGGCTCCGGCGTCGTCCAGGCCGACCGGGCGGTCGAGACCAAGGCCGTCGCCACCACCAGTGACCGGACCGCCAGCCTCTCGTTCGGGTACGAGCAGGCAGATGGCAGGTACAGCGAGACCAAGCGCATCACGCTCTGGAACACGAGCTCCCATGCTGTCTGGTACTCGCTGTCGGCGAGCACCCCGCTGGTGTCCGTGTACCCGTCCAAGGTCAGGGTCGGTGCGCACGACTCGGCCACCGTCAACGTCCGCGCCTCGCTCTCGAGGTCCGCGGTGGCGGCCCTGCCGACCGTGGACCAGTACCTGACCGGCGATTTCGGCGGCCTGAACACCTTGTCCGGCGTCGTCATCGCCACCCCGAACACCGGCGCGAGCGGGTTCTTCGACCTCCGCGTCCCGTACCTCCTGGTGCCGCGCGGCCTGTCCGATGTCGACGCGTCCATGGGGCACAAGGTCCAGCTGTCCGGTGGCGTTGTCACCGGGTCCCTCGATCTCTCGAACGAGGGCGTTCATGACGGCTTCGCCGACGTGTACGCGCTGGGGCTGACCGACGATCGTGGTGACGGCGCGCACGGGACCGATGTCCGGGCGGCCGGTGTCCAGTCGATCCCGGCATCGGTGCTCACGGGCGTCGACGATCCCACCGATCGGGGTATCCAGTTCGCGGTCAACAGCTGGGATCGGTTCTCGACCGACGCTCCCAACGAGGTCGACGTCGCCGTCGACACCAACGCCGACGGCGCCACCGACGTGTACGTCGTGGGCATCGACGAGGGGCTGGTCTTCGCCGGCGCCTACGACGGCGTGTTCCTCAGCCTGATCATCGACGCCCACACGAACGCGCTGATCGACGCCTGGTACGCCGACGCGCCGACCAACGGCTCGACGATCATCCTGCCGGTGCTCGCCAGCGAGCTCGGCCTGACCGAGGGAAGCGGCTCGTTCACCTACTGGGTCGCCGCGTACGACGGCTTCACCGGGGCCGCCGACGTGACCGGTCTCAGCGTGCCGTTCGACGCCTTCGCCCCGGCCCAGTCCAGCGGCGACTTCGTCGGCATCGCCAGCCACTCCCATGGTTCGGTCGATGCCTGGGCCAATTCCGCTGCCGTCCACGACGGGAGCGTTCGGGGCTGGATGGTGGTCACCCTCGACGACCGCAACGGTTCGTCGCAGGCGGACATCGTCAACGCGAGGTTCGACTTCGGGTGGGGCCACCGCCACCGCCGGTAGACGCCCCGGCCGCGGATCGCCGATCCGCGATCACTCGCAGCGCGTACCGAGGCCCCCGGACCAGCCGGTCCGGGGGCCTCGGATCATTCCGGGACCTTGGAGGTGGCCTCCGTGGCTCAGCCGGGGCCGGGAGGGTTCTGGCACAGCCGGACCGTCCCGCGCTGGGTAGCCCGGTAGTCCAGCCGCTGACCTCCGGCATCGACGACGATCCAGTATCCGGGCTCGAGGGCATCGGTGTAGACGTGCCCGGGCTCCGGACATCCCAGTGCGCCGCTCGGCCAGATCGTGGCGTCGGCACGGACGATCGCGATGGCCCCTGCCCCCACGCCTGAGCGCATGGCCGCGTCCGCCAGCACGGCGTCGAGGATCCCGGGCGGGATGGCGGACGTGTCGACAGGTGACGAGGACGGCGAGACGGGCGGGGACGCCTGCATGATGGATCGGACGGGGCTGGGCGACGGGGCCGGCGACTCGGCTGCCCCGGCCGACGCCGCAGCGCCGGGGCTGGCCGTCACGGCAATGGATGGCGCCACGGAGGCGGGGATGGATGCACCGGTGGACGGTGCCGAGGCCGCGCGACAGCCTGCCACCGCGAACAGGATCGCGGGCAGGAGCAGGGCGGCAGCCATGCTGCCACGGGGTTGCTGCATCATCAGGCTCCTGACGGGATCCAGCCGGCCGGGGTTCCCCGACCGTCCGGTCCGGCCCAACCGTATCGCGCCCGGGCAGGAACCCGCGAGTGGCGGCCGGGACCCGCGAGTGCCGGCTGGAACCCGCGAGTGGCGGCCGGGACGCCGGCACCGAACGGAACGATAGACTGCAACTCGTCGTGCCGACCCACCTCCCGTTGATTGCCGTGATCGAGCTGACGTTCGCGCCGGTCGCGCAGATCGGGGGCTGGAACGTGCGCTTCGAGACGATCGCGCTCGCCATCGTGCTGTTCGCGGCGCTGGTGCTGGCGGTGGCAATCGGGCGCCGGACGCCGATCGATGCGCGACGCCCACCCGAGGACATCGACGCGAATGGCGAGGTCAACCACCTGCGGGCCGATGACGTGCTGTTCACGGCGGTGGCAGCCCTTCCGGGCGCGGTGGTCGGTGGCCGGCTGGGGTACGCCCTGCTCCACCTCGACTACTACGCCTCCAACCCGGGCGCCATCCTGGACATCGGACAGGGCGGCTTCCAGCTCTCGCTCGCGGTGCTCGGTGGGACCCTCACCGCCGCGATGGTTGCCGGCCTGCTGGGCGGGTCGCTCGGCCGCTGGCTGCACGCAATGATCCTGCCGCTGCTCCTCGCGCTCGCCGGCGGCAAGGCGGCGATGATCCTGGGCGGTGCCGGCCAGGGCGTGCCATGGGACGGCACGTGGGCAACGGCCTACCTGGGCCCTGGTCCGTGGGGGTCGCTGGGCCCGGAGATCCCGTCCCACCCGGCACAGGCCTACGAGGCCCTCGGCACGGCGGCGCTCCTGGTGCTGCTCTGGGCAGTGCTTGCCGCCGGGGCGTTTCGCGGTCGCTCCGGCGGGGCGTTCCTGCTGGGCATTGCGCTGTGGGCAGCCGTGCGGGCGGTCGTGGCGTCGACCTGGCGCGACCCAGCGGTGATCGGCCAGCTGCGGATGGACCAGGTGCTCTCGCTCGCGATCGTCGTCGGGTCGCTCCTGCTGCTCGCGGGCACGACCCTGGTTGCCCGCCGCGAGCCGCCAGCGGCACCCGAGGGCCCTCCCGCGAAGCCCGACAGGGCGTTGGACTGGCCGGACCCGACGACCCGGCCCCGGATCTGAGGATCGGCCCACTCGTTTCAGGCCGGCCCGGTCGCGCGGTAGAGTGACCGTCAGCATCTCCGATCAACCGCGTCCCCGGAGGTCGACCGATGACCCAGCTCGCCGCGCCCGCCGGCTCCACTTCCCTCGATCTGCCCGCCATCGGGCACTGGATCGGCGGCCGGCCTGTCGCCGGCACGTCTGGCCGTCGCGGCCCGGTGTTCGATCCCGCGACTGGAGCCCAGGCGAAGTGGGTGGACTTCGCGTCAGCGGCCGAGGTCGATGCCGCGGTCGCGGCGGCCAAGCGTGCCTTCCCGGCGTGGCGCCGCCTGTCCCTGTCTCGCCGGACCGACATCCTGTTCCGGATCCGCAACCTCGTGGAGCAGCACCGCAAGGAGCTGGCGGCGTGCCTCACCGCCGAGCACGGCAAGGTCCCGTCCGACGCCCTGGGGGAGATCGCCCGCGGGCTCGAGAACCTCGAGTTCGCATGCGGCGTGCCGCACCTGCTCAAGGGCGGCTTCACCGAGCAGGCGTCAACGGGTGTCGATGTCTACCAGATCCGCCAGCCGCTGGGCGTGGTGGCCGGCATCACGCCGTTCAACTTCCCGGCGATGGTGCCGATGTGGATGTTCGCCAACGCCATCGCGTGCGGGAACACGTTCGTGCTCAAGCCGTCCGAGAAGGACCCGTCCGCGTCGATGTACCTGGCCGAGCTCCTGCTCGAGGCCGGCGTGCCCGAAGGGGTGTTCTCCGTGGTCCAGGGCGACAAGGAGGCCGTCGACCGTATCCTCGAGCACCCCGACATCGCGGCCGTGTCGTTCGTTGGGTCCACCCCGATCGCCCGCTACATCTATGAGACCGGGACCCGCCACGGCAAGCGGGTCCAGGCGCTCGGCGGCGCGAAGAACCACATGCTGGTGCTCCCGGATGCAGACGTGGAGATGGCCGCCGATGCGGCCGTGTCCGCGGCCTACGGATCGTCGGGGGAGCGGTGCATGGCAATCTCGACGGTGGTTGCCGTCGGTGATGTGGCAGACCCGCTGGTCGCGGCAATCGAAGCCCGGCTGCCCAGGGTGAAGGTCGGCCCCGGCTCGGATCCCACCGCCGAGATGGGACCGCTGGTGACGCGCCAGCACCGGGACAAGGTCGCCTCGTACCTCGACAGCGCGGCCGAGCAGGGTGCGACCATCGTGGCCGACGGTCGCGCGCACCCCCTCTACCAAGGGTCGGGTGGCTTCTTCCTGGGCGTGTCGCTGATCGACCACGTCGAGCCCCGGATGGACGCCTACCGCGACGAGATCTTCGGGCCCGTGCTCACGGTTGTCCGCGTACGCTCCTACGAAGAGGGCTTGGGGCTGATCAACGACAACCCGTACGGCAACGGCACCGCGATCTTCACCCGTGACGGGGGCGCGGCGCGCCGGTTCCAGTTCGAGGTCAACGCGGGGATGGTCGGGATCAACGTCCCGATTCCGGTGCCCGTTGCCTACTACAGCTTCGGCGGCTGGAAGGCATCGCTGTTCGGTGACCAGCACATGTACGGTCCCGACGGGCTCGCCTTCTACACGCGGGCCAAGGTGGTGACGGCGCGCTGGCCGGACCCGGGCACGTCAAGCGTGGACCTGGGCTTCCCGCGCACCCGGTAGCGCACGGGCCTCGGCACCGGGCAGGCCTGGGAGGCCACAGCCGGCGCGCCGAACCACGACTAGAGCGACTCCCGAAGGATCTCGTCGAGGTCCCCGTCGGTGAGCACGATGGGGTTCGTCCGCATCGAGCTGCCGCGGGCGTCGGCGACGATCGCCGGGATCGCCGCCGGCGCCAGCCCGAAGGTGGCGAGCCCGGGCACGCCCAGCGTTCGGGTCCAGGCACGAAGCGTGTCCACCAGCGCCGAGCGCGCCTCCTGGTCGGGCGCCCCGTCCGGCAGCCCCGTGAGGAGCCGACCAAGCGTTGCGTAACGGGCGAGCGCGGATGCTCCGGGCTCGCGATCCTCGAGCGCCCGGACGTTGACCGCGCAGGCGGCCGCGAGGGTGGCCCCGCAGGCAGCACCGTGCGGGATCGGGAGCTGCGCGCCCAGTGGCGAGGCAAGGCCGTGCACGGCCCCAAGGCCAGCATGCGCGAGACAGATCCCGGACAGCAGGGCCGCGTACGCCATCCGCGATCGCGCGGCCGGAGCGTCGTGACCGGCCGGGTCCGCGTGCCAGTGGAGCAACCCGTCCCGGGCTGCCGCCAGCCCCGCGAGGGCCAACGCATCCGTGAGCGGCCCGGCGCGCAGCGAGACGTACGACTCCAGGAGCTGGGTGACCGCATCCATGCCGTTGGTCGCGATGGCCACCGGCCCCAGCCCTTCGAGCAGGTCCGGGTCCACCACGGCCTCCGCGGCCACCAGGCGCTCATCGCGGAACGAGCGCTTGTACCCGGCCGGCCCGCGCTCGCTGATCACCGCGTTCCGCGTCGCCTCGCTGCCCGTCCCCGCGGTGGTGGGCACCGCCACGAGGGGCACCGCGGGACCGGGGTAGGGGAGCTGCGAGCCGACACCCTCGAGATGGTCGCCGATCCGGGTCCCGGTGCGCAGGAGGCCGGCGATCGCCTTGGCGCCGTCGAGCACGGAGCCGCCGCCGATCCCGATGACGACGTCGATGCCGTCGTCGCGCCACGCTGCCACCGCCCCGTCGACGACCGACGGCGAGGGCTCGTCGACGATCGCCACCTCGCCGGCAAGCGCGACCCCGGCCGTCGAGAGACCCGCAACCAGCGTGTCCCGCCGGCCCATCGCCGCGAGCGATCGGCCGCCCGTGACCAGCAGCACCCGGTGACCGTGCCCGGCGGCGAGCTCCGGCACCCGCGACACGGTGCCGGAGCCGAACACGATCCGGGGCAGCCGCCCCAGCGAGAACGGCGGGACCCCGTCATTCATCCGGCAGCCGTCTCCGGGAACAGTCCCTCGTAGCGGACGCCGAACCGCGGCTCGACCAGCCAGTCGGCCACCGTGTCCCGCCATGCCGCGTAGTGCGCCGTCTCCTTGTGTGCCTTCGCCGCGTCCTCGTCCACGTACCACTCGTAGAGCAGGAACCGGTTTCGATCCTCCACGGAGCGCAGGACGTCGAACCGGACGTTGCCCGGCTCCCGGACCGACGCCTCGTGGTTGGCCCGGGTCGCATCGATGAACGGGTCGACGTGCTCGGGCTTGACATGGACGTGGACGAGCGTGACGAACATGCGCGGGCCTCCTGCGGGTGATCGTACCGGGATCCGCCACCGCGGGCCGAGGGGTCCACGTGACCCCCGCACGCCGGCAGGCCCGGGGGCCACACGGCCCGCCGGGGCAGCCGAGGGACCCGGAGGACGGGCTGGGGAGTTGGGACCAATCGGCACTGGGCGCTCGTGTGGGGTCGCAGCACGCTCAGTAGTGCTCAGTCCATGAGTCCGCCGGCTACCGCCGATCCGTCCTCGGCCAGGTCCGGCAGTTGGCTCCGGTCGTGATCCTGGGATCCGCCGGGGCAGGGTCGGAGGCAGCGAACCGATGGGTCTCCAGTTCGTGATCCAGCTCGACAATCATCCCGGCGAGCTTGCTCACGTGGCCCGAGCCCTCGCGGCCCGCGGAATCGACATCCATCACGTCTCGTGCGTCGGCGCCGGGCCACTGGCCTGCATGTTCGTCACCACGGGCGATGACGAGGTCACGCGCGGGGTGCTCCAGGGACTCGGCCACAAGTTCATCGAGGGGCGGCCGGTCATGGTCGAGATCCCCGACGGCCCGGGCGGCCTGGCAGAGGTGAGCGAGCGGCTTGCCGAGGCAGGCGTGAACATCACCGGCATGCTGCCGGTGGGCCGAAAACCGGGCCTCGTCGAGATGACGTTCTGCGTGGACGACGAGGTGAAGGCGCGCGAGGCGCTGGGTCTGACCGCGCTCGAGCTCGTGGGCTGCCCGGACTGACCGTCGATCGGGCGCCGGCCGCCGGTGCGGCCTGGGACTCAGCCGAAGGGCAGGACCGCGTGCACGCCCAGCAAGCCGGCCACGCCGAGCTCGATCGACCAGGCCAGCAGGGCGCTCGCCACGGCCGCGAGCGACACCAGGAAGGCGAGACTCGCGATGGCGCGGCGGCGCCGGCGCGCACTCCGCGCAGCCGGGCCATCCACTTCCCACCACGGATCTCGGCGATGGAACAGCGACGGCGTCGACATCAGGAAACCTCCAGGGGCATGAGTCTGCCCCTGATGCCGGAATCGGGTCGACCCTGACCTCCGGGCCCCGGACCCCGACCGGTACGGCCCCGCACCGCCCTGCTGCGCCCCGGACCGCACCGCCCCGATTGGCGATAGGGCGTCCTTCCGGGTGCATCGGTGCACCACCCGCCGCGATGCGCGGCCTCGCGGTCAGACGGCGCGGGCAACGGTGTCAGGCCGGGGCGGTCTCCACGTCCCGCAGCGCCGGGATGATCTCGCGCCCGTAGATCTCGACCTGCTCCTCCTCGTCCCCGTTCATCAGGTAGAGGTTGAACTGGCTGACGCCGGCCTCGGCCAGCTCGCGCAGGCGGGCGATGTGGTGGTCCACGGATCCCACGAGACAGAAGTGATCGACGATCTCGTCCGTGACGAACGCGGCGTTGTCGCTGCCGACCTCGGCGTGGTGGAGGTAGTCGTATCCCTCGCGGTCGCGGACGTAGGTTGTCAGCTCCTCGGGCAGGTCCTCGCGCGGATACTTGTTCACCAGGTCGACGACGTGGTTTGAGACGAGGGCCGGGAACCAGCGAGTCCGGTCTCGCGCGTCGGCGAGGTCCCCCACGTGCGCGGGAGCCGCGGCCATCACCCGCACCGCGTTGGGGTCCCGACCGGCCTCCTGGGCCGAGGCACGGACCTGGGACACGAACCAGCGGATGAGATCCGGGTCGCCGATCTGGAGCATGGCCCCATCGGCGATCCGGCCGGTCAGCTTGAGCGCAACGGGACCGTAGCCGGCGATCCAGACCGGTAACGGGAGCCCGCCCGACCACGGCAGCTGGAGCATCGTGCCCTCGAACTCGACCGAGCGGCCCTCGACCAGCGCCCGGATGACATGGACCGCCTGCTCCAGGTCCTTCATGGTCGTCGGGTTCTTGCCCAGCACCCGGCGGGCCGAATCACCGCGGCCGATGCCCAGGTCCATCCGGCCGCCCGAGAGCTCGTTGAGGACGGCGAGGGCGGACGCCGTGACCGACGGCTCTCGTGTTGCCGGGTTGGTGACGCAGGTTCCCAGGCGCATCCGCCGGGTGGCCTGAGCCATGAGCGTGAGGAGCGGGTACGGATCGCGCCACAGGACGTGGCTGTCGAACAGCCAGCCGTAGTCGAAGCCGGCCGCCTCTGCCTGTCTGGTGAGCGCGATGGTCCGCTCGATCGAGTGGTCGGGCTTGAGCGTGAACCCGAACTGCATCGACGACCTCCCTCCTCGCCGCTCGGAGACGCAAGCGGCTCGGCTGCCCTCCTCCTTGGCAGCCGAGCCCGCGGGATGATACCCGATGCCGCCCCGGTGTCGAGGGTGCTGTTTGGCCTGTAGTTGGGCCCGATCGTGACGGTGTGGCGGCTACGGTGCGACCAGGTCGCCGTACGCCTCCGGCCGGCGATCCCGGTAGAACTGCCAGGTCTGGCGGACCTGCTCGATCATATCGAGGTCCATGTCACGCACGATCAGCTCCTCGTCGTGCGCGGAGCCGACCCCGCCCACCACCTGGCCGCGCGGGTCGCAGAAGTAGCTCTGGCCGTAGAAGTCGTCGTCGCCCAGGGGCTCGATGCCCACCCGGTTGATGGTGCCCACGTAGTAGCCGTTGGCGACCGCGTGGCTGGGCTGCTCGATCCGCCACAGGTACTCGGAGAGGCCGCGGCTGGTGGCCGACGGGATGAACACCATCTCGGCGCCGTTGAGGCCCAGGGCGCGGGCGCCCTCGGGGAAGTGGCGGTCGTAGCAGATGTACACGCCCACCTTGCCCACCGCGGTCTGGAACACCGGGTAGCCGAGGTTGCCGGGCCGGAAGTAGTACTTCTCCCAGAAGCCCTTGACGTGGGGGATGTGGGTCTTGCGGTACTTGCCCAGGTAGCTGCCGTCGGCGTCGATCACGGCCGCCGTGTTGTAGTAGATGCCCCGGGCCTCGCTGTCCTCCTCGTACATGGGGACCACGAGCACCATCCCGGTCTGCCGGGCGAGGTCGGCCATCCGGGCGGTGGTCGGGCCGTCGGGGATGTGCTCGGTGTAGCTGTAGTAGGTGGGCTCCTGGACCTGGCAGAAGTAGGGGCCGTAGAACAGCTCCTGGAACAGCATCACCTGGGCGCCTTGCTTGGCCGCCTCGTGCGCGTAGCCCTCGTGCTTCTGGATCATCGACTCCTTGTCGCCGGTCCAGGTCGCCTGCAGGAGCGCGCCACGGACGATACGGGGCATCGCGTCAGCCTCCTCTGGGCGGGCGCGCTCGAGCGGTGAGCGCGCTGACGGCGTCCCGGGCGAGTCCCGGGCAGCGAGAACCCGAGGATACGCCTCCCGGGTGCCCGACGGTCGTGCGGGGAGGCGGGTCGCCGATCAGGCCTCTGTCGCGGGCTCTTTCGCGAACACCTCGGTGAACTCGACACAGCGGCCGTCCGCGTCGAACCGGCACAGGAACACGTTGTGGTAGCTGCGCTTGCCTCGGGCCTCGTCGTAGTGGCTCGTGCCGGTGGCCACACCGCGATCGCCGTCCACCGCCCACGGCCGGTACTCGGCGCTCCATGTGCCGGGCTCATCGCGGTTCGCCAGCCAGTCCGCCACGATGGCGGCGCGACCGCGGAGCGGCGCCTCCCAGGGGTGGTAGCGGTACTCGGCATCCTCGGCGAACAGGGCGCCGATCGCCTCGGGATCGTAGCTGCGCCAGGCCTCCACGTAGCCGTCGAGCCAGCGCGCGAAGTCGTCGTGGGTCATGTCTCGTCTCCCGTCCCGGTACGTTGTCGCTGTAACCGCTAATATGACGCAAACCAGTTACATCTTGCAAGTCGCGGCCGGCGCGTTCCGGGATGGTCAGGGAGCGGGTGACGCGCGATGATGACGCCGCCCGCTCCCGGCGTCGTCCCGTCCGTCGGATCCAGGGGCAGGAGGACAGATGAACCGCACCATGACCCAGTCGTCCACGGACGCGGCGCTCGAGCGCGCGGCGACGCTCGCCCGGGCGTTCGTCGCCGGCCTGCCCGACCGTCCGGTGGCGCCCACCGTACCGCTCGACGAGCTGAGAGCCCGCTTTGGCGGGCCGCTGCCGGAGGCGGGCGAGGACCCCGTGACCGTCATCGAGCAGCTTGCTGCGAACGCGGATGGCGGGCTCGTGGCGAGCGCCGGACCCCGCTACTTCGGGTTCGTCATCGGCGGCGGCCTGCCGGCCGCGGTCGGGGCGGACTGGCTGACCACGGCGTGGGACCAGAATGCCGGCCTGTACGTGATCGGCCCCGCCGCCGCGGTCGCCGAGGAGGTCGCGGGCGCCTGGCTCGCCGAGCTGTTCGGCCTGCCGCCGGGCGTGAGCGTGGGCTACACGACCGGAGCCACCATGGCCTCGTTCACGGGGCTGGCGGCGGGCCGCCACGCCCTGCTGGAGCGGGCGGGCTGGGACGTGGAGCGCAACGGACTGTTCGGCGCTCCGGACCTGCCGGTGATCGTGGGCGAGGAGGCCCACGTGACGATCCACGCCGCCCTCCAGATGCTGGGGCTGGGACGCGACCGGGTGACCCGGATCCCGACCGACGGCCAGGGCCGGATGCGCCCGGACGCGCTGGTCGCGGCATTGCGGTCGATCGACCGCCCGGCGCTCGTGTGCGCCCAGTCCGGCAACGTCAACACCGGCGCCTTCGACCCGCTGCCGCCGATCGTGGAGGCCGTGCGCGCCAACGGGGGCTGGCTCCACGTCGACGGCGCCTTCGGCCTGTGGGCGGCGGCCGATCCGGCACGACGGCAGCTCGTGGAGGGGGTGGGGCTCGCGGATTCGTGGACGACCGACGCCCACAAGTGGCTCAACGTGCCCTACGACTCGGGGCTGTCGTTCGTCGCCGATCCGGCACCCCACCACGCGGCGATGACGCTCGGCGCGGCGTACTACGTGGAGACCACCGGTGCCGAGCGGGATCCCTTCAACTGGGTGCCCGAGTCCTCGCGGCGGGCCCGCGGCTTCGCCATCTGGGCGGCCCTGAGGTCGCTTGGCCGACAGGGCGTTCGCGAGCTCATCTCGACGGGATGCGCGCATGCCCGCCGGTTTGCCGCCGGCCTCGAGGGGGCACCGGGCGTCCGGATCCTCAACGACGTCGTGCTGAACCAGGTGCTGGTCCGGTTCGAAGACCCGTCCGGGGATGTCGCGCGCGGCGACGCTCGCACCGATGCCGTGATCGCGGCGATCCAGGCCGACGGCACGTTGTGGCTGGGCGGCACGCGCTGGCACGGGCAGCGCGCGATGCGGATCTCGGTGTCCGGCTGGTCCACGAGCGCGGATGACGTCGACGCATCCCTGGCCGTGATCCGAAGGGCTGCCGAGACGATCACCGCGGGCTGAGCCGGCCACGTTCGGCGGGTGTCGCCGGCGCGGCCGTGTGCTGTAATTGGCGTCAACGTTCGTGCCCCCGGCCGACGTCGCCGGTGGGGCTCGCGAAGTTGCCTGAAGGCGGGCCGGCCAGGACGCGGCCCGGAACGGAGGATCCATGGGCATCAGCGCCGCACCCGGCATGACCAGCGAGGAGATCGTCTCGCTCTCTCGCGCCCACACGCTGTTCTCCTGGTCGGTGCAGGGGGCGCTCGATCCGATCGCGATCGACCACGCCGAGGGCGTGTACCTGTACACCCCGGAAGGCAAGCGGATCCTCGACTTCAACGCCCAGCTGATGTCGGTCAACATCGGCCATGGCGATCGGCGCGTGATCGACGCCATCAACGAGCAGGCATCCAGGCTCCAGTTCGTCCAGCCGGCCTTCGCGACGGAGATCCGGGCCCGCCTGGGCGCCAAGATGGCCGAGATCCTGCCGGGCGACATGAACAAGGTGTTCTTCACGCTCGGCGGCGCCGAGGCGGTGGAGAACGCGATCAAGCTGGCGCGCCACTACACCGGCCGTTACAAGCTGCTTGCCCGCTACCGCTCCTACCACGGTGCCACCCACGGTGCGATGACCCTGACCGGCGATTACCGCCGCTGGGCCAACGAGCCGGGCCTGGTCGGGGTCGTGCGCTACCCCGACACCCACCGCTGGGGCGAGCCCGAGCCGCGCCCGGTGGAGGAGTCGCTCCAGGGCCTCGAGGACGTGATCAAGTACGAGGGGCCCCACACGATCGCGGCCGTGTTCCTCGAGACCATCGTGGGCACCAACGGCATCCTCATCCCGCCCGACGGCTACCTCAAGGGCGTGCGCGAGATCTGCGACCGCTACGACATCCTGATGGTGTGCGACGAGGTCATGGCGGGCTTCGGGCGCACCGGCCGCTGGTTCGCGGTGGACCACTGGGACGTGGTGCCTGACCTCATGACGATGGCCAAGGGGCTCACCTCGAGCTACCTGCCGCTGGGCGCGGTCGCCATGCGCGACTTCATCAGCGAGGCCATGGAAACGAAGATGTTCTACGGCGGCCTGACGTACAGCAGCCACCCGATCAGCCTGGCGGCGGCGCTGGCGACGATCGGCGTCTACGAGGAGGACGATCTCATCGGCAATGCCGCCCGCCTGGACAGCGTGATGCGCGGCCACCACGAGGCGCTGGCGGCCAAGCACCCGAGCGTCGGCGCGCACCGGAGCCTCGGCCTGTTCGGGATCCTCGACCTCGTGCGCTCGCGCGATCCATGGACGCCGATCACGCCGTTCAATGGCACCAGCGACGAGATGAAGGCCATCGGCAATTCTTCCGGGAGCACGGCCTGTACACGATGATGGCCAACAACTCGATCCACACCAACCCCCCGCTGTGCATCAACGAGGAGCAGCTTGCGGAGGGGTTCGCGGTCATCGACCAGGCCCTGGAGATCGCCGACCAGGCCGTCACCGGCTGACCCTCGGGCGCTACGCGGGCATCGCGGCGGCATCGCCTGGAGGTTCCGGGCGATCGCGCGGAAGCGCGACGCCGGGCGGCCTATCGCTGGAGGTTGGGCAGCGGGCGATCCCCGCGGATCCAGACCCCCAGCATTGCCGGGGCGACCGTCGCCTCGACCACATCGGCCAGCTCCCTGCGGACGCGGTCCGCGTCCAGCTGGTCGCGCAGCCTGGCGGCGAAGCCGGACGCGATCTGCTCCGCCTGGTAGCGGCGTCGGTCGAAGCGGCCGTCCACGAGCGCCTGGACCCGATGCCGGAGTGGCTGGAACAGCGCGAACACGACGAGCGTCGATGCCGCCACCGCGAGAGTTCCGGCCTGGGTGATGCTCGCGAGGACGTCGTCGAGGACGAGGTTGACCGAGGCGAACACGAGGACGAGAACGATGGTCACCACCGTCCAGCCGAGGGTCCGCGAGACGACGCGATCGATCTCGTACAGGCGATACCGGAGGATCGCGATCCCGATCGCCACCGGCAGCAGGGCGATCGACAGCAGGCCCACGACGAACAGCGCGTTCGAGATCGGCCCGTTCACGACGTTCGAGGTCGCGAACGAGACCCCGGCGACGGCCGCGACGAACAGGAACCACTTCAGCTGCTGCCGTTCCGTGCCGGCCGATCGCCGGAAGCGCAGCCCCAGGTTGGCGACCACCAGGACAAACACGAGCGCGGCGACCAGCAACCCGAGGCCCCCGGCGGCCTGGGTCCAGCTCCCGAGCGGGTCCGGCAGCACGACGGGGTTCGCGATCCAGTCGGCGCTCTGGAGGGGACCCGGACGGGTCGCGTCGGCGACCATGTTGATCGCTGTGCCCACGATGGTGATCACCCCGATGATCCGCCATCGCCGACCGGGCAGGTGCCCGCTCGGATAGACCAGGGGCAGGAACACGATCAGCATCGCGATCATCGGGTCGGCGGTCCACGACGAGACCCAGGCCAGCGGCTCGACAAGCGGCAGCCGGCCCGGGCCCACGACGGTATCGAGCTCTGCGTAGTTGCCGCCGCCGAACGTCACGGCCGCCGCGAGACCGGCCGCGACCAGCAGCCAGCCGACCCGGTTCTCCGGTCGGCGCAGCGCAAGGATGCCGCCGACCGCGCCCAGGTCCAGCACGACGGCCACGAACACGAGCGTGAACACGTAGGTCGCCGACTCGCCGACGCCGAGGTAGGCAAGGTTGGCGATGGCGAGGCCTGCCGCGGTCCCGACCGTGATCGTGGTCGCCGCGATCGCGAGCGTGCGTTGGCGGCCGCCGAGGATCGAGGGCGGCGAGAGCACAGGCGTCATGGGTGTGTGGCTCCGGCTGGTGCCCGAATGCGCAGGTATGCTCGCACGGTCGGTCCGCACCTTGCCCGTGCGTCGTCCGGGGATCGTTACGACATCGTGCGTCATCGGTGCGTCATCGATGGCGGGTAGGGTCCCACCCATGCATGACTCTCCGCCGGCCGATGGCCGTCCGCGCCTGCAGCATCCACCGGCGGGTCGGTGATGCCGGGCCTGCTCATCGTCGCCGTCGTCGCGGGTGCCCTGACCGCGCTGGGCCCCTGCTCGCTCCCGATCCTGCCGCTCGTGCTCGGCGGGGCAGGGACCGGTCGGCTCGTCCGCGTGGCCGCCGTGATCGCCGGGTTCGCCGTGACGTTCGTCGCGACCACCGTCGTGATCGCCGCGGCGCTCGCGGCCATCGGACTCACCACCCAGCCGCTGCGGCTCGCCGCCGCCGGGGTGTTCGTCGTCGCCGGGGCGTTGCTTGCCTTCCCGCGGGCAGCGGACTGGCTGGCGCGTCGCTCGACCCGCATCCCGCTCGCCGGCGGGACGATCCGGCTCGGCTCCCGCGGCGACCTGGCGACGGGCCTGCTGTTCGGGGCCGGGATCGGGCTGCTGTGGGCGCCCTGCGTGGGACCGGTGATGGCGACTGTCATCGCCGCGGCGGCCGTGGAGGGGCCGAGCGCCAACGGAGCGCTGGTGGCGGGCGCCTATGTCGTCGGGGCGGCGGTGCCGCTCGCCGCCATCGCCCTGGGCGGCCGGTCGCTCGCGATCCGGCTCGGCGACGCGACGCGGGGCCTGCGCCTGCAGCGCGGGTACGGGCTGCTGATGGTCGCGGCCGGGATCGCCATCGCGTCAGGGCTCGATCTCCGGCTCCAATCCGCTGTTGCATCATCGCAGGCCGCCGTCGCCGGCACGGCGGCCGATGGACCCGCGGCCGCGACGGCGGGCGCTCCGAACGATGTCGTGGTGCCGCTCGAGGACCTGGGCCCGCGCCGGAGTTCACGGGCATCACCAGCTGGATCAACAGCCAGCCCCTCACGATGGCCTCGCTGCGCGGCAAGGTGGTGCTCGTCCACTTCTGGACCTTCGCCTGCATCAACTGCATCCACGTCCAGCCGTACGTCAAGGCGTGGTACGACGAGTACGCCGCGGATGGCTTCGTGGTGGTCGGCGTGCACACGCCGGAGCTGTCATTCGAACGCGAGCTGGCCAATGTCCGCCAGGCCGTGGCCGACGACGGCGTCACGTTCCCGGTCGCGTTCGACCCCGGGTACGACACCTGGAATGCCTACCGCAACAGGTACTGGCCGGCATTCTGGTTCGTCGACCGCGAGGGCAACATCCGCCACGTCCACTACGGCGAGGGTGACTACGCGGGGTCCGAGGCCGTGATCCGGGAGCTGCTGGCAGGCGGTTGACCCGAGCGTCAGGGCCCGACGCTGACCTCGCTGATCGGAAACGGCAGCGCGCCCGACTGGATGACATCGACGAGGTTCTGGGCCGCGTCGAGCGGGAAGCCGCCGATCCCGCCCTGGCTGATCTGAACCCGGCCACCGGGGATCGGCTCGTTGATCACAGGGGCGCTGATGACCGTGCCGTCGAGCACGATCGCGAAGTAGTCCCCCACGTGCGCGGCGGTGTACTCGGCGAACGCCGCGGTGGCCCCCGGTCCGAGCACGATGTCGATGGTTCGTTGCCCGGTCTGGTCCGCGCCGATCGAGGCTCCCGTGACCTGGTCTCCCGAGAACAGCGGCGGGTAGGCGGCGAGATCGAGGGCCTGGCCGTCCTGGACCTCGACCCGGCCCAGCGGCACGAAGTCGAAGCGGCCGGTCGTGCCGATGAGCGTCCGCAGCTGATCGGCGACGCTGCCTGGGAGGGTCACCACGAGGCGGTCGGGGGGCAGCGTCGCGACCTGCGGTGCCACGATGCCGGTCCGGTTGAGGCGATCGGTCACGATCGACGCGATCGTGGCCAGGTCGTCGGACGTCGGCCGTCGCCCGCCCGCGGGCTGGACCTGGTACTCGACCCGGACGGATGCGGCCTCGGTCGGCGATGGGGCCGGGGTCGCCGGGCTCCGCCGACACCGCCGATGCGACCGAGCCCAAGCGGGTTTCCCAGCACGGCCGCGGCGAGCACCACGAGGACCAGCAGCGCCGCCATGGCCCCCAGCCCGGTGAGCACGGCCCTGCGACCCCGGGACCACCTGGCCGGTCGCCCTGCAGCCGGCGCAGCGTACGGAACGTCGGCAACCGCGCTCCGCAGCGCCGCCGGGACGTCCGCTGGAGCCAGCTGATCGAGCACGGCGCGCAGGTCACGCTCGAAAGCGGTGTCGGTCATCGGGACGTCTCCCCGGGCAGGCGCTCGGCCGCGTCGTACGCGGCCCGCAGGGCCTCCAGCCCGTAGTGCAATCGGGACTTGACGGTCCCCGGGCGCTCGCCGGTCCGATGGGCGATCTCGTCCAGCGTGAGATCGGCGAAGTACCGGAGCACCACGACCTCACGGTGTTCGCTCGAGAGCCGGGAGATCGCGTCGCGGAGGGCGGACCGATCCGCCACGCCCGAGGTGCTGTCGAGGATGGATGGCTCGGGGCCGGCGTCGAGGTCCAGCAGCCGGACGCGGCCGCGCCGGCGAAGCCGATCGCGACAGCCGTTGACGAGGATCCGCTGGAACCAGGCCTCGAACCGCTCCGGGTCCCGAAGGTCCGCGAACCGCTGCCATGCGACGGTCGCTGCGTCCTGGACCGCATCCTGGGCCTCGGTCTGGCTCCCGAGCAGGAGTGCGGCGAGCCGGAACGATCCGGCGAGGTGACGATCGGCCAGGCGGGCGAAGAGCGCCGCGCGCTGGTCATCCCGATCTGCGGGCATCACGCGCTCGGTCACCGCTGCCTCTCGCTCGATCACGTCCGTCCTGACGATCGGGCGTCGCGGGAGGTTCAATCTGCGCCTCAGCGCAGTCGAGCGTCGAGCCGCATGACCACCTCGTCCACGAGTGCCCCGGATGGCGTGGGGGCCTCGTGCTGGACGCGCAACGGGCGGAAGCCGCACTTCTCCAGGACCCGGATCGAGCCGACGTTGGTGCTGGCAGCGCGGCCGTACAGCGGGCGGACCGTGACGATCCCCAGGAAGCGCCGAAGCCCGGCGGTGGCGATGCCGCGGCCCCAGAACTCGCGACCGATCCAGTAGCTGACCTCGGGCCCCTCGAGGTCGGGGTCACGCCACAGCAGGATGCTGCCGGCGACGACCCCGTCCACGACGATCGCGCGCACGACGATCGTCGGATCGGCGAGGATCCCGACCCAGCGCGCGTCGAATGCCGCACGGTCCGTGGGATCCTGCGCGGTGAACACCGCCATCCGGTTGGCTGCCGGATCGGCCTGCTGGACGAACAGGACCGGGAGATCGGCGGGGCGGATCTCGCGCACCGAGACCACCGGCACATGATCGCCGGGGCCCGACGACGCGTCGTCGACCATCAGGAACCCCCGTGTCCGGGTTCGCCCGTGGACACGAGGACCTTGATGTCGGCGCCTGCCGGCGCAGGGGCAGCGAAGCCTTCCGCCACCACGCGCTCCAGGGAGATCCGGCGGCTGATCAGGGGCAGGACGGCGACCTGGCCCGACGCAATGAGCTGCACGGCCGCGGGCAGGTCGTCGTCGAAGTGGTGCTGGACGCTGCCGATGATCGTGCGCTCGCCCTCGACGATCGGCCAGGTGTTGACCGGGATCGGGACGCCGATCACCGCCAGCAGGACCACGGTTCCCCCCTTGCGCGTGGCGGCGATCGAGTCCCGGATCGCCTCCGGTCGGCCCCCGCACTCGATCGCCACGTCCGCCCCCAGGCCATCGGTCAGGTCGCGGAGCGCCTGCTCCCAGCCGGGGTCACGGCTGTCGATGACCGCGGTCGCGCCGAGGGTGCGGCCCAGCTCGAGGCGCGACGGCCGGTGGCCCACGAGGAGCACTGTCGTGGCGCCCGCGGCCCGCGCGACCTGCAGCGTGATCAGCCCGACCGCCCCGTCGCCCACGACCGCCACCGAGTCGCCGAGACGGATCCGGGCCTTGCGGACGGCCCGGACCGCGACCTCGGTCGGCTCGATCAGCGCCGCCTCGTCGTCCGGGATCTCGTCCGGGAGCCGGACGCACATCCGCGCGGGCACCTTGACGTACTCCGCCAGGCCGCCGTCCCCATGGAGGCCGATCGCGGCCCAGGAGACGCACAGCGCGTACTCGTGGCGGCGGCAGTAGTGGCATTCCCCGCAGAACAGGCAGACCTCGGGAACGACCCGGTCGCCGACGACGAGGCCGTCCACCCCTGGACCGATCTCCGCGATCGAGCCCGCGAACTCGTGACCCAGGGTGATCGGCGCCCGCTGGCCGGTGAGGGCGTTGGGCCGGTCCACCGGGATGACGACCGGGCCGTCGCGGTACTCCTCGACATCGGTCCCGCAGATGCCGCACCAGCTCACCCGGAGCAGGACCTCACCCGGGCCGGGGTGGGGGATCGGGACGTCCTCGATCCGGACGTCGCCACGACCGTGCCAGCGCGCCGCCCGCATCGTGCCCGTCATCGCGGCCGATCCTCCCAGGTGCCAGCGCCCGTCCCCGTTCATTCTGCCGCACCGGACCCGTCGGGATCGGGGATGATCGGGACGGCTGCGCGCCGCACCGGCGCGCGATCGCAGCGGGATCGCAGAAGGACGGCAGGATGAGGCTGGCGGTCATCACCGGTGGCGCCAAGGGGATCGGGCTGGGCGTCGTCCGGGAGCTCCTCGGTGAGGGGTGGCAGTGCGCGATCCTCGACGCGGATCCCGGCGGCGAGGTGGTCGCGAGCGACCTGGGCGCGGCCTTCGTTCGCGCGGATGTGACCCGGCCCGACCAGCTTCACCACGCGTTCGAGGACATCGCCCGGCGGTCCGGGCCCATCCACGGGCTCGTCAACAGTGCCGGGATCAACCGCACCGGACCGTCGGCCGAGCTCGGCGCCGAGGACTGGCAGCGGGTGTTGGACGTGGATCTCTCGGGGACGTTCTACGCGTGCCAGGCCGCCTATCCGCACCTGGCGCCTGGTGCGGCGATCGTGAACCTCGCCTCGGTGTTCGCGATGCGCGCGCTGCCGGGCCGCGTCGCGTACGCGGCGGCCAAGCACGGCGTGGTGGGCGTCACCCGCGTGCTCGCCGTCGAGTGGGCTGACCGGCCGATCCGCGTCAACGCGGTCGCACCCTCGTGGACGGACACGCCGCTGATCCGCGACCAGGTCGCCGCCGGGACCATCGACCTCGCGGTCCTGGAGCACGTCCCGTTTCGCCGGCTCGCGAGCGTGGAGGACATTGCCGGAGCGGTCGCCTTCCTGCTCGGCGACAAGGCCGCGTTCATCACCGGCCAGACGCTGTACGTCGACGGCGGCTACACCTGGGCAGGATAGGCGTCCGGCAGGAGTGCGCCCCAGGCGTCCGGCGGGAGTGCGGGCCAGGGGTCCGGCGGGAGTCAGGCTCCTGCGCCAGCGGGCCCGCGAGCGAGGCGTCGGGTCGCCGCGCGTCCGACGAGGTTACGCCCGACGAGGACGAGCCAGGCGATCGTGAGCAGCGATGTGCCGATGGCGAGCGGGCTGAGCTCGCCGCTCACGACGGTGTGGATCACCGAGGCGCTGCCCATGGCTCCCGTGGCGATTCCTGCCAGGGCAGGTGCTCGCCCGAACCCGGCGCGTAGCATCACGAGGCCCGTCCCGAGGATCCCGATGGAGAGCGTGAGGATGCTGTAGGTCGCCTGGAGGGGGGAGCTGAGGACGGATGACGGGTACGCCGCGGCGGCCACCAGCACGGCGCGCTGCTCGCCTGCCACCGCTGCGTACTCGTCGCCAAGCGTGATGATCGACGCGTACGCAGCCTGGGTCACGGCTAGGTCCAGCACCACGAACAGCAGCGTGAAGGCCGTCGCCATCAGCATCGCGGGCTGGTTCGACCGGCGCAGCAGCATGTAGAGCGAGGTCGCGACCGGCACGAACAGCAGATCGGTGACGACGGACAGCCCGACGATCGCCGACCAGGCGGTCGTGCTCGTCGCGTGATACTCGAGCCGGGCCTGGGCCCCGGCCGGTGGCGCACCGACGGCCGCGAACAGCGGGATGATCGCGAGGTAGCCGGCGGCCAGGAGCAGCGCCGCGATGCCGCCGACCCGATGGACCCAGGCTGGCACGTCAGTCTCGACCAGCCCCGCCCTTCGTGCACCGGCCATCGCATCCACCCTCCCTCGCGCCCGGTGCATCCCGGGCCACCAGGCGGAGGATGTGCGGCGAACCGGTCGTGCGCCAGCCGGGCAGCCGGTGTGGTCGGGGTGAGGCTAGCCCCCCGGCTGGAGGGCAATCCCGGCTGCCCGGCAGTCTTCCGCGAACGCCTCCTGGGCGTCGGTCGTGGGGTCCCAGCGCGTGGGGAACGCGACGAGGCGATCGAGTCCGACCGCGCCCATCTCGCCCAGCAGATCCACTCGTGCCTGGCCCGCGGGGCGCACGGCCTCGTCGAGCACGTAGTGCGAGAACCGCAGCGTCGAGGGATCGCGTCCGGCCTGCTCGCACTTCGCCCGAACCTCCGCGATCCGCTCGCCGATCTCCGCCGCCGGCAGGAACACGAAGTTGAGCTCGTCGGCATAGCGAACCGCCAGGCCGGCCGTCTTCTCGCGACCGTTGCCACCCACGATCACCGGGATATGGGGCTGGATCCCCTTCGGCACGTTGATCGCGTCCTCCACACGCGCGAACTCGCCCTGGAACGTGGCGCGTCCGGGCCCCAGCATCCGGGTGATGATCTCGAGATGGTCCCCGAGCTGGGCCAGGCGGGTGGCAACCGGCGGGAACCCGTAGCCATATGCCAGCCATTCGTCCCGCTTCCAGCCCGCGCCGATGCCGAGCTCGAACCGGCCGCCGGAGATGACATCGATCGTCGAGGCCAGCTTGGCCGTAAGGCCCGGGTTGCGGAAGGCGGTGCAGACGACCATGTGGCCGAGGCGAGCGCGGCGCGTGACCATGGCCAGGGCCGCGAGGACCGAGAACGACTCGAAGGTGATCTCGTCGGTTGGCTCGGGGACCGTATGGAAGTGGTCGAACACCCAGAGCGACTCGAACCCGAGCGCCTCTGCGTTCGCCGCGAGCTCCACCGTCCTGGTCCAGGCCGCCGCGGCGTCCCAACCGTCGTACTCGCCCTTCCAGCCCTGGGGCGCCATCAACCCGACCTGCATCGTGCCTCCCGCGGTGTCCGGGCGCCGTCCAGGCGCCACCCATGACGGTACCCCCGGAGCCGCGGGCGGCGCCGAGCCCGACGGTGGACCCCCTTCCCGTTACCTCGCGCCCGACGCCACGAGCGTCACTGGACGACGATCGTTGCCTTCATGCTGGGGTGGATCGAGCAGTGGTAGGTGTACGTCCCCGGTGCCGAGAATGTCTGGCTGAAGGTCGAGCCGCTGGCCACGGTCTTGCTGTCGAATGAGCCATCATCGGCCGTCACGGTGTGGCCGACGTTGTCCTGGTTCGACCATGTCACCGTGGCGCCGCTCGTGATCGTGATCGTAGCTGGATTGAACGCGAATCCCGTGATCGTCACGGCGTCTCCGGCCGTCGCCGCCGAGGGCGAGGCAGCGAGGAGGCGCCGCCGAGCTGGTCGGAGGCGTGAGCGGTGCCGAGGTGGCCGCCGGGCTCGTGGACGTACCGGAGCATGCCGCGACCAGCACGGCCAGCAGGATCGTGGCCGCGCCGATTGCGCGGCCCTGGGTGGAGCGGTTCACGTGGGCCTCCTTGAGGCTCGAGGATGGGCTGTCGAGCGGTGATTCGCCAGGACGGCGGTGTCGGTTTCACAGCGCCTCCACCGTCCACCAGCCACGCCGGGGCGTCACGCAATGGCCGTCAGGGTGTCGGCGCCCACCCGGGCCCGCGGGTGAGAACGACCATGACACCCCCGATCGGGTGACCTGGTGGTGTGCGATCGACAACCAGATCGACGTCCCTGGGCTCAGACTGGGAGGACGTTGACCGACCATCACCTGCCACAGGAGACCGACGCTGTGCTTGCCTACGCCGACCTGATCCCGGAGCATGTCGAGCATCGCGTGCAGACGGCCGACGGTCGCACGCTCGCGGTCGCCGAATGGGGCGATCCCGAAGGCCTGCCCTTGTTCTCCTTCCACGGCACGCCGGGTGGCCGGATCGGCTGGTGGCAGGACCCAACGATCTACCGCCGCTACGGGTTGCGGCGGATCACGTTCGACCGCCCGGGCTACGCCGAGTCCACCCGGTTGCGGGGGCGGCGGGTCGCCGATGTCGTCCCGGACGTGGAGCGGATTGCGGAGGCGCTCGGGATCGACCGGTTCGTCGTCAGCGGCGGGTCAGGTGGCGGCCCTCACGTGCTGGCGTGCGCGGCGCTGCTGCCGGATCGTGTCATTCGCTGTGAGGCGGACGTGTCGATCGCCCCCTACGGCGCGGAGGGCCTGGACTGGCTCGACGGACAGACGGAGGGCAATGTCATCGAATTCCAGACGGCACTCGAGGGCGAGGACGCATCGCAGCGCCTGTGCGGAGACCTCCGGGCGACGGCGTTCGACCGGTTCAGCTCGGGCCGCCTCGACTGGATGGGCGACGGCTACGACCTGTCGCCGGCGGACATCGCGCAGGAGGAACGCCACTACGCGCGCATCCGCGCGCACCTCGTGAACGCGCTGGCGCCGGGTGCGGACGGCTGGGTGGACGACAACATCGCGTTCACGCATCCCTGGGGCTTCGACGTGGCGGACATCCGCGTGCCCGTCCTCCTCACCTACGGTCGGTCCGACGTGCTCGTGCCCGCAGCCCACGGCGACTGGCTGGCGGCCCACATCCCCGGAGTCACCGCCTGGGTGGACGATGTCGCCGGCCACTTCGGCGATGACTCGACGATCGACCGCGAGTACACCTGGCTCGCCGGGCACGAGGCCTTCGAGCCGGCGCCGGCAGAGGCCTGAGGGCGCCGCCTGGCGGAGCGGCCAGGACAGCTCACGCCCGCCGGACGAGACGTTCGCGCCGCCCGAGTTGTCGCCCCGCCGCGCAGCGGCCATGCCGTGCCTTCCCGCTCGCAAGGTCGATGGTGACGAACATCGGGTGGGTGTCGCTGCGCAGTCTGCCCAGCTCCGTCGACGCGACCCAGACGACCGCAGCGTCACCGCCTTCGGCAAGGTGCGTCCCGCCGACCGCAACAAACCCTCCGGGTGTCCCGGCGAGGCCCTCGACCGCCGTCCGCGGGACCTGTCCCGTCGCATGGACCGCCTGCGCAGCCCGTTTCGGGTCTCGGTGCCGTCGAGCGCTGCGTCGGGGACGGACGACGTTGCTAACCAGGAAAGGCCGTTGATCGCCAGCGACAACCGCCTGACCGCCTTCCGTGCCGAGCCCATACAACTCGCCGCCGCCGTTGCAAGCAGTCCCATCCCGCCGGACCGGCCGGCGGATCGAAGGTCGACACGGTCCACGAGGGCCCGTCCGACGAGCGCCAACGCATGCAGGATGGGATCGTCCGAATCGAGCCGCCAGATTGTGGCGATCCCATCGGCCATCGCAACCGCGGACACGACCGACACGCCCGGCGGCAGGTCTGTCGACGTGCCCCAGTGCTGTCCGTCGGTCGATCGGAACGTGGCGCTCATGACCTGGTCGTCGACCGTCGTAGGCCCGAACCCGACCAGCCCTCGACTCGTGGCGACCAGGGTGTCCAGCGACCAGATCGGCGCGCCGGGGGCGAATGGTGCGCCCTTGTCATCGAGGAACGGGAGCTGGCGCCACGTGACACCGTCAGGAGACGCGAGGACGATCGCGCCTCGGAGGCCGCCGCCACCCGACGCCACCCACTCGTCCCCATTCCGGACGACCGATCCGATGGACGCACCCTCAAAGATCGCGGCCATCGGCGTCGCCCGCCAGCTCGCTCCGTCGCTCGACGACCAGAACCTGACACCCTCTCTTTCCGGATCGACCAGCCCGCCCCATGCCACGTACCCCACGTCGTCACCGACGACGTGCATGCCGCCATCGATCATGGCCGCCGCCGGCAGCGCCACTCGTCTCCAGGTCTGGGCATCGGCGGACTGCCACGCACCGCTGATGCAGTTCGTGGACACGGCTGCCGTGATCGTGTTGCAGCCGACGGCCACATAACCCCCGGGTTCCGCCGCGACGCCGGTCATGGTCGCGACCGCGAACGCGGGTTGATCGGCCACGCGCGTCCAGCGCGGCTCCGAGATCGCCGGCGCCGCCGAGGCTGGGGTTGCCGATTGGTCATCGGCGCTGGCCGAGGGGGACGCTCGGCCGGAGGCTCCGGCGGAGCTCGGACCGGGCGAGACCGCGTGCGTGACGAAGGAGTCGGCCTGAGAGCTGGCCGGGCTTCGTGCGCCGGTGCACCCGGCGAGGACGACGACCAGGGCGGTCACGATGACCCACATCAGGTGCCGCATCGGGGCTTTCCGGGGACGCGCCTGGAACTAGGCACACAGCGGCCTGGGAGCGAGGCTCGCATGTGTGACGCTCTGGGACGCGCCGCCGTTGCGGTACGCACGCCCACGCTTCGACCGGCCGGCGCTCTGACGGCGAAGCGTCCGTCGCGGTGCTGACGCCGGTCGGGCCGCCGGTCGCGCTCATGGATTGAGCCGCACGGGCCGGCTTCGCTGCCGCCGCGGATCAGCCGGTGTTGCCGGTCCCGAACTGGCGATCGCCGGCGTCACCCAGGCCGGGCATGATGTAGCCCTTGTCGTTCAGCTGGCGATCGAGCGCGGCGGTGTAGATCTCGACCTCGGGGTGCGCCTTCGAGACGGCCTCGACCCCCTCCGGAGCCGCGATCAGGTTGACCAGCTTGATCCGCACCGCACCCCAGCGCTTGAGGACCTCGATGGCGGCGGTAGCCGAGCCGCCGGTCGCAAGCATCGGGTCGAGGATCAGGCACAGGTCGATGGTGGTGGTGTCCGGGAGCTTGTTGTAGTACTCCACCGGGCGCAACGTCCGCTCGTCGCGGAACAGGCCCAGGTGCCACACCTGCGCGGTGGGCATGAGCTCCAGCATCGCGTCCACCATGCCCAGGCCGGCGCGCAGGATGGGGATCAGGCCGATCCGATCGGCCAGCTCCTCGCCCGCCATCGTCTCGATCGGTGTCCGGACGTCCAGTGGCCGCGTTCGCGCGTCGGCCAGCGCCTCGTAGCCCAGCAGCCAGGAGAGCTCGCGGACGACCTCGCGGAACTTCTTGGGCTCGGTGTCCTCGTCGCGCAGGATGCCGAGCTTGTGGCGCACCGCCGGGTGCTGCGACACGTGGAGATTGGGCCAGGTTGCCACGGGATCCCTCTCGCTGGTCGGGTCGGGTCGGGCGGGCAGGCGGGCCGTCGTCCGGGCGGACCTGCCGGGTCGCGACCGAATCCTAGCGCGGCAGGGACCACTCCGCGGTGTCGGGCAGCCCCATGATTCGTTCACGGAATGCCCGTTCCGGCTTCACGGGCGCGTTATGCTCGGTGTTCATGGTGGCTCGATCTTCCTCCCGGTCTTCCGCCGCCCGGCCGACCGTCGATGGCGCTCGCCGCGCCGCCGATTCCGGTGGCAGGCTCACGATCGAACCCGTGTCCGCGCCGGCCGCATCCGGGGCGCCGGGCCGCGCTCGCACTTCGCGCTGGGCCGTTCCCCCGGTGCTGGTCCGCCAGACGCGCAACGGGGTCGTGGAATCCGTCCACCGCGGTGACATCGTCGAGGTCGACGCCTCGGGGCGGATGCTCCACGTGCTGGGCGACCCCGACCGGATGGTGTACCTGCGCTCGACCGTCAAGCCGCTGGGGCTGGTGTCGCTGCTGCGTGCGGGTGGCCAGCAGGAGTTCGACCTCACCTCTGAGGAGCTGGCCGTGATGGCGTCCAGCCACTCGGGCGAGGACGTCCACGTGCGCACGATCCAGGCGCTGTACCGCCGGGTCGGGATCACCCAGTCGGTGCTTGCCTGCGGCACTGAGGGCATGCCGCTCGATCCGCTGACCGCGGCACGCCTCGCGCGCGACGGGGAGCGACCCGGCCCGCTGCGCCACATGTGCTCCGGGCAGCATTCCGCCCTGATCCTGCTGGCCAGGCTGGGCGGCTGGGAGCTGGAGACCTATTGGCAGGCGGACCACCCGGCGCAGGTCGCCTATCGCGAGGGCGTGGCCGCGGCCTTCAACGTTCGCCCCGCCTCCTTGCGCACCGGGATCGACGGTTGCGGGATCCTCACCTATGCCCTGCCGCTGCGCGAGGTTGCCCGTACCTACGCGATCCTCGCGGACCCCGAGGGGCTGCCCGCGGACGATCCCCGCACGTCGCTTGCGCGCCACCTGGCCACGATCCGGGACGCGATGCTCGCCCACCCGGAGCTGGTTGCCGGCACCCGCGACCGACTCGACACCTCGCTGATGAAGGCCGCGGCCGGACGCGTGGTCAGCAAGAGCGGCATGGAGGCCCTGCGGGGGGTCGGGATCCTGCCCGGGCCGCGTGGCAACGGGGCGGTCGTGCCGGCGTCGGGTATCGCGATCAAGATCGAGGACGGGGACGGCTACGATCGGGGCACCTGGGCAGCCTCGGTGGAGGCGTTGCGGCAGGTCGGCGTCCTCGAGGGCCAGACCCTCCGCGTCCTGGCCCGCTACCACCGGCCCCAGTATCTCGATCCCCACGGCAGGGTCGGGGCCGAGGCGATCCCGGAGTTCCAGCTCGCGCCGGTGGGCGAGCTGATCGGCTGACAGTCGCCGGGCGGCCGCCGATGCCGGCCGTCGGGCATGCACGGAGCGCGTCCCATGTCGTTCCAGGGAGACCCATACCGGATCCTCGGCGTCACGCCGGGTGCCTCCCTGAACGAGATCCGGTCAGCCTACCGGCGCCTCGCCAAGCAGTACCACCCGGACGCGGCCGGCGAGCGCGCGCTGCCGCGGTTCCTGGCCATCCAGGCGGCCTACGAACGCCTGGTTGACGCTGAGGGACGGCTGCGCGGCGCTTCCGGCGGTCGCAGCGGCGCCGGCGGGAGCCCTGGCGAGCCCTGGCGAGCGGACCCGTCGAGGGCGAGGGCGTCGCGCGACGCGTGGCGGGCGCGCCGCGCGGGCGCGTCCCCCGGAGGTGCCGGCACGGGAGCGACGCGAACCGGCGCGGGGCCGGGAACGGCCGGAACGACCGGAGGCACGCCCGGCACCGGTCCCGGGGTGGGTGGCGTCCCGCCCCGGGGCGGGCGGCGGTCCGCGGGCGGCGCCTCGAGTTCCCGGGACCATGCCCGGCGCGGGCCGCGGAAGGCGACTCCAGGCTCGACGACGTACGACGAGGCCGCCGAGATCCCGCGGGATCCCGAGTGGGACGGGGGATCCTGGTACGGCCCGACCTCGCGCACCTACTGGACCATCAACCCGCGGGAGTACGCCGATCCTCGCAAGCACGGGCCCGACTACCTGGAGCGGGCCCGCCGCGCCGCCTCGCGAGAGGCCGCCGGCGAGCCGGCGACGACCGGCGCGGGACGGGAGCCCGAGGCCAGCTGGGCCTGGATGGGTCACGGTTCCACGGCGACCGGCGAGGGCCCGATGGGTGGCACGGCCGCCGATCCCGATGGCGACCCGGGGCGCGATGACGCGTGGGGTGCGCGGTCATGGACGTACACGACGGACGACCCGTCCGCGGGGCGTGCTCGGGGCGGCGGCGAGACGGTTCGCCGGCCCACGGGTGGGCCCGCCTACGATGACCGCGCGCCCGCGCCGCCGCTGCCGGACCTGGAATCGCTCGCGCGGCGCGCCGCCCCACGAGAGCTGCTGGCC
The DNA here is from genome assembly GCA_963732805.1 of uncultured Chloroflexia bacterium. Taxonomy (GTDB): domain Bacteria; phylum Chloroflexota; class Limnocylindria; order Limnocylindrales; family CSP1-4; genus CAIXZV01. Next base: position 1,050,929 of record CAVTAW010000001.1, read on the forward strand.
CTTGCGAACCGCCCGGATCGCCGGTGGCGGCTCGCGCTCGCCCTGGCCGGCTGGCCACCGATCGGGTATGCGCTGGCGACCTTGCTGACCACGATCACCGGCTGTGCGCGGTTCTCCGCTTCGTGCCCGGAGCCCGTCCCCGTCCTCGCCTGGGTCATCCAGCCGTTCATCGTGGCTGCCCTGTTCCTGCTGCCATCGGCGGCCGCGCTCGCTGCCTTCGGCTCGATCATCGCCCTCGCGATCGCGGTCCCGGTCACGGCCGTGCTCTCGGTGGGTGCGTCGCCGGAGTCCCGCGTCGGAGCGCCGGTGCTGGGGGTGGCCGTGGAAGCTGCCTATCTCGTCGCGCTGGCGGCCGGCGCACGGTCCCTGTGGCGACTGCCGCGCTTGGGGGGCACCGATCCTCCCTGACCGCCAGGCTGTCCAGGGCGACGGGTGGAGCGCGGGCGACGGGTGGAGCCCCCGGCCGTGGGCCTGCTCGCCGCCGTAGACTCGTCGGATGCAGCGTCGTCACGACCCCGCCGACATCTCGGCCGCAGCCCAGGAGTACCTGCTCGCGCTGCGCGTGATGGGCTCCGACGGCCGGGTCACCACCACCGCCCAGCTCGGGCGCCATGTCGGCGTCAGCGCCCAGGCGGCGAGCGAGATGTGCCGGCGGCTTGCGGCGGACGGCCTGGTGGGTCCGGCGACCGGTCGCGGCCTGGTGCTGACATCCGCCGGGCGGACCGCCGCCGATGCCATCTTCCGCCGCCATGCGCTGCTGGAGTGGCTGCTGACATCGGTGGTCGGCCTCAGCTGGGCCGAGAGCGACGTCGAGGCGATGCGCCTCCAGGGTGCCCTCTCGCCGCGCGTGGAGTCGCGGCTGGACGAGCTGCTGGGCCACCCCGAGACCTGCCCCCACGGCAATCCCATCGATCTCGAGACAGCGCAGCGCCGCCCGGCCGGGCTCCCGTTGTCCGAGCTGGAATCGGGGTCGAAGGCGACCGTGCTCCGGATCACGGAGGAGGCCGAGGAGGACGCCGGCCTGCTCTCGTACCTCGAGGCGCGCGCGCTGACCCCCGGGGCGCACGTGACCGTCCTTGCACGGTCGGAATCGCTCGACTCGCTCACGCTCGACGGACCTCGCGGGCGGGCGACCCTCGGGCTGCGGCCGGCCGCGCTCATCCGGGTGCTGCCCGGCGAGGCCGATCCCGACCTGTTCCACCACGTTCCTGCGCCGCTGGGCGGGTAGGGGGCCGGGCGACCCATACAATCGGGCCATGTCCGCCGACACCCGCGTCCGGATCGCGCCCAGCCCGACGGGCCTGCTCCACATCGGGACGGCGCGGACGGCGCTGTTCAACTACCTGTTCGCCCGCCGCGTGGGCGGCACGTTCGTGCTGCGTCTCGAGGACACCGATGTCGCCCGCAACACCGCGGCGTTCGAGAAGGACATCCTCGACGGCCTCCACTGGCTGGGCATCACCTGGGACGAGGGGCCGGGCGTGGCCGGGCTGGAGGAGGCCGGACCGTACGCGCCGTACCGCCAGATGCAGCGGCTGGACTCGTACGCGGCCGCGGCGGCGCGGCTGCTGGCCGCGGATCTCGCGTATCCCTGCTACTGCACGCCCCAGGAGCTGGACGCCGATCGCCGCGCCCAGGAAGTCGCGAAGCAGGCGCCGCGCTACGTCGGCCGATGCGCGGCCCTCACGGTCGAGCAACGGGCCGCGCAGGCGGCGGCCGGCCGCCGCCCGGTGACCCGGTTCCGTGTCCGCCCGGGCGTCGTGGGCTGGAACGACCTCGTCCGCGACCGGGTCGAGATCGACACCGCGAACCTCGGGGGCGACTTCGTCATCGTCAGGGCGGACGGCACGCCGCTGTACCACTTCACCGTGGTCGTGGACGATGCCGCGATGATGATCAGCCACGTGATCCGGGGCGAGGACCACGTGAGCAACACGCCCAAGCACATCCTGCTGTTCGAGGCGCTCGGCTACCCGGTGCCCGAGTTCGCGCATCTGCCGCTCATCCTCAATCCCGACGGGACCAAGATGAGCAAGCGCAAGAGCCAGACCGCGGTTGCCGACTACATCGCGCAGGGCTTCGTGCGGGAGGCCCTGGTCAACTACTTCGCGTTCCTGGGCTGGTCGCCGGGGACCGAGGAAGAGGTCTTCTCGCTGGCCGAGCTCGAGCAGCGGTTCGAGCTGGACAAGGTCCAGAAGGGCGGGGCGCGGTTCGACCGGGAGCGCCTGGAGTGGCTCAACGGCACCTGGATCCGGCGCCTGGACGACGATGACCTGATCGCCCGGCTGCTGCCGTTCCTGGAGGCAGCCGAGATCGTCGGCGACATCGATCGGGTGCCCTCGGAGGGCGAGCTGCGGGCGCTGCTGCCGATCGTCCGGGAGCGCCTGCCGACCCTGGCATCGATCGTGGATGTCGCCGGGTACCTGTGGGTGGACGAGCTGCACGTGGATCCGGCGCTGGTCGTGCCCCGCCGCTGGGACGCCGCCACGGCACGGGACGGCCTGGCCGCCGCCCGCGAGGTGATGGCCGGGCACGACGCCATCACCTGGGAGGCCGACGAGCTGGAGCCGCCGCTCCGGTCGCTGGTCGAGGCTCGCGGCTGGAAGGCCGGTGACCTGTTCATGGCCATCCGGGTGGCGACCACGGGCAGGACGGCCACGCCGCCGCTGTTCGACACGCTGGTCGCCCTGGGCAGGGAGCGGACGCTGGCCCGGCTCGATGCGGCGATCGGGCAGCTCGCCGCAGCGGCCCCGGACTGATCGCAGGCCGGCCGTGAACACGGCGTTAACAGGCCTCGGGCAGGCTCAGGGGCGAATGGCACGCACGATCCTCGTCGTGGACGACGAGACCACCCTGCGGGAGACCCTTGTCGAGGCGCTCGAGTCCGAGGGCTACCGCGCCATCCCTGCCGCGGACGGCCGCGAGGCCCTGGCCCGGTTCCGCGCCGACCGCCCCGACCTCGTGCTGCTGGACCTGATGCTGCCCGAGCTCTCGGGCGTCGAGGTGTGCCGGATCCTGCGGGCCGAATCGGCCGTGCCGATCATCATGCTCACCGCCAAGGACTCGGAGGTGGACAAGGTCGTCGGGCTCGAGCTGGGCGCGGACGACTACGTCACCAAGCCCTTCAGCCTGCGCGAGCTGACCGCCCGGATCCGGGCGATCTTCCGGCGTGCGGAGCAGGCCGCGGCGGCCGACATGCCACCGACGGTGGATCTCGGCCGTGTCCAGGTGGACCTTGCCGGGCATCGCCTCCTGCGCGACGGCGAGACCCTGCCGATCAAGCCCAAGGCGTTCGAGCTGCTGGCGTTCCTGCTCCGCCACCCGGGCCAGGTGTTCACCCGTGACCAGCTGCTCGAGCATGTCTGGGGCTATGACTACGCGGGCGAGTCGCGCACGGTGGACGTCCACATCCACTGGCTGCGGGCCGAGATCGAGCTCGATGCGGCGTCCCCGACCTACCTGCACACGGTGCGCGGCGTGGGGTACGTCTTCCGTCGTCCGGCCTGACGTGGCACGATTCCGGGCATGACGTCCCGAACTCTCGGCCTGCCCGCCGATGTCCACGACTACGTGCTGCGCTGGGGGCTCGACGAGCCCCCGATCCTCGCTCGCCTGCGCGAGGAAACCGCCGCGCATCCGCACTCGTCGATGCAGATCGCCCCGGAGCAGGGCGCCGTGCTGGCGCTGCTGGTGGAGCTGCTCGATGCCCGCCGGTGCCTGGAGATCGGCACGTTCACCGGTTACTCGTCCCTGGCCGTGGCGCTCGCGATGCCCGAGGACGGCAGGGTCGTGTGCTGCGACGTGTCCGACGAGTACACCTCGGTCGCCCGCCGCTACTGGGCGGACGCCGGGGTGGACGGCAAGGTTGACCTGCGGCTCGGCCCGGCGCTCGAGACGCTGGACGCGCTGCTCTCGGACGGGGCAGCGGGCACGTTCGATCTCGCCTTCATCGACGCCGACAAGCCGGGCTACCCCGCCTACTGGGAGCGGTGCGTGGACCTGGTCCGGCCGGGCGGGATCGTCGCGATCGACAACACGCTGTGGAGCGGCCGGGTTGCCGATCCGTCCGCCGACGACGAGCACACCCGGACGATTCGCCGGGTCAACGAGCGGGTTGCCACCGACCCCCGCGTGCGCCACGTGCTGCTGGCGATCGCGGACGGGATGACGATCGCGCGCAAGCGCTAGGCCTTGGCCAGGATCCGCTCGATGACCTCGGCGGCGTCCTCGGCCGCGTCGATGGTCTCCTCGAGCTCCTTGTACAGATCGCGCAGCTTGATCACGTCGAGCGGGTCGAGGCCGCCCTTGAACAGCCGGCCGATGGCGGCCCGCGACAGGCCGTCGGCCTCGTGCTCCAGGTCGTGCACCGTTGCCAGGTGCGTCGTCAGGTCCCGGCCCCGCTCCAGCTTGGTCAGGGCCTCCAGGAGCTGCACCGCCTGGCCGCTGAGGATGCCGACCAGCTGCCGGACCTCGTCGCCCGGCCGGTCGATCCCGTAGATCAGGAACGTCTCGGCCGACGCCTGGATCCCGTCCACGATGTCGTCGAGGTGGACGGTAAGCTCGTGGATGTCCTCGCGGTCGAACGGCGTGATGAAGCTGCGTTCGAGGCGGGCGGCGATCTCGTGGTCGATCTGGTCGCCGACCTTCTCCAGGGCCTGGATCTCGGCCACGCGCTCGTCGAGGCGGTCGTAGGCGCCGACCATCGCCTCGAGCTTGCGGGCGGCTTCGAGCAGGTTCTCGCCGTCCTTGATGAACAGGTCGAAGAACTTCTCGTCGCGGGGGATCAGGCGGACCATGGCAGCGCTCCGGTGGCGGGGAATCGATTGGACGGTCGGTGCGTGGACGTGGCGGGCATGGGCTCCTCGCTCATCCCAGGCCGATGGCGTTGAGCAGGTACCAGGTGGCCGCTCCGACCAGGCCCGCGGCCGGGATCGTGAGCACCCAGGCCACGACGATCCGCCGCGCCACGCCCCAGCGGACGCCGCGGACGCCCCGGCTGGCGCCCACTCCCATGATCGCGCTCGAGATCACGTGGGTGGTCGACACCGGCATGCCGAGGTGGGCGGTCGTGAGCAGGACGGTCGCCGCCGTGGTCTCGGCCGCGAAGCCGTGAATGGGCTCGAGCTCCACCACCCGATGGCCCATGGTGTGCATGATCCGCCAGCCGCCCACGGCGGTGCCCAGCGAGATCGCCGAGGCGGAGATGACGATGACCCACGGGGGGACGTCCACCGTGGGGATGACGCCCGCCGAGAACAGCGCGAGGGTGATGATGCCCATCGTCTTCTGGGCGTCGTTGGAGCCGTGGGCGAAGGCCATGTACCCCGCGGAGAACATCTGGAGCCGCCGGAACGCGGTGCCCAGCGGCTTGCGCGCGGCGTTCCGGAAGATCCAGGTCAGGGCGATCATGAGCACGAACGCGCCGACGAACCCCGCGACCGGGGAGGTCACGAGGGGAACCAGCACCTTGTTGACGATCCCGTCCATCTTGAGCGCGCCCGTGCCGACCGCCGCGATGGTCGCGCCCATCAGGCCGCCGATCAGCCCGTGGCTGCTCGAGCTGGGCAGGCCCAGCCACCACGTGAGCAGGTTCCAGGTGATGGCGCCGATCAGGGCGGCCGCGACCACCGCCTGGGTGGTGGTCTGCTCGTCCACGAGCCCGGCGCCGATGGTCTTGGCGACGGCGGTGCCGGCGAACGCGCCGATGAAGTTGAACGCGGTGGCCATCAGCAGCGCGTACTGCGGACGCAGGGCGCGGGTTGCCACGCTCGTCGCGATCGCGTTCGCCGTGTCGTGAAAGCCGTTGATGTAGTCGAAGACCACGGCCAGCGCGACGACCGCGAGCAACGCCAGGGTGAAGTGTTCGATGGGGTGGGCCCTCGTTCACGGGCCGCCCGCTCGGACGGGCGGCCGCCGCCAGCATATCGAGCGCGAGCGCCGATTGTTAACGTGCCGATGCACCCCCGTTCACAGGTGGTGGTCACCGTGACGTCATGCCGAATGGCGGTCGAATGCGACGAAGGCAACGCCCGTCCGTGATCGACGCTGCGGCGTTCCCCGGTCCATGCCCGGGTCCGCTACCCGGCGCGCTCTCGCCCGAGCATCTCCTCCGCTCGGGCGGGAGCGACGGACCGCCGGCCGATCTGCAGGGTCACGCCAGGGTCCGGTGTACGCGCGTCCGCTGAGGATCTCGCGCCGTCGGCTACGCCGGGTAGCCGAACTCCGACTCCACGTGGCCGATCGCCGACTCCAGGATCGCCAGCGCCTGGTCCATCTCCTCGCGGCTGATGATCAGCGGCGGCGACAGGTTGATCACGCTGCCCATCGCGGTCTTGAAGTTCAACCCCCGGTCGAGGGCGGCATACATGACGGCCTCGGTCTCCTCGATCGCCCGTTCCCGGGTGACACGGTCCCGCACGAGCTCGACGCCCATCAGCAGGCCCAGGCCTCGGACGTCGCCGATCAGCGGGTGGCGGTCCATCATCTCGCGCAGCCGGCCGAGCGCCCAGGCGCCCAGCTCCCGTGACCAGGCAACCAGCCCGCGCTCCTCGATCTCCTCGATCACGGCCAGTCCGGCCGCGCAGGACACCGGGTTCTTCTCGTGGGTGTAGTGGCCGAGGGCCCGGTCCGCGGCCACGTTGAGCCCGTCACGTGCGATGAGCGCGGCCAGCGGCATGACGCCGCCGCCCAGGCCCTTGCCGATGACCAGGATGTCCGGCACCACGCCGAAGTTCTCGCACGTGAAGAAGGCACCAGTCCGACCCAGCGCGTGCGGGATCTCGTCGAGGATCAGCAGCGCTCCATGGCGGTCGCAGGCGCGCCGGACGGCCTGCCAGTACTCGGGAGCCGGGATGTAGGGCGCGTTGCGGACCGACTCCGCGATGACGGCCGCGACGTCGCCCTCCTTCTCGAGCACGTACTCGAGGTAGTCCGCGCACGACAGGTCGCAGCCGCCGGTCCGCGCCTGGCACCTGAACGGGCAGCGGTAGGGCTCGGGCGGTGCCACGTGCTCGGTGCCCGGCATCAGCGGTCCGATGCCCGCCCGGAACTGCGCCTCACCGCCGATGGACACGGTGTCCAGCGTGCCGCCGTGGAACGCATCCCACATGGACACGGTCTTGAACCGGCCGGTGGCCACCCGGGCCAGCTGCAGTGCCGCCGAGTTGGCGGAGGCGCCCCCGGTCGTGAACAGCACCCGGTTGAGGTCGCCGGGTGCCAGCGAGGCCAGCTTCCGGGCGAGCTCGACCGCCGGGCGGTTCGTGTAGCGGCGGGTGGAGAAGGGCAGGGTGTCCAGCTGGCGCTTGATCGCCTCGATCACGCGCGGGTTGCGGAACCCGACCTGCTGCACGGAGTTGCCGTGGAAGTCCATGTACCGCCGGCCCTGGACGTCGGTGATCCAGATCCCGTCGGCCGCCTCGAGTGCGTTGAGGCACGGCGTGGACAGCGACTGGTGGAGGAACCAGCGGGCGTCCTCGTCGAGGAGCGCCCGCGTGTCCGCGTCCAGGCTGGCCGCCTGCCACGCCGCCCGCCGCGGAGTCTGGTTGGAGTCGCCCTCGGCCAGCTGCTGCGTGCCGGCGAGCGGCGCGGTCCGGGGCTCCTGGCTCATGGCCGATCCTCCACGCCCGGACGTCAGGGGCGCTCACCGCGGGCGAGCCGGGCCTCGATGTCGTCCAGGCAGGGCATCACGTCCGCGATGGTCTCGACCACGTAGTGGGCCCCCTGGCGGCGGAGCATGTCGTCCGACCTGACCACCAGCTCGCGGCGCTGCTCGTAGGGGAGGGCCAGGAACTCGTCACGCGACAGCGCCACGTAGTTGCCCGCCGCCGACAGGCCGATCGTCCAGCAGCCGGCGTTCAGCCCCTCGTCGATGTCGATCTTGGTGTCGCCGATCTTGACCGCGGCGGCGGGCGGGTAGACCCGCAGGTTCTCGAGGTTGCGCAGCACCATCCACGGTTCGGGCCGGCCGGCCGGGACCTCGTCGGCGCAGACCGTGGAGTCCGGCACGTAGCCCTGCTTCTCGGCCTCGCGCAGCGCCACGTCCGCGGCGGCGCGCATGAACCCGGTCGTGGACCCGATCCTGTACCCGCGCCGCTTCATCTCGTCCACGGCCTCGACGGTTCCCGGGATGAGCTGGGCGTAGCGCGTCATCGCCTCGACCTGGAGCGGCTGGAAGTCCCGGAACATGCCCTGGACGTCGTCCTCGGCCACGTCGCTGCCCTTGGCCTCGCGCCAGCGAGCGGCGACGGCCGGCATCTTCGTGATCGCCCGGATGTGATCGAGCTTGAACAGGCCCATCGGAGCGCGTGCCTCGTCCATCGTGATCGGCACGCCCCAGCGCTCGAACACGTCCACGAACACGACGGCCGGGGCGAACACCCCGAAGTCCTGGGTCGTGCCCGCCCAGTCCAGGATGACGGCCTGGATCGGGCCGCGGTACTCGCGCTGGAACCGGAAGCGGGCAGACATCGCGCCCTCGGTATGGGAGCGGGTGGTATCGCGGGACTCGGCGATGGCGGTCATGGTCATGGTCTCCTGTGCTCCGATGGCGGGGATGCGGGGCGAGCGCGCCTCACGCGGTATGGGCGGCCGGGGTGGATGGAGACGAGGGACCACCGGCCGCGATCGCCCGCTCGAGGGATTCGATGAAGCCTTCCAGCACCCCGATCTCGAGGGCGCCCAGGGCGCACACCCGGAAGTTGGTGGCCGCGGCGTCGCCCAGGCCGGCGTAGATCACGAAGCCGTCGGCCTTCACGGCGTCGTGGAGATCCTGGTAGGAGAGGCCGGTGGGCAGCGGCAGGCTGCGAACCGAGCCCGAGCGGTCGCTCGGGGCCACGATCGGGTCCAGGCCAAGGCGCTCGAACTGGGTATCGAGGTAGGCCATCCGCGCGCGGTAGTGCTCGATCCGGTGCTCGAGGCCCTCGTCGGCGAGCTCGTCCAGGGCAGCCTCGAGCCCGTAGGTGGCCGGGACGCTGGGCGTGAACGGGACGGTGGACCTCGCCTGCGCGCGCAGGTAGTTGGGCAGGTCGAAGTACAGCGACCGCGGCGGGACCTCGGCCGCTCTCGCCTGGGCGCGTGGGCTGAGCAGCAGGAACGCGACGCCGGGAAGGCCGTGGAGGTTCTTGTTGGCGGTCCCAGCGACGATGTCAATCCCCGACTCGGCAAGATCCAGCGGCTCCGATCCGAACGCGCTGATCGCATCCACGATCGTCAGCACATCGCGCCGGTTCGCCTCCGCGGCGATCTCGTGGACCGGGTTGAGCAGTCCCGTGGTGGTCTCGTGGTAGATGACCGAGACCGCGTCGATGCCGGGATCCGCGTCCAGCGCAGCCGCCACGGCGGCCGGGTCGATGGGTTCGGTATGGGACGCGGTCACCGACACGACGCGGTGGCCCAGCCGCTCCGCGATGGTCGCGATCCGGTCGCCGTAGATGCCGTTGCGACAGGCGAGCAGGGCCCGGTCGGGACGGACCACGGCGCCGGTCATGGCCTCCATGGCCGCTGTGCCGCTGCCGCCGATCAGGACCACGGCCCAATCGTCCGGGACGCCGCCGACGCGCAGCAGCTTGGCCTTGACCCGGGCGAACAGGTCGGTGTACTCGGGCTCGCGATGGCACAGATCGGGGCCGGCGATGGCCCGGTGGATCCGGTCGGTGACCACGGCGGGACCGGGGTTCAGCAGCACGCGCTCGCGGCTGGCGCGAGCCGAGCCGTAGTGGCGGGCGTCGACCGCGCCCAGCTCGCCCGGCTCGATGATGCGGTCGGGCTGGCCCGCGATGAGGTGTCGCCGTCGGTCGGGATCCGCGGGGGCCACGCCGATGATCGCGCCGCAGCCGGCACGGTGGCCGGCCTCGAGGGCGGCTCGCGACGCACCCAGCACGCCCACGCGCCGGACGTCGGCGACGCCCAGGGCGCGCATCGCGTCCAGCAGCCCGAACGGGAGCGGCGGGGCAGGTGCACGGACGAACGCGTCGGCCGGGAACGGATCCGAACCGGCGTCGCCGGCCGGGCCCCCATCGGCATCCGCGGCCGGGTCACCGTCTGTGCGCACCACCGCCACCCGTGCGCCGTCGGAACGGGCGGCGTCCAGGCCCGGCGCGAGCGCGGCGAGGCGCTCGGAGCCGAGATCGGCCGCGAACACGACCCACGCTTCGATTGCCCGGTCGTGGGCCCACGCGTGGGCGGTGGCGGCACTGTCGGCGTAGGGCATCTCAGCTACCTCCCATGGCGAGCCGCCGGGCAACCGCCGGCAGGCGCGCGCTGTTCTCGATCGTCAGGCTCACCAGGTCGGCGCGATATCGGTCGTCCGACCACTCCAGGGGCACGCCGGACGGGGACAGCGTGCGACGCCGGATGCGCAGCAACGGTGACCGCGGTCCGACACCCAGCAGGCGTGCATCGGCACGCCCGGCGGGGACGGCATCGACGGACTGGCGGGCGGCGGCGAACACGACGTCGCGGCGCGCCAGGGCCGCGTAGATCGAGTCCCGCTCCAGGTCGATGGTCGCCACCAGGGCCCCGACCACGGGGGCGAACCACGTTCGCTCGACCATCAGCGGCACCTCGTCGGCCAGCCGGACGCGGACCAGGTGCCACAGCGTGGCCCCGGGTTCCACGCCCAGGGCATCGGCGGCCGGCCGCGCGGCCGGCTCGGTGGCGAACGAGACGACGCGTCCGGAGGGCGACCGGCCCACGGAGCGCGCCCAGGCCGAGAAGCTGAGCAGCTCGGTGAACGGCTGCGCCAGCTGCGGCTCACGGACCACGACCGGCTTGGCGCCGCGCCCGCCCACGATCAGGCCCTCCGCCCGCAGGGATGCCAGCGCCTGGCGGATGGTCCCCCGGGACACGCCGTAGGCAAGGGTCAGCTCGGCTTCCGACGGGACCGGCTCGCCCGCCGGCAGGGCGCCGTCACGGATGGCCCGTCGGAGCGCATCGGCGACCCGCCGGTGAAGCGGGGCACCAGGGTCCCCCAGCACCCGCGGCGAACGGTCGGATTCGGTCGACTTGTTCATACAAGTTGGAAGCATAGCGCATCGCCCCGCGGGGTGTGAGCCGGTCGCTGAAACCGTCTTCCGGCGACATGAGCGAAGTGTTAACGTCCGGGCAACGTCGCGTTGACGTGAGCGGCCGACCTTCCGATCCGTCGAGGGTGGCCGCTCCGTGGTCACCCGGCGCCCTGGAAGGATCCCCGTCCGGATCCGATGGAGGAGGGACACAGGTGAACTCTCGCTTCGGGCGAGTGGCCGCCGCGGGTGCGGTGGTCCTGTTCGCGGTCAGCGCGTGCAGCAGTTCCGGTGGCGGCGACTGGAAGGCCGCGGCCGATACATCCAAGGCCAAGGATCAGGCCACGTCGTTCGCCACGTATGGCATGCCAGACGACTGGGCCAACTACGGCGAGTCGATCAAGCAGTTCTGCGACACGAACGGCTGGTCGTGCAACGCGCAGCGATCCCTGGGCGAGGACATGTCCTCCGCCGAGGAGATCACCGCCTTCGACGCGGAGAAGAACAACCCCAAGGCGATCGTCGCCGACATCGGGATCCAGTTCGCCTCGGATGCCGAGGCGAAGGGCGTGCTCCCGGACTACACGCCCCCGAATGCGGAGAAGCTGGACGCGATCTACAAGGGCAAGAACGGCGGCTGGACCGCCACCTTCGTGGGCGTTCCGGGCTTCGTCGTGAACACGGACTTCCTGCAGTCCAAGGGCATCGCGATCCCCACGGCCTGGGCCGACCTGATCAAGCCCGACTACAAGGGTCTGGTGGGCTTCGGCAAGCCGGGCTCGTCGGGCACGGCCACGACCTCGTTCATCGCCATGAACCTGGCCGCCGGCGGGTCGCTCACCGACTTCGCGCCGGGTGTGACCTTCGGCAAGGCGCTGATCGGCAACCTCGCCTCGTCCGAGGGCAACGCTGACACGTTCGAGAAGGGCGAGGTGCCCATCCAGATCAAGTACGACTTCAACCTCATCGCGCTCGCCAACGCGATGAAGGCCAAGGGCGTCAACGCGCAGGTCGTGATCCCGAGCGACGGCTCGATCTACGCCCCGTCGGCGCTGATCTACAACAAGTACGACACGGGCCACATGGACTTCGGCAAGCTGTTTGCCGACTGGGTCCTGAGCGACGCGGGACAGACCGTGTTCGCCAAGTTCGGGGCACGACCGATCCGGTCCGTGACCGGCGACCTGAGCCTGCCCGCGGACGCCACCGCCGGCTGGCTGCCCGACGACCAGTACAGCAACGTCCAGAAGGTGGACCTGCTCCAGGTCACGATCGCCTCGATCGCCGACATCTGGCAGAACCAGGTCGGTGCCGGCGGCTGATGCCGCTCGACCCGACGAGCCGATGACCAACGCCGTGGTCGCGCCGTCTGCTCCGCAGGCGGCGCGACCCGCGCGGTTCGGCCGCATCCGCCGGTTCCTGGTTGCCTGGGGACCGGCCCTGCCCCTGCTGGCGCTGGTCGCCTTCTGCCTCGCAGGCCCGGGGCTCGTGCTCGTCGCCCAGTCGTTCTCGACCCCCGACGGGATCTCGCTCGACCTCTGGGTGCAGGTCCTCGGGCAGCCCGTCAACCAGTCGGCGATCGTGACCAGCATCGAGCTGGGTATCGCCGCCGCGACGATCACGCTCATCTTCGGCGCCCCCATCGCCTGGCTGATCAGCCGGATGCTCAGCGGCCGGCGAGCCTTCTGGCTGGGGATGCTCAACGTCGCCGCCAACTTCGGCGGCATCGGTCTCGCCTTCTCCTATCTCGCCACCCTGGGCACGGTGGGCATGCTGACCCTCGCGATCCAGGAGTTCGGCATCCCGTTCACGCCCCCGCGCTCGAGCTCGTTCGAGGCCCTGCTGCTGGCCTACCTGTACACGAACATCCCGTTGTTCGTGCTGCTCACGATCCCGGCCATGGGCGTCCTGCGGGATGACTGGTGGGAAGCGGCCCAAACGGCGTCGGCCACCCGCTGGCAGTTCTGGCGCCGGATCGGCATGCCCGTCCTGCTGCCGTTCCTGGCCGGCGGCTGGGTGCTGATCTTCACCTGGAGCATCGGCATCTACGGCATCGCCTACGGCCTGGCCGGCCAGTCGGGCGGCACCGCGGTGCACCTGATCACGCTCCAGATCGGGACCGCGCTCCAGTCGGACATCCTGCTGGGACCGGCGCGGGCCGGGATCCTGTCGGTGGTGCTGATGGTCCTGGCCACGGGCTCGCTGCTCGTCTACCGCGCGCTCCTCCGGCGCGGGCTGCGGTGGTTCCGGTGACCGGCGCTGCGGTCGTGGCCCCCGCGCGACGTGTTCCGAGGGGCCCGCGTCGCATCGGCCAGACCCTGCTGTTCGCCGCGCTGTTCGTGTACATCACGCTGCCCGGCCTCGCGGTCCTGCTGTACTCGCTCGCCACGCGCTGGACCGCCAACATCTTCCCGGATGGGTACACCCTCGACTGGTGGGTCCAGACGTTCACCGATCCCACGGTCGTCGGTGCCTTCACCACGACGTTCATCCTCGCGACGCTGACCGCGATCCTGGACATCCTGTTCGTGGTGCCGGCCGCGTACTGGTCGCGGGTGCGCAACCCGCGCATTCGCACGGTCATCGAGCTCTCGGCCGCGATCCCGTTCGCCCTGCCGTACCTCGTGATCGGGTTCGGGCTGCTGCAGCTGTCGGGCATCATCGCCCCCGGTCTCCAGGGGACGTTCCCGCTGCTCGTCCTGGGTCACACCGCGATCGCGTTCCCCTTCCTGTACTGGGCGGTGGACGGCGCGATGGCGGCGGCGGGCGTGGAACGCCTGTCCGAGGCGGCCGAGACATGCGGGGCGAGCCCGTTCCAGATCGTCCGCCGGGTGGTCCTGCCGAACATCCGCCCCGGGATCGTCACCGGTGGCCTGCTGGCGTTCGCGACCAGCTTCGGCGAGTTCGCGATGGTCCAGGTCGTTGCGCGGGGCGTGTACACGGTGCCGATCTGGAGCGCCGAGGCGATCCGGTCGTACTCGGGCCAGTCCGGCTCGTTCAACCGGCTTGCCGTCGTGACCGTCGTGAGCTTCGTGGTGCTGTTCGCGCTGTCGGCGGTCGTCGTCTATGTCAACCGCGGCCAGACGGTCCGGCTGCTGCCGGGCGCCGCGGCGATGGAGGAGAGGCAGCTGGGATGAGCGGCGTCAGCCTGCAGCACGTGACCAAGTCGTTCGGCCACGTCCGGGCGCTCGACGACGTGTCCATCGATGTGGCCTCCGGCGAGATGCTGGCGCTGCTCGGGCCGTCGGGTTGCGGAAAGACCACCCTGCTGCGCTCGGTGGCCGGTCTCGAGCATCCCGATGGCGGCACGATCACGATCGGCGATCGCGACGTCACGCTCGTCCCCACCCGCGAGCGGCCGATCGGCATGGTGTTCCAGAGCTACGCGCTGTTCCCGAACCTCACGGTCCGCCAGAACATCGCGTTCCCGCTGGAGGTGCGCCGGCGGCCGCGCGCCGAGATCACGTCGCGCGTCGACGAGCTGTTGGATCTCGTGCGCCTGGTGCCCCAGGCCGACCGCTATCCGAACCAGATCTCGGGCGGCCAGGCGCAGCGTGCCGCACTGGGGCGCGCCCTCGCGCCCTCGCCCGACGTCCTGCTGCTCGACGAGCCGCTCTCGGCCCTCGACGCGCTGGTCCGCACCCGGCTGCGTGACGAGATCCGGAGCGTCCAGCAGCGGGTGCGGATCACGGCGCTCTACGTCACGCACGACCAGGCCGAGGCCATGGCGATCGCCGACCGCGTCGCGGTCATGAACCATGGACACATCGAGCAGCTCAGCGCCCCGTCCTCGCTGTACGAGGAGCCGACGACGCCATTCGCGGCGACCTTCGTCGGCGGGCGCAACGCGCTCGAGCTGGCCGTCGTGGACGGCCGGATCGGCGTGCGCGGCGCGTTCGACGTGGCGGCCCCGGCGGGGTCGAGCGGCAAGGCGATCGCGTTCTTCCGGCCCGAGGACGTGATCGTCACCGCCGATGGCGCGGGTGCCGCGGCGGTGGTCGAGCTCAAGATCTACCTGGGTGCACAGACCAAGCTCCACCTCGCGGTCGCCGCGGATGGCGGAACCGCGCGGATCTCGACCGACCTCGCGAGCCGGGACGCCGCGGGGATCGAGGAGGGAGACACCATCCACGTGCGCGTGGATCCGATGCACATCAGGGCATTCTCCGCCGACTGACGTGGGCTCCCGGCGGGCAGGGGATCGTGCGTCGTCGATGCGCGCCCGGGTCCTGCTGCTGGCGCTCGATGGCTTCCCCCATACCGCGGTGACGGCCGAACGGACGCCCGTGCTCCAGGCGCTGGCTGCGGCCGGTGGACGGGCGCCGCGCGGCGGGATCGCCGCGCTGCCGGCTACGACCTACCCGGGCTTCGCGTCATTGCTCACCGGGTGCGAGCCCGCGCGCCATCGCGTCCGCACCACGAGCCATCGGCAGGGCGCCGTTCCCGGCTGGGCCGGGCGGCGACGGGTGGCCGTGCCGACGCTGGCCGCGAGCGCCGCCGCCGCGGGTCTCGGGGTGGCTGCGGTGCTGGGCGACCATCACCTGCACCGCGTCCTGCGCCTCGGCTCGCTGACGCGCTGGCCTGCGGGCGGGCACCTCCCCGACGGGACCTCCCTCGACGCTCACGGCTACCCGACCAACGCCGCGGTCCGCGAGCCTCTGCTCGAGGTGGCCGCGGAGCCGGGCTGGCGTTTCCTGTTCGCCCATCTCAACGAGGTCGATACGCTCGGCCACGATCTCGGGCCCGAGGACCCCGCGACGGTCTTGGCGCAGCGGGCGACGGACGTGGTGGTCGGCGAGGTGCTCGAGGCGCTCCGGGCCGGTCGGGCCGGTCGGGCCGGCTGGTCGAGGACCCTGGTCGTGGTTGTCTCGGATCACGGCATGGAGGCGACGGTGGCGCAGCCGCGGATCCGGCTGGATCCGACCGACAGGAGGTTGGCGCCGTGGATCGAGGACGCGATCGGCGATGGTGGTGCCGCCTGGGCCCACGTCCGGTCCGGGCTGGATCCCGCGGCGGCGGGCGCCAGGCTGGGGGAGCTCGACGGCGTCGGGGGCTGGTCGGCGGAAGGAAGACGGCGGCTGCTGCTCACTGCGCAGGCGGGCCGTTCCTTCGGTGCCCGCGAGGGAGGCGGTGTGCACGGTGGCCCCGGGACGGCGGCGACCGTCGCGATCGTGGGTGGCGGGCATCCAGCCGTCGCGCAGCTTGCGCGTTCGATCGCCAGCCGGCCGCCCCGGCTCGCGGACTGGGCGCCGACGATCGCGAGCATCCTGGGCGTCGCCCTTCCCGGCCGCGATGGCGCCGATCTCCTGCGGGTCGATGGTGCCGAGGCCCAGGAGCAGGACCCGGCTCGCGGGGCACCGCGGGACCGTGCCCACGCCGCCCTGGGCGCGGATGGTCCGGGCGAGGGATCGTTGCGAGCTGGGCTACGCTTGCCATGACGCCGCGCACACGCCGCGCGGCGCCGCCGCGCCGGTGTCGCGCATCGGTCCCGACGCAGCGCGTCAGCGAGGCACCACAACCTGGAGGCTGCCCATGAACCCGACCCGGCTCCTCACGCGAACCGGCCAGAGCCTGTGGCTCGACAACATCACGCGCGGCATGCTCGACGACGGCACGCTGGCGCGCTACATCGAGGAGCTGTCGGTCACCGGCCTGACCTCCAACCCTACCATCTACGACAAGGCCATCGGCGGCTCGGACGCGTACGACGCCGATATCCGTGCGGGCGTGGAACGGGGAGCGTCATCCGAGGAGGTGTTCTTCTCCCTCGCGCTCGATGACCTCCGGCGAGCAGCCGACCTGTTCGCGCCCATCCACGCGCGCACCGACGGCGTCGACGGCTTCGTGTCGCTCGAGGTGTCGCCGCTCCTTGCCTACGACGCCGCAACGACGCACGCCGAGGCTGTCCGCCTCCACGGCCTGGGTGGCCGCCCGAACCTGTTCATCAAGATCCCCGGCACGTCCGAGGGCCTGGGCGCGATCGAGGACACGATCGCGGCCGGGGTCCCGGTCAACGTCACGCTGCTGTTCTCGATCTCGCAATACCGCGCCTGCATGGAGGCCTACACCAAGGGTATCGAGCGGCGCGTGGAAGCCGGGTTGTCGCCCGCCGTCTCGTCCGTGGCCTCGGTGTTCGTGAGCCGGTTCGATCCGGCGGTCGCGGACCGGGTGCCGGCCGACCTCCGCAATCAGCTCGGGGTGGCGATCGGGCGCAAGGCCTACGCGGAGTACCGTGCGTTCTTCTCCACGGACCGCTGGCTGCGGCTGATGAACGAGGGCGCACGCCCCCAGCGGCTGCTGTTCGCAAGCACCGGAACCAAGGATCCGGCCGCCTCCGACACCCTGTACGTATCCGGACTGGTTGCCCCGTACACGGTGGACACCACGCCGGAGCCCACGCTCCATGCCTTCTCGGACCACGGAGTCGTGGACCGGGTCCTGACCGCCGACCCCGCCGAGGCGGACGCGTTGCTCGCGCGCTTCGAGCGCGCCGGCGTGGACGTGGAGGCCGTCGGCGCCGACCTCCAGACCAAAGGTGCCGCGTCGTTCGTGGCGTCGTGGCAGTCGCTGATGGCCCGGATCGAGGAGAAGGCGGGCAAGATCGCCGCGGCGGGCTGAGGGCCGGGTTCAGGTTCTGGGGCGGGACGCCGCTCGCCGCTGCGCCGTGCGCCGCGGCGCGTCCCGGTTTCCGCCGCTGCTCGCGCCGCCGCTGCTCGCGCCGCCGCTGCTCGCGCCGCCGCTGCTCGCGCCGCCGCTGCTCGCGCCGCCGCTGCTCGCGCCGCCGCTGCTCGCGCCGCCGCTGCTCGCGCCGCCGCTGCTCGCGCCGCCGCTGCTCGCGCAGGGAGCGATCCAGCGGTTTCGGACCTGCCAGGGGCCCCGTGGAGCCACCAAACCGCGCCCGCATGCCCGATATCCGCTGGGCTGCGCGCCCAGCGAGCGGCCTGGCGGTTTCAGGGCGACGGGCGCGGGCATATCCGCTGGATGGCTCGCTGCGAGAGCAGCGGAGAGCGCACAACCGCGAGATGGCTCGCCGCGAGAGCAGCGGAGCGCCCACAACCGCTGGACGGCTCGCTGCGAGAGCAGCGAAGGGCGCGCGGCCTGCGGGTGAGACGCCACGGCGCGGCCCGGGCTCGACGCCTGGGCGCTGCGCTCGGAATGGCCCGCCGCCGGTATCCTTCGCGCCATGCGCCTTTCCCACCTGTTCTTTGCCACGCTCCGCGACGATCCCTCGGAATTGGAGATGCCGTCTCACCGCCTCCTCGTCCGTGCGGGCTACGTCCGCCAGCTGGGCGCGGGCATCTACTCGCTGCTGCCCCTCGGGTTCCGCGCCAACAAGCGCGTGGAGCAGGTCATCCGCGAGGAGCTCAATGCCATCGGCGGGCAGGAGATGGAGATGCCGGTTGTCCACCCGGCCGACCTGTGGAAGGAATCCGGGCGCTACTTCGACATCGGGCCCGAGATGGCGCGGTTCAAGGACCGCGGTGAGCGCGACATGGTGCTCGCGATGACCCACGAGGAGGTCGTCGCGGACCTGCTGCGCGACATCGTCCGCAGCTATCGCCAGCTGCCGATGATCGTGTACCACTTTCAGACCAAGTTCCGCGACGAGCCCCGCAGCCGCGGCGGCCTGATCCGCGTCCGCGAGTTCGTGATGAAGGACAGCTACAGCATCGACCGCGACGAGGCGGGCCTCGATGCCGCGTACTGGGCACATCACCGTGCGTACTCGCGGATCTTCGAGCGGCTCGGGCTGCACGCGATTCCCGTGAGCTCGGACGTCGGCATGATGGGCGGCTCGCTGGCCCACGAGTTCATGGTCCTCAACCCCGCCGGTGAGGACGTGCTGGTGATCTGCGAGGCGTGCGGCTACGCGGCCAATCGCCAGATTGCGCCCACCACGGCCCCGGACACCCAGCCCGAGGCGCTGCTGCCCGTCGAGGAGATCGCCACCCCGGACACGACGACCATCGATGCGCTTGCCACGTTCCTCGGCGTGCCCGCCAGCCGAACCGCCAAGGCCGCCTTTTTCGTCACGGGCGATGGTCGGTTCGTGGCCGCGATCGTGCGTGGCGACTACGAGGTCAACGAGACCAAGCTGGTCAACGCGATCAAGGCGCTGGGCGGGTTGCGGCCCGCCCAGCTCGAGGAGATCAAGGAGCGGGGGATGGAGGCCGGCTACGGCTCGCCGATCGGGGCGCGCGACGCGCTGGTGGTGGTCGACGACCTGGCCGCGCGCTCGCCCAACCTGGTCGCCGGCGCCAACCGGCCCGGCTACCACCTGCGCAATGTCAACGTCCCGCGCGACTACACGCCGGACGTGATCACCGACATCGCCAATGTCCGTGAGGGCGACCCGTGCCCCGAATGCGGCGGGCCCGTCATCCTGCGCAACGGGATCGAGGTCGGCAACATCTTCAAGCTGGGCACCAAGTACACCAAGGCCCTCGGTGCCGAATACCTGGGCGAGGACGGCGAACGGCACCCGATCGTCATGGGCTCCTATGGGATCGGGCTCGGACGAAACGTCGCGTGCGTCGTGGAGGCGCACCACGACGAGAAGGGGATCGCCTGGCCGGCCGAGGTTGCGCCATATCCCGCGCACCTGGTGTCGCTCGGGGGCGCCCGCGAGCCCAGGGTCATCGAGACGGCCGAGGCCCTGTACGCGGCCGCGCAGGCCGCGGGCCCGGACCGGGAGATCCTGTTCGACGATCGGGACGAGTCGCCGGGCGTGAAGCTGACCGATGCCGAGCTGCTCGGCATGCCGTGGATTCTGACCGTCAGTCCCCGCTCCCTGGCCGCGGGCGGCGTCGAGGTCACGAACCGGGCAACCGGGGAGCGGGCCGTCCGCTCCGTGGACGACGTGACGGCGTTCCTGGCGGGACGCTCCGCCTCGCCGGTCTGACCGCGGCCGGCGGTCGGTGACGGGTCGCCGTCCCGTGCCGGGCCCGCTCGTCCCCGAGGATGACCTCTACGCCCGCCTCGAGGTGTCGGTGGATGCCTCGCCGGAGGCCATCGAGCTCGCCTGGCGGGCCCTCCTCAAGCGCCACCATCCGGACGTGGCCGGCGAGGACGCGACCGCCCTCGACCGCGCGAAGCGGATCAACGTCGCGCACGATTGGCTCAGCGACCCAGCCCTCAGGGCCCGCTACGATCGCGAGCGCCTCGGCCGTGCGCCCGCCGGTGGGGGACGCGAACGGGTGGGGGTGCGTCACGGCACGCCGCCACGCGGCTTCACGGACGGCGGCGCGGCCGAGTCGCCGCGCGCCGGCTCGTCGTCGCGCGCCGGCTCGTCGTCGCGCGCCGGCTCGTCCCCGCGCGCCGGCTCGTCGTCGCGCACCGGCTCCTCGCCGCGCCGCCCCCCGACCCGACGCCGGGCGGATCCCGGACGCCCGGACCTCACCCGGGGGGACCCCGCCCAGCGGCTGGCCCGCTTCCTCGACCGTGTCGCCCGTCTCACGCCCGACGAGCTGGACCGCCTGGCCGCGGCCGAGCCGCCGCCGATCGCGTTCCTGGCGACGATCCGGCGGTTCCTGACCCCGGACGCACTGGCCGCGTTCGAATCGGTCGAGACGCAGCTGGCGGCGCGCGTCCCGCGGGCGCGCTGGGCGGAGGTCGGCCTGCGCGAGGGGCTGCTGGGCGTGGCGGCCGAGCTGGTGCTGTCGACGTTCCTCGACGAGACCCTGGCCGAGCCGTTCCGCGGGCGGGCCCGGGAGCGGCTGCTGCGTGCCTGGGACGCGTCGCTCGATCAGCCGCGCTACGGTCCCAACGCGGCGGAGGTCGAAGCGCTCCTCCAGCGCGCCGGCAGGCTGACCCCGGCCGAGGTCACCGCCTTCGTCCGCGCGTCGCAGGGTGTGATCGCCGATGACCGTCCGTGGCCGACGGGGCTGGACCCGGACGAGGACGAGGCGCTGCGGATCTCCGCCGCGCTGGCGGCACGGGACGTAGCCGCGATCCTCCCCGCTGAGGGCGTCGCGCCGGCCACCTCGGGACGGGCGCGACGGCTCCTCGGCCGGCTGGGGCACGTGGTCGCGCTCCGGCACGGTTTCCCACGGGGGACGTACGCGACGCTGATCGCGCCGTTCAGGACAGCCACAGGGACCACGACCGGACCACGGAGCGAACGTGGCGCCTTCGGCGACGAGCGGCCGCCTGCGGCGGCCGGCGGTCCGGACGTGCGCCGAACCCGCTGACGCCGCGCCGGACAGTCGCCGAACCCGCTGACGACCCGGCGAGGCGGACCCGGAGAACAGGACGGCGCTGCCTGTGCGATGCTCGGCGGCGTGAACGGTCTCGTCGTCATCGTGGTCGTCGGGCTGGCGGTCGCGCTGCTTGCGGCCCTGTACGTGATCCGGCGGCGCGGCGATGAGGTCGAGGCCCTTGGTACGGCCCTGGTCCAGGCGAACCGCGCGGCGGCCGCCGCGGCCAGCGCCGCCGCGATGCCCCCGCCCGCCGAGCCCGTGGACGAGCTGCTCCCGGTCGGGACGCTGCACGTGGATCCGCAGCGCCGCCTCGACCGTGCCAACGGCCGTGCCCACGTGCTGCTGGGCGTGGCTCCGGGGCGGCTCGTCGGCCGGACCGTGATGGAGGCATTCCTCGATGCCCGCGTGGAGGCGCTCATCGACGGTGTGCCGGCCGGGGGCTCGATGACCGGCGAGGCCAGGATCGGCGATGGCGACGCGCGCCTGCTCCTGATCCGGGCATTCCGGACGGCGGAGCCCGGGGTCATGGTCGTGCTCGAGGACGTCACCGAGCTTCGCCGGCTGGAACAGATCCGATCGGAGTTCATTGACAACCTGAGCCACGAGCTCCGGACGCCCCTGAGCACCGTCCTCCTGCTGGCCGAGACGCTGGCGCGTGACGCCGACGGGGCCGATGTCCCGCCCCGCATGAAGGAGCGGATCGCCAAGGTGGAGGTGGAGACCGGCCACCTCGTCCAGATGGTCAACGAGCTGCTCGATCTCGCCCGCATCGAGGGCGGCACGCAGGTCAGCCTCACCGACGACGTGGACCTGGGCCGGCTCGCCGAGACCTCCGCGGAACGCCTGCGACTGTTCGCCGATCGCCAGGGCGTCACGCTGGTGACCGACATCGCGCCCGACATGCCCACGGTACGCGGCGACGAGGAGCGGCTCGGGCAGGTGTTCATCAACCTGGTCCATAACGCCGTCAAGTTCAGCCCCGAGGGCGGCGAGGTCCGGATCGTGGTTCGCCGTGCCGGCCACGAGGCGGTCGCGTCGGTGGTGGACCACGGGATCGGGATCTCGGCCGTGGACCAGGCGCGGATCTTCGAGCGCTTCTACAAGGCGGACCGCGCCCGGGTGCGTGGCGGTGGAACCGGGCTGGGTCTCTCGATCGCGCGCCACGTGGTGGAGGGCCACGCCGGCCGGATCTGGGTGGATTTCGGAGGCCGGCCGCGGCTCCACGTTCTCGTTCGCCATCCCGGTCATGGCCGCCGTGCCCGAACGCGTGACGGCCGACCCCTGACACGGGACCCCACAGCCGAGGAGCCGATGGATCGATTGCTGGTCGCCACGCTCAACATCCTCAACCTGGCCGACCGCTGGGAGGAGCGCCTGCCGCTGCTGCTCGCCGAGATGGCGGCGCTCCAGCCGGATCTCATGGGGCTCCAGGAGGTGGTCTATCCGATGCAGCAGGACCGGCTGCTCGGGGCGGCCGCCGAGGGCCGGTACGAGGTGGTTCGCGGCTGGGCGGGGCGGCCCGAGTACGGCAACAGCCTGCTGGCCAGGGCGCCGCTCGTCCCCACGGACACCGACCGACTGGACCTGGGCCTGAACCGGGCAGCCCATCGGATCACGCTGGCGCTCCCGGGCGGTTCGACGCTGGTGTTCGCGGTGACCCATCTGCATCACCCGCCGGACGCCCACCGAGAGCGCCTCGCTCAGGTGGAGGCGCTGCTGACGTGGCTCGATGCCGCCCCGGCGCACGATGCGCTGCTGACGGTCGGCGACTTCAACGCCGATCCGCGCG
Source organism: uncultured Chloroflexia bacterium (assembly GCA_963732805.1). Lineage (GTDB taxonomy): Bacteria > Chloroflexota > Limnocylindria > Limnocylindrales > CSP1-4 > CAIXZV01. Next base: position 1,073,917 of record CAVTAW010000001.1, read on the forward strand.
AGCCCGCGCACGCGCGGATGCGCGAGGCGGGGTTCCGGTCGGCCTTCGCCGAGGCGAACGGCGGCGAGCCCGCGGTCACCTGGCCGAGCGGTCTCCAGGCGCCGGCCATGGACACCGACGGCGAGCCCGACTGCCTGGACTACATCTGGATGCGCGGTGTCGTCGAGGTCGACGACGCGCGCCTGGTCTTCGACCGGCCTGCGGTCGGCGACCCCACCCTGTACGCCTCGGATCATGTCGGGATCGCGGCCCACCTGCGGATCGGGCGGGGGAGCGCCGGGTGACCGCACTCCGCCTTGCCCATCGCGGCGAGTGGCGCATGGCCCCCGAGAACTCGCTGGAGGCGCTGGTGCTCGCGGCCGGGATCCCCGGCTGTGACGGCGTGGAGTTCGACGTCCGGCTCAGCCGCGATCGCGTGCCCGTGCTGCTCCACGACGAGACGCTCGCTCGCGTCCAGGGTCGCCCGGGAGCCGTCCGCGAGATGACCGCCCAGGCGCTCCGGCCCATGGGCATCCCGACGCTGGCCGAGGTGCTGATGGCGCTGCCACCCGAGACATTCCTGGATATCGAGCTCAAGGGGGACGGCCACGGCGCGGCCACGGCCCAGGTGCTGCGCAAAGCCCGGGGCAAGGCGCCCGCGCGGGCGGTCATCTCCTCGTTCGAGGCACCCACGCTGGCGGACATGGCCGACCAGCTGCCGGGCTGGACCCGGTGGCTCAACGCCGTCGACCTCTCGCCCTCGACGCTCTCGCTCGCGGCCGGGCTGGGCTGCCGGGGCGTCGCCGTCCTGTGGGGCGCCATCACCCCCGCCCGGATCGGCGCCGCGCGGGCGGTCGAGCTCGACGTGGCCGCCTGGACGGTGCGCCAGGTGAAGACGTTCGATCGCCTGGCGCGGCTGGGGGTGGTTGCGTGCTGCGTCGAGGGGGCGGCGCTCGATGGCTGAGCCGCGAGCCGGCAGGCCCGGCCCCGGTGCGGCGCGGGGCTCGCTGGTCCTCGAGGCCGGCGACGCTCGCGTGACCGTGCGGCCCGCGGACGGTGGCCGGATCGGGTCGATCGTGGTGTTCGGCACCGAGCTTCTCATCACCAGCAGCCCCGAGGGTCCCATCCACTGGGGCGCCTACCCGATGGCCCCCTGGGCGGGCCGAATCCGCCACGGCCGGTTCGCGTTCGCGGGCCGGACGTACCAGCTGCCGCTGTCCATGCCGCCGCACGCCATCCACGGCGTCACCTTCGACCGGCCGTGGGACGTGATCGAGGCGACCGCCGCCACTGCCACCATCGGGGTCGAGCTCGCTGACCCGTGGCCGTTCCGCGGTCGCGTGGAGCAGCGGTTCGAGCTCCACGATGATGGGCTGGACGTGACGATGACCCTGGAGGCGCGGGACGCGATGCCCGCCGCCGTGGGCTGGCACCCCTGGTTCCGCCGGGTGATCGTTGCGCAAGAGCCGCCGGTGCGTTTGGGGCTCGACGCGGACCGGATGCTGGTCCGCGATCCCGAGGGCATCCCGACCGGGGAGCTGGTGGCGCCGCCGCCCGGACCGTGGGACGACGCGTTCACCGGACTTCGGTCGGACCCCGTGCTCGAGTGGCCTGGTCGCCTGCGCCTCACCCTCTCATCCAGCTGTCGCTGGTGGGTGGTCTACACGGTCCCCGAGGACGCGGTGTGCGTGGAGCCCCAGAGCGGCCCGCCGGACGCGCCCAACTGGGCGCCCGAGGTGGTCGAGCCGGGCCAGCGCCTCCGGCACATGATGCGCTGGCGTTGGACGAGGCTGTCGCCGACCATCTGAGCCACCGCGACCCGCTGCGCGGGGCCACGGTTACCGCTCAAACCCGCCCGAGGATCTCCGGTGGCACCAGGTAGCGAAGCACCGCGCTGCCGGCGGAAGGCCGCGCGCCGTCCAGGCTGAGGCGCGCGATCGCGCCCTTGCGCATCGGGAGGTCCTCGACGCCGACGAGCTCGGCCAGCAGCTCCGAGAACGCCGGATCGTGGCCCACGAGGCAGGGCCGCTCCGGGCTCCCGGCGTCGCGCAGGATGGCGGCCAGGGTCACCGGGTCCAGCATGCCCGCCAGCCGCTCGTCCACCACCACCGGCGCACCCACCGCGGCCGCCACGATCTCGGCGGTCTGCGCGGCGCGGACCCTGGGTGACGTGATGAACACATCCGGACCGTCGTTCGCGGCGGCGAGCATGGCCCCCAGCCGCTCGGACTGGCGCCGGCCCTTCTCCGACAACGGCCGCGCGGCGTCGTCTCCCGACCAGCGGTCCGGGTTGCCGGCGTGTGCGTGGCGCAGGAGGTGCAGCTCGGTCACGGCAGCTCCGCGATCGCGATCACGTCGTCGCAGGGCCGGCCGAGGCTCCCGGTCACGGGTTGAGATCCTCGACCTCGCCCGAGGACAGGAACACGATGTCCTCCGCGATGTTGGTCACCCGGTCCCCGATCCGCTCGAGATAGTGCGAGGCGAACAGGATGCGGGTGCCCGGATCCACGTTCGCCGGGTCGTCGCGCATGAGCACCAGCACCTCGTCGAAGATCGCGTGGTACAGGTCGTCCACGTCGTCATCCATCGCCGCGACCTCGCGCGCCGCGTGCTCATCGATGTCCACGAGGGCCCGGATGATGCCGTGCACCAGCGTCGCGACGCGCTCCCCGAGCAGCGGCATGCGCACGTAGTCCTTGAGCGGAGCATGCGGCGCCAGCTTGCGTGCCTGCTTGGCAACGGAGCTGGCATGGTCACCCATGCGCTCGAGCTCGTAGCTCACGTGGTCGAGGGTGAGCAGGTAGCGCAGGTCGCGCGCCACCGGCTGCTGGGTGGCGATGGTCGCCGCGATCATCGTCGTGACGCTCGCCTGGACCTCATTGATCTTGCGATCGTCGAGGATGACCTTGAGCGCCGCATCGGCGTCGTGGGCGGTGAGGGCATCGATGGCGGCCCGGATCTGCTCCTCGACGAGCAGCCCCATGCGCAGGACGTTGTCCTTGATCTCCTGCAGCTCCCGGTCGTACAGCTGGCGCCGCGGATGCCCCAGGTTGGCCGGCAGGCCCTCACCTTCGCCGCTGCCGCCGGACCCCGATGGCACATCGGCAGTGGCTGCCCGGCCATCGGGTGCCGAGGTGGCCGTGGGTTCGAGGTTCTCGGTCATCGTCGTCTCCCGTCTCAGCCGAACCGGCCGGAGACGTAGTCCTCGGTGATCTGGTTCGCCGGGTTGGTGAAGATCGTCGTCGTGTCCGCCATCTCGACCAGGTAGCCGGCGCGATCCTCGCCCATCGTGAAGAACGCGGTCTGGTCGCTGACCCGCGCCGCCTGCTGCATGTTATGGGTCACGATCACGATCGTGTACGAGACCCGCAGCTGCGCCATCAGCTCCTCGATCCGGAGCGTCGCCACCGGGTCGAGCGCGGACGCCGGCTCGTCCATCAGCAGCACCTCGGGATCGACCGCCAGGGCCCGGGCGATGCACAGCCGCTGCTGCTGACCACCCGACAGCGACGTGCCCGGCTGCCTGAGCTTGTCCTTCACCTCGTCCCACAGCGCAGCTGACGTCAGGCATCGCTCCACCGTCTCGTCCAGGACGGCGCGCGGATGGCGTCCGGTCAGGCGCAGGCCCGAGACCACGTTGTCGTAGATCGACATCGTGGGAAACGGGTTCGGCCGCTGGAACACCATGCCCACGATCCGCCGGAGCTGCACCGGATCCACGTCGCGCGCGTAGAGGTCGAGGCCGTCGAGCAGCAGCTTGCCCTCGATCCGGGCGCCGGGCACGAGCTCGTGCATCCGGTTGAGCGACCGCAGGAACGTGCTCTTGCCGCAACCGGACGGGCCGATGATCGCGGTCACCGAGCGCGGCGGGATGGTCATCGAGACGTCGCGAACCGCGCGGAACGTGCCGTAGTACGCGGACAGGTCCACGACCTCGATCTGGCCGGGGATTGCCTCGGCATCCACGCCGGCCTCGCCCGTTGGCGACGGGGCACGGGTGCCATCCGACGGCCGCGCCTCGATCCGCGGCGGCAGCGTCGCGGTGCGCGGAGCCGCCGGTGCGCCCGGTTCCCCGGCGCCGGGCACCTCCGACGACGGGCCTGCCGGAGGCGCCTCGGTGATCGGGGGATCGGGCAAGTTCACGGACATGTCTCCCTCAGCCGGCCCTGCGGCCCCACGTGCGATAGCGCACCAGGACGTTGATCGACAGCACGAACACGAGCAGCAGGAACGCGGCACCCCAGGCCTGCTCGTTCAGGGCCTCGTATGGCTGGCGCGCGTTGGTGTAGATGAAGATCGGCAGGGCGTCCATCGGCCGCGTGAAGTCGCCCACGTTGATCAGCCGGCTGCCGAGGGCGGTGAACAGGAGCGGCGCGGTCTCGCCCGCGGCGCGCGCGACGGCGAGCATGACGCCGGTCAGGATCCCGGCCAGGCCGGTGGGGATGACCACCGACAGCACGGTCCGCCACACGGGAACGCCCAGCGACAGGGACGCCTCGCGCAGCGTGCCGGGCACGATCTTGAGGATCTCCTCGGTCGTCCGCATGATCACCGGAACCATGATCACCGCCAGCGACACCGCACCCGCGAACGCGTTGAACTGCTTGAACGGCAGCACCAGGAACGTGAACACGAAGATGCCGACCAGGATGGACGGAACGCCCACCAGGACGTCGGCCGCGAAGCGGATGATCCGGGCTGACCGCCGGCTGCTGAACTCGTTGACGTAGACGCCCGCCAGGACGCCGAACGGGACGGCGATCAGCGTCGCCAGCCCGACCATCTGGATCGTGCCCAGGATCGCGGCGGCCGCGCCGCCACCGACGCCCAGCGCCCTGGGAGGCTTGGTGAGCAGATCGAGGTTCACGGCCTGGATGCCGTTGAGGGTGACGAACACCACGATCGCGGCGAGCGGAATGATCCCCAGCAGCGCTGCCAGCAGCGAGAGGGTCCGGAACACGCGGTCCACGATGCTCCGGCGACGGTCGCGCGCCGTTCGCACGAGCATGCGCCGGGCCGGGATGGCGGTGGACGAAGCCGTCACGGCGTCACTCTCCCGCGACCGGGCCGGCGACCCGCCAGACCAGCAGGCGGGCGACGATGTTGAGGCCGATCGTGATCACCAGGAGGATCAGGCCGAGCGTGATCAGGCTCGACACCTGGAGCTGGCTGGTGGCCTCGTTGAACGTGGTCGCGATCTTGGAGGCGATGGTCTGCGACTGGTCGAACAGCGAGGTGGGGATGTCCGAAGCGTTGCCGATGACCATCGTCACGGCCATCGTCTCGCCCAGCGCCCGGCCGAGGCCCAGGATGACGGCGCCCACGATGCCCGACCGGGCCGTCGGGAGCACAGCCCTGGTGACCACCTCCCAGCGCGTCGCCCCCAGCGCGTACATCGCCTCGCGCTGGGCCATCGGCACGGCCGTGATGACCTCGCGCGACACGCTCACGATGGTGGGCAGGATCATGATCGCGAGGATCACGCCGGCCGCGAACAGGCCGATGCCCAGCGGCGGACCCTCGAACACGCCGAACGTGCTGCCGAGCGTGTCCACGAGGAACGACTCGATCGTGACCTTGAGGAAGGGCGTGAGCACGAACACGCCCCACAGGCCGATGACGACGGACGGGATCGCGGCGATCAGCTCGATCAGGAAGGTCAGCGGGATCGACACCCGCCGCGGCGCCAGCTCCGCGAGATAGATCGCCGTCAGCAGCGCAACGGGCGTGGCGATCACGAGCGCGATCCCCGCCGAGAGCAGCGTGCCCACGACATAGGGCAGGGCGCCGTAGATGTCCTTGACCGGGTCCCACGTCTGGCCCGCGACGAAGTCGACGATGCCGAACTCGCGCAGGGCCGGGACGCTGGTCCACGTCAGCATCGCGGCCAACGCGACCAGGATCCCGATGATCCCGAACGCACCCAGGCCCGACAAGCCCCGGAACAGCCGGTCCGCCAGCTTCCCCCGGCCCGGCGCCAGTGAGCGGGCCGGTTTCGCGATCAACGTCATCCGCGAACCTCGATGGTCATGCTCCGGAAGGGTACCCGTCCTGGGAACGAACCGACCGACCCCGCTCCGAGCTGCGGGGCCGGTCGGCCGGAGGAGGAAAGGCGAGGGTTACGGCCAGACGGCGCTGCCGCCGGCCATGACCTTGTGGAGCTCGTCCAGGCTCTTCTGCTGGATCGGTGCGGGGAGCGGCGCGTAGCCGAGCGCGTCCTCCGCGGACTGGCCGTCGGTCAGGGCCCAGTAGGTGAATGCCACCATGGCCTGCGCCTTGCCGGCGTCGGACCAGTCGACGGGGATCAGGAGATAGGTGTAGGAGGCGATGGGGTACGTGTCCGGGCCCGCGCCGTTGATGATCGGCGCCTGGCGGAAGTCGGCCGGGAAGTCCGGCGCGGCGGCTTCGGCGGCGGCGGTCACGCCCGCCGTGCTGCCCGCGACGAAGTTGCCGTCGGCATTCTTGACCTTGGCCGAGGCGAGACCGGTCTGGGCGGCGTAGTTGAGCTCGACGTAGCCGACTGCACCGTCGGTCTGCTTGACACCGCCGGCCACGCCGTCATTGCCCTGCGCACCGATGCCGGTAGGCCAGTCGACCTCCTTGCCGGCGCCGACCTTGCTGTGCCAGTCGGGACTTACGGTGTCGAGGTAGGTCGTGAACGCGTTCGTGGTGCCCGACCCGTCCGAGCGGTGGACCACGGTGATCGCGGTGTCGGGGAGCGTGGCCCCGCTGTTGAGGGCCGCGATCTTCGGGTCATTCCACCTGGTGATGGTGCCCAGGAAGATCCCCGCCACCGTGTCCGCGTCGAGGCTCAGGTCGGTGACGCCCGGGATGTTGAAGATCACGACGACCGCGCCCAGTGCCGTCGGGACGTGCAGCAGGGTCACGCCCGCGGGCAGGGCCGAGATCTCCTCGTCCTTCATCGCGGCGTCCGACGCGCCGAAGTCCACGGTCTGGTCGGTGATCGCCTTGATGCCGCCGCCGGAGCCGATGGCCTGGTAGTCGAACTGGACGTTGGCGTGCAGGCCCGTGTACGTCTCGAACCACACCTGGTAGAGCGGGGCGGGGAACGTGGCGCCCGCGCCCTGGAGGGTGACGTTGGCGGTGCCCGGGTCGGGCGCCGTCATGGCCGGCGCCGAGCTCCCGGGTGCCATGGTGTCGGGGGCCATGCTCTCGGGGGCGGTGGTTGCCGTCGGCGCGGTGGCCGGAGCGGGGGTCGAGCCGGAGCTGCTGCACGCCGCCACGAACATCGTGGCTGCAAGCGCCAGCGCTCCGACGCGCCCGATCGAGCTGACTGTCACTGAGGACTCCTCCAATGGCCGGGCGGCGGGGACGCGCGCACCGGGCGTCTTGTCTTTTCCTGACCGTGTCTGACGATCGATCGCGGTCGTCAACGGCCGGTATCCGGCGTGTTAAGGGCCGGTTAACGCTCGAGCCGTGTCGAGCCGGTAACCGACGCCTCGCACCGTGATCAGGTGAACCGGGTGCTCCGGGTCCGGCTCCACCTTCGACCGCAGCCAGCGGACATGGACGTCGACGGTGCGCATGCCACCCTCGTGGCCGGGTCCCCAGACCCGCTCCAGCAGCTCCCGGCGCGTGTAGGCGCGGCCGGGATGCGATGCCAGGAGGGCGAGCAGGCCGAACTCCTTGGGCCGGAGGTGGACGACGGCCCCGTCGCGACGGAGCTCGTGGGCGGCGAGATCGAGCTCCAGCCCATCCGCCACCGGCAGCAGCAGCTGCGTGCCGGGTCGGGCACGTGCCCTGGCATCGAGCCACGCGAGGCGGCCGACCAGCTCCGCGATCGGGGTCGTCGTCGCGAGCGCGTCGTCGAACCCGAGCTCGAGGGCTGCCAGCCGTTCCGCGACTGCTCGGGGCGGGGCAAGGTGGACGGCCCGCATCGTCGTCCGACGGCGTCGCTCGGCCGCCACGATGTCGAGGGCCTCCCTGTCGGCCGGCGGCTGCGCGCAGACGACGATCCGGGGTCGTTCCGCGAGCAGCAGGTCGCGGAAGCGTCGCGGATCGGCGACCACGCGCACGACCGGCGATCCGGCGTGGGCGGGCACCTCGATGGCCGGACCGTCGAGAGCCAGGATCAGCCAGGCTGCCCGGCCCATCGCCGGGTCGGGCGAGGGGCGGGGGTGCTGGCGGGGACCTGGTTCCGGGACGGCGACCACATCCGGCACGATCGTCGCGCGCGGTCAACGGCCTGTTCCGGTCCCGTTAACGCTGCGTGAACGGCTCGTGCGGACCGCGCGCGGACCGGGCGCCGATCGGCCGGGTGGGGCAGACTGTCGGGAGCGGACCGCGCGTCCGCAGGCGCAGGTGCGAGGAGCGGCGAACGATGGAGGACGGGGAGGCCGAAGTCACCCGCGACGCGGCGGAATCCCCCGGTACCCAGGGCGTGATGCCGTCGCCCAGGGCGGAGGCCGCGCGGGCCAGGCAGGCTGCAAAGGCGGAGCGCAAGCTGACCAAGCGGGCGACGAAGGCAGCCCGCAAGGAAGCCGCGAAGGCCGCCCGGGCGGAGCGCAAGCGGGCCGAGAAGGCTGCCGCAGCCGAGGCGAAGGCGGCGCGGCGGGCTGCGAAGACGGCACGGCGCGCCGCGAAGGCTGCCAAGGCCGACGCGAAGGCTGCCAAGGCCGACGCGAAGGCCGCCCGGGCGGAGGCGGAACGTGCCCGGCTCGCCGAGGAGGCCGCGGCGCGGGTTGTCGGGATCGCGGCCACGGGGGCCGCCGAAGCCTCGCGAGGGTCCCAGTCGCCCCGACCGCCGACGGCCCGCGTCCCTCGCACGCCACGACCCCCGCGACCACCCAGACCGGTCATGGCACCCCCAGCCCCGGCGGAGGATGGGGATGCCGTCCCCGGGCCTTCCCCGTCGGTGACCGGACATGACGCCGAGGAGGTCGAGCGAGTGGAGGCTGCGCCAACGGCTGCCGGCAGCATGCTCCAGGAGGTTGCCGGGCTCGTGCAGCAGACCACCGAGCCCGCAGCTGCGCGGATCGTCCGGCGCGTGTCGGTGCCGCCGGCAGAGGTTGGGCCGGTGGCCATGCCGAGGGTTGAGCCCGAGCCTGCGCCCGAGCCCGCGCCTAAACCTGCGCCCGAATCGGGGTCCGAACCTGCGGCCGAATCGGTGTCCGAACCTGGACCGGCGTCCGAACGTGAGCCGGTGGTCGCGGAACCCGAGCCAGGGCCGGATCAGGGGCCGGCAGGCGGATCGGAGCGCGAGGGAAGCCAGCCCCGATCGGCGCCGACCGCCGAAGCCGACGCCGAGCGCCACGCCAGGGCGGTCGCGGTCGCAACGGCGACGCCTCGCGGCGCCGGGGCGGTCATCGGGGCGGCGGTGGACATCGGCGCCAACAGCGCCCACCTGCTGGTGGCGGCGGCCGGCGGACATCGCATCGAGCCCCTGCTCGACGGATCGGTCTTCCTCGGCCTCGGGGACCGCGTGTCGGCGGACGGCTTCATCGGGGCGACGGCTCGCGAGGAGATCGCCCAGACCCTCGCGACCTACGCCGAGACCGCCCGCCGCCTGGGCGCTCGCGAGATCACGATCGTGGGCACCGAGCCGGTCCGCCGAGCCGCCGACGCGGCCGCCCTGGCGCGAGCCGTCGAGGCGCGTGCCGGCGTGCCGCTGTTCGTCCTCGACCATGACGAGGAGGCGATGCTGACACTGCTCGGCGTCACCATGGGCCAGCCGGTGCGTTCCAGGCTGCTCGTGGTGGACATCGGCGGTGGCAGCTGCGAGCTCATCGCCGCCGCCCCCGGACGCCCCATCCGGACCACCGGGATCCGGCTCGGCTCAGCCCGGCTAACCCTCGACCTTGTGAAGGCCGATCCGCCGACCATGCCCGAGATCGAGGCAATGCGGGCGGCAGCGAAGGCTGCGCTCGCCGACGCGCCCGATGTCGCCCCGGAGGACCTCGTGGCCGTGGGTGGCACCGCGTCGAACCTGCTCAAGCTCATGCCGGCAACATCGCTCGACCGCGAGCTGACCCAGCGACGGGTCACGGTTGCGCTGGCCATGCTGACGGTGCAGCGCAGCGACGAGGCCGCGGAGCGACACCTCATCCGACCCCAGCGGGCGCGGATCCTGCCGGCGGGCGCGGTGATCGTGGAGGCCATCCTGGAGCGGTACGGGATGGATCGCCTTCGGGTCGCCGAGGAGGGGATCCGGGAGGGGACCGTCCTGGCCGTCGCCGCGTTCGGGTCCACGTGGCGCGACCGGCTTCCGACGCTGGCTGCCGGCTGGGACGAGGACGGGGGGCTGATGGTATCTCCGGTCCCTGACGAACCAGGGGCCGAGCCCCGCGCTCGCTAGAGACCCGCGACCAGGCGCCCCAGCGCCCGGCGATAGGCAAGGCTCGCAACCCCGCGCCACGACGGGCTCACCGTGCGCCGCAGGCGCGCCAGCTCCCGCTCGCGGTCAACGAGGTAGCGGCCGATCGCGGCGCTCTCGAGCTCGGTGAGGTCCCCGGCGTGCTCGACCAGGAACGCGCGGGCGAGGCCGGCGGCGACATCGGCATCGTGCAGCCAGCCCAGGTGATCCTGCAGCGCGACCACCTTCTCAATGACCGGGCCGGCATCACGACCCAGCGCCTCGCGCACGAACTCAAGCGTGTACCGGAGCCACTTGGCCGCGATCCGCAGCTCATGCAGCGTGGCAACGTCGGCCCAGCGCATCACGGGTTCGTAGGCACGGACGGCCTGGTAGGCCGCCCACACGCGGGCGGGCATGGCGTCCCGGACGCGATGGGGCTCGGTCGGCCCCACGGTCATCACGCCCTGGCCCTCGGACTGCACGAAGGCAAGGTAGCCGTCGAGCCAGCGCTGGTAGCCCTCGGAGTCCAGCTCCCGGACAAGCACCCCCCGCGCCACCTCCCGGCGCTCCCGCCACGACTGGATCAGCGGCTCGAGCGCCTCGGCTTCCGCCCGGGGTTGCCGCTTCCGGTACGTCTCCGCCGCCTCGATCAGGACATCCAGGTCGCGCACCGCCCCCAGGTCGGCGGCCACGCGCCGGAGCCGCTTTCGGTGGCGGCGGGTCCGGCGCGGCTCGAAGGCGTCACCGAACACGCGCCATGCCGCCCGCTGGCGACGCGTCGCGACGCGCATCCCGTGGAGCTCCTCGGGGTTCTCCCCCTCGCGCGTCCCGGGCTCCCTGGCAACCATCCGGGCGAGGTGGAACCGGAGCACCTTCCGCCCGGCCTCCGCGAGGTGATCGTCGGCGAGGACGCCTGGGGCCTTGGGGACGAGGATCCGCGCCGGCTCCTCGACCAGGGGAGGCGCCTCGGAACCGGGCTCGGCCGGTGTCGGCTCGCGCGCTGCCGGTTCGGCCTGCGCGGGCTCCGGTTGCGCTTCGACGGGCATCCCGACCGGCGTCGGCGAAGCGGCCGATACCCTCGTTGCCGGGGCCGCCGACCTTCCGTCCGGCCCGGCGGCCGGCTGTCTGCCGACGTCCTGGCTTCCCGCGCCGTCGTTCGCGAGACCGGGTCCGACGGCGATCGCGGTGGGTCCCGACGGTCGCCGGCGCCGCGGGGCCGGGCCGACCACGGCCTGCTGCGTCGGTGCAGGGACCTCGCGCCGGACCGCCTCCAGGGCACGCTCCAGCTTCGATGCATCGACCGCGACCAGCTCCTCCTGTTCGCCCAGGCGCTCCACCAGGGGTTCCAGCACCCGTTCGTCGCCGTCGCGGAGCTCGAGCTCCAGCTCCGCGAACCGCTCCACGACCTCGTTGCCGAGGACCACCTCGACGTCGTCGACGGACAGCTCGACCACGGCACCGTCCCGCCCGTAGCTGCGCTTCCGCCGCGTCTGGCGAAGCGTCACCAGGTCCTCAAGCGGTTGCTCGCCGATGATCTCGAGGACCGCGTCGCGGGCCGCCGACGGTGGCCATGACGACACGGGCAGGGTGGGGTCCGCCGGCCCCTCCAGCTCCTCGCGACGATGCACCGGACCGCCCTCGTCCAGGCGGCGCAGCCCCTTGAGCGTGATCACCGTCGCACCATCCGAGGCCCGCAGCCGGCACGCATAGCCGGCAGCCGCCAGCGACCCGTCGGGCGTATCGAGGTAGCGGTCGTCCTGGCGGATCGTCTGCGCGGCATCCAGCGCCGTGAAGCCGGCCAGGTCGTCGGCCGCGATCAGCCGCGCGCCGGTGGACGCCTCGGTCATCCGGTACTTGAGCTCGACCTCGATCGGGTGCGTGGCCGGGCCGTCCTTCGCGCCATCGCCCGCCGATCCGTTGCCGCCCGCGGGCGCGCCGGGGCGGCCCTCGCCGGGTGGACCCTCGCCGGGCCCGGGCGAGCGCGAGGTCTCCGTGATCACGCGCGCGGGTCCATCGAGCCCGCGTTCGCGTGCGGGCGACGCGGAACGTCGGCGATCGCAGCTGCCGTCGCTGCATCGTCCTTGAGCACCGCGAACGTGTCGATCGTGCCGTCGATCGACTCCAGCACCTCGGTGCGGACCCACCGGCCGTCCGAGTCGAGCTGCCACGAGCGCCGGTCGTCGGCCAGCATCACCTCGATGATGCGAGCGAGACGAGCCTGCGCCTCGTGGTCCTCGACCGGCGTGACGACCTCCACCCGCCGGTCCAGGTTCCGCTCCATGAGATCGGCCGAGCCGATGTACCACTCGGGGCGGCCGCCATTGGCGAACATCCAGATCCGCGAGTGCTCGAGGAACTCGCCCACGATGGACCGCACCCGGATGTGCTCGGACACGCCGCCCACGCCGGGCACCAGGCAGCACGCTCCGCGGACGATGCAGTCGATCTGTACGCCGGCCCGCGATGCCTCGTAGAGGCTCTCGATGACCTGGGTATCCACGAGCGAGTTGACCTTGAGCACGATCCGCCCTGCCTGCCCGGCCCGGGCGTTCGCGGCCTCGCGCTCGACCAGCTCGATGAACCGGGAGCGCAAGGTGAGCGGGGCGACCAGCAGCCGCCTGAACACCCGCTGCCGCGACAACCCGGTCAGCGTGTTGAACAGGTCGGTGACATCCGCGCCCAGCTCCTCGCGACACGACAGGAGCCCGAGATCCACGTACAGGCGAGCCGTCTTCGAGTTGTAGTTGCCGGTGCCGATGTGGACATACCGGCGGAGGCCGCTGCCCTCCCGGCGAACGACGAGCGCGACCTTGGAGTGGGTCTTGAGCCCGACCAGCCCATACACGACGTGCGCCCCGGCCTGCTCCAGCCGGCGGGCCCACACGATGTTGTTCTCCTCGTCGAAGCGGGCCTTGATCTCCACCAGGACAACGACCTGCTTGCCCTGCTCCGCGGCCCGGATGAGCGCCCGCACGATGGGCGAATCGCCGGACGTGCGGTAGAGGGTCTGCTTGATCGTGAGGACCTCGGGATCCTCCGCGGCCTGCGAGATGAACCGCTCGACCGACGCCGTGAACGACTCGTACGGGTGGTGCAGGAAGATGTCGCCCGCCCGGATCTGGGCAAACATGTCCACCGGCTCGTCCTCGTCCGGCGGCAGCAGGCGCTGCGGCACCACGGGGACGTGCACGGGAGCCTTGAGGTCCGGCCGGTCGAGATCCACCAGCTGCCACAGCGCGGTGAGGTCGAGCATGCCCGTGACCTCGAAGCAGTCCTCGTCGCGGATGCCGATCCCTTTCATCAGGATCTGGCGTGTCGTCTCGGGCATCGATCGCTCGACCTCGAGTCGTACCGCCTCGCCGAACCGGCGCCGTCGGACCTCCTCCTCGATCGCGAGCAGCAGGTCGTCGGCCTCGTCCTCCTCGATCGCGATGTCCGCGTCCCGGGTGACCCGGAACAGGTGGGTCTCGCTGATCTCCATGCCCCGGAACAGCTCGTCCAGGTTGGCCTCGATGACCTGGTCCAGGAGCACGAACTTGTCGTGCTCGACCGCGAACAGGCGGGGAAGCAGCGGCGGGATCTTGACCCGTGCGAACCGGCGCTCGCCGGTGTCCGGGTCCACGAGGCCGACGGCGATCGACAGCGACAGCGTGCTGATGTACGGGAACGGGTGGCCAGGGTCCACCGCGAGCGGGGTCAGCACCGGGAAGATCTCGTCGTGGAAGCGGCGGCGGAGCGTCTCGTGGTGCTCGGGGACGTCATCGTAGTCGACCACGAGGACGCCCTCGGCCGCGAGCTCGTCGCGGATCCCGGACCAGATCGCGGCGTGCTCGGCGACCAGCTCGCGGACCCGCACCCGGATCGCGTCCAGCTGCTGTCCGGCGGTCAGGCCGTCCAGCGAGTGGTGGGTGCCGCTCGCCTGGTGCTGTCGACGAAGGCCGGAGACGCGAACCTGGAAGAACTCGTCCAGGTTCGAGGCGAAGATCGCCAGGAACTTCACGCGCTCGAGGACCGGGTTCCGCGTGTCGCCCGCCTCGTTCAGGACGCGGGCGTTGAACTCGACCCAGGACAGCTCGCGGTTGAGGATCGGGCCTCGCTGATCGCGAGCGACCCGCCGCCGACCGCGGCCGGTGGCGCGGGGTCCGGGTGCGGGGCGTACAGCGGTCATGATCCTCTCGTCGGCTCCGACCTGGCGCGGCTGCGGCCCGTCCACGAGCATCGCGGTCGCCGCCGCGCCCGACCCGGCCGGATCGCCGAGGATAGCATGCGGCAGCGTGCGATCCTACGTGCCGGACGTCCCACGACCGACCATCTGACCTGCTCGCCGCGGTCCGCGCCGGCTCGCGTCAGCGCTCCGGCACGTACCTCCGCTCGCCGCTCCGGGGATCGACGAAGACTCGCATCGGGACGCCGCTGGTGGGGTCGATGAACCGCTCTTCGGTGGGGCGGAACCGACCGTCCGGGCTGGCGGTCTCGCCGCCGCCCGGACCATGGCCGTCGCCAGATCGCTCGGCCGCGAGCGACCGGTAGCGGGTTCGCTCCAGGATCACGCCGGCGAGCAGGACCGCTCCCGGCACGAACAGGAACAGCGCCGCCACCACGCTGCCCCCCGGCCCGGCCGCGGCGACCGCGATGCCGCCCAGCAGCATCAACGCTCCCAGGCCGCCCAGCGCGAGGCGGATGAGCGTGACGCCCATCGGCTACTCGACCGGCTGCGTCGCGCCGGCATCCGGGGCAATCACGACGGCAGTGCCGTAGGCGACGATCTCGGACATGGTCCCGGCCAGCTCGGACGAGTCGAAGCGCATCGAGATGATCGCGTTGCCGCCGACCAGCGTCCCGTTCTGGACCATGCGGTCAACCGCCTGGCGGCGGGTGTCCTCGAGCAGGCTCGTGTACTCGTGGATCTCGCCGCCGCCGATGGACCGGAGGCCGGCCATGAGGTTGCCGCCCAGGCCCCGGCTGCGGACGACCAGGCCGAACACCTGGCCCTTGGTCTCCACCACCCGGTGCCCCGCGATGAACGGCGCGGTCGAGATGATCATCGTTGGCCTCCATGCCAGTGCGGATCGCCGGTGCTCAGCCCGGCCGTGTCCGCGTGATCCTCGTGGCGCTGAGCGCGGGCGCGCGTGCACTCCGGGCACGGGCACTGGTCACGCAGCAGCGAGAACGTGTGGTAGCCGGTGGCGTGGCCGTCGCCCCAGGTTGGCTGGAGCGCGTAGCTGCCGACCAGCGCGAGATCCACCAGCCTGGTCTGCTCGGGCGTGAGCGCGGGGTTGGTGTCCAGCCAGCCGGGCTGCCCCGCCTCGCCCCGGCAGTACGCACAGGGGCACAGCCAGCGCAGGGTCACGGTGTCGTAGCGCGTGCGATGACCGTCCGCCCACTCCAGCGCGACGGTCCCCGCGCCGCGATCGGCGTCGATGCGCAGGGGCGTGGTGAGCCGAGGATCTTGCACGAGGCCGATCGTACCGCGCTTTGGCAGGTCACCCCGCGGAGGCCCGGCCCGCGACGCGATGCCCGTCACGGCCGACCCGGACCTTCATCGAGTCGGGGGGCAGGACCTTCCCTGAATGGCCGATCGGGGCAGGACCGCTATCCTCGGGTCGAATGACCACTCGCACGCTCGCTCACGCTCCCGGTCCTGCCCGCCCATGACGCTCGTCGTCGATCACCTGACCAAGCGGTTCGGCTCCGTCCTCGCGCTCGACGACCTCGCGTTCGAGGTCGCCCCGGGCCAGGTCTTCGGCTTCCTCGGCGCGAATGGCTCCGGCAAGACGACGACGATGCGGATCGCGCTCGGCGTGCTCGAGCCGGACGCCGGATGCGTGACCTGGCGGGGCACGGAGAGCCACAGGCTGCCGCGCGCCATGTGGGGCTACCTTCCCGAGGAGCGCGGCCTGTACCCGCGGATGCGCGTGATGGATCAGCTCGTGTTCTTCGCCGGCCTCCACGGCGTGCCGTCCGAGCGCGCACGGCGCGAGGCGACGGCCTGGCTGCACCGCTTCCGAGCCGAGGACCTCGCCGAGCGCAAGGCGGAGGAGCTGTCGAAGGGCAACCAGCAGAAGGTCCAGTTCGTGGCTGCCGTTCTGCACAACCCCCAGGTGCTGCTCATGGACGAGCCGTTCACGGGCCTGGACCCGGTGAACGTGATGCTGCTGCGTGAGGCGTTCCTCGAGCTGCGCGACCGCGGCCGGACGGTGGTCTTCTCCACTCACCAGATGGAGGTGGCCGAAGCCCTGTGCGAGTCCGTGGCGATCATCGACCGCGGCCGGATCGTGGTCGGCGGGCGACTGCGCGATGTCCGCCGGTCCACCGGGCGGCGGATGGTCCGGATCTCGGTAGCGGGCGATCATCGGCTGCCGTGGCTCGAGGCGGTGCCCGGCACGCGGGTCATCCAGGCCGGCATGGACCGTTCGTCGGTGGAGCTCGACCCTGGCGTCGAGCCCGATGCGGTCCTGGCGGCCGCCGTGGCCGCGGGCGCCAGGGTGATCCACTTCGAGGTCGCCGACCCGACCCTGGAGCAGGTGTTCGTGGACGTCGTCGGCCGGCCGCCGGAGGAGGAGGCCCACCTGGCTCCGCCGGAATCCGAGGCGGACGCGGCATGACGGCCGATCCGGAGCAGGTGGGACGCACGGAAGGCAGCGGCGGCCTGGGCAACGTCTGGCTCGTGGCGCGCCGGGAGTACATCGAGCGTGTGCGCGCGCGGGCGTTCGTGTTCTCCACGCTGCTGCTGGTGGGCCTGGCCGTGGTCGTGGCGCTGATCCCGCTCGGCGTGCGGCTCATCGATCGCGTGACCGTGACCCGGATCGGTGTCGTGGCGCCCGACATGGCCCTGGCCGACCGGGCGGTGTCGGTGATGGACGGGTTCCTCAACACGCAGCTCTCCCCGGGGGACCATGGATCGAAGCGGTTCGACTTCGTGCGGATCGACGATCCGTCCGTCGCCGGATCGGCGGTCCGCGACGGCGACCTCGCCGGTGCCGTGCTCATCAGCCGCAAGCCGGGGGGTGGCCTCGACTTCCAGGTCCTGAGCGCAGGCGCGCTGAGCCCGGACCGGGCCCAGCTGCTCCAGATCGGTGCCTTCGGCGTCGGCGTGCTCGACTGGACCGCGGGTCAGCCACCGGGGGCCGAGCCGTTCGCCATCCCGTCGTTCGCGGTGGTCGACGCCGGCGCTGCCACCGGCACGGCCGGCGGCGCGCTCCAGGTCGACACGGCCGCGTACGCCAGCCGCCGGATCGTCGGCATCGTGTTCGTGGTGCTGTCGTTCCTCACCCTCGTGTTCTACGGGCTGTGGGTCGCATCGGGTGTCGTGGCGGAGAAGGCGAACCGCGTCATGGAGCTGCTCATCTCGGCGGCCACGGCCCCCCAGCTGGTGACCGGCAAGATCGTAGGCATCGGGCTCGCCGGGCTCACGCAGGTGGCGTTGGTGCTGGCGCCCGCCATCCTTGCGCTGATCGCCTCGGGGGCCATCGGTGACGCGATCCTCGGGGAGGACAAGGCGGGCGGGGCCTCGCTCGCGGGCCTGTCGCCGGAGCTGGTGGCGGCGTTCCTCGTCTACTTCGTGCTGGGCTTTGCGCTCTATGCGGCGCTCTATGCGGGGGCGGGTTCCCTGCTCAGCCGTGCCGAGGATCTCCAGACGATCGCGCTGCCGCTGTCCATCCCGGCGGTTGCGGGCTACTTTCCGGCCGTGCTCGCCCTCTCTGGTGGGGCGGGACCGATGATCCGGGTCGCCTCGTTCGTGCCGCTCTGGAGCCCGTTCGTGATGATGGCCCGGCTGTCGATCGGCGAGGTGGAGCCCTGGGAGCTGGTGCTGTCGATCGGCCTCCTGGCGGCAACCGTGCCCCTAGTGACGCTGCTCTCGATCCGCGTCTATCGGGCCGGCGTCCTGCTCTATGGCCAGCCGCCGACACTGCGCACGTTCGTCCGGGCGGTCCGCGGCTAGGCTCGCCGCCGACACGCTCGCGGCCGCCGGGATCGCCGCCGCCGGGACCGGATCTTGGCGAGGGCAGCGTCCCGGCGCTGCGACCCGGTGCTACGTCGCGGGGTCGTCGTCGAACGGGAGACGCCGGAACAGGGCGAGTACCGGCGCCGTGCCCGTTGCGGCCACCCCATCGTCGGCCACCGCCGCGTCGGCCGGGTCCGGCCCGGCCGAGGTCCGGGTCCCGGCCGCGGTGTCGTCACCGGAGCCCGGCCCGGCCGCGATCGAGCGCCACAGTGCGCTGTGGACGCCGGGCAGGTACGGGCTCGACCGGCGCCGCGCGAGGACCCCGGCGATTCCCTGGGCCGTGACCGCGTCGTGGAGCGCGCGCCCCTCGCCGCTGATCGCGGGGACGACGACCACCTCGTCCCCCGGCCGGAGGACGCGACGCAACGCCTCGCGCCGCTTCTCGAGGGGCTGTCCCAGCAGCCACCGGCCGTCGAGGTGGAGGAGGTCGAACACGAGGTAGGCGACCGGTCGTCCCGGGCGGCCGTTGAGACGGTCGCGGAGGGCATCGTCATCGGCGCGGCCCCGCGCGTCGACGACCACCAGCTCGCCGTCGAGCACCGCGGACCGGGCTGCCACTCGCACCGCGAGGCCGGCCAGCTCGGGCAGGCGGCCCACCAGCTCGTGCCCGGCCGGGTCCACCAGTCGTGCCTCACCGCCGCCCGGCTGGTCCGACGGCCCCACGAACGCGAGCGCGCGATGCCCGCCCCACGTGGGTTCGAACAGGAATTCCGGGGAGTCGAATGGCTCGGCACGCGGCGTCGGCCACATCGGGGCGACGTCGCCCGGGCGCGGGAGGGTCGGCTCGAGCCGGAGGGAGAGCTGCTCGGCCATGGCCACCCGATGGTAGCCCCTCGCCCCGGGATAGACTGCTGGCAAGACCGCGGCCCGTTCCGCATCGCCGCGCACGCGGCGGCTCAGCCCAGCTCACCACGGAGGAACCGTGCCCAGACCCGCACGCCCGGAGGACCTCTACCGCCTCCTCGTCCCGTCCGATCCGCGCCTCTCGCCTGACGGGCGCCACGCGGCATTCACCGTCAAGCAGGCAGCGGTGGCCAACGCCGGCTACCGGCACGCGATCTGGACGGTCCCGGTCGGACGGGTCGGCGGAGGCGCGTCGCCTCACGCTTGGATCGCGCACGGACCGGCATCCCCGCTACTCGCCCGACGGCCGGACCCTGGCCTTCATCTCCGATCGCCGCCTGTACGTCGAGGAGGAGCCGGACCGGCCGCGCAAGCCCCGGGAGCGGGAGGACTGCCACCAGGTCCACCTGCTGCCGCTCGACGGCGGCGAGGCGCGCAGGCTGACCGACCTGCCGCGCGGCGTCAACGGGTTCGCCTGGTCTCCGGATGGCCGGGCGCTGGCCGTGCTGACCAGCTCGCTGGGCGCGACGGCCGCGCAGGAGGCGCGCCGTCGGCGACGGCCGCCCAAGCCCAAGCCCGGCGAGACGCCGCTCTCCGACTACCGCTACCTTGACCGCCTGGGCTACCAGTACAACGGCACGGGCTTCGTGGACGACCAGGAGGCCCACCTGTGGCTGGTGGACGTCGAGACCGGCACCGCGCGCCCGCTGGTGGTGGGTCCCTCGGCCGAGGCCGCCCCGGCCTGGTCGCCTGACGGCAGCCGCATCGCATTCACGGCCAACCGACACCGCGACCCGGACATCGACTTCCGCTCGTCCGTGTTCGTGGTGGATGTCGCGACCGGAACCG
Organism: uncultured Chloroflexia bacterium; assembly: GCA_963732805.1. GTDB lineage: Bacteria > Chloroflexota > Limnocylindria > Limnocylindrales > CSP1-4 > CAIXZV01. The sequence continues at coordinate 1,093,908 of CAVTAW010000001.1, forward strand.
TGACCACCATCGCGGGCGGTCCCGACGCCGTGTTCGGGTCACCCGTGTGGACGCGCGACGGGTCGGCGATCATCGCCCTCGGCGAACGGTTCCCGCGGGCCGGCTATCGGACCGGGATCTGGCGGTTCGCGGCCGACGGCGCCGATTCCGGGCCCGGCGGCGGACATGACCTGCTGGCGTCGAGCGAGCTGAAGCCCGATGCGGCGATGAACAGCGACGTGACCCTGGGCGAGGATCCGCGGCTGGTCATGAGCGGCGACGGGCAGGCGGTCCTGTTCACCGCGCCGGTCGACGGCAGCGTCGAGCTGTGGCGGCTGCCGATCGACGGCAGCGCGGGCCCGGCGCGGCTCACCGTCGGCCGCCACTACCTGTCGGGCTGGGATGCGGTCCCTGCCGGCGACCGGGGAGACGTCATCGTCGCCGTGCGGTCAGGCGGCACGCTCCTCCCGGAGCTCGTCGCCTACGACCGGCAGCCGCGGAAGCGGGCGGCGTCGGCGGGGCATCGGAGCCTGACCCACCTCAATGGCGCGCTGTCCGCGGAGATCGCCTGGATCGAGCCCGCCGAGCGGCGCTGGCAGAGCGACGGTCGCGAGATCCAGGGCTGGCTGCTGCCGGCGGGCATCGGCCGGCAGCCCCTGGCGGTCGAGATCCATGGCGGCCCGCACACGCTGTACGGCTGGTCGCCGATGCTCGAATGGCAGATCCTCGCGGGTGCCGGGATCTCCGTGCTGGCCTCGAACCCGCGCGGCTCCGAGGGGTACGGAGAGGCGTTCAACCGCGCCAACCTGGGCGACTGGGGCGACGGCCCCATGGCCGACGTCATTGCCGGCGTGGACCAGGCCGTGGCGGACGGCCTGGCGGACCCGGACCGGCTGGGGGTCACCGGAGGCTCGTACGGCGGCTACCTGACCAACTGGATCATCGGTCGCACCGATCGGTTCAAGGCCGCCATCACCTGCCGGTCGGTGGTGGACATGCGGACCCTGTTCCTGACGGGCGACATCTCCGGGGGCGAGTGGGCGTCGATCGAGTTCGGCCACAAGCCGTGGGAGGAGCCGTCCTTCTTCGACAGCATCTCGCCGCTGTCGCTGGCCGCGAACGTGCACACGCCGCTCCTCATCCAGCACGCAGAGCACGATCTCCGGACCACCGTGGGTCAGGCCGAGGCGCTGTTCACCGTCCTGCGGTCCCTGCGCCGGCCCGTCCGGTTCATGCGCGTGCCGGGCGAGAGCCACGAGCTCACCCGCGGCGGGACCCCCTTCCGGCGGGCCGAGAACCTGGTCCAGGTTCGCGACTGGTTCCTGCACTTCCTGGTGCGCGGCGAGCGCAAGCTGCCGCCGCCGCCCCGCAATCGCGCGGGTCGATGACCCTGGGCGCCACCTCGCTGCCCTGTTCGGCAGCGGGACCGCCCGAATGGCGGATGTAGACTCGCGGCGATGACGGTCGGCTCCATCGTCCATCGCCGCGGTGGCATCCCGTTCCTGGTCGTTGCGGGCGACCACCGCGAGGTGGGCCGCCAGGTCGGGGCCGCCACATCGCGTGTCCTGCGCCGGGCCGTCGCGTTTGACCCCGATCTGCCGGCAGGCCGGACGCCGGGCCGAGCAGCTGGGTCTGGCTGCCGCATACCGTGAGGTGACGGGTCGTGCGACGCCTTGGCTGGTGGACGAGATTGACGGGGCAGCAGAGGCGGCGGGTGTCGAACCGCTGGCGCTGTTCGCGGCCTCCATCGAGGAGATCTGGACCGTCCGGCCGTCGCAGGCAGCATCCGGCGTGATGATCGACGGCCGCTGCACGGACCTGATCGCGGGTCCGCCGGCGACCGCGGACGGCCACGTCCTGGTCGCGCGCAGACAACGACCTGTCGCCCTCGTCGGAGGCATCCGTGATCGCCATCGAATGGCGGGTGCCGGGTGAGCCGGTGGTGTTCTCGCTGGGGATCGGTCCGTGGCTCAGCGTCGGCTGGAACTCGGCCGGGCTGTCGCTGACCGGCAACGAGCTGGCGCCCAACGACGAGCGAATCGGCGTGCCACGGCTGCTGATGGTGCGGGAGCAGCGACCGCGACGACGCTGGACACCGCCCTCGCGATGACGCTCCGGACCGATCGGGGCTCCTCGTACAACACCGTGCTGGCGCACCGGGATGGGCGCGTCGTGAATGTCGAGGGATCCGCCACCGACGCGGAGGTGACCGGGCTCTCGCCGGCGGGCACGCTGGCGCACACAACCACTACGTGTGCGACCGGATGCTCCCCTACGAGGGTGACCCGGTCTACGCGCGTCGGTCGGCGGTGCGCCTGGGCCGGGCACTCGAGCTGCTCGACCGCGATGACGGTTCAGGGCCCCCGCCGCGCTCCATCACGTCCGACGTCATGCTGACGTTCCTCGCGGACCATGCGTCCCAGCCGTCGATCTGCCGACATGACGACGGCGCGGAGACGACGACCACGGCGTTCTGGTGTCTGGCGGATGTCACGGCCGGCGAGATCCGCTACGGGCGCGGGCCCCGCTGCCGGGGCAGGGAGGCCCGCTACCGCTTCGATTGAGTGCCCGAGGCGCAGCGCGTCAGCTCGTGGCGGCGCTCGCCGGCAGCACGGTGTCGAGGCCGTCCAGCCGAACCGAACCCGGGACGGATCGCGCCAGGAAGTCCAGCACGACCGCGGTCTGGCGGATGCGCTCATCGACGTCGAACGAGGCGTGCCCGGTGGTGTACGTGTACACCTGCGGCTCGACGCCCGCGGGCCCGCATCCGGTCCACGTAGTTCCACACCTGGCGGATCGGGCATCGGGAGTCGTTCTCGCCGGCAAGGATCAGCAGCGGGGCCACGACCGCGTCCACGTATGTCAGCGGGTTGCGCTCCGCGAACAGCTGTGGCGCCGTCTCCGGCGAGCCCCCGAACAGCGCCCGGTCGAGGGCCTGCAGGATCGGCGCCTCGTCCTCGTACGCGGCGACGTAGTCCGCGACCGGGACGCCGCCGATGCCCGCGATCCAGCGGTCCGGATGCCGTCCCAGGCCGAGCAGCGTCACGTACCCGCCCCAGGACCAGCCGGCCAGCACGACCCTGGCGGGATCGGCCAGCCCGCGAACAACGAGGTCGTCCAGGCCGGCGATCACGTCCTCGAGCTCCAGGAACCCGACGTTCCCGGTCAGCTCGTCGCGCCACGCCTGCCCGAAGCCCTCGGACCCGCGGTAGTTGACCATCGCGACCAGGAACCCGGCGTCGACATGGGCCTGGATGTCGGGTGCCCAGCGGTCCATGTCCAGCGAGTGCGGGCCACCGTGGACGCGCATGATCGTCGGGAACGGGCCGTCGCCCCCGGGCCGAACGATGAAGCCGTGGACCCGCTGGCCCGCCGGGTTCTGGAACCACCAGGCCTCGAACGGGCGTCCGTCGGGCGCAACGGGACCGTCGGGCACCAGGAGCGGCGTGGGCGACCCCACGGCCAGCAGGCGCGCGGGATGCTCGCCGCGATGGACGCGGTACCAGACCGCGCCGTCGGGACGGACGGCGGCCGCGGTGATCGAGCCCACCTCGTGGTCCAGGGCCGTGACCTCGCCCGATGCCAGTTCGTAGCGATGGAGCCGGTGCCGCCCGTCCACCAGCTGGAGCAGCAGCAGCGCGGACGCGTCGGGCCACCAGTCGGCAGGTTCGACGGGCCCGGTCAGGTCCAGCGGCAGGTCCACGACCTCGCCGGTCACCACGTTCCAGATCGCCGGCCGACGCTCGCCGGTCCGCTCGTGCGTGATCGCGACGCGCTGGTCACCCGCGATCGGGGAGAACCCGAACCCGGCCAGCTCCAGCCCCGGATCCCGCAGCTCGGCAATCGTGGCGGCCGTGACGGCGTCGATGGCCCGCAGCGCGGCATGGAGCACGTCCCCGTCCTCCATGACCTCGAGGACCGCGATCGTGTCGTCGGCCGAGAGAGCGCCACGATCGACTGATCCGGCCATGCCCCAGCCGCCGGCCAGGCGCACCGGTTCCGGGTGCTGGTACAGGCATCGGGCAACCCCGCCATGCTCGGCCGCCCAGATCGAGTAGCCGGCCTCGGTGCTGACCGCCGCGATCGAACGCGACTGCCCGATGGCGAGGCCCTCGGACCAGCCCTTCGGCAGGCCCTCGATCAGCGGCTCCGCCGGCAGATCCTCGTCGAACGGAGCGATCACCCAGGCGCCGGTCTCCGCCCCGGTCTCGTCGCGGAACCAGACCACGCCCGCGCCGTCACGCGTCGGTCGGCCCTCGAGGACACCCACGGGATCGCTGGTCACCTGGCGCCGCTGCCCCGTCGCGCGATTCCAGGCATGCAGCTGGTAGCTGCCGCTCTCGGTCGAGGCGAGCACGAGACGGTCCGGGGCGTCGTGCGCCCAGGATGGGAAGGACAGGATCGGAGCGCGAAACCTCCGCTCCCAGGTGGGCAGGTCAGACATGTCCGGCAGGGTACCGCTCCCGGGCAGGACGGCGCGTGGTGATCCTTCGCGCGATCAGGCTTCGCGGCCCCTCACGCGCGCGGGCGACCGCGCGCGCGCGGCGCCGGCCTCGGTGTCTTGGGCGATGACCCGCGCGACCGCCTGGCCGGCGCACCGACCGGTTCGGGCGCGGGCTCCACGTGATCCACGATGCCCACCACGAGCGTGCGCACGGGGGCCTCCGGCGCCCCCAGGATCTGACGCGCGGAGTTGCCCTCGTCCATCAGCAGCACCGTCTCGCCGGTCCCGGCCCCGACCGTGTCCACGGCGATGAGATAGCCACTCCCGGCCGCGCCGGACGGGTCCAGCAGGTCGCACAGCAGCAGCTTGCGGCCGTCGAACACCGGGACGTTGATGGTGGACACGACGGTGCCCGCCACCCGTGCCAGCTTCATCGCGCGCCATCTTCCAGTGTCACCGCGTCCACAATCCCGACGATCGCGTGGTCTACCGGGACGAACGGCTCCGGCAGCGCCAGGGCCGCCTCCCGGGCGGCCACCACGTACACGAGCTCGCCCGGACCGGCCATGTGCACCGCGTCCGCCGCGACCACCGGGTCACCGGTGGGGCGCTGCCCTCGATCGAGCGGCTGGACGATGAGCAACCGGACCCCCTCGAGGCCGTCGGCCTTCTGGGTCGCGACCACGGTGCCGATGACCCGCGCAAGCTGCATCTCAGGCCTCCTCGGGCGCCGCGATCCGACGGCGGAAGCGGGCATCGGCCTCGAGGTTGTCGCGCATCTCGCGGTGCAGCTGCGCGATGACCCGGGTGACGGGCCGGCCGGCTTCCCCGATCCGCGCCCGGCCGATCTCGACCGCGGCCTCGACGTCGGCCACCTGGCCGTCGAACAGCAGGTATGCCTTGCCGCCCAGCCCGTCCGCCAGCCGGAGCTCCAGCAACCGGACGTGGGCGCCCTTGATGCCCGCGTCGGCGGCATCGATGATCGAGGCTACGGTCCGGGTCTCGATCACGCCCAGCGCCTCCCCGGCGGCGGCCAACCGGGTCCCGCGCATCGCATCGACGACGTCCGGGTGCACGTCGGCGAGCAGGACCGTGTCGAGCAACGAGAGGCCGGCGATGGCACGCCCGGCCTCGAGCGCCTCCTCGACATCGGCAACCGCCCCGCCGACGAGGACCAGGTACTTGCCCGGGTGGACGGTCCCGGCATAGATGACGTCGATGGGGGAGCGCTTGGCCATGGCGTCACCGGTCTCGATCCCGACCGCGATCGAGTCGAGCTCCAGGAGGGCGATCGCCGGCTGCAGCATCAGACGATCCGCAGCGCGCCGACGACGGTGATCCGCCGCTCGCGGGAGAACGTCCGCGGCCGCGTGAGCCCATCGCCGGTGGGGGAGGCGATCGAGAACGAGCTGAAGCCCTCACCGCCCTCGCCCAGGCCCGCGAAGTTGGGCCCGTTGGCCACGAAGATGCTGCAGTTCATCGCGCGGGCCATGCGCGTGATCGTGTCCACGTTGGTCGAGTGGATCGACGCCGTGTGGCGGAAGCCGTGCTCGACGCGGACGGCGAGGTCGATCGCCTGGTCCACGGTTCCCACCCGGACGACCGGCAGCACCGGCATCATCTGCTCGGTCCACACCAGGCTGTGCTCGCGCGGGACCTCCGCGAGCAACAGCCGCGGCTCCGGCTCCACCTGGACGCCGATCTCGGCCAGGATCTTCGCCGCGTCGCGCCCGATCCAGGCCGGGTTGATGACGCCCGGTTTGCCGGGTGCGCCGAGCTCGCGGAAGATCACCCGCTCGAGCCGCCGGAGCTCGTGCTCCTTGAGCAGGTACGCGCCGTGCTGGGTCATCGCCCGGACCAGGCGGTCGGCGACCGAGTCCACGACCAGCACGACCTTCTCGTCGGTGCAGATGATGTTGTTGTCGAACGACGCGCCTCGGACGATGTCCCGGCCCGCCCGCTCGACGTCGGCGGTCTGGTCCACGACGGCCGGCGGGTTGCCAGGCCCGGCCGTGATCGCGCGCTTGTCCGTCTTGAGCGCCTCGCGCACGACCCCGGGACCGCCGGTCACGAGCAGGACCCGGACGCCGGGATGGCTCATGAGCGCCCGGGCGCTGTCGATCGTGGGCTCCGCGATCGCGGTCACGAGGTCGGGCGGCCCGCCCGCACCGACGATCGCCCGGTTGATCAGCCGGATCGTCTCGGCCGAGCAGCGCCTGGCGTTGGGATGCGCGTTGAACACGACCGCGTTGCCCGCGGACACGATGCTGATCGTGTTGTTGATGACCGTGGACGTGGGATTGGTGACCGGCGTGATCGCGGCCACGACGCCGAACGGCGCGAACTCGGTGACCATCATCCCCAGGCTGCCGGTGACAGCCTCCACCTCGAGGTCCTCCGGGCCGGCCGCCTTGGTCGTCACGAGACGGTTCTTGACGACCTTGTCCTCGTACCGCCCGAGGTGGGTCTCCTGGTGGGCCATCCGGGCAAGCTGCTCGGCGTTGTCGAGCATCGCCTGTCGGACGGCTTCGATGATCACGCGCCGGCCGTCGAGGCCCATCGACTGGAACGCGCGGAACGCGTCGTTGGCCGCCGCCACGGCGGCGTCGATCGTGGCGTGGATCCCGTCGCCCAGGTCCGCCGCCGATGCCGCCGCCAGCTCCGCCTCTGCCCGCAGCGCGGTGCCGGCGTGTCCGCCCGACACCACCTCGAGTCGCCGCCGGACGCGCTCGATGATGTCCTGGATCTCGTGCTCGCTGAGCTCGCTCATGGGTTACTTCCGGTAGACCTCGCGGCCGCCGACCTCCCAGGTGTCCACGATCGCCATGATCACGGCGTCGCACGGACGATCCCTGGTCATCTCTGTTTGCCGGGCCGAGCTGCCCGACGCATACAGGACGACCTCCCCGACGCCGGCACCCACCGCATCCGCGGCAACCACGTAGCCGCTGGCGTCGTGGTTGTCGGTGTCCAGCTGGCGCACGAGGAGCAGCTTCCAGCCCTCGATCAGCGGTTCCTTGCGGCTGGCGACGACCGTCCCGGCCACCCGTCCGAGGAGCATGGCTCCCTCCTGGATCCGGGCCGCGGTCGCGAGCGCGACCGCGGCCCTCGACCGAACCTCAGTTGTCGCCCGTCTCGCCCCGGGCCTCCTCGGCGCGGCCCAGCGGCAGCACGAGGTCCACGTTGCTGTGCGGGCGAGCGATCACGTGCGTCGCGACCACCTCGCCGACCTTGGTCGCGGCGCGCGAGCCCGCCTCGACCGCGGCCTTGACGGCCGCGACATCGCCGCGCACGACGGCCGTCACGTAGCCGCCACCGGTCTTCTCGTAGCTCACGAGCTCAACCTTGGCCGCCTTCACCATCGCGTCGGCTGCCTCGACCATCGCCGCGAACCCGCGTGCCTCGATCATGCCCAGTGCTTCTGCCATCGATCGTTCTCCTTCGCCGTCCTTCGAACCCTGTGGTGGTGGGGGCTAGCCCTTCGCCTCGCGGCCCTCCAGCCCCTCGATCGCCGCCAGCGCGGCGCGCCATCCGACGTCGATGTCACGCTCCTCGCCGCCGAGGTAGATCCGGCCCATGGAGCCGAACCCCCGGACCTCGAGGATGTTGATGTGGGCGGCCTTCTCGGCCTCGTTCGCCGCGAGCGCCGCGTAGGCGGCCGGCTCCAGCTCCAGCACGTACAGCGTCTGGCCAGGGATCAGCATCTGGCCGTGGCGGGTGCGGTTGATCAGCTGCGCCTGGTGGTCGTCGATGCGCCGGATGATCTGGCTGGACAGGACGCGCGGCTTGATCCGGTCCGTCTCCTCCAGCTCGATCTCGCGCAGGATCGCGGCCCCGGCCGCCCGGACCTCCGCCTGTGACGGGGAGTGGACCTCGAGCATGCCGTAGTAGCGCTCGATGATCTGCATCCCGGGCTTGACCGACGTGGACTTGAGCGCGATGTCCGTCAGGCGATTGATCTCGATGCCCGGCGACACCTCGATCGACAGCGACGCGTCCCCGGCCAGCGGCAGGAACCCCTGCGCGACGGTCCCCAGGAACGCGGCGTACTGCGCCTGGAGGCTGTCGAGGAAGACATAGGCGCGAAGGTCAATATTGCTCACGCGCTCCCCTCTCTCCTGTGACGATCCTGACCCCGGCGGAGGCCCCGATCCGGGTCGCGCCGGCGGCGATCATGTCCTGGACGTCCTCGGCGGTGCGGATGCCGCCCGCGGCCTTGACCCCCATGCGCGGGCCCACCGACTCGCGCATCAGGGCGACATCGAACACGGTGGCCCCGCCGGACGCGTAGCCCGTGGAGGTCTTGACGAAGTCCGCCTTCGCCTCCCGCGCGAGGTGGCACGCGATCACCTTCTCCTCGTCGGTCAGGAGCGCGGTCTCGATGATCACCTTGTTGAGGGCGCCGGACTCGTGGCACGCGTCGGAGACGCGGGCGATGTCCTCGCGGACCGCGTCCTGCATGCCGCTCTTGAGCGCGCCGATGTTGATCACCATGTCGATCTCGCGGGCGCCGTCCCGGATGGCTCGGCGGGCCTCCATGCCCTTCACCTCGGTCGTCGTGGCGCCGAACGGAAAGCCGATCACCGACGCGACGGCCACCTCGCTGCCGCGCACGCGATCTGCGGCTCGCCGGATCCAGGTCGGGTTGATGCAGACGGCCGCGAACCCATGCTCGATCGCCTCGTCACACAGGCGGTCGATGTCCGCGGCGGTGGCGTCGGGGCGGAGCAGCGTATGGTCGATGTAGCGGGCGAGGTCGCGCGGAACGTCCCCGCCGCGGCCGTGGTACGCGATGCGCGACGCGCCGTTGGTGACGACGTCGCGCACCTTGTCCGCGCAGTGCGCGGCGCACGACCCATCGCAATCGAGGCACGGATCGCCGCCCGACAACGCGGCCACCACCTCGCGCGTGATCGACTCGATCAACAGTTCCCGGTCGTCCATCATCGTCATCGCGGTCCGTCCACAGCTGTGGCGGCCAGGTACCGCCGCTCGATCTCGCTGATCTTGTCCACCCGCTTCCCGTGCCGCTCCGCGCCCCACGGCGTCCCGAGGAACGTGTCCACGATCTCGAGGGCGAGGCCTTCGCCGATCATCCGGCCCCCGAGCGTCAGCACGTTGGCGTAGTTGTGCTCCCGCGCGTTGCGGGCCATCGACGTGTCGTGGGCGTTCGCGGCGCGCACGCCCGGGACCTTGTTGGCCGTGATCGCGGACCCGATCCCGGCTCCGTCGACGACGATCCCGACGGTGCACGCGCCCGATGCGACGAGGCGCGCCACGACGTGCGCGAAGTCCGGGTAGTCCACGGCCTCGGTCGATGTCGTGCCGCAGTCGGTGACGCCGTACCCCTTCTCGGTCAGGGCCTTGACCAGGACCTGCTTGAGCGGGTAGCCGCCGTGATCCGCCCCGATCGCGATGGAGACCGACTCGCCACGCGGCTGGGGAGGTGGGGTCGGCAGCGGTGGTGCGCGGGCGCTCGTCCGCTCGCGGCGGGGGCCGCCTGGCGCTCGACGGCCTCGAGCGCCTGTTCCACCAGCCGGCGGACGGTCTGCTCCGAGGGGACGGCCCCGGTCCCGCGCTCAGCCATGATCCACGACCCATTGCGCCGTGTTCGCATCGAGCACGAGGACGTTCACGTAGTCCGCCCCGCAATGCCGCCAGCGTGATCGGTCCGCGACCGGCCCCCGCGGCGATCCCCATCGAGATCTGCTTGTCGGACAGCGCACCCGGCGGCAGCCCGATGGTCCGATCGTCGACGTGGCGGGCGGCGATCCGTCCGTCGGGCCGGAGGAAGCGGCCGATGATGTCCCCGACCGCGCCCGCCGCCTGCAGGTCCGTGACGTCCTTCGTGGACAGGTAGCCCGAGCCGACCAGCACGCTCTCGGGCGTGAGGATCCCGAGGCCGAAGATCGCGGTCGCGGTTGCCCGCGCGGCCTCGATCGTCGAGCCCACTGCAGGGTCGGCCTCGAGGGCCATGCGCAGCTCCGGGTTGCCCACGATCGCGGGCGCCGCGAGCAGGCGGATCGAGGCACCCGTCGTGGCCGCGAAACGCTCCGCGATCTCGTTCGCGCGCGTCGGCACCGTGGATCGGGAGGTTGCGCCGTTGAGCTGCACGACCTCCGTTGCCACGGTCCAGCCCGGCTGGAGCTGCCCGGCTACCTCGAGCATGGTCCGACCCCACGAGACGCCGATCGATCCGGCAGGTCGCAGGTCGGTGAGCAGGCGCACCGCGGCGCCTGCCACGGCCTCACGGGTCAGCTCCTCCTCTGCGCGGTCGGCAGCGTTGAGCGGTGCATCCACCACGATGGCGGCCTTGAGGCCGAACCGCTCGACGAGCGTGTCCTCGAGCTCGATCAGCCGGGCGACGGGGTGGACGACCTCGATCCGCACGATGTCCTCGCGCAGGGCGCGATCGAGGAGGCGGCCGACCTGGAAGCGGCTGAGACTGAGCCGCTCACCGATCTGCCCCTGGCTCAGCTGCATGCGGTAGTACATCTGCGCGATGCGCACCATCTGGCGCACGTCGCCCGCACTTCCCCTCCGGCTCGTCGTGGTCAACCAGGACCCTCCGGCATCCACATGCACATATGAGCGAACAACTGCACATCTGTGCACACTGGACTCTAGACATGACTCGCCCGGCCTGTCAAGCCTCCGGTCCGGTCGCGATACTGGCCGCATGAGCCTTGATCGAGACGTTTCGCATCGGCGTCCGAGCCGACCGTGATCGTCGTCGCCGGCGACGCCCTCGTCGATCTCCTGGTGCGACCCGACGGAGCGATCATCCCCGCGCCCGGCGGCGGCCCCTACAACAGCGGGCGCGCCATCGGCCGGCTGGGGATGGCGTGTGCCTTCATCGGCGGGCTGTCCGACGACCGGTTCGGCCGGATGCTCGAGGCGGGGCTCCTCGCGGACGGCGTGGCGGTCCATCTCGCCCAGCGCACCGGGCGCCCGACGACGCTCGCGCTCGCGGAGCTCGACGCGGATGGGACGGCTGCCTACCGCTTCTACGTGGAGGGCACCTCGGCGCCGGCGGTCCTGCCCGGCCCGCTCGCGGGCGGGTTGCCGGCGGACACGCGCGCCCTGTTGACCGGCACCCTGGCGCTGGTGCTCGAGCCCATGGCGACGACGCTGGAGGGGCTGGTGGCCGCGCTCCCGGACGGCGTGCTGCTGATGGTGGATCCCAACGCGCGGCCATCGGTCACGCCCGACCCGGATGCCTACCGGGCCCGGGTGGGCCGGTTGCTGCGTCGGGCCGACATCGTGAAGGTCAGCACCGACGACCTGGCATTCCTGCGCCCGGGCGAGCCCACCGCGGTGGCAGCCGGCTGGGTGGCGTCGCTCGGGCCGCCGGTGGTGCTGCTGACCGATGGCGGCGGGGCCGTGACGGTGCTGGCCGGTGGTGCCTCGCATTCGGTCCAGGTTCCGGCGATCGCGGTGATCGACACCGTGGGCGCCGGCGACACATTCGCTGGCGCGGTGCTTGCCTGCCTGGTGCACGAGGGCGTGACGCGGACCGGGCTGTCGGACGCGGCCGCGGTGCTCCGGGCGACGCGCTTCGGCGTCCGGGCAGCCGGGATCGCCTGCCAGCGGCCGGGCGCGGATCCGCCGAGGCTCGCGGACCTTGGTGGGTGGCCGGCGCCGGGCTGATCGCGCGCCCGGCTGACCCGGCGCCCGCGCCCTGCTGATCGACGCCCGACGGCACGGGATCCCGCCCGATGTCTGAAGTTTCAGGATTGACTGAAATCAATGGAAGTCATATGGTTGGCGCATGAACGACGGTGAGTCGAGGTTCGTGGAGTCACTCGAGCAGCACCTGGTTCGCCGAGGCCTCGCGCCGATGCCGTCGCGCGTGTGGGCATGGCTCCTGGTGAGCGACCCGACCGAGCAGACGGCGGACGAGCTGGCCACCGCGCTCCATGCCAGCCGGGGCGGTATCAGTGGCGCCGTTCGTGACCTGGAACGGCTGGGCATCGTCCGCCGGACGCGCCGCCGCGGCGAGCGACGGGAGCGCTTCTCCATCCCGATCGGCAGCGTGCGCCGCCTGGTCGCCACGATGGAGAGCGTGCTGCGCGAGGGCCGCGAGATCGCGGACGAGGGCCTCGCAGCGATCGCCTCGCGCCCGGCCGAGGCACGCGCCCGGCTCCAGGAGTTCCGCGACGTCTACGCCTACTACGAGGAGGAGTGGCCCGCCGTCGTGGAGCGCTACCTGCAGACGCGTGAGCGACGATTGCTGACCACGGTGCCGCCGCCTGCCGCAGTCGAGCCCCCCGCCGAGGCGGACGCCGCCTCCGCCTGACCGCACCCATGCCCCGTCCCGAGCTCCCTTGAGAGGAACCCATGCCCCCCATCATCCAGACCGAGCAGCTGACCAAGTCGTACGGCGCCCACCGCGGGATCATCGAGGTCGACCTCGCGGTCGAGCCGGGCGAGGTGTTCGGCTTCCTGGGGCCCAACGGCGCGGGCAAGACGACCACGATCCGGGTCATCCTCGACCTCATCCGCCCGACCAGCGGCCGGGCCCTGGTGTTCGGCCTCGACTCCGCCGCCGAGCCGGTCGCGATCCACCGCCGGGTGGGCTACATCCCGGGCGAGTTCACCCTGTACGACCGGCTCACCGGGGGCCAGACGCTTGCCTACTTCGCCAACCTGCGGGGCGGCGTGGACGAGCGCTACCAGGCGAGCCTCGTGGAGCGCCTCGATCTTGACCCCTCGCGCCGGTTCAAGGAGTACAGCAAGGGCAACAAGCAGAAGGTGGGCCTGGTGATCGCGCTCCAGCACCGGCCCGACCTGCTGATCCTCGACGAGCCCACGAGCGGGCTCGACCCGCTGGTCCAGCAGGCGTTCTTCACGATCCTGCGCGAGGCGACCGGCGCGGGCACCACGACGTTCCTCTCGAGCCACATCCTGAGCGAGGTCGAGAAGAGCTGCGACCGGGTGGCGATCATCCGCGAGGGACGCCTGGTCCGGACCGGCACCGTGGACGCGCTGCGCGACCTCGCCCACCACCAGGTCGAGCTGCGGTTTGCGGGCCCCGTGCCCGAGGCCGAGTTCCGCTCGCTGCCGGGCGTGTCCGACGTGGTCGCCGACGACCACGTCCTGCGCCTGCGGGTGTCGGGCCCGATCACCCCGGTCGTGCGGGCCGCCGCCCACCACGAGCTGCTCGACTTCGTGTCCCGCGAGCCCAGCCTCGAGGAGACGTTCCTCGCCCAGTACGGCCGCGAGCCGGCCGGGGAGGCACCCGATGTCCGCTGAGGCCGGCGCGCCGCGGCACGCGGCCACTTTCCCGCCCATCCCGCTCCACCGGCGCCTGGTGGGCCTGGGCAGCATCTACGGCAAGACCATCCGGGACTCCCGCCTCGCGTTCATCATCGCGGCCGGCGTGCTGGTGGGGATGATGCTCGCGGCGGGCGCGGCCATGCAGGACGTGTTCCCGACGCCCCAGTCGCGCCAGGAGGTGGACACCCTGATCGCGAGCGTCCCGGCCTCCATGGCCGGGCTGTTCGGCAACCCCGTGAAGGTCGGCACCCTGCCCGGCGTCATCAACTGGAAGTACGGCCCGTTCTTCGCCCTCGGCACCGCCCTGTGGTCGATCCTCGCCCTGTCGGGCACGCTCGCGGGCGAGGCCCGCCGGGGCAGCCTCGACTTCGTCGCCGCGGCGCCGTTCGGCAAGCGCCGGATCGCGCTCGAGAAGCTCGCTGCGCACCTCACGCTGCTGACGGTCACGATGGCCGTCCTCGCCGTCGCGGCCTGGGCGACCGCGCTCGCGTTCGGTGACGAGTCCCTCGGGGATGCGATCCCGCCGGAGGCGGCCATCGGGTTCGCCCTCTGGGTGGGCCTGCTCGCGATCGCTCACGGTGGCCTCGCGTTCGCCCTGGCGCCGCTGCTCGGTCGATCGGGGGCGGCGGGTGTCGCCGGCGCCGCGCTGGTGGTGGGCTGGGTGGCCAACGGCTACTCGGCGCTGGCCATTGTCGCCAGCCTCAGCCCGTTTCACTGGACCGCCGACCAGGCCGCGATCGTCGGCGTGTACGACTGGCCATCGCTGGCCCTGGTGGCCGTGGTTGCCGTGGTGCTGCTGGTGATCGGTGTCGAGCTGTTCGCCCGGCGGGACCTGGGCGTGACGCTGGGCCTGTCCGCGCCCGGCCTGCCGGCCGCGACGCTGGGTGTCCACGGCCCCGTTGGCCGGGCCTTCGGCGACCAGCTCCCGCGGGCGCTGGGCTGGGGGATCGGCCTCGGCCTGTTCGGGATCATGCTCGTGTCGCTGGTCGGGTCGCTGGCCAGCCAGATCGCCGAGCAGCCCCAGTTCATGGACCTGTTCCGGACGATGTTCCCGGACTTCGACGTCACGACGGCGGGCGGCTTCCTCCAGTTCTACGCGCAGATCCTGTTCATCGTCGCCGGCTATGCGGGCGCGACGTTCGTGTCCCGCTGGGCGTCGGACGAGACCGAGGGCCGGCTCGAGATGGTCCTGTCCACGCCGCTCGCCCGGGCGCGCTGGGTGATCGCCGGGGGCATCGGCGCCTTCGGTGCGGTCGTGGTCATGAACGTGCTGCTCGCCCTGGGCATCGGGATCGGCGCGGCGTCATCGGACGTCGAGGCGGTGGGCGCGATGGCCGGCTCGGCCGCGCTCGGCCTGTACGCGCTCGCCGCGGTCGGCGTGGGCATCGCCGTCGGGGGCCTGTGGCGGACGTCGCTCGCCGCGGACGTTGCCGCGGTGCTGGTGACCGCCACGTTCCTGGTGGATCTGCTCGCGCCGCCGCTGGAGCTGCCCGACTGGTTCCACCATCTCGCGCTCACGGCGAACATGGGCCAGCCGATGACCGGCCACTGGGACGTGGTCGGCATCGTCGCTTGCCTTGCGATCGCCGCCGGCGGCGTCGCACTCGGCGCCTGGGGCTTCGCGCGCCGCGACGTCACCGGCTGACGCCCTCCGCACGCAGCCGGGACCTGGGCCCCCGGAGTGGACCCGCTCGCGCTGGGCTTCGTCGCGCTCGCGGCCCTGCTCCACGCCGCCTGGAACATCCTGCTCAAGACGGCAGGCGACCCGCTCCGGGCGGCCGCGATCGGCATGACCGCTGCATCGATCGCGGGCGTGCCGCTGGTCCTGCTCGCGTGGCTGGTGCTGGACCGACCCGCGGTGGCGGCGGAGGCATGGTTGCTGGGGATCCTCTCGGGCCTGGTGGAGGTCGCGTACTTCGTGTTCCTCGCGGCCGCCTACCGGCGGGGCGACCTGTCGGTGGTCTACCCCCTGGCGCGGGGCAGCGCACCGCTGCTGGCGGTGGGCCTCGGCGTCGGCATCCTGGGCGAGCGCCTCGCGCCTGGTGCCTGGCTGGGGGTCGGGCTGCTCGTGGGCGGCCTGCTGCTGGTCCAGCGGCCATGGCGGCTCCTGGGCGACGGTGTCGGAGCGGACGACCGGGCGGCCGCGGCGTTCGCACTGCTCACCGGGTTGACCATCGCCGGCTACTCCGCGATCGACACGGTCGGTGTCAGGTACGCACCGTCGTGGCTCTACGCGGGGATCCTGTTCCCCGTCTGTGCGACCGGGCTGATCGGCATGATGCCCCTTCGCGGGCGGTTGACCGCCGGCCGCGCGCGACCCGCCGCGGAGGGATCTCCGGGTGCCGGCCCGGGCGTCACCCGGGCGGTCGCCGGGGGCCTGTTGATGTTCGGCGCCTACGGCCTGGTGCTGGCGGCGCTCAGCCGGGCGCCGCTGGCGATCGTCGCCCCGATGCGCGAGTCCGCGGTGGTGCTGGCGGCCGCGTGGGGGCTGTTCCGGCTCGGGGAGGCTGCCGGGGGCCGCGAGGTCTCGTTCCGGATCGCCGGATCCGCGCTTGTGCTCGCCGGCGCGGCGGTCCTCGCGATCGCGCGCTGACACCCGTGGCTGCCGACGGCAGCCCCGCAACCTCGAGCATTGGCCCGCGATCGGTGCGGATGCAACAATCGGGACGATCAGCACGAGGAGCCCAATGCCGCGCCTGACCCTTGGCTACAAGGCCTCTGCCGAACAGTTTCCCCCGCGCCGCTTGCTCGACCTCGCCGTCGCGGCCGAGCGCGCCGGCTTCGAGTCCGTGTGGACCAGCGACCACTTCCAGCCCTGGCGCCACACCGACGGGCATGCGCCCAACGCCCTCGTGTGGCTGGGCGCGGCCACGCAGGCGACCAGCCGCGTGACCCTGGGCACGAGTGTCCTCACCCCGTCGTTCCGGTACAACCCTGCCATCGTCGCCCAGGCGTTCGCCACGCTCGCGTGTCTCGCGCCGGGGCGGATGATCCTGGGCGTGGGGACGGGGGAATCGATGAACGAGGTGCCGGTCGGGATCGAGTGGCCGGAGCAGAGCGAGCGGTTCGCGCGCCTGCGGGAGTCGCTCCAGCTGATCGAACGGCTGTGGCACGAGGAGTTCGTCAGCTTCGAGGGCCAGTTCTACCGCACCCACGACGCGACGATCTACGACCGCCCGGACGTGCCCGTCCCGATCTACATCGCGGCCTCCGGCCCGGCGGCCGCCCGCCTGGCCGGTCGCGTCGCCTCGGGGTTCATCTGCACCAGCGGCAAGGGCGAGGAGCTGTACGCCGAGACGCTGCTGCCGGCGCTCGCGGAGGGCGCGGAGAAGGCCGGGCGCGACGCGGGGCCGATGGACAAGATGATCGAGATGAAGGTCAGCTTCGACACCGACCGCGAGCAGGCGCTCGAGGACACCAAGGTGTGGGCCGCGCTTGCGCTGCCGGGCGACAAGAAGACCGGGGTCCACGACCCGCGCGAGCTGGAGGCGCTGGCGAAGGAGGCCGAGCCGTACGCGCACAAGCGCTGGCTGGTGTCATCGGACCCCGACGAGCACGTGGCGCAGATCGCGCCGTACCTCGAGTACGGCTTCAACCACCTGGTGTTCCACTTCCCGGGCGAGGACCAGGAAGCCGCGATCACCCGCTACGCGGAGCTCATCCTGCCGCGGCTGCGCGAACGGTTCGGCTGAACGCCGCCCGCTGCTGAACCCGGGGGGCCCGCCCGTTCGGGCCCCTCGACTCACGCCGAGCAGGACGGACGGCCCATCACCGGCCGCCCCGGTCCCTACAATTCATCGATCGATGAATTTCTCGATCGAGGGAGGTGCCGGGTGACAGCGGTCGCCGCGGGAGGCGCGGTGCACGGTCCGGATGGCGGGCCGGCGGTGCGCGCCGTGGACCTGGTCAAGGCGTTCGGCGGCCTGCGTGCCGTCGACGGCGTGTCGTTCGACCTGCCGCCGGGCCGGATCTACGGCCTCCTGGGGCCCAACGGCTCGGGCAAGACGACGCTCATCCGGATGCTGACCGGGATGGCGCGCGTGACGTCCGGTCACGCCGAGATCCTGGGCGTGGCCATGCCGTCGCGCACCAACCTCAGCCGGATCGGCTACATGACCCAGAGCGACGGCGTGTATCCGGCGCTGAGTGTGGCCGAGAACGTGCAGTTCTTTGCCGCCGCGTACGGGGTGACCTCGGACCAGGCGGCCACGGACGCGCTCGAGCTGGTGGACCTGGCCGACCGCGGGGACGCGATCACGATGACCCTGTCAGGGGGGCAGCGGCGTCGGCTGTCGCTCGCCTGCGCCCTCGTTCATCGGCCCCCGATGCTGTTCCTCGACGAGCCGACCGTGGGCATCGATCCGCTGCTCCGGGTGCAGTTCTGGGGCCACTTCCGGACCCTCGTCGCGGCCGGCACCACGATCGTCGTGTCCAGCCACGTGATGGACGAGGCCGACCGCTGCGACGAGCTGCTGTTCATGCGGGCCGGCCGGGTCATCGCCCGGGGTTCCGGCGCCGACCTCCGCCGCGAGGCCCGGACCGACGACCTGGAGCAGGCGTTCCTGCACTACGCCGGCGAGACGGAGGCGATCCGATGAACCCGCGCCGCCTGCGAGCGCTGTTCCGGCGCGTGGTCCAGGAGATCCGGCGCGACCGCCCGTCGCTCGCGCTCCTGTTCGTGGCGCCGGTGCTCATGACCGGCCTGCTCACGTTCATCCTGCGGGAGGGCGAGACGCCCAGCGTGAGCACGGCGATCGTCAACGAGGCGGGCACGCCCGGTGACGTCGTCGCGGGCGCCCTGCGGTCGGCGCTCGAGGCCGCCGACGTGACCGTGACCGACGCCGACGAGACCGCAGCCCGGTCCGCGGTCGAGGCCGGCGACGTCTCGGTCGCGATCATCCTGCCCGCCAGCCTGCTGTCCGGCAGCGGCTCGATCACGGTGCTCACCAACGGCCTCGACCCGTTCTCCGAATCGGCCCAGCTCGGCGTGGTCCAGGGCGCCGTGATCTCGGCGGCGACCTCGGCGGCCGGCGACCGCCTGCCGTCGATCACGCACGAGACGGTGTGGGGCACGCCCAGCGATGACCCGATGGCGCCGTTCGCACCGGCGATCGTCGGGTTCTTCGCCTACTTCTTCGTGTACATCCTGACCGGCGTCAGCTTCCTGCGCGAGCGCACCGGCGGCACGCTCGAGCGGCTGATGGCCACGCCGGTGACCCGGGGCGAGGTGGTCACGGGCTACACGCTGGGGTTCGGGCTGTTCGCCACCATCCAGGTCGCGATCCTGCTCACCTGGGCGCTGGGGACCGTCCACGCGCCGGCGATCGGCCCGCTGCCCGAGTTCTCGGTCGGCCTCGGCATCGCGGTCACCGGCAGCCCGGCGCTCGCGTTCCTGGTCGTGCTGCTGGTCGCGATCGGCGCCGTTAGCCTGGGGATCTTCCTGTCCACGTTCGCCCGGACCGAGCTCCAGATCGTCCAATTCATCCCGATCGTGATCGTTCCCCAGTTCCTGCTGTCGGGGGTCCTGTTCCCCGTGAGCAGCCTGCCCGCGATCCTCCAGCCGCTGGTGGCGATCATGCCCCTCAACTACGCGGTCAACGGCCTGCGCCAGGTGTTCGTCCGCGGCGCGGGCCTGGACGTGCCGGAGCTGCAGCTCGACCTGGCGGTCCTGGCGGTCATCGCGGCGTTCTTCGCCGTGATCGCGTCGCTCACGATCCGGCGCGACGTGGCGTGACCCGGGCAGCCGGGCGCCCGGGTGCCGGGCGTGCAGCCCTGGATGCCGGACGTGCAGGCCCGGATGCCGGACGTTCAGGCCCGGATGCCGGACGTTCAGGCCCCGGACGTCCGGGCCGTCGTCCCGGCTCCGCCGACACCCGGGGGCGGATCCTGGACGCGGCTCGCGAGGCATTCGGCGAGCGCGGGTTCGACGGGGCAACGATCCGTGACGTCGCCGCCCGGGCCGGCGTCGACGCCGCGCTGGTGCACCACTACTTCGGCTCCAAGCAGCGGCTGTTCGTGGCGGCGACCGAGATGCCGGTGGATTTCGCGACGGCCGTGCCGCGGCTGCTGGACGGACCGCCCGATCGGCTGGGGGAGCGGTTCGTGCGCTTCATCCTCGAGCTGTGGGAGCAACCGCGGATCCGGCCGCTGCTGCTGGGCCTCGTGCGTTCGGCGACGACCGACCCGGTGGCGCGCGCGATGCTGCGGCAGCTGCTGGAAGAGGGGCCCCTGCTGGCCCTAACCGCTGCGATCGACCGGCCCGACGCGCAGCTCCGGGCGTCGCTCGCGGGCTCGCAGCTCGTTGGCCTGCTGCTGGCCCGGTTCGTGGTCGGGGTGGAGCCGCTGGCATCAGTGGACCGCGAGACGGTCGTGCACGCAATGGGGCCGACGCTCCAGCGCTACCTGGTGGGCGACCTGGTTGAGCCGGCCGCGGACGCATCGCTGGACCGGCCCCGCCGCCTGACACACGGGACGGCTGCACGGACCCCCGACGCTGGGTAGGCTCAGCGCATGACATCGCTCCCGGTTCCCGGTGCCGCTGCCCTCGCTGCCGACCCCGCCCGGCTGCGCGAGGCCCTCATCGCCCGCGGTCCGCTGGCCGCCGCCGATCCATCCGCCGTCCGCGTCGTCCATGCCCCCGGCCGGGTCAACCTGATCGGCGAGCACACCGACTACAACGATGGCTTCGTGCTCCCGGTCGCCATCGACCTCGGGATCTCGATCGCGCTCGTGCCGGCCGACGACGGCCGGGTCGAGCTGACGCTGGCCGAGACGGGTGAGACCGGGACGTTCCAGGTCGGCGCGGTGGGGGAGCGGCGGGGCGGCTGGCTGGACTATGTCGCGGGCATGGCCTGGGCGCTGGGCGAGGCCGGCACCCGGCCCACGGGGTTCCGCGGCCTGCTGGCGTCGGACCTGCCACAGGGCGCCGGGCTGTCCTCGTCCGCGGCGATCGAGGTCGTCTCTGCATGGGCGCTGTCGGGTGGTGACCCGCCGCCGGTCGACCCGATGCGGCTGGTCCATGTCGTCCAGCGCTCCGAGAACGCGTACATCGGGCTCAACAACGGGATCATGGACCAGTTCGCGTCCATCTTCGGTGAGCCGGGACGGGCCCTGCTGCTGGACTGTCGCTCGCTCCAGCATCGCCCGGTGTCGCTGCCCCTGGACGAGGTCACGCTCGTTGCCTGCCACTCCGGCTCGGCTCGCCGGCTGGAGGCGTCCGCGTACAACGAGCGCCGGTCCCAGTGCGAGGCCGCCGTGGCGGCGATCGCGGCAATGGAGCCCGGCGTCCGCTCGCTGCGTGACGTCAGTCCGTCGATGCTGGACGCGGTCCGCGACCGCCTGGAGCCCGTGTCCGCCCGCAGGGCCGAGCACATCGTGGCCGAGAACCAGCGGGTGCTCGATGCGGTCGCGGCGTTCGAGGTGGGCGATCTCGACGCCGTCGGCCGGCTGTTCTTTGCGAGCCACGCCTCGCTGCGTGACCTGTACGAGGTGAGCAGCCCGGAGCTGGACGCGCTGGTGGACATCGCGCGCTCGACCCCCGGCGTCCTGGGTGCCCGGCTGACCGGGGCCGGGTTCGGTGGCTGCACGATCAACCTCGTCCGTCGCGATGCCCTGGACACGTTCCGCGACGCCGTCCTGCGCGAGTACCCGGTCCGGACCGGGCTCACGCCCCGCGTGTTCGCGGTCGAGCCGTCCGCGGGCGCGCGACGGATCGCCTGACCGCCCGGTCTCAGACCCGGGTGAGCTCCAGCAGGCGGGCGTGGAAGTCGCCGTAGATCAGGCGGATCCCGTCGAACGGGATGCCTTCCGGCATCGGGTCCGGCGGGTCGATGCCCAGGCCCACGGCCATCAGCTCGTCGCCGGCTCGGTCGACCACGCGGCCCGGCCCGGCGAAGTCGGAGCCCCACGGCGTCACCCGGTAGGTGGCCGATGGATCGAGACCGCGCAGCCGCAGCCGGTTGCGGGCGAGCATCGGGTGTGCGAGCACCCGGTAGTGGCCGACGATCGCATGATCGGCCGCGGCATCCACGACCATCCAGGCGGTCTCGTTGCCGTCCCCCTCGAACGGGCTGCGCAGCCGCAGGAACCGTCCCCGCTGCAGCAGTTCACGCCGTCCCACGTACCAGGCGATCTGCCGGGCCACCTCGGCCTGCTGCTCCCCGGACATCGCCGTGGGGTCAAGCTCGTAGCCGAACACGCCGAACATCGCGACGGCCGCCCGGGTCGCCAGCGGGGTGACCCGGCCGCTCTGGTGGTTGGGCACCGCGGACACGTGGGCGGCCATCGAGGACAGGGGATACGCGAGCGAGGTGCCCCACTGGATCGCGAGCCGCTCCACCGCGTCGGTGTCGTCGCTGGTCCAGGTCTGGGGCGCGAACGCGAGCATCCCGGGATCGAACCGGCCGCCGCCCGACGCGCACGACTCGAACAGGATGTCCGGGAACCGGGTCGTCAGTCGCCGGTACAGCTCGTACACGCCCAGGATGTAGCGGTGGAAGAACTCGCCCTGCCGGTCCGCGGGCAGCGACGGCGTCCACGGCTCGGTGATGTTGCGGTTCATGTCCCACTTGACGTACGCGATCGGCGCGCTCGAGAGGACCGCGGTCAGCGCGTCTGCGATGTGGTCCACGACCTCCAGGCGCGAGAAGTCGAGCACCAGCTGCTGGCGGGACTCCGTCCGTGACCGACCCGGCACGCCGATTGCCCAGTCCGGGCGCGCCCGGAACAGGTCGCTGTCGGGGCTGACCATCTCGGGCTCGATCCACAGCCCGAACGACAGGCCCAGCGCCCCGATGTCGCGCACCAACGCCTCGAAGCCGCCGGGGAGCTTGCGCCGGTCCACGATCCAGTCGCCCAGCGACGAGTTGTCCTGGTCGCGCCGACCGAACCAGCCGTCATCGAGCACGAACAGCTCGATGCCCAGGTCCTTCGCCTTCCGGGCGATGCCCACCAGCCGGTCGTGATCGAAGTCGAAGTAGGTCGCCTCCCAGTTGTTGAGCACCACGGGTCGCGGCCGGTCGCGCCACGTCCCTCGCGTGAGCCGCTCCCGGTACAGCCCGTGGAAGGCCTCGCTGAGGGCCCCCACGCCGCCGCCCGACCAGCCGAGCACGGCCTCGGGCGTCGTGAACGCGGCCCCGGGCTCCAAGCGCCACGAGAATGCCTCCGGATGGATGCCGATGCGCAGCCGGGCGGTGAGAAACGGGTCGACCTCGGCCTCGGCGAGGAAGTTGCCGGAGTACACGAGACCCAGCCCGAGCGCCTCGCCGGCATCCTCCGTCGCGTGTGCACGCCGGAGGAGGAGAAACGGGTTGTGCTCGAGGCCGGACGCGCCGCGCAGGCTGCCGACCGACTGGCGGCCGTGCACGAGCGGTCGATCGTGGACGTGGCGTTCGCGGGCCCAGGTGCCGCTGATCGTGACCAGCTGCCAGCTGGCGTCGGGCAGGTCCAGGACCGCGCTCATCGCGCAGCGCACGGTGAGTCCCGCGCGGCCGCCGTTGACGAGGGTCATCGACCGGGCGATCAGCGGTCGGTCGGTGAACAGCGTGGTTCGGAGCGTGACCGCGAGGCCGGTGGGCGCGTCGGCCAGGTCGATCTCGAGCGTCTCGGCCTCGGCATCGTGCTCGGCGTAGGTGGACGGGAGCGCGCCGAGATCGGGCTTGCCGGGAAAGATGCGATGGCCCGTGTAGCGCAGGTCGAGGACCGTCGAGCCGTCCGGGCCCTCGACGACCAGCGCGGGCACGCGGTAATCCCCCACGCCGGGGACCGGGACCTCGAGCGCGACGGGCTCGCCCACCCGGTTCGTGAACCCCGTGAACTCGGCCGGGCCGAGATGACGAAGCGAGCCGCCGTCACGCAGCGGCGCACCGGCGTGGAGATGCCCCAGCCACCCGTTCTCGAGCACCCGCATGGCGTACCCGATCTGCCCGTTGTCCAGGTGCCACTCCCGCGCCTCCGGGTCCCAGCGGATGGTCATGCGCTGGAACCCTCGGTCGCGAGCGTCCAGGTCCAGCGGTAGCTGCCGGGTCGCAGGACGTACGCCTCGAGGGTATCGGGGCCGCAGCTGGCGGTTCCCACGCCGCGATGCGCGGCATCGAGATGGACGATGGTCTCGGCACACGGCCGCAGCTCGACGTCATGCGATGCCGCGTCCAGGTCGGCCGCACGGGCGTGGATCGCCGAGACCTGGGATGGCTGCCCGAGATCGATCCGGATGCCGCCCCCCGGCTCTCCCACGCGGAGCCAGCGCGTGTGCGCGTGGCCGCCGTTCTCCTGCGGCCGGACGTACGGAACCAGCTGCTCGGTCACGGTGGACCGCCAGCGCCCGACGCACCCGCCGCGGACGCGATCGGGATACGTCTCGTGCGGTCCGGGCCCGAACCATTCGAAGGCCTCGTGACCCGGGCCCAGCTCGAGCACGGTCCCGACGCGGGGCAGGTCCTCGATCGTCGCCGGGATGTCCACGGACTCCTCGACGCGGATGCGCCCGTCCGCCGCCCGCGCAAGCCGTTGCGTGTGCGGCACCTCGATCCCGGTGGCGGTGGTCCAGGTCGCCCGGACCGTGACCGCGTCCGCCGCTCGCTCGACGCCGTCCAGGCGCCGGCGCAGGCTCGGCAGCCCCCAGCCCGTCCAGCGGCCGGCCATGCCGCCGATCCGGTCGTTGTCGGTCGGCGCCCGCCACAGGGAGAGGCCCGGCGGCGCCGCGAACGAGGGGTGGAGGAGACGCCCCTCGTCGTCGATCGCGACGTCGCCGGTCCAGGTGGTGTCGTCGTTGGTGATCGGGGTCGCGGTGACACCCGTGCCGGACGCGTTGACCGCCGTCGCGTCCAGGCGAATCTGCGCCCAGCCCACCTCGTAGCCGGCCGGAGCCCAGTCCGATGGCCCGGCCGTCACGAACCGCAGGGTCAGCCAGCGCTCGCCGTCCCCCTGGTCCGGCACGCGCCAGCCGGGGATCGCGACCTCCGCGCTCTGGCCGGGCGGGATCGCGGGCAGCGGGAGGTCGCCGCCTGCCGACCGAGGTCCCGTCCGTGGTGACCTCCCACGTGGCACGCAGCCACGAGGTGTCGCGGAAGTCGCCCCGGTTGTGGAGCGTGACACGGCCGATCCGCGCGGCGGCGACCGCCGCGGCGTCGGCGGCGGCCCGAACGGGCGCAGCGAGGTGCATGTGCTCGAAGATGCCGGGCTTGGGTGCCCGGTCGGGGAACGTGATGCCGTCGATGCAGAACACACCGTCGTTGGGCACGTCGCCGAAGTCCCCGCCGTACGCGTGGCGGGTGGTGCCGTCCTGCAGGCGCTGCTCAAGGCCGTGGTCGCGCCACTCCCAGATGAACCCGCCCTGGAGCCCGGGGGTGGCCTCGATGGCGTCCCAGTACTCGGCCAGCGTCCCGTTGCTGTTGCCCATCGCGTGCGCTGAACTCGCACATGATCAGGGGATGCCGCTGCTGACCGGATCGAGCGTGCGCGACGATCGCCGCGATCGGCGGGTACATGGGGCAGGTGATGTCGCTGACATGCTGGTCGCTGGCCCAGTCGAAGCGGATCGCGCCCTCGTAGTGGAGCGGTCGCGAGGGGTCGGCCCGGCGCAGCCAGCCGGCCGCGGCGTCGTGGTTGGCCCCGTAGCCCGACTCGTTGCCGAGCGACCACAGGATCACCGATGGGTGGTGACGATCGCGCTCGACCATCCGGGCGACGCGATCCACGAACGCGGCCCGGTAGGCCGGATCGTGGCACACGTCGTCGTACCAGCCGTGTGACTCGACGTCCGCCTCGGAGACCGCGTACAGGCCCAGCTCGTCGCACAGGTCGAGGAGCATGGGATCGTTGGGGTAGTGCGACGTCCGGACGGCGTTGAACCCCCAGCGCTTCATCGCGACGATGTCGGCGCGCATGTCCTCGGCGCTCACCACGCGGCCGGTCCGGGGATCGAAGTCGTGGCGGTTGACACCACGGATGAGCACGGCCCGGCCGTTGACCAGCAGCTCCACGCCCCGGACCTCGACCCGCCGGAACCCGATCCGGCGCTCGACACGCTCCGTGACCGCACCCTGCGGGTCGAGCAGCGACACCGTGAGCCGGTACAGCGCGGGGACCTCGGCCGACCACGGCGTGACACCCGCTATCCGGGCGCGCAGCCGTACCCGTCCCACTCGCCCCGGGCGGACGATCGGTTCCGCCTGCCGCCAGCGCTCGAGGTCCCCGGGGTCCGTCAGCACGCCGGCCGCGTTGAGGCTCTGGAGGTCGAGGATCCCGCGTCGCGGCGGTCCGGGAACCACCCAGTCGCCGGGTCCGCCCGGCGGCGGTGGCTCGTGCGGCACCAGCGCGGAGAGCGGTGCTGCCAGCCCCTCGACCGACGCCTCCACCCGCGAGCCCGCCGGCGGGCCGCTCGCCGCCCAGCCGAGACCCACCTCCAGCCCGAGGGTGCCGGTGGCTCCGTCCTCGTCCAGCCCGGTGTCGATGACGAGGTCCGCGAGGTACGTGGGCGGGGTGGCATACAGGAACACGGAGCGGGTGATCCCGCCGTGCCACCACTGGTCCTGGTCCTCGATGAACGACGCGTCGGACCACTTGACGACCGTCAGGCGCAGGTCATTTGTCCCCGGCCGCAGCGTGGCCGTGAGGTCGAACTCGGCCGCCAGGTGGGAGTCCTTGCTCACGCCGATCTCGCGTCCGTTGAGCGCGACCAGCAGGACGCTCTCGGCCGCACCCACGTGGAGCACGATCCGCTGCCCCGACCATGCCGCGGGCACCTCGAACGAGCGCTCGTACACACCGGTCGGGTTCTCGGCCGGCGTCGCCGGCGGCCGGTCCGGGAACGGCATCCGGACGTTCGTGTAGATCGGGTGGTCCCAGGTGTCCTGCATCGTCCAGCAGCCGGGGACCTCGATCGGACGCCAGCCGTCGGGAGCCGGCGACTCGTCCGGCCGGTGCAGCAGCTGGAAGCGCCACGTGCCGTCGAGCTCGAGCCGTTCCGGGTGCGGGACGGCGTGCATCGGCAGCCGGCCCCGGGCCGTCAGCTCCGGGTCGGCCCACGGCGGGGGCGTCATGATCGGGAACCTCCCTGGACGAGTGCGACCCGGCCATCGGACCGGGCCGTGCCGGCTACCCCTTGGTCGAACCGAGGGTCAGGCCGGCCACGAACTGCTTCTGCAGCGCGAAGTAGACGATCAGCGTGGGCAACGCCACCAGCAGGGAGCCGGCGGCGAGCAGGTTGTTATCGGTGAAGAACTGGCCGGACAGGTTGTTGAGGGCCGAGGTGATCGGGAACTTGTCCCCGGTTCGCAGCAGCAGGATGCCCCAGAAGAAGTCGTTGTAGATCCAGGTGAACTCGAGCGTCGCCAGGGCTGCGAGGGCAGGCCGCGCGAGCGGGAGGAGCACGCTCCAGTAGGTGCGCCACACCGACGCCCCGTCGACCACTGCGGCCTCGTTGAGCTCCCTCGGCACCTGCTTGAAGTAGTTCGACAGCACGAACGTGCAGAAACCCAGCTGGAACGCGAGGTGGATCATCACGATGCCGAACAGCTGGTCGTACCAGATGCCGTTGTCGGATAGCGGCGCCACCATCGGCAGGGCGAGGTACATGCGGAACAGCGGGACGATGACGACCTGTTGCGGCAGCAGGTTGCCGGCCGTGAACAGCATCAGCATCGCGATGTTGAACCTGAAGCTGTAGCGCGAGACCGCGAACGCGATCATCGACGAGAACCACAGGATCAGGATCATCGCGGGCACCACGACCAGCAGCGTCTGGAGCAGGTGCAGCCAGAGGTCCATCCCCTTGGCGGCATTGAAGAAGTTGTCGAGGTTGTAGCTCCCGCCGATGGACACGTAGCCCAGGCGGGCGGTATCCGCGTAGGGTCGGAAGGCCGTGTAGATCGCCCACGCCAGCGGGAACAGCCAGAGCAGCGAGATGACGATCAGGAACAGGTGGGTGCCGTACCGGGGCCGACGTCGCTTGCCGGTCACGACGTGATCCACACGCTGGGGAGCGAGGACGCTGGTCGTCATTCGGGCTGCTCCCGCATCGTCCGGTACAGGTAGAAGATGATCGGCCCGATCGAGATCGCGAGCAGGATGACGGCCATCGCCGACCCGAACCCGATGAGGCTCGCCTCACCGAGCACGTTGGTCGTGATCAGGACCGACAGCAGCTCGAGGCCGTTGAGGCCCTTGT
The DNA here is from genome assembly GCA_963732805.1 of uncultured Chloroflexia bacterium. Classification (GTDB taxonomy): domain Bacteria; phylum Chloroflexota; class Limnocylindria; order Limnocylindrales; family CSP1-4; genus CAIXZV01. The sequence goes on from CAVTAW010000001.1 coordinate 1,121,777, forward strand.
TGATGATGTACACGATGTCGAAGGCGCGCAGCGACTCGATCACGGTCACCACGAGCACGACCACGTTGATCGGGGCGAGCACCGGGAACACCACCCGGAAGAACGTCTGGCGGGCGTTGGCGCCGTCGATCGAGGCGGCCTCGCGGAGCGTGTTGTCCACGCTCTTGAGGCCGGCCAGGTAGAGCACCATCACGTAGCCCACGTGCCGCCAGCTCGCGGCCACCAGGACCGCCGCGAGGTTGAGCCCCTTGGTGCCCAGCCAGTCGATCTGGTTGGGTGTGCCGGCGATCCCCAGGGCGTTGTTGATGAAGCCCTGGCCCGGCGAGTAGATCAGCTCCCAGATGAAGCCGACGATGGCCAGCGACAGCACGACGGGCATGTACAGGACGCTCTGGTAGATCCGCGTGCCCCGGATGTTCTGGTCCAGGATCACCGCCATCAGCATGCCCAGCGGGGTGGCGATCAGCAGGAACACGGCCAGCCAGGTCAGGTTGTGCTCGAGCGCCGGCCAGAACGGCGGATAGATGTTGAACAGCGTCTCGTAGTTCTTGAACCCGACGAACTTGATCTTGTCCAGGCCGCCGATCCCGTTCCAGTTGGTGAACGAGAGCACGATCGACCCGACCGTCGGCAGCCAGATCAGGAAGATGTGGATGAAGGCCGGGATGCCGACCATCAGGCTGAGGACGACCTTGTCCCGCCGGGTCAGCACGCTGAAGTGGCGGCCCCTGCGGCGCCGGCGGCGCGGGGTCGAAGACGCCCCGCCGGAGTCGACCGGCGGGGCGTAGGGTGGGACGGAGTAGTCGCTCACGTCCGTATGGTAGTCAGGCCGTCACGCGTTCTACTGCGGCGGCAGGCTGTCGTAGAACGCCTGGACGCCGGACAGGAACTTGTCGAGGTCCTGCTTCGGATCGCCCAGGAACGTCTGCAGGAAGCCCTGCATGCCGTTGGCGCCCGCGAAGTCCGGCCGCGTGTCGCGGTCGAGGAACTGCGCGATCTTCTGGGCTCCGCCGATGATCTCGGCCATCTTCTGCTGGAACGGGGTGTAGGTGCTGGTGTCGGCGTCCTTGGCGGCCGCGACGTTGTTGGGGCTCGAGGCCAGGAAGATCATCTGGGCCTCGCCGGTGGCGAGGTACTCCATGAACGCCTTCGCCTGGTCCACGTTCTTCGCCTTGGCGGAGATCATGAACCCGTCGATCGGGGCGTCGATCGCGGCCTCGCTGTCGTACTGCGTGCCGAGCGTCGGGAACGGGAAGAAGTCGAGGTCGTCGTGGACGGCCGGGTCCGTGGCCTGCTCGCCCGCGAACGTGCCCAGGAAGTACATCCCGGCCTTGCCGCCGATCATGTCCTGGGCCGCTTCCTGCCAGGTCTTGCCCAGCGGCTGCGGGTCGAAGTAGGGGAGCAGGTCCGCCCACTTCTGGAACACGGCCTTGGTCTTCGGGTCGGTCCACTTCTCCTTGCCGGCCATCAGGCCGATGTGGTAGTCGTAGCCGTTCATCCGCATGTTGAGGATGTCGAACGTGCCCATGGCGGGCCAGCCGTCCTTGTCCCCGAACGCGAGCGGGATGAGGCCGTCGGCCTTCATCTTGTCGCCCAGCGCGGTGAAGTCGTCGATCGTGGCCGGGATGGTGTAGCCCTTGTCCGAGAAGAAGCTCTTCCGGTAGATGACCACCCACGGGTAGTTGTAGAACGGGATGAAGTACTGCTTCCCGTCGTCGCCGGTGGACGCCGTCTTGAACGCGTCGGAGTAGTTGCTCGCGATCGTGCTCCACACGTCGCTGATGTCGGTTGCGAGGCCCTGGGCCGCGAAGAACCGCATCCGGTAGCCGGCGAACCAGGTGAACGCGTCATCAGGCGTGGCCTGGAGGTACGCGTTGATGGTGTCCTGGAACTTGCCGTGCTCGACGGTGTTGACGGTGACCGTGATGGTGGTCTTGGCGGTGAAGGCGTCGACAACCGCCTGCATCGCCTTCTTGGGGACGTCGTCGGAGTAGTTGGACCCGAAGGTCATGCTGCCGGTGACCGGCGCCGGCGTCTCGGGCGCCATCGACTCGGGCGTCGTGGTCCCGGGTGCCGTCGAGGCCGGGGGCGTAGCGGGGGCTGGTGTCGCGCTCGAGCCACACGCGGCCAGGAACGCGGATACGCCACCCAACGCAGCGACGGCGGCGCCACCCTTGAGCACCTGCCGGCGAGAGACGGGCGGCAGGCCGTCGAGATCAGCCATGCTGGATCCTCCTCAGTGCCCGTCCCGCGACGAATTTGCGGCTCCGGTCACAGTGGGATTGTTGCGGCGCGGTAGCGCAATGTCAAGATGTTCGCGCGCATTCGAACTAATCTTCTTGTGCGTATTCGTTGACTTTGCCTCGTCGGGGAGCGAATATTGCGGCGCGCCGGCCGGTTGGCGGCGCCCCGGGGCCGGCCAGGGCGTCGGGTCACTGGGAGCGGAGAACATGCTCGCCCGCCAACGCCAGGCGTTCATCCTCGACCGGGTCCGCGAGACCGGCGCCGTGCGCGTCGCCGAGCTCGCGCGCGAGCTCGAGGTGTCCGACATGACCGTGCGTCGGGACCTCGAGGTGCTGCACGACCGGGGGCTCGTGGAGAAGGTGCACGGTGGAGCGACCGCCCTCTCGGGGCTCGCGTCCTACGAGCCGGGGTTCGTGGCCAAGTCGGCCCTGCAACAGGTCGAGAAGACCGCCATCGCGACGGCCGCGGCGGCGATGGTCGAACCGGGGATGGCGATCGCGATCTCGGCCGGCACCACCACCCATGTCCTGGCGGAGAAGGTGGCGGAGATCCCGGGCGTCACGATCGTCACCAACTCGATGCGGGTGGCCGAGGTCCTGTACCGGTCGGGCAGCCGCGAACAGACCGTGATCCTGACCGGCGGTGTCCGGACCCCGTCGGAGGCGCTGGTGGGCCCGTTCGCCGTCGCCCAGCTCCGCTCGGTCCACCTGGACCTGGTGTTCATGGGCGTGCACGGGATGGACGCGCGGGCGGGGTTCACCTGCCCCAACCTGCTCGAGGCGGAGACGGATCGCGCGATGGTCGACGCGGGTCGTCGCCTGGTGGTGACCGCGGACCACAGCAAGTGGGGGGTCATCGGGATCGCCTCGATCGCACGCCTGGACCAGGCGGATGTGCTGATCACGGATGCCGGGCTGGACAAGGCTGCCCAGGTCGTGCTCCGCGACACCGTCCGTGAGCTGGTGATCGTGGACGTCGGCCCCCCCGATGTCGAGCTGCCCGTCGCCATGAGCGGTCCCGTCCAGCACGATGGAGTGTCCGCACGTGCCCACTGACCCCACGGGTCGGCCCGAGGACGCCGCCATCGCGGCGCTCGAGACGGAACCACATCGACGGTACAACGCGCTGACCGACGAGTGGGTGCTCGTCTCCGCCGGTCGGACGCGCCGCCCGTGGCTAGGAGCCGAGGAGCCCGAGCCGCCCGAGCACCGGCCGGTCTACGACCCGTCGTGCTACCTGTGCCCCGGCAACACCCGCGTCAACGGCGAGGTGAACCCTGCCTACGACACCACGTTCGTGTTCACCAACGACTTCGCGGCCCTGCGGCCGGACACGTCCGACGCGCGGGTGGAGGCCGGGTTGTTCCGGGCGGAGGGGACCCGAGGGACGTGCCGGGTCGTGTGCTTCTCGCCGCGTCATGACCTGACACTGGCGGGCATGTCGGGGCCCGAGATCCGGCGGATCGTCGACGTGTGGGCCGACCAGACCACCCACCTCGGCCGCCGGTTCCGGTGGGTGCAGGTGTTCGAGAACCGGGGCGAGGCCATGGGCGCGTCGAACCCGCATCCGCACGGCCAGATCTGGTCCGGCGATGCCCTGCCCGTCGAGGCTGCCCAGGAGGATGAGGCGCAGGCACGCTACCACGCGTCCACCGGCCGTCGGCTGCTGGTGGACTACGCGGCGGCCGAGAGCGGCGGGCCGAGGGTCGTCGCCGAGACGCCCGGCTGGCTGATCCTGGTTCCGTTCTGGGCGGCCTGGCCGTTCGAGACGATGCTGGTCCCGACCGAGCCGGCGGCGAGGCTGGCCGATCTCGACGGTGCCCGCCGGGACGGTCTCGCCGCCGCGCTGCGGGACATCACCCAGCGGTACGACGCGCTGTTCGAGCGCCCCTTCCCGTACTCCATGGGCTGGCACCAGGCCCCCTTCGGCGGTGCCGCCACGGACCATTGGCAGGTGCATGCCCACTTCTATCCGCCGCTGCTGCGGGCCACCGTGCGCAAGTTCATGGTCGGCTACGAGCTGCTCGCCGAACCGCAGCGGGACCTGTCGGCGGAGGAGGCGTCGGAGCGGCTCCGCGCCGCGTTGACGGAGGGGCCCTCCTGACCCAGCCCGGGCAGCCCGGCCGCCGGTACGATGGACCGCGACGGGGGCGAGGAGGGTGGCGATGCGCATGTGGGGCGGCCGGTTCGATGACGAACCGGATGCACGGATGGCGGATTTCACCCGTTCGATCGAGATCGACGCCGAGCTCGCGCTGGACGATCTCGCGGGATCCATCGCGCACGTGCGCGGGCTCGGGCGCGCGGGCCTGCTGACCACCGAGGAGGTCGCCCAGCTCGAGGGGGGGCTCGCGGCGCTCCAGCGGGACGTGGAGGCCGGGGTCATCGCCTGGGACCCGGATCTCGAGGACGTCCACCTCAACGTGGAGACGCTGCTCACCGAGCGGGTGGGCAGCGTCGGCGGCAAGCTCCACACCGGCCGGTCGCGCAACGACCAGGTGGCCACGGACCTCCGGCTCTGGACGCGGCGCAAGATCGATCGCCTGGATGCGGCGATGGTGGGCCTCGAGACGGCGCTGGTGGACCTGGCCGAGCGCGAGGGCGACGCCGTCCTGCCGGGCTCGACGCACATCCAGCCGGCCCAGCCGGTGCTGCTCGCCCACCACCTGCTCGCCTACGTGGAGATGCTCGAGCGCGACCGTGCGCGGCTGGCCGATGCCCGCCGACGGGTCAACGTCTCGCCGCTGGGTGCCGGTGCGCTCGCCGGGGCCGGCTACCCGCTGGACCGGGAGGCGACGGCGGCAGAGCTGGGCTTCGAGGGCGTGACGGCGAACTCGCTCGACGCCGTCTCGGACCGGGACTTCGTGGTCGAGGTGCTGGCTGCCATCGCGCTGGCGATGGTCCACCTCAGCCGGCTGGCCGAAGAGATCACCTGGTGGTCCAACCCGCGGTTCGGGTTCGTCCGCGTGGCCGATGCCTTCTCGACCGGCTCGTCGATGATGCCCAACAAGAAGAACCCGGATCCGGCGGAGCTGGTGCGTGGGCGGACCGCATCGGTGATCGGCGCCGTGAGCGGGACGCTGGCGTTGCTCAAGGGCCTGCCGCTCGCGTACCAGCGGGATCTCCAGGAGGACAAGCCCGCCCTGTTCGCCGCCGTCGCCACGCTCGGCGCATCGCTGGCGGTGATGGCCGGCCTGGTCGAGACGCTGACCATCGATCGGGCACGGATGCGCGAGGCCGCGGAGGAGGGCTACACGACCGCGACGGCCCTCGCCGACGCGCTGGTCCGACGGGGCGTGCCGTTCCGCGCCGCCCACCACATCGTCGGTGGGCTCGTGGGCGGCGCCGAGGCGGAGCGCAAGCCGACCCTCGCGGCGCTGCCCGACGAGGCGTTCCGCGCCGCGCTCGACGGGAGCGACGATCCCGTTGCCCGGAAGCTGGCGCGGGCAAAGGGGATCGTGGCCGCGCTGCGGGCCGCCTCCACGATCGAGGGCGCGCTCGACACGGCCGATGTCACCGGGGGCACCGCGCCGGGTCGGGTGCGCGAGGCGCTGGCCGCGGCCAGGGCCCGCCTGGAGATGACCGCCGGCTGATCGAGGTCGGGCGCGGCGATCGGGCTGATCGACCGACCTTCAGAGCTCCAGCGTGGACGCGATCGTGACGTCGCGGACGAGATGGTGGTCGGTTGCCCAGGCCCGGTCGAGCGTGACCTCGAACGTTGCCGATGCGCGGCCGTGCGGCAGCTCCACGGTGGGCGGCGCGGCCGGGTTGACCACCCCGGACACGTCGAGCGCCAGCTCGCCCTCGATCGTGCCGGGGCCCGCGATGACCGCCTCCCACGCGGTGACCGTCTCGTCCAGGCCGCCCGAGACCGTCGCCTTCACCTTGACCAGGAGGGCCGCCCGGATCTCGCGGACCTTCACCGGCTCGCCGCAGTTGAGCGTCACCCGTCCGCTGAACGGCCTGCCCGAGCCCAGGGGCATCGGATCGAGCGTGATGGCCGCGGTGACCCCGCCGTCCCGGGCATCCGCGGAGGGGTAGAGCGCGAACTCGCCCACGTCGACGACACCCGCCCGCAGCAGCGCGACGGGCTGCAGGACACGGACCGGGAACTCGATCGACGAGTCGGCGCCGCCTTCGATGTCCAGCTTCGCCTCGACGGTCCAGTCGACGCCCGCCATCTCCGCGGTCACGGTGGGTGGCCCGAGCGGTGGCCCCGGCAGCTGGATGGCCGCCTCGCGCGTCTCGCCCGCCTCGAGGACGATGGGTCCGGTGACGCGCACCCCTTCCGGCGGCAGGTCGGCGCGGCCCGTCTTCCGCGACGTGTGGGTGTGGCCCTGGGCGTCGGTCGTCGTGACCTCGTACTTCCAGTGCTCCTCGCCCCTCAGCGTCACGAGCAGGCCGCGAGCCTCCACGTGGCGCTGTGCCGAGACCCGGATCCGGCCGTCCACGAGACGCCCGGGAAGCAGCTCGTCGCTCGCCAGGTCGAGCTGCCAGTCCACCCCACGGGACGACCCGGTCCATGCCTTCGCCATCACTCGCCCTCTGCAACGGGTGCCGCCTCAAGGATCCGGCCGCAGTGTAGATCGCTCCGGGACGGCAACCCGCCGGCCCGTGTAGGGTGGCGGCATGGACGTGCGATCCGGGCCCACGATCGCGCGCCTGCCATGGGCGCTCGCACCCCGGTCGGGCGTGGCGCAGCGACTGGCCGGCCGCCGCCCGGCGGTGTTCCTCGACTACGACGGGACGCTGACGCCGATCGTCGAGGACCCGGCCGCGGCCCTCCTGCCCGAGGCCGCGCGATCGGCGGTCCGCCGGCTCGTCGCACGGGTGCCGCTCGCGATCGTCAGCGGGCGCGACCTCCAGGACGTGCGCCGCCTGGTGGCGATCGACGGGATCTGGTACGCGGGCAGCCACGGCTTCGACATCGTCGGGCCCGAAGGGTCCCGCCACGAGCGGGCGCCGGAGACCCGGCAGGCGCTCGATGCGGCCGAGCGCGAGCTCGAGCCGCGGATCACGGCGATCGATGGCGCGCGGCTGGAGCGGAAGCGATACGCCCTGGCCGTCCACTACCGGCAGGTGGCGAGGCGTCGCCTCCCCGAGGTGTCGGCGGCGGTCGAGGCGGTGGCCGCCGGTCATCCGGACCTGCGGCGGACCGGCGGCAAGCAGGTGATCGAGCTGCGGCCGGACATCGACTGGGACAAGGGCCGGGCGATCATGTGGCTGCTCGAGACGATGGGTCCCGCAGGGGCCGGAGCCACGCCCGTCTACATCGGCGACGACGAGACAGACGAGGATGCCTTCCGCGTGGTCGCCGGCCGCGGGCTGGGGATCGTCGTGCGAGGGGAGGCGGACCAGCGGCCAACGGTGGCAACCCTCGCGCTCGACAGTCCCGACGAAGTTCCGGCGCTGCTCGATGCGATCGGGGCCGCTGCAGGACAGGCCGGCTGACACGGGTCGCGGCGCCTCCATCGCGGTACGATCGGGTCAACCCGGAGGACCTCCCATGCTCACCCTCGACACGATCCGCGAGGCGCCCAAGGCGCTCCTTCACGACCATCTCGATGGCGGCCTCCGACCGTCGACCGTGATCGACCTCGCCCGGGAGTTCGGGTACAAGGAGCTCCCGACCGAGGATGTCGACGACCTCGCGAACTGGTTCCGCAGGGGCGCCGACCGCAAGTCGCTCGAGCTCTACCTCGAGACGTTCCGCCACACGACCGCTGTCATGCAGGATCGCGACGCGATCATCCGGGTCGCCGCCGAGTGCGTCGAGGACCTGGCGGCGGATGGGATCGTGTACGCGGAGGTCCGCTATGCCCCGGAGCTGTCGGTCGAGAAGGGCCTGACGCTGGACGAGGTGGTGGAGGCCAATCTCGAGGGGTTCCGGATCGGGATGGCCCGGGCGGCCGCTGCCGGCCGGCCGATCGTGGTCGGGGCGCTCGTGACCGCGATGCGCCAGGCCGCCCGCTCGATGGAGATCGCCGAGCTCGCCGTGCGCTGGCGCGACGCCGGGGTCGTTGGCTTCGACATCGCCGGTCCCGAAGCCGGCTACCGGCCCACGCGCCACCTGGATGCGTTCGAGTACGTCAGGCGGGAGAACTTCCACATCACGATCCACGCCGGGGAATCCTTCGGGCTGCCATCGATCTGGGAGGCCATCCAGCTGTGCGGTGCCGAGCGCCTCGGCCACGGCGTCCGGATCGTTGACGACATCACGGTTCGCGACGATGGCACGGTGGTGCTGGGCCGGCTGGCGGCATTCGTCCGAGATCGTCGCGTGCCGCTGGAGATGTGCCCCACATCCAACGTCCACACGGGTGCCGCGGGCTCGATCGACACCCACCCCATCGACCTGCTGCGACGGCTGCGCTTCCGGGTCACCGTCAACACCGACAACCGACTGATGAGCAACGTGTCGCTGTCGTCCGAGGTGGCCGCGCTGGATCGCGCCTTCGCCATCGGCCTGGGCGAGCTCGAGTGGCTCACGGTCAACGCGCTCAAGTCGGCCTTCGTGCCCTTCGACGAGCGCCTGCGGCTGATCAACGAGGTCGTCAAGCCGGGGTACGCGCACCTGCGGGCGCGCGAGTCGCACGTCGTCGTCTCGCCGGCCTGATCGGGCCGCGGCAGCTCGCGCCTTCGCTCGCGCCCGCCGCCTTCACGCCGGCGCTGACCGGCGCGCGCCGCCGTCTCGCTCGCGCGAGCGCCTTCGCGCTCCCGCGCCGCCGTCTCGCTCGCGCGCCCCTTCTCGCTCGCGCGAGCGCCTTCGCGCTCCCGCGCCGCCGTCTCGCTCCCGCCCCCCGCCGGTCAGTCGCCCTGGGGATCGAGCGGCACGAGGATCTCAGTCCGCCAGTTCGAGGAATCCGGCTCCGTCTGCGGATCGGTCCAGTAGACCTCCCACATCGGCCCGGTCGGGTGGAGGCCCGATGCATCGAGGGCCCGCTGCAGGTGGTCGTAGGTCTGATCGATCGTCTCGTACGGGCCCTTGTGGACGACCGACGCCACCCGGCCACCCGGCAGCCGCACGGGCTCTACCCGGCCCACCGATGGCGCCGGCCGCATGACCGGGAAGCCGATCTCCGCGCTGACCTCGGGCTGGCCGAACGCGTGGTATCGCGTGAACGGCGGACCCGACAGGGCGACACCCGCCCCCGCCATCGCCTGGGCGATCTGCTGCAGCGCCTCGCCGATCGCCGCCGGCAGCTCGTCGACCGGCACGTCGACGCGGATCACCGCGGCCTCGCTGGGGTGCAGCTCATGGATCTCGACCTCGCCCGGCGCCCGCTCGAACACCGCGGTGGGCTGGACTGCCGCGGGTTTCACCAACTCGACCATCGCGTCCTCCTGGTCGACCATCTCGGCCTGCTCGAGTGAAAGGCTGTCGCCGGGCGACAGCGATGGCCAGAGGCACCGGGCGTCCAGCGGCGGGCGGTTCGGCCCACGGTACCGACAGGCGGAGTGCAGAGCCGGCGGCGCCGCCCGGACCTTCGGCCGCCCCGCCGCCGAGAGGCCCGGATACTCCGGCCTGCGCCGCCCTCAGACGGCGGGCAGGGCGACCATGAACCGGGAGCCGCCGAAGCCGTTGCGCTCGATCCAGACGCGACCGCCCATCGCCTCCATCAGCCGGCGGGCCGCGAACAGGCCGATGCCGGAACCCCGTGATCGCACTCGATCGACCCGCACATAGGGCTCGAACACCGCGTCCCAGTCCTCGATCGGCACGCCCGGGCCGTCATCCGTGATGTACACATGGATCTCGTCCTCGACCCGCCAGATCCCGATCGACACGGCCTGCTCCGGGGGCGCGTACTTCGCCTCGTTGTCGAGCAGGTGCTCGAGCACCTGGCGGAAGCGAGCCTCGTCCCCGCGGGCGACGATCGCCTGGTCTGGCGCATCCCAGCGGACGGAGCGGGTGCGGAGCAGCAGGGCGAGCGTGCCCACGGTGTTGTTGATCGCCCCGACGACGTCGAACGGATCGCGCCGCAGCCCGGTCAGGCCCTCCCCACGGACCGAGGCCAGGATCGAATCCACCAGGCGGTCGAGGCGCGTGACCTGGTCGGCCGCGCCGGCCCGCCACGACTCGACCACGTCGCGGGCACCCTCGTCCTCGGCGGCCGCGGCGGCGGTATCGGCCAGCAGGTCCAGGTACGCCCGGACCACGGCCAGCGGGGTGCGCAGCTCATGCGTGACGACGGCAAGCAGCTCCGCCCGCGCGGCGTCGAGCTGGGACAGGCGATCCAGCTGGGCCTCGGCCTCGGCCTGCATCCGCCCCTTCTCGACGATCCCGGCGAGCAGCGCCGCGATGGTGCCCAGGAACTCGATCTCGTCGGGCGTGAACTCACGGATCACGGCGGTCTGGACATTGAGCACGCCGACCACCCGCTCGTTCCACACCAGCGGCACCGACAACATGCCGTGCAGCTCCCCGACGTCGAAGCCCCGTACCCAGCTGAAGCGCGGGTCGGTGGCGACGTCAGCCGAGGTCACCGCCTTGCGTCCCGCGGCCGCCCGCCCCGTGATGCCCTCGCCCAGACCGAGCCGGACATGGCCGACCTGCTCCTCGTCAAGCCCGTTGGTCGCGGCGAGCGTCAGGTGCTCCCCATCCCGGTCGAGCAGGTAGAACGAGCAGACCTCGACCCCCAGCGCCGCCGTCGTGCGATCGACGAGCGTGCGCATCAGCTCGTCCCAGTCGCGTGCCTGCGTGGCGAGCTGGGCGAACTCGTGCAGGAATGCGAGCTGGTCGATGCGGGCCGATGCGAGCGGGGCCGGCGAGGCCGGGCCACGAGGCGTCCGGGCGCGCCGTGCGCCAGCGGCGGATCGTGGACGAGGGGCAGGGGTCACGTGGCACAGAGTACCCGGGTGGAGAGCGCTCCCAGGGTCCGCTCCCGTGGCGGGGCGGCGGCGTTGGCGGATCGCCCCGCGCGGCTGCTCGCCCCGCGCGGCTGCTCGCCCCGGCGCGGCTGCTCGCCCCGGCGCGGCTGCTCGCCCCGGCGCGGCTGCTCGCCCCGGCGCGGCTGCTCGCCCCGGCGCGGCTGCTCGCCCCGGCGCGGCTGCTCGCCCCGGCGCGGCTGCTCGCCCCGGCGCGGCTGCTCGCCCCGGCGCGGCTGCTCGCCCCGGCGCGGCTGCTCGCCCCGGCGCGGCTGCTCGCCCCGGCGCGGCTGCTCGCGCAGAGAGCCATCGGGCGGATCCCGCCTCCGCGAGCCACTCCCGACCGCCCACCCGCTCGCCGCGCGAGCACTCGGGCGGATATCAGCCGTTGCGACCGCCCCACTGCTCGCTGGGCGAGCAGTGGGCGGCCAGAACCGCGCGATCGCTCGCTGGGCGAGCAGCCGGCGGCCAGAACCGCGCGATCGCTCGCTGGGCGAGCAGCGCGTGGCCAAGGACCGCCGGATGGAACGCCGCGCGAGCGCCCAGCACGAGACGAGCGGCGCCCAGCACGAGACGAGCGGCGCCCAACGCGGGCCCGCGGCGCCCAACCCGCGCCGGCGGCGCCCAACGCGGACCAAGCGCCGCCCCGAGCGGAGCTACCCGGCGGTTCCGGCCGCCGTCCCCTCCGTGACCGCCGTCGGGAGATCGGCCAGCAGCGGATCGGTCCAGGTCCACGCCGCGCCGTGGTGCTGGCCCACCGCGCCGTGGCGGGCTGCCTCGACCCGCAGCGGCAGCCCGAAGATCTCGATGAACCCGACCGCGGCGGCGTGATCGAACGCATCGCCCTCGTCGTACGTGGCCAGGTTCTTGTCGTACAGCGACAGCGGCGAGCGTCGGCCCGCCACGATGGCCCGTCCGTGATCGAGGCGCATCCGGACATCGCCCGAGACCACGCGCTGCGACGACATCGCGTAGGTCCGCAGGTCACGCGACAGCGCGCTGAACCACAGCCCGTCGTAGATGATCTGGGACAGCTCGTCGGCAACCAGCCGGTTGAACCGGAGCTGCTCCTTGGACAGCACGATGCCTTCCAGGGCGTGGTGCGCGGTATGGAGGATCACGGCCGCGGGAGCCTCGTAGATCTCGCGGCTCTTGATGCCCACCAGGCGATCCTCGACGTGGTCGATCCGGCCGACGCCGTGCGTGCCGCCCAGCGTGTGCAGTCGCTCCACCAGCTCGACCGAGTCCAACCGTTCGCCATCGAGCGAGACCGGGATCCCGCCCTCGAACCCGATCACGAGCTCGACCGGGTCCGGCGCATCGCCCGGGGCGACCGTCCACTCGTAGGCGTCGGGGGGCGGCGTCACCCATGGATCCTCGAGCACGCCGGTCTCGCAGGAGCGGCCCCAGAGGTTCACGTCGATGGAATAGGGGGATGCCTTGGTGATCGGGATCTCGATCCCGCGCTCGTGCGCGTAGTCGATCTCCTGGTCGCGTGACAGGCCCATCCCGACGCGCATCGGCGCGATGACCTCGAGACCCGGGTCCAGGGCATGGACGGCGATGTCGAACCGGACCTGGTCGTTGCCCTTGCCGGTGCACCCGTGGGCGACCGCGTCGGCGCCCTCCTTCTGGGCAACCTCGACCAGGAGCTGGGCAAGCAGCGGCCGGGCAAGCGCGGTGGCCAGGGGGTAGGCGCCCTGGTACACGGCGCCGGCCTGGAGCGCGCGCCACACGTACTGCGAGATGAAGGTCTCGCGAGCGTCCACGACCCATGCCTTGCTCGCGCCGGCCGCCATGGCGCGCCGCTCGACGCCATCCCTGAGCGACCCGCCCCCGAGGTCGACGGTGAGCGTGACGACGTCCACGCCGTACTGCTCCCTGAGCCACGCGACGGCAACGGATGTATCGAGGCCGCCGGAGTAGGCGAGCACGACCTTGTTCATCGGACCTGGGCCTCCGCTGGGATCGCCGGCTCTGCCGGCGCCTGGATCGAATCGAACCGGTCGAGCCAGCGATCCAGGGCGGGCTCGTCGGGGAACAGGACAATGAGCGTGTTGTCGCCGGCGACCGTGCCCACCTGCTGGTCGAGGGTGGACTCGTCGATCGCCTGGGCGATCACGTTGGCGGTGCCGGGCTGGCCCGTGAGGACGAGGATCAGGCCGCTCCGCCCGACCGTGACGGGGATGTCCGCGAGGATCCGGCGCAGTCGCTCGTCGGACGGTGGGCGCGGTCCAGGCGCGAGGTCCTCGGGGTTGACGTAGGCCGAGTGATCCCCGCGCATGACCTTGGCCAGGCCCAGCTCCGCGATGTCGCGGCTGACCGTCGCCTGGGTGACGTCGAAGCCCAGCGCCGAGAGCTCCGCGACCAGCTCGCCCTGGCTGCCGATGGACCGGCTGGCGACGAGGCGGCGGATGGCGGCGTGGCGGTCGCGCTTCATCATCAGCATCGGGTCAGGCCGCCCCGGCGTGCGCGTGCGCGGAGACGCGGGTTCCGAACGAGCGGTCCTCGAGCGCACGGCCGAGCGCGCCCGGCGCGGCCGAGTCCGCGATGATCGCCTCGGCGCCGTCCCAGGTGAGCGCGGCGAGGGCCGCCCGGACCTTGGGCACCATGCCGCCCGCGATCGTGCCGTCGGCGATCAACGCCTCGGCCTCCTCGGGACTCAGCGAATCGAGCTTGCGGCCGGTCGCGTCCCGGACGCCGTCCACATCGGTCATCAGCACCAGCTGGCGCGCGCCGAGCCCGGCCGCGATGCCCGCCGCCGCGTCGTCGGCATTGACGTTGCACACGACGCCCTCGCCATCCCGGGCCAGCGGGGCCACCACCGGGACCTGGCCGACCACGAGCAGGGAATCGAGCAGGTCCCGGCGCACGCCGACCACCGTGGCGACCAGGCCCACGTCCGGCAGCCGCTCGCCGATCAGCAGCCCGCCGTCCACGCCCGACAGCCCCACGGCGTCGCACCCCAGGTCACGCAGGGCGGCGACGAGCTCGCTGTTGACGACGCCGCGTAGCACCGCGGCGGCCACCTCGAGCGCGGCCGGGTCGGTCACCCGCAGCCCATGCTCGAACCGGGTCGGGACACCCAGGCGCTCGAGCCACTCGGTCATCCGCTTGCCGCCGCCGTGGACCAGCACCACCGGCCGCTTGCGGGCAACCGCGGCGACCTCGGCCAGGACCTGGCGCTGCTCGGCGAGGGTGGTCCCCCCGAGCTTGACGACGACGATCTCGCTCACGTCGTGTACTCCGAGTTCTCGCGGACGTATTCCTCGGTCAGGTCGCAGCCGAACGCCTCGCCGCTGCCGTCGCCCAGTCCGAGGTCCAGCCGCAGCAGGACCTCCGGCTCACCCATCGCGGCGCTGGCTGCCGCCTTGTCCACGGCGACCGGGCCGCCGGCGCGCCCGTCGTACACGAGGTGGCCGGCGATCGCGATGCGCAGCAGCGAGGGGTCCAGCGGCGCCGGCGACCCGGCCAGCGAGCGCGCGGTGTCGGCTGCCAGCCCGCCCGCCTCCAGCACGGCGGCGTCGGCAAGGACCGCGTTGCCTGCGGCCCCGGCGATCCGCCCCCAGTTGGGGTCACGGCCATGGACGGCGGCCTTGACCAATGACGACGAGATCACCGCCCGGGCGATCGCCCGGGCGCTCGGATCGTCGGTCGCCCCGGAGACCTGGCAGGTCACCAGGGCCGTGGCGCCCTCGCCATCGGCGGCCTGCTGGCGGGCGAGATCGCGGGCGACCGCCTCGATCGCGGCGCCGAGGGCCATCCGGGCCCGCTCGTCGGTTGCCGCATCGGCGGCGCCGGCCCGGCCGGACGCGAGCAGGAACACCGTGTCGTTGGTGCTCGTGTCCCCGTCAACCGAGAGCTGGTCCCAGGTTCGGGCCGCGGCACCGCGCAGGAGCGCACCGCAGGGTCGGCGGATCCGCGCTGGCGTCGGTCAGCAGGACCGACAGCATCGTGGCCATGCGCGGGTGGATCATGCCGACACCCTTGGCGATGCCGGTCACGGTGACCTCGACCGGCTCGCCGCCGGGCCCGGGCAGCGGCACCGTCACCGAGGCCGTCTTGGTGGTCGAATCGGTGGTGCGCAGTGCCGTCGCCGCGCCGAGCAGCGCATCGTCGGTCGCCGCCAGCCCGCCATCGAGCACCCGGCTGATCGCGCCGATGACCGTGTCCACCGGCAGGCGGATGCCGATGATGCCCGTGGACAGGTGCAGGATCTCGGCGGTCGCCGCACCCATGGCCGCAGCGAGGGCCTCGCCGATCTCGGCCTGGTCCGCGTCGCCGGCCGGTCCAGTCGCCGCGTTGGCGCTGCCCGAGGTGGCGATCACCACCCGTGCGAACCCGGCCGCGGCGGAGCCGTCCCCGGTTGCCCGGAGGTTGGAGCGCGACAGCCGAACGGGCGCCGCGGCGAACCGGTTGGGCGTGAACACCGCGGCGGCCGGGACCGGGCCGTCGTCCGCGGCGATCAGGGCGAAGTCCGGCCGGCCGGAGGCCTTGATCCCGGCGGCGATCCCGGCGGCGGCGAACCCGGCCGGGATGCGGGCCACGCGCTCGACCGCCGGCCGGTTGACCGGGAGCGGCGCGAGCAGCGGGTCGGTGGCGAGGGTCATGCGCTGGACCTCGAACGCAGGGAGGGGGCGGTTCGGCGCCTTGCCTTACGGCGCCAGGGGGAGCTGGAGCAGGCCCGCCGGCTCGGGCAGCCCGTGGACGATGTTGAACGCCTGGATCGCCTGCCCGGCGGCACCCTTGACCAGGTTGTCGAGCACACCGATCGCCAGGATCCGGCCCGTCCGGTCGTCGGCGCGGACGAACACCCGGAACTCGTTGCTGCCGAGGACGTGCTTGGTCGCCGGTGCGTCGCTCGTCACGGTGATGAACGGTTCGGCGGCGTAGGCA
Organism: uncultured Chloroflexia bacterium; assembly: GCA_963732805.1. GTDB lineage: Bacteria > Chloroflexota > Limnocylindria > Limnocylindrales > CSP1-4 > CAIXZV01. The sequence goes on from CAVTAW010000001.1 coordinate 1,137,784, forward strand.
CCCGCGTAGAGCGCGTCGAGCTCCGCCTGGGTCACGGGCCGGGTGGGCCGGACGTGGCCCGCCGACAGGATCCCGCGGGTCATCGGGACCAGGTGGGGCAGGAAGTCGACGCCCGTGACCCCGCCGCTCGCGCCGGCGGGCGCCAGCGCGCCCAGCTCCTGCTCGATCTCGGCCGTGTGCCGGTGGCCGAAGATCCCGTAGGCCTTGACGCTCTCGTTCACCTCGCCGAAATGCAGGTCGGCCTTGGGGTCCCGGCCCGGCACCCGACACCCCGCTCTTGGCATCGACCACCAGGTCGTCGATGAGACCGGCGCGCGCCAGCGGGGCGAGCGCGAGGATCGTGGTCGTCGAGTAACAGCCCGGAGCGCCGACGATCGCGCCCGGGGCCCGGCCCAGCGCCGCGAGCTCGGCCCGATGGAGCTCGGGCAGCCCGTATACGGACGTCGCCAGCAGCTCGGGCCGCGGGTGCTCGAAGTGGTACCAGCGAGGGTAGTCGGCCGGGTCCCGGAGCCGGAAGTCGGGCCCCAGGTCGATGACCGTCATGCCGTGCCCGGTGAACTCGTCGATCCGGCCGGCCGCGGCGCCGTGGGGCAGCGCCAGGAACACGGCCTCCGCGTCGTCCGGAACGGCGTCGTAGACATGGAGGTTGCGGGTCGCGAGGTGGGGGTGGATGCCGCCCAGGGGGTCGCCCTTCCGCTCCCTCCCGACAAGGCCGACGATGCTCACGTACGGGTGCAGCGCGAGGAGCCGGATCAGCTCGGCGCCGACGTACCCCGTCGCGCCCACGATCGCCACCCGCACGGGATCGCCTTCGAGCGCCCGAGCGCCGCGCGCGGCGGCGGTGCCCGGATCGGGCAGGGGATCGTGAGGACGGTCCGCCGCGATCGCCGCGCCCGTCGAGTCCGCGCTCACCGGCGCGCGCGGCCGCTCGCCGGCGGCAGGCTCGAAGGATCGGAGATCGGGCGGAGCGTCGTCACAGAATGACTATACAATGCAGATGCATAGTCATGCAACCGCCATCGAAGGTTGCGCGACGGCCCCGCCGGGTGCCGCACAGGCCCCCCCTGGTTCCCGGCCTCAGTACTCGGGCGCGCGGCGTCGCCCGATGACATCGTCCTGGACGCGGACGACGACGGCCGGATCGACGCAGGCGCGGATGACCGCCTCGATGGCGACGTCGTCCCGGCGGCCGACCAGTGCGGCGCTCGTGTTCGAGCCGGCGAGGGCCCGCAACGTCCGGTCCGACAGCGGTCGGCTGGGCATGTCGGGCGGGTAGCGCATCATGGCGTCCTCGACATCGAGGATCGCCGCGTCGATGGTGCCCGCTTCGATCTCCTCGACGGCGCGCAGGTAGTTGAGCGCCACGTACTCCACGTCGTCCCCGAACTCGAGCATCGTCAGCCGCTCGAAGTCGTACGAGGAGCGGTCGATCGCGACGCGGCGGATCGGGCGACCCGCGGCCAGCGCGGAGGAGAACACGCGGTGCTCCCGGACGAAGGTCCCGGTCGGCAACGTCATCAGGACGGCGAAGCGGTCCCCGGCTAGCGCGCCCGCAGCGAGGCGGGACATCACGGCCACCTGGCAGCGGCCCTGTTCGAGGGCGGCGATCCGCGGACGGGAGCCGCGGATGAACGACAGGTACGCTTCCACGCCGCCCGCGACGAGCCCCGCGCGGATCGCGGTGGCAAGGCCATTGATGCGCTCGGTCGATGGGAGCGACATCGTGACCAGCAGGGGACCCTGATCGGTGGCCTCGTACAGGCGCCCGACGTGCCGGCCCAGCAGCAGCGTGCCGCGGCCGGGTCGACTGTCGAGCTCGACGGCACCCTCCGACGCCAGGGCCGCCAGCTCGAGCTGCGTCGCTCCGACGCTCGCCTGGAATTCCGAGGCCAGGGTCCTGATCGGGGCAAGGCTCTGGCCCGGCGCCACGGTGAGGAGATGCCGCGCAAGCGCCCGGCGCAGCGTGTCGGCCTTCCTGGCTCCGCGCGGGCGGTTCATGGCTCGCCGGTGCTCGTCGGATGGACGACAGGCGCAGCGTGGCGGCGCGGCCGGCAAGCGGCTTGATCGTTCATGTTCTTTGTACAATGACATGCGGGGCCACGCCTCGCTCCGGTGGCGGGACAGGCGCCGCGTCTGGGAGGAAGGACATGAGCACTCCGTCGGCCGAGCTTCCGGTCGGGATGGCCGGTCTCCGGTACGGGATCACCCAGGTCTCGCTCGCGGTACGCGACCTGGACGCGACCATGGCCCGCTACCACCGGGCGTTCGGCTGGGCGCCGTGGCAGGTCTTCGATCACGTGCCCCCGGTCCATCACAACACGATGCTCCACGGCAAGCCCGTCCACTACGCGCTGCGGGGCGCGGAGGTCTACGTCGGGTCGCTCAACTTCGAGCTGCTCCAGCCGCTCGAGGGTCCCAACCTGTGGTCGGAGTTCATGGACCGGCGGGGTGAAGGCGTGGCCTCGATCGCGACCATGTTCCTGGAGCGCGAGGATGGTGACGCGGTCAAGGTGGCGTTCAAGGATCGGTTCGGGATCGACGTCAACATGAAGGCCGACATCGGCGACCACATCGAGTACTTCTACCTCGACACCGAGGGCCAGTTCGGGTGCCTCATCGAGTCGGGCAGCGGCCATGCCATCGACTTCGTGAAGCCGGCGCAGGTCTATCCCGCGCCCGGTGCGACGCCCGGGCCGTCGCCGGTCAGCGGGATCACCTATCCCATCACCCAGGTGTCGACCACCGTGCGCGACCTGGACGCGAAGATGCGCAACTTCCACGAGGCGTTCGGCTGGGGTCCCTGGAAGGTCTACGAGTCGGACGGCAAGCGCGTGATGCATCACTCCGAGTGGCACGGCAAGCCGGCCGAGTTCAAGGTCCGCTGGGCAGAGACCATGGTCGGCGACCTCAACTTCGAGCTGATCGAGCCGCTCGCCCCCGGCAACCCGTTCCACGAGTTCCTCGAGACGAAGGGAGAGGGGATCTCCTCCATCGCCGTCATGTTCGAGACGGCTGCGGAGTCCGAACGGGTCAAGGCGCAGTTCGCGGCGGACGGCATCGAGATCACCGCCCTCAGCCACATCGGCGACCACATCGAGTGGTACTTCCTGGACACGGAGCCGGGCTTCAAGTGCATCATCGAGTCGGGCAGCGGCCATGCCCATGACTTCGAGATGCCGTACACCACCTATCCCTAGGCCGTCGTCGCCGGCTCGGCCGGCGCGAGTCATCCGGGCGGGTCCGGCCATCGGCCGTCTCAACGGGACGACTCAGATGGAGGACTGCCCGCCGTCGACGACCAGCGCCGTCCCGATGCAGTAGGACGCCTCGTCCGAGCACAGCCACGTGATGGCCGCGGCGATCTCGTCGGGCCTGCCCGCGCGCCCGAGCGGCACCTGGTCGCTCCAGTACCTGAGCTGTTCGGGATCCTTCATCACGAAGTCGTTCATCGGGGTATCGATGAACCCGGGGATCACCATGTTGACCCGGATGTCGTGGCGGGCGAAGTCGATCGCCATCACCTTCATCATCGCGAAGATGCCGCCCTTGCTGGCGCTGTACGCGGGCTCGTTCGTGGCCATGCCGAGATAGCCGACGTTCGAGCCGAGGCAGACGATCGCGCCGCCGCCGGCGGCCTGCAGGTGGGGGAGCGCGTGCTTGCAGGTCAGGAACTGGCCATTGAGGTTGGTGACGATCAGCTTGTTCCACGCCTCGAGCGAGATCCGATCCAGGCGATCGTCCTCGTCAGGCAGCTCGACGGCCGCATTCGAGACCACGATGTCGAGCCCACCGAGGGACCCGGCTGCCTGGTCGATGGCCGCGCTGATCTGGTCCTCGACCGAGCAGTCGGCAGCCAGGGCGACGCACGTGCCGCCACTCGCCTCGATCTCGTTCACGGCATCGTCGAGGCCGGGGCGGCCCCTCGCGACCAGGGCGACGCGGGCGCCTTCGGCCGCGAAGCGCAGCGCCGTCGCCCGACCGATCCCCTTGCTCGCCCCGGTGACGAGCGCTCGCTTGCCCGCGAAGCGGTCCCGGATCGGTTCGATCATCTGCGATGGCCCTCCCGTGTCTGCGTGGCCGGTCAGGCGCAGTTGCGCGCCCAACGGCTGATCAGGTGGCGGACTCGAGGACGAGGGCGGCGTCGGTGGGGAATGGCGGCGTGAGCCATGCCGGCCCGTCCGCCACCAGCGTGCCTCCCGACTGTCGACGTCCCGTCGCGGGCTCGAACCAGTCGACGCGGACCGTCGGGCCGGCCAGCGCTCCCAGCTGGAGCTCCAGCGGCCGCCGCGCAGGCGTGTACACGATCGCGCAACGACCGTCGGGCGTGGACGCCGCCACCGCCCGGTCGAGGCCACGCGACTCGCCCAGGCCCCCGGTCAGGAGCCGCATCTCCAAGTCGGGGACGAGCGCCGCCCATGGGAGGGCGCGGAAGAAGGCGCCCCAACGCGCCATCGCCGTCGAGCCCGGGAGATCGAGCGCGGCCTGCCAACCGGTCCAGAACAGCCAGATCGGGTGGTTGCCCATGACGTGCCCGTTGCCGCCGCACAGCACCGACCACCACGCCTGCCTGCGGACCTGGAGGTCCGATGCGTTGTGCTCGCCCTCGTAGGTGGATTCGATCAGGAAGAATGGCCACACCGGGTCCCGGCTCCAGTCGTGGAGCAGCTGCTGGTGCACGATCCCGTAGGTGTAGGTGACGTTCACGTCCAGCCAGTCCGAGCCGGCGAACGCGTCCACCGGCGAGGTCTCGGGGTGGGGGTGGGCGGTGAACAGGTTGCGCACGCCGGCGCTCCGGATCCCGGCGGCGGCGGCGTCGAGCCCGGCCCGCGCCTCCTCCGGGTGCCAGTCCCCGCCGATCGACCACATGATGTTCGCGAACCGCCCGAACCGCCGGCCGAGGTACTCGCCGTAGCGACGGCAGCCTTCCGGCCCGGTGGCCACGATCTCGTCGTACCAGCCCTCGAGGTGCCGCGAGGCGCCCGGCCGGTCCAGGCGGTACCCGATGTACGTGGGGGCGAGGATGACCAGGAAGCCTCGCTCGGCGCAGGCGTCGAGGACGCGCTCGGCGGCATCGAAGTAGGCGTCGTTGGGAGTGCCCAGGTCGCCCGGCGTCGTGAACGGCTCGCGTCCGGCGAGATCGCGTGGCGGATCCTTCGAGAACAGGTGCTCGAGGAGGTTGACGAGGACGGTGTTGAACCCCTTGGCGCGCCGGTCGTCCAGGTAGCGGACCGCGTCCTCGTACGTGAGGTTCGCGATCAGCGACCAGGCCGCGTCGCCCTGGATGAGGAACGGCTGCCCGTCCCCGTCCAGCAGTCGTCGGCGATCGGCGGAGATCGCGAGAGGGAATCGCTGGCTCGGAGGCGGCGGAGGGAGCGGGACGACGATCGGGGCCGGCTCGATGGGGGTGAACGGGGTGCTGTGGGTGCTCGTTCTCGGTCCGCCGCTCGGTCATGTCCGCTCTCCGTGTGCGCCGATCCGGTTGCCCGCGGCGTCGAACACGTGGACCGCGGCAGGATCGACCCGGACGTGGAGTCGCTGGCCGTCGCTGATGCCCGAGCCGCTCTCCACCCGGATCGTCGCCGTCGCCTCGGCCCCGATCCTGAGCGACAGGTAGGCGTCGGCGCCGACGGACTCGACGAGCTCGACCGTCGCCTCGACCGCGCCGGGATCGCCCGGCCCGACCACGTGGAACGCCTCTGGCCGGACGCCGATCGTGATCTCGCCGTCGGCAACCGCGGGCAGTCTGGGCAGGTCCACGGTCAGGCCGCCCTCGAACCGGCCACCGCCACCGTCGACACGGACCAGGCGCCCGGAGAACAGGTTCATCGGGGGACTGCCGACGAACGTCGCCACGAACCGGTTCGCCGGCCTGCCGTACACCTCGTCGGTGGTGCCGACCTGCTGGATGACCCCGTCACGAAGGACGACGATCCGGTCGGCCATCGTCATCGCCTCCACCTGGTCGTGGGTGACGTACACCGTTGTCCGGCCGACGCGCCGGTGGAGCTGGAGGAGCTCCGTCCGCATCTGGACCCGGAGCAGGGCGTCGAGGTTGGACAGCGGCTCGTCCATGAGGAACGCCACCGGCTCCCGAATGATCGCCCGGCCCAGGGCTACCCGCTGGCGCTGGCCGCCGGAGAGCTGGTCGGGGTACTTCTCGAGCTGGTCGGTGAGCTCGAGCAGCGCAGCAACATCACGGACCCGGGTCGCGACCTGGCTCGCCTCGACCTTGCGCATCTTGAGCGGGAAGCCGAGGTTGCTGCCCACCGTCATGTGCGGATAGAGGGCGTAGTTCTGGAACACCATGGCGACGTCCCGGTCCTTGGGGCGCAGGTAGTTGGCCAGCCGACCGCCGATGTACACCTCGCCCTCGGTCGGGTCCTCGAGCCCGGCCACGATCTTGAGCAGGGTGCTCTTGCCGCAGCCCGAGGGCCCGAGCAGGACGAGGAACTCGCCGGGCGCGATGTCGAGGTCGACGGCCTGGAGCGCGCGCGTCCGGTCGTAGCGCTTGCTGATCTCGACCAGCTCGATGGCAGGCGTCGTCTGATCCGGGGTCTGGTCCGGGGTCGGGGCTGACTGGGTCATCGTCGGTGTCGGCTCGCGATCATTGCTTGAGGGCCCCCGCGAGGGATCGCGCCAGGAACTGGCGCTGGAGGATGAAGAAGATGATGGCGATCGGCACCAGCGACATGACGGCCGACGCGGACCACAGCCCGTAGTCCACTCCACCGTGCGAGCGCAGCGCGGCGACCCCGACCGTCACCACCTCGACGTCGTCGCTGGTGGTCACGATCAGCGGCCACACGAAGCTCATGAACTGGTCGGTGAAGATGATGACGGCGAGGACGACCAGCCCTGGCTTGATCAGCGGCAGGATGATCCGCCAGTAGATCCCGAACTCGCTCACACCGTCCAGCCGGGCGGCATTCTCGAGGTCCTTGGGCAACCCCAGGATGAACTGGCGCATCAGGAACACACCGAGCGGGTTGGCCAGGGCCGGCAGGATGAGGGCCCAGTAGGTGTTGGTCAGGCCGAGCGTCGACACCAGCGTCCACAGGGGGATCAGGAGCGCGCCGAACGGCACCATCAGCAGCAGCAGCAGGAGCATGAAGATGATGCGCTTGCCCGTGATGTCGAGCTTGGCCAGCGCGTAGCCCGCCATCGAGTCCAGGAAGATCTTGCACAGCGTCACGGTGCCGGCCACGAACAGCGTGTTGAACATCCAGCGCGGGAACGCCGTGTCGGTCAGCAGCCGTTCGTAGTTGCCCAGGTAGGGCGGGATCGGGACGAGCTTGGGCGGGTACTGGAAGATCGCGTTGCTGTCCTTGAGCGAAGCCAGGACGACGTAGTAGAAGGGCGCGACGAGCACGAAGCTGATCAGCGCCAGGGACACGTGACGGGCGATGCCGACAACGCGGCCGCGTCGCCGGGCGCGGCGAACGTGCGCTGCGACGGCGGCCATGTCCTCCGGGGAGTGGCGACGAGCGGCCGCCTGCACAGCCATCGGTCAGTCCTCGCCGCGCCGCGAACGGAGCGCGTACAGCTGGATCACGGTCAGGACCAGGATGGCCACGATGAACACGAGCGAGATCGCGGCCGCGTAGCCGACCTTGTTGTTGCTGCCGAACACGTACTGCCACACGCGGTAGACGATCGTCGTGGTGGACGTGCCGGGACCACCCGAGGTGAGGACGAGCGCCGTGTCGAAGACCTGCAGCCCCCAGATCGTCGCGACCACGATCGCGAACAGCAGGATGCGCCGGAGCAGCGGCAGCGTCAGGTAGCGCAGTCGATCGAACCCCTCGGCACCATCAAGCGACGCGGCCTGGTACAGCTCCTCCGGCAGGCCGATGATCGCGGCGACGAAGAAGATCGCCCAGTAGCCGACATTGCGCCAGACGTCGAGCGCCGCGAGGACGGGGAGCGCCGTCGATGAGCCCAGCCAGGTGACCGGCTCGACGCCGAAGGCGCGCAGCACCTCGTTGAACAGGCCGAAGTCGACGTTCGTCAGGAACAGCCAGATGAGCGCGGCCACGACCGGGGGCACCAGGACCGGGAAGTAGACGAGGAATCGATACACGGCGCCGCCTCGGCGGATGCGCGCGAGCAGGAGCCCGATGAGCAACGCGCCGACGAGGATCGGCGGCACCGACATGAGGGCGAACACCAGCGTGTTCTCGATGGCGGTGCCGGCGCCCACGACGCTGGGCAACCGGGTGAAGTTGTCCAGGCCAACGTAGTGCGTGCCCGTCGTCAGGCCGCCGAACTGCGTGCTCCACCACACCGTGCCCAGGACCGGAACGAGCAGGAAGACCACGAAGAAGAAGAACATCGGGCCCAGGAACATCCAGCCGATGAGCTCCCGGCGGAGGCGTGCTCGGCGGCGCAACCGCCGGTGCTCGGCGGCGGCCAGGCGCATCCTGGACAACGAAGCGACCCCTCCTGGCGGCGCAGACGTCAGGTTGACGGACAGGGACGGCCCGGGTCAGCCGGGCCGCGACCAGGCTAGATCCCGACCTCCTGCTTGACGATCTGCTCGACGTTCGCGACCGCCTCCTGGGCCGTCTCCTTGCCGCCATAGCAGTTCTGGATCTCGGCTTCGGCGAGGCTCTCGACGTCACCCCAGGCGGGGAAGTTCTCGACGCCCACCGCGTACTTCTGGAAGTCCGGCAGGGCAGCGGCCAGCTGTGGCGCGGCATTCGTTCCGTAGCCGTTGTCGGGGGCATCGGTCCGGGCCGGATACGTTCCCGAGTTGTCGGCCCAGTAGGCGTCGTTCTCGCCGCTCGTCCACCACCTGACGACCTCCCACATGAGGTCCTGGTCGGACGACTTCGCGTTGACCATGTAGAAGGTCAGGTCGTTGAAGTTGACGCGCGAGGCGGGTCCGGGCGGGTAGGGCATGAGCGCCCAGGTGAACGGCACGGGATCCGGCAGCACGGTCGTTGCAGCGAGGTCGGAGGAGTAGATCGCCATCTTGCCGGCGGCGAACGCGGCCGGCGCATTGTCGTATGTGTAGGTGCCGAGCGGCGGCGCGATCCCCTGCTTGAACAGGTCGGCGAACTGCTGGGTGGCCTCCACGACGGCCGGCAGGTTGACGTTGGGGGCCGACAGATCCTCCGTGAGGTAGGAGCCGCCGGCGGCGCGCAGGCGCTGGTACCACTCGCCGTAGCCCCCCAGCTGGATGCCGATGCCAAAGCCATAGGTGTCGCCCGGCTTGGTCATCTTGGTGACGCATGCGAGGAACGTGTCCCAATCGTCGGCGAAGTGCTCGTCGTAGCCGGCTGCCTGGACCATGTCCATGTTCACGAACATCGCGTCCTCGACATGCCAGCTGATGGGCAGGCCGTACAGCTTCGGGCCGAATGCATTGACGCGGTCCATGTACAGGTACTTCGCAAGCTCGGACGCGAACGACGGGTCGTTGATGCGCGACGTGAGGTCCGTGAACACGCCGGACGCCTCGTAGTCGGGATACGAGCTCTCGGTCGTCATGTAGATGTCGTGGGCGCCCGATTGAACGGAGGTGTTGATCTCCTGGGCGGCCGTGTCCCACTGGTAGAGCCGGAAGTCGAAGGTCACCTTCGGATAGAGCGCCTGAAAGCCCTGCGCAATGTGCTGGTGGTGCTCAACCTCCTGGTCCGACCACGGTCCCACCAGGAACCGGACGTTGCCGCTGAGGTCCATCGCGCTCGGTTCCGGGGTGCCGGGCGCGCTCGTGGTCGGCGCAGTCGCGGCGCCGCTCGATGCGGGCGCGGGGGACGGCGAGGAGGAGGACCCGCAGGCGGCGACCACCGCGCCCACCACGCTCGGCGCCAGGCCCAGGGCGAGGAGGCGCGTCACGAACGCACGCCTGGACATTCGGCCCGCCAGGTAGGCGTCGGCGAGACGGGTTGTCCTGCGGTCGAGATCCGTGTCCATGTCGGATCAACCTCCTCCTCCGACGTTGTTCGTCGGTGACGCCGATCGGGTGGCCCGCTCGGGCCGTGGCCTGGCCGCGCGACTTGTTCAGGTTCTACGAACATGCGAGTCGCGTCAAGGGGCTGGGCTCGGTCCCCTGGTGCTGCCTCAGGAAACCGCGGCGTCGACCCGCAGCTCGGCCAGCTGGGACGCCTCGGCCTCGAACTGCTCGTGGTACAGCCGCGCGTACAGGCCACCGCGGTCCAGGAGCTCGCGGTGCGTGCCGCGCTCGACGATCCGGCCGCGCTCGAACACCAGGATCCGGTCGGCCCGCAGGATGGTCGACAGCCGGTGGGCGATGGCGATCGTGGTCCGACCCTCGGTCAGGCGCCCCAGCGCGGCCTGGATCAGCCGCTCACTGACCGTGTCGAGGGACGACGTCGCTTCGTCGAGGATCAGGATCCGCGGGTCCTTGAGCAGGACGCGGGCGATGGCGATCCGCTGCTTCTCACCCCCGGACAGCTTGTAGCCACGCTCGCCGACCATCGTGTCGTAGCCGTCGGGCAGCTCGGCGATCCGGTCATGCATCGCCGCTGCGCGGGTCGCGGTCTCGAGCTCGTCGATGGTCGCGTCGGGCTTGGCGAACAGCAGGTTGTCGCGGATGGACGCGTGGAACAGGTACGTCTCCTGGGTCACGAACCCGATCACGCGCCCCAGCGACGCGAGCTTGATCCTGCGCACGTCGAGGCCGTCGATCGTCACCCGGCCATCGGCGACGTCGTACAGGCGGGGGATGAGGTAGGTCGTCGTCGTCTTGCCGGCACCCGACGGCCCCACGAGCGCGACCAGCTCGCCCGCGTTCGCCTCGAACGAGAGGTCCTCGAGCCCGAACGGTGCCGGCCGGTCCGCCGCCAGGGGGCCCTCGACCGCGTCCCCGTTCGCCTCGAGCCCATCCCCGTCCGATCCGGCCGCCCGAACCGCGTCCATCAGCGCCGGGTTCGCCTCCGCATCGACGGCGGCCGCCTCGTCCGCCGCCACGGCGCGCGCCGTGGCGGGCTCCGCCGGATAGCGGAACCAGACGTGGTCGAAGGTCACGGCGCCGCGCACGTCCGCGGGCTCGAGCGCCACCGCATCCGGCGCATCGGTGATCTCGGGATCGAGATCGAGGTACTCGAAGATCCGGTCGAACAGCGCGAGCGAGCCCTGGATCTCGACCTGCACGTTGAGCAGCTGGCCCATCGGGAAGAACAGCCGGCTCTGGAGCGTCGTGAACGCCACGATGTCGCCGGCCGTCGGGGCGCTCGGGTCGCCGTTCGCTGCCAGCGTGCCGGCCAGCCAGTACACGAACGCGGGCGTGATCGAGAAGATCGTGCCGATGATCGCGAAGAACCAGCGCCCGACCATCGCCTGGCGGATCTGGAGGCGGGCCAGCTCGCGGTTGAGACCGCGGAACCGGGCGACGGAACGATCCTGGGCCGCGAACGTCTTGCCCAGCAGCATCCCGGACACCGACAGCGTCTCCTCGGTCACGGCCGACATCTCGGCCAGGCGCTTCTGCGTCTCGCCGCTGACCTCGCGTCGGACCTTGCCCACCCGGTAGGTGAGGAACAGGAAGAACGGCAGCATCCCCAGCGACAGCACCGTGAGCCGCCAGTCGATGAGGATCATCGCCCCGATCGTGCTGATCGACACCGCCAGGTTCGAGGTGACCGAGCTCGCGGTGTCGGTGACGACCGACTGGATGCCGCCGACATCGTTGGCCAACCGGCTCTGGATCTCGCCCGTGCGGGTGGCTGTGAAGAACCGCAGCGGCAGGCGCTGGAGGTGGGCGTAGAGCGCGTTGCGCAGGTCCTGCATCACGCTCTGGCCGATCAGGTTGTTGAGGTAGGTCTGCCCGAGGCCGATCAGGCCCGTCACGATCGGCAGCACGATCATCAAGCCGACGTACAGGTTGAGCCTGTCGTACTGGCCGCCGACGATGACGTCGTCGATCAGGAGCTTGAGCAGGTACGGGTTGACGAGACCGATGAGGCTGGTGGCGATGATCGCGACCAGCACGATCGCGACCGCCATCGCGTAGGGCCGGAAGAAGGCCACGATCCGGCGCATCGTCCGGGCGCGCCGCTCGGGCGGGACCCGCTCGAAGTCGCCGGACGGCGGGGTGAGGCGCCCCGGTCCGCCGCCGCCGCTGCCCCGGGCCAGCGCGCGAACGCCGCCACCCCGGAAGCTCATCGGGCGGGCCCGCGTCCGTGATCGCGGTGCGCCGCGGGGACGCCGAGCGCCGCGGGGACGCGGAACGCCGCGGGGACGCTAATCGCCGCGGGGACGCGGATCGCCATGGGGCTGCGACCGCCCGCTACCAGGCGGTTGCCGTCGCGGACTCCGCGATGCCCTGCGCCTCGAGCCACTTCTCTGCATCGAGCGCGGCGCGACACCCGTCTCCGGCCGCGGTCACGGCCTGGCGATACCGGTGATCGTTGACGTCACCCGCGATGAACACGCCCTCGATCTTGCTCGCCGTGTGGTCGTGGGCGACCAGGTACCCCTTCTCGTCCACGTCCAGCCAGTCCCGGAACACGTCCGTGTTGGGCTTGTGGCCGATCGCGACGAACAGCCCCTCCATCGGGATGTCGCGCTCGTCGCCGGTGCGCGCGTCGCGCAGGCGCAGTCCCTCGACCTTGGCGTCGCCCAGGACCCCGGCAATCTCCGTGTTGGTGTGGATCTCGATCTTGGGATGGCTGGTCGCGCGGTCGAGCATGATCTTCGACGCCCGGAAGCCGTCACGCCGATGGATCAGGTGGACCTTGCTCGCGAACCGGGTCAGGTAGTTCGCCTCCTCCATCGCGGAATCGCCACCGCCCACGACCGCGATCTCGCGGTCCCGGAAGAAGAAGCCGTCGCAGGTCGCGCATGCGGACACGCCGCGGCCGCGCAGCCGCTGCTCGCTCTCGAGGTTGAGCCACAGGGCGGACGCACCGGTCGCGATGATCACGCTCTGGGCGTGGTACTCGACGCCCCGGGCCCAGACGCGGAACGGACGGCTCGAGAAGTCCACCCGGTCGACGTCGACATCGACGATCTGGCTCCCGAACCGCTGCGCCTGCTCGCGGAACCGGGTCATGAGCTCCGGGCCGTCGATGCCCTCGGGAAAGCCCGGGTAGTTCTCGATCTCGCTGGTCAGCATCAGCTGCCCGCCCGGTGCGGATCCCGCCAGGACGATCGGGGCGAGGTTGGCGCGCGCGGCGTAGATGGCCGCGGTCAGGCCGGCAGGGCCCGAGCCGATGATCAGGACGTTGGTCTCGCTGCGGCCGTCGCTCGCGACCGCCACCTCGGGACCGCCGGTGACCGGCGTCGCGTCCGCCGGTCCCGCGTCCACGATCGCGATCCCGCCTCCGAACGGCGCCGCCGGCGCGCCGCCTGCGTCAACGCCAAAGTTGATCTTCATCGCCCCGAGGCCAGTCGCCTGGCCGTCCGCGGGCTGGTTCCCGGCCTCGCCGCCGGGCTGGGTGGTGTCGGTCATGGCCTGATTGTCATCTCTGCGGGCTGCGGTTGCTTGCCATCCAATGTAGCACGACCCAAGCATACCCCCGGGGGGTATTCCGACAGGCGCGGGTTGCGGCCCCGCGCTGGTGGCCCGGCGGCCCCAGCCGGTGCTGCGCGCCGCCGGCTCGCGGGGCGGCGGCCCGCGGGGCGCCGGCTCGTCGTCGCTGGCCCTCCTCCGGCCAGGCGCCCCCGCCGGCGCGTCGCCGCCGGCTCATCGCCGCCGGCTCGCCCGGCGTTGGATGGCGGGGCGTTGGATCGCGGGGCGTTGGATCGCGGGGCGTTCACTGCAGCGGTTCCCGACGCGCCTGGAACGCCACGGGTGCGACGTGGCGGCTGCGAGGGGCGAGAACCGTCCACTGGACCGCCGCGCGTTCCATCTGGCGGTGTCGGGCGCAGGTGGCGCCCGCAAACCGCTGGAGTGCTCGCGGCGCGTTCCACGCGGACGGTGCCCCCGCCGGGTGGCGGCGCGTGCCCCCGGCCGGGTCGCGGCGCGTTCCACGCGGGGCGTTTCCCGGAGAGCCTCGTGTTCGTGCCGTCCTCTACTACTCTGGCTCCGTGACGACTGTGCAGACCAAGCCAGCCTCGCCCCCGGACGCGGAGCCGCAGCCAGCATCGCCCCCGGACGCGGAGCCCGAGCCGGCGATCGTGGTCCCCGGGCCCGCCGGCGCCGAGGAGGAGCCGCTCCGGCTCGCCCCGGCGATTGCCCTGCCCGCCGGGCCGGCTGTCGGGCTGCGTGCCAACCACGACTTCCTCGTGGTGCTCATCGGTCAGGGCGTGAGCTCGCTGGGGGACGCGATCACGAATACTGCGCTGCCGCTGCTGGTGCTTGCCCTGACCGGATCGGGCTTCATGATGGGCATCGTCGGCGTCCTCTCGACATTGCCGGACCTCGTGGTGGGGCTGCCGGCCGGCGCCTACGCGGACCGCTGGGATCGGCGCCGGATGATGCTCCTCGCCGATCTCGGCCGCGGCGTGCTGACGGCGCTGATCCCGCTGTCGGTGTGGCTCGGCGGGCCCACCCTGGCGCTGATCATCGTGGTCACGTTCCCGATGAATGTGCTGCGGGTGCTGTGGCTGGCGGCGTACACCGCGGCCGTCCCTGGCCTGGTCGGCCGGGCAGAGGTGCCCCGCGCGAACGCGCTGTTCGAAGCCGTGTTCAACATCGGCTGGATCGCCGGTCCGGCGATCGCGGGGTTCCTGGCGGCCCTCATCGGGCCCGGGCCCACGATCGCCATCGACGCCGCGAGCTTCCTCGTCTCGGCGGCTGCCCTGCTGCTCGTTCGCCGATCCCTACGACCGGAGGCCAGGTCCGCGCCCTCCCGGATCCTGGCCGACGTGCGCGAGGGCATCACGTTCGTCCGGCACGAGCCCACCCTGCGCGCGGTCATCAGCCTGTGGACCACCACCTCGGTGGTGACAGCGGGGCTGACGAGCAGCCTCATCTTCTACGTCACCATCGACCGGGCGCTGGGACCCGAGGTGGTGGGCGCCGTCCTGTCCGCGTTCGCGGTCGGGTCGCTCGCCGGTGCGCTGCTGGCGGCGCGACTCGCGTTCCACTCGGTCGGCCGGGTGATGCTGGCCGGCAGCGTCGTGATCGGGCTCACGCTGGTGCTGGTCGCCGTGGACGTGCCCGTCCCGGTCCTGGTCGCGGCCGCGCTCGTCGCGGGCGTCACGAACGCCAACATCCTGGTCGCCTATCTCACGCTGCGCACCCTCCTGTCGCCCGACGCGCTCCTGGGCCGCGTGGGCGCGACGGCGCGCACGCTGTCGGTCGGCCTGATGCCGATCGGGGCGCTGGTGGCGGGCGTGCTCCTGGACACGATCGGCGGCGGCGCGACGCTGGTCCTGATGGGCGTCGCCCTGGTTGCCGCCGGGCTGGGGTTCGCGCTCATTCCCAACGTGCGCGACGCGCGCATCCCGACCGGCGAACCGTCGGTTTCCGGGGCCTGACGGGCCGTCAGAGGTCGCGGAGCGCCGGCAGGACGTCCCGGCCCAGGGTCTCGATCGTGCCCGGCTTCCACACGTCGGCCACCGAGAAGATCACGTGCTGGGCGCCCGCGTCGGCCAGCTCCCCGAACCGGTCCACGACCTGCTGGGGGCTCTCGCCGCGGTCGCCGTCGCCGGCCAGGCGAACGCTCTGGAGCGTCGAGCGCTCGATCTCCTCGGGATCCCGCCCGATCGCGGCGCAATGCTCCCGCAGGACCTCGAACTTGTGGTGGATGCGCTGCGGGTCGCCGAACACGTTGCATGCGTCCGCGTACTGCGCCACGAGGCGCAGCGTCTTCCGCTCCCCGCCACCGCCGATCATGATCGGCGGATGGGGGCGGGAGATCGCCTGCGGGGAGTTGAGCAGCCGGCTCGCCTGGTAGGCACGGCCGTCGAACGCGGCCTCCGAGCCCCGCTCGCCCTGCCACATCTCGTGCGCGATCCGGAGCGTCTCCTCGAGCATCGTGAACCGCTCGCCCAGCGGGGGGAACGGGAAGCCCAGGCCTCGCGATTCCTCCTCGTTCCAGGCGGCACCGATGCCCAGCCAGGCGCGGCCACCGGACAGGACATCGAGGGTCGTTGCCGCCTTGACCCACAGGCCCGGGTAGCGGTAGTGGACGCCGCCGACCATGAGTCCCAGCCGTGCGCGCGTGGAGTGGGCGGCCATGTAGCCGAGCGCCGTCCAGCCTTCGAGCATCGGCTCCTCGGGTCGGCCCACGCCGCGGATCTGGAAGAGGTGGTCCATGACCCAGATCGAGTCGAAGCCGGCGTCGTCGGCATCGCGCACGACCCTGGCCAGGGTGGGGCCGATGGCCTCGGTGCCGCCGGGCCAGGTGAAGGAAGGGATCTGCAAGCCGGCTTTCATGTGCCGAGGGTAGCAGCGAGATCGTTGCGCGGGCAACGGCCCATCGCCGGTCGCCGGCCCGCCGGGGATCGGGAGCGTCCCCGGCTACCGGAACAGGTCGTGCTCGGGCGCCATCAGCACCATGCGGATCGACCCCTCCCCCAGGGTCGGGTTCGCGCCCCGGACCAGTGCCGCCGGGCGGCCGCCCGCCTTGCCCAGCGCCAGCTCGGCCGCGGACGCGATCTCGTCGGCCACGGCGCGGACCGTGGTCCGCATCACCCGGCCGTCGGCGTCGGGCCGGCCGCGCAGGTCCTCGAGCGGCAGCAGACCGGACACGCCCAGGGCGACATCGGTGATGCCCCACCGCCACGGCCGACCGAAGCTGTCCGAGACGATCACCGGCAGGTCGTGGGCGAACCGCTCGCGCATCGCCGCGCGCAGCCGCGTCGCCGAGGCATCCGGGTCGACCGGCAGCAGGGTCACGACGTCGCCCGAACCCGGTCCGACGTTGGAGGCATCGACACCGCCGTTGGCGCACACGAAGCCGTGGGCCGTCTCGGTGATCAGGACGCCCTGCTCCATGCGCACGATCCGGCGAGCCTCGCGCAGGACGACCTCGACCTGGCGGGGATCGCGGCCCCAGGCCTCTGCCCAGGCGACGGCCTCCGCTCGCGGCTCCACCGTCCGGAGGTCCACCACCGCGCCCTCGGCCTTGGACACCACCTTCTGGGTCACGACCAGGACGTCTCCGGCCCGGAACGGGTGCAGGTCAGGCGTCGCCGCCAGCGCGTCCCCGATCATGGCCCCCAGGTCATCGCCCGATCGCACCTCAGGGATCCCCGCCAGCGCGATGACCTCCAGCCGGCCGTCCCGGTCACTCGACACTGCTCACCTCCGGCGCGACGCCCTCGGCGAGGAGGAGATCCTCGGGTGTGTCCACGTCGAGGCCGAGCACGTCCTCGAGCTCGGTGAAGGCCACGTCGGCGGACGAGGCGAGCCAGGCGTGGGCCGCCCGGCTGTCACCGCCGAACGCGGGATCGATGGCGTCGGGCGGGTCCAGCAGCAGGGCGTTGGTTCCCCGGCCGTGGCGATCGGGTGCCACCACGACGCCCGGTGCGCCGATCTGCTCGCCGGCCGCCAGGAGCCGGGTCAGCGCGTCGGTCGAGACCGCCGGGATGTCCGCCGGCAGGACGAGCAGCCGGGTGGCCGCCGGGGCCGCGGCGCGGGCCTCCTGGATCGCGGGGTTGAGGCCGCGGGATCGCTGGACCACGGGCCTGGCCCCGGCCCCCGCGGCGAGCGCGAGCACCTCGGGGTCAGGCGAGACCACGATCACCTCGGCCACGCCGGGCGTTTCGAGCGCCGCGGCCACGGTGCGCTGCAGCAGCCGCGTGACGAGATCGCGGCGCTCCTCTGCATCGAGCACGGCGCCCAGTCGCGACTTCGCCCCCTCCAGCGCACGGACCGGGACGACGACCGTCACCGGGCGGGGGAGCGGATCGGTGCCCGGTTGCCGGGTGTGCACGCGGCGATCCTAGCCTGCCAGGGGGTGCCGGTCGGCGACGAGGTGCCGGTCAGCGACGGGTGCCGGTGGGCGACGGGGGAGCCGGTTGGCGACCATCCCGATCGGACGCCTCACGCGGTCACCCCCACCGCGTCCAGCACGTCGCGGGCGAGGCGGCCGCGACCCGCGTCGTCGGTCATGACGGTGTCCGTCACCACGAGCCGAAGCCCGAGCGCCTCGACGTCGTCGGCCAGGGCCGCGTCCTCGTCGTCCAGCACGAATGTGTCGAGGAACCCGGTCTCCGCGTACAGCCGGGCCACGCCGAGCGCCGTGGGCACGTGCCCCAGCGTCGCCAGCATCCGGTCGGCGGGGCCCTTGAGGGCACGGCCGCCCACGATCGGGCTGACCGCGAGCACGGTCGCGCCGCGGGCCCGGGCATCGCCCAGCGCCCCGCGCATTCCGGGCACGTCGAGGATCGGGCCGATCGAGACCAGCGGGTTGGAGGGACAGATGATCACGGCCGCCGCCGTACTCAGCGCCGCGAGCACCTCGGGGGTCGGCCGGGCCGCCTCGATCCCCGCGAACCGGATCTCGAGCACGTCGGGTGCCTGGCGGCGATGGACGAAGTACTCCTGGAACTCCAGCCACCCCTCGTCGCTGCGGACCTCGGTCCGTGCCGGCTCGTCGGCCATGGGCAGGATCCGCGCCGAGATGCCCAGGGAACGCTGCAGCCCCAGGCACACCTCAGTCAGACGGCCGCCCGACCGCAGCCGCGCGGTGCGCGCCACGTGCAGCGCAAGGTCACGGTCGCCCAGCGCGAACCAGGTTTCCTCGCCGTACCGGCCCAGCTGGTCCATCGCCACGTGGGTGTCGCCCTCGATGCCCCAGCCGAGCGCCGCCTGTTCGATGCCGGCCAGGTTGTAGAGCACGGTGTCGTGGTCGGGCATGACCAGCAGGCCGTGCCGCTCGCAGTCGTCGCCGGTGTTGACGATGACCGACAGCCGGTCGCCCAGGTGCGCCTGCAGCCCGTCGGCGAGCTTGGCACCCCCGACCCCGCCGGCCAGGGCGACGACCGCCGCGTTCGCCGCCATCAGTCCTCCAGGTGGTCGTGCACGCCGATGATGCGCACCAGGAACGACACGCGGGGCTGGCGGCGGAAGGTCGCGATCGACTCGGCGGACGGACCCTCGGGGTGGTAGCGGTGGGCGAGCGCGACGATGTCGTCGCGGGCGCGGTCCACGTCCTGGACCACCTCGTCCACCAGACCCGTGAGTCCCAGCCACCGGTAGCCGTCGGTGCCGTCGATCACGGACAGCGCCACCCGGGGATCGCGCAGCAGGTTCAGGCACCAGCGACGGGGGGTCCGCGAGTTCAGGAGGACCCGGCCGTCCGGCTCCAGGCGATACCAGGCCACCGCCTGGCGCGGAGCGCCGTCCTCGTCGATCGTGGCGATCGTGGCCACGTGGAGACCGCCGAGGAAGTCCCGGGCAGCGTCCGAGAGCGAGGTGGACGAGGTGGGCATGCGCTGATGGTAGCGGGCGGCCGCTCGATCACGCGATCGCGCGGATGCCGGCTCTGGTCTCGCTCGCTCTGGTCTCGCCGGCTCCGGTCTCGCTGGCTCCGGTCCCGGCGGCTACGGACCGGGCGTTGCCTGCGGGCAGCCGTTCCAGGACTGGGCGCAGTCCAGCGGCGCGGCTCCGGGGCCGTTGCCGGCGGTCGACCCGCCGTTGTCCCAGCCGGCCACGGCCGAGGCCAGGCCCAGGACCAGGCCAGCGACCAGGAGCGCGGCCCCGGCGACTCCCAGGGTGCGGCTCGCGTCACGGCTGCCGGTTCGCCCGCTGCCGGTCCCGACCGGCGGAGCGTCGATGCCCGGATCCGGCTCGAGGGCATCAAGGTCCCGGTGGACGAGGCCGCGGCTGGCGGCGAAGGCGACGAGCAGGGCAATGCCGGCGACGATGCAGATGGCGGCCGCGATGCCAAGGGTGCTCCAGCCGCCGAGGCTCAGGGTCATGACGCGTGCCTCCCGTGTACGCGGCTCAGCGTAGCCGCTCGCCCGCCTCGATCGCCGCGTCGAGCCGGTTCCCCGGCGGTGCCAGCGGGCATGCCCAGCGGGCGTCGAACGCGCACGACGGGTGGAAGGCGAAGTTGAGGTCCACCACCAGCGAGCCGGTCTGGGGATCGCCACCGAGATCGGCGCCCTTCGCCGTGTCCAGGACGTAGCGCCCGGCGCCATAGGTGGTGCTGCCGTTGGTCGCGTCGCGGAATGGCAGGAACAGGCCCCCCGCGTAGCCGCGCATCCACAACAGGCCCAGCGCCTGCTCGCCGCCGGGCAGCGGCAGGCGCACGTCCCCGACCCGGTCGAAGGCGAGCACATCGGCGCCGCTGTTGGGCAGCGCGAGCGCGCCCTGGCTCGACGCCGTCCCGTCGGCTGTCTCCACCGGGAGGAGGAACCGGAGCCGGTCGTCGTACGGCCAGTGCCGCGCCCGGAAGCCCGGTCGCTCGGCGGCCGGCAACGGCGACTGCGGGTGGTCTCGGAACAGGGCCTCCCGCTCGGCCCGCCACCGTGCCCAGGCCGCGGCGGGGTCGGTGGCCGCCGTCAGCGCGCACGTCCGCGTACAGCTCGGCGATCCGGCGGCGCCAGTCGGCCAGCCAGATCCGATCTCCCGGAATGCCCTCGGGCTCGATCATCGGCTCATCGTAGGCCCCACGGCCCATGCGAGAATGCCCAGCACGAAGCGGAGGATGGACGTGGCGGATGCGGCCGAGATCGGCGTGATCGGGGGGTCGGGGTTCTACTCGCTGCTGGACGACGTTCGGGAAGCGAAGATCGACACCCCGTATGGCCCGCCGTCGGACAGCGTGTTCCTGGCCGTCGTCGCGGGCCGGCGGGTCGCGTTCCTGCCGCGCCATGGTCGCCGCCACACGATCCCGCCCCACAAGATCAACTATCGCGCCAACGTGTGGGCGTTGCGCTCGCTGGGCGTCAAGGCCGTCATCAGCCCATGTGCCGCTGGTTCGCTGCAGCTCCACGTCGAGCCAGGCCACTTCGTGGTGTCGGACCAGTTCGTGGACCGGACAAGCGGCCGTGCCGACACGTTCTTCGACGGCCCCATCGTGTCCCACGTGTCCTCGGCCGAGATCTACGACCCGGTTCTGCGCCAGCTCGCTCTGGACGTGATCCGGGATCACGGGATCACGGTCCACGAGGGCGGCACGGTGGTCGTCATCCAGGGTCCCCGGTTCTCGACCAAGGCCGAGTCGAAGTGGTTCTCGGATGCGGGATGGGAGGTCATCAACATGACCCAGTATCCCGAGGCCTACCTGTGCCGCGAGCTCGGCATGGCGGTCGTCAACATCGCTCTCATCACCGACTACGACGCCGGGGTTCTCGAGGGGACGCACGCGGTGACGGCCCATGACGTGCTGGCCGTGTTCGAGCAGAATGCGGCGCGGATCCGCGAGGTGGTGCTGGACATGATCGCCCGGATGCCCGTGGACCTCGACGCCCTGGGCGCCCGTGGCGCGCTCGAGCACACGCGTGGCGATGGACACGCGGCGGGGCCGGCCGACATCCGGCTGTTCGAGACGGGGCTGTGATCGGACACTGACCGGGATCCTCCCCGGCATTCGCCCGGACGGACCGCAGCCCGGGCCGCCGCAACCGCGTTCCGCCGTTCCGTGGCACCATCAGCGTCCGGGGTCGCGTCCCCGCCGTCCCCTGGACCTCGTCACCACCCGCACCCGGTAGAGATGACCCCCGCTCACGCACGACAGCCATCGCCCGCGACCCCGGTCGAGCCGATGCACGGCTGCGTGCGGTGCGGCGCCCGGATCCCCATCTCGGAGTCGATGTGCGAGCGCTGCAACCCGCTTGGCCTCAAGGCGCCCTCGGCGTCCCAGGCGCACGGCACCGTGTTCCTGGGCATCGGGCTGGCGGTCATCCTGATGGCGGTGGTTGCCCGGCTCGCGCTGATGGGCATCGGGCCGTTCACCTCGTCCGTCGCTGCCGTGGTCGCGGATCCGGCCGGGCTGAGGGTCACGATCTCCGTGACCAACAAGGGCTCGAGCGCCGGCAGCACCACCTGCCGGATCGATGATCCGACGATCCTCGGCATCGGACCCGAGGCCGCCTTCGTCCAGAGTCCGGTCGTCGAACCGGGCAAGACCATCAGCTTCGACGCGGTGGTCGCCAGCCTCGGCTCGACGCCCAAGGAGCTCACCGCGGACTGCGGGGCGTGACCGGCAGCGGCAGATACGCGGATGACGTCGCGTTCGCCCGGGAGATCGCGGAGGCGGCTGGTCGCCTCCAGCTCGAGCGCTACGAGCGCGTGGGAGCGATCCATCACAAGTCGCCCAAGGACGTCGTGACCGAGGTGGATCACCTGTCCGAGGACCTGATCCTGCGCGCGATCCGGGAGCGGTTCCCGGGTGACGGCATCCTGGCCGAGGAGTCGGGCGCGCATCGGGCACCCACGGGGCGCAGACCGCGCGGGGCCGCCGTCGGGTCGCCGGCTCCGACCGGCGGCTCGACCTCGACCGGCGACTCGACCTCGACGCCCCCCGGTCGGGACCTCGCCCACGGGCGGACGTGGATCATCGACCCGCTCGACGGCACCGTGAACTACGCGAACGGCATCCCGTTCTTCTGCGTCTCGGTCGGCCTGGTCGTCGACGGCACCCCGGCGGCCGGGGCCGTCCATGATCCGATGCGCGCCGAGACGTTCTGGGCGACCGCGGATGGCCCTGCGTGCCTCGGCGACGTCGAGATCCACGCCTCCGACAAGGAATTGCTCGCCGACTTCGTCGTGTCGCTGGCGCTCGGTGGGCGGCGGGTGGCGACGCGAGCGCGAACCGTCCGGAAGGCGATCCGCGTGTCGCGCAACATGGGCTCGGCCGCGCTCGCCCTCGTGTACGTCGCCAACGGCCGGTTCGATGCGTTCGTCCAGTCAGGCGGCATGTCGGCCTGGGACGTCGCCGCCGCGGGGCTGATCGCGGAGCGCGCCGGCGCGCTCGTGACCGACACCGGCGGGGGCCCCTGGTTCGACGTGGACAAGGCGACCCGGATGTTCGGCCTGGTGGCCGCGCCGGTCGCGCACCACGCGGAGCTGCTGCGCCTGGCCGCCTGATCGGGCGGGGACCGGTTCGCCGCCTGGTCGGCGTTTCGCGGGATCAGCTCGCCGGGCGGGATCGGCGGGCCGGGCACGATCAGCTCGCCGGGCGGGATCAGCTCGCCGGGCGCCAACGGTGGGGGCGGGTTCGCAGTCGCGCCAGGTCCCATGCATCGCAGAACGCCTCCCACCGGGACCGGTCGGCGCCTGGCCAGCGCAGGGCCTCGACATCGTGCTGGGGGATCGGCACGCCGTCGCCCGTCGTCCGCAGCCGGGCAAGATCGCGGAACAGCAGGGCATCGGCCATCCGGTCCCGGAGCGTTGCAGCCAGCCCCACCGCATTCCGGATCCCGGTCACGTCCCACGCGCTGCCGTTGGCCGGGATGGCCTCGAGATGCCCGTACCGTGCGAGCACCGCCGACGCCGATTTGTCGCCCCAGCCCGGCAGCCCGGGAAACCCGTCGGCAGCATCGCCGACGAGGGCCAGCCGGTCGGGCACGCTGTCAGGCCCCACGCCCCATTTCGCACGCACACCGTCATCGTCGTACACGAGGTCGCGGCGCCGGTCCCAGAGCACGATCCGGGCGTCACGCACGCATTGCGCCATGTCCTTGTCGGGCGTGCAGATCACGATCCGGTCCACGCGGGCATCTGCCGCGAACCGGTCGGCGGCGGCCGCGATCGCGTCGTCGGCCTCGAACTCGACCATCGGCCACAGCACGAGCCCAAGCGCCTCGATCGCCTGCTCAGCGATAGGGAACTGGGCCAGGAGCTCGGCCGGCACGCCGGCTTCGGTCTTGTAGCCGGGGTAGAGGTCGTTGCGAAACGATCGGATCACCCGATCGGTCGCGCACCCGACGTGCGTCGCCCCCTGCTCGCGCAGGAGGAACAGCAGCTGCTCGACGAGTCCGCTGACGCCCGACAGGACGACGCCGTCCCGGCCGCGCACCGGCGGTCGCGGGGCGAAGTGGGCCCGGAACAGCTCGTAGGTCGCGTCGACGAGGTGGACCTGCATCGCCTGCGCTCGCTCCGTGACGGCTGGCTGGATCGCCGCCGGCCTCAGGCGTCCGCCGAGCCGGTCTCGACGAGTCGTCGAAAGCGGTGGAGGTCGGCCTGGAAGATCGGACGCAGGATGGGAGCGATGATCAGCCCGCCGAGGTCCGGCAGCAGCGGCGGACGCAGCGTCTCGTCCCAGCGGACGATGGTCGTCCGGCCATCCGCGCCAGGCTCGAGCGTGATCACGCCGCCTCCCGTGAACAGGCCTTCGTGGCGGATCGCGAACCTGGTCGGCGGCTCGAACGCGACGACCTCGACCGGGTCGGTGACGGGGACCCCGAACACGCGCACGAGCGCCGTGCCGCGGGTTCCCACGCCCGTCGGTCCGGGAGTCGTGAGCTCGACCCGCTTCATCTCGCGCATCCACTCCACCTGGAGCGGGATGTCGGCCAGCACCGACCACGTCTCGTTGATGGGTGCGTCGACCACGACGAGCATCCGCGTCGGTTCCGGCGGCGTGGCGCCGCGGCGGGCCGCCAGCCACCGGTCGAGCACGAAGCCGGCCGGGGCGAGCACCAGCGCCAGCGCGAACAGGCGGCGGATCATCGAAGACGCGTGGAATGCAGCTGAACGCCCGCGTCCCGCATCTCGGCCAGCGCTCGCTCGCCGTCGCCGGGCTCGAGGTCCACCGCCGCCACCGCGTCGGTCAGCACGGTCGTCGCGAAGCCCAGGCGCGCCGCGTCGAGCGCGGTTGCCTTCACGCAGTAGTCGGTGGCCAGCCCAGTCACCACCACGCCGTCGACGCCCGCGTCACGGAGCTGGGCCTCGAGGACCGTGCCGATCGTCTCGCCCGAGACCGGGTCACGCATCGTGAACCCGGAATAGCCGTCCTCGCCATTGGCACCCTTGCGCACGACCGGCGTGCCCTCGGGGACCGCCAGGTCCGGGTGAAACGCGGCGCCCCACGTGTCGCGGATGCAGTGGTCCGGCCACACGCCACCGTCCTTCGCGAAGTGGGGAGTGTGCTCGGGGTGCCAGTCCTGCGTGCAGACGATGCGCGCGCCGTTGGCGGCGGCGAGCGAGATCTCGCGATTGATGATCGGGATCACCGCGGCAGCCCCGCGGACGCTGAGGCTGCCTGCCGGATCGGCGAAATCGTTCTGGACGTCGACCACGATGAGCGCGATGCCCGGTCGGTAGCGGAGCATGGCGTAACCCTACCCTGCCGTCGGTCGGGGTGGGGCGGGCGCGCTGCTTGCCGCTGGTTCGCGGCTCGCCAGGCTCGCCCGCCCCTTCGCCCTGGCCCTCTCGCCCTGGCCCCCCTTCGCTCTCGCCTCTTGCTCCCGCCCCTTCGCCCTGGCCCGCCCGGCTCGCCCGCCCCGCTCCCGTGGATCGCGCCGCGAGCACTCCAGCGGTCGGCGGCCGGCAGGAACGCCCATCTCCGCCCGATGGGCCGCCAGCCGACCCATCTGGCGGCGCGGAGCCCGTGGAGCCGCCAGGTGGCACGCGTCCCGTTCCAGTGCTGCCGGGAACCGCTGGAGTGAACGCCCCGCGATCCACCCACGGGCGACGCCCGGCGAGCCACGCACGGCGGACGCCCGGCGATCGCACGGCCGCAGACCCGCCCCGCGATCAGGGCCGCAGAGCCAAGGGCGTGGGCCGCGGGGCCGCACCCTCACCGCACGTCAAGACAGGCGGGCCCCGGGCGGATAAGCCTCCGGCAAGTCGAGCTCTTCATCATCGTGTCGTGAGCACACGCCACGACACGGTTGCAGATGCGCGCCGCTCCGCTGCGCAGCTCCGCCAGCGGCTTGGCGACGAGATTCGCGCGGCACGCGTTGGATCCGGCGTCAGCCAGCGTTCGGCGGGTTCAGGTGCGGACATGTCCCATGCCCAATGGGGACGCATCGAGCGCGGCCAGATTCGGAGCCTGACCATCGACCAGGCGACACGCGCCGCGATGGCCGTCGGTCTGCGCCTTGTCGCGAGGACATTCCCGGACGGCGACCCGGTGCGTGACGCTGGCCAGCTCGCTCTTCTCGAGCGGTTCCGGACCAGGCTTCCTCCCGGCGTCCGATGGGACACGGAAGTACCGCTACCGATACCCGGTGACCGGCGCGCCTGGGACGCGATGCTTGCGCTTGACGGGCAGCGGGCTGGGTGCGAAGGCGAGACGAAGCTGCTCGACATCCAGGCGCTCGAGCGGCGCCTCGCCCTCAAGTTCCGTGACGGAGGGGTCGACGTGCTGCTGCTCCTCGTCGCCGACACAGCCGCCAATCGGAGGGTTCTCTCGGTGCATCGACCGGCGCTGCGCGCCCTTCTGCCCCTGGATGGCCGGCAGGTCCTGCGCAGCCTCCGCGATGGACGGATACCGAGTGCCAACGGGCTGATCGTCATCTGATCGGACGCGGGCTCACACGATCTTGCGCTCGCCGTCCCGCGCCTGCGCTTCCCCGCCGCCCGCCCACGCGAGCCCGCCCGCCCCTTCGCCCGGCCCCCTCCGCTCACGCTCGTCCCCTTCGCTCCGGCCCCCTTCGCTCGCGCCTCTTGCTCCCGCCCCTTCGCCCTGGCCCGCCCGGCTCGCCCGCCCCGCTCCCGTGGATCGCGCCGCGAGCACTCCAGCGGTCGGCGGCCGGCAGGAACGCCCATCTCCGCCCGATGGGCCGCCAGCCGACCCATCTGGCGGCGCGGAGCCCGTGGAGCCGCCAGGTGGCACGCGTCCCGTTCCAGTGCTGCCGGGAACCGCTGGAGTGAACGCCCCGCGATCCACCCACGGCGGACGCCCCGCGATCCACCCACGGGCGACGCCCGGCGATCCCGCGGCCCGCAGACCCGAAGGTGCTGTCCGGGACATCAACCCGAGCGGCTCCACGCGCCCCCGCGGTCGCACGTCCGGCCGCGCGCCGGGCGCAACGGGGCTACGCTGTACGCCGTTCCAGGGCGATCGCTGCCCTCGCGTCCACGGAGCCCCGATGTACTTCGACGAATTCAAGCACCAGCTTCCGGACATCGACGAGTTCGAGACCCAGGACTGGCTCGACTCCCTCGACCAGGTCGTGGACCAGGAGGGCGAGAACCGCGCCCGGTTCCTGATGTTCAAGCTGCTGAAGCGTGCGCGCCAGCGGCACGTCGGACTGCCGAGCCTGACCCGGACCCGGTACATCAACACGATCAGCCCGGAGCAGGAGCCGTTCTTTCCGGGCGACGAGGCGCTCGAGCGCCGGATCCGTCGCCTGATCCGCTGGAACGCGGTGGCCATGGTGCTGCGGGCCAACAACCGGTATCCGGGGCTGGGCGGCCACCTGGCCACGTACGCGTCCGCGGCCAGCCTGTACGAGGTCGGGTTCAACCACTTCTTCCAGGGCAAGGACCACCCGGGCGGCGGCGACCAGGTGTTCTTCCAGGGTCACGCGGCGCCCGGGATCTATGCCCGCGCCTTCCTCGAGGGCCGGCTGTCCGAGGACCAGCTGGATCACTTCCGGCGCGAGGTCGGCGGCAAGGGCCTGAGCTCGTACCCGCATCCCCGCCTGATGCCCGACTTCTGGGAGTTCCCCACCGTGTCCATGGGCCTGGGCCCGCTGGCCGCGATCTACCAGGCCCGGTTCAACCGCTACCTCCAGAACCGGGGCATGCGCGACACGTCCGAGCAGCGCGTGTGGGCGTTCCTGGGCGACGGCGAGATGGACGAGCCCGAGTCCATCGCCGGCATCTCGTTGGCGGCCCGCGAAGGCCTGGACAACCTGACCTTCGTCATCAACTGCAACCTCCAGCGGCTCGACGGCCCGGTGCGCGGCAACGGCAAGGTGATCCAGGAGCTCGAGGGCCTGTTCCGCGGTGCCGGCTGGAACGTGATCAAGGTGATCTGGGGCCGCGAATGGGACGAGCTCCTGGCCCGCGATGTCGACGGCGTGCTGGTCGAGAAGATGAACGAGACGCTCGACGGCGAGTTCCAGAAGTACTCGGTGTCAACCGGCGCATACGTCCGCGAGCAGTTCTTCGGGCCCGATCCGCGCCTGCGCAAGATCGTCGAGCACCTCTCGGACGACGACCTCCTCAAGCTCCGCCGTGGCGGCCACGACTACCGCAAGGTGTACGCCGCGTACAAGGCTGCGACCGAGTACCGCGGCGCCCCGACGGTGGTGCTGGCCAAGACGGTCAAGGGCTGGACGCTGGGCCGTGGCGTCGAGGCGCGCAACATCACCCACCAGGCCAAGAAGCTCAACGAGGACGAGCTGCGCGTGTTCCGCGACCGGCTCGAGCTGCCGATCCCCGACGAGCAGCTCAAGGACGCCCCGTACTTCCATCCCGGACCCGAGTCGGAGGAGGTCGCGCTACCTCCAGGAGCGCCGCCGGCAGCTGGGCGGACCCCTGCCGCGGCGGGTCGTCCGCGCGCATGCGCTGCCCGGCGCCGGAGCTGCCGTGGACGCGGAGTTCGCGGCCGGCAGCACGCACGGCCGTGTCTCACCACGATGGTCTTCGCCCGGCTGCTGCGGAACCTGATCCGTGATCCCGGAGATCGGGCGGCGGATCGTGCCGATCATCCCGGACGAGGCCCGCACCTTCGGCATGGACCCGCTGTTCAAGGAGGTCGGGATCTACGCCGCGCTCGGACAGCGCTACGAACCCGGTGGACTCCGACCTCGTGCTGTCGTACCGCGAGGCGACCGACGGCCAGGTGCTGGAGGAGGGGATCAACGAGGCCGGCTCGATGGCCTCGTTCCAGGCTGCCGGCACGTCCTACGCGACGCACGGCGAGCCGATGATCCCGTTCTACATCTTCTATTCGATGTTCGGGTTCCAGCGGACGGGCGACCAGGCGTGGGCGTTCGGGGATCAGCGTGGACGCGGCTTCATGATCGGCGCCACCGCCGGCCGTACGACGCTGGCGGGCGAGGGCCTCCAGCATGACGATGGTCACACGCAGGTCCTCGCCTCGACCGTGCCCGTGATCCGGGCGCTACGACCCGGCCTTCGCCTACGAGCTGGCCGCGATCATCCGCGACGGCATCGAGCGGATGTACGGGGACGGCGAGGACGTCTTCTACTACGTGACCGTCTACAACGAGAACTACGCGCAGGCGCCGCAAGCCGGACGGTGCCGACGAGGGGATCGTCCGCGGGCATCTACCGCTTCGCCGCCGCCCCGGAGGTCAGCGAAGCCCAGGGGCCGGGTCCGGCTGGTCGGCTCGGGCGCCATCCTGCAGCAGGTCATCGCTGCCCAGGCGCTGCTCGCCGAACGGTTCGGGATCGCCGCCGAGGTCTACTCGGCCACCTCGTTCCAGCAGCTGCGGCGCGAGGCCCAGGCCGTGGAGCGCTGGAACCGGCTCAACCCGGACAAGCCGGCCCGGGTGCCGTACGTGTCCCAGGTCCTGGGTCCCGACGGCGGGCCGATCGTCATCGCGACCGACTGGATCCGCCAGCTTCCCGACATGGTGGCGCGCTGGCTGCCCCAGCCGTACCTGGTCCTGGGCACCGACGGGTTCGGGCGCAGCGACACTCGCGAGGCCCTGCGCGACTTCTTCGAGATCGATCCGCCGCACATCGCCGCCGCCGCCCTGTCGGGCCTCACCCGCTGCGGGTCGCTGGACCCGAAGGCTGCCGCGAAGGCCATCCGCGAGCTCGGCCTGGACCCGGACGCGCCGGACCCGCTCGCGATCTGACGCGGACCTGGTCCGGGCGGTCCGGCGGGCCGAGGGAGGGCGACAGCCGAGTGACCTCGCCGACCGATCCACTGGCGGGTCGTCGCTCACGCGGGCAGCCACGCGCGCAGCCTCCGGCGCAGCCACGCGCGCAGCCTCCGGCGCAGCCACTCGGTCAGCCTCCCGCGCAGCCACCCGGGCAGCCTCGCGAGGCCCGCGGGTCCGCCCTCGAGGTGCTGGGCGTGACGCTGCGCCTGGGGCTCACCTCGTTCGGCGGGCCGATCGCCCATCTCGGCTATCAGCGCGAGGCGTTCGTGGTCCAGCGCCGCTGGCTCGACGACGCGGCGTTCAGCGAGCTCGTCGCGCTGTGCCAGATGCTGCCGGGTCCAGCCAGCAGCCAGCTCACGATCGCGGCCGGGCGCCTCCGGGCGGGCTGGGCAGGGGCGCTCGCCGCGTGGATCGGGTTCACGCTCCCGAGCGCCGTGATCATGACCGCGATCGGTCTCGGCGTCGCCGGTGGAGCGCTGCCCGACTCGGGTCCGGTCGCCGGCGCCATCGACGGGCTCAAGGTCGCCGCGGTTGCCGTGGTGGCCCAGGCGGTCCTCGCGATGGCCCGGCGCCTGACGCCCGACGCGCCACGGCTCCTGGTCGCCGCCGTTGCCGCCGCGATCAGCCTTGCGCTCCCGTCACCGCTCACCCAGCTCGCGCTCATCGTCGCGACAGCCGTCGCGGGGCCGTTGCTGCTCGGTTCGCGCCGGGAGGCTCCGGCGCCGGACGACCCGCTGCTCCGATCGAGCACCGGCGGTCGGCGGGTGGCGGTCGCGCTCGCGGCGGCGTTCGTGGTGCTGCTCGCGGCAAGCCAGCTGGCCGCCCTGGCGTTCGAGGCACCAGGCGTGGGGTTTACGGCCGCGCTCGTCCGGGCCGGCTCCCTGGTGTTCGGCGGTGGGCACGTCGTGCTGCCCCTGCTCGATGCCGGGGTCGTCGCACCGGGCTGGGTGACGCCCGATGCATTCCTCGCGGGCTACGGTGTGGCCCAGGCGGTCCCTGGCCCGTTGTTCACCTTCGGCTCCTATCTCGGCACGGTGTCGACCGCCGGTCCGGGTGGCGTGGCCGGCGCTACCCTCGGGACCGTCGCGATCTTCCTGCCTGGTTCCCTGCTGGTGCTCGCCGCGCTGCCGGTCGCGGGATCGCTGCTCGGCCGCCCCCGGCTCCGGCCCTCGCTCGACGCCGTGAACGCAGCCGTGGTCGGCATCCTGGCCGCGGCCCTGGTCACGCCCGTCGGGATCGGTGGCATCACCTCGCCGCTCGCGCTCGGCCTGGCCACCGCGGGGGCCGTCCTGTTGGTGGCACGACGCGTGCCACCGGTCGCAATCGTGGCGGCGTGCGCGGTCGTGATGGCGGCGACCGGGGGCTGACCGGCGGCCGAAGCACCTTCGCCCCACGACAGGCACACGGCACGAGCCGCACGAGCCGCACGAGCCGCACCACAAGGTACGCCGCACGATCCGGGAGGGGGCCGGATCGTGCGGCGAAGACCCGCAGCGGACCCCGTCACAGGTACCACCACGGTGGGGTATTCCAGCCCAGTCTAGAGCGGTTGCCGGACCCCGTCCCGGGCACCTCAATCAGGGCCCCTTGCCGTTGGTCATCAAGTGACCTTGACGATCGTTGCGCGGCGGACTACCATCGCGGCCAGCACACGCTCCCGTCCTGCCAGGGCGTCCCCAAAGCGCCCCCACCCTGCGTATCACAGGAGCCATCCGTGGACTTCGGGTCCCTTGCCAGCGGCCTCGTCACCGGCCTTCGAGAGGGCGTCGAGGCGGCGCTCATCGTCAGCATCATCCTGGCCTATCTCGCACGCACCGGGAACAGCCGCCACTTCGGGCGGATCTGGGCAGGCACGATCGCCGCGATCCTGGTGAGCATCGGGGCCGGGCTGGTCCTGTTCCTCACCCTGGGCGAGCTCCCATCACCCTGGGAGCAGGTGTTCGAGGGGCTGGCGATGCTGCTCGCGGCCGCGGTCGTTACCTGGATGCTGTTCTGGATGCGCCGCCAGTCGGCGTCGGTCAAGGGTGAGCTGCAGGCACGCGTGGATCGCGTCCTCACGACGGGCAGCGCGAACGGCCTGGCCCTGCTCGCGTTCACCGCGGTGATCCGCGAGGGCCTGGAGACCTCGCTGTTCCTGTTCGGCCTCTCGACATCCGCCCAGTCCGACTCCGCGGCGGTCCTGATTGGCGCCGTTGCCGGCCTCGGGATCGCGGCCCTGCTGGGCGTGGGGTTCTATCGCGGGGCCCGCCTGATCAACCTCCGCGTCTTCTTCCGCTGGACGGGCATCGCGCTGATCTTCATCGCTGCCGGGCTGCTCGCGTCCGCGGTCCACGAGTTCGTGGAGATCGGCTGGATCGGGATCGGGACGGCACCCGCGTTCGACATCTCGGCCACCCTGCCGCACGAAGCGATGCCCGGCGCCCCGGGCGGGCTCCCGTTGGTCATCGGCGGGTTCCTCCGGGCGCTGTTCGGCTACACGTCCCAGCCGGAGGTCATCACGCTCCTCGTGTGGCTGGCCTACATCCTCGTGGTCCTCGCGCTGTTCCTGCGGCCCATGGCCCCCCGCCCCGCTCCGGTAGCATCGAACGCCGGAGCGACGCCCGCGGCCTGAACGCCGGCCACCAGGCCGGCTGGACGCGGATCGCCGGGAGCAGCACATGGCAGCAGACGGCGAACGACCCACCGTGTCGGTCGTGGGGGTGGGCCGCGTGGAACGGGCGGCCGACGTGGCGCAGGCGACGTTCGTGGTGGAGGCCACGCGCCAGACGGCGGCCGACGCCCGGGCGGTCGTCGCGACCGCGGCGCAAGCCGTGCTCGACGCCCTGTCCTCGGCCGGCGTCGCAGCGCCGGATCTGCGAACGGCGGGGATCGACGTCTCGCCCAACTGGGAGCACGAGACCGGCCGCCCGGTGCGCCGGGGTTTCACCGTAGTGAACCGGATCGCCGTCGTGGTCCGGGACCTCGAGCTGGTCGGTCGCGTGCTCGATGCCGGGCTGGCCGCCGGCGCCACGGGTCTCGACGGCGTGCGGTTCCAGCTCGGCGACGAGGGCCCGGCGAGCAGCGAGGCGCGTCGCCTCGCGGTGGCGGATGCGCGGGCGCGGGCAACCACCATTGCCGAGGCCGCGGACCACCGCCTGGGAGCGCTCGTGGGCATCACCGAGGGTGGGTCCGTCGCACCGGTGCCGCGACGCGAGATGCGGATGATGGCCATGGCGGCGGCGTCCGAGGCTCCGACGCCGGTCGTCCCGGGCCGGATCGAGGTCGTGGTCTCGGTGACCGCCGCCTGGGAGCTCGACTGACCGGCGATCAGGAGGCCGGGACCAGCCGCAGCAGCTGCCCGCCCGCGAGGTCAGTCAGGTAGACCTCGCCGTCCTCGTCGATCCCGATCGAGCTGACCGACCGACCGGTCTCGAGGAGCGTGATCGGTGCCTGCACCGCGTCCATCCCGGCATCGATCGCCCACAGCGTGCCGGAGCAATAGTCGCTGAACAGGTAGGCGCCGCGCAGCGCGGGGATCGCGTCGCCCCGGTACACGACGCCGCCGATCACCGAGCAGCCGGCCCCGTGCCCGTACTCGGTCACGGGCATGGTGACCCCGGTCGGATCGCAGCCCTCGGGCGGGTCGTAGCAGTGGGCGCCCTCCCAGCGGTGCCAGCCGAAGTCCAGCCCGGCTGCCCCGGCCGGCGCGACGTCCACCTCCTCCCAGCTGCTCTGGCCCACGTCCCCGATCCACAGGTTGCCGGTCTCGAGGTCCACGCTGTCGCGGAACGGGTTGCGCAGGCCGTAGTGCAGGATCTCCGGTCGGGCACCCGGTCGGCCGACGAACGGGTTGTCGGCGGGGACCAGGTACGGGTCCGCGCCCGTTGCCCCGAGCACGTCGATCCGGAGGATCTTGCCCAGCAAGGTGTCCAGGCTCGAGGCCCGGTTCTCGGGATCGCCGCCGCTGCCGCCGTCACCCAGCCCGATCAGCAGCATCCCGTCCGGATCGAAGCCGATCCAGCCGCCGTTGTGGTTGGCGTACGGCTGGGTCGCGGTCAGGATGGTGCGTTCGGTCGAGGCGTCCACCGTGGACGCGTCCCCGGATCGGGCGTCGAATGCGGCGATCGTCGTGTTGCCGTTCAGGTCCGAGTAGTGGACGTAGAACGTCGCCCGCGTGTCGCCGAACGACGGCGGAAAGGCTAGCCCGAGCAGGCCGCGCTCGCCGCCCGCGGAGACGCGGTCCGAGATGTCCAGGTACGGGGCGGGCAGCAGCTGCCCGTCCTGCACGATCCGGATCTGGCCACCCTGCTCGGCGACGAACAGTCGCCCGCTCCCGTCGGGAACCGCCGTGACGAACAGGGGCGACGTGAGCCCCTCGACGACGGTCTGCAGCGACACGCGGACGGCGGCCAGATCGGGGCGATCGCCGGGCCCGCCGGGGGGCACGATCGGGGTCGCC
Organism: uncultured Chloroflexia bacterium; assembly: GCA_963732805.1. GTDB lineage: Bacteria > Chloroflexota > Limnocylindria > Limnocylindrales > CSP1-4 > CAIXZV01. Next base: position 1,171,784 of record CAVTAW010000001.1, read on the forward strand.
CCCGCGGGCAGGCCGGTTGCCGAAGGCGGCGACGATTCGATGGGCACGGCAGACCCTGACGAGCCCGGAACCGACGAGCCGGGAACCGACGAGCCCGGCCCGGACGAGCCCGTGGGCGACGTCCCGACCTGGCTTCCACAGGCGCCCGCGAGCAGGGCGAGCCAGATGACCACGACGGCGGTGCGGCGGGGCAGGGGGCTGGCAGCATGCATGAGACGCGCGTAGCGTAGCGACATGGACCGATTCGCTGCGTTCCCGCTGCAAGACCTCATCGCCCGTCGCGCGGTCTCGGGTGACCCGTACCTCGAGTTCCTGCGGATCCCCGACCTGTCACTCGGCCTCTACGTGCTGGGACCGGGCGAGGTCGATCGCCAGCAGCCGCACACCGAAGACGAGGCGTATGTCGTGCTGGCCGGCCGCGGGCGCTTCACCGCCGGCGAGGAGACCTGCTCCGTCGGCCCGGGCGACACCTTGTTCGTGGCTGCTGGGGTCCCGCACCGGTTCCACGACATCACCGAGCAGCTGCAGCTGATCGTCGCGTTCGGTCCGGCGGAGGGATCCCGGTCCGCCGGGCGGGCCTGACGCCGGCTCGCTCAGCCGGCCTCCCGCGCGCGTTCCACGCGCTCCGCGAACCCGGCCGCGTGGAGCGCGCTGGTGCCGTCATCGTCGTGCCGAAACAGGACGAACGCGTCGAGGCCGTCGTCCAGGAACGGGACCAGTCGTCGTGCCCAGGCGTCCAGCCCGGCCTCGTCGTAGCTCGTTCGCCGCAGCCGCAAGTACAGGAACGGCCCGGTCCGCCGGATGTCGGGTGACCCATCGAGCTCGTCGAGGTCGGTCGTGCACAGCACCACGCCCGCCGCCTTCAGCGCAGCGAACGTCTCGTCGACCTGCCATGACGGGTGCTGTGCCTCGAGGACCAGGGGGATCGCCGCTGGCCAGGCCGAGAGCAGGCCCGCCAACCGATCGTCCTGGCGGGCGATCTCCGACGGCACCCGGAACAGCACAGCGCCCAGCCGCTCGCCGAACGCCGGGAGCGTCTCGGTCAGCCACGGCACCGCCGCCGCGGGATCCGCGTACAGGGCGCGGATGCTCGCGCCCCGCTGCGCCTTGACCACGAACCGGAACGTCGCGGGGACCGCGGCGCACCAGGCCCGGATCCGGTCGGCCGTGGGGCGCGCATAGAACGTGTTGTTCAGCTCGCACGCAGGCAGCCGTGCGGCGTAGCGCGGGAGTCGCTCGGCAGCCCTGGTCCCGGCCGGATAGAACCGCGGCGCCCAGCCCGGGTACGCGAAGCCGCTGGTCCCGGCGAGCAGGCGGCCCGTGCCCGTCACGTCCGCCGTCAGGCGTCCTCCGTGGCGAAGCCCGGCGCGCCGGCTCCCTCGCCGGCCTCGAGCCCGTCGATCACGCGGTCCAGGCCGCGCTCGATGGCCGCCTGGTCGTCGGCGTCCACCACGTCCAGGAAGTACCGCTCGACGCCGTCGAGGTGGGTCCGCGCGGCGAGCCGAAGCCGGTCCAGCCCCGCCCGGGTCAGGGCGGCCTCGGCGCCGCGGGCATCGGTACTGCACGCGGACCGCTCCACCATGCCATCGGCGACCAGGCGATCGACCAGGCGGGTGATCCCGCTGCGCGACAGCAGCACCCGGTCCGCGAGGACGCTCATCCGAAGACGCCGGCCCGGCGCGGCCGCCAGCTGCAGCAGGGCATCGTACTCGGCCAGCGACAGCTGATGCGCGGCCCGGAGCTCCTCGTCCAGGCGTCGGATCAGCCTGGCGTGGGCACGCAGGAAGGACCGCCACGCGCCCAGCCGTGGATCGGCGTGCGGCGGCGCGGCGGCCAACCCGGGGCCGGTCCGTTCGTCCGACCGGGCGCCGGGGGCGAGCTCGGATGTCATGACCGGAATCCTACCCCGTCGGAAGTTGGTTGACAATACAACTACATGGCCATATGGTTGCACATGCAACTAATACAAGGGAGGCGGCTCACGGGCCGCTCCCTGGAGAGGACCTCGAACATGGCCAGCACCACCTGGGACCTCGACGCCGCCCACACCGACGTCACCTTCGCCACCAAGCACATGATGGTCACCACCGTCCATGGCAAGTTCACCACCGTCGAGGGTTCGCTCGAGCTCGACGAAGCCGAGCCCGGCGCGTCCCGCGGGTCGTTCGCGGTTCGTGCCGACTCGATCGACACCGGTGTCGAGCAGCGCGACGGGCACCTGCGCTCGCCGGACTTCCTCGACGCCGGGACCTACCCGCTCATCACGTTCACCACGACCGGCGTGAAGGCCAAGGGCGGTGACGACTACGCCGTCACCGGTGACCTCACGATCCGTGGTGTGTCGCGACCGGTGACGTTCGATGTCGAGTTCCTCGGCCTGTACCAGGGGATGAACGGTGGCCTCCGAGCGGGCTTCCACGGGTCTGCCCGGATCAATCGCGAGGACTGGGGCTTGACCTGGAACGTCGCCCTCGAGTCCGGTGGCTGGCTGGTGGGCAAGGAGATCCGGCTGGAGATCGACCTGGCCGTGGAGCAGGCGCGCGCGGCCGCGACCCAGCGCGAGGACAAGAGCGCGGCCGCCTGAGCCCGGCAGGCCGCCTGAGCCCGGCAGGCCGCCTGAGCCCGGCAGGCCGCCTGGGCGCGGCGGGCCCGGGCGCGGCCGTCCGGGGTGGCTCGCCGCCGCCCCCGGGGCGGTGCCGTACGCGCTAGCATCGGCTCCGGATCACCCCGAGGAGCCCCATGCCCGAGTTCGACGTCGCCACGCTGCGCGGCCGCTTCCCGGCCCTGTCCATCGAGCAGGACGGTCGACCGATCGCGCTGTTCGACGGCCCGGGCGGGACCCAGGTCCCGGACACCGTGATCGAGGCCGTCGCCCGCTACTACCGGGAATCGAACGCCAACCACGACGGCCCGTTCCTGACCTCCCGCCGCAGCGACGAGATGCTCGCCGACGCGCACCAGGCGCTCGCCGACCTGCTCAATGCCGCGGACGCGTCCGAGATCAAGTTCGGCGCCAACATGACCACGCTCACGATGCATGTCGCCCGCTCGATCACGGCCGGCCTGCAGGCGGGCGACGAGATCGTGGTGACCAGCCTGGACCACGAGGCGAACGTGGGGCCGTGGCGCAGCGCGGCGGCTGACCGCGGCATCAATGTCCGGACCGTGGACATCCGGCCGGACGACGTGACCCTGGACGTCGAGGCGTTCGACGCGGTGCTCCATGGCCGGCCGAAGCTGGTCGCGTTCGGCTGGGCGTCCAACGCCGTGGGCACGATCAATCCGGTCGCGGAGCTGGTCCGGCGTGCCCACGAGGCGGGCGCGCTGACGTACGTGGACGCCGTCCACGCGGCGCCGCACCTGCCGATCGACGTCCGGGCCGTGGACACGGATTTCCTTGCCTGCTCCGCGTACAAGTTCTTCGGCCCCCACGTGGGCGTCCTGTACGGCCGGGCGGCCGTGCTCGATGCGCTGCCGAGCTACAAGCTCCGGCCTGCCTACGACCGGTTCGAGACCGGGACCCTCAATCACGAGGGCATCGCCGGCTCGCTGGCAGCGGTCGAGTACATCGCCGAGCTGGGACAGCGGTTCGGCGCCGCGTTCGAGGCGCCGTTCGTGGCCGCCGGCATGTCCGGCCGTCGCCTCCGGGCCCATGCCGGCATGGCCGCGATCCGCGCCTACGAGATGCCGTTGTTCGCCCGCCTGCTCGACGGGCTGGCGTCGATCCAGGGCCTGCGCCTGTGGGGGATCGCGGATCGCGGCCGGTTCGACGAGCGCACGCCGACCGCGGCGGTGACGCTGTCGGGCACCACGGCCGAGTCCGTCTCGACGCTCCTCGGGGAGCAGGGCATCGCGACGTGGTGGGGCGACTTCTACGCGGTCGGGCCGATCGAGCGCCTGGGCCTCCAGCCCGACGGCGTGCTGCGGATCGGGCTGACCCACTACAACACGGCGGCCGAGGTGGACCGCCTGGTCCGGGCGCTGGACGAGATCGCCGCGGGCGCCCGGGCCGCGGCCGGTTGAGGCTCAGCGTTGCCGACGGCCGCCGCGCCGACGGTCAGCGCCAGCTCTCGGGATCGAACAGGTAGAACGTGGTCATCGCACACTGCTCCCGGAAGCGCTGCCAGCGCTCGCCCAGCGGCTCCCGGGCCCGGCCGCCGAGGTTGTCGCGCGTGGCGGCGTCCGCCTGGCCGGCGACGGACCGTGGCGAAGCCGCGGAGCGGCCGTTCCAGCCGATCGCGCGAACCTGCGCGCCCTGGACGCGCCCCATCGCGACGTAGCCCGCCATCGGCGGATGCTACGCGATCGTGACGCCCGACGGTACCCACCGCCAGCAGTGGTGCCTCGGACCGGGCTACCGCGACGGCCGTTTCTGGACGGTCGTGAGACACTCGGGCGGCACCGGGAGGCAGCATGCAGATCGAACGTGAGCCGTCGCCGACGCCGAGGATCGCCCCGCCTGATCGCGGACCGGAGGCCGGGCGAGAGCGGGATCGTGCCGTCGGGCCCCACGCAAGCCACGCCCGGAGCGCGGGCGGCGCATCGCCATTTCCGCCGATCGGCGACTACGGGTTCCTCTCCGACGGCGAGGTGAACGCGCTCGTCGCGCCCAGCGGCGCCGTCGAGTGGATGTGCATCCCGCGGTTCGATTCACCCAGCGTGTTCGGCGCGATCCTGGATCGCGATGCCGGCCGGTTCCGCCTCGGGCCTGCCGACCTCGCCGTCCCCGTGGCGCGCCGGTACCTGCCGGGCACGATGGTCCTCGAGACGAGCTGGGGGAGCAACGCCGGCGGCTGGATCATCGTCCGCGACGTGCTGCTCGTCGGCCCGTGGCACCACGACGACCATCGATCGACCACGCACCGTCGAGCGCCGACCGACTACGACGCCGAGCACGTGCTGCTGCGCATCGTGCGCTGCGTCAACGGGGAGATGCAGCTCACACTCGACTGCGAGCCCGCCTTCGACTACGGACGGACCCACGGCGAGTGGGCGTACACGGGCGACGGCTACGACCAGGGCGTGATCCGCTCCGACGACGGCCTGGAGCTGACCCTGACCGGTGACCTGCGGCTGGGGTTCGAGGGGCCGCGCGCCATCGCCCGCACCCTCATCAAGCAGGGCGAGACCCGGTATGTCGCGCTGTCCTGGAACGGCGGGGCCCCGCCCCGGACCAGCGAGGAGGGCACCCGGCGGCTGGTGTGGACCGCGCATCACTGGCAGCACTGGCTTGCCCGTGGGCACTTCCCCGATCACCCGTGGCGGTCGTTCCTGCAGCGATCGGCCCTCACCCTCAAGGGGCTGGCCTATGCGCCCACCGGGGCGCTCATCGCGGCCGCGACCACCTCCCTGCCGGAGCGGCCCGGCGGCGAGCGCAACTGGGACTACCGCTACAGCTGGGTCCGCGACTCCACGTTCGCCCTGTGGGGGCTGTACACGCTGGGCTTCGATTGGGAGGCGGCCGACTTCTACTTCTTCCTGGCCGATGTTGCCGGCGCGAACGCGGACATTCAGGTCATGTACGGCGTCGGCGGCGAGAAGGAGCTGGACGAGCGGACCCTCGACCACCTGGAAGGGTACGAGCAGTCGCGACCGGTCCGGGTCGGCAACGACGCGTTCCGCCAGAAGCAGCATGACATCTGGGGCGCGATCCTCTACTCGTTCTACATCCACAACTCGACCCGGGACCGCCTGGACGACCAGATGTGGCCGATCCTGAGCAGCCTGGTGGAGCAGGCCCTGACCCATTGGCGCGAGCCCGATCGCGGCATCTGGGAGGTGCGTGGCGAGCCGCGGCACTTCACCTCTTCCAAGGTCATGTGCTGGGTCGCCGCCGACCGCGGTGCGCGCATCGCCGAGCTCCGGGCCGACGCGGACGCAGCGAGGCGCTGGCAGGCGGCCGCCGACGAGATCCGACAGGACGTCCTCGAGCACGCGGTGGACGACCGCGGCGTGTTCACGCAGCACTACGACACCACCGAGCTCGATGCGTCGCTGCTGCTGCTCCCGCTGCTGGGCTTCCTGCCGCCCGAGGACGAGCGGATCCGGCGCACGGTCCGTGCGATCGCGGAGGAGCTGACCGACGACGGCCTCGTGTTGCGCTACCGCAACGAGCACACCGATGACGGCCTGTCGGGCAATGAGGGCAGCTTCACGATCTGCTCATTCTGGCTGGTGTCGGCGTTGATCCAGATCGGCGAGGTCGAGCGTGGCCGCCGGCTGTGCGAGCGGCTGCTGTCGCTGGCCAGCCCGCTCGAGCTGTACGGCGAGGAGATCGACCCCGAGACCGGCCGTCAGCTGGGCAACTTCCCGCAGGCGTTCACCCACCTGGCGCTGATCAACGCGGTGATGCACGTGATCGACGCCGAGAAGGAGCGCCCGGCCCGCGGCCTGCGCATGATCCCGCCCGAGGAAGGGCACGGCAACCCGGCCTGACCGGGCGATACGCTCCCCCGGCGCGGGCGACCAGCGGATCGCGGCGAGCGCGGGTTGGCCCGCGCTGCCGCCTCAGGCCGGGTCGATCCGGTAGACCTTGCCGCCCAGGTCCACGACGTACAGCTCGCCCGCCGCGTCCTCGCCAAAGGAGCTGATCAGCCGCCCGCTGCCCGCGCCGCGCAGGACCACCTTCGCGGGCTTGGGGCCCGCATTGGCCGGAACGGCGAAGATCTCGCCACTGCAGTAGTCACCGAACACGTACCAGCCGCGAAGGGCCGGGATCGCCGAGCCACGGTAGACGTAGCCGCCGGTCACCGCGCACCGGCCATTGAGGCGATGCGAGTAGTTGAGCAGCGGCGCCCGCCTGCCGGAGGTGTTGCAGCCGGACGAGGGCCGGTAGCAGTGGAAGCCCTCCATGACCCGCCAGCCCCAGTTGACGCCACGGCCGGCACCGGAGCTGGTCTGCTTCACCCGGTCGATCTCTTCGTATCGATACTGGCCGACGTCGCCGATGAACAGCTTGCCGGTTGAGCGGTCGAACGACCACCGCCACGGGTTCCGGAGGCCGCGCTGCCAGATCTGGTTGAGGCCCGGGCTTGCCCACGTACGGGTTGGACTGCGGGATCTTGTAGGCGCGCCTGGCCGTGGACCCGTTGACGTTGATCCGCAGCAGCTTGCCCAGCAGCGACGATGTGCTCTGGGCCCGGTTGCCCGGGTCGCCCGCCGAGCCGCCGTCACCGGTGCCGATGTACAGGTAGTGATCCGGCCCGAACGCGATCATGCCGCCGTTGTGGTTGCTGTACGGCTGCGCGATCTTGAGGATGTTCCGGGCCGAGCCGGGCTGCACGACGTCGGGATTCGTGGGCGAAACCTTGTACTCGCGGATCACGGTGTTGCCGTGCCGGTTGGTGTAGTCGACGTAGAACCTGCGGTTCGTCTGGAACCCCGGGTGGAAGGCCAGGCCGAGCAGGCCCTGCTCGCCCCCTGACGAGACCGACGAGGACAGGTCGAGCAGCGGGGTCGGCAGCACCGAGCCGTTCTCGAGGATTCGGATCGTGCCCGTCTTCTCGACGATGAACAGGCGCCCGGTGCCGTCGTTGGCGCTGGTGATGAACACCGGCTTGGACAGCCCGCTCGCGACCTGGGTCAGCTGGATCGTCGCCGACGAGGGTGCGGCGGCGATGTTGCTGCCGTCGGTGATCGGGACCTGCATCGCCGCGGCGGCCGCTGCGGTCGGCAGCACGCCGGCCAGCATGGCGCCGGCGAGCGAGCCGGCCAGTGCGGCGGCCCGCAGTCGGCGGGCGGCGACGAGAGCGGACGGAGACGGGATCATCGGCAGCACCTGCGAGCGTCTGGGATCGATGGGTGGCGCGGCGACCGCAGCCCGGGACCGGGGCCGGTGTCGCCGAATCCTGCCCGGTCGCGGCCATCCTGTCGACCCCGGCCCGATCTATGCTCGCCCGATGACGCCGACATCGGGGCGTGCCTGGGGCGGGCAGAGCATGGTCGCCCCGCTGCGGGAGGTCCTGGTCAAGCGGCCCGGGCCGGCCTTCGAGCGAGCCTTCGACGATCCCGGGGTGGGGTTCCTGCGGCCCGTGGACCTGGACCGCGCCCGCCACGAGCACGATGGCCTGGTCGCCGTCCTGGACGGGCTGGGCGTCCGGGTCCACGCCCTCGACGCCGAGACCGACGACCCGGATCTCGTCTACGTGTTCGATCCGCTGCTGATCGCCGACGGCGGCGCCATCCCGCTGCGACCGGGCAAGCCGAACCGGGCAGGCGAGCCGGCCGTCCTGGAGGCGTGGGCCGCGGGGCGCGGCATCCCCACGCTGGGCCGGATCGAGGCACCCGGCACCATCGAGGGGGGCGACACGGTCTGGCTGCGCCCGGAGCTGCTGTGCGTCGGCCGGTCGCTGCGCACCAACGATGCCGGCGCTCGCCAGCTGGCCGCGATCGTGGGCGGCGACGTGCGGGTGTTCGACCTCCCGTACTGGCGGGGGCCTGCCGAGCTGGTGCACCTGCTGTCGGTGATCTCGCCCGTGGCGGACGATCTCGCGGTGGTGTTCCTGCCGCTGCTCCCGGTGGGGCTCCACGCCCTGCTGCATGAGCTGGGCATCCGGCTGGTCGAGGTGCCCGAGCGCGAGTACACCTCGCTGGGGTGCAACGTGCTGGCCGTCCGCCCGGGCGTCGTGATCGTCGCCGACGGCAATCCGATCACCCGCCGCGGTCTCGAGGCTGCCGGCTGCGAGGTGCACGCGCTCCCGCTGGGCGAGGTTGGCGCGAACGGGTCGGGCGGCCCGACCTGCCTGACCCGGCCGGTCCTGCGCGCATGACGCCCGGTGCCGCGCCTGGGGTCGACGCGGCAGCGCTCCGGCGCGACCTCGAGGCGCTGGTCCGGCTCCCGAGCGTCACCGGATCCGAGGACGCGATCGCGGCGCGACTCGCGGACGGGCTGGAGGCGCTGGGGCTCACCGTGGAGGTGTTCCATCCGGATCCGGCGGCGATCCGCGAGGACCCGGACTGGCCGGGCGAGGAGGTGCCCCGGACGAGCCTGCCGGTCGTGCTCGGGCGCGCGGGTCGAGGCGTGGGCCGGGCCGGCGTCCGGCGGCTGGTGCTGTCCGGGCACATCGATGTCGTGCCCGCGGGTGACCGTTCGACCTGGTCCGTGGACCCGTGGGCCGCCGAGGTTCGCGACGGCCAGCTGTACGGGCGTGGCGCCTGCGACATGAAGGGCGGCGTTGCGGCGATCCTGGGCGCGCTCCGCTCGCTCCGGGCGGCGGGGCTCCTCGACGCGCTCGATGGGGAGCTGGTGGTCGCCCTCGTCCCGTCCGAGGAGGACGGCGGGCAGGGCACCCTCGCGGCGATCCGCGCGGGCGCGACCGGCGACATGGCGATCATCCCCGAGCCGTCCGGTCTCGACATCGTGATCGCGCACGCCGGGGCGATCACGTTCCGGCTCACGGTCCCGGGTCGGGCGGCCCACGCCAGCCGCCGGACCGAGGGCGTGTCCGCGCTCGACAACCTGGGCACGCTGGTGCGGGCGCTGGAGGCGGACGAGGCCCGCCGCAACGGCGAGGAGGCCGACCCGCTGATGGCGGAGCTCGGGCTGCCGTACCCGACGATCCTGGGCACCGTCGCGGGCGGGGAGTGGGCATCCACGGTGATGGACAGGGTCGTTGCCGAGGGGCGCTACGGCGTCCGGCTGGGCCAGGCCCCGGAGGAGGCGGAGGCGGAGCTGCGAGCGTGCATCGAGGCGGCCTGCGGAGCCGACGAGTTCCTGCGTGAGCACCCGGCCACGGTCGAGATCACCGGTGCCCAATTCGCCCCGGCTCGCGTGGACGCCGGCCACCCGCTGCCGGCCGGGCTGGCGGCCGTCGCCGAGGAGACGACCGGCCGGCGCCCGCGCCTGGTGGGGGTCCCGTACGGCGCCGACATGCGGCTGTTCGTCGGCGTCGGGGAGACGCCATGCGTGATCTTCGGGCCCGGCGACGTCCGCCTCGCCCACGCCGCGGACGAGCGCGTGCCGCTGGCCGAGGTGGAGGCCTGTGCGGCGGTGCTCGCCGCGTGGGTCGCGCGGGAGCTGGGCCCGGCCACGTGACGCCGCTGCTGGAGACCGGGCGCCTGGTGCTCGATCCGCTCAAGGTCGATGACGCCGAGGCGATGGTCTCGGTGCTCGCCGATCCGACGCTGTACGCGTTCACGGGAGGCGTGCCGCCGTCGCTCGCCGCGCTGCAACAGCGGTACCGGGTCCAGGTCCGGGGGCAGAGCCCCGATCACCACGAGGTCTGGCACAACTGGATCGTCCGTACCCGAACGCCGTCCGAGCCCATCGGCTACGTGCAGGCGACGGTCGCCTCCGACGGCCGCGTGGCCGATGTCGCATGGGTCATCGGTACGCGCTGGCAGGGCCGTGGGTACGCCATCGAGGCGGTTCGCGCGATGGTCGGCTGGCTGGACGGATCCGGCGTCGCGGCCGTCACCGCGCACGTGCATCCGGGTCATCACGCGTCCGCCCGGGTCGCGGCCAGGGTCGGCCTCCGCTCCACGGACGAAGTCGAGGACGGGGAGCGGGTCTGGGTTCGCTAGTGGGCTGCCCGACGTTCAGCGGGCCCCGCGCCGTCGCTCCTGGGCCAGCTCGGGGAACAGCACCAGCGGCTGCCCGGCCGGCGTGTCGCGTTCGCCGCGGTCCTCGCGGGCGACGTCGGGCCCCGCGATCCGGGCCTGCTGCTCCCCGGCGACCTCGACCAGGCGGCACAGGGCGTTGACCAGTCGCATCTGCTCGGGCGTCCGACACGCGACGCGCAGGAGGGCCGGGTTCGCCGCCAGGACCGCGAGGCCCCGGGCCCGCGAGATCGCGACATTGAGGCGGTTGCCCGAGTACAGGAACTCGAGGTCGCGTGGCGCCTCCTCGGGCGTGGACGTGGTCATGGAGTAGACGGCGACCGGGGCCTCGCGGCCCTGGAACTTGTCGACCGTGCCCACGTTGGGGCGGACACCGAGCCGGCCCTCGACCGAGCGCACGATCTCCGCGACCTGTGCGTTGTAGGGCGCGACGACGAGGACGTCCTCGACGCCCAGCACCCGCTCGCGCCCCGTCCGGTCGCGCCACCGACGGCCGACCAGCCCCGCGATCACGTCTGCGACCAGCGACGCTTCCTCGCGGCGACCGGTTGCCGGCGCCGGTGCTCGCGACGGGCAGGTGGCGGATCCCCGTCCCGCCCACGGGCAGCCCGTCGCCCAGGTCCTGGACCGCGTTGGCCGGATCCGGCTCCAGGCGGCCCTCGTAGAACGCATCGGAGATGAACGCGTTGACGTCCGGGTGCAGGCGATAGGTCGTGCCCAGGAACAGGCCCCGGTCGGGCGCGATCGTCTTCGCGTCGCCCACCAGGTGCTCGAGCGCGGATGCCGATGCGCCCTCGGGATGCGTGCCCTGCGAGACCTGGGGCAGCTGGTTGGGGTCTCCCAGCAGGACCACCGAGTCGGCCGCGCCGGCCACCGAGCACACGGTTGCGAGCGAGAGCTGGCCGGCCTCGTCCACGAACAGGACGTCGATCGCCCCGTGCATGTCCTCGCGCGCCCACAGCCACGAGGTCCCGCCGACGACGTCCCACGTCCGCGCCGCGATCCCGTGGCGCGCAGCGTCGGGCGACGGGATCCGCTCGATCTCGGGCGCATCGGGCGCGTCCTCGCCGTTGTCGGTCCGCTGCGCGATCCGGACCCGGCGACCCTCCTCGCGGGCGGCCCGGGCGACGGCCTCGAGCAGGTTGGCGATGACCCGGTGGGACTGGGCGGTGACGCCGATCCGGCGGCCATCCGCGACGAGGTCCAGGATCATCCGGGCCGCCGTGTGGGTCTTGCCCGTTCCCGGCGGACCCTGGAGCGGCAGCACGGTCGAGTCCAGTCGAAGGCCCAGCGCGCGGGCGACGGCCGTGACGTCGTCGTCGCCCGGTGCGAGCACGCTCCCGGGCGCCACGCCCGTGATCCGCGGGGCGTGCCCGAGCAGGAGGTCACGGGCGGCACGGGATGGTCCATCGCCGTCGATCCCGTGCTCGATCACCTCTTCGGCGAGACGGCCCAGCGCGCCCCGCATCGGCTCGGTTCCATACGGCCGGCCCGGGATCAGCGCGACCGGGTGCGGTGCCGCGGGGTTCATCTTCAGCTCGATGGTTCCGGCCAACGGGTCCAGCGCGACGACCGTCACGGAGCCTCCCGTGTGCGGGTCGATCACGCTCTTGCCCTCGGCGATCTTGGTCTCCTGCGCCGGGTCGAAGCGGTAGCGACGCAGCACCGACCGCGCGACCGAGCCGAGATCCGCGTCGAAGGCAAGCTCGCCCAGGGCCGACGCGTCGGCGACCAGCTCCTCCATGGAGGCGTCCAGCAGCCGGAAGTAGTCCCACCACTGGGGCTTGGCCTCGCGACGGTGCCAGTCCAGCAGGCCCGCCAGGAGCCACCGCGCCTGCTGCTCGGGCGATCGGAGCGCGCGATCCACCGGGACGCCGGCGCGGAGCGCGTCCTCGCGGGCCCGGGTCTCGGACTGCTGGCGAGCGAGCTCCTCGGGAGGCGCCCCGTCCTCCGGGTCGGGACGGGGGATCTCCCCCTCGGGATACCAGTCCGGGTGGTCTGCCAGCGCCTCGACCCGGCGGTCCTCCAGCCAGTCGCGGAGCAGCAGGTTGGAGATGCAGTCGTCGCGGTTGTAGGCGGCGATCGCATCCAGGATCCCGGGATCCTGCTGCTCCATCCAGCGCTCGTACTCGACGACGCTGAAGCCGGCGTGGGTGATCCCGCCCTCCCGCTCGGGCATGTAGAAGGTCTCGAGCTTCTTGATCGAGTAGCTCTCGACGCTGGCCCGGATGCCCTGGCGAACGACGTGGTCGTACAGGTTCACCAGGACGTGGCCGCGCAGGAGCACGTCGATCTCGTCCTCCCGGGTCGCATGCCGCTGCATGAGCCGCTTGAGGGCTCCTGACTCGTACCCCCCGTAGTGGTAGACGTGCATCCCGGGGTCGCGCTCGCGTCGCTCGAGGACGAGGTCCACGAACGCCTCGAGCATCGCCTTCTCCTGCTCGCGATCGTGGGCCCAGATGGCGTGGAACACGGGTTCCCCGGTGTCCGGGTCGCGCTCGGCCCAGCCGAACAGGTACTCGAGGCCATCGTCGAGGGCCCACGGGTCGGCCTCGATGTCGAAGAACACGTCCAGCGACGAGGGCTGCGGCAGCGCGGCCAGGCCTTTGCCCGGGTCGTCCGCGTCGGGCCTGATGAGCTCGTACCGGTCGAGGCCGTCCCGGCGCCTGGCGAGCTGCAGGGCCGCCTGCCGCCGCAGCCGGTCGAGGATCCGCGGCTGGAGCTCGCGGACCCGGCGGTCCTCGGGCAGCTCCGCCAGGGCCTCGAGCGTCGTCACCCCCGCGTCAACCAGCTTCCGGCGCTGGGTCCGGGCCGCACCCGCCACGATCGAGAGGTGGTCGTCGGCGCGCCGGCGATCCATGCATACCTGCCACCAGGAGCAGACGCGGCAATGGTCCACGGGCTCCGGGTACGTGTCGGGCGCCGCTCCGCCGGCTCCGAACACGCGTGCCTCGAAGCGCGCCTTCGCGGCCCGGTAGTAGGCGGCGTAGTCAGCGAGCCGGTGCGGATGCGACCGGCGATCGCCGGTGACCACGGCGATCGTCTCGGGCGGGATCCCCTGGAGCCGTTCCAGCAGATCCGCGTAGACGCACATCTGGAGGATCGCGGCCGCCTTCACGCGCTTGGCGAGCTTGGTGTCGGCGACGTCGTAGCTCCAGCTGCCCAGGACCGACGGCCGGTCGTCGCGTCGGACGAGGAAGTCGGGGTGACCGCGCCAGCGGCCGTCGAACAGGGTGCCCTGGAAGATCACGTCGGCACCGTCGCGCATCGCCGCCAGCGTCTCGGCCTCGGCGGCGTGAAGCTCGTCCGGTGTCCCGGGGTCCCGGCGCTGCATCTCGACGACGTGGCGACCCTGCTCGGCGAGCAGCTCGATGTAGCGCTGCTCGTGGTCGTAGCCGCGCCGGCGCACCAGCTCGAGCTCGGGGTCGTCGCGGAACGGCCGCTCGAGCTCCCCGCGGGCGCGCTGCTCCTCGAGCGTGACCAGGTGGTCGCACTCGAGGAAGCCGACGAGATCGGTGGCCGACACGACGAGCGTGCCGTCCTGGTGAAGCTGCACTGCGTGCCACTGTATCGGGGTGGCGCGACAGCTCGCGTGTCACGCGCTCGATCGTGGGGTGAATGCCCCGGCCGGGTGCCCGCTCGGCCGCCGGGTGCCCGCTCAGGCCAGGCCGCCGGGTGCAGCGATCGCCACAGGTCGATCGCCCAGCGCCAGTCCCCGGCCTCCTCGAACTCGATCCGGATCGCCGCGCCGCGCCCGGTGACCGCCGAGAACCCTTCGAGCACCGCGACCTCGACGCCCGACGCCTGGTCGGTCGTGATCCGCGCCCGGCCCTGGAGCTCACCATCGCGATGGTGCATCACCTCGCCCGGGAGGTCGTTGGCGACCCGGGTCAGGAACCACTCGGCCGACATCGGGATGCCGTTCGCGGTCGCGGTCGTCACGGCCGCCAGGGTGACCCGCCGTCCGCGTTCACTGCCGGTCCACTCCTCGGCCGTCCGCCGCTCGCCGAACGAGCCCGGGACCTGGAGGGCCCAGCCCTCGTGGATGATCGAGACCGGCCGCCGGCGATAGCCGATCAGCGGGCGCTGCTGATCGATGCTCGCGACGCGCTGGGCCACCCGCTCGGCCATCGGGTCGCCGATGCCGCGCAGCTCGATCAGCTCGGCCCACTCCCGCCACGGATAGGCGAGCGTGGGATCGCTGGGCAGGGCGCGTCGAAGCAGGCTGAGGGCCTCGTCCATCGTGGCTCGCTCGAGGTCGTCGGCCGGTGGGCGCCAGCGGATCTCCGTCCACAGCAGGACCAGGGCCCGCTGGAGCAGGTAGCGGGCGTCGGTCGCGTCCAGCCACCACGGCCGGATGTCGGTCGCGACCCTGGGGTCCTTGACCGCCTGGACGAGCCAGGCATCGTCGCGCGGCCCGACCGGCGTGGCAACGGCGCCCTCGAACGTGAACTGGGTGCCCGGGCGGGTGCCGACCTGGAACGCGGGTGCGCCGCGGCGCCGGAGCTCGATCGCGCGGGTGATCGTCCGGCCCAGCAGGGCGAGGTGCGCCCGCTCCACGCTGGGCCGCTCGGCGAGCGGGGTCCGCGCACCCACCCAGGCGGGCGGGGCATCGATGGGTCGGGCCTCGTGCTCCCGGGACCACTCGATCCCCAGCTCGCTCTCGAGTCGCTCGAGGATCCGGGCGACGAACGTGTGGTAGCCGGGGCCCACGGCAGACGTGTCGGCGGACGCCACCACGCGGCCCTCGGCATCGGCGGTGATCGAGACCGGCTCGGCCGCCGGATGCACGTCGAGCAGGAGCTCGGCGCTCTCGACCGTGCCCTCGATCCTGGCCGACCGGACGTAGCCGGCATACTCGCCGTTGATCCAGTCACAGGTGTCGGCCAGCAGGCGATCGGGCGTAGGCAGCCGCGGGATCAGGCCGCGCCGCGATGCCTGGCCGACGACTCTGATCGTGAGCCCCAATCCGAACCTCCGCCTCGCTCGCCGCCCCCGACCTTAACGCGCTCGCGACGATCCGGCGACCCCCGACGACCCGGAGTTGGTACCGGGGCGGCGCGGCCGACGGTCCCGTCCGAGGTGGTGCGTGGGCGCCCCGGAACGGCTGCCGCGGCCGGTGCCCGGTCCCGTATCGTTGGACCGTGGAGTCGCCTCGCAGGCCCGCCAGCCGCATCGACGAGCACGGGCACCGCCAGCTGACCGATGCCAGCCGCGGCCGTCGGCCGGCCGAACCCGCGGTGCACGTGCGCCGCGCGACGGCGTCGCACGCCCCGGCGATCCGGGAGATCGCCCACACCGCCTGGCGGGAGACGTACGCGGGGATGCTCCACGAGGACACCATCGAGTGGTTCCTGGAGCGGGCGTACTCCGAAGAACGCGTGGCACTCCGCGTGGAGCGGCACGAGACGTGGGTCGCGGAGCTGGACGGCGTGGTGGGTGCCTTCGCGGAGACGGCGATCGAGCCCGACCGGGTGACGCTGGTGGCGATCTACGCGAACCCGGCCGTCCGCGGCGTCGGCCTCGGCTCGGCGCTGCTCACCGCGATCGTCGACGCGCATCCCGACCTGCCGATCGCCGCGGACGTCCTGGCCGGCAACCGCAAGGGCGAGACGTTCTACGAGGCACGGGGGTTCGAGCCACGCGAGCGGGTCGAGGAGCAGCTGGGCAACGAGCTGGTGGCGGAGCGTCGCTGGTGGCGGCCGGCCCCGGCCACCGGATGAGCCATCGGCGTGCGTCCGGCCCGGGCACGCGGATGAACCGACGGCGCGCGTCCGCCCGGGACCATCGCACGCCGCGCCGGCGCGTCGTCGCGATCCTCGCCGCGCTGGTGGTCGTTGCCGCGTGCGGGAGCACGACGCCGACTCCGGCGGCCACCTCGGCCCCTACCTCGGCACCCGCGACCGCGCCCGGCGCTTCGGCATCGCCCGGCGTCATGCCCACCGGTGCCGGGGTGACGCCGGCACCGTCGTCCTCGACTGCGCCCGGAGCCGGCCCGGCGGACGAGCACAGGGTCTGGTTCGCGCCCCTGCCACCCCTGGGCGAGCGAACCGACCTCCCGTTCGCCGATGGGTCGATCGACTACTTCGACCTGTTCGCGCCCGATGCCCCGTGGGCTGCGGCCGCGCGCTCGGTCGACGTGTTCAAGGTCTACTCCAGCTGGGTCGACAACTATGCGACCGACGAGCAGCTGCAGCAGGTGGTCGAGGGGACTGTCGCCCGGGGCCAGGTGCTCGCCCTCGAGATCGGCGGCCTGACGATCGCGAGCGGCTGTGGCAGCGGCGTGGAGGGCTTCGACGCGAGGCTCGCGACGGTGGATCGGATCCGTGCCGCCGGCGGCACGGTGTCGCTGGTGGCGTTCGACGAGCCGTACGCGTTCGGACACGCGTATGCAGGGCCGAATGCCTGCCGCTGGCCGGTCGAGCGCGTGGCGGCGGAGGCCGCCGCGTTCACCCGCGAGCTCCGCGCGGCCCAGCCCGGGATCCTGGTCGGCGACATCGAGCCGCTGTGGTCCGAGATCAGCGCCCAGGAGCTCGGGGCATGGCTGGACGCGTTCCGGACGGCGTCCGGCGCCCCGTTCGACTTCGTCCACCTCGACGCCGACTGGAGCCTGGCTGACTGGACGGCGCGGGCGGTGGCCGCGGCCGGCGAGGTGCGATCGCGCGGGATCCCGGCGGGCATGATCTATAACGGCGGTGACGCGCAGACGGACGGGGCCTGGAACCAGGCCGCGCGCGAGCACATCGACGCGTTCGAGGCCGGGCTGGGCGGGCCCCCGGACCAGGTCGTGTTCCAGTCGTGGATGGCCCATCCGGACCACGCCCTGCCCGACACCGACCCGACCACGTTCACGGGGCTGATCCGCCAGTACGCCGGAGCCCGCGCCAGCGTCACGCTCGCGAAGGTGAACGCCCGGGGCCAGGGCCGGCTTGACGTGACGGGCAGCGTCGTGGCCGGTGAGCCGGCCGGCGCGATCGCGGGAGCGGCGGTCCGCCTGACGGCGATCCCGGTCGATGGCGCCTACCAGGTGTCGAAGCTCGAGGGCACGGTCCCTGCGGGTGCGACCAGCGCGGTGATCGGTCTGCGCGTGAACACCGAGGACGCGGGCCCGGGGCCCGTCAGCGTCCGGATCTACCGCGTCGCCTACGCCGAGGGGAGCGGTGGGCGGAACCGGGTCGCGGATCCGCGGTTCGTCCAGGGATCCGACCAGTGGGGCCGGTCCGGCACCGGGCGGGCGCGGTTCGTGGCCAGCGACCGGGACGCTGGGACGATGCTGCGCGTCGATGCCACCACGGACCAGGTCGTGCTGGTCGACTCGACCGCGTTTCCCGTGACCGCGGGTGCCCGCTACACGTTCAGCGCGGGGCTGCAGGTGCCTGCGAGCGCGACCGGCAACGCCTACCTGGCCGTGATCTTCCTGCACGACACCGAGGTTGCTCGCCACCGTCTCGAGCTCGCTCCAGCGCCCATCCGCCTGGGGCAGGTGGACGCCGGATCGGGCGCCTTCGAGCTCCGCGGCGCACGATTGCAGCCGGGCCGCTACCGGATCCGGGCGGAGTACCCGGGCGATGCGGACCACTGGCCGTCGACGGTCGAGGCAACGGTGAAGGTGGGCTGAGACGATGGCCGCGCTCGCGGATGCGAGATGAGCGGGCTGCGACACCGATGGGTCCAGTGGCTCGTGCTCTGGACCGTGCTGTCGGTCGTGGTGGCCGTGCTCATCGCGTTCCAGGCGGTGGCAAGCCTCTACCACGACCAGCAGGTGTGCTTCCTCGAGTTCCCCGCGATCCCGTGTCCGGGCGCAGATGATCCGAGGTTCGCGCAGCTCACGTTCGCGTTCTTCGGCGTGCCGCTGATCTGGCTTGTCGGGGTCGGCGTCACGGTCCTTGGGTTGGCGGTGCAGCGCCGCCGGGACGGCCGCCGCGACCGCCGGCGATAGGAACGCCGCCCGGCCGGGGGGAAGCCCGGCCATGCCGCGCCGGTCTCAGCCGCGCCGGTCTCAGCCGCGCCGCCGGCGCTCGGAGTCGTCGATGAGCGCGGCCCAGGGTGCGATCGCCAGGATCACCGCGAACGCGACTACGAACGGCGAGAAGCCGTTGAGCAGCGCCCATGCGGTCGCGACGACCACCACCGCGTCGAGCCCGACAGCGAGCAGGACGCCGGGCGCTCGCCACGGCGGCCGCGGTCCCCGCGAGCCGGGCTCGGCCACGATCCGCTAGCCGAACAACGCCTCGACCGCCTCGCCGAACACCTCGGTGTGGCGATCGACGTCGGCATCCGAGGTCGCCGGCGACATCAGGGCCATGTTGTGGAACGGCGTCATGAGCACGCCCCGGTTCATCGCCCACAGGTGCAGGAAGCGCTCGAGCTCCGTGTCGCCGTGCGCGAACTGCTCCGACCCGTTGCGCGGGAGGTCGGGCATGAAGTGGTACTCGGCGCGTGCCCCCAGCCGTGTCACGTGCCACGGGACGTCGTTCCGGCGGATGACCCCGTCCACGCCGCCCGCCCAGCGCTCGCCCAGCGGCAGCATCCGTGCGAACGCATCGTCGGTGAGCACCTGCGTCAGCGTCGCGCGGATCGCGGCCATCGAGAGGGCGTTGCCGGCGAGCGTCCCGCCGATCCCGCCGACGTCCGAGTCCTCCCACGCGATCGAGGCCCGGATGCGGTCGGCGAGCTCCTCGGTGAAGCCGTAGGCACCGGCCGGGATGCCGCCGCCGATCGTCTTGCCGATCGTGAGCATGTCCGGGGAGAGCGCATGGGCTGCCGTGTACCCGCCGGGTCCGGCGCAGATGGTGTGGGTCTCGTCGTTGATCAGGATCGTCCCGTGGCGGCGTGTCAGGTCGCGCACTGCCTCGTGGTAGCCCGGATCGGGCAGCACGATGCCGACGTTGGTCAGCGCGGGCTCCATGAGCGCGGCGGCGACGTCGCCATGGGCGAGCTCCCGCTCGAGGCCGTCGAGGTCGTTGATCTCCACCACGCGCGTGGTCTCCGCCAGGGGCACCGGTGGACCGAGGTTCCCGCGCCGCGCCACGACGCTGCCGTCGGCTGCGAGCCAGGCGAACGTCTCGTCCACCGACCCGTGGTAGTTGTGGTTGTGGACGAGGATCTTCGGGCGACCCGTGACCTCGCGTGCGAGCCGGATCGCGAACCGGTTGGCGTCGGTCGCCGTCAGGGTGAACTGCCAGTACCGGAGCCCGAACCGGCGCCGCAGCTCGTCACCCGCGACGATGGCGTCCTCGGTCGGCAGCATGTGGGTGATGCCCCTGCGCAGCTGGCTCGTGACCGCCTCGACCGTGGCCGATGGGCCGTGACCGGCCATCGCCCCCGTGTCGCCCAGGCAGAAGTCGACGTACTCGTGGCCGTCGACGTCGCTGAAGCGGGCGCCACTCGCCTCCTCGACGAACAGCGGGAAGGCGCCGGCCCACTTGACCATCCAGTTCATGGGCACGCCGTCGAGCAGCGAGCCCTGCGCGCGCTCCCACAGGGCCCGGGAGCGGGGGTTCGCGCGCTCGAAGGCCGTCGTCTCGGCCGCCATCAGCCGCTCCATGCGGGTGCGATCGAGCGTCCTCGCGCGTGTCATCGGTGCTCCTCTCCGGGGTGCTCCTCTCCAGGGGCTCGTCTCCGGCCCGGGGTGCTCCTCTCCGACCGGGGGCCGGTTGCGGTATCGCATCGATGATGGCGCGTGTGGGCCGGGTTGATCGCGGCGTCGCGCTCGCCGGGCCGGGACGGGTGCGTGTGGTGGGTCGGCGGTGCCGCGGCCGCGTGCGGTGCCGCGGCGGCGTGCGGTGCCGCGGCGCCGCGGTGCCGCGGTGCGCGACCCGTGCGTGGCCGCGCTGTGCCGCGATGCCGCGGTGCCCGGCCCCATGCGGCCGCGGTGCCCGGCTCCGTGAGGAGTCGCGCTGTGTCAGACCCTGTGCGGGGTGCGGCCGCGGTGCCCGGGCCCCGTGCGGAGCCCTATTCCCAGACCGTGCATCCGGGCCGCTGGCCGCGGGCCGCGTTTCACGCCGCCCGGTTTCCCCTCCACCCGTTTCCCCGGCCCCGTGCGGGGTCGGGAGAGGAGTCAGCTCAGTGGAGCTTGCGGGTGTAGCCGCAGATCTCGCAGTGGGCGACGCCGGTGGCCTCGTCGACCACGAGGAAGCTGGTGCAGCCGTTGGTGCTGCAGTAGAGCCGGTTGGCGTGGACCGCGCGACGGCGCATGCGGCGCATCGAGCTGGCGCGGTACGCCACGGCGTTGGATGTGGTGCGTGTGAGCATGAAGTGCGATGGTTCCTTTCGTGGCACCTCGTCGTATCGGAACGGGTGCCGAGCCGCTCCAACGGCCGGACATACGGAGGCCGGATCGGCTTGCTTTGGACCCGGCGCGGCGGCGGATTACGCGTGTTGGGCGTCGACCTGCTGGCCGCGTGCATTCGGGCGATACGACAAGAGCATCAGGCCGATCCGTCGATCTGTCAACTGGTCCGACCGGGGCAGGACCACGTGTCGCGTGCGCCCGGACCCGCGCCGTTGGCCCGGGGCCCCTGAGCCCGGCGCGGCCTGAGCCCGGCGTGCCCCGAGCCCGGCGTGCCCAGCGGCGCTGGCCCGCGCCGCCGGCCCGGGACCCCTGAGCCCGGCGCGCCCCGCGCCCACGCCGCACCCGCGCCGCTGGCCCGGGACCCCTGGAACGCCCGGCGTGCACTGCGGCGGCCCAGGCGGCCCGGACCCTGCCGAAGCCGCCGGATGGAACCGCGGGCGAGCCGCGCAGCGGCGGAGGGCCTCCGGATCCGCCGGACGGAACGCGAGACGATCCATGCCCGCTGGCAACCGCTGGAGTGAACGGCCAGCGTTCCACGGGCGAGAGGCCAGGCCGGGCCCGAGCCGCCGAGGCCGAGCCCGCGCCCGCCGCGCCCGCGCCGCCCCGTGCCGCGCCCGCGTCGCTACGCTTCGCTCCCTCAGACCTCTGGCGGATACCCGGTGATCCGGCGGATCTCCGCGTACAGCGGCTGGAGCCGCTCGTACATCCGGAGGTAGACCTGGCGGTACAGCTCGTCGTACACGGCGTGCGTGACCGGGTCGGGGTCGCGGGTCTCGGCCATCCGGGTCATCGCGGACACCGCGGCCTGGAACGAGGGATGGATCCCGAGACCCACCGCCGCGTCGATCGCGGCACCCAGCCCGGAGGTCTCGTGCGTGTGCGGGCGCGACGTCGGCAGGCCGAAGATGTCGGCGGTCAGCTGGACCGCGGCCGGGCTCTGCGACCCGCCGCCCGAGACCCGCAGCTCGCGGATCGGTACCCTGGTCCGGCGGACCGTGCGCTCGGCGCCCTCGCGGAGCGCATAGGCGAGACCCTCGAGGATGGCGCGGTACAGGTGGGCCCGGGTGTGGACATCGCCCCAGCCGATGACGGCGCCCTTGGCCTCGGGTCCCGGGATGCGGACGCCGGGCGACCAGTACGGCTGGAGCACGAGGCCCATGGCGCCGGCGGGTGTGGCCGCGAGCAGGTCGTCGAACAGGACCTCGGGCTCCAGGCCGACCGCCCCGGCGCGAGCAACCTCCGCCGCCCCGAACTCCCGCTTGAACCACTCGATCATCCAGTAACCCCGCTGGACCTGGACCTCGAGGCTCCACGCGCCGGGTACGGCGGCGGGGTAGGGGGGCACGGCCGGGATGACCTCGACGTACCGGCGGCGGGTGGTGTTGAACGTTGCCGTCGTTCCCAGCGAGATCGCGCCCACGTGCGGCTCCAGCGCGCCGGAGCCCAGCACCTCGCACGCCTTGTCGCCGGCCGCGGCGATCAGGGGCAGACCCGGCCGGGATCCCGGTGGCCTCGGCCGCCGCGACGGCGATCTCCCCCAGGCGATCGCCGGGCGGCACCAGCTCCGGCAGCCAGCCGGGATCGAGGGGCACGGCCTGCCACTTCCAGTCGCCGGCCTTGGCCCATCGCAGCGCCTTGTAGTCGAAGGGGAGGTAGCCGACCTGAGCCCCGACCGAGTCCACGAACCGGCCGGTGAGGCGATGGACGAGGAACCCCGACAGGAGCAGGAACCGGCGGATCTTCGCCCAGATCTCGGGCTCCGTGGTGGCCAGCAGGTTGGCCTCTGCGTCGGCCATGAAGGTGGCGACGGTCTCCGTCACGCCCGCGGCCCGGAACGCGAGGCCCCACCTGCCGCCGATGCGGGGCAGGCCTTCCGCCCGCCGCTGGTCCAGCCACACGATCGCCGGGCGCAGCGGCGTGCCACCCTCGTCGGTGACCACGACCGTCGAGCGCTGGGTCGTGAGGGCAACCCCGGCCAGCGCGTCGGGCCGCCCCTCGGGCATCGACCACAGGCGTCGGCAGGCGTCGCCGATCGAGCGCCAGTACAGGTCGGCCTCCTGCTCGCACACGCCGGGCGGACCCGGGCGGTACGCCTCGATCGGGATCTTCGACCGCGCGAGGAGCGTGCCGTCGGGACCGAACACCATGGCTCGCACGCTCTGGGTGCCGACGTCGATCGCCAGCAGGCGGTCGGCCGAAGGCCCGGCGGCAGCCATCAGCCGTGCCGGTCGGACAGCAGGACGCCGGGGTTCATGAGCCCTTCGGGGTCGAACGTGCGGACCACGGCTTGCAGCGCGGCCATGCCCAGCGGCCCCTTCTCGGCGGCGAGATAGGGTGCGTGATCGGTCCCCACGCCGTGGTGGTGGCTGATCGTGGCGCCTTCGGCGACGATCGTCTCGGACGCGGCCCGCTTGACCGCCCGCCAGCGGTCGAGCGTCTCGTCCGGGTCGGCGGCGCGCCGGAACAGGAAGGTCAGGTACAGGCTCGAGCCCGACGGGTACAGGTGCGAGAGGTGGGTGAACACGTGGACCCGTTCATCGCGCGCGGACAGGGCGTCGCTCATCGAGCCCTCGAGACGCGTGAGCAGCGCGGGCAGCCGGGACCACGTCGTCGCGGTCTCGAGCGTGTCCGCCCCGTAGCCCGCGGCCCACAACGCGTTGCGCAGGTACGGGGAGCGGAAACGCGTCGCCGACCATGCCCCGGCGATGCCAGGGACCTTGACAGCTCCGCGCGAACCCAGGATCGAGGCCGCCCTCGATGCCGCCGCCTTGGCGAGGCGCCTGGGACCGCCCGTGCCGACCAGCACCAGGGACCAGTCGGGGGGCAGCCGTCGGAGCCGCAGGTATGCGTCCACCGCCCCGGTCTCGCGCGGCTTGCCGGCGAACGCGAGCATCGTCCGCGTCTCGGTGGGGGTGGACAGGCGGAGCACCGACAACCCGGACCGCATGCGGGCGAGCTCGCGGACCGCGTCCAGCGCGTCATCCCAGCCGGGCACCGCCCAGGCCTGGAGGTGGTCCGTCTCGGGCGCGGGGGTGGCGCGCAGCACGACGTCGGTGAGGATCCCCAGCCGGCCCTCGGATCCCAGCACGAGCTGGCGCAGGTCGGGGCCGGCGGCCGACGCCGGGAATGGGGGCAGATCGAGCGTGCCGGCAGGCGCCTCGAGGATCCCGCCTGCGAACAGCTGCTCGATCCGCCCCGCGCTCACGCTCCGCAGGCCGGATCCGCGGGCCGCCACCCAGCCGCCCACCGTGGCCAGCTCCCAGGACTGCGGCTCGTGTCCGATCGTGAGGCCGTGCGGCGCGAGGGCGTCGGCGAGCGCCGGCCCGGTCGTGCCGCTGCCCACGGTCACCAGGCCGCTGCGCTGGTCCAGCGCCCGGACCCCGGACAGCAGCCCCAGGTCAACGGTGACCACGGGATCGGCTGAGGGTCGCACCGAGACGCCGCCGACCACGCTGGTCCCCCCGCCGTACGGGACGATCCGGGCGCCCGTCTCCCGGGCGAGGGTCAGCAGGCCGCGGACCTGGGCGCCGTCCACCGGCCGCGCCACGGCGTCCGGCACCGCGTCGAGACGGCCGGACCGAAGCGCGACGAGGTCGGGGAACGATTGGCCGCGAGCCCGCCGGACGCGCAGCTCAGGGTCGGTCGACAGCAGCGGGTCGGCGGGGAGCCGGGCGGCCGGGACTGCGCGGACGACGTCGGCGAGCGATGCGTCCGGCGAGACCTTGCCCGGGAAACCGACGCGATCGTCCAGGAACCGGCGCCCCGGGTCGTCGAGGCGGGTGTCGTCGGCGTCGTCGCCCCATCCGTTCCAGCGTCGCACGACACCATCGTGCGCCAATCGTGCCGGGCATGCGGGCTGCACCCGTGCGGGCTGCGCGCGTGTCGGCTGCACCAATCGTGCCGGGCCTCGCCCGTGCCGGCTGCACCCGTACGGGCCCCGCCCGTGCAGCAACGCACAAGGGGGCCGGAGTATCGTGCAGTCATGAAAGGCGACCGGGTCGAGGTTGTGGTGGACACCGGCAGCGGAACGCAGACGTTCGAGATCGTCGCGACGCGTGCCGGCCGCCGCCTGGAGATCACGACCGCCCGCGGCGTGGTGGAGGTCACCGAGGTCACGCGGGGCGGGACGCCGGTCCGGACGGGCCGGTTCATGGCCACCCGCGTGGTCGCCCTGGTGGAGCACCCGGCGCTCGAGACCGACGGGGCGCGGGTCGAGGTCGAGACGCGCCGCCGGATGTCAACCGTGGATGAGCGACCCCGCCGCGCCAGGGAGCCCGGCCTGGGCGTCCAGCGTCAGCCGCCGATGGACGAGCTCGGGCTGATCGGCGTCGAGGCCAACTCGTCGGACATCCTCCACGAGATCGAGGCCGACACCGCGGACGACCTGGGCGAGGCCTGACCGGACCGCGACGGGCTACCCCCGCTCGCCCCGTGCGGCGCCCGGCCTGGCGCTCGCGCCGCTAGACCGGAGGCCACGGCAGCGCGGGCCGCCGCGGGTCCGGCTGTGGGAACACGCCCGAGGTGAGCAGCCCGTCGATCCGGCGGGCGGTTGCCGTCACCTCGATCGGGGCGAGCAGCGATCGCAGATCCTGGCCCAGCGCCCCGTCAAGCCCGGTCCGGAGCCCGCGCAGCACGTCCGCCTCCTCGTCCCGGAACGGCTGGCCGCGCCAGGCCCAGAGCACCGTCCGGAGCTTGGGCACCGGCGAGAACGTGACGCCGTGGTCCACCCCGTAAACGTGGCCGCCGGGCACGGGCAGCAGGTGACCCGCCTTGCGATCGGTGTTGTTGACGGCGGCATCGAACACCGCGATCCGCCGCAGCCGCTCGTCCTCGGCCACGACCATGCCCACCGGATCGGCCCCGTCGGCGACCCGGATCCACAGCTGGACCATGCCTTCGCCGAACGGACCGTCGCGGAGCACGGTGGGCGGAACGATGCCCCAACCGGACGCGCGGGAGGCCGCGAACGCCGCAACCTCGCGGCGGGCGAGCGTGCCGGTCGGGAAGTCCATCAGCGGCCGTTCGCCCAGCACCGGCTTGTAGATGCAGGTCGCCACGAGATCGGGCTCCGGGTCCGGACAGGCCAGCGTCGCGAGGCACAGGAGCGCGTTGTTGGACGAGGCGTAGAGCTGGCCGACGACCGTCAGCTCGCCGCGGGTGAGCAGGTCGAGGGCGACTCGCTCGTCGAGGACCGGCATCGGCAGGGCCAGCTCGTCGATGGAGCTGACCGCGTCCAGCTCGTCGTCGGGGTCCAGCTCGTCGTCGGGGTCCAGCCCGACGTCGTCGCGCGCGTCGGGATCGTCCATCGGCCGCGATCCCTGGTCAGTTCAGCCGGTGCCCGTTGCGACGGGGGCACAGGTGACCCTGCGGGTCGAGCGGCTCGCCACACAGGGGGCAGGGTGGTCGGCCGGCCGACACCACGCGCACCGATCGGGCGACGAACGCCCGGGCAGCGAGCGCCGTGATCCGGACGCGAAGGAGGTCCGGACCCTCCTCGTCCTCGTCGTCGTCCTCCTCCTCATCCTCGGTCTGCTCGCGGGCCTCGAGCAGCACCAGGTTGTCCTGGGTGTCCCAGCCCAGCGTGAGCGTGCCCACGCGGAACGCTTCGTTGATCGGCTCGTCGAGCGGGGTGGCGTCGGCGTCGAAGGCGGTGTCGGCCACGGCGCCTTCCACCCCGCGCCGTTCCAGCTCGTCGAGCAGCTCGGTCAGGCGCTCGGCGAGGACAGCCACCTGCACCTTCTCGAGCGCGACGGACACGATCCTGGACCCATCACGGGCCTGCAGGAAGAACGTGCGGTTGCCGGGCTCGCCGATGGTGCCGGCGATGAAGCGATCGGGGGAGTCGAACAGGTAGCGGTGTCGTGGCATCAGGACAGGGGGATACACGGTGGGCCGGCATTCCGCCGGGGGACCTGAGGGTACCGGAAGTCTCGCGAACGCGGCCCACGACGGGCGCGTCTGATCTGGCGTTCGGTCAGGACACCTGCACCGCGATCATGTGGTACCCGCGGGCGCCGTCCGGCGCCGGAGAGCTCGGGGTCGCGGCCTGGACCTCGCCGGTCCCGTCGGTCGCGCGTACCGCGATCGTGTGCTGTCCGGCCGTCGCCTGCCACGCCCACTTCCACTGGACCCAGGTGGCAGGGGAGATCTCGTCAGCCAGCGTTGCGGCCTGCCAGGCGCCGTCGTCCACCGAGACCTCGACCTTCTCGATGCTCCGATCCGGGGCCCACGCCACGCCTGCCACCGCCACCGGCCCGGCCTTGACCGACGCGCCGCTCCTGGGCACGTCGACCCGCGACTGGGTGAGGATCGGCGCCTCCTTGGCCCATCCGCGCGGAACCCAGTAGGCATCCAATGCCTCGAGCGTCGTGAGCTCGATCTCCGTGACCCACTTGGTCGCCGAGACGTAGCCGTACAGGCCCGGGACGATGAGGCGGGCAGGGAAGCCGTGCTCGGCGGGGAGCGGGGCGTCATTCATCTTGACCGCGATCAGGGCATCACGCGGGTGGGCCGGGTCGGTCAGCCACGCGGTCGGGAAGCCGGCGGTCCAGCCATCCGCCGACCGGGGGACGATCTGGGTGGCACCGGCCTGGACGCCCGCCATGTCCAGGACGTCCACCAGCCGCACGCCCGTCCACTTGGCGTTGCCCACCAGGTGACCGCCGACCTCGTTGCTGACGCACGCGATGGTCACGTAGCGCTCGGCCAGCGGCAGCTGCACCAGGTCGTCGAAGCTCAGGGCGACCTCGCGATCCACCATGCCCGTCACCTTCAGCCGCCACGACGCGAGGTCGATCGCCGGGGTGATCAGCGAGGTGTCGATCCGGTAGAAGCTGTCGTTGGGGGTCACCACCGGCCCAAGTCCCTGCACGTCCAGCGACGCGGCGGCGTCCGGTGCCGGGGCGGGGTCCACGGCCTGGGGGATCTCCGCGCCGGCCGTCGTGGCCTGGGTCGCCCGGTTCTCGAGCATCTGGCGACCAACACCGCCCCCGATCACCGCCAGGCCTCCGAGCACGCCGGCACGGACGAGGAACCCGCGCCTGTCCGCCTGAACCGTGCCTTCCCGGCCTGTGCCATCGTGCCCGGTGCCTGCATCCCGGGCAGGCCTCGCGGCATCGAGCAGCACGCTGAGCACCAGGAGCGCCAGGCCTGCCTGGAGGGCGGCCGACACGAGGGCCAGCGTGGCCGAGGTCAACGGCAGCCGGAGCGAGGCGAGCAGCCCCACCGCGACGATCGCGACGATCACCGATGCCGCCGCCGTGAACCGCGTCCGGGCGAGCACGCCGACGCCGGCCCCGATCAGCAGCACAACCAGCCCGACGAGGATCTCGAGCGCGGGCTTGTCGTTGGTGCCGAACAGGGAGACGACGATCTCCTTGGATCCCGGAGGCGCGAAGTCGATGAGCGCGGTCCCGACGGCGATCAGCGGCGAGGGCGCGCCGACCGTCAGGCCGGCGATCAGCTCGCCGGTACCGAGCGCGACCGCGGCGGCCACGATCCCGGCGATCGCGGCGAGGACGCGCGACGATGTCGCGGTTCGAGGCGTCTCGGGCTGGACGGCGTCGCCGGCACGGCCGGTATCGCCGGCATTGCCGGTATTGCCGGTATTGCCGGCACGGCCGGTATCGCCGGTGCTGGCATTGCCGGTATCGCCGGCACGGCCGGTATTGCCGGTGCCGGCGTCAATGCCGGCGCCGCCCATTTCGCCCGTGTCGCCGGTGAGTCCCGCGCCCGTTGTGCTCGCGTTGGTGTTCAAGTTGGCGCCCGTGCTGCGTGTTGGCTCGCGTGCGGGATCATCCCGCATCAAGGGGATCGTCGCAGGCGTGCGTGACGCCCCGATGACGGACGAGGGGCATCGCGTCACTTGCAGGATCCGCTCGCTTCCGCTCGCCGCGCGTGCCATCCGGCGGTTTCCGCGCCTGGGGCACCGCGCCGACCTGCGCTGGATCGCGAGGCGAGCGGTGCAGCGGTTCCCGGCCCGCCATGTGGCGTTCCGGCCCGCGGCTGCTCGCCAGGGGAGCCATTCGACGGTTCCCGGTCGCCGCTGCTCGCTACGCGTTCATCCTGGCGGTCGCGGGTCCGGGTATCCGCTGCAGTGCTCGCTGGGCGAGCCGCTCGAAGGGCGCGGGCCGGACCGCCTGCTCATGTCCGCTGGATGGCTCGCTGGGCGAGCAGCGGCGCGCCAGGGAGCCGCCGCGGCGGCCGCCGCGGACGGCCCCGAACACGCAGCCCCTAAGCGCGCACCTCCTGGCGCAGGAACAGGACATAGGCGAGCGCGAACATGGCCACGGTCAGCGCCACGAGGACCACGATCTGGGGCCAGACGAGCAGGATGCTCTGGTCCAGGGACAGCAGCGACGGGGAGCTGCTCCTGGGCGCTCTGGTACTGGCCCAGGTTGCCGACGCCCAGGACGCTCTTGGTCGCGGGGTTCATCAGCGCGGTCACGATGTCCTGGTACAGGGTTGCCGGCGAGATCCGCAGGAACAGCTGCTGGGTGGACGACGAGGCGAAGGCGTCGTTGATGGTCCCGGTGGTGTTGATGGGGAACAGGGCGCCGGCCAGCAGCGGCAGCAGGAACTGGCCGAACAGGATGAGGCCCAGCCAGCTGCCGAACCCGACCAGCGCGGCGGACGCGGCGCCCCGGATCACGACCGACAGCAACAGGGCGAACGCGAGCCAGAACGACGCGTACAGGATCGTCGCCAGCCACCAGGTGACGACGCGGGCGAGCTCCTCGGGTGTGGGGATGATCCCCAGCCGGACGATGCCCAGGGCGGAGACCAGCATGACCAGGGCACCCAGCATGACCGCGATGACCGCGATGCCGGCGGCGAACTTGCCGTTTACGATGTCGTCGCGGTGGATGGGCTGGGCGAGCAGCCTCGAGAGGGTTCCCTGGCTGCGCTCGCTGTTGATGCCGTCGAAGCCGAACGCGATGCCGACGAGGGGCACGAGCAGCGCGGCGAATGCCACGGTCGTCACCCCGCCGACGGTCTGCGATCCCACCACGAACAGGGCAAGAAACAGGGCCGGCTGACCGGACAGCTGCGGGGCGGAGCTGCTGATGTCGGTCGAGATGAAGTACATCGGGATGATCGCGGCGGCGCCGATGACCACGAGCAGCACGACGAACCGGATGCTCTCGACGTGGTCGGTGAACTCCTTGGCGGCGATCGTGCGCCAGCCGCCCGACGGCGCTCGCTCGGCGCGCCGGGTGGCCCGGGCCGCGCCCGCGCTCCCAGCGGCGCCCGCGCCCGCGCTCCCCGCGCCCGCGCTCCCAGCGGCGCCCGCGCTCCCAGCGCCCGCGTTCCCCGCGCCCGCGCTCCCCGCGCCCGCGCTCCCAGCGGCGCCCGCGTTGCGGGCGGTGTCAGCGGATGTGGCCATCGAGACCCTCCGGGACATAGCGGCGGTACAGCTCCATCAGGTCCGACCCGCGCCGCCGCAGGTGGACCAGCGACACGCCCCCGCCGGCGAGGGCCGCCGCGAGCGGGGCCGCGACATCCCTGGACGCGGTGACGACCCGCAGGCGCTCCTCGCGTTCGTGGGGCGCCACGGACACGACTCCGGGCACGGCCATCGCGATCGGATCGATCGTGGCAGGATCGCCGTCCACCCCGACCTCGAGCTCCACGGCCTGGGTCGTCCCGCGAGCCAGCTCCTCGAGCGGCCCGGCCGCGACCAGCTTGCCGGAGGCGAAGAAGCCCACCCGATCGCACAGCGACTGGACCTGGCCCAGGATGTGCGACGAGAGCAGGACCGTCAGCTGCCGCTCGGTGACCAGGCGCCGGAGCAGCGCCAGCAGCTCCTCGACGCCCGCCGGGTCGATCGCGATGGTCGGCTCGTCGAGGATGAGGACGGACGGCTCCTTGACCAGGGCGTCGGCAATGCCGAGACGCTGGCGCATGCCGCGCGAATACGTGTCCGCCTTCTTGTCGGCCGCGTCGTGGAGCCGGACCTCCTGGAGCAGCTGGTCGATGCGGGCCTCGGCCTCCCGGTGGGGCAGGCCGTTGAGCTTCGCGGTGTAGCGGAGGTTCTCGCGCCCGGTCATGCCGCCGTAGAAGCCGACGTTGTCGGGCAGGTAGCCCACCTTGCGCTTGACCGCCAGCGGCTCGCGGGTGGGATCGAGGCCCACGACGCGGACGACACCGCGCGTCGGATCGGTCAGGCCCAGCAGCATCAGCACGGTCGTCGTCTTGCCCGCGCCATTCGGCCCCAGCAGGCCGAACACCTCGCCGGCGCGGATCGTGAGGTCGAGCGAATCGACCGCCGTGAACTCGCCGTACTGCTTGGTCAGCCGCCGGGCGACGATGATGGCATCCGCGGGTACGTCGGCCAGCAGCGATGCCACGGTGCGCCGGCGTCGCTCGCGCGGGCGACCGCCCTCGCGCGGAGCCCGACCCTCAACCTCCCACGGCCGGACGGGTCGCTCCGCCGCCCCGGGCTCGGTCTCGGTGGCCGCGGCCGCGTCGAGCGGGTCATGGTCGAGGTGCTCCGCGCCCGCCGGTCGCGCGCCGGCACCCGTACCCCCCGCGCCGGCACCCGGACGGGGACGCCTGCGCCGCCGGCTCATGCCCCGACGTCCGTCAGACGGGGGCGTCCGCTCGTCGGTCATCGGGCTACCGGCGCCCGTACGTCCGGAAGACCCAGTACAGGCCGGCGAACGTGGCCACGATCAGCAGGACGCCCACGATCCACCAGAACTGGGGCGTCTCGACGCGGACCCGGATGGAGACGTCGCCGCTCGTCTCGGTTCCCTTGGCGGTGACCGTCATCTGGTAGTCGCCGGCGATCGCGTCGCCGGTGGGCGTGATCTGCGCGGTCACGGTCTGGGGATCGTTGGGCGCGAGCGTATCGATCGACGCCGGGGAGAAGGTCACGGTCCAGTTGGTGGGCGCGCTCGCGGACAGGGCAACGTTCGTGATCGGTGCGCTGCCGGTGTTCTCGACCGTGATCTGGAAGTCCTTCTCGGAACCCGCGTTGGCGCTGGTGGACAGCACCTGGTCGGGCGTGGACACGGTCATCGTGTAGGTCCCGGTGACCACCACGTTGAGGTCGGATTCGGCGGTCTTGCCGCCGCCCGCGACGGTCACCTTGATGGGGTAGGTATCTGCGGCCACGGATGCCGGCGGGGTCGCCGTCACCGAGATCGTGCCGCTGCTGCCGGCGGCGACGGTGATGCTGGTCGCCTGGGCCTGGCCCGACGGCTTGGCATCGACGGTCCAGCCGTCCGGCCCCGTCGCGTCGATGGAGTACGTCGTCTCGGCCGCGGTCTCGTTCTTGAGCGTGAGGTTGAACGTGAAGGTCGAGCTCGACGGGCCGCGGAGCTCGGGGAAGTCCGAGGTCAGGCTGATGTCGCCGACCGCCGCGTCCGCGACGCGGATCGTCAGGGGCAGGCTGTCCGACAGGCCGCCACCGGAGCCGACGACCGTGATCGTGCTGGTGCCTGGTGTCGTGCCGTCCGGGATCTCGACGTCGAGGGTCACCGTCTGGGGCGACTTCGGGTCGACGTAGGCGCCGTCGATCGTGAGGCTGCCGCCCCGGAACCGCGCGGTCCAGCCGGACGGCACGCCCGTGGTCTTGAGGTCCACCCGCCGCGCGGTCGGCACGTCGAGGTTGAGCGTGAACGAGACCGTGGATGCGGGCTCCGCCACCACGGCCGGGAACGGCGTCGTGATGGTCAGGCCGCCCGCCGCGGCCGCGGCCGGCGCCGTGATGCCGGCGATGATCCCCACCAGGCCCAGGAGCAGGGCAGCCCGTGACGCCAGCCGGCGTCGGACGGGGTGTCCGGAAGCGCGATCCGACACGTGCATCTCCGCGTTCAACAAGGGAACCGTGACAGGACGTCCTATGGCCGGCGGCAACTCCCCGTGCCCGCAACAGCCGGGGCGGATCATAGGGCGAAACCCTGAGAGGTTGCTGAGACGGACGCCGGGCGAAGCCGGGGCCCGCCGGACGGTTCGGCGACCCAGTGGGGCCGGGACGGAGCGGGCGAGGGGTCCGGGAAACCCCGGATGGCGGCTTCCTCGCTCCGCTCCAGGCTGGGCGTATCGCAACGTCCGCTCAGGAGCCGAACCGTGTCCCACCCGTCGATCCGCGCCGTCCGAGCCTCCCTCCGAGCCGTCGCCGCGGCCATGACCGTTGCCCTGATCGTGTCCGCGTGCTCGGCGGCCGCGGGCGGCCCGCCGGCACAGCCTGAGGCCGCCGCCCCGACGGGCGCCGCCGCCTCGACAGGCGCCGTCGCATCGTCGTCGGCGCCCGCCGCCCCGAACGCGCCAGCGTCGGGCTGC
Organism: uncultured Chloroflexia bacterium; assembly: GCA_963732805.1. GTDB lineage: Bacteria > Chloroflexota > Limnocylindria > Limnocylindrales > CSP1-4 > CAIXZV01. The sequence continues at coordinate 1,204,923 of CAVTAW010000001.1, forward strand.
GCCAACCCCGCCGGCGCGTCGGTCGCCGCAGCTGGTGGGCCGCTGGCATCGATCATGGGGTCCGTGCTGTGCGGCATGCCCGACATCGATCCCTGCTCGATGCTCGACCCGAGCGAGGTCCAGGCGCTGTTCGCGGTCCCGCTGGGCACGGCGACGACCGACCACACGGGCAACTGCACCTGGCCCCTCGCCGACACGCCCCTCGGGGACGGCCTTGACATCGTGGTCAACGTCGGGCCGGGATCCGAGCAGGCGCTCGCCAATGACATGACGCTGTCCGACTTGCAGGACATCTCCGGGGTCGGCGATCGGGCCAGCTGGGGTCTCCTCGCGGGCTACTTCCCGCACCTGGGGGCGGTGAAGGGCCAGGACACCTGCGAGCTGACCGTCGGCGGCGGCAACGGCCAGCTGGCGGTCCCGACCACCGGCCAGGGCGTCACGGCGCAGATCGACGACGCCGCGCTGCCGGGCCTCATGCAGCGCCTGGGCAAGCTCTGCAGCGAGATCTTCGCCCACCTCGGCTCCTGAGCCCCCGGGCCGGGCGCGGGTGACGCCGAGGCGCCGTCAGCGGACGCTGCTCGGCCCGGGTCGTCAGCGGATCCGGCGTCCCCGGCCGGGCCGCGGTTCACGCCGGTCCACGAGGCGGCCCGTCATCGTCCGCTCGACGATCCGTCCCCCGGCATACGCGGTTGCCGCGGCGAGGCGTGCGGACGCCTCGATGGCCGCCAGGTCATCGTCGCGCGACGCCGCACCGTCCCGCGGCAGGAGCAGCCAGAGGGCCGTTTCGTCGCTGGTCAGCACCAGCAGGACGGCGTCGAGGTCGAGTGCCTGGAGGTCGGCGCTCGCACGTTCGACCAGGCGGTCGTACCAGGCCGCGGCGCGCTGTCCGGCGTCGGGCAGGTAGGCCTCGATGACGATGACCGGGGTATCCACGCCCTGACGATGCCGCGCCCGGGGATGCGCGGCATCCGGCGTTTCCCGGACCCGCGCTAGAGTTTGCCTCGGGGACGGTCCCCGCTGGAGCGACGTGCCGGGCGATTCCTTCGACCACCTGCCGCTGATCGGGCGTGAGGCGCTGCTGACGTGGCTGCGCGGGTCGCTCCTCCCACCGTTCGGCGATCCGCTGGCGATCGTCATCGAAGGACCGGGCGGCATCGGCAAGACAACCGTGCTGCGTGCCGGCGTCGCCCAGGCCGAGGCGGCGGGCGTGACGGTGCTGCTCGCGCGCCCCGTCGAGGCGGAGGCGACCTACACCTACGCCGCGCTGGTGGACCTGCTCGGGCCGCACCTGCCCGCGATCGCTGGTCGCCTGCCGCCCGTCCACGTGTCGGTGCTGCGACGCGCCCTCGGGCTCGGCGAACCCGAGCCCACCGCGGATGCGTCCGACCCGCCGGACGCGCAGCGGGTGGGCATGGCGGTCCTGGCCGGGCTGCGGGCCCTGATCGGGCGGGGCCCGGTCCTGGTCGCGATCGATGACGCGCCGTGGGTCGATCCGGCCAGTCGCGATGCCCTGGCGTTCACGTTCAGGCGCGTGGGCGACCTGCCGCTTCGGCTGCTGGTGGGCCAGCGTGCCGAGGCGCCCGGGGGGCCGTTGCCCTTCGATCTCGACGACACGGTCCGTCCGGTTCCGGTGCGGCGCGAGTGGCTGGAGCCCCTCTCGATGGGCGCGCTCCACCAGCTCGTCCGCGCGACCACGGGAACCAGCTTCACCCGGCCGACCCTGCGCCGGATCCACGAGCTGTCGGGGGGCAACCCGTTCTATGCGCGTGAGCTGGCACGGGCCGCGGCAGGCTCCAACGAGCCCTTTCGACCCGGCCAGGACCTGCCGCTCCCGTCGTCCCTCCGGGCCGCCCTGGGGGAGCACCTGGCCGCGCTTCCGCCGGCCACCAGGCGCGCGCTCCTGGTCGCCGCACTGAGCGCCCGACCGACGCTGAGCCTGCTGCACGTGTGGACGGCCGGCGATCCACTGCCGACGATCGGGCCGGCGCTCGACGCCGGGCTGGTCCGGATCGACGGGGGCCTGGTTGCCTTCGTGCATCCGCTGTACGGGTCAACCCTGCTCGCCGAGACCGCGGAGGATGACATCCGCGCGATCCACGGCTGGCTGGGGAAGGCGCCCACGGAGGATCCGGAATCGCGTGCGCGACACCTCGCGCTCGCGACCGTGGGCCCCGACGCGTCCGTGGCACGGGCGCTGGCGGAGGCGGCATCCCGAGCGCGCATGCGCGGCGCCCCGGCCGTCGCCGGCGAGCTGGGCGACCTGGCCGTGGAGCGGACCCCGCCGGCCGCCGGCCAGCGGGACGAGCGGGCGCTGGCCGCCGCCCAGGCGTGGTTCGTCGCCGGCGACCTGGTGGGCGCGCGCGAGCGGGCGGCGCGCATCCTGCCGGGCCTGTCGGGCCTGGCGCGGGCACGGACGCTGATGCTCCTGGGCCTCGTGGCGTGGTACCTCGAGGGCGTCGAGAACGCGTCGGATTCGATCCGGGCCGCCCTGCCGGACGCGGCCGGCGACCCCGCGCTCGAGGGCCGCCTCCACTACTACCTGTCGATCTTCCTCGACACCGACGTGGCAGCCGCGCGTCGGCACGCCCGACGTGCCGCCGAGCTCCTGGAGCACACCAGCGACCGGGCCATCCTCGCGGCGTCGCTGCTCCAGGCGTTCCACTGGAGCGTGGCCCTCGGCCTCCGGCCCCCGCTCGCCCTGCTGCGGCGCGGGCTCGCGATCGAGGCGGAGGGGCCGCTCACCGACCGGCTCACCAGCCCCGGCATCTGGTGGGCGGGCATCGGGCGCCTGGACCGGGCCCGCGAGCGGTTCCAGCACCTGCTCGACTTCGACCTCCTGCACGGTGAGTACATCAACGCCGCGAACCTCTGGACGCGCCTTGCGGAGGTCGAGTTCTGGGCCGACGCCTGGCCACTGGCGCGGCGCCACGCGGAGGCCGCGATCGAGGCGTGCATCGAGAGCGGCGCGCCACCCGCGGACATGGCCCTGCGAGCCCGAGCGATGATCGATGCGCACGAGGGTCGCGTCGACGAGGCGCGCACGGTGATCGATGCCGCCCTCGGGGAGGCGGAGCGCCTCGGCCGGACCAACCTCAGCGCCGCGTGGCTGGTTGTGTCGGCCGAGCTGGCGGCCCAGGTTGGGGATCCGGCGGCCACCGAAGCCGCCACGGCCCTCGCCTGGGAGCGACTCCGGGCCATCGGCTGTCGCGAGCCGCTGCGTCTCGACCCGGCCCCCGAGCGGATCGAGGCGCTTGCGCTCCTCGGCCGGCTCGACGAGGCCGAGGCGGAGGCGGCCGACCTTGCCCTGCGCCATCGGCGGGTGCCCAAGCCGTGGGCCGCGGCCGCCCTCGCCCGGGGACGGGCGCGCATCGCCCTCTGCCGGGATGACGTCGATGGGGCGCTGGCCGCCACCGCGGCCGTCGCCGAGCGGGACGTGCGCGGATGGAGCCGGCTGCATACCGGTCGCGTGCTGCTCGTGCGCGGCGAGGCGCTGCGTCGGGGGCGCCGCCGGCGCGAGGCTGCCGATGCGATCGGTCGGGCCGAGCGCCACTTCCGGGACATCGGCGCGACGGTGTGGGCCGGTCGCGCCGCTGTCGAGCGGGATCGGCTGGGTCTCTCGCGCTCGGCGCCGCTGGCGCTCACGCCCACCGAGAGCAGGGTGGCGCGCCTCGCCGGCGACGGCCGCTCCACGCGTGAGGTGGCCGCGGCGCTGGGCATCAGCCCGCGGACGGTCGAGACGCACCTCGCCAGCGTCTACGGCAAGCTCGGCGTCACGTCGCGTGCCGAGCTCGGGCGGGTGATGGCCTTGCGCGAGGACGCCTGACCAGGTCGGTCACCTCCGTGGTTTCCCGGATGGCGCGGCCGCCGGCGGTCGATACGGTCCCTCCACGTCCACCCAAGGGGAGTGGTCGAGCAGGAGACCGATGCCATGCCGAGCAACAACCATCTGCGGCGCCCGGTCGCCGCGCTCGTCGTTCTTGTTTGTCTTGTCACGGCCGCGTGCTCGGGCGCGGCGACGAACGCGCCGGACGCGGGCGCGCCCAGTGCGGACGTGGCCGGACAGGGAGGCGGCCCGAGCCCCGCGATGGACGCGTCCGCGAGCGCGGCCGGGGACGCCGGGGCGAGCCCGGCCGCCTCGGGTCCGGTCACCGGCCACGTGGGCGACACGCTGACCTTCCCCGAGTTCGGCGGCGGTGACGAGATCGAGGTCACCCTCGAGAAGGTGTTCGACCCGGCCACCCCGACCAGCGCGAGCACCACGGCACCCAAGGGTGCGCGCTGGGTGGGACTGCAGATCACGACGGTCAACCACTCGCCGGACCTCATGAACCAGTCCGAGCTCGTCGACGGCGTCGCCTCTGACGGCAGCGCCCTCACGACCGACGACGTGTACCAGGGCTTCTCCGTCCCGATCGGGAGCTTCGCCGAATGCACCCAGACGGCGGGCGGGGCGCAGGACGTCGGTGTCGGCCAGCCGTACACCAGCTGCCCCGCGTTCATCCTGCCCGACGGCGTCACCGTCAGCTCGGTCGGGGTGAAGGTGGGCGGCGCGGAGATCTTCTCGAGCCTGGTGCCCACCGACCAGGCGACCTGGACGGTGCCCTGAGGGGGCCGCGATGCACACGCCCCCCGTCCCTCGTGCCGTCCTCGCGCTGGCGCTCGTGGCTGCCCTGCTCGTCGCGGCCTGCGGCAGCACACCCGTGGCGACCGACGCCGGGCCCCAAGGCTCGGCCGGCACGTCATCCTCCGCAGGCCCGTCCGCGAGCGGGCTGCCGGCCGGCGCCATCGCGGCGCGCTCGGTCCCGGGCGGGGCGACCGCGCCGGTCGACCAGGCGACGTGGGCGCTCGCCGATCGCCTCAGCGCCGCCACCTACACCGGCGACACGACGTCGGCGCTGGTCGACGCCCTCGCCCGGGCGGGGATCGCCGTCGTGCCCAATTCGAGCACCGACCCGGCGACCGCCGTTCCCGAGGTTCCGCTGGCGGGGACGCCCAGCCCGGTCGAGCTGCTCGACTTCCAGGCCCACGCGCTCGCGGTCGGGGCATGGGCCGGGGCGGCTTGGACCGGTGCCGAGCTGGACCAGGTGGTCGCGCTGCCCGACGGGACCGGTGCCCCGCCGCTTTCCGCGCTCCTCGCCGCGTACGCTGCCACCGCGGACACGCCGGCGGGCGCCCTCGCCCGGGCGCTGCTGGCCGGCCAGGACCTGACCCACCCCGATGACGTCCGCTTCCCGGCGGTGATCCTGGTGCTGTTCGCCTCGGACGTCGCCACCGACGGCGGCCGGGTCGCGGCCCCCGGCCCCAGCCCGTCGACCGGCACCGGGGCCGTGCTGCTGCCCCTCGCCGGGCCCCGTGCCGGGAACGCGCGCCTCGCCGTAGACCTCGGCTTCATCTGCGCCGGGCCAAGCGCCTGGATCGATGCCATCGTCGGGCGCGTCGAGCAGGCCATCTCGCTGGCCATGCCCCACAACACGGTGGGCGCGATCATCACCGGCGCCATCAACTGGCTGATCCACATCGGCGTCAGCGTCGTCAAGACGCTGATCGAGGCGCTGACCGCGCCCGTGCTGGGCATCATCCGCAGCATCGCCGCCATCGCGACCGGCCTCGCGGAGCAGATCGCATCGCTGCTGCCCTATGCCGTCCACGTGTCGGTCAGCGGTGGAACGGCCGGTCCTGCCTTCGTCCTGCGCTCCGAGCCGGAGCCCGGATCGTTCGACGTGCAGGTCTCGGCGGGCGACCTGCCGGCCTGGCCCGCCGCCATCGAGACCTGCGCGCGGGCCGCCGGGATCGCCCTGCCCGATTTCACGAGCAAGGCGGTGCCGCTCACGTTCGGGCCGCTGCAGCCGTCAACCGGCCCGCTGCTCGGCCCCGCCGCCGGCGCCGTCGACCAGACAACCACCGACGCCACGGGGCAGGCGCACTGGCCGTTCCTGACGGCCGTGGACCCGGGCGACCCGAAGGGCCCGCCCCTGACCCAGGTGGACACGATGCCGGTCGCGGTCCACCGCGCCGAGCTGGACGAGCTCCGGGCCCGGCTCACTTCGGCCCTCCTCGGGCAGGTGCCGACGATCCTGCGCTCGTACGTGGCGGCGATCCTGGCACCCATTCTCGACGGCATCCAGGGTCGCCTCAACGTGCTCCTCGACGCGCGGGGCCATGCCAGCGCGTACCTCGACTACCACGGCCCGAAGCCGCCCAGCCCGTCGCCATCAGCGGCGACGGCGGTCGCGGGCGCATGCGGCGTGGGCCTGCCGGCGGGCACCTACGCGGGGACGCTGACCTTCGAAAGCACCACCACGGTGCCACCCGGCACCATCGACCTGGGCGAATCGGGGACCACGACCGACCAGGGAGCCGGGCCGGTGACGGTGATCGTGGCGCCGGACGGCAGCCTCAGCGGCTCGTTCCAGGAGACGTTGACCACTCACCAGGTGTTCGAGGGGCCGGGCAAGGGGTCGACCGATACGACCATGGACCTGCAGGGCGCCGGCGTGTCCGGGACGCTGTGCCAGCTCACGCTGTCGTTCGCGAGCGAGGTGATCACCAGCTGCCGTGCGATGGGCTATGCCACCTGCGGCAGCGTGGGACGGACCATCCCGCTGGCCGGCCTCGTCCCGGCGCTCCCCCTTGGCGCGCCCACATCGGCCGGCGGAACCCTGACCTGGACCGTCCACTCGAGCTCCGGGTTCGACAACAGCGACCTCGGCGTGTCGGCCAAGGTGGACTCGACGACGACCCTGACCCTGCGCGGGCCCTAGGAGGGCGCGGCGGTCGGGGTCGGCGTGGGGGGCGGCGTGGGCGGTGGTGTCGGCGTCGGGGTCGGCGCCGGGGGCGGCGTGGGTGGTGGCGTCGCGGTCGGAGCCGGGGTCGCGGTCGGGGCCGGCGTTGCCGTCGGCTGCGGGGTGGGGGACTCGACCGGCGAGGCCGCCTCGGACGGCGACGGGCACAGGATCGGGCTGGCGTTCGGATCGATCGACGCGAACGGATCCGGCGATGCCAGCGGGGACGCGCACGGGTCGAACGACGCCGAGGGGCTGGGGCTCGGGGACGCACAGCCCTCGCCGCCGGCGAGCGGGCCCCAGGAACGTCCGTACGGCGCATACGCCCCGTTGTAGAAGTACGTGGTCCGGGTGCCCTGCGGGCCGCCCCTGACGCCCGAACCCTTCTCCGCCCGGGCGATCCATCCCTGGTCGGCCGACAGCCAGTCGGGGTGCTGGTTCTCGAACCCCGCGACGGACAGCACCGCGTCCCCGCAGATCGAGCCCGCCGCACCCGCCGAGGCCGGCGCGGTGCCGGGCAGGAACAGCTCGTCCACGGCCTTGCCTCCGCCGCTCGTGGCGAGGCCCGTCCACGGGTCGACCGCGGCCTGGACGAGGTTGCCCGGCTTCTTGAAGCTGTTGATGCTCCAGCCCGCGGTTGCCTCCTCCATGAACCCCTGCCAGACATAGGTCGAGACGTCGAGCGAGAACAGCGGCGCGCTGGGGGTGCTGACCAGCGAGTTGTCGCTGTTGCCGTTCCACACGCCGACCGCGAGCGCGTACTCGCCGTTTCCCCGCTCCTTGGCGCTGGGCGCCCCGATGTAGCCGTACGCGTTGAGGTCGCGGGCGTCGTTGTTGGTCCCGGTCTTGAGCGTCGCCGGCCGGCGCTTGTTGCCGTCCATGATCCGGAAGCGACCCCAGTACGGGTTCACCTTGGGGTCCGTGTTGCCCGACAGGATGTCGGTGACGATCGCGGCGGCGCCCGGGTCCAGCACCTGCTGCGGCGCCGGTCGGGCGTCCTCGCTCACCAGCGCCACGCCAGCGGGGTCGACCACGCTCCGGATCGTGGTCCGGTTGGCCAGCTGCCCGGCGTCGGCCAGGACGCCGTAGGCGCGCACCAGGTCCACCGGGTGGACAACCTCCACGCCCAGCGCGAACGACATCCCCGCCTGGACCTTTCCGTTCTGGAACTGGATGCCCATCGCCTCGGCGGTTCGCTGGATGTTGTCGTTGCCGATGACCGCGGTTGCCTTGACGGCGGGGATGTTGAGCGAGAACTGGAGCGCGTTGCGGACGCGGACCGGGCCGCGCTCGAGGTTGTCGGCGTCGGTCGGGACGTAGCCGCCGCCGAAGTCGGTCACGACGTCCATGAACATCGAGCTGGCGGTGATGAACCGGCCGTCGATGCCCGTGCCGTAGACGATCGGCTTGAACGCCGACCCCGGCTGTCGCCAGCCGTCGGCGAGCACGTCGAACCGGGGCTGGAACTTCCGGGTCGCCTTCTGGGCCGTGGGATCCGCCGAGCCGACGTACGCCACGATGTCGCCCGTCTGGTAGTCCATTGCGACCAGCGCCCCGTTGTGGAGGTCCTTCGAGCGCAGGTTCTGCATCCAGGGGTCGTAGCTGAGGCCCAGCGCCTTGGCGGTCGCCTTGGGGGTCTTGGAGTTGGGCACGATCGTCGCCGCCTTGACCCACTTCTCCGCGATGCCCTGGAGCCGCATGTCGAGCGTGGTGGTGATCTTGAGCCCGCCGCGCTCGAGCCTTGGACACGTGTCCGCCCCGTCGCCGCACAGCTGCGCCGTCAGCTCCCGTCGCACCTGGTACACGAACTGGGGGACCTTCCACTGGCTGGACCGCTGGGGGGCCAGCACCACCTTCTCGTGGCGCGCGGCATCGAAGTCGGCGGCCGTCAGCGTGCCGTCCGTGAGCGGCGTCCGCCCCTGCTCCATGAGGTCCAGCACCAGGTTGCGCCGCTGGACGATGGGCGCGTCGTCGGGCACCACGAGCTGGGTCTCGCAGGTGTCCTCCGGGGCGGTCGGATCGATGCATTCCTCGACCGCGTTCTGGACCAGGTCGTAGCTTGACGGCGCCTTGGGGATGGCGGCCAGGATCGCTGCCTGGGCCAGCGTGAGGTCCTGCAGGTCCACGCCGAAATAGGCCCGGGCGGCGGCGGCCACACCGTACGCCTCGTTGCCGTAGTAGTTCTGGTTGAGGTAGGCGGCCATGATCCGCTGCTTGCCCTCGGTCCCCTTGTAGGCCTCGGTCACCCGGATCGACTGGATGATCTCGCGCACCTTGCGGCTGATCGTCACCTGGGTCTGCGCTTCGCCGGTGGTGGTCAGCAGGCGCTGGCGGACCAGCTGCTGGGTGATCGTCGAGGCACCCCGGGCGTTGCCGCGCAGGGCGTCCAGCCCGGCGGCAAGGATCCCGACCGGATCGAACCCCGCGTTGTCCCAGAACGTCCGGTCCTCGACCGCGGTGGTGGCATCGACCAGGACCGGTGGGATCTGGTCGAAGGTGACGACCTCGCGATTGAAATCGCCGAAGCGGGCGAGCTCCACGGTGCCGGTGCGGTCATAGACGATCGACTGCTGGGGCAGCTCGATCTGCTCCAGGAGCGAGGGATCGGGCAGGTCACGGCTGAGGGAGATGAACCCGGCCAGCGCGATGCCCGCCCCCACGAGCCCGCTCAGGGCAATGATCCCGAACAGGACGAGGCCCATCGTGGCGGCCGCCCCGATGCCACGACGGCTCACGGGGCGCTGGGCGGCCGGGGACGGCTGGTCGAGGTAGTCCATCGGCGGGAAGTCTGCCCTGAGCCGCCGGATCGTGCGTTGCCGGCCGCGGACCAGGCTGGCGGCGAGGCCGCGGGCGGGGCCACCGGCGGGGCCGCAGGCTCGCCCCCCGGGCGAGGGTCAGCGCGCCCCCCGGGCCAGGGTCAGATCGCCTCCCGGGCCAGGGTCAGCTCGCCCCCCCAAGGGTCAGATCGCCTCGCGCATGACCTCGTACGCCTCGGCGTGACGGCCCTGGGCCGCGAGCAATTCGGCCCACGCGGTGAAGATCCGCCGGCGATGGACCGGCGAGCCGAGGGTCCTGGCACACGCCGCGGCATCCGCCCAGGCAGCGTTCGACTCCTCGGTGCGGTCCAGTGCCGAGAGTGCCTGGGCACGGGTGATCCGGGCGCCGATCTGGTCGTTGGGGGGACCGTGCTCCGCCTCGAGGGCCAGCGCCCGATCGGCGTGGCGCAGCGCCTCGGCGGCGTCGCCGCGCGCCAGCTCGATGGTCGCCAGCGTGTCCAGGTAGTGGCCCAGGGTCTGGAAATGCTCGGTGCGTTCGGCGATCGCGATCGCGCTCCGGGACAGCTCCTCGGCCCGACCGAGGTTGCCCAGCCGGACGAACGACATCGCGAGGTCGTTCGCGATCAGTGATTCCCGGATCTCCTGCTCGCTGGCACGGTACAGGGCCAGGGCCTCCAGGCCGGCCCGGATCGCGCCCTCCAAGTCCCCCGCCTGGGCACGGGCGTTGGCGAGCGAATCGAAGTAGGTGCCGCGGCGATTGAGGCTGAGGCCGGCGGTGAGCCCCTTCGCCTCCTCGAGATACAGCGTCGCCCGGGCAGCATCGCCGTGCTCGCTCTCGATCATGGCCAGCGCGATCCGGACCCGGACCTCGAAGTCGGGATCCTCGGCCACCGCCGGGTCGGTGCCCAGCAGGTCCAGGAGCAGGCGGCGGGCCTCCTGCGGATCGTCCAGCATCTGGTGCACGTACGAGAGCCAGTACTGGGCGTGCTTCTGGTCGGCCGGTCGTCCGCCCGCGGCCAGCAGCCGGATGGCCTCGGCCAGCAGCGGTGACGCCTCCTGCGGCCGGTGCTGCCGGCAGATGGCTTCCGCGGCGCCCAGCAGCAGCTCGCCACGCGTGACCGGGTTGGTCGCCCGGTCTGCCAGGTCCTGGTACGCCTCCGCCGCCTCCGGAAGCCGCCCTGCCGCGAGGTGGATGTCCGCGTCCACGCGACTCCAGCGGCTGGCGCCGTCCGAGATCAGCCGGTCGGGCGTGGTGCCCAGGCGCGGTGCCAGGTAGTCCAGGGCCGCCATCGACGGCTTCGCATGCCCGAGCTCGAGAGCGCTGATGTAGGCCTTCGTGTACCGCTCGCCGGCAAGCTCCTGCTGGGTCAGCCTGGCGGCAAGGCGCGCGGCGCGGATCCGGGCGCCGATGGCCTGGGCGAGCTCACGCTGGTCCACCACGACCCGGCGGCGGGTCCGGGCTTGCGGGGCGTTCATGGCCGTGATGATACGCGACGGTCAAACCGTGCTCGACCTCCAGCCGTTCGATCGCGGCGAAGAACTCCGACAGCGGCGTGTCCACGCGCCGGAGCATGTGGTCCAGGGCCGGCAGCGACGGGACCGCCCGTCCGTGCTCGACCGCCGAGACGAACGCCCGCGTCAGCGGGGAGCCCATCGCCGATTGGGTGAGCCCGCGCTCCTGGCGTCGCCGCCGGAGCTCGTCCCCCAGCTGCTGCCTGCGGACGGGCGTCATCGCGGACGACAGCCTTCGCCGGTCGGGATGTTGACTAATACTTGACTGCGGCATGCGGCTGAGCCTACCATCGCGCCCTGCGGTCGGGCAAGAACGGGCGGCAATGGGCCCGGATCGATCGCGAAGCACGAGAGGTCGCGAGATGCGCACACTGTCCCTGGCTGGATCGTTCCTGCTCGCCGTCCTGGCGTCCCTGGCATCCGCGGCCGTGGTACTGGCTGACGGGGGAGGCCGGCTTTACCCGGGCTGAGGGTCAATAACTACGTGACAGCACCTGTCACCTGGCGTACGATCCGCGTTGCGGAGCCTCGCGGGGGATTGCTCCGGACCACAGGCCCCGGTGCTCAGCCCCGGGACATCGGGGGGACCAGGAGAGCCGCCCGCGGGCAACCCGGGCGGCTCTTCCTGAGGGCCGGCCCCCAACAGGGCCCCGAGGACCGCGGGGTCAGCTGCGCTGAAGGGTGTCGCGGATCTCGGTCAGCAGCTTGACCTCGTCGGTCGGCTCCGCCGGCGCCTCGTCGGCCGGCTTGATGAGCATGCGGCCCAGCCAGAACACCACGAGCGCCACGACGATGAACGTGATCAGGGCGTTGATGAACAGGCCGTACCGGATCGCGACCTCGGTCGCCGGATCCCCGCCGACGGCATCCTTGAGCACGATCTTGAGCGCCACGAAATCCACGCCGCCCAGGGCGTAGCCGATCGGCGGCATGATGATGTCGTTGACCAGCGACGTGACCACGGCGCCCAGCGCGACGCCGATGATGACGCCGATCGCGAGGGCCAGCGCGTTGGACTTGGTGAGGAACGCCCGGAACTCTCCGAACATGGTGCGACCGCTCCCTCCGGCGCCGGCGCACTCGGCCGGTTGCCGCTGACGATAGCGCCCGGCCCGGCGGTCAGGAGGACCCGGCGGTCAGGCGGGCGCTGCGGTCCGCGACGGCCCGGCGGTCAGGTCGGCTCGTCGGTCCCGACGGCCACGGCGCCCCGATCCGGGTCCAGGCCCTCCAGGACGAGGGAGGCCAGCCGCCCGCCGATCGCCAGCGAGCTCGTCGCCGCCGGCGAGGGCGCGTTGCGGACGTGGAGCACCCCGTCCCGGCCGGCCAGGTCGAAATCGTCCACCAGGGTTCCGTCACGCCCGAGCGCCTGCGCCCTGACGCCCGAGGGACCGAACGTCAGCTGGTCCTCGCGGAGCGCGGGGATGAACCGGCGCAGCTCCTTGGTGAAGGCCCCGCGGCTCGCGTCGCGCCACATCTCCGCCAGCCCTGTCCGCCAGAACCGCCGCGCCAGCCGCAGGAAGCCCGGGTTGGACAGGGTGGCGCCCAGGTCGCGAGCCGAGACGTCCCGGCGCCGATAGCCCGCGCGCTTGAACGCCAGCACGGCGTTGGGGCCGGCCCAGACCTCGCCGTCGATCCGCTTGGTGAAGTGCACGCCGAGGAACGGGAAACGGGGATCGGGGACCGGGTAGATGAGGCCGTTGACCAGGCTTGCGGCCTCGGGCGCGAGCCGGTAGTAGTCGCCCCGGAAGGGGACGATCCGCGGGGCATCGGCTGTCAGGTCATCGGTCATCGCCGCGACCCGGTCCGCCCACAGGCCGGCACACGCGACGACCATCCGCACCCGCACGTCGCCCCTCGGCGTGGCCACGACCTTGCCACCGGCGGCGCGCCGGATGCCCGTCACCGGCGTCGAGACCGCGATGGTCGCGCCGCGTCCGCGGATGTCGTCCGCGAACGCTTCGGCCACGCGCGTGAAGTCCACGATGCCGGTCCGTGGGCTCCACAGGGCCCTGATCCCGGCCACGTGCGGCTCGATCTCCCGGATCCGCTCACGACCGACCTGCTCGAGACCGTCCACGCCGTTCGCGGTTCCCCGCTCGTGGAGCGCCGCCAGTCGCGGCAGCTCGGACTCGTCGAGAGCGACCACCAGCTTGCCCGGATGCTCGATCGGGATGTCGTGCGCCTCGCAGTAGCGCTCGAGCAGGCCCTTGCCCTCGCGGCACAGGAGCGCCTTGTTCGAGCCGGGGACGTAGTACAGCCCGGCATGCACGACACCGCTGTTGTGACCGGTCTGGTGGGCGGCGACCTGCTTCTCGCGCTCGAGCACGACGATGCGGAGGTCGGGTCTCGCCTCGAGCAGCCGGAGCGTGGTGGCGAGGCCGACGATCCCCGCGCCGATGACCGCGACGTCGGCCTGCTCGGGGACGGCTTCCTGCGGAGGGTTCACGGGATGACTCTACCGCCGGTCGCGGTGGCTTCGGGGGGCCGGCGAGCGAGGGTCACTCGCGGGCGAGTGCGCGCAGCAGGCGATCCACGAACTGTGCCTGGGCCGGGTTGAGGCGGCGACGCGCCTCGGGCGCGCGCGCCCAGACGACCCGGTCGATCTCGGGGACCTCCTGGAGACGTCCCGACCGTGGTGGCCACTCGACCTCGACCTGCATGCTCCGCAGCTGCCCGGGGTCCAGGTCGCCCTCGACGCCCCACGCCCGGACGGTCTTGCCCGAGCGCATCCGGACATCCCCGAGATCGATCGGGGGTCCGGACGGCGCCGGGTGCCCGGTCTCCTCCAGGAACTCCCGCCGGGCGGCCTCGAGCAGGTCCTCGCCGTCGTTGGCGGCCCCCTTGGGCAGCGACCAGGCCCCGGAATCGCGACGGGCCCACACCGGGCCACCGGGGTGGGCGATCAGCATCTCGACGTCGCCGTCATCGGTGCGACGAAACAGCAGCAGGCCGGCTGACAACTTGGGCATCGGGGATCCGGGCACGCGGAGCACACGAAAGCGCCCGAAGGAACCGTACCGCACCGGCACGCCCACGACCTTGCCGAGCAAGCTCGGCCCTGCCGCAGCGGCCCCGGTCTCCAACCACCTCGTCAGCCTCGCGGCCATCGTGGCGGCGGCTCGGGGACCCGTTCCGATGATTGCTCACCAGTACGGCGTCGGTGCCACCGGCCCCTTCGGGCAAACCGAACGATATCGGGCCGGGTGGGGTACCCACAATGCGCTTGTCCACGAAATGCCGGGTTGGTCGCCGCGAGTTGTCCACGAATCCCGGGCGACGTGGACAACTTGTGGATGAATCGGCCACGACTGAACCCGGCGGACCGGTCAGTCGTCGTCTGCGACGACCCCCCGGGCGCTGCGTGCGGGTGCGATCTCGTGGTGGCGCAGGCAGCGCGCCTCGTAGGTCTCGACGGCCGGCGTCTCGAACCCCCCGATGACGATCAGCGGATCGTCGATCGCGGCCGGCCGGCCGCCGACCAGGCGCTGGGTCCGGGTCGCCGTCTCGCCGCACACGACGCAGATGGCGGTCAGCATCGTGATCTCGTCGGCGAGGGCGAGCAGCTCGGGCATCGGTCCGAACGGACGTCCGGCGAAATCGGTGTTGAGGCCGCTGGCGATGACGTGGCGGCCGCTCTGGCGGAGCGTCTCGGCGGTGCGCACCAGGTTGTCGTCGAAGAACTGCGCCTCCTCGATCCCCACCAGGTCCACGTCCCGCTCGCGCGCGAGCGACAGGATCCGGACCGGCTCGCCGCGCGGCACCAGGACGCTCGGATAGCGGGCCTTGCTCCGGCTTTCCGCGTACTCGGCCGGCGTCCGGTCATCCACGTCCGGACGCACCAGCAGGATCCGGCGCCGGGCGATCTCGGCCCGGCGAAGCAGGCGCAGGAGCTCATCGGTCTTGCCGGAAGACATGCAGCCGGCGATCACGTGAAGCCAGGGGTCAGCGCGGAACAGCACGGTTCGATCCTACCGGTTGCGAGTGCCTCGGGCGCGTCGCCGGACCGCAGCCTGCGCGAGCCGCCGGACCCCGGTCATGTGCGGCCGCGCGCCCACGCAGCGAGCGCGGGGGATAGCCTTCCGTTCGATGGGCGCGATCACCACGTCGGAACTCACCAAGCACTACCGGGCCGGGGGCGGCTGGCGACCCGGCACGTGGCCACCCGGCACGTGGCGACCCGGCGCCTCGCGACCCGGCACCCGGAGCGCGGTCGTCCGGGCGCTCGAGGACGTGACCCTGGACGTCCGCGAGGGCGAGATCTTCGGCTTCCTCGGACCCAACGGCGCCGGCAAGAGCACGCTGATCCGCGTCCTGCTGGGGTTCCTCCACGCGACCGCGGGGCACGCGACGGTTCTCGGTCTGGACGTGGAGCACGACTCGGTCGCGATCCGGGAACGCGTGGGGTACCTGCCGGGTGGGATCGCCCTGTACGACGGCCTCACCGGACAGCAGCACCTGGACTACCTGGCCGAGCTGTCCGGGCGCCCGCCGATCAGGCGGGCGGCGCTGTGCGACCGCCTGGAGCTGAGCTCGCGCCTCCTGCGTCGCCCGATCAGGGACTACTCGCGCGGCATGCGCCAGAAGATCGGGATCATCCAGGCCCTCCAGCACGACCCGGAGCTGGCTATCCTCGACGAGCCCTCGGAAGGGCTCGACCCCCTGATGCAACGTGCCTTCTACGAGGTCCTCGACGACCTCCGCCGCGACAGGCGCACGGTGTTCTTCTCGTCGCACGTGCTGTCCGAGGTCGAGCGGGTGTGCGATCGGGTGGCGATCGTGCGTGCCGGCAGGCTCGTCGCGCTCGAGGACGTGGGGACGCTGCTCGCGCGGCGCAAGCGGCGGGTGGAGATCCGGCTGGCGGGTCCCGCGCCGGACCTGGGAACCGTCCCGGGCATCAGCGATCTCCAGGTCGACGGCGATCGCCTGTTGTGCCTGCTCGAAGGGGACCCGCGGCCGTTCCTGGCGGCGATCGAGGGCGCGCCGGTCGTGGACCTGACCATCGAGCCCGCGCGTCTCGAGGACGCGTTCCTGGAGCTGTATGCGGGCGAGGACGCCGCCGAGCAGGCCGCGGAGCTGGGAGGCGCGGCGAGCGCGGCGGACGGGGCCCGCGAGACAGACGAGCCAAGCGAGGCGGAGGCGCCGGGCGGGCGAGACGAAGGCCCGGGGGCCGCGACATGATCAATCGCCCGCTGCTCGCGCACACCTGGCGGACCCACCGCGTCCGGGTGCTCCTGATCGCCCTGGCCCTCGCCATCTGGGCCGGGATCATGCCCGTCATCTACGCCACCTTCGGGCGCGCACTCGAGACCATCCTCCAGTCGGGGATCATCCCGGATGCGTTCCTGCGCTTCCTGGGCGCCGACCCGTTCAGCCTCAACGGCGCGATCGCGCTGGGCGTGGTGCACCCGATCACGCTGGCGCTCCAGGTCGTCTACCCGATGGGCTTCGCAGCAGTGGCGATCGCCGGTGAGCGCCAGCGCGGGACCCTGGAGGTGCTCCTGTCGCGTCCGGTGTCCCGCCGTTCGATCTTCGTCACCCTCCTGGCGGCGATCGTTGCGATCGGGGTGCTCACGACGCTGGCCTGGATGGCAGGCACGCTCGTCGGCGCCGCTGCATACGGGTTGCTGGGAAGCCTCGATGCCCGGAACCTCGCCTTCCTGGTCGTGAACTCTGCACTCCTGCTGGCGGCGCTGGCCGGGATCTCGCTGGCGGCGTCGGCGTCGTTCGACCGCCTGACCCCTGCGCTGGGCATCGGGATCGCCCTCGTCCTGGTGAGCTACATGCTCGAGATCCTGGGCACGCTCTGGCCCGACGCAGAGGGCCTCCAGCCGTACTCGCTGTTCCACTACCTGCGGCCGCTCGAGATCCTCGCCGGGCGGGGATCGCCGATCGACCTGCTCGTCCTGGTGATGGTCCTGCTGGGGTCGGCCGCGTTCGGCCTGTGGCGGTTTCCGCGGCGTGACCTGGCCGCGCCGAGCTGAGCGCCGCGCGACCCATCCGCACGGAGCGCTTGACCCTTACGTAACGTCAGGGTCTAGCATGCCCGCATGGACGAACCCGAAACGCTCACCGTCGGGACGGTCGCCCGCCTCGCCGGCGTGACCGTCCGGACACTGCACCACTACGACCAGATCGGGTTGCTGCGCCCGACAGGTCGCTCCGATGCCGGCTACCGCCGCTACTCGGACGCGGACATCGAACGGCTGCAGCGGATCCTGTTCTACCGCGAGCTCGAGTTCGGCCTGGACCAGATCAGGGATGCCATGGCGGACGGCGGCGTGGACACCCTCGACCACCTGCGACGGCAGCACGCGCTGCTCCAGGATCGGATCGAGCGGCTCCGGCGCCTGTCCGAGGCCGTGGCGACAGCGATGGAGGCACACCAGATGGGGATCGACCTGACGCCCGAGGAGCGGCTGGAGGTGTTCGGGTCGTTCGACCCGGACGCGTACACCGACGAGGTGAAGGAGCGCTGGGGCGAAAGGGACGCGTACCGCGAGTCGGCGCGCCGGACCTCGCGCTACACCAAGGAGGACTGGGCGCGGATCAAGGCCCAGGGCGAGGCGGTCAACCGGCGCTTCGTCGCGGCCATGTCCGCGGGGCTCCCGGCCGATGGCCCCGAGGCCATGGACGCCGCGGAGGCGCACCGCCAGGGCATCGACGATGCCTACTACCCGTGCTCGTACGAGATGCACCAGGGCCTGGCCGAGATGTACCTCGCTGATCCCCGGTTCACCGCGAACTACGAGACGCTGGCGCCGGGGCTGGCGCAATACGTCCACGACGCGATCCTGGCCAACGCGGCCCGGCACGCCGGCTGACGGCCAATCGCTGACCCCGCCGCGCATCCGGGGTGGCGTAGAGTCACCCCCGATGACCACCAGCGACGGACCCGCACCCGAGATCGGCGTCAGCCTGCCGACCTGGCCGCTCCGGGGCGGCGGGCACGCCACCTGGCCGGAGATCCGGAGCCTGGCGCTCGACCTCGAGGCCCTGGGCGTGGACACCGTGTGGGTGCCCGACCACCTCCAGCGGAGCGTCCGCGATCGTCCGGTCTTCGGCTTCTGGGAGTGCTGGACGATCCTCACCGCCGTCGCCGAGGCGACCTCGCGGATCGGGATCGGGCCGTTCGTCGCGTGCACCGGCTTTCGCAATCCCGCGCTGCTGGCCAAGATGGCCGCGACCCTCGACGAGATCAGCGGCGGCCGGGTGGTCCTGGGGCTGGGGAGCGGCGTGCCGGCGACCGATGCCAGCTGGCGCGCCTACGGCTTCGACGGTGAGCGGCACGTGGCGAAGCACGCGGAAGCGGTGGAGATCGTCGCCCGGATGCTGCGCGAGCCGCCGCTCACGTTCGAGGGCGAGCACTACCGCACGCACGAAGCCGACATCCTGCCGCGCGGCCCGCGGGACCGCCTCCCCGTCTGGGTGGCGGCCAAGGGCGAGCGCACGATGGTGATCGCCGCGCGCTGGGCGGACGCGGTCAACGTGAACATCTCGCTCTCGGGACCCGGAGATGCCCGATCCGTCGTTGCCGACGTGGCCCGGGCCTGCGCCGACGTCAGTCGCGATCCCGAGACCGTTGCGGTCACGGGCTGGGCTCGCCTGGCGCTCCGTGCCGACGGCACGGCCGAGGCCCGCCCGGGCTGGATCGGCGGCTCGCCGGACGAGGTGGCGGCAACGATGCGGGACATCCGCGGGACGGGGATCCGGCACGTGTCGCTGTACGTGGGCGATGCCGACGACCCGAGCCCGTTGCCGGCCCTCACGGCCGCGGTGCTGGAACGGTTCGCGCCGTTCCTGGCGGCCATCCGGGCCGGCTGAGCGGCCGCCGGTGCTCGGGATCTGGCGGCTGCAGCTGCTGCGCGAGGTCGCCCGGCGGGGGACGATCAAGGCCGCGGCGGCGGCGATGAACGTGACGCCCTCGGCCGTCTCCCAGCAGCTCAAGCTGCTCGAGCAGGAGGCCGGCGTACCGCTGCTCGAGCCGCACGGCCGGCAGGTTCGGCTGACCGAGGCCGGCCGGATGCTGGTCAGGCATGCGGACTCGATCACCGCGGCGATCGCCGCCGCCGAATCGGAGCTCGCGGCCACCCGGGACGTCATCTCGGGCACGCTGCGGGTCGCGGCGTTCCCGACGGCCGCGCGGGCGATGATGCCGCAGGTCCTCGCGAGCCTCGGCGCCCGTCACCCGGATCTGCGGCTGACGTTCCGGGACCTCGAGACCAGCGAGAGCCTGCTGGCGCTGGGGATGGACGAGATCGACATCGCGGTCGTGGACGAGTACGACGAGGTGAGCCGGATCCGCGCCCCGGGGGTGGAGACGGTGCCCATCCTGCGCGACCCCCTGTACGTCGCGTTCCCGCCGGGACGCGTGCCCACCGACCGGCGGCATCGCCCTCGCGGACCTGGCCGGCGAGCCCTGGATCATGGACACGGAGGCGAGCACGATCTTCCAGGTTGTCGCCCGTGCCTGCGAGCGCGCCGGCTTCGAGCCCCACGTTCGCTCGCACTGCAAGGACTACGGCGTGATCCTGGGCCTCGTCTCGGCCGGCCTGGGGATCGCGATCCTGCCCGGCCTCGCGCTCCACGGTCGGCCGCTCGACGCGCACGTCAGCGCCACCCGGCCCCCGCTCGAGCGGACGGTGTCCGCGGCCGTCCGCCCCGAACGCCGGGCGCATCCCGCGGTGGTCGCGATGCTGGCCGAGCTGGCCGCCTTCGGCGCCGGCTACGGACCATCGATCGTGTAGGAGCGCTTATCGATCGCGGTAGATACATTCGCTTGACCTGCGCGATCGAGGAGCCCATCGTGCTACCTGCTGCCGGCTCCGTGGCGTAGGCGGACCGCCGGTGAGCACCCAGGGCGGAAGGAGCGTGCGGCATGCGCCTCGCGTCGCGAATGAACGACATCGGCACCGAGACCGCGTTCGAGGCCGCAGCACGGGCTCGCGCCGTCGAGGCCACCGGTCGCGAGGTCATCCACCTCGAGCTCGGCGAGCCCGACTTCGACACCCCGGTCAACGTCCGGGAGGCGGCCAAGCGCGCCATCGACGCCGGGGCCACCCACTACGCGCCCTACCCCGGCATCCCCGACCTGCGCGCCGCGATCGCGGCGGACTACACGTCGCGGCGGGGCATGGAGATCGCCCCGGATCGCGTGTTCGTGACCGTGGGCGGCAAGGGCGTCATGTACTACGCGATCCTCGCCCTGGTGGACCCGGGCGACGAGGTCATCGTGCCCGATCCCGGCTACCCGATCTACGCCTCGGTCACCCGGTTCGTGGGCGGCACCGCGGTCCCGATCCCCATCCGCCAGGCGAACGACTTCCGCCTCGACGTGGACGAGCTGGTCTCGCTGGTCACGCCGCGCACGAAGCTGATCGTGATCAACTCGCCGGCCAACCCGACCGGCGGCGTGCTGACCCGCGGCGACCTGGAGCGGATCGCCGACCTCGCGCGCGAGCGCGACCTGATGGTCCTCTCGGACGAGATCTACGGCCGGATCCTGTACGAGGGCGAGCACGTCTCGATCGCGACCCTGCCCGGCATGGCGGAGCGCACGATCGTGCTCGACGGCTTCTCCAAGACCTATGCCATGACCGGCTGGCGGCTGGGCTACGCGATCGTGCCCGAGTCGCTCGCGTTCGCCTTCGGCCGCCTCATCATCAACTCCGTGAGCTCGGCCACGACGTTCGCCCAGGTGGGTGCCGTGGAGGCGCTGCGTGGCCCGCAGGACGCCGTGGACGCGATGGTCGCCGAGTTCCGGGCCCGCCGCGATCTCGTGGTCGACGGCCTCAACAGCCTGCCCGGGATCTCGTGCCTGCGCCCCAGGGGCGCGTTCTACGCGTTCCCCGAGGTCAGCGGCACTGGCCGCACCGGCGACGAGCTGGCGAGCCTGCTGCTCGACCAGGCCGGCGTCTCGGTGCTGTCGGGAACGGCCTTCGGCGACGTGGGCGTGAACCACATCCGCCTGTCCTACGCCACCAGCCGGGAGCAGCTCTCGCGCGCGATCGAGAAGATGCGCACGGTGCTCGAGCCCGTCGTGGCGCACGGCTGAGCGGCCCCACCATGACCTCCACGGTCACCCGGCCCGACCCGGTCGCCTCCCTGTACGCCGCCGCCGAGCCCGATTTCCCGCATTACCAGGTGCTGCTCGACGTCGTTGACGAGTGCCTGGACCTGGCCCTCAACTACCGCCAGTCCGGGCATCCGGGCGGCTCGCGGTCCAAGGCGCACCTGCTGCTCGCGACGCTGCTCTCGGGCGCGATGCGCTGGGACGTCCGGCGGCCGTGGCTGCGCTACGCGGACCGGCTGGTGCTGTCGGCCGGTCACACGGTGCCACTCGTCTACGCGACGCTGGCCGTGCTCAACGAGGGCCTGCGTGCCCGCCACGAGCTGGATGGCGACCCGCGGTTCGCGTTCCCCGACGACGGTCGCTGGGCGCTGACCTGGGAGGACCTGCTCACGCTCCGGCGGCGCGGCGGCCTGCCCGGGCACGCGGAGATGGCGGGCAAGACGCTGCTGTTCAAGGCCAATACCGGGCCCTCGGGCCACGGCATGCCCAACGCCGCCGGCCAGGCGCTCGCGCTGCGGATGGCGGGGGCCGGCGAGGTCAAGGTGTTCGTGGTCGAGGGCGAGGGCGGGCTGACGCCCGGCGCCACCCACGAGACGCTCAACTCCGCCTGGGGCCTCGGGCTGTCGAACCTCGTGTTCCTCGTGGACTGGAACGACTTCGGGATCGACGAGCGGGCCGCCTCCTCGGTCGTGTACGGCACGCCGCAGGACTGGTTCGCACCGCACGGCTGGCGCGTGGTCGGCACGGAGGAGGGGATGGACTGGGCGCCGGTCACCCGCACCGTCCTCGAGGCCGTGCACGGCGCCAACCCGGATCACGTCCCGACGGCCGCCTGGTTCCGGACCCGCAAGGGACGCGGCTACGGCAAGGTGGATGCCAAGAGCCACGGCACGCCGCACGCGGCCAACAGCCCGGACTTCTGGGCGGTTCGGCGCGAGTTCATGACGGCCTACGGGGTGAGCTACGAAGGCGTCGATGCGCCGCTGCCGTCCGACCCGGAGGAGCGAGCCGCGCAGGCGGAGGCCAACCTGCGGGTGGCGATCTCCGTCCTGCGGCGCGATCCCGCGCTGGTCACCTGGCTCTCGGACCGCCTGGCCGCGGTCGCCGGCAGCGTCCCGGATGAGATCCCGGGCGTGACGCTGGGCAGCGACGAGACGGCGCGGATCTTCCGCGACCCGCGGATCACCGACTACCGGGCCTACCCGCCCGAGCTCTACCGGGCGCCCGGGGATCGTCAGCCCAATCGCGCCGCGCTGGGTGCCTGGGGATCGTGGGTCAACGCGTTCGCCCGGCGCGAGTACGGCCGGCCGCTGTTCGTGGTCGCCTCGGCCGATCTCGCGGAATCCACCAACATCGCGGGCTTCGGCAAGGACTTCGGGGAGCTGCCGGGCTTCGGCTGGTACGAGCGGGACACCAACCCGGGTGGCGCGGTCCTGCCCCAGGAGATCACCGAGTTCACGAACGCCGGGATCATCGCCGGCATGGCCTCGGTCAACCTGGCCGCCGACCCGTTCACCTCGTTCGACGGCTACTGGGGCGCGTGCTCCACGTACGCCTCGTTCAGCTACCTCAAGTACGGCCCGATCCGCCTGTTCAGCCAGCTTGCGCAGGACGCGGAGCTGCGACTGGGCAAGGTGCTGTGGATCGCCGGTCACTCCGGCCCCGAGACCGCGGAGGACAGCCGCACCCACTTCGGGGTGTTCGCACCCGGCGTCACCCAGCTGTTCCCGGAGGGCGCGGTGATCGACCTCCATCCGTGGGAGTTCAACGAGGTCCCGGTGGTGCTCGGCGCCGCGCTCGCGACCGACGTGCCGATCGTCGCGCTCCACCTGACCCGGCCGCCGGTCACGATCCCGGACCGCGCGGCCCTCGGGATGCCATCGCATGTCGAGGCCGCGCGGGGCGCCTACGTCATGCGCCCGTACCGGGCCGGGTCGCCGCGGATGGGCACGGTCGTGGTCCGGGGCACGATCACCACCGCGAACCTGGTGTCGATCCTGCCCGAGCTCGACTCGCGCGGACTCAACGTCAAGGTGGTGGCCGCGATCAGCCCCCAGCTGTTCGCCCGCCAGGACGCTGCGTATCGCGAGTCCGTCCTCTCCGCGTCGGATCGCCTGGACGCGATGGCCGTCACCAACGGCGCGTTCAAGCTCATGGCCGACTGGGTCCATGCGCCGTCGGCGCGCGACTACTCGCTGTCCGCCGACTGGGACAACCGCTGGCGCACGGGCGGGTCCGTGGACGAGGTCGCCGACGAGGCCCACCTCTCGGCCGACCACATCCTGGCTGCGATCGAGCGCTTCGCCGTGGATCGAGCGGCGCGGCTGGCGAGCCTGCGCAACCTAGTGGAGGCCGCCGCCGACTGAGGATTGGCGGGGGCCGGCCCGCCCTCGCCCGCCCTGATGGCCGCCGAGGATCAGGCGGGAACGAGGTCCGACGGTGTCGCCCAGGAGCGAAGCGCCGTCATGTAGTTGCCGCGCTCGAACGCCGACGGGTCCTCCACGGACAGCTGGCTGGCGCTGCCGCGCAGCTGCGTCACCGACTCGTACTCGCGCTCCTCCATCCAGGCGATCAGCTCGTCCTCCACGGTGTGGACGTGCTCGGGCCCGTTCCGGAGCAGCGCCGAGGTCATCATCACCACGTCGGCGCCGACCATCAGCCCCTTGACCGCGTCGGTGCCCGAGTGGATCCCGGACGTGGCGGCGATCGAGACGCTGTCGCCCAGCTGCGGCCGCAGGATCGCGATCCAGCGCATCGGCAGCCGCAGCTCGCCCGGGTGGCTGAGCTCCACGCGCGCGATGACGTCCATGCTGTCGAGGTCGAGATCCGGCTGGTAGAAGCGGTTGAACAGCACCAGGCCGTCCGCCCCGGCGGCCTCGGCGAGCGCGGCGAAGTTGGACATCGCCGAGTAGTACGGGCTGAGCTTGACCGCCAGCGGGATCGTCACCGACGCGCGGACCGCGGCGATCAGCTCGAGGTCGGTCTGCTCGCGCTCGAACGCGGTCACGGCGGGGTCCGCCACCACGTGGTACAGGTTGAGCTCGAGCGCATCAGCGCCCGCGTCCTGCATCCGCCGTGCGTAGCTCACCCACCCTCCGAGCGTGGTCGCGTTGAGGCTCGCGATCACGGGCACCGAGAGGGCCGCCTTCATCCGCTCCAGGCGTGACAGGTAGCGATCGCCGACGCCCGGCAGCGAATTCGATCGCGGGGAAGTAGTCCAGCGCCTCGGCGAACTGCTCCGTGCCGGCGTCCAGCGAGCGGTTGAACTGGATCTCCTCGTTGATGATCTCCTCTTCGAACAGCGACGGCAGCACGATCGCGGCCGCGCCCGCCGCCTCCAGCCGACGCGCCGAGGCGAGGTCACCGGTGAGCGGCGACGAGGACGCGACGATGGGGGACCGAAGCTCGAGACCCAGATAGCGGGTGTGCAGGTCCACGCTCACGCCTGGTCTCCCTTCCCGTTGTCGCCCGCGGTGGCGGCGCTGGCGGCGCTGGCGGCGCCGGAGGTCGCGACGATGTCGCCGCCGTTCTCGACGCCGGGCGGCAGCTCCTCCCCGTGGTGGTTGAGGTGGGGCACGCTGCGGTGGATGCCTGCCAGCTGCTCGTAGTAGCGCCAGCGCTCGTTGGCGTCCGCCTGGGCGAGCTCGGCCAGCTCCGCGGCCCGCTCCGGGTCCGTCCGCTGGAGGATCGCGAAGCGCGTCTCGTCGGCCACGAACTGGCTGATCGGGATCGACGGCTTGGCCGAGTCCAGCTTGAGCGGCACGCCGTCCTCGACCTCGCTGGGCTGGTACCGGTAGAGCGGCCAGTAGCCGCTCTTGACGGCGTCCTTCATGTGGGACATCGACTTCGACATGTCGATGCCGTGCGCGATGCAGGTCGAGTACGCGATCACCAGCGACGGTCCCGGCCAGGCGTCGGCCTCGAGCAGCGCCTTGATCGTCTGGGCGTCGTTGGCGCCCATCGCGATCTGGGCCACGAACACGTTGCCGTAGGAGCGGGCGACCGCGCCCAGGTCCTTCTTGCCGGTGGGCTTGCCCGCGGCGGCGAACTTGGCGACCGCGCCGCGCGGCGTGGCCTTGGATGCCTGGCCGCCGGTGTTGGAGTAGACCTCGGTGTCGAGGACCAGGATGTTGACGTTGCGCCCGGAGCTCAGGACCTGGTCCAGGCCGCCGAAGCCGATGTCGTACGCCCAGCCGTCGCCGCCGATGATCCAGACGCCCTGGCGGACGAGGTCGTTGGCGACGGCCAGCAGCCGCCGGGCGTCCTCGGCGTGCTCGCCGCCGACACCCTCGAGGATCGTCCGCAGCCGAGCCACGCGAGCCCGCTGGGCGACGATCTCCGGCTCCGTCTCCTGCGGGCTGTCGAGGATCTCGCGCGCGAGCGCCTCGCCGACCACCGGGGCCAGCGTCTCGAGCAGGTTCCGGCCGAACGCCGTCTGGGAATCGAGCGCCAGGCGCATGCCCAGGCCGAACTCGGCGTTGTCCTCGAACAGCGAGTTGGACCATGCGGGACCCCGCCCCTCGGCGTTGAACGCCCACGGCGTGGTGGGCAGGTTGGCGCCGTAGATCGAGGAGCAGCCGGTGGCGTTGGCCACGATCATCCGGTCGCCGAACAGCTGCGACACCAGGCGCAGGTAGGGCGTCTCGCCGCAGCCGGCGCAGGCGCCCGAGAACTCGAACAGCGGCTCCAGCGCGGCCGCGCCCTTGACCGTCTCGTGCGGGATCAGGCTGCGGTCCAGCGGCGGGATGCTGGCGAAGAAGTCCCAGCGCTCGCGCTCGGCCTCCTGGTGCTCGAGCAGCGGCTCCATGTTGATCGACTTGTGGGCGATGTCGGTCTTGCTCTTGGCCGGGCAGATGTCCACGCACACGCCGCAGCCGGTGCAGTCGTCGGGTGCCACCTGGATCGTGATCCGGTGGTTGGCGAGCTCCCGGGACTTGAACTCCTTGCTCAGGAAGCCGGCCGGCGCGCCCGCGACGGCATCCTCGGGGTAGACCTTCATCCGGATCGACGCGTGCGGGCAGACCATCGCGCACTTGCCGCAGTCGATGCAGATCGACTCGTCCCAGATGGGGATCATCTGGGCGATCGCGCGCTTCTCGTACTTGGTCGTCCCGCTGGGGAACGTCCCGTCGACGGGCATCGCGCTGACCGGCAGCAGGTCGCCCTCGCCGGCCATCATGCGCGCGGTCACCCGCTGGACGAAGTCCGGGGCGGTCTCGGGGACGAGCGGCGGCAGCTCGCGGCCGGTGACCTCGCCCAGCGGCACGCGGATCATCCGCTCCAGCGAGCGGTCGATCGCCGCGTAGTTGCGCTGGACCACCGCCTCGCCGCGCTTGCCGTACGTCTTCTTGACGTTGGCCTTGATGCGCGCGATCGCGTCCTCCGGGGGCAGCACGCCGGCGAGCTGGAAGAAGCACGGCTGCATCACCGTGTTGATCCGGGTGCCCATGCCCACCTCGGCCGCGACGGCGAACGCGTCGATGACCCACAGGTCGATCTGCTTGTCCACCAGCTGGCGCTGGACGGTGACCGGCAGGTGGTCCCAGACCTCGTCGGCGGGGTAGGGGGAGTTGAGCAGGAAGCTCGCGCCCGGCTTGGCGGCGTTGAGCACCGGCTGGCTGAACAGGAGGTTGAACTGGTGGCAGGCCACGAAGTCCGCCTTGTCCAGGAGGTATGAGGCCCGGATGGGCTGCGGCCCAAAGCGCAGGTGGGACGAGGTGACCCCGCCGGACTTCTTGGAGTCGTACACGAAGTAGCCCTGGGCGAACAGGTCCGTGCCCTCGCCGATGATCTTGACCGACGCCTTGTTGGCGCCCACCGTCCCGTCCGAGCCGAGACCCCAGAACAGCGCCTGGACCTCGCCCGCGGGTCGCGGCGCGTGGAACTCGCCGTCGATCGGGAGGCTGAGGTTGGTGACGTCGTCGTAGATCCCGACCGTGAAGTGGCGCTTCGGCTTGGCCGCGGCCAGCTCGTCGAACACGGGCTTGATCATCGACGGCGTGACCTCCTTGGAGGACAGGCCGTAGCGGCCGCCGATGACCCGAGGCAGGGTGGCGAACGGCGGCGTGTCACCGTCCATCGCCTCGGTGATCGCCGACACGAGCTCGAGGTACATCGGCTCGCCCACGGCGCCCGGCTCCTTGGTCCGGTCAAGGACCGCGATCGAGCGCACCGTGGACGGCAGCGCCGCGATCACCTGGGCCGCCGGGAACGGGTGGAACAGGTGGACCTGGAGCATGCCCACCTTCTCGCCCTGCGCGACCAGCGTCTGGACCGTCTCGGCGACCGCGCCCACCGCGGAGCCCATGACCACCACCACGCGCTCGGCGTCGGCCGCACCCGTGTAGTCGGCGAGGTGGTAGTGGCGGCCCGTCAGCTCGCCCAGCTCGTCCATGACCTCCTGCACGATGCCCGGCACGGCGTCGTGGTAGGGGTTGCACGCCTCGCGCGCCTGGAAGAACACGTCCGGGTTCTGCGCCGTCCCGCGGACCACCGGCGCCTCGGGCGTCAGGCCGCGGCCGCGGAACGCGAGCACGTCGTCCTCGCGGATCAGGGCGCGCATCGTTTCGCGGTCCAGCAGGGCGATCTTGTTGACCTCGTGGCTGGTCCGGAAGCCGTCGAAGAAGTGGAGGAACGGCACCCGCGCCCGGAGCGTCGCCGCGTGGGCCACCAGCGCGAGATCGTGCGCCTCCTGGACCGACGCCGACGCCAGCATCGCGAAGCCCGTGGGTCGGGCGAGCATGACGTCGCTGTGGTCGCCGAAGATCGACAGCGCGTGGGTCGCGACCGTGCGCGCGGCCACGTGGATCACCGTGGGCGTCAGCTCGCCGGCGATCTTGAACATGTTGGGGACCATCAGCAGCAGGCCTTGCGACGCGGTGAACGTCGTGGCCAGGGCGCCCTTCTGGAGGGCACCGTGCAGCGCGCCGGCCGCGCCGCCCTCGGACTGCATCTCGACCACGCCCGGGACCTGGCCCCAGAGGTTCGGCTTGTGCGCCGCGGACCAGTCATCGCAGTACTCGGCCATGGGAGAGGCCGGGGTGATCGGGTAGATCGAGATGACCTCGCTGACGGCGTACGCGACGCGTGCGGCTGCCTCGTTGCCGTCGAGGCACTCCCATTCCTGGTTCATGGGCTTCTGCATCCTTTCGGGTGGCGCGGGCCACCCGGTGTGTGGTGGCGAGGGGGGCGCGAGACCATGCGGGGCGGTACGGCCCTGGGCTCCACGGATAGTTTGCGCCTCGATCGCGCCATAGGTCGCGGCCGTTCGGACCCGTCGGGACGGCCCGCCGGTCACTCGGTTGGCCCGGACGGCACTCTCGGAGTGGATCGTTTGGCCCGGATGCAGACTATCCATACTCGTCCCGTCGGTCGTACGAACCGGGATATCCAGATGCGTTTCGCCCTCGATGTTGCCCCGCTGGGCGAGCTCGCCGACCCGCGGGTTCTCGTCCGCCCGGGCCGCGCCGCGGAGGCGGCCGCTGGAACGGGCTCTCCACTTGGGACGTGCTGGGGACCACGCTGGGTGGGATCACCGCCGACGCATTCGTCGCCCTGGCGGGCGTCGCCGCCGCCACCGAGCGCATTGAGCTGCTCGCCTCGGTCATCGCGCTACCCAGGCGGCGACCGCAGTTGGCGGCGCAGGCGGCCGCGACGCTGGACCTGCTGAGCGGTGGCCGGCTTATCCTGGGCATCGGCGCCGGCGGGGACGAGCCCGACTACACGAAGTTAGGCGAGCCCTGGGAGACAGCGGACCGCTCCGGGCGAGGCGGCGAAGGTCGTCGACCGGGGAGACCGTGACGCACCATGGGCCCGCGTATGTCGTGGACGGGGTTGCGCTCGGTCCTCGGCCGGCGCGACAACCGCGGCCGCCGATGTGGCTGGGCGCCGTCCGGCCTGGCGGGATTCGGCGGGCTGCGCGCTGGGACGGCTGGATCGCGGTCTCGATCGGCGCCGACGGCGTGACGCTCGGCGTCGCACCGGAGAAGCTCGGGAAGGCGTGGCCCTCGTCCGAGCTGAGCGCGCGGACGCGGGCCGCGGCGACAAGCCCTTTGAGGTGGCGGTCTTCGGGCAGGTCGGCCTGGGCGGCTTCTCTCCGGCGGACTACGAGGCAGTTGGGGCGACCTGGTGGCTGGAGAACGTCTCGCCCATGCAGGGCAGCCTCGCCGACATCCTCGCGATCGTCGAGGCGGGGCCCACGAGGGGTGCACCTGATCAAGCTCGGTGATGGTCTCCAACTCCGCTGGTGAGCTACAGACCCTGACCGCGAAGTTGGCAAAGGAGAAGTCGCAGTTGTCGCCGCGAATGCCCACGGCGCCGGCTGTTGTGATCGGAGGACCGCCGAGTGAGCCGTCATCGAGTGCTGAGATCACCCGGGTCCCGTCCACCCAGAGCGCGAGCGCCACAGTCCCGTCGGACTTGGTATGAACGGTTGCGCGGACCTTGATCCACTTGCCGTAGAGCACTGCGTGGCTCACCTGCTTCGCAAGGTCGTAGTAGGTCCCGCCGTTGACGGAGCCGCCGGTCACCTTCTTCTTGATGGCCACCTTGCCGTCTCGGCGATCGACCGAAATGGCGTACAGGTTTGTCTGGTCTTGGTAGCGGAGCCACACGTGAACCCCGTCGTACGCCTGGGCGGGCGTGCGGTCGGTGGTCACCAGGCCGTCGTTGCGTAGATTGAATGACACGGCCACGTCGCGGAAATCCCCGCGCCTTGTGTTTAGCCGAAAGACCGCGGAGTCTGTTCCATTGGAGCTGGTGGAGTCCGGACTCACGTCATCCGGTATTCCGCTCCAGCCGACGCCATTGCGCTCGAAGAGCGAACCTGATGTCATCTCCCAGTCGGAGGACGATACCCGCGAGGAATTGTGCGGGCTCCAGTACGCGAATTCGTTCGTCACTAGGCCGTTGGCCTGCCTCGACGTGATCGGATAGCGGACTAGCAACTTCTCCTTCGCGACCCCAGTGGCCGACGGCGGTCCGGTACTCGTTCTTGGGTCTGGTCTTCGGAGCGGCGGTCGGCTTTGGTGTGGTCTTCGGAGCCCCTTGGGGCTTGCGCGTGGGCGTTGGAGCAGCCCTGGCTCTTGGAGTGGACTCAAGGAATGTCGACCGGGTTCCCAAGAGAGGGTTCGTTCGGCGACGGAGATGAACCCCCGCCCAATTCCGCTGCAACGGTGCCATCCAGTGCGCGACCTTGCGCGTCTGGTTGCTCTGCCGGGTTGATGGCTCCTGGCTGCATGTCGTTGCTTGTAGCGTTGCCAAGGGGATGGCCCAGCACAGCCGCCAGGAGGATGGCGCCCGCGCCCGCCACGAGGATTGTTGCGATGCGCAGGCGCAGTGAGGTCAAAGGGATGTCTCCGCCGGTGCCTGAACTGTGGCTCGCGGCAGAGAAACAGTGAGGCCAGACGGGGCGTCAGAAAATGGCCCGATTGTCGCCGGCGTTCAACGGAAATAGGACCAGCGACGGGAGCTATCGTGACACCGCATCGCGACCGGACACCGAGCTATGGCGTCGTGTCACGCAAGGCCACATGATCGACGGTGATCTCGCCCACCTTCGAGGACGCGAGTTGGACCGATAGCCCTGTGGCTCCGGCAGGTACGGGGGGCGTGACGAGTTGTGCTGAGACTCGGGTCGTGGACGACGCCAACTCCTTCATTGCGAGCTCGCGCCAGGTCCCGTCCTCGTCGGCGTAGAAGACCCGTAGCGTCGTGCCGGCGTCGCCGCGGTAGGCCAGCGAGACCTCGTACTCGTGGCCACTGTCGGGCGTCGGGGAGCACTCGCCCGAGTCGCGCCGGCTCTCGAAGCGAAGCTGACCGCCCCCTCTGGTCGACGAGATTGCCAGCGTTTCCGCCCGTTCGCTACTTGACCCGCCGGCGACGAGCTTCCAGGTGGCCTGCATCGCTTGCGTGGCCTTCTGCGGTGTCCGGATGCTCCAGCAGTACGGTATGTCGTCGGACGCCCTGCGGAAATCCGGGTTGGCCAAGAGATTCTTGGCCGTACCAGGCGGTGAGGGCTCGGCGAGCGTCGGTACGGGACGGAGTGGTCCACCCACGACCTGTCCGACCGTGCGGACAAGCGTCCCGCTTGATGCACGGGCGCCAAGCCAGTCGAGGAATTGGCTGAAGAGTCCAGGATCAACCGCGTTCGAGCGGCACTCCGCATGGCAGAGGTTGTGGAGCACGAATGTCACCCAACCTCCCTGCGCTTCGGCCGCCCGCACGGCGTGCTCCAGATTGGACAGAGTCGTCAACGCCGAGAGCGACCCGATCGTGCGGACCCGCATCTTGTCCGCCGGCGGGATCAATTCGGCCACGGGTTCGCCCGACACACCAATTCCGCTCGAGATCCGGCCGCCGCCATAGCCGCAGGTATCGACCGCCCGCATCGCGACCGGGTCGTAGCCGTCAAACGGGAATGCGAAGGTGGTCACCGGGATGCCATGGGTTAGCAGGGTCGCCCGGGAACGACATACCTCACGCACCACCTCGTCGGCGGATAGCAAACGCAGATCGAGGTGATTGACCGAATGGGCGCCAATCTCGTTGCCGGTTTGAGCGAGGGCCCTGACCTGATCCCACGTGAGGTAGCCACTGGTGCCGAGCCGGCCGGTAATGACATAGAAGCTGGCATTCATTCGATGAGCGGCAAGGATGGGCATCGCAGCGAAGGCGTTGTCGATCCCATCGTCGAACGTCAACGACACGATGGTTCGGGCATGGGTGGTTGGGTTCGAGACAACAACGGCCCGAGCTGGTGAAGTGATCGTGCTGCCATCGTCCCTGACGGCCCTGGCCGCAATGGCCACCGCCGAACCGTCCCGAACAGTCTTAGACTTCCAGCTCACACGATATGGCGCTGACGCCGAGGAGCCTATGACTTTGCCATCGACCAGAAAGTCGACGCGTGCCACGTCACTCGACCCCGAAACAGCCGCTTCGAGCGTTGTCGTGCCCGATGCAGCGGCCGTTGGAGCAGGTGCGGTGAGTTGGATCTGAAGCGGAGCCGGCGAGACTCGGCATGATCCAGCAGGATCTACATCGACGCTTTCGCCGTCGCTCGCGATGTGATTGAGGACGACCCGCGTTGCGTGTCCGGCAACGCAGATCGTCGAGATGATGGCCCCGTGTTCATCCTCTGCTGCGACAACGCTCCCGGCAGTTCGCGCAGCCCCCGCCGTGATGAGCGTGACGAACGTCTGTCTCTGGCCCATCTTGGTATATGCCACCGCGCCATTGGGAACCTTGACGCCATATGTGTCCGAATACCAGCTTGCAAGCGTCTGGTCGGCGGTTGAATTCAGTGTGATGCCGTCGGTCATGGCTTGACGGATCGAAAGTACGCGGCTGCCGGTTGCGTCGGCCGCGTAGGCGTCGAGCCCGACGGTCGAGAGAGTGAGATCCGGCGGCAGGTGCCACGTCTGCGTGAACGTGTGGGTGGCCTGTCCATCCAACTCGTCGACGACAAGCAATGCGTTGGCACCAAGGAGAGTCACGGCCCGTCGCTGGCGCACGCCGGGGTTCAGCTCGTTCCATCCCGACTGGTAAGCCCAATCAGGCCCACTCGCCTGGAGGCCGGCACCAACGGCGCCAATGCGCGACTGGCTCTCTCCGTCGACCACAATCGTGTTGTGGGCTGCGGTCGAGTAGAACCAGTCATGATCGTAGTAGGTGTGGTCCTCTGCCGGCGCGTACTGATAGAGCCCAGCGTCTGGGAGCAGCGTCCTTCCGTTGGCGTACAGGACCACATTCATTGCGTCAAGATGGCTGTGTAGTGTGCGCCACGCTCCGATGTCGAATAGCACCCACGCCTGCGATGACGGTGCTGATGAAGTGGAGTCGAGCATGCTTCGCAAGATCGCTGTGCCTGACGCGGGGAACAAGGACGTCCTGGGCGGCGGAACACCCTGAGTTCCGTCCGAACGCACGTAGGCCAATGTCGGATTCAGCGCGCCAAGGGCATCCAGCGTACTTGGGCTGTAATCGGCTGCATCGAGGTCCATGCTTGCGCCGACCAACGGGATGTATCCGTTTGGCTTCGTGACAGCTGCGGCGTACGTTGTCATGCGGCGCACGGTTGCAGCGAGTACCGGAGACAGCACCACATGATTGGACTCAGCCCACGTTTCGATTTGGTAGAAGGTATTTAGAACGTAGTAGTGATAGTAGGGGCTATTCTCGACCTCCACGCCATCAGCGTCGACGACATTGTCCGCGAGGTCGTCGAGCCGTCGACGGGCAGTGCTTCCCCAAGCGGCCGCCTCGGGCCAATCCGGAAAGTTCTCGGCCACGAGAAGGAGGGCCGCGACCTGGTTGACCCCGTGGTTGAAGTTGCTCTCGTAATTCTCGGGTTGAGCAAGAAAGGTGGCTTCGTTGCGGATCGCAGCACGCAAACCCTGTGCGAGATCCGGCGGAAGATCTCCTGATCGCCTTAGCTTGACATAGGTGTTCACAAGCACCATTTCCCGCCATGCAGCTGCGTGAAGATCAACGTCGGTCGTCAGGTACTTCGAGTGAACACCAACGGCGAGGAAGCTGCGCAGGACATCACTCAGTTTGTCGCGATATTGGGTATCGCCTGTTTCGTAGTAGGCGTACAAGAGGTGAGTCGTTGGACGCAGGCTATAGAAGTCAAAGCGCCAGTAAGGGTCAGCATACGGATCCTCAGTCCAGCTGATCGGAGCGAACTTGACAGGGGGTCGTCGTCCAGCAGTCCACTCGTCGTCGAGCATCAGGCGCGCGTCGACAATGTTGCCCCGATTGAGAACCGTTGACATGATCTCAGGGCCCATCGGGGGGTAGTGATGATCAGCACTGGCCATCGAGACGAGCGCGAACGGCACCGCCAGAGTGGCTGCTGACGCTATTCCGAGCCCCACTTCGCGACCAGTGTCCGCGACGGCCGCGGCGTGATCGCCGGCGCCGTTCGGTCGATCCCGGCTGCAGTGCCGCGGCGTCGGCGCACGAGTCGCCAAACGGCAACGGTGCACACGAGGGCAAGAGCGCCCGAGCTGAGTAGTTGAGATCGCAGCTGGGAGGCAGGCGGAGCGATGGTCTCAGCGCCAACTGCCAAGGCGGCCACCGACACCAGGAGAAGTCCCCTCTTGGCAAGCACCGCCGCCCTGCCGTTCAAAGTCGCTCGAAATCGGCGATTACGGATGAACCGCCACATCGCGAGAGCGACAACGAGCACGAGGACAACCGTGCTCTCAACGCCGCCGGTCACCCTCCGATCCAATCTAGAACGCCGCCGCGTGTAAGGACCAGGAGATACGCCGCAACCATCAGGGAAATGAACCCGACAACGAGCAAGACCCTCGTTACACGTTAAATCATCAACTGCGCACCCATCGGATGCTCCGACGCAATGTGGCCGCGCTGTAGATGAGCAACCAAGACAACACAAAGGTAGACATGAGGCTCATCAACGGCCGGTATAGCCACAGACTGCTTCGGGGATTCTGGATCTTGTATGCGACCGCCCACACGCAACCCTTTAGGAACACTCCGCAAATGTAGAGGCCGGTCAGCCAGATGATGCCGTGAAGAGGCATCCAGACGAGATGGCGAAATGCGAGGATCGGCGCAGCCGCCACGAAGACGATGTGAGGGTAATAGAGCAGGGCGGGCGCAAGGCCACGACGCCAATGGAATGTGCCGGTGAAGAAGAGGTTCCGGATGAAGCTCTTCTTCCAGCGAAGTCTGCTGGCGAACGAAGCTGCGTACGGTTGAGGGCACAATCGTCCAGGCGCGCGCACTTGCTACATACTCGATCCTCCAGCGACGAGGCGGGTAGTCGACGGTAGTCACGAGAGGGTCTGAGGCGTGACGTGCCTTTAGCGAGGCGCCGAGCCATTGCTGGCCGAGGACATACCCGGTCAACTGACGGTCGGTCGCAAACCGGAACTCTCGTCCGGCGAAGCGGTCAGCCGCCCACGCAGGGAAGTAGTTGATGACTGCCTCGCGGCGGAACGCAGCAAGGGGTCCTGACACACAGGTGACTGAACCAAAGACGGACTCCGCTGCTTTCTGAACTCCGAACTGGCCGTCGTACCAGACGTCCTGCATGCGAGTCAGCACGCCATGCTCGGCGTTGAGGGCCCTGGCATGACCGGAGGCGGCTCCGAGGTCGGGGTGGGCCACGAATGCGGCGGCAAGACACGTGACGGCCGTTGATGCAACGAGACAGTCTGAGTCCGTGAAGATAAAGATCTCTCCGCGAGCGCATCGAATGCCTTCAACGAGGGCCCGCTTCTTTCCAACGTTGGTCGGCATTACCAGCAGTCGAAACGGGAGTCTTTCAACCAGCGAACGCAGGATGGCCGTCGTTCCGTCGGTGCTCGCGTCATCGACAACAATGATCTCTCGCTTCCGGTAGTCCGAAGCGATGAGTGACCGCACGCAGGCCTCAATGTTCCCGGCTTCGTTGTGGGCCGCAACGAGCAATGTGACCATCGGTTCATCAGCAGTCGGCGAAGCCGGATCAAGCGCCTGAGGACGTTCATACCATCCGCTGTCGCGGTCCCAACCCATGACCTTGCCGCCTACGGATGATCGCAGCGTACGTACCGTGGCCGTGGCAAGGACCTCGCGTTGCGCGTGCGACGCATCAAGGCTCGGATCGTGGTAGTGCGTGAATGCGAGATACATCACGGCAAGCGTTGTCAGCAGCACGGCGATCCCGTAGGCGTTGAGCCAAGGATCCCCCACGATGTGGTACGCCTTGACGGCCAAGATGAATGTGAGCGGCGTGAGAGCCAGCAGCGTCAAGGCCCGCTTCAGAGAGAGTCGGATTGCCGGATCGACGCGCTGAATTCGTCGGTCGTAAGGGAGGGGAGGCGTGGGTGCCCGGCGGACCAAACGGACAGCTTGGCCCTCGGAGATGGAGCTCACTCGACGGCACTCAGGTAGCCAGCGCTCTTGGCAGTCAGGTCGCGAGCCTCCGCCAGGGCCTGGTCAGGCTCGTCCCCGCGGCATCCTCCAGTGGCCGTGATGACGGTGGCATGTGTGGCGCACCTGGCGGGGTGGGTGCGGCCAATCTGGCCTCCGAGCCCGGCATGGGACGCCAGCCCGGCGGTGCTCTTCCGGCGCGCATCTGCAAAGCCGGGAGCACTGGGCAGCACACCACCCGGCTGGAGCAGCTCCATCCGCAACTCCCCCGGCTCGTCCTGGTCCCGGAGACGAGCCACGGCCTCTGCGACCTACCCCCAGCGTCGTGGACATGGCGCCCGGGCCGGTACAGTCTTCCTATCCCCGTACAGCCAACCGTTCCACACGACGTCCGACGCCGTCAAGGGTCACCCGGCGCTCTAGCTGCGGGGCGTTCGTCGGTGTAGCACCCGTCGGTGATGACTCGGCAGACGCGTGCGTAGAGCGGCCCGGGCCCGGGGGTCAGGCCGCCGCGGCTATCCGCTCCCGGTGGCCGGGCGGCGTGCCGACGAGCAGCAGCGCCACCACGCACACGCCGCTCAGCGCCGCCGCGCCGAGCATCGCCACCGCCAGCCCGAACGACACGGAGATGAAGCCCATGGCCGGCGGATACACGATGCCGCCCACGACCGCGAGGCGGCGCAGCATGCTCTCATCGGCGTTGGGCAGCAGCGGTGCAAGGCGGGAGCCCATCGATCCAATCGCGGCTCTGGTGTCACTCCTTGCGGCTCCGCGATCGGACGCGAGTCGGCCTCCGTGCGGGTTCCGTGCCAGACTCCTGGTCGCCGCTCTCCGCGCCAGCTCCTGCGAAACGGGGAGTCTCCGTCTCCGCTGGCCGCCGGCTGCCTAGCTTGCCGGCGCCGCCTGGTCCGTCCTCGGCCGCCTCCCGAACACGGTGGCCGACCAGGCCGCCAGCACCACCACCCCCGCGGCCGTGATCGCGATCACGACTCGAACGGAGATCGAGTCCGCAAGCGGTCCCGCGACCAGGACGGCGAACAGGCTGGCCGCGCTGACGATCGAGGCGAGGACCCCGAAGATGCGGCCGCGGATGGCCTCCGGCATGTTCTCGAACAGCGCGGTCTGGGCAGACACGGTCGTGGTGGCATAGGCGGCCCCGGCGAAGAAGGCGAGGACGACGACCGGCGGAATGACCGACAGGCCCATCGCCCGCCCGACTGGTCCCGCGGCCGCGATCCCCGCGGTGAGCACGCCCAGAGTGATCAGCCCCGCCTCCGCGGCCCGCCGCCGGGAGAGGCCGCCGCCGAGCCAGCGCAGCCCGCCGACCCCGGCCACGACACCGAGCCCGAGCGGCATGACGATCACGATCAGGTCCTTGGGGTCGAGTCCCAGCGACACCGCCAGGTTCGGCCCGAGGACGCCGAGTACCCCCACGAGCGATGCCGCGGACGCCAGGTGCAGCAGCGGCCGGCTGACCTCGCGGTTGCCGCTGATCGCGGCGAATCCCTCTTTGAGCTGGCGGATGGGCTCCCGGATCGCGTGCCGCGCGATGCCCGGCCCGATGGCCACCGGCGGAGCCGACGGCAGGCCGAGCGTCGCCAGGGTCGCCGCGACGTACAAGGCGGTCACGACCCCCAGCACCGCCGACGGCCCGGCGATCGCGACCAGCAGCGGCCCGAGGAACGCGAAGCCCACCGCGAACGACGCCTGGAGCGTCAGGTTGAACACCCCCATCGCCATCTCGAGCTGGGGCTTGGGCACGATCCGCGGGATCATGGACGCCTCGGCGGGAGTGAGCACGACCGAGGTCAGGCTGACCCCCAGGTTCAGGAGGAGGAGCACGGCGACGTTCGCGCCGGCCAGCGCCAGCCCGAGGGTCAGCACCGTCCGGACCGCGTTCGGCACGATCAGGGCCCAGCGGACGTTGAGCCGGTCCACGAGCACGCCGGCGGCGGCCGACAGGAGGATCGCCGGGACCAGGAACGACATGACGAGGGCGCTGACGGCGGTGTTGGAGCGGGTGGTGGCGAAGACGAGGATGGTCAGCGCGTAGAGCGCCATGTTGCCGCCCACCTGGGTCGATGCCTGGATGAACCACAGGCGGGCGAAGGCGGGGTCGCGCAGGATCGAAACCGGCAGCCTGGCGATCACGGACGCATTGTGGGGCCGCTCACGGGCCAAAACGACGGCCGTCCGGATCTACGCGGGTGCCTTGGGCTCCTTGATCGGGGGCACGAGCGGTGTGCCGCCGACCATGCGCATGGACCACCCGCGGGCCGAGCCACGGCGTGACCCGGCAGGCGGTGCCCTCGTGCATACTCCGTCGCGTTCACTCGGCGTCCGCCGGAGGTCCTGATGCGCTTCGCCCTCGATGTCGCCCCGATCGGTGACCTGGCCGACCCGCTGATCCTGGCCGACCTGGCCCGCGCGGCCGAGGCGGCCGGCTGGGACGGGTTCAGCACCTGGGACGTGCTGGGCCCCGCGCTGGGCACCGTGGCGGCCGACCCGTTCGTCGCGCTTGCCGGCGTGGCCTCGGCCACCGAGAAAGTCCAGCTGATCGCATCCGTCATCGCGCTGCCGCGGCGGCGGCCGCAGCTGGTGGCGCAGGCGGCCGCGACACTCGATCGGCTGAGCAGCGGGCGGTTCATCCTGGGGATCGGCGCCGGCGGCGACCCGCCCGATTACACCAGGTTCGGCGAGCCGTGGGACGCCACCGGACGCATCGCGCTGATGGACGAGGCGGCCGGGATCGTGGATCGGCTGCTCCGCGGCGAGCAGGTGACGCACACGGGCCCGGGCTACACCCTGGACGGTGTCGCGATGGGGCCCCGCCCGGTCCGCGAGCCGCGCCCGCCGATGTGGCTGGGCGCCCTGCGCCCCGGCGGGATCCGGCGTGCCGCACGCTGGGACGGCTGGATCGCCGTGTCCATCGCCGCGGACGGCGTGACGCTGGGGGTGCCGCCGGAGAAGCTCGCCGAGGGCGTGGCCCTCGCTCGTGCCGAGCGCGAGGCGGCCGGCCTCACCGACGAGCCGTTCGAGATCGCGGTGTTCGGGCAGGCCGGTTTGGGCGGGTTCTCGCCCGGCGACTACGCGGCGGTGGGCGTCACGTGGTGGCTCGAGAGCGTGTCGCCGATGCGCGGCTCCGTCGCCGACCTTCGTGCGCTGGCCCATGCAGGGCCGCCTGCCCGCTGAGCGGCGCGGGCCCGGGGGTCAGGCCGCGGCGGCTACCCGCTCCCGGTGGCCGGGCGGTGTTCCGACGAGCAGCAGCGCCACCACGCACACGCCGCTCAGCGCCGCCGCGCCGAGCATCGCGACCGCGAGCCCGAACGACACGGAGATGAAGCCCATGGCCGGCGGATAGAGGATGCCGCCCACGACCGCGAGGCCGACCAGCAGGCCGCTGATCGCCGCCGACCGCTCCGGGTAGCGCTCGCCGCCCAGCGCGATGATCATCGGGAAGATCGGCCCGGACGCGAACCCGACCAGCGTGAACAGGGCGATGGACGCCGGGAGCGAGGGCACCAGCACGGCGCCCACGAGCGCCACGGCCGTCAGCCCGGCCGCCGCGGCTGTGAACTTCGCATGGTCGAACCGGTCCGAGATCCGCGCCGACACGATCCGCCCCACCGCCAGGCCGGCCCAGTACAGGGACAGGCTGGCCGTGGCGACCACGAGCGGGGCCGACTCGAGGAAGCGGACCAGCCAGTTCGACACCCCCACCTCGCACGCGACGTAGCAGCCGATGGCGATCGCGAGCAGCACGATCGGCAGCGAGCGACGCCATCGAGCCCCGGTCGGCAACGCCGGACCGTCGGCATCGGCCTCCACGTCGGTCGCCGCCGGCTTCGCTCGCCGGCCCGACGGGACCCGCAGGCTCCAGGCAACCGCGGCCAGCGGCAGCGCCACGACCCCGGTGCCCCCGATGATCGCGCGCCAGCCCAGGCCGGCCTCCGTCAGCAGCCCAACGGCGATCGGGCAGGCGAGGGCGCCGATGCTGAAGAACAGGTGCAGGTTGTTGAGAGCACGGCCTCGCCCGGTCGTGAACAGGTCCAGGAACAGGCCGTTGGTGCCGCCATCGAGGGAGCCTGCCCCGAGGCCGGCGGGGGCCGCAATCACGAGGAACAGGGTCCAGCCCGGCGACAGGGCAAGCGCCACGAGCCCGAGCGCATGGATCGCGACCGACGCCGCGAGCACGCGCCGGCGACCCAGCCGCTCGGTCACCGCACCGCCGCCGAACGATCCCAGCGCGTAGCCCAGGGCGTAGAGGAAGAAGTAGACCCCGATGCCCGCATCGGTCTGCTGCAGGTCGGTCTCCAGCCCGCGCACGAGCGAGGGGACGAGGAGCCCGCTCCAGCCGATCAGCAGGAAGGTTGCGTACCCCGCCGATCGAGCGAGACCCAGCCGGTCGGACGCGACGGAAGGGATCGACACGCCCGGCAGTGTACGTGGCGTCCCGGTCTACGAGTCCCGCCGGGTCGTCAGGGGCGGAAGGTCGCGCCCCGGCGCACAGGCATCGATCGCGCGGCGCCAACGCCCGATCGCGCTCCACAGGCCCTCGTCCGGGTCCTCCGGCGCGAACAGCCAGTTCGCATCCTGGAAGCTCGCGTGGCCGACGATGGCGTCCATCCGCGGGAGCGGCAGCGCGTCGGTGATCTGGAAGGCGCGATAGCCCAGGGGAAGCAGGAGCGACTCGATCTCCGCCTCGGTCCAGCCGGGGAGGATCTCGCACACGATCCACGGACGGCTCTCGAGCAGGCGGGTCGCGCCACGGAGCACGGCCGGCTCGGTCGTCTCGGTATCGATCTTCACCAGCCCGGGGGTCAGCCCGCTGGCGCGGATGTACGAATCGAGGCTCTGGACCGCGACGCTGGCTTCACGCTTCGGGTCCCTGAACCCCGCGCGGAGCGACGTCGTGGTGTCGGTGGGCGAGATGTACAGCGTGGCCGTCTCGTTCTGCTCGCCGACGGCCGTCGCGACAACGGTGCAGGGCAGGTTGTTGAGCTCGACGATGTGCTGCAGGGCGGCGGCGACGGCGGCAGTCGGCTCGAACGCGACGACGGGCACGTCGAGGAGCGCCGGCACCAGGAAGCCGTGCGGCCCGATGTTGGCCCCGACATCGAACACGACGTCGGGGCGCAGGCGCTCGGCAACGCCGAGCATCACGGAGGCAGTGGCGGGCTCGTGCGCGGATACGCCACCTTCACGCAGCAGACGCGTGATGAGCAACCGCCCGGGAACCTCGATGATGAGCGCGTCGCGTCGCGCCGTGCCCGTGCGCACGGCGTCCTCGGGCCAGGGGAGCGGCAGCTCGTACCGGAGCCGCCCCCGGCCGACCGGCCGGGCCGGCTTCGGAGCCCAGGGCGCCAGCCGCTTGCGCATCCAGCGCCGCACGCCGATCGGGGCGACGGCGCGGTAGGCGCGCCTGGCCGTGGTCGACGCGGTATGAAGAAGGCCGCTGCGCACCCGGGGATTCTACGCAGTCGGGGAGTGCCGGGAACGATCGCCGGCGGACGAAAGCCCGCCGGCGATCAGCGATTGCTCAGTGGATGCGGTGCATCACATGGTGGAAGGAGTTGGTGCGCAGGCCGGTCGCGTGGATCGGGCCCGAACGGTAGATGCCCCAGTACTCGTGGGCGATCCAGTTGCGCGCGACGAGCACGTGGACCGGCACCGACACGCTGCCGATGGAGATCCCGGTGGGCCGCGGACCCTTCGGATCAGTTGACTGGAAATCGGGGTCAACGCCGTTGCCCGAGATCGTGTTGGCCACGACCACGTTGCCCGAGACGTTCTGGCTGCCCGTGTGCGAGTGGATCGCGACCCCGGCTTCGCCATTGTCGCGGAGCACGTTGGCGATCACACGGTTGTTGTACGACGCCATGCCCTCGGCCGCCGCGAACATGCCCACACCGGCGCCACCGTTGCCGATGGACCAGTTGTGGAAGATCGTGTTGTTGTACACGCCGCCCATGGTGGGATCGGTCATCGCGGCCGGGTTGTGCGACGGGAGCGTGATCCCGCAGTCCTCCTTGTTGTCCCGCGAGGT
Source organism: uncultured Chloroflexia bacterium (assembly GCA_963732805.1). Taxonomy (GTDB): domain Bacteria; phylum Chloroflexota; class Limnocylindria; order Limnocylindrales; family CSP1-4; genus CAIXZV01. The sequence continues at coordinate 1,246,998 of CAVTAW010000001.1, forward strand.
GTTGTAGGCGATGAGGTTGTCGTGGTTGGGGCCGGCTTCGTCGCTCAGCAGGATCCCGCCGACGTTGTCGTGGACGTTGTTCCACAGGACCGTCGAGTCGCTGACGCTGAGCAGGTGGAGCGCCTCGCCGCAGTCACCGGGGACCTGGCCCTGCGCCTGGCACTCGAACGGCTGCGGGTTGAAGGTCTTCGAGCCGCCCTTGTCGTTGTGCTTGAGCACGTTGCCGGTGATCCGCACCTTCGACGTGAGCGCCGCGAGGATCCCCTCTGCCGGGGCGTTCTTGACCGTGAAGCCGCTGAACGAGCTGCCGGCGGCGCCCGGGCCGACGATCAGGACCCCCCAGCCGACGATCCCCTGGGCACCGAGATCACCGCCGATGTCGGCAACGATCCCGTTGACGTCGATCACAGCGTGGTGGCCGATGACGGTCAGCTTCTTGGGAATGACCACGGCCTCGTGGTAGGTGCCGCGGCGGACGATGATGATCGATCCGGGTGCGGCATCCCCGATGGCCTTCCCGATCGTCTTGCAGGGCGCCGCCCAGGAGCACGAGCTGGCGTCGCTCCCGGTCGGGGACACGTACAGCCTCGGCGGACCGGCGGCCAGCGCGGGTGTCACGGCCAGCAGCGCGGCTGCCAGCGCGGCGGCGATCGAGACGCCGCCCACCCGGGCCACCGTTCTGCGGACGGCCGCCAGCCGGGTCAACCGGCTGACCAGCCCGCCCTGGGGCACGAGGTGTCGGTGGGACGCAGAATCCATGAGCGGATCCTCCATGCGCGAAGAGCGGGCAGTCGGACTCGCCAGTGGCTCGACGCGACCCAGGCGGCCGGAGCTGGGGCCGCGCGTCATCGCCTCCACCCGCCAGGCTGGCGGAACTCTAGTCGCATTCTCAGAAACCAGTGCGCGAGCCCGTGTCCCCGACGGCCCGTGTTGCGTCAGGCAGATCGACCGGGCGCTCCGAGGTGCACCCGCCCCCGCCGAGCCTCAGCCGCGGCGCGTCATCACGACGCTCGTGACAGCGAACGTCACGGCACACCACGTGCCGAGGAGCAGGAACGCGCCGGCCGTCAGCGGGACGTGTTCGACGCCAGCGTGCCCCGCATGACCTCGCCCATCGCCTGGATCGGCAGCACGCTGTGGATCGTCTCCAGCCACGCGGGCAGCCGATCGGCCGGGAAGTTGAGCGGCGAGACATGAGGATGAACACGACCAGGATCTGGCTGGCCATCTGGGCAACCATCGGCGGCAGGACCGACGCCATCGCGTAGCCCACCGAGGTGGCGGTCAGGATCACGAGCAGGACGGCCGGGACGACGAGCGGACTGACCTGCAGGTCCAGGCCGAAGCGGAAGGCGCTCACGACGATCGCGAGCGCGACGCCCGGCAGCACGACCGCGAGCCAGACGGTGGTGTCCGCGAGCAGGTACACGATCGCGGGACGGGCAGCGATCGCATGTAGTCGAGCGTGCCCTCGACCCGCGCCTGGGTCACCAGCTGGGCACCGCGACCAGGCCGATGGTGATGAGGGCGACGGCCGGGCCGCCGATGGCCAGGTACAGGATCGTCTGGTGGTCCATGGACGGGAACAGGAGCGGGTACCCGGCGACGATGCCCAGCGCGAAGAACGCCTGGACCACGATGCCCAGCGGCATGAACCCCCGCATCCGGCGGGCCTGCCAGGTGACGAGCAGTCGGTAGCTACGCAGCGCGGACATCGAGATCCTCCGGCATGTTCTGGGTTGTGGCAGCGGCCCCCACCAGGGCCACGTAGGCATCCTCGAGGGATGCGGGGGCCAGCGAGTACTCCTCGATCCGATCGACGCGGCGCAGGTCCTGCGCCCAGGTCGCGGCCTCGCCGCCCAGGGCGACCGGGATCCGCGCAACGATCCGGCTCCCGCTGGCGACGAACGAGGTCGCGAAGGGGGCGGCGCGGGAGGCTCGGCGCCGGGCTCGATCACGAGCTCGAGGCTGAGGTCGTTGGCGATGGCGGACTTCAGGTCGGCGGGCGTGCCCTCGGTCAGCACCCGCCCGTGGTCCAGGATGGCCAGCCGGTCCACTGACCGCGCCGCCTCGACCACGTTGTGGGTGACGAGGAGAACCGCGGCGCCCTCGTCGGCCAGGTCGCGGACCTGCTGCCACAGCAGGCGCCGCCGCACCGGGTCAACGTCGTTGGTCGGCTCGTCGAGGATGACCAGCTGCCCCGGGACGACGGCGGCCATGCAGTACGAGACCAGCCGCTTCACGCCGCCCGACAGCCGGGCGCCATCGGTGTTCGACCATTCGCCCAGCTCGAGCGTCTCGATCAGCCGGTCCGCCCGCGCTCGCACGAGCGTCGCGTCGCCGCCTCGGAGGCGGCCCAGCGTCTCGATCGCCTGGCGTGGCGTGAGCCCGTTGATGGGCACCTGCGCCTGGGGCTGGATCGAGCACACACGGCGAGCGTGGGACGGGTTGGCGACCGCGTCGCGACCGGCGATCCAGATCGATCCGCTGTCCGGCTTGAGCAGGCCCACGACCTGGTTCACCAGGGTGGTCTTGCCGGCGCCGTTGTGGCCCAGCAGGCCGTAGACCTGTCCCGCCTCGACCCTCAAGCTGACACCGTCGTTGGCGGGCGTCGAGCTCCGCCGATACCGTTTCGTGACCCCTTCGACTTCCAGCAGCACCTTGGTCTCCAATCGCTTCGCCAGGCCGTTCCGTCGTGGTGATACCCGTTAGTATGCAGATACCAAGCGGTATGTCAATACTCTTGAGTACTGAAATACTCTGTGGTATCCTGACGCCGTGAACGAGCGACTGAACCGCCAGGAACGAAAGGCCCAGACCCGGGAGCGGCTGCTCGACGCTGCCGCCGAGGTGTTCGCGCAACGCGGTTTCGAGGCAGCCTCGCTGGACGAGGTGGCCGCCGCGGCCGGCTACACCAAGGGCGCCGTGTACTCCAACTTCGCGGGCAAGACCGATCTCGTGATCGCGCTGCTGGAGCGGCGCATCGACTCGCAGTCCGCCGGCTACACGCAGCGGTTCGAGGGCCAGGACCTGGAGACGATGGCCGAGGGGCTGTTCGATGCGCCGGAGCGGATGCCGGACTCGGAGCGGCAGTTCCTGGTGCTCGCGGTCGAGTTCTGGCTCCACGCGATGCGCGACGAACGCGCGCGGGTGCTCGTGGCCGAGCAGTACGAGCGGGCACGGATGATCGTCAGCGAGTTCCTGATCGCCTCCGGCTACCTGGACAAGGCTCCGCAGCCGCAGATCGAGCCGCGTGACATGGCGATCGTGATCGAGGCGCTGGGCACCGGGCTCGCCCTGCAGGCCGCGCTGGATCCCGGGAACGTCAGGATGCACCTGTTCGGGGACGTCCTTGTCCGGCTGATCGGCATGCCCGTCAGGCAGGCGGGCACGGGCGGGGGTTGAGACGCGGGGTCCTGGTACCAATGGGCCAGGGCCCATGCCTCAACCGACCGGTGGCGGGGCCTTTGGGTGGCGGCGCACCGTGAACATCCAAGCCGCCGGGCCGAGCCGGCGGAACCTCGGAGACCAGGATGGCCCGCGTCATGCGCCGCGACGATGCGCCGGGGCCCGGCCGCAAGCCCCAGGTGACCGTCTATGAGCGCGAGGACGGCTGGTGGACGACCTATGACACCGGCTACTCGATCCGCTCGGCGGGGCCGTACCCCACCCGCAGGGGAGCCGAGGCGGAGTTCGGCAGGTTCCGGACCAAGCTGGCCGACGACGCGGGCGGCATGGTGCCCCTGGAGGGCGACGGCGAGCCCTGTCCCGAGTGCGGCAAGGGCAGGCTGACGACGAGGCGCGGCCGGTTCGGCACGTTCCTCAACTGTTCCCGGCACCCGGACTGCCGCTACTTCCGACGCAAGGACCGGCCGCACGACGCGCTCACGTTCACCGACTCCGGCTGACCGGCGTTCCGGGGCTCATTGACCCGCTCGTGGCACGATGGGGTCGCGAGAGGAGGCCCCGTGAACGTCCGCCACGACCGGATCGCTCGCGTCCAGGCCGGCATGCGCGAAGCAGGCCTGGTGGCGATCGTGATCCTCAACCACGACGACTACCGGTACCTGTTCGGCACCGACCGCTCCCAGCCCCGGGCCGTCATCCCCGTGGACGGTCCGCCGGTGCTGATCGCCTTCACGGGCGAGGAGCCGGAGCTCCGGGCTGCTCTCGAGGTCGATGGCGGCAACGGCGCCGGCGGCGAGGTCATGGTGTTCGGCTCCGTCGGCGGTCAGATCCACGAGGTGACCGGGCTCCTGCGCGACACCGTCGCGCGCGCCGGGGTGCCGGCGACGGGCCGGCCGAAGGTGGGGATCCAGATGTGGTTCGACACCCCTGCCTTCCTCGTGGACATGCTGCGCAAGGTCAACCCGGCGATCGAGGTCGTGTCGTCGGACCCGGTGATGGATCCCCTCCGGATGGTCAAGGACGATGGCGAGCTGACCCTGATGGCCGAGGCGCAGCGCATCGCGGGCCTGGGCATGGACCGCGCCCGGGAGCTGCTCCGGCCCGGCGTCACCGCGCACGAGATCGCGACCGAGGTGACGTACACGATGATGCGTGCCGGCGCCGAGGACACCAGCACGCCGATCTGGATCACGTTCGGGATCGAGACCTGCATGCTCCACGGACGCCGGAGCGATGGTCCGCTGCGGCACGGGGAGCTGGCGGTGATCGACCTCACGCCCAGGGTGGAGGGCTACTGCGCCAACCTGGCGCGGACGTTCGTCCTGGGCACCCCCGACGACCGCCAGCGTGACCTGCTGGACGCGTACGCGGAGCTCATCCCGGCCGTCCGCGACGCGATGCGTCCGGGCGCGACGGTGGGCGCCCTCGACGGTGTCGTGAGCGAGGTCCTCAGGCGTCGCGGGCTGGAGCCGTACCACGTCGCCGGGATCGGCCATGGCCTGGGCCTGCGGTTCGAGGAGACGCCGGCCTCGACGATCATCCCGCAGCACCGGAGCGTGGAGCTGCGGGACGGGATGGCAATGACGATCGGCCATCCGGTGCTGGCGGTCCCGGGCTTCGGCGGCGTGCGCCACGAGGACGTCTACCGGGTGACCCCGTCAGGCGGCCGGATCCTCCACGAGTACCCCATCGACCCGGCGATCGTGTAACTGATCGTCGGCGGGGCTGCGCTGGCGCCACCTCTCGCGGGCGCCGGAACCTAGGTCCCGGGGCTGCTCGTCTCGGCCAGGACCCGGCGCATCAGCTCGCAGAACTCGCCGGGCTCCTCGAACATCGGCCGGTGGCCGGAATGCGCGAACACCACCCGCTCCTTGCTCGGGGCCACGAGGGCGTCGAACCACTCGTTGGCGAGCACCGCCCGTCCACGAGCCTCGTGGGCTCCGATCGCCATGTAGACCGGCACGTCCAGTGTCGCGGCATCGCGACGGAAGTCGAGATCCTGGAGCTGCGGATAGAGCACCGAGAACGTGTCCAGGAACGCCCGCAGGCCGTTGACGCGGTCCATGAACGAGTTCTCCGGCACGAACAGGATGGCCGGCATCTCGCGGTCCAGATCGAGCTCCGGATACGGATTCCAGTCATGCTCATGGGAGATGGCTGCCTCGTAGTTGAGCAGGTCCGCATACGGTGGGGGCCCGATCTCCTGCAGCTTCGCGGCAAGGGCGTCGTCGCCGCTCGCCTCGGCCCAGGCGAGCGTGTCCTCCCAGAACATGCGGTCCGTGCCGGCCGGACTGACCATCTGGCCGGTCCCGACATACGCCGCGTATCTGTCGGGTGCCTGCTGCACGGCGAGGACCCCCAGGATCGTGCCCCACGAGTTGCCCGCCAGGTAGATCCGATCCTCGCCGAACCGGTCGCGCAGGTAGTCGGTCACCTCGAGCGTGTCGGCGATCATCTGGTCGAGCGTGAGCGTGTCGGCCGGATCGAGCGCAGCGTATGACTTGCCGGCTCCCCGCTGCTCCCAGGTCACGACCACGAAGTCCTGCTCGAGGCCGACGTCGCCGCGAACGGCGCCCAGGTCGGTGCCCCCAGGACCACCGGCGAGGTACAGCAGAACCGGGTTGTCCGTGCTCCGGCCCCGGATCATCAGCGCCTGGTCGTGGCCGCCGACCTGGACCGAGGTGAGCTCCGCGACGCTGCCCTCGAGCGGCTCGCCGTCCGGTCCGGTGATCGGCGGGGTCGAGGTCGGCACCGCGACGAGGATCCCGAGTGCGACCAGGCCGACCGTGCCCAGCCCCGCGACCAGCAGGCCGGTCCAGCCCAGCGGACGCGCAGCACCATGTCCCGTGCGGGCCGCCAGCTCGACGCCGGGCAGCACCCCGACCGCGATGGGCGCCAGCAGCAGCAGCGCGGAGACGCCGCGACCAACCGCGAACGCGATCAATCCGTACATGGAGCCGGGCTGGATCGATTCGACCGTCGGTCCTCGGACCCCGAGCAGGCCCACGCGCATCACCTCGTAGCCGGCGACGAACGCCAGCGGTGCCAGCACGGCGCTCCACCGGCTGCCGGACAGGTATCCGGCCGCGACGCCGAGCGCCAGCGCGGCGACGAGCGAGCCGATGGCCTGGCCGGTCGTGACCGGCCCGCGCGGCATCAGCCATGCCATCGCGAGTGCGGTGGCCAGGACCAGCGCGAGGGCGGCGATGAGGCGCCGGGAGTCGGGGAAACGGGGTGTGCTCGGCATTGATGGACCTCCGCGACGATCGTGCGGGCCCGCCCAGCCCACGGTGAGGGCCGCTCGACGAGTTCGGCGGACCCGAGGGTCACATCTGCCGCCGCGGCCGCCGTGCGTGCCGGTGAGGTCCTGGGGTCGGCCCGGTCAGGCCGGGTGTCGGCGGTCAGAGGGTCCCCCTGGCCCTTCCCCGGCGGAGACCCGAGGTGGGAGTCTCGACTCCCTGACCAGGTGTTCGGGCCGGGTGCAGCAGCCCCTGCAGGGTCGCGCCCCGCGCCTCGCCGGCACCGGAGGCGGGCGGTGGCACCTCGCCCGGCCGAGGCCCGGACACCAGATCGATGGTGGCGTGAGGACATCAGCGAGGAGAGCACGATGAAGCTGTTGATTGCCGTTGCCAGCGAACACGGGGCCACCCTCGGGATCGCTGAGCGGATCGCCCAGCGGCTGTCGGCGGAAGGCCATGACGCCGCATGCCGATCTGTCAGCGAGATCCGCGACCTTGCCCCGTACGACGCCTTCGTCGTCGGGAGCGCGGTCTACCTTGGCCGCTGGAGGAAGGAGGCGCTCGAGTTCGTCCACACCAACCGGGACGAGCTGCGCGGGCGACCGACGTGGCTGTTCAGCAGCGGCCCGCTGGGCGCGGAACCCACCGACGAGCAGGGTCGGGACAAGCTTGAGACCAGCGTGCCGGAGGACCTCGCCGAGCTCCAGGATGCCACCGCCGCGCGCGACCACGTCGTGTTCTTCGGCGCCCTGGATCCGCACGGGCTGCCGATCATCCCGAAGATCATGCGGCTGCTGCCCGCAGGCCGTCGACTGCTGCCCGAGGGCGACTTCCGCGACTGGGCGGCGATCGACGCCTGGGCGGAGGCGATCGCACGCGACCTGGCCGCAACCTCGGTGCACGCATGAAGGTGCTGACGGGCGTGCTGCCCTGGGCGATCGTGCTGATCGTCGCGGGCGCGGTCATCTGGTTCCTGTACGACCGCAACCTGGCGGCCGGCCGCTGGGTGTTCGCTGGGTTCCTCGTCGCCCACGGGCTGATCCACCTGCTGTACCTCGTCCCGGCGCCGGAGGCGTCCACCGCCGGGGGTCCCGAGTGGCCGTTCGACCTGGGCGGTTCGTGGCTGGCCAACGCCACCGGCCTGGACGCCGGGGTGGTTCGCGCGCTCGGGCTGGCGCTGATCGCGGCGGTGATCGTGGGGTTCGCGCTCGGCGGGCTCGCCACGCTTGGCGCCATCGTGCCCGCGTCGTGGTGGCCGGCGCTGATCGTCGGGTCTGCGGTGCTGTCGCTCGCGGTGCTGGTGCTGTTCTTTGCGCCCAGCCTGCTGATCGGGGTCGTGCTGGACGTGTTCCTGATCTGGCTCGCGCTCGCCACGACCTGGCGGCCCGGGCTGGTCCAGGCAGGCTAGGCCGCGACCGGGGCGGGTTCTCTGCCTCGTTCCGCCGCAGCCTTCAGCAGCCGGAGCACCTCGTAGCGGATCAGCAGGATGCCGGGCGAAAACATGGCCCAGTAGCGGCGGAACTGCTGCCGCGAGTCCGCGTCGGTGGTCATGACACGGGTGCGCGTTCGGAACACGCAGGTGTCCGGGCCGGTCGGCTCCACCGACAGCGTCCAGGTGATCTTCGCGAACCCGGGTTCGTTGAAGGCGGCGAACTCCTCGGGCGGAACCGGCCGGAATACCGCCTCGCCCTTCCAGGGCTGGGTGACGGCGCCCATCACCAGCTCCCGGCCGGGGTCCTCGGCCAGGCGGCCCCAGCCGAGCGCGAGCGTTTCCGCGAGCAGCCCGTCCGATGCGTCCGCGCGGACCGGGTCGCCGCGGAAGCGTGCAGGCAGGGTTCGGATCCCCATGATCGCGGCGTTCACCGGCGAGGCCTGGAGATCGAGCCGACACGCGGCGTCGAACGTCACGTCGGCGGGTGCTGCGACGTGAACCTGGTGGCACTCGTCCACCTCGGCCTCGGGCATGACCCCATCAAGCAGCGGGACCTGCCCGAAATCGTCTCGAGTTCGCCCGTATCGGAGCCAGGCGAGCGAGGCGTACCCGGCCCAACCGGCAGCTCCGGCGACAGCAGCGCAGGCGCCCAGGCGGGCAGCAGATCCGATCAGGGACATGACGTTGCAGCTCCTTCGAGAAGGTCCGCGGGCGACTGCCCGGCGCCGCCGACGGTCACGCGCGACGCTGCGGCCCGGCGCTCGGCCCGGTCACGGATGCCCAGCAGGCAGCGACGCATCATCAGGATGTCGCCGCTGGTGGCCACGACGACATACAGAGTCCGGGTCGAGAGCAGGGGAGGGTAGGTGGCACGCAACCGGCTGATCAGCCTGGTGTCGTCGTCGCCGGCCGGCTCGAGCAGCCACTCCCACGTGTACTCGCCCTTCCGATCCCACCACAGCATCCGGCGGGGCGGGTCGATCTCCTTGACCCACACGCCGACATTCTCGCCCGGGATCATTGGCACCAGGTCGTCGATCGCGAGGGACTGGTGCTCGGGCAGGATCTCACTCGCGCTGGGCAGGCCGCCGTTGTCGAGACGGTCGTAGCTGTACCAGCCCGCTCTGCCGCTACCGATCTGGACCAGCCACGGCCACACTTCCGAGGGGCCGGCGTGAATGGTGATCGCCCGCGTCGCCACGTAGTCGGCTCTCGCAACGAGCGCATCACCGGGAAGGATGCGCGCGACCTCCTCGTCCGTGGCGCCCCAGCGCTTGGTCCAGGGGCGGATGTAGTTGACGTAGGCGGCAAGCGAGCCGCCCCCGATCAAGGTCGCGCCGAGCGCGACCCGTCTTGCGGTGATCACGGGTTCGAGGTCCCTTGGCCTGCGGTGGCGCCGCGAGCGCGGCCGTCGGAACGATCCGGCAGGGCGCGTCGACGGCGCCAGTGGCGAACGTCATCGCCAGCGGTCGCGTTCGTCCCTTCGATGGCCGGGGCCATGTCGCCGCTGCCCTTCGCCGCACGATCCGCCGATCGCTGGTAAGGTCCCCCACCGCAACGGGCCACCGTCAGGGGTTTGCAGTTTCATAGCGCTGACCGGGCAGGTCTCCTGCCGACCGGTCGACAACCCCTTGTCGATCAACCCATGCGCGCTCTCCCTGTTCCAGGTGATGGACGCGCCCCCTCTTCTCTGTGCCGGCCGGCGCCGTCCATTCGTCACGGCCGCAGCCCGGTCGTGTCCTGGCAGAGAGGAACATCTTGGGGTTCACCAATGGCCTTCGGGCCCTCAGCCTCGCGTCCGTCATCGTGCTCGCCGGCGTCGGCGTCGTCTCGCAGCCCGCACCCGTAGCGGCCGCGGACCCTTCCCCGGCGCCCGCCGCGGACCCCCCCGCGCCCGCCGCGGACCCTTCGCCGGCGCCCGCCGCGGACCCGACCCCGGCGCCGGCCGACGCGGTCTCCACGCCCACGCCGCCGGCACCTGCCACGGCAACGGTGGCGGCGACTGCGAGGCCCAACCTGCGCGCGAGGATCGTCCGGATCGCCAAGGCCCAGCGCGGCGACCGGTACGTCCGCGGCGCAACGGGGCCCAGGGCGTTCGACTGCTCCGGTCTGGTCCGCTACTCCTATCGGAAGGCGGGTGCGTCGCGGTATCTCGGCGGCGGGCATTCGGCCCGCGCCATGCTCGTCTGGGGTCGCCGCCACAATCTCACCGGCCGGCACCACCCCCGTGTCGGTGACGTGGTGATCTACGGGAATGGCACCCACGCCGCGATCTACATCGGCCATGGGCGCGTGATCAGTGCCCTCAATCCGCGGCAGGGGATCCGGATCACCCGGTTGCATGCGCTGAGCGCGCGCTTCACCACGTTCATCCACACGCACGCGTGACCCGCGACCGGGTTCCCGAGGGCACCCGCCGGCACGCCCGCCGCGGTCGCCGATGGTCCCGGCCGACCGGTGACGATTGTCCCGGGCAAACGAGCGGGCGGCACCGACTACGATCCCGCGATGCGCAGACTTGTCGTCCCCACCCTGCTGGTCGTCCTCCTCGCTGCCTGTGGCAGCGGTAGCGGCGGCGCGGCGTCCACCCTCACTCCCACAACCCCGATCGCCCAGGGCCCCAGCGCGGCGCCCGGCGACACCGCCGCGCCTGCCGACACCGCGGCGCAGGCCGGCAACGGATCGTTGGACTGTGCCGCGGTCAAGACCGCGGCCGGGCAGCTGCTCCAGATCCAGCTGCTGGCGCAGCTGAACGACGCGGACGGGATCGAGGCGGTGAAGACCAGGCAGTTCGGCAACCTCGACCTCGACCAGTTCCTGGCCGCCATGCACGAGCTGCACGCGCTCGATCTTGTCCACGTCACCGCTCGGCGACCCCAAGGCCGCCATCGACACCTACGAGAAGGCGGGCGAGGCCGCCAAGGTGCTGTTCGCGACCGAGCCCGTCACGCAGGCCGCCATCGACACCTACAACCAGAACGTGGGCTCCGTGGGCGAGTTCCTGAGCCACCAGATCGCCATCTCCGGGGCGCTCGACGCCGCGGGCTGCTGATCAGGCCCGCCCGCGGTTCAGCCGGTCCCGCCAGTCGAGCCACGGCACACCCGTGTCGACGGTCCAGCCGGGGCCGTTGAAGCCCAGCGTGAACTGGGTGAAGCCCATCGCGACGTAGGTGTCGGCATCGCGGGCGAGGAAGCGCTCGAGATCCCCGGGATCGACACCGACGCCCCACTCGATCTCGGCCGGATCCCGCCCGACCTCGTCGCACCAGTCGGCGAAGGGCGGCGACCTTCGGTTCGAGCTCCTGCGGCCGGTCCGGAAAGCCGGCGTGCCACCCGTCTGCGTGCTGGGCGACGAGCCGCAGCGTCCGCCGTTCTCCGGTCCCGGCGATCAGCATCGGCGGCCGGCGGACGGGCCCGGGGTTGAGCACGTCCAGGCGCCGGTTGATCTCGGGGATGGCCGCCCCGAGCGCCTCGATGCGCGAGGCCAGCGTCCCGAAGGGGTAGCCGTACTCGGCGTAGTCGCGCTCGAACCAGCCGGCCCCGAGGCCGAGGATCAGCCGCCCGCCGCTGATGCGGTCGACGGTCCGTGCCATGTCCGCGAGCAGGTGCGGATTGCGATACGAGTAGCAGGTCACGAGCGGCCCGATCTCGATCCGGTGGGTGAGCTCCGCCCACGCGGCCAGGACCGTCCAGCACTCGAGGTGCGGGCCGTCGCGGTCGCCGTACAGCGGGAAGAAGTGATCCCAGGTGTAGGCGATGTCGTAGCCCAGCTCCTCCGCGCGGAGGACGCCCTGCCGCAGGCCAGGGTAGTCACCCTGCTGGGGGTGGAGCTGCGCGGCGATCCGGATCGGTCGCATGGTCTCTCCGTGCGGGTGAATAGGTGCCCGGGTATCATGAACCTTGCCCGATGGTCAAGGTCAAGGCCCAGAATCCATGCCGCATCCATGAACGACATGTTCACGATCGGACCGTTCGGACGGCTGGCCGGCGTGTCGGCCAAGGTCCTCCGCTCGTACGACGCCGCCGGCCTGTTCCGCCCCGTCTGGGTGGATCCCGCGACCGGCTACCGCTACTACTCGCCGGCCCAGCTGCCCGAGCTCCGCCGCATCCTGGCGCTCCGCGAGCTGGGAATCGGCCTTGCGGAGATCGCTCGGCTTGTTGCCGGTGTGACGAGCCTCCGGGTCGCGCTCGATCGCCGCCGGTCCGAGCTCGAGCGGGAGCGGCGCGAGGTCGAGCGCCGCCTCTCGACGCTGGAGATCACGATCGATGCGGCGGACGTCGGCGGGTCCGGGCTCGACGTCGTGGTCAGGCCCGTGCGCCCGGAGCCCGTCGCGAGCCGGATCGTGCCCGATGGCGAGGACATCGGGGCGGCGTTCCACGAGCTCGAGTCCTACGTGCGCGACCTGGGCCGGCGGGCACGCCGCCCGCCCGGTGGTCTCGCCGGCGACACCGCGTTCGAGATCTTCGTACCCGTGTCGGGCCCGGTGCCGCCCACGGACCGGATCGGGTACCGGCGGCTGGCCGGGGGACGAGCGGCCACGGTCATCGTCCGCGGCGCCTACGATCGGATGGCCGAGGCGAGGGCGGCCCTCGAGCGGTGGGTCGAGGCGGCCGGACTCCGGCCCACCGGCCCGCTCCGGATCCTGTACCTCCAGTTCGGTGCCGACGTCCGAGCTGCGCGTTCCCCGCGGCTACGTCGTCGATCGGGAGACGGACTACGTCACGGAGCTGCAGCAGCTGGTGACCTGAGATCCGCTCGTGGTCCGACGGAGCGTCAGCCGCCCGAGCGTCAGCCGCCCGTCGTGACGAGATGCACATCGACGCCGGGAAGCCGCTCGGCGAGGCGTTCCGGGACAGGACGCCGGGAGAGGCGTTCGAGCGGACCGGGAGGCACGAACGGCAGGAACAGGTGCGTTCCGCCGTATTGACCGACCGCTTCCGCGATGGCGTCCGCGGGGTCGCCGGCGCGCAGCTGCGACACCCTCGCACCAAGATCGGTGGCAACGTCGACCGACTCTCGAAGGTCGCGAGCGCGATCGAACGGCATCGCCCCCACGGTCTCAGGCGGCGGGACCAGCGCGATGAGCATCGCCTGGAGCGAGCCCGCAAGCCTCGCCGCCCGCCGCACGGCCCGCCCCGAGGCCGGCGAGCCGTCGACCACGACGAGCACCCGGTCGCAGACCAGTGGCAGCGTCCCCTGGCTGACGTCGTCGAGCTGATCCTCAACCCGGCGGGCAACGACACGCAGGGCGAGCTCGCGCAATGCTGTCAGGTTCGCCTCGGTGAAGAACCGATCCAGGGCGACCTGCGTCCGGTCGGGCGGGTAGACGTTGCCGTGCAGCATCCGCTGTCGCAGGGCATGAGGGGTCATGTCGACGAGCTCGATCTCGTCGGCGTTGAGCAGGACGGTGTCGGGAAGGCGCTCGTTGACCGGCGCGCCGGTGATCGTGGAGACGGCGTCACCGAGCGACTCGAGATGCTGGACGTTCATGGTCGAGATGACGTGGATGCCGGCATCGCGGATCGCCTCGACGTCCTCCCAGCGTTTCGCTCGCGCGGAACCCGGGACGTTCGTGTGCGCGAGCTCGTCAATGAGGGTGACCGTGGCATGTCGCTCGATGACGGCATCGGTGTCCAACTCGTCCACGGTGATCCCGCGGTACGTGAGGGTCCGGCGGGGGACCGTTTCGAGGCCCTCCATGAGCCTCGTGGTCAGCGGACGCCCATGCGGCTCGACGAAGCCCACGACGACGTCAGTGCCGCGTGCCGCTCGGCGATGGCCCTCCTCCAGCATTCGATAGGTCTTGCCCACGCCGGGTGCCATCCCGAGGTACAGACGCAGCCGGCCTCGTCCCCCGAACGTCTCCGCGCGGTAGCGCTCGAGCAACTCGTCCGGCGACGGCCGCAGGTCCAAGGCGTCCCGTTCCGTGCCGCTCATCGCAGCAATCCGTCCAGGTCGAGGTTCAGCTCCAGCACATGGACCCGAGCCTGCCCCAGGAACCCGAGCAGTGGCCCCTCGGTGTGCCGCGCGATCGCCGCCTCGACGGTGGCGGGGTCGAGGCCACGTGCGGCCGCGACGCGATCGACCTGGAACGCGGCAGCCTCGGGGCTGATGTCGGGGTCAAGCCCGGACGCCGACGCCGTCACGAGGTCCACCGGGATCGCGGCATCGCCGTTCGCGGCGCGCAGGCGATCGACATCCGCGGAGATGCGCTCGATCAGCGTTCGACTGGTCGGCCCGAGGTTCGAGCCACCCGATGCCATGGCGTCATATCCATTGCCGGCCGCCGACGGCCGGCCCCAGAAGTAGCGGGCGTCCGAGAAGGCTTGTCCGATCAACGCCGAGCCCACCGTGCGCCCGTCGACGATGATCATCGACCCGTTCGCCTGCGCCGGGAAGAGGGCCTGGGCCACGGCCGTCAGCGCGACCGGGTACGCGAGCCCGGTCACCACGGTGAGGGCGAGGAGCACCGCCGCCGCCGGGCGAACGTAGAGCCGCAGGATGGCCGTCATCGTTCGTTGCTCACGTGAGTCCCGCCGCCGACACCACGATGTCGATCAGCTTGATGCCGGCAAACGGGACGAGGATCCCGCCCAGCCCATAGACCAGCAGGTTCCGGCGGAGCAGGACGTTCGCGGGTGCCGCCCGGAACGCCACCCCGCGCAGCGCCAGCGGGATCAGGGCGACGATGACGAGCGCATTGAAGATGACCGCGGACAGGATCGCGCTGTCCGGGCTTGCCAGGCCCATGACGTTGAGGGCACCGAGCGGCGGGTAGATGCCCGCGAACAGCGCCGGCAGGATGGCGAAGTACTTGGCGACGTCGTTGGCGATCGAGAACGTCGTGATCGAGCCACGGGTGATCAGGAGCTGCTTGCCGATCGCGATCACCTCGAGCAGCTTCGTCGGATCCGAGTCGAGGTCGACCATGTTGGCGGCCTCCTTGCTTGCCGAGGTGCCGCTGTTCATCGCGATCCCGACATCGGCCTGGGCGAGCGCAGGCGCATCGTTCGTGCCGTCGCCGGTCATCGCGACCAGGTGGCCCTCGCCCTGCGCCCTGCGGATGAACGCGATCTTGTCCTCCGGGCGCGCCTCGGCCACGAAGTCGTCGACACCGGCCTCGCGCGCGATCGTCTCGGCGGTGAGGCGGTTGTCGCCGGTGATCATCACGGTCCTCACGCCCATGCGTCGGAACTGCGCGAAGCGCTCGATCAGCCCAGGCTTCACCGTGTCCTTGAGCTCCACGATCCCGATCGGGCGGTCATCGACCCGCAGCGCGAGGGGCGTCGCGCCGCGCGCCGCGATCTCGTCCGACTCCTCGATCAGACGCGGCGGCAGGCCTCCGGGGAGCTCGCTCGCGATCGCATCGACCGCGCCCTTCAGGATGACCTGGCCCCCGACGAGCACGACGCCGCTGCTCCTCGTCTCGGCCGTGAAGTCGCGCTGCTCGGCGATCCGGGCGTTCAGCGATCGCAACGCTCGCTCATCGCCCTCGCCGCCGGGGCAGCCGAGCTCCCTGAGGCGCCGCCGGGCGAGGGTCACGATCGAGCGACCCTCCGGAGTCTCGTCGCGGAGCGACGCGAGGAGGGCGAGCTCGAGCGCCTCGGGCTCCGCGACACCGGGCGCCGGGATGATCGCCGAGGCGAGGCGGTTGCCGAACGTGATCGTTCCCGTCTTGTCGAGGAGGATGACGTCGACATCGCCGGCCGCCTCGACCGCCCGACCGCTCATCGCGAGCACGTTGAACCGTGCGACGCGATCCATGCCGGCGATCCCGATCGCGGACAGCAGCCCGCCGATCGTCGTGGGGATGAGGCACACGAGGAGCGCCACGAGCGCGACGACGCTCACGGTTGCGCCCGCGTAGGCGGCGAAGGGCCGAAGCGTCACGGTCGCGAGCAGGAACACGAGGGTCAGGCCGGCGAGCAGGATCGAGAGCGCCAGCTCGTTGGGGGTCTTCTGGCGCTGCGCGCCTTCGACGAGCCTGATCATCCGGTCGAGGAACGTCTCTCCCGCATTCGCCGTGATCCTGATCACGAGCTCGTCGGAAACCACGGTCGTGCCGCCGGTGACGCTCGAGCGGATGTCGGTGCCGGGCTCCTTGAGCACCGGCGCAGACTCGCCCGTGATCGCCGCCTCGTTCACGTAGGCGACTCCTTTGATCACGTCCCCGTCCGACGGGATCGTCTCGCCCGCACGGACCACGACGATGTCGCCCGCATGCAGCTCGGAGCTCCCGATATCGACGATCCGGTCAGGTGCCTCGCACCGATGCGCCGTCGTGACCGACCGGGTTCGGCGCAGCGTCGCCGCCTGCGCCCGTCCGCGCGCCTCCGCGATCGCCTCGGCGTAGGTCGCGAACGCCACCGTGAACCACAGCCACGCCCCCACCTGGACGTCGAAGCGGAGCGGGGTGCCCGACCGGAGATCGGACCCCGCGACGCGGAGGAGCACCACGAGCGTCACGAGCGCAGCCGTCAGCTCCACGACGAACATCACCGGGTTGTGAGCCAGCAGCCGTGGGTCGAGCTTCCGCACGGCCTCGGGCAGAGCGGCGCGCAGGAGGGCCGGGTCAAGGATCCCGACCGGCCGGGGGGCCTCCGGTCCCGGCTTTCGCCCGCCCAGCTGGACGAACCGCTGGAAGCGGCGGGTGCCGCCCGTGGTGTCGAGCGTCACGGAGACACCGCCCCGGCCTGCTGAAGCAGGTGCTCGGCGATCGGTCCGAGCGCGAGGGCCGGGAGGAAGTTGAGTGCGCCGACGATCACGACCACCCCGACCAGCAGCACGACGAACGTGCCACCGGTGGTGGGGAAGGTGCCGGCACTCGGGGCAAGCCGCCGCTTGGCGCCGAGCGAGCCCGCGATCGCGAGGATCGGGATGATCATCGCGAACCGGCCAAGCAGCATCGCGAGCGCACCGGTGACGTTGAAGAAGGGCGTGTTGCCCGACAGCCCCGCGAAGGCCGAGCCGTTGTTGCCGACCTGACTCGCGAACGCGTAGAGGATCTCGCTGAAGCCGTGAGGCCCCGCGTTGAGGGGTCCAGCCCGCCCCGCGTCCGCGGCGGTGGCGAGCGCGGTGAAGCCAAGGATCCCGGCCGACAGGACGAGCACGACGAGCATGCTCATCTTCATCTCGTAGCTCTCGACCTTCTTGCCCAGGTACTCGGGCGTGCGCCCGACCATGAGACCCGCGATGAACACGGTGAGCAGGGCGAACACCAGCATTCCGTAGAGTCCCGCGCCGACCCCGCCCGGAGTGATCTCGCCGAGGAGGATCAGGAACAGGGGCACGAGGCCGCCGAGCGGGGTCAGGCTGTCGTGCATGGCGTTGACCGCCCCGGTGCTGGTCCCGGTGGTCACGGCGGCCCATAGCCCACCACCGGAGGCGCCGAACCTGACCTCCTTGCCCTCCATGTTGCCCAGCGACTGGTCGATGCCGGCCGGCAGGAGCGGGTTCGCTCCGTGTTCGGCGAGGATCGCGGCCATCGCTGCAACGACGAACACGGCGGCCATCGCGGCGAAGATCGCCCAGCCCTGGCGGCGGTTCCTGGCCAGCACGCCGAACGTCGTCGTGAGCGAGAACGGGATCACGAGGATCAGGATCTGCTCGAGCAGATTGGTGAGCGGGGTCGGGTTCTCGTACGGATGCGCGGAGTTGGCGTTGAGGATGCCGCCGCCGTTGGTGCCGAGCTCCTTGATCGCCTCCTGGGAAGCGATGGGACCGAGGAAGATCGACTGAGCGTGCCCCTCGAGCCCGGTCGCCGACGCGGGTCCCGACCAGGTCTGCGGAACCCCCTGCCAGGCGAGGACGATCGCGGCGACGAACGCGATCGGCAGCAGGACGTAGAGCGTGCTCCGCGTGACGTCGACCCAGAAGTTGCCGATGGTCGCGGACGAGCGACGCGTGATGCCCCGGACGAGCGCAATTGCGACCGCGAGGCCGACGGCGGCCGAGGCGAAGTTCTGGACCGCGAGCCCGGCGGCCTGGGTGAGGTGGGCCATCGTCGTCTCGCCCGCGTAGTTCTGCCAGTTGGTGTTGGTCGTGAAGCTGACAGCCGTGTTTAGCGCAAGGTCGGGCGGGACCGCGGGCGCACCCGTGGGGTCGAGCGGCAGCACCGCCTGGAGTCGTTGCTGGGCGTACAGCAGCAGGATCGAGAGGAGGCTGAACACGAGCAGGGACGCGGTGTACCCGCGCCAGCCCTGCTCGCGATCGGACCGGACGCCGGCCACGCGGTAGACCGTGCGCTCGACCGGACCGAGGACGCGCCCGAGCGGGTGCCGACCGCCCTCGAGCACGAGCGCGATGTACCGCCCGAGCAGCGGCGTGACCGCGGTCACGAGCACCATGAGCAGGGCGAGGGTTGCGAGATCCGTGACGGGCATCGACGAATCAGAAGCGCTCGGGGCGAAGCAGCGCGACGAGCAGGTACACGGTGACGGCGAGGCTGAGGACCGCGGCGATCACCTCGATCACCGTCATGGCTTGACCGCCTCGCACAGCCAGGCCATGGCCGCGAGCGCCGCGAACGCCATCAGCACCACCGCGACGGCGACCGCGTCGCTCATGCGCGGGCACCGATGAGGCGCTCGACCGTGGTCACGAGCGTCTCGAGCGAGAACGGCTTCGGCAGGTAGCCGGCCACGTCGAAGGTCCGCAGGCGGGCCGGGTTCACGGCCGTCGCCGTCGTGACGACCACGGCAGGCCGGCCCGCGAGCGACAATGCCTTGCCGCGAAGCAGCTCCCAGCCGGTGACACCCGGCAGGTTGAGATCGAGCAGCACGAGCGCGGGTCGCAGCCCGTCTGCGAGCTGGTCGGCGGCGGACTCCGCCGATGCGGCCTCGGCGACCCGGAAGCCCCGCGACGCCAGGTGGCGCGCGAGGATGGGGCGGAGGCTCTCGTCGTCCTCCACGAGCAGCACGTGAACTGGCCGATCAGTCATGGCCGGAGGGCTTCGACCCGGATGTCGATGGCGCGCTCGTCGGGCGCCCAGATGGGCTCGAGCCGTACCCCCGCCTCGCTGGCAAGCCGCGTCGCCGCGTCGAGGATCGTGTCGCCGAGGCGAAGCCCCGCGACGGTCACGCGCGGTGCGGCCCTTGCGGCGACCAGCAGGATCGCCTCGTGGACGATCCGCAGCTCGCCGTCCAGCTGGCGCTCCAGGGCATCACGTGCCGGGGTCCTGTTCTCCATGCCTCAAGGGTCGATCCGACGCCCAAGAGGGGAGCGGGGTCAGGAGTGCCGTGGACCCTGAAGGTGACCTGAAGAATCGGCCTCATCGTCGCCCGTGATCCGGTAGCCGATCCCGGGCTCGGTCACGATCCATCCCCCGGCACGCAGCCCGGGATCCGCAGCATTCAGCTTGCGCCGCACGGCGCTCACGTGGACGTAGACGTAGTCGTCCTCGCCCTGGTACGCCTCGCCCCAGACGGCGCGAAGCAGGCGACCCTTGGTCACGATCCGGCCGCGGTGGACCAGGAGGACCTTGAGCGTCTCGAACTCGCGGGGCGCGAGCTCTGCGATTCGTCCGTCAACCCGGACTTCATGACGATCGACGTCCAGCTCGATCGGCCCGGCGCCTCAGGCGTCCGGTCGCACCGCCTGCCGGACCCAGGCCGTGGCGAAGGGCAACCCGGATGCGCGCTCGCAGCTCGGCTACGCCGAACGGCTTGGTCACGTAGTCGTCCGCGCCACGCTCCAGCGCCTCGACCTTCTCACGCTCTTCGTACCTGCCGGACAGGATCACGATCGGCGTCTGGGCCTCGCGACGGATCGCCCGAATGACCTGGAGCCCGTCGAGATCGGGCAGGCCAAGATCGAGGAGGACGAGGTCCGGCCGCCGCGCGGCAAAGCGCTCGAGACCGGACCGAGCGTCGTCGGCGTCCACGACCCGGTAGCCCGCCGAACGGAGGTCCCGACCGAGCACGAGCCTCGTCGCCCGGTCGTCCTCGATGACCAGGATCTCCGCACCCGGCGGTTCGGGCGGCATCAGGACGCCCCTTCCGGGACGGCGACGGGAACGCGGGCGAGCGGCAGATCAATGTCGATCGCCAACCCGCCGAAACGGCCACCCCGCGCGCTGACACTGCCACCCATCGCCTCGACCAGCCCGCGGACCACGGCGAGCCCGATACCGAGCCCACCACGAGAGCCAGTCGGCGCCCCGGGTGCCCGGTAGAACTTCTCGAACAGGCGCGGGAGGGAGGTCGCTGCCACGCCCGGTCCGTCATCCTCGATCGTCAACCGGACCATCCCGTCCCCGGGTGGCTCCGACGAGACGCGGATGCGGGCAACGGCCGGGGTGTACTTGATCGCGTTGTCGAGCACGTTCGCCACGGCGGCATCGAGGAACACGGCGTCGATGCGGACGGGAATGGAGCCGACGTCAACCTCGAGCGACCTGTGGTCGAGTCGTCCCCGGACCCGGTCGAGCGCCCGGGCCAGCGCGTCGTCGAGATCGTAGACATCGCGCTCTGCCCGGAGCGCTCCGGCCTCGATTCGGCTGAGATCGAGGAGATTCGTGACCAGCCGGTTGAGGTACTCCACCTCGCGCTCGATCGCGAGCGCATTCGCGTGCCGGTCCGCTGGTGACAGCGACGAATCGGTGTCGAGGCTCCCTGCCGCTGCCCTGATCACGGCCAGCGGGGTCCGAAAGTCGTGGGACACGGACTGGAGAAGCGACGTCTTGAGCGCGTCGCTCTGCCGGGCCACCTCGGCTGCGCGCGCCTCATGCTCCGCGCGATCACGCGCGAGGGCCTGGCCGATCTGGTCCGCCGCGCCCGCGAGCAGCCGGCTCTGCGTCCGGTCAGGCTCGCCGAGGCTGCGCTCGCGCTCCGCCCAGATCGATCCCAGCGGCTGACCGCTCGACTCGATCCGGACGCGGTAGGTCTCCACGCTCGCCGCTCCGCGGCCCGGCGGACCGGGCCGGTGCACGAGTGCCCAGCGTGCCGGCTGATCACCCGGCATCCGTTGCAGGACGCGGACCCTCGTGGATGCCGGCGGGTGACCGAGCGGGCTCGTGTCGGCGGCGACTCGCTCGGTCACGGGATCCGGGCCCAGGGTGATCCAGACGCGCCCCATCGCGCTTTCCTCGCGCAGCGCGTTCGCGATCTGCGCCAGGGCGGCATCCGTGGACGTCCGCGTCGCAAGGGTTCGCGACAGGTCGAACAGGGCCCGGGCTTCACGCTCGCGCACGAGCGCCGTCTCCGCCCGCAGCCGCTGGAGCCCCGCAAGCTGCCCCACCACGATCCCCACGAAGAGCAGCACGATCACGCTCAGCAGGACCCCGGGATCCGCGATCACGAACGTGTGGAGCGGCTCGGTGAAGAAGTAGTTGTAGATCAGCGAAGCCCCGGCCGCGGCGAGGATCGCCGCGGCCGTACCATCGACGAAACCGCAAACGACGACGGCCACGAGGTACACGGGCGTCGCGTTCGCCACGCCGACCTGATCCTCGAGGAACGCTACGGCCGCGGTGCCGACGGCGAGCGACCCGGACACGCAGAGGGCGGTGACCAGCAGTCGTCGCAGGGAATGTCGCATGGTCGGATGGTAGGACCGGTCCAGGGTCACCGGGCGGATCCGTTCGCCGTCGATCCTCGACCCGTGCGGCCTGTCGAGGATGGCTGGCGAGGAAGGACTCGAACCTTCAATTTCCTGATCCAGAGTCAGGTGCCTTACCAGTTTGGCCACTCGCCAGCGGTGACACGCCGGCTCGCCGGCGCGCAGGCCCTTCGCGGGCCGGCCATGAGCCTACCGTCAGCAGGCGGCCCGCTCAACCCGCGGATGCGTCACGGACAGGCACCGCGCACGGCGACGCCCCGACCAGCAGCTCCGGCCCTGGGGTCCGGGAGATCTGGAGCGGGGCGTCGTGGTTGCAGGGCGGGCCCGAGGCCCGCGCGCTAGATGGGACGTACCGACGCGATGCCCGCGATGGCGAGCGCGGCGACGGCACAGACGCGCACGAGCGCGTCGAGGCGCGGGTGGCCGCGAGGCACACCAACCTCCTGACTTCGGCAGCCCGGCTAACTCGCGACAACGAGTCCCGTGGCTTTGCGTCCCCGGGTCACCCCGGGTTTGCCTTTTCGGGCCAGCCTCCCGGCTGGGGCGGCTCTCACCGCCTGGCTGCACGCTACCAGCCCGGCCGGGTCGTGTGCACCCTCCAAGTCGTCCGGGGCATGCCCATGACTCATTGCCACGATCCCACGGTGAGCGAGCCGCCGGAGCTGGTCACCGATCTTCAGCTGGTGCGCCTGGTGCCCCGGCTTGAGCGCTGTCGAGCGCGGTACCAGGCGAGGTACTCGAGCAGCTCGTCGCGCTCGTCCTCGGTGAGATCGGCAAACAGCGCCGCCCCGACCGTGTCGCTGGGCTTCGCGGTCGACTCGCCAGGCACCTGATAGCCCGAGAGGCGCATCAGATCCGCATAGGGCACCGCGAGTGCCTCGCTCAGCTGGTGCAGGACGTGTGGCGATGGGCGCTTGACGGCGTCGTTCTCGAGCTTGCTCAGGTAAGCCGCCGAGATCCCTGCCGCGCGCGCTGCGTCGATGCCCGACAGCTCGCGGACCTCACGCGCCTGCCTGAGCAGGACCCCGAATGACGATGCCATGCGCTGGATCTCCTACAGTAGGTTATGAATACTACAGTTGACAATAGCACCGATTCGTGGTTCACTGCAAGGACGGCAGTGACCGGAACGTCGCCGGGCGGTGGCCTCACACGGCCCCGCTGACGAGAGAGACGACGCCGAATGCTCGGCCGAGCGAAAGGTCGTTCCGGATGCCTCTTCTGCAGTTGATGATCGTGGCGATCGTTGCCATGGCCGGCCTGGTAACCCTGCGATTGGCGAGGGTCCGTGCCGGGCGACCGCCTCTCCCCGAGGGCCGAGGGCGACGCCTCTTCCTCATTGCGTTCGTGGTCGTACCTCCGATCGCCCTCGGCTTCCTCACCCAGCCGGCGGGCGCCAGCGGCTGGGTCCGCGGGCTCGCCTCCCTGCCGATCTACATCGCGATCGTGGCCGGGCTCGTGATCCTGATGTGGATCGCAGCCGGAGTCGTCCGGCTTGTCGCTCCGCGTCGTTCTCACCAGGTTCTCCTGCTCGCGCTCGTCGGGAGCGAGGTCAGTCGGGACGTCCCGACAAATCCGCCGGTGACCGCGAAGCTGGCCGAGAGCCTGGCGCTCGTCGCTGGGACCAACGCCAGGTTCCCGAGAGGGGTGGAGTTCCCGGCCCAGATCCATCGGCCGGGCTTCCGCGCCGACTGGGATGCGCTCGACGGAGCCACCCGGGCGCTCGAGGGCCGGATCGCGGAGGACAACCGGCTTGGCCTGGGCGTCGCGTTCGCGGCGACGGCCAGCGCGCAAGACGCTCGCAGTCGTCTCGGCACGCTCCATCGCCTCGCCGCCGACCACGGTCAGGCATGGGCCGCCGGATGACCCCAGCCCCCGTGCTCCGATCTGACGCGTGGATGACACGAGGTGAGACCGACATGCCCCCCTCGGAGGACCTGAAGCCAGCACCCGCGTGGGTCCATCGCCTGCACGCAGATGGCCTGCCCGGCCGGAACATTCCATCCGATAGAGCGCGATGGTTTGGCAGCCAGCGATTCATCGATCGCTGGCATGGCGTGACCATCGGCTACTGACGGCTGGCGCGCACGCTCGCTCGCGGCGGCGGCTCGGCTTGAGCGAGTTCGGGATCAGCGGGCGAGGTCGAGGCCCAATCAGCCGAAGTGGCGCCGGCAGCGGGCCTGGTAGGTCTCCGTCCCGCCGACGTTGGCCGCGACCAATGCCTCCGCCCCGACGGGCGACCCGCCCACGGGCGTGCCGCCGATGCGCACGTGGAACACCGCCTCCTCGCCGCAGACCGAGCAGATCGCGGTCAGCTTGTCCACGCGCTCAGCGAGCGCCATCAGCGACGGCAGGGGCTCGAACGGATGGCCGTCGAACGTGACGTCCAGCCCGGCCACGATGACGGTCAGCCCGCGATCCGCCAGGCGGCCGACCACCGGCACCAGCCCGGGGCCGAAGAACTGCGCCTCGTCGATCGCCACGACGTCGGTCCCGTCGGGGACGGCCGCCTCGATGTCCTCGGGGTGAGCCGCCGAGGTCGCCGGGAAGGCGAGCCCCACGTGGGAGGCCAGCCGGTCGGTGCCGTGGCGCGTGTCCAGGGCGTGGTTGATCACGACCACGCGCCGCCCGGCGATCACCGCCCGCCGGACTCGCCGCAGCAGCTCCTCGGTCTTGCCGGCGAACATCGGGCCGCACACGACCTCGACCCGCCCGATCTCACCCACGGTCACAGGATCGCACGCCAGGTCCACGTGGCGGCGCGCCCACCCGCACGGCTCAGCGCCCGAAGTCGGTTTCCTTCACGAGCTTCCCGTCACGGGCATACGTGCGCCAGGTCCCGACCTGGCGGCCGCGGTCGAACGAGCCCCTGCGCATCACCGAGCCGTCGGCCCGGTAGAACGCCCACTCGCCATGCATCTCGCCGTCGAGGTGGGAGCCCCGGAAGCGGACGTTGCCGTTGGGGTAGTGTCGACGGCCTCGGCTGGCTGATCGGTCATCGTGCTGCGGCCTGTGAGGCAGGAACGGTTGGCGATCCGGTTGGCTCAGGTAGCCACATGCGGTGGCAGCCACCTCCTGGTTACGCGGTCGCGATGTCCAGCATGCCACCACCACTGCCGGTGCCGGGCGGCATGACTCTTGACAATCGTCGCTCGGCGGGCGAAGCCTTCGCTGCCGGTGCGCGCCGACCGCGGCGAGCACCTCCTCGGGAGCGTTGAGATGCGACTACCGTGGCAGAAGCGTCATGTCGATCCAAACCGTCCGCATCGCTTCAAGCCCGTCGCCGGCGCCGTGCTCGGGGACGGCTCCGCCCCGGCGGTCATCGCCCCCAATCCGACCGGGAGCTGGGGGCTGGCGGGCATCGTCGTGAACGCGTCCAACTTCGCCGAGGGAGGCTGCGGGATCTGCCGGCGCCCCCACGACCACCCGATCCACGACGCGGAGGAGTGATCGCGCGGCGCACAGCGCGCGCCCTTCTCCGTCGGCTCACATCCAACCGTTCCTGCCGCATCACGGTGCGGCGGCGTGCGTGACGGAATCAATTCGCTGGGTCCTCGGCACGGTCGACACCGCACGTGTCGCAGAGGTGGCCGGCACCCCTTGCCCGCCATACCATGGCTGGCAGCCGCAGCTTGCCGGAGGCCCGATGACCCCGCCCCAGATCCGATCCTGGCTCATCGACATGGACGGGGTGCTCGTTCGCGAGGAGATCCCGATCCCGGGTGCGGCCGAGTTCCTGGCACGCCTGGCCGAGCGGGGCATCCCGTTCATGGTCATGACCAACAACTCGATCTACACGCCGCGCGACCTGTCCGCGCGGCTGACGGCGAGCGGGCTGCGCGTGCCGGAGACGTGCATCTGGACGTCGGCCCTGGCCACGGCTCAATTCCTCGCAGATCAGCGGCCGGGCGGCTCGGCCTTCGTCATCGGCGAGTCCGGGCTCACCACGGCGCTCCACGAGGCGGGTTACACGCTCACCGAGCGCGATCCCGACTACGTCGTGCTGGGTGAGACGCGGACCTACAGCTTCGAGCGGGTGACGCGGGCGATCCGGCTGATCGCCGCCGGCGCCCGGTTCATCGCCACCAACCCCGACCCGTCCGGACCCACCGAGGAGGGCCCGGTGCCGGCGACCGGCGCCGTCGCCGCACTCATCTCGCACGCCACCGGGATCGAGCCCTACTTCGTCGGCAAGCCCAACCCGCTGATGGTGCGCTCGGCGCTCAACGCCCTCGACGCGCACTCGGAGACATCGGGGATCATCGGCGACCGGATGGACACCGACGTCAAGAGCGGGCTCGAGGCGGGGATGCACACCGTGCTCGTGCTGACCGGCACGACCCAGGCCCAGGACATCGCGCGCTTCCCGTACCGCCCGTCGCGGGTGGTGGACTCGGTCGCGGACCTGATCCCGACCCTCGGCTGACCACCGGAAGGCGCTGCGGCGCCGGGCGGCGTAGGCTCCGCGACACACCTCCGCATCGGGAGTCCCGACGATGACGGACCAGCCGAACCAGTCGGATCAACCCATCTTCCACCGGATCAATGCCCTTGCCTCCGAGGAGGAGCGGCTGTGGGAGCGTGCCGCCGACGGCGGTGGCCTCGGCATGGCCGACCAGGAGCGGCTGGACACGATCAAGGTCGAGCTCGACCGATGCTACGACCTGCTCCATCAGCGCGATGCCCGTCGCTCGGCCGGCCTTGACCCGGACGCCGCGGAAGTCCGTTCAGCCGACGTCGTCGAGCGCTACCAGCAGTAGCGAGCCGGTGATGGCCTCCAGCCACGCCCGACCACGGCACGCAGACGCCGCCCCGCCTGACCGGCTCGCGCGCAACGCGCACGCCGGTGGTACTCCGGACGCCGGTCGCGACACCGACGCCGCCCCGCGGCTTCCGGCCGACCAGACGACCCTGCTCGGGCTGCAACGGACGGCCGGCAACCGAGCCGTCTCGGATCTGCTGGCCACGCAGCCTCGCGGGGTCCTGACTGTTCAGCGGCACAACTCCTACGAGCACGCGCTCATGGGCGACACGCGGCCCAGCGACCTGCAGTCGATCGCGTCCTCGATTGAGGGCAAGGTGCATGCCGTCGCGGCCGAGAAGGCCCGGATGGCGTTCTTCCAGCCCGACGCCGGCCGGGATCCGCGCCGCGAGTTTCCGGACATCCGGTGGGTGCAGCTGAAGGCGAGCAAGCTGTGGGTCAGCTCCGGCGAGATCACCGCCCTCGCGGACTACCTGCCGGATCCCGCGACCATCGACGCCGGTCCTCGCTCGCTCGTCGAGCCCGTTCTCCAGAAGGTACGCCACGAGATCACAAAAGCGCTCGATCGCATCACCATCGAGCCGACGAAGGGCGGCTTCAAGGGTGAGGCGTCAACGTGGATGGACAAGGCTCCAGTCATCCCCGCCGATGCCAAGGCGGTGCATGATGTCGATGAGGCTACGGCTCGGCTGGGGCCCAACCGACAGCAGGGTCTGCTCGCCCGAAACGCCTGCCACTTCGCGCCGTACTCGTGGGAGCGATGGGCCCTGTTCCACAACCAGGCACGCGAGGAGGCAGCGAGACAGCACGCCGCGACTCGGGGCCGGGTGGGCGGTGCCAGCGGGATGCTCGAACACGAGCGTCTCGCGTGGGTCAACAACGGATACGCGAACCACTTCCTCCAGGACAGCTTTGCGGCGGGCCACCTTCTCAACAAGACGCTGGTGATGCAGTGGTTCGTCGAGTACCTTGGCAAGCGTGGCAAGCGCGGGCGCATGTTCGATCCCGCCCTCGCCCGTGACATGACCGAGGCCGCCCAGCCAGGGCTGGCGCACCGGAACCTCTACAAGGGCCCCCGCCTGCACACGACGGCGGAGCAGGACCGCGCCAGCGGCATGACTCCGGTCGATCCACAGACGGACTTCGAGCGCCGCTCGGGCAAGGGTCGTCTGGAGGGAAGCGGCGTCAGCGCGGGCGCGCACGGTCGCGCCTTCGCCTATCACGAGTACGGTGAGCTGCTGAACGACAGCTACGTGAGCATGGCCGCCAACAACGCCCACGATTTTCTCAATCACATGGGCCTGATCGTCCACAACACCCGAGGCGACCGGTTCAAGGTGGGCGGCGACGGCAGCTTCCTGATGCTGTCCGACGAGACCGGTCTCCGAATGCCGATCGAGGCAGACGAGCTGTCGGACCGGGCCATCAGCGAGACGCTCGCCACCGGCAAGACGAGCATCGACCAGCAGCGGATCTTCGACTACTTCCCGATCTCCGTCGAGCCCGTCTTCGGTGTCCCGCTGCCCGGCCACAAGCAGCCCAAGGGGCCGATCGCCCTGGAGCAATGGAACGACACGGAGCTGCGCCGGCTGTGCTGGGAGATCATCTTCCCGGCGGTCGAGAACTTCGATATGAAGCTGCTGCGAGCGATCTCCCCTCGGCTGATCGAGAATCCCGAGCGGTCCGCGCTTCCGACTTGAGCTGGCAGATCGCCCCTACCGCCATCCGCGGCCCCCGCGGCTGACGCTCGTTCCGTGGCGCGTGGCCGCTCGAGGGATCAGCCGAACAGGACCTGCTGGCCGTAGCCGGGCGCGCCCTCCAGCTCGAGCATCCGCCGCTTCGTCGCGAGGCCGCCCGGTGCCGAGAAGCCGGTGAGGGCGCCGCTCGCCGCGACGACGCGGTGGCAGGGGACGATGATCGGGAACGGGTTCCGGGCGAGCGCGGCGCCCACGTCCCGTGCGGCGTCGGGCCGGCCGATGGCCTGGGCGATCTGGCCGTAGCTGCGGGTGGTACCCGGCGGGACCCGCCGCGTTTCCGCGTAGACGGCCCGGCGGAAATCGTCGATCCCACGCTCGTCGAGCGGAATGTCGCAGAGGTCCCGCAATTCCCCGGCCATCAGGGCGGCCATGCCGTCGATCGCCGAACGCACGAACGCGGGGCACGTCCGCGCCGTCTTCGATCCCCGGGCCGGGCCGGCCCGTCCGATGAGGCAGGAGCACGCCCGTGATCCCCGCCTCGCTCCACCGGACCGCGCAGCGCCCGAGGGCGGTCCCGAAGGTGACCATCGACATCGTCAATGCATCCATACCCTGTGTAACACGCTCCGGCGGCTCCCGGTTGCACCAGCCGTCGCGGGCCGGGCGGGTCTCAGCCGGCCTTCGCCTGCACCTTCGCCCAGGTGTCCTTCAGCGTGAGCGTGCGGTTGAACACCAGCGCACCCGGCCGGGAGTCCGTGTCCGGCGAGAAGTAGCCGAGGCGCTCGAACTGGACCGTCTCGCCCGGTGGCGTGTCGGCCAGCGACGGCTCCAGCAGCGCGCCCGGGACGATCGTCTCGGACGCCGGGTTGAGGTCCGCGACCAGCTCCCCGTCCGCGCCCGGGTCCGGCCGCGAGAACAGGTAGTCGTAGAGCCGGATCTCGGCCGGGACCGCGTGCGCCGCCGACACCCAGTGGAGCGTCGCCTTCGGCCGCCGCCCGTCCGGCGAGTCCCCGCCCCGCGTCGCCGGGTCGTAGGTGCACCGCAGCTCCACGACCCGGCCCGCATCGTCCTGTGACGACGGACTCGCAGGTGACGAAGTACGCGCTGCGCAGGCGAACCTCGCGTCCGGGTGCCAGCCGGAAGAACTTCGGCGCCGGCTCCTCCATGAAGTCGTCGCGCTCGATCCACAGCTCGCGTGAGAACGGTACCTCGCGCGTCCCGGCGGTCGGGTCCTCGGGGTTGTTGATCGCCGCCATCGTCTCGACCTGGCCCTCGGGGTAGTTCTCGATGACCACCTTGAGCGGGTCGAGGACGCCGAACCGCCGCGGGGCCGTCCGGTTGAGCACGTCGCGGATCGTGTGCTCGAGCAGCGCCATCTCGTGGACGCTGTCGGCCTTGGCCACGCCGATCTCGGCGGCGAAGTTGCGGATCCCTTCGGCCGGGAACCCGCGCCGTCGGAGGCCGGAGATGGTGGGCATCCGGGGATCGTCCCAGCCCCGCACGAACCCCTCGCTGACGAGCTTGAGCAGGAACCGCTTGGACAGGACGGTGTAGGTGAGGTTGAGGCGCGCGAACTCGTACTGGTGCGGCACGGCCGGCACCGGCAGGTGCTCGATCAGCCAGTCGTACAGCGGCCGGTGGACCTCGAACTCCAGGGTGCAGATGGAGTGGGTCACGCCCTCGATGGCGTCGGACTGGCCGTGGGCGAAGTCGTACGTGGGGTAGATGCACCACGCATCGCCGGTGCGCGGGTGGGCCGCGTGGACGATCCGGTACAGGACAGGGTCGCGCAGGTTCATGTTGGGCGAGGCCATGTCGATCCTGGCCCGGAGCACCCGGGCGCCGGTCGCGAACTCGCCGGCCCGCATGCGCGCGAACAGGTCCAGGTTGTCCTCGATCGACCGGTCGCGGTGCGGGGAGTTGGTGCCGGGCTCGGTCAGCGTGCCGCGCGTCTCGCGGATCTCGTCCGCGGACAGGTCGTCCACGAAGGCGTCGCCGTGCTCGATGAGGTGGACGGCCCACGCGTACAGCTGCTCGAAGTAGTCCGACGCGTGGTACAGGTGCTCGCCCCAGTCGAAGCCCAGCCAGCGCACGTCGGCCTTGATGGCGTCGATGTACTCCTGCTCCTCCTTGACCGGGTTGGTGTCGTCGAACCGGAGGTGGCAGCGACCGCCGAACTCGCGCGCGATGCCGAAGTTGAGGCAGATCGACTTCGCGTGGCCGATGTGGAGGTAGCCGTTGGGCTCGGGCGGGAAGCGCGTGACCGGGCCCGCGATCCGGCCGGCGGCGATGTCGGCAGCCACGACATCGCGGATGAAGTCGGACCGCTCGGGGGTGCGAGATAGGGCGGTCGTCTCGGCGGTCATGCGGCGGCTCCTGCAACCAGTCAACGGGGGAGGAGCCGCGACTCACGCGAGGGCGCACCACACTCCCTGTGGGAGTTGGCTGACGCTCCAGGATTCGAACCTGGAACCTCCTGATCCAGCGTCAGGTGCCCCACCGTTGAGCCACGCGCCAGCGACCGCGGCGGATTCTACCCCACGCCGGGCCGGTCACCGGCTACAGGCGCGCCGAGGCCAGGTGATCCAGGGCACGGCCCAGCGCCGCCTCTCCCTCCGGAGTCAGGCGCTGCTCGAGGACGGGCAGGTACAGCTCCCACTCGTCGAGATGCGTCCTGAGCAGCATGTGCAGCCGCAACATCACGCGCCGCAGCGCCAGCACCGAATACCGGTCCACGCCCTCCTCGGCGCTGTCCAGGACGGTGTCCATGCGCGCGACCAGCTGCCGGATCTCGGCGTGCTCGTCACGCATCGGAGCGCTGGCCTGCCGGTCCTGCATGATCCGCTCGAGCGTCGGGTAGACGCTGGCCTCCACCGCATCCATGTGCGGAATCAGCATCTGCTCCAGGTCCCGGGTCACCGCCCGGATCTCGGGCAGGGCCTCGACCGTCCCCGAGGTGTCCAGGCAGTCCGGGCACAGGCCGTCAGCCAGCTCGGAGAGGCGCCCGACACGGTCTCGCAACAGCGCGTGGTGCTCGCGAGAAACGTTGGACAGCGCGTACATGGCTCACCTCCCAGCAGGCAACGGGGCCAGCCCCGGTGACCCGATCGCGTCGTGTGTGTCCGCCGGCTGTCCGATGGCCTCGACCAGGTACTCGGAGATGTCCCGGAACCGCATGCCGTCGGGCGGTGCCGCCCCATCGGCCGTCTCGTCGGCGCCGACCGGGCTCGCGCCATCGGCGGCCTTGCGCAGGTTGACGAGACAGATCGGACACAGCGTCACGCAGTCGCAGGCGCTCTCACGCAGCTGCGCAACCCGGACGGCTGCCACGGCGGCCGCCTTGGCCGGGTACAGCGCCTCGGCCGGACCGCCGCAGCACCAGGTGAGCTGACCCGCGTTTTCGGGCTCCGCGACGTTGATGCCCGCTGCGGCAAGGAGCTGCCGGGGCGGCTCCACCACGTTCTCGTAGCGGGCGTAGACGCATGGATCGTGGATGACGACACGACGCTCCTCGGGCGGCGAGAACGGCATC
Source organism: uncultured Chloroflexia bacterium (assembly GCA_963732805.1). GTDB lineage: Bacteria > Chloroflexota > Limnocylindria > Limnocylindrales > CSP1-4 > CAIXZV01. The sequence continues at coordinate 1,278,626 of CAVTAW010000001.1, forward strand.
TCGCGCTCGGCAAGCACCTCCAGGTAGGTGCGAACACGCACGTCAAACCCCTCGACGAGCCTGGGGTAGACGCTGCGCAGCATGTTCGTCGTGTGGGGATCGATGGTGATGACCTCGCGCACGCCGTGCTTGCGCAGCAGCGCCGCGACCCGATGGGCATGCGCCGCGACGGCTTCGGTGGCCCCGAGGTCATAGGCGAGCGCCCCCGCGTACAGGTCGTCCTCATACAGGTAGCCGAACTCGACCCCGGCCGCGCGCAGCAGCCGGGCCACGTTGGCGGGCACGCGGTCGTACTCGGCGCGCTCGCGTACCGAGGGTCGGGCCACGAAGGCCACGCCGTTGACGAACCGGTTGATCCGCCGACCGATCCCGGCGAAGCGGGCGAGCGGCGTGTCGCCCAGCAGCTGCTCCAGGGCAACCAGGCGCTCGATGTAGGGGATGAGCTGGTACATGAGCCCGGTGTAGATGACGGTCTCGCCACCCCTGCGCAGGTCGAGGTCGCGGGCCCAGCGGGTCGCGGCGCCGGCCGGGATGGGCAGGACCGATCCGCGCAGGCGCAGGTTGTCCACGAGGATCCCGACGACATCGCGCGTGGGCAGCGCCATCAGCGATCCTCCCGGAGCAGCCAGCCGCGCACGGCGCGCACGTTCTCGGTGATGTGCACGCCCGCCGGGCAGCTCTGCTCGCAGGCGCGGCACAGGAGGCACGAGAACAGGTTCTCGTTCTCGGCCCTGACCGCGTCCTCCATCCCGAACAGGACATAGCGGAACACGCGTCGCGGCAGGACGTCGATGCCCAGCGGGCAGGCGGCGCTGCAGAACCCGCAGTTCATGCACGCCTCGGCGTCGAAGGCACCGAGCCCGCGCAGCTCCGGGCCCAGGTCGGGCGCGATGACCGCATGCAGCGCGCTCATGACCGCCTCACCGCCGCGTAGCGGTACTCCCAGGTGCGACCGGTTCCCTTCTGCTCCACGATGTAGCCGTACTTGCGCATGCCCATGACCCAGACCATGACCTCGGCCGAGGGGAGCCCCGCGGCGGTCGCCAGCTCGGGGATCGTGAGCGGGCCGTCCGCGAGCAGCGCCAGCAGGCGATCCCGCATCAGCGGCTCATCCCGGACCACCTCGCGCAGGTCGCGCATCATGTCGCGCTCCCGACCAGTAGGCCCATGATCGTGGCCCTGACCTGCGCGTCCGTGTAGCCCTGGAGGTCGATGGCGTTGATCGGGCACACGGGCGTGCACGCGCCGCACCCCTTGCAGCCGGCGGCCACGATGCTGGCCACGCGCTGCCCGTCCGTGCCGTGCATCTCGATCGCCGAGAACGGGCATGCAGCCACGCACTCGCCGCAGCCGTCGCACGCCTCCGCGTGCACGATGGCGACCTGCGGGTCGAGCGATGCCACGCCACGCTTCAGCACCCCGGCGGCCTGTGCCGCGGCCGCGAGCCCTGACGCGACGCTCTCGGCCACCGTCTTGGGGGACTGGCAGGCACCCGCGATGAGCGTGCCGTCGACGACCGTCTCCACCGGCCGCAGCTTGGGGTGGATCTCGTTGAAGAACCCGTCGCGTCCCACCGGCAGCTTGAGCGTCGCGATCAGGTCGTCGTTCGGGCGGGGAACCATGCCGGTGACCAGCACCAGCAGGTCCGCCTCGATCGTCAGCTCCGCGCCCGCGGTGAGCAGGTCGTGCGCGGTGACGCGCACCACGTCGCCGTCGACCTCGACCGTCGGCGGATCGTCGTCCGCGACGCGCAGGTAGTAGGAGCCGCGGCTGCGGGACTCGCTGAACAGCAGCTCGTTGCGGCCGTAGGTGCGCAGATCGCGGTACAGGTGGTACTGCCGGACCGCCGGATCGCGGTCGGCCACGAGCAGCGAGGCGTGGACCGCGGCACTGCAGCAGTAGCGCGAGCAGTAGCTGCGCTCAGAATTGCGACTGCCGACGCAGTAGATGTAGGCAACCGTCTGCACCGGCCGCCCGTCCCGCCGGATCGGCCCCTCCGTCGCATCGAGCATCTCCCGAAGCTGCGGGAGCGTGACCACGCCGGGCATGCCGTAGCCGAGCTCGCCGGTCGTCGGCTCATAGGCGTCGAACCCGGTGGCGACGACGATCTGCCCGACCGTCACCTCGCGCCGCGACCCCGGACCACCGATCGTGATCTGGTAGTTGCCGTACGTGCCCGACTTGGCCATCACCTCCGCGTCGGTGAACACCTCGATCTCCGGACGGCGGGCGATCTCGTCGCGCATCCGCTCCACGAGCGCGGTGCCGTTCACGCGACGGGGGTACAGCTCGCCCAGCTCGCGGACATGACCGCCCAGCTCGGCGGTTCGCTCGACCAGGTACACGCCGAGCCCGACGTCCGCGAGCGCGATCGCCGCGCGCATCCCCGCCACGCCACCGCCGATGACCGCGACCCGCGGGGCGGTCTCGACCTCGATCGGCACCAGGGGCTCGGTCAGGCCCGCCCGGGCGACGCCCGCGGTGACCAGCCGGATCGCCTTCCTGGTGGCACCTTCCGGGTCGTCGGTGTGCGTCCATGAGCACTGCTCGCGGAGGTTGACCTGGGTGACCTGGTACGGGTTCACGCCCGCCCGCTCGGCCACGCCCCGGAACGTGAACATGTGCAGCTTGGGCGAGCAGCACGCAACGACGAACCCGTCGAGGTGCGCCCGGTCGACGTCGTCGATGATCTCCTGCTGGTTCGTGTCCGAGCAGGTGAACATCGCGTGCCGCGCAACCTCGACGCCGGGCAGGTCCTTCACCGCGTCGATGACGCGATCGGTGTCGACATACTCGCCGATGTTGCCGCCGCACTGGCACACGTAGACGGCGATCCGCGGCTCGTTCATGCCGGTACCCTTCGCCGCTCGTGGTCCCGGGCGCGCCGCTCCAGGTGGGCGGCCACCTGGACCGCGGCCGCGCCCGCATGCAGGATCGACTCGGGGATGTCACGCGGGCCGGAGACCGCGCCCGCGACGAACACACCCGGGATGCTGGTGGCCGCGGGGCTGAAGTCCTCGTCCACCTCGTCCACGTAGTCGAAGTCGTCGAGGACGACCCCATCGCCGGCAAACAGCCGGTCGGCGTCGCGGTTCGGCTGGACGCCGACCGCGAGGACCACGAGGTCGTAGTCGGCCTCGGAGATGATGCCGCCGTGGTCGACGTCCTCGTAGCGCAGGACCAGGTTGCCGCCCGCCGTCTCGCGGACGGATGCGACGCGGCCCTTGGTGAAGGTGACGCCCATGCCCTTGGCCTGCTCGAAGAACTCGTCGTAGCCCTTGCCCACCGCGCGCATGTCGACGTAGTGGACCGTGACCTCCGCGAACCGCAGGACGCCCATGATCAGCTGGTTTTGCTTGATCGAGTACATGCAGCAGAACTTCGAGCACAGCGGGTTGCCCACGCTCTCGTCGCGCGATCCGGTGCACATCACGTAGGCGATCCGGGCGGGGATCCTGCCGTCGCTCGGCCGCAGGACGCTGGGGTAGGGGCGCGTGGGCGAGAGGAGTCGCTCCATCTGCATCCCGGTGATCACGTTCGCGAACCGGCCGTAGCCGTACTGCGGCTTGGCGTCGGCGGCGAACAGCCGGTAGCCGGTGGCGACGACGACCGCGCCGACCTCGATCGCCTGATCGTGGCCGCGCGCACCCAGGTCGATCGCGTGCGCCGGGCAGGCCGTGAGGCACTGGCCGCATTCGGAGCACACCCCGCAGTCGAGGCAGCGGCCGGCGGCTTCCCGCGCCTCGGCTTCGGTGATCGAGGGCTCCAGCCGGGCGAAATCATTCGGAGCGACAGCCAGCGCCGGCGGCGGGAGCTGTGGCTCGCGTCGGGCGTAGGCCTGCTGGCGGTCCAGGACCGCGGTCCGGTCCACCGCCGGCAGGCGATCGTCGAGAACCGGGAACGAGCCCAGCTCCTCGCCCTGGAGCCAGCGGTCGATCATGTACGCGGCGCGCCGCCCCTGCCCGACGGCGTGCGCGATGTCGCTGGCGCCGCTCACCACGTCGCCGGCCGCGAACAGCCACTCGGCGGTGCCCTGCAGGGTCCGTGGATCGACGACCGCGGTCCCGTTGTCGGCCGCCTTCAGCGTGCCGGACAGCTCGCCCAGGGCCGGCTCCAGCCCGATGGCGCAGATGACGTAGTCGCAGGCCATCTCGAACTCGCTGCCCGGGATCGGCTCCGGTCGGCGCCTGCCCGATGCATCGGGCTCGCCGGCGGTCATCCGCTGGCAGCGCAACGCGATCACGTGTCCGCGGTCGTTGCCGAGCGCCGCCACCGGAGCGATCTGACAGCTGACCTCGACGCCCTCGGTCAGAGCGTCATCGACCTCGTGCGGGTGGGCCGGCATGTCGTCGCGACAGCGGCGATAGGCCAACAGCGTTCTGTCCGCGCCCAGTCGGACGGCGGTGCGCGCGGCGTCGATCGCGACGTTGCCACCGCCGACAACGACGACTCGCTTGCCCTTCAGGTCGGGTGTCTGGCCCTCGCGCACGCGGCGCAGGAACTCCAGGCCCGGCTCCACGCCGTCGAGGTGCTCGCCCGACGCGCCGAGCACGCGCGAGCAGGGTGTCCCGGTCGCGACCAGGACCGCGTCGTAGCCCTCCGCCTTGAGGGCCGTCAGGTCGTGGATCGGCATGCCCGTGGAGATCTCCACGCCCACGCTCGTGACGTTCTCGATGTCGCGGTCCAGGACCTCGACCGGGAGCCGGTAGGCGGGGATCGCCTGGCGGAGGAAGCCGCCGGCCTGGTCCGCTGCCTCGAAGATGTGCACCGCGTAGCCGCCCCGCGCCAGCTGCCACGCGGCCGTGAGACCGGCCGGCCCCGACCCGACGATCGCGACGTGCTTGCCGTTGGGCTCGGCGGGCGTGAGGTGTGGTCCGCCGTCCAGCGCCTCGTGTCGCTCAGCGACGAACTGCTTGATGCGCCGGATCGCGACCGGGCCCTCTCGCTCGCTTCGCGTGCAGGCGGCCTCGCACGGTGCGTAGCACGCGGCGCCCAGGGTCCCGACGAGCGGCGTGGCATCGAGGACCAGCTGATACGCCTGCTCGTACAGCCCGGAGCGGACCAGCGAGACGTAGCCGTGGGCCTTGATCCCGGCCGGGCAGGCGTCGGTGCAGGGCGACGTCCCCGGGCGTTCGATCAGGGCCTTCTGGGGAATGGCCTGCGGATAGGGGATGTAGGCGGCCCGGCGGGAGACCATCCCGCCGTTCCACTCGTCGGGAACCGCGACGGTGCAGGCCTCCTCGCATTGCTTGCAGCCCGTGCACGCGCCGAGGTCCACGAACCGTGGATTGCGGTGCACCTGGGCGTGGAGCAGACCATTCCCGTCGCGCGAGACCTCGGCGACCTCGGCGTCGGTCCACACCGTCACGTTCCCGTGGTGGGCCGCCGCCGCCATCTTGGGGGTGGCGATGCAGCTGGCGCAGTCGAGCGTCGGGAAGACCTTGCTCAGGAGAACCATCCTGCCGCCGATGCTCGGCTCCTTCTCGACGATCAGGACCTTGTAGCCCATGTCGCCGAGCTTGAGCGCCGACTCCATGCCGCCGATGCCGCTGCCGACGACCAGCACGTCGTAGTCCATCTAGGCAGCCTTCAACGCCGTGAGCGTCTCGGTGAACTCTCGGATCTGGCGCGTGAACGACTCCGCGCAGACCGAGCAGATCGCAGCCATCTTGAGGCGCTGGTCCGCGATCCCGTGCTCGGCGAGCAGGTCCTGGGCGCGATACATGATCTCGGCCGAGCGCTTGCCGCAGTCCGCGAGGTAGGGACACTCGTCGCCGTCCGAGGCGATGAACACGCCGTCAAAGCCCTGCTGGAGCGCGAACAGGATCCAGTCCGGTCTGATCGCGCTCGTGCAGGGCAGGCTGTATACGACGACCTCAGGCGAGTAGTGCATGTGCAGGCTGCCCGCGAGGTCGATCCCGGGGTCGGAGATCGCGTTCGTCGAGAACACGAGAACTCGCGGCCCCCGGGGGTCGAGGAGCGGGCCGCCTGGCACCGCAGGAGCTTCCCGGGCGGTCGTCATGTCCGGGCCGAGGTCACTTGCCGCGGCGGATGAACAGCCGCTCGTAGCCGCGTGCCGGGATCATGCCCAGGAAGGTGTGCCCGGCCATCTCGGTCCAGTACCCCATGTCCTCCTTGGTCTGGGAGTCGCCGGACCAGAGCTCCATGACCTCGCCGACCGCGATGCCGTTCATCGCCTTCTTGGCCTCGATCATCGGACCGGGGCAGGCGACGCCACGTGCATCGACGACGGTCGTCTTGCCGAATTCGGTCGCTTCGGCGTCGTTCAGGACGGTGACCACGGCAGCCTCCTAGTAGAACAGGGTGTTGGTCGCCGTCGCGATCTCGGCGACGAACCGGCCCGCTGTCACCACGTGCGCGCCCTCGACGAGGTCGACCTCGGGGATGCCCCGGCTCTTGATGCACGGGCCGCCGACCAGGAACGTGCCGCCGAACTCGCGGATCGTCTGGAGCAGCTCGGCCATCGGCTTGAACCCGGGCGACGTGACGGTCTCTGCGACGCCGCACTGCATCAGCCGCACGCCGTCACCCTGAAACCCCATGACCACCTCGACGTCAGCGGCGGCAGCAGCACCGGCCATCACGAACGGAAGCGTCGCCATCTCGGGGTGGTCCGGGCCATGCGTCGCCATGATCAGGAACTTCTTGCCCTCGGCCATCGAGTTGCCTCCTTGTCGGCTTGGCCGACCAGCATCATCTGGCCGCGCCCACCAACGCCTGTCCCGACGGTACGAGCAGTGCGGGGCCCTGTCGGTGCCCCACGGAACAAGTCGGGAGCGACCGTCCCCTACACTGGCGCGGCGTCGACACACGGGCGCTGGGAGGGCAAGCAGGCGGATGGCGGAAGCGGACCGGCTCCGAGGCAACAAGCTGCTGGCGCACCTGCCGCCATCGATGCTCGCGGACGTCGCTCCGCGCGTGACGATCCGGGCGGCGGCGCGCGGCCAGATCGTCTACCAGCCCGGCGAGCGGATGGACAGCGTCACGTTCCCGCTGAGCGGCCTGTACTCGCTCATGATCACCGACCCCCTGGGCAGCTTCACCTCGATCGCGACCGTGGGCCGGGAGGGGGCGATCGAGATCGCTCCTGCCCTGGGCTCGGTGCCGGCGCCGACGGAGATCGCGTGCCTCGTCGTGGGCGAGGTCGCGCAGATGCCGACCGACGATCTCCGCAGTCTCCTCGACAGCAGCCCGCCGTTCAGGACAGCCATCTTCCGCTACCTGGGAGCTCGCTTCGTGGACTGCGTGCAGGTGTCCGCCTGCCACCGGCTGCACCCGCTCGAGGCGAGGATGGCGCGCTGCCTGCTGATCGCGCGGGACCGAATCGAACAGGATGAGTTCCCGTGCACCCACGATCTGCTGGCCGGGCTACTGGGTGCGTCGAGGCCAAAGGTGACCCTCGCCCTGGAGGCGCTCCGCCAGGCAGGCACCGTCCGGCACCGGCGCGGCGCGGTCAGGATCCTCGATCCGGTTGCCCTCGAGGCGCTGACCTGCGGCTGCTATCGGACCATCAAGGACGCGTTCCTGGCCACGGAGTCCCCCGCGCGCTGACTGCCGCGACGACCCACGCGGGTGCCTGATCTCGGCGAGCTGCTTGCGTGTCTTGGCGGTGTACGTATACTCCTACGTATACCAACCGCCAAGGACGAAGGTTACGATGTGGTCGTGCCGAACAAGACGATCTACGTGTCCGACGGGGACCTCAACCTCTACCAGCGCGCGCAGGAGCTCGCCGGCGGCAACCTCTCGGCCGCGATCTCGAGCGCGCTCCGGCGATATGTCGAGGTGGAGGAGGGCCTCCGCGAGGGCTTCGACGAGATCACCGTCCGGGTCGGGCTGGGCAGCGGCCGGAAGGTCCGCTTCACCGCAGTGCTGGTCGGCGAGTGGGTCGATACCGGCAAGAGCCCGGTTGAATCGTTCCGCGTCTATCGCGGGCGCACCGGCAGGTACGTCGTCCACGTGGAACGGAGTCCCGACTGGTGGGCGGTCGATGCCGAGGGCAAGCCGGCCGGCTGGCGGGGCTGGGTCGGCCTCGGGAACCTGCGCTATGGCAGCTCGCCCCGCGAGTCGACCCTGGAGGTCGTCGACACGCTCGAGGCGCTCCGCGACAAGGTCCCGCCCGAGCTGTTCGAGATGGTCGCCCGGTCGGCCCGCCAGCCAACGGTGGAGGACCTGGAGATCTGACCCGCGCCGTCGCCCGGCGCTGTCTGCCCGGAGGCGCGCGATGACGGCGCAGGCAGGCCCCGCGATCGAGGTCCGCGGCCTCCGCAAGTCGTTCGGCACCCAGGTCGTCCTCGACGGGATCGACCTCGACGTCGCGGAGGGCTCGGTGTTCGCGTTGCTCGGCCCCAACGGGGCCGGCAAGACGACCGCGGTCCACATCCTCTCGACCTTGATCTCCGCGGACGCGGGCGAGGCGCGCGTGGGCGGCTTCGACGTCGCCCGGCAGCCCGATGCCGTCCGGGGCGTGATCGGGCTCACCGGGCAGGTCTCGGCGGTCGACCCGCAGTTCACGGGGGAGGAGAACCTGCGGCTGATGGCCGACCTCCACCACCTCGGTCGCGAGGAGGGTCGTCGTCGCGTCGTCGAGCTGCTCGAGCGGTTCGAGCTCACCGACGCCGCCGCGAAGCCGGCCTCGACCTGGTCGGGTGGCATGCGCCGGCGCCTGGACCTCGCGATGACGCTCGATCGGCGAGCCCCGGATCATCTTCCTCGATGAGCCCACGACCGGCCTCGACCCGCGCAGCCGGCGAGTCATGTGGGACATCGTCCGCGAGCTCGTCGCAACCGGCGTCACGGTGTTCCTGACCACCCAGTACCTCGAGGAGGCGGACCGGCTCGCGAACCGGATCGCGCTGCTCGACGGTGGCCGGCTGGTCGCGCAGGGGACGCCCGCCGAGCTCAAGCGGCTGGTCCCGGGCGGCCACGTCCGCCTGGAGTTCGAGAGCATGGCGGCGCTCGATCGCGCCGCCCTCGCCCTGCCCGGCGGCACACGCGACGACGCAGGGATCGCGCTCCAGATGCCGAATGACGGCGGCGTCCATTCGCTGCGGGCGGTGCTCGCCCGACTGGAGGCGCGACAGCATCGAGGTCGATGCGCTCTCGGTCCGTTCCGCCGATCTCGACGACGTGTTCCTGTCGCTCACCGGCCGGCGCGAGGATGCCGCCGGTCGGACCGACGTCCCGAGCGGCCGCCGTGACGGCCAGGAGGCCCCGACGCCATGACCGCGTACCTGCTCACCGACACCTCGACCATGTTCCGGCGCAGCCTGCGCCGGATGCGCCGCTACCCGTCGCTGACGGTGTTCATCGCCGGCATCCCGGTCGTGCTGCTGCTGCTGTTCGTGTACGTGTTCGGCGGCACGCTGGGCGCCGGGCTGGGGGTTGGGGCCGTGGCAGCGCCGGTCGGCTCGTCGGCGGATCGGAGCGCGTACGTCGCGTACGTCGTGCCCGGGATCCTGCTGATGACCGTGGCCGGGGTGGGGCAGGGGACGGCGATCGTCGTGGCCATGGACATGACCCAGGGGATCATCGCCCGCTTCCGGACGATGGCGATCGCGCGAGCCTCGGTGCTCTCGGGCCATGTGCTGGGAGCCGTCATCCAGGCGGCGCTCGCGACCGTCATCGTGGTCGTGGTCGCCCTGCTCATCGGCTTCCGCCCTACCACCGGCCCTGTCGCGTGGGCGGCCGCCGGGTGCCTGCTGGCGCTGACCGGGTTCGCCGTCGCCTGGCTGTCGGTCGCCCTGGGGCTCGTCAGCGACAGCGTCGAGACCGCGAGCAACCTGCCCATGATCCTGACCTTCCTGCCGTTCCTGAGCTCGGGTTTCGTGCCCACGGCGTCGATGCCCGGGCCGCTTGCCTGGTTCGCGGACAACCAGCCGTTCACGCCGATCATCGAGACGCTGCGCGGCCTGCTGCTGGGCACCCCGATCGGAGACAGCGGCCTGCTCGCGGTTGCCTGGTGCATCGTGATCTCGGTGCTCGGGTGCCTGTGGGCCACGCGGCTCTACGAGCGCGTACCGGCTCGCACGGCGAGCTAGGGCGATCCGATACGGCGCGCGGCGGAGGAGGGGAGTTGGCTGGCGCGCCAGGATTCGAACCTGGAACCCCCTGATCCAGAGTCAGGTGCCATACCGTTAGGCCACGCGCCAGCGACCGCGCGCATTCTACCGCACCGGCGAAGTCGCTCCGGTCCGCATCGCTCCGGCCGGCGCTTCGCGGCGCGGGTCGTCATCGGTCGACCGATGAGCGTTCGTGGTCCCGGTCGTTGCATGGTCAGACGTCGGCCATCCTGAGGTCCGACGCAGACATTGGAGACGCGAACCATGGACTGGACTCTCGAGCTGATCGTCGTGCCCGTTTCCGACATCGATCGGGCCAAGGCCTTCTACGTGCAGCAGGTCGGGTTCGTCGAGCTCGTCGACGTGAAGGTGGGCGAGGACACACGCGTCGTGCAGCTGACGCCGCGCGGCTCCGGCTGTGCGATCGCGCTGATGAGCAACACGCCGATGCGGGCCGGCTCGATCTACGGCCTGCACGTGATCGTGCCCGACATCGAGGCCGCCCGATCCGAGCTGGTCGGGCGCGACGTGGACGTCAGCGAGTTCTTCCACTTCGGCCCCGGGGGCCAGGAGCCGGGACTCGCGCCCGATCGCAGCAACTACAACTCGTTCGCCTCGTTCGAGGACCCGGACGGCAACACCTGGCTGGTCCAGGAGGTCGATCGCACGAAGGCAACGCCGGCGCATGACGCGGCGAGCGCCTGATGCGGCGATGGCGCCCGTGACCCGTTCGCAGCCGGACCCCACGTCTCCCGCGGCGACCGGCGACGAGCCCGCCGCCGCGCGTGCGCCGAGCGACCCCGACTTCGCGGCGCTCGTCGAGCGCCACCATCGCGAGCTCCACGTCCACTGCTACCGGATGCTGGCCTCGTTCGACGACGCCGAGGACGCCTTCCAGGAGACGATGCTCCGCGCCTGGCGGGCGTGGGCGTCCTTCGACGGCTCCACCAACGTTCGGGCGTGGCTGTACCGGATCGCGACCAACGTCTGCCTGGACACGCTGCGGGCCCGCAAGCGAAGGGCCGCGTCGGCCGAGACGTTCCGCGACCTGCCCTGGCTGCAGCCGTATCCGGACCTGCTGCTCGATGAGGTGGGCCCCATGGTGCCGGCCGCACCCACGGACGAGCAGCCCGATGTCGTGGCCATCGAGCGCGAGACGATCTCGCTCGTGTTCCTGGCGGCTCTCCAGGCCCTGCCGCCACGCCAGCGAGCGGCGCTGATCGCGCGCGACGTGCTGGGCTGGCATGCGGCCGAGACGGCCAACCTGCTCGAGACGAGCCTGCCGGCGGCCAACAGCGCCCTCCAGCGCGCCCGGGCGACGATGCAGGCCCACCTGCCCGCGCGACGGTCGGAGTGGGCCACGGTGGACGCCAGCGACCAGGAACGCGAGCTCCTGGCACAGTTCATCGACGCCCACGAGCGTGGCGATGCCGCGATGGCCGTGTCGCTCGCAGCCCGCGACCTGCGGATCACGATGCCGCCGCTGCCGTACCTGTACCAGGGGCGCGACTCGATCGCACCACTGCTGGGGGACGCGGTCCGGATGGGCACATGGCACCTGGTGCCGGCCTGGGCCAACCGGATGCCCACGGCGGCGAGCTACCTGCGCGCCGAGGGCGACTCGCTGTTCCGGGCCTTCAAGCTCGATGTGCTCCGGGTCCGCGACGGCGCCATCGCCGAGATCACGACCTTCGGCCCGCAGCTGTTCGCCGCGTTCGGGCTGCCGGCCACCCGCTGAGGGCGCGCGGACGCGGGGTCACGCGGGCTCGAGAACAGGGAAGCCCTCCCGTGCTGCGGCCAGCGCCAGCCGATCGTCGAGCGTCACGAACGGGAGCGTGCCTGGCTCGCCGTCCGCCGCCACGATGGCGGCCGCAAGCTGCAGGGCGTCGCCGGTGCCTAGCGGATGGCTGCGGAGCAGGCGCTCGGCAGTTTGGCGCAGCGGGGTCAGCGGCTGGACTTCCTGCCACCTGGCGGACAGCGCGCCGAGCCGCTCTAACGCAACGGCCATCGCGCGCGGCCCGGGGGAGTCCTCTCGCTCGAGACGGGCGAGCGCTGACACGCACTCGATCCGGGTCGCCCACCACACAACGACGTCGGTGTCCTGCTCAAGGGTCCGCGTCACGGCGGCCGAGGCCGCCTGCTCGACGAGGAGCGGAACGACGGCTGACGCGTCCCAGAACCTCATCGGCCCGTCCGACGCTCCTCGACCAGGTACTGGACGACATCGACGTGAACCGCTGGGCCCGGCGTGCGCAGCAGCTCCAATGGGAGCCCTCCCGTCCCGCGTCGAATGGCTCCCTTGCGCTCGAGGCGGGCCAGGCGCTCGTCCCAGTCGACCTGCCCCGCCACCGGCTCGAGCACGGCGACCGGAATGCCCCGGTCGGTGACCAGGATCGAGTCACCGGCCTTCACCCGGTCGATGTACGAGGACAGGCCGTTCTTGAGCTGCGTGATCGACGCCGTCTCCATCTGGCCAGAATGGCCCGATCAGAATGGCCTGTCAAGCCTGCGTGGGTGTGAGGCGGGCGGAAACCGGCCGTCCGCAGAGGGGGGTCCATTCGGCTCTTGGCGTGAACACTGGCATGAGCATGCTATTGGCATATGCATGCCAATCATCACCCCGAACACCCCCACGTCCATCACGACGATCACCGGGGCTGGGTTCGCCCCGGCGGCCGGCGCGGGCGCTGGCTCGAACCGTTCCTGCTCTCGCTGATCGGCACGGAGGAGGCGTACGGCGGGGCCCTGATCGCTCGCCTGGATGAGCTGTGCCTGGCTCCGAATGGCGTCGATGTCGGGATGGCCTACCGGACCCTTCGGGAGTTCGAGGCCGAGGGCCTGGTGGTCTCCCGGTGGATCGCGGACAACGGTGCGCCACGGCGCGGCTACCGCCTGACCGACGCCGGGCGGCGGGCGCTCGACGAATGGATCTCGGTGATGCGGGAACGAGGACGGCTGGTCGAGGCGTTCCTGGGACAGGCTGAGCGCCTCACGCGAGGCGAGGAGGTTTGAGATGAGCTGCCGGCATGGCTGGCATGACTGCGGGCCGTGGTACGGCCCGTCGTATGACGCGGGCTGGTATGGCCCGCAATATGACGCGGGCTGGGGCCCGCGCGACTGGTATGAGCCGGCGGACCGGCCGATCCGCCGGGGCTATCGCCGCGGCCGGCGAGTCGACCGTGGGCCGACGGCCGAAGACCTCGAGGGACGGCTCGCCGAGCTCCGGGACGAGATCGGCCGCCTCCAGGCCGAGCTTGACGAGGCGCGAGGCGCGGAGGCGGAGAAGTCGTAGTCCGACGAGGCCGCGGACGGATGGGAGTGAGCGATGGTTCAGAGGTCGCACCTTCCGTCCACGCTCGAGCGGGAGCGGCCAGACGATCGGCAGCCCGCGCTGCCGATCGCCTTCGGGCCGGTGCACTCGCGGCGCCTCGGCTGGAGCCTGGGCATCAACAACGTGCCGCCCAAGACCTGCACGTACTCGTGCGTGTATTGCCAGGTCGGGGCCACCGACCGGGCACGCCTGGAGCGCGAGACGTTCTTCTCACCCGCACACATCGCCGCCGCCGTCGGCGCGCGCCTGGCCGAGTGCCGGGCCGCAGGCCAGCCGGTGGACTACGCGACGTTCGTGCCCGACGGCGAACCGACGCTCGACCGCCACCTCGGGGAGGCGATCCGCAGAGTGGCGGCGCTCGGCCTCAAGACCGCGGTGCTGACCAACGGGAGCCTCCTCTGGCACGATGACGTCCGGGTGGAGCTCGCGGCCGCCGACTGGGTGTCGATCAAGGTCGACGCTGTCGACGAGACGACCTGGCGGCGCGTGAACCGCCCGATCGGGAACCTCCGTTTGGAGGTGGTCCTCGATGGCATTCGCCGGTTTGCCGCCGAATATCGCGGCGACCTCGTGACCGAGACGATGCTCATCGCGGGGCTGAACGATGACGACGCTGCGGCGGAGCGAACCTCTGCCTTCGTGAGCGCGTTCGCACCCCTCCGATCGTACGTCGCGATCCCCACCCGCCCCCCGGCGGAGCCCTGGGTGCGGGCGCCGACCATCGATGCCGCCCGCCGCGTGGCCGACGTCTTCCGTGCGGCAGAGGTCCCCACCACGTGTCTCACCGAAGAGCTCGAGACGCCGTTCGCCGCCTCGGACGACCCGGCCGAGGGGCTGCTCGGCATCGTGGCGGTCCACCCCATGACCGAGGCCGACGCACGCGACTACCTCACCCGCTCCGGGGCGGACTGGTCAGTTGCGCAGGCCCTGCTCGACGAGGGGCAGATCGTCACCGTGCGGCATCGACGCCGGACGTACCTGCGGGCGTCGAGACCAGGCTAGGCGGCGCCGGCCGCCACCTCGGTCGCGCGGGCCTGCTGCCGGCCGGTGCCGTCGGCGAGCGCTTCCCCGAGCAGCCGGGTCAGCTGGTCCCACTCGGTCAGGAAGGCGTCGTGGCCCTTGATCGAGGTGAGCTCCCGGTACGTCGCATCGACACCGGCCGCCGCGGCCTGGTCCACCAGCGTCCGGACCTGGTCGGGCCCGTACAGGATGTCGCCCTCGATGCCGATGCCGGTGAGCCCGGTACCGGCGCCAGCGAGGCGATCCAGTGCCGCCGGCACGCCGCCCCGGTCACGCCCGATGTCGTGCCCGTCCATCACGCGCACCAGCACCTGGTACGTGTCCGCGTCGAAGCGGTCGGTGAGCTTGGCGCCCTGGTGGTCGAGGTAGGACGCGACCGAGAACCGGCCGTCGGCCTCGCGGGCCCGGCCGAACCGGTGGTCGAAATCGGCCTCGGACCGGTAGGTTGTCATCGCCAGCTGGCGCGCGAAGGCCAGGCCCTCGGGACCCAGGCGCTCGATGAGCTCGAGCTGGATGTGGTTCCAGGCGATGGCCATCGCCCCGGTCGCGGCAGGGGCGGCGATGGGCAGCACGTGATCCACGTGGTGCGGCCGCTCGAGCGCGACCTCCAGGGCGATCATCCCGCCCAGGGATCCCCCGGTGACCAGGGCGAACCGCTCGACGCCCAGCGCATCGGCGAGCCTCCACAACGCCCGCGCCTCGTCGCGCGCGGACACCGCGGGGAACGCGTGACCCCAGGGAGCCTGCGTGGCAGGGTCGATCGAGGTGGGTCCCGTGGACCCGTACCGACCGCCGACCAGGTTGGCGCACAGGACACCCACGCGGTCCGTGTCCAGGGCACTGCCGGGTCCGATCAGCGGCGCCCACCAGTCGCCGGCCGCATCCGCCGACCCGGTGAGCGCGTGGATCACCAGCACCTGCGGCGCGTCGGGACGGGGCCCGTCGTGCCGGTAGGCGAGGGTGAGGGGCAGGGGAGGACCGCCGGTCTCGAGCGCGAACGGCCCGAGATCGACGGCAATGACCTCCCCGGTTCCCAGCGGGTGACGCTGGGACCGGGGAGTGCCGGGACGCCGTTGCGTGGTTGGCGCCATGACCCGGTGCCTCAGGCCGTCACGAGCTCGCGCTCGGCCGAGGGTCCGGTCGCGGCGCGCAGCGCCTGGTCGAGGTCAGCGAGGATGTCGTCGATGTGCTCGATGCCGACCGAGAGCCGGATCAGGTCCGGGGTCACCCCGGTCGACACCTGCTCCTCGGGCGCCAGCTGCTGGTGGGTGGTCGAGGCCGGGTGGATGATCAGGCTCTTGGCGTCGCCCACGTTGGCCAGCAGGCTGAACAGCTTGACGCTGTCGATGAGCCGCTGGCCCGCCTCGGTTCCACCCTTGATCCCGAACGTGACGAGCCCGCCAAAGCCACCGTGCAGGGTCCGCGTCGCCACCTCGTACGAGGGGTGCGAGGGCAGGCCCGGGTAGCTGACCCACTCGACCTCGGGCCGGTCCTGCAGCCACCGGGCGACCGCGAGGGCGTTCTGGCTGTGGCGCTCGATGCGCAGCGGCAGCGTCTCGAGGCCCTGAATCAGCTGGAACGCGTTGAACGGGCTGAGCGCGGCACCCAGGTCCCGAAGGCCCTGGACGCGAAGCTTGATGATGAACGCCAGGGGACCGAACGCCTCGGTGTACGAGACGCCGTGGTACGAGGGATCCGGCGCGACGAAGTCCTCGTGGAACCGGGGCGAGGCCGCCCAGTCGAATGTGCCTGCGTCGACGACCACGCCGCCGATCACCGTCCCGTGTCCGCCGATCCACTTGGTCGCCGAGTGGACCACGATGTCGGCGCCGAGCTCGATCGGCCTGGCGATCAGCGGGGCACAGGTGTTGTCCACGATGAGCGGGATGCCGGCGGCGTGCGCGACCTCGGCGATGCCGCGGATGTCGGCCACGTCCAGGCGCGGGTTGCCGATCGTCTCGAGGTACAGCGCGCGCGTGTCGTCATCGATGGCGGCCGCCCACGCCCCCAGGTCCGAGCAGTCCACGAACTTCACGCTGATGCCCAGCTTGGGCAGGGTGTAGTGGAACAGGTTGTAGGTGCCGCCGTAGAGGCTGGTGCTGCTGACGATGTTCTGGCCGGAACGGGCGAGGTTGAGGATCGTGAGCGTCTCGGCCGCCTGGCCCGATGCGAGGCCCAGGGCCCCGACGCCGCCCTCGAGCGCGGCGAGGCGCTCCTCGAACACGCCGGTGGTCGGGTTCATGATCCGGGTGTAGATGTTCCCGAACTCCTGGAGCCCGAACAGGCGCGCCGCGTGCGCCGCGTCATCGAACACGTAGGAGGTGGTGGCGTAGATCGGGACGGCACGCGAGTTCGTGGTGGGATCGGGGACCTGGCCCGCGTGGAGGGCCTGGGTCTCGGCGCGCAGGGCGCCCAGGGCGCTGGGGTTGAAGCTCATCTGGGTGATCTCCGGTGCCTGGCGGGTGTCGATGGGATCGTCGAGGGCCCCTGTGGGGTCAGTCTCGGCGGCTACCCGTCGTGCTGGCCGGAGAACAACAAAGCCGCGAACCCTCGTGGTTCGCGGCCCCGGGACCTCGGCTCCGAGATCCCCGCTGTCACCTGCTGATCGTCAGCGCGGGGAAACCCGGCGCCCGTCCTCCGAACGACGGGGCCGCCCACGCATACACATCAGCCAGGAGACCGTGGTGTGACTCATCAGGTGCCGGAGAATGGAGGATGGACGGGAGATCGTCAACCCCTCACGACGACCCGTAACCCAAACGCAACCCGGATCCGATCCTCGCCCCGCCGCTGCACCCGGAATCGGAAGGCCCGCCGTGCCGGCGGGCCTTCGAGCACGCGGAGAGGGAGCGTGGCGTCAGCCGGAGGCGCCGGCGGTCGGCGCCGGAGACGCGTTCGGCGCGCCCCACTTGCCACCGCCGAAGAAGCCATGGCCGAACCCGCGACCGCCATTGCCCAGGCCGCCGAGGTCGCGAAGGATCCCGTTGCCCAGGGTGCGGAGCTCATCGATCGTGATCTTGCCGTCGGACATGAGGCCGGTCAGCTGCCGGATAGGGCTGTCCGCCGGGAGCTGGTTGAGCTCGTCCTGCGTGATCTGGCCGTCGGACAGGAAGTCCTTGAGCTGCTGCCGCTCAGCCTTGAGCTTGTCGGCGGCCGCCTTGCGGTCCGCGGCGATCTGGTCGCGCTTGGCCTGCAGCCCGTCCAGGATCGCGGCCTTCTGTGCCGCGGTGATGGTTCCCTTGGACACAAGGCTGTCCAGCACGTCCGAGAGCACGGTGTCCTGGGCGAACGTCTTGGCTTTCGGGCTCGGGCTGGCGCTGGGGGTCGGCGTGGGCGTTGCCGCTGCCGGAGCGACCACCGGTTCGCCACCCCCCGGCATCCCGGTCGTGGCGAGAACGGCCCCCGCACCGATCACCACGAGCAACCCCGCCAGGGGGAGCACGAGGGTCTTGGTGAGCTTCACGTGGTTGCCTCCGAACTGATGCGCCGCGACGGATACCCGCCGTCGACGCTCACAGGTTCGATGTGATGACTGAATCCGGACCGTGAGCCTGCTGTGAGAATACTGTGATCGGGAGCCGAATCACGAAGGTGGCGCCTCCGCCGGGCAATTCGTGGTGCCAGATGGCACCCTCGTGGGCGGCAACGATGGAGGCAGCGATCGAGAGGCCCAGCCCCGTTCCGCCGCCGCTGTCGCGCGCCCGACCCGGGTCGGCCCGGTAGAAGCGGTCGAACACGCTCGACCCGTGGGCATCCGGGATGCCCGGGCCGTGGTCCACGACGCTCAGCTGGGCCATGGACGGGGCACCGTCCTCGCCCGGAATGCGCGTCACGACGACCTCGAACGGCATCCCGGCCGGCGTGTGGATCCGGACATTGGCGAGCAGGTTGCCGACAACCTGGCGCAACCGGTCCTCATCGCCGTTGACGATCACCCCCGGGGTGATGGCGCCGGTGATCGGGCGAGCGGGCTCCAGGGCCCGCGCGTCGGCGACCGCATCCTCCGCGATCCGCGAGAGGTCCACCGGTTCGTGCCGGATGGGCCGCCCCTGGTCCAGCCGGGCGAGCAGCAGCAGGTCGTCCACGAGCGCGCCCATGCGCCGGCTCTCCGTCCCGATCCGGCTCATCGCGGTCTCCAGCTCGGCCGGGTCGGACAGGCCGCCGGCCCGGAACAGGTCGGCGTAGCCGCGCACGACGGTCAGCGGCGTCCGAAGCTCGTGGGAGGCGTCGGCGACGAACCGTCGCAGGCGCTCCTCGCTGCTCGCCTTGGCGTCGAGCGCCGTCTGCTGCTGGCTGAAGCTGGCCTCGATCTGGTCGAGCATGGAGTCGAAGGCCGTTCCGAGCCGGCCGACCTCGGTGTCGTCATGGGGGACGCCCGCCCGGTGCGAGAGATCACCCCCGGCGATCGACTCGGCCGTCCGGGCGATCCGCTCCAGGGGCAGCAGGTCGCGACGCACGATGAACCAGGCGACCACGATCAGCAGCGCGGTCGCGAGGACACCGACCAGCAGCAGTGTGCGAACCAGGGCAGACGTCACGGCGTCGACCCCCGACAACGGCGCCGCCACGGCGACGATCAGGTTCGGCCGCGCCTGCTCCGTGAGCACCCGGTAGTGCATCGAGCCGTCCGCGGACGGTCGCTCCACGATCGTGCCGTAGGCGTCCGTCGGGATCCCGCCCGGATACCCCGGCAGCACCGGCAGCGGGTCCGGGTCGCTGGCGAAGCCCGACGGCCAGGACCGCTGGATGTTGCCCTGGCGGTCCAGGCGCATCACGGCCACGCGCCGTCCCGCCTCGCTGTCCGAGGTGCTCAGGTCGGCAAGCCGGACGAGCCGGCTGGTGGTGGAGACCACGCCCTTGAGCTCGCCGTCCACCCGGTCCACGAGGCTTGCCCGGGTCAGCCCGACCAGCAGGATGCCGGCGAGCACCAGCGCGACCGCGAGCATCGCGGCCAGCGACAGGAGCAGCCGTGCCCGGAGCGTCATCCGGGTGACCCGTCGGCGCGCAGCACGTAGCCGAACCCGCGAACCGTCCGCAGCAGGCGTGGCTCCACGTCGTCGATCTTGCGGCGCAGGTAGCTGACGTAGGTTTCGACGACGTTGTCCTCGCCGTTGAAGTCGTACTGCCAGACGTGGTCCAGGATCTGCTGCTTGGACAGCACGCGCTCGGGGTTGAGCAGGAAGTAGCGCAGCAGCCGGAACTCGGTGGGCGAGAGCTGGATCTCACGCTCGGCCCGCCAGACCTGGTGGCGGTCCTCGTCCATCTCGAGATCCCGGTAGCGGAGCCGGGCCGAGCCGTCCCCCTCGCCGCCCCTCACACGCCGCAGCAGGGCCCCGATGCGCAGCGTGAGCTCCTCCAGCGAGAACGGCTTGGTGACGTAGTCGTCTCCGCCACGGATGAAGCCCGTGATCCGGTCGTCCTCCGAATCGCGCGCGGACAGGAAGATCACCGGCACGAAGTCGCGGGCGGCGCGCAGCCGGCGGCAGACCTCGAAGCCGTCGATGTCGGGCAGCATCACGTCGAGCACCACGAGGTCCGGGGCGGCCGTCGCGGCCGCATCCAGCGCCGCGTACCCGGACCCGGCCGTGGTGACCTGGTAGCCCATGTAGCGCAGGGCTGTGGACAGGAGATCGGTGATCGCCGCCTCGTCGTCCACGACGAGGATGTGCGCGGGACCGGTGGGCGCGGCGTGCATGGCGCCATCTCACGCCACGGGCCTGAGAGTTTCCTGTGAGTTTGCCCGGAACTCTCGCACGGCTCGCGTGCGGCTCGCATGCGTTTCGCGCCTGCCCAGGGGGGCGCCGCAGATCGTGGTGCGGCGCGGAACCGCTCCGTTCGGTCGGCCCGCTGCGCCATAAGATCCGCGCATGCCCGAGCTGCCCGCCTCGTTCCGCGCCTACATCGTGGACCGCCCCGAGGGCGGCGCCTTCTCCCGCGGCCTCCGCGCGCTGACGCCGGCGGATCTCCCGCCGGGCGAGGTCACCGTCCGGGTGGAGTGGTCGAGCGTCAACTTCAAGGACGGCCTCGCCGCGCGCGAGGACGGCCGCGTCGCCCGCACCTATCCGCTGGTCCCGGGCATCGATCTTGCGGGCACCGTCGTCGCGTCCGACGATGCGGCGTTCCCGGTCGGATCGTCGGTCCTGGCCAACGGCTACGAGATCGGGACCGGGCGCCACGGCGGGTACGGGGAGCTGGCGCGCCTGCCGGCGACCTGGATCGTGCCGCTGCCCGACGGGCTGACCGCACGCGAGGTGATGGAGATCGGCACCGCCGGGTTCACCGCGGCGATGAGCGTGGTCGCGCTCGAACGCCACGGGCTGCGGCCCGACGGCGGCCCGGTCCTGGTCACGGGTGCCTCCGGCGGGGTCGGCTCGGTGGCGGTGGCGATCCTCGCCGGTCGCGGGTTCGAGGTGTGGGCCGCGACCGGTAAGCCCGATGAGCACGGCCGGCTGCGCGACCTTGGGGCGGCCGGGTTCCTGTCCCGGGACGAGGTCACGGGGCCCGGACGGCCGCTCGAATTCGGCACGCTGGGCCGGGGCGGTGGACACCGTGGGCGCGGCGACGCTTCCCTACGTGCTGCGAACGCTCCGGACCGGATCTGCCGTCGCGTCGTCGGGCAACGCGAGCGGTGCGGAGCTCCACACCACCGTGTTCCCGTTCATCCTGCGCGGGGTCTCGCTGCTGGGCATCGACAGCGTCAACATGGCGATCGAGCCGCGCCGCGAGCTGTGGGCACGTCTTGCGGGAGATCTCCTGCCACGCGGCATCGGCGACGGGGTCACCGAGGTAGACCTGGACACGCTGGAGCCGGCCCTCGACGCGATCGTCGCCGGGGAGGCGCGCGGTCGCTGGGTGGTGCGCATCACGACCTGACCGGCACCCGCCGCCGGCTGGGTCACCGGCCCAGCTCGCCCCGCAGCTGGGCGACGGCCCGCTCGAGCGGCTCGCGGGCGGCCCGGGCCGGGAAAGGGGCCGCGGCGATGGCCTCGTCGAGCGATAGGTCGGCCGCGTGCACCCGCCGCGCGAGATCCGCGATCGCGCGAAACGCGGTCAGTGAGGCCTCCACAAACGATCGGCCGGCATGATCGCCGTGACCGGGTACCACGACCGTGCCGTCACCCACCAGGGCGAGCAGCCGCGTGGCGGTCCCGGGCCAGTCCATCGGGTAGCCGTCGCCGAAGTACGGGGCGGCCCCGTTCTCGAGCAGGTCGCCGGCGCACAGGACGTCGGCATCCGGTACGCGGACGACGATGTCGTTGTCGGTGTGGCCGCGACCGAGGTAGTCGAGCTCGATCGGCCGGCCGCCGAGGTCCACGGTCGCCCGCTCGGCGAAGGTGCAGTCGGGCGGATCGAGGACGACCTCGGCGAGGTCCTCGGCCAGGTCCGGGATCTCGGCCGCCACCTCTCGCCGTTGCCGCTCGCCGGTCAGCTCGATCATCGTCGCGCACCGCTCGTGACCCCAGATCACCGCCGGCCGGAACGCGCGGTTGCCAAAGGCATGGTCATGGTGGCCATGGGTGTTCACGACGATGCCGACTCGCGGCGAGCCGAGCTCGCGCAGGTCGTCGAGGATCTCGCGCGCCTGGCGCAGGGTGGTGCGCGTGTCGACGACCAGCGCCACGTCGCCGCCGAGCACGGTGACGATGTCCTGGTCGTAGAAGCGGTATCGCCGCACGAACACCCGGTCACCGATCTCGGTCCAGCCGACAGTCATGCCCGGATCGTAGCCGCGGGGCAGTCGGACCGGCTACGCTGTGTCCCACCAGGAGGTCATCGATGATCGATCGTCAGGCGGAGGCCGGGGTGCCGACGCCCGCGGAGTCGACCGCCAGGATGGCGGACGGCACGCTGCTGCGGACGTTGCGCTGGGAGCCGCCCGGCGATCCCTGGGCCATCGCCCTGATCGTCCACGGGCTGGGCGAGCACAGCGGCCGCTACGGCACCGTCGCCGAAGCGCTGACGGGGGACGGCATCGACGTCCACGGCTACGACAACCGGGGGTTCGGCGGATCGGCCGGGCGGCGAGCGTACGTGAGCCGGTGGAGCCAGCTCCATGACGACCTGCAGGAACGCGTGACGACCCTGCGCGCCGAGCACCCGGACCTGCCGCTGATCCTGTGGGGCCACTCGCTGGGCGGCCTCATCGCGTGCGGCTACGTGCTGTCGCCAACGCCGCGCCCGCTGCCGGACCTGCTGGTGCTCTCGTCCCCGAGCATCGACGCGGAGGTCCCGGGCTGGAAGAAGGCGATGGCGGCCGGCCTGTCGAGCGTGCTGCCGCGGATGCGGATGTCCAACGGCCCGCTGGCTGACGGCCTGTCCCACGATCCCGCGGTGCGGGAAGCGTATGCCCGGGATCCGCTGCGTCTCGCCTCGTCCACGGTCCGCTTCGCCCACGAAGCCTTCCGGGAGCAGGATCGCGTGCAGGCGGCGATCGCCGCGGCCGGCAGGATGCCCGTTCCCACGTACGTGTTGCATGGATCCGCCGACCCCATCGTGCCCGTCGCCGCCTCGGCCCCGCTGGGGGAGAAGCCCAACGTCACGCGTCGCGTGCACGAGGGCCTGCGCCACGAGACCCACCACGAACCCCAGCACGCGGCCGTGCTGGCCGAGGTCGTCGCCTGGCTCGAAGCGCGGCGTCCCGACCTCGAGCCCGGCGGGACGGCACCCGGCGAGGGTTCGACCGAAGCCTCGACCCAGGCCTCGACGGGCCTGGGTGTAGACTCGGTGGACAACAGAACAGTCGCCTCCGGGGAGCGCGAGCAGCGCTGAGAGTGTGGTCCAGGCCACAGACCCGCGGAACCTGATCCGGTTCGTACCGGTGTAGGAAGCAGGCCCGCACGCGTCGACGCCGTCCCCGGCACCGGGGGCGGCGTTCATGCGCTGCGGAGGTCGAACAGGATGACAACGGTGATGTCGAGCCAGGGCGCGTCGGCGCCGGCCGCGACTGCCTGGCGCACGCGTGACATCGTCGTGACGGCGATCATCGGCGTGACGTTCGGCGTGGTGTTCTGGGCGTGGAACCTCGCCTGGGAGGCGTTCACGCCGCTGTTCGCGTTCGCGCCACCGCTCAAGGACCTGCTGTATGCCGTCTGGCTGGTGCCCGCGGTGCTGGCGCCGCTCATCGTGCGCAAGCCGGGCGCGGCCCTGTTCGCGGAGATGGTCGCGGCCGGCGTGTCCACGATCATCGGCAGCCAGTGGGGACCGGACACGCTGCTCTCGGGGTTCGTCCAGGGCGCGGCCGCGGAGATGGTGTTCGCGTTCACGTTGTATCGGAACTGGTCGTTTCCCGTGCTGGCGGTCGCGGCCATCGCGTCGGCCGCCGGCGCCTGGATCCACGACTGGGTGATCTGGTACCCGGACGTCGCGCTCGAGGTCCAGCTGGTCCGCGGGGCGATGATGGGCATCTCCGCCGTGGTCATCGTGGCCGGCGGCTCGGTGCTGCTGGTCCGGGCCCTGCGCCAGGCCGGCGTGCTCGAGGGGTTCCCAGCTGACGGCTGATCAGGCACCCGGGCGACCGGGTGCCATCCACGCCGCGGGGCTGGCCTTCCGCTATGCCGGCCGCCCGATCGCGGCGTTCAGCGACGTCTCGTTCGACGTCGAGCCGGGCGAGTGCCTGCTGGTCGTGGGACCATCGGGCTCGGGCAAAAGCACCCTCGCCCTCGCGCTGGCCGGCCTCGTGCCGCGCGAGCTGCCCGGGGACTGGGCTGGTTCGTTGCGCGTGGACGGGCTGGACCCGGTCACCTCGTCCGGGGCGGCGGTTGCCGCCCGCGTCGGCCTGGTGTTCCAGGACCCGGGCACGCAGCTCGTGATGGAGCGCGTGGAGGACGACGTCGCGTTCGGCCTCGAGAGCCGCGGCTGGCCGCGGGACGCGATGCATGCCCGCGTGCCCGAGGCGCTCGCGGAGGCCGGTCTCGCGGGCATGGAACGGCGACGGACGACGCGCCTCTCCGGCGGCCAGCAACAGCGGCTCGCGCTGGCCGGAGCCCTGGCGCCACGCCCGGGCATCCTGGTGCTCGACGAGCCCACCGCCAACCTGGACCCGCCGGCGGCGCGGGCGTTCGCGGCCCGGCTCGCCGCCCTGCGGGCGTCGCGCGCGGTCACGATCGTGCTCGTGGAGCACCGCGTGGACATCGCATGGTCCCTGGCCGACCGGGTGCTCGCGCTGGGCCCGGACGGCCGACCGATCGATGTCGGAGCACCCGGCGCCGTGCTCGCCCGATCGCGGGACCGGCTGGTCGCCGCCGGCGCGTGGCTGCCCGACGAACCGGTGGGTGCGGCGCGGTCGGGACAGTCCCTGGCCGGGACACCCGGGACACCCAGGTCCCTGGCCGGGACCCGCGGGATGCCCGGGACGCCTCTGGCGCCCGGTTCGACCGAGCGCCCGCGGCCGGGGTTGGACGGCCACGTGGTCGCGGTCGCGAACGAGCTGAGCTTCGCCTACGACGGTCCCGATGTCATCCGCGACGTGGAGCTCGCGATCTCCGCCGGCGAGCGCGTCGCCCTGGTGGGGACGAACGGCTCGGGCAAGTCCACGCTCGGCCGGCTGCTGGTCGGGCTGCTGCGCCCGGCCCGGGGGTCGGTGCGGCTGGCCGGGCTGGACCCCTCGCGCATGGCTCCCGGTCCGCTGGCCCGACACGCCGCCTACCTGTTCCAGGACCCGGAGCAGCAGTTCGTCACGCTGCGGGTGCAGGACGAGGTGACGCTCGGCCTGGACGCCGCCGGTCGGCGGGATGCCCAGGCGCTGATGGACCGGATCGACCTCCCGCTTGCCGTGTTCGGTGACCGGAGCCCGTACACGCTGTCCGGCGGGGAGCAGCGCCGGCTGTCGCTGGCCACCGCGCTGGTGCACCGGCCGGAGCTGCTCGTCCTCGACGAGCCCACCTTCGGCCAGGACCGGCGCGGCCACGAGGCGCTGCTGGCGATCCTCGCGGAACGCGTGGACCGTGGAGCGGCGGTGCTCGCGGCAACCCACGATGAGCGGTTCGTCTCGGCGTTCGCGAGCCGGATCGTCCGCCTCGAGGAGGGCCGGATCGTGGCGGTGGAGATGTCGGCCGATGCCGCCGCGGACGCCGCGCGCCGGGCGATGGTGACCGCGTGAGCATGGTCGTCGCCCGGATCGAGCCATCCGAGCGGCAGCTGGCCAGCATCCTCGGCCGGACCAGCCCCCTGATCAAGCTGGCCATCGCCCTCGCCTGGCTGGTGGGCCTGGCGTTCAGCCTCAGCATCTGGCCGTCACTGCTGGTCACGAGCGCGGTCCTGGTCGCGGGACTGGCGCTGGGCGACGTCCCCGCCCGCCGGCTGGCGGCTGGCATCGCCCCGCTGTGGCTGGCCGCGCTCGGCATCGGCACCTTCAACGCGCTGTTCTCGGGCTCCAACAGCGATCCGTCGCTTCCGCTCGCGGCCGTGATCGGTCCGTTCCGGCTGACCTGGCCCGCCCTGGCGGCCGGCGCGGGCCTGGCCGCGCGAGTGATCGCGATCGCGTCGGTGGGCGTGGTGTTCACCCAGACCACGGACTCGACGCGGCTGGTCGATTCGCTCGTCCAGCAGGCGCGCGCGCCGGAACGGTTCGCGTACGGCGCGCTCGCCGCCTACCAGGCGATCCCGCGCCTCGCGGAGCAGCTGACCACGCTCCGGCAGGCGCGGCGGATCCGGGGCCTGCGCGGCAGCTGGCACCCGCGGATCCTGCTGTCGCTGCTGGTGCTCGCGATCCGCCACGGCGACCGGCTGGCCCTGGCGATGGACGCGCGGGCGTTCGGATCGGGGCCACGGTCGCGCTATCGCGAGGTCGGCTGGACGTGGCTCGACGGCGCCCTCGGTGCCGCGGCCGCGGTCGTGCTGGTCGCCGCGATGGCGATCGGTCGCGGCTGAGGCGCTACATCCCCTCGCGCAGCAGCCGCCACACCGTGCGCATGCCCGGTCGCTGCCCGTACAGCAGCACGCCCGCGGCGTAGATGCGGGCCGCGATCCAGACTGCGACCAGGATCGAGACGACCAGCAGCAGCACCGAGAGCACGATCTCCCACGGCTCGGCGCCCCCGATCGCGATCCGGCCGAGCATCATGAATGGGCTGAAGAACGGGATCTGCGACAGCGCCGTGATGACGCCGGACCCGACGTCGAGCAGGCCGATGGAGGCGTAGACGCCCACGAAGTAGCCGCCCATCGAGAGAAACGTCATCGGCATGACCGCGGCGTTCACGTCCTCCTGGCGGCTGACCAGCGACCCGGCTGCCGCGTACAGCGAGGCGTAGAGCAGGAAGCCCAGCACGCCGTACACGCCGAACGCCAGCAGCAGCTGGGGCGTCAGGCCGCTCGGCAGCGCCAGCGCCGACGAGTCCTGGCCCAGGACCAGCGATCCGATGGGGTCCATCAGCGCGAGCGCCGCGAGCCCTGCCACCACCACGACGGCGTACTGGGTGAGCGCCACACCGCCCACGCCCAGCACCTTGCCCCCCAGCAGCTGGAACGGCGTGGCGGCGTTGAGCACGACCTCCATCACTCGTGACGATTTCTCCTCGACCACGCTCATCGCGATCCAGTTGCCGTACATCACGATGATCATGAAGATCAGGATCGTCATCCCGAACCCGAGCAGGTCCTGGCTCGCGGCGGCCTGCGTGCCCTGGGTCGGAGCCGTGCGCTCGGGATCCGGCCAGCTCACCTGGAACTCGGCCGGGGCGAACATGCCCGCCTGGTCGCCGGGCGTCACGCCGGCCCGGTTCAATCGATCGGCGATTGCGACCGCGTTGGCCGCCTGGCGGATCAGGGTGGCCGTGCGGCCGTTGGCGTTGTCGTTGGTGTAGAGCACGAAGTCGAGGTCGCCGCTCGACGTCCGCGAGATCGCGAGGGCGGCGCCGTACTCGCCGGCCGTCACCTTGTCACGAGCGGTGGCGGTGTCGCCGACGATGCTGATCACGAACGAGGGGTGCTGCGTATCCGTGGTGCCGTCGGTGGGCGCGTTGAGCAGCTGGTCCAGGGTGCCGGCAGCCGCGGTCGCGAGCGAGCCGGGCTGGGCGGTGACCGCGAGCCGCGTCTCGTCCATCTGGTCGAACGCGCGCACGATCACGGGGAGCAGGGCGATGGCCACCACCCCCAGGACCAGCAACGCAGTGCCGAACAGGAAGCTGCGAGTCCGGACCCGCACCGCGTACTCGCGCCGCGCGACCGTGCCCAGGTTGGTCCAGGTGTTCATCACCGCACCTCCCCTGCGGCGGCCAGCGTCCGCTCTTCCGTGTCCAGGGCACCGACCCGCTCCACGAACACCTCCTCCAGCGAGGAATCGGCGACCTCGAACCGCAGCACCTCGTCGCCGTGCGCGATCGCCGCCCGGAGGACCGCCTGCGGGTTGGCGCCGGCGTCGACGAGCAGCTCCGTGTAGTCGCGGCCATCGCGGGTCACCGTCACGTGCGGGAGCTCCCGTAGCCAGCCGCCGGTTCCGTCACCCGCGGTCGCGACCCTGACGACCTGGTGGCCGGTCGAGCGCTTGACGTCCCGTGTCGGTCCCGACGTCACCACGCGCCCGTGGTCGATGATCGCGACCGAATCGCACAGCTCCTCCGCCTGCTCCAGCTGGTGCGTGCTGAACACCAGCGTCTTGCCCCGGTCGCGCATCTCCAGGAAGGCGGCCTTGAGCAGCGCGACGTTGACCGGGTCCAGTCCCGAGAACGGCTCGTCCATGAGGATCACGTCGGGATCATGGAGGATCGTCGCGATGTATTGGACCTTCTGCTGGTTGCCCTTGGACAGGGTCTCGGCGCGACGGTCCGCGTACTCGGCGATCCGGAAGCGGGCGAGCCACTCGAGTGCCTCGGAGCGCGCTTTCGCCCGCGGGACGCCGTACAGCGAGGCGAAGTAGACCAGCTGGTCCATGACCGGCATCCGCAGGTACAGGCCACGTTCCTCGGGCATGTAGCCCCAGGTCTGGCGCGGCCACGAACGCGTTGGCCTGTCCTTCCAGGTGACGGTTCCCTCATCCGCACGCAGCAGGCCCAGCGCGATCCGCATGGTCGTGGTCTTGCCGGCCCCGTTCGCGCCCAGGAAGCCGAACACCTCGCCCGGATGGACCTCGAATGAGACGCCGTCCAGCGCCTGGACGTCGCCAAACCGCTTGCGCAGCCCGGCGATGCGTAACGTCATGGTGTGCGTACCTCCCCGTGCGGGTGTTCGCGGGACCCACGAACCCGCCGCCGAGTTTCGCGCCGGGATGCGGGCGCGACATGAGCCATCCCGGCTGTTCGGGACGGGCCGGGAGGGCGGAGTGGGGGGGCCGACCGGCGACGGCTGATACCTCAATCACAGGATCCGGCGGTCGGGTTCGCGTTCGGCTAATCCTGCTGGGTATGAGCCGCGCACCGGCGGCGTACCCGGACCCGGACCCGGGCGCCGCCGCGCGGGAGCGGACAGCGCCACGACGCAAGCTCCGGGCCCGCAACGACGGCCGCAGCGTGTCGTTCGCGTGCGATCATCGACCCCCGAACGACCGCTACGACGAACGCGCGAGAGGTGCCACGTGGCCGACGGCCGGACGATCGTGTTCTTCCCCGAGGGGGCCTACGGGCCGACCAACAACTGCGTCGGCATCGGCGACGTCCTGCGCCGGCGCGGGCACCGCGTGGTGTTCATCGTCGAGGAGTCGTTCGCGGGCAGCCTCGAGGCCAGGGGGTTCGAGGAACGCCTGATGCGCCTGGGGCCGCCGCCCGCGGAGCCCGAGGTCCCGGGCCAGTTCTGGATCGACTTCATCCGCGACACCGCGCCCGTGTTCCGCAAGTCCACCCTGGAGCAGATCAGCGAGTTCATCCAGCCGACCTGGCAGGCCCTGATCGATGGCGCGGTGTACTTGAACCCGCGGCTCGAGGAGATCATCGGGGAGCTGGAGCCCGACGCGATCGTCGAGGACAACGTGGTGTCGTTCCCGGCCGTGATGGCATCGGGCCGGCCGTGGGTCCGGATCGTGTCCTGCAACCCGGCCGAGATCAAGGACCCCATCGTGGCCCCGTTCTCGTCCGGGTACCCGGCTGCGGATCCGTCGCGCTGGGCCGGGTTCCGGGCGGAATACCGCCGGGTCCACGCCGACGCCTGGCGCGGCTTCGACGCCTTCTGCCGGGAGCACGGCGCCGGCGGCCTCGGGGACAGCGAGCTGGGCCCGGAGTTCATGCACGAGTCGCCGTACCTCAACCTCTACTCGTATCCGGCCGAAGCCGACTACCGGCGGGTCAACCCGCTCGCACCCACCTGGCACCAGCTCGACTCGACGATCCGGGCGACGGACGGCACCTGGGATCTGCCCGAGCACCTGGCGAGCCGGCCGGGCGCCCTGATCTACCTCTCGCTGGGGTCGCTCGGGTCGGCCGACGTCGAGCTGATGCAGCGACTGGTGGACCTGCTGGGCCGCACCGACCACCGGGTGATCGTGTCCAAGGGCCCGCTGGCGGACCAGATCCGGCTCTACGACAACATGACCGGCGAGTCGTTCCTGCCCCAGCCGGCAGTGCTGCCGCAGGTGGACCTGGTGATCACGCACGGCGGCAACAACACCGTGGTCGAGTGCTTCCACAACGGCAAGCCGATGATCGTGCTGCCCCTGTTCTGGGACCAGGTGGACAACGCGCAGCGGGTGCACGAGACGGGCTTCGGGCGGCGGCTGCCCGCGTACGCCTTCCGGGACGAGGACCTGCTGGGCGCGATCGACGAGCTGTTGGCCGGCACGGCCCTGCACGAGCGCATGGCCGCGATCGCGGCCCGGATGCAGGCGGCGGGCGGCACGGTTCGGGCTGCGGACCTGATCGAGCAGGTTGCGACCACGCACACGGCGGTGACCCGCTAGGGACGCCACGCTCGCCGGGAGGCCGGACGGCATCCGGTGCGACGCCAGGGGCGTTGCAGCCTCGCGTGTGCCCGGCGGCATGCCGATGCGCCCTGCTGCGGGTCCGTGATTTCCCGGATGGAGCCGGTCGGGATGGGGGGCACCGTGACGTCATCCGCCGATCGCTACCTGGTCGGGGCAATACGGAAGGAACCGTCGATGCTGATCCGACCACGCGGCATCGCTCGAGGTGGTGCGTCGCTCGCGCTCGTCGCACTCGTCGCCACCGGGTGCGGTGGCTCCGGATCGGGGTCCCCAGGCACGCCCGCCGCGCAGACCCGAGCCTCGTCGCCCGCCTCGGCCGCCTCTGCCGGCATGCCCGCGGGCTCGGGCGTTGCGTCGGCCGGCGCGCCGGGATCGACGACCGGTCACCTGGGCGACACCCTGGCCTTCACCAGCCTCGGTGGCGACGAGATCGACGTCACGCTCGTCAAGATCACTGACCCGGCAACCGTGACCGACCCCACGAACGCGGCCGTCGACGGCACGCGCTGGGTGGGCGTGGAGATGACGATCGTGGACCACGAGGCCGACCCGACGACCGACTCGGCCGCAGCCGACGGCACCGCGTCTGACGGCAACCGCTACGGCTCCAACACGTCCTACCACATCGGGGGGTTCGCGGGATGCACCCCCACTGCGGGACTCAACCAGGCGCTCGCACCGGGGCAATCGGACACGTTCTGCTCCGGGTTCATGGTGCCGACCGGAGTCACCGTCACCAGCGTGGGCTACAGCGTCACCGGCGTGGACATCGGCGCACCGGACGACCTGGTCTGGACCGTGCCTTGACGGTTCCTGCCGTTGGCGGGCAGGCTGCCCGGTCGTCCGGTCCCTCCGACAGGGGTGGCTCGGGCCCGTCGCCGACCTCGGGCTCGGTCAGATCGGCAGTTTGGACCGTGGCGACCACCCGTGCGCCCGCGACCCGGTAGCGCCTCGCCCCGCTCCACGGTCGAGCGGGAACGGAACTCGCGCCGCCGACGCCCCTCGTCGAGCGGGCGCTGCCGGGCGATGATGTGCGTGAACCCGTCGCGCGTCCCGTCCGGTGGGCGCCGGGTGGAAGCTGCCTCGTCATTGGCGCACAATCGTGGGACGACATCCGGACCCGCGATCGATCCCATCCGGACCAGCGGAAAGCGCGCCGAACCCGCGCGCCATGGAGGCCCCCGTGACCGAGACCCTCAACCCCGTGAAGACGTATCAGCAGTTCATCGGTGGCGGCTGGACCGACGCCGTGTCGGGCGAGACGCTCACGGTCGAGAACCCTGCCGTTGCGCAGCCAGTGGCCACCGTTCCCGCGTCCGGGGCGGCGGACGTCGACCGGGCCGTCGACGCGGCCGCCGCGGCGTTCGAGAGCTGGTCGCTGACGACGCCCCAAACCCGCAGCCTCGCCCTGCTCAAGATCGCGGACCTCATCGATGCCAACGCCGACGAGCTCGGCAGGATCGAGTCCAGCCAGACGGGCAAGCCGACCCAGGTGGCCATCGACGAGATGGCGGTGTCGTCAGACCTGTTCCGGTTCTTCGCCGGCGCCTGCCGGGTGATGGAGGGCCTCGCGGTCACCGAGTATCTCGAGGGCCACACCTCGATGGTCCGGCGTGACCCGGTGGGCGTCGTCGCGTCGATCGCGCCCTGGAACTACCCGCTGTACATGGCGGCCTGGAAGCTCGGCCCCGCGCTCGCGACGGGCAACACGGTCGTGCTCAAGCCGGCGTCCAGCACGCCGCTGTCGGCGCTGCGCTTCGCGGAGCTGGTCGCGGACGAGCTCCCCGCCGGCGTGCTCAACGTCGTGACCGGATCCGGCTCCCGGATGGGCGACCTGCTCGTCGGCCACCCGAAGGTGCGCATGGTGTCGATCACCGGCGACACCGTGACCGGCAAGCACATTGCCCAGGTCGCGGCGGGCACGGTGAAGCGGCTCCACCTCGAGCTTGGCGGCAAGGCACCCGTCATCGTGTTCGACGACGCCGACGTCGACCTCGCGGCCGAGATCCTCAAGTCAGCCGGCTACTGGAACAGCGGCCAGGACTGCACCGCGGCCTGCCGCGTCATCGCGGGCCCGAAGGTCTACGACCCGCTCCTCGCCGCCCTGTCCGACCAGGTGAAGACCATCAAGTGGGGCAACCCGACCGAGGCCGACGACCTGGACATGGGCTCCCTGATCGGCAAGGCACAGGCGGACAAGGTCGAGGGCATGGTCAACCGGGCGCTCGAGGCCAAGGCCGAGCTGGTCCTGGGCGGCCATCGGCCCGACCGGCCGGGGGCGTACTTCGAGCCCACCGTCATCGCGAACCCGGACCAGCGGAGCGAGATCGTCCAGGACGAGGTGTTCGGACCGGTCGTCACCGTGCAGCGCTTCTCGGACGAGGAGCAGGCGGTCCAGTGGGCGAACGACGTCAAGTTCGGCCTTGCCTCGTCGCTGTTCACGGGCTCGATCGGCAAGGCGATGCGCGTCGCCCGCCGGCTCCAGTTCGGCACCGTGTGGATCAACGAGCACTTCACCCTCGCGTCGGAGACCCCGCACGGCGGCGTGAAGGAGTCCGGCTACGGCAAGGACGGCAGCAAGTACGCCCTCGAGGACTACACGACCGTCAAGCACATCACGATCAACACCGGGGTCTAGGAACACCGGAGGCGGCGGCCGGCCACGCCGGCCGCCGTCCCGTCCCTCTCTTGACCCTCACCCGCGAGGCGGTTGCGGCCGCCGTCCGCGCCCTGGATCTCGCGGCGATCGCTGGCCGGCGCTGGTATGCCAGCAAGGGCCAGCCGCCGACGGCGGCGCGGCTTGCGCACGCATTCCGCCTGTCCGACGATGCAGTGCTCGCGCTGGTGGACCTGACCGTGGTCGGGCGAACCGAGCGGTACGCGCTGCCGTTCGTCGTCGCGGATGACGGCGACGGGCAGAGCGCGATCAGCACGGCACGCGAGGCCGTCGAGGGCGACGGCGCCTGGCGCGCGCTGGCCGGGGCGATCGCTGCGGGACGGACGATCCCTGCGCTCGTCGCCCGGGAGCCGCGGAGCGGCTCCTCAGCGGAGCTGTCCCGGCGCGGGCCGGCCCCGGACCCAACCCGGCGCGAGCCCGCCCCGCCTGGGCCGTCGGGGCCGGGGGACGTTGCGGCGGCGCTCGTCTGCCGGCCGTCGCCCGGTCTCGCGGCATGTTGGCCGGGATCCGTCGCCGACCTGGCATCGGCCGCGGAGCGGGCGCTCGGGCGCGACCAGTCCAACACCTCGGCCGTGCTCGGCGAACGGCTGCTCCTCAAGGGCTTCCGGCGGATCCAGCCCGGCCTCAACCCCGACCTCGAGCTCACGGCCTTCCTGTCCGAGGAGGTGTCGTTCCCGGGCGTGCCGCGCCTCGCGGGCTGGGCCGAGGTCGTCGCGCGCGACGGTGGAGCCGCCACGCTGGCGATGCTGCAGGCGTTCGAGGCGAACGCCGAGGACGCCTACGAGACGACGGCCGAGCACCTGGCGGCCTCGATCGCCGCTCCGGGGCCGGTGGACCTGGAGGCCGCCACGGGGATTGCCGAGGATCTCGGGATCCTGGTCGCCGGCCTGCACGTCGCGCTGGCCTTGCCGCCGGTCGATGCCCCGGATCTTGCACCGCGGCCGGCCACCCACGACGAGCTCCACGCGTGGCGAATCGACGTCCATCGGCGGCTCAACGAGGCGATCGCCGCGGTCTCGGCCGCGGACGCCTCCGCCGCGGCGGAGCTGCGGCGCGACGCCGGTGCGATTGCCGCCCGCGCGTCGCGCTTCGAGGCGATCGCGACCACGCCCGTCGTGATGCGCATCCACGCCGATCTCCACCTGGGCCAGGTCCTGATCGCCGGCGACGGCTACCGCATCATCGACTTCGAGGGCGAGCCGCTGCGGCCCATCGAGGAGCGGCGGGCGCCCGACTCACCGCTGCGTGACGTCGCCTCGATGCTCCGGTCGCTGGACCACGTCGCGCGGAGCGCCCGGTACCGGGCGGAGCGGCGGGCCGGAGGTCCGATCGATCATCCGGGGCTGGACGTGGACGCCTGGATCGAGCGCGCACGCGACCGCTTCCTTGGCGCCTATGCGTCCGTCCTGCGCTCGGCCGGCAGCCCGTTCGCGATGGACCCGGACCTGCTCGACGCGTTCGAGGTCGCCAAGGAGTGCTACGAGTTCGTGTACGCCGCGACGGTGCTGCCATCGTGGCTGTGGGCGCCGCGCGAGGGCATGCGCTGGCTGCTTGCCCACGGGGAGCCCGGCTGACCGACACGCGATTGCGTTCGCGAGACGCCGCGCCGAGGACGGTCCTGCGGCGCCGCTACGCGATGCCCAGCAGCCGCTACGCGATGCCCAGCAGCCGCGCCAGCACGGCCCCGACCCCCAGCGCCAGCCCCAGCGTGGCAGCGCTGATCCCGACGGCCGCGCGCGACCCGAGCTCGCCGCGCAGGGCCGCGAGCGTGGCGAGGCACGGGATCGACACGCTGGCGACGACGGCGTACACGAACAGCTGCGCTGGCGTCATCAGCTCGCCCAGCGAGGCCTGACGACCGAGCTCGACCGCCGCGAACACGAGCAGCAGCTGCAGCGCGAGCTCCTTGCGCAGGAACGCGAACACCAGGGCGACGCCCGCGATGGCGGGGAGCCCGAGCGAGGCCTCGAACCACGGGCCGATCGCCGAGGCGAGCGCCTGCCAGGCGCCGGTCTCGTACACGATGCCCAGCACCAGGGAACCGACCAGCATGATCGGGGTCGCGGTCACGACGAACGCACGGAACCGGAACCACGCCTTGGCCCACACATGGGCGGGCAGCGGCCGCCGGAGCGGCGCCAGCTCCAGCACGAGCGATGGCTGACGCCCGGGGATCAGGGCATTGGCCCCGAGGCCGGCCGCCACGGTGACCAGCCCCACCACGCCGAACGCGGCGATGGCTGCGGGGATACCGGCGAACGGAGCCAGCGCCGCGATCACGACCGCCGACCGGGCCGAGCACGGGGTCAGGGTCACCAGCAGGCAGCCGATGACGCGCTCCCGACGCGTGCGCAGGACCCGCGTGCCGTAGATCGCCGGGACGTTGCACCCGGCGGCGGCCAGGAGCGGGATCGCCATCCGCCCGGGCAGTCCCAGGGCACCGAACATGCGGTCCATCAGCACGGCCGCGCTGGTCAGGTACCCGGAGTCCTCGAGGGCGGCCAGCAGCAGGTAGAACGTGAGGACGTAGGGGATCCCGACCGAGATCATCGCCAGCAGGCCACCATCGAGCGCCCACAGGAGGCTGTCCGCGAGGATCGGGACCGGGACGATCGCGGGCACCGCGGCGATGAGCACGGGCGAGACCGTGGCGCCCCAGGCGGCTCCCAGCATCTGCGCGAGCCAACCCCCGACGAGGATCACGGCGAGGAACGCCGCCACGCTGATGCCCAGGAACAGCGGCACGCCCGGCCACGGTGCCGTGGACCATCGCGCCAGCCGATCGGCGAATGGCTCCGCCGCGTCTCCCCGGTGCTCGACCTGGCCGGCCCATGTCGCGGCGGTTGCCCACCGATGGGGCTCGAGCTCCTCCGCCAGCAGGATCGAGGCCCCGCCACGGCCGGACAGCCTGCCGGCCAGCACGCCGGCCTGGAGCGGGTCGAGCACGGCCGCTGCCCCCAGCGACCTCGGTGCCTCGGCCAGCGTCGCCGCCATCCCGGCGAGTCGCCTCTCCAGTGAATACGGATAGACAGGTGCGGGAACGGTTCCGCGTGGCGAGCGAGCGCCGTCCCGGACGGCTCGACGCTGCTCGGCGAGGCGGACGCCGTCGGCCAGGCAGGCTTCGACACCCTCGCCCGACCGGGCGCAGGTGGCGTGGACCGGGGCCGCGAGCAGCTGGCCAAGCCGGCCGGTATCGACGCCGACCCCGCGCCGCCCGGCCTCGTCGACCAGGTTGACCGCAAGCACGACGGGCAGGCCGAGGTCGCGGCAGGCAAGCGCGAGCGGCAGGTGTCGCTCCACGTCTCCGGCATCGGCTACGACCACGATGGCGTCCGGCTCCGCCTCCAGGAGCAGCTCCCAGAACGGCCGGTCGCCCGCCGGCTCGTCGTCCAGCGACCGTGTCCCCGGCAGGTCCACCAGCCAGGCAGGCCGGCCTGCCGGATCGATCCGGCGGCGCTCGAGGGAGACAGTGGTGCCGGGGGCGTTGGCCGTCTCGACGAAGCGGCCGCTGGCGCGGGCCAGGAACGTTGACTTGCCCACGTTGGGTCGCCCGACCAGGGCGACAACCGGCAGCGTCATGCGACCGTCTCCGGCTCGCAGGCGACCGTCCAGACACCGGCCGCGACATCGGCGGACAGCGCGAGCCGGGCCCGACCCAGCGTCACGACGACCGGTCCACCGAGCGGTGCGCGGGCGACGACCGCGACCTCGCGGCCGGGCACCAGGCCCTCCCGGGCGAGCTCGGCGCGGTGCGGTCCGTTGGTGCCGAGGATGGTGCGCCGCTGACCCCGCGGGACGCGGAGCAGGGAACGAGGCCGGGACGCGGGCGGGGTCATGGCACCAGTAGGCGATCCCGCCGGCTGCCCGGGAAGGGACCAACCGCCCGCAGTGCCCGGGACGTGCGGCCCGGGCCGATTCAAGCGGGTCGAGGCCGGCATGCTGTCGACGGTCGGTGGATGGGGTGATTTGCCCGGATTCGGGCTCGTCTGCCCGGCGCTCCGGACGGGTGGAGCCCGGGCCGTTTGGTGACGACCCGATGCCGGATGGCCCTGTCGGCGTCGCCCGGATCCACCACAACATGGCGGGACCTTCGACCATCTTTGGGAGATTTGGGAGGTTTCCGGCGGCGATGCCCTCGCGTCCCGGCGCCAACGACCCCGGCTGGATGACGCTCACCGAGGCGTGCCGGCTGCTCGGTGTCTCGCCGTCGACCATCCGCCGCTGGGCGGACTCCGGGATGGTCCGCACCTTCGTCACGCCGGGCGGCCATCGTCGCTTCTCCCGCGCCGGCCTGGAAGCCCTGCTTCCCGTCCAGCCCGCGGGCGGCCGGCCGTCGCTGTCGGAGCTGGGAGAGACCCCGGGCCGGATGACCCGCGGCTACCGCCGCGCCGCCGGTGATGCCCCGGGCCGCATTCCCTGGGTGTCCGACCTCGACGACGTCCAGCGCGAGCGCTTTCGCGGCTACGGCCGGGGCATCGTCGCCGCGCTGATCGCGGCCCTGGACACGGACGACCTGCGTCGCCGTGACGGCCACCTGCGCCAGGCCGAGGACGCCTGCATGGAGTACGGCCGCCTGGCCGGGCGGGAAGGACTTGCGTCGGTCACGACCGCGGACCTGTTCCTGCGCTTCCGCCGGCCGTTCCTGGGCGAGCTCGGCGCGCTTGCCCGGCGTCGGGAGCTCGACGCCTCGTCCACGACGGCCCTGATCGCCGACGCGACGGCTGCCCTCGATGACCTGCTCCTGGCCACGCTCCGTGGCTGGGAGGCCGCCACCCGCAACGCCGATCGTCCGGCGCGCCGGACGGTTCGCACGCCCCGCCGCCCACCCGCTGCCACCGCAGGGAGTCAGCCGTGACCCTTCGCGTCCCGCCCGCCCGTCCCCCCGTCGCCGCCCCTGCCGTCGCCGCCCCTGCCGCGGCCGCCATCCCGGAGCCGGGCCTGGTCGCGCTGGTTGCCCACGCCCGCGACGTGTCCAGCGAGGCACGCGAGGCGTTCGCCGCTGCCGCCGCACCCATCGCCCACGATCCGCGCGTGATCGTCGTGCGCACCTGCCACCGCGTGGAGCTGTACGCGGTCCAGGAGCCCGCCGACGACCGGCCGCTGCCCCTGCCGGAGCTGCCCGCGGGCGGGCGTCGGTTCGAAGGGCTGGCCGCGGTCCGCCACGTCCTCACCGTCGCCGCGGGGCTCGACAGCGTGGTCGTGGGCGAGGACCAGATCCTGCACCAGCTGCGCGAGTGCCTTGCGGACCGCCATCTCCCGGGCGCCGAGCGCTGCCCGGTCGAGGTGGGCTCACGAAAC
Organism: uncultured Chloroflexia bacterium; assembly: GCA_963732805.1. GTDB lineage: Bacteria > Chloroflexota > Limnocylindria > Limnocylindrales > CSP1-4 > CAIXZV01. Next base: position 1,316,881 of record CAVTAW010000001.1, read on the forward strand.
CCGCATGCGGCGGGTCTCGATCCGCTCCTGGAGCGGCTGTTCCAGGTTGCCCTCCACCTGGGTCGTGAGACCCGCTCCTGGCGCGAAGGTCCGCCGCGCTCGCTGGCCGACCTCGTGGTCGATCGCATCGTCCCGATCACGGGTCCGCTGGCAGGACGGCGGGTGCTGGTCGTCGGTGCCGGCCGGATGGCCCGGCTCGTTGCCCTCGCGGCTGCCCGCGACGGCGCCCGGATCCTGGTCGCCAACCGGAGCCCGGAACGCGCCGCGGCGCTGGCCCACGATGCGGGCGGGGTCGCGGTGCCGTTCGGTCCGCGCGCCACGCTGCCCGAGGCGGACGCCATCGTGCTCGCGATCGCGGCCTCCTGGCCGCTGTCGGCCCGCGCACGCGCCGAGCTCATCGCCCGCGAGCTCCCGGTCGTCGACCTGTCGTCGCCGCCGGCCGTCGCCGGCGAGCTGCGGGACCGGCTGGGCGATCGCTACACCTCGATCGACGATCTCGCCCGGAGCCCGCAGGATGCGCTCCGGACGCGGCTGCGACACCGCTACCAGCGGGCCCTCGAGGATGCCGAGACGGCCTACATGCACTGGGTCCGCACCCGTGCGTCGGTGCCGGCCATCCAGGCCCTGAGCGAGCTCGCGGAAGAGCGCCGGACCGAGGAGCTGGATCGCCTGTTCCGGCGGATGGAGCTGCCCGACCACGAGCGCGAGCTCGTGGTCCAGATGAGCTACCGCCTGGTCGCGGGACTGCTGCACGCACCGCTGGTGATGCTGCGCGAGGACCCGACCGGCGACCTGGAGCGCGCTGCCCGCGCCCTGTTCTCCCTGTAGGCGATGGAGCGTCCCGTGACGACCACGACCGGCCGGACCCGGACCCTGCGGATCGGCACCCGCGGCAGCGCCCTGGCGCTGGTCCAGGCGCGCTGGGTCGCGGCCCGGCTCGGCGAGCTGGGCATATCCACCGAGGTGGTGGTCATCCGGACCGAGGGCGACGAGCGGGCGGCGGACACCCCGTGGGGCGAGGGCGCGTTCGTGGGTCGGATCGTGGCCGCCCTCCTCGACGGCACCGTGGACCTGGCCGTCCACTCCGCCAAGGACGTCCCCACCGAGGAGCCTGCGCGCCTCACGATCGCCGCCTACCCGGCCCGGGAGGACCCGCGCGACGCCCTCGTCTGCCGCGAGCGGGGAGCGACGCTGGCCACGCTGCCCCCCGGATCGCGCGTCGGCACCGACAGCCCGCGCCGCACGGCATTCCTGCGGGCACGGCGCCCCGACCTCCGGATGCACCCGCTGCACGGCAACGTGGACACGCGGCTGGCCAAGCTCGACCGGGGCGAGAGCGACGCGCTCGTGCTCGCGGTCGCCGGCCTGACCCGGCTCGGGCACGCGGGCCGGATCGACGAGATCCTGCCGTCGGGCCTCATCCCCTCCGCTCCCGGCCAGGGATCGCTGGCGCTCCAGGTCCGCGCCCACGATGCCGAGGCCATCGAGGCGGTGGGACGGCTCGACGACCCGGCCACCCGCGTCGCGGTCGAGGCAGAGCGAGCCCTGCTCAATGGGACCGGCGGGGGATGCCGTTCGCCCATCGGGGCCGTGGGGACCGTCCGCGACGGATGGCTCCAGATCGTGGCCGGCGCGGAGCGCACGTGGTCGCCGGCCGCCGGCGCCCCGATCGCGCCACCACCGGTCGCCTGGGTCACGGCACGCGGGCCCGTGGACGATCACCTCGCCCTCGCGGAACGGCTTGCCGCCCGGATCGTGGACCTCCGGGTCAGGCCCCGCGCGCTCGTTGCCCGGCCCGCCGGGCGGGCCGGCGCGCTGCTCGACGCGCTCCACGTTGAGGGCGTCGCCGCCGTCCACGTTCCGGCCATCGAGATCGAACCCGCCGATACCGGCCCCATCGACGCTGCCTTCGCGGCCACGCAACCCGGGGGCTGGATCGTCTTGACCAGCGTTCCCGCGGCCGACGCGGCACGGGCAGCCGTGGAGCGCACGGGGATCCACGCGGTCGATCGCCGATGGGCGGCCGTGGGCGAGGCGACCGCGGCGGCCCTGGTCGCCGACGGCATGCCGGCCCCGTTCCTGCCCACGGTCGCGGACGGTGCCACGATCGCCGCGGAGCTGCCGCTCGAACCCGGCACGCACGTGCTGCTGCCGCGGGCCGACCTGGCCGAGGTCGCCCTGCCCGAAGCGCTGCGAGCGCGCGGCGCGATCGTTACCGAGGTCGTCGCCTACCGGACGCGGGAGGCCCCGCTCGCTTCGCGCCCGCTGCTCGCGGCTGCGCTCGACGACGGACCCCTGGACGTCCTGGTCCTGACCAGCGGCTCCACCGCGCGAGGCCTGCTGGACCTCGCGGCTGACGAGGCGATCCGCACCCGGCTGCTGTCCACGCCCGTGGTGACCATCGGCGAGCCCAGCGCCGCGGCGGCGCGAGCACTCGGCTTCACCGCCGTCCTGACCGCGCCCAGCCAGCACGCTTCCGCGCTTGCCGCCTTCGTTGCCGCCTCGCTCGGCGTGACGGCGGACGATCGCCGGCCCGACCCTCGACCATCTGCGCTCGCCGTCGCCCCCGGAGGAACCCGATGAGCCTCACCGTCAACCTTCCGCCCGCAGCCGTCCCGGAACCTGCCGTCCCGGAGCCTGGGATGCCGGAGCCCGGGATGCAGGAGCCCGCCGTGCCGGTCCCTGCCCACCGGCTGCGCCGGACGCGCCGCACCGATGCGCTGCGCGCCTTCGTTCGCGAGACGCGGATCCACCCTCGCCAGCTGGTCGCGCCACTGTTCGTGTTCCCGGGTCGCGACGGCCGCGAGGCGGTCGGCTCGATGCCGGGCGTCGAGCGGCTGACCCCGGACGAGGCGGTGAAGGATGCCCGGGCGCTGGCGGCGCTGGGGGTCGGTGGCCTCATCCTGTTCGGCCTCCCCGCGGACAAGGATGCCGTCGGGACCGGCGGCTGGATCCGTGACGGGATCGTCCAGCAGACGCTCGGGCGCCTGCGCGACGCGGACCTCGACCTCGTGCTCATCGCCGACACCTGCCTGTGCGAGTATACGGACCACGGACACTGCGGGCCGCTGCTCGCCGACGGTCGGGTGGACAACGACGCCACGATCGAGCTCTATGCACGGACCGCGGTCTCGCAGGCGGAGGCCGGCGCGGACATCGTCGCGCCGAGCGGCATGATGGACGGCCAGGTGGCGGCAATCCGCCACGGGCTGGATGCATCCGGCGCGCATGACACCTCGATCCTGGCCTACGCGGCCAAGACGGCGTCCGCGTTCTACGGCCCGTTCCGTGACGCGGCGGGCTCCACCCCGGCATTCGGCGACCGGCGCGGCTACCAGATGGACCCCGCGAACGGCCGCGAGTCGATGCGCGAGATGGCGATCGACCTCGGGGAGGGGGCGGACATGCTGCTGGTCAAGCCGGCGATGCCGTCGCTGGACATCCTGGCGGCGGCCCGGGCCCGCTTCGACGTCCCGATCGGGGCGTACCAGGTCAGCGGCGAGTTCGCGGCGATCGAGGCCGCCGCCCAGCGCGGTTGGCTCGACCGCCGGCGCGCCCTGACCGAGAGCGTGACCTCGATCCTCCGGGCCGGTGCCGGCTTCGTGATCACCTACGCCGCCGCGGATCTCGCGACGTGGACGCGGGAGGCCTGAGATGACGACAACGATGCGCGTGCAGGGCGTGCCCGCCGCCGAAACGACCGACGCCGCTGATGCGACCGACGCCGTTGCAACCGCCGGCATGGGCCGCCAGGCCGCGCTGCGCGAGCGTGCCGCGACCCTGTTCCCGGGCGGGGTCAACAGCCCGGTCCGGGCGTTTCGCTCGGTGGGCCGGGCGCCGCTGATCCTGGACCGGGGCGAAGGCCCCCGGGTGCGCGACGCCGACGGGCGCTGGTACCTGGACTACATCGGATCGTGGGGACCGGCCATCCTCGGTCACGGTGTGCCGGCGATCGTCGAGGCCGTGCGCGAGGCGGCGCTGGCCGGCTTCGCGCTGGGCGCAACCGGCCCCGGCGAGGTGGAGCTGGGTGACCGCATCCGCGCGGCGATGCCGTCGATGGAGCGGCTGCGGTTCGTGTCGTCGGGGACCGAGGCCGTGATGAGCGCCATCCGGCTTGCCCGGGGTGCGACCGGGCGGGACCTGGTGGTCAAGTTCGCCGGCGGCTACCACGGCCACGGCGACAGCCTGCTGGTCGAGGCGGGCTCCGGGCTTGCCACGCTGGGCATGCCGGGATCGGCGGGCGTTACCGCGGCCACCGCGGCCGATACGATCGTGATCCCGTACAACGACGTTGCCGCGGTCGGTGCCGTGTTCCGCGCCCATCCGGACCGGGTGGCGGCCGTCATCGTGGAGCCGGTGGCCGCCAACGTGGGCGTCATCCCCCCGGCCCCGGGGTTTCTCGAGGCCCTCCGCGAGCACACGACCGCGAACGGCTCCCTGCTGATCTTCGACGAGGTGATCACCGGGTTCCGCGTGGCCCGGGGCGGGGCACAGGAACGGTTCGGGATCACCCCCGACCTGACGACGCTGGGCAAGATCATCGGCGGCGGCATGCCCGTCGGCGCCTACGGCGGGCGCGATGACCTGATGCGCCTGGTCGCCCCCGAGGGCGGCGTGTACCAGGCCGGCACGCTGTCGGGGCACCCGCTGGCGATGGCCGCGGGCGTCGCGACGCTCGACCTGCTCACGGCCGACGTCTATGAGGGACTGGAGCGGACCGCGTCCGCCCTCGAGTCGGGGCTGATCGCCGCGGCGGCCGACGCCGGTCGCGAGGTCGCGATCACCCGGGTGGGCTCGCTGCTCACCGTGTTCTTCCGGTCCGGCGCGCCCCACGACGCAGCGGCGGCGCTGGCGGCAGACCGCGAGGCCTATGCGCGGTTCTTCGGCGTGATGCTGGACGAGGGTGTGCTGCTCGCACCGTCCCAGTTCGAGGCCTGGTTCATCTCCGCGGCCCACGGTGACGCCGAGGTCGCGCAGACGCTGGCCGCGGCGCGGAAGGCGATGGCGGCATGAACGCGTCGACGACGCCGGAACGGGGAGCCGCGACGGCGATCCTGCCCGCCCCCGACGCACCGGCCGAGCCCCGAGCCCGGCTCCTGCGGGCTGTCCGGGGCCTGCCCGTGGACACGACGCCCGTGTGGTTCATGCGCCAGGCCGGGCGCGCCCTGCCCGAGTACCGCGCCATCCGCCGCAACGCGACGCTGCTCGAGATCACCCAGGACCCGGCCCTGTGCGCGGAGGTCACCCTGCAACCCGTCACGCGGCTGGGGGTTGACGCCGCGATCCTGTTCGCGGACATCACCACGCCGCTCGCGGCCCTGGGTGTCGGGCTGGACATTCGCGAGGGCGTCGGTCCCGTGATCGACCACCCGGTGCGGTGCATGGCCGACGTCAGCGCGTTGCGCGCCGTCGAGCCGGAGTACGTGACGGCGCCCGTCATGGACGCGATCCGGCTGATCCGCGCCGAATCGTCGGTCCCGCTCATCGGCTTCGCGGGGGCACCGTTCACCCTTGCCTGCTACCTCGTGGAGGGCGGCCCGTCCCGCGAGTTCCTGCACACCAAGCGCCTGATGCACGCCCAGCCGGACACGTGGGCGGCGCTGCTCCACGTCCTCACCGAGAGCACGATCACCTACCTCGCCGCGCAGGTCGAGGCGGGCGTCGAGGTGATCCAGGTGTTCGACTCCTGGGTCGGCGGCCTCAGCCCGCTGGATTACGAGCGACGCTTGCTGCCCTGGATGCGCCGGCTGTTCGACGCGGTGTCCAAGCTGGGCGTGCCCTCGATCCATTTCGGTGTCGGCACCGCCGGCATCCTGGGTCTCCAGGCCGCGGCCGGCGGCGATGTCATCGGCCTGGACTGGCGCATCTCGCTGGCCGATGGCCGGCGGATCGTCGGCGACCGGGCCGTCCAGGGCAACCTCGACCCCGCGCTGCTGCTCGGTCCATGGGAGGGCGTCGCGGAGAGCACGGGCTGGATCCTCGGCCAGAACGCGGGCCGGCCCGGTCACGTGTTCAACCTGGGGCACGGCGTCCTTCCCTCGACCGACCCCGACCACCTCACCCGACTTGTCGATCTCGTTCACGACCAGGGAGCGCCCCGATGACTCGCGATGCCGTCCTGCTCATGGCCTATGGCAGCCCCGACCGGCTGGACCAGGTCGAGGCCTACTACACCGACATCCGGCGCGGCAATCCGCCGCCGCCGCATCTGCTCGATGAGCTCGTCGGCCGCTACCGGATGATCGGCGGCGGGTCGCCACTGTCCCGGATCGTTGAGGCGCAGCGGGCTGCGGTCGAGCTCGAGCTGGCCGCTCGCGGCCTGTCGGTGCCGGTCTACGCGGGCATGCGTCACATCGATCCACGCATCGGCGACGTCGTCGCGGGCATGACGGCCGACGGCGTGGAGCGCTTCGTGGCGATCCCACTCGCGCCCCAGGCGTCGTCCAACTCGGCCGGCTATCGCCGGGCGGTCAACGAGGCGCTGTCGCAGCTGGGCAGCGTGGCGCCGGCCGTCGAGCACGTGTTCTCGTGGCACGACCAGCCGCGGTTCATCGAAGCACTGGAGCTGACGACCCGGGAGGCGCTCGCCCGCTTCCCGGACCCGACGCGCGTCCGGGTCATGTTCACCGCGCACAGCCTCCCGGCACGCGTCCTGGAGCAGGGTGACCCGTACCCGGACCAGCTGGCGGAGACGTCCAGGCTGGTCGCGGGCCGCCTGGGTCTCGAGCGCTACGACTTCGCGTTCCAGAGCGCCGGCCGGACCGGAGAGCGGTGGCTGGGCCCGGACATCCTCGACGAGATCCGACGCCTGGCCGGCGAGGGCGTGACCGAGCTGGTGGTTCGCCCGGTCGGCTTCGTCGCCGACCATCTCGAGGTGCTGTTCGACATCGACATCGAGGCCCAGGGCGTCGCCCGTGAGGCCGGCATCCACCTGGAGCGCGCCCGCTCCATGAACACGGACCCCATCTTCATCGCCGGCCTGGCCGACATCGCGGCCGCGGCGCTCCGCCACGCATCGCCGGTGATGGCGACCGCAGGAGATCCCCGATGACCGCGCTGATCGATCCCAAGCCGTCCGGCCATCCCGGCGGTCATCCGTCCGGTCACCCCGGCGGCCATCCCGGCGGGATCACCGGCGTCGGGGCCGTCCGCGCCGAGGGCTACGTCTACGCTCGGGCGCCGATGCTCGTGTACTGGGAGACCACGCTGGCCTGCGGTCTCGCCTGCCGCCACTGCCGGGCGTCCGCCATCGCCGAGCGCAGCCCGCTGGAGCTCACGACCGACGAGGGCGTCCGGCTCCTGGACACGATCACCACCTTCGGCCGCCCGTACCCGCACGTCGTGTTCACGGGTGGCGACCCGCTCAACCGGCCGGACCTGCACGATCTCGTCCGCGCGGCCACCGAGCGGGGCATCGGCTGCTCGCTCGCGCCGGCGGCCACCAGCCTGCTGACCCAGGATGCCCTGGTCTCGCTTCGCGAGGCAGGGATCCAGAACATCTCGCTCAGCCTCGACGGTTCCAACGCAGCACGCCACGACGGCTTCCGGGGTGTCCCGGGAACGTTCGAGACCACCCTCCAGGCGGCCCGCTGGGCCCGGGCCGCCGGACTCCCCATCCAGGTCAACACCCTGGTCACCGACGAGACCCTGCCAGACCTGCCGGCGGTCTACGAGCTGCTAAAGGGCATGGACATCCTGCGCTGGGCGCTGTTCATGCTGATCTCCGTGGGCCGGGGGACCGACCTTCGTGAGGTGTCCGCGGGCGAGTCCGAGAAGCTCCACCAGTGGCTGTGGGAGCTGTCGAAGACGGCGCCGTTCCAGGTGAAGACCACCGAGGCCACCCACTACCGCAGGCTGGCGATCCGAGAGATGGAGGCGGCCGGCATGGACGCCGACGCGATCGCGAAGACCTCGGTCGGGCGCGGGTTCGGCATCCGCGACGGGAACGGGATCGTGTTCATCAGCCACGAGGGCACCGTCCACCCGTCCGGCTTCCTGCCGATCCCGCTGGGCAACGTCCGTACCGAGAGCATCGTGGATGTGTATCGCGACCACCCGGTGATGCGCGACCTGCGTAACCCGGAAGGGTTCAAGGGCCGCTGCGGCCGGTGCGAGTTCGCACGCGTGTGCGGCGGCTCTCGCGCCCGGGCGTATGCCTGGACCGGCGACGCTCTCGAGTCCGACCCGCTGTGCCCATACGTCCCGACCGGCGGCGTGCCCGCCTACGGGATGCCGGCCGTCGCGGCCGGCGCGTCCTCGCCCGCCTGAGCCCGCATCCATGAGCGTCCTCGTCGTGGGCGGCGGTATCACGGGGTTGGTCGCCGCGCGCGAGCTCGCCCGCGACGGCATCCCGGTGACCCTCGTGGAGGCCGCGGATCGTCTCGGCGGCAAGGTCGCCACCGATCGGGTCGATGGCCTGGTGATCGAGCGCGGTCCGGACTCGTTCCTGGCCACGCGTCCCGCGGCCTTGACGCTGGCGCGCGAGCTCGGCCTGGGCGATGAGCTGGTGGGCACGAAGGATCCGCGCGCCGTCTACATCCGGCATCGGGGCGACCTGGTGCCGATGCCCGAGGGCCTCGGGCTCGTGCTGCCGACGAGGGCGATGCCGTTCGCGCGTACCCGCCTGTTCTCGGTGCCCGAGAAGGTCCGGATGGCCCGGGACGTCGTGTGGCCGCGACTGCTCGATGGCGAGGACGTGGCCGTGGGAACGTTCCTCCGCCGGCGGCTCGGCGATCCGCTCGTGGAACGGCTGGCGGGCCCGTTGGTGGGCGGCGTGTACGGCACGCCGATCGACGAGCTGTCGCTCGACGCGGTCGTGCCCCAGCTCCGGACCGCCGAGCAGCGGCACCGGAGCCTGCTGTTCGCGGGGCTGGCCGAGGGCCGCGCGATGCGCCGCGCCGCCAGGGCTCGCGCGCAGGCGGCGCGGGACGGCGGTGCCCCGGCGCGTGCGAAGCCCCTCGGCGTGTTCGTATCGCTTCGCGCTGGCATGGACGAGCTCACCGGCGCGCTGGCGGCGTCGCTCAACCAGGCCGGCGCCGAGGTCCGGACAGGCCGGTCCGTGGCAATGCTGCAGCGGTCCGGAGCCGGCGTGCGGGTCACCTTCGCGGACGGCACGGCGTGCCGCTTCGACGCGGTCATCCTTGCGCTGCCCGCCCCCGCGACGGCAGCCCTGCTCGAGGACGAGCTGCCCGCGGCGTCGAGAGCGCTCGCCGGTATCCCGCACGGCACCAGCATCCTGGTCAGCCTCGCCTACCGGCGCGCCGACATCGGGCGCGACCTGGTCGGCCACGGCTACCTGGTCCCGCCATCCGAGGGCGACGCCATCGCGGCCTGCACCTGGTCCTCCGAGAAGTGGCCCGAACGGGCCCCGGCCGACACGGTCCTGCTGCGGCTGTTCGTCCGCGACGAGGGCACCTGGACCTCCCTGCCCGACGCCGACCTCGTGGTCGCGGCCCGCCGCGACGCGGAGCGGACGCTGCGCATCGCCGGCTCGCCGGTCCTCGTGCGGGTCGCCCGCCAGGAAGGCGCGATGCCGCGCTACACCGTGGGCCATCTCGACCGCGTGGCGGCCATCGAGGCGGCGATGGCGGCCTGGCCGGCGGTGGTCGCGACCGGCGCCTCCTACCGGGGCGTTGGCCTGCCCGACTGCGTCACCCAGGGCCTCGCAGCCGCGCTAAGCGTCGGCCAGCGGGTCCGTGCCACCGATCCGAAGACCATGGCCGAGGCGGCCGGCGTCGAGGTCCCGGCGGCGGTCGCCTGAGACCGGCCGCGATCAGTCGCCCAGGGCGGCCCGCAGCTCCGGGAGCCGATCCATGGTCTCGACGTCGAACGGCGTCCGGAAGATCAGGACAGGGTGCGTGAACCCGACATCGCGGTAGGCGGCCAGGACGGCCGCCACCTCGGCCAGCGAGCCGCCGGCGTCGAGGCCCTCCTCGCCCTCCTGGGGGTGGTGCGCCTCCCGCCAGGCGGTCCAGGCTCGATCCGCCTCGGCGCGGTTGGCCCGGATCATCACGTTGAGGTTGACCGTGTGCTCGATCTCCGCCGGGTCCCTGCCGATCGCGTCGCAGGCTGCTCGCAGCACCGCGTCGCCGGCCGCGACCTCGGCGGGCGTTCCGTACATGTTCCACAGGTCCGCATACCGGGCGACCAGCGGCAGGGTCTTTCGTGGCCCCGAGCCGCCGATCAGGATCGGCAGGCGCGCCTGGATCGGACGAGGCGCGCAGACGGCGTCGCGGAACGTGTAGAAACGGCCGTCGTGGGTGACCTGCTCCCCGTCCAGCAGGCGCCGGATCAGGGGGACCGCCTCGCCCAGCCGGTCCAGCCGCTCGCCGAAGCCGGTGCCGAAGTCGAACCCGAACGCCTCGTGCTCGCGCCGGTACCAGCCGCCGCCGATGCCCAGGATCGCGCGCCCGCCCGACACGTGGTCCAGGGTGGTGGCGAGCTTGGCCGTCAGCCCCGGGTTGCGGAGCGTGTTGGCCGCCACCATGAGCCCCAGGCGGGGGCGCCCGGTGACGGCACCCACGGCCGTGAGCGCGGACCAGCCCTCCAGCTTCGGGTCGCGCCAGTCTCCTTCGTCGGAGAGCAGGTGATCGTCGATCCAGAGGTCGTCGAACCCGACGGCCTCGGCGTGCACAACGCCCTCGCGCAGCTCCGGCCAGGTCATGCGCTGGACCCAGAACGCCGCCCCGAACCGCATCGTCATCGACTGTCTCCTCGCATCGCCATCGCATCGAACGCCGCTTCGGGTCCGGGCCATCGGGCCCGCCTCCGTCCCGAGGCATCTCAGCGGCGCACCCTCGCCATCCCGCCGCTGACCTCGAGGAACCCTTCACGCTCGAGCTCGGCAGCAGCCGACGCGATCGCCTCGCTCGTGTGGATGCCCAGCTCGCTCGGGATCGGCACCCACGGGCGCCCGACGCCGTGGGTCACGATCGCGAGAAGGCGCCCGCGCAGCCAGCGCCTGGTCTCGGGAAATGGAACGCGCACCGCGGATCCGGCAGCGGGCGGATCCACCGCTCCACGGGTGGCGCACACGGACCAGACGGGGCAGCGATCACAACCCGGCCGCGCGGCGGTGCAGATGCCGGCGGCCAGGTCCGTGACGGCGTCGAACCATCGCCGTGGCGCATCGCGGGCGACAAGCCCATCGGCCACGGCCTGGATGGCTCGCGTGTGACCCTGGGTTCCGGTCACCCGGGCGACCACCCGGCGAACGTTGACGTCGAGCGGCGCGACCGGCGTCCCGAACGCGGCCGCGGCGACGGCCCGGGCCGTGTACGGGCCGATGCCCGGGAGCGCGTCGAGCGCGTCCACGTCCGCTGGCACCTCGCCGTCGTGGGCGGACACGATCCGACGGGCCGCTTCGCGGAGCGCGAGCGCTCGCCGGTTGTAGCCGAGCCCTGCCCACGCGGCGAGGAGCTCCTGGGTGGGAGCCTCGGCGAGGCTGCTGGGCGTCGGCCAGCGCGTGATGAACCGTCGCCAGGTGGGCCCGACGCGCCCGATCTGCGTCTGGTGGGACATCACCTCGGCGACGAGGATCTCCCATGCCGTCGCGGCGCCACGGATCTCCAGCCCACGCCCGGCGTGCTCACTCCAGCCGAACAGCAGGTCGTTGAACCGCTCGGGCGTGATGGCTGCCGGTGCATCGGGCCCGGTCTCGCGGTGTGCCACCGCGTGAGCATCACACAGCCGGCCGCCCGGTGGGGAACCGTCAGGGCTGCCGTTCTGGCCCCGACAGGCTGCCGTTCGTGCCCCGAGCTCGTCCGCAGGCCCAGGGATCGGCGCGGCCGCTGCGTCAGGAGGTGGCGCCCTCCGCTGGATCCAGCCAGCCCTTCTGCTCGGCGATCCGGGCGGCCTCGCCTCGGTTGTGTGCATCGAGCTTCTGGATGGCGGTGGACAGGTGGTTGCGGACGGTGCCTTCCGACAGGAACAGCCGGCCCGCGATGTCGGCGATGGTCGCGACCTCGCGGGACATCGCGAGGACCTCCCGCTCGCGCTCCGTGAGCGGGTTGCCGCCCTCCGAGAGCGCCGTCACGGCGAGCGTGGGGTCCACCGTGCGCTTGCCCTCCATCGCACGCCGGATCGTGGCGGCGAGGGTGTCGGCCGGCGCCTCCTTGAGCACGTAGCCAATCGCGCCGGCTTCCATCGCCCGGCGGAGATAGCCGGGGCGGCCGAACGTGGTCAGGATGATCACACGCACCTTCGGCAGGCGACGGTGGAGCTCGGCGGCCGCGGTCAGCCCGTCACCCCCGGGCAGCTCGATGTCCAGGAGGGCGACGTCGGGCAGCACGCGCTCCATCGTGGGGACGATCTCGTCGCCGCGGCTTATCTGTGCGACGACCTCGATGTCCGGCTCCATCGCCAACAGCGCGCTCAGGGCTCCGCGAACCATGAGCTGGTCCTCGGCGATCACGACGCGGATCATGCGACGCCTCCCGCTGCCGCCCGGCTCGACCCGGGCACCGTCACGGTCAGCGCATAGCCGCCGGCGGATCGCCAGCCGGCCTCGACGGTGCCACCAGACTGCTCGACGCGCTCCCGGATGCCCCGGAGGCCACGGCCCGTTCCGACACTCGGTCGCGGCCCGAGTCCGTCCGTCGGCGGCGGCCCGTCGTCGAGGATCTCCAGCCGGGTCGCGTCGCCCGTGACGGCGACCTCGATGGAGCACTGGCCACCGCGGCTGTGGCGGACGATGTTGGTCGCACCCTCCCGGACCACCCAGCCGAGCAGCGCGTCCAAGGACGGCTCGAGCGGGTGCTCGGGGCGCTCGATCAGGACGTCGAAGCCGGCCGCCACCAGGGCGACGCGGGCGCCCTGCAGCTCGCTGTCCAGGTCCACCTGGCGGTACCCGGCCACCGCCTGGCGGACATCGCGCAGCGACATCCGAACGACGTCCTCGATCTCGGCGAGCTCTGCGGATGCCTGCCCAGGGTCACGATCGAGCAGCTTGCGAGCAAGCTCGGTCTTGAGCGCCACCATCGAGAGGCTGTGACCAAGGAGGTCGTGAAGGTCCCGGGCGATCCGGGCCCGCTCGCGGTCCGTGGCCGCACGGGCGATCTCCGCCTGGGCTGCCGTCAGCTTGCCGGCTGCCCGCTGGGTCTGGCTGAAGCCCAGGACGACCAGCCCCACGAGCAGGACCTCGATCGACGACTCGAGGGTCCTGAACGGCTCCAGGCCGAGCCACAGGTCCGCAGCGGCCGCGATCGCCGCGGCCAGCACGATCCCCGCGATCGCCGAGGTCGATCGAGTGAGCCGGCCGGCGCCCGCCGCCGTCGCGACGAACAGGACCGTCCAGATGGCGCGGCCATCGAACAGGGTGATGGCGACGGCGAGGGCGCCGAGTCCGAACACGGCGACGGCAAGGTGGCGCGGCCGCCGACCGACGAGGTCACCGACCACGGCCACGAGGTAGATGCCGACGAAGACCACCAGGCCCACGTAGGTAGCGACTCGGGCTGCGGACGAGATCGGCACCCGGATCATCTCCGCGAGCGGGCCGACGAAGAAGATCAGCAGCCCGACGCCGACGACGGTGGGCAGCCAGAGGTGTGGCGTCGGCTCGGAAGCCGCGATCCGGCCGGCGGATGCTGTGACACCCGTCTCGGCCTCGGGCTCGATCACGCGGTCACCCCTTCCAGCGCTCGGATGTCGCGGCACAGCGACGCGAACAGAGTGCCACGTCGAGGAGACGACGACGGCCAAGGCTTTCACGATGGCCTGCGTGAGGTTGGACCTCGCCAGGCGGGACCCGCCGGGAGCCTCCGAGAGGGGTGCGGCGGTTCTCGACGCGCGGCTGGACGACATGCGACGGGACCTCTGCCGGGGCGTTACCTGCCCGTGGTATGGACGACTCCACCGTAGGCTCGGCCACGCCCAATCGGAAGTCACGGCTGTGCGAATCGGACCCGTGACGGTTGTCATGCCCCAGGCTGCACGGACCTCATCCCGTGAACACGATGGCTGCGACTGTTCCGGACCGCCCGCTGTTTCTAGGGTGTTGGAAGACCAATCCGCTTCCCGAGGCCCCTCCGATGATCCGCCTGCACCAACCCACGGCACCTCATCCCAGCGCGCGGCGCCCGCGCACCGCGTCCCTCGTCGCAACGCTCGCGGGCGCTGCCGTCCTCGTCGCCGGATGCTCGGGCGTCGCTGCATCCGCCGGCACGGCCACACCGGCCACCACGCCCGCGGCGGCCTCGCCGGCTGCCACGCCCGCGGCGGCCTCGCCGGCAACCGCGGGAGCCGCGCTCAGCCTTCAGCAGGACTTCGTCAGCGTCGTCCACAGCGTGAGCCCCTCGGTCGTGGTCATCGAGACCACGAGCGGCCTTGGGTCGGGGATCGTCTACGACACGAAGGGCGACATCGTCACCAATGCGCACGTCACCGCGGGCAGCCATACGTTCCAGGTCACGCTCGCCGACGGGCGGACGGTCACCGGCACGCTTGTCGGAACCTTCACGGGCGATGACCTGGCGGTCATCCACGTCGACGCCACCGGGCTCACCCCGGCCACGTTCGCGGACAGCTCCACCCTCGCCGTCGGCGACATCGCGCTCGCGATCGGCAACCCGCTCGGCCTCCAGAGCAGCGTCACCGAGGGCATCGTGAGCGCCCTGGGCCGGACGGTCTCGGAGCAGAACGGGGTCGCGTTGCCGAACACCATCCAGACGAGCGCCCCGATCAACCCGGGCAACAGCGGCGGCGCGCTCGTGGATCTCGCCGGCCAGGTCATCGGGATCCCGACCCTCGCCGCGTCTGACCCGCAGCTCGGCGGTGCCGCCAACGGGATCGGGTTCGCGATCTCGAGCAACACCGTCACCGACATCGCCAACCAGCTCATCGCGGACGGCAAGGTGACCGATTCGCATCGCGCCTACCTGGGCGTGACCACGGTCGACGCCTCCGGTGCGCCCGGCGCCGTCGTCTACTCGGTGGTCCCGGAGGGCCCGGCCGCGTCCGCGGGCATCAAGCGCGGCGAGGCGATCACGAGCGTGGACGGAAAGCCCACGCCGGACAGCGCCACCCTTGCCGATGTCCTTGCCGGCCTGACGCCGGGTGCGACCGTGAAGGTCGCGGTCGCCAGCGCGGACGGCAGCACCTCGTCCGTCGAGGTGACCCTTGGCCAGCTCCCCGGGTGAGGGCGCGGTACCGGACACCGACCGCACCTCGTCCCGCTGATCCGTCGGGCAGTGGAGCCATGAGGACCCGGGCCCTGAGTCCCGGGTCCGCGAGGATGGACGGTCATCGTGGGACCCGCCCGTCCATGGCCGGAGCGAAAGAGGGCAGAGCACGATGCAGCCATCCCGGGCTCCCGACGAGCGGCCGCTCACGCCCGAGACGCCACCGCGCACGCCGCGCCTCCCGCTGACGTGGTGGACGCTCGTCATGCTGCTCCTGGTCGGCTGGAACCTCGTCTACCTGCTGCCGAGCGGAGGGCCCGAGCCGCTCGACTACACGACCTTCCGGGCGCAGCTGGCAGCCGGGAACGTCCGCTCGGTCGACATCAGCGGGCAGACGATCACCGGGACCCTCATCGCGGCGATCCCCCAGCCGGCGGCCAGCCCGACGCTGCCGGCTGCCAGCGCAGCGGCGAGCCCGTCGCAGGTCACCGGGACCCCGGCGCCGTCCGCCGGCACCGCGATGCCGGGCATCACGACCGCCGGCGTTCCCTTCCAGACCGTGATGCCCGCCTTCGGTGACCCCGGACTGCTGCCGGCGATGATCGCGAAGGGCGTCACCGTCTCGGTCGAGGACACGACGAGCGCGCCGGGCATCCTGCCGGACCTGCTGGGCACCGTGCTTCCGATCGCGCTCCTGCTCGGGTTCGGCATCTGGACCGTCCGCCGGTTGCAGGGCGCCGGTGCCGGCATCCTGGGCTTCGGCGGCAGCAAGCCGCGCGTCTACACGGCCGAGCGACCCGACGTGACCTTTGTCGACGTCGCCGGCGAGGAGGATGCGAAGGCCGAGCTGCGCGAGATCGTCGACTACCTGCGCGATCGGACTGCGTTCGATCGCGTCGGAGCACGACTCCCGCGGGGTGTCCTCCTGGTGGGCCCTCCGGGGACCGGCAAGACCCTCCTCGCCCGGGCCGTCGCCGGCGAGGCGCGGGTGCCCTTCTTCAGCATCTCGGGCTCCGAGTTCGTCGAGATGTTCGTCGGGGTTGGCGCCTCCCGCGTCCGCGACCTGTTCGCCAAGGCAAAGGCCAGCGGACCCGCGATTGTGTTCGTGGACGAGGTCGACGCCGTCGGTCGGCGCCGGAGCGCGGGCCCGATGTCCAACGACGAGCGTGAGCAGACCCTCAATCAGCTTCTCGTCGAGATGGACGGCTTCGACGACCAGACGCGGATCATCGTCATCGGGGCGACGAACCGGCCGGACGTCCTGGACCCCGCGCTCCTGCGGCCCGGCCGCTTCGATCGCGAGATCACCGTGGGCTACCCGGATCGGGATGGGCGCGAGGCCATTCTGCGGATCCACGGCACGGCGATCCAGCTCGGGCCCAGCGTCGACCTCGCGGCGATCGCCCGCCAGACGCCCGGCCTGTCCGGCGCCGACCTGGCGAACCTCGTCAACGAGGCCGCCCTGCTCGCGGCCCGATCGAACCACGGTACGGTGGAGGCGGCCGACTTCGCGGCGGCCATGGACCGCATCACGCTCGGCAGCCGCCACGCCAGCCTCACGAACCCCGCGGAGCGCCGGCTCGTCGCGTACCACGAGGCTGGCCACGCTCTTGTCGCCAGCCTGACACCGGGCGCCGACCCCGTGGACCGCGTGACCATCGTCCCCCATGGGCGCGCGCTCGGGGCGACGCTGCAGCTCCCCGACGAGGATCGCCACAACTACCCCCGGGACGTGCTGCTCGGCAAGCTCACCGTGCTCCTGGGCGGTCGAGCGGCCGAGGAGCTCGTCTTCGGCCAGCCGACGACGGGGGCCGAGAGCGACCTGCGCGAGGCGACGCGCATCGCTCGCCAGATGGTCGGGGCGTGGGGGATGAGCCCCGATGTCGGGCCGGTCTCGTTCCCGATCGACGATCCCGCCGGAAGCATCCTGCGCACCGAGTACGCGGAGTACACGGCAGCCCGGATCGATGCCGGCGTGCGGCAGCTGCTGGAGGAGGCCCAGGCCAGCGCGAGGTCGCTGCTCACCGGCCACCGGGCAGCGCTGGATGCGCTCGCGGCGGAGCTGCTGTCCAGCGAGATCGTCGACCGGGCGACGGTCGCGCGGATCGTCCACGGCGGTCCACGGCCGCGCAGGGCACGGCCGGTTCCGTCCGGTGCCCATCGCCGGGCGGTCGACGGTGACGGCGCCGCGACCCCGGGCCCGGCGACCCGGGCCCCGGCCGCGAAGACACCGCGGCGCGCGGCAGCCACCGGGGCCGGCCGGCCATGAACGACGTGCACCGGGCCGAAGCACGGTCGCCGGCATCGGGACGCGGCCAGCGCCTCGGGCGTCGCGCCGGCCGGGCCCTGCGCGCGTTCGGTGTGCTCGCCATGGCCGCCCTGCTGGTTGCGGGGGGCGCCGGCCTGGATCGAGCCGGAATCCTGCCCGGCAGCCCGGGGACCGATCCGGCGGCAACCTCTCCGCAGCTTCGGCTCATCGAGCAGGCGTGGGACCTGATCAACCGGCAGTATGTCCAGCGAGCGACGGTCGACGACACGACGCTCGCGTACGCGGCGATCGCCGCCCTCGCCGATGCGGTCGGCGATCCGGGCCACACCTCATTCGAGACGCCCGCCGAGCTCGCCAGCGAGCAGGCCGTGCTGAGCGGCACCTACGTCGGCATCGGCATCGAGCTCGCACCGGCGTCGGGCGGCGCCGGCATCGCCACGGTGTATCCGGGCAGCCCAGCCGCACACGCCGGCCTTGTTGCCGGCGACGTGATCCTCGCGATCAACGGCACGGATATCGCAGGCCTCTCGCTCGACCGGGTGATCGCGCTCGTCGCCGGGGCGTCGGGTACGTCCGTCACCCTGTCCATCCGCCCCGGGTCGGGCGGTGCGGCCCACGACGTGGTGCTCACGCGCGCCCCGATCACGCTCCCGCTCGTCGAGTGGGCGATGGTGCCGGGGTCGGCGATCGCCGACGTTCGGATCGACCAGTTCTCCAGCGGCACGACGGACGCGCTCGTGAAGGCGCTCAAGGCAGCGAACATCGCCCACGCCAGGGGCGTGGTCCTGGACCTCCGGGGAAACCCCGGCGGCTTCGTGAGCGAGGCCGTGGGCGTTGCCAGCCAGTTCATCGGTTCGGGGGACGTCTATCAGACCCAGGACGCCACCGGCACGCGGAAGGCCATCCCGGTGCAGCCGGGAGGCGTCGCCCTGGATGTGCCGCTGGTCGTGCTCGTGGACAAGGGCACGGCGAGCTCCGCCGAGATCGTGGCAAGCGCCCTGCAGGACGCGGGCCGGGCGCAGCTGATCGGGGAGACGACCTTCGGAACGGGTACGATCCTGGGCCAGTTCTCGCTGGCCGACGGGTCCGCGCTGCGCATCGGGACCGAGGAGTGGCTGACACGTGACGGCACGAGCATCTGGCACGTGGGGCTCGTCCCGGACCAGGTGGTCGCCTTGACCGCCGGCGAGCATCCGCTGACCCCGGCCGAGGTCGGCGACGTCTCCGCGGCCCTGACCGGGAAGGCGGGTGATGCGCAGCTGCGCATCGCGATCCACGACGTGACGGCAGGGATCGGAGCATGACCGGCCTCGGCGGGGCGCCGGATGGCGCCGCCGCCACGACCTCCCCGGACCCCGATCTTCGGATGGGACTGACCGCGGCCCAGGCCGCGGATCGGCTTGCACGGGATGGTCCGAACACCATCGGCGGCAGTGGCCGCCGGACCCTGCTCGCGATCCTCGTCGCGCAGCTGGCGAGCCCACTCGTGCTGATCCTGGTCGCGGCAGGCCTCGTGAGCCTCGTGGTCGGGGATGCCGTGACCGCCGGGATCATCCTTGCCATCGTGGCCATGAGCGCCGCGCTCGGGTTCATCCAGGAGGCGCGCTCCGAGACGGCAGTCGCGGCCCTCCAGGCCCGTCTGACCCTGCGTGCAACCGTCGTCCGCGATGGCGAGCGGCAGGATGTGCCGATCCACGATGTCGTGCGCGATGACCTCGTCGTGCTCGGTGCAGGCGACATCGTGCCAGCCGACGTCCGGCTGGTCGCCGCGGATCACCTGTACATCGACGAGGCGTCGCTGACGGGGGAGTCGGCGCCGGCGCTCAAGACTGCGCACGACGGGGATCCTGCCTCGCCCGCCTCGCCCGCCACCTCAGTGGCCAGCGGCGACCGGGACAGCCTTGCCTTCTTCGGCACCAGCGTGGTGAGCGGCACCGGCAGCGCCGTGGTGGTTGCGACCGGCGCCCGCACGAGCTACGGCGAGATTGCCCGTCACCTCGCGGAACGAGCGCCGGAGAACGACTTCCAGCGCGGCGTGCGGGCCTTCGGTGGCCTGGTCTTCCGCGTGACCACCGTGCTGGTGATCGCGGTGCTCGCCATCAACCTGGCGCTGCAGCGGCCCCTCCTGGACTCGCTGCTGTTCGCCATCGCCCTCGCGGTCGGCCTGACGCCGGAGCTCCTGCCCGCGATCGTGACCTTGAACCTCACCCAGGGCGCGCGGGCGCTCAGCCGCCGCGGGGTGCTGGTGAAGCGCCTCCCCGCGATCCAGAACCTGGGCAGCGTGACCGTGCTGTGCACGGACAAGACCGGCACCCTCACCACGGGCCGGCTCGGCGTGGTCCGCGCCGTGGGGATCGATCGCGACGATCCGGGCGAGGCCGCGCGTGCCATCGAGCTCGCCTATCTCAACAGCCACTTCCAGTCCGGGTTCACGAACCCCCTCGACGCGGCCATCGTGGCCGACACGCCGGCGCCGGCGGACCTCGGCACGTATCGCAAGCTGGGCGAGCTCCCGTACGACTTCGCGCGCCGCCTGCTCAGCATCGTCGTCCAGGGCAAGGGCGAGCCGGCCCTGCTCGTGACCAAGGGTGCCCCCGAGGCCGTGCTCAGGCGGTCCAGCCTCGTCAGGGAAGGCGAGGCTGCGCGACCGGTGGGCGCAGCCGAGCACGAACGCCTGGCCCGGCTGGTCGACGACGCATCCGCCCAGGGGTTCCGCCTCGTGGGCGTCGGCTCGCGCGCGCTGGCGGCGGACGAGCTGGGCGCCACGGGTCCCGGTGGCACGGTCCGGCTCCCCGAACCGGACAGCGTCGAGCGTGACCTGGTCTTCGAGGGCCTGATCCTGCTCAGCGATCCGCCCAAGGAGGGGGTCGGCGAGACGATCGCGCAGCTCGAGCACGACGGTGTCGCGCTCAAGGTCGTGACCGGGGACAACGATCTCGTCGCCCGCCACGTGGCGGAGCAGGTCGGCCTCACCGTCGAGGGCGTGCTCACCGGCGACGAGATGCGCGGCCTCACCCAACCCGCGCTCGTCGCCCGCGCGAAACGGACCACGATCTTTGCCCGGGTCGACCCGGACCAGAAGCTGCAGGTGATCCGTGCCCTGCACGATGGGGGCGGGGTCGTGGGGTACCTCGGCGACGGGATCAACGACGCGCCCGCGCTCCACGCGGCGGACGTGGGCATCAGCGTGGACAACGCCACGGACGTCGCGCGCTCGGCGGCCGACATCATCCTGCTCGAGTCCAGCCTGGCCGCCATCCACCAGGGAGTGGTGGAGGGTCGGCGCACGTTCGCGAACACGATGAAGTACATCCGGATGGGCACGAGCTCCAACTTCGGCAACATGCTGAGCATGACCGGGGCGGCGCTGCTCCTCCCGTTCCTGCCCATGACGCCGGGCCAGATCCTGCTCAACAACCTCATCTACGACGCATCCCAGACCGCCATCCCCACCGACACCATCGACCCCGATGTGGCGGCTGTGCCCGCCCGCTGGGACGTCCGCGCCATCCAGCGTTTCATGCTCGTCTTCGGGCCGATCTCGTCCCTGTTCGACTTCCTGACCTTCGGGGCGCTGCTGCTGGCCCTCGGTGCCAACCAGGCGGTGTTCCGGACGGGCTGGTTCATCGAGTCGCTGTTCACCCAGGTGCTGGTCGTGCTCGTCATCCGGACGCGGCTGAGCCCGTTCTGGCGCAGCCGGCCCAGCCGGCCGCTGATGGCGGCGATCGCGGGCGCCCTTGCGGTCGCGGTGCTCATTCCCCTGAGCCCACTTGGCCCGGTCCTGGGGTTCGCGTCGCTCCCCCCGACCTACTGGGTGCTGCTGGTCGTGCTCGTCGCCGCGTACCTCGGGCTCGTCGAGCTCGTCAAGCGCCGCTTCGAGCCTCGCCCGCCCCCCGTGCAACCCGCGGTTGCGGCGCGCACCGCCTGACATCGCTCTCGGCTCCCCGGCTACGCCCCGGGGGCGCGACGCGCAAGTTCGGCCGCCGTAGCCGCTGCCACCGAGTGCCAATAGCGCACAGGGGCGGATCGATCCCTTGACATGATCCGCCCGACGGGGGATCATCTCCACCTGTTCGGTCGGTCGATCGACCGACCAAGACCATCTGAACCGCGCGAACGCCGGCGTCCCGACCGAGGTCCGCGCACAGCTGCGGAGGCGTCCCATGTCCTACGAGATCGAAGGCAGGCTGCTCGAGGTCTGCACCTGCGAGGTCATCTGCCCCTGCTGGGTCGGGCGCGATCCCGACGGCGGGAAGTGCAATTCGGCGCTCGCGTGGGGAATCGACAAGGGCACGATCGATGGTGTCGAGGTCTCTGGCCTCACGCTCGCCCTGTCGGTCCACATCCCCGGCAACGTGCTCACCCCCGGCTCCTGGAAGGCCGCGGTGTTCGTCGATGACCGGGCGACGGACGAACAGCAGGCCGCGCTGCTCAAGGTGTTCACGGGCCAGGCCGGCGGCGCCATCGCCGACCTCGCCGGATTGATCGGCGAGGTCGTCGCCGTCGAGCGGGCACCGATCACGTTCACGGTGCAGGGCGGCAAGGGCCATCTGCGCATTGGCGACATCGCCGAGGCGGAGCTGGAACCGCTCCACGGGGCGACCGGAAACCCGACCGTGCTCCAGGAGACCGTGTTCAGCACGATCCCGGGGTCGCCGGCGTACGTGTCCGTAGCCAGCCACTTCAGCCGGGACGGCTCGCGCCACGGGCTGCCGGACGTCAAGGCCCTGCACGATCACAACGCGGTCCAGGGACACTTCAAGTTCGCCGCTTGACGGGAGCACCGAGATGACAGCGTCCCTGCGGCTGACGGCGCTGGCCGGGATCGGGACGCGGCGCTCGCTGCGCCCCGCCACCCGGGGCGGCGGCCTGCTGCTCATCCTGCTCGTCGGTGTCGTGCTTGCCGCCTGGGCCGCGCTCTGGCTGTGGAGCACCTCTCCGGCGGGCCGCTACCTCGACCATCGCGATCTCGGGGACGACGGGCTGACGGCCCTCACCGTCGGCCTGTTCGTCGCCGGCTGGCTGCTCATGACCATCGCGATGATGCTGCCCACCAGCCTGCCGCTGGTGGCGACCTTCCGAGCGATTGTCGGCAGGCGTCCACACCCCAATCTCCTGGCCGGCATCGTGGTTGCCGCCTATGTCGCAACCTGGACCGCGGTCGGCTTCGGGCTGTTCGTGATGGACGCGGGAGTCCATGCCCTGGTCGATGCCGTCCCGTACCTCTCGACCCATCCCAACCTGGTCGTGGCCGTGACCCTGCTCGCTGCCGGCGCCTACCAGTTCTCGCCGCTCAAGTACCGCTGCCTCGACGCCTGCCGGTCACCGCTGCTGTTCGTGATGAGCCACTGGCGTGGATCGCGGCCGGCACGCGAAGCGATCGAGATCGGGGTCCGGCATGCGGCCTTCTGCATCGGCTGCTGCTGGTCGCTGATGCTCGTGCTGTTCGCCCTCGGCATGGGCAACCTCGCCTGGATGCTCGGCGCGGGCGCCGTGATGGCGATCGAGAAGAATCTGCCCGGTGGCCGACGCCTCGGCCGGCCCCTGGGCGCGGTCTTGCTGCTCGCCGGCGGCACGGTCCTCTCGAGCTAGGGCAGGCGATCGATGGCCACGGGTATGCTTCGGGGGTGAGCCGGGCATGTCGCGCGCCGCAGCGATCCAATCCCGCCGCGCCGGACGGCCCGACCGACGGGTCCGATCCATCGGGTCCGCGGCCGACGGGCGCGCCGTCGGCCATCCTCGCGGCCGCCCGGGCCTGCCTCCTCGAGGATGGCTACGCGCGGCTGTCCACCCGGCGGGTGGCGGAGGCGGCGGGGGTGCCGCTCAGCCAGATCCACTACCACTTCGGCTCGAAGCGGCAGCTGGTGCTGCGGATCCTTGCCGCCGAGAACACGCGGCTGCTGGAGCGTCAGGCAGCGATGTACGCGGGTCCCGAGGCCCTCTCCGAGCAGTGGGACACGGCGGTCGACTTCCTGGACATCGACCTGGAGTCCGGCTATGTCCGCGTGCTGCAGGAGCTCGTCGCGGCCGGCTGGTCGGATCCGGCGCTGGCCGCCAGCCTGCGCGAGCTGATCGGCGGTTGGTTCCGGCTGCTCACGGACGTCGCCCGGCGGATGGCGGGCGCCGATGGCTCGATCGGGCCGTTCACCCCGGAGGAAGCCGGCGCGCTCATGGGGTTGCCGTTCGTGGGTGCAGAGCCGATGCTGCTGCTCGGGTTCGACGAACGCGAGATCCCCACGCGCTCCGCATTGCGCAAGGTCGGCGACGTCATCCGTTCCTTCGAACGACGGACGGCCGGGACGTCGGAGCCCACGGCGACCTGAGCTGCCATCGGGTCGCCATGACGGATGGAGACAGGCGATGACCATGACGCCGCGCCAGGGGTGGACGGCCGGTCCGACCGTCGGGATCTCGGGCACGATCGCGTGTGCCGAGGCACGCAGCGACGCCTACGTCGAGCTCGTCCTGCTCCTGCGGACCGCTGACGGCTGGCGGATCGTCTCGACCGCGTGGCGCTGGGCCGACGGGGCGGGTCCGAGGGCGCCCGGGTGAGCGCGCCGGCCCGCGTCCCCGGGCCGGCGCCACGGCCGACCGGAGCGCGTTCCCACCCACTCGCTGACCCCGCTCGACCCGCCGATGGCTCGCGCGCCGTCGAGCCCGATGCGACGGGCGTTGTCGAGCGCGACGGCGTCCGCATCGCCTGGGATCGCTATGGTGCGGCGAATCCTGACCCGGGCGCCCGCCCCACGATCCTGCTGCTGCCGACCTGGTCGATCGTCCATTCGCGGGTGTGGAAGTCGCAGATCCCGTTCCTCGCCCGACACTTCCGAGTCGTCGTGTTCGACGGGCGGGGCAACGGCCGTTCCGACCGGCCCGCGACCGCGGGTGCCTATGGCGTGAGCGAGTTCGAGGCTGACGCGCTGGCCGTGATGGACGCCACCGCCACATCGGAGGCCGTGCTCGTCTCGTTCTCGATGGGTGCGCACTGGGCGACCGCGCTCGCCGCCAATCACCCGGACCGTGTCGCGGGCGCCGTGTTCATCGGCCCATCGATGAGCCTCGCGCCGCCCGACCCCAGCCGCGCGGCGTCGGGGGCCTCGTTCGACGATCAGCTCGAGACCTACGAGGGCTGGGACAAGTACAACCGCCACTACTGGCTCCGCGACTACCCCGACTTCCTCGAGTTCTTCTTCGCGGAGTGCCTCAGCGAGCCGCATTCCACCAAGCCCATCGAGGACGCCGTGGGCTGGGGCCTCGAGACGAACCCCGAGACCCTGCTGCTGACCGAGGACGCGCCGGGTCTCGGCGATCGGGACGCGGTCGTGGGCCTGCTGCGATCCATCCGGTGCCCGGTGCTCGTGATCCACGGGTCGGACGATCACGTCACCCGCCATGCACACGCGGCGGCCCTCGCCGAGCTCACCGGGGGGGCACTGCTCACCTTCGAAGGCTCCGGCCACCTGCTCCAGGTCCGGGAGCCGGTGCGGACGAACCTCGCCATCCGCGCGTTCCTGGCGTCGATCGGGCCGGAGGGCGCAGCCTGATGGCTGCCCCCGGACGGCGCTGGACCCGGGCGCTGTCGCGCCGTCGTCGCGTGCTCTACCTCTCGTCGCCGATCGGCCTCGGGCATGCGCAGCGGGACGTGGCGATCGCGGACGAGCTCCGCGGCCTTCGGCCGGATCTCGAGATCGACTGGCTGGCCCAGCACCCGGTGACGACGGTCCTCGAGGCGCGTGGCGAACAGATCCACCCCCTGAGCGCGGAGCTCGCCAGCGAGTCCGCGCATGTCACGGCCGAGTCCACCGAGCACGATCTCAACGCGTTCCAGGCGATCCGCCGCATGGACGAGATTCTGGTCGCCAACTTCATGGTGTTCCACGATGCCGTCGAGGACGGCGAGTACGACCTCGTGATCGGTGACGAGTCGTGGGACGTAGACCATTTCCTGCACGAGAACCCGGAGCTCAAGCGGACCGCGTTTGCCTGGATGACGGACTTCGTGGGCTGGCTGCCGATGCCCGAGGGCGGCGAGCGCGAGGCGTTCCTGACCGCCGACTACAACGCGGAGATGATCGAGCACGTGGAGCGCTTCCCACGCATCCGCGATCGGGCGATCTTCGTCGGCGACCCGGAGGACATCGTGCCGGACGACTTCGGACCCGGCCTGCCGTCGATCCGCGATTGGACCGAGCGTCACTACGACTTCAGCGGCTATGTGACCGGGTTCGATCCCGCTCCGCTCTTGGAGCGGCGGGAGGAGATTCGCCGGGAGCTCGGCTATCACCCCGACGAGCGGGTGGCCATCGTGACCGTCGGCGGCTCCGGGGTGGGGGAGGCCCTGTTGCGGCGGGTCGTTGCCGCCTATCCGGAGGCGCGACGCCGGATCCCCGGGCTGCGGATGATCGCGGTCACCGGGCCGCGGATCGAGCCGGCGTCGCTCCGTGCGCCGGCGGGCGTCGAGGTTCGCGGCTACGTGCCCGGGCTGTACCGCCACCTCGCGGTGTGCGATCTCGCGGTTGTCCAGGGCGGCCTGACCACGACGATGGAGCTGACGGCTGCCCAGGTGCCCTTCCTGTACTTCCCGCTGCGCAACCACTTCGAGCAGCGCCGGCATGTCCGCCACCGGTTGGAGCGGTATGGCGCGGGCCGGGCGATGGAGTACGACGTGAGCGCGCCGGCGGACATCGCGGCCGCCATGGCGGCGGAGATCGACCGCCCGGTCGGGCCCTTGCCGGTCGCCACGGACGGAGCGCGGCGCGCGGCAGAGCTGATCGCCGCCCTCGTGTGAGGCCCACGTGTCGCCGCGTCCGGCGGTCCTGCGCAGCGCTCCGGTATCGGCCGACCGGTCGCGGTATTGACGCATGTTGGATCCTCCGTCCATGACCTCGACTGCGTCCCCCACCCCGGCCGGCGCCCACTCGACCGATCCCACCGACGGACCCCTCACCTTCGACGAGCTTGAGCTCGCATTCCGGAACCGCGGCATGCCCCTGGAGGCCATGCACCACGACATCACGCCCACCGGGCTCCATTACCTCGTCATCCACTGGGACATCCCGGTCGCCGATGCCGATACCTGGCAGGTCCCGGTCGAAGGTGCCGTCAACCGGCGGCTCGTGCTGTCCATGTCCGACCTGCGGGCGCGGCCCCGGACCACGATCCCGGTCACCATGGAGTGCGCCGGCAATGGCCGCGCCCGGCTCACGCCTCGACCCCAGAGCGTGCCCTGGCTGACCGAGGCGATCGGGACCGCCCAATGGACCGGAACCTCGCTGTGGCCGATCCTCGAGGAGGCGGGCCTGGCCGCGGATGCCGTCGAGGTCGTGTTTCAGGGCGCCGACCGGGGGATCCAGGGCGACGTCGAGCAGGTGTACGGCCGGTCGCTCTCGATCGAGGAGGTCCGGCGTCCCGAGGTGATGCTCTCCTACGAGATGAACGGCAGGCCGCTCGAGCCCCAGCATGGCTTTCCGGTCCGCCTGATCGTCCCCGGCTGGTACGGCATGACGAGCGTCAAGTGGCTGACCTCGATCGAGGCCGTGACCCGGCCGTTCGAAGGGTTCCAGCAGGCCGAGGCCTACCGCTACCAGCGGGACGCGGATGACCCCGGTGAGCCGGTTACCCGGCAGCAGGTCCGCGCCCTGATGATCCCGCCCGGCATCCCGGACTTCTTCACCCGCCACCGGTACGTGGATGGCGGGCGCGGTGCGGCTGGCGGGACGGGCCTGGTCCGGCGCCGCACCCGTCATCGCGGGTCGAGGTCGGGGTGGACGGCGCATGGTCGGACGCGTCCCTCCAACCCGTCGCGCGGCGACTTCGCGTGGCGCGGCTGGACGGTTCGAGTGGGATGCACCGCCGGGTGAGCACGAGCTCGCGTGCCGGGCAACCGATGCGGCCGGTCGCGTCCAGCCGCTCGACCAGGCGTGGAACCACCAGGGGATGGGCGTCAACCACGTGCAGCGGGTGGCGGTGACGGTTCGCTGACCGCGAATGCCCGGCGAGCGCCGACGAGCGTCCCGAACGCGGCCGCGAGCGAAGCAGTGCCGCGTCCACCTGCCACGAACCCCGGGATCGAGGGCGGATCGGTTCTGTCGCGTGACGCCGGTGCGCCGGTACCCTGTACCCGATGCCCACCGGAACGCCCCCCTGCCCGCCAACGACCCGGACCTGGCCAC
This sequence comes from uncultured Chloroflexia bacterium, assembly GCA_963732805.1. Lineage (GTDB taxonomy): Bacteria > Chloroflexota > Limnocylindria > Limnocylindrales > CSP1-4 > CAIXZV01. The sequence goes on from CAVTAW010000001.1 coordinate 1,344,441, forward strand.
ATGCTCGCTCGACGAGCTGGGCGTGCGCTGGGCGATGCGGCCGCAAGGACCCGATCACGGCCGAGGCGATGACGGGCACCGATCGAAAGGCGCAGGCGCAGGGCGTGCCGGGCGACGTGCTGATGGAGCATGCGGGGACGGCGGTCGCCGCGGCTGCGCGCGCCGTGGCGGTCACAACGCGCGCAGGATCGGCCGGTCCTGGTCCTGGCCGGGCCCGGCAACAACGGGGGCGACGGCTTCGTCGCCGCCCGCCGGCTGGCCGGATGGGGGATGAGCGGTGATCGCCGTCCTTGTCTCCACGGACGAGCGGCCCGGCACGCCGGATGCGGCCCGGAACTGGAAGCGGCTCGACGGGCTGGCCGGCGTCACGCGAGCTCCATGCGCCGGTCGCACGCGACATGGCGATCCTCGCGCAGGGCATCGAGCGGGCGGCGGTCATCGTCGACGCCCTGCTGGGCACCGGCGTCCAGGGGTCAGCTCGCGAGAGCCCGTGCGGTCCGCCGTCGAGGTGATCCGCCGTGCCCGGGACGCCGGGGTTCCGGTGCTTGCCGTGGACACGCCGACCGCGGTCGATCTCACGTCGGGTGACCCGTCGGACCCTGTCGTCCGCGCCGATCTCACGGTCACCTTCCATCGGCCGAAGACCGGGCTGCAGACGAAGCGGGGCCGTGCGTTCGCGGGCCGCGTCGCTCGTCGCGCCGATCGGCGTTCCCGCGGATGTCGACCGTGGCTGATGCCCCCGCCCAGGCCGACCATGGCTGATGCCCGCCAGCCCGGCATCCGCGACGTGCTCATCGTCGCCGCCGTCGGTCGTCGTGGTCGTGCTCGCGGCCGCGGCCCTGACGGCCGTCCTGCCGACCCGACGGCCAGGCGGTGGTGTTCCACACCCCGCTGCTGATCGTCGTCCTGGTCCTGGGCACGGCGTTCGTGCTCTGGCGCATCCTGCGCGGCCCGCGGGCGTGAGGCATTCGTGACCGGATCGAGGCGCCCGGGCGAGCCACCCGCTCCTCCCCGTCCGCGCCGCCGCTCGCCCGGCGCGGCCGGGACCTCGAGCGTCTCGCGAACGAGCCCTGGGACCTTGTCGATCGTCGGCGGCGGGATCGTGGGCGCCGGCGCCCTGCTCGACGCCGCCAGCCGCGGCCTTCGCGCGGCCCTCGTCGAGCGCGACGACATCGCCGTGGGGACGTCGTCCCGATCCTCGCGCCTGATCCACGGCGGGCTGCGGTATCTCGAACAGTTCCAGGTGGGGATCGTCCGCGAATCGCTGGCCGAGCGTGCGCGCCTCCTGCGCCTCGCCCCGCACCTCGTCCGGCTCGAGGAGTTCCTGTTCCCGCTCTACGGTCTGCCGGTCCTGATGCGCGCCTTCTACGGCGCGGGCATGACCATGTACGACCTGCTCGGCTCGGCGCGGTCGGGGGGCTTCCATCGCCACGTGTCCAGGCGCACCGCGCTGGACTGGGCGCCGCACCTGCGCCCGGAAGGGCTGCGGGGCGCGATCGTCTATCACGACGCGATGGAGGACGATGCCGCGGTTCACCCTGGCGGTGGCGTGACGCCCCGCCCAGGCGCCGGGCGCGCTGGCCGTCACCCGGGTCACGGCGACCGGGCCGATGCACGACGGGGACCGGGTGGTGGGGGCGACGCTCGAGGACGGGCTGACCGGCAGCACGATGGCCGTGCGCGCGACGCGCGTGCTCGACGCGACCGGGGTGTGGAACGCGCAGCCGGACCGGCCCTTCGGCGCGGCCTCGTTCTAGCGTCCTGCCGTCGCGTGGCAGCCATCTCGTCATCCCGCGCGACCGCATCCCGGCCCGGGGCGGCATGACCCTCCGGATCCCGGGTCGGGTCGCGTTCCTTGTCCCGTGGCCGCGGCACTGGATCATCGGCACGACCGACAAGCCGTACCATGACCAGGTGGACCGCCCCGCGGCGAGCGCGGCCGAGGTGGACGAGATCCTCGGAACGCTGAACGGGGCGATGGACCTCGACCTGTCCCGGGACGACATCGTGGGCACCTACGCCGGCGCTCCGACCGCTGATCGCGCCGTCCGGACGTCGACCTCCACGGTCAAGGTGTCGCGCGAGCCACAAGATCAGCATCGAGGGACACGGCCTGGTGCGCGTCAGCGGCGGCAAGTACACCACCTACCGGGCGATGGCCGGCGCACGCCGTGGACGCGGTGCTGGGCGACGCCGCCGCCTCGGCGGCCCAGCGCCACCGCGGACCTGCCGATCACCGGTGCGGCGGCGCGGAGCGACCTTGACGCGCTCGCGGCGCGGCTGGCCGCGACGACGGGCTGGGCGAGGCGCGGCGCGCTGCGCTCGTCGACCGCCATGGGACCGAGTCCGAGGCAGTGCTCGGCCCGGCGCCGGCGAACGTGACCTCAAGGGACCGCTGCTCGCGGCTTCCCGTTCCTGGAGGCCGAGGTGGCCTGGGCGGTGGAGCACGAGCTGGCGATGGGCCTGGATGACCTGCTCAGCCGGCGGATCCGGCTGGCCGTGGAGGTCCGCGATCGAGGCGCCGCGGCCGCGCCGCGCGTGGCCGAGCTCATGGCGGCGCGCCTGGGCTGGGACGAGCGGCGGCGGGCCGAGGAGATCGACCATTACCTCCAGGCCGCGCACCGCGAGTTCGACGTCCCGCCGGCCGCCTGACCGGCGGGCGACGCCCAACGGGGGAGGATAGGGAGACACGCGATGGCCGACGAACCGGTGGTCCTCGCCCTCGACCAGGGCACAACCTCCTCCCGCGCGATCGCGTTCGATCGCCGAGGCACGCCGGTCGCCTCCGCCCAGCGCGAGTTTCCCCAGGGCTTCCCGTCGCCCGGCCATGTCACCCACGACCCGGAGGACATCTGGTCCAGCCAGCTGCGCGTCGCGCGCGAGGTGATCGATGCCGTGGGCGGCGCGCGTAGCGTGGCCGCGATCGGGATCACCAACCAGCGCGAGACGACGATCGTCTGGGAGCGGGCGACGGGCCGCCCGGTCGCGCCAGCGATCGTGTGGCAGAGCCGGATCACCGCGCCGTTCTGCGATCAGCTGCGCGCTGCCGGGCACGAACCGTTCATCAGGGAGCGCACCGGGCTGCCGCTCGACGCGTACTTCTCGGGCCCCAAGATCCGGCACATCCTGCAGGAGGGCAATCTCCGGACCCGGGCGGAACGGGGCGAGCTCGCGTTCGGCACCGTGGACACGTGGCTCGCCTGGCGCCTCACCGGCGGCCGGATCCATGCCACCGACGTGTCCAATGCGTCGCGCACGCTGCTGCTCGACATCCGGACCCTGGACTGGGACGACGACCTGCTGCGCCTGATGGAGGTGCCCCGGCGCGATGCTTCCGGACGTGCGGCCATCGTCCGGCGCCTGGGGCGAGACGGATCCCGGCCTGTTCGGCCGCGCCGATCCCGATCGCGGGGGTGGCGGGCGATCAGCAGGCGGCGATGTTCGGCCAGGCATGCTTCGAGCCCGGCGAAGCCAAGAACACGTACGGGACCGGCGCGTTCCTGCTGGCGAACGTGGGCGACCGGCCGGTCGCCATCGGGCCACGGCCTGCTGTCCACGGTGCTGTGGCAACTGGGCGACGGATGGACCCGTCGCCTACGCGCTCGAAGGCTCGGTGTTCATCGCCGGGGCGGCCGTCCAGTGGCTGCGCGACGGGCTCCATGCCGTGTCCACGGCGGCCGAGATCGAGGAGCTGGCACGCGGCGTCGAGGACACGGGCGGCGTCTATCTCGTCCCGGCGTTCGTGGGCCTGGGCGCCCCGCACTGGGACCCCGATGCACGCGGCCTGCTCGATCGGCCTGACGCGCGGGACCGGCCTGCCGGAGATCGCCCGGGCCACGCTCGAGTCGATCGCGTACCAGGTCCACGACGTGGCCCAGGCGATGGTCGCCGACCGCGGTGCTCCGCTCGAGGAGCTGCGGGTGGACGGCGGCGCGGCCCGCAACGATGAGCTGCTCCGGTTCCAGGCAGACATCCTGGGCATCCCGGTCGAACGGCCGCGGGTGACCGAGACGACGGCCTGGGGCGCGGCGTCGCTGGCCGGCCTGGCGGTGGGGATCTGGGCATCGACCGCTGAGCTCGCCGCGATTCGGGCGGTGGACCGGCGCTTCGCCCCGGCCATGGGCGAGGCCCGCCGCGCGGCCCTGCTGCGGGGCTGGCACCGCGCCGTCGAGCGCTCGAAGGGCTGGGCGTCAGGGGCCGACTGAGCGATCCGTTGCGGCGGCTGCGCACGCGGTTTGTGCGCTCCCGCGCGCGCCCGGGTCGCGGGATCGGGCAAAAAGGGTATCGCCACGGTTGCGGTTTGCCCGTACACTCCGCGCGTGCACGGAGTCGCCGTGCACCCGCACACCTGATCGCACGTTCGAAACTTGGTCTCCTCCGGAAGCCTCTCGAGGACCCGGGCAAGAGGCGGCGACAACTGGAGGAGATCGGCACGTGGCCGACAAGACCCTGACCTGTTCCGACTGCGGAATGGAGTTCGCATTCACGGAGCGCGAACAGGCCTTCTACGCCGAGAAGGGATTCTCGGAGCCCCGGCGCTGCCCCTCGTGCCGCGCGAGCCGCAAGGCTGCGCGCGCAGGCGGTGACAGCTCCTACGGTGGCGGCTCGTACGCGGGCGGCTACGACTCCGGGTACGGCGGAGGCGGCGGCTATTCCGCCGGCGGTTACGGTGGTGGCGGCGGCGGTGGCTTCGGCAACCGCAGCAGCGGCCCCCGCGAGATGTTCGAGGCGACCTGCTCCAGCTGCGGCAAGGAAGCACGCGTCCCGTTCCGGCCCACCAATGGCAAGCCCGTCTATTGCTCGGACTGCTTCCGCACGATGCGCGGCGGCTGACGACAGCCTTGACGACCGGGTCGCGGGTTCCGCGGCCCGGTCTTCGCGTAAGCGGCGCAGCCGGTGCCCGCGCCGTGGACCGGGTCAGTCGCGCGAGAGCAGGTCCAGGTCGAACCGGCGCTCCGTGCCGTGGAGCAGCCGGTCGATGTTGTCCGCGTGGGCCAGCCAGACCAGCCCGGCACCGAGCGTCGCGTACACCGGATACGCGGCCGGCACGGTGCCGTTGGCCGCCAGCCACCAGATCGCGACCAGCAGCGCGCCGGCCGTGATCGAGAGCAGCGAGCCCAGCGACACGTAGCGCGTGACCAGGATGACGATCACGAACACGGGCGCTCCGACGAGGATCGCCGGCGGGAAGATCACCAGCATCGTGCCCACGCTGGTCCCCACCCCGCGGCCGCCCTTGAAGCCCACGAACATGGAGCGGGTGGAGCCCAGGATCGCGGCGATCGCGCACAACACCTCGATCGCCGCGTTGCCCGTGATGTAGCGGGCGGCGAGGACGGGGATCGCGCCCTTGAGCACGTCCCCGGTCACGACGACCAGCGCCCGCCTGCGTCCCATGGCCCGCAGCGCGTTGGTGCCGCCGGTGCGGCCGCTGCCCAGGGTCCGCGGGTCGGTGGCCCCGGTCGCCCGTGCGACGACCACCCCGAACGGGATCGAGCCTGCCACGTAGGAGAGGACCGCGAGCACGACGGCGACGACGATGTCGCCTGCGTTCAACGCGCGCCGCACCTCCGGGGACGCCGGCTCGGACCGGCCGTCTGACGGAATCTAGCACCGGCGGGGCGACGCGCCTCAGGGGAGTGGCCCGATCGGCGGCATCGTCCCGGCGTCGGGCGCCCGTAGTACGATCGATCGCGATGTCCCGTCCACCCCTCGCACGCCGCGCCGAGCCCGCGACCCGGCCGTCGCCCGACGCGTGACCGCAGCGGAGATTCCCTGACCGATGGCCGTCGGCTCTTCCAACGATTTCGATCTCGTCGTGCTGGGCGCCGGCACGGGCGGCTACGCCGCCGCCTTCCGTGCGTCGCAGCTGGGCCTGAAGGTGGCCCTGGTGGACGAGGACAAGCTGGGTGGGACCTGCCTCCATCGCGGCTGCATCCCGACCAAGGTCCTGCTCGAATCGGCCGCATTCAACGAGCGGTTGCGGCACGCCGGCGACTTCGGCCTCAGGCTCGGCGGCGAGACGACGATCGACTATGCCCAGATGGCGAAGCGCCGCGACCAGGTGGTGACCCGGATGTGGAAGGGCGTCCAGAGCCTGGTCCGGAAGTACGACGTGACATGGGTCCAGGGCCGGGGCCGGCTCGAGGGCGCGACCAAGGTCCGGGTGCAGATGGCGGGCGACGACGGCACGCCGGGTGCCGGTGGGGAGCGCATCCTCAACGCCACGGACGTGATCCTCGCCACCGGGTCGCGGGTCAAGAGCCTGCCCGGCATCGAGCCCGATGGCACCCGGATCGTCACCTCGGACGATGTGCTGCGCATGGACACGCTGCCCGGCAGCGTCATCGTGGTCGGCGCAGGCGCCGTGGGCGTCGAGTTCGCGTCGATGTACCACGACCTGGGCGCGACCGTGACCCTGCTCGAGTACCTGCCGGCGATCGTGCCCCTCGAGGACCGCGACGTGAGCAAGGAGCTCGAGCGCACGTTCAACCGGCGCGGGATCACGGTCATGACCAGTGCCCGCTTCGACACCGCGTCGGTGGTCGCCGGCAAGGATGGGGTCAGCCTGACCGTGGGTCCCGAGGGCACGGCGGCGGCCGAGGTCAGGGCGGAGATGCTGCTCGTCGCCACCGGCCGGGCAACCAACGTGGAGGACGTCGGGCTCGACACCACGGGCGCCGAGGTGGACCGGGGCATCGTCAAGGTCGACGGCCACATGCGCACGGCCGAGCCGCACCTGTACGCGATCGGCGACATCGTCGGCGGGCTGATGCTCGCGCACACGGCGGCCCACGAGGGCATCATCGCGGCCCACACGATCGCCGGTGACCCGGACGTCCACCCCATGGACTATGTGCAGCAGCCCCGGGCGACCTACTGCCGCCCGGAGATCGCGTCGGTCGGGCTCACCGAGCAGCAGTGCGAGGAGCGGGGTCTCCCGGTCAAGGTGGGCAAGGTCCCGTTCCAGGCGATCGGCAAGGCGATCATCGGGGGCGAGTACGAGGGCTTCGGCAAGATCATCGGCCACCGCGACACCGACGAGACGCTGGGCATCCACCTCATCGGCCCGCACGCCACCGATCTCATCGCCGAGGCCTCGCTGGCGCTGTCGCTCGAGGCAACCCCGTGGGAGATCGGCGCTTCCACGCACGCGCATCCCACCTACTCGGAGATCCTGGGCGAGACCGCGATGGCGGTCGACGGACGGTCGATCAACTTCTAGCCGGTGAGACGGGATCGGCGCCGCCGGTCGACGCGGACCGGCGCACGGAGGACGCGATGACGGTCAGCGATCGCAGCGGCGACGCCGCGACGAGCCCCCTCGCCGCCTCGGTCGGCCTGACCGACGCCGACCTGCTGGCCATGTACCGGACGGTGGCGCTCGCCCGCGCCGTGGACGAGCGGATGTGGATCCTGAATCGCGCGGGCCGGATCCCGTTCGTCATCAGCGGCCAGGGTCACGAGGGCGCCCAGGTCGGGCTCACCTGGCCGCTCCGGCGCGGTCACGACTGGATCGCGCCGTTCTACCGCTCGATCGCGACCTGCCTCACGTTCGGCATGACCGCGCGGGACCTGATGCTCGCCCAGTACGCGAAGGGCGTCGACCCGTCGTCCGGCGGGCGCCAGATGCCCGGCCACTACGGCCACCCGTCGCACCACATCGTGTCCGTGTCCTCGCCCGTCGCCACCCAGATCCTGCACGCGGTGGGGATCGCGCTGGCCGCGAAGATCCGGGGGCTGGACCAGGTGGCGGTCGCGATCATGGGCGAGGGGAGCTCCAACCAGGGCGACGTCCACGAGGCGCTCAACTTCGCCGCCATCCACCGCCTGCCGTTCGTGTTCATCGTCGAGAACAACGGGTATGCCATCAGCGTGCCGGCCGAGCGGGAGCTGTCCGTCCCCGACGTGGCGGCCCGGGCATCGGGCTACGGCATCCCCGGCGTGATCGTGGCCGGGACCGACGTGCTTGCCTGCTACCGGGCGGGCACCGAGGCCGTGGCGCGCGCGCGAGCCGGTGACGGTCCAACCCTGATCGAGGCCAAGGTCACCCGTCTCACCGCGCACTCCTCGGACGACCAGCAGACCAAGTACCGGTCGGCGGACGACCTGGCCGAGGGCAAGGCCCACGATCCGCTGCCGATCTTCCGCGCCCAGCTGCGCGAGGCGGGCGTGCTGACCGAGGCGGCCGAGGCCGCGATCGCGGCGGAGATCAGGGACGCGGTGGACGACGCGACGGACCACGCGGAGGCCGAGCCCGACCCGGATCCGGCCGGGGCGCTCGACTGGGTCTACGCCGAGCACTGGCCGGGCGAGACGCCGCCGCCATGGCACCCGCAGGATGGTGCGGCGGCGCCGACCGGGGGCCGGGACTGATGGCCGTCCGGACGTTCATCGAGGCCATCCGCGACGGCCTGGCCGAGGAGATGCGGCGCGACGCGAGCATCGTGCTCCTGGGCGAGGACGTGGGCAAGAAGGGCGGCGTGTTCCTGGCCACGGACGGCCTGTGGGCCGAGTTCGGCGACGACCGGGTCATCGACACCCCGCTCACCGAGTCGATGATCGTGGGCGCCTCGATCGGCGCCGCGCTCAACGGGCTGCGGCCGGTGGCCGAGATCCAGTTCGCCGACTTCATCCACCCCGCGTTCAACCAGATCGTGTCCGAGGCGGCGCGGATGCGCTACCGGTCCAACAACGGGTTCACGGTGCCCATGGTGATCCGGGCCCCGTACGGCGGTGGCGTCCACGGGGCGCTGTACCACAGCCAGTCGGTGGAGGCGTTCTTCACCCACGTGCCGGGGCTCAAGGTGGTGGTGCCGTCCACCCCGTACGACGCCAAGGGGCTGCTCCGGACGGCGATCCGGGACGATGACCCGGTCCTGTTCTTCGAGCACAAGAAGATGTACCGCAGCGTGCGCGGGGACGTGCCGGACGGCGAGTACACGGTGCCCCTGGGCCTCGCGTCGGTCCGGCGCCCCGGCCGCCAGGTGACGATCGTCAGCTACGGGCTCATGACGCCCTACTCGCTGGAGGCCGCCGAGCGCGTGGCAGGCGAGGGGATCGACGTCGAGGTGATCGACCTGCGGACGCTCCGCCCGCTGGACCGCGACACGGTGCTGAGCTCGGTGCGCAAGACCGGCAAGTGCCTGGTCGCCTACGAGGACAACCGGTTCGGTGGCTACGGCGCGGAGATCGCGGCGATCGTCGCCGAGGAGGCGTTCGACTACCTGGACGGGCCCGTGTCGCGGATCGCCGGTCCGGATGTCCCGGGCGTGCCCTACAACCACGCGCTCGAGGACTGGTTCATGCTCAACCCGCTCAAGATCGCGGACGCGATCCGGAAGCTCGCCGCGTACTGATGGCGGCGGCGCCCTCGGCCGAGGCCCTGGCCGCCGCTCGAGGCTCGGCTCCGGGCCATCCTGGACCCGTACCGCGGCCGGCTGGAGACGGCGACGGTCTACGGCATCCCCACCCTGCGTCGCCGTGGCGCGAACGCCCACCAGTGGTTCGCGTTCGTCAAGCCGGCGACCCGCCACGTCGGTCTTCTTCCTGCTCCCGGTTCACACCTGGCCGGAGCTGCGGGAGGGCCTGTCGCCTGCGCTCGCGAGGCACCTGACCGGCAAGGCGACGTTCACGTTCACGACCGTCGAGGAGCCGCTGTTCGCCGAGCTGGAGTCGCTCGTCGCCCGGGCGTTCGACCGCTACGTGGCGGCCGGTTAGGCGGGCGAGGCGATCTCGAGCTCCGGTGCAGCTCCGAGGAAGGCACCGATCCGGTCGGCCTCGGCGCCGACCGCTCGCCGTTCCGCCGCCGACAGCGTCCGCCACGGACGCACGGCGAGCCGGAGCCTGCCCTTGCGCACGTCGTGGGTCCATGTCCCTTCGACCCGACCCCCGACCAGCAGGACCGCGCTGATCCAGCCGGCCGTTCGCGAGACGAGCGACCGCCGCGCCATCGGCAGCAGCGGCTCGGCCTCCTTCTGGATCGACAGCGTGTAGGGGTCGAAGCCGGCCAGCAGGCGCACCGTGCCCGAGCGTCGGACCGCCCGAAGGTCGTCGAGATCGGCGCGCCGCACGAGCACCTTCGTTCCCCCGGCGGACACCTCGACGAGCTGGTCGCCCAGCGTCGCGAGCGGCCGCCGCATCGGCGCGCCGCCCTGGACCCCCCACCAGCGCGCGAGCTCGCCGCGGGAGCTGCCCGGGAACGCGGCAAGGTGGCGTGCGGCGACCGCGCCCAGGGCTGCCTCGCTGGGCTCGGGCATCTCGCGCCCCAGCCACGCGGCAGGCTTCACGAACGTCACGTTGCGTCCGTCGTCGGGACCGAAGCACAGCAACCCGCGGCCGGCGGCGGGCTTGAGGAACGTGCCCCAGCTCGAGGTGACGCGTTCGGCGAACGCCTCGTCGCCCAGCCGCCGGGCCAGCCCCGACGCCAGGGCCGAGCGGGTCATCGGGCGCTCGGTGAGCGTCTCGCCGATCGCATCCTGGAGCGCGAGCATCTCGGATTCGGTGACCCCGAAGTAGCGCAGCCACACCGGGCGGAGCCAGTTGATCCGCGTCCCCAGTGCGCCGACCAGCTCCGCAAGCTCGTCGGCGGCCACGAGGTGGAGCGTGCCCCGCATGGCCCAGGTCTTCACCAGCGTCCGCCGGACCCACAGCGCATCGCGGACATCCTCGCGCGACAAGCCGTCGACACGGGCGTGGATGGCCAGCTCCGCCGAGCCCAGCACCTGCGCATGGATGCCCACGTGGTCGCGCACGACATCCAGCCAGGCGTCCCGCGGCGCGCGCGTCGCCAGGTGCTGGCGCTCGAGCCGGAGCGCGGCCAGCTGGTCCCAGGTGGTCTCGATCATGGGTGCGAACGGTACCGCGCGGGCTCGTCGATTCCTGGCAGGCATCGCCCGGCGCGGCGCTCAGGTCCCCCGCGTGGTCACGGACCGACCGGCCCCTCGGTCAGCCCCAGCCGCACCGCGATCGCGGCCGCCTCCGTCCTGCCCGACACGCCGAGCTTGCCCAGGATGTTCGACACGTGGACCCCGGCCGTGTTCTCGCTGATGAACAGCTCCTCGGCGATCTGGCGGTTGGTACGCCCCATGGCGACCAGGGCCAGCACCTCGCGCTCGCGCCGGGTGAGCCCGAACGGGTCGGCGGCTCGCGGACTGACCGCCGGCAGCGTGATCGGCTCCGGCTCGATCCGTGCCCGCCGCGCAAGCGACTGCAGCGCGGCGGCCAGGGGCTTTGCGCCCAGCCGCATCGCGCTGTCCAGCGCATCGCGCAGCACCGGCGCGGCCGCGGCCCGATCGCCGGCCTCGAGCAGGGCCTCGGCCTCGCGCCAGCCCGCGTAGGCCCCCACGTACGGGCGCTGCAGGTCGGTCCAGCGATCGCGTGCCTCGTGCCAGGCACCGGCGTCCGAGGTGCCGCGCAGCCGCGTGTCCTCCGCGTCCGCGGTTGCGGCCTCGGCCCCGGTCACGCCGGCCTGGTTGCCCGACTGCTGCTCGAGACGCTCGGCGATGCGCCGGTCGCGATCGGCACGCAGGGCGTCGGCTCGCCGCAGGACGTCCTGCTCTGCGGCCGCATCGCGCCGGTCCCGCGCGGCCAGCGCGGCATCAGCCGTGGCCCAGGCGCCCAGCCGGTGGAGGCGGAACAGGTACCACGGCCAGTCCGCCTCGCCGAGCCGGGCCAGCCCGCGTTCCACCTCGTCGATGCCGTCGAGCGGGCGACCCTGCCACAGCGCCAGCTCGGCACGGGCGGCATGGTAGTTGCCACTGAACTGGGTCTCGACCGGCGCGTCCTCGATCAGCTCGCCGAGGCGGTCCAGCTGCGTCGCCGCGAGCTCGAAGTCTCCCTGCGCCACCATCAGCGGCACCCACCGCGCGAGGCCGTAGCGATCCGCATGCGCGCCGGCGGCGGCGATCTCGAAGCTCTCGAGCGCGAGCCGTGTCGCGGTCTGCCAGCGGCCGAGCTCGTAGTTGATCTGGATGCCGTTGTGGCGCAGGAACGCGCCGTACGAGCTGGTGATCCCGAACCTGTCGGCGACCCGGACGCCTTCGGCCACGACCGCGGCGGCCTGGTCGGCGTCGCCGCAGAAGAACAGCGCGTCGGTGAGGTTGACGTAGGCGCGACCGAGGTCGTCGATGTTGCCCACCTCGAGTGCGATCGCGCGGGCCTGCTCCAGGGCGGCTCTCGCCTCGTCGCAATGTCCGAACGCGCTCAGGTCGAGCCCCTGCGTGTTGAGGGCGTGGCCCTCGGCCTCGCGGTTGCCGACGCGTCGGGCGATCTCGATCGCCTGCTCGCATACGGCCCGGGACTCGCGCCAGCGGTCGAGCAGCATCAGGATCTGGCCGTAGCCGGCGAGCACGCGAGCACGCTCCGCGGTCGGTGGCTCCTCGGGCATCATCGCCATGGCGTCCTCGTAGGCAGCCAGCGCAGCCGCGGAGTCGCCGTGGGTCCACAGGCCGTGACCGAGCCGCTCCCGCAGGACCGCCGCCCGGACCGGGTTCGCGCCGGCATCGAGCGCCAGGATCGCCTCCCGGCGGAGCGCGACGTGACGGTTCTGCGCGCCCGCCAGGTCGGCCGCGTCGGCCGCTCGCGACAGGACGTCCGCGCGATCGGCGCCGGCCAGCCGATCAGCATCGGCGACCCCCGACCACAGCTCCAGGGCATGCTCGTAGTGCTGGAGTCCGGCCTCGAACGCGAACGAGCGCTCCGCAGCCTCCGCCGCGCGCATCGACGCCTCGAACGAGCGCTCGTCGTCTCGGGCGAGCGACCAGTGATAGGCAAGCTGCGCCCACTGCGCAGCCGCCTCCGCGCCGTCGCCGAGGACGCGGCTCGCGATCGCCTCCGCGCACGCCCGATGCAGGCGCCGCCGCTCGCCCGGCAGGAGCTCCTCGTAGGCAGCCTCCTGGAGCAGCGCATGCCGGAAGGCGTAGCCGTCCTCGCCGGTGGGACCCGTCTCGGTGACCAGGATCTGGCTCCCCACGGCCGCTCGCAGACCGTCCAGCAGCTCGGCCTCGGGCATGGCGACGATCCGCACCAGCAGCTCGTGGTCCACGTGGCGGCCGGCCACGGCCGCGGGGCCCAGGACCGCCTGGGCCGGCTCCGGGGCGGCCGCGAGCCGGCCCAGCAGGACGTCACGCAGGGTGTCCGACATGCCCCGGGACGCGGTCCCGTCGATGCCGGCGGCGAGCAGCTCCTCCGCGAAGAACGGGTTGCCGTCCGAGCGGCGATAGATGCGATCGGCGACCGTCCGATCCGGCTGGACGCCGAGGATCGCCGCCACGAGGTCGCTGATCTCGTCGCGGTCGAGGCGGGCGAGGTCGATCCGCTCGATCCGGCCGCTGCGCTCGACCTCGGCCAGCCACGGCAGGAGAGGGTGCCGGCGGTGCAGCTCATCCGAGCGGAAGGTGAGCACCAGCAGCATCCGGTCGGTGCGCACGTTGCGGACCAGGAACGACACCGTCTCTCGCGTCGCCGCGTCGGCCCAGTGCAGGTCCTCGACCACGAGCACGACGGGCGTCCGTGCCGCGAGCCGGTGCAGCAGCCCGAGCAGCGCCTCCAGCAACCGTGCCTGGAGCCACTCCTGCTGGACCGGGACGGCGATCGGCGACGGCGCGAGCGATGGGACGAGGCGCACGAGGTCGGGTCCCGACGGCCCGACCACTTCCGCCAGCTCCTCCGGGGCCAGCGCGTTCGCGAGCTCGCGCAGCGCCTCGACGATCGGCGCGTAGGGAAGGCCACCGTCGCCCACGCTGGCGCACTCGCCGCGCAGGACCCGCGCCCCCCGCTCTCCGGCCAGACGCGCGATCTCGGCGACGAATCGGCTCTTGCCGACCCCGGCCTCGCCGGCCACGAGCAGGTGCGTCGGCGCACCGGCGAGCGCCGAGTCGAGCGCGTGCTGCGCCGCCTCGAGCTCGGGGTCGCGCCCGATGATGACGGGGCTGACCAGGCGGCCCACCATGTCGGCGATCATACCGGCATGGCACATGACTGCCGCGCCGGCCGGCGCATGCCGGGGCGTCGCGGTGGTCACCGCGCGTCACCCCGCATCACGCGCCTGCCGGCCGCCGCAGGACCGCCACGGCCCGACCCAGCGGACCGAGCTCCGCGAGCCGGGACGCCAGCCGGGCGATGGCGCCCGGGCGGGTGCGACCGGCGTTCGCGAGCCGGGCGAGACGCCTGCGCCGGGCCTCGCGATCGAGGGTCTCGATGTGGTCACGAACCAGCAGCTCCGCAATGTAGGCGTTCATCTCGTTGATCCTTCCTGGTCGTCGCTCCCGTCGCGGCGACTGGGAACAGGGTCGTGGATGCGGCCCGGCGACACATCGGGAGGACCGGGTACTTCTCGCGGCCCGGTGCTGTCATTTCCGGTGCCTGGCGGCGTGAGCCGCGCCTAAAGGTCCAGCGCATGGGCGTGATAGAGCCTTTAGCTGCCTGCGTCGACCGGTCGCCGGCTGGGCATCGACGGCCGCGATGCGCGACACTAGGGCGAGCGAACCGTCGTGCTCCGGCACAGCGCCCCAGCGGAGGAACCGACCCAGTGGCCAAGGTGACGATGCCCCAGCTCGGCGAGAGCGTGGCCGAAGGCACGATCGGACGCTGGCTCAAGCAGCCCGGCGACACCGTCGAGAAGTACGAGCCGCTGCTCGAGGTCATCACCGACAAGGTGAACGCCGAGGTGCCGTCGCCGTTCGCGGGCGTGCTCCGCGAGATCCTGGTCCAGGAAGGGGACACCGTCCCCAACAACGCCGAGATCGCGGTGATCGAGACCGCCGACGATGGCGCCGGGACGACGCCGGCAGCGCCGGCTGCCACGGCGTCCGCTTCGGCGCCACCTGCCTCGACGGCGCCTGCTGTCGCCACCGCCCCGACCCCGCGGTTCGAGCCGGCGAACGGTCCGGCGGGCTCGGACGAGCGCCCGGTGCGCGCGGATGCCCCGCCGGTGGCGACCACAACGGCGGCGGCTGCCGCGACGTCCATCGCCGACGCGCCCGAGGTGGGCGACGCGAATGCCCGGATGACGCCCGCGGTACGGAGGCTGCTGCGAGAGCACGGCCTCGAGGCCGCCCAGGTCGCCGGCACCGGGGGTGGGGGCCGGATCACCCGCGAGGACGTGCTCGCGGTGGTCGAGGCGATCCGGACCGGCACGCCCACCCCAGCGCCCGCACCGGCCCCGTCGCAGCCGGTCGCCGCTGCGCAGCCCGCGCCCGCGGCGCCTGCTCCGGCCAGGCAGCCGGGCGGTGCGCCCGCACCCGCGGCCGTCGTGATCCCGCCCGGCGCGGACGAGGTCCTCGTCCCGCTCACGCAGATGCGCAAGGGGATCGCGGCCCAGATGACCCGCGCGCTCCAGGCGCCGCACGCCTATGTCCAGATGGAGGTCGACGTCACCCGCCTGGTCGGGCTTCGCGAGCGGATGAAGAAGGCCTACCAGGCCAAGGAGGGCTTCTCGCTCAGCTACGTCCCGTTCGTGGTCAAGGCCGCGGCCGAAGCGCTCAAGCGGAACCCCACCTTCAACGCCCACTGGACCGACCAGGGCCTCCTGGCCAAGCGTCGCATCAACATCGGCGTGGCGGTCGCCGTGGATGACGGCCTGATCGTCCCGGTCATCCGTGACGCTGACCAGCTCTCGATCCACGGCCTCAATGCCGCGATCAACGATGTCGCGGTTCGCGCCCGCAACAACAAGCTCAAGCTCGACGACTTCGGCGGCGGCACGTTCACGGTGGACAACACGGGCTATCTGGGCACGAACCTCGTGATGCCCATCCTCAACGTGCCCGAGGTGGGCATCGTGACCATGGAGGCGATCACCAAGCGCCCGGTCGTGGTGACCACCGAGGACGGCGACCTCATCGCGATCCGACCGGTCATGAACATGGTCCTCGCCGTGGACCACCGGGCGAACGACGGCGCCGGCGGGGCGGCGCTGCTGCGCGACATCAAGGCCTGGCTCGAGGGCGTCGGGCCCGAGACCGCGCTCTACTAGCGACATGGGCCGCGAGCTGCCGATCCTCGACCCGAACCCCGGCCACGGGCACCACGCATCGCCGTCCGAGATCTCGATCGCGCTCGGCGCGGGCCATGCGCTCGAACCCGCCGCCGACGGCAGCCGACCGCTTCGCCGCCATCCCGAGTGGATCCGGTCGCGGCTCGCGTCCGGCGACAACTATCACGACCTCAAGGGCCTGCTCCGGGGCCTCAACCTCAACACCGTGTGCGAGGAGGCCCGCTGCCCCAACATCGGGGAGTGCTGGGAGCAGCGCACCGCAACCGTGATGATCCTGGGCGACGTGTGCACCCGGGCGTGCGGCTTCTGCGCGATCAAGACCGGCCGGCCCACCTGGTTCGACGACGACGAGCCGCGGCGCGTCGCCCAGGCCATCGCCGCCATGAACCTCGACCACGTCGTGGTCACCAGCGTCGCCCGCGATGACCTGCCCGATGGCGGCGCCGGCGCCTTCGCGGCCACGATCCGCGAGTGCCGGCAGCGGAGCCCGGGCATGGGCGTGGAGGTCCTGATCCCGGACTTCAACGGGGAGGAGGCGCCGCTGCGGACCGTCATGGGTGCCGGCCCCGACATCCTCAACCACAACCTGGAGACCGTGCGCCGGCTCCAGCAGCCCGTCCGCAGGCGCGCCCGCTGGGACCGCACGCTCTCGGTCCTCGAGCGCGCCAAGGCCTACGCGGCCGAGTACGGCAACCCGGTGCACACGAAGTCGAGCCTCATGGTCGGCCTGGGCGAGACCCGGGAGGAGCTGACCGAGTGCTTCGAGGCGCTGCGCGAGGTCGACTGCGACATCCTGACCATCGGCCAGTACCTGCGGCCCACCGAGCAGCACCTGCCGCTGGTCCGCTACTACCACCCCGACGAGTTCGCGGACATGAGGACCGAGGCCATGGCCCTCGGCTTCAGGCACGTGGAGTCGGGGCCGCTCGTGCGCTCCAGCTACCACGCCCGGGACCAGGTCCCTGGCGCGGAGGAACGGGCCCTCCGCCGGCGGGCGACCCTCGATGCCGAGGGCCGCGTGGTGCGGGCGGCGAGCTGATCGGGGCTCGCCCGGAGCCGGGCGCGGTGCCCTACGGCGTGGGCAGGAACGAGCCCCCGAACGTCTGCATGAGCGTCGTCAGCATCGGCACGACCGGCACGTCCGTGTAATCGGCCGGCGCGTCGAGCGCGGTCGCACCGGGCACGCTGACCAGAACGGTGATGTCCGTCTTCGACCCGTCCGAGGAGGCCGCGTGGAGGTCGACCTCGTTGAGCCGGCCGTCGGACCGGTTGAGCCACACGTCGGCCGACAGGGTGTCGCCGCCCGCGATGTCCTGGATCTGGCCGAGGTCGCTGGCGGGCAGCTGCTTGGCGAGCGGGCTGTTCGCGAGCTTCTGGGAGTCGACGGTTACCGTGAGGTGATCGGAATCGGCCCCGTTGCGACTCTCGCTGCCGACGTAGGTCACGACGACGCCGGCGTCCTCGAGCTCCGACTTGAGCTGTGTCGGGTCGAGATCACCGAGGCCGGAGGGCAGTGCCGACGCGTCCGGCGCGCCGGACGCGCCCGGCGTCACCCCGAGGCTGTCCACGAGGCCGGCGAAGTCGTCCGCGGTGCCGAGGCGAAGCCAGCCCGTGAGATCGCCGGTGACGGGCTGCCCGCCCTGGGCGGCGAGCATCGGCACGAGCGTTGCCGCCAGCGGGCTCTTCGCGTACAGCGCCGTCCCGTCGTACAGGATGTCGAGGTCGAGGGTGTCTCCGGTCACGCCCAGCGCCTGGAGCTGCGTGGCGTCCGAGCCCAGGGCCGAGACGGGCAGGGAGAGGTGCAGGCTGCCCTTGCCGGCCTTGGTGTCGAGCACGAGCTGGATCGCGCTCGGGTCGATGCTGATGTCGTTGGTGCCGCCCGTGGACTGGACGCCGACCTGGACCTGGAGCTGGTCCATCGGGGCGCCGAACGCCCGCTGGGCGACCTGGTACGCGTCGCCGGGCGTGGGTGACGGCGAGGCCGATGCGCCGCATGCCGCGGCGACCAGCGCCGCCAGCGCCAGGAGCAGGCCAAGGCGCGCTGGACGGCGCCCCCGGATCGAGTTGAATCCCCGGATCATCGTGTCGCCTCACTGGAGTGCCTGGATCATGGCGGAAAGCGCATTCGCGCGGCCGCGGGTGACACGGTACCCGACCCTCGCGCTCCCGGCATCCGTCGATGGTCCTGATCCCCGCCACCCCCCGGACGCTATCCTTCGGCCATGGCATCCACGCTCAGCCGCAAGGTTCCCCTGGCCGAGCTCCACTGCCATCTCGGCGCGGCCGTCACGCCGTCGATCATGTGGTCGATCGCGCATGCCCAGGGCATCAAGCTGCCGACCCGTGACTACTGGGAGTTCCGGGACCTGATCACGGTCCACCCGCGGCGCCCCAAGAGCTTCGACGCCTACCTCCAGCTGTTCCACTGGACCGAGCTCATCCAGTCCAGCCCGATCGCCGTCGAGCGCGCCGTGTACGAGGTCGTGGGCGGCGCCTACCGCAAGAACAACATCACCACCATGGAGCTCCGCTTCAACCCGATGAAGCGGAACCGTGGCGGCGAGCAGGATCTCGACCACATCATCGCCGCGGCCGTGCGGGGCATGGACCGCGCCACGCTCGAGTACCCGGTCAAGCCCGGGCTCCTGTTCTGCCTCGACCGCGCGTTCCCGTACGAGCTCAACGAGATCATCGCGGAGAAGGCGATCACCTGGCGCGACCGGGGCGTGGTGGGCATCGACATCGCGGGGCCCGAGTCGGCCACCTTCCGGGTCGCCGATTACCGGCGCCTGTTCCGCCGCGCCCGGCAATACGGCCTCGGGATCACGGTCCACACCGGTGAGTCGGGCCCCGTGGACGAGATCGCCCGGGTCGTGGAGCTGCTCGAGCCCGACCGCATCGGGCACGGGGTGAAGGCGGCGTACGACCCGCGGACGATGGCGATGCTCCGCGAGCGCGGGATCGTGCTCGAGATCTGCCCCTCGTCCAACCTCAACACGGGCGTGGTGTCGAGCTGGGAGGAGTTCCGCTGGATCTTCGACCAGCTCCATCGCAACGGCGTGCGCTACACGATCAGCACCGACGGTCCCGAGATGCTCAAGACGTACATTCGGGACGAGCTGGCGACGCTCGGACGCCTCGGCATCCTGGACGTGGAGCAGCAGCAGCAGATCGCGGCGACCTCGCTGGCGGCCTCGTTCGTGCCCAACGTGTCTGACGTGCCCAGGCCGGTGCGCGAGCCGGCCCGGCGACAGGTCGTGGAGCGCGAGGAGGGGTAGCGGCCGCCGCCCGGGCACCGCGCCGGGCACCACCACGGCACCCGGCCCGGAAGTCGGGGAGGGCGCGCCTCAGGCCCGGGGCGTGACCACCCGGTACTCGCAGCAGCGGTCGCCGGCGGCGATGTGCCGTTCGCGGACCAGCTCAGTGCCCAGCAGGCCCTGGAACAGGTCCAGCTCGGCCTGGCAGGCAACGGGGCTGCCGCGCGCGACGTCGAGCACGGCGCAGTTGTGCTCCAGGAGCCGGATCCCGTCCCCGTCGACCTGCGCCTCGGCGATGTAGCCCAGCTCGTCCTGCAGCCGGGCGAGCTCACGCACGCGATCGGCGATCGTCGCCCCCGGCGGCAGCTGGGCGTCCATCCGCCGTCGGAGTCGCGTCTCGGCCTGGCGACGGCGGGCCGCGAACACCGCCTCGACGAGCCCGTCACCACCGACCTCGAGGATCGCCGCCAGCAGCCCTGTCGCCAGGTCGTCGTAGTTGGACGGGAACAGGTCCTGGGCATCTTCGGTGATGTCGTACAGGTTCCGGGGCCGACCGACGCCGTGGCGCACCGAGGTGCGGCTCACGAGCCCTGCGCTGTCCAGCGCCCGCAGCTGCTGTGCGACTCCGCTCCGGCTGGCGCCCAGCGCGCTGGCGATCGCGTCGGGCGCCGAGGGTCCGCCGCGGCGGAGGTGGAGCAGGATCGCGCGGCGCAGGGCCGGCGGCGATCCGGCGGGCGACGCGTCAGCGTCGGCGAGGGCGGCCGAGCTCGGGCTGGTCGGGGGCAGGTCGGGCATCCGGTCCAGAGGCTAGCAAGATCCGGCGCCGAGCGCCCGGCGCCGGGGCGCCCGGTCGTGGCGGGGCAGCCTGCGCTACGCTCCGGTCATGGATCTCGACCTGTCCCCCGATCACGTCCTCCTCCGGGACACCATCCGCGAGTTCATGACGGCGGAGGTGGCGCCGGTCGTCGACGAGCACGAACAGGCCCGGCGCTTCCCGGCGGAGATCGTCCGCCGCATCGGGGAGCTCGGCTGGCTGGGGATCAACGTCCCCGAGCGATGGGGCGGAGCCGGGATGGACACCCTGGCGTACGCCATCGCGGTCGAGGAGATCGGCCGCGTGTGGGGATCGCTCGGGCTGATCGTCGCGGCGCACACCAGCCTCGGCTGCGGCCCGCTCCTGGTCGCCGGCAGTGACGAGCAGCGGGATCGGTTCCTGCCGCCGCTGGCCTCCGGCCGGATGCTCGGGGCGTATGGCCTCACGGAGCCGACCGCCGGATCCGACGCGGGCGGCACGCGCACCACGGCCACGCACGAACCCGGTCCGGATGGTGGTACCTGGGTCATCGACGGCCGGAAGCGGTTCATCACCAACGCCGGCCAGGCCGGGCTGTATGTCGTGACCGCCCGTTCCGGCGCCAGGGCGGACGGCTCGGCCGCGATCTCCGCGTTCGTGGTGCCCGCGGATGCCCCGGGATTCTCGGTCGGCCGCCTCGAGCACAAGATGGGGCTCCACGCCTCTGCGACGGGCGAGCTGCTGCTCGAGGGCGTCCGGGTCCCGGCGGCGAACCTGCTCGGTGACGAGGGTGCCGGGTTCCGGGCGTTCCTCAAGGTCCTTGACGGCGGCCGAATCTCGATCGCCGCGCTCGCACTGGGCATCTCGCAGGCGGCCCTCGACGCGGCCATCCCGTATGCGAAGGAGCGCGAGCAGTTCGGACGCCCGATCGGGACCTTCCAGGGCGTCGCGTTCATGATCGCGGACATGGCCACCGAGATCGAGGCGGCCCGGGCGCTCGTCCATCGCGCAGCGTGGCTCAAGGACCAGGACCGCGACTACGGGCTGGCGGCGGCACAGGCCAAGCTGTTCGCGTCGGAGGTGTCCGCCCGCGTGACCAACGCCGCGCTCCAGGTCCACGGCGGGTATGGCTACGTGGAGGACTACCCGGTCGAGCGTTTCCTGCGCGACGCCAAGCTGACCGAGATCGGCGAGGGAACGAGCCAGATCCAGCGGCTGGTGATCGCACGCAGGATCCTCGGGCTGCGGATCGTCTAGCTGACCGGTCGCTGACGGCCAGCCGTCACCCCAGGACCTCGACCGGCTGGCCCGGGACCTCGACCGGCTAGCCCTTGACCTCGACCAGGCGGACCATCAGGCGGTAGGCGCTGTTCTTGCCGACGCAGGTCTGGAGCGTCATCGACGGCACCCGTTGGGCGGCCCAGGCCCAGTTCGCCGATGTCGTGGGCGCGGTCACCTTCCACCATTTCACTCGATAGGTGTGCACGACGCCCCGCGAGTCGGCGTACCAGGCAGTCATGCCTGCGCGGAGGCGGCCGGCGACCCAGGCATCGTGGAGGCCCTTCATGACGCCATACGCGTGACCCATGAGGTACACATTGTTGGCGCCGGCGCAGCCCCACCGGTAGAGGTAGTTGTCAGGGGCGCGGCTGCGAGAGCACGGGAACCACGCGACGGACCGGTTGACGCCCAGCGACGGGATCCAGACATGGTTGCGCCCGACATGCGCCACGGGCTTCGCCGGAGCGCCGCCGGATGCCTTCGGCTTCGAGCGAGGATGGATCGCCGCGAGCCGCAGCGCTCCGCGCCCGACCCTGGCCACCATGGACATGCTGACGGTCGGTGCTGCCGACGGGCCGGGCGGGCTGGCAGCGCCGGCGTCGGGCAGGCGCTCGAGCGTGCGCCCGTGTGTGGCATCGGCGATCGAGGCAGGCACCGCGTTCGCGGGGAGGACCGGTCCCTCGGCCCGGGCACCGGCCGCGCCTGACGCGCGGGTCGGGCCGGGATCGCCCGCGGCGGCTACGGCCGGGCTCGGAAGCCCGGGGCCGGAAGGCCGGACGGAGACGCTTGCCGCCGCGGCGACGGCCGAGACCGACTCCACCGCAAGCACGACAGCGAGCGCGGTCGAGAGGGCGCGGCGGCGGCGCGGGCTGAGCTCCATGGACCGAGGATCGGCGCGTGGGCGCACCGCTTCGACCGCCCGGACGTCACCCCGGCAATGGGAGGCCAGGCCCGGTACCGGTGCGGTCGGGTGAGGTCGCGCACGGAGCGCCGCAGTACCCGGGCCAGGACCAGTCCCCGTCGATCAGACCGGCGGAGCACCCAACGGGCTCAGCCCGGCGGATCAGCCCCCGGTGCCGGCGGCCATCTCGAGCACCGCCCGCAGAGCCGCTTCGAACCCCGTGCCCCACGGCCCCTGGCCGGCCACCACGTAGGGCGACTGCTCGATCTCCTCGTATGCCTGGGCGTCGGTCACCCAGGACTGGGCGCACGGGCCCACCTGGTCACGGTGACGCTCGAAGGCGGCCCGGTCGCGGAAGACGTACAGGTACAGCTTCACCGGCTGGACCTGGTCAAGCCCGCTCGCATGGAAGCTGATGGACGCGGGGACGAGATCGGGATCCTGGCAGCCCGCGTCGCCCGATACCCAGTCGCGCACCGTGACATGGGCCGCGTTGAGGCGGCCCGTGATCCCCGGGAAGTCCGTCGGCGTGGCCGGCGGCGGCGAGGTGGAGATCGTGCCGCAGGCCGCGGTGACGATCGAGAGGAGCGTCGCTGCGAGGATCACCCGCGCACGCCGAACATGCGACGGGCGAGTGGGGAACGGTGCCATGCCGAGGAGGCTAGCACCGCTCCCCGCGAACCGCCGAGCGGCCTTCGCTACTTGAGGACCACGAAGGCATCCACCTCGACGCGGCCCTTCGCGACGACGACCTTGACCTTGTGGGTGCCGGGCGTTGACCACGCGGCGACGTAGGCGATATACCCGGTCCGCGTGGACGTGCTCGACAGGCTGATCTTCTTCTTGTACACGCCGTCGATGTAGATCTTGACCTTGCCCCGACCCGAGTGCCGGTAGGTCACGAACCCGATCGCCCGTGCGCTCGATGTCGTGAACGTGGCCGACGCGCCGGCGGAGCTCGAGTACCTCGCGCTTCCGCCGCTGAACACGGAGCTGGTCGAGGTCTTCCACGTGCCGGAGTACGTGGTTCCCTGGGTCTGCTGGTAGACGAGGGCTGTCACCTTGGGACCGAGCACGGTCCCGCTCTGGTTGCCGGCGGCGTCGATGGCGGCCGCACCGTACTGGTAGGAGTAGTCACCCGAGATGCTGGCAGGACGCCACCAGTGGCTGCGGGTCACCGCGGTCGTCGGGGCGGCGCCCGCGTCGAACAGGCCGGTGCTGAACTGGTCGACGCCGAGCAGGTTCCGGGTGACCCCGCTGCCGGTGTCGCCGGCGGTCCACGTCACCCGGATGGGCAGCGCGTAGGCACCGAGCGTGGACCCGGCAACCAGCGCCTGCGTCGGGCCGCTGACGGTCGGCGCAACCTGGTCGAGCACGAGCCTCGAGACCTGCGTCTCCCAGGCCCCGTCGGCCGTGGGCACCTCGTTGGACTGCCACACGGCAGCCGAGCCGGCGGGGTCGGTCGCGACCCCCACGAAGTCACCCCAGCGGGTGCCGGTGTACGTGCCCGCGCCCTCGTCGACCGGGATCGACGCGCTCCAGGCGCCGCCGAAATAGGCCGCGGCTCGCGTGGACACGAACTGGCTCGGCGAGGATTCGCTGTACGAGACGAACAGCGTCCCGTCCCCGCTGAAGCCGATGCCGCCCATGAACGAGTCGATGCCGGGCTCCCCGATCAGGACGTCGTCCTGACCGGTGGCGGGCCGGGGCGGGGACGCGGTCGTGTCGAGCACGGTGACCCGCACATCGTCATCGAAGGTCGCGCCGCCGTCGGAGGAGCTGGCGCAGGTCGAGACGAAGGCGAGCCGGTTCGAGCGCCACAGGGCGTCCGTGGGCCGGCCGTCCACGGCGTCGCTGATGGTCGCCGGATCACCCGGCTGGCGCGGCTCCTCCACGCCGCAGAAGCCGGGCAGACCCGTCGCGTCCGTGAGGTCCGTCCAGGCGAGGGTCGGGGCGGTACCGCTGAGGCGCGCGTACATGACCGCGTCACCCGCGTTGGAGGCGGCGACCAGGTGGACGTAGCTGCTGGCCGTCACGTTCTGGGCGGGCCGGATCGTGAACAGCGACGGGTCACCGTAGGTCCACAGGCTGGGATTGCCCGCCAGGCCGGCGAGGATGTCGGACCACTTGACGACCAGCACGCTTGCGCCCACGTACCCGCCGTCATCGTGGTACTCGTTGCCCGTGAGCACGACCTTGTCGGTTGACGAGGCGATGCCCGGGTAGTCGGGCAGCGTCGAGAACCCGTCCTGGTCCGAGTAGGGATAGGCACGGATGTCCCACGCCCCGGTGGGGTCGCTGGTCTGGGACACGGCGAGGTTCAGGAAGTTGAGCGAGTAGTCCTCCTGGAAGCTCAGGAGCACGCCCACCCAGCGCCCGTGGTACGCGTCCCACAGGATCCGTGGGTCTGCGTCGAGCTCGCTCGGATCGAGTGCGAACATGGCCCACGTGGGCACGGTCACGAGCGGGGATCCGGACCGGGTCGTGATCCGGATCAGCCCGTTGGTGCTCTGGACGAGATGGGTCGCGCTGGCAGCGATCCACGGATCAGGCGGTTCACCGGTCAGGCCGTCGCCCGCCTGGCTGATGCCGTCGAAGGCGCCGACCGAGATCGGATCGGGGAGGACGATCCGGGGCCGGACCGTGCCCTGCGTGCCGTGCCCGGTTCCGCTCCGACGGGTCGGCAGCGCGTTCCAGGACGACAGGCCGAGCGTGACGTGGCGATTTGCCGGGCGGTCCACGCCGCGAGCTCGCTGGGCCGCTGCCCGTGGCGTCACGCTGCCGCGAACGAGCACGTGCGAGGCCGACGCCCGGTTCGCAGGCGCCGAAGCCGTCGCCGGCGTTGCCGCCGTCGCAGGCGCGGCGGCCAGCGAGAGGAGCAAGCTGGCCGACACGCCGAGCATGACCAGGCGGCCGCCGACGCTGCGGCGTGACAACGACATGTGATCGTCCCTCCCGGGGTCCGGGGGCGATCGCCGCCCCCTGGCGCGCTCGCATTGTGACGGGGCGCGGACCGCGCCGAAGGACGATTTCGCGGGTTGCCGGCCGCGCGGATCAGCCCCGCGCGCGCCGCTTCGCCTCGCGCAGCCGCGCCATGGTGTCGGCATCGACGGGCACGGACCCGGCCGGGCCCACGGGTGCCGTGTCCGCCACGGGCGGGATGGGCCGCTGGGCGATCTCCGGCGAGGCGGGCGAGGTCGAAGCGACCGCCGCCGGGACGCTCGTTGCCGTCGCGTCCGGCTGCGGCACCGGGCGCTCGGCCGCCTCGCGCAGGATCGCGGTGCGGGCACCCGCGGAACCGGCGCGATCCCGCGCCGCGAGCATCCCTTCCACAGGCCTCGTGCGCGCCGCCACCCGCCGGCCGCGGACCCGGTCGGTGATCCAGCGCCGGCCGTCGGCGCAGCTCGCGCCGCCCGATCGAGACCCGCCGCAGCGCGATGTCGAGCGGCCACAGCAGCAGGGCGAGCAGGAGCAGCCACGGCCACAGGTCGGTGAAGCTGGCCGTGGTCGCCAGGTCGTGTGATCCAGACGCCGCGGCCGGAGCCCGACCGTCGAGCCCCCGGTGGCGGCACCGATCGCGGCCATGAACGCCTGGTTCGCGCCCGAGGATCCGGTACTCGGCGGGCGTCGGCGCCACGAGACCCAGGGTTCGGCCCAGCGCCGTGGCCCCGGGCTTGGTCTGGGTGACCCGCACGGCGTACGCGCCGCTCTGGAGCGAGGCGACCGGCGCCTCGTACACGCCGGGCGCCACCTGGCTTGAGATTGACCGTGAGCGGCTCCAGGTCCGGACCGACCAGCGCAACCGAGGTGGCGTAGAAGTCGCGTGCCGAACCGTCGCTGTCTGACGCTGTGCACCCGCAGGTATGTCCGCCCGCCACGGTCAACGAATGCGGCCTCGATGCCGCCGCTCTCCTCGCCCGGGAACGTCCAGCCGACGAGCTGGCTGAAGAACTTCGAGAACCCCTGCCAGCCGATCCAGCTCTTCGCCCAGCGGCCCGTGGAGTCCGAGGTCCAGGCGACCGCGCGGCCGAGCCCGTACTGCCACTGCGCGAGCAGCGGATCGTCGCGGTCGGTGACCAGCACGGTCTGGGCCGCCGGCTTGGCGGTCGTGCCGTTGTAGCCGAGCAGCTGCGGAAAGCCGCTGTCCAGGCCCCGCAGGATCGGCGAGCTCGAGGTCAGGATCGGGTAGAAGGGCTCCTCGACGATCTGCTCGCCGGAGACCTGCTGCGTCTCCTTGAGGAAGATGTCGGGGATGGAGGCGGGGTTCGCGGCCGCGTAGTAACGGCCGCCGCCCTGCTTGGCGAGCTGCTCCAGGAACGGGTTGGCGCCACCGCCGGCCCCGACCGTGGACAGCGTGATCCCGTCCGCTTTCATGCGGGCGAGGATGTCCGCGTACTGGCCGCTGCTCGACCAGCCGTCGGTGAGCAGGATGATGTGCCGCCGGGTCGCTGTCGCCTGCTCCAGCGACTGCACCGCCTGGTCCAGATCCGGAGAAGATGTTGGTCTGGCCGTTGGGGGTGATCCCGGCGATCTGGGCCTGCAGGTCCTGGAGCCCGCCAAGAGGCGCCGTCTGCACGACCCAGTGCGCGGTCGAGTCGAAGGCGACCACGCCCAGCTCGTCCTGCGCCGTGAGTGCGGAAGCCGCCCGCAGGATCGCCTCCTTGCCGATGTCCACCTTCTTGACGCCGGCGATGCCGGAGCCGTTGTTGATCCCGTTGTTGAAGCTGTTGCAATGGCACGCATCCATGGAGCCCGACTTGTCGATCACGACGACCAGGGCAACCTCCGGCTGCTTCTGCCGGTCCCGCACGCCCATGTCCACGGGCAGCGTCTCCTCGAGCGGTGTCGAGGTGTAACCCCCCGCTCCGTAGCTCCGCGGTCCGCCCACCATCACCAGGCCCCGGCCCAGATCGCGCACGTACACCTGGAGCGCCGCCATCGCCTGGTCCGTGAGCCGGATCCGGGGCACGTCCACGAGCACGATCGAGTCGTACTCGGCGAGACCGCCGAGGTCAGTCGGCAGGGCCTCGGGGATGGCCGTATCCACCTGCTGGCCCTCGGTCTGGAGGGCCGTCACCAGGTCGGCCGCCACGGTCTCATCGCCTTTGACCACGAGCACCTTCGGCTCGCCCTTGACGATGGTGTTCGCGTCCGCGCGGTCGTTCTGGTTGAAGGTGTCGCGCGCGGCCTCGACGACCACCCGGAACCGCAGGAAGCCCGGATCGCCGGGGCGTGAACGTGAATGTCGACGCGGTTGGGCCCCTGGGCCAGGTCCACGGGCTTGGTCGCGGCCAGCTCCCCGTTGACGAACAGGCGGACCGTTGCCGGTTGGGCGACCGTGGAGGTGATGTCCGCGGTGACCTCCACCTCCTCGCCCAGGCGCGCCGTGGACGGTGCGCTCAGCCGCTCGACGAGCACCTCGTCGCGGCCGGCCGACCTGTCAGGACGGTCTCCACCTGGATCCCGCGCGCGGCCGCGAGGGCCGCCTCCGTCTGGCCCGATCCGGTGGTGTCGTTGCCGTCGGAGAGCAGCACGATCCGCTTCTGGCTGTCGTCGGGGAACAGGGCCGACGCGAGGCGGAGGGCCGCCCCGATGTCGGTGGCGCCGCGGACCGGCGTGGAGGCGAGCCGGTCGATCTCGGCCAGATCCGACGGCAGGCGCTCCACCAGGGCGTCACCGCCGAAGGCGACGATCCCGGCCACGTCCCCGTCCCGCTTGGCCGCGAGCGATTGCCGGATGTAGGCGAGCGCCTCCTCCCGGCCGGCCGTGCCGACCGAGTCCGAGAGATCGGTCACGTAGACGACCGCGAGCCGGTCCACCGGCAGCACCAGCCGGATGCCCGCCAGCGCCCCGACCAGGGCCGAGAGCAGGAGCACCCGGACGACGAGCGCGACTCGCCGCCGTCCCGCGCCCATCCGCCGTCGCGAGGCGACATGGAGGGCGATCACGATCGCGAGCAGGACCGGCAGCAGCGCGAGGGCCTGCGGCGCGTCGAACGCGATGCCCATCAGGCGCCCCGCCCGCCACCGGGTCGCCCGGGTCCGGTCCCGGCCAGCCGGGCGCCGGCGGCCCGGCGGAGGCGGGCCAGCGTGTCCCGCTCGTACACCAGCCATTCGAGGGTGAGCACGACGAGCGCGATCAGCACGATCGGGACCCACAGCTCGTCGCGGCTGCTGGGGCGCTGCGGCTCCGGGCGTGCCGGCGGACGGGCCCGGATGATGCGCCCGGACCCTCGGATGCACCCGCGCCGGCCGCGGCCTGGTCCGCCCACGCCGGTCGAGGGGCGGCGCCGTCGCCCGGCGCGATGTTGGACTCGCCGACGTCGAGCAGGTCCACGGCGAACCGGACCGGCGCCGACGGGTCGACGGGCTGGAACGTGGCCGCGGGGGCGGTCTGGCCGCTCTCGCTGCCGATCGGGGCGGCGGTCGTGACCGGGGACGAAGTGGGTGGCCCTGAGGCGCCGGGAGCCGCCGATCCGCGGGGACCGCCGATCGCGGTCACGCGTGTAGACGCCCAGGAGATCGTTCCGCGCGAACGTCACCGAGGCGGCGTCCTGGGTCGGGGCGACCAGCTCGTCCGCTGACCCGTCGGGTCGCTCCACGCGGACGCCGGTCGCACCGGGCGGGGATCGCGAGCGTCACCGGCGTGCCGGGTGCCAGCGCATCGGCGGGCGTCGCGGAGCCTCCGAGCAGCTCGCCGGCGAGGTTCGCAACCAGGATCGGAAACGCGACCTGGAGCGGCAGGTCCGATCGCCGGGGCTCGAACGCGAGCACGGCGGCGGGACGCCCGGCCAGGACCCCCGAGTACAGCAGCGGCGAGCTCCCGGGCCCCGGGATCACGGCCCGTGCCCAGGCCGGCAACACGAGCTGCTGGGCCTCGGCGACGTGGGTGGTGGACAGGTCCACGTAGCGCAGGATCGGGTCGGTCGGGTCCAGGGTGCCCAGCGCCGGGTTCGTGAGCGTGCCGGTCACCGTGCCCAGCGGCGACGTCGTGGGCGGCGCGATGGCCAGGATCGGTGCGGTGGGCAGCGTGTCGGGCAGGAACCGGTTGAAGATCACGAGCTCGAACTGGTCGAGACCGGTCAGCGTGGACCAGTCGTCGCCCGACCGGTAGTAGAGCTCGGTGTCGGGCAGGTAGCTGAGGGCGGTCTCGAGGTACGGGTCCGGCTCGCCGGCAAGCAGCACCTGGCGCGGGTGGGCGGGAGGTACCACCGCCCAGGCGCGGTCGTCGACGCCGAGCGCGTCGGGGGCCACGGTCGAGGTCTCGTCGGTAGCGGTCAGCCGGACCTCGATCACCGATGCGGGATGGAGCGGATCGTCGATGTCGTCGATCGACACGTCCGTCCGGCGCTGCGGGTCCAGGGTGAGGGTGCGGGCCTCGCGCAGCTGGCCGTCCGCGTAGAGCTCGATCCGGCGCTGGGCCATCTCCAGGCCCAGGTTGGCGACCGAGATGAACGCGCTGTGGGACAGGCCGCTGGGTGCCGTCCGACCGCCAGGGCAACGATCGCCTGGTTGTCCTGGTCGCGCCCGACCCGGAGCACCCGCACCGGTGCATCGACCGTTCCTGCGGGCGGGTTGGCGAGCGCGGCGTCCGTGGCCACCAGGATCTCGGCGTCGCCCGATCGCGCCGCGAGCGCGGATGCCAGGCGCAGCGCGTCGCCCAGGTCGCCCACATCGGACGTCGCCTCGATCCCGGCGATGGCCTGCCGTACGTGGCCGATGTCCGTCGTGCCGTTGGCGACCACCCTTGCCGTCCGTCCGGCCGCGATCACGCTGACCTTGCCACCCGCGGGCAGATCCCGGAGGGCCTCGACCGCCGCGGCCTTGGCCGCGGCGAGACGGCTGGGCGCGACGTCGGTCGCCTGCATCGAGGCCGAGGTGTCGATGACGACCACGATGTCGCCGGCCAGGCCGGCGGGACGCTCGACGAACGGCCGCGCGGCGAGGATCGCGAGGATCGCGACCAGCAGCAGCTGGAGCAGCAGCAGCAGGCTGCGCCGCAGGCGCTGCCATGGGGCATTTGCCTCGACATCGGCCACCAGCCGTTGCCACAGCAGCGTCGAGGGCACCGGGGCCTCGTCCCGGCGGAGCTTGAGCAGGTACATCGCCACGACGGCGGGCAGGAACAGCAGTCCGGCCAGCGCCAGCGGCGCGAGCATGCCCATCTAGCCGACGACCCGCCGCCGGCGCAGCTCGGCGAACACGAGATCGGCCAGGGGCACATCCGTCGACAGCGGGACGTATGAGGCACGTCGCCTGGCCGCCAGCTCCGCGAGGCCGTCCTGCCACGTGGCGAGCCGCGACCGGTAGGCGTCGAGCGTGGCCAGGTCCACGGTCACGTCCACGCCCTCGCCCGTCTCGCTGTCCACCAGCCGGAGGTCGCCCTCCAGCGCCGGGTCCAGCTCGTCCGGGGACAGCAGGTGCAGGAGGATGAGATCGGAGCCCGTGGCGGCCAGCTCGCGGATCACCCGGTCCGCGCCCGGATCGAGGAGATCCGACAGGAGCACGACCACCCCTCGCCCGCGCAGCATCGCGCCGGCATGCCGGGCGGCGGCGACGAGATCGGTCGGCCCGTCCGAGGGCTGGATCGACGACAGGTTGGCCAGCAGGCGCAGCACGCGCCCCGACCCCCGGAGGCCACCCTGGCGTCGTGCGTTCCGCCCGGCCAGGGACGCGACCACCACGCGATCCTCGGACGCGAGCCCGATGTAGCCGAGCGCCGCCGCCGCGCGCTTGGCAAACAGCAGCTTCTGGGGACTGCCGAACGCCATCGACGGGCTGGCATCGAGCAGGAACGTGATGGTCACGTCCTCCTCCTCGATGAACAGCTTCACGAACAGCTTCTCCAGCCGGGCGTACACGTTCCAGTCGAGCTGCCGCAGGTCATCGCCCAGGGCGTAGTCGCGATAGTCCGCGAACTCCACCGACTGGCCGCGCTTGGTGCTCCGCCGTCCGCCCTTGAGCCCGCCGCGCACCGGCTGCTTCATCAGCAGGTCCAGGCGCTCGAGCTGGCGCAGGAAGCCCTCGTCGAACACGGTCGGATCGAGGGCGTTGGGCAGGAACGCCCGCACGCCGGCCGGGTGCGCCCGGGTGGGCGAATCGACGCCCGGCTCCTCGGGCGGGACGGCAGGCGGGGTGGGGGAGAGCGTCATGTCGCCCGGGCTCTGGCCGCCTACTCGACGGTCGGCGGTGCCACCTCATCGAGAATCGCGCGGACCACGGCCTCCGGGGTGATGCCCTCGGCCTCGCCCTCGAAGTTGAGGATCACCCGGTGGCGGAGCGCGGGCATCGTCGCGGCCCGGACATCCTCGATCGAGACGTTGAACCGTCCGTCCATGAGCGCGAGGATCTTGCCAGCGGCGACCAGCGCCTGGGCCCCTCGCGGCGAGCCGCCATAGCGGACGTACTGGCGCACCAGGCCTGGTGCGCGCCGGTTGTCGGGGTGGGTGGCCGCGAGCAGCGACACCGCGAACGCCGTCACGTAGGGGGCGATCGGAACCGCCCTGGCCAGGCGTTGCATGTCCACGATCTCGGCGGCCGTCACCGCCTTCCGTGCCACGGGCGCATCGGCTCCGGTGGTGCGGTCGATGATCGCGACCAGGTCGTCCTCGGACGGGAAGGGAACCATGACCTTGAGCAGGAAGCGGTCCAGCTGGGCCTCGGGCAGCGGATAGGTGCCTTCCATCTCGAGCGGGTTCTGGGTCGCCAGCACGAAGAACGGAGGGTCGAGCGGGTAGCGGTTGCGGGCAACCGTGACCTGGTGCTCCTGCATCGCCTCGAGCAGCGATGACTGCGTCTTGGGCGTGGCACGGTTGATCTCGTCGGCGAGAACGAGGTTGGCGAACACGGGCCCCGGCTGGAAGCGGAACACCCGGCTGCCAGCTTCCTCGACCAGGATGTTGGTGCCGGTGATGTCGGCGGGCATCAGGTCCGGGGTGAACTGGATCCGGTTGAAGGTGCAGTCGATGACGTCGCCGATCGTCCGGATCAGCATCGTCTTGCCCAGACCCGGAACACCCTCGAGCAGCACGTGGCTGTTGGCCAGCAGGCCGACCAGCGTCTGCCGAACCAGCTCACGCTGGCCGACGATCACCTTGCCCACCTCTTCCTCGATCCGGTGGGCGCGCTCGGCGAACGCCTCGGGAGCGAGCCGCTCGGAAGCGGCCTCGGTCGTGGCCTCGGCAGCGGCGGATGCGTCCATCTGGTCCTCCGGGTGCATGGGCACCGGCCCGGGGCCGGCACTCACTGGCTGGGATCGAGCGAGCTGAAGTAGTCCCGGACGTAGTCCTTGACCGAGATCGGCACGTAGGAGCGGTCGAGGGTGGTCAGCGCGTACTGGTAGAAGTCGCCGTAGACCTGCTGGTAGGGAACGAAGGATCCGTTGTTGCTGCCCTGGCCTCTGGCTGCCCTGCTGCGTCTGGCCGTCACCACCGGTCCCGCCGACATACGACGGGTCGCCCGGCTTGCCCAACCGGTCGAACGGGGCATACACGGAGCTGATGTCGCCGCCCAGCTGGTAGGGGCGGTTGGGGTTCGTGGGGCCACCGGCACGACCGCTGGAGATCCCGCTGCCGAGGTAGGCGGCGTTCGAGCCGCCGCCACCCAGCGATCCGGTGCCCTGGCCCTGCCCTTGGCCCTGCCCCTGCCCCTGGCCCTGCCCCTGCCCCTGGCCCTGCCCCTGCCCCTGGCCCTGCCCTTGGCCCTGCCCCTGCCCCTGGCCCTGCCCCTGCCCCTGCCCCTGGCCCTGGCCGCTGCCGGGTGACTGGCCGGCCTGGCCGTTCCCCTGCGCCGTCCCCGTCCCGGGGCTCGTTCCGGGCGACTGGCCGGTCCCGGGCGACTGGCCGGTCCCGGGCGACTGGCCGGCTCCCTGCCCCTGCCCGGTGCGCTGGCCACTTGCCTGCTGGCCGGGCTGGCCGGCCGCGTTCGCCAGGTTGCTGCGGGCATCCTGCAGGCTCGAAGCCGCCGACGCCAGGTCGCGGTTCACCTGCACCTTGGTGCTTGCCGCATCGAGGGCCTGGCCCAGCCGGTCGAGGGCCGCACTGGCTCCGGCCGCGTCGCCCTGTGCAAGGCTCGCGGCCGCATCGCGTAACGCCTGCCCCGCGGCGCCGTCGGCCTGGCTGGCCTGACCCTGCATCTCCGAGAGTGTGCGGGCCAGGGCGTCTCGTTGCGCCTGGGTCATGGAGTCCACCCGCTGCGCGAGGTCATGCATGTCCCGGCTGGCCTGCGTGGGATCCCCGTCGGCGTTCGCCTGCGGGCTGCCGGTCGCGGCACGTGACAGCGACCGGGACAGGGAGGCGATCGAGGCCGCCCGCTGCTCGTTGGCGGGGTCGAGCTGGGCCCGGACCTCGTCCTCGATGGCACCCAGCTGCGCGAGGTTCTGATCGAGCTCGCCCGGGGTCGTCCGCAGGCGCTGGGCCAGCTGCCGCAGCTCCTCGGAGAGCCTGGTGCGAGGATCGTTGGCATCTGCGCCCCTGGCCTCGAGATCTCCGGCAACCTTGTCGATGCGCTCGGCCTGCCGCTGGGCCTCGTCTCGGACCTGGCGGTTCTGGGCGATCACGGCGTCCTGCGGATTGGGCAGCAGGACCGCCGGCACCAGCAGTGCCGACGCCACCAGCATCACCAGCAGCGGACGAACGGCCAGCCGGGGACGGAACAGGCCCGGATCCACCGCCCGCAGCCGGTTCAGCGCGTCCCTGCGTTGGCGCCGCACGAAGCGCGTCTCGGCCTCGGTCAGGTCGAAGGCGGCCCCGACCACGATCGTGCCACCGTCGTCCTCAGACGGGGTGACCGATTCCGGCCGCGCCTCCGCAAACGACAGGGCCGATGCCACCGCGTCGCCATCGCCGCTCTCGGCGTCCAGCGCCAGCGCCGTCTCGCCCAGCGACGGCCGCGACCGCACCGCGAGGGCGAGCAGGACGAGCAGCCCGACCAGCGGCAGGGCGGCCGCAACCTGCGGTCCCCACTCCAGGGGTGCCACGCGCATGGCGATCGCGAGCGCGAGCTCCGCCGCGGCGAGCACCGCGACCACGATCCAGGCGCGCCGGACCGTCCGCCGGAGCCACAGGCGCCGTCGATGGGCGAGCAGGCCGGTCCGGATCGCCGCGAGCGCCGGGTCGAGGGTCAGCCCGAGCGTCGCAGGATCGGCCGGCGCGATCGGGCGTTCCACCGGCGGGCCCTGCAGGCGGAAGATCGCGGACAACCGTCGCTTCACGCGTCACCTCCGGCGGGGGACGGGCTGCGGCGTCGCCGGAGGCGCCATCGCCGCGTCGGCGACACGAGCTGGACGGACACGATCACCAGCAGCACTGACGTGATCAGCATCGCGGCGAACGACCGCGGCCAGTACGTGTCATGGCCCACGCCGAAGGGCTGGCCATTGGCGTCGACCGCCCCGCCGCCGAACATGTTGTCGCTGCCGGTGACCGCGCCGATGATCGAGCACGTGCCGCCAAACCCCGTCTCGGTGCCGCAGATCACGTCGAGCTGGGTCACGAACGGGTTGAAGTAGAGCAGGGCCTCGGGGGGCCGACGCGTCAGGCTCGAGAGCGGCGACGTGTCGCGGACCGGATTGCCGTTCGGCAGCAGCCCGTTGGCGGTCATCACGGACCAGAACACGAACACGATGGTCGCCCCCACCGTGAGCGTGATCGTCATCACGAGGTTGATCACGGTCGCCGCCTGGGTCCGCTTGACCAGGGCGGACACGAACAGGCCGAGCGATCCGAACGCGACAGCCGTTCCGAGCAGGACCACGTAGGCGCGCAGCAGGTCCTCGGGACCCACCCCACCGAATGCGAACACGAGGGCGGCAACCGGGATGGAGGCGAGCAGCAGGAGCAGGACCCAGCTGAGCGCGGACAGCAGCTTGCCCAGGATGATCGCGAGCGAGGAGATCGGGGTGGTGGTCAGCAGGTCGAGCGTCTGCTTCTCGCGCTCGAGGCTGATCGCACCGGCCGTGGATGCCGGCGCCAGGACGAGCACGATCAGCGTGAGCAGCATGATCAGCGCGCTGAACATCTGGCGTCCGATGTCCGCGGATGCCGAGAAGCTGGCCGAGAACCCGCTGGAGTAGGTGCGCTCCCCCAGTGTCTCGATCATCCACGCGAACCCGGCGACGATGAGCAGGTGGAGCGTCAGCACCACGAACGCGCGCCGACCTCGCATCCGCCCCCGGAGCTCCTTCACGCCCACGGCGGCGATGCCCGAGCCGACGTCGCGCAGGGCGCCCAGGCGGCGACGGGGGATCGCGATCCCGCTCATGACGGCGACTCCACGGGCGTCGGCTCCGGTGCTGTGACCTGGAGGAACAGCTCCTCGAGATCGCTCGCCGCGCGCGAGAAGGTGGCGACCCGCCACCCCGCACCGACGGCGGACGCCAGCAGCCGCGCAGATCCGTCCTCGTCACCATGGAAGCCGATCTCGATCGACCCGTCGGCCAGCAGGTCCGCCGAGACCACGTCGGGCTGGCCGGCGAACCAGTCGCGGGCCGCCCCGATCGCGGCGTCGTCACCCAGCACGTGGGTCCGGAACACCGCGCCCACCCGCAGTCGCCGCTCGATGTCGGCCACGCGGCCGTGGGCCAGCACCTGCCCGCGATCGATGATCGCCACCGAGGTGCACAGCTCCTCGAGCTCGGGCAGGATGTGGGACGAGACGAGGATGGTCTTGCCCAGCGTCCGCAGCTCCCGCAGCAGCTCGCGGAGCTCCACGCGAGCACGAGGATCGAGACCGGACGCCGGCTCGTCGAGCAGCAGCACCAGCGGGTCGTGCACCAGGGCATGGGCGAGGCACAGGCGCTGCTGCATGCCGCGCGACAGCGCCTGGACGTAGGCCTCGCGCTTGGCGCCGAGGTCCACGAGCTCCAGGAGGTCGCCGATCATCCGCCGCCGTCGATCGGCCCGGATCCCGTAGCAGCGCGCGAAGAAGTCCAGGTACTCCCAGACCTTCATGTCATCGTACACACCGAACGAGTCCGGCATGAACCCGAGGACGCGCCGGACGTCATTGGGGTTCCGGCGCACGGACGCGCCCGCGATCTCAGCGTCGCCCGCATCGGGCACCAGCAGCGTCGCGAGGATCCTGAGGGTGGTCGTCTTGCCCGCGCCGTTGGGGCCGACCAGGCCGAAGATCTCGCCCTGGGCGACGTCGAGGTCGAGCCCCGCGAGCGCGAGCGTCCGGTCGTAGCGCTTGGCGAGGCCCGTGGCGCGCACGATCCCGGTCATCGAACGGTCCCCGTGAGCGCCATCGGGAACTGGAAGCCGATCCCGTCCTGGCGCTCGTTGACGAACTTGACCTGCACCTCGCCGCTGGTCGGATCGACCCAGCGCGCGGCGTCGGAGAGCTCATATGTCCGGCCCGCGTTCAGGTGCGCGAACTGCACCCAGGTGCCGGTGCGCACGTCGAGCACCTCGAGATCCGGCAGTCCGTCCTGCGGCGCCGTGCAGCCGGCCGTGGACGGGTCGCAGCGGGTCGTCTCCTCCAGCGTGACCGGATCACCGACCGGCATCGTGACGTCGCCGCCGAAGGTCATCGCGACCACGAGCAATTCAGGGCTGAGCGTGCCGTCGAACGCGATCGGCCGGTAGGCCATCGTGACGTTGCCGATGCCCAGGCTGATCGTCCACGGGTCCTTGTTGAACCAGGTGGCATTGACCTCGATCGGGCTGGCACGCAGCAGGTCGTCGCGGAACGTCGTCCGGCCCCGGATCACGAGCGGCAGCGGGATCTCGTACAGCACGGTCGCCATCCGGCGGACCCGGGCACCCTCGATCTCGGCCGGCACGACCGGGTCGGTGCCCCAGGCAAGCAGCGTGACCGAATCGTTGGGCAGCGAGCCGCTGAATCCCGTCACCGGGTCGAAGCTCAGCTGGTCGATCACGGAGCGCCGGACGAACAGGCGCTGCGTCGCCTCGTCGAGCGCGCCGCCGTCGAAGGGCATCGACCCGACGACCCGGTCGGACAGGTTGGTCTGGTTGACCAGGTTCGTCGACAGGGGCAGGTCGAT
This sequence comes from uncultured Chloroflexia bacterium, assembly GCA_963732805.1. Classification (GTDB taxonomy): domain Bacteria; phylum Chloroflexota; class Limnocylindria; order Limnocylindrales; family CSP1-4; genus CAIXZV01. The sequence goes on from CAVTAW010000001.1 coordinate 1,381,673, forward strand.
GTCGGTGGTGGCGCCCGGGGCGATGTCGGGCAGCTTGAGCGCCGAGCCGCCGAGCACGATCGCCGGGGACGTCAGCGTCAGGCTCGAGGCGTTCGTGATGGAGCCCTTGATGCGGCCGTTCTCGAGCCGCAGGGCGGCCGACACCGCCGGAGCTGTCGCGCTCGCATCCGCGCGCACCGTGCGCATCGACCCGTAGCCCACCTCGAGGTTCCGGACCCGGGACGGATCTCCCTCGAGCACGTCAAGCCCGGACTGCGAGGTGCCGGACATGTCGCCGTTCATCGGCGTCGCCAGCAGGGCATCCCCCGCGACCTGCACCTGGAACGTGGCGCGGGTGGGGCTGAAGATGCCCAGGTAGGACTGGGCGAGCGCCTGGTCCGTGCCCGGGGCGCCATGCACGATCGCCACCTCGTTGACGATCACGTCCGAGCCCCGGAGCAGGGTAGCGATCCCCAGGGAGCCGGCGGTGAACACGACGATCAGGACGGGGACCGTGACCCACGCCCACTCCCGTCGATCCAGCCGCCGCAGCACGACGTAGTTCACGGGGCCCACGAGCACGATGTACCCGAGCAGGAGGACCAGCAGGCTGCCGATCGGCGGCAGGGCGAGGCTGGGCAGGTTCGTCACCGCGCCCACGATCATCTGGTCGTCGGCGAGCGAGACCGTGCCACCGGACCGGGGCGGCAGCAGGCGCCGCCAGAGCGGCCCGTCCCACGTGCTGCCCGCGGCAATCCAGGACGTGGTGGGATCGAACCCGAGCAGCGTGACCGACCCGGACCCGTACGGCTGGTCGGCGGCGATCACCCGGTCGCCCGAGGTGGCCAGCGCGCGGCCGTGCACAAGGTCCCCGGCGTACGCCGTGAGCGTCGTTGCCTGATCGGGCACGCCGCCCAGCACCGGCCGAAGCACGGCCGGATCGATGTCGAGGACGCTGGTCGGGCGGTAGGGGAGGAGATCATCGGGGAAGCCGGTCAGGACGTCCGCCCCGGCCGTGCCGCCGACGATGACGAGGCGGCCGCCGCCGGCGATCCAGGTTCGCAGGGCGGACAGCTGGCCGGGCGTCAGCGACGCGGCGTCCACGTCCTGCCAGACCAGCCGATCGAGCGGCGCCCACGCCTGCGGCCGCTCCGGAAGATCGACCGGATCCAGCGGCGCCACAACTGGCTGGAGGCCGTTCTGGGCGGGCAGCAGATCGATGTCGCCGACGAGCTTCGCGGGATTGTCGGAGACGATGCCGACCAGCAGTTGTGTCTGGTCGTGGAGCGCGATCGCAACCTGCGCCTTGGCCACCACGCGGTCGCCGTCGGCGAGCTCCACGTTGAGATTGCCGCCGAACGCCGGCGGCAGCGCGTACAGCAGGTACTCCTTGCGGGAGCCCGTGGCAAGCTCGACCGGCGTCCCGAACACGCTTCGAGCATCGGCGCCGGCGGTGACCCGGAGCTCGCCCGTGACGGTGGGACCGGCATTCTCGAGGTCCACGGCGATGGCGAACCACGAGCCGGCCCGTACGTGCCCCTGGAGCAGCGCCCGGGCCTTCATCACCGGACCGCCGGCGGCTGCAACCGGCGCTGCCGGCACCAGCGATCCCAGCACGAGCAGGGCGATCGCGGCGGGGAGCAGCGCGGCGCGAGCTAGCCGGATCAGGCGCGAGAGCGACACGCAGGCACCTCGACCAGTGGCGGGGGCGGACGGACCATGGACGCACTGGTCGCCTGGAAAGTTGCACCCTGGACCGTCGCTCCGGCCGCCGTCCCCGGATGGCAGGTGGCCGTTCGAGCACGCCTATCGTACGATGCTCCTGCCCCGCGTCCGACCGCGTCACCGGTTGCGCGCGGTCGGCCATCGCTGTCGGCGCGCCGAGAGGAACCTGTGCCCCATATCCGCTCCTTCCGTGCGCTCCGCTATGACCCCGGGCTGGTCGGCGACCTGGGTGCGGTGGTTGCGCCGCCCTACGACGTGATCGGGCCCGAGCTGCATCGCGCGCTGCTCGCGCGTCACCCGCGGAATGCTGTGCGCCTGGACCTTCCGCAGTCAGAGCCCCGCGAGGATCCCAACGAGCGATACCGTCGGGCCGCGCGCACCGTGGCGGCCTGGCGCTCGGACGGGACGCTGCACAAGGACGTGCACCCGTCGGTGTACGTCTCGGAGCAGGCGTACCGCGTGCCGGGCACCGGCATCGAGCGGGTCCAGCGCGGGTTCTTCGCCCGGCTGCGGCTCGAGCCGCTGGGCGCCGCAGGCGGCGTGCTGCCCCACGAACGGACGCTCTCGGGCCCCAAGGAGGACCGCTATCGCCTGCTTCGTGCGACGGGCCTGAACACCTCCCCGGTGGTGGGCCTGTTCGAGGATCCGGCCCGGGAGGCGTCGGCCATCCTGGCTCGCATCGCATCGCGGGGCGCCGACGTCGACGTCACCGACGACGACGGCGTCCGGCATCGCCTGTGGGCGGTGACGGACGATGGTCCGGACGCGGGCGACGGACCGGCCGCGCGGCTGATGGGCCTCGCCGCCGCAGGACCCGTGTTCATCGCCGACGGTCACCACCGGTACGAGACCGCCCTCCGGTATCGCGACGAGCGCCGCGCCGTCGCCTCGAGCGACCCCGATCCCGCGTTCGACTACCTGCTGATGCTGTTCCTCGGCGCGGAGGAGCAGCTGACCGTCCTGCCCACGCACCGGGTCGTTCGCGACCTGGGCGACGGCGGCGTCGCGGATCTGCAGGCGGGCCTCGACCGACTGTTCGCGGTGACGCGGACCAGCCCCGAGGCGCTGGTTGCGCGCTACGAGGCCGCCGGAGAGCTTGCGGGCGGGGGCGGACGCTTGGGCGTGCTGACCCGTGACGGCGCCTGGAACCTGTCGGCGCGGCGCGAAGCCTTCGCGCCGCTGCTCCCCGACGGCGGTGAGGCGGTGCGCGGCCTCGACGTGACGCTGCTGGGAGCGGCGCTCGACGCGCTGGCCGGCATCGACCGCACCGCGCTTGCCGGTGGCCAGCGGGTGGGGTACACCAAGTCGGCGACTGAAGCCGCGGCGCTGGTCGCCGCGTGTGTCGAGGGTTCGGATGCCGCGTTCCTGCTCGAGCCGACGCCCGTTGCAGCCATCCTCGCCGTCGCCCGGGAAGGCGACGTCATGCCCCAGAAATCGACCTACTTCTATCCCAAGGCTCTCACTGGCCTCGTGCTGAACCCGCATGAGTGGTGAACGAATTGCAGGACCGATGACCGACCTGACCGCTTCCGACCGTCTCCTCGCCCGCACCCCGCCGCCCGGTGGCCGACCCGTCCGCAAGGACGAGATCGAGCTTGTCGAGCGTGGCCTGTACGTCGAGTCCTGGCTGCCGGAACGGAGGTCCCGGCGCAAGCCCGTGCTCTACGTTCACGGCGAGCTCGGCGGGTCATGGGTCTGGGAGCGCTACCTGCACCATCTCGCGGCCCGCGGCTGGGAAGGCCATGCCCTCAACCTGCGCAACCACTACTGGAGCCAGACGGCCGACCCGGCCACGCTCGACATCGATACCTACACGGAGGACGTCATCGCGGCGATGGAGCGCCTTGGGCCGACGGTTGTCGCCGTCGGACATGGCCTCGGTGGCCTGCTGGTGCTCAAGGCCATCGAGCGCGCGCCGGTCGCCGCGTACGTGCTGATCGCACCCGAACTCCCGCGCGAGATGCGCGAGCCGGCTCGCCCGCACCTGGTGCGCGACGTGCCCGACGGGTACGGCCGGGCCGAGCTGGGCTGGGAGACCCTGCCGGAGAAGCTGCTCCGGGAGCATCGCGACCTCACGCTCGCCGATGTCCTGCGCATCCAGCACCTGCTGGGACAGAAGCCGTTCGAGTCGGGTCGCGCAAGGCGGCAGGTCCTGCAGGGCGTCCCGGTTGACCGGGCGGCACTGCCCGACGTGCCGCGGCTGGTGATCGGGGCAGGCCTCGACCTCTACGTGCCCGAGCCCGACGTGGAGCGACTGGCCGAGTGGCTGGACGCGGCCTATGAGCCGTTCGGTGCTCACTCGCACTACGGCGTGGTCCTGGGTGAGCGCAGCTACCTCCAGGTCGCGGAGACCTTCCGGACGTTCCTGGAGACGAACCGGCTCTGACCGCGGGCGCCGCGAGCGGCGCACCCGAGCGGCGCGGTGGTCGCGAGCCGCCGGCCCCGTCCGGGAGCGGTGCGGTTGCTGAAACCGGGTGCCTCTTGGTATCCTCCGCCACCGGCCCGGTCGTGTCCGGGATCCCGCGCCGCATTCGTCTAGAGGCCCAGGACACCGCCCTCTCAAGGCGGAGATCACCGGTTCGAATCCGGTATGCGGTACCACATCGAATCACCCAACGCCCCCGGTCCGCGCCCCGGGGGCGTTCTTCGTGGGGCCGATGACCTAGACTCCGGAGCATCCCGTTGCTGCAGCCCCCGGGAGGGTCCATGTCGCCGTCCGCGGAACGCCGCCTCGTGATCCTCGCCGAGGGCAACTTCGGCTTTCATCACGGGAAGACCGCGATGGGCGTGATCCGGTTCGGCCAGGACAAGGTGCTCGCGGTCATCGACTCCACGCAGGCAGGCCGCAACGTCCGGGAGTGGCTGGGGGACTCGGGACGGTACGACATCCCGATCGTTGCCTCGTTGAGCGATGCCCTCGGGTTCCTGCCGCGCGCCAATTCGCTGCTGATCGGCATCGCGCCCACGGGCGGCAAGCTCCCGGACGAGTGGCGACAGGCCATCCTGCTCGCCATCCGCTCGGGCCTGGACGTCCTCTCCGGGCTGCACACGTTCCTCTCGGATGACCCGGAGTTCGCCGAAGCGGCCCGGTCGTCGGGTGCCCGGCTAGTCGACTTCCGACGTCCGCCGGAGCGGCTGGAGACCTCCGTGGGCCGCCGCCACCTGCCCGACAAGCGGGTCATCCTGACCGTCGGCACGGACTGCGCCATCGGCAAGATGTCGGTCGCGCTCGAGCTCCGCCGGGCCGCGCAGGCGCTGGGCCGATCGGCGGCGTTCGTGGCCACCGGCCAGACCGGGATGATGATCGAGGGGTGGGGGATCGCCGTGGACCGGGTGGTTGCGGACTTCCTCCAGGGGACGGCGGAATGGCTCGCCGAGGAGGGCGAGGCGCGCGGGGACTGGGTGATCGTCGAGGGCCAGGGCTCGCTCGACCACCCCGCCTACAGCAGCGTCACCCTGGGCCTCATCCACGGGACCACGCCGCACGCGATGGTGATGGTTCACAAGCCGGGCATGGCGGACCACGACTTCGAGCACCTGCCCGAGGCCCGGTTCCCGATCGCGGAGCTGCCCGGGTTCATCGAGATCCACGAGCGGGTGGCCGGCCTGGTGGCGCCGTCCAAGGTTGTGGCGATCGCGCTCAACACGTCGCTCATCCACGATGAGGCGGAGGCGCGCCGGATCATCGTCGCGACCGGCGCGGAGACCGGGCTGCCGTGCGACGATCCGGTCCGGTTTGGCGGCGACGCGCTGTGGCGCGAGATCGAGGCGGGAGTCGACGCCCTGCCGTGGGTGATGCTCAGCGAGCCTCCGGAGCCCGACCCCGATGGGTCCGAGGCCGATCGTTCCGAGGTCAGCGGGTCCGAGGCCGATGGTTCCGAGGCCGGCGGGCCCGGGACGGCAAACGGCGCAGCCGGGAGCGCGGCGTGACCTTCTCGCTCTCGCTGCGAACGTGGAACCTGCCCCTCCGGGACCCGTTCCGGATCGCGCGCTCGGCGGAGGGCGAAGGACGGGCCGTCACGACCCTTATCGCCGAGCTGCGCGACGAGGCGGACGGACCCGACGGTCCGGTCGGCCTGGGCGAGGGTTATCCCGACCCGTACTACGGCGAGACCCCCGAGACGATGGCGGCGGTGGCGCCCCGGCTGCTCGATGCGCTGGCGCCCATCGCTGCCGACCTGCGATCCCCGCTGGAGGATGCCCGGGCCGCGCTCGAGGACGCCGAAGGCCTCCTGGCGGCATCGATCCGACATCACGGCGCGATCAAGTGCGCGATCGACATCGCGCTCCACGACCTGGTGGGCAAGCGGCTGGGGATCCCGATCCGGACATTGCTGAACGTCGGCGGCGAGATCCCCGCGACCGACTTCACGCTCGGCCTCGACGAGCCGGCCGTGGTCGCGGAACGCGCCCGGCGTGCGTCCGACTTCCCAGCGCTCAAGATCAAGGTCGGTGGGCCCGCGGACATCGAGACGCTCGAGGCGGTCCGGTCCGTCTTCGCCGGACCGATCCGCGTCGACGCCAACACCGGGTGGACACCCGCGGACGCCGAGCAGCTGCTGGCCGAGCTGGTGCGGCTCGGCGTCGAGCTGATCGAGCAGCCGTTCCCGGCTCGCCGGCTGGACCAGCTGCGATGGCTCCAGGAGCGATCGCCGCTGCCGGTGGTGGCCGACGAGAGTGCCGTCACCATCGAGGATCTCGATGCCCTGGTGGGTGTGGTCGCGGGGGTGAACGTGAAGCTCGCCAAGTGCGGTGGCGTGGGACCGGCCAGGCGGATGCTGGAGCGTGCACGTGCGCTCGGGTTCCGCACCTTCCTGGGCTGCATGGAGGAGACGTCCATCACGATCGCGGCCTCGGCCGCGGTAGCGCCCCTGGCGGAGTGGGTCGATCTCGACGGCTGCCTGCTGCTCGCGGACGATCCGGTGGACGGCCTGGAGATCGGCCCCGACAAGCGCTGGCGCCTGTCATCGAGACCCGGCCTGGGCCTCACGATGCGTCCGACGGGAGACGGATAGGCCCTCGTCCACAGCCTTCGGCATGGCCGCGATGACTATCCACCGAAGGCTGCGGGGTGTGGACAAAGTGGTGGGGCACATCGTGGAGAAGCCCCTTCCGGCCAGTCGGTGGACCCCGTACGATGGTCCCCACGCCGGTGCCCGAGGGAGGACCGAGGGACGAGCACCGGCATAGCCAGATCGACGCAGCCGGTGCCCGGGGGCACAGCTCGCCCCGGCATCGGCCGGTTTCTATGCGCCCCTGGAGAGGAGGCCCTGTACTGATGCTGCCTGCCGCCGGCGCTGCCTGTCCGTCGACGCCCGAGGCCGAGGCCTTCGTGCGGTTCTGCTACCAGCGCCGTCGCGTGGGTTGGCCCGAGCTGTACGACGAGATGTGCGCCGTGGCCGTCCGCGGGCTGTTCCGGGGCATGGGCCACGATGCGCTGGCGGAGATCGGCGTGGGGTTCAGCCTGTTCGAGACGCCCCGCCTGGCCCAGCTCGTGTGCCGCGTGGTGAGCGAGGAGCAGGCCGCTCGACGGGCCGCTCGTGCCGCCAACCTGGCGGCGATGGAAGCGTCATCGGCTGCGTCATCGGGCGATGGCCATGGCGCCGCAGCGCATACGTCCGAGACGGCCGCCGGACACGAGACTTCGCGGGCCGTTGGCGAGATGCCACGCGGCGAGGATCGCGCGAGCACGGGCGCGAACATCACAACGGGCACGAACACGGGCCAGAGCGCGGGCCCGGGCCAGAGCACGAGCACCGGCGCCGTTCGCCTGTCGTTGGCGGCGTCGGCCGCCTGACCTTCCCGGGTCTGACCGGCCGGCGCTCGGGCCGGATCGGCGCGGTACGGGCCCGCTGGTACCTCAGGCGCGGATGCGCCGCCGGGCCATCTCGCCCTCCAGCTGCCGCTCGGCTTCCACGTAGCGGTCGATCTGTTCGCGGAGCTGGTTCGCCTCCGGCGCGTACAGGTGGACCTGCTGCTGAAGGATGTATGAAAGGCGCCGGCTGGTCATCCGGACGTGATCCAGGTTCTTCATCAGGACCAGGGGATCCATCGCGGCGAGATCTGACGGGGGGTACATCTGGTTCATCGAGGGGCCATGCTAGCCCAACCGGGCGTCGTCCCGCGGGCCCCGGCTGCGGATCGCCGCCTGCCCGCGGATCGGCCCACCACGCCCCGAGCCCGCCGCGTCCCGGCCCACCACGCCCCGAGCCGCGCCCGATCGCTGGCCCGCCGCGCCTCGAGCCGCCGCGCCTCGAGCCGACCGTGGATCGCCCGGGGCGCCGCGCCTCGAGCCCACCGTGGATCGCCCGGGGCGCCGCGCCTCGAGCCCACCGTGGATCGCCCGGCGTTCACTGCGGCGGTTCACGCTCCGCATAGCCGCCAGACGGCTCTCACGGAGAGCAGGGCAGCGGATCCGGGCCGCGAACACCGCCCAGCGGAACGCGGTCCGTTCCGCGGCCCGCTGAAACCGCTGGAGGGCTCGCCTGGCGTTCCACGCGGACCGGGTGGCATGTGACGGGTGGGGGGGCGGCCGGCGGCCGGCGTTCCACGCGCACGTCGCTCCCCGACAGGACCGGGCCGCGCCGACGGAGTGGCACGGCCCCCAAGGCCGCCTCGTTGAGCTACAGCTACGCCTTCGCCTTGAGCTCCGCGAGCCGGGCGTCGACCTCGAGCGCATCCTCATCGGAAGCCAGCTCTGCGAACTGGTTCTCGAGCGAGGAAGCAGCCACCTCCTCCATGCCGCGAGCCTGCGCCTCCTGGTGGCGGATCTGCTCCTCGAACCGGTTGAGCTCCGAGGTCGGATCGAGCACGGAGACGGACTTGAGGCTCTGCTGGACCTGCATCTGGGCCTGGGCCATCTTCGCCCGGCTCACCAGCTCGTCGCGCTTCTGGACCAGCTCCTCGCGCTTGATGCGCAGCTTGTTCAGCCCGTCCTTGAGCTTGTCCGTCAGCTCCTGCTGCTGGGCGATCTGAGTGTCGAAGGTGGACACCTGCTGCTCGAACGAGAGCTGACGACGAAGGGCCAGCTTGGCGAGGCCGTCGAAGCGGTCGGCCTCGGCCGTGCTGCCCTGGGCCCGCAGGGCGTCGGCGCGGTCGGAGGCGGCCTTCGCCTTGGACAGCCACTCGACCGAGGCCTGGCGCGCTTCCTTCTCGTCGTCCTCGAGCAGGCGCAGGTTGCCGATCGTCTGGGCGACGGCCTCTTCCGCCTCCGCGATGTTGTTGGTGAAGTCCCGGATCAGCTGATCGAGCATCTTCGCCGGGTCTTCGGCCTGGTCCAGCAGGGCGTTCACGTTTGCCCGAACCAGCTGGCCGATCCGACCGAGGATCGTGACCTGCGCCATGTCCTGTACCTCCCGCTGAAGATGTCCACTGATTGTCGGGCCGCCCGATCCGATCGTCGACCCCGCGTTGTGGTGCTCCCGCTACCAGCGGCCCCCACGGACGCGTCCGCCGCCGCTCCCGCCACCCCCGCCGCCAGGCAGGTTGAAGCCGCCGCCCCCCACGCGACCACCGCCGAACGGGCCCGAGGGGAAGCCGAAGCCGCCCCCGCCACGAGCTCCCCCGGCCGGCCCGCCCCATGGCGTGCCGCCCCACCCGCTGCCCCGGCCACCATTGGCAAGGATGCCCCCGATGATGCCACCCAGCACGGCGCCCACCACCTCCGAGCCGCCCGATCCGCCCTGGCGGTACGGCCCGGCCACGGGACCTCGTCCGGCATCCCAGGCATCGAACTCGCTGGCGGCGAGGCGATACGCATCGTCGGCGAGCTGGGTGGCGCGCTGGGCCGCGGCGACGGCCGCGTCCGGGTCCGCGGTGGCCAGGCGCTCGGCGTCGGCGATGCTCGCCTCGGCCTCGGCCGCACGGGTCCTCGCCGTGCGGCCCACGCCGTGCCGGCGGGTGGTGATGTAGTCGACGGCGCGGTCCACGTGGCCACGCGCCGAGGTCACGGCGGTCGCGGCGACCTCGAGCCGTCGCTTGCGCTGGGCCTCGGCCTCCCGGATCCCCGCGATGATCGCGTCGGCGGCCTGGTTGGCGGATGTGGCGCGCTCGAGGGCCGTCAGCGGATCCGGGGGATGGGCACCGGCGGCGTGCTTGGCTTCCGCAAGCAGCCGCTCGGCTTCGGCCAACGCCGTCACCGGGTCCGACGGTCGGGCCGGTGTTGACGGCGCCGCGGCGGCCGGCGGGGTCGAGGCAACGGGCGACTGGGCGGCGGGCGCCGGGCCCACGGACGCCGGGACGGCTGGCGCCGGGGCAGCGCCGGTGACGGCGGACGGTGGAGTGGCCGGCGCAGGTCCGGCCCCGGTGACGGCGGATCGCGCGGTCGCGACGTCGGCCGCCGCGGCCTCCAGCTCTGCCGGCAGCCTGGCGGCTGCGTCGTCGAGACGCTGGGCGAGCCGCTCGACGGCGTCGAGCAGCAGCGTCGCCCGGGCGATGCCGTCCTGCGAACGGCGCAGGGCGATGACCGCCTGGTGGCGCTGGGCGTCCACCAGCGACCGGCCCCGTTCGGCCTCCGCAGCCGCCGAGGCGAGCGCCTTGTCAGCCTCGGCCAGGTTGCCGCTCACGGATCCGATCGCCGAGGGCGCGTAGGCGGCTTCGAGGTGATCCACGACCGGGCCGGCCGCCTGACGGCGCGATTGCTGGGCGGCGATCGCGGCCGGCAGCGCGGCGAGCTGCTCCGGGGCGGCCTGTTCCAGGTCCCGCAGCTGGTCGAACCGATGCTCCTGCTCGTCGAGCAGCGCTCGCGCTGCGCGCCGTCCCGGACACGATCTCGCGGAGCATCCGCTCCCGCTCGGGCGGCGTCTCCGGGTCCGCGTCGTCCAGGCGCTGGCGGATCGCGAACGCGGCCTTCAGCTGGGCATCGGCCTGGCGGATCGCCTCGCGATAGGCGACGACCTCGTCCTCGCCCCACTGGGCCGCGGCGAAGTCCACGTCATTGGTCGCGTCCTTGAGAGCCTCGTCTGCGCCGAGCAGGGCACGGTTGGCGTCGCGATTGAGCTGGTCGAGACCCGCGGCCGCCGCCCTGGCCGTCGCGCGCCGGATCCACAGGGCCCGAGCCAGGACCAGCGCGCCGGCGACCAGCAGCAGCACCGCGAGCAGCGCCGTGAGGTCGAGGCGCGAGCCGGACGACGGCGGCGTGCTGCCGCCCGGGACAGCCGTCGGCGGGGCCGGCGTTGCCGGCGCAGGCGTGGCCGGGACGGCGGTGGCCGGCGCGCTCGCGACGGCATCGCCCACGGCGGCGGCGCCGGCGATCATCGCGCCCGCGAAGTCACCCGAGGCGAGCTTCGGCTCCACCGCGCCGGTCAGGATGGCGTCGATCTCGGCGTCGGTGATCGAGTCCAGGGAGTCACCGACCCACAGCGCGTCGGACCGATCCTCGACCGCGACCAGCAGCAGCGCGTCGTTGCCGCCGAGCGAGCTCATCTCGGCGGTGGACCGCGCGAAATCCGTGACGGTCGCGTCCCCGGTCGTGTTGACGAACGCGACGAACAGCTGGACGTCGTGCTCGTCGCGGAGCTGCTGGAGCGCGTCCGCGATCCGCCCCTCGTCGTCCGCGCTGAGCACGCCGGCCGTGTCGGTGACGCTGTTCTGAAGCCTGGGCTCGCCCGCCGCGAAGGCGATCCCCGGCGCGATCGCGAGACACAGGACGGCGAACAGGGCGACGAATCCGGCCGCGATCCGGTGCCCGGAACCGGCGATGAGCGATGGGTCGCGGCGTGACGGGCGGCCCCCGGTCGACGCCGTCAGCTGGCGGGTCATCGTGGCCCGGAATCGTACCCCCGAACCCGGGTTGCGGAGCCACGATCGCCGCGACGTTGCGCGCCTCCGCCCGGCCGGAGGTGGTGATCAGATCGCCCGCAGCCTCGTGGGCGGCCAGGTCCAGTCGATGGGCAGCCCGGCACCTGCGAGCGCTCGCCGCCGGCCCGCCTCGGTGGCGCCCAGCACCAGGATCCGGTCCGTCTTGGTTGCCCGCCCGGCTTCCTCGCCCCACAGCCGGGTCATCTTGCGGTTCGCCGCCACCTCGTCGGTCACCAGGCCCGCGAGGCGGTAGCCGGCCGGGTGGGCCGCCTCCTCCCAGACGCGGTCCGCAAGCGCGACGCCCGCCGTGGACGGCTTGCCCCGATCGCGCTCCACGTCGCCGATCACGACCACCGCGATGCCGTCGTCGGTCAGCGCCGGCCGGAGATCCTCGAGGACGTCACGCAGGAACGCCAGGTACGGCTCCCGCTGGTGGGCGTCGTCGAGGGCCGCATCGATTGCCCGTGCGTCGAAGCCCAGCAGCCACGTTCGGAGCCAGTTGTAGTAGCCGTACTTGAGCACCCGGAGATAAGGCGGCGAGGTGACAACGAGCCGGGCGCGGTCGGGGAGGCCGCGGTTGCGAAGCGCGGTCCGCGCTCGCCGTCCGGCGGTCCGCGCGTCGCCCAGCAGCGCGACCCCGGTGGTGGTCGGGAGCGGCTGGCGGTAGAGCCGGTCGAGCTTGGCGCCGAGGGCGTCGAACACCTCGCGCTCCGGGGCCACGTATCCGGTGCGGGTGACGAACTCGCGGACGTAGCGCGGCGCCATGCTGAACGTGTTGGGCATGATCGTGGACAGGTACGACGGCGTCTTCCCATGCAGGATGCCGACCAGGGCGCCCGCGATGAACCGGTCGGTCCGGTCATCGAGTCGGAGCTGGGATCGGACCAGCAACAGCTGCCCCAGCGTTCTCGGGTGGAAGGCCATCGCGATCTCGTCGGGGACGGTCTCGGTGCCCGCATCCGGTCCTGCCCCGCTGCCGGCGGCCGGCACCAGGGGCGCCACCGGACGAGGCGCCGTCACGACTCGCTCACCAAGCTCCAGCCAGCGGGCGGAATCCGACGCCCACGCCAGCCGCAGGCCGGCCAGGCGCGTGCGCGTCTCGGCCGCGGTCGCAGGCTCCAGCTTGGCGGCCGTCAGGACGTGCGCGAGCGGATTGAGGTCGTTGCCGATGCCGATGCGGCCCTCTGCGGCGGCCTGGACGGGTGCCGTCCCTCGTCCCGAGAACGGATCGAGGACGACGTCGCCCGGCCGGCTGTAGCGCGCGATGAAGGCGTGGGCCAGGGCGGCCGGGAAGCTGGCGAGATACGAGCACATCGGGTGCAGGCTGTGGCCCCACAGGCGCGCCTGGGCCTTCCACTCGGGCTCGATCCCGATGCCCGGCAGCGCGACCGGAAGCTCCAGCGCGAGCTGGCCGGCGGCAGCAGGGCGGTTGCGGCTGGTCTGGTCGGGCATGTCCGGGCTCGACGAATCGCGTGGGCTGGGCTGCCCACGCCGGGGGGCGCGGAGCATAGCATGCGGCCGGGGGCCCCCGGAATGGGTCGAACGGCATATCAGGCGGCCGGATCCGGGCGCGGCGCGGCTACCCTTGGACGATGCACTCAGGGTCGGCGGCCTCGCGACACGTCGGGCGGCTCGGCGGCGCGATCTTGATCAGCATCGTGATCCTGGCCGTCGAGCTCGCCGCGGGCGTGGCCGGCAACTCGTTGGCGCTGCTCGCGGATGCCGGGCACATGTTCGCGGACATGTCCGGCATGGCGCTGTCCCTCGCGGCAATCAACGTGGCGTCGAGACCGCGCACCGACGAACGGTCGTTCGGGCTCTACCGGCTGGAGATCCTGGCCGCCGCCGCGAACGGCGTCCTGCTGATGGTCATTGCGGCATTCATCGCCGTAGCGGCGGTACGTCGGCTGTCGTCCGTGCCGGATGTCCAGCCGGGGATCGTTACCGTGGTCGCGGCCGGAGCGCTGGTGGGCAACCTCGTCTCGATCCGGCTGCTGTCCGCCGGGCAGGCTGAGAGCCTCAACATGCGGGGGGCCTACCTGGAGGTGCTCGGCGACCTGCTGGGCGCGATTGCGGTGCTCGTGGCCGGCCTCGTGATCCTGGCGACCGGCTGGCAGCAGGCCGACGCCGTGGCCTCGCTCGTGGTCGCCGCCCTGATCGTGCCGCGGACCGCGTCGCTGTTGCGCGACAGCATCGACGTGCTGCTCGAGGCGACCCCCAAGGGCGTCGACCTGGACCACGTGAGGAGCCACATCCTCGATGCTCCGGGCGTTGTAGACGTCCACGATCTCCACGCGTGGACGATCACCAGCGGCATGAACGTGGTCTCGGCGCACGTCGTGCTCGGACCGGAGGCCCAGCCGGGCGACGTCCTCGACCACCTCGGCACGTGCCTGTCGGACGACTTTGACGTCGACCATTCGACGTTCCAGCTTGAGACACCCGAGCACGTCGCGTGGGAGGCGCGGGCCGAGCGGCCTCGGCACTGACTCATCGCCCCCATCGTCGAGGGCGCAGGCCCGTTCGGGCAGCGCCCGGGTACGGCCGCGCAAGGTTCCGCGCACCATCGCCCGGGGTACCCTTGGAGCCTTATCGCCGGCGACAGGACAGGCGGCGATCCCTGGAGCCCGCGATAAATCCGGCAACCATGGACTTGTTCGAACCGATCGCACTCGGCAGCTCGAAGCTCACGGTGAGCCGGATCGGACTCGGCCTGCGCGAGATCGGCCGGGACCCCGCGCGCACGGCCGAGCTCCTCGTCCGCGCCGTGGAGCTGGGCGTGCGCTACGTCGATGTCGCGCCGACATACGGCGACGGGATCGCGGAGCGGCGCCTGGGCGCGGCCCTGCCCACCCTGGGACGGGAGAACCTGGTCATCTCCACCAAGGTCGGTCAGCTGCTGCGCCCACCGAACCCCGCCCGCCGGGTGGGGCACGCGCTGCTCGAGACGGTGACGGGCGGCGAGGCCGGGCGAGCGGCATTCGGCCGCCGAGCCCGCCGAGCCCTGCGCGCCCCGGCCGACCGGCTTCGCCGGCCGAGCGCCCCACCCCCGGCGACCCCCGCGTCGTCGCTCCCGACACCGGATCCTACCCCCGGAACGGCAACGGACACCCAGGCAGTCGAGCCCCAGGGCCCGACGCTCGTCGGCTTCTGCGACTACTCGTACGACGGCGTGATGCGCGGGCTCGAGGAGAGCCTTGCCCGGCTGCACACCGACCGCGTGGACCTGGTGTTCATCCACGATCCGGACCTGCACCATCGACAGGCGCTGCGCGGGGGCTACCGGGCGCTCGATGCGCTGCGCCGAGCCGGCACGATCGATGCCGTCGGGGTGGGCATGAACCAGACCGAGATGCTCGTCCGGTTCGCCGAGGAGGGGGATTTCGACGCGTTCCTGATCGCCGGTCGATACAGCCTGCTCGACCAGTCGGCGGCGGATCGCCTGTTCCCGGTTGCCACCGAGCGGGGCATCGCGATCATCGCCGCCGGCGTGTTCAACGGGGGGATCCTGGCCGATCCGGTCCCGGGGGCCATCTTCGACTACGCGCCCGCGAGCGAGGAACGGCTGCGCGAGGCGCTGCGGCGCAGGGAGATCTGCGACCGGCACGGCGCGAGCATCAAGGCGGCGGCCCTGCAGTTCCCGATCGCACATCCCGCGGTGACCAGCGTCCTTCTCGGCGCCACGTCTGTTGCGGAGCTGGACGAGAGCATCGACCTGCTGCGGACGCCGTTGCCGCCCGAGCTGTGGACCGATCTGAAGGCGGAGGGCTGCATCGCGCCCGGTGTCCCGGTCCCTGCCTGAGCCTGCGACCATGTCGTCGCGATGCGCGGGTCGGTGCGTCTGTGCACCGCGGGCGATTGACACACCCCCGCGCGCCGACCGACGATGCACCGGTACTTTTCGGGCGCGTTGTGCCCGCATTCATCGAGGACGTGATGTCCAGGTTGACTGCCGCACGGCCCGCGGCGAGCGACGATCGGGCCGGCCTTGGGTGTCCATGCCATCCGCGTTGCGGCGCGCCAGGAGGCGCGGGCGCGCCAGGAGGCGCGGTCGGGCCATCGGTCTCGTGGGTGCCCCGATGAAGCTCCGACCCGCGCAGATCGAGGGCTCGTGGCTGGTGGAGATCGAGCCGATCGGTGACGACCGGGGGTTCTTCGCCCGGATCTGGGATGAGGCCGAGTTCGCGGCCGTGGGGGTGAACATCAGGAACATCCAGACCAACCTGTCGTACAACCGCCACCGGGGGACGATCCGCGGGCTCCACTGGCAGGTCCAGCCGTACGACGAGACGAAGCTCCTGCGGTGCACCCGCGGCAGCGTGTTCGACGTGGCGGTCGACCTGCGGCCCGATTCGCCGACCTACCGGCAATGGCAGGGCGTGATCCTGAGCGCCGAGGACCGGAACCAGGTCCTCGTGCCCGCGGGCTGCGCCCACGGCTACCAGGCCCTTGAGGATCATGCCGAGGTCAGCTACCAGGTCTCGCACGCCTACGTGCCGGGATCGGAGCGCGGCATCCGCTGGGACGACCCGTCGATCGGGATCGAGTGGCCGATCACCGAGGGCGTGATCGTGTCGCCCAAGGACGCGGCGTGGCCCCTGCTGGAGCCACCGCCGCTGGAACCGCCGCTCCAGCCGCTGGGCGTCCGATGAGCGTCCTGCTGCGGGCCATCGAGGAGCGCCGGGCAACGGGGCGGCCCATCCGGATCGGGCTGGTCGGCGCCGGCTATGCGGGCCGGGGGTTCGCGGCCCGCGTCCTCCGACGGCAGCCGGGGATCGAGCTGGTGGCGATCGCGAACCGCACCATCGGAGAGGCGGAGCGCGCCTACCGCCAGGGCGGCGTCGAGCAGCCCCGGCGGGTGGATTCGGTGGCCGGTCTCCAGGCTGCGATCCGGGCGGGCGAGGCGGCGATCACCGACGACCCGGCAGTCCTGACCGACACGCCGGAGATCGAGGCGATCGTCGAGGCCACGGGCGAGGTCGAGTTCGGTGCCCAGGTGGCCGTGCGAGCGATCGCGTCTGGCAAGCACCTGGTGCTGATCAACGCAGAGCTCGACTCGATCTTGGGGCCGATCCTCAAGGTCCGGGCCGACGCGGCGGGCGTCATCCTCACCGACATGGCCGGCGACCAGCCGGCGGTGATCATGGATCTCGTGGACGAGGTCCGGTTCCTGGGCTTCCGTCCGCTGATGGGCGGCAACATCAAGAGCCTGCTCGATCACCGTCGCACGCCGGAGACGCAGGCCGGCTTTGCGCGCGACCACAACCAGCGGCCCAAGATGATCACGTCCTTCGCGGACGGGACCAAGATCGCGGCCGAGATGGGTGTCGTTGCCAACGCCACCGGGTTCGGCGTCGCCGCTCGCGGCATGATCGGCCCGCGTGCCGAGCGCGTGGAGGAGGCTCCCGGCAGGTTCGACATCGACGCGCTTCTGGAGCGACCGATCGTGGACTACCTGCTCGGCGCGGAGCCCAGCTTCGGGGTGTTCGTGCTGGGCTACGACGAGGATCCCGTGACGCGGGAGTACATGAAGTTCTACAAGATGGGCGACGGCCCGGTGTACACGTTCTACCGGCCGTTCCATCTCGGCCCGCTCGAGACGACGCAGACCGTCGCACGCGCGGTCCTGCTCCACGATGCTGCTGCGGCGCCGCTCGGCGCTCCGGTGACGGAGGTCATCGCCCAGGCCAAGCGGCCGCTAAGCGCCGGCGAGACGCTCGACGGCATCGGCGGGTTCACCGTGTACGGGATGCTCGAGAACTCGACCACTGCACGGCAGGAGCGGCTGCTGCCGATGGGGCTCACCGAGGGGGCGACCCTGGTCCGGCCCGTCGAGATCGACGCCGCCCTGACCTTCGACGACGTGGTGCTCCCGCCCGACCGGCTCGCGCAGCAGCTGTGGGACGAACAGGCCGGGCACTTCGGGCAGGCGGCCGCCGCGGCTGCTGCCCGGTCCGGCTGACCCCCGCCGCCCCCGCGCCGGCTGCCGAGGCTCCGCCCCGGGGCGGTCAGAGGGCGTTTGTTGCGGTGGCGCGGAAGGGTGTTGCGGTGACGCGGATGAGTCGACTGCGCCAGGCGGCGCCTGGTCAGTCCAGGCCGAACTGATCCCTGACCTGCTGGTCCGGCCGCAGGTCGACGACGCCGTCCGCGGCCTCCACGATCTTCGCCGTCGGGACGCGGGTGACGTGCTTGGTCAGTCGACCATGCTTGACCCCGAGTTGGGCGGGTTCCACGTCAGCCACCTCGCCGACCTCCTGGAAGCCGCCAAACACCTTCCAGCCTCTCTGCATGTCCTCGAGCGCGATGATCGCCATCAGGCTGCTCCTTCATGCGAGACAGGCTCTGCTGGGTTTGACGTCCACTTGGTCGTACTCCCCCAGTCATCCTCGGCGAGCCAGCACGACGCCTGAGCGGCGCCCGCGCTAGGCGCCCAGCGGCGAGAAGCGTTCCACGAGCCCTGCCCGCCATGCCGGCGCCTCGAACGGTGCCGCGAACCAGGACGTGGTCCTGGCGATCTTGCCCTGGTGAACTTCGACGATCTGGATCATCTGCCACGTCTCGCCGTTCGCGTACGTGGCGGCCCCGACGTAGGTGTAGACGTCGCCCGATCCTTCAATGCGCAGCACCGTGAAGCTCGGCGTCAGCACCCAGCGGTCGTCCGCACCCACGGTTCGCGTGCTCTTCGGATCGATCGTTCCTACCCCTCCGGGGTAGTTGTGCAAGAGGGCGAGCTGGTTCGCCTTGCCCCGGACGCGTTCCCCTGACTGGGGCATCTCATCGACGTAGTCGTCGGTGAGGAGCAGCGCCAGGGCGTCGTGATCCTTGTCCTGCAAGGCGCGCGCGTAGCGCTCGATGATTGCTCGACCGCTGGGGTCAGTCATCCGGTCCTCCACCCAAGAGCCCTCGCTGCATCAGCGAGTCATGGCCATTCTATGGTGCGGCCGCCGGGCTCCCGGGTTCGTGTGATCGGCGTTGATTGCCTCGGCCAAAGCCAGCCGCGCCAGACCAGATTTCAGAGCGGAGTCACCTGGTATACCCGCTCAGCCATTGCAGACGACCGTTCCGCTCGTCCGTCCCGGCATTGCAGCCGTGTCGCGGCGACCTTGCAGATACTCGCTCGGGATCGCCGGGTGTTGTGCGCCCTGGCTTCCCCTGCGAGCCACCCGCCCGACCGCGTGACCGGACCTTGAGTGTTCCTTGAGGCGGCCCCCCAGGAGCCGAGCGCAGGCCCGAACCAGGGGATCGTCCGCGGGTTGTGCGTAGACTGATCACGTACCAGCCGCTGCCCCCGTAGCTCAGTGGACAGAGCAGCCGCCTTCTAAGCGGTAGGTCGCAGGTTCGATCCCTGCCGGGGGCGCCACTGTCATGAGTCGCGACATCGGTGACACATGAGTCGCGTCATCTGCGACACCTGTGGTCATCCGGTCATCGGAGACCCCGGCCATCGGCCGGGGTCTCGTCGCGTGTTGCGCCAGTACCCGCGCTCGGGCTCGATCCGGTGGCTCGAGAGGACCTCGCCGGTGTCGAGGGCGACGACGGTGACCTCCTGCGCATCGACGATGGCGAGGACCCGGCGGCCGGCGTGGGCCGCGCCGATCCGCAGGTGGTGCATCCGTCCGGCGCGCCGCAGGCTGATCGCACCCTTCTTGTCGGTGGTGTCGTACCGGAGCCGGAAGTGGCCCCGGCCCACGGGGGCCGAGGGCAGGGCCTTCGGGGTCGCGCGGTAGGCCTCGCCCGGGGTCCGGCGGCCGATCGCGCGGTGTGGCCGCCGCTCGTTGTAGGCGAGGCGGAAGGCGTCGATCTGGCCCTGGAGCTCACCCGCGGTCCGGGCCCGCGGCTGTCGCTCGAGCCAGCGCTTGAGGGTCTGGTGGAAGCGCTCGATCTTGCCCTGGGTCTGCGGGTGGCCCGGGGCGCCGTTCTTCTGGCGGATGCCGAGGTACGCGAGCAGGTGCTCCAGGCCGTTGCGGCCACCGACCAGGCGCGCGGTGTACACGGTGCCGTTGTCGGTGAGCGTGGACGCGGGCCAGCCGTGCGCCTCGCCGGCCGCGGTGAAGGTGGCGACCACGTCGTCGCCGCCCACCCTCCGGAACACCGTGCAGCCGAGCAGGCAGCGGGAGTGGTCGTCGAGCCAGCTGATGATCTCGACCCCGCTGCCGTCGGCGAGGCGCCAGTGGGTGAAGTCGGACTGCCAGACCTCGTTGGGCGCCGCGGCCTCGAACCGGATCCAGGCGCTGCGGGGCCGCTTGTGCGGCTCGGGGACGACCAGGCCCGCGGCGTGGAGGATCCGGCGGATCGTCGAGGTCGAGGGCGCGCGGAGGCCCTCGCGCGCGAGGTGCCAGGCGATGGTGGCCGGGCCCGCGTCGAGCCCCTGGCCCGCGAGCTCCGTCCGCAGCGCCGTGATCCGGGCACGGACGTCGTCGGGCACGGCCTGGGGGCTCGACCGCGGCCGGCGGGACCGGGGCTCGAGGTCGTCGAGGCCGCCCTCCCGGTAGCGGCGGAGGAGACGGTGCAGGTGCTGGCGGCTGATGCCGCACTCCGCTGCCGCGTCGGTGACGGACGACTGCGCTGCGACGACCTTGAGGACGGCCACCCGGTGCTTCGACATGGCCGGGACTGTCACCCATGTCCCGACTCACCTGTCGCCGATCAGGTGTCACCTATGTCGTGAACTCAGACACTGCCGGGGGCGCCACGCTGCCTGATCTCGTGCGCAGCTGAAGCACAGTGCTCGCAAACGACCAGGTGGCACGCACGGCGCCACCGCGCCCGATCGCCCTCCGAGACCGGCCCCCTGACGGCCGTTGGACCCGGTCCGATGGACCGGGCGGCCCGTCGCGCGGATCGAATTGACCGCCCGAGTCGGGACCTGCGGCACCGGCCTGACCGGCATCTCCTCCGTAGTCTCTGGTCGTAGGACCGGCCGGCGGCTGTCGCCGGTCTGGTCGACCAGGCGCCCGCGCGTGCGGCAACCCTGGCCACCGCTCCGGAGACCGGCATGCCTGCGTTGTACGCCAAGCCTGCGCCGCCCAGCGAGGACAAGCGCTGGAAGATCGTCGAGACGCGGATGCGCCGGA
The DNA here is from genome assembly GCA_963732805.1 of uncultured Chloroflexia bacterium. Taxonomy (GTDB): domain Bacteria; phylum Chloroflexota; class Limnocylindria; order Limnocylindrales; family CSP1-4; genus CAIXZV01. The sequence goes on from CAVTAW010000001.1 coordinate 1,402,249, forward strand.
TGGGCGATCGGCCGGCGGCGCTGATCGAGGCGCTGCACGCCGCACAGGAGGCGTTCGGGTACCTGGACTCGGACGCCCTCCACTATGTCGGTGACACGCTGGGGGTCCCGCACTCCCGCGTCTACGGCGTCGCGACGTTCTACTCGTTCTTCACGCTCAAGCCGAGCGGCGAGCACACGTGCGTGGTGTGCACCGGGACGGCCTGCTACATCAACGGGGCCAAGGACATCCTGGCGGGCCTCGAGGCCAGTCTCGGGGTCAGGCCCAAGGAGACCACGGCGGACGGCAAGTTGTCGCTGCTGACCGCCCGCTGCCTGGGGGCGTGCAGCCTGGCACCGGCGGTGATAGTGGACGGTGATGTCCGGGGCAAGATCGGGTCGGCTGACCTGGTCGCCCAGCTGGAGGCGATGTGAGCGAGCAGCCAGCCGCGGCGCGGCCGATCCGCCGCCGCGTGATCAGCGAGGAGATCCACGAAGGACCCATGCGCGCACGGGCGTACGTGTGCGAGGCCGCCAGCTGCATGTCCGGCCAGTCCCATGACGTCACGCTGAAGCTCGGCGAGCGGGCCGCGGAGGCCGGCCTGACCGATGTCCTGATCAAGCGCGTCGGGTGCCTCGGGCTGTGTGCCGCTGGACCGCTGGTCGAGATCGAGGAGACCGGCCAGCTGTTCGAACGGGTCACGCCCGACGGGGTGGACCCCATCGTGGCCGCGCTGCGGGCCGTGAAGGCGACCGACACGCGCCGCCCGATGGGCCCGTTCTTCGAGAAGCAGGTCCGCGTCGCCACCGAGAACTTCGGACGGGTGGACCCGGAGAGCCTCGACGACTACGTCGAGCGGGGTGGCTACGAGGCGCTCCAGCGGGTCCTGGCCGAGATGACGTCCACGGAGGTCCGCGAAGAGATCACCCGCAGCGGGCTCCGCGGTCGCGGCGGCGCCGGCTATCCGACCGGCCTCAAGTGGACGACGGTGGCCAAGGCGCAGGGAACGCAGAAGTACGTCATCTGCAACGCGGACGAGGGCGATCCGGGGGCGTTCATGGACCGCAGCGTCCTCGAGAGCGATCCGTACCGCGTCCTCGAGGGGATGGCGATCGCGGCCTTTGCCGTGCACGCGACCGAGGGCTTCATCTACTGCCGGGCGGAGTACCCGCTGGCGGTCGCTCGGCTCCGGTCTGCGATCCGGGCCGCGCAGCGGGCTGGCTGGCTCGGTGCGGGGATCGCCGACACGTCGTTCAACTTCGACGTCCAGGTGCGCCTGGGCGCGGGCGCGTTCGTGTGCGGCGAGGAGACCGCGCTCATCGCGTCGGTCGAGGGCAAGCGCGGCAACCCGCGGCCCAGGCCCCCGTACCCCGCGGTCCAGGGCCTGTTCGACTGTCCGACGCTGATCAACAACGTCGAGTCCTTCGCCAACGTGCCCACGATCATCCGCAAGGGCGCCGACTGGTACGCCGCGATCGCCGAGGGCAAGAGCCGGGGAACCAAGGTGTTCGCCCTCGCCGGCCGGGTGGTCAACACCGGGCTGGTCGAGATCCCGATGGGCACCACGCTGCGCGAGATCATCTTCGACATCGGCGGCGGGATCATCGACGGGCGCCCGTTCAAGGCGGTCCAGACGGGGGGTCCGTCGGGTGGCTGCATCCCCGCGGAGCATCTCGACACCCCCGTCAGCTACGAGTCGCTGATCGAGCTCGGCTCGTTCATGGGGTCCGGCGGCATGATCGTCATGGACGACACGTCGTGCATGGTGGACGTGGCCAAGTACTTCATGGACTTCTGCCGCGACGAATCGTGCGGCAAGTGCGTCCCGTGCCGGGTGGGTACCACGCAGCTGTGGATGCTGCTCGATCAGATCACCCGGGGCCTGGCGACGATGAACGACCTCGCCCAGCTGGAGCGGCTGGCGCACATCGTCCAGCGGATGTCGCTGTGCGGCCTGGGCCAGGGCGCGCCCAACCCGATCTTCAGCACCCTGCGCTACTTCCGGGACGAGTACCTCGCCCACATCGTGGACAAGACCTGCCCGGCCGGCGTATGCGCCATCGAGCAGCCGGCGGAGGTGATGGCATGACCAGTGTCTACACCCTCACGATCGACGGCCGCGACGTCGCCGGCGCCGAGGGCCAGACGATCATGGAGGTGGCCGAGGAGAACGGGATCGACATCCCGGGCCTGTGCCACCTGCCGGGCATCCACGACCGGGGCGCGTGCCGCCTGTGCGTGGTCGAGATCGCCGGGTCACCCAAGCTCGCAGCGGCGTGCGTGACGCAGATCGCCGAGGGGATGGAGGTGACCGCGCACTCGGAGGCGCTCCAGGAGTACCGCCGTGCGGCGACCGAGATGATCTTCCTCGAGCGGAACCACGTGTGCGCCGTGTGCGTGGCCAACAACCACTGCGAGCTCCAGGACCTGGCCGACGACCTCGAGCTCACCCACTTCGACCTGCCGCGGATCAGCCCCAGGGTCGACATCGACGCGAGCCACAAGCTGTTCGCGATCGACCACAACCGGTGCATCCTGTGCCTGCGCTGCGTCCGCGTGTGCGACGAGATCGAGGGTGCCCACACCTGGGACGTCATGCACCGCGGTCTCGAGACCCGCGTCCAGACGGACATGGGCATTCCCTGGGGCGAATCGACCACCTGCACCAGCTGTGGCAAGTGCGTCCAGGTGTGCCCCACGGGCGCGCTGTTCGAGAAGGGCCGGCCGGTCGCCGCCGGCAGCAAGACCCCGCGCCCGTTCCTGCCCTGGCTGCGGACGATCCAGGAGGAGCGTGGGCTGTGAGCAAGCCGCGAGTCGCCACCGTCTGGCTCGACGGGTGCTCGGGCTGCCACATGTCGCTGCTCGACCTCGATGAACGGCTGCTCGACATCTTCGAGCGCGCCGATCTGGTCTACGGGCCGCTGGTCGACATCAAGGAGTACCCCGAGAACGTCGACGTGTGCCTGGTGGAAGGGGCCGTCTCGAGCGAGGAGGACCTGGAGAAGATCCGGCTGGTCAGGGAGCGCACGAAGACGGTCGTCGCCTTCGGCGACTGTGCGGTCACGTCCAACGTGCCCGGCATGCGCAACCCGATCGGAGTGGCGCCGCTGCTCGACCGCGCGTACCGCGAGAACGTCTCGCTGAACCCGCAGACGCCGACAGAGTGGGTTCCCGCGCTGCTGCCCACCGCGGAGCCGGTCCACCGGGTGGTCCCCGTGGACGTGTTCCTGCCCGGCTGTCCCCCGCACGCCGACCTCATCTACACGCTGCTCGACGACCTGCTGTCCGGCCGCATCCCGGCCGTGGCCGGGGCACGGTTCGGGCGATGACCGGGAGCCCGCCATGAGCCAGACCATCGTCATCGATCCCGTCACCCGGATCGAGGGCCACTCCCGGATCACCATCCAGCTCGACGACCGGGGCGAGGTGGCGGACGCCCACTTCCACGTGACCCAGTTCCGCGGCTTCGAGCGCATCACGCAGGGCCGGCCGGTCCACGAGATGCCGGCGATCATGGCCCGGATCTGCGGCATCTGCCCGGTCAGTCACCTGGTCGCGTCGGCCAAGGCCGTGGACGACATCATGGCCGTGGAGCCCACACCGACCGGCGCGGACCTGCGGCGGGTGATCAACCTGGGCCAGATCGTCCAGTCCAATGCGCTCTCGTTCTTCCACCTGAGCTCGCCGGACCTGCTGTTCGGGTTCGACGCGGACCCGGCGGTCCGCAACATCATCGGCGTGGCCCGACGGAACCCGCAGCTGGCCCGCGACGGCATCGAGCTCCGCAAGTGGGGCCAGCAGATCATCGAGTGGCTGGGCGGCAAGCGGATCCATCCCGAGGGGATCGTGCCCGGCGGCGTCGCGTTCCAGCTGACCGAGGAGATCCGCGACCGCATCCTTGCCGGCGTTCCCGGTGCCATCGCCGCCACAGAGCGGGCGATCGCCTGGTACAAGACGGACATGCTCCGCTGGGAGGAGGAGGCCGCGACGTTCGGCAACTTCCGCTCGGCGTTCATGGGTCTCGTGGACCGCCAGGGCAACGTCGATCACTACGGGGGCTGGATGCGCGTGGTGGACGCGGACGGCCACTTCCTGGCGGACAAGGTGGATCCTCGGACCTTCAACGACTACATCGGTGAGGCCGTCGAGCCCTGGTCGTACCTCAAGACGACCTACTGGAAGCCGATGGGCTACCCCGACGGGATCTACCGGGTGGGCCCGCTGGCCCGCCTCAACGTTGCCGAGCGCACCGGGACACCGCGCGCCGACGAGGAGCTGGAGAAGTTCCGCTGGCGCGTGGGTCGCATCGCCGGCTCGTCGTTCCACTACCACTACGCGCGCCTGATCGACACGCTCCATGCGATCGAGAAGGTCGAGCAGCTGCTGCGCGGGCCGGACATCCTCTCGACCCACGTCAAATCCATCGCCGGCATCAACCGCAACGAGGGGATCGGCGTCTCGGAGGCCCCCCGCGGCACGCTCATGCACCACTACCGCGTGGACGACGACGGCATCGTCGAATGGGTCAACCTGGTGATCGCGACCGGGCACAACAACATGGCCATGAACCGGGCCGTGCTCCAGGTGGCCCGCCACGAGGTCAAGGGCGACCGGCTCGAGGAGTCGATGCTCAACCGGGTGGAGGCCGTCATCCGGTGCTACGACCCGTGCCTCAGCTGCTCCACCCATGCCCTGGGGCAGATGGCCCTCCGGATCGAGCTGCTGGGACCCGACGGGGCGGTGCTGGACCATCTCGTCCGGTGAGTGCCGTGCGCACGTGTGACCCGACCGGCGATCCGCCGCGCGCCGTCATCGACGACCCGGTTGACACGTCGGGCGTGCTCGTCGTGGGTTACGGCAACGTCCTGCGCGGCGACGATGGCGTGGGCTGGGCGGTGGTCGCCTGCCTCTCGGGCGACCCGCGCTTCCACGGTCTCGAGGTGCGTGCGCAGCACCAGCTGACCCCGGAGCTCGCGCTGGACGCGAGCCGCGCCGCCCTGGTGATCCTCGTGGACGGGAGTGTGGGGCAGGCGCCGGGCGCGGTCGAGGTCCGCCGCCTTGATCCAGCCCACGCGGCCGGCACGGCTTGGACGCACCACCTCGAGCCGGACAGCCTGGTCGCGCTGGCGTCGGAGCTGTGGGGTGTGTCGCCAACGGTGCTGGTGGTCAGCGTGGGCGTCGCGAGCCTGGAGACGGGCGACCCCCTGTCGCCGGCCGTGGAGGCGGCTGTCCCCCGTGCGGTGGACGCCATCGCGCGCCTGATCCGGGAGCACGGCCGTGCATGAGGTCGCGCTTGTCGAGGCGCTGGTCGAGGCCGCCCTCGACCGGTCGGGTTCGGTTCCCGTCGAGCTCGTCCGGGTCCGGTACGCGACCACCATCCCGGAGCCCGTGCTCCGCCAGGCATTCGAGATGCTCACGACCGACGGACCGCTTGCGAACGCGGCCCTCGAGGCCACCCCGTTCGAGATCAGGCTGCGCTGCGAGTGCGGGTTTGACGGACCCCTGGGACACGATGACCTGGCCGGTGGGTCGCTCGCCGTCTGCCCGGACTGCGCCGGCCTGTCCGAGATCCCGCGCACCGCCGAGCTGGAGCTGGTCGAGGTCCGCCTGGCCGGCTGAACGGGGCCTGTACACCGCCCGGCCCAGGGCGCACAATTCGCGCCATCGAACGGCCGCCGAACATGGCGCACCGCTCGATGCCCGGGGGCCGGTGATCGCGAACGAGCGACGCATGGCTGTGCCCCCACGCGTGGCTCGCGCGACGCCGGCCCGTCCAGGGCCCGCGGGCCGCGAGGCTGGGCGAGCCGCACGGGCTGGTACCACCGGCTAGTCGAGAGTACGGCTTGCCGCAACTGCCGTTCACCCGGATGCTCCTCTCAGCAACGAGCCGGACCGCACCGCAGTGCCCCCCACGGATTGCCCGGCTCTCCAGGCAGCAGAGGCACCCCCCGAATGGCGTCAATGGCGATCACCGATCTCGGACCGATGCTCACCGCGAGTGAGGTCGCCGAGATGCTGCACCTCCACGTGAATACCGTGAAGCGCCTCGGCGACCGCGGCGAGCTCCCCTACTACCGCGTCTGCAAGCGGGGCGACCGCCGCTTCCGCCTCGAGGACGTGATGCAGTTCCTGGCTCGCAACCGCTAGCCTCGCCAGCCGCACCCACGATGCCGGCCGGCGCACGCCGGCCCGCGAGGCGGACGCCCCACGACCGGATCAGCCCCGGAGCGCCGCCTCGAACACCCCCAGGGCCTCTTCGATCTCGGGCACCGTCACGTCCAGCGGCGGGATCCACCGGATGACCTGGTGGTTGATGCCGCAGTTTAGGAGCAGCAGCCCGGCGTCCCCGGAGCGGGCGGCGACGGCCTCGGCGGTCGCACCGTCGGGCTCACGCGTGGTGCGGTCCTTCACGAACTCCACCCCGATCATCAGGCCGGGTCCGCGGACGTCCCCGATCGCCGGGAAGTCCGCCATCAGCTCGCGCAGGCCGCCGGTCAGCTCCGCTCCCCGGGCACGCGCGTTGGCGACCAGGTGCTCGTCGCGGATCGTCTGCAGGACCGCGACGCCCGCGGCGCAGGCCACGGGATTGCCGCCGTACGTGGTCCCATGGGCGCCCTTGCCCCAGCGCTCCTGAAGGTCACGGCGGGTCACGATCGCCGACAGCGGCAGCCCGTTCGCGATCGCCTTGGCCACGCACACCACGTCGGGCACGATGCCGGAGTGCTGGAACGCCCACATCTCGCCGGTGCGCCCCAGGCCCGACTGGACCTCGTCGGCGATCAGCAGGATCCCGTGCTCGTCGCACAGCGCCCGGAGACCGCGCATGAACGCGGCCGGGGCCGGATAGTAGCCGCCCTCGCCCTGGACCGGCTCGATGAGGATGGCCGCGACCTGCGACGGCGCGACCACGGTCCGCAGCAGCTCCGCCAGGTGCTCGAGGCATGACGTGGTCGCGAGCGCCTCATCGCCGCCGAAATCGCGATAGGCGGCAGGGAACGGGACGTGGTACACGCCGGGCAGCAGGGGCTCGTAGCCCAGGCGGTAGTTGAGGCTGGAGCTGGTGACGCTGGTCGCCCCGATCGTGCGTCCGTGGAACGCGCCCCGGAACGCGATGATCGCCGGCCGGCCCGTGACGCGCCGGGCGAGCTTGATCGCGCCATCGATGGTCTCGGAACCGGAGTTGAGGAACAGCACCGAGTCGAGCGGGGCGGGCAACGTGTCCGCGAGCATCTGCGCCAGCGTCACGGTGGACTGGGCGAAGCCGATCGCGTGGACGGGCCCGATCAGCTTGTCCACCTGTTCGTGGATCGCGGCCGTGACCCGGGGATGGGTATGGCCCAGCGCGGTCACGGCGATGCCGTTCGCGAAGTCCAGGTAGCTGTTGCCCGACGTGTCGTACAGGCGGTGCCCGATGCCATGGGACCAGCTGCGGTCCATGTACCGGCCGAGCACCGGCGACAGGTTGGGCTCCGCCAGGGCGGCGAGGTCGAGCGTGTCGGGAGCGTCGTCGAAGGTGTCCACGGGGGCGAGTATAAAGAGCCGCAACGCCCGCCCGAGCCTGCCGTTCGGCCTCAGGGACGGATGCGCCAGACCGACGTCCCACCGAAGTCGAGGACCCACACGTCCTCGAAGGCCGGCTCGGCGACGAACGGCTGGTGGGCACCGGGCAGCGGCCAGGATGAAGTCACAGTCGCGTCCGCGAGGTCGACCACGCGCACGACACCGGCTCCACCGTCGGGGATCCACGCCTGGCCGTCGACCACGGTCCCATCCAGGGGCTGGTTCCAGCCATCCAGGGCCGCACCGAGCGCGCCAGTCTGCGGATCAATGACGACGACCCGGCCCGCGAGTCGTTCGGCGACCAGGAGATTGCCGGTGCCGTCGTCCGCGAACCAGGTCGGTCCGCCGCCGACGTCCACCGAGGCCACGACCTTCGCCCTCTTCGGATCGACCTTGCGCACCTTGCCGTCGACGTCATCAGCCACCCAGACGCCGCCCGGCAGCACGGCCAGGCCGGCACCCGATGGGCCGATCGGCACGCGGGCCGTGATGCGTGCAGTGGCGGGGTCGATCCGGAGGAGCCGGTGCGCATCGCGGTCGATGGCCCAGACCGCGCCATCGCCCGACTTCAGGTCCCACAGCTGCGGCCCGACGCCGTCGATCGTCGCCGTGACGGCGCCCGACGCCGGGTCAAGCCTGACGATGCGGCCGGACAGATCGGCGATCCAGATGGCCCCGTCGTCGGCGACGGCGATGCCGCACAGCTGGCCGCCGACATCGAGCTGGGCCGTGACGGCGTTCGTGGCCGGGTCGATCCGATCCACGTTGCCCTGGTAGCTGGTCACCCAGACCGCATCGGCGGTGACAGCCATGGCGCACGGGTGGAGGTCGGCCGTGATGGTCGCGAGCAGACGGTCTCCCAGCGGCGTGCCCGGATCCGGTGTCGTCGCCGGTTGCGGGGATGGCGGGTGGGTCAACGCAGGCGACGCCATCGCGGTGGGGGCCGATGACGGAGCCGAGTCTGCCGTCGGCGTCGCCTCTGACGTCGCCGCCGGTGATGCAGGCGCTGCGGCGGTGCAGCCGCCGACGAGCACCGCCAGGATCGCGGACAGGAGGAGGCTGCCGCGGGCGCCCACGGGACGACGGGTCGTCATGAGCGATACTCAAGGAGATGCCTGGACTGATCACAAGGGCCAGCACTGCGGAATCCGATGGGGCCAGCGAAACCGGAAGTGCGGACCGGCTCGGTGCCCCCCTGGGGACCGGAGGCGGGGCGCTCCACCGGCGCCTCGAGGCGCGCATCCGGTCTGCCGTCGCGTCGGGCCGCCTGGTGCCAGGGACCCGGCTGCCGGGCACGCGTGACCTTGCCGCCGAGCTCGGGGTGGCCCGGATCACGGTCGCCACCGCGTACGACCAGCTGGTGGCCGAGGGCTACCTCGAGGCACTGCCGAGACGGGGCACGCGCGTGGCCGCCGGCCTCCCCGCACGGGGTTTCGGCGGGACGACCGGGCGACACCGTGCCCCCGCGGCGACGCTGCCGGTGCCCAACGCCTGGGCGCCGGGAGCGCCGGTCACCATGGAGGATCCGATCCCGGCGCTGCCGATCGACCTCGGACCGGAGGGCTTCTCGCTCGACGGTGTCGACGTTCGATCGTGGGAGCGCCGGCTGGTTCGGGCCTGGCGGGAGCTCGCGGCAGAGCCGGCGGGCGGAGCCGTCTCGTACTTCGGGGGCCTGGGCGACGATGTTCTTCGGCGCGCGCTGGCCCAGTGGCTGGCGGTGCATCGGGGCGTCCGGGCCCGGCCGGACCAGGTGGTCGTGACCGCCGGCGCGACGGCGGCATTCGCCGCGGTCGCGCGCACCTGGCTCGGTCCCGGACGCCGGTGCGTGGTGGAGGATCCCGGCGGCGAGCAGCTGCGGCGCAGCCTGGCCAGCGCCGGTGCGGAGGTCGTGGCCGTCCCCGTCGACGCCGGCGGCATCGATCCCGCCGCGCTGCCGGACCGGGCGGACGTGCTGTTCGTGACGCCCAGCTGGCAGTACCCGGCAGGCGGCCGCCTGCCCCTCGCGCGACGGCTCGCGCTCCTCGCCTGGGCCAGGCGGGCGCGGTGCGTGATCGTGGAGGACGACTGCGAGAGCGAGCTGCGGTACGAGGGCGATCCGCTGCCAACGCTCCAGGGGCTCGGCGAGGACGGCCGCGTCGTGTATGTCAACACCTTCAGCAAGGTGCTGTTCCCGGGTCTCCGGACCGGGTACGTCGTGGTGCCCGACCAGCATCGGGGCCACCTGCTGGCGGCGATCGAGGGCGGGGCCCGGCCGCCGGGTGCGCTCGAGCAGCGTGCCCTGGGCCGGTTCATCGAGCAGGGCGCGTACCAGCGGCACGTGCGCCGCCTGCGGACCGACTATCGCGCCCGCCGGCGAGCGTTCGAGCAGGAGCTGGAGGGTTGCTCCGGCGGACGACTGCGAGTCAGGCCGGGGGAAGGCGGCGCGCACCTGGTGGTCGACGTCGTCGGGCCGGGGCTGACCGGCCGCGGGATCACCCGCGCCGCGGCTGCGCGGGGACTGCGCATCGAGCCCCTGGTCGCGAACCGGCTGGGCCAGCGCGGGCCCGACGATGCGGTGGTCGTCTACCTGTCGCGTGCCGACGTCCCCATTGCGATCGAGGCAGCACGGCGACTGGTTGCCGCGGCCGGCGGGCCGGTCATCGCTGCCGCCGCCGGCCCGGTCACCGCCGGCCCGGTCACCGGCGCCGCGGTCACCGGCGCCCCGGCGGAGAAGCCTCCCGGCATCCGAACCCGGCGGTAGGATGGCCCGGCGTCCGAGACCCGTACAGCCGAGGGCCAGGCACCACCGTGATCGACTTCACCCTCACCGACGAGCAGCGCCTCGTCCGCGATGCCGCCCGTGCCTTCGTGGAGGCCGAGATCCTGCCCAACATCCGGGAATGGGACGAGCGCGGCGAGGTCCACCGCGAGGTCTTCACTAGGATGGGCGAGCTGGGCTTCCTGGGCGCGCCGATCCCGGAGGCGTACGGCGGGGCGGGCATGGACTACATCAGCTTCGCGCTGCTGTGCGAGGAGCTCGAGCGGGCCGACACGGCGTTCCGGGTCGTCCAGAGCGTCCACGTCGGGCTCAACAGTCTCACGCTGCTCCAGTGGGGGACGGAGGAGCAGCGGCAGCGCTGGCTGGTGCCCCAGGCGCGCGGGGAGCGGCTGGCGACCTTCGCCCTGACCGAGCCCGGCGTCGGGACCGATGCCGCCAACCTGGCCACGACGGCCCGCCGCGACGGCGACAGCTACGTCCTCAACGGCCACAAGATCTGGATCAGCCTGGCCGATCTCGCGGACCAGTTCCTGGTGTTCGCCACCGTGGACCGGACGAAGCGACACCGCGGTGTCACGGCGTTCGTGGTCGAGCGGGGCATGGCCGGGCTGTCCACGGGCACGCTCCACGGCAAGCTCGGCATCCGGGCGGGCAACACAGGCCTGATCGACTTCGAGAACGTGCGGGTGCCGGTCGAGAACCGGATCGGTGAGGAGGGCGAGGGCTTCCTGGTCGCGATGAGCGCCATCGACCAGGGGCGGTACACGGTTGCTGCCGGAGCCGTGGGGCTCGCCCAGGCCTGCCTCGATGCATCGCTCAAGTACGCCCACGAGCGCGAGACCTTCGGCCAGGAGATCGGGCGCCACCAGCTGGTCAAGCAGATGATCGCCAACATGGCCAAGGGAACCGAGATCGGGCGCCTGCTCGTGTACCAGGCGGGTGTCCTCAAGAACCGTGGGCTGCGCTCCACCCGCGAGACATCGCTGGCCAAGTGGCACGCCACGGACCACTCGGTCCAGGCGGCCCTCGATGCGATCCAGATCCACGGGGCGAACGGCTACTCCAACGAGTTCCCGGTGGAGCGTTACCTGCGCAACGCCAAGGCGGCGGTCATCTACGAGGGCACCAGCCAGCTCCACACGCTGATCCAGGCCGACTACGCCCTGGGCTATCGCGAGGACCGGCCGCTGCGCTGCGAGCCGGTGCCCGCCCAGGGGTTCGAGCGACCCGCGTGACCGGCGGCGACGCCGACACCGACGCCGACGCCGACGCACGGGAGGCGCCCCCCATCGGTCCGCCGACACCCGACCCGACGGGCTGGTCGCGCGGCGAGCTGGACACGCTGACGGCGGTCGCGGACACGATCGCCGCGGGTGATGCTCCACGCCGCGCGCGGCTGGCCGCCGAGGCGCTGAGCGTGGCCGCCGACCCGGACCTCGTGCTCCAGCTCCGGCTCGTCCTCCGGGTGTTCGACTCGCGGCTGGTCAACCTGCTGCTCACCGGCCGCGCCGTCCAATTCCGGCGCCTGGACCTCGCCGGTCGCGAGCGCTACCTGCTGGGCTGGGCGACCTCGCGGATCCCGCAGCGGCGGACCGCGTACCAGGGGCTGAAGCGGTTGCTGGCGTTCCTCGCCTACGCGGACCCGGGCGCGGACGGGCACAACCCGAGGCTCGCCGCGATCGACTATCCACCGCCCCCGGAGCCCGTGACCCCCGATCCGACGCCCATCCGACCGCTCGACCTCCGGTCCGTGGCCGGTTCAGCGCGAGTCGGACGTTCCGCGTCAAGCGGGGGCTCGGCGTCCGGTGGCGGCATCACCCTCGAGGCCGACGCGGTGGTCGTGGGGTCCGGGGCGGGCGGCGGCGTCATCGCAGCCGAGCTGGCCCGGGCGGGCCGATCGGTCGTGGTGCTCGAGGCCGGGCCTTTCGTCCCCGAGCCCGAGATGCCCCTCGACGAGCTCTCCGGATTCGACCGCCTGTACCTCAACCACGGGCTCAACGTCTCGTGGGATGCGTCGATCCTCACGCTCGTCGGTGGTGCCGTGGGTGGCGGCACGCTCGTCAACTGGACGACCTGCATCGCGCCACCCGCGCCCATCCGCAGGCGGTGGGCGGTCGAGCACGGCCTCGAAGGGTTCGACGGACCCGAGCTCGACGCGGACGTCGAGGCGATCGAACGCGAGCTGGGCGTCCGAGCGCCCTACAACGTTCCCGCCAAGGACGAGCTCATCCGGCGCGGCTGCGAGGCCCTGGGCGAGGAGGTGGGGGAGGGACGCAAGAACGGCATCGGCTGCGGTGATTGCGGGCGCTGCGGGTTCGGCTGTCGGCGCGGTGCCAAGCAGTCGGGTCTCCGGGTGCACCTCGCGGATGCGTGGCGTGACGGGGCGCGGATCGTGCCCGACGCGCCGGTCGAGCGGGTGCTGGTCGAGGGCGGTCGCGCCGTCGGCGCGGAGGCGTCGGTCGTGGTGGACGGCGTCGCGCATCGGCTCGTCGTGCGTGCGCCCGCCGTCATCGTGGCCGCCGGCACGTTGCGCACCCCGGTGGTCCTGCTCCGGTCCGGGATCGATCACCCGGCCGTGGGACGTCACCTGCGGCTGCACCCGGTCGCGGTGATCGGGGCGTTCCTCGATGAGGACGTCGTGATGTGGCAGGGCACGATGCAGGCGGTGCGTGCGCTCGGCCACGTCGACGGGGAGGGCGCGGACGAGGGCGGCTTCATCATCGAGTCGGCGCCCGGGACGCCGGGCCTGATCGGCCTCGTGCTCCCATGGGAGGGGCGCGAGGCCTTCGGCGGGCTGATGCGCCGCACGCGTCGCATCGCACCGATCATCGGGATCGCCCGCGACCGCGGCGCGGGGCGCGTGCGGATCTCGCGGTCGGGACGGCCACGCTTCGACTACACCGTGTCGCCGGCGGATCGCCGGACGCTGCAGCAGGCCCTCGCGATGTGCGCCAGGGTGGCGTGGGCCGGCGGCTCGCGCGAGATGGTCGCGCTGGGGACGCCGCCGGCGTGGTTCCGGTCGGCCGGCGGGCCGGGCGGCGTGGCAGCCTTCGCCGCCTACGAGCAGCGCCTCCGCGGGTTCGACTTCCGCCCCAACCGCGGCTCGGTGGTCTCCGCGCACCAGATGGGCACGGCGCGGGCAGGTCGCGACGCGGCTGACCACGCCTGCGACCCGTGGGGACGCGTCCGGGCGGCCGGCGCGAGACCCGGCCGGGACGCGACGATCCCGGGTCTCTACGTGGGCGATGCCTCGCTGTTCCCGACGGCGCTGGGCGTCAACCCGATGATCACCACGATGGCACTGGCACGGCGCGTGGCTCGCGTGGTCCTCGCGGATGGCCCCACCGGTTAGCGGCTCGCGGCGGCCTCGGCGATCGCCGGCGCGACCTCCCCGAGCGGCGGCGTGACCTCGGCCCGCAGGGGAACGGGTCGCGAGGCACGGCTTCGCGCCGACACGATCAGCATGACCGCGATCACGATGACGACGGCCGCGACGCCGGTGCGCAGCGTGAGCGGCTCGCCCAGGATCAGCCAGCCCAGGATCACCGCCACCACCGGGTTGACGTACGCATAGGTCGAAACCCGGGGCAGCGGTGCCGCGGTCAGCAGCCAGGCGTAGATCGTGTAGCCGATCAGGCTGCCGACGACCACGAGGTAGCCGACGCCGAACCAGCTCGTGACCGAGACGGCGCCAGGATCGAACGTACCCATCTCGCCCGTGAGCAGCGCAACCAGGAGGCATGCGACCCCGCCCGCGATCATCTCCACCCCGGACGCGAACAGGGCGGGCCGCGGGAGCACGGCCCGGCGGGCGGCGTAGATCGTGCCCAGGGACCAGAAGACGGGGGCGACCGCGAGCGCGAGCATCCCGGCCGGATCGAGCTGGCCGACGCCGCCCACGGGCCACGCGAGGACGGCGACCCCGACGAGACCGACGACGATCCCGGTGGCCGCCAGCCCGGACATGCGCTCGCCGAACAGGGCCCGGCCGAGCACCGCCAGCCATGCCGGCACGAGGCCGATCATGAGCGCCGCGATCCCGGTCTGGACCGTCTGCTCACCCCATGCGACGAGCCCGGTTCCGCCCAGCAGCAGGAGCGTGCCCACGATCGCGGCATCGCGCAGCTCGGCCGGGGTCGGACGCCGGATCGAGCGGCGTTCTCGGACCAGGATGGCCCCCGCGAGCAGGACGCCGGCGGGCACGAAGCGCAGGAAGCCCATGACGAACGGCGGCATGGTGTCGATGGCGAGCTTCATGCCCAGGTACGTGGATCCCCAGACCACATACAGGACGATGAGCCCGGTCCAGACGGCGATCGGGCTGGCGGTCTGACGCATCGATCGAGCGGCTCCTGCTGACGGGATTGGCGGAGTGTAGCGGCTGGCTGGCCGATTGCGCTAGTCGGCTAGGCCAAGTTGTGATGGTCGCCGTGGAGCGCGGATGCGGACCGCGGACGTGGTCGCGGCGCGGCCGCCCGCGGCGCCCCGCGGCGCCCGTCAGGCGGCAGCGTCCACCGCGTTCGGGCGGCACACCCGACATGGCCGGTAGCCGGCCGCCGCCGCATCCCGCAGCGAGCGGAAGGCGATCCGGTAGCGCGGCTGGGTCCGCCGCGCGTGGCGGCACGTCGGCCAGCACACGATCCGGGTGGTCGTCGAGCCGCTCAGGCGCTCGCCGCGGCGGGCCGCTCCCTCGAGCGCATCCGGGTCCAGGCCCTCCGCGGCGAGGATCGTCCGCTTGTTGTGCGGCCCGCCCAGGCTGTACTGGCCGATGGTGCCGTCGGTCCGCACCACGCGGTGGCAGGGAACGATCAGCGGGACCGGGTTGTGGCCGAGCGCCGTGCCCACGGCCCGGACGGCCCGGGGCCGCCCGATCTCGGCGGCGATCCAGCCGTACGGCCGGACCTCGCCCCGCGGGATCTCCAGCGCCTTGGTCCAGACGGCCACCTCGAACTCGGTGCGGCCGCGGAGATCGAGCGGGATCCGGACCCGTCGCTCCCCGGCGAGGCGCCGCGCGATGGCATCCGCCAGGAAGAGGGGAAGGGACTCGGCGAGCGTCGTGCGCCGCCCGGACCGCGCCTCGTGACGGGCGGCCGCCTCGGCGCCGTCGTGCGCCTGCTCCACCTCGGACACACCCCGGCCGTTCCAGGCGATCCACAGGGTCCCGATGGGCGAGTCGAGGGGGGCCATCCGGTCGGCCAGGCCGACCTCGACCAGGACGTCGTCGCTCACGTGCGCGGGCGCCGGCACGGCCAGGGCGGAGAGCGAGCCCGGCGCGTCGTCGGCGGCGCGGGGGGTGGATGCACGTCGGATCATGCGGTCAGCTCCTCGAGATCGGTGCCGGCGGCGGCCCGCAGGAGCGCGAGGCCCCGCGAGACCTGGGCCTTGAGAGTTCCTTCGGGCCGGCCGAGCACCTCGGCCAGCTCGGCATAGGACAGGTCGTCGACGTGGCGGAGGACGACGGGGATCCGGTACCGATCCGGCAGCCCCGCGAGCATGGTGCCGAGGCGCTCCCGTTCCACGCCTCGCTCGGCGATCCCCGCCGGATCGGTGGCGTCCCCGGCGACCGGCTCGCGACCCTGGTCCACCAGCGGGGTCAGGGACGTCACCGGCGGCAGCCGGCGCCGCGTCCGGTTGCGGCACAGGTTCACCACGATCGTGGCCAGCCACGGTCGCAGCCGGAGCTCGCGAATCCGCTCGGGCGGATAGCTCTCGAGGGCGCGGTAGGCGCGCACGAAGGCGTCCTGGGTGACCTCCTCCGCGTCGTGGGGGTTGCCCAGGACGCGCGCCGCGATCGCGTGGCAGCGATCGACGTGCGAGCGAAGCATCGTCTCGAACGAGCCGTCGAGGTCGCGCGAGAGGCGCTCGGCGAGCTGGGTGTCGTCCATCACCTACTACAACACGGTCCGGCGCGAGCCGGTTGCATCATCGGAGCCGGCCGGGGCGACCAGGTTCGGGAGGGGCTGGGCGAGGAACATCCACAGGTCCCAGGTGACATGGCTGACGATCAGTGCGCTCATCGGCGCCCCTGCCGCGGCCATGGCACTCCAGGCACCGCCGGCCCCGGTGGCGGCGCCCAGCAGCGCGACGTTGGCGGTGCCCAGGTGAGCGAGCGCGTACGCGGCGGTGGCCACCGCCGCGCCGGTCCAGGTGCCGTATCGGGCGGCCGCGGCGGGCTGCACGAGGCCCCGCCAGAACAGCTCCTCCGCCGCTCCGATCACCACCAGCCGAGCCACGAGGTCGCGCGCGGAACCCAGTCGCTGCAGCTCTGCGATCTCGGCCAGGCCGGCGGTGGCGCCCGGGACAAGCCGCCGGACCGGGGCGTCGCCGGCCCGGAACACGGCAACCAGCGCGACGCCGGAGGCCAGACCGACGGTCATCGCGCGGGGACCGGTGCCCAGCCGTCGGGCACGCGGGCTGCCGACCAGGGCCGCGGCGCCCAGGGCGACAGCCATGGTCGTCATGCGGCTCCAGAACCGGTGACGCGGCCCGCGAAAGGACGCGGTGATGCCCGCGGCAGCGGCGAGCCCGAGGCCCGGAGCAACGGGCGGCCATTCGATCGGGCTGCGCAACGTGGATGACTCCGGCGGTGGCGAAGGGGCCGGGCGGATCGTAGCATCCGCGCAGATTACATGCTACAACCCGATAGCACGTTCATCGGCCCGCGGCCCCGTGTCACAATCCGGCCATGCGGCTCGACGATCGATTCGAGGACCTCGTGATCAGCCTGGGCGGCTTCTACCGCACCTGGTACATCTACGCGGGCCTCGAGCTGGGCTTCCTGGCGACGCTGCGCGAGGTGGGCGAGGCGGGCATGTCGGTCGCGGAGCTGGCCAGCAGGACCGCGACCGAGCCCCAGCTCGTTGCTCGCTGGGCGTGGGGCGCGGACGCGCACGACCTGGTGGAGCTCGCGGGTGATCGGCTGGTGGCGCTCGAGGACGTCGCGGCCATCCTGCTCGACGCCGATCGCGCCGAATACCTGGGCGGCCAGTTCCTCCACGCCGCGATCGGGAGCCTGGACTTCGCCGACCTGGCCACGGTCATGCACTCCGGCACGCCGCTGGCCGCACGGCCGGACCGCTACCGGGTGGCGATCGAGCGGCTGACCGTCCAGGACGTGGGGGTGTTCTTCCAGGAGGTGCTCGCGGCGCTGCCGCAGCTGGTGGTGGAGCTGGCCCCCGGGACGCGGATCCTCGACGTCCACTGCGGTGGTGGTCGGTGGCTGATCGCGATGGCCCGGCGGTTCCCGGGCACCCGGCTGACCGGGATCGAGTTCGAGCCCGACTCGCGGTCGCGGGCCATCGCCAACGTGGCGGCGGCAACGCTGGCGGACCGGATCACGATCGAGCCGGGTGACGTGACGACGGTCGGCCACGACCACGAGATGCAGCTCGTCTACTTCCAGTACGCGCTCCACCAGCTGTCCGATCCGGCCGCCGCGCTGCGGTCCGCGTGGGCCGCCGTCCGTCCCGGCGGCTGGCTGGTGGTCCTCGACTGGTACCTCCCGACCGATCCGGAGGAGCTCCGGACGCGGCACGCCGAGCTGCTCGCCGGCGTCCAGCTCGACGAGATGCTCCACGGAAGCCGGCTGGTCACGCGCCAGGAGGCGCTGGGCTGGTTCCATGAGGCCGGTCTGCCCGCGCCGGAGCTGATCGACCTTCCGTCCGGCGCCAGCGCGATCATCGCTCGCCACGCCTGAACCGGCTCCACTGCGGGGTTCGGTTCCACCAGCCGGGCCGCGCTGGTCGCCCTCGGTATCGTGGACCGCGTGATCCGCTCCATCCGTGTCGACGACACGACGATCCGCGCCCTGGAGCGACACGAGACGGCCGCCCACGCGATCCCCGACCGGGAGGTGCATGACCTGGGCGACGCCATCGTGCTGTTCGACCCGCGCGACGCGGACCCGTTCTGGAACCGCATGACGAGCATCCGCTGGCCCTCGGACCCTGCGGCCTTCGACCGCCGGCTGACCGAGATGTACGCGCTGTTCGCGGTGCGCGGCCGCCAGCCGCACGTGTGGCCGTCGCCCGACCACGGCACGCCCGCCGATCTCGTTGCCCGGCTGCTCGCGAACGGGTTCGCGGACACCGGTGGCGGGCACGTGATGGTCCTCGAGCGACCAGAGGCGTGCCCGCCGGTGCGGGCCGGCGACCTGGCCCCTGGCGTCACGGTCCAGGCCGTCCGCGAATCGAGCGACACCGCGCGGCATGACGCGGACGACGTTGCCCTGGTCCTCGCGGAATCGTTCGGGGCGCTGCCCGGTCGGGAGGTGGAGCTGGCCGCCGACCTCAGGCGCACCCTCGACAATCCCCGGGTGACGCTGGTCATCGCCCGGGTGGACGGCGAGCCCGCGGCCGTCGCCAAGGCGACGTCGTTCGACGGCCTCACCTACCTGTCGTCGATCGGGACGCGACCGGCGTTCCGGGATCGCGGCCTGGGTGGCCTCGTCACGCGTCACGCGATCGCCACCGGCAGCGGGCCGGGCAGCCGCCTGGCGTACCTGGGCGTGTTCAGCGGCAACGAGAGCGCCCTGCGGCTGTACTCGCGGCTGGGCTTCGCCTCGATCGGCGAGGCGCCGGACCTGCTGCTCGAATGACCCGCTGGGCCCGGCTCACGTGGCAGTCGGCCGATCCGGCGCGCCTGGCGGCCGACCTCGAGATCCGACTCGGGTCGAGGTCGGTCCCTCACGCCTCGGTGCCGCGCGCCCGGGTCATCGGCCTCGGCTCGACGGAGCTTGAGCTGGTCCCGTGGCGGCGTGAGGCCCCCCGGGACGAACCGCAGGCCGCGGGACGGCTCGTGCTCGAGCCGATCACGGACTTGGTGCCCGACGCCGAGCTCACGAACGTGCCCTCGCTCGAGCTCGTCGGCATCGCCTGGGCGACGGTGGAGCTCGACCGGGCCGCGGACGAGCTGCGCGAGTGGCTGGACCCGGGCGGGTCGACGGGACCGGACAGCGACGGCGAGGACCCTCACCTCGGGGCGCGCACCCGGCCCCGCCGCAGCAACGGCCTGCCCGGCGAGGTGATGGTGCTGGCCGAGCCCACGACCGAGGGCCGCCTGGCGGCATCGCTGGCCAGAGACGGCGAGGGCCCCTGCGCGCTGTACCTGTGGCCGCCCGGCGGGCTCGACGGCTGGGTCCACGACGCGCATGCCCGGGGGGTGACGGTCACCGGGCGTCGCGCGGGACCGTTCGGCGCCTCGGTCCTGGTCCCGGACCGCCGACCGGAGATCACCGTCGCCGTCGCCGGGCCCCACGTCATCGTGGTCGCCGACCGATCGCCCTCGTCGCGGGCGATTCCCGGCGGTACCATCGCGGCATGAACGACGTTGCCACGGTCTCGATCCGCGCCGCGACCCCGGACGACGCGGAGCGGCTCGCGACGCTGCTGACCGACGAGGGGTACCCGGCCGGCCCGAGTGACCTGGCGTCGCGCATCGCCCGCTTCTCGTCCGGCGGCTCCCGCGTGCTCGTGGCCGAAGCCGCCGACGCCGTCATCGGGTTCATCGCCTTCCACGTGCTGCCACGGTTCGAGACGGACGAGCGGTTCATCCGGATCATCGCCCTGGTCGTGGACCCGGGCGAGCGGGAGCGCGGGATCGCCCGGCTGCTGCTGGCCGACGTCGAGCGCCTCGCCGTGGAGGAGGGGATCGGGTTCCTCGAGGTCACCGCCGGTCACCACCGCCCCGAGGCCCGCCAGCTGTTCGAGTCGCTGGGCTACGACGCGGGCGTGACGGTCTATCTCCGCAAACGTCCCTGACGATCCCGGCAACGTCCCACGCCATGGACGGGCTCCGCTGATGTTTCCGCGTCTCGTGCTACGTGACGAGGTCGCGGGCCTGCTCGACCTGCCCTGGGAGCGGTCGCTGCAGGCCTGGGGGGGCGACGGCCACCGCTTCCGCGAGCTGCCGGTCGGGCCCTCACGCCACCTCGTCCGGTTCCTGGTCTCGGGCGGGCTCGTGTATGCGCTCAAGGAGCTGCCCGACGAGGTCGCGGAGCGCGAGTATCGCGTGCTCCGGCATCTCGAGGAGGCGGGGCTGCCGGCCGTGCGGGCCGTCGGGCTGGCGGCGCGCCCGGACAGGGGCGACGCGATCCTGGTCACCGAGTACCTGCGGCACTCGATGCAGTACCGACGCCTGCTGATGCGCCTGCGCTCGGTCAGCGCCGGCTACCGGGACCGCCTGCTGGACGCGATGGCGCTGCTCCTCGTCGACCTGCACCGGTCCGGCGTCTACTGGGGCGACTGCTCGCTCGCCAACACCCTGTTCCGGCGTGACGGCGACCGGATCCTTGCCTACCTCGTGGACGCAGAGACGAGCGACGTTCACGACGCGCTGTCCGAGGGCCAGCGGCGCTACGACCTCGACATCCTGGTCGAGAACGTTGCCTTCGGGCTCGCCGACCTGGCCGCATACCTGGGCCGCGACGACGAGATGGACGGGGCGATCGAGGCGGCGGAGTGGGTCCGGGCGCGCTACGAGGCCGTGTGGGCGGAGCTGTTCGGGCAGCCGGACATCATCCCGGGCGATCGACAGCAGATCCGGGCCCGCCTGCGCCGGCTGAACGAGCTCGGCTTCTCGGTGGACCTCGAGGTGGACCCGGTCGGGCCGGTCGGCTCGGTCCGGCTCCGGACATCCGTGACCACGCGTCGCTTCCATGCGAACGAGCTGGAGCGCCGCACCCGCCTGCGCGCCCTCGAGGGGCAGGCGCGGATCCTGCTCAACGACCTGGCCGAGTACGGTGCCTGGCTGGAGTACGCCGAGGGCCGGGCCCTGGGCGCCGACGAGGCCGCGGATCGCTGGCTGCGCGAGGTCTACCGCCCCACGCAGGCGCGGATCGTCCGCCTTGTCGGCCCGGACCGGGACCTCGTCCAGGCCTACTGCGACGTGCTCGAGCACAAGTGGCTGCTGTCCGAGCAGGCCGGACGCGATGTCGGCCTGGACGCGGCCATCGAGTCGTACCTCGCCGAGGGTGCTCCGGCCCCCGAGCGGCCGGTGGCCGGGCCGGACGCTGTGGCGGACGCGCTCGAGGCGCTGGATGTCGAGGCGGACGACCTCGCCTATGAAGGACCGTCCAGCTAGGAATTGGCGTCGTGGCCCGCGTCGAGCCGACCCTGTCAGGCTCGCGACGGCGATCCACGGGTCCCGGAGTCACGGGACGCTCGGCAGGGTGCAAGGGGCCATCGGCAGGTCGGATCACCGACCGTCCTCCCTATGCTCACGAGCCGGGGACCCGGACGATTGTCTGGGCGTCCGCGCGTCCGCGATCTCACGCGGCCACGCCTGGACAGGCCCGCCCGAAACGGGCTGCCCGCTGCACCGGTGGCATATGCACTGCATCGTTCTGGTCAAGCAGGTTCCCGACGTGTCCAACATCCCGGAGGATGCGTGGGATCGCGACAAGGGCACGCTCCGCCGCGCCATGCTCGAGAGCGTGCTCAACCCGCTCGACCTGCATGCGCTCAGCTTCGCCCGGCGCATCACTGCCGGCGATCCGGAGGCAAAGACCATCTACCTCACGATGGGCCCGCCCCAGGCCCGCGAGGTCCTGGTCGACTGCCTGTCGCGCGCGCCCGGCGAGGCGATCCTGCTGACCGACCGCGCGATGGGCGGCGCGGACACCGTCGCCACCGCGTACTCGCTGGCCATGGCCATCCGGCGGATCGAGACGGAGATCCTCGGCGGCAGCCGCGACTACCTGATCGTCACCGGGATGCAGTCGGTGGACGGTGACACTGCGCAGGTGCCGCCGCAGATCGCGGAGGACCTGGGCATCGAGCAGGTTGCGTATGCCCAGTCCGTCCACACCGATCCCGAGCTCACCTTCCGCCGGATCGGCGCGCAGGGGATCGAGGACATCGTCCCGCGCCGGTTCCCGGTGCTGGTCACGGTCACGTCGTGCATGGACACGCTGTACCGGGGTTTCCACGCCGCCCGAGCGGCGCGCGACGCGACCATCCACACCTGGTCGGCGGCCGACGTGGCCGCCGCGCCGGAACGGGTGGGCATCAAGGGCAGCCGGACGCAGGTCTACCGGATCTTCTCGCCGTCCGAGGACCGGGCCAAGACGTGCGAGATGGTCGCCGACCCAGGCGATCTCCTGCGCCGCGTCCAGGCCAAGTACCGGCTGGCGAGTGGCGGGCCGGCGGCCCACGAGGAAGGCGCCTACGTGCTCGATGGCCGCGAGCCCAGCCACCACGGCGAGTTCTGGGTCCTGGCCGAGCGCGAGGGCGACGGCATCAAATCGGTCTCGCTGGAGCTGCTGGGCAAGACCCGGGAGCTCGCGGCCTTCCTGGGCGAGCGGGTCGGCATCGTGCTGCCCGGCGTCCTGGCCGGCGACCTCCCCGCCGAGCTGATCGCGCACGGCGCCGATGTCGTGTACGCGCTCGAGCATCCGCTGCTGGCCGATTTCTCGCCCATCCCGTGGAAGAAGGCCATCGCCGACCTCGTGCGGGCCCGCCGGCCCCAGGTGATGCTGTTCGGGGCCACGCCCATGGGCCGGGAGCTGGCGCCACGGGTCGCCTATGCGTGTGATTCCGGCCTCACCGCCGACTGCACCAAGCTCGAGATCGGTGACCACGCGAAGGGCGGCCAGGAGCTGATCGGGATCCTCAAGCAGACCCGCCCTGCGCTGGGCGGCAACATCATGGCCACGATCATGACCAAGGACTCGCCGACCCAGATGGCGACGGTCAGGCCCGGCGTGTTCCGGATCCCGCCGCGCGACGAGGCGCGGACCGGTGACGTGGTGCGGATCGTGCCGGAGCTCGAGGCCACCGACCTCGGCGTGGAGATCAGGCCGGTCGAGTCGTTCGCCTCCAAGGTGAGCATCCGGGACGCCAAGATCATCGTCGCCGGCGGGCACGGCATCCGGTCCAAGGGGGAGTTCGAGCAGTACCTGCAGCCGCTGGCCGACGGCCTGGAGCGGATCCTGGGTGACGAGGCGAAGGTGGCCGCCTCCCGGCATGCGGTGGAGGACGGCTACACCACCCACGACTACCAGGTGGGCCAGACCGGTCAGACGGTCGCCCCCAAGCTGTACATCGCGATCGGCATCTCGGGTGCCGTCCAGCACGTGTCCGGGATGCAGATGTCGGACACGGTGGTGGCGATCAACAAGGACCCGCGGGCGCGGATCTTCAACTACGCGGACTTCGGCGTCGTGGGCGACCTCGAGACGGTCGTCCCCGAGCTCGTCCGCGCGACCCAGGAGGCATGACGTGGAGCGCATCGACGTCCTGATCGTCGGCGCCGGCCCCGCCGGCCTCGCCGCGGCCATCCGCGCCAGGCACCAGGCGACCGAGGCCGGGCGCGACCTGTCCGTCGTCGTGATCGACAAGTCGCCGGCACCCGGCAATCACGTCCTCTCGGGCGCGACCTTCGAGGCGGCCTGCCTCGACGAGCTCCTGCCCGACTGGCGGCAGATCCGCCACCCGTTCACGGAGCACCTCGTACCCGTCGAGCGGGATGAGTTGATGTTCCTGCTCCCGAAGTCCGCCCACCGGATCCCGGCGAGGGTCGTGCCCGGCCGGATGCACCACGTGGGCGATTACGTGATCTCGATCACCCGCCTCGTTGCCTTCCTCGCCGACCAGGCCGTCAAGGCGGGCGTCGAGATCTACCACGGGTACTCGGCGCGCGACCTGATCGTGGAGGACGGCGCGGTACGCGGTGTTCGCCTGAGCGAGGTGGGCCTGGGCCCGGACGGCCGGCCCAAGGGCAACTACATCCCTGCCGAGGAGATCCGCGCGCCGGTCACGATCGTCGCCGACGGCACGCACGGGGTGATCTCGACACAGGTCGCCGAGCGGTTCGGCGGCGGCGCCAACCCACAGGTGTACTCGCTGGGCGTCAAGGCCATCGTCCAGTTCCCGGAGAAGAGCCCGTTCGGCAGCAACCGGGTGATGCACACCCTGGGCTATCCCAACCGGCCGAGCGTGTTCGGGGGTGGGTTCCTGTATGCGCTGGGCGAGCAGACGATGGCGGTGGGACTGATCCTGGGCCTCGACTGGAAGTACGGCGACCTCGACCCGCAGCGCGAGTTCGAGACGTTCCGTGCCCACCCGTACATCAGCCGGCTGCTGAAGGGCGGTGTGACCGTCGCGACCGGCGCGAAGACCATCCCCGAAGGCGGCTGGTTCTCGATGCCCAACCTGTCCGCACCCGGGGCCCTGGTCGTGGGCGATGGTGCGGGCTTCGTCAACATGGAGAAGATCAAGGGCATCCACTACGCGATCCTGTCGGGGATGGCGGCAGCCGACACGGCGGTGGAGGCGCTGGGTGGGGACGGGGCCGTGGGGCCCCTGGACGGCTACCGTGCGCGCCTGGACGCCCGGGGCATCCTCGAGGAGCTGCGGCACGCACGCAACTACCGCCAGGCCTTCCGCTGGGGCCTGTTCGTCGGGACGCCGCTGTCGCTGGTCCAGTCGATGATCCCGCGCCGGCTGGGCATGCACCGCGACGGTCCGGCGACGAAGCGGCGCGCCCGGCTCAACCGTCCGGATCCGGGCCGCATGGACGGGGCCACGTTCGTGTCGCTCACCGGGGCCCTCCACCGGGAGGACGAGCCCTCGCACGTCACGATCACCGATCCGGCGGCGTGCCTGGCCTGCGAGGCCGACTACGACCACGCGTGCACCCACTTCTGTCCGGGCGACGTGTATCGCTGGAACGGGTCGCAGATCGTGCTGTCGCCGTCCAACTGCCTCCACTGCATGACCTGCACGGTGAAGTGCCCGACGGGCGTGATCCAGTGGGTGCCGCCCGAGGGCGGCGAGGGGCCGCGCTACAAGCTGATGTAGGGGTTGTGCCGGGCTCGTGCGTGGCCCGCGCCGCGGCGGTCAGCCGTCGGGGTCAGCGCCCCGCGGCGGTCAGCCGTCGCGCCGGTCAGCCTGCCCGCCAGCGCTCCTCGTGGACGATGTCCGCGAGCGGCAGCCGGCCGCCGGGGCGGTTGGGTGCGGTCAGGACCGCCGGATTGGCCGGGTACCCGAACGACAGCATGAACTCGCAGTGCCGGTCGGGCGGATAGCCCAGGATCTCGCGCGCCCGCTCGGGCTCGTACACGGTGGCCGGGCAGCTGCCGATGCCGAGCTCCCACGCCAGCAGCATCATCTGGGCCGCCGCTCCCCCCAGGTCCCAGGTGATCGACAGCGTGGCGTCGGGTTGCCGCGGGTCGGGGGTGACCAGCGCGACGGCAACCGCGGCACCAGCGACGTGGCCGGCCCACGGGCCGAGCGTGGACAGCTCCCGCAGGCGATCGCGGTCGCGGACGACGATGAACGCCCACCGCTGGCGGTTCTTCGCGCTGTGGGCGCGCCGCCCGGCGTCCAGGATGCGCTCGAGGTCAGCCTCGTCCAGCGGGCGTTGCTGGAACTGGCGAACGGTGCGCTTGCTGTGCACGGCATCGGAGACGTTCATGTCACGGGTACCCCGGGTTCGGTCGCCAGGCGGGCAACCTGCTCGCCCGCGACCGACGATTTCCACAGGTCCGCCGGATGCAGATCCGCCCGATGCGCCGCGCTGCGCCGTGTCCGGCGCACCCGGGACGCCTCCCGTGCTCGCCTCGGTCGGGCTGCGCGACTCGCGACGCCGGGTCATGCGCGCCAGCGAACGGAAGCCGCCGGGCTCCTCGTCAAGCGTCGTCAGCCGCTCGGGCTCCGGCAGGCGGCGGGCGTCCACGACCTCCGCGAGGGCGGCAGCCTCATCCGGTGGGAGCGGTCCGCCCAGGGCTCGGGCGAGGAAGTGAGCGATCGCGGCGCGGTAGGCCGGGAACTCGTACAGCCAGGAGTGATGCCCGCCCTCGACGACCATCGTCTCGGTCACCGCCGCGGGCAGGGCCGCCCGCCGCGCCCCGGCGAGGAGCTCGAGGTGGGCGACCGGGACCACCCCGTCCTCCGAGCCGTGGGCCAGCATGACCGGAACCTCGATCTCGCGGACCGCGCGGGTGGCGCTGATCGAGGACACCGGGTGGTGGCGCGGCTTCAGGTAGACGCGTGTCGTCAGCCAGGCCAGCGGCCATGCGATCGGACCTGGGAGCGGGAGTCGCGCGAGCCGGAACGTCTGGCGTGTCAGGCGATAGGGATCGGCCGGCGCCGCCACGGCGATCACGGCGGCGACGTGCGGGTTGCCGGCGGCCGCCACGAGCGCTCCTGCGGCTCCCATCGAGTGGCCGAGCAGACCGACCGTCGTCACCTCCGTCCGTGCGCGCAGGGCCTCCACCCCGGCCCGGGCATCGTCCGCGTACTCGCCGACCGACATCGGGAGGGTCTCCGGCGGGTTGGCCCCGTGTCCCCGGACATCGAGCGTCAGGACGTGGAACCCGGCCGCGTGAAGGACCTGGGCATGGGGCAGCGTCCGGTCTCGCGCGGACTCCCAACCGTGCACGAGCACGACGCCCGGGGCGCGCGTGGGCCCGGCGGGGATGAACCAGGCCGGGAGCACCACGCCATCGGTGGACGGCACGTCGAGGGTCGCATACGGGAGCCCCATGGCATCGGGCGTCCAGGCGGGGGGATGCAGGTGCGGATACCCGGCCCGGACGCGGTACACCAGCGCGAACCGATAGGCCAGCGCAAACGGCAGGGCGGTGAGCGCGGCCACGAGGCCAGCGCGGCGAGCACGTTGGAGCCGGGGCATGCGACTAGGGGACCGCGTGCTGCGGCCGATGTCAAGCGACTCGCGGCGAGGCCGGTGACCGCCCGTCCTGCGGGTCGGGATGTGGGGTCCATCGGGGGCCCATCGCGGACCCGGTCCGCTGGGATCGGGGTCCGCGTCGGTACACTCTCAGGGTGCCTCCGAAGGATCCGCACGCCGTGCTCGGGATCGAGTCCGGCGCAAGCCCCGATGACATCAAGGCCGCGTGGCGCGGCCTCGCCCGGCGGCACCACCCGGACCTGATCGGCGACAACCCGGAGGCGGCGCGCCGGGCGACCCGGCGCATGGCCGAGATCAATGCTGCGTATGCCGCCCTGACTCGAGCGGGCGAAACGCTCGAGGGTCGCGGCGCCCGGGCTGCCCGCGATGGCGCGGCCCGAGGCGGGGGGCAGGCGGCGGGGGCCACCGGCGCGGCCTGGACGGCGACGGAACGCCGCGGCGGCCCGCCGCCCGATCGACCGACCAGGCCCGTCACGGGCCGGCTCGACCTCAGCGGCACGGTTCGGCCGCGGAACCAGACGGTGACGCCGCCCGGGATTCGGCTGCCGCTGACCGGTCAGCCGCCGCTGCGCTCCCGCCGCTCTGCGTCCGAGCTGCGCGCCTCGCAGCCATCCGGTCCGCTCGAGCGGGACCGGCTGGCGGGGCATGTCCCGCCGTTCGTGCCCGCCCTCGACGAGGCACTCGACGTCGAGGTGGCGTTCGGCAAGTTCCATGGCCACACGCTGGGCGAGATCGCCGCGTTCGAGCCGTCGTACATCGACTGGCTGGCGGGGACCGTCACGCGCGACCCCGAGCTCGCGATGGCCGCGCGTGTCATCCGGGCCGAGCTCGACCGCCGCGGGATCCGGCGCGAGCATCGGCCGGCGCGCCCCGGCTGGCAGTCCAACCCGTTCCGGTAGGGGTACGGGGTCGCCCGCGCGGAGCAGGCGCCCCGGCGACATGAAAGCGCCCCCGGCGATATGCCGGAGGCGCGATGAGCCCGGATGAGTGCACCCGCCCCGCGACCGGGCCTGCTGGCCGCTTCGCTATTACTCGGCTCGTGATCCAGAACCCGGAACCCCCGGGCCGTCAAGCGTCCAAGACGGCCGGGTCGTCCGGCCCTCGATCCGTGGCCGACGCCCCAGGATGTTCCCCCGGTGCGTCGCGGGGTCGGTGCGTTGCGAACGCGGACCTTAACGTAGGCGCACCCGGGCCCGAACTCAATGGCCTTCGCGTCCGGGGTGGACCGTGCGCGATGGTCAGGCGCGTCCCGGCACCGCCCGGACCATCAGGCCAGGGAGTGCCTGCGACCATCGGCCATATAGGGATTCCTCCCAATCGGGCCCGGATGACCCATCCGGACGCGTCCGGGCGCCGGCGGGCGACCCGGCGGCGACGCAGAATCCGGGTTCACCGGTACGCTCTGGCGCATGCAGGAATCGAGGCTGCATCGGATGCGGTGCGCCGCTTGTCATGCCGCTCGCCACGCCTCCCGGAGGGCCACTCGCCCCGCCTCCCGGATCGCCGTCTTCGGGGCCCTGGTCGCCTTCGCGATCGTCACCGCGGGGTGTGGCTCGAGCATCCCGGTGGTGAGCTTCGATCCGGCAACCCCGTGCACCACGGACGGACGCCAGCCCGGTGCCTATCCGGAGCTCGAGGCGCTGCTGCCGACCACGTACGAAGGCAATGCGCCCGGAAACGTGGACTCCGGCCGCTCGTGCACGGCGGCGGCCCTGGGCAACCTCGCGGACGCGGGCATCGAGGCCATGCAGTTCGCCGGCGCCACGTGGTCCCTCGGCGGCACGACGGCGCTCACCGTCGCGGTGTTCAAGGCCGACGGGCTGACGCCTGCCGAGATGATCGATTTCTACCGGGCGGGCGCGATCGCGAACAGCAAGACCGAGCGCCTGCTGACGAGCGAAGCCACGGTCGGCGACCGCCGGGCGCCGCGCCTCGATGTGCTCCAGAGTGACGGCACCGGTCAGACCATCGTGGCCTGGCCGGCTTCCGGGGCCGGACAGGTGTACGTGCTGCTCGCGGCCGATCTGGGGGACGGGCGAGTGCTCAAGGCGCTGGAGACCTTCGCCTCGCTCTGAGCTGGAGCCCTGTTCGGTGGGCCGTGGGCTCCGGGCAGCCGCGGCTGCTCGCGCGCTCCGGGCAGCCGCGGCTGCTCGGGTGGAGAGCCATCCGGCGGACTTGGGCGCCCGCGTGGCGTCGGAACCGCTGGGTGGCTCGCTGGGAGAGCGAACCGGCGGTCCCGGCTTCCGGGACCCGCGATCTCGCTCCCTGGGAGAGCGGCTCGCGCCGCCATCCGGCGCATCGCTCCCTGGGAGAGCGGCTTCCGCCGCCCTGGCCGTGAGCAGCCGGGAGGCGGGCCGGGCCCCATGCTAGAGTCCGCGGCACGATGAGCGATCGTCCCGACGCCTGGCCCGAGCGCCACCGCCGCTGGCGCGTCGAGCGTCTGGCTCCGTCGCTCGAACGGCTCCCGGAGCGCCGGCCGAGGTTCACGACGCTCGGCGATCTGCCGGTGGAGGGGCTCTACGGCCCGTGGGATCCGGAGGCGAGCGGGGACCGCGACCACCCGGGCCCCGGCGGCCCCACCGAGATCGATCATCACGGCGATCCGCTGCGCGACGGCGCAGGCAACTACACGGACGTCGATCCGCTGCGCGACGTTGGCCTGCCGGGCGAGCCGCCGTTCACGCGTGGCGTCCATCCCACCGGCTACCGGTCGCGTCCGTGGACCATGCGCATGTTCGCGGGATTCGGCAGCGCCGAGGACACCAACGCCCGCTTCCGCCAGCTGCTCGACGCAGGCCAGACCGGGCTCTCGATCGCGTACGACATGCCCACCCTGTACGGCTACGACACGGACGACCCCGAGGCCGAGGGCGAGTTCGGGACGTGCGGGGTGGCGGTCAGCAGCCTGGCGGACATGGAGCTGCTGCTCGAGGGCCTGCCGCTCGACCGGGTCAGCACGTCGATGACGATCAACGCCCCGGCGGCACCGATCTGGGCGATGTACATCACGGCAGCCGAGAAGGCGGGCGTGCCCCGGGCCGCGCTCGAGGGCACGACCCAGAACGACATCCTCAAGGAGTACGTCGCCCAGAAGGAGTTCCTGTACCCGCCCGATCCGTCGATGCGCCTGGTCGTGGACACGATCGAGTTCGGCACTCGCGAGCTGCCGAAGTGGAACACGGTCTCGATCAGCGGCTACCACATTCGCGAGGCAGGCTCGACGGCGGTCCAGGAGCTGGCGTTCACGATCGCCGACGGGATGGCCTACGTCGAGGCAACGATGGCGCGCGGCCTGCGGGTCGATGAGTTCGCACCGCGCCTGAGCTTCTTCTTCAACAGCCACAGCGACTTCTTCGAGGAGGTCGCGAAGTTCCGGGCCTCCCGCCGCATCTGGTGGAAGCTGATGAGCGAGCGCTATCGCGCCGAGAACGAGCGGTCGACCTGGATGCGCTTCCATACCCAGACCGCCGGCGTCTCGCTGACTCCGCAGCAACCCCTGAACAACCTCACGCGGGTCGCGACCCAGGCGCTGGCCGCGATCCTGGGCGGCACCCAGAGCCTTCACACCGACGCCTATGACGAGGCGCTTGCCGTGCCCACGGCGGCGGCCGCCCTGCTCGCCCTGCGCCAGCAGCAGGTGCTGTTCGAGGAGACCGGCGTGGCCTCGACCGTGGATCCGCTGGGCGGGTC
Source organism: uncultured Chloroflexia bacterium (assembly GCA_963732805.1). Classification (GTDB taxonomy): domain Bacteria; phylum Chloroflexota; class Limnocylindria; order Limnocylindrales; family CSP1-4; genus CAIXZV01. Next base: position 1,432,886 of record CAVTAW010000001.1, read on the forward strand.
GTGGTTCGTGGAGACGTTGACCAACAAGGTGGAGCGCGAGGTCTGGCGCTACCTGGACGAGATCGACCGCCGGGGCGGCATGGTCAAGGCGATCGCCGAGGGCTACCCGCAGCGCGAGATCGCCGACGCGGCGTACCGCTTCCAGCGCGAGTTCGACGCCGGCGAGCGCGGGATCGTGGGCGTGAACCGGTATGTCCAGGTCGAGCCGATCACGGTGCCGGTGCTCGAGGTGCCGCCGGGCTCGCTCGAGCGCCACCTGGCCCGGCTCGAGCGGGTGCGGGCCGAGCGCGACGCGTCGGCCGTGGCGGCGGCGCTCACGGGCCTGCGCGACGCCGCGTCGCGGCCGGGTTCGAGCGACACCAACCTGATGCCGCACTTCCTTCGCTGCGCCGGGGCGTACGCGACTCTGGGCGAGCAGTGCCAGGTCCTGCGCGAGGTCTTCGGGGAGTACCGCGAGCCGGTCTCGGTCTGAGCCCGCCGGGGCCCGCGGCTCCGCGCGGCACGGCTGCGCGCGGCACGGCTGCGTGCAGCACGTCTCCCTGCAGCACCCGCTCCGCGCAGTGGCTCGCGTCGCGGGGCTACGATGCCACCATGTACCTCGATGCCCTCTCCTTCCTCGAAGACGAGCGTGATGCGTTCCGTGCCTACGAAGCGCTGGACGCCCTGACCGATGACCAGCTGGACCAACCCGTCGAGGCGGCCGGGGGCTGGTCGGGGCGCGACCTGATGGGTCACATGGTGGTCTGGCAGGAGGCTGCGCTGGCCACCGCGAAGGAGCTCGCGGTAGGGGAGGCGAGCCCCACGATGGTGCGCCTGGAGGCCGAATGGGACGCCTCGCCCGAGGCCGGCGACCGGATCAACGCCGAGGCCCTGGACCGGTTTCGCGCGATGCCGCTCGACGAGGTCCGCCGCCGGTTTCGCGAGACCGCCGGCGAGCTGCGGGGGTACCTCACCGTGGTCCCCGAGTCGCGCTGGATCAAGCACGCCGGGCACCAGGAGTGGTTCTTCGGCGAGACGACCGAGCACTACGAGGACCACCTCGATCAGCTGCGCGCGATCCTAGCGGCAGGCGGGCGATGACCGACTCCGGGCGGAACGGTCACGGGCCGGGTTCGGACGGCGCCGACGAGGTCGATGACCTCCCGCTCGATGCCGAGGAGGAAGCGGCCGGCAGTGCGGCCGCCGAGGCGGATGCCGGCGAGTCCCTGGGCGAGCTGATCGATGCGCTGGTCAGGGACCTGCGGGGCGTGGCGCGTAGCCGTGGCGGTGAGCTCGACCTGCTCTCGGTGGGCGATCGCGTGTTCGCGGCAGTGGGCGATCAGATGCTCGAGGTCGCCCTCGACGGGCCGGTGGCCAAGGCCGCGCTCGCGACCCCGGACACGCGGCCGTCCTCCCGCGGCGCCGGATGGGTGGCCTTCACCCCGGCAACGGTCGACCGCTTCGCGCTCGACCGGGCGGCTGCCTGGATCCGGTTGGCGTACCGGCGCGCGGGGGGTCGTGACGGCTGATCGCGGACAGGAATCGGATGACCCCGGCCGGTCGGCCGGGGTCATGGACTGTCCGGGTGCGTGCGCCGGTCAGGAGACCTTGGGCGCCGTGAGGGTGGAGAGGCCGAACGCCTGCTCGAGCTGCTCGAGCGGCCGGAAGCCGATGACGCCCTGGGGCTGCGCGCCGGGCTTGAAGAATGCGATCGTGGGGATGCTCATGATGCCGAACGTCTGCGACAGGCGCGGGTTGGCGTCCACGTCGACCTTGACCACGTCGACGACGCCGTCGTACTTCGCGGCCAGCTTTTCCATCTCGGGGGCGACCATCTTGCAGGGCCCGCACCAGGCGGCCCAGAAGTCGACGACAACGGGCTTGTCATTGTTCAGGACGAGCGTCTCGAACGTGTCGTCGGTCGCCTGCTTGATCTCCGCCACGTGGCGGCTCCTTTCTCCCGCCGATCGACGGGACCTCTCAGGCCCGGTCAGCGGGCGATGGTTTGAAGAAGCTTGTACGCCTCGAGGACCTTTGGATCCGCGAGCCGGTAGTAGACCGTGTTCCCGTCCCGACGCGTCGTGACGAGGCCGGCCGAGCGAAGCACCGCCAGGTGCTGGCTCATGTTCGGCACCTGGCAGCTGACCCGCGTGGCCAGCTCGCCCACGGACGCCTCGCCGTCGGCGAGCGACTCGAGAACGCATAGGCGCTTCGGGTCACCCAGGGCGCGCGCCACGACCGCGGAACGCTGGCGCTCCGCCTCGCGACTGATGTCGGTGTCGATCACCGGACCAGTCTCTCACTAGTTGCGCAACAACGCAAGTGCAAATGGCACGCAGGATGTCGACGATCCTTCGGGGGCAACGACTCGACCGGCGCGCGGAGCCGACTCGACCGGCGCGAGGTGCCCCGCGCATACTCGATGGGTGAGCGAGACGCAGGTCACCCTGGCCGCCATCTCGGACATGCGCGCGCGGCTGCGAGGCCGGGTCCACCACACACCGCTGCTGTCGTCCGCGACGGCGGCTCGCGTGGCCGGGGCGTCGACCGGCGCGCGCCTGGGTGACGGCCGGCTGTACCTGAAGGCCGAGCATCTCCAGAAGACCGGATCGTTCAAGCCGCGCGCCGCGCTCGCGCGGATCTCGTCACTCACCCCGCGCGAACGTGCCCGCGGCGCGATCACCATCTCGGCCGGCAACGCCGGCCAGGCGTACGCATGGGCAGGGCGCGAGGCCGGCGTGCCCGTCACCGTGGTGATGCCGGAGGGGGCGGTCGCCTCGAAGGTCGCCGCGTGCCTGGCGTACGGTGCCGACGTCGCCCTCCATGGCGCGCACGTCGGCGAATCGCTGGTGCATCTCGAGCAGCTGCGGCAGGAGCGGGGGCTGACGCTGGTGCACCCCTACGACGACCCCGAGGTCCTGATCGGCAACGGCTCGTGCGGCCTCGAGATCCTCGATGACCTGCCGGATGTCGATGTCGTGGTGGTCGCGGTCGGTGGCGGCGGGTTGATCGGCGGCGTCGCGACGGCGCTCAAGGAGTCGCGGCCGGGAATGCGGGTGTACGGGGTCGAGCCCGTCGGGTCCGATGCCCTCCGCCGGGCGATGCTGGCGGGGGAGCCGGTCAGGATCACGCCCGTCAGCATCGCCGATGGACTGGGCGCCCCGACGGCCGGACGGCTCGCGCTCGCCGCGACGCAGCGGTATGTCGAGGACGTCGTCCTGGTGGAGGACGCCTCGATCCTCGCCGGGCTGCGGTTCGCCGTCGAGCGGCTGAAGCAGGTCCTGGAGCCGGCCGGCGCGGCCGCCCTCGCCGCCGTGCTCACGGGGGCGGTGCCGCTGCGCGACGGCGACCGCGTGTGCGTGATCCTCTCGGGTGGCAACGTCGACGTCGAGCGGCTGGGTGAGCTGCTCGCCGCGGGCGGTGCCCCTCGCGCCCCACGCCTGACGGGCGCGGATGGACGAGGACGGGGTCGGCGATCCGCCGCCGCCTCCGGGGGCCGTCCCCACGCTGGAGTTCGACGGGTCATTCGTCGGCCCGATGCTGCCCCCGGCACCGCTGCGGGTGGTATCTGGTTTCGAGCCCGTGCGCGAGGAGGTGCTGGCGATCCCGCTCGGGACGCGCCCGCTGGTCTCCCGGGCGCTCGACCTGCTGACCCGGCAGGACTCGGGGCTCCGCGCGGCGTCGTTCTACATCGGGCTGATCCTGCTCCTCACGGCCTGGCCGATGGCTGCTCTCCTGGGGCTGGAGCTGGTGCTGTGGAACCCCGATCAAGACCCATTCGGCACCTCTGGCGCGATCGACGGCTGGCTGCTCCTGGCCGAGCTCACGGGCCTGCTCGGCTACCTGGCGGCCGGGGTCGAGGCTCGTGCGCTTGCGACGGCCGTGATCGGTGGCCGGGTCGAAGGCCGGCCGCTCGTGCTGCGGGAGTCGATCGCGATCGCACGTCGGCGCTTCTGGCCGATCCTTGGCGTGCAGCTGCTGCTGGGCGTGGTCTCCAACGTCGCAAGCTTCGGCTTGACCTGGCTGGTGGACGACGCGATCGGGCCCGTGGACGCGATCGATTTCGGGGTCGCCCTCCTGGTCAGCCTGGTGGTCGCCCTGCCGTTCGTCTATGCGCCCTCAGGGATCGTGCTGGGCGAGGCCGGTCCGCTCGAGGCTATGCGCCGGTCGATCGGGCTCGTGCGCGCGCGCACATCGCTGGCGGTCGTGGTGACCCTGTTCGCGACGCTGTCGCAGTTCATCGTGGTGCTGGGCATCGGGGCGGGGCTCGACGTCGTCCTCCGCGTGGCCGACGGTTCGGGTCTGGGCGGGTCGTTTCCGGTGCCGCTCGTGATCCCCGTGTCGGCGATGCTCGTGTTCGCGCTGGGCACGCTGGTGTTCCTGGTCGAGGCGATCGCCGCGGCACCGGCCGTCCATGCATTCGCCGCCCTTACCCACTACACGCACGGGCTCGAGCTCGGTCGCCGGTCGCCGCTCGCGGTCCGACACGCCTGGCAGCCGTGGATCACGCCGGGCCTGGCCGTGATCGCAGGGATCTCGCTCGTCGCCCTCGCGGGAGGCGTGATCGCCGGGGGCGGGTAGGCAGCGGGCAGCCCCGTCTCGCGGGCGATGTGCCGGCCGGCGCGGATCGCAGCCCGCGGATCGCCGCGGGCCGCGCCCGATTGCCGGCCCTCGGTGCCTCAAGCCCGCCGTAGATCTCCGGCGCCACCGTCCGGGGCGCCGCGCCTCGAGCCCACCGTGGATCGCCCGGCGTTCACTGCGGCGGTTCACGCTCCGCATAGCCGCCAGACGGCTCTCACGGAGAGCAGGGCAGCGGATCCGGGCCGCGAACACCGCCCAGCGGAACGCGGTCCGTTCCGCGGCCCGCTGAAACCGCTGGAGGGCTCGCCTGGCGTTCCACGCGGACCGGGTGGCATGTGACGGGTGGGGGGGCGTCCGGCGGCCGGCGTTCCACGTGGACCGGGGGGGCCGGCGCCGGAGCTCGGCGCGGACCGGAGGGCTTGCCCGGCGTTCCACGCGGACCTGGGGCGCGGAACGGACCTCGCCGTGGTTCGGCGGCCGGACCGGAACGCGCTCATGGATTGGCACGCCCTCGGAGCCGGCCTAGTCGATCCCCAGCTCGGCCAGGCGGTCCTCATCCTCGATCCCGAGGTGGTGGGCAAGCTCGTGGAGGATCGTGATCCGGACCTCGTCTGCGAGATCGTCCGGATCGGGGAAGTCCTCCTCGAGCGGCAGGCGGAAGACGAGGATCCGGCTGGGCACCGGAACCCAGTCGGCGCCCCACTCGTTGAGGGGCACCCCGTCGTACAGGCCGTACAGGATCTCGTCCGGGCCGAGCCCGTTCTCCCGCAGCTGGTCCCGCGTCGGCTCGTCCGCGATGACCACCGCAACGTCGTCAAGGGCCGTGCGGAACGGCTCTGGGATCGCGGCGATGGCGCGGTCAACGAGCTGGTCGAAGCGGTCGTGACGCGCGGCGCGCGGCCGCCGCGGTGCGCTCCGGGAACCGCGTCGGCGCTTGACCATGGCCTCCGTATCCTAGCCGCGATGACCGATCGTTCCCCCGTCGCCGCGACCGCGGGGCTCGTGCCGTGGTCGCCGGACCCGGCCCGGAGCCCCGAGCCCGACCACGCCGCAGAGCCGGAAGGCTACGTGGTTGACGAGGACGGCGTCCGCCTCCACTTCCTTGACTGGGGCGGGCCGGACGAGGGGGACAGGGTGACTGCCGGGCACGTGGGCGACCCGCCTCCGCGCGCGGCGCCGGGAGCACCGGAACCGCCGGGAGCACCGCAACCGCCGGGAGCACCGGTGCCGCCGGGAGTGCTGCTGCTGCCGGGCCTGCTCCAGCCGGCATGGTCCTGGGCGCCGGTCGCGCGACGACTCATCCGCGAGCGTCGGACGGTGACCGCCGACCTCCGCGGGCAGGGCCTGTCGGACGCACCGCCGGACGGATACGACCTCGCCACGCTGGCCGATGATGCGATCGCGTTGGCGGAGGCATCAGGCGCTTTCGCGATCAGTTCCGCCGATCAGGTCGCACGCATCGTGATCGCCGGCCACGGGTTCGGGGCGATCGTCGCCGCCGCGGCGGCCGTCCGGCTTGGACCGCGATGTGCCGCGCTCGTCCTCGTGGACGGCGGATGGGAGCGGCTGGAGACCACGACCGGCGTCGAGGTCGACGAGTTCCTGCGCGGTCTCGACGAGCCGCCCGAGGTGATGCGCTCGATGGCCGCCTGGCTGGCCGACCGCCGCGACTTCGACCCCGTCACCTGGGACGCCGACCAGGAACGGGCCGCCCGCGACGCGGTCGTCGAGACGGCCGCGGGTCGAGTCGTACGGACGGTTCGGCCGCACGTGGTGGAGTCGCTGGTGCGCACCATGTTCGAGTACGAGCCGGCCGGGATCCTGGTGGAGGTGCTGGCGCCGGTGACCGCCCTTGTCGCTCGTGGCGGCGGCGACGCCGTCGGCCGGGTCGCCGAGCTGCATCGGGTGGGGGCGGCCCGCTCCGTCGCCGGACCGCCGGATCGCGAACCGATCCGCGTGGCCTCGTACCCGGATGACGCCCACAACCTCATGCGCTACCGACCCGCGGACGTCGCTGCCGCAATCCTCGGGTCCGCCCCCTGAGCGGCCCGTCGGCGTCCATCGCCCGTCGGCGTCCATCGCCCGTCGGCGTCCATCGCCCGTCGGCGTCCACCGCCCGCTAGCATCGCGGGGTCCGCCCGCCGAGTCCGGAGGTTCCCATGCGCGTCGTCTACTCGCCGCTCCACCTGGGCCACGACATCCGGCTGCAGACCGTGCTCGGGGTCCAGGTCCCGGCCAACGAGGTCGCCGATCGTGCGGAGCGGATCCGGTCGACGCTCGAGGCCGACGGAGGGTTCGGGATCGTGCCGCCGACCGAGCAGAGCGAGGTGCCGATCACCGCTGTCCACGATCCGGGGCTGCTGCGGTTCCTCGCCGACGCGTGGCCGGAGGCTCGACGAGCTCGCCACCCGTACGACTTCCTGGCGCCCGAGACGATCGCGCCGCCGGCGATGACCGAGGGCATGTCGGCGGGCGCCCGGCGCGAGACGCCACGGATCGAGGGCCGGGCCGGCTTCTGGGCGCTGGACACCTCGACGCCGATCGTCGCCGGGACGTATGCGGCGGCTCGTGCGGCCGTCGACGTCGCGCTGACCGCCGTCGATCTCGTCCTGGACGGCGGCGAGACCGCCGCCTACGGGCTGTGCCGCCCACCCGGTCACCACGCCGCCCGCGCGATGTACGGCGGGTTCTGCTACTTCAACAACGCCGCCATCGCCGCCCAGGCGATCGCAGAACGGACGGGCGAGCCGGTCGCGATCCTGGACGTGGACTACCACCACGGCAACGGCACCGAGCAGATCTTCTGGCGCCGCGGGGACGTCGTGTACGTCTCCCTGCACGCGCACCCGGATCGGCAGTACCCCTACTTCCTGGGCTGGGAGGACGAGACGGGCGAGGGCCCCGGCGCCGGCGCGAATCTCAACATCCCCCTTCCGGCGGGCCTGGCCAACGAGGGCTACCTCGAGGCCCTGGACCGCGGCCTCGAGCGGATCGCGGAAGCGCCCGGATCGGTCATCGTGGTCTCGCTTGGTTTCGACACCTATGGCCAGGATCCGATCGGCGACTTCGCCCTCACCACCGACGTCTACCACGAGGTGGGGCGCCGGACCGCCGCGCTGGGCAAGCGGCTGGTCATCCTCCAGGAGGGCGGCTACTACCTGCCCGCGCTGGGCGACAATGCCCGGGCCTGGCTGCGCGGTGCGGAGGGTCGGCCCTTCGATCCGGTGCCGGCCGCCGGGTTCACGCCGAGCGGTACGCCCGCCTGACGGCCACCGGCACGCTGCCGAAAGCTTCGGTCGGGAACCCCGACGCGACGCGGGCCGCGATCGCGTCGGCCGCCGACTCCGGTGCCAGGATCGAGGTGTCCACCTCGAGGTCGTAGCCGCCGGCCCGGTGCACGACGTCGTGATGGGCCGCCGCCTGGCCGAGCGTCCGATCGCGCCGCGAACGCTCGCGCTCCACCACGACCTCCAGCGGGCAGCGCACGCCCACGAACAGCACCTCGAACCCGGCGAGGCGCGCCGCGAGATCGGGGAGCCACCCGGGTTCCAGCAGCACGTGATCCACGATGACCGACAGTCCCGCACCGGCCAGCGTCGCGACCATCCCGTGCAATCCCTCGACCAGCCGGTGGCCCAGCTCGCCCGTCTCGATCCGGAACGGCGCCGCGTCTCCCGGCGGCGCCGGGACATACCGGAACACGTCGCTCCACAGGGGCTGGTCCAGGTACCGGCCCGGCAGCGCGAACACCACGGTGTCGATGCCCACGCCCAGCCACGGGCCGTCGAGCCGCGCCTGGAGGGCGCGGGTGAGCGTGGACTTGCCGGAGCTCGAGGTGCCGTTGAGCACGATCACGCGCCCGGGGCGGCTGATGCGCGGCTCCTCCATCCGCGTATGATGCCCGGCCGTCGCGCTACCATCGCCCGAACATGGACGACCATCACGTCGCGCGCGACCTCCCCGAGCACGTGCGCCTCATCGTCGAGGAGATCGAGAACGAGATCGGCGACGAGGAGCCCACCGCGCCGCCCGCGGGTGCGACCAACGGCCGGATCGAGGCCGCCGTGCGGGAGATCCTGGTCGAGATCGGCGAGGACCCCACGCGGGAGGGACTGCGGGCGACGCCGGACCGGATGCACCGCATGTACCACGAGCTCACCGCGGGCTACCTCGTTGACCCCGAGCGCCTCATCAACCACGCCGTGTTCGAGGTCGACTACTCGGAGATGGTCGTCGTCAGGGACATCCCGTTCTACTCGCTGTGCGAGCACCACCTGCTGCCGTTCTTCGGCAGCGCCCACGTCGCGTACGTTCCTGACGGCCGGGTGATCGGGCTTTCGAAGATCCCGCGGATCGTGGAGATGTATGCGCGCCGGCTGCAGGTCCAGGAGCGGATGACCCAGCAGGTCGCCGAGTTCCTGATGGACCGGCTGGCGCCCAAGGGCGTCGGCGTGGTCCTCGAGGCGACGCACCTGTGCGCGGCCATGCGCGGCGTTCGCAAGCCCGGCACCGTGATGACCACGGCTGCCGTGCTGGGCCTGTTCCGGCGCAATGACAAGACCCGCGCCGAGTTCTTCGCGCACCTGGACCGGGCCGCCCCGGGCGCCTAGCATTCGGCGGCTCACGGCCCGAGGTTCGCGGGCCGGGCCCTGGTGATCGACGGCTGGGGATCATCGGCTCGTGGCCCTCGCCCGGGGCGTTGCGTGGCCCCTACAATCGCGCCATGACCGATCGACCGCTCAAGGTGCTGATCGCGAAGCCCGGTCTCGACGGCCACGATCGCGGGGCGAAGGTCCTTGCGCGTGGCCTGCGCGACGAAGGGTTCGAGGTCGTCTACACCGGCCTTCGCCAGACCCCGGAGATGATCGTCACCGCGGCCCTCCAGGAGGATGTCGACGTCGTCGGCCTGTCGATCCTGTCGGGGGCCCACATGACGCTCGTCCCGCGCGTGTGTCGGCAGCTGCGGGAGAAGGGTCTCGACGACGTGCTGGTCACGGTGGGCGGGATCATCCCCGACGACGATGTCGAGCCGCTCAAGGCCGAGGGCGTGGCCGCGGTGTTCGGGCCGGGCACCACGATCCGCGAGGTCGCCGACTTCATCCGCTCCAACGCGACCCCGCGAGAGTAACGGCCGAGTGGTGGCCGGAGCGCCGGCGGACCGTGCCGCGGCCCTCGCCGACGCGGCCCGGGCGGGTGATCGACGCTCCCTGGCCCGCCTGCTGACGGCGGTCGAGAACCACACCCCGGTTGCCGAGCACGCCATGCGGCGTCTGTACCCGCAGGCGGGCCGCGCGCATCTCGTCGGCATCACCGGTCCGCCGGGCGCCGGAAAGTCCACGCTCGTCGCGGCGCTGATCGCCGAGCTCCGCGCGGCGAGCCGGTCCGTCGCGGTCGTGGCGGTCGATCCCTCGTCGCCGATCACCGGCGGCGCGCTGCTCGGGGACCGCGTCCGGATGCAGGCATACGCGGGCGACGACGGCGTGTTCATCCGCTCGATGGCCTCGCGCGGGCACGCCGGCGGGCTGGCCGCGACCTCGACCGCGGCCGCTGCCGTCCTCGACGCCGCAGGGTTCGAGGTGGTGCTGCTCGAGACCGTGGGGACCGGGCAGAGCGAGGTGGAGGTCGCCGCCGCGGCGGACACGACGGTGGTCCTCGAGGCCCCCGAGATGGGGGACGAGGTCCAGGCGATCAAGGCCGGCCTGCTGGAGGTGGCCGACATCGTGGTCGTCAACAAGGGCGATCGCCCGGGCGCCCAGCGCACGGCGGCGCAGCTGCGCGCGATGCTGGTGCCGTCGATCGGCCGGAACGCCGGTGACCCTGCCGGTCCGCCCCGGCCGGCTCCCAAGCGCCCCGAGGTCCTGGTCACGACCGCCGTCACCGGGGAGGGCATCCCCGAGCTGCTCGCCGCCCTGGAGCGGCACCGAGCGGACCGCGAGCTGACCCACACCGCGCGCGTCGTCAGGGCCGAGGCGCAGGTCGCGGCGATCCTCGCGGAGCGGATCCGCGAGCGGCTCGTGGAGCGGACGGGTGCCGCCGGCACGAACGAGCTGTACGACGCCGTGGCGCGCCACGAGCTCGACCCCTACGCGGCGTCGGACGAGCTGCTCAAGCGGCTCGACGATGGCGACGGACCAGACGACCGACCCGGGATATCCGCCGGCAGGGCGCCCGGCTGATCGCGGCGCCAGTCGATTGACCGAGCGCCCCGCACCGCTGCCGTCCGACCGCCTGCTGGGTGGCCCATTCCTGGTGCTGCTCACCGCGGCCCTCGCGTTCTTCGTCTCGGGCGGCCTGATGCTGCCGATCGCGCCCCGGTTCGCCACCGGGCCGATCGGTGCGGACGGCGTGGCGTTCGGGGTCTCGATCGGCGTGTTCAGCATCGCGGCGCTCGCGGCCCGGCCCGTGGTCGGATGGATCGCGGATCGCCACGGGCGCCGGCCGCTGCTGATCGGCGGTGCCCTGATCACGAGCGCGGCGTCGGCGCTCCACCTCGCGGTCGCCAGCCTGCTCCCGTTCATCGCGGTCAGGGCCGCCCTGGGGATCGGCGAGGGAGCGTTCCTGGTGGCGATGCTCTCGGCGTCTGCCGACCTTGCCCCGCCGCGGCGGACCGGCGAGGCGTTGAGCCTCGGGTCGCTGTCGTTGTGGATGGGCGTGGCGATCGGCCCCGCGATCGGCGAGGCACTGCTGGGCCGGGGCGGGTTCGGAGCCGTCTGGGTGTGCGCGGCCGTGCTGGCCGGCGTCGCGGCCGTTCTTGCCCTGCGCATCCCGGAGACGCGGCCGGTGGTCGCGGCAGCCGACGTCCGCGCGCGCGGCCGGCTGTTCCATCCCGCCGGCATCTACCCCGGGATCCTCGTGCTGTCCGCGACCTGGGGCATGGCCGGGTTCCTCGCGTTCGTGCCGCTCCACGCGGAGGCGCTCGGCCTTGACGGCGCCGGTCCCGCGCTCGCCGTGTACGGCGGCATCGTGTTCGCGATCCGACTCGGCGGTGCCAGGCTGCCCGACCGGATCGGGCCGGCCCGGCTGAGCGCCTTCGCGCTGGGCGTGATCGCGGCCGGGCTGCTGCTGCTGGGGGTGCTGCCCGGTTTCGGCGGGCTGATCGCGGGGACCGCCGTGTTCGCGGTCGGGATCGGGCTGTCAGTTCCCGCCATCATGTCGCTCGCGATCGCCCGTGCCCCGGTGGCCGACCGCGGCTCCGTGGTCGGCACCACCAGCGTGTTCCTCGATCTCTCGTTCGGGCTGGCGCCGGTGGTACTGGCGCCGATCGCGGCGGTCTCCGGCTATCCCGCGATCTTCGTGCTGTCGTCCGTCGCCGCCGCGGCGGGAGCGCTGCTGGTCGGCCTGCGGCGGATGCTGCCGCTGTCGGCGACCGAGGCGGCGGGATAGGCACGCGGGGTAGGCTGCACCGCATGAGCATCGAGCGTGTGTTCGTGGCGGGGGCGGGACTGATGGGACACGGGATCGCGCAGGTGCATGCCGCGATCGGCAAGCACGTGACGATCTACGAGCCGGGCCTGGCCCGCGCGGAGGCCGGCCGGGACCGGATCGCCGGCAACCTGGAACGGGCGATCGCGAAGGGCCGGCTGACGCCGGAGGCGCGCAATTCCACCCTCGCGCGGCTCGAGGTCACCGACGATCTCGGGTTCGCGTCCGGGGCCGACCTGGTGGTGGAGGCCGTGTTCGAGGACGTCGGCGTCAAGACCCGGCTGTGGGCCGAGCTCGACACGATCGCACCCGCCGCCGCGGTGTTCGCCTCCAACACCTCGTCGATCTCCATCGATCGCCTGGCATCCGTGGTGGCGGACGCCCGGCGCGAGCGCTTCGTGGGCATGCACTTCTTCAGCCCCGTCCCGGTGATGCCGCTGATCGAGCTGATCCGGGGGAGCGCGACCTCCGACGAGACCGAGGCCACGATCCGTGCCCTGGCGGGCGAGCTGGGCAAGCAGGTGATCGTGTCCGCCGACCGGCCCGGGTTCATCGTGAACCGGATCCTGATGCCGTTCCTGGCCGAGGCGATGCGTGCCTACGAGGAAGGGCTGGGCACGGCGGAGGACATCGACCTCGGTGCGAAGGTGGGCCTCAACCACCCGATGGGTCCGCTCGAGCTGGCCGACTTCATCGGGCTGGACGTGTGCCTGGGCGTCATGGAGGTGCTCGAGGACGGGTTCGGACAGCCGCAGTTCGCGCCGCCCAGGGTGCTGCGCGACCTGGTGGCCGCCGGGCATCTGGGCCAGAAGACAGGTCGCGGGTTTCACACCTACCCGCGCTGAGCCGCGCCGCCGAGGTGCCCGCGCTCCAGCGGCGCGCGAACGGCACTCCACCCCGGTGTAGATTGGCCGCATGGAGCACTCGAGCGGACCGAACGGCCATGTCTATCTCGTCAGCGCGGCCCGGACGCCGATCGGCAAGTTCGGCGGCGCCCTGTCCGGTGTCGAGGCCGTGGAGCTGGGCGCGGTCGCGGTCCGCGCGGCGGTCGAGCGAGCCGGCCTGCCGGGAGAGGCCCGGTTCGACGAGGTGATCATGGGCCAGGTCCTGCAGGCCGGGACCGGCCAGGCCCCGGCTCGCCAGGCGCTCCTTCGCGCCGGCCTGGCCGACACGACGCCTGCCACCACCATCAACCGTGTCTGCGGCTCGGGCCTCAAGTCGATCATGTTCGCTGCGGCCGCGATCCGGGCCGGCGACGGTGACCTGTTCGTCGCGGGTGGCATGGAGTCGATGAACCAGGCGCCGTTCCTGCTGCGCAAGGCGCGCTTCGGCTACCGGCTCGGGAACGGCGTGCTGGAGGACGCGACCGTCCTCGACGGACTGTGGTGCAGCGTCGAGGACTGCCACATGGGCACCCACGCGGAGCGCGTGGCGATCAGCAACAGCGTCAGCCGCGAGGACCAGGACGCGTTCGCGCTGGACAGCCATCGGAAGGCCGTGGCCGCCATCGACGCCGGACGATTCGATGACGAGATGGCGCCGGTGTCCATCCGCGACGCGCGTGGCCGGGAGACGGTGGTCCAGGCCGATGAGGGCCCGCGCCGGGACACCACGGCGGAGGCGCTGGCGCACCTGCGGCCCGTGTTCGATCTGCCGACCGGCGAGGACCGCGGCGACGCGACGACCGGCACCGTCACGGCAGGCAACGCTCCCGGGATCACCGATGGGGCGGCCGCGACCGTGGTGGCGTCCGAGCGCGCCGTGGAGCAGCACGGTCTCAGGCCGCTGGCCCGGATCGTCGGATATGCCCAGGCGGAGGTCGCGCCGCGGTGGCTGTTCCTGGCGCCGGTCCAGGGCGTCCGCGGACTCGAGGCGAGGACCGGGCTGGGGCCGGCGGACTTCGACCTGATCGAGATCAACGAGGCGTTCGCGGCCCAGGTGCTGGCGGACGGTCGGGAGCTCGGGTTCGACTGGTCGAAGGTGAACGTCAACGGGGGCGCGATCGCGCTCGGCCACCCGATCGGGGCGTCCGGGGCCCGGGTCGTGGCCACGCTGCTCCACGAGCTGCAGCGGCAGGGCGGCCGCTACGGCATGGCGACGCTGTGCCTGGGTGGCGGTGGGTCCGTCGCCATGGCCTTCGAACGGGTCTGACGCGACCTCCGACTCTGGCGCGACGGGGTCGAGCCACGCGACGATCGGGGCGGCTCGCACGCAGGGTGGCCTGCGCGACGGGGCCGCATCCTGGAGGGCAACCGATGGGCGACACCTCCGTGCCGGCCGAGACGGTCCTGCGCCTGACGCCGGACGAGGTCGTGCTCCTGCGCGCGGCTCTCCGGATGCTGCGCGCGACGCTCGGGCGAGACGAGGCCGAAGAGCTCGACGAGGTCAAGGCGCTGCTCGAGAAGCTCGAGACCGCGTAGATCAAGCCCGGCGTTCATTGACGTCCGGCGCCGTCACCCGGACTATCGACGCCACCGTCGCCGGCGCGCGACCGACCGGCTGCCCGCACGCGCCCGCCACCGAGGATCCGCCATGTCCGACGCCACCGCCGCCGACTCCGCGGTCGGGACACGCCCCGCCTCCACGCCCACGAACCAGCTGTTCATCGCCGGCGCCTGGACCGACAGCGTGTCCGGCGCGACCTTCGACAGCGTCAACCCGGCCGACACCCGTGACCTCGTCGGGCGGTTCCAGGCGGGCAACGCCGCGGACGTGGCGATGGCGATCCGGGCGGCGGACATGGCCCTGCCAGCGTGGAAGGCCACGCCGGCGCCCAAGCGAGGCGAGATCCTGTATCGCTTCGGCGCGCTCATGGCCGAGCACAAGGAGCGGCTGGCCCGGGCGATGACCCGCGAGATGGGCAAGGTCCTGGCCGAGGCGCGCGGCGACGTCCAGGAGGGGATCGACATCGCGTTCCTGATGGCCGGCGAGGGGCGGCGGATGTTCGGCGACACCGTGCCGTCCGAGCTGCCCGACAAGTGGGCGATGAGCATCCGCCAGCCGATCGGGATCGCGGGCATCGTCACTCCCTGGAACTTCCCGATCGCGATCCCGTGCTGGAAGATGATGCCCGCGCTGGTGGCCGGGAACACCGTGGTGTTCAAGCCCTCCAGCGACGCGCCCCATTGCGCCACGCTGCTGGTGGAGCTGATGGACGAGGCCGGGTTCCCGGCCGGCGTCGTCAACCTGGTCACGGGCTCCGGCGCGGATGTCGGCGACCCCATCGTGGACGACCCTGACATCGAGGTGATCTCGTTCACCGGGTCCTCTGCGACCGGTCGCACGATCGCCGCACGGGCGGGGCGCCGGCTCAAGCGCCTCAGCCTGGAGCTGGGCGGCAAGAACGCGGTCGTCGTGCTGCGTGACGCGGACCTGGACCTCGCGGTGGACGGGATCCTGTGGTCGGCGTTCGGCACGACCGGCCAGCGCTGCACCGCGTGCTCGCGGGTCATCGTGGACCGCCCCGTGGCCGATGCCCTCGTGGGCCGCCTGGCGGAGCGGGCCGCGGCCCTGCGCCTGGGCCCGGGGCTTGACGAGACCGTGGATGTCGGGCCGCTGGTCAACGCGCCGGCCGCGGACAAGGTGGAGCGCTACGTCCAGATCGGGCGGCGCGAGGGGGAGCTGGTGACCGGCGGCGGGCGGGCGACCGGCACCGACCCGACGAGCGGGATGGACCTGGACCACGGCCATTTCTTCCGGCCCACGATCTTCACGGGCGTGGCGCCGATGGCGACGATCGCCCAGGAGGAGATCTTCGGCCCCGTGCTCTCGGTGGTGCCGGTCGATGGCTATGACGAGGCGATGACCGCCGCCAACCAGGTGCGCTACGGCCTGTCGGCATCGATCTACACCCGGGACGTCAACATGGCCTTCCGGGCGATGCGCGACTTCGAGACCGGCATCGTGTACGTCAATGCCGGGACCACCGGGGCAGAGACCCATCTCCCGTTCGGTGGCTGGAAGCACACGGGCAACGGCCACCGGGAGGCGGGACACGCCGCGCTCGACACGTTCACCGAGTGGAAGGCGGTCTACGTGGACTTCAGCGGCCGCCTCCAGCGGGCCCAGATCGACAACCAGTGAGCCGTGCAGCCGGGGCCTCCGGCGTCCCCGGAGCGGAGGCAACCGGCGGGCACGCGATCCGGGTCGAGGGCCTGCGCAAGGTGTTCGACGTGCCCGTTCGAGAGGGGGGTCTCCGGGCGGCGACCCGGAGCCTGGTCCGGCGCCAGACGCGACAGGTCGTCGCGGTGGACGGGATCACGTTCGAGATCGCGCCCGGCGAGGTCGTGGGCTTCCTGGGGCCCAACGGCGCGGGCAAGACCACCACGCTCAAGATGCTGGCGGGCCTCCTGTACCCGACGTCCGGCGAGGCGCATGTGCTGGGCCACGTGCCGGAGCGCCGCGAGCGGGACCTGCTCCGCCGGATCACGATGGTGATGGGCAACCGCAACCAGCTCCAATGGGACCTCCCGGCCGCTGACTCGTTCGACCTGCTCCGGGCGATCTACCGCCTGCCGCGGCCCGAGTTCATCCGGATCCGCGACGAGCTGATCGAGCTGCTGGACCTGGGCGACCTGGTGACCAAGCCCGTCCGCAACCTCTCGCTCGGCGAGCGGATGAAGGCCGAGATCTGCGGAGCCCTGCTGCACAGCCCGTCGGTGCTGTTCCTGGACGAGCCCACGATCGGCCTCGACGTCACCGCGCAGAAGCGGATCCGGGCGTTCATCGCCGAGTACAACCGGCGAACCGGCGCGACCGTGCTGCTCACCAGCCACTACATGGCCGACGTCCAGGCGCTGTGCCGCAGGGTGATCGTGATCCACCATGGCCGGATCCTGTTCGATGGCGCGCTGGCTGCGCTGAGCGACCGGTTCTCGGCAACCAAGACCATCGGGGTCGTGCTGCGCGAGGGCTCGCCCGACCTGTCGGCGTACGGGGAGGTCATCGGGACCGAGGAAGGGCGGACCACCCTTCGCGTGGCCCGGGCCGATGCCCCGGAGGTGACGACGCGGCTGCTCCGGGACCTCGCCGTCGCCGACCTCACGATCGAGGACCCGCCGATCGAGGACGTCATCGAGCACGTGTTCGCGAGCGCCGCGCCGTCGTCCGGGGGCGATGCCGCGTGATCGCCTCGCGGATCGGGGCCTCTGCGGGCGCCTGGGTCGATCTGTACCTGACCGAGATGCGGATCGCCATCGCGGAGCAGTTCCAGTACCGCGTCGCGAACTACTTCTACATGGTGGGGATGATCGCGGAGCCCGTCATCTACCTCGTGGTCTGGACGACGGTGGCCAACCAGCAGGGCGGCTCGGTGGGCGGCTACGACGCGGGCCAGTTCGCCGCCTACTACATCGTCTGGACGCTGGTGCGGAACATGAACATCGTGTTCACCCCGTTTGGCTGGGAGGAGCGCATCCGCGAGGGCCAACTGTCGGGCCAGCTGCTGCGGCCGATTCACCCCGTCCACTGGGACCTCGGGTACTTCGCAGGCTGGAAGGTCGTCGTGATCGTGCTCTGGCTGCCGATCGCGCTCGTCCTGTCGCTGCTGTTCCGGCCCACCGCCACGCTGACACCGCTGGGCATCGGGGTGTTCGCGATCGCGATCTGGGGGGCCTACCTGATCCGCTCGCTCAACCAGTCGAGCCTGGGCATGGTCACCTTCTGGACGACCCGGGTCGGTCCCGTGTTCGACATCTACTTCACCGCGGAGCTGCTCCTGTCCGGTCGGCTGGTGCCGCTCGGCCTCATGCCCGACTGGGTGCAACGGATCGCCGCGGTCCTGCCCTTCCAGTACACCTTCGGGTTTCCGATCGAAGCGCTGGTGGGGAACCTCTCGCCGGGGCAGCTGCTGGGCGGGCTGGCGATGCAGCTGCTGTGGATCGTGATCGGCGCCGTGGTGCTTCGGCGGGCCTTCGCGTTCGCGGTCCGTCGGTACTCGGCGGTCGGCGGCTGATGCGCGCCATCCGGCTGTTCGCCACCTTCGTCCGGGTGGGCGCGCTCAACGAGCTGCAGTACCGCGCCAACCTCGTGATCCAGCTGGTCCAGTCCGCGATCCAGCTGGGGACGGGCCTGGCCGTGCTCGCGCTGGTGTTCTCGCAGGTCGGGAACCTCAACGGCTGGTCGCAGCCGGAGCTGCTCGCGGTGATGGGCGTGTACACGCTGGTCGGCGGCATCATCGGCACCTTCATCCAGCCCAACATGGAGCGCCTGATCGGCGACGTCAGGCAGGGCACGCTGGACTTCATCCTCACCAAGCCCGATGACAGCCAGGTCCTGGTCAGCGTCCGCGAGGTGCGCATCTGGCGGCTGGTGGACGTGGTCCTGGGCCTCGTGATCCTGGTGGTCGCCGGCGGGCAGCTCCAGGCGTCGGTCGGCGTGCCGGGCATGCTCGCCTTCCTTGCGGCGCTGGGCTGCGGGGCCGTGATGGTCTACAGCTTCTGGCTGATCCTGACCACGGCCGCCTTCTGGATCGTCCGGATGGACGAGATCGTGGAGCTGTTCCTGGGCGTCTACCAGTCGGGGCGCTGGCCGGTCTCGATCTACCCGGACTGGCTGCGCGTGGGGCTGACCTTCCTCGTCCCGATCGCGTTCGCGGTCACGGTTCCTGCCGAGGCCCTCACGGGCCGCCTGACGCCGGAGACGCTGGGCGTGGCGGCCGCGTTCGCGCTCGGACTGCTCACGTTCACCCGCTGGCTGTGGCGGACGGGACTGCGGCACTACTCGGGCGCATCGGCCTGATCGGGCAGCTCCCGGTCGCCTGCGCCCGGCCGTGTGCGCTATCCTTCCGCCGGTCCGGGCCGGTAGCTCAACGGTAGAGCAAGTGACTCTTAATCACTAGGTTCAGGGTTCGAATCCCTGCCGGCTCACCACCCCCCTGTTCTGACACCGAGACCTCGCGACCGCGAACGCCGACGGGGCTGGTAGGGCGTTCGGCCTAGTTTCGCGGCGGCCCTGGGCAGGCCATGATCGGATCACGCCGTCGTCCCCGCATGGCCCCACGCGCCCCCTCCGGTTCCCCCTCCGGTGGGGGCGCGATCTCGTCCTGCGCCGATCGCGGGGCCGTGCCCGGGTCGGCGCCGGAACGCACCGGGCCCCGACTTCTGGCCCATTCCCACGCGCCGGCTCCGCGCCCCATCATCACGAACGACGACGGCCGCTGGCGCCGGCGTGGCTGGAGTCGCACCTTGCCGAAGCGTTCCCGAAGGCTTGTCGCCCTGCTCGTCGCGACGCTGGCGTTGACCGGCATCCCCGGGACCGCTGCCGGGGCATCGCCTGCGTCCGGAGCCGGGTCCGTGGACACGCGCAACCTGGGTGCAGCGCCGATGGAGCGGGTGATCGTGCGCTGGCGAAGCGGGACCGGCGCGATCGCGGCGGCCGATCGCATCGGTCGGCTCTCGGCCGTGCTGCCGGGCATGCGCAAGGCGGCGGACGTCGATGAGGACACGACAGCCTACTGGCTGCCGGTCGGCCTTGCGCGCGCGGCGGCGCTGTCCGAGCTGCGTGCGCTCGCGGCGATCGGCGGGGTGGCCGAGGTGGCGCCGGATCTGCACGTCACGGCCGACCTCGTCCCCAACGACTCGCTGTATGCCGGCTACCAGTCCGACCTGTTCGGCACCTGGGGCATCAACGCGCCTGCCGCCTGGGACACGTCCACCGGCGCTGCCTCGGTGACGGTCGCCGTGATCGACACCGGGATCACCACGCATTCCGAGCTCGCGGGGCGAGTCCTCGCGGGCTACGACTTCGTAAGCGATCCTGCGGTGGCCAACGACGGCGACGGCCGGGACGCCAACCCCGCCGACCCGGGTGACTGGATCACGAGCGCCGAGTCGGCGTCCGGCTATTTCGCCGGCTGCCCCGCATCCGACTCCTCGTGGCACGGGACCCACGTTGCGGGCACCATCGGCGCCGCAGGCAACAACGGCACGGGTGTGGCCGGGATCGCCTGGGCCACCTCGATCCTGCCGGTGCGGGTCCTGGGCAAATGCGGCGGCTACGCGTCCGACATCGCGGCCGCGATCCGCTGGGCAGCCGGCGGCAGCGTGCCCCTCGTACCCACGAACACGCACCCGGCCCGGGTGCTCAACCTGTCCCTGGGCGGCCCCGGCGCCTGCGACGCCACGACGCAATCGGCGATCAACGATGCGATCAGCCGCGGGGCCGTGGTCGTGGTTGCGGCCGGCAACAGCAACGACGACCTGTCCGGGTATGCCCCCGCGAACTGCACCGGCGTGATCGCGGTCACGGCGACCACGAGCGCCGGCAAGCGGGCATCGTTCAGCAACTACGGCACGCGGGCAACGATCGCCGCCCCCGGGGTCTCGATCGCATCGACCTGGAACCTGGGGACCAGGGGACCGGGGGCCGAGAGCTACGCGCAGATGAGCGGAACGAGCATGGCCACGCCGCACGTCAGCGGCGTCGCCGCGCTGGCCCTGGCGGTGGACCCGACCCTGACCTCGGCCGGCGTGCGCTCGCTGCTCGTAAACAACGCCCGGCCATTTGCGCCTGATGCCGCCTCCAGCGGTTGCCAGGCCCTGGGCTGCGGATCCGGGATCGTCGATGCTGCTGCGGTCGTGGCGGCGGCGCGGCCGGCCCCGACGCCAACGCCGACGCCACCGCCGAGCCCGACCCCGGTCCCAACGGTGACCCCGACACCCGGCCCGACCCCGACGCCCGCCCCGACCCCGACGCCCGCCCCGACCCCGACGCCAGCCCCGACCCCGACGCCAGCCCCGACCCCGACGGCGCCCCCCGCGGACACCACGCCGCCGAGCGTGATCTCGTTCGGCGCCAGCGTGACCTCGCCGTACGACGGGGCCACCGTTCCGTTCGCAGTCACGTTCAGCGAGCCCGTCACCGGGCTGCAGGCCGACGACTTCGCGGTCTCGGGTTCGGCGACCGGGTGCACCGTGGGCGACCCGGCCGGAACGGGGGACGCGTTCTCGGTCGGGGTCTCGGGCTGCTCGGAGGGCACCGTGTCGCTCGAGATGGCCCCGCTGGCGGTCGCCGATGCGTCCGGCAACCCGGGTCCCGCGGCGCGGGTGGAGGCGAACCCGGTGACCGTCGATCGCACGGCTCCGACGGCCGTCGCGCCGACGACGACCCTGCGAGCCGGAGCCACCCTGTCCGGCCGGTCGCTCCCCGTCCACGTCAGCTGGAGCGGCACGGACCTGGGCGGCGCCGGGCTCGTTCGCTACGAGCTTGCCCGGACCACCGACGGAGGGATGTCCTGGACCCCCGTCGCCGGCGAAACCGGATCGCCATCCGCGGACACGACCGTGGCAACGACGGGAACGGTCCGGTTCCGCGTCCGGGCGATCGATGCCGCGGGCAACGCGGGTGCCTGGGTCCTCGGTCCCGTGCTCCGGCCGCGACTCGTCCAGCAGTCGAGCAGCGCCGTCCGCTTCCGGGGGACGTGGACCCGGGCCGCCGCCGCCGGGTTCTCATCGGGTTCGGCCAGGTTCGCGACGGGCAAGGGCGCATCGGCCGCCTACACGTTCAGCGGTCGGTCGATCGCCCTGGTGACGACCCGCGCGTCCAAGCGCGGCAAGGCGAGGATCTACGTGAACGGGAAGCTGGTCGCCACGATCGACCTCCGGGGGTCCTCCAGGACCTTCCGGGCTCTCGCCTGGCAGCGGACGTGGACCAGCAGCCGCACGCGGACGATCCGCGTGGTCGTGGTGGGCACGACCGGGCGGCCGCGCGTGGACGCGGACGCGTTCGCGACGCTGCGCTAGGAGCGGCTCTCCGGCCCGCTCGCCGACCCCGGGGATGCCGCCAGCCGGCCCGCGCCGGCTGGATGGCACGGGTCAGACCTGCCGAGCGGCAGGCGGCGCGCGTTCCATCCGGGCCGTCCGTCGGTGCCCTTGGCATGTCCCGACGGCGACGTGTGGCTCGTGGCGGCACCACCTCGGTGGGTGATGATCGACACCAGCGTCCCCTGACTGGTCGCGGCCGATGTGGGGCACCCGGTACCCGCCCACCGCGATGACGGAACGAGAGTGACGCGATGGGCGATGACGGGCTGTACGCCGCACTGGTGCGGCGCGGGATGTCCCGTCGCTCATTCCTGCAGTTCTCTGCCGCGATGGCGGCCGCCCTCGCCCTGCCGGCTGCCTACGCCCCTCGCATCGCCCGGGCGGTCGAGGCCGCGCCCCGGATCCCGGTGATCTGGCTGCGTGGCCAGTCGTGCGGCGGCGACACCGAGGCGATGCTCCGCTCGGCGGACCCGTCCGTGTCCTCGCTGCTGCTCGACGTCCTGTCCGTCGAGTACCACGAGTCGCTGCTGGCCACCGCGGGCGCCGACGCCGAGCTGGCCCGCACCGCGGCGATGGATCGCTACCCGAACGGCTACATCGCGGTGGTCGAGGGCGCCATCCCGACCGGGTCCGGCGGCGCCTTCTGCCTGGTCGGCGGCCGTCCGATGGCCGACATTGCGCGCGAGGTGTGCGACGGTGCGCTGGCGACGATCGCCCTGGGATCGTGCGCGTTCGACGGTGGCGCACCCGGTGCCGGCGGCGGCGTCACGGATGCGGGCGGCGTGCGCCAGGTGGTGACCGACGCCCGGCTGGTCACGCTGCCGGGCTGCCCGGTCAACGTGGTCAACCTGACGGCGACGATCGTCCACTACCTGGCGGTGAAGCAGCTGCCCCCGGCCGACCTCATGGGCCGCCCCCTGTTCGCGTATGGCGGCCTCATCCACAACCAGTGCGAGCGGCGGCCCCACTTCGAGTTCGGCGAGTTCGCGCTGACCTGGGGTGACGAGGGCGCCCAGAAGGGCTGGTGCCTGTACAAGCTGGGCTGCAAGGGTCCCGAGACGATGGCGAACTGTCCGACCGCTCGCTACGGGGACGGGGTGAGCTGGAACGTGCGGGCGGGCGCCGGCTGCATCGGCTGCACGATGCCGAACGCGTGGGACGCGATGCTGCCCGCCTACATGCGCCTCGGCTCGCCGGTGCCGTTCCTGCCGAACCTGACCGTGGACACGGTGGGCGCAGTGCTGGTGGGCGGGATCGGCGGCGTCGCCGCGCTTCACGGCGTGGGAATGATGGCGCGCCAGAAGCGGGCCGCCATGGTGGCCGGCCGTCATGGCGGAGTGGCGGTGCAGCCCGGGGAGGCCAGCGAGTCGGCCGAGCTTCAGCCGGATCGGGCCGCCGGCGAGCCGCTGGCAGCGATCACGGTGCAGGCCAACGGAGAGCCGCTGGCCGCTGTCGCAGCGCCCGTGGCGACGATCGCGCCCGAAGCCATGACGACGGCCGAGCCTGCGGCCGCGACGACCGCGGAGCCTGCGCCCGAGGCGACAGCCGTGGGCGAGATGACGGCAGCGGGCGGAGCGACAGCCGAGCCCGCGACGGGGTCCCACGACGCCGACGAGCCGCCGGCCGAGGGGCTGCCGTCGCCGGAGCCGCCGGAGGCGAAGCCGTGAGCCGTTTGGTGATCGACCCCGTCACGCGCGTCGGCGGGCACCTGCGTATCGAGGCCGACCTGGGCGGCGGCCAGGTGGAGGACGCCTGGAGCTCCGGAACGATGTTCCGCGGTCTGGAGCAGGTGCTTCGCGGCCACGACGCGCGTGAGGCCTGGCTGCTGGCCGAGCGGATCTGCGGCACGTGCACGGGTGTCCACGCCCTCGCCTCGGTCCGGGCCGTCGAGCACGCCCTGGGGATCGCGATCCCCGTCAATGCGCGCCTGGTGCGCAACGTGCTGGCCGCGACGCAGCTGGTCCGCGACCACGTCCTCTCGTTCTACCAGGCGCAGCTCCCTGACTGGGCCGACGCCCAGGCTGCCACCACGGCAGATCCGCAGGTCACGTCGGCGCTGGCACGCTCCATGGGCGGCTGGCCGCAATCGAGCACGGACTACTTCTCGGGCATCCGGGAACGGCTGGCGACGATCCTTGGATCGAACCAGCCCAGCCCGTTCGGTCCGGGCTGGTGGGGGCATCCGGCGTACGGCCTGACGCCGGAGCAGAACCTGCTCCTGTACGCGCACCAGGTCGAGGCGCTCGACTGGCAGGCACGGTTGATGCAGGTCCACGCCATCCTGGGCGGCAAGGACCCGCATCCGCAGACCTACCTCGTGGGCGGCATGTCGCTCGCGCCGCCGTGGGGCGGGCCGGCGGTGCGCAGCAACCTGGGCCATCCGGACGTGCCCCAGCACAACTCGCCCGACCCGCTGGGTGAGGCCGGCCTGACGATGATCAGCGACCTGCTGACCGAAGCCCACACGTTCGTCACCGAGGTCTTCGTGCCGGATGTGCGGATGGTGGCCGCTGCCTATCCGGAGTGGACGAGGATCGGGGCGGGGACCGGCAGCTACCTCGCGTTCGGCGACTACCCCCAGAGCGACGGCGCGGACCCCGTGCTGCTCTTCCCGCGTGGCCGCCTGATGAGCGGGGAGCTGCGGGTGGACTCGGTGGATCCCGGCCTCGTCGCCGAGTCCGTCGCCCACGCCTGGTATCGCGATGATGGGGGCGGCGAGCTGCGACCGCCCTCGGACGGGCTTACGGATCCCGCCTTCGACCTCGATCTGCCGTTGGCCACCCTGCAGGGCGCCGACCGCTATACGTGGCTCAAGGCCGCTCGCTACGACGGAGCTCCGATGGAGACCGGTCCGCTCGCCCGGGTCCTGGTCGCCTACGCCGAGGGCCGCGCGGACCTGGGCAACGCCCTCGCAGAGCTGCTGCGCGGCCTGTCGCTGGGTCCCGAGGCCATGTCCAGCGTGCTGGGCCGCCTGCTCGCGCGTGCTGTCGAGAGCCAGGTCGTGGTGACCCGCGCCAACGGCTGGCTGCAGGAGCTGCGCCAGCACCTGTCCACCGGCGACCTGGCCATCGCCGACATCGGCTCGTGGGACCGGGGCAGCTGGCCGTCCGAGGCCCAGGGCTGGTCGGCTGGCGAGGGGCCGCGGGGAGCGGTCGGCCACTGGGTGGCGATCCGGGACGGCGTGGTCGACCGATACCAGGTCGTGGACGCTACGACCTGGAATGCGTCGCCGCGCGACGCCCTGGGCGTCCGCGGGCCGATCGAGACTGCTCTCCGCGGAACTCCGGTCGCGGACGATGCCCAGCCCATCGAGCTGCTGCGCGTGGTGCACAGCTTCAACCCCTGCCTGGCCTGCGCGGCGCACGTGTTCACCCGGGAGGGCCGGGACCCGTTCCATCTTCGTGTGCGTTCCCTGGAGACCAGCCGATGACCGCGATCCAGGACACCCACCCGCAGGTGCCCGGCGTCCCGGCCGCCGGCGTAACCCTGCCGGGCGACGAGCACGGCACGACGTCCTCGGCACATGTTGCGCTGGAGCGCCCGCACGAGCGGGTTCGTGTCTATGTGTGGCAGGCCCCGGTCCGGATCACGCACTGGGTCACCGCCGCCTGCATCGTCACCCTCAGCGTCACTGGCGGCTACATCGCAGATCCGTTCCTGATCCCGCCGGGGGGCAACGTGATGTCCACCGTGCGGCTGATCCACATCGTCACGGCCCTGGTGTTCCTGCTGTCGGGCGTCGTGCGGACCTGGTGGCTGCTGACCGGGAACCGGTTCGCTCGCTGGTCGGCGTTCATCCCGACCTCGCGCTACCAGGCAACCGAGCTGTTCCGCCAGGCCGGGTTCTACGGCTTCGTGCGCAAGGAGATCCCCAAGGTCCTGGGTCACAACCAGCTGGCCGCGACGGCCTACCTGGCGCTGTTCGCCCTGCTCCTGGTCGAGACCGTGACCGGGTTCGCGCTCGACGGGCTGATGGGCTCGGAGCCCGGCGCAACGCTGTTCGGGTGGCTTCGCGAGCTGGCCGGCCCGCAGCTCCTGCGTCTGATCCACCACCTCTCGATGTGGGCCATCCTGGCGATCGCCCTGTTCCACGTCTACAGCTGCATCCTCGTGGACCACATCGAGAAGAACGGCCTCGTGTCGAGCATGGTGAGCGGCTTCAAGTTCCCGACGCGCGAAGAGGTGGTCGAGTCGCGTGATGGCGGCCCGGAGCTGCTGGAGCGGGTCGAGTGAGCGCCACAGGCGGTCCCGTCGTCGTGATCGGCATCGGGAACACCCTGCTGGGCGACGATGGCGTCGGGGTCCGCGTGGTGGGCGAGCTGGGCCGCCTGGTCGAGCGTGACCCGGGGCTGCTGCCCGCGGACACGCGGCTGGTGGACGGCGGCACACTGGGGATCGACCTGCTGCCGGTCATCCGCGGGGCCAGCGCCGTCCTCCTCGTGGATGCGATGGACCTTGGGCGGCGCCCCGGATCCGTCGAGGTGCTGCGGGGGACGGCGATCGGGCAGGCGGCCGGTGGCGTCGGGGACCTGCTCGCAGCCGGCCGGTTGACCGGCTGGCTCCCGTCCTCGGTCGCGCTGACCGGGATCCAGGTGGGCGAGACCGGGATTGGCCAGTCGCTCTCGCCGTGCGTGGAGGCGGCCCTCCCGGCGGCGGTCGAGGCGTCCCGTCGCGAGATCGACGCGATGGCCGCGGCGGCTGCGGCGGCGGCACGATCGGCACGGAACGGCAACGGGTCATCGCCAGCGGCAGGAGCGACGGCATGAAGACCAGGATGGACCGGACGCTTCGGCTGCTGATCGCGCTCAACCTCATCGTGGTCGCGCTGCTGGCCGGCACGATGGTCGCGAACTGGATGCGGCTGATTCCTGACCTGACCGGGAACGCGCCCGACAGCGGCGAGCCGTCGGCATCGGCATCGCCGGAGACGATGCTCATGGGCATCGCGCACATCCCGACCTCCAACAGCTGCCTGCTGTGCCACTACGAGGGGGGCGAGGCCGGCCTCAAGCCGATCCCGGCGCTGGGCCATCCGCTCGCCGGCTGGACCGCCTGCCTCACCTGCCACACCGACGAGAAGCTGGGGCGCACGGCGCCCGGGCACAAGGGGATCGCGGAATCCGAGTGCCTCAACTGCCACAAGGAGGCGCCCGACGGGCCGCCGATCACGCAGGCGCACGCGGACCTCAAGCAGCCCTGCCTCGACTGCCACGGCAGCGTCGCCCACCTCCCGTCGAGCATGGTCGGGCGCAACCAGGACGAATGCTGGCTGTGTCACAAGCCGAACCCCTCGCCGCCGCCGGTGAACCCGCATCCCGACATGGGCAATCTCGCCTGCCGGAGCTGCCACCAGTCGGCTGACGTGGGTGCCCTGCCCATCGACCACGCGCTGCGCGGCGACGAGACGTGCGTGCTGTGCCACGCGGTGGGCGCAACGCCGGCGCCCGCGGTGGGCGCTACGCCCGCTCCGGCGGCGCAGCTCACGCCGGCGCCCGCGGTGCAGCTATCCCCGATTCCCAGCGAGCCCGTGACGGGCTCCTGATCGCCGGCAGCTGTCTCGCGGCACCCGTCTGCGTGCCCGGCGCGCCATACGCTGGGCCGGCCCCGCGATCTCAACGCAGTCTCAGCGAGCTGTCGTTGAATCCGGGTTCGCCGCGCCATGCGGCCCTGTCGCCGGCAACGGACCGGACCCGTGCCCAGCAGGAGAGCATCGAATGACCCCCATCCCTCCGTCCCGGCGGGGACCGATCCTGGTGGCCGCCGCGCTCGTCGCCGTGGTCGCGATCGGCGCCGCTGCCGGTGCCTGGTACCTGTTCTTCCGCCCGGCCGGCCCACCGCCCGTGTCGCTGGCCACGCTGGCGCCCGCGAGCAATGATCCGGGCGCTTCGGTTGCCGCCTCGCAGGGCGCGGCCCCGGGGGACCTGTCGGGCACCTGGACCGTGAACACCTCGAACGGGGCGCCGCTCGAGGGGACCGGGACGTTCGTGGGCTACCGGGTCCAGGAGCAGCTCGCGACGATCGGGGCAACCGAGGCGGTCGGGCGAACCGCGAACGTGACCGGGACCGTGACCATCGCCGGGACGACGGTCACGGCCGCTGAGCTCACCGCGGACCTGACCACCCTCCGCAGCGACGAATCCAACCGCGATCGCCAGCTGTCGCGCCAGGCGCTGGAGACATCGCGCTTTCCGACTGCCTCGTTCTCCCTCACCCAGCCGATCGAGATCGGCTCGATCCCGGCCGACGGCGCGATCGTGGACCTGAACGCGACGGGCGACCTGACCCTGCACGGCGTCACGAGGTCGGTCCAGGTTCCACTCCAGGCCCGGCTCCAGGGCGCCACCATCACGATCGCGGGCTCCCTTCCGATCACGTTCGCGGACTGGGGGATCCAGCCGCCGCAGGCCATGGTCGTGTTGTCCGTGGAGGATCACGGCACGATGGAGCTCCAGCTGGAGCTGACCCGCGGATGAGCCGGCGGGCATCGGGCCGGGACGGCTCGGCGACCAACGGGTCGCGGCAACCGGTCTCATCGTTCTCTCATGGTCGGAGCCTTGAATGGACGCTGACACGGCGCTGTCGGTGGCCTCTCCTCCCCACCGAGAGCGCCGTTGCCGTTTCCCCGACAGGAGTCCGCGCCGCGTGAGCATCGGAACCGAGGCCTTCGGGCAGCACGACCGGTCGGGCGTGGCCGTCGGGACTGCCGGGACGGCATCGGCGCGCTGGGTCCGCCTTGCGCCGGTCGCCCTCGCGGTGCTGGCCGCCGTCCTGTACGGAACGGACCTGGCCGTCAGCGGCTACGCGAACACGTACTACTCGGCGGCCGCCCAGGCCGCATCGGAGAGCTGGAGCGCATGGTTCTTCGGCTCATTCGACGCGGCCAACTTCATCACGGTGGACAAGCCACCCCTCGCGTTGTGGGTCATGGGACTGTCCGTGCGGGTGCTGGGCCTGAGCCCGCTCGCGATCCTGCTGCCCGAGGCGCTCGCCGGCGTGGCATCGGTCCTGGTGCTGTATGCGGCGGTCCGCCGGTCGTTCGGCACTGCCGCGGGCGTCATCGCCGGCGTCGCGTTCGCGATCACGCCCGTCGCGGCCCTGATGTTCCGCTACAACAACCCGGACGCGGTGCTGACCCTGCTCCTGGTGGCCGCGGCCTGGGCGCTCGTCCGTGGCCTCGGCGACGACCGGCTGCGATGGCTGATGCTGTCGGCGGCGCTGGTCGGCCTGGCGTTCCTGACCAAGTACCTCCAGGCGTACCTGGTCCTGCCCGCGTTCGCCGCGACCTGGCTCGTGGCGGCCCCGGGCGGGCTCGGCCGGCGCCTGGTCCGCCTGCTGCTGGCCGGGACGGTGGTTGCCGCCACATCGCTCTGGTGGGTCGTGGTCATGGAGGTGCTGCCGGCGCAGGCGCGCCCGTACATCGGCGGTAGCACCGACAACTCCGTGCTGGACCTGGTCCTGGGGTATGACGGGCTGGGCCGGATCTTCGGTGGCGGGTTCGGCGGGTTCGGTGGATCCGGTACGCAGGGCGGGCCGTTGGCGGGCTTCGGCGGGGGCCCCGGCGCCGGGTTCGGTGGCCAGCCCGGCCTGCTCCGGATGTTCAACTCCGAGTGGGCCGGCGAGATCAGCTGGCTGCTGCCATCCGCGGCGGTGGGCCTGGTTGCCGGCCTGCTCGCCCGTGTGCGCGCGCCGAGGTCCGACCCGCGTCGAGCCGGGTTCCTGCTGTGGGGGCTGTGGGCGGCGGTGCACATCCTCGTGTTCTCGCTCATGACCGGGATCGTGCATCCCTACTACGCAGTGGCCATCGCACCCGCCGCGGCCGCGCTCACCGGCGGCGGGCTGGTCGAGCTGTGGCGCCTGCGTGAGCGGCATGCGTGGGCCGGCGCGGCTATCGGTGCGACGCTGCTGCTGACGGCGTGGTGGGCGTGGCAGGTGCTGGACCGGACGCCGGGCTTCTACCCCGGGGTGGGACTGGGGGCCGTGTTCATGGTCGCTGCCGCTGCCATCGTGATCGCTGTGCCACCTGTGGCGGGTGACGCCCGGGCAGCTGCCATCGGTCGCGGCGCGTTGGTGGTCGGCCTGGCCGCGATCCTGGTGGGCCCATCCCTGTACACCGTGGCGACCATGGGCCATGCGCTCTCCGGGGGCACTCCCGCGTCGGGGCCCGCGAGCGGCCGGTTCGGAGGCGGGGGCGGCGCCGGCACTGGGGGCGCGGGCCCGTTTGGCGGCCCAGGCGGGTTCGGCGGCTTCCCGGGCGATCCCGGGGGCACCAGCCAGGCGCTCGTGGATTTCCTGGTCGCCAATCGCGGCGATGCCCAGTGGCTGGTCGCCGTCTCCTCGGCCAACCAGGCCGGCCCGCTCCAGCTGGCATCCGGGGTGCCGGTCATGGCGATGGGCGGTTTCATGGGCTCTGACCCGGCCCCTAGCGTGGAGCAGCTCCGGGCCGCTGTGCGTGACGGCCGCCTGCGCTACGTGCTGCTGGGTGGCCGGGGCGGCGGTCCCGGCGGGTTCTTCGGCGGCGACGGCCGCGGCAGCGTGTCGATGGAGCGGACCGCCTGGGTCACGGCATCGTGCGTGCCCGTGAACGTGGTGGCGGCCGGCGGGACGCTGTACGACTGCGCCGGCGCGAGCTGACGGGGACGGGCCCACCAGCCCGATCGGCCCCATCGCCCCTGCCGACACAACCGGGCCCGCCGATTCTCAGCCGCATCTCAGCCGCCGCGACGATCATCGCCATCATGGCGTCCACCCCCGTCGCCCGGACCCGGCCGGTGCCGCTGCCGCGCGTGTGGGGCGTCCGCGCCCGGGACATCGGCTCCCTGCTCGTCGCGAACGGCGTGTTCATCGTCCTGATGTGGATCCGCCACGGTGGCCCGGACCTGTTGTCCACGCCGGGCGGGCTGCTCACCGCGGCCGGAGAGCTCACGGCGCTCCTGGGAACGTACCTTGCCCTGGTCCAGCTGGTCCTGATGGGTCGCAGCCCGTGGCTGGACGAGGCGTTCGGGATGGACCGTCTCGCGTCGGCACACCGGTGGCTGGGCTTCGCGACGATCTGGCTCATCGGCGCGCACGGCGCGTTCACCACCATCGGCTACGCCCAGGGCGATGGCCAGGGCGTGGTGGCCGAGGCGGTCACGCTGCTGACGACCTTCCCCTACGTGCTGTGGGCGACCGCCGGCTTCGGGCTGTTCGTGCTGGTCGGGGTGAGCTCGCTGCGTGCCGCGCGTCGCCGGCTGTCGTACGAGACATGGTTCGGGCTGCACCTGTACGCCTATCTCGCGATCGCCCTGGCGTTCCTCCACCAGCTGTTCACAGGCGCGGACTTCATCCACGATCAGCTGGCGTCGATCTACTGGATCTCGCTGTACCTGGTCGCTGCCGCCCTGATCCTGGTGTTCCGGTTCGGGCAGCCGCTGGCCACGACCCTCCGGCATCGCCCGCGCGTCACGGCGGTGGTCTCCGAGGGTCCGGGCGTGGTGTCCGTCTACGTCGGTGGGCGAGACCTCGACCGGCTGGCGGTGCGTTCCGGCCAGTACTTCATCGTGCGCTTCCTCACCCGGGACGAGTGGTGGCGGGGTCACCCGTACTCGCTCTCCTCCGCGCCAAACGGCCGCTGGCTCCGGGTCACGGTCAAGGCGATGGGCGACGACAGCGCCCGGATCGCGCGGATCGCGGTTGGCACGCCCGTGCTGCTCGAAGGGCCCGTACGGGATCCTGACCGGCGCCCGCAGGACCCGCCGCGGTGTCACGCTGATCGCGGGTGGCATCGGGATCGCGCCGCTGCGCGCGCTGCTCGAGTCCCTGGCGGCGCGTCCCGGGGACATGACGCTCATCTACCGGGCAAGCCACCCGTCGGATCTCGTGTTCCGCGACGAGCTGGACCGGTGGCGGCATATCGGGGGGCGCGGGTCCACTACCTCGTGGGCCACCGGTCGCAACCACGCGGTCGGACCAGCCGCCTGCGCCCCCGCTCGATCGCACCACGATCGCCCGGCTCGTCCCGTCGATCGCGGACCAGGACGTCTACGTGTGCGGACCGACCGGCCTGATGCAGACGGTCGAGGCCTCGCTCCGGGAGCTGGGGGTCCCGAGCCGGCAGGTCCACGCCGAGCGCTTCAGCTACTGAGTCCCGCGGACCTGGGCGGAGCCATGTCTCATCCGGTTCTCAGGCGTGAACGCGATGCTCGCTGACCGGGCGCGGTCCCACCCGCCCATCTCCTCAACCCTGCGCACACGGAGACGTCCTGATGCCCAAGCGCGGTGCGGTCGCCCTCGGCCTGACCGCCCTCGGCCTGGTCCTGCTGCTGAACTTCCAGGTGCCCACCGACACGGTCAGCGTGGGGCGCCAGCCGGGCGCAGGCGGCCCGGCCACCACGATCCCCGGAAGCCCGACCGGCGGGGCGCCTCGTCCGGCGACTCCGCGGGTTCGGGCACCTCCGGCGGTTCTACGGGCACCGGCGGTTCTACGGGCACCGGCGGCACCGGCGGGTCCGGTGGCTCGACGGACAACGCCACCGGCCAGTCCCAGGTGACCGGCCCGGTCGTGGACACCCGCTTCGGACCGGTCCAGGTGGCCGTGACCGTGGATGCCGGCAAGATCGTCGACATCGCGGCGGTCGAGCTCCCGGTCGGGGGTCGCTCGGGCCAGATCTCGAGCTACGCGGAGCCGATCCTGCACACCCAGGCGCTGCAGGCGCAGAGCGCGAACATCGACGGCGTGTCCGGGGCCACGTACACCAGCATCGCCTACGCCCGCTCGCTCCAGGCCGCCCTCGACAGCGCCGGCATCTGAGGGCATGCCGACACCGGCCGGCTCGCCCTGGCCGCACCGGCTCCACCCGGCAGGTCCGGGTGGAGCCGGTGATGGGCACCACGGTGTCGATCGACGTCCGGCCGCCGCTGGTGCCACCGGCGGCCCTGGAGGCGGCAGTCGCCTGGTTCCACGACGTGGACCGCCGCTTCAGCCTGTACCGGCCCGACAGCGAGCTCAGCCGGCTGGCCGACGGCACGCTCGCGGCTGGATGACGCCAGCGCCGACGTGCGGGCGATCCTGTCGCTGGCCGAGACGCTGCGAGCGCGGACCGACGGCTACTTCGACGCCGCGCGCCACCGGGAGGATGGGCCGTCTCGACCCGACCGGCGTCGTCAAGGGCTGGGTCGTGGACGAGGCGCTGGCGATCCTCCGGCTTGCCGGCGCCCGCAACGTCCAGATCGGTGCCGGCGGGGACCTCGTCGCCGCCGGCGAGCCCGGAGCCGGGCCGGCGCTGGCGGATCGGGATCCGGCATCCCGGACCGCCCGACCGCTGGCCGCCGTGCTCGAGGTGCCGGGACCTCGCCGTCGCGACCTCGGCCGCTTACGAGCGCGGCGAGCATATCCGTCGATCCGCACACCGGTCGCGTCCCGCCACGGGCTGCGCAGCCTGACGGTGGTCGGGCCACGCTGACGATGGCCGACGCGTTCGCGACCGCAGCGTTTGCGATGGGGGAGCTGGGGATCGCCTGGGTTGGCCGCCAGGACGGGTTCGGCGCACTGGGGATCACGAGCCGAGGACCGAGGTGGACGTGCTCGCCGACGCCGCTGCCGGATGCCCGTGCTGGCGCACCCGGGCGGTTCTCACGCCGCTCTCAGGCGAGGAGCGTCAACTGGCGTCAATCGATCCTCGTCCTCACGGAGCCCCACGCGATGACCTCGCCGTTCCTCCCGCCTCGATCCCCGGCCGGACCCGCCCGATCGGGTGCCCACCGGCAGCCCGGCTCCCTGCCCCGCCGGCGCCGATCACGCCCGTGTTCGCTCCACCGCCGATCACTGCCGGCGGCTTCGCACCCGCCGAGCCCGCCGCCGATCGCACCTGCGGCGCCGGGTTCCCGCCGCTCCGGCGGGCGCGGGCTCGGCCCGGTGCTTGCCGTGTCGCCTCCTCAGCGCGGCGCTGGCATCGGCCGGGACCGCCGCGATCGTCCACGAGGTGGTCCGGCCCGCGATCGTCACCCAGACACCGGCGGCCTCGGTGGCAACCAGCAACACCGGCACCGGCACGACCACGGTCGAGACGGCGGACCTCACCTCAGTCGTGGCCACCGCGCGGCAGTCCGTGGTGACCATCACCGCGGATGGGGTGGCCGCCAGCCGGTTCTCGCCGTTCGGCCAGCCGACCAGCGGCGTGGGCTCCGGGATCATCATCTCGAGCGACGGCTACATCCTGACCAATCGCCACGTGGTGGAGAACAGCCAGACCCTCAGCGTGGAGCTGTACGACGGGCGAACCTTCCCGGCCACCATCATGGAGCAGTCGAACACCAATGACCTCGCCCTGATCAAGGTCGACGCGACGGGGCTCGCTGCGGCACGGATCGGCGACTCGAGCAAGGTCCAGGTGGGCGAGACGGTGCTCGCCATCGGCAGCCCGCTCGGCACCTACACCGAGACCGTCACCAAGGGCATCCTGTCCGGTCTCGGCCGCGAGGTGACCGTGCAGGACGACCTGACCGGCCGGCCCACGACCCTCAAGGGCCTGATGCAGACCGACGCGGCGATCAACCCCGGCAACAGCGGTGGGCCACTGCTCGACGCCTCGGGCGCCGTCGTCGGGCATCAACACCGCGGTCGCGACCAGCGCCCAGGGCCTGGGCTTCGCGATCCCGATCAATGACGCCAGCTCTCTGATCAGCCGGGCAACCGGCGGCCAGGGCGCCTGACCCTCGAGGGCCGGGTCCGGCGCCGCGTCCGCGAGGGGCGCGGCGCCCGCCTCGGGCTCGCCTCTCAGACACCTTTCATCTCCATCGTCAGATCGTGTGCCCAGCCGCAACACCCGCGTTTCCACCGGAAAGGAATTGCATGCGCCTCCGCCTGGTCGGCACCCTGCTGTTCGTGATCGTGGGCATGGCCGCGATCTTCATCACGCTGTTCCCGCCCGGGGCCTCGTCCGGCGCGGACGACCCGCTACCAGACGGCGGCAGCGACGCGCACCAACGTCGTGAAGCAGGTCGTCGCGACCGGCACGGTTGCCCCCGTTGCGATGTACGACCTCGCCTTCGGCTCGCCGCCGGTGCATCTACCTCGAGCAGCTCCAGCGCGAGCTCCGGAAACGGCAACAACACCGTCTCCTGGCGGGTGACCACGGTGGCGGTGACGCCGGGCCAGTCGGTCGCGTCGGGCAACGTGCTGGCGACGGCAGATGATTCCGACGCCCAGCTGGCGCTCACCGTCGCGCAGGCCAATCTCGCGTCGGCCAAGGCCAAGCTGTCCACGGACAAGGCCGGCCTGAGCGCGACCGACAAGGCCGCCGCCAAGCTGTCTGTGACGCAGGCGCAGCCAGTCGCTCAGCCAGGCGAAGACGTCCCGCTCGCAGACCAGCCGGCAGAACAGCCTCAAGCTGTCGCAGCAGAAGAAGGCGGTCGCGGCCGCGAAGAAGCAGCTCAAGAAGGACAAGGCGGCGCACCAGCCGAGCCGAGCAGATCGCCCAGGACAGGAACGCTGTGACCCAGGCCGAGAACACGCTGGCGACGCTCCGGCTGCAGATCGCCCAGTCCAACACGCAGGCGTCCAACCAGGTCAAGTCGGCCCAGTACCAGCTCAAGTCGGCCCAGTACGCCTACAAGACCAAGACCCAGGGCGCCACGACGCCCAGATCGCGTCCGACGAGGCCGCGGTGGCGACCGCCGAGCAGGACGTGGCACCGCCCAGGCGACGGTGGACGCCGCGTCGCTGGTCAGCCCGGTGGACGGGGTGGTCGTGGAGGTCAACATCAGCGGCCGGCGTCGATGCCCCGTCGGGCGCGGCTGTCACGGTCCAGTCGAGCGCCTTCGAGGTGTCCGCCAGCGTGGCCGAGTCCGATCTCCCGTCGCTCCAGCTCGGCCAGGCGGCCGACATCACGATCACCGCCACCGGTGACACCGCCAGCGGCAAGGTAACGGAGATCAGCCCGATCGGCACCTCCGGCTCGGGTGGGGGCGTGGTCAGCTACCCGATCGTGGTCTCGCTGCCGACCCCGCCCGCGGGCACCGCATCCGGCATGAGCGCCCAGGTGAGCGTCACGACAGCCTCGGCGAGTGACGTCATCGCCGTCCCCTCGATCGCGCTCGTGGGCAATGCCGGCAACTACAGCGTTCGCGTCCTCGACGGCTCCGGGCAGCCGCAGCTGGTGGGCGTCCAGGTCGGCCTGGTCACCTCGTCCCTGGCGGAGATCCAGAGCGGGATCTCGGACGGGACGGAGGTGGTGGTGGGCACGTCCTCGTCGCGCCAGGGCACCGGCGCCACGTCCGGCGGCTTCGGCGGCGGCACGATCGTGGGCGGCGGAGGCTTCGGCGGGGGCAACTTCCGGGGCGGCCAGCCGTGATCGCGTCGCCGGGAGTGGCCGCCGGTCCGTGGGCGGCCTCGGTGACCCCGGTCATCGAGCTGCGCGGGATCACCCGCGTCTACAGCAGCGGACGGCTCGAGGTCGCCGCGCTGCGCGGCGTGGACCTCGACATCTGGCCCGGCGACTTCCTCGCCATCGTCGGTCCGTCCGGCAGCGGGAAGTCCACGCTGATGAACATCATCGGCTGCCTGGATCGCCCGACCAGCGGCGTCTATCGCCTGGGCGGCACGCCGATCGAGTCGTTGACCGACGATGACCTGGCCCGCCTCCGGGGCCGCGCGATCGGGTTCGTGTTCCAGTCGTTCAACCTGCTGCCTCGCACCACCGCCCTCGAGAACGTCGCCACGCCGCTGCTGTACCAGGGGATCGGCCGCCGGGAGCGCCACGATCGGGCCGCCGCGGTGCTCGATCGGCTCGGGCTGGCGGACCGGGCGACCCACGAGCCATCCGAGCTGTCCGGGGGGCCAGCAGCAGCGGGTCGCGATCGCCCGTGCGCTCGTCGGCGAGCCGGCCCTGATCCTGGCCGACGAGCCGACCGGCAACCTCGACAGCGTGGCCGGCGCGGAGGTCATCAGCCTGCTCCACGAGCTGAACGCGGCCGGCACCACGATCGTCCTCATCACCCATGACGTCGACGTTGCCGAGAATGCACGCCGGCAGGTCCACGTCCGCGATGGGCTGCTGCTCCAATGAGCCCGATCGAGCTGATCCGGCTGGCCATCTCGCGGCTCGGCACCAGTCGCCTCCGGGCGGTGCTCACGATGCTCGGCGTGATCATCGGCGTGGGATCGATCGTCGCCCTGGTGGCCGTCGCCGAGGGCGCGACGAGCGGCATCACGGACCGCATCCAGGGCCTGGGCACGAACCTGCTCACCGTCACGCCCGGGGCGACCCGGAACGGCTTCACGCGTGGCGCGGCCGGGTCGGCGACCACCCTCACGATCGAGGATGCGGACGCCGCTGGCCAAGCTCACCGGCGTGGCCGCCGTGGAACCCGAGGTGGACACCCAGAAGACCGTCCTCGCGGGTCTCCAGAACACGACCACCTCGATCATCGGCACCACGCCCGCGTTTCCCACGGTCCGCAGCTACAAGATCTGGGAGGGATCGTTCCTGAACCAGGCGGCGGTGGACCAGAGCCTGCGGGTCGCCGTCCTGGGCGCGACCACGGCCGACGACCTGGGCCTCGGCGCCGACGCCGTGGGCAGCGACATCGCGATCGGCGGCCTGCCGTTCCGGGTCGTGGGCATCCTGCAGCCCAAGGGCTCCTCGGGCCCGTTCAGCCAGGACGACCAGGTGCTGATCCCGATCACGACGGCGCAGCGCTACTTCGTCAGCGGCAACTCCGTTCGCTCGATCGGCGTGAGCGTCGCGACGGCCGACCAGATCGACGTCACCCAGGCGCTGATGACCGTGACCCTGGAGCAGCGGCACGGCACGAACGGCACCAACGATGACTTCTCCATCCAGAGCCAGGCACAGCTGCTCGACACGTTCTCGTCCGTGACCGGCCTGCTCACGCTGCTGCTGGCGGGCATCGCCTCGATCTCGCTCGTGGTCGGCGGGATCGGGATCATGAACATCATGCTGGTCTCGGTCCGGGAGCGAACCCGCGAGATCGGGATCCGTAAGGCCGTCGGCGCCCGCAACGGCGACATCCTGTTCCAGTTCCTGGTCGAGGCCCTGGTGCTGTCCCTCCTGGGGGGCCTGATCGGGATCGTGGTCGGCGTCGCGGCCTCGGCCGCGATCGGCGCGATCGCCGGCTGGGGGTTCGTGTTCAATCCCCTGACCGTCGTCGTCGCAGTCGGGTTCAGCCTCATGGTCGGCGTGGTGTTCGGGGTCTGGCCGGCTCGCCAGGCCGCCCGGCTCGACCCGATCGCCTCCCTCCGCTACGAATGACCACCCGCGCGGCCTCGGACGTCCGTCCGGCGCTCTTCTCAACCCGTCAGCCCACCGCCATCCCGTCAGCACGACCCATCACCAGCAGGAGCAGGCCATGACGACGCCTCCGTTCAGCGGATCGAACAATGACCCTGGCGCCGCCGGAGACCCGACGGAGCCGGTCCCGACCGGACCCGTGCCGGGAGGCGTTCCGGGTCCCGCCGGACCCGGCCCGATGACAGGTCCCGGCCCGATCACCGGTCCCGGCCAGGCGCCCGGGACCCCTCCGACCTTCGCGCCCGGCACCCCGCCGTACCAGTCGGCCCCGACCTTCGCGC
The DNA here is from genome assembly GCA_963732805.1 of uncultured Chloroflexia bacterium. Taxonomy (GTDB): domain Bacteria; phylum Chloroflexota; class Limnocylindria; order Limnocylindrales; family CSP1-4; genus CAIXZV01. The sequence goes on from CAVTAW010000001.1 coordinate 1,471,199, forward strand.
CCGGCACCCCGCCGTACCAGTCGGTGCCCACGTACCAGCCGGGAACGGGTTACGAATCAGCACCGTTCCAGCCGGTGGCACCCGAACCCGCGCCGATCCTGGTCCATCCGGAGCCCGTGAAGCGGTCGTCCGGCTCGTCGCGCGCGCTGAACCTTGCCCTCGCGTTCGCCGTGCTCGTCGCCGCCGCCGGTGTCGCCTTCGCCGTCGGTCGTGCGACGGCGCCCGCGGCCGCTGCCAGCACCGGCAGGTTCGGCGGGCTGGGCCCCAACGCCAGCTTCGACCTCAACGGCAACGGCGGGTTCCGGGGCGGCAACGGGTACTTCCAGGGCCGCGGCGCCTTCGGCGGCGGCTTCGGAGCCGGCCTCACGATCCAGGGCACGGTCGATTCGGTCACGGCGGATTCGATGACGATCAAGACCGCCAACGGGGCAACCATCACCGTCGGGCTCGATTCGAGCACGACGTACCATCAGCAGGCGCCAGCGACCGCGTCCGATGTCCAGTCGGGCAAGACGGTGATCCTGCAGGTCACGGGAGGGTTCCAGCCCGGGGCCAACGGAAACGGAAACGGCAATGGCAATGGCAATGGCTCGGTCACGCTCGGCACCGCCAGCGAAGTGACGGTCGTGCCGTGAGCCGGAGACCCTGACGACACCATGCACCTGCTCCTGGTCGAGGATGACGAGCGGCTCGCCCGTGCGCTGACACGCCTGCTGGAAGAGGACCGCCATGTCGTGGAGCACGCTCCCGACGGGCGGACCGGTATCGAGCTGGCCGGCGCGATCGAGGGCCTGGATGCCGTGATCCTCGACATCGGGCTGCCCGACATGTCGGGTCTCGACGTGGCCCGGCGTCTGCGGCACGACAAGGTGGACGTGAACATCCTCATGCTCACCGCCCGCGACACGATCAACGACCGCGTGACCGGGCTGGACGCGGGTGCTGACGACTACGTGGTCAAGCCGTTCGCCTACCAGGAGGTCGCCGCCCGGCTGCGCGCCCTGCGCCGCCGGGCCGAGCCGGGACCCAGGCGAGCGGAGCCGCGTCTTGAGGTGGGAGCGATCGTGCTCGACGAGCCGGCCCGGCGGGTGACGGTCAGTGGCCGCAACGTCGATCTCAGCCCGCGCGAGTTCTCGCTGCTCGAAGCCCTGATGCGGCATCCCGGCCAGACGCTGACCCGCGACCAGCTGCTCGACCATGCCTGGCCGTTCAGCGTGGCGGTCACGCCCAACGCCGTCGACGCCTACGTCCACTACCTGCGCACGAAGCTGGGCGAGGCAGGCTCCCAGGTGGAGACCGTGCGTGGCGTCGGCTACCGCCTGGGCGAGGGCGAATGAGGCAGGCCATGGCGGTCGCTGTCGGCTGGCCAGGTTCCGGCGATGCCTGACGGCCCGCGGGTCGATCCCGCCGACGACGGCGCCGAGCAGGTCGCGCTCGCGGACGAGGCGCGCCTCGTCCGGCGCGTCCGCTGGCGCCTGGTCGCGTGGAGCGGCATCTCGACGCTGGTCGTGCTGCTCGTGCTGGGGGCCGTCCTGTACGCGGTGGTCGCCAGCACCCTCGCGGACGCCTCGGTGCAGCAGCTGACGGCGCGCGCGCAGCCGTTGGTCGACGTGCTCGAGGGCCCCAGCGCCCAGGACCAGGATCGACCGACGCTCGGGTTCGTGTTCGGGGGCGGCAACACCCTGCTGTTCGCGTTCGACCAGGCCGGGACCCCGGTCCAGGTCGGCCGGGGGCCGGTGGTGGTCCCCAGCGGCCTGCCTGAGTCGTCCGGGCTCGCGGCCGCCCAGGCGGCGACCGATGGTCGCGACGTGCGAACCGCCACGCTCGAGATCGGGACGGGGGTGACGGCCTCGACGACCGTGCCGATCCGGATCATGACCTGGAAGGTGGTTGCCCAGCAGGACGGCAACACGTACTTCCTCCAGGTCCTGCAGGATCGCTCGACCGAGGTGGCGACCCTCAACGCGCTGCTGACGGTGCTTGCGGCGGGCGGGCTGCTGGTGGTGCTGGTGGCGATCGGGTTCGGGACGATCTACGCGCGCCGCGCGCTGGTCCCGATCCGCGAGTCGCTGGCTGCGCAGCGGACGGCCCTTCGCCGGCAGCGCGAGTTCGCGGCGGACGCGAGCCACGAGCTGCGGACGCCACTGACCGTGATCCGGTCATCGCTCGAGCACCTGTCCCGGCACCAGGACCGGCCGATCGGCGAGTCGAACGAGGCCCTCGAGGACATCGACGCCGAGGTGGCTCACCTGACCGCGCTGGTCGACGACCTCCTGCTCCTGGCCCGCTCCGATTCGGGCGCGGTGGCAATGGAGCGAATGCCCGTGGACCTGGGCGACGTGGCGTTCGAAGCCGCCTCCGCTCTCGGGCGGACCGCGGCGGACCGCGGCGTCCACGTCCTGGTCGATCCGGAGCCGGCGATGGTCGCGGGCGACAGCGCCCGATTGCGCCAGCTGGTGATGATCCTCGTGGACAATGCCGTGCGCCACAGCCCGCGTGACGGGCATGTCGGGGTGACCGTTCGGGGTGAACGGGCGATCGCGTCGATCGAGGTCACCGACGAAGGCCCCGGGGTCAGGGACGAGGACATGCCGCACGTGTTCGACCGGTTCTGGCGGGCACCCGGAGCACCCAGCGGCGGCACGGGCCTGGGCCTCGCGATCGCGAGCTGGATCGTCGACCGTCACGCCGGGCGCATCGGCGTGGCCAACCGGCCGGAGGGCGGCGCGGTGTTCCGGGTCGAGCTGCCCGCGCTGTCCGGGCCGGAAGGGGCTGCGGAGACGACGACCGTCGTCGCCTGAGGCGGACCTGAGGCGCGCCCCGTGGCCCTCGGCCGCGCCCCCCGTGGTCCTGTCCGCGCCCCGTGTGCTGTCCGCGCCCGTGGCCCTCGGCCGCGCGCGCGCCCCGTGGTGCTGTCCGCGCCCCGTGGCCCTCGGCCGCTGCTCGCTGGGAGAGCACTCTGGAGGTTGCGGGCCGGCCCGGGCCACGATCGGCGCGCGATTGCTCGGAGGGCGAGCCATCTGGCGGTTCTGATGATGCGCATCCGCCAAGCGGCTCGCCACGCGAGCACCGGCAGACGAGAACCGCTGGATCGCTCGCCCGGCGATCCAGCGCTCGGAGGAACCCGCCCCCAACCGCTGGATCGCTCGCCCGGCGATCCAGCGACCGCCCGGCGATCTGCCGACCCCCGGCTGCCGACCCGGTCGGCCGGGCCCCCCGCGTGCTACGCTCAGCACATCCTGAGAGCCGGTCCCGTGAGGCCGGCGTACCGGTCCCGTGAGGCCGGCAAGGAGGCCTGATGCTCGTGCGCATGTCTGCCTGCGGCGCCCGTTCGCCGCGGCCCGCCGGGATCCCGTGATCGCCCCACCGTCCGTCGGCCACCCGCCGCTGCCGCGTGCCGACTCGATCGTCGACCCCCGGGTCGGCGACGCGGGGCCCGCGCTCCTGGCGCTGGAGGACGGGACCGTGTTCACGGGTATCGCGTTCGGCGCCCCGGTCGCCGCGGGTGGTGACCTGGTCGTGAACACCTCCCAGACCGGCTACCAGGAGATCGCGACCGACCCCTCGTACGCCGGGCAGGTGGTGGTCATGACCTACCCGCTGATCGGCAACTACGGCCGCCTCCCGGACGACGACCAGTCGGCGCGCCCGTGGCTCCGGGGGCTGGTCGTCGCCCACGCCACCGCCGCCGTCCTCGACGATGCCCGCCAGCTCGCCACGATGCTCCGCGCGGCCGGCGATCCCCGCCATCGCCGGGTGTCGATACCCGGGCCCTGGCGCGCCATCTGCGATCCAGCGGCTGCCTGCGCGGCGTCATCACCGAGCCCGGCCTCACCGACCCCGACGCGGCCATCGCGCTCGCGGCGCGCGCCGTCCCGCGCTGGGAGGACCAGGACTTCGTTGCGCAGGTGTCGCCGTCCGCGGTCCGCGAGCTCGGCGACGACGCTGCGGCGCCGCTGGTCGCGATCGTGGACTACGGGCTCAAGGCGAACATCGTGCGCTCGCTCCGGCGGCGCGGGCGTTCGCGTCCGCGTGCTGCCCCACACCGTCCGCCGTCGGACGTCCTCGCGGCCGACGTGGCCGGCGTCGTGCTGTCGCCTGGCCCCGGCGATCCTGCCCGGCTCGCGGGACCGGTCGCGCTGGCCAGCGCGATCATCGACGACGGCCGCCCGCTGCTGGGCATCTGCCTCGGGCACCAGATCGTCGCGCGGGCCGCCGGGGCAGAGACCAGCCAGGCTCCGGTTCGGCCATCACGGTGCCAACCACCCCGTCCAGGACCTGGACACGGGCTACGTCCAGGTGACCGCCCAGAACCACGAGGTCCAGGTGGTCGGTGACAGCCTGCCCGCGGGCTCGGGCTTCCGCGTCAGCCAGGTCAACCTCAACGACGGTCGGTCGAAGGGCCTGCGCCACGCGACCTGCCGATCGAGACCGTCCAGTACCACCCCGAAGGGCGCCCCCGGGCCGCTCGACGCGCTCGCCGTGTTCGACCGGTTCGTGGACCGCGTGCCGGCAGGGCCAGTGACCGCACCGCGCGCCGCCGGCGTGCCCAGGCCCGCCTCGGTCCTGATCCTGGGCAGCGGCCCGGTCGTCATCGGCCAGGCGGCGGAGTTCGACTACGCGGGCACGCAGGCCTGCCGGGCGCTGCGTGCCGAGGGCGTGCGCACGATCCTCGTCAACTCGAACCCGGCAACGATCATGACCGACCCGACGGTGGCCGACGCCGTCTACCTCGAGCCGCTGACCGTGGATGCGATCGAGGCCGTCATCGCCCGCGAGCAGCCGGAGGGCCTGCTGGCCGGGCTGGGCGGTCAGACGGCCCTCAACCTCGCCACCGCGCTCGCCGACGCCGGGGTCCTGGATCGCCACGGGGTCCGGCTGCTGGGCACGCCGCTCGAGGCGATCCGGATGGCCGAGGACCGCGAGGCCTTCCGCGACCTGCTCGACCGGATCGGCCAGCCGTATGCGCCCGTCGGCGATCGTGGAGGGTGCCGACGATGCGGCCCGCCGCGCGTCGGCGGACGCGGCGCTGGGGGAGATCGGGCTGCCCGCGATCATCCGGCCGGCGTTCACCCTGGGCGGGACCGGCGGCGGCATCGTCGAGACCGAGGAGGCCTACTGGGAGCGCGTCCGGTCGGGCCTGCGCGCCAGCCCGATCCGGCCAGGTGATGGTCGAGCGCTGCCTGGTCGGCTGGCAGGAGATCGAGTACGAGGTCATGCGCGATGCGGAGGACACCTGCATCGCGGTGTGCTCGATGGAGAACGTGGATCCCGCTGGGCGTCCACACCGGTGACTCGATCGTCGTCGCGCCGGTCCAGACCCTGACCGACGCGGTCCACCAGCGCCTGCGCAGCGCCGCGCTGGCGATCATCCGGGCGCTGGGCGTCGAGGGCGGCTGCAACGTCCAGTTCGCGCTCTCGCCCGACTCCACCGAGTACGCGGTCATCGAGGTCAACCCACGCGTGTCGCGATCGAGGCCCTGGCCTCCAAGGCGACTGGCTACCCGATCGCACGGGTCGCGGCCCAGATCGCCGTCGGCCGCACGCCTGGCCGAGATTCCGAACGTGGTCACCGGCACGACCGTCGCCGCCTTCGAGCCGGCGCTCGACTACGTGGTGGTCAAGCTGCCGCGGTTCCCGTTCGACAAGTTCCCCACGGCGGACCGCCGGCTGGGGTCGCAGATGAAGGCGACGGGCGAGGTGATGGCCATCGACCGGACCTTCGGGGCGGCGCTCAACAAGGCGCTCCGCGGCCTGGAGCAGGCCGGCGCGGGTCCGCTCGCCGAGGATCCGGCGTGGGCGCCCGACGTTCGACTACCTCGCGGCGGTCTATGCCGGCGCGCGACCCGGCGACGGACGATGGCCCGCTCGGCGGCGCGGGTGCCGAGGACGCCGTGATCCGCTGGATCGACGAGCACGGGGAGGCGTGCGAGAGCACGCGGCTTCGCCCAGCGCTCCGCCGCGCCGATCGTCCTGCGCCGGTTCCTCGAGCCGTCCGACTCGCGGCTGTGGCGCGTCCTGGGCCTGCTGCGCCGGGGTGTCGCCGCAGGAGGTCCTCCGGCAGGCGACCGGGATCGCGCCCTGGTTCCTCGCCGAGATGGGTCGCAACATCGCGCTCGAGCCGATGTCCGCGCGGCCGGCGCCGCCCTCGTGGACGTCGATGGCGCCGACCCGGCGCGCACCTGCTCGTGACCGCCAAGCGGGCGGCGTTCGGCGATCGCGACCTGGCCGCTGCTGGCAGGCGTGGAGGAGCGCGCGGTTCGCGAGGCGCGGATGGCGCTGGGCCTGGTCCCGGGCTACGCGATGGTCGACACGTGCGCCGCCGAGTTCGCGGCCGAGACGCCCGTACTTCTACTCGACCTATGCCGCGGCCGGCTCGCCGCCGGAGGCGGCACCGGTCGCCCGGCCCGGCGCGCTCGTGATCGGCTGCGGGCCGGTCCGGATCGGGCAGGGGATCGAGTTCGACTACTGCGCCGTCCAGGCGGCCGACGTGCTCCGGCGCGAGGGCTGGAGCGCGGTCATGGTCAACTCCAACCCCGAGACCGTCTCGACCGACTTCGACGCCTCCACCCGCCTCTACTTCGAGCCGCTCGACCCCGAGAGCGTGCTCAGCATCGTGGAGTTCGAGAGCCCGCAGGCAGCCGATCGCGCGCACCACGACTCGATGACGCCACGTCCGGCAACCTGACGCCAGGCTCCTGCCGGCCGTCGTTGCGTACGGCGGCCAGACGCCGCTCAACCTGGCCGCGTCGCTGGTCGCGGCCGGCGTGCCGCTGCTGGGCTCGGACCTGGAGGCGATCGACCAGGCCGAGGAGCGGACCCGGTTCTCCGCGCTGCTGGACCGGCTGGGGATCCCCCAGCCGGAGGGCGGCATGGCCACAGTCGATCGAGGAGGCGCTGACGCTCGCCGAGCGGATCGGCTACCCGGTCATCGTCCGGCCGAGCTTCGTGATCGGCGGGCCTGGCGATCGACTTCTGCTACTCGCCGGCCGACCTCGTCCGCCAGCTGGCCGCGGCCGCGGTCGTCGACCCGGACCGGCCCGTGCGGATCGACCGCTTACCTCGAGGGCGTCGAGGTCGACGTCGACGCGGTCTGCGACGGCCCGCGCGTCCTGATCCCGGGACTGCTCGAGCACGTCGAGCGGGCCGGCGTCCACTCCGGCGACTCGGTCGGCATCTTCCCGCCCCAGCACGTGTCCGAAGGCGACCAGGCGCTGATCGTGGCCACGATGGAGCGGATCGTGCCTCGCGCTCGGCGCTCGCGGCCTGGTCAACGCGCAGTTCATCGTCCGCGAGGACGGCGTGTACCTGATCGAGGTCAACCCGCGGGCCTCGCGGACGGTGCCGTTCCTGTCCAAGGTGACCGGCGTGCCGATGGTCGAGCTGGCGGTCCGGATCTCGCTCGGCGCGAGCCTCGCCGGGCTCGGCTGGCCGGGCGGGCTGCTGCCGCCAGCCGCCGTTCGTGGCGGTCAAGGCGCCGGCCTTCTCGACTGCCAAGCTGCAGGGCGTCGACCCGTCGCGTGGGCCCGTTCATGCAGTCGACGGGCGAGGTCATCGGGATCCGACCGGACCCGCGCGTCGCCCTGGCCAAGGCGCTCACCGGCGCGTCGCTCGATCCCGCCGCGTGCCGGCCGGGCGGGGGCGCTCGCGCTGCTCTCGATCGCCGACCGCGACAAGGGGCTCCTGGCGCGAGCTGGCGGCCGCGCTGCGTCCGGGCCGGCTACCGCTCGCCGCGACGGCGGGCACGCGGGCCGCGCTCGCGCGCTCGGGCACGACGGCTCGAGCCCGTGGCGAAGCTGGGCGCCGAGCCCGAGGGCGACGAGGCCGCGGATCCTCGACCTCATCGCGTCGGGGCAGCGTCCGCCTGGTCGTCAACACGCCCACGCCGCGGTCGGGTGCCGGTGCGCGACGCGGCCGAGATCCGGCACGCGGCGATCGCGGAGGGGATCCTCTGCCTGACGGCGATCGAGACCGGCGTCGCGGCGGCCGAGGCCCTCGACCCCGCGGTCCTCGAGGGGATCGCCGCAGGTCCGCGCGATCACGGATTGGGTGCCGGCGGGCAGCGCCGAAGCGGGGCGGGCTCCGGCGGTCAGCCGCTAGAGCGAGCGTCCGGCCCGCGGCAGGACACCCTCGGGCGCCGGCTCCTGCACGATCGCCTGGCCCAGCGACCACAGGGTCAGCGTGGTCAGCGCGACCATCACCACCGCCAGCGGGATCTCGCGCTGGCGCACATTGCGCGCGAGGCGCGGCGTCGGGCCCGGGATCTTCCGATGTCGCATGTCGCGTGGCGGCCGCGCCCGGGCGAGGGCCTCCATGTCGCGCTGGGCGGTGACGTGTCCCGACCATGCGCCCAGCATGTGGCCGCCCACGACCGCGGCCAGCTGCAACGTCCACACCAGGCCCGGCGGCAGCCAGGTGGTGCTGAGGGTGTAGAACGCGGTGCCGAACAGGTCGGCACCGGTCTGGAGCGGGTCGGAGATGGAGATCATGATCCGCTGACCGTCGATCGCGAGATAGGTCAGGTAGTGGGCAACGAGGTACCCCACGGCGATCGGCACCAGGCCCGCCCCGATGGCACCCGGGCTCACCGCCCGGGCCACCGCCACGGCCGCCGCGGCGATCAGGCCCAGGAACACGAGCAGCAGGAGCGTCTTGGGGCCCACGGCGGGGGCCCCGAACAGGGTGGCGAAGGGAACCGTCTGGGACAGGCCGTCGAACAGGATGGAGCCCGTGCCGATCGCGACCAGGACAATTCGCGGGATCTCCCAGATGGCCTCGAGCAGGCCGCTCGCGAACGGGCGTCGGACGACCACCGCGCCGTCGATCGCATCGGGATCGAGGTCCACGGCCAAGGCAGCGTCCTCGGCCCCCGTGTCCGCCCGCTCCGCCGCCGGGACGATGCCAAACGGCGCCAGCCGGTTCAGCGTCCGGAACCAGACGCTGAACGTCTCGCCCTGGGCCCGCCACTGGTCGCGCCCGAACTGGGCCATCAACGCCAGGGTGAGCACGGTGTAGCCGAAGAGCACCACGGTCAGGGTGCCGTTGCCGGCCACCGCCACCAGCTCCAGCCACACGAAGAAGGCGAGACCGATCACGGCGGGCCAGACGCGGACGGCCGTCGGCAGCTCGGACGGCGCCCAGCCACGGATGCCCAGCCGGCGCAGGCCCCAGGCGAGCATGTCGTGGAGCGTGGCGAACGGGTCCAGCCACTCCCACACGGGCCCGATCAGGGCGGAGACAGCGGCCACGCCGACCCAGCCGTAGACCCACAGGAACAGCGTCGCCACGGCCCCGTCCGATGAGCCGCCCGCGAGGCCCTGGGCCATGATCCACGCCCAGCCGAGCACGCCGACGGCGCGCAGCACCAGGCGCAGCGCCACGGGCACGCGCACAATCCGGCCGGCCGGAACTGGCGCGGCACGCATGTCACGCGCGAGCACGAACAGGAACGAGAGGGCGACGGTGGTGCCCGCGCCGGCGAGGTAGATGGTCAGCGGCAGGGGGCTCTGGTAGACGGGCGACAGGCCGTGCCCCGCGACGACGGCAGGCGCACCCACGACGATCGCGGTCCCGCCCACCACGCCGGCCAGCCGTGCGACGCGGGACGCCCCGGGCCAGGACATCGTCAGGCAGCGCGGCTTCGGCGGAGCACGTAGGCGCCGACGACGGCGACGAGGATCAGGGCCACGACGAGAGGCAGGACAACGTCGCTGCCGGAGCCGGCCGACGCCTGGTCGCCGGTGGTGACGGCGACGGCCGAGGCGGCAGGGGATGCCGCAGGGGTCGGCGCCGCATTGGTCGGCGCCGCCGGCGTGGGTGTCGCCGCGGCGGTCGGCGCCGCGGATGCCGAAGTCGTCGGCTCCTGCGTCGCGGGCGCGGGCGTCGGCTCCGCCACGCTGAACGAGAGCGTGCCGCGCTCCACGTGGCCGTCCTCGGCGACCGAGGTCCACTTGATCCCGTAGGCCCCGGGCACGAGCGCCAGCCCGTCGAGGGTCATGTCGGTGGCGCCATCCTGCCCGGCCTTGCCGGTCCCCAGCACCGTCCCATCCGATCCGATGAGATTGAACGAGCTCTTGGACGCGTCAAGACCTTCGCTGAAGGTCAGGGTCACCGTGGTGGGCGGCTCCGCAAGCACGGCCTTGTCCGCGGGATCGGAGGTCACCAGGTCCGCGTGCGCGAGAACCGGAACCGCGGTCAGCGCCGCGAACGCGATGGCAAGGACGATCGGGGTGACCCGGCGGACGGCGGGGGGCATGAGACGCGATCCGCCGGTTCGGGCGACCCGGCGTGTGGGCTTGGACTTCACGGCTGGGGAGTCTAGCCGGGTCACCGATTTCAGCGCTTGCGGCGGGGCAGGTCCATCACCTGGGTCGATCCGCCGCGGGGGCCCGCGGGATCAGCGGTTGCGTCCGCCGCGAAGGCCCGCGGGATCAGCGGTTGCGGCGCGGCCGGTCACCCGCAACCCGGCGGCCTCGAGGAGCGAAGCACCGGGGCCGCGGCGTGACCGGCCGCCCGCCACGGAGCGAGCCCCGCAGGGGTGGTCAGGCGTGCTGGCCGGCGACGGTGCTGCCGATCGAGATCAGGCGGCGGCCGACCAGGACGCGGGTGCGCGCCAGCAGGCCAGCCTGCTCGCCTGCGCCGCGGCGACCGGCTCGCAACTCGCCGGCGACCGCGTACAGGTTGTCGATGCGGTCGTGGACGTGGGGGTCGGTGTTGCTGAGGCGGAACGGCTCGTACATGTCAGGGGCTCCATGGGGGCGCGTCGGGTCTGGTCGAGTAGTCGGCGGCAGTCTCACGTCTGTTAGCCTTTCATCTAACTCACGAGGCCGCGGGGACGCGGACGTCGATCATCTCGAGGCTCTAGGTCAGGTAGCGCTTGAGCTCGGACGAGGCGTCGTCGAGCCGGTCGCGCCGGAGGCTGTAGTAGGACAGGCCGCCCTCCTCGGTCAGCGTGACCAGGCCGGCGGCTCGAAGCTGCGCGAGGTGGTGCTTGATCGTCGGCTTGGACAGCCCCAGGCGCTCGGCGATCTCGGTGAGGTACCAGTCACGGTCGCGAAGCAGGCGCAGGATCCGCAGTCGCGTGTCGTCGCCCAGCGCACGGTGCAGCCGCAGGACGCCGACCGGCGGCGAGAGCGGATCGTGCGGTTCGAGGGCCGCATCGGTGACGGGGTAGACGAACATCCGCCAGTCGCCGCCGGCGAATGTGAAGTTGTAGGGCCGGACCAGGTACGAGGGAGCGAGGACGACGCGCCGGACGCCCGGCTCGGACAGCCAGCGGATCCCGTTGGTTGTCCGCTCGATCAGCTCCGCGGCACCCAGGCCGGCGCGGTCCGCGGCACGGGTCATCGCGTCGCGCTCGATGATCTCGCGGATCCGCGGCTCGATCTCCTGGTACAGCGGCTGCCAGGCGGCCATCAGGGCCGTGACCTCGCCCACGACCTCGTCCGGATCCTCGAGCAGCCGGGACAACCAGTCGCGCTTCTCGTCGGGCCAGCCGGCGAGGACCGCATCCACGGCCTCCCGATCACCGCCCAGCGCGGCGGCAACCTCCGTCTCGCGTTCGGGGTCCCGCATGGCGTCGGCAAGCACCGCTCCGGTGAACGTCGCGCCGGGCGTGGCGCGCATCAGGTCCACGAACGCGGCGGCGTCGGTGACATCGGGATGATCGACCAGCAGCGCCGAGCCGAAGATGCACAGCTCGCCGTCGATCGCCGGGCGGACCGCCTGCGGCAGTGCGGCCCTCGCACGCTCCAGCCACGCGCGGTCCTCGGCCGGCAGCTCGTCGTGCTCACCGACCTCGGCCGCGAGGCTGATCGCGAAGTCGAACGCGGTCCGGACGTCGAATGTCACCGCCAGCGTCGCGCCCGAGCCTGCATTGCGCAGCATGGCTCGGCGGGGCGGGGCGCTGGCGGCTGAAGAGCGGGACGAGGCGCGCATCTGATCTCTTACATCGAACTCGTGTTAGATAGCAATCTAACATGCGGGTGGTACTTGTCAACTGCTGCGGTCTCGTTTTCAACCCCGGGCCATGGTCGCGAGGCACGCCGCTCGAGGGCCCGCGGCTCCGAGGGGTCATGTCCCCAGACTTGGTGTCACAGCGCGGGAGGCCGTGAACGGAAGCGGCCACCGCGTCATCCTCGCGTCGTTGGACTAGCAACCGACGACACGGAGAACACCGAGATGGCCGAGGACAGGATGGCCGTGCTGGACACGGTGCGCAAGGCGATCGCCGAGGGCGACCAGGACTTCCTGCGCGAGGGCGTGCGGGTGCTCGCCCAGGCGGTGATGGAGGCCGAGGTGACCGAGCTCACCGGGCTGCCCCACGGCGAGCGGGATCCGGAGCGCCGCCTCACCCGCCGCAACGGGTACCGGGACCGGCGCTGGGACACGCGGGTGGGCACGGTCGAGCTCGCGATCCCGCGGGTCCGCGACGGCAGCTACTTCCCATCCCTGCTGGAGCCGCGGCGGCGGGCCGAGCGGGCCCTGCTCGCAGTGGTCCAGGAGGCGTACGTGTCGGGCGTATCCACGAGGCGGGTCGACGATCTCGTCCGCGCCCTGGGCATCGAGGGCATCAGCAAGAGCGAGGTGTCCCGGATCTGCGCCGCGCTCGACGCCGAGGTCGAGGCGTTCCGCAGCCGGCCGCTCGCCGACACCGCATACCCGTACCTGTGGCTCGACGCCACGTACCTCAAGGTCCGCGAGGCAGGGCGGGTCGTGTCGATGGCGGCGCTGGTCGCGGTGGGGGTCGCGATGAGTGGCGAGCGCCGGGTGCTCGGGACTCGAGCTCAGCGCAGGGCACGACGAGGGCTCGGCCTGGCCCGCGTTCATCCGCGCCTCGTCGAGCGCGGCCTCCATGGCGTGCGGCTGGTCATCAGCGACGACCACGCCGGGTCTGGTCAAGGCCGTCCGCGAGCAGCTCCTGGGCAGCTCGTGGCAACGCTGCCGGGTGCACTTCACCCGCAACGCCCAGGACCTCGTGCCCCGCTCGGCGCGGAGCATGGTCGCCTCGGCGATCCGGCTGGTGTTCGAGCAGCCCGACGAGCGGTCGGCCCGCAGCCAGGTGCGACGCGCGTGCTCGAGGGCCTGCGCCCCCGGTTCGCTGCGGTCGCCGAGCTGCTCGCCGATGCCGAGCCCGATCTCCTGGCGCACTTCAGCTTCCCCGAGACCCACCGGCGCCAAGATCCGCAGCACGAACCCCCTGGAGCGGCTCAACAAGGAGATCAAGCGCCGGAGCTCGGTCGTCGGGATCTTCCCCAACCGGGCGTCCGTCATCCGCCTTGTCGGCATGATCCTCGCCGAGCAGGACGACGAGTGGCAGGACGGCCGCCGCTACTTCCGGCCCGAGACCATGGCGGCGATCGACGCCGTCACCACGATCGAGGAGGCGAGCCAGCCGCTGCTCATGGCGAGTTGATCAGGCGCGAGGTGTGACACCACGTGCTGGGACTTGACCTCCGCCGTCCGGGACGCCGTCCGATCCACCCGGCGGTTCCATGCCGGCGCAACCGCCGCCTGGCACGCACGACGTTCCAGGCGCGCCGGGAACCGCCGCAGCGCTCGCCCGGCGATCCAGGGCCGGGAGGTGGCGGCACACCGCGCGGAACGGAGCGCGGCACGGCGCGGAACGGGCTGGCCGCAGCGCTCGCCCGGCGACAGGCCGGGAGTGAGCGGCACACCGCGCGGAACGTGAGCGGCACACCGCGCGGAACGGAGGGGGGCGGCTGCACCGCAGCGCTCGCCCGGCGATCAGCGGGAGGTGAGCGGCACGGCGCGCGGAACGTGAGCGGCACGGCGTGCGAACCGGAGGGGCGGCGCCCGGCTGCACCGCAGCGCCGGGACGAAGCGCGCCCGGGACGAAACGCGGCGCCGGCGACGGACCGAAGCGCTGTCGAGCCTCAGCGCGGGATGACGCGCACCGACGCCGCGCCACCGGTCACGTTGACCGTCACCCGGTCGCGGGTAGCGGCGTAGCCTGCGGTCTCCGACGGGCCGCTGCGCGACACCAGGCCGGTGCTGGTCACCCGGGCCTCGACACCCGCCGGGATCTCGAACGTGAATGCCGCAGCGCCGCCCTCGACCCGGATCGGGACCTCGCCGCGCGGCCGGGGGAGGACGACGCGGAGCTCGGCCGCACCGATCCCCATCGACGCAGACGCGATGGCGACGTCGGTGAGGTCGAGGTCGAAGCTGCCCGCGCCGGCCTGGACGTCGAGCACGGTCGGCACGCCCGAGGCGACCCCGATCGTCCACTCGATCGGAGTGCGCCAGCCCCACGCCCAGGTGTTGACCGACGTCGAGAGCCGGACCCGCGCGAGGTCGCCGCTCCGGTCCACCGCCTGGTCGATCGTCTCGTCGTCGGCACGCACCTCGACCAGCGACGGGGCGCCGCCCAACAGCCGGTAGCGGCCGGCGCCGAGCCGGAGCGACAGCTCGAGGCGGCCGGCACCGTCGGCCGGGATCGAGACCTGCGACACGCCGCTGCCGCGCGCCGGCCGGCGCAGCGCGGCGATCACGATCACGACGCCGATGATCACCAGGATCAGCGGCCACAGGACTCCCCAGTCGATCAGGATCACGCCGAGGTTGCGCAACAGCAGCGCACCCCCGATGACGAGGAACAAGATCCCGAAGATCAGGGCTCCCCAGGGTTCGTCGTGGCGACGTCGGCGCGTCCGGTGGCTCATCGTTCGGCCCCTCCCACGGCCCTCGACCGGCGGCGGTGCGTCCCGTTGGGCGGCGGCCGGTCGCCGAATCCTCGCACGTCTGGGCCACAGCCGACCGTACCAGTGGTCCCACTGTCGATGACCCGACGGCATGGCCGGCACCACCCATCCGGCCCCGCGCCGCCCATCCGGCCCCGCGGCCTACAATTCGGTCCCGACCCACCCCGCCCGAGGATCACCTCCGCATGCCCGTTCCCACCGTGGAGTTCAGCGACGAGCGCCTGCCCAACGGGCTGCGCCTGATCGTCGTCGAGGACCACCTCGCCCCCGTCGTCGCCGTCAACGTCTGGTACGACGTGGGATCGAAGCACGAGGTCCCGGGCAAGACCGGGTTCGCGCACCTGTTCGAGCACGTGATGTTCCAGGGTTCGGCGCACGTGGGCAAGGCGGAGCACATGGCGCTTGTCCAGGCGGCCGGCGGCACGCTCAATGGCACGACCTGGCTGGATCGCACCAACTACTTCGAGACGATGCCCTCCCACCAGCTCGAGCTCGCGCTGTGGCTCGAGGCGGATCGCATGGGCACCCTGCTCGAGGCGTTGAGCCAGGAGAACCTCGACAACCAGCGCGAGGTGGTCAAGAACGAGAAGCGCTGGAGCTACGACAACCGACCCTACGGGACATGGAACGAGAAGCTGCTCGGTCACCTGTTCCCGGACTCGCATCCGTACCACCACCCGACGATCGGCTCGATGGCAGACCTCGACGCCGCGTCGCTCGAGGACGTTCGAGCGTTCTTCCGGACGTACTACGTGCCCAACAACGCGGTCATCTCGGTCGTCGGGGACTGCGATCGGGCGCAGGTGCGCACCTGGGCCGACCGCTACTTCGGGCCGATCCCGCCCAACCCGGACATCCCGCCGCTGCCCGACATGTCGCTGCCCGCCGTGCTCGGCGAGGAGCGCCGGGAGACCGTGACCGACCGCGTGCCGCTGCCGCGGGTCTACCTGGGGTTCCGGGCCCCGGCGTTCGGGGATCGCCGGCTCGATGCGCTCGACCTCTCCTCGCAGCTGCTGTCCGGGGGCAAGGGCAGCCGGCTGCATCGCCGGCTCGTCCGCGAGGACCGCCTGGCCCAGGACGTGGCGGTGTTCACGCTGCCGTTCATCGGGGGCGCGTCGGTGTTCCTGGGCTGGGCGACGGTCCGGCCGGGCATCGACGTCGCCCGGGTGGAGGCCGTGTTCCTCGAGGAGCTCGAGAAGCTGGCCGCCGAGGCGCCCAGCGAGGACGAGCTGGCACGAGCCAAGGCGCTCACCGAGGCCGACGAGCTGGGGGCGCTGGCGCGCGTCGAGGAACGGGCCGACCGGCTGTCGATGTACGCGACCCTGTTCGACGATCCGGGCCTCGTGAACACGCTCCTGCCGCGTTACCTGTCGGTGACGTTGGACCAGATTCGTGACGCCGCGCGTGCCGTGTTCCGGTCCGACAACCGGGTCGTCCTGACGTACCTCCCCGAGACCGGCGAACCCGGTGCCGGGGACGGCACCGCCGCGGAAGGCACGGCGGCCGCATGAGCCACCACGGTGAGCTCGTGGCGACCCGGCCGATCCCGGGCCATCCCCGGGACTACGAGTTCCCGGCGACCGCGCGCGACGTCCTGGCAAACGGCCTGCGCGTCATCGTCACGCCGATGCCCGGCCGGGCGCTGATCGCCGCGACGCTGATCACCTGCGCCGGCGCCGTGGATGAACCCGCCGCGATCGGTGGGGCGACCGTCCTGTCCGCCCGCGGCCTGACCGAGGGCACCGAGCTGCGCGACGCGATCGCCCTGACCGAGGCCGCCGAGCGCCTGGGCGCGTCGCTCCACGCCGAGGCAGGGTGGGACGCGACCTCGGCCGGCCTGGACGTGCCCGCCAGCCGGCTGGAAGCGGCCCTCGCCCTGCTGGCGGAGGTTGTCCGCCGCCCCGCCTACCCGGACGCCGAGGTGGAGCGGATCCGCGACGAGCGGCTGACCGACCTCCTGCAGGCGAAGGCGGACCCGCGCCGCCGCGCTGATGAGGCGTTCGCCGCCGCGATCTACGAGGCCTCCAGCCCCTATCACCGGCCTGCCGGGGGGACGTCGGACACCGTCGCGACGCTCACGCCCGCGCATCTCCGGGCCGTGCACGCCCGGGGCTTCCTCCCGTCGGGCGCGGCGCTGGTGGTTGCCGGCGAGGTCGACCCCGCCGAGGTGCTCCGGATGGCCGGCTCGCTGTTCGGCGACTGGACGGCGCCCGCGAACGGCCCGGCCACGAGGGCCATCGACGACCGGTCAGCGGTCCGCCAGCGCTTCGTGCGCGTCGTCCATCGGCCGGGGGCGGTCCAGACCGAGATACGCATCGGGCACCCGGGGCTGCCAAGGCGTCACGCGGACTTCCACGCGGTGTCGGTCATGAGCGCGATCCTCGGTGGGCTGTTCAACTCCCGCCTGAACATGAACTTGCGCGAGGAGAAGGGCTACACGTACGGGGCGGGCGCCGGGTTCGATCTCCGCCGCGCCCGAGGGCCGTTCTCCGCCCGCGCGGCGGTGAACACGGAGGCAACCGTGCCCGCGGCGCACGAGTTCCTGGTGGAGCTCGAGCGCATCCGCGAGCAGCCGGTGAGCGATGCGGAGCTGCGCGCTGCACGGGATTACCTCGTGGGCGTGTTCCCCCTGCGGTTCGAGACGCCAGGGCCGGTGGCGGGCTCTCTCGCCGGCCTGTTCGTGCACGATCTGCCGGACGACGAGCTCGGGCGATACCGGGCGGCCATCGAGGACGTCACCGCGGACGACGTGCTGCGCGTCGCCCGCGACCACATCCGGCCGGAAGCGGCCGCGATCGTGCTGGTCGGCGATCACGACCAGTTCGGTGGCGCCCTCGCCGAGGCCGCGTTCGGGCCGGTCGACGTGGTCCGTGACCCCGATCCGACAGCCGCCGTCGCGATCGGCGAGCCGGGCGAGGAAGCCGGACCCGTCGATGCCGGAGACGCGGGTCCCACCGAGGGGGCCGAGGAGCCGGGCCTGCCGGGCTCGGACGAGCCCGCCGATCCGGGCGATGAAGCGGACGACGCGGCACCCCGGGGTGGCGCCTGAAACCTTCGGGCGCAATCGTGCCTCGATCAGGGTGAAGCGGCACCAGTGAGGGATGGGGCCGCACCACCGCACGGAGCGCCCCGCCTGATGCTGCACGTGAACCGCCTCGCCCGCTCGATCGGCACCTCGATCGTCGCCCTGTTCCTGGTCGCCGGAGCGGCGTTCGCCACATCCGCGTTCGTGAGCGGCGCCCATCACGCTGACGCGGCGCCCGCGGGTCTGGCGACGAGCGCGGACGCCGAGCCCACCGAGCGCGCCGATGCGGCCGAGACGGCGGAGCCCGCGCAGGCAACCGAGCCCGCCGAGAGCGAGGCAACCGAGCCCGCCGAGAGCGAGGCACCAGACAGCGACACGACCACGGCCGCGGCCGCCCCGGCGGTCACCTCGGAGGGCCAGGTCAAGGACCAGACCGTGCCCACCAATCGACACCAGTCCGCGAGCAACGGGTCCGCGAGCGGCGCCGCGTCCCGGAACGATGACGGGTCCACGGGTGGCAGCCACGCGAGCCGGGACGGGGAGGACGCCACGTCCGCCCACCACGATCAGGGCAGCCAGGGCGGCGACGATTACGGAAACCAGGATCACGGTGGATCCGGTGGCGACGATGGCGCCGCGGCCGGCCTGGGCCAGAGTGGCCACTCGGATGACGGCGGGCACTAGGTCCATCGGTCCTGTCGAGGCCCATGACCTCCGTTCTGCGATGGAAAGCCGCCGCATCGTCGATGATGGTCGCGGGTGCCGGACCGGCGCCCGCGAGGTCGCCCGAGCGGGTGCCCGCCTCGCCACCCAGACTGGAGTACGGACCGACGGATCGGACCTGGATGACCGTGCGGGAAGCCGGAGCCCCGACCGATGAGCGCCAGATCGTCGAGGACGTGCTGGCCGGCGACCGCGATGCCTTCCGAGCCCTCGTGGAGCGGGAGAGCGGTGCGGTCGTCGCGGCGTGCGCGCGGATCCTCGGCGACCGCCACGAGGCGGAGGACGTGGCCCAGGAGGCGTTCGTGATCGCCTACCGGTCGCTGGCCTCGTGGCGCTCCGACGGACCCTTTGGCGCGTGGCTGTCGCGGATTGCCGTCCGGCTCGCCATCCGTCGCGCCGCGCAGCGGCGGCAGGTGACCTGGCTCGACCCGCTCGCCGCCGACGCCGATCTGCCGGGTCGCGACCGCTTCCGGACGTCGGGCGCCCAGGACGCCGTCGATCCCGTGCACACCGTCCTCCGCTCCGAGCGTGACGCGCAGCTGCGGGCAGCGGTGGCCTCGCTCGACGAGCCCTACCGCGAGGTCGTCGCCCTGCGGTTCTTCGCCCAGCGATCGCTCAACGAGATCGCCGAGGTCACGGATCGGCCGCTCGGCACGGTGAAGACCCACCTCCATCGGGGCCTGTCACGGTTGCGCCGCTCGCTCGAGGAGGCCGAGCGGTGAGCGGGCCTGCATCCGGCCGCGACTCACGCCCGTTCGGGCCCGGCGACCTCGACGGCGTGGCCGGCCTGACCCCAGAGGAAGCCGTGGCCGACACGCGGGCCGCGCGAGACCTCGAGGGACTCGCCGATCGATCCGGAGCGACACCTGCGCCGGACTTCGTCGACCGCGTGATGACGGCCGTCGCGGTGGAGCCGCTGCCGGCGCCCGCCCGCGCCGCCGGTCACGCGCTTCGCGCCGGCGCCCTCGCTGCGTTCCTTGCCTCCCTTCGCGATGCGTGGCGCGTCACCACCCGGCCCGGCTTCCCGATGGCCGTCCGGGCACAGGCGCTCGCGCTCGTCCTCGTGGTCGCGGGTCTTGCCGCAGGGTCGGGCATGGCAACCGCGGGCGCACTGGGGCTGTTCAACGGCGATCAGGACCAGCCGTCACCGCGGCCGTCGCTGGAGGTGCCGACGCTGCCTGCCGAGCAGGGTGTCGAGACGCCGGCGCCGGTCGAGGGGACCACGCCGCCGACCCGGCCGGAACCCAGCGATTCGCCCGAGCCGAGCGCGAGCGGGGACGACGAGACCCAGGAGCCGGCCGGCACTGAGGAGCTCGAGAGCGGTGACGATCACTCGGGAGGCGGGGGCAGCGCGACCGCCACCAGGAAGCCGTCGGCCACCAAGGCCCCGTCGGCCACCCGGACGCCATCGCCCACCCACGAGCCGGATCACGAGGGCGAGGACCACACGGCGTACCCGGGCCAGACACCGAACCCGAACGCCACTCCCACGCCGACCCACGAGCCGGGCGACAACTAGCGTTGCTGCACGGTCCGGCGGCGTCGCCCGGCGCGGCGGTGTCGCCCGGCGCGGCGGTGTCGCCCGGCGCGGCGGTGTCGCCCGGCCCACCCGGCCCACCTGGGCTGCCCGGCCCACCCGGCCCACCTGGGCCGCCCGGCCCACCCGGCCCGGGGTAGGCTTGCACCCATGATCGTGGTCGTTGGAAGCCCCGCCTGGCGTCTGACCCAGCCGGCACGACCGGCCGGCCGTGCGTGCGTGATCGCCCTGACCGCCGCGAGCAGCGGGTCACCCGTCGAGCTCGTCGGACGCACGGGCGACGACGCGGCCGGTGACGCGCTCGTGCTCGCCCTGTCGCGCTCGGGGGTGGGTCATGTTGCGCTGCTGCGTGACCCGGCTCGTCCGACGCGGGTGCTGGCGGCAGAGCCCGACGAGGACGGTGGGCCCGACGCCGGCGCTGACAGTGGGCCCGACGACGGCGCGGACGGGGGGCGCGACGACAACGCTGCCGCACCGGGCGTGGCCTCCCTGTCGCCTGCATCGCCCGCGCTGGCCGTGCCACCCGGGCCGGAGCTGGAGCCGGCCGACGTCAGCCTCGGCCTCCAGTACCTGGCCGCATACCGGGTCCTCGTCGTGAGCGACGACGCGCCGCGCGCCGTGATCCCGACCTGCGTCGAGGCCGCGCGGTTCACCGGCGCCCACCTGGTGCTTGCCCTCCCCGCGCCCGATGCCGCGGGGGTCGACGTGCCGGCGGATGCGACGGTCCTGGTGGCGACCGAGGCCGGCGGCGATGCGTTCGCGCGGATGCTCGGACTGTTCGCCGCGGCGCTCGACCGTGGGGAGGCACCCGGCGAGGCCCTGGCGGCCGCAACCCGTGACGCGGGCTGGGAGAGCATCGCGAGCGAGGTTTCCTAGGCTCACGGACCGGCCGGAGCAGGGCGGCGTCGTCAGAACAAGGTCGGCGCCACGTCGGCCGGGGGCTCCAGGCGCTCGATCAGCGCCGGTCCGTCGTTGCGGACGTTGTTGACCAGCGGCGGGACCGGATAGGCCGCAAGGGCGACATCCTCTCGCGGCTCGAGCAGCGCCCGCAGCTCCGCAGGGTCGGCAGGCACCGGCTCGAGCCACCGACTCCAGGCGTCGCGCGGGACGACGACCGGCATCCGGTCGTGGATGGAGGCCATGAACGTGTTGGGCCGGGTGGTCACGATGGTGAACGTCCGGCGCCACTCGCCGGTCTCGTCGTCGCGGCGCCCGGTCCACAGTCCGGCCAGGGCAAGGAGCTCATCGGCCGGATCGTGGATCCGCAACGGTCGCCGCACCGCACCATCGCGGCGCCACTCGTAGAAGCCGTCCACGGGGACGAGGCAGCGGCGCCGGCGAAAGGCGTCCCGGAACAGCGGGCTCGTGGTGATGGTCTCCGCCCGGGCGTTGAACGCGCGAGCGGCGATTCGGACATCTGCGGCCCAGCCCGGGACCAGGCCCCACCCGTAGCGCACCACGGCTCGTCGGTCATCGCGCTGGACGACCACGGCGGCATCGTCGGTCGGCGCCACGTTGAACCGGCCGCCGGGATCATCGGCCAGGTCATCGGCCCCGAAGATGCGCGCGATCTCGGACGTGGGTCGCTGCTGGGTGAAGCGTCCGCACATGCTCCGGAGTCTAGCCGGGCAGCCTCGCATCGCTGCCTCCTGTACAGTCGCTGCAGTGAGCGATCCATCGGCGTTCGACTTCCAGGGCGCGCTCGCCCACGACGGCCCCCTGTCCCGCGAGGCGGCGATGGCGGCGCTCGATCACGCGGCGGAGCTGATGACGACGGCGGACTTCGTCGATGCCGCGCGGCTCTACCAGCGGGTCATCGGGTTCAATGACCCGGCCGTCACCGGTGCCGCCCTGCTCGGCCTGGGCGAGGCGTGGTACCGCCTGGGTGACGATGGCCAGGCATTGGCCACCTGGGAGGAGGCGACCCGCCTGCCCGACAGCCCAGCGACCTACTCGGCGTGGCGCAACGTGGCAGCAGCTCGCGTCCGCGCCGGCAATCTCCAGGGCGCGATCGGTGCCTATCGCGAAGCCGATCGCCGGGCGCCGGCCGCGGACAAGGGCGAGATCGCCTCGCGCCTCGGCTGGCTGTCCAAGGAGGTTGGCGACAAGGGGGCCGCGGGCCGCTACTTCGCCCGGGCCCGCGGGGACGCCGGCCTGTCGTTCGCGGTGGTGGTCATCGCGATCACCGCGATCGTGTCCCTGGTCGTGGACTTTGCCGGGCCCGCCGGCAACGACCTCGGGGGCTGGCTCGCGATGGACAAGGTCGCGATCGCCCAGGGCGAGATCTGGCGACTGTGGACCGTCACCCTGGTGCACGCGCCGATCCAGCAGAACCCGTTCCACCTGCTGTTCAACATGTACGCCCTGTGGCTCGCCGGCCCATTCGTGGAACGCCTCTACGGGCGCCTGGCGTTCCTCGCCTTCTACCTGCTCGCGGCCGCCGGGGGCTCGCTGGCGTCGTTTGCGTTCGGCGACGCCCAGTACGCGGTCGGGGCATCGGGCGCCATCTTCGGGCTGTTCGGCGTGCTGGTCTCGGTCCAGTTCATCCACCGGCCGATCCTTGATCGCCAGAGCCGCGGGTTCCTGGGCCAGCTCGTCGCGCTGGCCGCCCTCAACGTGGTCCTGGGGCTCGTGGACCAGGGAACGGTGGACGTGTGGGCGCACCTCGGCGGCCTGGCCACGGGTGCCTGGCTGGGTCTGCTGTTCGCTCCGGCACGCGTTCCTACGCTCCGCTCCCTGTGGCTGCGCCCCGGCGCCACGCCGGGCACGGTGGTCCAGGCGTTCGGCGCCGGTGGGACGCAGGCCCTGCGAATCGCCGGCTTGCTGATGCTGGCCGCCGCGTTCGTCGTCCTGTGGACGCAGGGCGTGGCGGCCTGGGGCTGATCGCCGATGTTCGCGATGCTCAACGGCCGCTGGCCACGGATCACCGCCGAGGGCGTGGATGTTGCGGCGCTCGAGACGGAGGCGACGTCCGGCGACGCGGCTGCCGAGCAGCGGCTGGCGGCGGCCATCGAACAGCTGGTCATGGATGCGGTGCGGGCCCAGGAATCCGCCGGGCTCGACCTCGTGACCGACGGTCAGGTTCGCTGGGCGGACGCCGGGAGCGCGGTTCTGCGGGCGCTCGCGCACGAGGACACGGGCAATGCCGGCCTGCTCGTGCGGACGTGGTATGCGACGCACGAGCTCACCGAGCGGACCACGGCGCAGGCCGTCCCCGGGCCGTATTCGCTGGGCCGGCGGGTCGAGGAGGGCCACGACGCCCGCGAGCGATCCGCGTTCACGCTCGAGATGGCCGACGTGCTGGGCGCGGAGCTGCGGTCGCTCGCGGCGGCCGGCTGTCCGATGGTGTTGATCGAGGAGCCCTCCGCCATCTCGATCGGCGCCGACGAAGCGGAACGGGCGCTGTTCGTCGAGGCCCAGGCCCGGCTGCTGGCGCTCGCCCCGGAGCTGCATGCCACGCTGGTGATCAACGGAGGCTCGGCGTGGGACGCCGGAGCCGACACGATCCTGTCGGCGCCATATCGCTCGTACCTGTTCGATCTCGTCGCGGGGCCCGACAACTGGTACCTGGTACGAGCCGCGCCGGGCGATCGGGGCATCGTGTGCGGTGCCCTGCAGGCACCCTCGGGCGAGGACCAGGTGCCGACCCTCGTCTGGGCCGGGCGCTACGCGGCGTCGGCAAACGAGCGCGGTCCGGTGCGGGTGGGCCTCGCGAACGCCTCACCGCTCGAGTCGATGACGACCGCGGAGGCGGGCGAGGCGATCGCCGCCGTCGCACGCGCCGCTCGCCTGGCCGGGCTGGAACCCGCGCAGGCCGTGGCCGAAGGGCTGGACCCGCGAACCTACCCGCAGGGTCACGGCCGCCGGAACCGCCGCCGGCGCCCGGGCGAGTAACCGGTCGGTCGCTGCGCGTCAGGCCTGGCACGCGCAGCGAGCGGTACAGCGGTTTGCTGGCGCGTGAGCGCCAGGCTGCTCTCCGGGCGAACCGCCGAGCGGTTGCTCCGCTGGCCTGCTCTCGGCGGGAGCGAACCAGCGGCTTCGGTCCGGACAAACCGCTGCAGTGCTCGCCCAGCGAGCCAGCGGCTCCGCGCGGCCACCGGCCCCGCGAGCCAGCGGCCGGGCCCAGCGAGCCAGCGGCCGAGCGCCCAGCGAGCCAGCGGCCCCGCGAGCCAGATGCCAACCCCGGGAGCGCCACCAACCGGGACGCTGTTGCGTCCGAGGCGCCACGGTGCCACCATCCGGCTCTCACCCCCGCGAGCCGGATCCGTCCCGGAGCTGCCCCCGGTGGTGGACACCCGTCACATCGCCACGGAGCGCGCCCGGTCCCAATGGGACGCGCGCCCCTCCCGCGTCGCCACCCCCGCTCGACGGGGGAAAGGAGGTCGTCCCGGTGGCCGAGCTGCACGTCGCGCTCGAGGTGAACGGCGAACACAAGGAGGTGGACGTCGAGCCGAGGCGACTCCTCGTCCAGGTGCTGAGGGAGGATCTGGAACTGACCGGCACGCACGTCGGCTGCGACACCAGCCAGTGCGGCGCATGCACGGTCCACGTTGACGGCCGGGCCGTCAAGAGCTGCACGATGCTGGCGGTCCAGGCGGACGGGACCTCGGTGACCACGATCGAAGGTCTCGGGACCACCGCCAATCTGCATCCCATCCAGCAGGCGTTCTGGGAGAAGCACGGCCTCCAGTGCGGGTTCTGCACGCCGGGCATGATCATGGCCGCCGCGGACCTCCTGGCCCACGACAGCGACCCGACCGACGACGAGATCAGGCACGCCATCGAGGGCAACATCTGCCGCTGCACCGGCTACCACAACATCGTGATCGCCATCCGCGAGGCGGCTCGAGTCATGCGCGACGGGGCCAGCCCCGCCGCTGCGACGGCCTGAAGGAGGAGCGACGTGACCACTGACGTCCTCGGCGCTCCGGTCAAGCGGGTCGAGGACCCGCGGTTCATCACCGGCAAGGGCCGCTACCTCGACGACATCAAGCTGCAGGGCATGGTCCACATGTCCATCCTGCGCAGCCCCTATGCCAACGCGAACATCCGCTCGGTGGACACCAGCGCCGCCAAGGCGGCACCCGGCGTCCTGGCCGTGTTCACGGGCGCCGACATCCCGTACAACCCGCTGCCGATGGCATGGCCCGCTGGCGGCGCCTCCGGGATCCAGAACAACGTCAGCACCCCCCGCGTGCTCGCCACCGACGACGTCAAGTGGACCGGCGAGGGCGTGGCCGCGGTCGTGGCCGAGACCGCCGCACAGGCCGTGGACGCCCTGGAGCTGATCAAGGTCGACTACCAGCCGCTGCCGGCGGTGGTGGACGCGGAGAAGGCAACCCAGCCCGGTGCCCCCCAGCTCCACGAGAACGCCCCCAACAACGTGGTGTTCGAGTGGTCCGTGGGCGACAAGGCCGGCACCGATGCTGCCTTCGACGGCGCGGAGGTCGTGGTCCGCCAGCGCCTCGTCAACCAGCGCCTGATCCCCAACCCGATGGAGGTCCGCGGCGACATCGGCTGGTACAACCCGGGCACCGACGAGTACACGATCTGGATGTCCAGCCAGACGCCACATATCCAGCGACTGCTGCTGACCGCGTTCGTGACCGGCATCCCGGAGCACAAGGTGCGGTGCATCAGCCCGGACGTGGGCGGCGCCTTCGGAACCAAGATCTTCTGCTACGCGGACATGGCCCTGGTCATGTTCGCCAGCAAGGCCATCGGCGGGCGACCCGTGAAGTGGGTGGAGACGCGCCGGGAGAACTACCAGAGCACGATCCACGGTCGGGACCACATCACCTACGTGGAGGCCGCCGCGACCAAGGACGGCCAGGTCAAGGGCCTGCGGGTCAAGACCTACGCCAACCTGGGCGGTCGCCTGTCCACGATCGGCCCCGGCATCCCCACGACGCTCTACGGTCGGATCCTCGCCGGTCCGTACAAGATCCCCAACGTCCACTGCGAGGTGACCGGCGTCTACACCAACACGACGTTCGTGGACGCCTACCGGGGCGCCGGCCGGCCCGAGGCCACCTACGTCGTGGAGCGGGCGATGGACCTGGTCGCCGACGAGCTGGGCATCGACGCGGCCGAGATCAGGCGGCGGAACTTCCTGCCGCCCGATTCATTCCCCTACGACAACCCGTCGGGGCTGCTGACCGCCGTCAACGGCAGCAAGCTGTTCATCGATTCCGGCAACTACGAGCCGGCGATGGACAAGGCACTGGCGATGGCCGGCTACAAGGACATGGCCGCCAGGAAGGCCGAGGCGAAGGCGCGCGGCAAGCTGCTGGGCGTCGGGCTGTCGACCTATATCGAGGTGTGCGGCGTGGCGCCGTCGAAGTGGATCGGTGCCGTCGGCGAGGGCTGGGGCGCCGCCATGTGGGAATCGTCGAACATCAAGGTCCACCTCACCGGCAAGGTCGTGGTCACCATGGGTACCCAGCCCCAGGGCCAGGGCCACGAGACCACGTACGCGCAGATCGTCAGCCACGAGCTGGGCGTGCCGATGGAGGACATCGTCGTCCAGCACTCGGACACGCAGGGCACGCCGTTCGGCTACGGGTCGTACGGGAGCCGGACCTCCAACGTGGGCACCGGCGCGGCCCTCAAGGCCGCCGCCAAGATCCGCGAGAAGGCCCGCGCCTACGCGGCGCACATGCTCGAGGCCAGCCCCGCCGACATCGAGGTCGATGGCGCCGAGTACCGGGTCAAGGGCTCGCCCGACAAGAAGAAGACCCTCCAGGAGATCGCGTTCGCGCTCGATCTCGCGTTCGACACGCCCCCCGGCATGGAGCCCTATCTCGACGAGACCGCGTACCACGACACCGACAACTGCACGTTCCCGTTCGGGACGCACATCGCGATCGTCGAGATCGACGAGGAGACGGGCGTGGTGGATCTCGCGCGCTACATCGCCGTGGACGACGTGGGCAGGAAGATCAACCCGATGATCGTGGACGGGCAGCTTCACGGCGGCATCGCCCAGGGCATCGGGCAGGCGCTCTGGGAGGAGGCGATCTACGGCGACGACGGCCAGCTCCTGTCGGGCTCCATGCTCGACTACGCGCTGCCGCGAGCCTCGTGGCTGCCGGCGTTCGAGCTGGACGAGACGGTGACGCCGTCACCCGTGAACCCGCTCGGGGTCAAGGGCGTCGGCGAGGCCGGCTGCATTGCCAGCACGGCCGCCGTCGCCAACGCCGTGATCGATGCCCTCAGCCCGCTCGGCGTTCGTCATCTCGACATGCCTTACACAGCAAACAAGGTCTGGGCTGCGATCCAGGCCGCGAAGGGAGGCCAGGCATGATCCCGGCGGCCTTCGGGTACACCCGGGCCGGCAGCGTCGACGAGGCGCTGAAGGCCCTCGCGGCCGACGGCGGTGCCAAGGTGATCGCCGGTGGCCAGAGCCTGCTGCCGCTGATGAAGCTGCGGCTGGCGACGGTCGAGACGCTGGTCGACATCGGCCGGTTGGGCGAGCTGCGCGGAGTGGAGAGGCTCGACGACGGCCGGCTGGCCGTCGGTGCGCTGACCACCTACGCGGACCTGGCCGACTCGCCGGCAATCCACTACGGCGTGCTGCGCGACGCGCTGCCCACGATCGGCGACGTGCAGGTCCGCAATCGCGGCACCGTCGGCGGCGCCGTTGCCCATGCGGACCCCGCGTCCGATCTGCCGGCGGTGCTGCTTGCCCTCGACGCGGAGCTCGTGCTCCAGTCGGCTGGCGGGACGCGCGAGGTCAAGGTCGACGGGTTCTTCACGGGGCCGTTCTCGACGGCGATGCGTCACGACGAGCTGCTGACGCAGATCCGGCTGCCGGCACCGCTCGACAACGCCGGCTCGGCCTACGTGAGCCTCGAGCAGCCGGCGTCCGGCTACCCGATGGCCGGCGTTGGTGCCGTGGTCATCGTCGGGTCGGGCGACGTGATCGAGTGGGCCGGCATCGGCGTCACCGGCGTCGCTGATCACCCGTATCGGGCGAGCGAGGTCGAGGCGGCCCTGGTGGGCACCAAGGGAACGGCCGCGGACGTGGCGGCAGCCGCCGCGACGGTGGTCGGCGGTCGCACCGTCAACTCGGACATCCACGCGTCCGCCGAGTATCGTGCCGCGATGGCGGTCGTGATGGCCCGGCGGGCGATCGAGGCCGCGCTGGCCCGCCTGGGCTGAGCGCAGCCCCCAGGACCGGCGGGTGCGGCTCGAGCAGATCGTTCCGGGCCGCCGCCCGCCGGAAGGCCTCGCGGGGGCCGTCCTTACGCGCGACGTGTCGGTTGCCGGTGAGCGCTGGGCCAAGGGCCGGCGGCTGTCCGCCACCGACCTCGACGCGCTCGCCTCCGTCGGCCTCGGCAGTCCGGTCACCGTGCTGGTCGCGGAACCGGACGACGTTCACGAGGATGACGCGGCGCGTCGCCTCGCCGCCGCCGTGCGCGGCGGCGATGCGGGGCTGGAGCTGCGAGGCCCCGCGCAGTCGCGCGTGGACCTGCTCGCGGCAGCGCCGGGCGTGGTGGCGGTGCGCGTCGCCGCGCTGGAGCGTGTCAACCGCCTCGATCCGCTCGAGGTGTTCAGCGTGTTCGATGGGCAGGTGGTCGCGCGCGGCGATCTCGTGGCGAGCGTCAAGATCGGTCCCCACCTCGTCCGCGAGGGGGTCCTTGCCGCCGGTGAGGCCGTCGCGCGGCGTGGCGGCCCGCTGGTCCGCGTCCGCCCGTTTCGCGCGGTGCGGATCGCCGTGCTGGTCAAGGAGCACGTCACCGGCGCCGCCCGCGAGCGCTTCGAGGCATCGGTGCGCGCCAAGGCTGCGGGGCTGGGGGCCACGGTCGCGGGGATCGACTACGTTCCGGACGAGGCCGCCGCGGTCACCGACGCGCTGGCACGTGCCGTGCGCGGGCGCGGCCGGGCCGGGATCGTCCTGACGGCGGGCGGCGCCAGCACGGATCCCCTCGATCCGTTCTTCTCCGCGGTCGAGGCGCTGGGCGGCCGGGTCGTGCGCCACGGCGTGCCGTCCCACCCGGGGTCGATGCTCTGGCTCGCCCGGATCGGCCGTGTCGCGGTCGTCGGCCTGCCCAGCTGCGGAGCCTATTCCAAGGCAACCGCCGCGGACCTGCTGCTGCCCCGACTCGTGGCGGGGGAGCCGGCCAGCGCCGCCACCGTCGCGCGACTCGGCCACGGCGGGATCCTGACCCGCAGCCAGCGGTTCAGGTTTCCCGCGTATGCTCGCGACCTCGATGCTCCCGACGGCTGATGATGCACCCCGAATGACGATGGCCAGCACTGCCGCGACCGGCTCGGCCGGGCTCGCCGGCGCGGGCCAGGATCACGCGCCCGCCGCACCGACCTGGCCGTCCGCCGTCGTCGAGCGCTGGGAGCCGGCGACCTTCGGGCGGGAGGCCGATCTCGCGGCACTCCGCCGCCTCGCAGCGGGTCGGGATCGTGCGTTCGTGACGCTCACGGGCGTGGGCGGAGTGGGCAAGAGCCGGCTGGCCGTCGAACTGACCCTGGCGGAGCTGGACGGCAGGGGAGGGCGGGCGGCGTTCGTGCCCCTGGAGGGCGTGAGTGACGCGTCGCTCGTCCTGCCCGCGATCGCCGGGGCCCTGGGTGTCGCCGACCGGCCCGGTCCGTCGCTCGTGGATGCGCTGGCCGATACGCTCGGACGTGCCCCGGCACTGCTGGTGCTCGACAGCCTGGAGCGTCTTCGGCCCGCGGCCCCCGCGCTCTCGGACCTCTGGTCGCGGACCCCCGGTCTCACGATCCTCGCCACCAGCCGGGTGGCGCTCGGCGTTCCCGGCGAGCGAGTCGTACGGGTCGAGCCGCTCGCGGTGCCCGGACCCGATGAGAACGATCCCGAGGTCCTCGCACGCAACCCGTCGGTCGCCATGTTCCTCGATCGGGCCCGGGTCGCCCGTCCGGAGCTCACCGCGACAGCCGCCAACGCCGCCCTGGCCGCGGAGATCTGCCGCCGCCTGGACGGGATCCCGCTGGCGATCGAGCTCGCCGCGGCCGCGCTCCACGTGCTGGCCCCGCACCAGCTGCTCGACCAGCTGGACGACCGGCTGGGCAACGTGGAGCCGGACGGGTCGGCGGACACGCCGGGTCGCGGCTCCGCCGTCGCGCCGGACCGAACCGCGCTGGAGATGTCGGGGCGCCAGCGAAGCCTGCGGGCCGCCATGGAATGGAGCCTGGACCTGCTTCCCGAGCCGGCCCGGCGGCTGTACCGGCGGCTGGGTGTCATGGCCGGCCCGTTCGGGGCGGAGACGGCGGCGGCGATCCTCGATGGTGGCGACCGGCGCGGCCTGCTCCCGCTGGGGATCGAGGTGGGCGCCGGCCTGCGCCAGCTAACAGCCGCGTCACTGCTCCGGATCGAGGGTCGGGGTGCCGCGTACTCCATGCTCAATACCGTCCGGGCTGACGCCCTGGACCGGCTGGCGCGTGCCGGCGAGCTGGTCGCGATGCGCTGGGCGCACGCCTACCGCGTCCTGGCCGTGGTGGAGGAGGCGGAGCGGTCGTTCCCGACCGAGCACGAGGTTGAGGCGCTGGACCGGCTGGACGAGGCCCACGATGACATCCGGGAGGCGCTGGAGTGGGCCATGGAGGCCGGCGATGGGACGTTCGCCGTCCGGCTGACCGGAGCCCTCGCCGAGTTCTGGCGAACGCGCGGGCACCACACCGAGGGGCGGCTGCGACTGGCCGCCGCGCTCGCGATCGCCGGCGACGCCCCGGCCGCGCACCGGCGCAAGGCGCTCGCCGGGGCCGGGCTCCTCGCCTCCTACCAGGGCGATTACCGCCTGGGCGAGTCCTACCTGATGGAGGCGTTGGCCGTCGCGACCTCGGAGGGCGACGACGAGGCGATGGCGGTCGTGCTCAACTGGCTCGGGACGAACGCCTTCGGCGCCGGCGATCTGGATGCCGCGGAGCGGTTCGTCTCGGACAGCCTCGCGCTGCGACGCCGGATCGGCGACCCGGCGGGGATCGCGACCGCCCTCAACGCCCTTGGGGGGGTTCACCACTTCCGAGGCGACCTCGACCACGCCCGGGAGATCTTCCTCGAGAGCCTCGAGCTCAAGGAGGCGCTCGGCAACCCGAGCTCCATCGCGGTGTCCCTGTCCAACCTCGGCCTGGTCGAGCGTGATGCGGGTCGCCCCGACGCGGCCGCCGCCGCGATGCAGCAGGCGGTCGAGATCTGGGAACGCAGCGGCGATCCGCAGCGGCTGTCCGTGGGGCTGCACAACCTGGCGCTGCTCGCGTTCGACCGTGGCCATTACGACGAGGCGTCCGCCCTGCTCGTCCGCTCCTACGACATCGCGCGCGACCTCGGCGACCGGACCCAGGTGGCCTACACGATGGCCGACACGGTCCGCGTGGGTATCGAGCGGGGCGACCTCGAGGGAGCCGCGGCCGCCCTGGTGATCGCATTGCCGATCGCGCTCGCGCTCGGCGCGCGGGTGATCATCCCCCAGGCGCTCGAGGGGGCGGGCGAGCTCGCCGCGGCCCGGGGCGACGACCGCCTTGCGGTGCGTCTCTGGGCGGCCGCGGCCCACGATCGCGACACGAGCGGTTTCGTCAACATGCCGGCCGACCGGCGCCACCTCGACAAGGGTGTGTCCAGGGTTCGGGACCGGCTGGACCCGTTGGCGTTCGAGGAAGCCTGGGCCGAGGGCAGCGGCATGAGCGCCGAGGCGGCCGCCGCGGCCGCCATGGCGTCCGCCGCCGGTGCCGGCGCCGGGCCCGCCGACGTGCCCGCCGTGCCCGCCGTGCCCGCCGTGCCGGCCGGCTCGGGCCCCGACGCGACGGGCCCCGACGCTCGGCCGGTGTAGGATCGAGGCCCATGGATCCCGATCAGCAGTCCACCCGCGACCGGCGCCCCGAGTCCACCCGCTCCATCGACGGGATCGGCGAGGTCTTCCGGAGCCACGGCTACATCGCGGAGCGTTCGCTCGCCACGACCGTGTTCCTGGCCCTCGAGCTCGGCCGCCCGCTGCTGCTCGAAGGCGAGGCGGGCGTCGGCAAGACCGAGCTGGCCAAGGTGCTCGCGGCTGCCCTCGAGACCCGGCTGATCCGGCTCCAGTGCTACGAGGGCCTGGACGTCAACACCGCCGTCTACGAGTGGAACTACCCGCGCCAGATGCTGGAGATCCGGCTGCTCGAGGCGCGGGGCGAGATCGCCAAGGCGTCCGCCCACGACATCTTCGGCCCTGACTTCCTGCTCAAGCGGCCGCTGCTCCAGGCGCTCGAGGCCAGCGACGGCAACGCTCCGGTGCTGCTGATCGACGAGATCGACCGGGCCGACGAGGAGTTCGAGGCGTACCTGCTGGAGATCCTGTCCGACTTCCAGGTCACGGTGCCCGAGATCGGCACGATCACCGCCGCCCAGGCGCCGCGGGTCGTGCTCACCTCGAACCGCACCCGCGAGGTCCACGATGCCCTCAAGCGGCGCTGCCTCTACCACTGGATCGACTATCCCACCGCGACCAAGGAGTTCGAGATCGTCGCGACCCGCGTGCCCGGGGCCCCGCCCCGGCTGGCCCGCGAGGTCGTCGCGTTCGTCCACCGCCTGCGGGCGGCCGACCTGACCAAGGTCCCGGGCGTCGCCGAGACGCTGGACTGGGCGGCTGCGCTGCTGTCCCTCGGAGCGGCGGAGCTCGATCCCGACATGGTCGACGAGACGCTGGGCGTCGTCCTCAAGTACGAGGAGGACATCCGCCAGGTCCGAGGGGCCGCGGCCCGCCAGTATCTCGCCGAGGCGACCGCCCAGGCATAGGCGATGGCCGACGTTGCGTCCCCCCTCCTGCGCGCCCCCACGGGCGAGCTGATCGACGGCCGCCGGCTCCTCGCCGAGGCCGTGGGCTTCGGGCGCGCGCTCCGGGCGGCCGGCCTGGCGGTGGACCTCGGGGCCTCGATCGATTTCGCCCGGGCGATGTCGCTGGTGGACATCGGGCGACGCGAGCTGGTCCGCGACGCGGGTGCAGCGGTGTTCGTCCGCCGGCGCGACGACATCGAGGTCTACGACCGCGTGTTCGACCGGTTCTGGCGACGCCGGGGGCGGCAGCTGCCGGGGCCGCGGCTGGAGGGCGTGACGCCCGACGCCGAGCGGGAGGAGCCCGGCGAGCCTGGTCCGGCCGACGAGACCGGCGAGGGCACCGACGCCACGATGACCGAGCTGGCGACGCTGGGGATCCAGGTGGCCGCCGACGCCGACGAGGGGGCCGAGATCGAGGGAGCGACGATCTCGCCCGATGCGTACTCCCGGGGCGAGGTGCTCCGGCACCGCGACTTCGACCGGATGACCTCGGCCGAGCTGCGGGACGCGGAGCGGTTCGTCGACCTGCTGCGGCCCCGCCTCGAGCGCCGCCGTACCCGGCGCCAGGAGCTCCACCCGCACGGTCGCCGGCTGGCGCCCCGGGCGATGTTCCGGCAGAACCTGGCGACCGGCGAGCTGACCGAATGGGTGTGGCGGCGGCCGATCCGCGAGCCGCGCCAGCTGGTGGTGCTGTGCGACATCTCGGGCTCGATGGAGCGCCACTCGCGGCTGCTGCTGCGCTTCGTCCAGGCGCTGTCGCGGACGAACGAGGTGCGCACGGAGTCGTTCGTGTTCGGGACGCGGCTGACCCGGGTCACCCGCGTGATGCGCGACCGCGACCGGGACCGGGCCCTCGCGCGGGTCGCGGACACGGTCACCGACTGGGCCGGGGGGACGCGGATCGGGGAGTCGTTCCGGGACTTCAACCATCGCTGGGCGCGGCGAACGCTGCGCACGTCGGGCGTGGTGATCGTGGTGTCGGACGGCTGGGATCGCGGCGACCCGGCCCTGGTGGCGGCCGAGACCGCGCGCCTCCGCCGCAACTGCCACCGCCTGGTGTGGCTCAACCCGCTGGCGTCGCACGCCGGGCTACCAGCCGCTGGCGGCCGGGATGAAGGCGGCCTACCCCTACATCGACGACTTCCTGCCGGCGGGCACCCTGGCATCGCTGGAGCGGCTGGGCCAGGTCCTCGCCGGGTCGTCGCAGGGCAGCGTCGCGCCGGGGCGCGGCCGTCACGCACGCGACCACCGTGACGCCCTCGATGGGGCTGTTCGCGCCCGAGGCCGAGGTGCCCCGGCCGCTCGATCCGCCACCGCATGGACGCCGGGCAGGCGCGTCCGCTCGCCTGACCCGGGCACGACAGGAGGCGCCACCATGCAGGAGCTGCTGGACTCGCTGGACGGCTGGCGCGCGGAGGGCGCCGGCGTCGGCCGGGCCGTCGTCGTGCGCACGTTCGGCAGCGCGCCGCGGCCGGAGGGCGCCGTCCTGCTGGTGACCGATGACGGCCGGCTGGCGGGGTCCGTCTCGGGCGGCTGCGTGGAGGGCGCGGCGGCCGAGGAGATCCGTGCCGCCCGCGCGGCCGGCCGGGAGCGGGTGATCCGGTACGGCATCAGCGACGAGCAGGCATGGGACGTGGGCCTGGCCTGCGGCGGGACGATCGACGTCCTGATCTCGCCCCGGGTGCCGGACGTGGCCGTCGTCGGCCGCCCGCGAGACGCGCGAGGGGCGAGGGCGATGGCCGCGCGATCGTGACCCCGCTGCCGGCCGATGCGCCGCCCCCCGGCGTTCGGCGCCCACACGCCGGGAGCCGGAGCGGCCCGCCGTCCGAGCCGCTGGTCGTGCACGACGACGGCCGGCTGGAGGGCACGCCTGGGCGACGCGACGGCCGACGCGGCCTTGGTCATGGCCGCCGCCGAGGCGCTCGCCAAGGGCGTCTCGAGGACAGTCGAGATCGCCGGCCGGCAGCTGTTCATCGAGGCCTACCCGGTGCGGCCGCGGCTCGTGGTCGTGGGTGCGGTGGAGGTCGCACGCTCGCTGGTGCGCCTGGCGAACGAGCTGGGCTACGAGACGGTCGTCATCGACGGCCGGTCGGCATTCGCCACCGAGGCGCGATTCCCCGACGTGGACCGGCTGGTGGTCGGCTGGCCGGACGAGGTCGCCGACGAGATCGGTCTCGGACCCGGCGGACGCGGTGGCGGTGCTCACCCACGACGTCAAGTTCGACGAGCCGGCGATCGTGGAGGCGCTCCGCCGCGGCTGCCGGTATGTCGGCGCGGTCGGGTCGCGCAAGACACAGGCGGACCGCCGGGCGCGGCTGCTGGCGGCGGGGGTCGCGCCCGAGGAGCTGGACCGGCTGCGCGGGCCGATCGGCCTCGACCTCGGCGGCCGGCTGCCGGCCGAGACCGCGCTCGCGATCATGGCCGAGATCGTCGCGGAACGACGAGCCGGCACCGGCCGCCCGATGCGGGAGCTGGCTCGAGCCCGGGACGGCATACCCGCGTGAGCTCCGGGGACGGCGCCCGGTGAAGGTGGTGACCGTCGTGCTGGCCGCCGGCGCCAGCCGCCGGTTCGGTTCCCCCAAGCTCCTCGCTCCGCTCGAGGGCCGGCCGGTGCTCCAGCGCACGCTCGACGCGGTCGCGGCCGCGGTGGGCGGGCAGGACGTCGTCGTAGTGCTCGGGTACGACGCCCCGGTCGTGGACTCGGCGATCGCCTGGCGATCGGAGCGCCGGGTGGTGAACCCGAGGCCGCAGCGACGGGCTGTCGAGCTCGCTGCGCGTCGGGCTCGATGCGGCGGCGGAGGACCCGGACGCGGACGCCGTGCTCGTCGTGCTGGGCGACCAGCCGCTGCTCCGGCCGGATGTCGTCCGCGCTGTCGTCGATGCCTCTCGTGCCACCGGTCGCGCGATCGTCCGGCCGCGCTACGCGGACGACGACGCTCCGAACCCTGTCCTCGTGCGCCGCGGGGCATGGGCGCTGGCCGCCGGGCTCGAAGGCGACCGCGGGCTGGGACCGCTGCTGCTCGCCCGCCCGGACCTGGTGGAGGAGGTTCCGGTCGCGGGGGCCAATCCGGACGTGGACACGCCCGCGGACCTCGAGCGGCTGGGCGGCGTATCGTGACCGCGATGCCCGCCGGTAGCGCCGCCCTCGCTGAACGCCTCGAGGCCGCATGGGCGGACCGCGTGCGGGCCAATCGCGAGCAGGCCGAGCGGCTCCGCGAGACGCAGCTGCCGGACTTCTACGCGCCGGTCACGTCCCAGTTCGTCGCCGATCCGAGGCGAACCGACGAGCCGGCCCTCGACGTCCTCCGGGCCTCGGCCCGCCCGGACCACGTCTGGCTGGACATCGGCGCAGGAGCCGGTCGGTACGCGCTGCCGCTGTCGCTCGTCATGCACGAGGTCGTGGCCGTGGAGCCGTCGGCCGGGATGCGCCAGGCGCTGCGCACCGGGATGGCGGAGCACGGCATCACGAACATCCGGGTCATCGCCGGCGCGTGGCCCGAGGCCGCGGACCAGATCGGCCCGCACCCGGCCGTGGACGTCGCCCTGATCGCCCACGTCGCCTATGACATCGAGGCCATCGGTCCGTTCCTGGGGGCGATGGAGACGGCCGCCCGGGAGCGGTGCATCGCGGTCCTCACCGACCGCAGCCCGGCGTCGGTCGCCGACCCGCTGTGGCCGCTGGTTCACGGCGAGGAGCGGGTGCCCCTGCCCGCCCTGCCCGAGCTGGTCGAGATCCTTCGGGTCAGGGGGCGCGACACGGAGGTGGTCCGGGTCGCACGTCCGCCGCGCACCTTCGACTCGGTGGCCGCGCTCACGGCGTTCGTCCGTCGCCAGCTGTTCATCGCCGAGGACGGCGAGAAGGACGTCCACTTCCGCGCCCTGCTGCCCGAGCTCATCGCGACCCGGGACGGTGGCTGGACGCTGGCAACCCCGCCGGCCGGCTCGATCGGGATCGTGACCTGGAGCGTGCCCGCGTAGCCGGCCCGCTCCCGACCGCACGGCGCAACCCCATTGACGCCGCGCCGACCCCACGCCGATACTCGGGACCTCGCAGCTCCCGGCGTCTCCGTGGTCCCAGCGTTCGTTGCAATCCGGCGACGACCGCACGCCGAATGTCATGGCAACGCCGAGTTCGTCCCGTCTCGGTGGGCGGACCCGACATCGGTCCCGTGCCACAGCGCACGGGAAGGAGGGAATGCGGCGCATGATCCCCGGCCAATTCGATTACGTCCGTCCGGCGTCGCTGGACGAGGCGCTGCAGATCCTCCGGGATCGCGAGGGGGAGGCCAAGGTCCTGTCGGGTGGCTACAGCCTGCTGCCTCTGATCAAGCTTCGCCTCGCTCAGCCGACGCTGCTGGTTGACCTGCAGGCCGTGGGCGGCCTCGACGGGATCACCCGCGGAGACGATGGCTGGCACATCGGCGCCCGCGCAACCCATCGCCGGATCCACGAGCACGACGCCCTCGCTGCCGAGTGGCCGATCATGCGCGACACCGCGGGTGGTATCGGTGACCCCCAGGTGCGCAACTGGGGCACCATCGGCGGATCCTGCGCGCATGCCGACCCGGGCTCGGACTGGCCGGCCGTGATGCAGGCCCTGGGCGCCTCGTTCGTGTGCCGCAGCGACGCCGGCGAACGCGTGCTTCCGTCCCGCGGCTTCTTCCTCGACACGTTCCAGACCGTCATCGAGCCGGTCGAGGTCCTGACCGAGGTCCGGATCCCGGTCGCCGGCGCCCGGACCGGCAGCGCCTACGTGAAGCTCGAGCGCCGGGCGGGCGATTTCGCAACCGTCGGCGCGGCGGCCGTGCTCACGCTCGGCGGTGACGGGCGCATCACCCGGGCCGGGATCGGCCTGACGGCGGTCAGCGCCGCCCCGTTCGCGGCCACCAACGCGGAGACGTCGCTCACCGGCGAGCTGCCCTCCGAGGACGCGTTCCGTGCCGCGGCCTCCGCAGCGGCGGCCGAGGCGAGCCCCGTGTCGGACAGCCACGGTCCAGCCGAGTACAAGCTGGCGATGGTCCGCGAGATCACGACCCGGGCCCTGCGCCAGGCCGCCTCCCGGGCGCAGGGCGCGTAGGAGGATCGAGCGATGACCACCAAGCACATCTCGGTCACCGTCAACGGCGTGGCCCGCGAGGCCGACGTCGAGCCCCGGCTCCTGCTCGTCCATCTGCTGCGGGACGTGTTCGGCCTGACCGGCACCCACACCGGGTGCGACACCAGCAACTGCGGCGCGTGCACCGTCCACGTCAACGGCAAGAGCGCGAAATCGTGCACGATGCTCGCCGTCCAGGCGGACGGCGCGGCGGTCACCACGATCGAGGGCATGGAGCAGGGCGGCAAGCTCCACCCGCTCCAGCAGGCGTTCTGGGACCAGCATGGTCTCCAGTGCGGCTTCTGCACTCCCGGCATGATCATGCAGACGTCCTGGCTGCTCGGCCAGAACCCGGAGCCCACCGACCACGAGATCCGCGAGGGGATCGCGGGCAACCTGTGCCGGTGCACCGGCTACGTGAACATCGTCAAGGCGGTCCAGCAGGCGGCGGCGGAGCTCCGGGCGGCACCAGCCGATCCTGAGCCCGCACCTGCGGCATCGGCCTGAGCCCCGAAGGAGATCACGATGACGGAGGCACAGGCACCCACCACGACCGCCGAGGTCTCGGGCATGGGCCACTCGATGAAGCGCAAGGAGGACCCGCGCTTCATCCGCGGCCAGGGCGAGTACATCGAGGATGTCGTCCTGCCCAACATGGTCTGGATGGACATCGTCCGCAGCCCGTACGCCCACGCGAAGATCAAGTCGATCGACACCAGCGAAGCCCTCGCGATGCCGGGCGTGCTGGCCGTGATCACGGGCAAGGACCTGGAGGCGGCCGGGCTTCACTGGATGCCCACGCTCGCCGGCGACAAGCAGATGGTGCTGCCGGTCGACACCGTCATGTACCAGGCGCAGGAGGTCGCCGCGGTCATCGCGGAGACCCGCTACCAGGCAGCCGACGCGATCCAGGCCGTGTACGTGGACTACGAGCCGCTGCCGGTGGTCGTGGACCCGTTCAAGGCCCTCGAGCCCGACGCGCCCGTGCTGCGTCCCGACCGCGGACCCGACAAGGCCAACAACCACATCTGGCACTGGGAGTCGGGCGACAAGACGGCGACCGACGCCGCGCTGGCGGCCTCGGACAAGGTCATCCCGATCGACGTCTACGTCCCCCGGATCCACGTGTCCTCGATCGAGACCTGCGGCTGCATCGCCGACTGGGACCCGGTCAACGCCCATCTCGACTTCCACGTCACCAGCCAGGCGCCGCACGTCTACCGCACGGTCATCAGCCTGGTGTCGGGGGTGCCCGAGTCGTCGATCCGCGTCAAGACCCACGACATCGGCGGCGGGTTCGGCGGCAAGGTGCCGGTCTATCCGGGCTACGTGTGCGCGATCGTCGCGTCGCTGACGCTGGGCCGGCCGGTCAAGTGGATCGAGGATCGCTCGGAGAACCTCCAGGCCGACTCGTTCGCGCGGGACTACCACATCCACGCCGAGATGGGCCTCGACAACGACGGCACGATCAAGGGCCTGCGCGTCAAGACCCTCGCCGATCACGGCTACAGCGATGCCGCCGCCGACCCGTCCAAGTTCCCGGCCGGGCTGTTCAACGTGATCACCGGCTCCTACGACATCCCGCAGGCGTTCGTCGAGGTCGATGCGGCCTACACCAACAAGCCCCCGGGCGGCGTCGCCTACCGGTGCTCGTTCCGGGTCACCGAGGCGGTCCACACCATCGAGCGGCTGGTGGACGAGGCGGCTCGTGAGGTCGGCATGGACCCGGCCGCGTTCCGGATGAAGAACTTCATCCGCAAGGACCAGTTCCCGTACCACACGCCCACGGGCTGGGACTACGACTCGGGCGACTACCACACCGCGCTCCAGAAGGCGCTCGACCTGATCGGGTACGACGACCTGCGCAAGGAGCAGGCCGAGAAGCGCGCCAAGGGCGAGCTGATGGGCATCGGGATCAGCAGCTTCACCGAGATCGTGGGTGCGGGCCCGTCCCACACCTTCGACATCATCGGGATCAAGATGTTCGACTCGGCCGAGCTCCGGGTGCACCCGACCGGCTCGGCGATCCTGCGCATCGGCGTCCAGAGCCAGGGCCAGGGCCACGAGACGACCTACGCGCAGATCGTCGCCGAGGAGCTCGGGATCCCGGCCTCGAAGGTCAAGGTCGAGGAGGGCGACACCGACACGGCGCCGTACGGCCTGGGCACGTACGCGTCACGGTCCACGCCGGTCGCCGGCGCGGCCACCGCGATCGCCGCCCGGAAGATCCGCGAGAAGACCCGGCTGCTCGCCGCGCACCTGCTCGAGTGCTCGGCCGACGATCTCGAGTGGACCAACGGCCAGTGGAGCGTCAAGGGCTCGCCGGACCGGGTCAAGACGATCGCCGAGCTCGCGTTCGCCGCCTACACCAACCACCCCGACGGGATGGAGGCCGGCCTCGAGGCCACCGACTACTACGACCCGCCCAACCTCACCTTCCCGTTCGGCAGCTACATCGCGGTCGTGGACATCGACAAGGGAACCGGGCAGGTCACGGTCCGCCGGTTCATCGCCGTTGACGATTGCGGCAACATCATCAACCCGATGATCGTGGACGGGCAGATCCACGGCGGCCTGACGATGGGCCTGGCGCCGGCGTTGTACGAGGAGATCCCGTACGACGAGAACGGCAACAACCTGGCCGGGACGTTCATGGACTACCTGCTCCCGACGGCCCTCGAGACTCCCTCCTGGGAGACCGCCAAGACCATCACCCCCTCGCCGCACCATCCGCTGGGCGCCAAGGGGGTGGGGGAGTCCGCGACGGTCGGCGCTCCGCCGGCCATCGCGAACGCCGTGGTCGATGCCC
Organism: uncultured Chloroflexia bacterium; assembly: GCA_963732805.1. Taxonomy (GTDB): domain Bacteria; phylum Chloroflexota; class Limnocylindria; order Limnocylindrales; family CSP1-4; genus CAIXZV01. The sequence continues at coordinate 1,511,895 of CAVTAW010000001.1, forward strand.
TCGCGCACCTCGGCGTCACCCACATGGACATCCCGCTCACGCCCCACAAGGTGTGGCAGGTGCTCCACGAGAAGGGCGTGGCCTGAGGCCATGGCCGGACGGACCCTGTTCCGCCGAATCGCCGAGCTCGAGGCCGACGGCGGGACGTTCGCGGTCGCCACGGTGGTTGCCGTCCAGCGCCCGACCTCGGCCCGGCCGGGCTCCGCGGGCATCGTCCACCCGGACGGCACCATCGAGGGCTGGGTGGGTGGCAGCTGCGCCCAGCCCGTCGTCGTCCGCGAGGCGCTCCGGGCGCTGGTGGACGGCCATCCGCGCCTGCTGCGGCTGTCGAAGGAGGCGCCCGCCGAGGGTCGTCGTGGCGACGGCGTCGTGGAGCTCGTGATGAGCTGCCACTCCGGGGGCACCCTGGAGATCTACGTGGAACCGCATCTGCCCGCGCCCTCGCTGTGGCTCGCCGGCACGACGCCCATCGTGGGTGCGCTCGCGAGCCTCGGCGCCGCCACCGGCTGGCGGGTGTCGGTGATCGACCCGATCGCCGATGCCGATGATTTCCCGGATGCCGAGCGGGTCTCGACCGAGACCGCGCTCGGCCGCCTGGACCCGGAGCTGTCGCCGTACGTGGTCGTGGCCACGCAGGGCGTGTGGGACGAGGAAGCGCTCGCGGCGGCGCTCAGGCGCGACGTTGCGTACGTCGGGCTCGTGGCATCGCCCACGCGGGCGCGCGTGGTGCGCGCCTGGCTGCGCGATGAGGCCGGCGTGCCCGAGGAGCGGCTGGCCGCGCTGCGTGCCCCGTGCGGCCTCGACCTGGGCGCCGAGACGCCCGAGGAGATTGCCCTCTCGATCCTGGGTGAGCTCATCCAGGTTCGGCGCGGGCGTGCCGACTTCGTCGCCCGACCCGGTCCCGCCACCATCGCCGGCGACACGGCGGAGGCGGCCACCGCCGAGCCGGCCGCCGTGGGCCCGGCCGTGGACGACATCGTGCTCCTTGACCCCGTGTGCGGGATGACCGTGGACCGGGAGCATGCGCGCCACCTCGCCGAGCACGAGGGCGTGGTGTACGCCTTCTGTTCCATGGGCTGCCGGACCGCGTTCATCAAGGAGCCTGGTGCGTATGTCACAGGCTCGACGACCGCCGGGGATCCCCCGGCGCATGGCTCGCGGTAGCGTCGCCCGCGCCGTCGGAGGGCGAGCGACCAACCGTCACGGAGGGCTCGATGCAGTTCCAGGGCACCGTCCAGATCAGCGCGCCGCGCGACCGCGTGTGGGCCTTCCTGATGGATCCCGACCAGGTCGGATCATGCGGCCCGGGCGTGGAGTCGATCGAGGTCGTTGACGCCGATCACTTCAAGGCGAAGGCCAAGGTCGGTGTGGGGTTCATCTCCGCCCGGTTTGTCGTGGACATGACGGTGGCGGAACGCAACGAGCCGGACCTGGCGGTGCTCAAGGCCCACGGCCAGGCGCCCGGGTCGGCCGTGGACGCCACCGCGGACATGAAGCTGTCGGGGCCGGCCGAGGGCCCCACGACGATGGACTGGTCGGCGGACGTCACGATCTCGGGGACGCTGGCCTCGGTCGGGGCGCGCATGATCGAGGGAACGGCGAACAAGATGATCGGCCAGACCTTCGACTGCATCCGCGCCAAGCTCGAGGCCGCCTGAGCGGGACCGGTCATGCCCCCCGGCTGACCGTCCAGTGGGATGTGTGCTCCAGCGCCTCCTGGACCGTCCGGTTGACCTCGACGGTCGCATTCGGGTAGCCGGACTCGCGGAGCAGGCGCTGCACCTCGGAGGCGGCCATGGGCCCTTCCGGGCAGCAGCCCGACTGGTCCATCTCCGCGCGCGCCCGCTCGAACGCCCGGACGAAGTCCGGATCATCCCAGGGGGTGATCTTCGCCTTTACTCGCAGTGTGGTCGCCATGTCGATCACCTCCGGGCACATTCTGCATCGTCGCGGCTTGCGGCGGCGAGGGCCGGACAGCCGTAACGTCCCCGCCTGTTCGTCGTGCGAGACTGGCACCATGGAGCGCCTCCACGCGGTCATCGGGCCCCTGGCGACCAACGTCCACGTGCTCGCGGATCCGGCTACCCGGGAGGCGATCGCGATCGACACGGCGACCCCGTGCCTCGCCTGGATCGCATCGGCTCTGGAGGAGCGGGCGTGGACGCTCAAGCTGATCGTCAGCACACACGGCCACTGGGACCACGTGGGGGACAACGCGGCCGTCGCCGCCCACACCGGCGCCCGGATCGCGGTCCATCCGGCCGACCGCGAGCGACTCGAGGATCCTCATCCCCTCTACGCCCCGTTCGAGATCGTGCCGTCCGTCCCGGCGGTGGAGCTGGCCGAAGGCGGCGAGGTTCGGTTCGGCGGGATCCGGCTCCAGGTCCTCCACACCCCCGGGCATACCGAGGGCTCGGTGTGCCTGCTGGCACCGGACGACGGCCTGCTGTTCAGCGGCGACACCCTGTTCCCGGGCGGCTGGGGCCGCGTCGACCTTCCCGGCGGGTCCGCCGACTCGATGGCGGCGTCCATCACCCGGCTGAGCCGACTGGACGATCGCCTGCAGGTGCTGCCGGGCCATGGCGCGACGACCACGATCGGGCGCGAGCACGCATGGATGGAGCTGGTTCGGCGCAACGGCCGGCTGCCGTTCTGAGCCGTGAGGCCGGGGCGTCCGTCCCGGCGCGCGCCGCCCGGCCTGACCGTCCGCCCGGCCCGCCGCCGGTCAAGTCCCAGCACGTGGTGTCACACCTCGCGCCTGATCAACTCGCCATGAGCAGCGGCTGGCTCGCCTCCTCGATCGTGGTGACGGCGTCGATCGCCGCCATGGTCTCGGGCCGGAAGTAGCGGCGGCCGTCCTGCCACTCGTCGTCCTGCTCGGCGAGGATCATGCCGACAAGGCGGATGACGGACGCCCGGTTGGGGAAGATCCCGACGACCGAGCTCCGGCGCTTGATCTCCTTGTTGAGCCGCTCCAGGGGGTTCGTGCTGCGGATCTTGGCCCGGTGGGTCTCGGGGAAGCTGAAGTGCGCCAGGAGATCGGGCTCGGCATCGGCGAGCAGCTCGGCGACCGCAGCGAACCGGGGGCGCAGGCCCTCGAGCACGGCGTCCACCTGGCTGCGGGCCGACCGCTCGTCGGGCTGCTCGAACACCAGCCGGATCGCCGAGGCGACCATGCTCCGCGCCGAGCGGGGCACGAGGTCCTGGGCGTTGCGGGTGAAGTGCACCCGGCAGCGTTGCCACGAGCGGCCCGAGGAGCTGCTCGCGGACGGCCTTGACCAGCCCGGCGTGGTCGTCGCTGATGACCAGCCGCACGCCATGGAGGCCGCGCTCGACGAGGCAGCGGATGAACGCGGGCCAGGCCGAGCCCTCGTCGTGCCCTGCGCTGAGCTCGAGTCCCAGCACCCGGCGCTCGCCACTCATCGCGACCCCCACCGCGACCAGCGCCGCCATCGACACGACCCGCCCTGCCTCGCGGACCTTGAGGTACGTGGCGTCGAGCCACAGGTACGGGTATGCGGTGTCGGCGAGCGGCCGGCTGCGGAACGCCTCGACCTCGGCGTCGAGCGCGGCGCAGATCCGGGACACCTCGCTCTTGCTGATGCCCTCGATGCCCAGGGCGCGGACGAGATCGTCGACCCGCCTCGTGGATACGCCCGACACGTACGCCTCCTGGACCACTGCGAGCAGGGCCCGCTCGGCCCGCCGCCGCGGCTCCAGCAGGGATGGGAAGTAGCTGCCGTCGCGGACCCGCGGGATCGCGAGCTCGACCGTGCCCACCCGCGTGTCCCAGCGCCGGTCCCGGTACCCGTTGCGGCGGGTGAGGCGGCGCTCCGGATCCCGCTCGCCGTGGGGCAGCCCGGTGAGCTCGGTCACCTCGGCCTCCATCACCGCCTGGGCGAGCACCCGCACGCCCTCGCGCAGGAAGTCCTGGTCGCCCTCGGCGATCGCCTTGCGCACCGTGTCCAGCACGGCCATCCTGTCCTCGGCCATCTCGGTGTTCTCCGTGTCGTCGGTTGCTAGTCCAACGACGCGAGGATGACGCGGTGGCCGCTTCCGTTCACGGCCTCCCGCGCTGTGACACCAAGTCTGGGGACATGACCCCGCCGCCTGCCCGCGCCGCCCGGCCTGACCGTCCGCCCGGCCCGGGCCCCCGGCCGCCCTGGACTCAGCGCCCCGGATTCGGCCGCCCCCGGACTCGGCCGCCCGGCGACCCAGCCGCGCCCGAACGCCAGGCGTTCACTGCGGCGGTCGCGAAGCGTCTCCGCCGCTGGCTGGAACGCCGGGCGAGCCCCACAGCGTCTCCGGGCCGGTTCAGCCGCCGAGTGGAACGCCTGGCGAGCCACCTCGGGCGATGACCGCTGCAGTGAACGCGAGCCGTTCCATGGACGAGGCCGGAGCGCGAGCCGGGGGCCGGCCGGGGGCCAGCCAGTGGCCCCGGCCGGCGCGCCCGAGTCAATCCGCCCGCGCCCGAGTCAATCCGCCCGCGCCCGAGTCAATCCGCCCGCGCCCACGCCACGCCCGCGCCACGCCCGCGCCAGCGCCTTCCAGGCGTCGGACCAGCCCGCCCCCTCGGCCCCCGCTGCCGAAGCGCTCAACCGCCGCGGCGGTAGCGCGCCCGGAGGACCGCGGTTCCCAGCACGGTCGCGTGGTCCAGCGCCTGCTTGACCTCCTTGCGTCCCGGAGTCCCCGGTAGCCCGAGAGGCGCCGCGAGCGCGTAGAGCGTGAAGACGTAACGGTGCGTGCCCGACGGCGGGCAGGGACCGCCCCAGCCGATCTTGCCGAAATCGTTGCGACCCTGTGCGGGCGCGTCCGGCGACGTCCCGACGCCCCGCGGCAGCGCACCCGAGGAGGTTCCGGCCATGTCCAGCACGATCCAGTGGACGAAGCCGCTCGCGTCGGGGTCATCCACCAGCAGCACGAGCGAGTCGGTGCCGTCGGGCGCGCCCGCCCACTCGAGGTCCGGCGAGGTGTCTGCCCCGTCGCAGGTGAAGCGCTTCGGGATGTCGCCACCGGCGTCGAACGAGGTCGAGCTGAGGACGAAGTCGGGCATGGTGACCTCCGTGGGACTGGGCGTGGGCGCAGGCACGGGCGTGAGCGCGGGCGTGGCCGCGGGCGATGCCGGCGTCGCGCTTGACGAGGACGGCTGACTGGGCACGGCAGAAGGGCTCGACGTGGTCGTGGGGCCGGGCACGGCGCTCGAGGTTGCAGATGCAGCGGTCGGGGCAGGCGTCACCGCGGACGGCGAAGACGAGGCGTTGCCACAGCCCCCGATCGCCAGGGCGAGCCCCAGCGCGAGGACGACGAGTGATGTCCGGCCGCGCATGTGTCCATCCTGCACCCAGGCGTCCACGCTCGCCAGGGGCGCCGGGCGCAGGCGGAGCCAAGCGGGATCAGGCGGTCGGGCCGCCACCGGAGTGCCAGCCGGGCCCGGCCGGCTCGTCCACTGGCCGGCCGTACGCCTGCCAGCGCCGGGCGACCGTGAACCCGAGGCCCTCGTAGAGGCGGAGCGCCCCGGTGGGATTGCCGCCATCCACGCCCAGCCATGCCTCGTCCATCCCATGCTCGCGCAGGACGCGGAGGGCGGTCGCGCACAGCGCCCTCGCCACGCCACGGCCGCGCCACGGCCGCCGCACCGAGACGTGGTCGAGCCACCCGCGCCGGATCCCCAGCTTCGCGTTCTCCTCGTGGAAGATCGTGTTCATCACGACGCCGGCAACCTGGTCACCGTCCCACGCCACGCACCACAGCGACGTGTCCGCGTTGGGGCCCTCGAACCGGACGACGAAGTCCCCGTCCGTGGGCGGTCGGTTGCCCCAGTGATCCTCGAATGCCTCGTTGTCGGCATCGAAGATCGCGCGATGCTGATCGGGCGCCACCGGCCGCATCTCGAGACCTGCCGGGAGCTGGTGCTCGGGCAGCACGCCGGTGACGAACCGGCGCATCTCGAACCCGAACCGGACCGGCTGGTAGCCCTGGGCCCGGAACAGCGCAAGCGCGCCCGCCTCGATATCGAGGGCGTACGTTCGGAGCTCGCGGGGACCCGGTCGCGGATCGGCGGCGAGCTCGGCCGCCAGCCGGTCGCGGGTCAGGCGCCACAGCGCGGTGCCCAGGCCGCGACGCCGGAACGGCGGCAGGATGCTTCCCCACGACTCGCCGACCAGCGTCGCGTCCCGGCGCTGGCGCCAGCCAAGGACGAACCCCACGACGTCCCCATCCACCTCGGCGATGACCGCGTCGCGCGCGATGTCGAACGCGTCGATCGACGCGTGCTCGGCGGCGAGCTCGGCGCCGGACTGGAGCTCGTCGACGCCATCGGCCCGGTTGGCGGCGTTGATCACGCGGGCGATCGCGTCCCAGTCGGTCGGAACGGCCCCGCGGAGCACCAGCCCAGGGATCCGCGGCAGGTCGTGCGTCGCCCGGGGTGCCACGACGCCGGTCCGCATGCGCCCCGTCATCGCGCGCCCGGCCCGTCGAAGGGCTTGCGATAGCTGGTCCCGCGGGAGACCACCCGGAAGCCGCATGACTCGTACAGGGTCAGCGCCTGGTTGGCGTTGTCGGTGTCCACGCCGAGGTACGCGCTCGTGGCGCCCGCGGCCCGGAGCCGCCGGAGGCTCTCGGCGATCGTCGCGCGGGCCAGGCCCCGCCGACGATATGCCGGGTGCGTCGCCACGCCGTCGAGCAATCCACGGATGGACCCGTCCGAGAGCGGCTCGAGCACGTTGAGGACGGCGGCGGCCGGACGGTCGCCGTCCCACGCCACGACGACCAGGTCCAGCCGAAACCTGGGATCGTCCACCCAGTCCTCGAACTGCTGCTCGTGTGCCTCGTGCTCGCCCCAGTGCTCGGCGAACGCGGCGACCAGCATCGTCCAGACCACGCGCAGCTCGGATTCCAGCGGCGACCGCACCAGGAACCCGTCAGGGACGACGACCTCGGGGAGATCCTCGAGGTCGGGTCGCAGCATCTCCGCGTCCCAGCGAACCGCGACGTAGCCGCCCGCCGGCAGGACGCGCTCAAGGTCCGCGTCGCCCTCGAAGGCGAACGTGAACAGCGCGCACGGACGCTCCGTGGGGTGCTCGGCCGCGATCGCCCCGAGGCGTGCCTCGCTCCAGCCGACCAGGGCCTCGGTGATGCCCAGTCCCCAGGCGTCGGGCTCGACCACGACCGTCAGCTCGTAGCTTCGCTCGCCCGCGGCGAGGTCATGCCACTCGACCCGGGCGTAGCCGGTCGTCGCCCCGTTCCGCTCGGCGATCAGGCAGTCCACGAGCGGGTCCGAGTTCACCAGGTGGGTGTATCGATGGCGCATCGTGTCCGGATCCGCCGGCTCCAGGATGCCTGCTCGGGCGCGGACGGCCGCGTTGGCGGCGGCCATGCCCGGGATGTCGTCGAGGCCGCGATACCGGCGGTAGGCGATGCCGGTCTCCGGGTGCATCGTGGGGACGGGGGTGGCTGCGGGCGTCATCGGTCGCTCCCGTACTTGTGGCGCATCTGGATGCTGACCGATTGGTGGATCGCCTTCCACCTACGGCGCTCAGCGGCCCGGAGCAGGGGATCGGACGCCCTGGCCACGTGCGCCGCCTCGCGCTCCAGCTTGCGATGGCTGGCGAGCCGGGTCGGGTCGAGCCGGCCATCGGCCACGGCCGCATTCACGGCACAGCCGGGTTCCCCTGCATGACGACAGTCGCTGAAGCGGCAGCCTGCCGCGAGATCGGCGATGTCGGCGAATGCGGCACCCAGGCCGTCGGCTGCGCCGCCCACGCCCAGCGACCGGATGCCCGGCGTATCGATGAGCAGCGCGCCGCCCGGGAGGCGCACCAGCTCCCGGTGCGTGGTGGTGTGGCGGCCGCGCGAATCATCTGGCCGGACCGCTGCCGTGCGCAGGTGCTCGTGGCCGATCAGCGCGTTCACCAGGGTGGACTTGCCGACACCCGAGGACCCGAGCACGACGGCAGTCCGCCCGCAGGGCAGGTGATCGTCGGCCAGCGCCGTCACGCCGTCCCCGTGGAGCGCCGAGACCGCCCGGACCTCCACGCCGGGGGCGATCGCCTCCGCGGCCACCCGGAGCCCCTTGAGATCCGTGGCGACGTCTGCCTTGTTGAGGATGAGCAGCGGGGTTGCGCCACCGCTCCATGCCACCGCGAGGTAGCGCTCGAGGCGGCGCAGGTTGAAATCGCCGTCCAGGCCCGCGACCACGAACGCGACGTCGACATTGGCGGCCAGGACCTGGTCGTCCGCGAGGGTCGTGGTGCGGTGGTCGCCGGCGGTGAAGCGACGGAATGCCGTGCGACGGGGGAGCACGGCCTGGATCACGTTGCTCCCTCCCGCCACCGCCACCCAGTCGCCGACCGCGGGCAGGTCGCCCGGGCCGAAGGCCTCGTGGCGAAGCCGTCCGGAGATGATCGCGTCCACGTCGCCATCCGCGCCGGCCAGGACCCACGCGTCACGATGGGCGGCGACGACGCGGGCGGGCCGCCACCCGGCCGCGCCGTGCGGCAGGAAGGCGGCAGCCCAGCCCGGGTCCCAGCCGAGCTCGCGCAGGGCGGGTGAGACGATGGGGTCGATCCGATCCATCTCAGCCCACCCGCTTGAGCTTGCCGGTGCGCTTCGCGTATCGCTCGGCGCGGCCGAACGCCCACAGCCCGCCGGGATGAGCACCGCGCCCATCACCAGCAGCGGCAGGACGTCGCCGACGAGTGCCGTCACCGGCGTCCCGTCGAGCAGCCCGGCCCGAACGCCCGCGAGGACGTACGTGGCCGGCGACAGGTGCGACAGCACCTGCATCCAGCCCGGCAGGACGTCGATCGGGTAGTAGACGCCGCGACACGAGCAGCAGGCAGGACTGGAGCACGAACGTCATCTGCGCGCCCCGCTCCACGTAGAGCAGCGGCAGGATGGCGGCCATCATCCCGATGCCCACGAAGCTGAACGAGCCCAGCAGCACGAACACGAGCGCCGTGACCAGGTTCATCGCGCCCGGCTCGAGCTGCGGGAAGAACAGGACCAGCACGACCAGGATGACCAGCGTGTGGACCAGCCCGTAGCCCATCGCGTACAGGCATGACCCAAGCAGCTGGGTCCAGCGCCGGACGGGTGCCATGAACGTGTACTCGAGCGTGCCCTCCCAGCGCTCCACGGCGATCGTCTCCGCGATCCAGGAGAACACGACCGAGAGGTAGTTCCAGAAGATGGCGCCGATGATGAGCGTGAGGAGCAGGCGGTCGTCACCCGAGGCGGCGCCGATCAGCGAGATCGAGAGGGCGCCGGCAACCGAGTAGACAAGGAACGCGAGCTCCCACCCCCAGTACCGGCGGGTGAGGAAGAAGTTGCGCTCGATGAAGGCGTAGGACGCCTTCATCTCCTGCGCGAGGAGAGCCAACGGAGGTTCCTTTCAGCCCTTGCGGGGACGGGCCCCCTGCGGGAGTCGAGGCCCCGCCGGGCGGGCCTCAGCCGGTCCAGGCGGGGGTGGTGACGCTCTCACCGGCGACCCGCCGGCCGAGTCGGATGATCGACTCGCCCAGGCTGGGCCCGGATCGGGCGGGGCGGCGCACCGCGCCGGTGCTCAGCGGCTTCCGATCGCAGGACCGCATGGCGCTCCTGGACCAGCAGCAGCTGAACGTTGAACTGCTGCATGTGAGTGTCCTTTCGAGAGGCGAAGGGATGGCGGGTGGTCGGGGTTGACCGGTTGGTCATCGCGGCACCTCCTTTCAGGTGTCAGTCGTTGGTGTGTGGTCGTTGATGTCAGTCGTCGTCGTCCGTCTCGAGGTCCTCGTCGAGCGAGCGACCGGTGAAGGTCATGAACACGGCCTCGAGCGTGGGCGGCTGCCCGTATCGCTCGGCGACCAGTCGCTTGAGCCCGTCGGGCGTGTCCTCCGCGACCACACGACCCCCATCGAGGATCGTGATCCGGTCGCACAGGCGCTCCGCCTCGGCCAGGTCGTGCGTGGTCAGGACGATCGTCGCGTCGTGCGCGGCGTTGACCTCTTCCACGAAGGCCTGGACGTCGAGCTTGCTGCGCGGGTCGAGACCCGTGGTTGGCTCGTCGAGGAGCAGGAGGGTCGGGCTCGTCAGCAGCGCTCGCGCGATGGCGACCTTCTGCTGCATGCCCCGGCTCATCTGTTCGACGGGTCGGCCGAGGCGGTTCTCCGCGATGCCCAGCCGGGCGAGGATGGCCGTCGCCTCACGGCGCGACCAGCCGGCCTCGAGGCCGTACAGCCGTGCCGCGAACAGGAGGTTCTCCATCGGGCTGAGCTTCTTGAAGAACGCCGCGTCCACGCTGACCCGGTTGATCAGCCGCTTCACGGCAAGCTCGTCGCGCTCGATGTCGAGGCCGAACACCTCCACCCGTCCTTCGTCCAGGGTCAGCAACCCCGAAACCAGGCGGATGAGGGTCGACTTGCCGGAGCCGTTGGCGCCCAGGACCCCGTGGATCGAGCCCCGCTCCAGGCGGAGCGAGACATCCTCGATCGCGAGGACCGGGGGCTTGCGCCGGTCGACGTTGAAACGCTTGGTGACGTGCTCGACGAGAAGTGCCGGCGGGCCGGCCGGTGTCCGCGGTGTGGCGACGGTGATGTCCTCCACACCCGGAGCGGCCGGGATCCGCCCGGCGGGCTCGCGGTCGGCGAGATGCGCCGGCAGCGGGCTCGACGTCGGAGTGGTCGTCTTCGGTTCGGGTGCGAGGGTCGTCGTCACGGGACTCTCCTGCGGTGCTCGGAGTGGCTCGAGTGGTTGAGCCGGTCCGCGGAGTCCCAGACATGGGACGAGCCGCGGGCCTGGTTGTCCGGGGGGCCTGCGGCTCGTGTCCGAGGGCGGAGTACGCCCCGAGAATCAGTTGAGCCGCGGACCCGGTGGCCCACGGCTCGGTGGTCGCTCCTGGGGCTCTCACGCCCCGCGTCCTACCTGCTGGTGGGCACACCTCTCCCGTCGACAGCGCCGCTGGCGGGCGCGATCGTCGGCCGGTAGAGAGCTGCGTTCATCACCATCTGGCGTACCGCCTCCGGTAAGGGACGTGCCGAGCGACCTGCTCGACCGGCGCGCAGTCTACGCGTCCGGATGCCACCGCGTCAACACTCGGGCGACGCGACAAACGACGTAGCCGACCCCCGGCAGGGGCAGCCGGTCCCGGCGGCGGGCTCGCAGGCAGGCCAGGCAAACGGGCCCGGCAGGCGGGCCCACGACCGGCCGGTCCCGGTGCCTTGATCATGGAACCCGGGACCACCCTGCGCGCGTCCTCACCGTGCGCCCCTCCACGAGGATCTCCAGCGATGCCCGCACTCCCTCGCCGCAACATGGTGCTCGGCCTTGTCGCCGGGCTCGCCCTCGCCGCGTGCACTGGCACGGGCGGCTCGACGGCCCCGTCTTCGGGTGTCCCATCGTCGGCCTCGCCATCGTCGTCGTCCCCGTCGCCCTCGCCGGTCGCCGACAGCTACTGGCTGCGCATGGCGTTCACCCAGGCCATCGCGCCGCTCGACGCCTTCGCCGTGCAGCCTCCGCTCAGGATCACCGGGGATGGCACGGTCGTCGTGGACGGTCCGGTGCCGGCGATCTACCCCGGGCCGCTGCTGCCCAACCTCATCGGGCGATCGATCACGGCGCGGGGCGAGGACCAGATCCTCCAGGCGGCGCGTGACCTCGGCCTGCTCGACGGCCGGTCCGACTTCACCGCTCCCAGCCAGCTCATGGGCGCCGTGAGCGGGCGGATCGAGCTGACCGTCGACGGCACGCGGATCACGATCACCGGGGACCCCTCGGCGCAGATCGAGTGCGTCACGACGCCCTGCGAGCCGGCACCCGGGACGCCCGAGGCCTTCGGCTCGTTCTGGCGGATGCTGCTCGACCTGCCGTCGTGGCTGGCGACCGAGCTGGGTCCCGAGGGGTCCTACGTGCCGCCGGCGTACTCGCTGCTTGTCGGGCCGGCACCCCAGCCGGACCCGCAGCTGACCCAGGCGCCCGCGGACTGGCCGCTCGACCAGCCGCTGGCGACCTTCGGCGGCCCGGTTGCCAACGGGTTCGCGCGGTGCGGAATGGCCTCGGGCGCCGATGCCGACACGCTGCGGCCGGCGCTCGCGGCAGCCAACCAGCTGACGCCCTGGGTGCAGGACATCGACACCAACGCGACCTTCGGGCTCACGGTTCGACCCCTCGTCCCGGGCGAGGACGCCTGCCGCGAGACGTTCGCGGGCGGTTGATGCAGGCGGCGGGGAGCGTCAGGCCCGCCGGCGCATGACGACCCGCGGCGTCCCGGAGGCCGCCTTCGACGTCGTGGGGGCAGCCACCTTGAACGCGGCGCCCTCGAACATCGAGGCCGTGCCCGTGTAGACCGACGCCGAGCTGATCCGGTTGCCGCCGGTCCGGACCGGGTAGCCCTCGATGAGCGCCGCGCCATGAGCCCCCGCGTACGCGACGGCCGCGTCCAGCAGGGCGCGGGCGATGCCGCTCCGTCGTGCCGTCCGCGCCACCACGAAGCAGTTGACCGACCAGATCCCGTCTCCCGGGAGCATCGGGATCGTCCGTGACCGCGTCAGCCGCCCGAAGTCCTCGCGCGGTCCCAGGCCGACCCAGCCGACGGCCTTGCCGTCCCTCAGGGCGACCAGCCCCGGCGCCGGGTCCCTCTCCACCAGCTCCCGGAGCGAGGCGCGGTTGTCATCGGCCGTGGTGTTGGTCCAGTTCGAGCCCGGCTTGCGCCAGAACTGGCACCAGCACCACTTCGGGTCGCCCCCGGCTGAGAACAGCTCGACAATGGCGGGCCAGAGCTCCGGTGATGCGGGGACGATCTCCATGGCGCGGATTGTGACCCGCGTGGGTGGCCGGGACGTGGCATGAATGGGCAGCTGGTGGGCCTTGGCCTGGGTGCGGACCCGTCGTGGGGTCGATCCTCCCGGATCTCCGCGGGCAGATCACGGGCGGAACGCCCCGCTGCTGCGCGTGGAACGCCCGTGCTGCGCGTGGAACGTCCCGCTGCCGCGCGTGGAACGACCCGCGCCGTGCCGCTTGGGACCCCCGCGCCGTCGCGCTTGGAACCCCCGCGCCGTCGCGCTTGGAACTCCACGCGTTCACTGCAGCGGTTCTCGGCTGCGCCGGCACGCCGGGCGTTCCGCCCAGCGGCTCAGCGGGCCCGAACGCGTCGGATGGCCCGCCCGGCGTTCCACCCGGCGGACCGGGCGTTCGGCAGCCGCCGCAGTGAACTCCGCGCGTTCCACGGGCGGCGGATACCAGGGCGGCGAATACCGGGGGGGCGCGGATACCGGGCCGGTGGAGCTGCTCCGCCCGGTGAGCTGCACGCCCCTGAGGACCGATCAGGCCGGCGAGGACCGATTGCGCTCCTACCGATCGCGCTCCTGCCGCAGCTCGTCGATGGACACGGTCGCGACGACCCCCTGGATGCTTCGCGCCAGCTCGGGGTCCAGGGTGATCAGCGCGTCGGCCTGCAGCTGCGTGAGCGCCACGTACTCGGCCTCGTACGTGGAAGCCCAACCCAGTCGATCCGCCAGGTCCCAGGCACGACGCCGGAGGACGGCGTCACCGAGGAGCCGGATGGGCATCCGGCCGATGCGGGCGAGGCGATCCCGGGCGACGTCGGCGGGGATCTCGCCCCGCAGAACGGCCTCGTGGAGCGCCGACAGCACCTGCGAGCGAAGCAGCGTCGGGGCGAGCAGCTCGTGCGCTGGTGCGACCTCGAACCCCTCGCTCGCCAGGTGCAGGACGGCGCTGGCGTCCAGGACAAACCTCGTCATCCGGAACCTCCGATCGGCCGGCCGCGCATCGCCGACGCGACAGCACGGCCCGGATCGCGGCCTGGACTTTCCGCGGCCGCGAACACGTCGATGATGCCCGCCCAGGCCGGCGACGATCGACGTGAGCTAACCGCGCGGCGGGTCCTGGGTCCGGTCGGGAAGCCAGGACGTCACGGTGCCCACGGAGCAGGCGCAGGCGATGCCCTGGCCACGATCGCCGCCGCTGCTCACGATGATCCCGAGCGTCGTCGGGCTGACCTTTGCGATGTCACGGTCGAACTCATCGGTACCCTCGAGGCGGAGGCCGTAGAAGCCGAGCGGCATCGGCTGGACCTCGACGATACGGACAGGAAGATCGAAGGCACCGAACATCGCGCTGAGCCCGACGAAGACGTCCACGGGCCCTGCTGCGCCCGTCGCCGGGTCCGGGAAGTTCAGCAACGCAGGCGTCCCGTCTGCGTGCTGGACGGAGAGGAACAGCCAGGTCTCCGGGCCGGCGCCCCGCCCGATGGTTACCAGGTAGGAACCGGAGATATCGAGCTCTGCCATCGGTGCACCCATCCCTTCAGGGCAGGCCGACGCCCGCCGCCCGGAAGAGCCGGTCTCGCCACTGGCCCTGCGCGACGGTCGAGGCGACCGTGTGGGGACGCCGCGCTGGTGGGGCTCGAGGGCCCCTGCCTCCCTCCGAGAACCGCCACGGTACGCGGATTTGACGCGAATGAATATCCCCGTGTTGGCCGTTTCACGGGTGCGTCCGCCGACGTCAATTCAGTCGCGACGCGATGAACGGGGTCCAGCCGCCTATCCTTGAACACGTCCGCGTCGTCCGGTTGACCGTCGAGGAAGGGAGTCCGAATGCTGCGCCGTCTGCTCGTCGTCAGCCTCCTGGCCGTCAGCGCCGCCGCGTGCGGGGGATCGACGCCCACCGAAGCGCCATCGAGCGAAGCGCCCGTGACGACCGCGGCGCCGGCCGTGACGGCGTCACCGGCGGTCGAGCCTGCGCCGTCGCCGACCCCCGTCGCGCGGACGACCGTCACCACCGCCTGTGGCGCGGTCGCCCTGCGGGCCGAGCCGTCCACCGCGGGCAAGCTGGTCGCGCGGATCGCCCGGGGCGTGAAGGTCAGGACCGTGGCGGTCCAGACCGGCGACTCCTACACGACGGGTTCATGCGGGACGGCGGGCGACACGTGGTACAAGATCGACAGGATCGGCGGCAAGACCGTCAAGTCGCTGTACGGCACGAAGTACGTGTACGCCGCGGCCGGGCTGTTCCAGTAGCCCGCGGCGACGCACCGCGCGCGGATTTCCGCGTCGCGCGGCGGATCTCCCTGCGGCGCCAGACCTGGACACGTGACTGACCATCCGACACGCCACTGACCATGGCTCACCATCTGGAACGCCAACTCGACGAAACCGGCCGGAACGCTGGAGCCATCGCGGGCCTCGTCCGGGACCGCGTGCTGGACGGCGAGCTCGCCGCGCTGCTGTGGCTGCTGGCGGAGGCCCGGGTCCCGTTCGTGGTCGCGGGCGAGCTGCCCTCCGCGCGGGGTGCCGTCCGGTCGTCGCTGCTCCGGCTCCTGCCCGCGTCGGCCCGGGTGGTCGAGCTGACCGGGAGCACCGAGGCGTTCGGATGGCTGCCCGAGGCGTCGGATCTGGGATGGCGTCTCGAGGGCGGGGCACCGGGTTCGCAGGTGCCGCCGGGTGCGCAGATGCCGCCGGGTGCGGAGATGCCGCCGGGTGCGCAGATGCCGCCGGGTGCGGAGATGCCGCCGGGTGCGCAGGTGCCGCCGGGTGCGCAGGTGCGAGCCGACCGTGCGCCGGCCGGTCCGGGGAACGACGTCCTGCTCGCCGACCTCGTGCCGCACGGTCCCGCGGCCACTTGGGGCGAACGAGCACGCCTCGTGATCCGGGCCCTGTCGCTGGGCTACGGCCTGGCGGCGGTCGCAGAGGGCGAACGCCTGGAGGACGTGCTCGGGAGACTGGCCGCGCCGCCCGTGGGCGCCATCGACGACGAGCTGACGAGGCTGGGCGTCGTCGTCGTTGTCCGGGAAGTCGGCGACGAAATCGCGGCTGTCGGCGACGGCGTCGCGCACGTCGGCGACACAGCCGCCGACCCGGTACGCGCGGCAGCTCACCTCCGCATCGTCGCGGTCCACTACCTGCGCCCGGTGTCGCGGGACGCGCACGGTCACGTCCAGCGACTCCCGCCGGCGGTCCTCGCGACGTGGAACCCGTCCTCCGACCGGTTCGAGCACTTCGCCTGGGGGATCGTGGACGAGCTGGCCGGGCGCCTGCGCGTCACCCCGCTCGAGCTCGAGCGAGAGCAGGCGACACGATCGGCCGCCGTCGCGAGCCTCGCTGCCGCGATCCCCCCGATCGACCGGCGGGCGATTGACCGGGCGGCGCATGCTGTGATCGACGCCACCCGTCATGGGTCGCACCTGACGGCCAAGCTGGCCAAGGGGCCACGGTGAGCACGACGAAGGACAAGGACGAAGAGACCAGGAGGCTGCTGAAATCGGGTGCGGTGCTGAGCCCGGTGGGCCTGTACGGGGCGCCGATCCGGACGCTCAGCGACGAGTATCACGACGAGCCGGAGCCGGAAGACTCCGATCGGGAGCCGGAACCCGAGCCGCCGAGCCGGGTTCGCCGCCTGCTCGACCACCTGCCGGGCCGCAAGGACTGACGCCACCCGGCCCGACGGTGATCGTTTGACGCTTTGACGGTGACCGTTTGACGCTTTGAGGTCGAGGTGCCACGCTGGCCGCCCGAGTCGTGACCGCCAGCATCCCGGAGTCCTCGCCGTGGTTCGCTCGACCTCCACCCCTCCGCCGTCCGCCGCCGACCGCCCCACCACCCTGGGCGATCTTCGCGAGTCCGGCTGGCACCCGCGCACCGTCAAGGAGGAGCTGCGCGCCAACCTGGTCGCGCGCCTGGCCGCCGGTCGGAGCGCGTTCGAGGGTATCGTCGGCTACGACGAGACGGTCATCCCCTCGATCGAGAACGCGATCCTGGCCGGCCAGGACATCGTGTTCCTGGGTGAGCGGGGCCAGGCCAAGACGCGCCTCGCCCGGCTGCTGGTCGGCCTCCTCGACGAGTGGCTGCCGGTCGTGGCCGGCGGCGAGCTCAACGATGATCCGTTCGCGCCCATCAGTGCCGCCGCCCGGGCGATCGTCGCGGAGGCGGGCGACGCGACGCCGATCGAGTGGCTGCCCCGCGATCGCCGGTACGCGGAGAAGCTGGCCACGCCCGACATCACGATCGCCGACCTGATCGGCGAGGTGGATCCCATCCGGGTGGCCGAAGGCCGCTACCTGTCCGACGAGCTCACGCTGCACTACGGCCTGATCCCGCGCGCCAATCGCGGCATCTTTGCGATCAACGAGCTCCCGGACCTCGCGGAGCGGATCCAGGTGGGTCTGCTCAACATCCTCGAGGAGCGGGACGTGCAGGTCCGTGGGTTCCAGGTCCGCCTGCCCCTGGACCTGTTCGTGGTCGCATCGGCCAACCCCGAGGATTACACCAGCCGCGGTCGGATCATCACGCCGCTCAAGGACCGCCTCGGATCGCAGATCCGGACCCACTACCCGCGGTCGCTGGAGCACGAGGTCGCGATCGTGCGCCAGGAGAAGCACGTGTTCCCGTCGCGGGACGACATCCCGCCGGTCGTCGTGCCCGCGTTCATCGAGGAGCTGGTTGCCGAGCTGACCCACCTCGCCCGACGCTCACCGGACATCAGCCAGCGCAGCGGCGTCTCGGTCCGTGTGTCCGTGTCCAACATGGAGGTGCTGGAGGCCGCCGCGATCAAGCGGGCCGTTCGGCTGGGGGAGCCGGTTGCGGCTCCCCGGATCTCGGATCTCGGTGCCGTGCTCGCCTCCACGGCCGGCAAGGTGGAGATCGAGACGGTCGGCGAGGACACGCCCGAGGAGCGGATCGTGGAGCGGCTGGTGACGAAGGCGGTCTTCGCCACGTTCAACCGCCACGTCTCGCTGGACCGGCTGGAGCCGGTGATCGAGGCCTTCGACGACGGCCTGGTCATCGAGACCGGCGAGCGCGTCGCGTCGCGGGAGTACGTGCGCTGGATGCGCGAGGTCCCCGGCCTGCGCGAGGCCGTGGAACGCCTGGGCACGTTCGACGTCAGCGACGGCGCCCAGGAGCCGGCGCTGGTAGCCTCCGCCGTGGAGTTCCTGCTCGAGGGCCTGCACCTGCAACGGCGGATCAACAAGGACCGCGGCGTGGCCGGCGTCAGCTACCGTCGCTGACGCGGTGGACGGGTGAGCCGATGGCGTTCCTGACTCCGGATCCGCGCCACCTGGGTCGCTCCGATCGGAGCGATGCCGGGCGTGATCCGTTGCTGATCCCCTCCGCCCGCTTCCGCCGCTGGGACGGCACCCAGAGCCTGCCCGATCTCACGGCCGACGAGATCGTGGACGCGCTCGCGGACGACGTGCTCGAGACCGGTGATGTGGCCGAGGCGCTGCGGCGCCTGGCCGAACGTGGATTGCCGAGCGACGATCCGTCGCGCGCTGACCTGCGGGGCCTGCGGGACCTGCTCGACCAGCTCCGCCGCCGTCGCGAGCAGGCCCTCGAGCAGGGTCAGCTCGCCGATCCGCTCGCCGACGTCCGGCAGGAGCTGGACGAGATCCTCGCGGCGGAACGGTCCGGGATCGAGCGCCGCCTGGACGAGACCGAGCCGGGCGCGGTGGACGCTGGCCCCATGTCGGAGGTGGACCCCGCGCTGCGGCGGATGGCCCGCGAGATCGCAGCCCGCCGGCTCGACCGGCTGGAGTCGCTGCCGCCCGAGGTCGGTGCCCGGATCCGTGCCCTCGAGGAGTACGACTTCCTGGAGCCCGAGGCCCGCGAGCGCTTCGACGCGCTCCTCGATCGCCTGCGCAAGGGCGTGCTGGACCGGATGACGCAGGGGCTCTCGGACGCCGTCAGGAGCCTCAAGCCGGAGGATCTGGCGGCCCAGCGGGAGATGGTCAAGGACCTCAACCAGCTCCTCGACCGCCGGGTCGCGGGCGATGAGCCGTCAGCGGACGACGTGGATGACTTCCTGCGCCGCCACGGGGCCTTCTTCCCGGGCGCTGAGACGCTCGACGACGTCATCGACCAGATGGCCGACCGGATGCAGGCCGTCCAGTCCCTCCTTCGATCGCTCACGCCCGAGCAGCGAGCGGAGCTCCAGGACACGATCGACGCGCTCCTCCGCGACGACCGCCTGCGCTGGGACCTGGCCCGCCTGGCCGCGAACCTGGACCAGCTGCTGCCCGGCGGGCTGGGCGAGCCGATGCCGTTCTCGGGCGATCGCCCGCTGGGGCTGGAGACAGCGCTGGAGGCGATCGAGCGGCTCCAGGCGCTGGACCGGCTGGAGGCGCAGCTGGACGGCGCCGCCGACCCGGGCGACCTCCACGACATCGACCGCGCGGAGGTTCGCGACCTGCTGGGCGATGACGCGGCGCGGGACCTTGACGCGCTCGAGGATCTGGCAGATCGCCTGGAGGCGGCGGGCTACGTGGAGCGGTCCGGGCGCCGGCTGGAGCTGAGCGCACGCGGGACGCGGCGCATCGGCCAGAAGGTGCTCGACGAGCTGTTCGCGCGCCTGCGGCAGGACGCGCTGGGCGGGCATCGCCAGGCCCGCGCGGGGCGTGGCGGCGAGCGGGAGGAGACGTCCAAGCCGTTCGAGTTCGGCGACGCGTTCCATCTCGACCTGCAGGCCACGATGACCAACGCGCTGATGCGGGAGGAGAACGCCCCGGACGGGCAGCAGAGCGGCACCGCCGTCCACCTCCGAGCGGACGACTTCGAGGTCTTTCGCACCGAGCGCACCACGTCGGCGTCGACGGTCCTGCTGGTGGACATGAGCCGCTCGATGCTCCTGCGCGGCTGCTACCTGGCCGCCAAGAAGGTGGCGCTGGCGCTCGAGACGCTGATCCGGACGCAGTTCCCGCGCGACCACCTCGCGATCGTGGGCTTCGCGTACGACGCGCACGAGATCCGGGCCGAGGCGCTGGCGGGGCTCTCATGGCACGGCTACGAGTACGGCACCAACCTCCAGCACGGGCTGCAGCTTGCCCGGCGGATCCTCGCCCGCCAGCACAGCGCCAACCGGGAGATCGTGGTCATCACGGACGGCGAGCCGACCGCCCACATCGAGCACGGCCAGGTCGAGTTCAGCTACCCGCCGACCGCCCGCACGATCCGCGCGACGTTGCGCGAGGTGGTGCGGTGCACGAAGGACGGGATCACGATCAACACGTTCATGCTCGAGCGCACGCCCGCCCTCACCGACTTCGTGGGGCTGGTGACCGAGCTCAACCGGGGCCGGGCCTTCTACGCGGAACCGGAGCACCTCGGCGAGTACGTGCTGGTCGACTTCGTTCAGCGGCGGACCAGGCGCCTGTCGTAGATTCTGGGCGCAGGGGCGCGTCCCCGCTCGACCCCGTGCCGATGGGTCGCCGTGCGCGCCCGAGGAGAAGGAGCCCATGATCCAGCTGTTCCTGTTGCTGCATGTGCTCGGCGCGATCGCGGTCTTCGGGCCGACGTTCGCATTCCCGCTGATCTCGCGCCAGGCGGCCGCAACACCGCAGCACGGACACTTCGCGGCCATGGTGATGGACCTGATCGAGCGCCGGATCGTGATTCCCGGCGCGATCGTCCAGGGCATCACCGGCGTCGTGCTGATCGTGCTCCTGGGCTGGTATCCGAACGGCGGAACCTACATCTGGCTGTCGGTCGCCATCCTGCTGTACCTGGTCGCGGTCATCTACGCGATCACCGTCCAGGCACCGGCCTCGGAGAAGATGGTGAAGCTCACCGCCGGTGGACCGCCCGCCGGCGCCCCGCCCGCGGGGGCCCCGGCCGGCCCGCCGCCGGAGGTTGCCGCGACCGCCCGGAAGCTGGCGCGGGGCGGCATGTTCATGACCGTGCTCATCGTCCTGATCGTGATCCTGATGGTGACCAAGCCGGGCATCTGACCCCCGCCACCGCGGGCCGGGTATCGCCACCGCGGGCCGGGTATCGGCATCGCAGACCGGGTGTCGGCGGCAGACCCGGGCTTGGCGGCAGGCCCGGGCGCGGAGCCGCACGTGTATTCCCGAGCGAGGCGGACCGCCGGTCGCATCGGCCCGTCGGGGCGGGGCCGAGCGACCCGTGTCGCCCGACGACGGTCCCGGCGGTGTCGCGCCGGTTCGGCCCGTCCTGCCGCCGGCCGGTGTTGCCATGCTCGCTGATGCCGCTCGTGCGTCCGCGTGACCGCGTTCGCGTGACCGCGTTCGCGCAGCCGCGTCCGCGTGGCCGAGCCCGGGTGCGCTCCAGCCCGGCTACCATCAGTGCTGACACGAACAGGAGACCACCCGATGCCCCACGTCGCCTCGTCGCCCGACGACCTCCTCGCCCAGCTGTCCGGCATCGCCCACGTCGCGGGTGACCGCCTCGTCATCGACGACGAGGCACGCCTCCGATCCGAGGCCGCGGCCGATCTCGCCTGGACCGCTGCATTCACGACCGACGATCCCACCGCGGAGGCCGCCCGCTGGATCGTGTGGGAGGCGAGTCAGGCGCTGGGTGCGCGATCGGCCAGCATCCAGGAGCTGTACATGGCCCGGAGCCGGGGCGAGGTTGCCGGGTTCACCGTGCCCGCGATCAACATCCGTGCCCAGACGTTCGACATGGCGCGCACGTTCTACGAGACGGCCGCACGGGCCGACGTGGGCGCAGTGCTGTTCGAGCTGGCCCGCAGCGAGCAGACCTACACCTACCAGCGGCCGATGGACTACGCGACCTCGATCCTCGCCGGAGCGATCGCGGCCGGCTGGAAGGCGCCCGTGTTCATCCAGGGCGACCACTACCAGTTCAACGCCCGGAAGTACGCCGCCGATCCGGAGGCGATGACGGAGGAGATCCGCCGCGCCTGCCGGCTCGCGCTCGATGCGGGCTACCGCAACATCGACATCGACAGCTCCACGCTGGTCGACCTCTCGAAGCCCAGCCTCGACGAGGAGCAGCGGGAGAACTACACGCGCGCCGCGGAGCTGACCGCGCTGATCCGCAGCCTCGAGACGGACGGCGTGACCGTGAGCGTCGGCGGGGAGATCGGCGAGGTCGGCAAGCAGAACTCCACCCCCGAGGAGCTCAAGGCGTATCTCGACGGGTACAACCGGGAGCTCGCCGCGCGCGCACCCGGCGCCAAGGGGCTGTCCAAGGTCAGCGTCCAGACGGGCACGTCGCATGGTGGTGTGCCGCTGCCCGGTGGCGGTGTGGCCGCGGTCAAGCTGGACTTCGACGTGCTGGCGAAGCTGGGTGTCGTTGCCCGGGAGTACGGGCTGGCGGGCGCCGTCCAGCATGGCGCCTCGACGCTTCCCGATGAGCTGTTCCACCATTTCCCGGCGGTCGAGACGGCCGAGATCCACCTCGCGACCGGCTTCCAGAACGCGCTCTACGAGCACCCGGCGTTCCCCTCATCGCTGATGAACGCGATCTACGACTGGTGCAACACGAGCGCGGCGGACGAGCGCAAGGAAGGCCAGACCGACGAGCAGTTCCTGTACACGACGCGCAAGAAGGCGATCGGGCCATTCAAGCGCCAGCTGTGGGACCTCGAGACCAGGGACGAGATCCTCGCCTCCCAGGCGAAGAAGGTTGCCTTCCTGTTCGCCAACCTCAAGGTGACGGGTTCGATGGCGATGGTGGACCGGTACATCAAGCCCGTCGCCGTCACTCGCCCGATCCCGGACGCGCTCAAGACCGCGGTCGCAAGCTGAGGGTCATCGGGCGTCCCGGCGCACGGCAATCGCGGGTGGGCGCAGCGTGAACGGCGGTTCCGGCGGCATGTTCATGCCGGCGCAGCCGGTGCCGCTGGCGGTCTCGATCCGGCTCGAAGCGGCCGGCGACGCCGTTGGCGTCCGGGCGGTCGAGCTGGCCGCATTCACGGGCCCCGAAGAGGCGGACATCGTCGACCGGATCCGGCGCGAGGCGCCCGACGGCTGGCATTCGCTGGTCGCGCTCGACACCGGGGATCGGATCGTCGGACACCTGCTGCTCTCCCCGTGCCCCGTGGAGGACGATGCCGGACGGACGATCGGGCGGGTGCTGGCCGTCGGTCCGGTCGCGGTGCACCCGGACGTCCAGGCGCGCGGGGTGGGCTCCGCCCTGATGATGGCCGCGCTCGGGCTCGCTGTCGCCCGCGCGGTGCCGGCGCTGGTGCTGCTCGGCCACCCCTCGTACTACCCGAGATTCGGGTTCGAGCCCGCCCGCGCGATGGGTCTCGAGCCACCCGCCGCAGCCTGGCCGGACGATGCCTGGATGGCGCGCCGGTTGCCCGCCTGGGACGACGCGATGCGCGGAACTGTGCGCTACCCGGAGGCGTTCGAGCCGCTCGCCTGAGCCGATCCGCGCCGGCTGCCGGCTGAGCCCTCCGCCGCGGACCGCCGACGCCCCGGACGCCGGCCGCATACGCTGGGCGGGTGCAGCCGCGTCGCGCCGCCATCGCGCCGCTCGTCCGCCTGGGGCTGGCCGTCCTCGTCGTCGGCCTGGGCGCGATCGCGCTCCTGGTCGGCCTGATGGCCACGACCGGTGGACGTCCGGCGGACGAGGGCGGCGGCTCCCCGTCCGCGTCCCTGGCCGGTGTGGTGCCCACCTTGCGACCGGAGCCGACGGGGAGCGCCGTCGCCTCGGCGCAGCCCGAGCCGAGCGCCCGCGCCACGGAGCAGCCCGGGCCGTCGGGCGGCGCCACGTCGGCGCCCACCGAAACGCAGGGCACGCCCTCCGCGACGCCGCCGATCCTGATCGGCGCGGGCGATATCGCTCGCTGCGACGGCACCGCCGACGAACGCACGGCCGCCCTCATCGCCGACCAGCCCGGGATCGTGTTCACGCTCGGCGACAGCGCGTACGACAGCGGGACCGTCGCCGAGCTCCGCGACTGCTACGGCCCGTCCTGGGGCCGCCTCCTGGATCGCACCCGGTTCGCGGTGGCAGGGAACCACGACTACATCACGGACGCCGCGGCGCCGTTCAAGGCGTACTTCGGGCAGGCGGCCGTCCGCGCGGGCCGGACGTGGTTCTCTGATGACGTGGGTGCGTGGCACGTGGTCGTGCTCGACGCGAACTGCGACGAGGTCCGGGGAGGCTGCGGTCCGGACTCGCCCCAGGTCCGCTGGTTGCGCGATGACCTCGCGGCAAGCACCGCCCGGTGCACGGTCGCGATGTGGCACCAGCCGCGCTTCAGCAGCGGGCAGCACGGTGACGACGATGCGGTGGCGCCATTCTGGGACGCCCTGTATGCGGCGGGCGCGGATCTGGTGCTCAACGGGCACGACCACGACTACGAGCGCTTCGCCCCGCAGGATCCGTCCGGTCACGTGGACGCGGCGACCGGGATCACCGAGATCGTGGTCGGCACGGGTGGGGCCCCGTTGCGCGACTTCGCCAGCCGATCGCCGAACACGGTTGCCCGGTCCGCCTCGGCGCACGGCGTGCTCGCCCTGACACTGGAGCCAACCGGCTGGCGGTTCGAGTTCGAGTCGACGGGCGGGACGTTCACCGACCAGGGGACCGGGACCTGCCACTGAGCCCACGCGGTCGAGCGCGGGGGCCCGCGACAGGGCATCATCGTGCTCATGACGACCCCCACGTTCGGGCCAGACTGGTCCGGGTCCCGCGTCCGAGTCCCGGAGCACCGGCTCCGGGATTGGCTTGCGCTCGCGATGGACGCGTGCGATGTCGCCGATGCCATCGCGCTCCGGCACTTCCGTCGCGACCTGGTGCTCGAACGCAAGCCCGACCAGTCCTTCGTGACGGTCGCCGACCAGGAGATCGAACGCGAGATCCGCGGCCGCATCCTGGCGCAGTTCCCCGATCACGGCCTGGTGGGCGAGGAGTACGGCGAGGAGGCGGCCGGCGCGGCGACGCGCTGGTACATCGATCCGATCGATGGCACCCACAACTACATCCGCGGCGTGCCGCTGTTCGGCACCCTGCTCGCCGTTGAGCACGACGGAGAGGTGCAGGTCGGCGTGCTCTCCGCGCCGTCGATGCGTCAGCGCTGGTTCGCGTACCGGGGCGGCGGCGCCTGGAACCGGGGGCTGGACGGGGAACGGCGGCTGTCCGTCTCGCGCGTCGCCACGATCGAGGACTCGCAGCTCCTGTACGGCAGCCGTCGCGAGAATGAGGAGAGCGGGCTGATGCCGGGGTTCGAGGCCCTGATCTCGTCGTCCTGGCGCGATCGCGGGTTCGGCGACTTCTGGGGCTACGCCCTGGTTGCCGAGGGCGCCGCGGAGGCCATGATGGAAACCGGGATGCACGCGTGGGACGTCGCAGCACCGCAGGTCCTGATCGAGGAGGCTGGCGGTCGGGTCACCGACGTGGACGGGGAGCGCCGGATCGACGCCCCGTCATTCGTGGGCTCGAACGGCCTGCTCCACGACGAGATCCTGCGCCGCCTGCGATTGCCGGCCTGACCGGGACGCAGGTCCTTCAGGGAATCGACTGGTACGTCGCGAACGTCCAGCAGAGGGCGATCACGGCGCACGCGAGCAGGATCCCGAGCAGCGGTCCGCCGCTCCCCAGCCCGAACACGAGGGCCGCCGGGACACCGACGATTGCCGTGGCCGTGAAGAAGATGCGCCGGACGGCACGCTCGCCGGGAACCGGCGCATCGCGCGCGACGGCGCCCGGTCCACGTTCCGCGTCTGCCCAATCCTGCGCTGACGGAGTCCAGTCACCTGCCGCGTTCGGCCCGATCGTCGGGCCGGATTGAGCACCGGGCCCGGCGGATGCCCGCTCGCGGAGCGACGACAGCCCGAGCAGCTGCCGACCCGGGCCAGCCAGGATGTTCGCGGCCTCCGGATCCAGCAGGTCCTCGGTCACCGCGACCGCGACAACGTCGTCGATCGCCGCCGTTGCCAGCGCGACATCCTGTGCCCTGAGCGGCGTCGGCCCGCGGAGCCCGACCCCGTAGAGGTTACCGGGCCATTGGCCGGCGCTCCGCACGCGCAGCGCGTCGCGAACGGCGTCGCGAGCCTCGTCAAGCAGCGCTCGCCGACCGCTCCGATCGGCCGTCCGCTCCAGGTCGGTGAGCAGGGCGCCGTGCTCCTCCCGGTTCCACTCGGGGATCACGAGCGGCCCGCGGTCGAGCGTGCCAAGGTCGTCGAGGCGCGCGAACACCTCCTCGACGCGCGCGCGGGCCTCCCGCTCACCGGGGTTCGTCAGCGTATTTGGGACGCACGTCACGTCGGCCCGGCCGGACGGCACCTGCTCGAGCATCGTCGCTCGCCCTCACCCCCGGATGGTGCGTCTCAGGCGCCCGCCGCGTCCAGTGCCTCGGTCATGATCGCGAGGGCCTGATCGACCTCATCCTCGGTGGTGACCAGCGGCGGGATGACCCGGACCACGTTGACGTACGTTCCCGCGGTCAGCACGCAGCAGGCCCCGGTCGAAGCACGCCTTCTGGAAGCGCTTGGTCAACGCCGCGTCCGGCACCCGGCCGTCGCCCTCGCCGGGGCGGACGAACTCCAGGGCGACCATGAGCCCCAGGCCCCGGACATCGCCGACGGCGGGCCGCCGAGCACAGCTCGCGCGCAGGCCGTCGAGCAGCTGGGCGCCGCGCGCCCGCGCGTTCGCCACCAGGCCTTCCTCCTCGATGACGTCCAGCGTGGCGAGGGCGGCCGCGCAGGCAACGACGTTGCCGCCGTACGTGCCGCCGTGCGAGCCCGGTGGGAGCCGGTCCATCAGGTCCGTGCGGGCCAGGATCCCCGACAGGGGCAGGCCGGACGCGATGCCCTTGGCCATGACCAGGATGTCCGGCTCGACGTCCCAGTGACGGACCGCGAACAGCTCGCCGGTCCGCCCGAAGCCTGTCTGGACCTCGTCGGCGATCAGCAGGATCCCGTGCTGCCGCGTGATCTCGCGCAGGCGGGGCAGGAACCCGGGCGGCGGCACGATGTAGCCGCCCTCGCCGAGACCGGCTCCACGATGATCGCGGCCACCCTGTCCGGGTAGACGAGCTGGTGGAACAGCAGGTCGAGCTGCGCCTCCCAGTCGCAGGTGCAGGCAGCCGGGTCGTGGGCGCCGCCCGACGCGCGATAGCAGTACGGGTATGCGGCGTGGTAGATGGATCCGGGCAGCGGCTCGAATGCGCCGCGGTAGACATCCTTGGCGGCGGTGAGCGCCATGGTCTGGCCGTCCGGCCGTGGAATCCGTAGCGGAACGCGACGATCGCCGGGCGGCCCGTTGCGACCCGGGCGAGCTTCACGGCGGCCTCGACCGCCTCGGCGCCGGAGTTGGACAGGAAGGCCGACCACGGTCCGCCGGGCAGCAGCCCGGCCAGTCGGTCGTACAGGCGGAGGCCGGGCTCGTGGTAGACGATGTTCTGCTGGCCGTGGAGGAGCTTCGCTGCCTGGGCCGGCGATCGCCGCGGCGACCCGCGGATGCGCGTGGCCCGTGTTGGTGACGCCGATGCCGGACGTGTAGTCGAGGTAGCGCTCGCCGTCGACCGGTCGACCAGCCACGAGCCCTCGCCGTGATCGACGACGAGGTTCGTGATCCGGCTCCAGGCGGGCGGCACGACGGAGCGGTCGGGGAGGGGAACGCGCGGGCAGCGCATCGACCATTGCGTTGTCGACTCCTGTGGCGTCGGTGGGCCGGCCGGGGACGAGCTCAGCTCGGTCGCGGCGACGCTGGAACAGGACGCTCAGCACCACGAACGCGATCCCGATCACGAAGATCATGGTGCCGATGACGTTGACCTGGACGGGCACGCCGATGCGCGCCGACCCCCAGATGAACATCGGGAACGTCACCGTTCGACCGGCCGTGAAGTTGGTGACCACGAAGTCGTCGATCGAGAGGCTGAACGCGAGCAGGCCGGCCGCGACGATCCCGGGCAGGATCAGCGGGAACGTGACCCGCCAGAACGTGATCCATTCGTTCGCGAACAGGTCCATGGCCGCTTCCTCGAGGTTGCGATCCAGGCCGGCCAGCCGCGCTCGGACCGTGACGACCACGAAGCTGATGTTGAACATGATGTGGGCGATCAGGATCGTGAGCGTGTTCAGCGGGAAGAACGGGGGATGCGCGATCGCCACGAACAGCGTGAGCAGCGACGCACCCATGACGATCTCGGGTGTCGCCATGGGCAGGAAGATGATCGCGTCGATGGGCCCGCGGCCGCGGAACCGGTAGCGCACCAGGGCCAGCGAGATCAGCGTGCCCAGCGCGGTCGCGATGAGCGTGGACAGGAACGCGATCTGGAGGCTGACCACGACCGCATCGCCCAGGCCCGGCACGCCGAACGGATCGCCCCAGTACTTGAGCGTGAACCCGTGCCAGACGAGGTTGCTGCGGCTGATCGGGTCGTTGAAGCTGAAGATCGCGATCACGGCAACCGGCAGCATCAGGTACGCGATCGCCGCGAACACGTAGATGGACGCCAGGTAGTGCCCGACCGCGCGGCCCAATCGGGCCCGGATCGACGGCCGGGTGTCGGGCGCGATGGTGGCGACGGCGCTGCTCATCGGCTCAGATCCCGCGGCCCGTGGTCAGGTTCTCGGTGCCCAGCAGCCGCCCGTAGATCGTGACCGCGACCAGGATCATGGCCATCAGCATGAAGCTGAGGGCGGACGCCGTGGGGTAGTCCGCGTTGGTCAGGAACCGGCTCTGGATGACGTTGCCGATCATGTTCGTGTTGGGGTTGCCCAGCAGCGACGCGTTCACGTAGTCGCCCATGGCGGGGATCATGACCAGCAGCGAGCCCGCGAACACACCCGGCAGCGACAGCGGCAGCGTGACCTGGAGGAACGACTGGGACACGAACAGGGTGCCGATGATCGCGCCGGCGATCGCCCCCGCCGCGATCATGGGCAGGTAGGCCCAGTTGAAGGCATAGGCGAGGACCGCGAACAGGCCCCCGCTCACGACGATCCCCGCGATCGTCCCGCCGGGCCGCCAGGGACCCGCGTAGAGGTCCTGGGCCGCCTCGACCAGCCGCCGGTCGATCTTCTCGAGCGAGACGTAGATCGGCAGGGTCATGAACGGCAGGAAGTTGTAGGTGATCCCCGAGATCACCGCCACCGGCGTCGCCAGCAGCCGGAAGTCGGAGCCCGCCAGGCCGAATCCTTGAGCGGCCCGAGGAAGATCCCGGTGTCGCCCAGGATGATCTTCCAGCTGATCGTGCGCAGCAGGAAGCTGGTGAAGAACGGGGCCACGACCATGAACAGCAGCAGGTTCTTGTAGCGCCCGCCGCGGAACGCGATCGTGTAGGCGAGCGGGTAGGCGATCAGGAAGGTCAGGATCGTCGCCGAGCCCGCGTACACGATCGAGCGGAAGAACTGCTCCTGGTATCGGTTGAGCGCATCCGGGTACGTGGTCCAGTTCGAGAGCGAGAACGTGAACCCCGTCTCGAGCGTGCCCGACCAGAACGAGGCGATCAGGATCTGGAGCGATGGATAGGCGTAGAAGACGATCAGCCACAGGATGCCCGGGGCGAGCAGCAGATACGGGATCGCCCCGCGGTACCGCCGGATCAGCACGCCCATGGCCGGTCCCCTCGTGTGGTCGTCGGCAGACGCCCCGTCAGACGCCGATCAGCTTGGAGAACTGGTCGTTGTAGCTCGACTCCTCGGCCTCGCTCAGCGAGCGGAACTTCTTGAGCCGCGCCACGATGTCGGCCGGCGGGAAGATCAGCGGGCTGTTCGCGAGGTCCGCGTCGATCTTGAGCATCTCGTCCTTGGCGCCCTTCACGGGGCAGATGTAGTTGACCCACGCCTCGACCTGCGCGGCGATCGCCGGCTGGTAGTAGAAGTTGATGTACAGCTCGGCCGTGTACTTGTGGGCGGCACCCTTGGGGATCAGCAGGTTGTCGTACCACAGCATCGCGCCTTCCTCGGGCACGGTGAACTCGAGGGTGGGGCGATCGCCCTGCTTCTGGATGATGTCGCCCGACCAGGCCATCGCGAGCACGACGTCCCCGGATACCAGGCTCTCGGCGTACTCGTTGCCCGTGAACTGGCGGACGATCCCGGCGTCCACGGCCTTCTTCATCTCGGCGATCGACTGCGAGAACTGATCGTCGGTCACCGTCGCGGGATCGTCGCCCAGCTTGAGCAGCGCCAGCCCGGCCGCGTCGCGCATCTCGGTCAGGTAGGTGATCTTGCCCTTCCACTTGGCGTCCCACAGGGCGGCAACCGTGGTCAGCTCGCCGGTCACCGCCTTGTCGTAGCCGAGGCCGGTCATGCCGCCCTGCCACGGGGCGTGGTACTTGTTCTCCGGGTCGAAGTCGGGCGCCACGTAGGCGTCCTCGAGGTTGTTCACGTAGTTGGGGATGACCGACTTGTCGAACTCCTCGAGCCAGCCGAGCCGGACGAGGCGTGCCGCCATCCACTGGGTCAGCGTGATCAGGTCCCAGCCCGTGTCCTGGCCGGCCTGGAGCGGGGCCTTGATCGTGCCGAAGAACTCCTCGTTGTCGTTGATGACCTCGGAGTAGTTGACCTTGGTGCCGTACTGGGCCGTGAACGCCTCGAGGCTGGCGTGCTTGGTCGAGTCGTTGTCGTCGGTGTCGATGTACAGCGGCCAGTTGGCGAAGTTGAGCACGTCCGACGGCGTCGGCTGCTCGGTGGGGGAGGCCTCGGGCGCCATCGACTCGGGGGCGGACGACCCCGGGGCCGAGGTCGGCCCGGTGCTCGGCGCCTGGCTTCCCGTGCCGCTCGTGCCGCAGGCGGCGAGGAAGGCGCCGACGCCGGCGAGGCTGGTCCCCTGCAGGAACCGGCGGCGGCTGACGGTCAGGTGGTCAAGGGGGTGGCTGCGATCGCTCATCGATCTCCTCCGACGGTCACCGCCGGATCAGCGCCCGGCGGCAGCTCAGCTTCATCACCCCCGGTTGCGACAACAAAGGTGTGCTCGGGAGCCCAGGTCACGTGGACCTGCTCACCCTGTCGATACAGGGAACCGGACTCGGTCCGCTCGACGTTCTGCTCGTAGACCGTGATCGTCTGGCCCGCAGCGGTCCGGATCTGGTATTGCGTGCTGACGCCGAGGTAGGAGGTGTCGGCCACGGTGCCGGTGAGCCGGTTGAGCCCGGCTTCCACCTGCCCGGCGGCGTCGGCGAGTCGGATCTTCTCGGGCCGGACGCCGATCTCGACGTCCTCCGATCCATTGGCAAGATCCGCGAGGATGCGGACGTTCGTGTCGTCGGCGAGGCGCACCACGCGGTAGTCGCCATCGGCACCGGCCAGTCGGCCCGGCAGGAGGTTGCTGACGCCGAGGAACCCGGCCACGAACCGGGTGGACGGGCGTTCGTACAGGCTCTGGGGATCGCCCAGCTGCTCGTAGTGCCCGCGGTTCATCACGGCGATGCGATCGGACATCGTCATCGCCTCCTCCTGGTCATGGGTCACGTAGATGAACGTGATCCCGACCTCCTGCTGGATGCGCTTGAGCTCCACCTGCATCTGCTTGCGCAGCTTGAGGTCCAGCGCGCCCAGGGGCTCGTCGAGCAGCAGCACGCCCGGCCGGTTGATCAGCGCCCGCGCGAGGGCCACGCGCTGTGCCTGGCCACCGGAGATCTGGTTGGGCTTGCGGCGCTCGAAGCCCGGCAGCTCGACCAGGCTGAGCATCTCGCCGACCCGCTTCTTGATCTCGGAATCGTTGACCTTCCTGCGGCGCAGCCCGAAGGCGACGTTCTCGTAGATCGTGAGATGGGGGAACAGCGCGTAGTTCTGGAACACGGTGTTCACATTGCGCTGGTAGGGCGGCAGCCAGGTGACATCCTGGCCCTGCAGCTCGATCCGGCCGCTGGTGGGCTGCTCGAAGCCGCCGATCATGCGCAGCGTTGTCGTCTTGCCGCAGCCCGACGGCCCGAGGAGGCTGAAGAACTCGCCATCCTCCACGTCGAGGTCGATGTGATCGACGGCGAGGACGTCCCCGAAGGCCTTGGTGACCTGGACCAATCGAACATCGACGTCGTGCACGGCTGACGCATGCTCCTCGGATGCGACTCGGGGCTGCCATTGCCTCGACGGAGGCTCGGCGGCCGTGCGGACGCTGCACGTCGACGCCCCTTCGGGGCTCGAACGATAGGCGCGTGAGGTTGGGGGTGTCAAATCGACGATCCGGATCGGTTTCCCAGATGTGGGCTGCGAGATTCGTCGAGGGGCCCCTTGCCGGCGCACGGATTCGCACGACTTGGGCCCCGCGGCGCCGGCGCCCCCGGCGTGCCCGACCGGATCCCGGCCCATCCCGCGAGCCGTCCGGCGGGTCCGCGACGCGATCGCGGGTAGGATATCCGCGGCTCATGTGTCCGAAATCGGCCTGGCCGACACCCAGCAGGAGCGAGAGCACACCCTGATGACGTCCATCTCCGAGGCAGCCGTCCTCGACGCCCTCCGCACCGTCCAGGAGCCCGAGCTCGGGGGCGACCTGGTGACCCGGAACATGGTCCGGGACCTGGCCATCGATGGCGACAGAGTGGCATTCACGATCGAGCTCACCACGCCCGCGTGTCCGCTCAAGGACCAGATCGAGGCCGAGGTGCGCCGGGCCCTGACCCCCATGGGCGTCACCGACGTCGGGATCACCTGGGGCGCCACCGTGCGCCGCGCCGCGCCGCGCTCGGCCGAGCAGCTGCTGCCCGGGGTCAAGAACGTGATCGCCGTCGCGTCCGGGAAGGGCGGCGTCGGCAAGAGCACGGTGAGCGTCAACCTCGCCGTCGCGCTCGCCCGCGCCGGGGCGACCGTGGGCCTGCTGGACGCCGACATCACGGGGCCCAATATCCCGATGATGCTGGGCGTCGAAGGCCAGCCGACGGCCAGCGAGAACAACCGGATCTTGCCGCTGGAGCGCCACGGGGTGAAGGTGATCTCGATCCAGTTCTTCGTGCCCGAGGGCCAGCCCATCGTGTGGCGCGGACCGCTCATCGGCGGCGCGATCTCGCAGTTCCTGCGCGATGTCGAGTGGGGCGAGCTCGACTACCTGGTGGTGGATCTGCCGCCCGGGACATCCGACGCCCAGCTGACGCTCGCCCAGGCGGTGCCCATCAGCGGCACGGTCCTGGTCACCACGCCCCAGGACGTCGCCCTGTCCGACGTCGGCAAGGCACTCTCGATGCTCCAGCGGCTCAACGTGCCGGTCATCGGGATCGTGGAGAACATGAGCGCCTTCGTGTGCCCGCACTGCGGCGAGGCGACCGAGATCTTCGGCCGCGGTGGCGGCGAGCGTTTCGCGCAGGAGCACGGGCTGGAGCTGCTGGGCAAGATCCCGCTCGACGTGACGGTCCGGCAGGGCGGCGACGCCGGCGTGCCCGCCGTCGCCCAGCGCGAGCCCGGGCCCGCCGCCGTTGCCCTCGAGGCGGTGGCCGGGCTGGTCGCGGCTCGCATGAGCGTCCGGGCCGAGACGGCCCAGACACCCGTGCTGTCGATCTCCTGACCGTCTCCCCGCCGGCGCCGCGCATCACCCGGCCGGGATGATCGGGCATGGAGGGACGGTCGCCGTGGTGAGCCCGGGCCGCCCGTCCGTGGACGGTGCCGCGCTGCGGGCCGCGCTGGAGCGGATGCCGCTGTTCCAGGACCTCGGTCCCGACGACCTGGCCACCCTCGCCGCCACGGTGCGCACGCGCCGCTACAGGCGGAACGAGGTGATCTTCCACCAGGGCGACCCGGGGGATGCGCTGCACATCGTCCTGGCGGGCCGGGTGAAGATCTCGACGCTGAGCGAAGCGGGAGTCGAGGCGATCCTGGCCACGCTGCGCCCGGGCGAGTTCTTCGGTGCCCTGGCCCTGCTCGACGGCGCGCCGCGCTCCGCGTCGGCCACGGCCGTCGACGCGACCGAGACCCTGGTCCTGCCGCGCGACCGGTTCCGCCAGCTGGTCAACGACGTTCCGGGGATCCGGGACCACGTGCTGGCCGGGCTGGCGCACGAGCTGCGCCGCCTCACGAACCACGTGGAGGAGCTGCACTTCCTGGACATCGCGGGTCGCCTGGCAGCTCGCCTCGTGCGCCTGGCCGAGGAGCAGGGGCGGGGCGACGGCGGCGACATCCGGCTGGACGGGCCGATCACCCAGGGCGAGCTGGCAGCCATGGTCGGCAGCACCCGGCAGAGCGTGAACAAGCTGCTGGGCTGGCTGGTGGCGGACGGGCTGATCCGCCTGGAGCGCGACGCGATCGTGATCGTGGACCTGGACCGGCTCCGGCACGCAGCGCGCCGGTAGGAGCGCGCCGCTAGGACCGCGCCGCTAGGACGCGCAGGCCCGTCGCCTTCGCCGCGGAGCACCGAGAGCAGCACGGCGGCGGCGGCGATCGCGGCGCGATCCGCTCCCTGGTTGCCCCGCAGGAACGCGAGCCGCCGCTCGGCGTGCGTGCCGGTCGGCGTTGCCACGGCCACGCGCACCGCCGAGTCGCCGCCCGCCGGCTCGAGCCGGATCGCCAGCCCGACATCGGCGCCGGAGCTTCGGCGCACCCGATCGGCCTCCGCGAGGCCCGGGTCACGGTCGCGCGCGGGGTCGCCGGTGTGCCGTTCCGCGACCACCTCGGCCAGCTGCAGCGACGGGACGTCTCGCAGGAGTCCCACCAGCGCGCCGTGCGTGCCTCGCTCGGTGGTCGCGAGCGTCCAGCCCCGCGCGGCGAGCGCGTCGGCGATGGCAGTGGCCCAGGATGTGTCTCCGCGGGCCCAGACGTGCTCCCCGAGCGCGGCGACGACGGCCGCCTCGGCCTCGTCGGCCAGCTCGCGGGCCGACCGACCGTCCGCGGCACGGGCCGACACCCGCACGTCCACCGCTTCGTGGCGGGCATACGTCGCGACGACCGGGTTGCGCGCTCGAAGGAGCGCCTCGCCCAGGCGCTCGACCACCTGCGACTCGCCGATCCCGGTCAGGCGCAGCGTCCGCACCTCGCTGTCGGCGCCCACCCCCCGCGCCGCGAGCCGGGGGAGGACCTCGTTCGCCCACATCGGCCGCATCTCGCGCGGTGGCCCGGGAAGCAGCACGATCAGTCGCCCGTCGGGCCGGTCTACCCACCAGCCGGGAGCGGTCCCGTTGGGGTTGGGCAGCGTGGTTGCCGACGGGATGACCCATGACTGCTTGACGTTGGCCTCGGGGAACGGCTGGCGGCGCCGCCGCCACAGCTCCCGCAACCACGCCGAGGGTCGTCTCATCCACGATCACCTGCTCGCCGCACACGGCGGCGACGGCCTCGCGCGTGAGGTCATCCGGGGTGGGCCCGAGACCACCGGTCGTGATCACGAGGTCGGCCCGAGAGAGGGCCGTCCGGAGCGCGTCCACGACCACGTCTAGGTCATCGGGCAGATCCGCGATCCGCGTCACCATGACGCCGTGGGCGACGAGCGAGCGGGCGAGCTCGCCGCTGTTGGTGTCGAGCGTCTCGCCCACGGTCAGCTCGGTGCCCACCGCGAGGAGCTCAGCCGTCAGGATGGACCGGGCACTGGTCGGGGACGGAGCATCACGCATGCCGGCGGGCGTACCAAGCCGTGGCCGGCCCGAGTGTCGCTGGTATGATTCCCCCGATCCCCCGACGAGTGCCCAGTGATACCGGGAGGACGACCGCTGGACCCCAACCGGACAGACCCAGACCCCACGCGCACCGGCGCGACGCCCGATTCCGCCTCCGCTGGTGGACCCCGCCCGGACAGTGGCACGCCGCCCGGCATCCGCGATCAGCTCCGGGCGACCCGAGCGGCGGTCGTGCGTGCCGTCCGGGCGCACATCGCGCTGGCGCGCGCCGAGGCCGACGAGATCAAGGGCGAGATCGCCCGAGCCGCGGCGCTGGGCGGCCTGGCCGCCGCGCTGCTGTTCCTGCTCGCCTTCCTGCTCCCGATCGGGCTGATCCTGTTCACCGGGGAGTGGATCTTCGGGTCGATCGGCTGGGGCGTCCTCCACGGCACGGAGTTCCTGGTGGCGCTCGCGTTCCTGCTGGTGCTCGTGGCGCTGCGCGTCCCTGGTCTCGCGGTGGATCTCGTGCTGGCGATCGTCATCGGGATCATCGTGGGCGCCGTGCTGGGGGCCAACCTGCCCAATGAGCTGTGGCGCCGGATCGGGGAGTCGGTGAACCTGGGTGACCCGGCCTGGCGACCGCTGGTGGTGGGCACGCTGGTGATGGCCGGGCTGGGTGCGATCGTCGGACTGTTCGCCGGCGCGGGCGCCGGCGGCATTGGCGCGGCCATCGGCGGGCTGGTCGGCGGGGGCCCTGGCCGGGGCGCTGCTCGGCGCGTTCTCCGCGATCACGTTCGGCTGGCGCGTGGGGGCGGCGGTGGGCGTCGCGATCGCGCTGCTGGCCTGGATCGCGCTGATGGGCGCGCGCGTGGCACGCCAGGGGATCGACACCGAGGCACTAAAGGCACGGTTCTGGCCGCAGACCACCATCGACACCACCAAGGAGACGCTCGAGTGGGCAAGGGAGCGGATGCCCGTGAGGCCGAAGTCGTGAGCACGCCGGAGCGCATCCTGGAAGGACGGCCCGCGGTGGCCGCGGCTCGTGCCGAGGCCCTCGAGTCGCGCAAGGTCCTGGGCGACGAGCTGGACCGGCTGGAGGCGTCGGCCCGGGCGGCCGTGGACATCCCGGCCAGGGTCCGCCGCAACCCCGTCCGCACCGCCGGTGTCGCCGCGGGCGCCGGGTTCCTGCTGGTCGGCGGACCCGCCAAGGTGCTGCGCCGCGCCCGGAACGCCGTGTTCGGCAAGCCCGACCCGCTGCCCAAATCGATGCTGCCCAAGGAGATCGACAAGGCGCTGGGCGAGCTCGGGCCCGACGGGGCCCGGGTCCGCGGCACCCTGGAGCGGGAGTTCGCGGCGTACCTCAAGGAGAAGGGGCCCGAGCGCCGCGAGCGCGACCTGGCCGGCGTGACCGCCGGGCTGCTGGCCTGGGTCGCCAAGCCCGTCGCGCGCGGGGTGGCACCCGGCAGCTCCTCGAGGAGCTGTTCGCGCCCGACTCCCCGGGCCTGCAGTCACAGCTCGACAAGGTCAAGGCCCGCCGGACGGGGAGACCGGGCGCCGGAGGGCCAGGGTCGCGGAGCCGAGCCAGCGACTGACCCGGCTGAGCCGCAGGCGGGCCGGTCCCCGGGCGCCGCGAGGCGCGGCATCCCGCGCGCCGCGGCGCGAGCGGTGGTAGGCGAGGTCGGGGTCGAACCGACACGCCGCTCACGCGGCACCGGCTCCTAAGGCCGGCGCGTCTGCCATTCCGCCACTCGCCCGTGACGCGAGTCTAGCGGGTGCCGACGCCGCACCGGGGCGCCGCTGCGGATCGGACGGCGGGGCTGCCGGCCCACGGCACGGGCGCCCCGAGGCGCCGACCCACCCTATACTCGCCCGGCGATGCAAGTGACAGCCACCCCCGCTCCCAAGAGCTCCGTCCTCCTCGAGGTCGAGGTGCCCAGCCGACCGCCTCGACCGTGCCGTCCGCGACGCCGTCGGCCGGCTGTCGCGGCGGACCCGGGTTGCCGGGTTCCGCCCCGGCAAGGCCCCGAGGCCGATCCTCGAGCGCGTGCTCGGCCCCGGAGCCGTCCTCGATGAGGCCGTGGAGCACCTGGTGCAGGACGCCTACCGCGAGGCGATCGTCGAGCATGGCATCGTGCCCCTCACCAATGCCGACGTCGAGGTCGTCGAGGCCGTCGAGGGCAAGCCGCTGCGGTTCAAGGCGACGGTCCAGGTCCGTCCCGAGGTCGAGCTCGGCGACTACTCAGAACTTCAACTTCGGTCCCGAGATCGAGGCCGTGGACGATCGCCAGGGTGGACAAGGTCGTCGAGGAGCTGCGCGACCAGAACGCGACCCTCGCGGCGGTCGAGGAGCGTGGCGCCCGGAACGGCGACTGGGCCGTCATCGGGTTCGTCGGCACCCGGGACGGCGAGGCGTTCGATGGCGGCATCGGCCGAGCGGATGCCGCTGATCATCGGCGAGGACCGGCTGATCCCGGGCTTCGAGGCCAACCTCGTGGGGCTGAAGCCGGGCGACACGACGAGCTTCGACGTCACCTTCCCCGACGACTACCCGGAGGCCATCGCTGGCGGGCAAGCCGGCGCACTTCGAGGTCGACGTCAAGGAGCTGCGGGAGAAGATCCTGCCCGAGGCGGACGACGAGTTCGCGCGCTCGATGGGCGACTACGCGGACCTCGCCGCGCTCCGTGCCGACGTGGACGCAGCGGCTGCGGCGCAACGCGCTCGACCGGGCGAGGCACGAATTCAGCGACAGGATCATCGAGTACGCGGTAGCCAACGCCACCATCGACCTCCCGGACATCCTGGTGGACCAGGAGGTCGAGGTGATGCACGACGAGTTCCGGTCGCACGCTTGCCCGCCAGGGGATCGCCGAGGACGCATACCTCAAGGCCACGGACCAGACCGAGGAGGACCTCCACGCCGAGTTCCGGCCACGGGCCGAGCAGCGCACGAAGGTGCTCCTGGTGCTCTCCAAGATCGCCGAGGCCGAGGGTATCGACGTGCCCGACGAGGAGATCGAGGCCCAGGTCGAGCTGGCCCGTGCCCGGTACAAGGACCAGAAGACCGTCCGCTACTTCGAGTCCGATCGCGGCCGCAGCTTCATCCACAGCACGCTGCGCCGCACGCGCGTCGTGGAGACGCTGGTGGACCGCTGGCTGGCCGCCCACCCGGAGCACCCCGCGCTCCCGCACCTCGAGGACGACGCGCCCTCGGCCGTGGACGCGCCTGAAGCCGAGGCGGCCGCGTCGATCGATGCCACCGATCCGGGGGCGATCCCCGGCCCTGAACCCGCCGCCGCGGGCTCGTGACGCCCGATCCAGTGCAGGGGAGACCCACCATGCTCGTCCCGATGGTCATCGAATCCACCAGCCGTGGGGAGCGCGCCTACGACATCTACTCGCGGCTGCTGCGCGAGCGGATCATCTTCCTGGGCGACGCGATCGACGATCATCTCGCCAACCTCGTGATCGCCCAGCTGCTGTTCCTCGAGTCCGAGGATCCCGAGAAGGACATCAGCCTGTACATCAACTCGCCCGGCGGCGTGGTGACCAGCGGTCTCGCGATCTACGACACGATGCAGTACCTGCGGGCGCCGGTCAGCACGATCTGCATCGGCATGGCCGCATCCATGGCGGCCGTGCTGCTGGCCGCCGGTGCCCAGGGCAAGCGCTACGCCCTGCCGCACAGCCGGGTGATGATCCACCAGGGATCCGGCGGCTTCCGCGGCAACGCTCCCGACGCGGTCATCCAGATGAAGGAGTGGGAGTACCTGGTCCAGGTCAACCACGAGATCCTGGCGCGCCACACCGGCCAGCCGCTGGACAAGGTGATCAGGGACACCGATCGGGACTATTTCATGGGTCCCGACCAGGCAAAGGACTATGGCATCATCGATGCTGTCTACACGCTCACCGGCGACTCGCTCATCGCGCAGGCGCACGATGCGGAGCTGTCGAGCGGGAAGGGCGTGAGGGCCAAGGAGTCGGAGCCGGGCGAGCCCGGGCCGGCCGCGGATCGATAGCGCAGGGGAGCCATGCCGGTGACGACAACGGGCTCGAAGGGGACCAAGGTTCCCTACCGCTGCTCCTTCTGCGGCAAGAGCCAGGAACAGGTTCGCAAGCTCATCGCCGGGCAGGGTGTCTACATCTGCGACGAGTGCATCAACCTGTGCCAGGAGATCATCGAGGAGGAGATGCTGGAGGCGCCCAAGTCGCGCCCGTCCCAGCAGAAGCTTCCCAACCCGCGCCAGATCACCGACTCGCTCGACCAGTACGTCATCTCCCAGGAGAAGGCGAAGAAGGTCCTCTCGGTCGCCGTCTACAACCACTACAAGCGGATCAACGCGGGATCGACGGTTGACGATGTCGAGCTCCAGAAGTCGAACGTCCTCCTGGTCGGGCCCACCGGCTCGGGCAAGACGCTGCTGGCGCAGACCCTGGCCCGGATGCTCGACGTGCCGTTCTGCATCGCGGACGCGACGTCGCTGACCGAGGCCGGCTACGTCGGCGAGGATGTCGAGAACATCCTGCTGCGGCTGATCCAGGCGGCCGACTTCGACGTCGCCCGTGCCCAGCGCGGGATCATCTACATCGACGAGATCGACAAGATCGCGCGCAAGGCCGACAACCCGTCGATCACACGTGACGTGTCGGGCGAGGGCGTCCAGCAGGCCCTGCTCAAGATCCTCGAGGGGACCGTGGCCAACGTGCCGCCGCAGGGTGGCCGCAAGCATCCCCACCAGGACTTCATCCAGATCGACACGACCAACATCCTGTTCATCTGCGGCGGGGCGTTCGACGGGCTGGAGAAGATCGTCGAGGAGCGTGTCGGCAAGCGCTCGATCGGCTTCGGCTCCGAGGGCGGCATGTCGGCCGCGGATCGGGCGAAGATCATCGAGAAGCTGATGCCCGAGGACCTGCTCAAGTACGGGCTGATCCCCGAGTTCATCGGCCGGCTGCCGGTCATCGTCACGCTGTCGCCGCTCACCGCCGACCGACCTGATGCGGGTGCTGGTCGAGCCCAAGAACGCGGTCACCCGCCAGTTCCAGAAGTTCCTCCAGCTGGACAAGGTCGAGCTGGTGTTCACGGACGGTGCGCTGCAGGCAGCCGCGGACGTGGCCCTCGACCGCAAGACGGGTGCCCGTGCGCTGCGGTCGATCGTCGAGGAGGCGCTGCTCGAGGTGATGTTCGACATCCCGGAGCGCACCGACGTCCGCAAGTGCATCATCACCGAGGAGACGATCCGCGAGTCGCGGGCGCCGCTGCTGCTGACCAAATCGGACGTGGACAAGGGCGTCGACGAGACGAACTACGAGGAGTGGCTGGCCGAGCGCGCGGCCAGCGCGTAGACCAGCTGCGGTCCCGGGCGCGGCCCGCAGCAGCCGCCCGCCGGGACCAGCCTCAGCCCGTCTGGAGCAGCCGCAGCACCAGCGCGGCCAGCAGCACGCCGCCGACGCCGAGGGCCGCCCCTCGCCAGCGCTCGAGCCGGTCCCAGAACCGGGCGGCCGGGAGCACGATGAGCGCGGCCGCCGCGTACACGAGGTGCAGCGGATCATCGGGCCGCCCCCCGGTTCCCAGGATCAGCAGGCCACTGGCCACGCCCACCACGACCAGCACGACCGCACCCAGGATCACCCGGTCCCGGGCGAAGCGGACCGGGCGGCGCGTCACGGCGCCGGCCAGGACCACCAGCGTGAGCAGTGCGCCGCTCGCCGCCACCAGGCCGGCGAGGACGAGGTGAAGCTCGACGAGCAACGTGCGCCTCCGTTCGGCAGGGCGGAACAGGTGCCCGCAACGCGGCGGCCGTGCGGCCGCGTTCCGGGATCCCGGAGTACGATGAAATTCTCGAACCCGCGACTGCGAGCGATGGTAGACCGAGCGAACGCGTCCCCCGCCGGTTTCAGCCCAGCCTCCCGTCGGCGCGTCCCCGGACGCACCCCCTCCGGGCGGCGGGTCATCGTCGGTTATCTCGCGCTGACGGGCGTGCTTGCGTTCGTGCTTGCCGTCGCCGGGACCGTGTCCGGATCCACGGCTCCGGCCGCCGGGACCGGCCCGGGGACGCCCGTGACGGTGGCCTCGCGTGGCGAGCAGCTGTTCCTCACCTCCTGCGCGGCGTGCCACGGACCGCAGGGCGCCGGAACGGCGGACGGCCCGGACATCCGGGCGGCGGGCGCTGCGCTGGCCGACTTCGTGCTGCGGACCGGCCGGATGCCGCTGGCCGACCCTGCGGCGCCCGCCCGCCGGCGGACGCCGCAGTTCAACGACGCGGACACCCGGGCCCTCGTCGACTACGTGGCATCGCTCGGCCAGGGCCCGGGCATCCCGTCGGTGGTGGTCTCGGGCGCCGACACCAACCGGGGTCGGGACCTGTTCGTCGCCAACTGCGCCGCCTGTCACGGGCCGGCCGGCGGTGGTGGCGCCGTGGGCGGCGGATTCGTGGCTCCGAACCTGACCAACGCCGATCCGACCACGGTGGGCGAGGCGGTCATCACCGGCCCCGGCCCGATGCCCCGGTTCTCCTTCTCGCCCGATGAGCTCGACAACCTCGCAGCCTACGTCCAGTTCCTGCGCGACGCCCCGCACCCGGGCGGCGCGACCGCTCCCGCCGTCGGCCCGGTGACCGAGGGGTTCATCGCCGGCATCGCGCTGCTTGCCCTGCTCCTGGTCGCGCGCTGGGTCGCGGTCCGGCGCGAGGAGGATCAGCCGTGAGCGGGCAGGCGCCGGGCACGTCCCGCGCGGAGCGCGTGATCGGCGGCGTGTTCGGCGTGGCCGCGCTCGCCGGCCTCGCGCTGCTGGGGGTGTACCTGGCCGGCGGCCAGACCCAGCTCGAGGCCGTGCTGCTGGCCATCTCGCTGGGTGGCATCGGGATCGGGATCATCGCGTGGTCCCAGTGGCTGCTGCCCGGCAACCTGCGCGTCGAGCCGCGCCACCCCGTGGCCGAGGCGGCGGATGCCGATGCGGAGCTGGAGATCCTCGAGGAGGAGGCGGCGATCACGCGCCGATCGTTCCTGGTCAAGGCCCTGGGCGGTGCCCTCGCCGGCCTGGCCGCGGCGCTCGCGATCCCGGCGCTGTCGCTCGGTCCCGCGCCGGGCCGGAGCCTGTTCCAGACACCCTGGCGGCAGGGGCTGCGACTGGTCGGTCTCGACGGAACGCCGATCCGGGCCGCCGACCTGCCCCTCGAGGGGATCGTGACCGCGTTTCCCGAGGGCTTCGTCGGTTCCGCTGACGGCCAGACCGTGCTCATCCGGGTCGCGCCGGACCTGCTGCGGTTGGCGCAGGACCGGATGGCCTGGGCGCCCGAGGGCTACGTCGCGTACTCCAAGCTGTGCACCCACGCGGGCTGCCCGGTGGGCCTGTACCGGGCCGCCGAGCACCGCCTGATCTGCCCCTGCCACCAGTCGACGTTCGACGTCCTGGACGGTGCCCAGCCGGTGTTCGGGCCCGCCGCCCGGCCGTTGCCCCAGCTGCCGATCCAGCTCCAGCCCGACGGGACGTTCGTCGCCCTGGGCGACTTCCCGGAACCCGTCGGGCCGGCGTTCTGGAACAGGACCGATGGCTGATCGCGGCGCACGCGGCGGCTCGAAGCAGCCGGCCACGGAGGACGACGTCCGCCCGACCGAGCTGGAGCGCGTCGTGGGCTGGGTGGACCGGCGCACCGGGCTGGCCGGGCCCGTCCGCGTCGCGATGCGCAAGATCTTCCCCGACCACTGGAGCTTCCTGCTGGGCGAGATCGCCCTGTTCTCGTTCGTGATCCTGCTGGCGACGGGTACCTTCCTGACGTTCTTCTACACGCCGGACGCGCGCGAGGTCACCTACCAGGGCTCGTACTCGACCCTCCAGGGCACGCCCATGTCGGCCGCCTTCGCCTCGACCATGCGGCTGTCGTTCGACGTCGAAGCCGGGCTGCTGATGCGCCAGGTCCACCACTGGACGGCACTCATCTTCCTCGGCGCCATCGCCCTCCATCTTGCCCGCATCTTCTTCACCGGCGCGTTCCGGCGGCCGCGGGAGCTCAACTACCTGGTGGGCCTCGGGTTGCTGCTGTTCGCGCTGGGGGAGGGGATCACCGGCTACTCGCTGCCCGACGACCTCCTGTCGGGGACCGGCCTGCGGATCATCAACTCGGTCATGCTCTCGATCCCGTTCGTGGGTCCCTGGGTGGCCTCCCTGTTCTTCGGGGGGGAGTTCCCGACGGCCGACATCCTCAGCCGCCTGTTCGTGTTCCACGTCATGCTGCTGCCGGGCCTGCTGATCGGCGGCATCAGCGTCCATCTCGCGCTGCTGTGGTTCCAGAAGCACACCCAGTACCGCGGCGGGCTGGCCCGGGAGGACAACGTCGTCGGCCTGCCGTTCTGGCCCGGCCAGGTGTTCCGATCGCTCGGCCTGTTCTTCCTCACGGCGGCCGTGATCGTGCTGCTGGCGGGGCTGATCCAGATCAACCCGGTGT
Organism: uncultured Chloroflexia bacterium; assembly: GCA_963732805.1. Lineage (GTDB taxonomy): Bacteria > Chloroflexota > Limnocylindria > Limnocylindrales > CSP1-4 > CAIXZV01. The sequence goes on from CAVTAW010000001.1 coordinate 1,555,506, forward strand.
GGCTGTACGGACCGTACGTCCCGTACCTCGCCACGGTGCCGGCGCAGCCCGACTGGTACGTGGGCTGGCTCGAGGGTGCCCTGCGCCTCGGCCTGCCGATCGAGCCGACGATCCTGGGGGTCACGATCCCGTCGCTGTTCGTTCCGGGCGTCCTGATCCCCGGGCTGCTGGTCGGCGCTCTCGCCCTGTGGCCGTTCCTCGAGGCGCGCCTCACCGGCGACCACGATGAGCACCACCTGCTCGACCCCCCGTGGCGGACGCCGATCCGGACGGCGACCGGCGCCGCCGGCGTCGCGCTGTTCCTGGTGCTCACGGTGGCGGGCGGCAACGACGTCCTGGCCGTGATCCTCGACATGCCGGTCGAGAACATCACGGTGGTGTCACGGATCCTGCTGGTGGTCGCGCCCGTCGTGACCTGGCTGGTGGTGTACCGCATGGCCCGCGAGCGACGGGATCGCGCCGGCGAACCGGTCGAGCCCCCGAGCGTGCTGCTGGTGCGCAACGCCGCGGGCGGGTTCAGCGAGGCGGAGGTGGAGCATGACGCGCCGCGGCGCGGGACGCATCGGTGCCCTCGGCGCTCGCAGCCGTGGGGATCGGCGGGTGCATGCCCACGCCCGCGACGACGCAGGGCCACGCGATCTCGGACCTGTACACGGTGTTCCTGGTCGGCGGCATCGTCGTGGCCACGATCGTCTGGAGCCTCGTCACCTGGTCGATGATCCGCTATCGCCGACGGGACGACCGGCTGCCGGCCCAGACCAGCGGCAGCGTCCGCGATCGAGGCCATCTGGACGCTCATCCCGCTGGCCACGGTCCTGGTGCTGTTCGGGCTGACGGTGCGCACGCTGTCGACCGTGGATGCCGTCGAGCCGGGCGGGGTGAACCTGCACGTGACCGCGTTCCGCTGGCAGTGGCAGGCCAGCTACCCCGACGACGCGGTCACCATCACCGGCACGCCCGGCCAGCCGCCCGAGATCGTGCTCCCCGTTGACACGCCGGTCCACGTGACCCTGGAATCGCTGGACGTCAACCACGCGTTCTTCGTCCCGTCGTTCCTGTTCAAGCGGGACGCCATCCCGGGCCGGCCCACCTACTTCGACCTGCGGGTCACGGCAGCCGGCACCTACCCCGGTGCCTGCGCCGAGTTCTGCGGCGTCGGCCACGACGAGATGCTGTTCACGATCCGGGCCGTCGACCCGGCCACGTTCCAGACCTGGCTGGCCGACCACGCGGCCGGCGCGAGCACCGCCCCGTGACCTGCACCCAGGAGACCGTCGCCCGATGAGCGCGATCGACGCCCCGTTTGCCGCCACGCCGCGGGTGGGGCTGCTCGACTGGCTGACGACCACCGACCACAAGCGGATCGGCGTGATGTACATCGTCGCGGCGTTCGGCTTCGCGCTCGCGGGCGGCGCCATCGCGGAGATCATCCGGCTGGAGCTGGCCGCGCCGGGTCAGCAGCTGGTGGACGCGTCCACCTACAACCAGCTGTTCACCGTCCACGGCACGCTGATGCTGCTGTTCTTCGCCGGCCCGCTGGCGATCGGCTTCGCGAACGCGATCATGCCGCTTCAGATCGGCGCCGCCGACATGGCCTTCCCGCGGCTCAACGCCCTGTCCTTCTGGCTGTTCCTGTTCGGCGGGCTGATCGTGATGTCCGGCTTCCTGACCACCGGCGGCGCCGCGGCGGCAGGCTGGACCGGCTACGCGCCGCTGTCCGGGCCGTCCTACTCGCCGACGCCGGGCATGGACCTGTGGATCGTGGGGGTGGCGCTGGTGGGGGTGTCGGGCATCCTGGGCGCCCTCAACTTCCTCGTGACCATCTACACGCGGCGCGCCCCCGGGATGCGGATGTTCCGGATGCCGATGTTCACCTGGACCATCCTCGTGACCTCGGTCCTGATCCTGTTCGCGTTCCCGTCGGTCACGGCCGGCCTGGCGATGCTGTTCATCGACCGCCACCTCGGCGGCGGGTTCTTCGACCCCACTCAGGGCGGCGATCCCATCCTGTGGCAGCACCTGTTCTGGTTCTTCGGTCACCCCGAGGTCTACATCCTGATCCTGCCGTACTTCGGGATCATGAGCGAGGTCGTCCCCGTCTTCTCCAGCAAGCCGCTGTTCGGCTACCGGGCGCTGGTGTTCGCGACGATCGCGATCGCCGGCCTCTCGATGGGCGTCTGGGCTCACCACATGTTCACGACGGGTCGGGTGGACCTGCCGTTCTTCTCGATCATGTCGTTGCTGATCGCGGTCCCCACCGGGATCAAGATCTTCAACTGGACGGCGACGATGTGGCGCGGCAGCCTGCGCTTCTCGGTACCGATGCTGTGGTGCCTGGGGCTGCTGTACGTGTTCACGATCGGCGGCATCACCGGCGTGATGCTCGCCTCGCCGCCCATCGACTACCAGGCGCAGGACACCTACTTCGTGGTGGCGCACCTGCACAACGTGCTCATCGGCGGGACGATGTTCGCCGGCTTCGCAGGGGTGTACTTCTGGTTCCCGAAGCTGACCGGCCGGATGCTCGACGAGCGGCTCGGACGGATCCACGTCGTCGCCTGGATGATCGGGTTCGCGCTCACGTTCATCCCGCAGTACATCCTGGGCTCGGAGGGGATGCCGCGGCGGATCGCCGACTACCCCGCGGATCGCGGCTGGGCGGACCTCAACCTGGTGTCCACGATCGGGGCGCTGGTGCTGGCGGCGGGCATGCTGCCGTTCCTGGTCGCGGTGTGGCGCGCGCTCCGGCGGCCGGCCGACGCGCCGTCCGATCCGTGGGGCGGGAACTCGCTCGAGTGGGCGACGACCTCGCCGCCGCCGCATCACAACTTCGATCGCCTGCCGCCGATCCGGTCGCTGCGCCCGGTGTTCGACGCCCGGATGGCAGCGGCGGAGGCGGAGGCCGCCGCGGGCACGTCCGGCGGCTCCGCGACGCGCGGCTCCGAGACGGCCGGCGGCTCCGGGGCGGAGGCCACGGTCTGATGCCCGAGGAGGTCCGCTTCTTCGGCCGCCTCTCGCTGTATGCCGTCGCGGCCGGGCTCGTGTACTGGTTCGTGAGCTACGAGACCGCGGGCACCGTGCTGCTGCTGGGCTTCGGGATCGCGACCGGGGTCGCCTTCCTGGCCCTCCGAGGCAGCCGCCGCCGCCCCGATGACGGCGCCCGGGACGAGCAGGCGCGGGTGCCCGACGGCCCGTTCGGCGACGAGTCGGCTCCCGTGCCCACCCGGAGTGCGGCGCCGCTGGCCGTGGGGTTCGGGATCGCGGTCATCGGTCTTGCCGGGGCGTTCGGGCCGTGGTTCGCGATCGCCGGGGCCGTGCCGCTTCTCGTCGGGCGCCGCCGACTGGCTGCGCGCCGCCAACCGCGAGCTGGACCAGCGGACGCGCGCGGACGCCGCCACCGACCAGGCCGCCGACCACGTGCGTGCCGAGACCGCCCGCTCCTGATCGGCGCGCACGCGCACGACGCCTCCCCGCGATCGCGGGATGATGGGGGCATGCAGCACGCCGACCACGTGGCCCTGATCCGCGACGGCGTCGCCGGGGCCGGGCCGCGCTGGCTGGAGCTCGGGTCGGGCGACGGCGAGTTCACGCTGGCGCTTGCCGACCTGCTGGGCGAGACCGGTCACATCCTGGCCCTCGACCGCGACCAGTGGGCGCTGGGCGAGCTCGCGGCTCGCGCCGGCGAGCGATTCCCGGGAACCCGCGTGCACACCGTGGTGGCCGATTTCCGGCACGGTCTGCCCGCGGGTCCGTTCGACGGCGTCCTGGCCGCGAACAGCCTGCACTTCGTGGCGGACCCGACGCCGGTGCTCCTCGCGATCCACTCGGCGCTCGGCGAGGGTGGCCGCCTGGTCCTCGTGGAGTACGACGCGGATCACGGCAACCCGTACGTGCCGCATCCGATCTCGTTCCGCCGCTGGCAGCAGCTCGCGCCGGATGCCGGGTTCGCGGCCCCGTACCTGCTGCACCGGGTGCCCAGCCGGTTCCTGGGCGCGATCTACGGGGCGGTCGCCGCCCGCCTGGCCTGACCGCCGGGGTCGGACGCCGCAGACCGCGTGGTACACTCCCGCCCTCACGGCGACGACCGAGAGGAGTAGGTCCGGCCACGGCCCCAAGCGAGCGCGGGATGGTGCGAGCCGCGCGGGCACGACGGATCCGAAGGTCGCTCGCGAGCCGTGCGGGTGGCGCCCGATAGCGCGCCGACGAGGATGCCGGAGACAGGTCGGCCGCGACGAGCGATGGACCCCGGCGTCGAACCAGCAGGTGGTACCACGACCCCGTTCGTCCGCTGGACGACGGGGCGTTTTTCGTCTCCGGGCACGCGTGCCCGGGCAGCCGGGAGCGATCGATGAGCCAGCCGACCGAGACCCTCGCCAAGGCCTACGTGCCGGCCGAGTTCGAGCATGACGTCTACGAGCGCTGGCTGGCCGCGGACGTGTTCGCGCCGGACGGGGCGGGTTCGACGGCCGACTGGGCGCTGGAACCGTTCGTGATCATCCAGCCGCCGCCCAACGTGACCGGCAGCCTCCACCTCGGGCATGCCCAGCGGACCACGGTCGAGGACCTGATGATCCGCCACGCCCGGATGCTCGGCCGGCCCGCCCTGTTCCTGCCCGGCCTCGACCACGCCAGCATCGCCGCCCAGTTCGTGCTCGACGGGATCCTCGCGAAGGAGGGCGAGAGTCGCGCCACGCTGGGCCGTGAGCGGTACCTGGAGCGGATGCGCGAGTTCATCACCGCGACGCGGGATGTCATCCTCACCCAGCAGCGCCGGCTGGGCGGCAGCTGCGACTGGGGTCGGCTCAGGTTCACGATGGACGAGGTCTCCGCGCGGGCCGTGCGGGTCGCCTTCGAGCGGCTGTATCGCGCGGGGCTCGCGTATCGGACGGAGGCGCTGGTCAACTGGTGCCCCGGCTGTCACACCAGCGTGAGCGACCTGGAGGTGATCCCCACCCCGGAGACGGGGACCATGTGGCGCGTTCGCTACCACCTGGTGGACGAGGCGACCGGTGCGCCCGATCCGGGTGCCGTGGTGACCGTCGCCACGACACGGCCCGAGACGATCCTCGGCGATACCGCGGTCGCCGTGCACCCCGACGATGCCCGCTACACCGCGCTCGTCGGGCGGCGGGTCCGCATCCCGTTCGTCGAGCGCGGTGTGCCGGTGATCGCGGATCCGACCGTGGATCCGGCGTTCGGCACGGGGGCCGTCAAGATCACCCCGGCCCACGATCATGACGACCACGAGACGGGTCGGCGGCACGGCCTGCCGATGCCCACGATCCTCGACGACGAGGCCCGGGTCGTGGGCACGGGCACGGCCTACGACGGCCTCGACCGGTACGAGGCACGCGCCCGGATCCTCGCCGACCTCGCGCAGCGCGGCGACCTCGAGAGCGAGCAGCCCCACGAGATGGTGATCGGCCGCTGCCAGCGGAGCGACGACGTCGTGGAGCCGAGGCTCAAGACGCAGTGGTTCATCCGCACGGGGCCCATGGCCGAGACCGCGCTGCAGACCACGCGCGGCGGCGAGACGACGATCCTCCCGGACCGGTTCGTGAAGGTCTGGGAGCACTGGATGACCAACATTCGCGACTGGAACGTCTCGCGCCAGCTGTGGTGGGGGCACCGGATCCCCGCCTGGTACTGCCCGGACGGCCACGTGACCGTCACCGCCGATCCCGGCGGCCCGGCCGCGTGCGACGTGTGCGCCCGTCCGCCGGCCGACCTCGTCCAGGACCCGGACATCTTCGACACCTGGTTCAGCTCGGGGCTCTGGCCGTTCTCGACGCTCGGCTGGCCGGACGCGACCGAGGACATGCGCCGCTTCTACCCGGGCAGCGTGATGGAGACGGGCTACGACATCCTGTTCTTCTGGGTCGCCCGGATGATGATGCTCGGGCTCCAGCTGACCGATGTGCCCCCATTCCACACCGTCTACCTGTCCGGGCTGATCCGCGATCCCTACGGCCAGAAGATGTCCAAGACCAAGGGCAACACGGTCGATCCGCTGGGCATGATCGACGAGCTGGGCGCCGACGCGCTGCGCTTCGCCCTGGTCCACGGCACGACGCCCGGCAACGATCAGCGCTTCGGCCAGGCCAAGGTCGAGAACGCCCGCAACTTCGCCAACAAGCTGTGGAACGCGGCCCGCTTCGTCGTGGGTGCTCGACCGGCCACCATCGCCGCCGACGCGGAGCGGCGGCTGCCGGGCGCCGCGGATCTCGGACCGGCCGAGCGCTGGGTGATGTCCCGGGCCGCGGGCACGGTCGCGGCCGTGGACCGGGCGATGGGCGAGTACGCCTTCGGCGAGGTCAGCCGGCTGCTGTACGAGGCGATCTGGAATGAGTATTGCGACTGGGGCCTGGAGCTGGCCAAGGTTCGTCTCGCCGACCCGGGCTCGACCGACGCCCAGCGGGAGGCCACCTGGTGGGCGCTCGTCGAGGCGCTCGACACGTACCTGCGGTTGCTCCACCCGTTGATGCCGTTCGTCACCGAGCGTCTCTGGGCGTCGCTCCCGCACCGGGCGTCCGACCCGCAGCTGCTGATCGCCGCGCGCTGGCCGGGGGTGGGGGAGCGCGACGAGCTGGTCGAGGCACAGATTGGGACGCTGGTGGACCTCGTGCGCGGCGTGCGCAACGCCCGGGCCGACGCGAAGCTCGAGCCCGCTGCGTACCTGCCGCTGGACGTCTACGTGGACCCGGATCTCGGGCCCGCGCTGGAAGCGCTGCGGCCGGCGCTCGAACGACTCGCCCGCGCCCGCCCGTTGCGCCGCCACCTCACCCGCGAGGACCTCCACGCCACGGCCGGCGCCGCGGGCGGCCTGGCCGTGATCGCCGGCCCGGTCGAGGCCGTCATCGGGATCCCCGCTGCCGACGCAGCGACGGCGGCATCCGACCGGTTGCGCCTGGAGAAGGAGCTGGCCGACGCCCAGCGGCTGCACGACGCGGCGCTCGCGCGACTCGCCAACGAGGCGTTCATGGCCAAGGCCCCCCCGTCGATCGTCGAAGGGGCGCGGGCACGGGCCATCGAGCTGGCCGACCAGGTGGACCGTCTGCGCGATCGCCTCGAGCACTGATCCGGGCGGTGACCGCGGGGGCGCTCGCTGCTACGATCATCGGGCCAGCCAGTTGGCCGTGTCCGGAGGACGCCGTGCCCCTCGAGTTCCTGAAGCGTCGCGGCGGCGACGCCGAGAAACCCGCGCCGACCGCCAAGACCCCTGCCGCGGTCGGGTTGCCGGAGGAGGTCGTTGCCCAGGACTACCAGCTCAAGCTCTACTACGCCGGCAAGAGCACCGAGGGGGTCCGCCTGCAGGCCGGCCCACGCGCGCTTGCCGAGCTGCCCGCGATGCTGGCCGGGATCGCGACCAGCGACGTCGAGGTCGTCGATCCGCTGGCCATCGAGTTCAGCCAGGCGATGCCCCAGATCGTGCGGCCGTCCGAGGCCATGCAGTGGCTCAACGCGCATCACCAGCTGAGCCCGATCACCCGCCATGCGCTCGTGGTCCTGGAGTCGATCGATGCCATCGACCTGGCGTTCGACACCTTTGCGTGCGCGATGCTCGACGGCGAGACGGACACCTCGGGCTACCCGGAGTACAACGCGATCGTCGGCGGGGTGGCCTCGCACTGGGACGAGGCGACGGGCGACATGATCGTGCGTGGCGTCGTGGGCTGGGGCGGTCGCGGCGTCCGCGGCGACACGGACCGGATCGCCCAGCGAATCCTCGGCGGCCTGCTCACCAACATCCTGGCCAACCAGTACGCGCTCGGGCTGACCGCGGTCGACCGGCCCGTCCCGGCGGCCGGCCGGGGCGGACTCGTGTGCGCCCACTGCGGGTTCGCGTCCGGCCACGAGCGGGCGTTCTACTGCCCCAAGTGCGGCATGCGCCTGCTGCGCGGCTGACCCAGCGATCCACCGGGACGAACGACGCCATGCCCATCTACGAATACGTGTGCACCAGCTGCGACCACCGCGCCGACATCCTCCACGGGATCAACGACCCGGGCCCCAAGTTCTGCCCGTCGTGCGGCCAGGAGGACACGATGCGCAAGCAGTTCGCGCCGCCAACCATCCACTACAAGGGATCCGGCTGGGCCAAGAAGGATCGCGGGGGATCGAGCAGCGGCGCGCGATCGTCCGGCGGCCACAAGTCGGAGGCGGAGTCGGGCGCGACCTCGACCTCGACCTCGACCTCGACCTCGGACTCGAGCGACGGGAGCTCGGGCGGGTCGGCCGGCAAGAGCGGGCAGGACTGACGCCGATGCCGTCTGCCGCCGACTGGATCACGCTCGGCGAGGCCGCCGAGATCCTCGCCGCCGCCAACGTCAGGTTCCGGCCCGAGACCATCGGGAGCTGGGCACGGACGGGCCGGCTGTCCAGCATCAAGCTCGGTGGACGGCGGTTCGTCCGTCGGGGCGAGATCAGGGCCCTGGTCGCCGCCCCGCGCCGGGTCCACGCCGAGGACATCCAGCCCGGCCTGTTCGAGGACTGAGTCGCGGACGGCATGCACGACGGCGGCGAGGAGGGCCGAGTCGACCGTCTGCGGGACCTCGCGACCCGGATCGCCGATCGGGTCGGCGGGTTGCCCGCCGTGAAGCTGCTGGTGGCGGTGCTCGACAACTACGATGCCGGCGGCGGCGGCCTCGTCGCGGGCGGTCTCGCCTACAGCGCGCTGTTCGCGCTCCTGCCGGGGCTGCTGCTCGTCCTGTCGGTGGTGGCAGTCCTGATCGACAGTCCCGCGGCCCGGGAACAGATCGTGGCCTGGATCGGGCAGGCTGTGCCCCCGCTGGAGGACCTCGCCCGGACGGCGCTGGAGCAGGTGTCGGGCGGTGCCGTGCCCACCGGGATCGTGGCCATCGTGGGCCTGCTCTGGGGGTCCAGCCGGTTTTACGCGGCGCTGGACAACGCGATCTCGCGCATCTTCCACAAGGGCCGCCGGCGCAACGAGATCGAGCGCACGGTCCGCGGCCTGATCGTGTCCGGCCTGTTCGTGGCGACGCCCCTCGCGGCGCTGCTCACGGCGTCCGTGGTGTCGTGGATCTTCGATGCGACGCCGGTCGGCTCCGATCTCGGCGGGGTCCTGAAGGGGCTGTGGCAGCTCGCGTCACCGGTGGGGTCGTTCGTGCTGTTCGTGGGCGTGACGGCCCTCGTCTATCGCTTCGTGCCGGCAACCCGCGTCCCGGGCCGGGCCCTGGGGCCGCCCGCGGTCGCAGCGGGCCTGGCGCTGGCCATCATCGCCCAGGCGTTCGCGTTCGTCGCGCCGAGGCTGGCGGGCGTGGCGGCGCTGTTCGGCGCGTTCGTCGCCGTGTTCGGGTTGCTGGCCTGGCTGTCGATCAGCTTCAACGTGCTGCTGCTCGGCGCGGCATGGACGCGGGTCCGCCTCCTCGCGATCGAGGAAGCGGGCGGGCCGGTGGCATCGCAGGCGCGCTCGGCCGAGGCATCGGGCGACTGAGGGAGCTCGGGATCAGGCCCGGCGGGCAGCCGGGCTCGCGAGATCGAGGCCGGCGATCAGCTCTGGCGCGTCCCGCAACGGCGGCAGAAGCGGGCGTTGGCCGAAAGTGACAGGCCGCACTGCACGCACGGCTGGGCCGTGGGCGCGGCCGGCGCCTGGGGCAGGCTCGCCGGAGCGGCGCCCAGGACCTCGCGCGCCGAGGCGGCCCAGAGGGCCGAGGCATCTGGCGTCTGGAGCAGTGGTCGGCCGGCCAGGGTCGCCGGATACGACCGGTCGTTGGACGGCGTCCGCCACGCCGGGGCGGATGGCCATTGCGGCGCGGGTGCTGCGGTGCCGTCGTCGGGTGCCACCGTGAGCCACGGCGCGACGGCCGGCTCGGCCGGTGGGCGGCCATTGGTCGGAGCGGGCGCGGGGGGCGTCGGCGCCGAGGGCCACGTCGGCTGCGGGACCAGGTCGTCGCTCGGCGCAGGTGTGCCCGGCACGGCGGACGGTGCGGCCGCGGCGGGTTTCGGTTCCGGCTGGGGCGCAGGCGCAGGCGTGGGCACCGGCGCCTCGAACACGGCTGCCGCAGGCTCCGGCTCGGGCGCGGCCGGGGCTTCGGGCGCCACTGCGGCGACCGGCACGTCCTGGGCAGCCGCCGCGGGGGGCTCGATGACCACGGGCTCGTTGATTGGCTCGCTCACGCTTGCCGCTGCCGCCATCGAGGCGGGCTCGTTGCCGGCGATCCACTGGTCGGCGTCCGGCGCGGCGGCCATCGCCGCCGGCTCGGCGTCCGGCTGCACGAAGGCGGCGGCGGCCTCGTCCGCGGCCAGCTTCGCCTCGTAGGCCGCGATGGCCTCCTCCAGGCTCTGGCCGGGCGCCACGCCCGCCAGCGGGGGCGTGGCTTCGTCAGCCGGACTCGGCCCGGCCGACGGCTGTTCCACGAGATCCTCGGGCCAGGAGGCGGCCACGGCATCGCCCGCAGGCATGGCCGGGGCAGGAACGAGATCATCGGCGAGCTCGGCAGGCGGCGCTGCCGCCGTGCTCGACGGGCCGGGCTCCGCGACTCCCGCCGCCGGGATCGCGGCATCGGCGACCCACGCCGCTGGCATCGCGACGTCCGCGACGTCCGGTGGCGCCTCCGGGAACCCGATGGCGGCCACGTCGGCCGCTGCCCCGGGGATCTCGACGGCGTCGATGGGTCCGAGCACGGCTTCGATCCGGGCGAGATCGGCCTCCGGCCATGCGTCGTCGACCTCGATCGGCGCGTGGCCGTTGCTGTGGGGCAGGGCACCGCCCGTCGGGACGAGGGCGACGACCTCGTCCATGCCGGCGATCGGGGCACAGGTGAGGCAGCGGCCCTCGCCCTGGTTCCAGCAGTTGCCGCAGGTGTACTGGCGGCAGGTCAGGCAGAAGTTGAAGGTCTGGTGGAAGGCGTCCAGCTGGTGGGCCGTCGCCGTCAGCTCCTCCTCGCCGCGGGCATCCGCCATCGCCTCCGAGAACGAGGCGTCATCCGACATCACGAAGTTCCGGACGCCCCTCGAGAGCGTCCGCACCCGGCCCAGCCGCGAACGCCGCGGGCCGCGGGACTCAAAGGTGTATCGGGTGCCGCACCGTTCGCAGAACGACTCGGTGAGGATCTCCGTCATCGAACTCCCGGAACGCAGGACAGGACGCCCGGTCGAACCGCTCCGGGCAGGGCCAGAGTATACCCAGCGTACGAATGCACCCCCCAGACCGAGGTACCCGCGCCGACCCGCCGTTGGTCCCTGCGGGGGTGGCGTGCGGTCGTCTGGTACGGTTCCCAGCGCCATGGCCTCCCTCGCGGACATCGAGCAGTTCCTGGAGCAGCTCTTCGAGCGGTCGACCGCACGGCTGTTCCGGACGCGCGTGCAGGCCGTCCAGCTCGAACGGCGCGTCGAGCGAGCGATGGAGCGCGCGCGCTCCGGCCACGGCGCACGGACGAGCGTCCCGGCACGGTATCGGGTGCGGCTTCATCCCGACGACATGGTGGACGTCGCGCCCGAGGTCGCCGACGCACAGGCGCTGGCGGCCCGGCTGGCGGATGCGGCGCTCGCGTTCGCCCGGGCGCATGCCTATCACCTGCCCGGCCGTCCGTCGGTTGCGCTGGTCGCCGACCCCTCGCTGGCCCGTGGCCAGGTGGAGGTCGACGCCGGGCCCGGACCCGCCGGACCGTCGACGCCGATGCAGGGCGCGCTGCCGCCCGCCGTGGCGCCGATCGCCGACACGGTGCCACCGATCGCCGCGACCGTTACCCCGATCGCCGACCCCGCGCCACCCATCGCCGATCCCGTGCCACCGATCGCCGGCGCCGTGTCGTCATCGCCCGCCGGGCAGGCGATCCCCTTCGACGCTCCGCTGGAGCTCGAGCCCGGTCCCGGCGGCATTCGCGGCGACGGCACCCAGACGCTCGTGTTCCGTCGGCCCGCGCCGGCCGCCGCACGCGCCGCGCTGCGGGTATCGGGGCATGACGGGCGCGAGCACCTGGTGGAGGTGGACGGCAGCCCGCTTACCATGGGGCGTGCGCGGGACAACGTGCTCGTGCTCGAGGATCCCCGCGTCTCCCGCCACCACGGGCGCCTCCAGGCTCGCCGTGGCACCCTCGTGTACACGGACCTCGGCAGCACCAACGGGAGTCGTGTGAACGGCGTGCGCGTGGACGAGATCGCGCTCGGGCTGGGTGACCGCCTGGAGGTGGGTGGCACGGTGCTGGTCGTCGAGTCGCTGCCGGGCTGACGGTGGACGGCTTCGTCCTTACCCTGTGGCTGGTCCGCATCCTGTTCCTGGTCCTGCTGTACGGGTTCCTGTTCGCGGTCGCGCGGGTGCTGTTGCGCGACCTCCGGACGGCATCGCGCGGTCCGGCAGAGCTCGGACGGCTGACCGTGGTGGCGTCGCCCCACGCGGAGCCACCCGCGGGTGCCTCGTTCGCGCTCGATGCCGTTACGACCCTGGGCCGGGACGTCAACAACACGATCGTGGTCGAGGACCCGTTCGCGTCGTCGGAGCACGCGGCGGTGACCTTCCGCGGCCGCTCGTGGTACGTGGAGGACCTGGCGAGCACGAACGGCACGTTCGTGAACGGCGTGCCGGTCGACCACGTCGCCCCGTTCGGGTTCGGCGATGAGCTGCAGGTCGGCGAGGTCCGGTTCAGGCTCGACCGGGGCCGCGTCTCGTGAGCGCGCTGCTCCAGGCCCGGCCGATGAGCGGCACCCGCTGGAGGGTCCGGCCGCGGACCCGCCGGACCGAGCTCGCGCTGCTCGTCCTGGTCTCGGTGGCGCTGGTGACGGGGGCCGCGTCGCTGGGAGCCACGCTGCGGGTCAACGAGACGCTCGCCGCGGACAAGACGGTCGGGGCGCTCGACTTCATGCCGCCCGACCCACGGGGGCTGCTGCTGTACCTGGGCGCGCTGTTCGTCGTGCACGTCGCGTTCGTCCTCGCGGGCCGCCGGACGGACCAGGTCCTGCTGCCGGCGGTCGCGCTGCTGGGCGGGATCGGGCTGCTGCTGATGCAGCGGCTGCCCCAGGACCTGGTCACCCAGTCGTTCGGCGATGCCACGTTCGGGCTCGGCCAGCTCCAGCTCGGATGGCTGCTGATCGCGCTGGGGGTGATCGCGGCGCTCGCGCTGGCCGTCCGATCGGACGCCTGGCTGCGCACCTACAAGTACACCTGGGCCGCCGCCGGCATCGTGCTCCTGCTGCTGACCTTCGTGTTCGGCAGCGACGTGAACGGTGCCCGCCTGACGCTCTCGATCGGTCCGCTGTCGGGGCAGCCGTCGGAGCTGCTCAAGGTGATCCTGGTGGTGTTCCTGGCCGGCTACCTGTCGGAGAACCGGTCGCTGCTGGCGGAGGAGAGCACGCGCATCGGGCCCCTCCGGCTGCCGCCGATCCCGTACCTCGCCCCGATGGTCGCGATGTGGGCGATCGCCCTGGGCATCGTGGTCGTGCAGCGCGACCTGGGTGCGGCCCTGCTGTTCTTCGCCGTGTTCCTGGCCCTGCTCTACGTGGCGACGGGCCGAACCTTCTACGTGATCGGCGGCGTGCTGCTGTTCCTGGTCGGCTCGTGGGCGCTGTACAACCTGTTCGGCCACGTCCAGCAGCGCGTCGACAACTGGCTCGACCCGTTCCGCGACCCGCTGGGTGCCGGATTCCAGACCGTCCAGGCGCTGTACGCGTTCGCCCGCGGCGGCCTGCTGGGAGTCGGGCTGGGCGGCGGCCTGCCGACGATCGGCGGGCACCTGCCGATCCCCGCGGTCCACACCGACTACCCGCTGGCGGCGCTGGGCGAGGAGCTGGGACTGGTGGGGCTGCTCGCCATCCTGGGCCTGTACCTCGTCGTGGTGGAGCGGGGGCTGCGCATCGCCGCCTCGGCCCACGATGACTTCCGGGCACTGCTGGCCGCTGGACTCGCGCTCGTGGTTGCCGTCCAGGCGTTCATCATCGCGGGCGGCAACCTCAAGCTGATCCCGCTGACCGGGATCACGCTCCCGTTCATCTCGTACGGCGGCTCGTCGCTGCTCGCCAACGCGCTGGTGATCGGCCTGCTGCTCGCGCTCTCGGATCCCGGCGTTGAACCGCCTCCGCCACCGCGGCCACCGCGACGCCTGCCCGGCATCGGTCGCCTCCGTCGCGCGGGTGGCGGGTTGCCCAAGGCCGGCGCACCGAAGGCGGCCCGATGAGCGCCCCGCCCCGCCGCGCCTCCATCGGCGGCAACGTCCTGCGGACGGGGATCGCCCTGGTCACGGCCTTCGCCGTGCTGGCGGTGGGGGCGGGCTGGTGGCAGGTGGTCGAGGCCCAGCGCCTGTCGCGGTCCGCCGACAACCCGGCGGTGATCGCGGTTGCCAGGCGAGCGCTGCGCGGCCCGATCGTGGATCGCGACGGCCGATGGCTGGCCCGCAGCTCCCGGGACAGGAACGGCGAGGCCACGCGCGAGTACCGGGACGACACGATCAGCCATGTCGTGGGCTACGCGTCCCGCCAGTTCGGGACGGCGGGCCTGGAGCGGACGTACAACGCCGAGCTGCTGGGCCTGGCCGGCTCGGATCCGTTCGACGGGCTGCTGGACAAGTTCGGGGCCGGCAGCCGCGATCCGCTCGGTCTCCGCCTGACGCTGGACCTGCGGCTGCAGCGCGCCGCGGTCGCCGGTCTCGGTCGCGATCGAGGGGCGGTGGTGATGCTCGATCCCACGACGGGCGAGATCCTGGCGCTCGCCTCGACGCCGACCTACGACGCGTCGGCCATCGCCGACCCGGCGACGGCCGCCACGACCTTCGAGGCGCTGCGAGGCGACACCAGCAATCCGCTCCTGCCGCGCGCAACGCTGGGTCGCTACGTGCCGGGCTCCGTATTCAAGATCGTGACCGCCATCGCCGGGCTGAACACCGGCGCGATCTCACCCGAGACGACCTATCCGGAGCAGCCGCCGGCGGAGAAGAAGGGACTGCTCGTGGAAGGGTTCCGGATCAAGGACGGCCATCACCCGCAGACCGGGGATACGCCGCTGGACCTGGTCGGGGCCACCGAGGTCAGCTGCAACATCTGGTACGCGCTCACGGGCCTGGCGACGGGCGGGGCGGCGCTGGTCGACCAGGCCGCCAGCCTGGGCTTCGGGTCGCCGATCCCGTTCGACCTGCCCACGGCGATCAGCCGGGTGACGTCGGGGAACGGCAACGCCCCGGGCGGGTTCCGTGACGATGTCGAGCTGGCCTCGGCGTCGTTCGGTCAGGCGGAGACGTTCGTGACGCCGCTCCAGATGGCGCTCGTTGCCGCCACGGTCGCCGACGACGGGGTCCTGATGACACCCTACCTGGTGAGCGCGCTCACCGGCGACGGGCCCGGCGCCCGCACCATCAGTCCACAGGTCTGGCGCCGGGTGATGGCCGCCACAGACGCCCAATCCGTCAAGGCGGCCATGGAGCAGGCGGTCGAGGGCGACCTGGGCCGGCTGTTCACGGCGGGCGCCGCGGTGCCCGGGATCCCGACCGCCGGCAAGTCCGGTACGGCTGAGCTCGGGGGCACCGGCGAGCCGCACTCGTGGTTCATCGGCTTCGCCCCGGTGGATCACCCCCAGGTGGCGATCGCGGTCCTGGTCGAGAAGGGCGGGCGCGGTGGCGAGCGGGCAGCGCCCCTGGCCGGATCCCTGCTCAGCCGCTACTTCGAACTGTATGGTCGGCCCTGATGGCTACGCCCACCGGGCCGGAGCCGGACCGCCGGCCGCGGCCCCTCATCGAGCGGATCGGGCTTGCCCTGATCGCGTTCGTCCTGGCCGCCATGTTCGCGTTCGTCGCGGTCGCCTCGTTCCTGGGCGGCGAGCCGTTCCTGGGGGTGATGGGGGCCCTCGGCTGCCTGATGGTGATCTGGGTCGGCGGCCTGACGCTGATCCGCGGCTGAGGCGCTCGGACGCCGATCCGCGAGCGAACCAGCGCCGCCCGAAACGGGCGAGAACCCATTTGACGCGCCGGTCGTACACTGCACCAGAGGCACGACGTCGCCGCGCCCCGATCCCCGTTGTGCGACGTCACCGGAGCACCGCACAAGGCGTCTGCGCCGGTGCGGGAACGCCGTCACCAATCAGGCGGCACAACGACGGGAGTCCGATGAGCAGCATCCAGCAGGTCGGCGACAGGGTCCTGGCGAATGTCGAGCGGGTCATCGTCGGCAAGCATCACGAGGTGCGACTGGCCCTGGTTGCCCTGCTGTGCCGGGGCCATCTCCTGATCGAGGACGTGCCCGGCACCGGCAAGACCATGCTGGCCAAGGCCATCGCGCGCAGCCTGGGTTGCTCGTTCCGGCGCATCCAGTTCACGCCGGACCTCCTCCCCTCGGATGTCACCGGGCTGTCGATCTACAACCAGAAGACGCAGGAGTTCGAGTTCCGCCCCGGCCCGATCATGAGCCAGGTCGTGCTCGCGGACGAGATCAACCGCGCGACCCCCAAGACCCAGAGCGCGCTGCTCGAGTGCATGGAGGAGCGCCAGGCGACGATCGACGGCATCACCCACCCGATGCCCGACCCGTTCCTGGTCATCGCGACCCAGAACCCCATCGAGTACGAGGGCACGTTCGCCCTGCCCGAGGCGCAGCTGGACCGGTTCATGCTCCGCATCCGGCTCGGCTACCCGCAGCTCGTGGACGAGATCGTGATCCTGGACGAGCAGAAGCGCACGCATCCGCTCGAGGCCCTCAGCGAGGTGTGCTCGGTGGAGGAGCTGCGGGATCTCCAGGCCGGCGTCCGCGAGATCTATGTCGACCCCGCAGTCAGCGACTACATCGTCCGTCTCGTGTCCTCGACGCGATCCCACCCCGACGTCTACCTCGGCGCGAGCCCGCGCGGCTCGATCAGCCTGTACCGGGCATCCCAGGCGCTGGCCGGGCTCCTCGGCCGCGACTATGTCATCCCCGACGACGTGAAGGTCCTGGCCGAGCCCGGCCTCGCGCATCGCGTGATCATCAAGACCAGCTCGTCGATCCACGACGTGAGCGCCGCGCACGTCGTGCACGAGCTGCTCGAAACCACGCCGATCGAGGCCGCCCGCCAGTCCGGCGGCCCGCGCGAGATCGCCCCCAGCGCCACCGCCGGCTGACCCGCGTCCGCGTCCCCGCCGTCGAACGGAGGACCGATCCGCTTGCTTCGCCGCCTCCAGCTCATCGCCCTGGCCGTCGTCCTGGTCGTCGCGGCGTTCTCGACCGGGTTGCCGTTCCTGTTCTTCCTGGTCTACGTGGGCCTGCTGGTTGGCGGCGGCAGCTACATCCTGACCCGCCTCGGCCTGTCGGACCTCGAGGCGGGCTACGCGGTGTCGCAGCTGAGCGGCCACGTGGGAGACCGGTTGCGGGTGACCTACACGCTGCGCAACACCGGCCGCCTGCGCAAGCCGTGGCTCGAGGTGCACAACCCCACGACGCTGCCCGGCGGTCTCCCCGGGCGGGCGCTGGCGCTGGGCGGTCGGCAGGAGCGGTCGTGGCTGGTCCGGACGCCGCTCGTCCGGCGTGGTCACTTCCGGATCGAGCCGCTGATGATCCGGACCGGAGATCCGTTCGGGTTCTTCGAGGCGACCGCCGCCGTGGGCCAGGGCGTGACGCTCGTGGTGTACCCGCGCATCGAGGTGCTGCCGCTGTGGCGCCTGCCGCCCGCCAACATCGAGGGCGCCCACGCATCCCCCGAGCGAACCCTGCAGACCACGCCCCTGGCGACCACGGTCCGGCCCTATGCCCCGGGCGACTCGATGAACCGGATCCACTGGCGGACCACGGCGCGGCTGGGCGAGATCCAGGTCAAGGAGTTCGACCTGGAGCAGACGGCGGATGCCTGGCTGTTCCTGGACCTCGAGGCGGGCACCGAGGTCGGCGAGGGCGAACGCTCCTCCACCGAGGTCGCGGTCCGGGCCGCCGCGTCGATCGCAGACAAGGCGCTGGGTGAGAACCGGGCCGTCGGGCTCACGGTCAACGCGCATCGGCTGACGGTGCTGCCCGCCGACCGCGGCGGCCGCCAGCGGCTCAAGATCCTGCAGCTGCTGGCCGCCGTCCAGGCCGATGGCCGGGCGCCCCTGGGTGAGGCCCTGGTCACGGGCCTGAACCGGCTCCGCCGGGGGATGACGGCCATCGTGATCACGGCGTCCACCGATCCGTCGTTCATCCGGCCGCTGGCCACGCTGCGGAGCCGCGGCATCGGCGCCGTGGTGGTGCTGCTTGACCAGTCGGCCTTCGATACCGGCGCCGACCGGGCGTCGGCCGAGGCGACCCATCAGCGGGTCCGGGCGGTCCGCCACGCGCTCGCCGAGTTCGAGCTGACGGCCTACCTCGTCGGCCCCGACCAGCCGCTCGCGGAGGCCCTGTCGCGATGAACCTCGAACGAGCGCGACTGCGACCCGACGAGGGCTGGCTGACCGTCGCCCTGGTGATCGTGCTCTCCATCGTGCTCGCCACGGCCATGGACGACCCGGCCTGGGTCAACGGCCGGCAGGCGCTGACGGACGGGCTGGTGCCATGCGCGCTGATGGGCACGGCGGTGGGATTCATCGGGGCCAAGGTCGGCTGGGGCCGCTGGACCACGCACGGGATCGGTGCCCTGTTCGCGGGCCTGCTGATCCCGATCATCGCGGGCTGGGCCGTGAAGCCCGGGGCCTCGATCGCGCAGGCATTCCATGAGACAGCCTCGGGGACCGTCCAGGCGTACCTCGACATCGCCTGGCGCGGCATGCCGTTCACGGACCAGGAGGTCCACTACGTCCTGGTGCTGGGCGCCATCGTCTGGGCGACCACCCAGTTCACGGCGTACGCCGTGTTCGGGCACCGCCACCCGCTGAACGGGGTCGTGATGACCGGGCTCGTGCTCCTCGGCAACATGGCCCTCACCAGTCGTGACCAGCTCCCGTACCTGGTGCTGTTCACCGCGGCGTCGCTGCTGCTGCTGATCGAGATGCACGCGTTCGAGGAGCGGGCGACCTGGCTCCGTCGCCAGATCGGCGATCCGGGCACGATCTCGTCGCTCTACCTGCGCGGCGGGATGGTGTTCATCGTGGCCGCCCTGCTGGGGTCGCTGGTCCTGACCTACCGGGCGGCCTCGGCGCCCCTGGCCGGGGCCTGGCACGGAATCGACTCCCAGCTGGTGGAGCTCGGGGAGACGGTCAGCCGCCTGTTCCCCGTCGGCGGCGACATCCGCGGCGGCGGCGGGGTCACGTTCGGGTCGTCCGCCCGCATCGAGAACCGCTGGTTCAGTGACCAGGGCGTGGCGTTCCAGGCGACGGTCCCGGCGAACGCGGACGACATGTACTGGAGAGCGGCGACATACGACACGTTCGCCCTCAGCTACTGGGACCAGTCCGACATCGCGAAGGTGCCCGTCGATGCGGGTGCGTCGCTGCTGGCGGGCACCCCGGAGGACCCGTCGAGCACGGAGACGAGCCCGGTCCAGGTGACGATCCGGACCGACACTTTCGTGGACCGGGCCATGCTCAGCCCGGGTACGCCCGCCTCGGTCGATACCCCATCCAGCGTGCTCCTGTCGGGCCAGGGCGAAGCCTTCGCGGGCGTCGAGCTGCCGAGCGGTGGCATGAGCTACACGGTGGATGCCCAGGTGCTCCGCCTCAAGGACACGGACGTGCTGAGCGAGAACCGGCTGCGAGCGGCCGGCCAGGACTACCCGGCCTACATCGCCGCGGAGTACACGGCCGTTCCGGAGGGCGCGATCGGCCCCGATGCGGCGGCCCTGCTGGGAACCATCCTGCGCCAGGCCAACACGACCAACCCGTACGACCTCGCGGTGGCGATCCGCGACTACCTCCGGTCGGACAGGTTCCACTACAGCACGGACATCCGCAACGTCGTGTGCGACTCGCAGAGCGCGGTCGAGTGCTTTGCCCGGACGCGCACGGGCTACTGCCTCCACTACGCGTCCACGATGGCGATCCTGCTGCGGGCCGCCCTGCCCAACCATCCCATCCCGACGCGCCTGGTGCAGGGGTTCCTGCCCGGCGACCGGACCGGCACCACCGAGGTCGTGCGCAACGACGCCGCCCATGCCTGGGTGGAGGTCTACTTCCCGGGCTACGGCTGGATCCCGTTCGATCCGACCGGCGGCGGGCAGGGCCGGCCGTCCGTGCTCCGGCCGGGGCCACCGGTGCCCAGCGCCACCCCGGGCAACGCCGCCGGCGGCACCATCCTGCCCGACCCCACCCGGCGCCTCCAGGGCAACCCCGGGGACGCGGGGCCGCAGGGGCCGGTGTCGGTCGACCGCCCCGGCGACCGGAGCCTGTTCATCGTGCTGACCGTCCTGCTCGCGCTCCTGGTGGGCGGCATCGCGCTGGCCGCATGGCTCCGGGGACCGCGAGGCGAGATCAGCCCCGACACCGCGTGGCGGACGATGGCCCGCGGTGCGTCGCGGCTGGGCTTCGGTCCCCGCCCCACCCAGACGGTGTACGAGTACGCGGCGTCGCTGGGCGAGCTGGTCCCGGTCGCCAAGGCGGACCTCAGGACAGTCGCCGACGCCAAGGTCGAGACCGAGTACGCGCGGCTGCGGCTGGGGGGCGACCGGCTCCATGCCGTGCGGGACGCAACGCGGCGGCTGCGGATCTCCCTGCTGCGTCTCGTGTTCCACCGGCGCTGGCGCAGCCGCAAGCCGCGGTCCCTGTAGCCGGCGCAGTCGCGGACCGGCAACACCGGTCGTGACCAGCGCCGGGTGCCGCGCGCCCGGCGGTCGCGCTACATGGCGCCCGAGCTGGCCCGACGGTCGGAGGCCTCCTGTGCCTGCTCGTCGAGCAGCGGGGCCAGGTGCTCGGTGAGGCTGTGCGCGCGCAGGATCGCACGACCGCCTCGCAGCTCGACGACGGAGATCCCGCACAGCGCGAACGAGAACATCCAGAACCGCTCCAGGGGCAGCCCGAACAGCGTGAGCATCACGATCTTGAACACCCCGTCGTGACCGACCAGGATCGACCACGGCTCGCCCGGGCCCGGTCCGACGCCGTGATACCCGCCGACCTGGGGACGATCGAGGCTGCCGCGAGGGAAGTCACGCCCGAGCCGCTCCAGGATGGCGCCCAGCGCCGGGGCCACGCGGGCCTGGACCGCTGCAAGGGACTCCCCGCCGGGGGCCCAGGCCTCCTGCGGCCGGCGGCGCCACGCCGCGAGCTCCGCCGACCAGCGACGCATGATCTCGTCGTGCGTCTCGCCCTCCCACTCGCCCTGGCCGATCTCCAGGATCCCGGGTTCGGGCCGGACCACCAGGCGTCCCGCCACGTGCCCGTCCGTCGTGCCGATCGCGTCGGCCACGGCGCGGGCGGTCTGCGCCGTCCGTGCCAGCGGCGAGTAGGCGATCTCGAGGAGTTGCCCATGCGGGACCGGCAGGGCAGGAGCGGCATGGGGCGTCGCCAGCCGGGCCGCTGCGAGCGCCGCCTGCCGGCGGCCGACGGCGGACAGCGGGGTCTCTGCCTGGCCCTGGAAGCGGCCTTCGCGGATCCACTCCGACTCGCCGTGCCGGAGCAGCACCAGCGTCGCGTCCAGCCCCTCCGGGATCGGTGGCGTGATGACCGGGAGGGAGCCCCGGCCGTCCGGGCCGTCGGTCATCGGTCGGTGGCCAGGCGGATGGCCCACACGTCGAGCACGGCCGGATCGGCCCGGATCGCGTCGGCCACCGCGGGCGGCACGTCGTCGTCGAGGGCGAGGACCATGAACGCGTCGGCGCGGGGGGCCGAGCGCGCGAGGGTCATGGCGCTGATGTTGACGTCCGCCTCGCCCAGCAGCATCCCGATCCGGCCCATGGTGCCCGGTCGGTCCTGGTGGCGGGTGATCAGCATCGAGTCCGCGGGCGCCAGGTCCATCGTGTGCTCGTCGAGCCGCACGATCCGGGGTTCCCCGTGGGCAACCGTGCCAGCGACCGTCGCCGTCCGGCCGTCCGCCTCGGCGGTCAGGGTCAGCAGCGACGCGAACGGACCGGCGTTGGGCGTCTTGCGCTCGACCACCGTGATGCCCCGGACCCTGGCCATCGCGGCCGCGTTGACCAGGTTGACCCGCTCGGTCGTCGCGGTCTCCAGCAGCCCGCGCAGGACGGCTGCGACCAGCGACGAGGCGTCGAAGGCGGCGGGCTCACCTGCGATCTCGAGGGTCAGCGTGTGCGGCGCCGTGCGCGCGAACTGGGCGACGAACCGGCCCAGCGTCTCGGCGAGCGGCAGGTAGGGGGCGATGGCCTGGGCGGTCTCCGGCGTGAGCAGCGGGGCGTTGACCGCGTACCGCGCCGGACGCCCGTCGAGCACCTCGAGGATCTGCTCGGCCACCTCCTCGGCGACCGCAACCTGGGCTTCGGCCGTGGATGCGCCAAGGTGGGGAGTCAGCAGGGTGTTGGGGGCGGCGAGCAGCGGCGAGTCGAGCGGCGGCTCCTTCTCGAACACGTCGATCGCGGCCCCCGCGATCCGGCCGGCCATCAACGCCTCGGCCACGGCGGCCTCGTCCAGGATCCCTCCGCGGGCGACGTTGAGCAGCATCACGCCGGGCTTCATCCGCGCGATGGCCGAGGCGTTGATCAGGCCCCGCGTCGCCCGGCTCATCGGGACGTGGACGGTGATCACGTCCGAGCGCGTCACGAGATCCTCGAAGGTCACCAGCTCGACGCCCAGGTTGGCCGCCTGGTCGGGCGTGACGAACGGGTCGGACCCAAGGACGGTCATCTCCATCGCGCGCGCACGCACCGCGATCGCCTGGCCGATCTTGCCCAGCCCCACGATGCCCAGGGTCTTGCCGCGCAGCTCGACACCGGTGAACTGCGACCGTTTCCATTCGCCGCGCCGGAGCGACGCGTCGGCTGGCGCGATCCGCCGGGCGAGGCCGTACAGCAACGCGAGCGTGTGCTCGGCGGCTGCGATCGTGTTCCCCGTCGGCGCGTTGACGACCGTGATCCCGGCCCGGGTCGCGGCCTCGAGGTCCACGTTGTCCACGCCCACCCCGGCCCGTCCGATGACCACCAGGCGCGTCCCCGCGGCGATCAGGTCGGCGTCGACCTTCACCTGGCTGCGGACGACCAGCGCGTCGTAGTCGGGCAGGATCGAGGCGATCTCCTCCTTCGGGAGGCCCAGCCGCTCGTCGACCTCGTGATGCGCGCGCAGCAGCTCCAGCCCCTGGGCGGCCAGCGCCTCGACGACCAGGATCCTCATGCCGGGACGGCCTGGGGCGCCCGCGTCTGCAGCAGCGCCCGCTGCGTCGCCGCGACCGCGGCCCCCGGCGCGACCCCGAGCCCATGCTCGATCGTCACCTCCTCGAGCACGCCGATCGCGGCGAGGATGTCGTCGGGCGTCACCGACCCCAGGTGGCCCACCCGGAAGATCCGCCCCTTGAGCTTGCCCTGGCCTCCCGCGAGCACCAGCCCCCGTGCCCGGACCGCGCCGTTGAACGACGTCCAGTCGAGCCCTTCGGGGATCCGGGCGGCGGTCACGGTGCGCGACGCGACGGCGTCTGCGGCGAGCAGCTCGAACCCGAGGGCGCGCAGGCCGGCCCGCGTCATCGCGGCGCACGCCTCGTGGCGCGCGAACACGCCATCGCCCTCTGCCTGCATCAGGCGCAGGCCTTCGTCGACCTGGTACAGCACCGCGACGGCCGGCGTCCACGGCGTCTCCCCGTTGACCGCCGTGTCGCGGTGGCGCTTGAGGTCGAGGTAGAACCGGGGCATGCGGGCGGTGTCGGCGGCCGCCCAGGCGCGGGGGCCGACCGCGGCCATCGCCATGCCGGGCGCTGCCATCCACGCCTTCTGGGAGCCCGTGACCACGAGGTCGAGGCCCCAGGCGTCCATCGCGAACGGGACCGCGCCCAGCGCGGAGATCGCGTCGACCAGGATGAGCGCTTCCGGGGCAACCTCCCGGATCACCGCGGCCAGGTCGTCGATCCGGTTGGTCACGCCGGTCGAGGTCTCATTGTGGGTCAGCAGCACGGCCTTCAGGCCCGGGATCGCGGCCGCCGCGGAACGCACCGCCGGTGGCTCGGCCGCCTCGCCCCACTCGACCTCGAGCCGCGTCACCGAGGCGCCGTACACCTCGGCGACCTTGGCGAACCGGTCGCCGAACGCGCCGATCGTGACGGCCAGGACCGGATCGCCCGGTGACAGCACGTTCACCACGGCCGCCTCGAGCGCACCCGTGCCGGCGCAGGTGAGCAGGATCACCTCGTGCTCCGTGCCGAAGTACGGCTTCATGCCCGCCTCGACGCGCCCGAGCAGCGCCTTGAACTCCTCGCCCCGGTGGTTGACCATCTGGCGCCCGCCTGCCTCGCGGACCGACGGCGGCAGGGCGGTGGGTCCGGGGATGCGCAGGTTGGGTTCAAAGCGGCTCACGGCGGTTCTCCTGGGATCGCGAGGGGTGCCAGCCGATGGTGGGGGAGTGACACCGATCTGTCCACCGTGGTAGATATGACGTCATATGTCCACGCTGCGAACGACCATCCTCGTCGACGCCGACCTGCTGGACCGGCTCGACCGCCACGTCCGCCGGCAGCGGACGACCAAGACCGCCGTCGTCGCGGCGGCGCTCGAAGCCTGGCTCGACGGGCACGAGGCCACGCCGGAGTTCCCGTTCCTGGGGATCGGGCGCAGCGCCCACGGCCGCCTCTCCCTCGACGGGCGGTCCATCGCGCGCCGCGAGGCGGGCCGCCGGCCGGGCGACCGCTAGGGCGAGCGGATGGCGATCCTGCTCGATCCGTCTGCGATCCTGGCCGCGGCCGACGCGGCCGACCTCAACCACCGGGCCGCGGTCGCCTGGTTCGAGCGCGCCGACGAGCCGCTGCTGCTCGGTGCCCTCGGGCTCGGCGAGCTGGACGTCCTGCTCCAGCGCGAGCTGGGCGCAGCTGCCTCGCGCGCGGTGGTCGCCTCGATCGTCGCGGGCGCGATCCGGCTCGTGACCCCGACCCCCGAGGACCTCGCGCGCGCCGCGGAGCTCCTGACCGAGGCGGCGGAGCATCGGCCGCGCCTCGCCGACGCCGTGCTCGTGGCGACCGCGGAGCGGCTGGGGATCCGGCGCGTCGCCGCGTTCGACCGCCGCCCCCTCGCGGTGTTCCAACCACGGCACGCTCGCGGGCTCGAGTTCGAACCCTGATCGTTGCCGGGAATCGAAACGGGGCCGGCGTCGCCGGCCCCGTCGTGCGTGGAGGAGGGGCGCGTCAGGCGAGCCGCTTGACGACGACGGTGCCCGCCTGGACGTCGTGGAAGCCCTGGCGCTTGGGGCTCTGCGACGCCGTGTACAGCAGGTACAGCGTGTACAGGAAGGCGAGCAGGCTGAGGATCGGCGACAGCCAGTAGATGTCCGAGGCCCCGAAGGCGAACTGGCCGACGCTGGCGATGGCCTGCGGGCCGAACAGGAACGCCCAGCGGCGGATCGCCTGATCGCGGGTCAGGGTCGCGCCGTCGGCGGCGTTCACGGTCTCCAGGTTCAGGATCTTCTGACCTGGCGAGGCGCGCATCGTCGTCCACGTGTAGACGAAGTAGACGGCGCTCGCGAGCAGCACCACCACGGCGAGGATCAGCCCGGCGATGATCGCCAGGATGAAGCCCCCCGTGAGGAGGCTCGCGAAGATCGCGACCCCGAGCACGGCGGCCACGATGAACGTGCCGATCGCGAGCAGGATCGAGTCGATGACGTAGGCGATGATGCGGGTGACGAGATCCGAGTACGCCACGCCCGGTGCCGGACCGGCGGCGACGGGCGCCTGCTGGAACTGGGGCGGGGGACTCGCCGGGCTCGGCGGCGGGGTCTGCCAGTTGCCTGAGTCCTGGGGGGGCGGCGGCCCCCCGGCCGGATCCGTCATCGAACACCTCTCCCTCGTCGGCGCCTGTGCGCCAGTCGTGCGAAGCATACGGCTTCACTCCTGCGCGGGGAAGCCCCGTACGTTGCCATATCGCAACGGGGCAACCACCCAGGGTGCGATCGTTTCGGTTCCCGGTGCATCAGGTGAATCGCGTGGCGTTCAGTCCGGCATGGATTACGTGGATCCGAACAACGTCGCAGGATCATCGGATTCGTTTGGCGGCGTCGTGGATTCGTGTCATCATGCGGGCGCCCATCGCCGCACCGTCCTCCAGGAGACGTCGAGCAACATGCAAATCCGAGCCGCGAAGTTCGAGGAGCTCGTCCCCAAGCCGAAGGAGCGAGCCCTCTCCCCCCGGCAGCTCGCCGCCCTGCAGCGCGAGGAAGAGATTCGCAAGGCGCTGGCGCGCCTGAAGTCCGACGACGATCTCGTGGCACTGGAGCTCGATCCGGCGGAGAAGATCCCGACCATGCGGGCCGCCGTCAAGAAGGCGATCGCCGGTCACAAGCCGGGAACGAACATGGCGATCCGGGGTCGGACGATCTACCTCTCGACCGGCAAGCTGCCGGGCGGCCGGGGGCGGCGGTCCAGGGCCGCCTGACGCGGGCCGTACCTTCGTCGCATCCACAGCGTCCTGCGCGTCATTCTCCGACGGCCCCATGCGACCTCGGAGCTTCCCAGCGTGACCTCGATCCGCCATCTCGGCTGGCGCCGAACCATCGCCCTGCTGCTCGCCCTCGCGGTGCTCGGTGCAGCCGTCGCGTGGCTGAACCCGCTCGGCGTCCGGACGCGGCTGCATGAGGTCGTGACCCGCCTGGTCCTGATCGTCGATCCGCCGCCCGACCGGCCCGTGGCCGAGACCGTCCACGTCTCGTCGCGCGAGTCGCCATCACCGACACCAACACCGGCGCCGACGCCGCTCGCGAGCGTGGGCGGCACGTCGAGCGGAGCCCCGCCGTCGGCCGCCCCCACCGTCACGCCCACGCCGATGCCCCAGCGGGCGAAGGTCGATGTCAACGTGCTGCAGCACCCGGAGAACCACTTCGTCAGCGAGCAGGCCAACGACACGTGGTGCGCGGTCGCGGGGACCCAGATGGTGCTCAACATCTGGGGCAAGGCACCGACGACGCTCGCATTCGAGAAGGAGCTCGCGTCGCGGATCGGCGAATGGGAGAGCCGCCGGGACAGCCTCAACGGGGGCTGGGGACCATCCGCGATCGCGGCCGCGCTCGACGCCTACGGCGTGCATGGCTACGAGGTTCGCGCCTACGACACCCGGGCAGACGCCCTGTACGACGCCGCCCGCGCCATCGAGAAGCAGCATGCGCCCGTCCTGCTGATGGCGTGGCGCGGCGCCCATACCTGGGTGATGACCGGGTTCCGGGCCGACGCGGATCCGCTGGTGTTCGGCGACGCAACGGTCAAGGGCGCGTACATCCTCGACCCGTGGTACCCGCTGATCTCGTCGATCTGGGGCCCGTCGGATCCGCCCGGCAGCTTCGAGGATCTGCAGTCGATGCGGATCAACTACCTGCCCTGGAAGCGGCCGGAGGGCCACTACAAGGACCGCGACGGCCTGTTCATCGCCGTCGTCCCGACGCAGCCCCTCAACCGCTAGTCGAGGCCTGCGGCATCGCCGGCGCCGGCTCGGACGCGCCGGCCGGCGGGCCGGCGCGCATCCGCCACGCCAGGGCCGCTCCCTGGAGGGCTGCCCGGACCGCGGCGCCGGACGCGAAGCCGATCCCGATCGCGACCACGCCCAGTGGCGGGACGAGCGCGCTGGTCACCGCGATCGTGACCAGGAACCCGGCGACCGACGCTAGGACGGGGAGCACGGTGTTGTGGGTCGCGTACAGGCCGCGCGCGAACAGGTGGCTGAGCGACTCGAACGGGACCGAGACCGCGAAGCGCGGCGAGGACGTGGCCGTGCGCCGGACGGCCTCCGCATCGAACGCGCCGCCGCCGAGCAGGACCTCGATCGCGAGCGGGCCCACCAGCGCGAGGCCGATCGCTGCGGCGACGGTGAGCACGGTGATCGTCAGGGTGCTGGTCCGGACCTGCCGTCGGAAGGCCGGCCGGTCGCCCGCAGCCCACGCGCCCGACAGGGCGGGGAACGCGGCGACCGCGATGGCCACCCCGATGAGCGACACCGGCACGCTCTGGAAGTTGCGCGCGAAGCTGAGCGCCGTGACGCTGCCCGCGGCGAGGGTGCTCGCGACGTTGTTGAAGAACAGGAAGGTCAGCGGCTCGACCGGGTGGCTGAGCATCTTGGGCACCATCAGGCGCAGGAACTCGTGGAGCGCGGCCATCCGGAGGTCGAGCCTCGGTCGGAGCCGGATCGGCGTGAGGGCGATGCCGGCCACGCGGATGCCGAGGTGCATGCAGGCGCCGGCGACGGCGCCCACGGCGGCCGCCTGGATCCCGATCCGGTCGTGGAGCAGCAGGGTGCCGCCGGCGATCCCGACGTTGTACAGGATCGGGGCCAGCGCATAGAACAGGAACCGCCGCTCGGCGACCAGGATCTCGCCCAGGGCGATGGACGCCGCGAAGATCACCGGCGTCAGGAGCATGATCCGGAACAGCTCCAGGTAGCGCTGCCGGTTGACCGGGTCGAACCCCGGCGCGACCACGTCGATCGTTGCCGGGGCAACCAGGAGCAGGAGCAGGCAGGCGGCGCTCATGACCAGGACCGCCAGGGTGAGGACCGTCTGCGCGAACCGGGCCGCCGCGGCCGCGTCGCCACGGCGCAGCGTGGTGAACACCGGGACGAACGGAGCGGTGAGGCCGGCGGCGACAAGGACGTCGAGCGCCAGCTCGGGCAGCTGGAACGCCGCGTTGTAGGCGTCGAGCTCGGCACCCACGCCGAACGTGCGGGCGAAGATCCGGTCGCGGAGCAGTCCCGCGAGGTAGCTGCCGAAGGTGAGGACGGCGAGCAGGACCGCGCCCTGGGGCAGGAACCGGCCCGTCAGGGCTCGAACCCTCTCGATCACCGATCCTCCCTCGTCACGGGTGCGTCGACACCGGCCGTGTGACGCCCGGATGCCCGATGGTGGGACGGTAGGCGATCGGGCCGCTCCGCGTCCCGGGTTCCGGGACGCGCCGGCAGCCGGGCGGGCTCAGGCCTGCGGTTGCGCGGGCACGGTTGCGGACGCGCCGACCACGCCGTCCCTGCGTCGCCGGGCCGGCAGCGGCCGCGACAGCCGGCGCCGGAGGCGATCGATGGCGGCCGGCAGCGGCCGATCGAGGAACATCACGAGGCCGATCACCGCCGGCACCAGGCACAGCAGCAGCGCGACCGTCAGGTCCACGACCCCGGCCTGGACGAGCGCGCTGGCGATGAGGGGCATCGCCACGCCGCGCGCGCCCGTGAGGGCGTTCCAGCCGGCCATCGCGGCGCCGCGATCCTCGAGCGACGTGTGCGCCGTCAGGGCGCCCTGGATGCCGACATCGATCGCCGCCGCGGACAGGCCGCCGAGGACGGCGGCTCCCCACAGCACCCGGACATCCGGCGCCACCGCGTACATCGCCAGCGACGCGACGCCGAACATCGCACCCAGGCGGAGGCCGAGCGCGAACCCGCGCCGGTCCACGAGCGCTCCCCAGGCGACATAGGAACCGGTGGTGGCAACCGCGGCGAGCACGGCGACGAGGCCGACGTCGGCCAGCGACAGGTGCAACCGGTCGACGTAGACGAGCGCGTACAGCGGTGCGGCGGCGATCTGCCCGCCGCCGAAGAACGCCTGGGCGAGGACCACCCGGCTGAGCCTCGGCCTCGTGGTCAAGGCCCGGACGGCGTCGCGAGGCGAGAAGGATCGCGCCGGCAGCGGGGTTGCCGAGCGCAGGCCGAGCGCGGCGATGGCACACCCCGCGCCCACGAGCCCGGCCATGGACACCGCGATCGGTACCCCGAGCCGGTCCGCCACCAGCCCCACGCTGAGCGCCGACGCTCCGGCGGCCGCCGCCTTGGCCATGCCCAGGGTGCCGATCACCCGGCCGCGGACGTCGACCGGGTACATGGCGCCCCACAGTCGGGTCTGGAATGGCACCCCGAACGACACCGTGAGCCAGAACAGGGCCGCCGCGAGCACGATCAACGAGGGGCTCGGGGCGAGCGCGACCGCGACCAGCAGCAGGGCGCCCGCCACCCGCAGCGCGGCGAACCCGCGCACGTCCTGGGGACCGATCCGTCCCGAGAAGGCGCTCAGCAGGTTGCCCAGGTACGGCGCAGACGCGAGGGCGGCGATCCCGAGGGGAACGAGGCCACCCTGGCGCGCGATCGACGGGAGCAGGCCGCCGACGACGGCCACCGTGACCCCGCCGCCCACGGCAATCACGGCGTCGAGCGCCACGTTGCGACGGAGTCCGTCGGCCCGGATGAAGAAGGGTTGCCGAGTGGCGACCACGATGACCTCGCGCGATACGGGCGAGGCCTACGAGGTGAGCTGTCGGGCTGGGCCGGCCTTGGTTCGGCCCTCGCGGACGATCCGCGATTCGCCCCGAGGGTTCGGGTCCCCCGTCCTCATCGCTGAGGTTCGGCCAGCAACCATTGTAGCCTGCCTCCGGCCCCGTGCCGGATAGCCAATTCGTCCCGGTCGCTACCCGTGCCGGACGGTGTCGAGCAGCTCCGGTGGGAACGTCGTGTCGCGATCGCCCAGCTGCAGCGAGCGGAACGTGGCGAGCGCGGCTTCCTCGAGGTTGAGCGCACGGCGGTAGGCCATCTCGAGGGTATCGCCCAGGGTCGAGCAGCCGTGGTAGCGGAGGATGAGCGCATTGCACGAGGCGGCCGCCGACGCGGCCGCCATGGCCAGCTCGTCGGTTCCCGTCGGCAGATAGGGAACTCGCTCCACGCGCCGCAGGTAGGCGACGTGATCGAGGGTCAGCAGGCGGACAGGGTAGCCGAGCGCATCGAGCACCACCGCCAGCTGGGGATGGAGATGGACGATCGCGTTGACGTCGGTCCGGGCCTGGTACGTCCGCCAGTGAAGCCGCCACTCAGTGGACGGCACCGGGTTGCCGCGGACGACCTCGCCATCGAGGTTCATGACCGTGAAGTCCGACGGTTCCAGGCGGTCGAGCCAGGTGCCCGCCGCGGTCACGACGTACCCGCGCTCGTCGGGCAGACGGGCCGAGAGGTTGCCGCCCGAGGCCAGCACCAGGCCTCTCCGGACGGCGTCGAGGCCGACGCCGGTCAGCCCGTCGATGAGCGTGTCGGCGGACCCTGTCATGCGTCGGCGTCCTTGCGCTCGGCGTCCGCGAGCCGACGTCGGCTTTCCTCCCGCTGGCGGATCAGCTTGGATCCGGCGCCCATGCCGTCCACCTGCGGTCCGGGCACCGGGTCACGGGGCGTCCGGCCCCGGGCGCGCGCCTCCTCCCGGGCGGCCTCGCGAGCGGCCATCCGCTCGCCGATCGTCCGCTCATACCCCTGGTCGCTGGGCACGTAGTAGCGCCGGTCGGCCAGCTCGTCGGGCAGGTACTGCTGGTCCACGTCATGCCCCTCGAACTCGTGCGGGTACCGATAGCCCACGCCGATGCCGTGATGCTTCATCCGGCGGTCCGCGGCGTTGCGCAGGTGAAGCGGCACGGGGAGCGAGCCCCGTTCCACCATGTCGGCCACGGCCGCCCAGTAGGCAGCACCCGACCGGTTGGACTTGGGGGCGGTGGCGATGAACGTCGCCGCCTGCGCGAGCGCGTACTGGGCCTCGGGCAGCCCCACGTGGTCGAGCGCCTGCGCCGCCGCGACCGCGACCTGGAGCGCCCGGGGATCGGCGTTGCCCACGTCCTCCGAGGCGCTGATGATCAACCGGCGGGCGATGAACCGCGGGTCCTCGCCCGCGGCGATCATCGCCGCCAGCCAGTACAGCGCGGCGTCCGGGTCGTTGCCCCGCAGGCTCTTGATGAACGCCGACACGGTGTCGTAGTGGCCGTCACCGGCCCGGTCATAGGCAAGGACTCGCTGCTGCGCGGCGGCCTCCACGTCGCCCAGGGTGGGAGAGACGGTCCCGTCCCCGGAGCGATGGCCCTCGTCGACGGCCAGCGCCACGGCCCCTTCGAGGACGTTGAGCGCCTGGCGCGCGTCGCCGCCCGACAGGTCCACGAGATGGTCGAAGGCGTCCTGGGCGAGGGCGACGCCACCCTCCGGCCCGAGGGCACCCGCGAGACCTCGCTCGGCGTCGTCCAGCGCGCGTCCGACGATCGTCGCCACATCCTCGTCGCTCAGGGGCTCCAGCCGCCAGACGCGCATTCGTGACAGCAGCGCCGAGTTGACCTCGAAGTACGGGTTCTCGGTCGTGGTTCCCGTCAGGGTGATCGTCCCGTCCTCGACGTAGGGGAGGAGGGCGTCCTGCTGACCCTTGTTGAAGCGATGGATCTCGTCCACGAACAGGACCGTTCGCTGGCCGTGAAGGTTCAGCCGCTCCTGCGCCTCGGCGATCGCTGCGCGGACATCTGCGACGCCGGCCGCGACCGCCGAGATGGGGGTGAAGTGAGCGCCGACCGCTTCCGCGAGGATACGGGCAAGCGTTGTCTTGCCGGTGCCCGGCGGGCCCCACAGGATGATCGACGGGTGATGTCCACGGGCCACCGACCGCCGGAGGGGCCCGCGCTCGCCGACGAGGTGCTCCTGCCCGACGAACTCGTCGAGACTGCGCGGCCGCATCCGCGCCGCGAGCGGCTGTCGCTCTGGCGGTGGCTTGAACAGCGCCTCGGGACGGGCGCCGGATGGCGTACGACGAGTCGGCATTGGCGGCAGTCTACGTGTGGCCACCCGTTCATGTACCTCGCCGGTCCAGGCTGCGAACGCCCCACGGGCTGACGGCCCGTGACCCGGGCGAGCCTCGGGTGAAAGCTCCGCGGCTCAGGCGATCTTGACGAGCCCCATGACGTCGATCGCGATCCACAGCGCGACCAGGACGACCAGCAGCAGCGCAGCGATCCGGACGATGTCGCGGATGTCGCGGGCGACGTATGCGTACTCCACCTCGGGCCGGATCGACCGGGCGCCGGCGTTCTCGCGGGCGACCACGGCTCGTTCCTGGGAGCGGCGCCGGGTGCTCTCGGCGGCGCGCTCCTCGGCCAGCAGGGCCGCCTCGATCTGGGCCGCGCGCTGCACCTCGGCGTCGGTCAGGCCGCCCGGCCGAGGGGCGGACACGGGGGTCGGTGCTGCGCTGGCCGCGGGCTCGAACGCCGGGCGCGGGGACGCGGACGCGGGACGCCGATCGATCGGCCGGCGCCGGCCGGGACGGGAGCTGCCGCGGACGCGCTTCGCCATGACGGGGTGCTGGGCCTCCTTGGGCACGGCGCCGGGTGCGGCACCGTCGGCGGCAGAGGATACACCGGGTCGCTCCGGCGCCGGGTGTCGCGGCCCGTCGCGCTACGTGGCAGGCGATGGCCGGCTGCTATGACTCGTGCACCGCCCCGACCGGAGGAGATCTTGGACGATCTGAACACGCTCTCGGCCTCGAACCTCGGACTCATCGTCGTGGTCCTGGGCGTGGTCTGCGTGCTCTTGCTGCTCGCGCTCGCGATCCTGGCGCGGCGGGTCGGCCGCATCGATCGGCGCCTCTCCGGCATGACCCGTGGTGCGGACGGCACGGACCTGTCCGAGATCCTGGAGGCCCACCTGGACAAGGTGTACGCGGTCGCGCGGGACCTGGACGAGGTGGCCCGGCGGACGACGGCGCTCGAGGCCGCCCAGCCGCGCGCCTTCCAACGGATCGGGCTGGTGCGCTTCAACCCGTTCGAGGACACCGGCGGCAACCAGAGCTTCGCGGTCGCGCTGCTCGATGGGCGGCGGCGACGGGTTCGTGATCAGCAGCCTGCACTCCCGGTCCGGCACGCGGGTCTACGGCAAGGCGGTGGCCGGGGGCAGGTCGGCCACGGCGCTCTCGGACGAGGAGGCCCAGGCCGTCGGCCTTGCACTGGCCTCCGAAGTGGGTCCCGCCAAGGGGGCGTGACCGGGATGCGGGCCGTGACACCCAAGCTGGCACGGCCACGCGCGATCGTGGGTGCGTGCCCCCGAAGCCCGCTCCCGCACCAGCATCATCGCTCCTGCCCCGGACCGGGCCAGGCCAGCGCCAGGGAGCGCGCGTGAGGCGCGCCTCGCCTCGCCGGGATGCGGCCCCGCTGGTCCAGATCCCCGTCTGGGGACACCCGGAGCCGACGCCGTCGGCCGAGGACCCTTCGAAGGACGGGATCGAGGCCCTGCTGCACGGGCTGAACGCGGAGCAGCGTCGCGCGGTGACGCACGGCGACGGCCCCCTGCTCGTGGTCGCGGGCGCCGGCACCGGCAAGACCCAGGTGATCACCCGGCGTATCGCGTGGCTGATCGCGACCCGCGCGGGCGCGGCCGTCGGAGATCCTCGCCCTGACGTTCACGGACCAGGCAGCCGACGAGATGCAGGTCCGAGTGGACCAGCTCGTGCCGTACGGCTACACGGACACGGCGATCTCGACGTTCCACGCTTTCGGCGACCGGCTTGATCCGCGAGTTCGCCCTGGAGCTCGGCCTGCCGACCGACGTCCGGGTGCTCTCGAGGCCGGAGACCGTCGTCTTCCTGCGCGAGCACCTGTTCGAGCTCGAGCTCGACGAGTACCGGCCGCTGGGCGACCCGACCCGGTTCCTCGACGCCCTGGCCACCCTGTTCTCGCGAGCCAAGGACGAGGACGTGTCGCCCGAGGCGTTCCTCGCCCACGCCGCCCGCCTCGGCGAGGAGGCCGGGGCGGCGGTCGCGGCGCTCGACGCGACGGGGACGGCGGGGACGGCGCCCCCGACGCGGATCGCAATGCGGCAGCAGCGCTCGCCGAGCTGGCGCGCCGACAGGGGGAGCTGGCGCGGGCGTTCGCGCGCTACCAGGCGCTGCTCGCGGCGAACGGGGCCATCGATTTCGGGGACCAGGTCTCCCTTGCGCTGCGGCTGCTGCGCGAGTCTCCGGCGGCGCGAGAGGTCGTCCAGGAGCGGTTTCGATACGTGCTGGTCGACGAGTTCCAGGACACGAACCGTGCGCAGGCGGAGCTCGTCGCGCTGATCGCCCAGCGCCACCGGAACGTGACCGTCGTGGGCGACGACGACCAGTCGATCTACAAGTTCCGGGGTGCGGCGATCAGCAACATCCTGGAGTTCCGCGAGCGCTACCGGAACGCGAGGGTCGTGGTCCTCCGCCGCAACTACCGGTCGCGTGGTCCCATCCTGGATGCCGCCTACCGGCTGGTCCGCCACAACGACCCGGATCGGCTCGAGGTCCGGGCCGGGATCGTCAAGAGACTGGTCGCGGAGCGTGGCAGCGAGGACGCGGCCGCTGTCCGGCACGAGGCGTTCGCGACCGGCGCCGAGGAGGCCGACTGGATCGCCGCCGACATCGCGCGCCGCCTCCGCGACGGGTCGGAGCCGCGGGATGTCGCGATCCTGGTGCGAGCGAACGCCGCCGCCGACCCGGTGCTGCGTTCGCTGAACCTCGAGGGCATCCCGTGGCGGTTCTCGGGCACCAGCGGCCTCTATTCCCGGCCCGAGGTCCGACTGCTCCTGGCGTTCCTGCGAGCGATCGCGGACCTGTCCTCGTCCGTGGACATGTACGCCCTCGCGGCCTCGGAGCTGTACGGCCTGGGCGGCGAGGACCTGGTCGCGATCGTCAACATGGCCCGCCGCCGCAACCGCTCCGTATGGGATGTGCTCGAGGAGCTTCAGCGCCAGCCGGGCATCCTGCGCCTGTCACCCGAGACGCGCGCCTCGGCGACGCGCAGGCTGGTCGAGGACCTCCGGGCGTATACCGCGCTCGCGCACGAGCGTCCGGCCGGCGAGGTCCTGTACGCGTTCCTCCAGCGGCACCGGCTGGCTGGAGCGGCTCGCCGCGGCCGAGACGGTCGCCGCCGAGGAGGCGCTGTCGAACATCGCCCGGTTCTTCGACATCATCCGCGCCCAATCGGCGCTGCTCGCCGACGACCGGGCCCTGTTCGTGGCCCAGCACCTCAAGACGCTCATCCAGGCCGGCGACGACCCGCCCACCGCGGACATCGACCCCGACGCCAACGCGGTCGCGGTCATGACGGTCCACAAGGCGAAGGGCCTGGAGTTCCCGGTCGTGTACCTCCCCGGGCTGGTCGACCGGGAGGTTCCCTGCGGCTCGGCCGGCGGGAGCCGCTGCCGCTGCCGCTGGAGCTGGTCCACGAGACGCTCCCGGAGGGCGACTACCAGCTCCAGGAGGAGCGGCGGCTGTTCTACGTGGGCATGACCCGGGCACGTGACGAGCTGGTGCTGTCGCACGCCGCGGACTACGGGGGTCAGCGGGCCAGGCGCGTTTCCCCATTCGTGCTGGAGGCCCTGGACCTGCCGGTGGCGGCCGGGGCCCCGGGCGCGGGGACCACCGCCGCGACGCCGCTGGAGCGGCTCCAGGGGCTGGAGCGGACCGAGGCCGCCAAGCCGGCGGCGCGCGGCCGGGGGCGACGAGCCGCTGACGTTGTCGTTCTACGCGATCGACGACTACCTGACCTGCCCGCTCAAGTACAAGTACGCCCACGTGCTGCGCGTCCCGCTCGCGCCGCACCACTCGATCATCTACGGGGCGGCGCTCCACGCGGCCGTGTCCGAGTTCCACAAGCGCCACGCTCGCGGCGAGGTGATGGGCGAGGAGGAGCTGTGGGCGGCGTTCGAGCGGCGCGTGGACCAACGAGGGCTTCCTGTCGCGCGAGCACGAGGAGGCGCGCCGGGCGGCGGGCCGGGCGGCCCTCAGCCGGTTCCGCGACGGAGCAGCTGCGGCCAGGAGCGGTGGTTCCCGCCTACGTCGAGCGGGACTTCAGCTTCCTGCTCGACGGCGACCGCGTCCGTGGCCGGTTCGACCGCGTGGACATCATTCCGCGCCAGCCCGGTGACCCGGTGCCGGTGATGGCGGACGACGGGGACCCGGGCGCCGACGTGGTCGAGCCAACCCTGGACCTGTCGCCCGAACGGGTGGTGATCACGGACTACAAGTCGTCGGACGTGCGTGACCCGGCGAAGGCGCGCCAGCGCGCCAAGGACTCGCTGCAGCTGTCGATCTACGCCATGGGCTACGAGGCGATGACAGGCCGGCTGCCGGATGCCGTTGCCCTCCACTTCCTGGAATCGGGCTTGGTCGGGTCGACACCCGGTGGACCGGCCCCGGATCGAGAAGGCCCGCGGCGTCCATCCGCGCCGCCGCTCGAGGGATCCGGGCCCGAGACTTCGCCGCGCGGCCCGACTACCTCTCGCTGCACCTGGTGTGCGTTCCGGGAGATCTGCCCGTCGAGCGCCGCCCGCTGATCATGCGTGGGGCGCACGGACCCGTGACGTCGCCGGAGGACCGGTCGGCGATCGCGGCCGTCGTCGATGCGCGACGACCCGGGGCGGTCGTCCTGGCCGACAATCTCGAGGCGCTGCGGCTGCTGCCGGACGGTTCGGTGGACCTGGTCTACGCCGATCCGCCGTTCGCGACCGGCGGCGCCCGGCGTCTCGCCACCATCCGGACCGGCGAGGGAGATGCGGCGCGCCGGGGCTTCGGTGGACGGACCTATCGGTACCGGGTGGTGTCCGAGCTGGCGTGGGACGACGACCTGCCACTTGACGCCCACCTCTCGGCGCTGCGCGATCGGCTCGTGGAGACCCACCGGGTGCTCGCCGCGCACGGCTCGCTGTACCTCCACGTCGACTGGCGGACCGTGCATCACGTACGCCTGCTGCTGGACGAGGTCTTCGGACCCGGCCGGTTCCTCAACGAGATCGTGTGGGCGTACGACTACGGGGGCCGGGCACGCGACCGCTGGCCGCGCAAGCACGACACGATCCTGTGGTACGCGAAGGGCGATCGGTGGCTGTTCGATCGGGAGGCCATGGACCGCGTGCCGTACATGGCGCCCGGCCTGGTGGGGCCCGAGAAGGCGGCACGCGGCAAGCTGCCGACCGACGTGTGGTGGATGACGATCGTGCCGCCCGGATCGGCGGACCGCACGGGCTACCCGACACAGAAGCCGCTGCGACTCCTGGAGCGCATCGTGGCCGCGTCCAGCCGGCCGGGCGACCTGGTCGTGGACCCGTACGCGGGCAGCGGCACGACGGGCGTCGCCGCGTCACGGCTCGGGCGGCGCTGGCTGCTGGTTGACCGCAACCCGGAGGCGGTGGAGATCGCCGCCCGCCGCCTCGCTGCGGAGCCGGCCGGGTGAGCGGAGAGCCGGCGGCGCCGTGACCACGATCACTGCGGTCACGCTCGACTTCGGCAACACGCTGGTCCCGGTCTCCGCGGCCGGGCTCCGCGGCGTGGTCACGGACACCGCGCACGCCATGGCCGAGCGCCTCGGCCCGTTCGACGTGGACCTCGCTCCTCCGCACCTGGGACGAGGAACGGGCCCGGCAGTTCCGGGAGGAGGTGCCGCGGTTTCGCGAGGTCGACCTGTCGCAGCGCCTGGTGCGGATCCTCGCCCGGATGCGGGGCATGTCGCCGCCCCCCGATGACACACCCTGGGACGACGCGGCGGCGGCAGAGCTGAGCCGGCCCGACGAGGTCGAGTGGGCGGTCGACGTCTACTCCCGGGCGTTCGTCCGGGCACTGCCGCCGGCGCCGGACGCGAGCGCCCTCATCGAGCGGCTGTCCGCAGGCTACCGGCTGGCGATCCTGTCCAACTGGCCGCTGGCGGCGACCATCGACCGCTACGTCGAGGCCGCCGGATGGGCCCGGCACCTGGCCGCGGTCATCGTCTCCCAGCGGGTCGGCGTCGTGAAGCCCCATCCGGCCATCTTCGCCGCCGCCGCGCGAGCGCTGGGGGATCCGCCGCCCGCCGAGGTCCTCCACGTCGGCGATGACTGGGTGGCAGACGTCGTCGGTGCCCGGCGCGCCGGCTGGCGCGCCGCCTACCTGGCGGGCCGTCCCGGCGACTCGCCGCTGCCCGGCAGCCAGCGCGACGACACGGTCGCACCGGACCTGGAGCTGGCGACGCTCGCGGACCTGGAGCCGGGTCTCGAGCGGCTTCGGCGGTCCTCGGGCGGCGACGCTGGGTAGACTCGGGTGCGATGGAGCTTCGTGACCGCGCCGCCAACCTGGGCCTGCTGGCGGCGGCCGTCGTCTCGTGGTTCCTGGTCGCCATCCTCGTCACCACCCGCGATCCCTACCAGGACGCGATGGCCGGTTACGTCGGGGCGCTGCTCATCGGCCTCGCGGTCGGCATCAGCGCGATGCCCCTGTTCTGGCTGCTGGTGTTCGCGCGTCACCGGCGGATCGCCTACCAGGGCGACTGGTTCCGGGCGGTGCGGCGAGGTGGATGGGTCGGCCTGTTCGTCGGGGTGCTCGTGATCCTGCGCCTCGTCGATGCCTTCCAGCTCGCGATCGTCCTGTTCCTCGCCGCCATCTTCGTCGTTGCCGAGATCACCCTCTCGGCCGAGCGCTAGGAGCCAGCCCCGTGATCGAGCCGCTCACCACCGTTCGCCCCTCCGAGCCGCATCGCAGACCTCAAGGAGCGCGTCGCGGAGGCCATCCAGGCGGCCCGCGACGAGATCCTCGACCTGTCCCACCGCATCCACGCCAATCCGGAGCCTGCCTTCGAGGAGCACCAGGCGGCCGCCTGGGTCGCGGAGGCCGTCGCGCGTCATGGCTACGCGGTCGAGCATCCCGTGGGCAGCCTTGCGACCGCGGTCCGGGGTCGCATCACCGGCGATCTCGGCCCCGACGGCCCGAGGATCGGCGTCCTGGCCGAATATGACGCGCTGCCCGGGCTGGGCCACGGCTGCGGCCACAACACCATGGCGTCGTCGGGTGTCGGCGCGGCCATCGCGCTGGCCGCCGTGCGCGATGCCTGGGCAGGCGAGATCGTGTTCCTCGGGACGCCGGCCGAGGAGCGGGGCAGCGGCAAGGAGATCATGATCCGCGACGGCCTGTTCGACGGCCTCGATGCCGCGCTCCTGTTCCATCCCTGCGATCGCAATCACGTCGAGATCGCGCCGCTCGCCTCGGAGGATGTCTCGGTGGTGTTCACCGGCCTCCAGTCTCACGCGGCGTCCGAACCGTGGGCCGGCAGGAACGCCCTGGATGCCATGATCGCGCTGTTCGTGTCCGTGGGGCTGTGGCGGCAGCAGCTGCCCACCCATTGCCGGGTGCACGGGATCATCCAGGAGGGCGGGACCGCCGCCAACATCATCCCGTCGCGCACCCGGGCCTGGTTCATGATCCGGAGCGCCGACCAGGCGTACTACGAGGTGATGAAGACGCGCTTCCGGCAGCTGTGCGAGGCCGCGGCACTTGCCGCGGACGTGATGGTCGAGGTGGAGTTCTCGGGCGGCGCGACGACGATGAAGCACAATCGCACGCTCGCTGCTCGGTGGGTGGCCAACGCCGAGGCGTACGGCATCGCCGACCAGGGCCTCGACCCGGCGTCGGGATCCACGGACATGGCCAACGTCTCGTGGGTCGTACCCGCGATCCACCCCGAGCTCGCCATCACCGACGTGCCCACGCCCGGTCACTCGACGGAGTTTCGCGATGCGGCCGCACGGCCGAGAGCGGACCGCACGGTGCTGCTGGCCGCGACGCTCGTCGCGCAGACGGCCGTCGACCTCCTGTGCGACCCGGAGCTGGTCAAGGCGGCCTGGTCGGAGTTTCGCGGCGAGGGGTAGGGCGGCCGGCCCGGTGCAGCCCGGCGCCGCTGCGTGGCCCGCATGGCCCCGCGGGGGATGCTGTCGGCGTGGCAGCCGGGTTAGGATTCGCCGCGGCGCGCCCCGCTGGACGGTGGACCCGAACCGGCGGCGCCCAGGCTGAAGGCGACACCACCGCAGCCAGCCGCCAGCGCGGCCGCTGTGCGTCGCCGGAGGAGCATCGTGGCCGAGCGTCCCCATCGACCGGGCGACGTCGACTTCGCGGCGCGCAACGGCTGGGACCGCGAGTACGAGACGTACGACGACTATGACCTGCCCACCTACGTCGGGCTGCCGACGTTCCAGAAGCTCCCATGGGTGCCGGACCCATCGGATCTGCGGGCACGCAACGTCGACGTGGCGATCGTCGGGGCGCCATTCGACGACGCGGTGAGCCACCGTCCGGGGGCCCGCTTCGGGCCCCGGGCGATCCGCGAGGCGCAGTACACGAGCGGCTCGATCCACTCGCTCCAGCTGGGGGTCGAGCCGTTCGAGGTGCTCAACGTCGTGGACGCCGGGGACGCCAACATCATCCCCGCCTGGATCGACCGCGCCCACGCGCTGATCTACCGCAAGGTCCACGAGGTCGCGGCCACGGGCGCCATCCCGATCGTGCTCGGCGGCGACCACTCCATCACCTGGCCGTCCGCCACGGCCGTGGCCGAGGTCCGGCGCCCGGCGAGCATCGGCATCGTCCACTTCGATGCCCACGCGGACACGGCCAACGACGACTGGGGGGTGCTGGCGGGTCACGGGACGCCGATGCGGCGGCTGATCGAGTCGGGCGCGGTCAAGGGCCGCAACTTCGTGCAGGTGGGCCTGCGCGGCTACTGGCCACCGGTCGAGACGTTCGAGTGGATGCAGGAGCAGGGCCTGCGCTGGCACCTGATGCGCGAGATCGAGGAGCGGGGCGCCGAGGCCGTGATCGACGACGCGATCGCGGAAGCGCTCGACGGGCCGGACGCGATCTACATCTCGGTCGACATCGACGTCATCGACCCCGGGATCGCGCCCGGCACCGGGACACCCGAGCCGGGCGGCATGCTGCCGCGCGAGGTCCTGCGCGCCGTCCGGCGGATCGCGGGTGCCGTGGAGATCGCGGGCATGGACGTGGTCGAGGTCTCGCCGCCGTACGATCACGCCGAGGTCACGGCGATGGCCGCGAACCGCGTGGCGCTGGAGCTGATCTCGGCGCCTGGCGGCGAAGCGGCTGGCCGGTCACCCGGTGCGTTTCGAGGGGGCGACCGGCTCGTGACGGTCGAGACGGCGTCCCAGGCGCTCGCCCGCCTGTACGACCTGGACCTCGCGGACGACCCGGGCGATCTCGATCTGTACCTGGCCCTCGCCGCGCGGACCGGCGGTCCCGTTCTGGAGCTCGCGGCGGGCAGCGGCCGGCTCACGGTCCCGCTCGCGGCCGCCGGCCACGAGATCACGGGCGTGGATCTCGATCCCGCCATGCTGGCCCGCGCGAGGTCGGCCACCGAGGCGGCGGGTCTGGACGCGGCCAGCCGGGACGCGGCCGGCCGGGACATGATCGAGCGGATCCGCCTCGTCCAGGGCGACGCCCGGTCCATCCGGCTGCCCGAGGCTGGTCGGTTCCGACTTGCGTTCATCCCGCTCAACTCGATCTTCCTGCTGGCGTCGCGGCCGGACCAGGCCGCGGCCGTGGCAACGCTTGCCGCCCATCTCGCTCCCGGCGGGCTGGCCGTGATCGACGCCTGGCTGCCCGACGCGGAGGACCTCGCCCGGTACGACGGGCGCCTGGTGCTGGAGTGGGTCCGCGAGGACCCCGCGACCGGCCGGACCGTGGTCAAGACCGGCAGCGCCGCCTATGACCCGGTCGCGGGCATCGTGCGCCTGACCACGATCTTCGATGAGGGCCGGCCGGGCGAACCGGCCGGTCGCTGGGTGCGCACGGACCGGTTGCGCCTGGCCTCGCCGGACGAGCTGGTGGGGTACGCCGAGGCCGCTGGCCTCGAGGTGGAGACGCTCGGGGGCGACTACGACCTCGCGCCCCTCGAGCCGGGTGCCGAGCGCGTGATCCTGGTGGCGCGCAGGACCTGACGTCGGCCGGCGCCGATCGGCCCGCGCGGATCGGCCTGCGTCGCTCGGCGGGCGTCGATCGCCGCAGCGGCGGAAGCGACGCGCCGGCGCGAGGCAATGCCCCATGCGGCGGCCGAACATGGGACCTCCGGGTGACGGGGTCCCCGTGCAGGCCCCGTGGTAGAGTCGGGCCGATGTCGGACCAGCTCCGCCTCCTCGTCGTCGAGGACGTCCCCCAGGTTGCCCAGTACATTCGCGGGCTGCTCAACTCGCAGGCCACGATCAAGCTGCTGGACGTCGTCAACGACGGGTCGCGGGCGATCGGACTGCTGTCCGAGCTGCGGCCCGACGTGGTCATCGTGGACGCGCTGCTCCAGGGCCGGCTCAAGGGCATGGCGCTGGTGCAGAAGCTCCACGAGTCGGGCAACCCGGTGCCGGTGATCGTGCTGACCGTGCCCCAGCAGCCCGTGGTGCCCGATCCGGAGCACGGGATCGACGGCGTGCTGTCGATGCCGTTCACCGGCTACGAGCTCGTCACCCGCGTCCAGAAGGTCCACCAGGAATCCACGGTCGCGGAGGCCGCGGGATCGGCGCGGATGATCACGGTGTTCGCACCCAAAGGTGGCGTGGGCAAGACGACCGTCGCGTTCAACCTCGCGGTCGCGGCCGGCCAGCTCGGCTCCCGGACGGTGCTCATCGACGGCAGCCTCCAGTTCGGCGACATGCGGGCGCTGCTCAAGGTGCCGATCGACGCACCCTCGCTGCTCGACCTGCCGACCGACCGCATCCAGGAGTCCGACCTGCACGACGTGCTGTGGCGCGACCCGTCGGGAATCGACATCCTGCTGGCTCCCCCGCGGGTCGAGATGGCCGAGATGGTCACCGTCCGCGACCTGGAGAAGACCCTGTCGCTGCTGCGGCGCGTGTACGAGGTGGTGGTCGTCGACACCCCGGCCGTCGTCAATGACATCAACCTCGCGTTCCTCGACGCGGCGGACGTGATCCTCGAGGTCGTGACCTTCGACTCGACGACGATCCACAGCACGATGGTGATGGCCGACGCGTTTCGCATGATCGGGTACGCCCCGACCAAGGTTCACTACCTCATCAACCGCGCCGAATTCGACCGGCGGCTTCGATCCCGAGGTGCTGACACGCGCCCTCGGCCGGGTGCCCGAGCACAGCGTGGCGTCGGGCGGTGCCCTGGTCGTCCGCGCCAACAACGAGGGCATCCCGTTCGTGCTCGCGGACCCCTCGGCCCAGATCAGCCAGGACATCGCCCGGGCGGCCGCGGAGCTGATGGGGCGCAGCGCGGCAGTCGCGGGCCGCCGCTAGCGAGGTGTCCGACCCCCGGCCCATCGGCGTGTTCGACTCCGGGGTCGGCGGGCTGACCGTCCTGCGCGAGATCCTGCGCCGCTCGCCGCACGAGTCGACGATTTACCTGGGCGACAACGCGCGCGCGCCGTACGGCACCCGCACCGACGACGAGGTCCGGCGGTTCTCGGCCCAGGCGCTGGACGCGCTGGTCGCCCGGGACGTCAAGGCGCTGGTTGTCGCCTGCAACACGTCGACGGCCGTCGCCCTGCCCGAGCTGCGGGCCCGCTACGACCTGCCGGTGCTGGGCGTCGTGCGACCCGGCGCGGCGGCCGCGGCGCTGGCCACCCGCAACCGGCGGGTCGGCGTGATCGCGACGCCGGCAACGGTCCGGTCCCACGCGTACTTCAACGCGATCAAGGACGAGAACCCCGCGGTCGAGGTCTACGAGCACGCAACGCCCCGGTTCGTACCCATGGTCGAGGCCGGCCAGCTGCGCGGTCCCGAGATCCAGGCCGCCGTCGAGGAGGGCCTGGCCCCCCTGCTCGGCGAGCGCGACGGGGCGGGGGAGTTCGTGTTCCCCCGGCCGCCGTCGGCCAAGATCGACACCCTGCTGCTGGGCTGCACCCACTACCCGCTGCTGCGCCCCATCCTGTCGGCCGCCGTGGGCGACCGGGTGGCGATCGTGGACTCGGCGACGGCGACCGCCTCGTCGCTGGCCGAGCTGCTGTCGATCAACGGCCTCGAGTCGCCGGGCACCACGCGGGGCACGGCGGCAGACCCGGGTGCGGCGGGACACTCGCGTCCGGCCGAGCGCTACGGATCCCCTCCGACGCACGGCCAGCTGACCACCGGCGACGTGGACCGGTTCCGCGCGATCGCGGCGCGGATGTTCGGGGATGGGTTCCCGGACATCGAGTCCGTCGAGCTCCGGGGAGACGGCGCATGAGCGCGCCCGGACGACGCGACGATGAGCCGCGGACCCCGAACGGGCGCGGGCGCCAGGGCGGCATCTCCGAGGAGCGGCTGTGGCAGGTCGGCTTCCTGGTGGGCTCGGTCCTGGGCGCGGCGGTCACGGTGGCCGGACGCCAGATGGAGCGCTCCGCCCGCAACGCGGGCCTCGTGGACTGGCGACGCGTGGAGGAGATCGCGATCAACCGACTCCGCCGCGCGCCGGGCTCGCTCGACGAACAGACGC
Source organism: uncultured Chloroflexia bacterium (assembly GCA_963732805.1). Taxonomy (GTDB): domain Bacteria; phylum Chloroflexota; class Limnocylindria; order Limnocylindrales; family CSP1-4; genus CAIXZV01. Next base: position 1,600,409 of record CAVTAW010000001.1, read on the forward strand.
TGCGTGCCACCGAGGGCGCCTACGCGGACGCGATGGCCAGGGTCGTGCCGGCCCTCGGCGAGCACCTGGGCACCCAGCTGCCCGGGGTCGTGGAGCGGGCCGCGGTGGTGGACCGCGCGGCCTGGGTACGGGCGAACACCGACGCGTTCGCGGGCCTCATCGGCAGGCTCGAGGGAGACCTGCTGGAGCAGATGCTGCCGCCCGGGAGCGGGTTCACCAAGGCGACCATCACGCTCGCCAATCGATGGGTCACGACCCGCCAGCTGGGCCTGCTGCTGGGCTTCATGGGCCAGCGGGTGCTCGGACAGTACGATCTCGCGCTGCTGTCGGCCGAGACGACCCCGGGACGCCTGCTGTTCGTCGAGGAGAACATCCGCCAGACGGCGACCACGCTGGGCGTTCCCCTGGGACCGTTCAGGACCTGGATCGCCCTCCACGAGACCACGCACGCCTTCGAGTTCGAGGCGCATCCCTGGCTTCGGCCCTATCTCGCGGGGCGCCTCGAGCGGCAGCTGTCGCTGTTCTCGCAGGACGCATCGTCGCTGGGACGAGACGCCGCACGTGCGCTGGGGGCCGCGTTGCGCGGGGACGGCCGACGGGACGACCAGCACTGGATGGAGCGGCTCATGTCCGATGAGCAGCGCCGCCTGTTCCGGGAGACGCAGGCCGTGATGAGCCTGCTCGAAGGGTTCGGCGACCACGTGATGGACGCCGTCGGCCGAGACCTCGTCCCCGGGGTCGAGCGCATCTCCGCCCGGTTCCACGGACGGCGCGAGCAGCGGACGCCGTTCGAGCGAGCCATGCTGCGGATCACGGGCATGGACCTCAAGATGGAGCAGTACCGTAAGGGCGAGGCCTTCGTCGCGGGCATCGAGCGCCTCGCGGGCGCTCCGGCCCTGCGCCGGCTTTGGGACGGACCCGAAACGCTCCCGACGCCCGAGGAGATCGAGGCGCCCGAGGCCTGGGTCCGGCGGCTGGGCCTCAACCAGCTTGCGGGAGGGGAGTCGTGACCGATACGGCGTCACGGACGCCGGGGCCCGGGTCCGGGCCGGGTGGCGTACCGACGGCCATCGCCCTGACCCCGATCCTGGCTGCCCGCTATCGAAGCCAGGATCTGGATGCGATCCGGGCAGCCTCGCCCGGCTCGCGGATCGTCACGATCGGGTTCGACGGCCACCCCGACGGGCCGCTGGATGATGTCGAGGTCATGCTTCGCGGCCGGCTGCCCGCGGACACCTTCGACCGGATCCTTGCCCGCGCCCCCGACCTGCGCTGGGTCCACTCGGCGACCGCGGGGGTGGAGCGCGTGCTCACCCCGTCCAGCCGGGCGCGCGACCTGACCATCACCAATGCGCGCGGCGTCTTCTCACGGCCCATCGCCGAGTACGTGATGCTCATGATCCTGGCCGTCGCGCGGCGATTGCCGCAGCTGCTGGAGCTGCAGGCCGAGCGAACCTGGCAGCCGCTCGAGTCGCGGGAGCTGCGGGATGTCACGGTTGGCATCGTCGGGCTGGGGTCGATCGGACGAGCCGTGGGAGCGCTCGCGACGGCATTCGGCTGTCGGGTGATCGCAACCCGCCGGCGCCCGGAGGCGGGTTCCGCGGCGGCCGACGGCGCCGGCGACGAGCCCTTCCTGGGCACGCTGATGCTGGACCGCGTGCTGCCACCGGAGCGGCTGCCCGAGCTGCTCGCCGAGTCGGACTTCGTGGTCCTGGCGGCACCGCTCACCGTCGACACCCACGGGCTGATCGGCGAGGAGGCGATCTCGCGCCTCAAGCCTGGTGCCTGGGTCATCAACGTGGCCCGCGGCGAGCTGGTGAACGAGCGGGCGCTGGGCCGGGCGCTGCGCGACGGACGGATCGGGGGAGCGGTGCTGGACACGTTCCGGGAGGAGCCGCTGCCAGCGTCGTCGGCGCTGTACGACCTGCCCAACGTGATCCTCACGCCGCACACGTCATGGTCCTCGACCCGCGTCCTCGACCGCTCCGTCGGCCTGTTCTGCGACAACCTGCAGCGATACGCGGCGGGACAGCCGCTGGTCAACGTCGTCGACCCGGACGCCGGCTACTGAGCCAGACGCCGGCTGCTGACCGGCCGCGGCCGCTCGGCCGCTGACGCGCCGCCCGGCGGCCCACCGGGAGCGCGCCGACGGGCCGGGTGCGCCGCTCGCTCCCGGTAGGATCAACCCATGCAGATCGCGATCGTGGGGCTCGCGGGCGCCGGCAAGACCACCGTGTTCAACACCCTGACCCGCGGCCATGCCGAGACCGGTGGCTACGGCGGCCTCCAGCTCAACGTGGGCGTGGTCAAGGTTCCCGACCCCCGCCTGGACCGGCTGGCCGAGCTGTTCCATCCCAGGAAGATCGTCCACGCCGACGTGACCTACGTGGACCTGCCGGCGCCGCCGGCCTCATCGGAGGGCCGTGTCGGCACCGATGAGCTGCCCGCCGAGCACCTTGCCCGCCTCCGCGAGGCGGATGCGCTCATCCATGTCGTGCGGGCGTGGGACGACGTCCATCATCCGCACCCGGAGGGGTCCGTGGACCCGGCGCGGGACCTCGAGCGACTCGACCTCGAGTTCGCGCTGGCGGACCTCGCCCACATCGAACGTCGCCTGGAGCGCCTCCACGCGGGCGGGGGGCGCCACGGGACGCCCGCCGAGCGCGAGGCCAACGAGCGCGAGGAGCAGATCCTGGTCCGGCTGAAGGCGGTCCTCGAGGCGGGCCGGCCGATCCGCGACGAGGCGCTCGACGCCGACGACGAGAAGGCGGTTCGCGGCTTCCGGTTCCTCACCCAGAAGCCCGTGCTGATCCTGCTCAACGTGGGCGAGAACGACCTGGCCGGCGCGCCCGCCATGATCAATCGACTGGAGGCAGGCTACGCGCACCGCCACGCGATGATCGACGCGTTGTCGGCGAAGATCGAGATGGAGCTGGGTGAGCTGGAGCCCGACGAGGCGGCCGTGTTCATGGAGGAGCTGGGCCTCACGGCGTCCAGCCTCGACCGGGTGATCGCGCTGTCATACCGGCTGGTCGGCCTGATCTCGTTCCTGACGGCGGGCCCCGACGAGGTCCGCGCGTGGCCGATCCTCGACGGCTCCACGGCCGTGGACGCGGCGGGCGCGATCCATACCGACCTCGCCCACGGGTTCATCCGGGCGGAGACGATCGCCTACGAGGAGCTGCTGGCGGCCGGGTCGATGGCCGAGGCCAAGCGGCACGGGAAGGTGCGTTCGGAGGGCAAGACGTACCAGGTCCGGGACGGGGACGTCATCGAGATCCTGTTCAGCCGCTGACCTGCCGGTCCGGCTGCGGATCCGGTCGTGCCACCGCCGATCCGCCTCGAGCCGCCCGGCGGACCGGTGCCCGCTAGTTGGGCCGCGTCTCGCCCTGCTGGAGATCGGCCAGGATCGAGACGTAGTCCACGCTCTCCTCGGGGGCATCGAGGTCGGCGAGGAAGTTCTCGTCCTCGTCCTTGGACACGTTCACCGCCGCCGTCAGCCGATCGTCGGTGACCGCGATGAAGCCGTAGTCGCGCTCCAGCTCCTCGGCGATGGCCTCGACCAGCGTGTTCTGCTCGTAGGAGTCCTGGATCCGGCGCCGGATCGACTGCACGACGTCGAAGAACTCCTCGGGCTCCATCTCCTCCTCGCGGGCAAGGAGCAGGTCGGCGAAGACGTTGTCGTCGCCCTCGTGCAGCTCGTAGAAGTGCATGATGTGGAACCTCGGTCGGATGGCGGCCGGATGGCCGTCGGCGCGGGTGCGCGGGGCGGCCAGTATAGGCGGGCGCCCGACGGGTCCCGTTCGGAGGAGGGATGGACGAAGCACCGTCGGTCGTGGTGGTCGGTGCCGCCTGCCGTGACCTCGTCGAGGATGACCCGCGTGGCTGGAGGCTGGGTGGCGGTGCCTCCTACTCGGCGCTTGCGCTCGCCCGGCTCGGGCTGCGAGTCGGCGCGCTGATCGTCGCTGACTCCCTGGCCGAGGGCTCCGAGGAGTTGGACATGGTCCGGGCGGCGGGCGTCGATGTCGTGGTCATCCCCGGTACCCACGGGCCCGTGTTCATCAACACGGAGACGCCGACGGGCCGCATCCAGCACACGCCGCAGGTGTCCGACCCGGTCGACCCGGGGGCCCTCCCCCCGCCTGGCGAGAGGTGCAGGCATGGATGTTCGCCCCGGTCGCCGCGGAGGTCCATGACGAGTGGGCACGCGTGCCGCCCCCGGACGCGCTGGTCGCCCTCGGCTGGCAGGGCCTGCTGCGGGTGCTCCGCGAGGGCGCCGCAGTGCGGCACCTGAAGCCCGGTCCGTCGGCCGTCGTCCGGAGGGCGGACCTGATCGGCGTTGGCCGGGACGACATCGACGCGTCGATCACGACGGCTGACCTCGTCGCCCTGATGCATCCCGGGGCCACCCTGCTGCTGACCGACGGGGTCCATGGCGGGCTGGCGACCGACGTCCCGGGGGGCGGAGCGGTCGGCCGGCAACGGCGCTGGGCGAGCATCCCGGTGGAGCACTACGTGGATCCGGTCGGTGCCGGGGATACGTTCCTTGCCGGCGTGTTCGCCGCACGGGTGGACCCGTCGCTGGCCTCGGCTTGGCGTGGGGATGACCCGGATCTCCGGCTCGGGGCCGCCTGCGGCTCGCTGGTCCTCGAGGGGCCGGGGCTGTTCGGTGTGCCCGACCTGGAGGCGGCCCAACACCGGATGCTGCGCGGGCGGGGGAGTGCGGACGACCGGCTCGCATAGCGAGGCCTGACGCCCGGTCGCCTTCGGTCGGGCCTGGCGGGTACGGGGCCCATCGCGGCGCGAGGTGCAAGCGCTTGCGTCGCGTGGCAGCATAGGGCGGCGGCATCGGGCGGCGAGACGGGCGATGGACGATCGCCCGCCGCGGGCCCAGGGCGCCGACAGGGAGCTCGAAGTGCGCCGGCTGGGCATCGGGGTGGTGGGGCTGGGACGAATGGGCGCCATGCATGCCCGCTACATCGCGGGCGGCGTGCCCGAGGCTCGCCTGGTCGCGATCGCCGACGCGGATGGGGATCGCGGGCGGCAGATGGCCGGGGAGCTCGACGTCGCCCGCGTCTACGCGTCGACCGCGGAGCTCGTCGCCGATCCGGCCGTGGACGCCGTGCTGATCGCGACTCCTTCGGTCCGGCACCCCGACGACGTCGCCGCGGCCGCGGCCGCCGGCCGGCACATCCTGTGCGAGAAGCCGCTGGCCCTCACGGTGGACGGCTGCCGTTCGGCCCTGGACGCCGTGACCGCCGCGGGCGTCCGGCTCCAGGTGGGCCTGATGCGCCGCCACGACGCGGACTATCGCCGGGCCCACGCGCGGCTCCGGGCGGGCGATTGCGGCCGGCCGGTCCTGTTCCGGAGCCTCCAGTTCGACCCGGAGCCCCCGCCACCGGCGTTCTGCGATCCGGAGGTCTCGGGCGGGATCTTCGTGGACATGGGGATCCACGAGTTCGACCTCGCCCGCTGGCTGGTCGGCGACGAGGTCGTGGAGGTCCATGCGTTCGGGTCCACGCTCGGCGTGCCCGGGTTGGCCGAGGTCGGCGACTACGACAGCGCCGTGGCGATCCTGCGCTTCGCGGGTGGCGCAACGGGCGCCGTCGAGCTGGCCCGCACCGCCGTGTACGGCGAGGACGTCCGGACGGAGGTGCTCGGGACCGATGGAACGGTGTTCGTCGGGCGACTGCCCACCTCGCACGGCGCGTTCGGGCGGGCGGGCGCCATCGTCGCGGACACCATCGACCCTGCGATCCTCCGGTTCACCGCCGCGTACGCCGACCAGGTTCGCGCGTTTGCCGTTGCCGTGCTCGCGGACGAGCCGGTCGAGCCGGACGGCGAGGCCTCCCTCGCCGCCCTGCGCATCGCCCTCGCCGCCCGGCGATCCGCGGCCGAGGGCCGCCCGATGGCGGTCGCTCCGGCGTGACCCGGGAGCCGCTCGCGATCGGGTTCCAGGTCTGGGGCCAGCACGCGTCGTGGCCGGAGCTTGCCGGGACGGCCTCGCGCATCGAGTCGCTCGGCTTCGACAGCCTGTGGACGAACGACCACTTCTTCCCGGCCGCCGGGACGGCGGCGGCCATGCCGGACGCCGCCCCCGGTCCGTTCCTGGAGGGCTGGATCACGCTTGCCGCCTTCGCGGCGCTTACCTCCCGGGTCCGGCTGGGCATCCTCGTCAGCGCCGCGGGGTATCGCTCGGTCGGGTTGACCGTGAAGCAGGCGACGGCGGTCGACCATGTGTCGGGTGGCCGGATGACGCTGGGCCTGGGCGCAGGCTGGCATCCCCGCGACCACGCGGCCTTCGGCTTCGAGCTGCTGCCGATCGGCGCCCGGCTGGACAGGCTCGAGGCACAGGCGTCAGCGGCCCGTGCCCTGCTCCGCGGGGAGACCGTGACCGCCGCCGGCCCCTACGTCACGCTCGATCGTGCCGTCAACCTGCCCGGACCCCTCCGCGACACGCTGCCGATCCTGATCGGGGGCAGCGGCGAGCGACGAACGTTGCGGATCGTCGCGCGCCATGCCGACGCCTGGAACGGGGAAGGCGACGCCGGCACGTGGGCCCGCCTGAACCGGATCCTCGACGAGCACTGTGCCGCCGTGGGTCGTGACCCCTCGACGATCCGGCGCACCGTTGGACTGCCCCCGGTCTCGATCCGCGCCACGCGTGACGAGGCCCGGCGGGCGCTCGTCGAGCGGCTGCGGGCCCAGCGTCTGGACCCGCCCGAAGCCGAGGCGCTGGCCGCAGGCTCACCCCTCGTGGGCACGGCGGGCGAGGTTGCCGGCGCCCTGGCGGCGTACGCGCAGGCCGGGGCTGACGAGGCGATCATCGACTGGCCGGCGCCGTTCGACGGCGAGACGCTGGACCGCCTGGCCTCGCTTCGAGGCGGCTCGACGGAGGCTTCGGACCAGCCCGCGACCCCTCGTTGACACTCACCGACCCGAATGTTAGGGTCGCTAGCGCAATCGCTTGCGATGATCAGGCAGGTACCGGAGACGACCGTGACGAATCGGCTCCAGGCCCGCGACGCGGGAGGCGCGCGCAGGCCGCCACCCGTGGTGCGTCTGCCGCCGGATCCGTCCGCAGGCCGATCACGTTGACGGTGACAGCCGTCCGGGACGACGTCCCGGCCACCGGGAGTCCGACGCCCGCGATCGAGCTCGCCGGCGTGACCAAGCGGTACGGCGAGACGCTCGCGCTCGACGACGTGTCGCTGCGCATCATGCCCGGGGAGTTCTTCTGCCTGCTCGGACCGTCGGGGTGCGGCAAGACCACGACCCTCAACATCATCGGCGGGTTCATTCCGCTGACCTCCGGTCAACTGCTGATCCAGGGCAAGGTCGTCAACGATCTCCCGCCGCACAAGCGCAACGTCAACACGGTGTTCCAGAACTACGCGCTGTTTCCCCACATGACCGTGCGCGAGAACGTCGCGTTCGGGCTCCAGATGGCGGGCATGAAGGGATCCGCGGTCGACGCCAGGGTTCGCGACTACCTGGACCTGGTGGGCCTCGAGACGCTGGGCGACCGTCAGCCCGGCCAGCTGTCCGGTGGCCAGCAGCAACGGGTGGCGCTGGCGCGAGCGCTGGTCAAGGAGCCCGCCGTGCTCCTGCTCGACGAGCCGCTCGGTGCCCTCGATCTGAAGCTCCGCAAGCAGATGCAGGTGGAGCTCGCGCGGATCCATCGCCAGGTGAGGACGACGTTCGTGTTCGTGACCCATGACCAGGAGGAGGCCCTGTCCATGGCCACCCAGGTGGCCGTGATGTCGAACGGCCGCGTCGCCCAGCGCGGTGCGCCCCGCGATGTCTACTACCGGCCGGTAAGCCGGTTCGTGGCCGATTTCATCGGCGAGTCCAACTTCGTGGCCGGGACGGGAGAAGTCGGTGCCCAGGCCGGGGCCGAGGCCGGGCGACCGCGGCTGCGCGTCGCCGACGGCACGACGCTGCCGGGACCGGACGATCTTGGCCCGGGCGCGACGACGCTCATGATTCGCCCCGAGAGCGTCCACGTGGACGGCGCGCGGCCGGGGGACGATGTGGCGGCGCTGCCCGGACGGGTCGTCGGCGTGAGCTTCCTGGGCGCCTACACGCGCCTGACCATCGACACGGCGGCAGGCCGCATCGTGGCCGCGCCGCCGAACGTGGAGGGGTCGCGATCGGCGGCCCGATCCGATCTGCTGGACGAGGAGGTGTGGGTTTGGTGGTCGCCGTCTGACGCCGTTGTCACGAGCCAGGACTGAAGGAGGAGGAAGCGTTCCCGTGGATCGATCCATCTCGCGTCGAGATTTCCTGAAGGTCACCGGCGTATCCAGCGCCGGCCTGTTCCTGGCCGCGTGCAGCGGCTCGTCGGCGACGAACGCGCCGACGACCGCGCCGACGACCGCACCCAGCACCGGGGCCAGCATGGCCCCGACGACCGCTCCGTCGACGCCCCCCACCGGGGGCACGCTGAACTTCCTGACCTGGAGCGACCACTGGAGCAAAGACGAGCTGGCGAGCGTGAAGACGACGACCAACATCGACGTCCAGATCACGGAGCTCGCCGACAACATCGACGGCTTCAACAAGCTCAACCAGGTCCACGGCCAGCTCGACCTCGTGTCGGGGGATGCGCTGTGGGTGCCCAAGTACTACGACGCCGGCCTGATCCAGGCGGTGGACATCAACAGCTTCCAGGTCGCATCCCAGCTGTACTCGATGGCCCGCACGTTCGACTTCTGGACGAAGTCGGACGGCTATCTCGCCTATCCGTGGGGCTGGTCGCCCATCCAGATCGTCTACAACCCGGCGAACGTGACGCCCGGCGCCACCAGCTGGCAGCTCCTGGTCGACCCCAAGTACAAGGGCAAGATCGTGATGGAGAACCAGCCCACGGACATCATGCTGTTCGCGGGGATCGCGACCGGCGCCGCGGACATCTACAACATGACCGACGCCGAGCTGTCGGCGTGCAAGGACTGGCTGACGCAGCTGAAGCCGAACCTGCTCAAGCTCGTCCAGCAGAACAACGAGACCATCACGGCACTGGCCAGCGGCGAGGCGTGGATCTCCACCCAGAACCTGGGGGCTCCGGACCGGGTCAAGGCCGCCAACGGGCCCGAGGTGATCGCATTCGTTCCCGACGAGGGCACGACCGGGTTCATCGACGGCGAGATGACGGTCAAGGGCGGTGCCAACCAGCCGCTCGTGGCGCCGTACATCGAGGCGGGCGCCCAGGCCGAGTTCGTGGCCCAGAACTTCCTGGACAACGGCCGGCCGCTGTGGAACGAGAAGGCCTACGGGCTGCTCGTCGATGCCGGTCACAAGGACCAGGCGGACCGTTACCTGTACAACCAGCCGGAGCTGGCCCTCAAGATGCGCCTCAAGGGCCCGGCCGGCAACGTGGACGCGTACATCCAGACCTTCAACTCGGTCTTCGGCGGCTGACAACCCTGTCGTCGCGCGGGGCGCGTTGACGATGACCACGGCAACCGGCGGGCTCGGCGAGAGCCCGCCGGCCGAGGCCGCCGCGGGCGCCAGGACGACCTGGCGCCGCTACTGGCCGTTCACGCCGGCCGTGACGGTCCTGGTCGGGCTGTTCTTCGTCCCGCTCGCGATCGTGTTCGTCTACTCGTTCTGGACGATCGACAACAACACGCTGCTCGTGGTCCCCGACTGGACCCTGAAGAACTACACGACGTTCTTCACCACGGACACGTATGTCCGTACGTTCCTCAAGACGATCCTGATGGCCGGCCTGGTCACCGTGACCGGGCTGGCCTTTGCGTTCCCGTTCGCGTACTTCCTCGTGCGCTACGTCGGGGGGCGATGGCAGCGCATCGTGCTGCTGGCCGTGATCATCCCGTTCTGGACGAGCTACCTCGTTCGGATCTACGCGTGGCAGGCGATCCTGGGCGAGAAGGGCGCGCTCAACGGCCTGCTCACCGGGCTGGGCCTGATCTCCGAGCCGCTCGACATCTTCGTCTACAACGACGTGGCGGTGTACATCGTCCTCGTGTACCTGTACTTCCCGTTCGCGGCGCTGGCGCTGTACACGTCGCTGGAGAAGTTCGACTTCACCCAGCTCACGGCCGCCCAGGACCTGGGCGCGACGCCTGCCCGTGCGCTGGTGCGCATCCTGCTGCCGCAGGTTCGGCCCGGGATCATCACCGCCTGCATCTTCGTGTTCATCCCGGTGCTCGGCGAGTACCTCACGCCGACGCTGGTCGGCGGCACCCGGGGCGTGCTGATCGGCAACCTGATCTACAACTTCTACCGGGGCGGCGCATTCCCGGCGATGGCCGCGGCGTCGTTCATGGTGGCGCTCGTGATCGTGGTGCTGCTGATCGTGTTCCGCCGCTACCTCCAGATCGCGGACGTGGTGACGAGGACCTGATGGCGAAGTCGATGGATCGCCTCGACACCATGCCGGTCAGTCCCTACGCGCGGCTGGTGCGCTGGGCGCTCCGGGCCTGGACGGTGCTGATCCTCGCGTACCTGTACCTGCCGATCGTGTTCCTGGTGCTGTTCAGCTTCGAGGACGGCAACGCCGTCGGGTTCCCGATCACCGGGTTCACGCTGCGCTGGTACCAGGGCCTGCCCGACAACACCCCGCTCCTGGGCGCCATCTGGCAGTCCGTGACCACGGCGGCCGTGGTCGCGGTGCTGGCCACGATCGTGGGCGCCATGGCAGCGTTCCCGCTGGTCAGGTCGGGGATGCGCTACCCGAACGTCGCCCGGATCCTGTTCACGATGCCGATCATGATGCCCGGCCTGATCATCGGGATCGGGATCCTGATCTTCCTGGCCAACTACCTGAAGATCCAGCTGTCGCAGCTGACGGTGATCGCCGGCCACCTGGTGCTCACCATGCCGTTCGTGATCCTGATCGTCTCGGCGCGGCTCCAGGGGTTCGACCGCCGGCTGGAGTGGGCCGCGGCGGACCTCGGGGCAAGCCCGCGCCAGGTGCTGCGGCGGATCATCCTGCCGCTGATCTTCCCGGCCATCCTGGCCGGCGCGTTGATCAGCGTCACGCTCTCGATCGACGAGTTCGTGGTCACGTTCTGGACCGTCGGCCCGAAGCTCACCCTGCCGATCTACATCTACACGCAGATCAAGTTCGGGGTGACGCCGGAGGTCAACGCCGTCGCCACGCTCGTTCTCGTGTTCACGCTCGGGGCGCTCGGGCTGGCCGGCGCGATTGCCATCGTCGCCGGACGCGCCCGGCGTTCGCTGCGCCGCCGCCGCAGCGTCACCGCCGCCCACTGACCCAGGAGGTCTACCGGATCATGCTCGCTGCCGTGTTCCTCGGACAAGGCACCCTGGAGCTGGAGGACCGGCCCGAACCGGTTGCCGCGCCCGGCGAGGTGCTGGTTGAGGTCGAGGCCTGCGGGATCTGCGGCAGCGACCTCGCGGTCCTCGATGTTCCGCCGCGGCATCCGGCCACGCCCGGCGTGATCCTCGGCCACGAGTTCGTCGGCCGGATCGCCGGCGTGGGCGAGGGGGTGCGCGACATCGCCGTCGGGACCCGGGTGGTGATCGATCCGGACCCGAAGTGCGGTGCCTGCGCGTCGTGCCGGGCGGGTCGGCCGGCGAACTGCGAGCGGATCGTGGCGCTCGGCGTCTACCGCGACGGCGCGCTCGCGCGCTTCGTGACCACGCCGGCGGAGACCTGCCATCCGATGGGCGATGACGTGCCGGCGACGCTCGCCGCCCTCGCGGAACCGCTCGCGTGCGTCGTGAATGGCACGAACCGGGCCGCGCTCCGGCCGGGCGAATCCGCCGTCGTGTTCGGCGCCGGCGCGATCGGCTGCCTGTTCACGGCGGTCCTGGGCGCCGGCGGGGCCTCGCCGCTGGTCGTGGTCGAGCCCAACGCGGCGCGAGCGCCGGTTGCGACCGCCCTCGGGGCGACCCACGTGCTGACGCCCGGCCGAATGGGCGGCCGCGCGGAACGACCTCCTGCCCGGCGGAGCCGACGTGGTGATCGACGCGGTCGGGAGCGTGCTGCCGCAGGCCATCGACGCCGCCGCGATGGGCGGCCGCGTGGTCCTGTTCGGCATGAACGTCAATGCGCGTCCCGAGGTCCACCAGGTGGAGATCACCGAGAAGGGACTCACGATCCTCGGCTCGTACATCACCAACTTCACGTTCCCGCAGGCCATCCGCCTGATCGAGAGCGGCACGCTGGACCTGCGGCGGCTCGTGTCCCAGGTCGTGCCGCTGGAGCACGTGCGCGAGGGCCTGGCCGCGCTCAAGTCGGGCGACGCCACGAAAGTGATCGTGATGCTATGACAGCGACGCCAGGGGCTGTGGGCTCGACGGCGGCCGGCAGGGCCGGTGATCGGATCCGGGTCGCGTCCGCGCCGTGCTCGTTCGGCGTGGACGAGGTCATCGTCAATGACACCTGGATGCCCGGGCCGGACGAGATGCTCGACTGGATGGCAGCGCTCGACTACCTGGGCACCGAGCTGGGCCCGCCCGGGTTCCTGGGCGATGGGCCCCGGATGGGGGAGCGGCTCGCCGCCCGCGGGCTCGAGTTCATCGGGACGTTCCTGCCCCAGGCGTTCACCGACGACGAGCGCTGCGCGCGGGATCGCGAGTGGCTGGCGGATCTGCTGACCGACCTTCGGCGAGGACTGCCAGAAGGCGCAGCCCCGTTCGCCGTGCTGTCGGATGCGATCGACCAGCCGGTCCGGCAGCGGGCTGCCGGGCGCGTCGCCCAGCGGCCCGAGGCACAGCTCGACGATGCGGGCTGGCGCCGGCTGATCGCCAATCTCCACCGTTCGGCGGAGCGGGCCGCATCGCTCGGGTTCCGGCCGGTCATCCACCCGCATTGCGGCACGTATCTCGAGACAGCGTCCGAGATCGACCGGCTGGTCGCAATGATGGACGCGTCGCTCGTGGGCCTGTGCCTCGACACCGGCCACTTCCGGTTCGGCGACGCCGATCCGGCCGCATCCATCCGGGGATACCGGGACATCGTTCGCCACGTGCACGTGAAGGACTGCGCGACGAGTGTTCGAGACGCGGTCGTCGGGCGCGACGAGGACGTCGTGGCGGCCCTCGCGGGCGGCGTGTTCTGCCCGCTGGGGGCGGGCGACGCCGACATCCCCGGGGTGGTCGACGCGCTGGTCGAGACCGGCTACACGGGCTGGGTGGTCGTGGAGCAGGACCAGTTCCTGGCCTCGACCGTGAGCCGCTCGGATGTCGTCGCCGGCCAGCGGGCCAACCGCGAGTACCTGGCGCGACTGGGGCTCTGAGGATTCCCGGCGGCGGAGTCCCGCGAACGCGGGCTGGAGGTCCGGCCGCCCGGCCCGGCCACGTGCTAGGAGTCCACACACCTAGGGGCGGCGGCGCAGGGTGCTCTCGCGGACGATGAGCCGGACTGGCAGCACCCGTGACGGGGCGAGCGATCCGGTGCTGATCGCGTCCAGGAGCTCGGCAACCGCCAGCTCGCCCATCTCGGCTGCGGGCTGGTCGACCGTGGTCAGCCGGGGGTTGGAGATCTCGGCGAACGGGATGTCGTCGAAGCCAGCGACGGCGACGTCCCGGGGCACCGCGACGCCGATGGTGCGGAAACCGTCGAGCAGGCTGAGCGCCACCCGGTCGTCATAGCCGATCACCGCATCTGCGCCCGCGTCGCGGAGGGTGGCCGCCAGGTCGATGCGCCGCTCGGGCAGCCACGACAGCGGCGCGATCGGGTCCACGCCGAGCCGGTTGCGAACCTCGGTGGCAACCGCATCCTGGCGGATCACGTTCGACGCGCCGCGGTCGGCTCCGACATAGGCGAACCTGCGGCAACCCTGGTCCACGAGATGGTCGACGAGCAGCCGGATCCCCTCGGGCTCGTCGGGCCGCAGGCAGCCGATCGGGAGATCCTCCAGGCGACCGTGGCTCAGGCGCTCGCTGTTGAGGAACACCACCGGGCTCGGCCGGACCATCGCGCTGATCGCCTCAAGGGCAAGCACGCAGCCCATCAGCGCGAGCCCGTCGGCCCGATGGGCGCTGAACTCGCGGATGGCGCGACGCTCGCGCTTGGCGTCACCGAGGCTGTTGGCCACGATCACCGTGTAGCCCGCGGCATGGGCCGCCTGTTCGAAGCCGGCGACGACCGTGCCGTGGATCGGATCGGTGGCGTCGGGGATCATCAACCCGAAGGTGTGGCTCACCCGGGCCGCGAGGCTCCGCGCGGCGAGGTCCGGGACGTAGCCCAGGGCGTCGGCCATCGCCGCAACTCGCTCGCGCGTCGCGACGCTGATCTGCGGGTCCTCGCTGAGCGCCCGGGACACCGTTGCCACGGAGACACCGGCGGCGCCCGCGACATCACGCAGCGTGACGCGCCGGTCGAGCGTCACGGCCTGGCCGCCCTGGGCCGGCGCGTGGACCGGCTGGCGGACCGGCAGGCGGACCGGCAGGGGACGCCCGGCTCCCGTCGGCCGTGGTTGGTGTTCACGCTTCCGGCACCTCCCTTGGCGGGCATTGTGCAAGCGATTGCGTCTCGCGGCAAGGGTCGGCCCGGGGGTCCGGTCGAGCCGCTCCCGAGCCCGCGTGGGGGGGTCATCACCGGCGTTGACAACCCGGCACCCGCCGGGTACGGTGCAAGCGCTTGCGTTCGAGGAGGAGAGATGCCGGGACCAGGGGTCGACCTGATCGGGGAAGAAGAGATCGCCGAGGTCGTCGAGGTCCTCCGGAGCGGGTATCTCGCCCGCTTCGGCCCCGATGATGACCCGCGCTTCGGCGCCAAGGTCCGGCACCTCGAGGAGGCCGTGTGCGGCTGGACCGGAGTCGGCCACGCCGTGGCAATGAACAGCGGCACCAGCGCCCTCCTGTCGCTGTTCGCGTGTCTCGGCATCGGGCCCGGGGATGAGGTCATCGTGCCCGGATTCACCTACGTCGCGAGCATCTCGTCCATCGTCTACGCCCGCGCGGTGCCGGTCCTGGCGGAGGTCGACGAGACGCTCAACCTCGACCCGGCCGACGTCGAGGCCCGGATCACGCCGCGCACGCGAGCGATCCTGGTCGTCCACATGCTGGGCAACCCAGCCCGGCTGGACGAGCTCAAGGCGATTGCCGACCGGCACGGGATCGCGCTCGTCGAGGACTGCGCGCAGGCCTTCGGCGCATCGTACCGAGGACACAAGGTGGGCTCCATCGGCGTCGCCGGCGCGATCTCGTTCAACGTGTTCAAGACGATCACCTCCGGTGACGGCGGGATGGTGGTCACCGACGACGAGGACCTGTACCGGAAGCTGTTCGCGTTCCACGACCAGGGCCATCTCCCGCTGCGCAATGGGGTCGAGGTGGGCGCGCGTTCGATGCTCGGCCTGAACTTCCGGATGACCGAGCTGTCGGGTGCCGTGCTGCTCGCCCAGTTCCGGAAGCTGGATGCGATCCTGGCGACGCTGCGGGCGAACAAGACGCGTCTCAAGAGCCTCATCGCGGAGCAGGAAGGCATCCGCTTCCGCACCCTGCCCGATCCCGATGGAGACATCGCCACGCACCTGGTCGTGCAGTTCCCGACCGCGGATGCCGCGCGCAGCGTGAGCCGCGAGCTCGGGTCGCGGGTGCTGGCCGATTCCGGTTGGCACATCTACACCCAGATGGAGCACCTGCTGGCCCAGCGGACTGCCGCAGGCAAGGGCTGCCCGTTCGATTGCACCCAGTACTACCCGCAGCGGATCGAGTACCGGGCGGGCATGCTGCCGCAGACCGAGGACATCGTGGGTCGCTCGATGTCGATCGGCATCGGCGTGGCCGACCCGAACCTCGGCTCGAGCTTCGGCGTGACCATCCGCGACGACGCGTCCCGGATCGAGGCGGTGGCCGACCGGTTCCTCGAGGTCGCGGGCCGCTACCTGGGCTGATCGCTGTCTAGCGCCGTCCGATCCGCGCGGACAACCTCGCACCGCGCCGCGCGAGATCCGCCTCCAGGCGAGGGTGCGGCCGGCCCAGGACCCGCGACCGCTCCAGGACGCGCCACGCGGCCCGGGTCGCGGCCAGCGCACCGGACGGGTCACGAAGCTGGTGCTCGCGCAGCTTGGCGACCTCGATCCAGGCGATCGCCCCCAGCGCGCCACCGGCGGCCGCGGCCGTCTGCCACGCCTCGGCTGCCTCGGCCAGCGGCCGAGCCGTCGCAGCACCCGTGCTCGCTCGGCCGCGATGCGCTCGTCGGTCCAGCGGCTGCCGGCCTCCCAGGCGCCCCCGCCGGGCGACGGGCCGAGCGGGCCGCCGCGGCCGTTGGCCAGCTCCCCGCGCCAGCCCGCCGGCGGCGTGCGGCCGCCGAAATGGGGCCGGTTGCGGGGTGCCCACCACGGCTCCGGCTCCCCGTCGAACGCCTGGCGCCGGGTCGGCGGCAGGGCGGGCGAGCGCCCGAACGGGTCCCGCTCAGGCCCGGGCGAGGCCAGCGCGTCATCGAGGCACTCGAGCGCCTCGCCGTGACGCTGCTCGCGGCCATACGCGCGGGCGAGCCCGGCGAGGTCGCCCCGGGGGGCCCCCTCGCGAGAGGGCCCGATCCGCGTACCGGCGCTCGATCTGGGCGAGCAGCAGGCCCAGGGACCGGACGTCCTTCTCGTTGTGGACGACGACACCCGCCAGCGCGGCCACCGGTCCGCCCCGGAGCACGTCGAGGTAGATGCCCGGGATCTCCCAGCCCTCCACGTCGCCCGTTCGGCTGACGCCCAGGAGCTCCGTCTCCACGCTCTTGAGCCGGGCGTCGTCCATCCGGTGCCGGAACACGCGGCGCACGAGCGGCAGCAGGTCCAGGTGGCCGGCATGCGCCGGGGCCGGGCGACCGGCCAGCCGGTACCTGGCCTCGATCAGCGGCCAGTCGAAGCCGCGTCCGTTGTAGCTCACCAGCCAGGCGTCGGGCGTGACCCAGGTCTCGATCTCCGCGAGCAGCGCCGGCTCGTCCGCATGATCGGGCAGGAGCAGCTGGACCTGGCGGAACAGGGGACCGTCCCAGCGAGCGAGCCCGACCAGGAAGGCGAGCGTCCCCGCCGCCGTCGCCAGGCCGGTGGTCTCGGTGTCCAGGCATACCAGCGGCGCGTCCGGCGGTGGCTGGCCCGGCAGCCTGGCCAGCCGGACCCGATCCACCGGCAGGGGGATCGGCGGCACGACGCGTCTCACGAGGAGGCCCGCCCCCGAATTCGGCAACCTCGGCGCCGAGGGCCGCCGCGAGGCGAGCTGCGAGCGCCGGACTCCGGCGTCCGGCGAACGGTGCCCGCGCCGGCGGCTGATCGGGACCGAGCGGTGGCCCGCCCGCCCGGGCGAGGGTCGCCCGCAGGTTCGCGAGCCGGCGCTCGCGCGTGACGGCGGTGAGCGGCTCGGCTGTCATGCCACGGCAGCGCGATCGGGAGTCGCCCTGCCACCGTCCCGCTGTGTCCCGGCGCTGGTCACGCGCGAGGTCGCCGCCGGACCCGCGCCCAGCGCGTCCAGCAGCCGCAGGGCGAGCGCCTTGCCATCGACGTCAGGCTCGAGCCGGGGACCGGTGCAGGCCGGGCAGCCGGCGTCGCACGGGCAGGCGCGGATCAGGTCGGCGGCGCCGCCCACCAGCTCCTGGTGCCGTCCGAACAGCCGCTCGGACAGCCCGACGCCACCCGGCATCGCCTCGTACAGGTAGATCGTCGGTGCCTCGTGGTGCGGCGAGCGGACCTGCGACACGAGCCCGAGATCGCGCGGGTCGACCATCAGCAGGACGGCGGCCACCGCCTGGATCGCCCGGCCGGCGCCGATGAGCGCCACGTCGAGCTCGTCCCGTCGCCAGCCGGCTCCGGCACCTTCCGCCGTCAGCCAGTAGGCGGTCGTCTGGAGCTCGATCTCGGGCAGGTCGATCGGCCCCCAGCCGACGTTCTCGTCGGTCACGAACTTGAGCTTCTTGTACAGGGTGACAAGGCTGGCCACCATGACCTCGCCGTGCACCCGGCTGCCGCCGGTGGCCGGGGCGGTCGCGAACTCGTCGAGCGGCTTGAGCGTCACCGCCCGGTTGGCGTACGTGTAGTGATCTGCGTCGATCCGATGGACGTAGGCCTTGCGCTCGCCCCACTCGAGCCGGTCCACGTGGTACTGCGTCGACTCGTGCATGTAGATGGCGTGCTCGTGGACGAGCACCTGCGCCGAGAACAGGTCCACCTCGCCCAGCACGCGCGGCCGGTCCGGTGTCGTGTCGATGATCACGACGTTCTCGGGCGCCGCCGAGCGGAGGGAGATCTCGGACGCAGGGAAGTTCTCGGAGCTCCAGTACCAGCGCCCGTCGTCCGCCTGGCGGACCTGGCCGCCCTCGGCCAGGAAGGCGAGCAGCTCGTCAGCCGGTCCCGGCCCGAACAGGTCACCCGGCTCGAACGGCAGCTCGAAGGTCGCCGCGCGCAGGTGGGCCAGCAGCACGTGGAGGTTGTCGGGATCGAGCCGGGCCTCCTCGGGGCGTCCGCCGAGCACGAACTCGGGGTGGTGGATCACGTACTGGTCCACAGGCGCCGGGGAGGCGACCAGCACCGCGACGCTGACGTCGCCCCGCCGCCCCGCTCGACCCATCTGCTGCCACGTGGCCGCGATGGAGCCCGGATAGCCCGCGAGGACCGCGACATCCAGCCGGCCGATGTCCACGCCCAGCTCGAGGGCGTTGGTGCTGACCACGCCCAGCACCTCGCCGTCACGCAGGCCCCGCTCGATCGAGCGGCGCTCGGTCGGCAGGTAGCCGCCGCGGTAGCCCCGGAGGCGGTTGCGAGGCCCGAGATCCTGGCGCAGCCGCTCGCGCAGGTTGGAGAGCATGATCTCGACCGCGACACGCGACCGCCCGAACACGACCGTCTGGCGACCCGCTCTGAGGAACGGCAGCGCCCATCGCTCCGCCAGGGTCATCGCCGAGCCGCGGGCTCCGGTGGCGCCGTCGAGGATCGGCGGATCCACCAGGACCAGGTGCTTCTCGCCGGCGGGTGCTCCGTTCCGGTCGATCACGCGCACCGGCCTGCCGGTCAGCAGCTCCGCCAGCTCGCCCGGGTTCCCGATCGTCGCCGAGCAGCACACGATCACCGGGTGGCTGCCGTAGTGCGCGCACAGCCGCAGCAGGCGCCGCAGCACGTTGGCGACGTGGCTGCCGAACACCCCTCGGTACATGTGGAGCTCGTCCACCACGATCACCCGGAGCTGCTCGAACAGCTGGAACCACTTCGTGTGGTGGGGGAGGATCGCCGAGTGGAGCATGTCCGGGTTGGTGACCACGACCTGCCCGGCCTTGCGGATCGCCGAGCGGATGGGAGCCGGCGTGTCCCCGTCGTAGCACGCCGACGAGACCTGGAGGCCGGCGTCGCGCACCAGCTCCGAGAGCTCGGCGACCTGGTCCTGGCCCAGGGCCTTGGTGGGGAACAGGAACAGCGCCCGGGCCGACGGATCCTCGGCCAGCGCCTGGAGCACGGGCACCGTGTAGCACAGGGACTTGCCCGACGCGGTGGGCGTGACGACCACGACGTCCTCGCCGGCATGCACGGCTTCGATCGCCTCAGCCTGGTGGACATACGGCCGCTCGATCCCTCGGCTGGCGAGACCGCCGCGGATGCGCGGATCCAGCCAGGCCGGCCAGTCAGCGAGGCTTGCGGTCCGTGCCTCGCGAACCTCGTGATGGACGACGCCCCGTGCCAGGGACGGCTCCTCCTCGAGGATCCGGTCCAGCACGGCCTTCGTGGTCGCCGGGGCATAGGTGCGCATGCGGCCTCCGGTGGGATGGCATTTCGAACGGATGATCGATTTCGACGGCAGTCTACGCCACGATCGCAAGGGCGGGTGACAGCTCTGGTGTCACGACTCCTGCGGATCACTGGACCTCGGATCGTGAGCACGGCAGCGGCGATCGGGCGCGCCCGGACCGCCGCAACGCGGATCGAGTTGACAGCCGAATCGGGCGCAGCTACCCTCGGCCCGATGCCCCGACCCGTGGCGCGATCCAAGGCCGCCGACCCCGAGCCCGAGTCTGCCTCGCGCTCGAAGGACAGCCCGCGTCCGGAGCAGGATTCCGCGCCCGCTGCCGCCGCGGCCTCCGGTGCATCATCGATCTCGCTGGCGGACCTGCCGGTCGCCGGCCTGACCCGCCGTCGGATCGGGCTCCTGGTCGGCGCCGTCGTGGCCGCCTGGATCATCGTGCTGTTCGCGCGCCAGGTCGGCGAGGCGAGCGAGGCGACCGGCCGCGCCGATGCGATGCGGGTCTCGAACGCGAGCCTCGAGGCGGACGTGGCTGCCCTCACCCGGGAGCTCGACACGATCCAGCGCCAGGATTACATCGAGCAGCAGGCGCGCGAGTACCGGCTGGGCACGACGCGCGAGATCCCGTTCATCCTGGCCGACGACGCGCCGCCCCTTGCCGCCGACGCGCCGGGCTCCGCGGCCGTCAAGCTGGGCGCCATCGGGGATCGCCCGACGCCGCTCGAGTCGTGGCTCAACCTGCTGTTCGGGCCGGCCTCGGACCCGGCCGCCGCGCCTGCCGGGTCGCTGTCCGGAGGCTGATCGCGCTCCCGGGTGCCCGATCGGGCCGGGGTGCTCGGTGCCCGCGCGATTGCACGTCCACTCGGCATCGGCGCGCCCTATGCTGGGGTCGGGCGTCCGGGTGCGCGCGGACGCGATCCGGAGGCGTCGGCGACCGGCGGGTCGCGAGGGAGGGTGGGGCACGATCGCATGATCACGATCCCGGTCGAGGATTGGGTGTTCGCGGTGGCCGCGCTGGTCGGCGGCGTGCTCCTGCTGCTCAACATCGTCCTGGACGACGTGTTGGGCGGCGTGTTCGACGCGATCGGCGTCGGCTTCGACTTCGGCGAGACGTCGATCACGCCCATCCTGCTCGGCTTCATCGGCATGTTCGGCGCGGGCGGCCTGTTCGCGACCCAGGTCATGGACGTGCACGGCGGCCAGGCGGCGATCGTGGGCGTCATCGCAGGGCTGGGAGGTGCGGGCGTTGCCGGCGCCCTGTTCGGGCTCCTGCGCCGGAGCGAGAGCGAGGAGCCGTTCAACCTGGCGGATCTGGTCGGTGGCACGGCGTACGTGAGCGTCGCCATCCCCGCCAACCGGTTCGGCAGCGTGCTCGTCAAGGCCGAGGGCCAGACGCACGAGTTCGCCGCCACGGCCGACAGCGACGTCGCGGCGGGGCGAACCGTGTCGATCGTCGGCATCGCGGGCAACGCCGTCATCGTGCGCGACACCGGGGCATCGTCGGCGGTACCGCCGCCGTCGGGGACAGGAGAGGGATAGGCAGATGCAGGGGCTGGTCGACTTCCTGGGTGGCGGCGTGATCGCGGTCATCATCCCCATCCTGATCCTGGCCCTGCTGTTCGTGTACGCGACCAGCCGGGTCAAGGTCGCGGGCGCCAACGAGGCGCTGGTCCGGACCGGCGGGGTGTTCGGCGGAGCCCCGGCGCAGCTCAAGGTGGTGCGGGCCGGGCGCGTCATCGTTCTGCCCCTGGTGCACAAGCTGGGCCGGCTCCACCTGTCCGCGCGCCAGATCAACATCGCGCTCTCGGACGCGGTGACCAAGCAGGGCATCAAGGTCGCGGTCCAGGGCGTGGCGACCGTCAAGATCGGGGGCGACGAGGAGTCCATCCGCAACGCCGCCGAGCGCTTCCTGGACGGCGAGCAGCTGCTCGACTCGATCGTCAAGAACGTCCTTGAGGGCTCGTTGCGCTCGATCGTCGGAACGCTGACGGTGGAGGAGCTCAACTACGACCGCCAGAAGTTCCAGCAGGAGGTCCAGAGCGCAGCCAAGGCGGACCTCGCCACGTCCGGCCTCGCGATCGACAACTTCACGATCCAGGCGATCCGCGACGAGGTCGGGTACATGGACCTCATCGGCCAGCAGGAGACGGCCCGCCGCGAGCGGGACGCCCGGATGGCCAAGGCGACCGCCGACCAGGAGGCGGCCGTCCGCGAGGCGGAGGCCCAGCAGGTCAAGCTCAACGCGCAGCGGGATGTCGCGCTTCGCCAGGCCGACGTCGTCGCCCAGACGGCGGCGGCGGAGGCCAAGGCCGCCCAGGCCGGTCCGCTGGCCCAGGCCGAGGCTCAGCAGGAGGTCGTCCGGCGCCAGACGGAGCTCGCCCAGCTCGAAGCCGACCGCACCCAGAAGGAGCTGGTCGCGAGCACGGTCCGGCCGGCCGAGGCGGAGGCCGACGCCCAGGTCAAGCGTGCCGAGGGCGACAAGCTGGCCCGGATCGCCCAGGCGCAGGCCGACGCGGAGCGAGTCAAGCTGGCGGGTCAGGCGGAGGCGTCGGTCCAGGTGACCAAGGGAGAGGCGCAGGCACGGGTGACCGAGGTCAACGCCGAGGCCGTTGCCAAGCAGACCACGCTCGAGGGCAACGCCGAGGCCGGCATCGTGTTCACCAGGGGCGAGGCCGAGGCCAAGGCCCTGGCGCTCCGGGCCGAGGCCTATCGGCAGTTCAACGAGGCCGCGATCATCACGACCGTGCTCTCGATGCTGCCCGAGATCGTCCGCGCGGCAGCCGAGCCCATGAGCGCCATCGACAACCTCACGGTGCTGTCCTCCGATGGCGCGTCCGACGTCGTGAAGAACGCCACCCGAACCGTTGCCGAGGCGGCCACGACCGTCAAGGGGCTCACCGGCATCGACATCCCGCAGCTGCTCAACAATGCCCTGGGCGACAGCGGCGCCGGAGAGGCGCCAGCCCCGGCCGCGTCGTCCCAGCGGGCACGTCGCCGGCCGGGCCCAGGGGAGGGCGGCGGCACGCCCGGATCGGGAGGCGGCGGCACGCCCGGATCGGGCGGGGGCGGTACGCGGCCGCCACGCGGCACGGGACCCGCGCCGACCGGCGGGGCGGCAGCCACTGGCCGCGAGGCACCGCCCGAGGCGCGCCCTGCCGATGCGGTGCCCGACGTGTCGGCATCGCCCACGCCGCCAACCTCAACTCCGACCGCAGGCGTGACGGCGTCCACCCCGCTCAGCCCGGAGGAGCAGTTTGCGCAGGCGGAGGAGCGCATGAGGAAGGCGACCGAGCAGGCAGCCGTGCCGGGCGCGGACTCCCTCGGCGGGCTGAGCTCGCCGCTGCCGCCGATGGCGCCGGTGTCCGATGTGCGGCCGGGGGACCGCCGGCCCTCGACTGCCGCGGCCGCCCGCGTCGCCGGCCTCGACGAGTCGACGACCCTCAACGAGGCCGCCACGAAGCTCGCCGCGGAGCTGTCCCGGATCCCCGGCATCGAGCGGTTCGGTGGCACACGGCTGCGAGACCTCGAGCGCAGCGGTCCTCGCACGTTGCGATCGCTGTGGGGGGCGAGCCGCAGCCAGCTCCAGGCGCGCTACGGCGACGTCACGATCGGCGCCCTGCTCGACCAGTACGAGCGACATCGTGGCGGCCCGGGTGCCAGCCACTGATCCGGCCGGGAGCCGCTGACCCGCACCCGGCCCGGCGTCCCGTTACAGGGTGCATGGCGCCATGAACGACGGCGGGCAGGCGACGAACGACGGCGGGCAGGCGACGAACGACGGCGCGCAGGCCACGAACGATGGCGCGCAGGTCGCCGGCGGGCCCGGACTCCTCGCGCGGCTCGCCCGATGGCTGCGCGTCGAGGACGCTCTGATCGCCATCGTGGGCTTCGTCGGCGTCCCGCTGCTCGTGCAGGCGACCGGGGCCGGCTCGGTGCCTGCGCCGGGCACCGACCTCGGGTCGCCGCTCACCGGCTGGCTGGGCTTGGCCGCCATCCTCGGCGTGCTCGCCTGCCTGTGCACCAGGGGCGCGGGCGAGCCCGCGCCGTTCGGGGACGGCCAGCTCACGTTCGAGGGCTGGGCACGGTTCCCGCTGCTCGCCGGCGTGGGCATCGTCGCGACCGAGACGCTGCCCGGGATCGGGCTGGACGGCGATCCGTGGGTCGGGATCACGTTCGTTGTCGTGTTGGTCAGCGTGCTCGCGTATCGCTGGCTGCCCGTCGCCCCGGTCATCGTGCGGCGGGCGTTGGTGACGCCGATGGCGATCCTGGCCGCGGGCGCCTTCGACCAGATCATGGGATCCGGCCTCTCGGACATCGTCCGGAGCCTGGTCAGGGGCGAGGCGCCACCCGAGATGAATGCGTTCCTGCCGCTCATCATCGGCGCGGTCGCGGTGATGTACGTGGTGCTGGTCGCGGCGCCACGCGCGATCGCCGATCCCGGAGCCAGCGGGCTCGTGTGGGCCGTGCGGTTCCTGTTCCTGCTGGGCGCCGTCGTGACCGGCAACGTCCTGTTCGGTGCCGTTGCCTGAGCGGCACCGGTTCCGCGATGCTCCTCGAGATCAGTGCAGGATCTTCTGGGCGACCTTCTGGGCGGTCGCGCAGATCGACGGCGCCGTGATGACTCCGGAATCCGTTGCCCCCAGATCCGGGACGGAGCCGTCGGACGGTCCGCTGAGGCTGACGTAGACGAGGGTGTCGCCCTTGCGGACCAGCACGCCGGCCTGGCCCGTCAGGGCATAGCCGGTGCAGAACGCCTCGTCGCCGACGCCGGACACGTCGCCCCCGAAGTAGCCGCTGCTCTCGATCGACACCCCGTTACCCTGGTCCTGCGACGTCGGCCCGGCATTCTGGCGCTCCTGCTGGAAGACGGCGCTTGCATCGCCTCCCGAGTAGCGGGCGATCCGGCCGATGGGGCTCGATCCGTCCGAGGTGATCCAGCAGTCCTCGGCATCGGGCAGCACCCGCTTGTCGAGGATCAGGCCGAGGGTCGCATCGAAGAAGCCCTCGAGCTTGATCGCCGACGCGCTCGAGCCCAGCGCGTCGGAGAGATCAGCGTCGGAGATGATCGCGCAGGGCGTTCCGATGCTGCCGTCGCTGTTGACGCCCACGGACTCGGCGACCCGGTTGACGAACAGGCCCAGGGCGACGATCAGGAGCACCACCAGGATCACGCCGATCACGGCGACGATGAGGCAGGCCTTGAGGCAGCCGTTGTTGCGCGAGGCCGCGGCGACGGGCTGGGGGCTCCAGCCGCCCGGCGGCACACCTCCGGCCGCCTGCGGGCCCGGCGGGGGAGCACCCCAGCCTCCGGCGGGCTGCGCCGGGGGCGTGGCCGGCGGAGGCTGGCCCCAGCCCGGCTGCTGTGGCTGTGCGACCGGCGGGACCGGGGAAGGCTGCGCCGGCGGCACCGGTGCCGGCTGGGCGGGTTGGTCACCCCAACCGGGGACGCCGCCGGGCTGAGCGGGCGACGGCGGCGCCGGTTCGGGCTGTGCCGGCTGCTGGCCCCAGCCGGGCACAGCCCCAGGTGCGGTTCCCGGCGCCGCGGCCGGGCCGGGCTGCGGGGATCCCGGCTGCGGCGGTGACGGCTGCCCGGCCGCGTCCGCCGGGTTCTCGGCCGGCTGCTGACCCCAACCGGGGACGGCCCCGGGACGCGGCGGCTCGCTGGACATCGTTTCCTCTCCCCGATGACGGTCTCGATGGCGGGACATTGTCCCGGTTCCATGGCCAGGACTCAATGCCCTATCTCGCGGCCCGGGCCACACGGTGGCAGCGGGGCGGCGCTGTCGGTAGAATCCGGCGGCCACGGCGGAGTAGCTCAGTGGTAGAGCAGGGGACTCATAAGCCCTTGGTCGGTGGTTCGAAATCCGCCCTCCGCTACCACCGCTCATCCCACGCCCGGGCGACGTCCCGGGCGTTCGGCTTCCCGGTGCCCGGCACGCGCAGCGGTCGGCGAGGCGCCGCCCGGACATCGTGGCGATTCCTGAACCCGGATTCAATCCCGGCGATGCCATCTGGCACCCACAGGAGGCGGGACTCCTGATACGGTCGGTCCGGAACGGGAAACCGGGCGTCCCGGACCCCGGCGCTATACTCGCCCGAATGCCGGATCGCTACCGGCCCCTGGGACACGGAGGCGCTCCGTTTGAACGCAAAATTCCTGCGCAACGGGATCGTGATGCTCGTCCTCGTGGCGGGCACGGTCGCGTTGCTCTACACCGTCGTCAGCTCGTCCACGCCGACGACCTCGTTTGGCTACTCGCAGTTCTACGCCGACGTCAAGGCAGGCAGCGTCAGCAAGGTCGTCCAGGACGGGGAGACGCTCACCGTCACCAAGACCAACGGTGACATCTACTCGGTGATCGTGCCCAACTCGATCACCGGCAACGTATGGGACGACATGCAGCGGGCGGCCCTCCAGGGCAACGTCACGCTGGGCCAGGAGAGCTTCTTCAAGAAGCCGACCTCGGACAACTCGTGGATCGGCCTGCTGCTCACGGGCCTGCTGCCGCTGCTCGTGATCGGCGGCTTCATCTTCTTCATGATGCGCCAGGCCCAGGGCACCAACAACCAGGCCCTCAGCTTCGGCAAGAGCCGGGCGCGCATGTTCCTGGGCAACAAGACCGTGGTCACGTTCGCCGACGTCGCCGGCGTTGACGAGGCCAAGACGGAGCTCCAGGAGGTCGTGGAGTTCCTCAAGTACCCCGAGAAGTTCAACTCGCTGGGCGCGCGGATCCCGCGTGGCGTGCTGCTGGTCGGGCCTCCGGGCACCGGCAAGACGCTGATGGCTCGCGCGGTCGCCGGCGAGGCCGGGGTTCCCTTCTTCAGCATCTCCGGCTCCGAGTTCGTCGAGATGTTCGTGGGCGTCGGCGCCAGCCGCGTCCGCGACCTGTTCGACCAGGCGAAGCGCAACAGCCCGTGCATCGTGTTCGTGGACGAGATCGACGCCGTCGGCCGGCAGCGGGGCGCGGGCCTGGGCGGCAGCCACGACGAGCGCGAGCAGACCCTCAACCAGATCCTGGTCGAGATGGACGGCTTCGACACCAACACCAACGTCATCGTCGTCGCCGCCACCAACCGCCCCGACGTCCTCGACCCGGCGCTCCTGCGCCCGGGCCGGTTCGATCGCCAGGTGATCCTCGACCGCCCGGACATGCGGGGACGCGTCGCGATCCTCAAGGTCCACACCAAGGGCAAGCCGCTCGACAAGGGCATCGTGGTCGAGGAGATCGCGCGCCAGTCGCCCGGCTTCTCGGGCGCCGACCTGGCCAACCTCGTGAACGAGGCCGCCATCCTGTCCGCCCGGCGCAACAAGAAGGTCATCGGGATGAACGAGTTCTCCGAGGCCCTCGAGCGCATCGTCGCGGGTCCCGAGCGCAAGAGCCGGGTCATCTCGGACGAAGAGAAGAAGATCATCGCCTACCACGAGGGCGGACACGCCGTCGTGCAGCGGATCCTGCCCAAGTGCGATCCGGTCGCGAAGGTCACGGTCATCAGTCGCGGCATGGCCCTCGGCTACACGATGGCGCTGCCGACCGAGGACCGGTACCTCCAGAGCAAGACCGAGTTCGAGGACAAGATCGCCGGCCTGCTGGGTGGCAACGTCTCCGAGCGGCTGGTGTTCGGCGACACGACGACCGGCGCCAGCAACGACATCGAGAAGGCGACCGACCTCGCCCGCCGCATGGTCACCGAGTTCGGCATGAGCGACCGGCTCGGGCCGCTCTCGTTCGGCAAGCGTGACGAGCTGGTGTTCCTGGGCCGGGAGATCGGCGAGCAGCGCAACTACTCGGACGAGGTCGCAAAGCAGATCGACGAGGAGGTTCGGGCGATCATCGACCGCGCCTACGATCGGGCGACCGAGGTCCTGACCTCGCATCGTGACCGGCTCGACCGCCTGGCCGAGAAGCTGATCGCCGAGGAGACGGTCGACTCCGAGGAGTTCGAGAAGCTGTTCGACGACCTGCCGCCCAAGCCGACCCGCCAGGCCGGGATCCCGCGCGTCATCGCGCCCGGCACCGACGGCGGCAGCTCCGGGCCGGGGCCGGCGACGCCCGCGCCCAATCCCTCGCCGCAGCCGGCCTGAAACCCGGGCCGAGGGCCGGCCGCACGGTCGAGCCGAGCATCGAGACGTGATTCGAAGGGCGGACCACACGGTCCGCCCTTCTTCGTGTGCGGCGCTCGCCGGGCGGGCATGCCCGCGCTACGATCGGGTGATCGCCCGCCTTCAACGGAGATCCGATGACTGATCAACCCGCCGCACCCCAGTCGTCCCCGATCGATCCGGCGGTCGAATCCGCCCTCCAGGCGTCGTGGAGCGAACGCGCGGGCGCCCTGCTCGAGCTTGCGCGGATCCCCAGCATCTCGGCTCTGCCGGAGCATGCGGGCGACATGGTCACGGCGGCGGAATGGATCGCGAACCGGCTGCGGGGTGTCGGGGCGACCGAGGTCGAGGTCGCGCCAACCGCCCTCCATCCGATCGTGTACGGCCGGGTCCACGAGGCCCCGGGTGCGCCCACGGTGCTCCTCTACTGCCACTACGACGTCCAGCCGGTCGACCCGGTGGACCTGTGGGAGACGTCGCCGTTCGAGCCGTTCCTGCGCGACGACCGGTTCGTCGGCCGCGGCGTCGCCGACGACAAGGGTCAGCTCGTCATGCACCTCTCGGCGCTGGAGGCGCTGCGGGCGGCCGGACGGGCACCGGCCGTGAACCTGACCTTCGTGTTCGAGGGCGAGGAGGAGTACGGCTCCGACAGCCTGTACACGTGGATCGAGGACAACCGGGAGCGTCTCGCGGCGGACGTGGCCGTGATCAGCGACACCGGGTTCTTCGAGGGCAACCTGCCCGCGATCACGGTCGGGCTGCGGGGCATCATGTTCGCCCAGATCGACGTCGAGCTGTCGCCGGTGGACCTCCACTCGGGCATGTACGGGGGCGCGGTG
Source organism: uncultured Chloroflexia bacterium (assembly GCA_963732805.1). GTDB lineage: Bacteria > Chloroflexota > Limnocylindria > Limnocylindrales > CSP1-4 > CAIXZV01. The sequence goes on from CAVTAW010000001.1 coordinate 1,629,011, forward strand.
GAGAACCCGGCCAATGCCCTTGCCGCGATCATCGCCGCGCTCAAGGCGCCCGACGGGCGGGTCCGGATCCCCGGCTTCTACGACGACGTCGTGCCGCTCACGCCGGACGAGCGCCGGGCGATGGCCGCGCTGCCGTTCGACGAGGAGGCGTTTCGCGCCGAGATCCCGGTTCCCGCGCTCGCCGGCGAGGCGGGCTGGACGGTGCTGGAACGGAAGACGGCACGACCCACGCTGGACGTGAACGGCATCTGGAGCGGCTTCCAGGGTGAGGGCGCCAAGACGATCATCCCGGCCCACGCCCACGCGAAGGTGTCCACCCGCCTGGTCGCGAACCAGGATCCGCGGCGGGTGTTCGAGGCGCTGCGCGACTACGTGGCGCAGATCGCGCCGCCGGGGGTGCGAACCTCCACCCGGTACATCCATGGCGGCCAGCCGAGCCTGACGCCGACCGATCACCCGGCGACGCAGGCCGCGGCACGAGCCCTGCGCGCGGTCTACGGGACGGATCCCGTCTACATCCGGGAGGGCGGTTCGATCCCGGTGACGGCGGCCTTCGACCACACGCTGGGCCTGCCGGTCGTGCTGCTCGGCTTCGTCCAGCCGACCTGCAACGCGCACGCTCCCAACGAGTGGCTCCTGGTCGACAACTTCGAGCGCGGGACGCGGGTGATCGTCCGCCTCTGGGACGAGCTGGCCGGGCTGCCGAGCTGAGGTCGCCCACGGGGTAAGCCCTCGGGTGGTGCGTGGTCGCCCGCTGGGCGTCCCGTGGCCGCCCGCTCGGGGTCGCGCGGTCGCCTGCACGGGGTCGCGCGGTCGCCCGCTGGGCGTCCCGTGGCCGCCCGCTCGGGGTCGCGCGGTCGCCCGACCTGCTTCGAGACCCGGCTCCGACCCCGTACCTTCGGCGCATCGGTGGGGGCAGGACGGGTGACTGCACGCCCGGAGCCCGGTGCTAGGATGCACCCACGGTATCGCTGGCGGGAGGTTGGTTCCAGGTGACGACGGACACGGGGGAAGCGGCGCGGGCGACGTGGCGGCTCGATGGGCCGAACGGCAGCATGACGCCGCGCTCGGCGATCGAAGTGCTCGTCGACCTCAACGACAAGGTCACGGCGGGCAACGTGGGCGAGTACCAGCCGGTGCCGCTCGGGTTCACGCCGCTGGACAAGACGATCGGCACCGGGCTGCGCGCGGGCGAGCTGCTGCTGATCGGCGGCGCGCAGGGCACCGGCAAGACGACCATGGCGCTCCAGATGGCACGCAACGTGGCGTCCGGCGGCCAGGCCAACGTCCTGTACGTGTGCTTCGAGCACGATGAGCTGTACCTGCTCAACCGGCTGATCGCGGCGGAGTCCGCCCTCGCGCACCTGCCGCACAAGACCGGCGCGATCAAGATCCAGGATGTGCGCAAGGAGATCCTCGGCACGTGGATGGCCGAGGGCGGCGACGCGGCCCAGCTGGCCGCCAACCCGCGCCTGCGCCCCTCTCTCGACCGGATCGCCCGCTACGGGCAGAACCTGTTCCTGATGCGCGGCAGCCAGACCGCGAGCACGGTCGACGGCCTGCGCCAGCTGATCCGCCAGCACCGCGAGCTCTCGGGCGACCGCCGGTTGATGGTCGTCGTGGACTACATGCAGAAGGTGCCGGTCATCCCCGAGCCGCCGACCGAGACCGAGAAGGTCACGTTCGTCATCAACGGCCTCAAGGACATCGCCCTGTCCGAGGACGTTCCGATGATCGCGATCGTCGCGGCAGACAAGGAGGGCCTCAAGGCGTCGCGGCTGCGCAACTACCACCTGCGCGGCTCGTCGGCGATCAACTACGAGGCCGACATCATCCTGATCCTCAACGAGAAGTACAACATCGTCGCCAAGGTGAACATCGAGTTCAACCCGTACCAGGCGCAGCGGTTCCGCGACTGGGTCATCGTGTCGGTCGAGAAGAACCGTGGGGGCCAGGATGCCGTCGACCTCGAGTTCGAGAAGCACTTCGAGTTCTCCTGCTTCGACCCCAACGGTCGGACGGTGCAGGAGAAGCTGATCGAGGAGCGCCTCTACAACGACTGAGGCGGGTACCGGGCGCCGCTCCCCACGGGTACCGGGCGCCGCTTCCCACCTGTGGCGTCGCCACCTGTGGCGTCTCCGCCCGTGGCGCATATCGTGTCCTGCCGCTCCTCACGTGCGCTCGATCGCGCCCATGGATCGGGGGACGAGCGATCCAGCGGTTGATGCAGGTCGGCTGCCGCCGGAACCGCTGAGCGGCTCGCGTGCGGAGCGAACCACCGGACCACGGCCACCGCATCCGCCCGATGGCTCGCCCAGAGAGCAGCCGACGATGCGAACCGCCGCAGTGCTCGCCCAGCGAGCAGCCGACGATGCGAACCGCCGCAGTGCTCGCCCAGCGAGCCAGGCCGACCCGGGAACCGCCAAGTGGCTCGCCCGGCGAGCAGCGCGCAGCGCGGCCGCCCCGATGGCTCGCCCGGTGAGCAGCGCTCCGGTGCCACCCGGCGAGCGGCGCGCCCCGGTGCCCCCTCCCCGCGGGAGGACTCATCCGGGGGGACGGCCCCTCGGCGCGGGACGCCCGCTGCCGTCGCCCGATGCCGTCGCCCGCTGCCGTCGGGCGTCGTCGCGCTATTGTTCAGCGCATGAGCAGTGCGCACCGCGATGCCTTCCCGGACGTCGTCGAGATCGTGGTTGAGATCCCGCGTGGGAGCCGCAACAAGTACGAGTTCGACGAGACGGCCGGCGTGTTTCGCCTGGACCGTGTCCTCTCCTCGGCCGTGTTCTACAACTTCGACTACGGGTTCATCGAGGGCACGCGCGCCGACGACGGCGACCACACCGATGCGCTGCTGGTGATCGACGAGCCCACGTTCACGGGCTGTCACGTCTGGGCGCGCCCGATCGGTGGGCTCGAGATGCGCGACGAGAAGGGGTTCGACTTCAAGGTGCTGTGCGTGGCCCTGGGCGATCCCCACCAGCAGCACATCGAACGCCTGGAGCAGATGCGGCCGCATCGCCTGGTGGAGATGGAGCACTTCTTCGAGACCTACAAGTTGCTGGAGAACAAGGCGGTGGACATGGTCGGCTGGCGCGACCGTGACCGGGCGCTCGAGGTGCTCGCCCTCGATCGCTCCCGCTTCACGCGCGAGCACGGTGGCTGACGGGTCCCTGCGCCTGTTCGTTGCCGTCCCGGTGCCACCGGACGCGCTCGATGCGTGCCGGGCGCTGATCGAAGGCGTGCGTTCCGGACCCGCCGGCGGAGGGACGCGCTGGGTGCGCCTGGAGAACCTGCACCTGACGGTGCGCTTCCTGGGCGCGACCCCACCCGATCTGGTCCCGTCCGTCGTCAGGGTGGCGCGCCAGGCGGCGCTGGCGGCTGCACCGTTCGAGGTCCGCCTGGCGGGAGCCGGTGCCTTCCCGGCTGCCCGCAGGCCTCGTGCGCTGTGGATCGGCATCACCCGCGGATCCGACGAGCTCGGTGCGCTGGCCCGGGCGATGGACGCCGGGCTCACGCCCCTCGGCTGGCCACCCGAGTCCCGTCCGTACCGGCCACACCTGACGGTTGCCCGCACGGACGCCGCGGGCGCAGTCGGCGCGTCGGCAGCGGCGCTGGCCCTTGAATCCGCCGCCAGGGACTGGCACACGGCGTTCGTCGCCGGCGAGATCGTGCTGTACCAGAGCCTCCTGCGGGCCGGTCCGCCGCGGTATGAACCCCTGGAGACGATCGCACTCGGCGGTTGATGCGGTACGCTCCTGCTCGCGTTCTGATCGCACAGCCCGCGCCCAGGCTGACAACCCGGAGGATCCCCCGCGATGGCCAACGCCGCTTCCCGACGGACCCAGTTCGTGCTCGACGAGGATCGGATCCCCCGGACCTGGTACAACATCGCGGCCGACCTGCCGACCCCGCTGTCGCCGCCGCTGCATCCGGTCACGATGCAGCCGATCGGGCCGGCCGACCTGGCGCCGCTGTTCCCGATGGGCCTGATCCTCCAGGAGGTCAGCGCGGAGCGCGAGATCGAGATCCCGGGACCGGTCCGCGACGCCTATGCCATGTACCGGCCGTCGCCGCTCCATCGGGCCCACCGGCTGGAGGCTGCCCTCGATACGCCGGCGCACATCTACTACAAGTACGAGGGCACCAGCCCCGCCGGCAGCCACAAGCCGAACACGGCGCTGGCCCAGGCCTTCTTCAACAAGGAGGAGGGTGTCAAGCGCCTGGCGACGGAGACCGGGGCGGGGCAGTGGGGGAGCGCCCTGGCGTTCGCGGGCGCGGTGTTCGGCCTCGAGGTCAAGGTCTACATGGTCCGGGCGAGCTACGACCAGAAGCCGTACCGGCGGATCCTGATGGAAACCTACGGTGCGTCCGTCGTCCCCAGCCCGAGCCCGACCACCAACTACGGGCGTGCCGTCCTCGCGTCGACCCCGGATTCGCCGGGCTCGCTGGGCATGGCGATCAGCGAGGCCGTGGAGGACGCGGCCACCCGGGACGACACTAGGTACTCGCTGGGCTCCGTGCTCAACCACGTCCTGCTGCACCAGACCGTGGTGGGCAAGGAGGCGATGGAGCAGATGGCGATGGCCGGCGAGGAGCCGGACGTGATCATCGCCTGTGCCGGCGGTGGCTCCAACTTCGCCGGGCTGACGTTCCCGTTCGTGGGCCGCATGCTCCGGGGCGAGGCGAGCTACCGGGTGATCGCGGCCGAGCCCGAGGCGGCCCCGTCGCTCACCCGCGGCGTCTACGCATACGACTTCGGCGACACCGGCCACATGGCGCCGATCGTGAAGATGCACACGCTTGGCAGCGAGTTCATCCCCGAGCCGATCCATGCCGGCGGGCTCCGCTATCACGGCATGGCGCCGCTCGTGTCGCTGCTCAAGGAGCTGGGTGTGATCGATGCCCGCAGCGTCCACCAGCGCGCCTGCTTCGAGGCGGGCGTCCAGTTCGCCCGGACCGAGGGCATCCTGCCGGCGCCCGAGAGCACCCACGCGATCCGCGTCGCCGTTGACGAGGCCCTCGAGGCCAGGGAAGCCGGCGAGCCGCGGGTGATCCTGTTCAACCTGTCGGGCCACGGCCATTTCGACCTGTCCTCGTACGAGCGCTACCTCCAGGGAAGCCTCGAGGACTACGAGTACCCGGCCGAGAAGGTCGCCGCGGCGCTCGCCGACCTGCCCAAGGTCGGCTGACATCGCGGCGGACGCGCCGGGACAGGGGGAGCGCGATGCTGGTGACGCTCGACGGCGTCCCGCCCGATGATCGTGCTTCGGCCTGCGCCGGGTAGGATGTCCACGTGCCCAAGCTCGCCTGTCGTGCGTGTGGTCGCCAGATCTACACCGTCGCGCCGCTGGAGTCGCTGTTCGCCGAGGAGCGGCGATGCCCCCGCTGCGGCGAGTTCATGGACGCCGAGCGGCGCGAGACCGATCGCCGGCTGACCGTGCGCCGCCAGAACCCGCCCGACAAGCCGGGGCCGCCCGCGGAGACCGGCGAGCGTCGCGCCGGCGAGCGGCGGACGCGTCGGCGGCGCCAGACCGAGGGCGGCTGGACTGCACGCTGAGCCACGCGCCGGCGCCCACGGGCACGATCAGGTCATGCGGTCCGCGGCCGTGCAGCGCGGGGCCATGACCTGACCCCTGTGGGCAGCGATAATCGCGCCATGCGGGTGACGTTCCTCGGGCTCGGGCTGATCGGTGGCTCGATCGCACGCGCCCTGCGCGCCGCCGACCCGGGCGCGGCGGGCTGGGAGCTGACTGCGTGGAGCCCCAACGGACGCGGGCCGGGGGAGGCTCGCGCCTCCGGCACCATCGATCGCGCGGCCGTGACCGCTGAGTCCGCGCTCGATGGCGCCGACCTGGTCGTGCTCGCGGCGCCACCGCTCGCGTGTGCGGCCCTGCTGGACCTGCTGGGAGACCAGTGGCGGGCGGAGCTGCCGGCGGGTGCGACCGTGACCGACGTGGCGTCGACGAAGGGTGCGCTCCGGCGTCGAGCCCTGCTCGCCGGCGTGCCGTATGTCGGTGGCCACCCCATGGCGGGCCGCGAGCGCAGCGGGTTTGCCGCCGGTGACCCGGACCTGTTCCGTGGGCGACCGTGGGTCATCACCGACGCGGTCGCCGGGGGCGATCCGGAACGGGTCAGCGAGCTGGCCGGGGCCTGCGGCGCCCACGTCGTCCGGCTCGATGCAGACGCGCACGACCGCCTGGTGGCGGCCATCAGCCACCTCCCGCTGCTCGCATCGGTCGCGCTCGTGGAGGCCGTGGCGGGGCGCCCACCGATGGTCGGAGAGGAGCTCGACCAGCCAACGCCTCACGACTGGGAGGACGCCATGGCCCTTGCGGCAAGCGGCTGGCGGGACACGACGCGGCTGGCCCGCGGGGACATCACGATGGGAGCCGAGATCGTGGCCACCAACGCTCCGGCCATCGCCGCGCGGCTGCGCACCTACCGCGATCGGCTGGACGAGTGGATCGCGCTGCTGGACGCGGCCGGGGACCGGACGCCGTGGCGGTCAGGGACCGGCTCGCCGCCGCTCGCTCGCGACTGACCGGGCGCTGACGTGGGCGCTCCAGGCGAGCAGGTCCTGGTGGTGCCCCGCGCCGCCGTCATCACCGGAGAGGGGTGGCTCGGCGTGCGCACGGACGGCATCGCCGAGCTCGTGGCGACCTTGAGCTCGCACGGCCGGTTCATGCCGCGCGACGAGGCCGAGGTGGATCCATCGTGGAAGCAGGTGATCCCGTATCTCGTCCTGCGGGACGGCGATCGCTGGTTCCTGATGCGCCGGACGCGGGCCGGTGGCGACGCGCGCCTCCACGACCGCTGGTCGATCGGCGTCGGCGGCCACCTCAATCCCGGTGACGGCGACCTGCTGGGCGGCCTGCGGCGCGAGTGGGCGGAAGAGCTGGTCGCGAGCTTCCAGCCGAGCTTCACGCCCGTCGGCCTGCTGAACGACGACACGACCCCGGTCGGGTCGGTGCACCTGGGCGTGGTCTACGTGACGGACGCAGCCGGTCGGCCCGTGGCGATCCGCGAGACCGACAAGCTGGTGGGCGGGTTCGCGAGCACCGCCGAGGTGGGTGCCGTCCGGGAGGCGATGGAGACCTGGAGCCGGCTCGTGTTCGACGCCCTGGTCGACCCGCCGACCGGGACCGACTGACCGTCCGGTCGGGCGCTGCGGCACGGGTCCTCCGTCCGCAGCAATGCCATACTCGCCGCAGGTCCCATGGCTGATCAGCCGCACGCCGTCCGCCGCCGCGTCGCCCGCTCGCTCGTCGCGCTGGGCGTGCTCTTCGTGGGCCTCACCGGACTGGCCCGGGCCGCGAGCGGCGACGTGGTCGTGCTCACGGCCACGGGCGTCGTGGACAACGTCATGGCGGGCTACCTCGACGACGGGATCACCGCCGCGGCGGCCAACGGCGCCCCGGCGGTCATCGTCCGGCTCAACACGCCGGGCGGCAGCCTGGATGCGACCCAGCGGATCACCAGCGCGTTCCTGGAGGCCCCGATCCCGGTCATCGTGTGGATCTCGCCGTCCGGTGCCCGGGCGGCCAGCGCCGGCACGTTCATCACCCTCTCGGCCAACCTCGCCTACATGGAGCCGGGCACGAACATCGGGGCCGCGTCCCCGGTCGACAGCAGCGGCCAGGACATCACGGGCACGCTCGGTGAGAAGGTCCGCAATGACGCGATCGCCAACATCACGGCGATCGCCGAGGCCCGCAACCGCCCGGTGGACTGGGCGGTGTCGACGGTCGCCGAGGCGAAGTCCTATCCGGCCAGCGCCGCCGTGGCGGCCGGGGCAGTGGACGGCCTGGCCGACAGCCTCGACGCGGTCATGACCGCCGCCGACGGCGAGGAGGTGTCGGCCGGCGGCAGCACCTACACCCTCGATCTGGCCGGCGTGGGGACCGAGGAGGTCCCGATGAACCCGTTCCAGGGCTTCCTGCACCTGCTGTCGGACCCCAACATCGCGTTCGTGCTGTTCACGATCGGCGTCTACGGGCTGATCTTCGAGGTCATGAACCCCAACTTCGTGACCGGGATCCTGGGCGCGCTGTGCCTGATCCTCGCGTTCATCGGGTTCGGCAGCCTGCCGCTCAACCTGGCCGGGCTGCTGCTGCTCGTCCTGGGCGTCGTGCTGTTCATCCTCGAGACGCAGATCGTCAGCCACGGCCTGCTCGCCGTCGGCGGCGTGATCTGCTTCGCGCTGGGGGCATCGGCCCTGTACACCCAGCCCGGCCTGGACCCGACGGTTCCCCTGGTCCAGGTCGCGACCCCGGTGATCCTCGTGTCCACGCTCAGCACCGCGGGGCTGATGACGTTCATCACCCTGGCGGCCATCCGGACCCGCCACATGCCGGCCTCGGCCGGCACGGTCGGGGTGCCCGTGCCGCTGGGCACGACCGGTGTCGTCCAGGCGCCCCTGGATCCGACCGGAACGGCGTACCTCGCCGGGGAGCCGTGGAGCGCACGGACCCCCGACGAACGGGCCGTTCCCCGCGATACCCCCGTCCGTCTCGTCGGGTTCGACGGCCTCACCGCCATCGTCGAGCCGCTCGAGGCCCTGCCGCCCACAGCCCCGCCCGGGGCCACGGTCGGCGACCGCGCATAGCCTGGAGGCACTCATGGAGCTTGCTGTCGCGCTCGCGATCGTCGCGTTCATCATCGTGCTGTTGCTGATCGTGCTGTACCTGTCGGTGCGGATCGTCCAGCAGTACGAGCAGATGGTCGTGTTCCGGCTGGGCAAGACCAACGAGACGATGGTCCGCGGTCCGGGCCTCCGGTTCCTGATCCCGATCATCGACCGGCCGGTGAAGGTGGACATGCGGGAGCAGTTCATCGAGGTTCCCAGCCAGACTACGATCACCAAGGACAACGCCCCGATCAACGTCGACTTCCTGATCTACTGGCGGATCGCGGGCGCCCTCAAGAGCGTGGTCAACGTCGCCTACTTCGCCGGGGCGCTGCAGGGCGTCGCCACCACCACGCTTCGGGCCGTCATCGGCGACATCCTGCTCGACGACGTGCTGTCCAAGCGGGAGCAGATCAACGAGGTCCTGCGGACCAAGCTCGACGAGGTCACCGAGCGCTGGGGCGGCAAGATCACCACGGTCGAGATCCGCGAGATCACGCCGCCGCGTGATGTCCAGGACGCGATGAACCGCCAGCTATCGGCGGAGCGGACCCGGCGCGCCGTGATCACCGAGTCCGAAGGTGCCCGGCAGTCGGCGATCAACGTGGCCGAGGGCCAGAAGCAGTCGGCGATCCTCCAGGCCGAGGGCGATCGTCAGGCGGCGATCCTGCGGGCCGAGGGCTTCAGCCAGGCGCTGGAGCGGATCTACGCCGCGGCTCGCGGCATCGATGAGAAGACGATGGCGCTGCAGTACCTGGAGGCCCTCAAGGCGCTGGGCGCCAGCCCATCGACCAAGTGGGTCATCCCGACCGAGTTCACGCTGCTGGCGAACAAGATCGGCGGCTACGTCGAGGGCGGGATCAACTCGCCGGCCGGCGACGGCGCCCAGGGCGGCACGGCGGGCGACGCGACCCGGTGATCCGCCGGCCCCTGCTGCTCGCGGCGGCGCCGGTCATCGCGATCGCCGCCGTCGGGCCCGTGCTGGACCCGCTGGCGAGACGGCTCACGCGGGCGCCTCGCCGGCTGCCCGAGGAGGCGGGCATGGCCGGCGCGCTCGACGCGCTGGGCGGGGAGGTCGTGCGGCTGCGGTCCCGCGACGGTGTCCGGCTGACCGGCCGCTGGCTCGATGCCGACCCTGGGCAGGCGCCGCCCGACGCGCCGTCCGGGGTGCCGTCCGGGCCGCCGCCCGACGTGCCGACGGCGTCGTCCTCCGATCCGGCGTGGGTCGCGGATCCGCGCGAGGCGATCCTGCTGCTCCACGGCTACAGCGGTTCCGCGACCCCGGACATGGTCGAGCTGGGCCCATTCCTCCGCCGGACCGCGGGCGTGCTCGGGCTCGACTTCCGGGGTCACGGCGGCTCGGACGACGGGCCGACGACGTTCGGGCTGCTCGAGGTGGAGGACGTGGCCGGGGCGCTGGACTGGCTGGGCGAGCGGGGTATCGCGCGGGTGGCGCTGGTCGGGTCGTCGATGGGCGGCATCACCGCGATCGCCGCGGTCGCGCTGCTGGGCGACGGCCGGCTCGCGGCCGCCGACGTCGATCCCGATGCGCCGACTGCCGCGGTCGGGGCGCCACGGCCCCGGATCGTCGCGGTCGTCGCCGACTCGGTCACGCCCGAGCTGGCGATCGTGGTGGGCAGGCGGATCGGCCTGCCGTTCGGGCGCCTGGTCGCGGGGCGCATGTTCGGGCGGCTGGAGCGGATCGTGGGCGGCGATCCGAGGTCGATCCAGCCGCTCGCGACCATCGGCCTGCTCGAGGACGTCCCGCTGCTCCTCGTCCACGGTGAGGCGGACCGGACCTTGCCCATCCGGGACGGGCGGCGGCTCGCCGCGGCCGCTCCGCCCGGGGCCCGACACCTGGTCATCGCCGGGGCCGATCATGGGGCGGGTCATGCGACCGATCCGGATGCCTGGGAGGCTGCCGTCAACCTGCTCCTGCGGGAGGCGTTCGCCGTAGCCCGAATGTCCGGCTGACGGATCGCAGTCCCCGCCTATACTGCGAGCTGGCACCGTCGGGGACCGGGCGCAGCGCTCGCCGGACCGGTGCATCGCCGGGAGGTCGGATTGGCCGGGAAGGTTCTCGTCGTCGACGACGATGCGAGCGTCCAGCGACTCCTCCAGTACACCCTCAAGCAGGAGGGGTACGAGGTCATCGTCGCCACGGACGGCACGGAGGGGCTGCGGCTGTGGCAGCAGGAGCTGCCATCCCTGATCCTGCTCGACGTCACGCTCCAGGGCGTCGACGGCTTCGCGGTTGCCACCCGGATCCGGGCCGAAGAGGGGCCGGACGACCACGTTCCGATCATCATGCTCACGTCGGATCGCGACGTGCACCAGAAGGTGCGGGCCCTGCGTGCCGGCGCCGACGACTACCTGATCAAGCCGTTCCACCCTGCCGAGCTGATGGCCCGGATGAAGGGCCTGATCGCGAGGTTCTCGCCCAGCGAGTCGCTCGTCGGACGCCCACCGATGGGCCGGATCCATGCCTTCTACGGTGCCAAGGGCGGCGTCGGCACGACGACGATCGCGATCAATGCCGCGATCGCGCTGCACAGCCTCGGCCGCCGTGTCTGCCTCGTGGACGGCAACCTCCAGTTCGGTGACCATCGCGTGTTCCTGGACCTGGGCCTCGATCGCAAGAGCATCGTGGACGTCGTGAGCGCCCCGGCGATGGACGGCGACCTCGTGAAGCGCATCGTGCAGACGCATGACTCGGGGATCGACCTGCTGCTCGCGCCGCCGAGTCCGGAGTCCGCGGATCTCGTCAGCGCCGCCCACATGAACCAGATCCTCGAGCTGCTGCGCGAGATGTACGACTACGTGATCGTCGACATCGACAAGCGGCTGGACGACGTGAACCTGATGGTCCTCGACGTGGCCGAGACGATCTTCGTGGTGATGACCGCAGACCTGTCGTGTCTCAAGAACGTGCGGCTGGTGCTCGAGACCATCGGCCACCTGGGCTACCAGGCGAGCAAGGTGAAGCTCGTGCTGAACCGGTCGAACGCGTTCACCGGGATCAACGTGAAGAGCGCCGAGGGTGCGCTGCGGCGGCCGATCGAGCACCAGGTGGTGAACGAATACCGGGGGGCGATCTCGGCCCTCAACACCGGCGCCCCGTTCATGATCGGCAAGGCGGACTCCGTGCTCGGGAGATCGGTGCTCGACTTCGCCCGCGCCGTCGACCGGACGGGCGGCGAGACCATGGCCCAGCTGGCACCCGCGACCGGCCGATAGAAGCCGCGAAGGTCACGCCGCTTCGCGCCGCATGAGGCGCCCGGTAAGCGGCAGGTGAGCGGCGCGGGCTACCGTGCCGCCCGTGCTCGCTACCCTGCTCTCGGCCACGCTCAACGGGATCACCGGGCGCGTCGTTCGCGTCGAGGTGGACGTGGCGCCCGGGTTGCCCGGGTTCACGATCGTCGGCCTGCCGGACGCCGCGCTGTCCGAGGCGCGGGAACGGGTCCGCGGCGCCCTGCGCAACGCCGGGTTCCACCATCCGCCGCGGCGGATCACGGTCAACCTCGCGCCGGCGGAGGTGCGCAAGGCCGGGGCATCGCTGGATCTCGCCATCGCGCTCGGGATCCTGCTCGGCTCCGACCAGCTTCGCGCGGCCCAGGGCCGGATCGCCGTCATCGGTGAGCTGGGCCTGGGCGGGGAGGTCCGCCGCGTGCCGGGGATCCTGCCCATGGTCGCCGCGCTCGGTCGAAGCGGCGTGCGCCGGGTGCTGGTTCCCGCGGAGGCCGCGCTCGAGGCGGGGCTGGCCCCGGGGATCGAGCCGGTTCCCGTCGAGAGCGTGGGGGAGGCGGCCGAGACGCTGCGGGCTCCCCGGACGCGGCGCCACCGGACGATTCCGCTGCCCCGCGCCGGACCGGCCGTGCCCGAGTCGCGGCCACTGGAGCCGGTGCCGGCGGCCCCCGGCGGCGAGCCGGTCGTGGATCTCGTGGAGGTCCGGGGCCAGGCGGCGGCGCGTCGGGCGCTCGAGATCGCGCTGGCGGGCTCGCATGCGCTGCTGCTGATCGGGCCGCCCGGCTCGGGCAAGACGCTCCTGGCGAGGACGATCCCCGGGCTGCTGCCGGATCTCGACGACGCCGCGGCGCTGGCCGCGAGCGCGGTGGCCTCGATCGCGGCGGACAGGCCGCTTCGGGCCCTGGTCCGCCGTCCGCCGGTCCGATCTCCCCACCACACGACCTCATATGCGGGCATGGTCGGCGGAGGCCCCCGGATGTCGCCGGGCGAGGTCACCCTGGCGGACCAGGGTGTCCTGTTCTGCGACGAGCTGCCGGAGTTCGGCCGCGACGTCCTCGAGGCGCTGCGCCAGCCGCTCGAGGACGGCTGCGTCACCGTGGTGCGCGTCGGACGGGCAGCCACCTTTCCGGCCCGGTTCACGTTCGTGGCCGCCATGAACCGCTGCCCCTGCGGGCAGCACGGCAGCGCCGACCGCGTGTGCACCTGCCCGCCGGGCGTGCCCGAGCGCTACCTGCGACGGGTCTCCGGACCGCTCCGGGACCGGATCGACCTGTGGGTGGCGGTGGACCGGGTGCCGCCGGCCGCGCTGATCGGGGACACGCTCCCCGAGGCGTCGTCGGCGGTCGCGGCGCGGATCGCGGCGGCGCGTCGCCGGCAACGGGTCCGCAACGCCGATGCCCCCAACGGCCGGATCCGGGGCCGTGCCCTGCACGCGGCATGCCGGCTCGACCGGGTCGCCGCGTCCCGGGTGGTCCAGCTCGCGGAGCGCGAGGGCCTGTCCGGTCGCGGCACGGACCGGCTGCTGCGCGTCGCCCGCACGATCGCGGACCTCGCGGGCGAGGACGCCGTTGCGCCCGGCCACCTCGACGAGGCGGCACGGTTCCGTGCACCCGTGGACCGGATGGCCCTCGGGATGGCCGGCTGATGCTGGGCGTGGGACGCGCCGGACCCCTCCGACCGGCCGAACGCGGGGTCACCGGCGCTCGCGGCGCGGCCTGCATGCCGGTCGTGCCCACGGACGAGCGCGACGCGTGGGTCGTGCTCGACGGCGTCCAGGGCGTCGGCCCGGTGTCCTTTGCCCGCCTGCTGGCCGCGTTCGGCGACGCGCGCGACATCCTGCGCGTGGCGTCGGAACCGGGCGGCCCGCCGCGGCTGGTGGCAGCGTCCGCGGGTGGGGCCGACGGGTCGCCGACGTTGAGCCTCGCCGTGGCACGGGCGATCGCGGACGCCGCCGCAGACGCCGAGCGCTCGCTGGGGCCGGTTCGCCGGGCCGGTCTGACCGTGCTGACCCTCGCGGAGACCGGCTACCCGGCACGCCTGCGCCGGATCGAGCTGCCGCCGCCGGTCCTGTTCGTCCGCGGCGATCCCGCCGCGCTCGATCGGCCTCGGGCCGTCGCCATCGTCGGCACCCGGAGGCCGACGGCGGTGGGCCGGGCCACGGCCGGGCGCATCGCGGACGCCGTGGCCGGCCTGGGCGCGACCGTCGTCTCGGGCCTCGCTCTCGGCATCGACGCCGCAGCCCACGCCGCGACGGTCCGCATCGGCCGCCCCACCGTCGCCGTGATCGGGGGCGGTCACGCACGGCTCTATCCGGCGGCACACCGCGGGCTCTCGTCGGCGATCCTCGCAGCGGACGGAGCGGTGATCAGCGAGTTCCCGCCCGAGACCGTCCCAACACGGGGCACCTTCCCGCGCCGGAACCGGATCATCAGCGGCCTGTCCGACGCCACGGTCGTCGTCGAGGCCGGCGCCCGCAGCGGGGCGCTCACGACCGCTGCCTGGGCCCTGGAGCAGGGTCGGGGCCTGCACCTGGTCCCAGGACGGCTGGACGATCCGGCGGTGGCCGGCTGCCTCGCGTTCCTGCGCGAGGCGGGACCCGAGGCACGCGTCGTCGCCGGCGTGCCCGAGCTCCTCGAGGACCTCGGCCTGCTGGTCGTCCCGGCCGGCGAGGTGGGGACGAGGGAGACCGGAGCCAATGAGGCGGGGATCGGCGACCGGGCGCCCTGGCCTGCAGCGGGCGTCCTTCGCGGCCTGCCGCCGATCGAGCGCATGGTCGCCTCCGAGGTGATCGCCGGCCACGGATCCGTCGACGCGCTGGTCGCGGCGACGGACCTGCCGGGCGCGACCGTCCTGGGGACACTCACGGCGCTCGAGCTCCGTGGCCTCGTGGTCGACGTCTTCGGGCGCTACCGGCCGGCGGGGGCGCTCGCCACGGGCGGTCGTCGGCGGCCGGCCGTCGAGCGCGCGCGGGGCGCGCTCGACCGGCGGGCGGGTCCGGGAGGTGCCTGATCCGGGCCGGATGGCCGGCGACGGGCCGGGACCCCGCGATGCCGGGGGAGCCCCGCGTGGTTGCCGCTCCCCGCCGCCCGGTGGTACGCTCGGGCGGTCCCGGCAGCCGCAGCACGTCCCGGCTTGCCTGCCGGACCGGGCGCTCGCGACGGAAACGTCGCCGCCCGAGCACGCAGGCAGAGCAGGAGGACGACCTATTGCGGAAGCTCGGTGCGGTCCTGCTCGCCCTGCCGGTCCTGCTTGCCGTGTATCTCGCGTCGGGTCTCCGCCGCGAGACGCGCCTCCGCATCGGGGCCGCGCTCGGGGCAGCCGCCGTCATCGGGCTTGTCGCGTTCGTCAGCCAGGCGCCGGCTCCCAGTGTCGCGGTTCCCGTGGCCACACCACGCCCGGTGTCGGCCGACGTGCTCGACGCCGTGCGCACCGGGCATCCGCTCGCCAAGCCGTTCGAGGTCCGGTTCGACGCGGTCATGGATCCGGCCTCGGTCGCCGGCGCCCTGCGCGTCTCGCCCGACGCCGCCGTCCGCCTGTCGTGGGACTCGACCGGGCGCGTCATGACCGTGGCGCCCGCCGGCCACTGGGCGGCCGACACCCTGTACTCGGTCACCGTCGACCGCAGTGCTCGGTCTGCCGACGGCGGTGCGCTCGCCAGCCCCGTCCGGACGGTGATCCTGACCCAGCCCGCCGGCAGTGGGGCGATCGCGGCGGTCGGCGAAACGGGGAACCGCGTCCGGCTCGACACCTCGTTCCTGATCCACCTGGATCGCCCGCTCGAGGTCGACGCCGTGCGAGGCGCGCTGCGCAGTCGAGCCGGCCATGCGCGGCGAGCTGGTCCAGGGCGACTCGGCGACCGACTACGTGTTCACCCCGTATGCGGTGCTCGCTCCCGATACCTCCTATCACGTCTGGCTGAGCGGGCTCGCCGACGCCAACGGGGTCGTGTTCGCGTCGATGCCCGACATCGACGTGACGACCGTTGCCGCGCCTTCGGTCGTTCGCTTCCGGCCGGTCGACGGCACCCGCAAGGTCGATCGAGCAGCAACCCTGTCGGTCCGGTTCACCGAGCGGATGAACAGGACGAGCACCGCCGACGCCTTCCACGTCACCGTCGACGGCAAGCCAATCAAGGGAAGCGTCGACCTGGGCGGAGCAGGGCCGGGTCCTGGTGTTCCAGCCCGCGTCGCCGATGGCCTGGGACGCGAAGGTCCGGATGAGCGTCGATGCGACCGCGCGGTCGCGCTCGGGTGCGCCGGTCGCGAAGGCGGCCAGCGGCACGTTCACCGTGGCCGCCCAAGCCCAAGCCCCAGCCGAAGGCGGCATCCGGGTCCGGCTCCAGGTCCACGCCGATCCCCAGGTCGGGAGGCGGGGGGGCCGTATCCGGCAGCTGGCACTCGGTCGAGCTGTACTACCTCAAGCTGATGAACTGCACCCGCACCGGTGGCTGGGTCACCTCCGGCGGTTCGTGCAGCTCGCCGGGCGGCCGCGACGTCGGCGCCGCTCGCGCTGAACGCGGGCATCAGCAGCAACGTCTCGCGTCCGTACGCCAAGCTCCTCGCGACCGGCAACCTGTGCGATCACTTCATCGGCGGCAACCCGGGCGACCGGCTGCGCCGGGCGGGCTATACGAGCTACCGCTGGGCGGAGAACCTCGGCTGCCGGTCCGGCAACGCGTACTCGGCCGTCCTCGGCTCTCACCTCTACTTCCAGAGCGAGAAGTCGTACGGCGGCGGCCACTACGTGAATCTGATGAACGCCGCCTACGATCGCGTCGGGCATCGGGGTCTGGGTGTCGAGCGGCCGCGTCCGGCTGGTGGTGGACTTCTACCACCCCTGACCAACCGTCCCGTCCGCCCGGGAGGACCATCAGGCGAGTGACGGCACGGGCGCCAGGAGCCCGACATCGCGGCGTGATCCGGAACGTCTGCATCCACGTGTCCAACGAGCAGCCGCTGCTCGCAGACCTGTACTCGATGCCGTCGCCGGGCGACGCCGGGCTCGTGTGCACGAACGTTCGCGGGCTCAACGGCAAGCGACCCGTGTTCATCGATGACGCGTCGTCCGTGTTCTTCTTCCCGTACCACGTCATCCGGTTCCTCGAGATCCCGCCGGGCGCCGTGAAGGTCGGCAGCGGCGACGAGGGCTTCGACCCCCCAGGTCGCGGACGCCGTCATGGCGGAGCTCGGAACCGGAGTCGCTGCTGCCGGTGCTCCTCGGCGGGCCGGCCAACGCCGGGCGGCGAGGACGACGGCGTCGACCTCGACGTGGACGTCGAGATCGACGAGGAGTTCCTGCAGCGCATCCGCGACATCTGACGCGCGATCGGCCGGCCCGCGCCGCGACAGGCGGACCGGCGGACCAGCGCCGGTTGACTGGCGGCGAAGGGGCCGGTGCTACACTCCCGGCCGCCATGCCCAAGCACCTCGTGATCGTCGAGTCGCCCGCCAAGGCGCGGACCATCGAGCGCTATCTCGGCGGGGACTACCAGGTCCTCGCCTCGTACGGCCACGTCCGCGACCTGCCGGAGAACCCGGGCAAGGGCAAGTTCGGCGTGGATGTCGACCATGACTTCGCGCCCGAGTACGTGATCCCGGAGGACCGTCGCACAGCAGGTCACGGCGATCGAGAAGGCTGCCCGCTCGGCGGACCGACGTGTTCCTGGCCACCGACCTCGACCGCGAGGGCGAGGCGATCGCGTGGCACGTGGCCGAGGCGGCCCAAGTCCCGCTGGCCAAGACTCGCCGCGTCACGTTCAACGAGATCACCGAGGCGGCCATCCGGGAGGCGTTCGCCGCATCCGCGGGACATCGATCGCAACCTCGTGGACGCGCAGCAGGCGCGCCGGATCGTGGACCGGCTGGTGGGCTACACGCTGAGCCCGCTGCTCTCGCGCAAGGTCCGCGGCGGCCTGTCGGCGGGGCGGGTGCAGTCGGTCGCGCGTGCGGATGGTCGTCGAGCGGGAGCGCGAGATCCGGGCGTTCGTGGCCCGCGAGTACTGGACGCTCGAGGCGCTGCTCGGCCGCCCCGGACGGGAGTCGGTTCACCGCCGACGTCGTCCGGATCGGCGGCAAGGCGCCGAGCCGTCGACAGCGAGACGCGCTGGCCAGCGCACACGGCGGCGCTGCGCAGCCTGCAGCCCCGTCGTGGACTCCGTCGCCACGCGGCCGTCGAAGCGCAGCCCGGCCCCGCCGTTCACGACCAGCACGCTGCAGCAGGAGGCGAGCCGGCAAGCTCGGGTTCAGCCCCAAGCGCACGATGTCGGTTGCGCCAGCGGCTGTACGAGGGCGTGGACACGCCCGACGGTCACGTGGGCCTGATCACGTACATGCGGACGGATTCCACCGCCATCGCCGGGGTCGCGATGGCCGAGGCGCAGGAGCTGATCGTCGGCCGCTTCGGCGAGCGCTACGGGACCGGCAAGGGCCGGTTCTACAAGACCCGGGCCAAGGGCGCGCAGGAGGCGCACGAGTCGATCCGTCCGACGCTCGTTCCGACGCGACCCGGACAGCATGCGGGCGCATCCTCAAGCCCGAGGAGCTCCGGCTCTACCGCCTGATCTGGCAGCGCGCGATCGCGTCGCAGATGGCGGCCAAGGAGCTCGAGACGACGACCGTCGAGCTGACCGCCGGCGAGTACCGCCTCCGCGCCTCGGCGACCCGCACCCTGTTCGACGGCTTCGCCCGCGTCTACACGGAGGGCCAGGACGATGCGGCGGAGGAGGCCGAGCGGACCCTGCCGCCGCTGCGAGCGGGCGACGTGACGCGCGGTGCTCGACGTCACGCCCACCCAGCATTTCACCGAGCCGCCGCCGCGCTACACCGAGGCGACACTGATCAAGGCGCTGGAGGAGCACGGCATCGGCCGGCCGTCCACCTATGCGGCGACGATCTCGACCATCGTCGACCGGGGCTACGTCCGGGTCGAGGAGCGCCGGCTTTACCCCGAGGAGATCGGGGAGATCGTCACGGACCTGCTCGTCGCAGCACTTCGGCGAATACGTGGACCTCGCCTTCACCGCCCGCATGGAGGAGGAGCTGGACGAGGTGGCCCGCGGCGAGCGCGCCTGGGTGCCGCTGCTCCACGCCTTCTTCGGCCCGCTCCGGGACCGCGTGGACGAGAAGCGCAAGGAGCTCCGGCGACGGCGACTTCACGACCACGGAGACCGACGAGGTCTGCTCCGAAGGCCACCCGATGGTCATCCGCCTCGGCCGCAACGGGAAGTTCCTCGCCTGCTCGCAGTACCCGGAGCACAAGGAGACGCGGCCGCTGCCGGGGGAGGAGGCGCCCCGCCTCGAAGGCGACGGCGAGACCTGCCCGCAGTGCGGGGAGGGGACGCTGGCCACCAAGCGCGGCCGGTTCGGGGCGTTCCTGGGCTGCTCGCGCTATCCCGAGTGCACCTACATCCGCCGCGACGGCCCGCCGCCGCCGGACCAGCTCCCGTTCGAGGTCACCTGCCCCAAGAACGGCGACGGTCACCTGGTGGCGCGTCGCGCACGCCGGACGGGCAACGTCTTCTGGGGGTGCTCGAACTACCCGCGCTGCGACTTCACGACCAACGACCCGCCGACGGGGGCGGTCCACGATGCGCACGACGATGGCCGGGGCGCGGTCGCGCGACGAGGCGACGGCGGGCTGTGCCTGACCTGCGGGGCGGCGATCCCGCTGCCCGACGGCGACATCGTGGGACTGCGGCTGCCCGGCGGTCCGCCGGACCCGGCCGCGCTCGAGCGACCGGCGCGTGGGGCACGGAGATCCGGCGGCCGCGCTTCCGGGGGCACGCGCCGCACGACCCGTGGCGGGGGCGGCGCGGCGCGCACGGGAGCCGGGACGCGGCGCACCCGGGCGTGAGCCCGGACGCGGCGTGACCGGCCCCGAGGCCCTGCGGCGCTTCCTGCGCTCCCTGGAGGCGCGCGACACCTCGCCGCACACCCGCCGCTCATACGAGGCGACGGTGGCCGCCTACCTGGACTGGCTCGCGGAGCGTGGCGTCGACTGGCGCTCGCCCGGTCGCACGGTGCTCCGTGCCTATCTTGCCGACCTGACCGAGGGGCACGCTAGATCCTCGGTCGCGCAGCGGCTCGCCGCGGTGCGCGCCTTTCACCGCTACGCGGCGCGTTCCGGTCTGGCGGCTGGCGACCCGTGGGGCGCGATCTCGACGCCGCGCCTGCCGCGCCGCCTGCCGCGGGTGCTCGAGGTGGACCAGGTCGAGCGGCTGATCGACGCGGCCGAGGAGGACCTCGAGGTCACCGGCGCGACCGCCGGCCGCGGCCGGAGGGATCCGGGGCTGGTCCGCGCGCTCGCGCTCCGCGACCGAGCCCTGGTGGAGACGGCCTATGCTGCCGGACTTCGGATCAGTGAGCTGGCGGCAGCCGAGATCGGCAACCTGGACCTGGGCCGGGGCGAGCTGCGGGTCGTGGGCAAGGGTCGCAAGGAGCGCATCGGGCTCCTCGGGCGCCCGGCTCGCGAGGCGCTCGATCGCTACCTCCGCGACGGGCGGCCCGTGCTGGCCGAGCGCCGCTCGCCGTTGACGGAGCTGCCCAGCGCGGTGTTCCTCAACCACCTGGGCGGTGCGCTCGGGGTCCGTGGCCTGCGCGGGCGCCTGGACCGGCTGAGGCGTCGGGCCGGGCTCCCCGAAGGGGTCAGCCCGCACACCCTGCGCCACAGCTTTGCGACACACCTGCTGGAGGGCGGCGCCGACCTGCGCGTCGTCCAGGAGCTGCTGGGCCACGAAAGCCTGGCCACCACCCAGGTGTACACGCACGTGTCCCCGGCCCGGCTGCGGGAGTCGTACCGGCGTGCCCACCCGCGGGCTCGGGCGACCTGATGGACGACAGCGATGCCCTGACCGGGCTCGCCGGCGAGACGCCCGCGGACCGCGGCGTTCCCGGGCCTGCCGCCGTGCGGGCCGGCTCGTCGTCGACCCGCGCCCTCGCGCGCGCCGGGCTGATCGTCACGAGCCTGTTCCTCGTGTCGCGGATCCTGGGCTACGTCCGAACGGTCGCGATCGCGGCATCGGTCCCGGACATCGGCCAGCTGGGCCCGTTCTTCGCCGCCTTCCGGATCCCGGACTTCCTGTTCCAGCTGGTGGCGGCGGGAGCGCTCTCCTCGGCCCTCATCCCGATCGTCACCGCCCTGTTCGCCACGGACGAGGAGGCGCGGGCCTGGCGAGTGGTGTCCACGGTCACGACGCTCATGCTGTCCGCCCTCGCGATCCTCGCCGCCGTCGTGCTGCTGCTGGCGCCACAGATGGTCGCCCTGATCACGCCCGGCTTCGACGCCGACGAGCTGGCCCAGACCACGCAGCTGACCCGGATCATGGTGCTGTCGCCGCTGTTCCTCGCCGCGGGGACCGTGGCCACCAGCGTCCTCAATGCGAGGGGCCGGTTCGCCGCCGCCGGGCTGGCCCCGCTCGTGTACAACCTCGCGATCATCGTGGGTGCCCTGGTCCTGGTGCCGGCGTTCGGCATCCCCGGCCTGGCCTACGGCGTGGTCCTGGGGGCGGTCGGCCACCTGCTGGTGCAGCTCCCGTCCCTGGTGCGGATCGGGGCCCGGCTCCGCCCCCGGCTGGACCTCGGTGACCGGCAGGCCCGGCTGGCCCTCGTCCTGATGGCCCCCCGCGCACTCGGGCTGGGCGCGACGCAGGTCGTGTTCCTGGTGATGACCAGCCTGGCGTCCGGCCTCGGGGACGAGGCGCTGGCGGTGTTCAACTTCGCGTTCGCCCTGCTGCAGATCCCGATCGGGGTGATCGGCGTGCCGCTGGGCGTCGTCCTGCTGCCGTCCCTGTCGCGCGAAGCCGCGCTGGGAGCGACGGAAGGCTTCCGGCGATTGCTCGTCCGCGGTCTGGGCATGCTTGCCTGGGTGATGATCGCCATTGCCGTGCTCGGGATCGTCGTGGCGCAGGACGTGGTCCAGGTGCTGTTCGGGTTCGCGGGGGTGAGCGAGGAGGCCATGGAGGCGACGGCGACGACCCTCGCCGTGTTCCTGGTGGGGCTTGCCGCGCATTCGATGATCGCGGTGCTGGCCCGTGCCTTCTACGCGCTCCAGGACACCTTCACCCCGGTCGCGGCGGCGCTCCTGGCGGTGGTGGTCAACATCATCGTCGCCAACCTGCTGGTGGCCGATCACGGCCTCAACGGGCTGGCGGCGGCGATCGCGATCGCCGCCTGGCTGGAGACGATCGCCCTGGTCTTGCTCCTGCAGCGCCGGGTCCCGGGACTGGGCCTGGGCCACGTCTGGAGCGTGATGGCGAGGACGGTGCCGGCGGCGGGCGCCGGCGCGCTCGTCGCATGGCTGGTGTCCACGACTCTCGTCGGCGCGTGGGGCGAGGAGACGGGATATCTCCACCTCTTCGTGCGCACCGGTCTGTCGGTCGGGGTCGGTGGCCTGGTGATCCTCGCGGCGTCGCTCGCGTTGCGGATCGAGGAGCCTCGGCTTATCGTCGGGGTCGTGGTCGATCTCGTCCGCCGCCGCGGCCGCGCATGACGACACCCCTCGCCAGCGCCGGCCAGCCCGCAACCTCGCCGCTCGAGACGGGCCCGTCGGGCTGGGACGCGATCGTCGAGCGTGATCCCCGGGGCTCCTACCTTCAGCTCACGGGCTGGGCCCGGGTCAAGGCGGTCAACGGCTGGGCGGCCCGGCTCCTGGTCGACCCGGTCGAGCCGGCCGTCGGGGCGCAGGTGCTCCTCCGGCGCCCGGGCCCCGTGCCGTGGGCGTTCGCCTATGCGCCCCGAGGGCCCGTCCTGGGACCGTGGACCGCGGAGAGCGTCCGGCGGTTCACGCTCCTGGCCCGAGAGGGCCTCCGGGACGGACCCCGTGTCAGCCACCTCCGGATCGACCCCGAGATCGAGCGCGATGCCGGGCCCGATGCCGGGGGCGCCGTGAGCGCCGCGCTGCGTGCCGAGGGGTGGCACGTCGCGCCGCCCGTCCAGCCGGTGTCCACCCGGGTCATCGACCTCGGCGCGGACGAGGACGCCCTGTGGTCCGACCTGCGCAAGAAGTGGCGCCAGTACGTCAACAAGGCCCGGGCCGGCGGGGTTCGCGTGGTGGAGGCGGGGCCGGAACGGCTCGATGACTTCTACCGCATCTACCGCGAGACGGCCGAACGGGCCGGCTTCCTGATCCGGGCGTCGTCCGCGTACCGGGACGTGTGGGATGCCTTCGGGCCGGGCGGCCGGGCGCGCCTCCTGTTCGCCGAGCTGCCCGACGGGACCCCGGTGGCGACGCTGTTCCTGGTCCGCGCCGGGAGCCGGGTCGTCGAGCCCTACGGCGGCATGACCACCGCCGGTGCCGACAGCCGCGCCAACTACCTGCTCAAGTGGGAGGCGATCCGGAGCTCGAAGGCCGCCGGGGCCGGCGTCTACGACCTGTGGGGCCTCGCGCACCCGGGGATCGCGCATTTCAAGACCGGCTTCGGGGGCCGCGAGGTCGCGTACATCGGGGCGTGGGACCTGGTGCTCGATCCGCTCGGCCGGCGGACGTATGCGGTCGCCCAGCGGGCCCGCGTGCGGATCGAGCGCCTGCGGCACGGGCTGCGGGGCGGTGGCGGGGCCACGGCCGCCGGCTACAGCGGCGACGGGACCGACGGATGACCCCGACGCCGACGGAGCTCGCGGGCTCGGATCTCGGCGCCTGGGACGCCGGTGCCGTGGATGCACCCGGTGGACACGTGTTCCAGTCCCGGGCCTGGGCGGAACACCGCGCCGAGCGCGGCTGGTGCCCGCGGTTCCTCGCGATCGGGGATGTCCGGGCGCTGGTCCTGGTCCGGCCGTGGCCGCTGCTGGGCGGTGCGTCCGCGTATGTCCCCCGGGGGCCGGTAGGTCCGGGGACCCCGTGGCTGGGCGACGGGTCCGGAGGCGGGATCGGCGAGGCGCTCGCGGGCGTCGCGCGGCAGCAGGCGGAGGCCGGCGTGGACGTGCTCGCGGCGGACCCTGAGGTTGGGGCCGACGATGACGGCTACCGGCGGGCCCTGGACGAGGCCGGCTTCCGGGCCATCCCGGAGATCCAGCCGTCGCGTCACCGGATGGCCCTGCCGCTCCCGGACGACGGCGATCCGGCCACCGTGCTCGACGGCGTGGCCAAGGCCACCCGTCAACGGATCCGGCGGGCCGAGCGCGATGGCGTTGTCGTGCTGCGCTGGGACGCGGTCGCCGGCGAGATCGAAGGGTACGTGTCGGCGACCGAGGACCCGGGCAGCGCGCTGGGCCGGTTCTACGGCCTGCTCGAGGCGACGGGGGAGCGGCGAGGCTTCGCGTTCGCGGGTCCCGGGGAGTTCGTCGCCTGGTGGCGGCGCGCGCTCTCGGCCGGCCATCTGGTCTACCTGGAGGCCCGCGAGGGCGCGGCCGACGGTGACGTGCTCGGCGGCCTGGTCCTGTATCGGCACGGCCGGCGGCTGTCCACCGCTCATTCCGCCGATCGTGCCGAGCGCCGCCGCGACCATCCGGGCGCGATGCACCTGCTGCGCTGGCGTGCGATCGAGCTGGCCCTGGCCGAGCGGCGGTCGGAGATGGATCTCGGCGGCGTGGACCTCGCCGGGGCACGCCGTCCGCCGGAGCCGGGCGAGCCGACCCACGGCCTGTACGACCACAAGCGCTCCTTCGGGGCGCGGTGGGTGGAGCTCGCCGGTGCGCAGGAGCGCGTCGCCCGGCCGTGGCGATACGCTGCGGGTCGGGCGATCGCCAGGGTCCGGCGCGGGGTCCGTGGCCGGGGGGCCGGCAGGTGACCGGCGACCCGTCCGCGATCGGTTTCCTGGTGGCGCGTGCCGGCCCGGATGCCGCTCGCCCGATGACGGGCCTGGTCGCCCGCCTGGCCGACGCGGGCCAGGTCAGGGGAGCCGTCGTCGGCGATCGGCCGGCGGAGCCGGCCGACCTCGGCTCGATCGCGATCCGGGGCGTGACCGAGAGCTCGCGGGACGTGCGTGCCGGGACCCTGTTCGTGGCCGTCCCGGGCTTCCACGTGGATGGCCATGCGTTCGCCGCCGCCGCGGCGGCGGCCGGTGCCGCCGCGGCGATCGTGGAGCGACCGGTGCCCGGGCTGACCCTGCCGCAGCTGGTCGTCGATGCGGCGCGTCCGGCGCTCGCGCGGGCCGCCTGCTGGTGGTACGGGGACCCCTCGCGGCGGCTGGGGACGGTCGGCATCACCGGGACCGACGGCAAGACCACGACCGCGTTCCTGGCCGCGGCGGCCCTGGAGGCGTCTGGTCTCTCGAGCGGCCTGATCGGCACGATCGAGACACGCGTCGGGACGATCCGCGAGCGCCACGAATTGCACGTCACCACGCCCGCCGCACCGGAGCTCCAGGCCACCCTCGCGGCGATGGCGGACGAGGGCAACGACGCGGCCGTGATCGAGGCGACCTCGCACGCCCTGGAGCTGGATCGCGTGCTGGGCGTTGCCTGGGACGCGGCGGTGTTCACCAACCTGACCCACGAGCACCTCGAGCTCCACGGCACGTTCGAGGCGTACCGGGCCGCCAAGCTGCGCCTGTTCCGCGCCCTCGCCGCGGGGCCCGGGAACCCGCCCAAGCGGATCGCAGGGATGTCGTGGCCCAAGCTGGCCGTCGTCAACCACGACGATCCGGCGGCGCCATGGTTCGAGGCCGCGGGCCGCGAGGCGGGAGCGCGGGTCGTCACCTACGGGCAGCACGCCGCCGCTGACGTGCGCGCGCTGTCCGTGACGGAGGACGCGCGGCGACTCCGCGTCCGGTACCGGACGGCGGCGGGCGCCGCCGGGCTGGAGCTCAGCCTGGCCGGACGCTTCAACGCCCACAACGCGCTCGCCGTGGTGGCCCTGGGCGAGGGCCTGGGCCTGGACCCGGCTGCCGTGCGAGGCGGCCTGGAGGGCGTCCCGGGCATCCCCGGCCGCATGGAGCGCATCGACCTGGGCCAGCCGTTCGGCGTGGTGGTGGACTATGCGCACTCTCCGGCCTCGCTCGAGATCGTCCTCGACCTCCTGGCACCGGTCGCCCGGGAACAGGGCGGAGGGCTGATCGCGGTGTTCGGGTCGGCCGGCGAGCGCGACACGGCAAAGCGTGCCGTCATGGGGCGGATCGCCGGTGGTCGCTGCCGGCTGGTCATCGCGACCGATGAGGATCCGCGTGGCGAGGATCGGGATGCCATCGTCGAGGAGATCGTGCGCGGTGCCGTCGCGGCCGGCCGCCGGCCGGGCGAGGACGTGCTGGCGATCCCGGACCGGCGAGCGGCGATCGAGACCGCGCTCGGCCGGGCGCGCCGGGGCGACATCGTGCTCCTGGCCGGCAAGGGTCACGAGCAGACGATCCTGTACGCGGACGGGGCCGTCCCGTGGGACGAGGCCGCGGTCGCGCGCGAGCTGCTCGCCGCGATGGGCCACCAGGGACGCTGACGCGGTGCGTGGCTGCCTGTTCACGCTCGCGCTGGGCGCGATCCTGCTGGCGGTCCTGGTCACCGTCGGGCTGCCTGCCATGGCAGCCGGGCTGATCACCGGCGCGGTGACGGCCGGCGGGCTCCAGGCCGGCGACACCACCGTCACCGTGGCCAGCGACCCGCCGACCGATCTCATCGGCCTGCACGCAGATCGGGTGCGCATCCGGGCAACGGACGCCACGTTCCGCGGCCTCCGGATCGCGGCGCTCGACGTGACGCTGACCGACGTCGACATCCCGGGGCGGACGGCAGGTGGCGTGGACGGACGCCTGACCGGGGTCGTGGTGCCCGACGTGGGGGCACGGTCGCTAACTCTCGATTCGATCCTGCTCGCGGGAGGCGGCGACCAGGTCACCGCCGCGACCACCGTGCCCGCGGCGATGGCGAGCGTGCTCATCGGCGATGCGGTCGAGTCGGCGCTGGGCACGCGCCCCACCTCGGTCAGGCTGGCCGCACCCGATCGCGTGACGGTGAAGCTCGGGGTGGCCATGAACGGCCGGTTCATCGTCAACGAGGCAGGGGACCTGCTCGTGAGCGTGATCGACGGGCCTGCGGCCGGCACGCAGGTCGTGCTCCTGCGCGGTGGCGAGGACCTGCCCATCCGGATGACCTCGGCGACCGTGACCGCCAACGGCGGCCTCCGTCTCGGCGGAACCCTCTCGGTCGGCCTGCTGGGCTGATCGCGGTTCGATCCGACGCCACGGTCCCTTTCGAACGGAGGGGTAGACTCCGTCGCATGGCCGAGCCCGTTGTCCGCGATCCGGAGATCCCGCTCTCGACCCAGGTCGAGCCGGGCTCCGTGCGTCGGCGCGGCTCCCGCGCGGCTGCGGCACCACGACCGACCCGGTCGTCCACCAGCGCGCGTCGCACCACGAAGGCCGTGGCGTGGGACCCGGAGACGCTGCGCAACCAGCTGCGAACGACGCTCCTGGATCATCACCCGCAGGCCGACCTCTCGATCGTGGAGCGCGCCTTCGACCTTGCGGTCGAGGCCCACGCGACCCAGGTGCGCGCCTCCGGCGAGCCGTACGTCACCCATCCCATCGCGTCCGCCCAGATCCTCGCAGAGCTCGGCCTGGACCCTGTGGCGGTGTCGGCCGCGCTGCTCCACGACGTGCCGGAGGACACCGAGTACAGCCTGGCCGACGTCGAGGAGCGGTTCGGCCCGGAGGTCGCCCATCTCGTCGACGGGGTGACCAAGCTGTCCAAGTTCAGCACCCACAGCCACGAGCAGCAGCAGGCCGAGAACATCCGGAAGATGTTCCTCGCGATGGCGGAGGACATCCGCGTCGTGCTGATCAAGCTCGCGGACCGGCTGCACAACATGCGCACGCTGGCCGCGCTGCCCATGGACAAGCAGCAGCGGATCGCGCGCCAGACGATGGAGATCTACGCGCCGCTCGGCGAGCGACTCGGGATCTGGCAGATCAAGTGGGAGCTCGAGGACCTCGCGTTCAAGACCCTCGAGCCCGAGTCCTATCGCCAGCTTGCCCGCCAGCTCGACACCCGCCGCAAGGGCCGTGAGCGGTACATCGAGCGGGCCATCGAGGAGCTCCGCCCGCGCCTCGAGGAAGCCGGGATCGAGGCCGAGCTCCAGGGTCGCCCCAAGCACATCTACAGCATCTGGAAGAAGATGCAGCGCAAGGGCGCGGACTTCGGCGAGATCTACGACGTCTACGCCATCCGCCTGCTGGTGGACGAGGTCCGTGACTGCTACGCGGCGCTGGGCATCGTGCATGCGTTGTGGCGTCCCATCCCCGGGCAGTTCGACGACTACATCGCGGTGCCCAAGAACAACCTGTACCAGTCGCTCCACACCGCGGTGATCGCGCTCGACGGCAAGCCGCTCGAGATCCAGATCCGGACCCACGCGATGCACCAGGTGTCGGAGGTGGGCATCGCCGCCCACTGGCGGTACAAGGAGGGCTCGAAGGCCGAGCGCGACTACGACGCCAAGCTCGCCTGGCTGCGCCAGCTCATGGAATGGCAGCGGGACGTCAGCGAGTCCGATGCGACCGAGTTCGTCGAGGGCATCAAGCTCGACATCTTCCAGGACCAGGTGTTCGTGTTCACGCCCCGGGGCGACATCAAGGACCTGCCGGCAGGCGCGACGCCGCTCGACTTCGCCTACCGGATCCACACCGACATCGGGCACCGCACGATCGGCGCCAAGGTCAACAACCGCCTCGTCCCGCTGGACTACCGGCTCAAGAACGGCGACATCGTCGAGATCGTGACCACCAAGGGCGAGCACGGTCCGTCACGCGACTGGCTCAACATCGTCCGGACCTCGCATGCGCGGGAGAAGATCCGGCAGTGGTTCAAGAAGAAGGACCGCGCCGAGAACATCGTCCATGGGCGGGAGAGCCTGGAGCGCGAGCTTCGCCGCCTCGCCCGGACCAGCGTCCAGGCGGTCGGCCTCGACCGCGTCGCCGAGGTGGCCCGGACCTACCAGCACGAGACGGTGGACGACTTCTTCGCCGCCATCGGGTACGGGGCGATCTCAGCCCAGCAGGTCGTGATGCGCCTGGGCGTGGTCGATGACGGCGAGATCGCGCTGCCCACCATCGCGCCGCCCCAGCCCGAGCGCTCGGGTGGCGTCCGGGTCAAGGGGGTGGGGGACCTCCTCGTCCGGTTCGCGAAGTGCTGCCACCCGATCCCCGGCGATCCGATCCAGGGGTTCATCACCCGGGGCAAGGGGATCACGGTCCACCTCCGGTCCTGCCCCACCGTGCTCAACGAGCGCGAGGTGAGCCGGCTGATCGACGTGGAGTGGGAGGCTGCCCCGGCCCAGACCTACCCGATCGCCATCCGCGTGGAGGCGTACGACCGGACCGGGCTGCTGTCGGACATCACCCAGGTCATGGCCGAGAACAAGGTCAACATCCTGGCCGCGAACGTGGGCGTCAACCCCGACCACACGGCGGTCGTTGCGATGACCATCCAGGTGGCCTCGGTCGCCCAGCTGGCCAAGGTGATGGGCCGCGTGGAGCAGCTCAAGGACGTTCTGAACGTCCTGCGCGAGCTGAGCTGAGCCCGGGCGCCGGCACCGGCACCGGCGAGGACGGCGCGACCAGTGCCACGACCGGTTCGGCTGGGACCGGCGCGAGGGCTGCCCGGCCGCCTGCGCCGCGCAGCCAGGCGAAACCCCCGAGCCCGATGAGCGCGCAGGCGATCCCGCCCGCGGCGAGCGACACGTCCACCCCGAACCGGGACGCGATGCCGCCCATCAGCAGCCCGCCGATCGGCGTCGAGCCAGCGAACACCGTCGTGTAGATGCTCATCGTCCGTCCTCGCAGCTGGTCGGGGACGGCCAGCTGGATCGTGGTGTTGGCGGTCGCCGCCATCGAGATCGCCCCGAAGCCGATCAGGAACATCAGGCCCATGCTGAACGCGAAGGTCCCCGAGGCTGCCAGCGCGATCTCCCCCAGCCCGACCGCGATCGCACCGGCGACGATCCACCCGGGGCGCGCACGCCTCGAGAAGGCGATGCTCAGGGCCGCGGTCAGGGAGCCGATGCCCGACGCGGCCATCAGGAACCCGTAGCCGCTGGCGTCCGAGTGCAGCACGTCCTGCGCCAGCGCCGGGATGATCACCGGGAAGTTCATGCCGAAGGTGGCGACCAGCCCGACCACGGCGATCGCGAGCAGCACAAGGCGGGCGTCACGCGCGTAGCGCAGCCCCTCACGGAGCCCCGCCATGACCTCGGCCACGGAACCCGGCCGGGCCATCAGCGGCGGCGACCACAGCTCATCCTCGCGCATCGCGAGCAGCGCCACGATCACCGCGATGAAGCTCACGGCGTCGATCAGGAACGCGGTGGACACGCCCAGCGCCCCGATCGTGAGGCCGGCGACCGCCGGTCCGATGATCCGCGCGCCGTTGAACATGGCGGAGTTGAGCGCCACCGCGTTGGCGATGTCCTCGCGGCCGACCATCTCCACCGAGAAGGCTTGGCGGGTAGGCATGTCGAACACGTTGGTGAGCCCGCCGAGCAGGGCCAGGCCCACGACCTGCCAGACCTCGACCGCATCGCTCGCCACCAGGGCGAACATCGTGAACGACAGCGCCATCTTGACGGTCTGGGTGGCGAGCAGCGTGCGCCGCTTGGGCAGCGCATCGGCGATCAGGCCGCCGAACAGGCCCAGGAACATCACCGGCAGGAACTGGGCCGCCGCGACCACGCCCAGCATGAACGGGTCGCCGGTGAGCTGGAGGACCAGCCAGCTCTGGGCGACCGTCTGCATCCAGGTCCCGATGAGCGACGTCAGCTGGCCCCCGAAGAACAGCCGGTAGTTCCGGTGGCGGAAGGCACGCGCTCCGTCGGCGAGCGCGAGGCCGGTCGCGGCGATCGGCAGTCGGCGCCGGGGATCGATCGTCATCGAGCCGGCTCCTCGGCCGTTTCGGCGGCCGCGGCCGTTGCGGCGGCCCCGGCCGGCGCAGCCTCGGCCGTCGCAGCGTCGGCCGTCCCATGCAGCGGCTCGCGTCCCGCGCGGAGGTCCGCGAGATGCGCCTCGAGGTGGGCGCGCCGCGCGCGGGCCTCGCCGATCATCGCCTCCAGCCGGTCGGCCTTGGCGCGCAGCGTCTGGACCTGGCGATCCACGCGCCCGATGGCGTCCGCGAGGATTGCCGTCCGCTCGGCGACATCGCGCGATGCTCGGAACCGGACCCAATTCCGCTGACGTGCCTGCTCGTCCTCGAGCAGGCGGCCGATCTCGCCCAGCGAGAACCCGGCGTCGTCGCGAAGGCCGCGGATGAACCGCAGCCGCTCCAGGTCCTCCTCGTCATACAGGCGATAGTCACCCTCGGACCGTGCGGCCGGTGCCAGCAGCCCCAGCTCCTCGTAGTAGCGGATGGCGCGCGCCGTCAGGCCCGTCTCGCCGGCGACCTCGTGGATGCGCAGCAGGGGGACGGGGCCGGCGATTCCGGTGGGGGCGTGGGACGCGGACTGGGTCACGGTGCAAGGATAACAAACCTTGCCGTTCGCGTAAACGTTAGGGTTGGCGCTGGGGCACGCGATCCGGACGTGCACGCCCGCCGGGATCAGCGCGGCCGTGCGGGCACGGCGACACCGACCG
Source organism: uncultured Chloroflexia bacterium (assembly GCA_963732805.1). Lineage (GTDB taxonomy): Bacteria > Chloroflexota > Limnocylindria > Limnocylindrales > CSP1-4 > CAIXZV01. The sequence goes on from CAVTAW010000001.1 coordinate 1,660,360, forward strand.
TTTCCCGGATCGCCGGAATCCCGCCACCCGTGTCTTCCTCGCCGCCCGCGTCAGCGGTCGGGCGGGCGCGGATCCGGCGCAGCCAGATGAAGCCTGCGAAGCCGGTCACCACGCAGGTGACGCCTGCCACGACGAGAGACGCGTCGACCCCGAAGGACGACGCGATCGCGCCCATCAGCAGCCCGCCGGCCGGCGTCGAGCCGATGAACACCGTCGTGTACACGCTGATGACGCGGCCGCGCAGGTGGTCCGGGACCGCGAGCTGGATCGTGGTGTTCGCCGTCGCGGCCATCCCGATCGCGCCCAGTCCGACGAAGCCCATGATCAGCAGGGCAACGGGGAACGCGTGGACCAGCGCCGCGCTGATCAGCCCCAGCCCGAGGACCGTGGCCCCGGCCGGCACGACGATCGGCAGCGAGCGGCCCGAGAACGCGATCGTGAGCGCCGCCACGAGCGAGCCGATGCCGCTCGCCGTCATCAGGAAGCCGTACCCGGTCGCATCGGTGTGGAGGACGTCGCGCGCGAGCGCCGGGATGATCACCCCGAAGTTCATGCCGAATGTCGACGCCAGCCCCACCGTCACCACGATCATCAGCACCAGCTCCGTATGGCGGACGTAGCGCAGGCCCTCCACCAGCGTGGTCCTGACCTCGCCCAGCGTTCGCGGCCGGCGGATCGGCGGCGGGACGTGGAGGTCGGCCTGGCGCATGGCGCCATAGGCGACGATGACGGCCAGGAAGCTGATCCCGTTGATCAGGAACGCGACGCTCACGTCGCCCCCGAACGCGCCGATCGTGAGCCCGGCGACGGCCGGGCCGATGATCCGCGCCCCGTTGAACACCGCGGAGTTGAGGGCGACGGCGTTGGCGACGTCATCGCGGCCCACCATCTCGACCGTGAACGCCTGGCGGGTCGGCATGTCCACGGCGTTGGTCACGCCCAGCAGGAAGGCAAGCACCAGGATGTGCCAGACCTGCACGGTGTCGGTCACCACCAGCGTGAACAGGGCGAAGGCGAGCAGCATCTGGACGGTCTGGGTGGCCATCAGCGTCCGGCGCTTGGGCAGCGCGTCTGCGATGAGCCCGCCGAACAGGCCCAGGATCATGACCGGCAGGAACGCGAGTGCCGTGACCACGCCCAGGATGAGCGGGTCGTTGGTCAGCTCGAGGACCAGCCACGCCTGGGCAACCTGCTGCATCCAGGTGCCGACGAGCGACGTCAGCTGACCGGCGAAGAACAGCCGGTAGTTGCGGTGGCGCAGCGCCCGGGAGCCGTTGGCGAGGGCGAAGCCGGAGCGCGGCGGTGGAAGCCCGCGCGCGGGCTCCCGGATCACGTCGAGGTCTCGGGGGACGACTCGTGCGGCCCGTGCGAGGGTTCGCGACCTGCCTCGAGGTCCTCGAGGTGCCCGGCGAGATGCCGTCGCCGTGCCTCGGCCTCGTCGACCATCGCGTTGAGGCGCTCGATCTTGCGTCGCAGGGTGGCGACCTGCCGGTCCACCCGCCCGATGGCATCCGCCAGGATCGCCTTCCGCTCGGACACATCCGTGGTGGCTCGGAAGGTTGCCCGGTTGCGGGCTCGCGCCTGCTCGTCCTCGAGCAGCTGCCCGATCTCGGCCAGGGAGAACCCGGCGTCGTCGCGCAGGCCGCGGATGAACCGCAGCCGCTCGAGGTCCTCGGCGTCGTACAGCCGGTAGGCGCCCTCGGAGCGCCCGGCCGGCTCGAGCAGGCCGAGCTCCTCGTAGTAGCGGATCGTCCGAGGGGTGAGGCCCGTCTCCGTCGCGACCTCCTGGATGCGCAGGAGGCGCGGAGCGGCCGGGTCCTCGATGGGTGCCGGCGATGTCACGCGCCGAGTCTAGCAACCTTGCCATTCGCGTAAACGTCAGGGTTGCGCCCCGACCGGGGACGAGCGTCGAACATGCGTGCTACGATGGATTCGTCGCGACCTCTTGCCGCGATGCGCCGCGTGGTCGATTGCCCCTCTTCGAACGGACCGTGCGTCACGCCGTCCCCAGTTCGGGGAGTGTGGAGGGCCAGATCATGGCCACCGGGACCATCAAGCGAATCGTTGCCGATCGCGGCTTCGGATTCATCGTTGCCGAGGATGAGAAGGAGTACTTCTTCCATCGCGGCGGCCTCGACAGCTCGCTCGACTTCGACCGCCTGGTCGGAGGTGAGCGCGTCGAGTTCGACGTCGAGTCGAACCCCAAGGGACCCCGCGCGGCGCGCGTCCGCGCCGCCTGACAGGACCGGCACCGGGCATCCGCCCGGCTGCCGGGCCGCCCGCACGGCCCGACGCGCCACTGGCGCCGGGCCGGTGCGGTTCCTCGACCGCCGCCGCGCCGCCCGGACATCGTTCCGGCCGCATCCCGCTGAGGAGCCTGCATGATCAGGACGGCGTTCGTGTCGACCTATCCGCCCCAGGCATGCGGCGTCGCGACCTTCACCTACAACCTCGCGGCCGCTGTAGGCGGCCGGGAGATCGTGGCGATCCAGCCCGCCGCCCCGGCCACGCCGGTGCCGTTCGAGGTGCACCATCGGATCCAGCGCGACGACGCTGGCGACTATCCACGCACGGCCGAGGCGCTGCGGTCGTGTGCCGACGTCGTCTCGGTCCAGTACGAGTCCGGCATGTGGGGCGGGCCTGACGGCAGCTTCGTGATCGACTTCGTGGATGCGCTCCGCATGCCCGCCGTCGCCACGCTGCACCGTCTGTCGGGATCCCCGACCTCCGGCGAGCGAGCGGTCGTGGCGGAGCTCCTGCAGCGAGTGGCCCGGACGGTGGCGATGTCGCCTGCCGCGGCCTGCCTGGCGCAATCGGAGTACGGGGCGGACCCGTCACGGATCGAGATCATCCCCCATGGCATCCCGGACCTGCCGCAGGTGGATCCGGAGACCGTGAAGCCCCTCGTCGGGATGGCCGGCCGCGACGTGCTCCTTGGCTTCGGGCTGCTCCACCCGGGCAAGGGCTGGGAACGTGCCCTGGAGGCGCTGCCGGCGATCATCGACGCCCGCCCCCGCACGACGCTCGTCCTCGTCGGCGTCACGCCGCAGGAGGATCTCGAGCGTGATGGGGAGCGCTACCGCGCGTCGCTCGTCGCGCTGGTCGAGAAGCTTCACCTGGGCGACCACGTCAACTTCGTGGATCGGTTCGTGGGACGGGTGGAGCTCACGCGCTGGCTGGAAGCCGCCGACGTCGTGCTTGCCCCCTACACGAACCTCCACCAGAGCGTGGCGGGGACGGTGTCCTACGCCATGGGCGCGGGCCGTCCGGTCGTCGCGACACCGTTCGCCGTGGCGACCGACCTGCTCGGGGACGGGCGGGGTGTCCTCGTCGAGCCGGCGTCGATCGAGGCCTATGCGAAGGCAGTCGTGGCGCTGCTGCAGGATCCAGAGGGCCGGGCCGCGATCGGCCACCGCGCACATGAGCACAGCCGGTCGATGACGTGGTGGCATGTGGCCGCCCGCTACCGCGAGCTGCTCGGGCAGGTCGTCTCCGGCGCGACCGCCGGCCGACCGGTCGTGCGGCCCTTCGCGCTCCCCGCCTGACCGGGGCCGCGTCCGCCCGACCGGAGCCATCTCAGCCGGGAGCGGCGCGGGCCTCCGGAAGCACGCGCCGGGGCTCTAGACTTCGGCTCGATGGCCACGTTCCGCGCCCCACGGGGCACCCGCGACCTGCTGCCCGACGAGCGGGCTGCGTTCGAGCTGCTGCTGCGCACCGGGGCGGACCTCGCCGCGCGCTATGGCTACCGGGCGATCGAGACACCGCTGTTCGAGCAGGCGGCCGTGTTCGAGCGCGGCATCGGCGAGGTCACCGATGTGGTGGAGAAGGAGCTGTTCCGGATCGTGCCCCGGACGGAGGAGTCGGAGGCCTGGGCCCTGCGCCCGGAGCCCACGGCGGGGATGGTCCGGGCCTACGTGCAGCATGGGATGCAGACCTGGCCGCAGCCGGTGAAGCTGACCATGACCGGGCCCATGTTCCGCTACGACCGGCCGCAGGCCGGGCGCTATCGCCAGTTCTGGCAGTTCGACGTCGAGGCGATCGGTGACCCGGGACCGGCGATCGACGCCGAGATCATCGAGCTCGGGCTGCGCTTCTACCGCGAGGTCGGGGTGCGGGGGGTGCAGGTCCTGGTCAACTCGATCGGCGACCCGGCCTGCCGCCCGGCGTACATGGCCGTCCTCGCCGGCTGGTACCGGGAGCGGATCGCAGCCCTGCCCCAGGCCGAGCGGGACCGGCTGGAGCGCAACGTGCTCCGGCTGCTCGACTCCAAGGACCCCGCCATGGCGGAGCTCAACGCGAGGGCCCCGCGCATCACCGATCACCTGTGCGATGCGTGCGCGGCGCACTTCGAGGCAGTGAAGGCGCACCTCGCCGTGCTGCAGGTCCCGTTCCGGGTGGAGCCCGGCCTCGTCCGCGGCCTGGACTACTACACGCGGACCGCGTTCGAGTTCTACGTCGCGGGCCGCGAGGGCCAGCAGCAGGCGCTGGGCGGGGGAGGGCGGTACGACGGCCTGGTGGAGCTCCTGGGTGGGCGCCCCACGCCGGGGATCGGGTTCGGCCTCGGCCTGGACCGGGTAGCGCTGGTGCTCGCGGAGCAAGGGAGCGCAGCGCCGGCCGACGGCGGACCGCTGGCAGCCGTCGTCGGGGCAGATCCGGACGACACGGCGGCCCGGCTGCGGGTCGCGACAGACCTGCGGGCTGCGGGGCTCCGGGTCCGCGCCGATCTCGGACGCCGGCGGCTGGGCCGGCAGCTGGAGGCGGCGGGCCGTGACGGCGCCCACTTCGCGGTCATCCTGGGCGACGAGCTTGCCGCGGGCCAGGTCCAGCTGCGCGACCTGCTGGCGGGCACGCAGCGGGTCGTCGCGATCGGCGACCTCGCACGGGAGCTCGCCCGCGCCGAGTCCAGCCACCACCACGGCTGAGGGCGGGCGTGGACCGGCCATGCGGGTGATGGCGCAGATCCGGCACGCGCTGCGCAATCTGCGCGACTTCTGGGCCGCCAACCTTCGCGTTGCCGACGAGTGGCGCCAGGACCGACGCCGCCTGGTCCGCTACGTGCTGCTGACCTTGATCGTGGATGCGCTTGCCCTGGCCGCGCTGGCCTGGATCTCCTCGCCGGTCCGGTTCCACGACGTCGGCAGCCTGCTGGCAACGGTCATCCTGATCTCGCTCGCCAATGCGCTGGTGCGGCCGATCGTGGTCCGCTTCCTGATCCGCTACGCCGTGCTCACGTTCGGGCTCCTGTCCCTGCTGATCAACGGCCTGATGATCGGCCTGGTGGCCCAGCTGCTGCCGGGGTTCGAGGTAGGCTCGTTCCCGGTCGCGTTCGCCGTGTCGCTCTATCTCGCGGTCGTGAACATGGTCCTGGGGACGATCATCGACCTCGACTGGGCCGACTCCTACTACCGGCAGGTCGTGCTGGAGCTCGTACGCCGGGGACCGGGGCAGGCGTCGGGTGAGGCGGCCGGGGCGAAGGCCGGCGAGCGGAAGCCGGGCCTGGTCATCGTCCAGGTGGACGGCATGTCCGAGCCGTTGCTGCGGTTCGCGCTGCGGACCGGGAACGCGCCCCACCTCGCGCGCTGGGTGCGATCGGGCAGCCACCGGATCACCCCGTGGGCCGTGCTGCTGCCGTCGCAGACCTCGGCCAGCCAGGCCGGCATCCTCCACGGCAGCAACGACGACATCCCGGCCTTCCGCTGGCTCGAGAAGCCCACGGGGAGGCTGCTCGTGTCGAACCGGCCGGCCGACGCGGCGGAGATCGAGCGGCGGGTGACCACGGGCGACGGTCTGCTGGCGTACGGCGGCTCGTCCGTCAGCAACCTGCTGTCGGGAGACGCCCCGCGCAGCGTGCTGACCAACTCGACGCTGCTCGGGCGACACGGCGTCCGCAGCCGCGACTTCTTCGGCTTCTTCGCGGACCCCTCGACGGTGTTCCGGACCCTTGTGCTGTCAGTCGCCGAGCTGGTGCGCGAGCTCATGGAGGCCCGCCGCCAGCGGTTGCGGGGGGTGGAGCCGCGGATCGCGCGCGGCTGGCCGTATCCGCTGCTCCGGATCGCGGCCTGCGTCCTGCTCCGGGACCTGTCGGTCGGTCTGGTCCTCGAGGACATGTACCGCGGCGTCCCCGTCATCTACGTCGACCTGGTGGGCTATGACGAGATCGCCCATCACGCAGGACCGGAGCGTCCGGAGGCGCTCGACGCCGTGGCCGAGGCCGACCGCCAGATCGGGATCCTGGCGCGTGCCGCTGCCGCAGCGCCCCGGGCGTATCGGATGGTCGTGCTCTCGGATCATGGCCAGAGCCAGGGAGCGACCTTCCGCCAGCGGTTCGGCGTGACGCTCGACAACCTGGTGCGAGACCTGCTGACCGGCGAGCCGGAGGTTCTCGCGGCGACCTCCGACGTCGAGGGCTGGGGGTACGTGAACACCGTCCTGACCCAGATGGCAACCGGCGAGGGCCGTGGCGCTAAGCTGGCCAGGCGACACCTCCGGTCGCGGGCCGATGACGCTCCGGAGGGCCTTGCCGACACGGGAGGGATCGACGGCACACGGGGTCGGTCGGCGGCGCCCGACGATGCCGAGCCGGGAACCGGGGCGGAGCCCGGGGCACCCACGCCCGAGGAACCGGCCGGCCGGGTGATCGGCCGCGAGGACGTCGTGGTGGCGGCGTCGGGCAACCTCGCCAACGTCTACTTCCGGGACGTGCCGGGCCGGGCGACCTGGGAGGAGCTCGAAACCGCCCACCCGGGCCTCGTCGAGGCACTGGCGTCGCATCCCGGCATCGGGCTGGTGCTCGTGCGTTCCAAGCGGTTCGGCCCGGTCGTGCTGGGCGGCATGGGGCTGCGCCGGCTGACGGACGGCCACGTGGACGGTGCCGACCCGCTCGGCCAGTTCGGGCCGCTGGCCGAGGCATCGCTCCGGCGGCTCGACGGCATGCGCGCGGTCGGCGACCTGGCGATCATCTCGAGGGTTGACGAGGACACAGGCGAGGTCGCGGCGTTCGAGGAGCTGGTCGGATCGCATGGCGGCCTCGGCGGTCCGCAGACCGAGGCGTTCCTGCTCTACCCTGCCGAGCTGGCCGCGCCGGTGGGGCCGGTCGTCGGCGCGCCGGCCGTCCACGGCCTGATCGTCGGCTGGCTGGAGTCGCTGCACCTGCGCGGCCAATCCACGCCCGAGGGGATCCCGGCGGTCGCCGGTGCGGCCGGTGACCCTGACGGGGCAGTCGGCGTCCCGATCGCCCTGCCCCGCTGAGTGGCGGCGTGCCTCATCGAGCGGCGGCGTGGCGGACGACCGCGCCCGTGCCGCGTGACCGCGCGCGTGGGACCCCCTGCACTACGATGGGGTCCAACCCAACCATCAGCTCCACCGGAGTCCAACGATCGTGCCCGCCCTTGCCGCCGTCCTTGCCACTCCGTACCGCACCCACACCTGTGGGGCGCTCCGCGTCGACGACGCCGGCGCGACCGCGAAGCTGGCCGGCTGGGTCCACCGCCGGCGCGACTACGGCAAGCTGATCTTCATCGACCTGCGCGATCGCCACGGCATCACCCAGGTGGTGATCGATGCCGCGGACGCCCCGGACGCGCACGAGGTCGCCGACCGGGTGCGCACGGAGTTCGTCATCGCGGTCGAGGGCGAGGTCGCCCGCCGCCAGCCGGGAACCGAGAACGCGAAGCTGGCCACCGGGGACGTGGAGCTCCAGGCCCGCGGGGTGACGATCCTCAACGAGGCCAAGACGCCGCCCTTCTACGTCAACGACCCGGACGCACCGATCGACGAGACCCTCCGCCTGCGCTATCGCTACCTGGACATCCGCCGCGATGCGATGCAGCGCCGGCTGCTGCTGCGCAGCCGGCTCGTGCAAGCGATCCGCGAGGTCCACCATGCGAACGGGTTCGTCGAGGTGGAGACCCCCAACCTGATCAAGAGCACCCCCGAAGGGGCTCGGGACTTCATCGTGCCGTCCCGGCTCCAGCCGGGCAGCGTGTACGCGCTCCCGCAGAGCCCGCAGCAGCTCAAGCAGCTGCTGATGGTCGCCGGCATCGACCGCTACTTCCAGATCGCCCGCTGCTTCCGCGACGAGGACCTGCGGGGCGACCGGCAGCCCGAGTTCACCCAGCTCGACCTCGAGATGAGCTTCGTGGACGAGGCGACCGTGATGGCGTTCATCGAGCACATGGTGATCGAGGTGTCCCGGGCGACCGTTCCCGACCGCCCGATCCGCCAGGTGCCGTTCCCGGTGTTCACGTACGACGAGGCGATGGAGCGCTTCGGCTCGGACAAGCCGGACCTGCGGTTCGCCATGGAGCTGTTCGACGCGGCGCCCGCGATGACCGCGGCCGACGGCTCGCCACAGTCGGGGTTCCGGGTGTTCGACGAGACGCTCGCGAGCGGCGGCAGGGTCAAGGGAATCACCGTGCCGGGCCGCGGCACCGCGAGTCGCCGGGAGATCGACGAGCTGACCGAGGTGGCCCGCCGGTTCGGCGCGCGGGGCCTCGTCCACCTCTCGGTCCAGGCACGGGGGGAGCTGCACGGGCCCATCGCCAAGTTCCTCGACGAGGGCAGGCGGCAGGCCATCCGGGAGCTCGCGGGCGCCGGCGAGGGCGACCTGATCCTGCTGGTCGCCGATCGCGGCGACACCGTGAACGACGTCCTGGGCCGGCTCCGCGTTGAGCTCGGCGCGAGGCTGGAGCTCGCCGATCCCGACGAGCTCGCGTACTGCTGGGTGCACCGGTTCCCGATGTACCAGTGGGACGCAGAGCACCGCCGCTGGGACGCCACCCACAACCCGTTCAGCGGGGTCGTGCCCGAGGACGAGCCGCTGCTCACCACGGTCTCGGGCGACCTGGACGTCCGGTCGCCCGAGGATCCGGCGGGTCGAGCCCGCGCGATGCAGTACGACGTGGCGCTCAACGGCTGGGAGCTGGGCGGCGGGTCGGTCCGGATCTGGCAGCACGACCTGTTGGCTCGGAGCTTCAACCTCCAGGGCTACACGCTGGACCAGATGAAGGAGCGCTTCGGCGCGATGCTCGAGGCCTTCGAGTACGGCGCGCCGCCGCACGGCGGGATCGCCCTGGGCGTGGACCGCTGGGCGGCGCTGTTCAGCTACCAGACCAACATCCGCGAGGTGATGGCCTTCCCCAAGACCCAGTCCGGCTCCGACCTGATGCTGGAGGCGCCGTCCGCTCCCGACGACGAGCAGTACGCCGAGCTCGGCCTGCGGTTCGTCGGCGTGCCCGACAAGGTCTGATCGCGCCAGGGCGCGTCCCGCCCGGCGTCCGGTCCATGAACCCGCTCGCCGCGCTCGCGGCCCGGCCTCGGCTGGCAGCCGTCCTGGGTGCCCTGGCCATCGCGTTCTCGGGCATCTTCTACCGCTGGTCCGAGGTTTCCCCGTCTACCGGCGTCCTGTTCCGCTGCCTCTACGGGCTGCCGATCCTGCTGCTCGTGGCGCGGGGGGAGTGGCGCGCGCTGGGACCGATGTCGCTGCGGTCGATCGGCCTGTCCACGCTGGCAGGCGCTTTCTTCGCGGTGGACCTGATCACGTTCCACTACGCGGTGGACGTGATCGGCGCGGGCCTGGGCACGGTCATGGGCAACGTCCAGGTGATCATCGTCGCCCTGGCGGCCTGGGCCCTGTTCGGGGAGCGACCGCGTCGCGAGGTGCTGGTCGCGCTTCCGATCATGCTCGCCGGCGTGGTGCTCATCTCGGGCGTGGTCGGGACGGGTGCCTACGGTGCCGACCCACAGCTGGGCGTGGCCATCGGCCTCGTGACCGCGACCTCGTACGCGGGCTACCTGCTGGTGATCCGCCGGGCCAGCCCGGACCAGCGGCCCGCCGGACCGGTGGCGATCGCCACCGCGGTCACGGCGCTCGGCGCGGGGTTGTTCGGCGCGGCCGTGGGCGACCTCGACGTCGTGCCCTCCCTGCCGGCCCACGCCTACCTGCTGGCACTGGGCATCCTGTCCCAGTCCATCGGCTACCTGGCGATCCAGGCGTCGTTGCCGCGGCTCCCGGCCGTGATCACGTCGGTCCTGCTGCTCGTCCAGCCCGTCACCACGGTCGTGCTCGGAGCGATCCTGCTGGGCGAGGCGCCGTCCGCCGCGCAGCTCGGCGGGGTGGCCCTGGTCATCGGCGGGATCGCGCTCGCGACCGGCGCCCTGCGACGAGTCCGAATGGGCCTGTCGGTCCGGGCCGGCGCCGGGTAGCATCCGGGCCTGCAGGGCGCCGTCGCCTGGCGGCGAGCACAGGGAGTCGCGGCCGTGGGGGAGATCGCACAGGAAGCCCCGGCGCTCGCCGCGGCGCCGACTTGGGCGCGCTTCGACCGGTTGGCCGCAAACCTGTTCCTGGTCCTGGCCGTGGTGGGCGGGATCATCGTGCTGCTGGTCGTCTGGACCGGCTGGAGCGCGACCATCGACCCGCCCTGGCTGGCCGACATGGTCGGGCGGCCGGTGCTCCTGGCGCTCGTGCTGGGCACCCTGCTCGTGGATATCGTGCTCCTGTACGGCATGTCGGCCGGGCTCGACCGCGGCGCGGCCTGGGCGCGGCCGGCCGCGATCAACGTCCTCATCGTCATGACCGTGCTGGGCGTCGTCCAGGTCATCGTCGATCTGGGTGCGGGCAAGCTCACGATCCCGCTCGGGACGCTGCTCGGCGGGTGGGTGCTGTCGACGCGGCCGGGTCCGGTTGCCGGGGTCCCGGGCCGCTCCGGCCGGATCGCGCTCGCCATCACGCTCGCGAGCGTCCTGACGCTGCTGCCGTCGGTCGTTCCCTGGTGGGCGCTGGGCCGCGAGGGCTCACCCCTGGTCGCCGGGCCCGGCGCGTTGGACCTCGCGATCGAGGCCGACTGCGATCATCCCGATCCCGCGGGCCAGGCCGCGACGGTCCGCGTGTCGTGGCACTGGCGTGCCAGGGACATCCTGCTCCTGATGCCGGACGCGATCCGGGTCGCGTGGACGGGTGGGTCCGGGCTCGCGCCCCTCGATCCCGTCACGCCCACGGGAACGACCATCGGTGCGGACACCGCGGCGACCAGGTTCCTGGACGCTGGGAACGCCGTCGGGGACGGATTCGGGGCAGGCCTCCTGGATCCGTCCTTCGGCGAGTCGTCGCTCGTGTTCGGGATCCACCCGGGCGGCCCCAGCGCCGCGGCGGGCACGATCACCCTGCCGCTGGCGCTCGTCGAGCCGCCCCAGGACGAGCACATCGATCTGGTTGCGACCTTCGCGCACGCGACGGCATGGACGAGAGCCGAGGTCATCGACTGCGTGCTCCGGGGCCCGAGCGCTCCCTGAGCGCCCGGGCTGCAGTCTCGAGCGAGCGTCAGGCGCCGGGCCCGGCGCCCTGGAGGCGCGACGGACCGGAGACCGGGGTGTCGTCCGGCTGGTCCGCCGTGGCGAGGCCCCACTCGTGGGCGTGGGCGTCGGCGGGCTCGGGCGGGCCGTCGTAGGGCGGCAGGTCGGCGCGCGCCGTCGACACGTCGTGGGTCACGCCCGGGTCGCCGGTCTCGACCAGGCGAAACGGCACCCCTGCCGCGGCAAGGTCGTCCATCAGGTCGGGCGGCATCCGGTCCACGGCCAGCCCGCGCAGGACGTCGAGGTGACGGACGGGGACCAGCACGGGCCAGCCCGGCTCCGCGCCCCACGTCGGACGCATCACGCTTGCCCGGTTCGCCCCGTGGGCGGCGATGAGCGTCGTGACGGTCTCGGCGTCGACCCATGCCAGGCGGGCCGGCCAGACGAGCGCCGCCTCGGTTTCGGCGACCAGCCGCATCGCGGCCTCGATCCCGTTGACGATCTGGCCGACCGGCCCATGCTGCGGGTCCACCGGGTCCACCAGGGTGACCTCGGCGTTGGCCAGGGCAGCGGCCACGCCGCCGTCGGGATCGAACGAGCACGCGACGACCGGCGTGGCGCCGCCCGACCAGGCGACGTCCGCCAGGCGGCGGATCGCGGGCGTGCCGTCGGCGTCGGCAAGCGCCGATGCCGGGGTCGCGGCGAGGATGACGGCGGCGACGGTCATGGAGTCTCCTGGCTGTTCGGGCGCAGTGTAGCGACGGGTGCTGGAACCTTTCGGGCTGATCCGGGTTATTGTCGATTGACGCGGCCGCCACGCGCCGGCATCCGTTCTGCCCGCAGGAGGATCTGCTGCCCACGACGCTCGGCCTGTGGCCCACCGTGCTCCGTCGCGGTCGGGCCGACTGGCCGGTCCTGCTTGCGTCCTGGGCGCTCCTTGCGAGCGCCCTTTCGCTGTTGGCCGCCGGCACGCTGTACACCCAGGCGGTGACCCTGGCCGGGCTGCACCGCGAGCTCCGGGACGCGGCCCCGGTGGACCGCTCGATCGTGGTCCGGACCAAGATCCAGCCTGACCTGCTCTCGACCGCTGATGCCGCGATCACCCCCGAGCTCGAACGCGCCCTCGCGCCCGTCGGCGGCGAGCTCGTCCGCGTCCTGCGGTCCTCGTCCTACGCCGAGGCCTCGGCCGACCCCGCCACCGTGACCGATCTCGAGATCTTCGCCTCGTACGAGGGCATCGACGGCCACGCGGCCCTCGTGGACGGCCGCTGGGCGGAGGCCGGCAAGACGCCGATCGAGGTCACGCTGTCCGAGGCCGCGGCCCGCGAGCTCGGCGTGGGCACGGGCGACCCGCTGTCGCTCGTCTCGCGCCTCGACCCCTCGCGGACGAAGGATGTCGTGGTGGTCGGGACGTGGCGTCCGGATCCCGCCGACCCGTACTGGCTGGGCGAGCCGCTGGCGCTTGAGGGCACGGAGCGCGGCGGCCGCTACACGACCCGTGGGCCGCTCGTGGTCGCCGCCGACGACCTGGTCAGCGGCCCACTCGCGGAGCCCGTCGACGCGCAGTGGCGCGCCATCCCCGACATCGAGGGGTTCCGGCCCGACACGCTGGACGAGGTCGCCGCGGACGTCGCCGGGTTGCCCGGCCGGATCAACGCCGCCCTGCCCGGCTCGAACCAGGCAACCGTGGCCACGAAGCTGCCGACGATCCTCGCCTCGGTGGACCGGTCGGTGCTGGTCGCGCAGGCGGGCATCCTCCTGCTGCTGATCCAGTTCGGCGTGCTGGCCGTCTATGCCGTGGTCCTCGTGGCGGCCCTCATGCAGGAGCGCCGCCGGACCGAGACGGCGCTGCTCCGGGCACGCGGCGCGGGGCTCGGGCACCTGGTCGCGATGAGCCTGGGGGAGGCCCTGCTGGTCGTGGTGCCGGCCGCGATCCTTGCGCCCTGGCTCGCCGCCGTGCTCGTGCTCGCCGTGCGGCTCAATCCCGCGCTCGAGAGCGTGGGGCTGGGCACACCCCTGCCCGGGCCCGAGACGTACGCGGTCGCTGCCATCGGCGGGTGCATCGCGCTGCTCGCGCTGACCCTGCCGACCGTGGCCTCGAGCGTGAGCATCGCCGGGGTCCGGGCGGCCGTCGGCCGCCAGGCCGGGCGAACCCTGCCCCAGCGCCTCGGCCTCGACGTTGCGCTTGTCGTGCTGGCCGGCCTCGCGCTGCTCCAGCTGCGGCTGTACGGGGCCACGCTGACCCGCAACGCGCGGGGCACGCTGGGCGTGGATCCGCTGCTGGTCGCGGCACCGGCCATCGGCCTGCTGGGCGGGGCGGTGCTCGCCATCCGCATCGTTCCCCGCATGGCCGAGCTCGGGGAGCGGCTGCTCTCGAGGGGTCGCGGCCTGGTGGGCTCGCTGGGCGGCCGGCAGATCGCGCGGCGGCCGCTGCGCTACACGCGGGCGGCCCTGCTCCTGATCCTCGCGGCCGCCCTGGGGACCTTCGCGTCGGCGCACGCGGCAACGTGGACCCAGAGCCAGGCGGACCAGGCCGCGTACGCCTCGGGAGCCGACATCCGCCTCCAGCCCGGAACGGCCGACGCGGTGCCGTCGTGGGCGCTGGGCACGGCGCTGCGATCGATCGCCGGCGTCACCGCGGCCACCCCGGTGGTCAGGGCCAGCGTGGACCTCGGCAGCTCGCTCCGTGACGGCGCGGTGGACGGCGTGGACGGTGCCGTCATGGCGGACGTTGTTCGGCTGCGGGACGACGTGTCGGGCGCGGCGACCCGGGCCGCGCTGCGAGCGCTCGGCGAGCGGCGCCCGACGCCGCCCGGGGCGCCGGTGCCGGATGGGGCGCGGCGCCTGTCGCTGACGATCGACTCGTCGTTCCAGCCCGTCGAGGGCTTCGCGACCGTGCCCGAGGGCTTCGAGGGGATCTCGGCCTCGGTGGTCATCGTGGACGGGGACGGGCGTGTCGACCGGATCCAGGGCGAGCCCGGGCCGCTCGGCGTCGCCGGCGCGCGCCTGATCGTCCCGCTGACGGCCGGCGATGGCGCCGGCGCGATCACGGGGCCGGCCCGGATCGTGGCCGTGGAGCTGGATCTGTCGGTCGCGTCGCTCCAGAACGCCGTGCTGCAGGGATCGATCGCGGTCAACGGTTTCGCCGCCAGTCCGGACGAGGCGGGCGACAGCTGGACGCCGCTGGACCTCGCGCTCGCCGGCCCGGGCCGCTGGACCGCGGACGTCGGGGGCAACGTCTCGAATCTCAACCCTGCCCCGGGCTCGGTCGTCCACCTGCCGGTCGACTCGGTGTTCAGCGGCAACCGGGCGTCGTGGCAGCTGTCGTTCGCGCCGGTCCGCGCGGAGCCGGTCCCGGCGCTCGCCGGTCCGGCGTTCCTCGCCCAGGCGGCGGCGGGCGTGGGCGATCAGCTCCACGCAACGGTGTTCGGCGTGCCCGTGGCCCTGGACCTCATCGGCACGGTCGACGCGTTTCCGCCGCTCGACCAGTCCAAGCCGTTCCTGGTGGTGGATGGCCTGTCCCTTGACCTTGCGCGCCTCGCCGCCCATGCGTCGCTCGCCGAGACCGACGAATGGTGGCTGGCGGTGGAACCGGGATCGGCGGCCGACGTCGCCGCCGCAGTGCAGCTTCCGCCCGTCGCCGCCGCGTCGGTCGTGGACCGCTCCGCGGTCCTGGCCGACCTGACCACCGACCCGCTCGGCCTCGCGGTGATCGGCATCCTCGGCCTCGGGTCGGCGGCCGCGCTGCTGTTCGCGGCGGTGGGCTTCCTCGTCAGCTCGACGGTGTCCACGACCGAACGGCTGGGCGAGTTCGCCCTGCTCAAGGCGCTCGGGCTGTCGCCGCGCCAGCTGCTTGCCTGGCTGTCGATGGAGAGCCTGGCGCTGCTGGCAGTGGGGCTGGTCGCAGGGACCGCGCTCGGGCTGCTCCTCGCCTGGCTGGCGCTGCCGTTCGCGACGCTGACCGCGAGCGGGGCGCCGCCCGTCCCGGCGCCAGTGATCGTCGTGCCACCCGATTCGGTGCTGCCGACGCTCGGCCTGGCCGTGGTGCTGGTGGTGGCGACCGTCGTGCTGATCCGCCGCCAGCTGCCGTCGGCCCGGACCAGCGCCGTGCTCCGCGCGCGGGACGAGTGACGATGCGCTGGCTGACGCTCACGCTGCGCAGGATCGGCGACGACCGGGCGCCGACGGCCGGCCTCGCCCTCCTGATCCTGGTCACGGCACTGGTGGCCGCGCTGGCCCCGCGCGTGCTCGCCGGGCTGTCCGATGGGGCGGTCAGGGCGGACGTCCGGGCGGCCACGGCCGCCGCCCGCAACATCGTGGTGATGCGCCACACGCTGATCGGGACCGGCCCCCAGGGCGACCCCCTGGGGCCCGTGGACGCGGCCGGCGCGCAGCTTGAGGCGACCTTCCCCCAGCCGGTCCGCAAGCTCGTTTCCGCACGCGACGCGATCGTGGAGAGCGGCCGGTTCCGGGTGCAGAAGCCCACCACGGACCCGGCCTTCATCCGGTTCCGGATCCAGGACGGGATCGACGACCACCTGCGGTATGTCGCGGGCGCGCCTCCGAACGCGAACGTGACCACACGGGACGACGTGGGGCCCGAGGCAGAGAACGACGTGCCCGTCTTCGAGGCAGCCGTCTCGAGGGCAACCTCCGACCAGTTCGGGATCGCGCTCGGCGAGACCGTGCTGCTGGCGGGCGATTCGGGCGACCCGCTGATCGGGCGCTCGCCGCGCGAGGTCTACGCGTTCGCGACGATCACCGGCATCTACGACGTCCTCGACCCCGACAGCGACTACTGGCTCGACGACCCGCTGCTCATCCACCCGGTCATCCGCGCCCTGTCGCCCGAGGCGCAGCTGCTCGACGCCGAGCTGCTCGTCGACCCGTCGGTCCACGCCGCGCTGGCGGCCAACGCCAGCCCGGCGAGCCGCGCCCTGGGCTACACGTGGCGCTACTTCATCGAGCCCGACCGCATCACCGGGCGCGGGCTCGACGGCCTGATCACGGCGTTCCGGCGGCTGCGCGTGGCGTACCCGTCGGCGAACGTGACGGTCACGGCCGACACCGCCATGCGCACGGGCCTGCCGGCGCTGCTCGAGGACCACCGGGCCCGCTGGGCGGCGGCCGAGTCGATCGTGGCGGTGACGGCGTTCGGACCGGCGCTGGTGGCGGTCGCAACCCTGGTGCTGATCGCCGCGCTCGCAGGAAGACGCCGCCGCGCCACGCTCGCGCTCGCCCGCAGCCGGGGCGCCTCGGCGCGCCAGGTGCTGGGCCCGGCCCTGGCCGAAGGGCTGCTGCTCGCGGTTCCGGGCGCGCTTGCCGCGGCGCTGATCGCCATCGCGCTGGTGCCGTCCGGGCGGCTCTCGCCGACCCTCGCCGCCACGATCGCAGTGGTCGTAATCGCGGTGTCGGTGATCGTCGGGACCGTGGTGTCCGTCGTCCGGGCGCGGGGTCCCGAGCGACGGCCCGGCGACCGCGTTGTGGGCCGGATCGGGCCGCGCCGGCTGGTCGCCGAGGCCCTGATCGTAGGCGTGGCCGTCGCAGCCGCCCTGCTGCTCCGCGAGCGCGGCGTGAACGCGACCAGCAGCGCCGGCGCCATCGCCGGGTTCGATCCGCTGATCGCCGCCGTCCCTGCGCTGGTCGGCGTGGCCGCTGGAATCGTCGTGGTCCGCCTGTATCCGCTCCCCGTCCGGGCGGTCGCCTGGGTCGCCGCCCGCGGCCGTGGGCTGGTGCCCGTGCTCGCCGCACGCCGCGCGATGGACGGCGGCGCGTCAGCCGCGGTCCTGCTGGTGCTCCTCGCCACGGCGACGGTGGGAGCGTTCACGGCGACGACGCTGGATCACCTGGAACGTGGAGCCGACCTGGCCGCGTGGCAGGACGTCGGTGGCAGCTACCGGCTCGAATCGCCGATCGGCCCGCTCCCGAGCTCCCTGGATCCCGCGACGCTGCCGGGCGTGGAGGTCGTGGCCGGCGTGTTCGAGGCCAACGTGCCGGTGGAGCTGTCGGGGCCCCAGGCCCTGTTCGTGCTGCCCGATGCGGCCGACCTGGAAGCCGCGCTTGCCGGGACGCCCGCCGCGCCCGACTTCCCGCCGGGGACCACGACGCCGGGGACGGGACCCATTCCCGCGATCGTGTCCACCAGCCTCGTGGCGGCGCCCAGGGGCGTCAAGGCGGGTCAGGTGTTCAAGGCGAGCATCGAGGGCTATACCCTCCAGTACCGGGCCGTGGAGGTCCGCGACTCGTTCCCGGGGGTTCCTGCCGGACGCGCGTTCGTGGTGGCGCCCAGGGAATGGTTCCGAGCCCAGGCCCCGGACTCGCGGATCGTGCCGGTGGTGACGATCCTGCGCGCACCCGGGACCACGCCGGCGGCCCTGCGCGCGGCCGTGACGGCTGCGACGCCGATCGTGACCCTGACCAGCGAGGTCGAGACCGCCGCGGCGCTCCGCTCGGCCCCGGTCACGGGCGCGGTGCGTACCCTGATCCTGGCCGCCGCGCTCGTGACCGCGGCGTTCGCGGCCCTCGGGGTGGCCGCGGGGCTGGCGCTGGCCGGTGTGGCGCGGAGCGTCGAGACCGCGCACCTGCGGACGCTCGGACTGACGCGCCGGCAGGCCCTGGCCCTGGTGCTCGCCGAGCACGGGCCGACGACCATCGCCGGGTTCCTGCTGGGCGGCGTGCTGGGCGTCCTCCTGTTCGCGCTGCTGCTGCCCGGGCTCGGCCTGGCAAGCCTGATCGGCTCGCCGGTGGAGGTGCCGATCGTGCCCGACGCCGGTCCGCTGCTCCTGATCCTGGTCGGAATGATCGTCGTCGTCGCCGTCGGGCTGCTGCTCGGGGCGATGCTCCAGCGCCGGGTGGCGCCAACCGACGCCCTTCGAGGAAGATTCGAATGATGTCCAACCCGTCCCGCCCCGCCGACGACGCCGCCGGGCCCGAGGTCGTCGACCTGCCCGACCACGCGATCCGCAGCCGCCCCGATCCGCTCTCCGCCGCATCGCTGCGGCCGGCACCCCGCCTTCGCTATGGCGACGGCGCGGTCATCGCCTGCGACGGGCTGGTCCGGATCTACAAGCTGGCAGACCTCGAGGTCGTCGCCCTCCAGGGTCTCGACCTGCTGGTCGAGGGCGGCGAGATGATCGCGATCGTCGGCGCGTCGGGGAGCGGCAAGTCCACGCTGCTCAACATCCTGGGCGGGATGGACGTGCCGTCCGCCGGCCGGGCGGTGGTCGCCGGCTATGACCTGGGGCGGCTGGGCAACGCCGACCGCACCCGCTTCCGCCGGCGCGTGGTCGGGTTCGTCTGGCAGCAGACAGGCCGGAACCTGCTGCCGTACCTGACCGCGGCCGAGAACGTGGAGCTGCCGATGGTCCTCGACGGGCGCAAGGCCCGCCGCGAGCGCGCGCGGGAGCTGCTGTCGCTGGTCGGGCTGGCGGATCGCGCGGACCATCGGCCGGACCGGCTCAGCGGCGGGGAGCAGCAGCGGACGGCGATCGCGATCGCGCTGGCCAACGACCCGGCGGTGGTCCTCGCCGACGAGCCGACAGGCGAGCTCGACAGCCAGACCTCGGCCGACGTGTTCGGGCTCCTGCGCCACGTCAATGGGGAGCTGGGCACGACGATCGTGATCGTGACCCACGATGCGTTCGTGTCCGAGCAGGTCCAGCGGACCGTCGCCATCCGCGATGGCCGCACGAGCACCGAGACCCTGCGCCGCACCGAGCAGACCGACGAGGGCGGTCACCGGGTGGTCTCGGAGGAGTACGCGGTGCTCGACCGGGCCGGCCGCCTCCAGCTGCCCCGGGCGCACGTCGAGGCGCTGGAGCTTCGGAACCGGGTGCGGCTGCGGCTGGAGGAGGATCACGTCGGGGTCTGGCCGGACCGTGGCGGGAACCCGGCGGGCCCGCAATCGGCGCCTGCGACGGCGCCGCCGGCCGACGAGATCGCTCCGGACGACGGGGCCACGGGCGGAGGGACCGGGCGATGACGGCGCACGGGCGGTACGCGGGCGGGGCCACCTCGGCGCCGGCGGGCGCCATGGTCGAGGCACGCAGCCTCGTCCGAGACTACGTGACCGGGGCCGTGACGGTCCACGCGCTGCGGGGCGTCGACGTCGAGGTCGCCCGCGGTGAGCTGATCGCGGTCCGCGGGCGATCGGGGAGCGGCAAGACCACGCTGCTCAACCTGCTGGGTGGCCTGGACCAGCCGACGGCCGGCTCGGTGATCGTGAACGGGATCCCGATCTCGGGCCTGGACGACGCGGCCGCGGCCGAGGTTCGCCGGACGACCATCGCGTTCGTGTTCCAGACGTTCGGCCTGATCCCGATCCTGACGGCGGCCGAGAACGTGGAGGTGCCGCTCCGCCTGGTGGGGGCCGAGCCGCGGGCGAGGGACGCGCGGGTGATCGAGCTGCTGGAGCTCGTCGGCCTGGAGGGGCGGGCGCGGCATCGGCCGCACGAGCTGTCCGGTGGCGAGCAGCAACGGGTCGCGATCGCCCGGGCGCTGGCAAACCGGCCCAAGCTGCTGCTCGCCGACGAGCCCACGGGTCAGCTGGACTCCGAGACCGGGCAGCGGATCATGCTCCTGATCCGGACGGTCGTGCGCGCGGAGGGCGTGACCGCGGTCGTGGCCACGCACGATCCGCTGATGATCGACGTCGCCGACCGCGTGATCGAGCTGTTCGACGGGCGACTGATCGCGCCCACGCATCTGCCGGCGGCGCCGGGAGCCGTGCCCCGCGGCTGACGGCGTCCGGGCATCGTGCACGACGCCGGGCCCGTTCGCCCGTTCGCGCCGCATGTGCGACACTGCGCCGGCCCATGAGTGACACGCCCGGCTCCGCCATGCCCGCCACCGCGCCCCCCGCCGGTGCGACCCTCGCCACCCGCCACGACATTCGCAACGTCGCGATCGTCGCCCACGTCGACCACGGCAAGACCACGCTCGTGGACGCCATGCTCCGCCAGACCGGCGTGTTCCGCGACAACCAGGCCGTGGTGGACCGGGTGATGGATTCGATGGACCTGGAGCGCGAGAAGGGCATCACGATCCTGGCCAAGCAGACCACCATCGACGTGGGCGACGTCCGGTTGAACATCGTGGACACGCCCGGTCACGCGGACTTCGGTGGCGAGGTCGAGCGAAGCCTGCTGATGGTGGACAGCGTCCTGCTGCTGGTCGATGCGGCCGAGGGGCCGCTCCCGCAGACGCGCTACGTCCTCCAGAAGGCGATGGCCCGGCGTCTCCCGGTTGTCGTCGCGCTCAACAAGATCGACCGGTCCGACGCCCGCCCGGCCGAGGTCCTCGACGACGTCTACGAGCTGTTCATGGACCTCGGGGCGGACGCGCAGCAGATCGAGTTCCCGGTCGTGTACACGAACGCCAAGGCGGGCACCGCGAGCCTCGACGCATCGACCCCCGGGAGCGACCTGCGGCCGCTGCTCGAGCTCCTGGTCGACGTCACGCCGGCGCCGGTGTTCGAGCCCGACCACGCCCTGCAGCTGCTGGTCACCAACCTGTCGGCCAACGAGTACGTGGGCCGGATGGCGGTGGGCCGGATCCGCAACGGGACGATCCGCGTCGGGCAGCGGATCGCGGTCCTGCGCGAGGAGGCGGACGACACCGCGGGTGCGGTCGAGCCGGGCCGCACGATCACCCTCGCGGGGACGGTGACCAGCCTCCAGACCGCGCATGGCATGGACCGGGTCGACATCGCGGAGGCGGGTCCGGGCGAGATCGTCTCGGTCGCCGGCCTGCCCGAGGTCACGATCGGCGACACGATCACCGATCCCCAGGATCCGAGCCCCCTGCCGCGCCTGGACGTGGACGCGCCGACCCTCCGGATGACCTTCGGCGTCAACACCTCGCCGCTGGGCGGCCGGGACGGCCGGTACGTTACCTCGCGCCAGATCAAGGCTCGCCTCGAGCGCGAGGTCCTGGGCAACGTCTCGATCGAGGTCCACCCGACCGGGTCCGGCGACACGTTCGAGGTCCGTGGTCGCGGCGAGCTGCAGCTGGCGGTGCTCATCGAGCAGATGCGCCGCGAGAGCTACGAGCTCACGGTCAGCCGGCCCGAGGTCATCCTGCGCACGATCGGCGGCGAGGTCCAGGAGCCCTACGAGCGGATCACCATCGACATCCCGCCCGACTTCATCGGCGAGGTCCAGCAGGCGCTGGCCGGGCGCAAGGGCCGCCTGGAGCAGATGACCACCGATGCTGACGGGCGGGTCAGGATGGAGTTCGTGCTCCCCGTTCGCGGGCTGATCGGCTACCGGGGACAGCTGCTGACCGATACGCGCGGGACGGCGCTGCTGCACCAGATCGGCGAGGGGTACGGACCCTGGGCGGGCGAGGTCACCCATCGCACCAACGGCGTCCTGGTCAGCGATCGGTCGGGCACGTCCAACGCCTATGCCCTGTTCAACCTCCAGGACCGCTCGGAGCTGTTCATCGGGTCAGGCGTCGACGTGTACGAGGGGATGATCGTGGGCGAGAACTCGCGGTCGGGCGACATGGACGTCAACCCGACCAAGGAGAAGAAGCTCACCAACATCCGGACCCACGCGCATGACGAGGCGCTCCGCCTGACCCCACCGCGTCCGCTCACGCTGGAGAGCGCGATCGAGTTCATCGGGACCGACGAGCTGGTCGAGGTGACGCCGTCGGCGATCCGGCTGCGGAAGCGGTTGCTGGCGAAGCACGAGCGCGAGCGCGAGCGGGGTCGCGCGTACGAGCGGGCCCACGCCGGCGACTGACGCCGATGTCCGCCGGTGACTAGGGCCGCGAGATCCGGGAGCGGACCGGCGTGACCTCCACCGGATCAGCTGGATCCTCGGGCGCGGCGACGGGCGTCACGGGCCGGTTCGGAAGTCCGCCGGGCACGGGGTCGTGCGCATCCCAGGTCCAGTGGGCGTCGTCGTCCTCCTGGACGCCGCTCGGCCAGCCCAGCCCGGGTGGGTGGAACAGGCCACCGATCAGCTGCGCGGCGTCACCCGATGAGCGCAGCGCGAAGGCCGCGACCAGCACCACGACGACCACGAGCCCGATGCCGATGAACACGACCTAATTCTCCGCCGGTCCGTCAACGCGAACGGGCGGCACCGCTGCCGAGCGGCGGTCAGCCGGAGCGGGCCCGCATCACGGCGTAGATCGCGCCGGCCCCGACACCTGCCAGGACGAGGATCAGCAGCACCAGGCCGAGGTCCACGCCGCCACCCGCCGGCTCGGGCTGGGGCACCGGCGAGGCGCTCGGCGCGGGCGTCGGGGTCGCGCGAAGCGCGGGCGTGACGGCCTCGGTCACCGTCATCAGGACGTTGGACCGCGGGTTGTCCCGGGTCAGCACCGGGACGCCGATCGGCGTCGCCCACGGCGTCGTGCCGTCCCAGATCGAGCCCCGGACCACGTAGTCGGCGTTGCGGTCGAGCGATGTCGGATCGTAGGGAACGGAGTAGGGGACCGGGGCCGCACCGGTGGGGCTGATCAGCTGGAAGCCGATCGTCTCGCCGGTGTCGACCCGGATGACCAGCGCGGTGCCGTAGGCCGAGGGATCACGTGCCGGGTCGAGGCCCAGGCCGTTGATCGATCCGCTGACCGCGGCTTTGAGCAGGTCGGGCCGGAAGCTGAGCGGCAGGACGACGTTCTCCACCAGGGGTTGCGGGGCCTGGACCGAGACACCGATCGGGGTCACCCAGGCAAGATCGCCATCGGTGATGCCCGCGAGCAGCCGGTAGGGGGTGTCCGTCGACACCGCGGCCAGCGAGTAGGTGAGCTCGAACGGGACGGGGACGTCGCCGGTCGGCGAGAACGTGGTGGAGGCGACGATGGTCCCGATCGTGTCGCCGGACGAGGCGTCGACCATGGCGACCAGCGCGCGTGCCTGGTCGCTCAGCGTGTGATCCTCGCGGTAGGTCAGGGTGCCCCGGATGATGCCGGCCGTCGGCTCGGGGGTCACGCTCGGCGGGGCCGTGGGGCTGGGCGTGGGCGCCGGAGTCGGGCTGGCCGTCGGCTCTGGCGTGGGCGTTGCTGTCGGCGCCGGGGTCGGCTCTGGGGTCGGCTCGGGCGTCGGCTCCGGGGTGGCCGTCGGCTTCGAGGTGGGAGCTGGCGTCGGTGCCGCCGAGCCGACCAGCGTGGCAGACACCACGACCCGGTCGATGAGGGCGCCGTTGACGATGGCCGGCGTGTTCTCGCGCCCCTCCCATACCCGGCCACCCTCGACGATCGCGCCCTTGGTGAGGTAGGTCGCGCCAGGGTCGAGCACGCCGGGGTCGTAGCTGATCGCGAAGGCGACCGGGAGCGAGGCCGGGGACGGGATCACCTGGCGCGCGACCATGGTGCCGGTGTCCGCGCGGATCAGGGTGGCGATGGCGACTGCGCCAGCGGCGAGCGACGAGTTGTCGGTCTTCGCGATCGTGCCTCGGACGGCTGTCGTCGCACTGTCCGGCAGGGCCGCGACAAGCAGCGCCACGCCCGACGTGGGCCCGCCGGTGATCACCGGTACCGGCTCGAACGTCTGCAGCGTGCGCGACCCATCGATCACCGTGGCATACAGGGCGTAGCTGTGCCCGGCGTCGATCGCGGCCGAGTCGTACGGCACGGAGAAGGCGATGGGGAGCTGACCGCCGCCGATGCGCTGCTGGCCGACGATCACGCCCGCGTCCGGCCCGGCCTGCTGGTCCACCAGCGTGACCACGGTCACCGCGGCGTCCGTCAGCGCCAGCTTCTCGCGCGATGCCACGGTGCCGGTCACCGACGATGACGCGGCGGACGCGAGGGTGGCGGGCAGGAGCCCGGTCGCGACGAGCGCGAACAGGACGACAACGGACATCGTTCGGCGCATCTCGGGAGTTCCTCGTGGGCGGCTGGCGGACGCGTCGCTGGCGACGATCGGCCCACTGTACGTGGTGACGACGGTCCGGGGCATCCCCGGGGGTACGAAACCGGCCGGGGTCTACAATCGCCCGACGATGCCGATCTACCTCGACCACGCCGCCACCACCCCGGTTCGTCCGGAGGTCCGCGGGGCGATGCTGCCGTTGCTCGGAGAGCTGTTCGGCAACCCGTCCTCGGCCCACTCGTTCGGACGCCTGGCGCGCGAGGCGCTCGACGACGCCCACGATCGGATGGCCCGTGCGATCGGCGCCGACGCGCGCGAGATCGTGTTCACGAGCGGCGGAACCGAGGCCAACAACCTGGCGATCAAGGGGGCCGCGTGGGCGGGCAGGGCGCGCGGGCACCGGATCGTGACGACCCCCGTCGAGCATCACGCCGTTGGCCATACCCTCGAGCATCTCGAGAAGTTCGGGTTCGAGGTCGTTGCCGTGCCCGTGGACCGCTACGGGCGGGTGGACCCGGCCGACATCGAGCGCGCGATGACGGACCGCACGATCCTGGTCTCCGTGATGCTGGCCAACAACGAGGTCGGCACGATCCAGGCCATCCCGGAGATCGCGGAGGTCGTGCGTGCGCGGCGGGGAACGATGCTGCACGTCGACGCCGTCCAGGCGGCCCCGTGGATGGACTTCGATGTGGCCGCGCTGGGCGCCGATCTCGTGGCCGTCGCCGCGCACAAGGTCGAGGGTCCCAAGGGCGCCGGAGCGCTGTGGATCCGCCGCGGCACGCATGTGCTCGCCCAGCAGCACGGCGGGTCACAGGAGCGGCACCGCCGGGCCGGCACCGAGAACCTCGCCGGCGCGATCGGCATGGCCACGGCCTTCGAGCTGCGGGCCGCGGAGCGCGCAACCGTTGCGACCCGGGTCCGGGCGATGCGGGACCGTCTGATGGCGGTGCTCGTGGACATCGGCGGCGTCGAGCTGACCGGGCACCCGGTCGATCGGCTGCCGCACATCCTGTCGATCGTCGCCCATGGCACCGATGGCGGCTCCGTTGCGCTCGCCCTCGACCTCGAGGGGATCGCCGTCTCGACCGGTTCTGCGTGCACCTCGGGGTCGACCGACGTCAGCCACGTCCTGTCGGCGATGGGCTATCCGGACGAGGAGGCGCGCGGTGCGCTCCGGATCTCGCTGGGCCGTACGACGACCGACGCCGAGATCGACGAGGCGATCCGCGTCATGCCCGGGATCCTGCACCGGCAGATGACGTCCGGGTCCGATGCGGACACGACCGGGACCGACGCACGCAGCCCGGAGGGGCTTGCCGTCAGTTGAGCACGGCTGGCCGGCTGGTGGGGGTGGATGCGGGCGCCACCAAGTCGGTCGCGATCGCCGTGCGACCCGATGGTGGGGTCCTGGGGCGTGCCACCGGCGGAGGCGCCAACCCCAGGCGCCAGGCCCGGGAGGTGGCCGCCGATCGCATCGCGCGGCTCGCCACGGCGGCAGCAGGCGGCCCACCCGACCTGGTGCTGGTCGCGGGTGCCGGCATCGACCGTCCGGAGCACGCGACCGCGCTGGCTGCCGCGCTCGGCCCGCGGCTGACAGGGGCACGGATCGTGGTCGTCAACGACACCCTGGCGGCGCTTCGGGCCGGCACGCCCGATGCGGTGGGGCTCGTGGTCCCGGTGTCCACCGGTGGCAATGTCATCGGGCGTGGGCCCGATGGCCGGGTGACCGATCGAGGCCACGGGATCTTCGGTGGCGGGTACGTCCTGGGCGCGTTGGCCGCGCGCGCGGCGCGGCGGGGGCGGCTGTCTGCGGCCCTGGCCGCCAATGTCGAGGCGACCCCGCTCCGCTGGAGCGGTCGCCGGCCCGGTCCGGAGGTCACGAGCCTCGCCCCCGCGGTGGTCGCCGCGGCCGCCGCCGGCGAGACGTATCCGGCTCGCATGATCGATCGCTGGTGCGGTCGCATCACGGCGGCGGTGCGCGAGGAGGTGGAGCGCCTCGGACTGCCGGTCGATGTCGCCGTGGTGATCTACGGCGGGCTGCTGGACGCCTCTCCGTGGCTGGAGCGACGGGTCAGGGCGGCCATCGCCGCCGGTGTCCCCGCGGCGCGGATCAGCCGGCTCGGCGTGGAGCCTGCTGACGGGGCGGCCCTGCTGGCACGGGACGCGTGGGCTGGTGCGATGATCGCCTGGACGTTCAGTCCCCGCCGCCCGGCGGCAGCTGCGGCCCGGATTCCGGCGAGCCGCGATGCATCCTGTGCCGTTCCCCCGCGTTCTGCCGATCCCGATGCCAGGAGGACCTGATGCGCAGCGTGACCTATTCGATGGGCGTCTCGCTTGACGGCTACATCGTCGGGCCGGACGGGACCTTCGACTGGACCGTGCCCGACCCGGAGGTCTTTCGCTTCTGGATCGACGACATCCGGGGGGTCGGCGTCCACCTGATGGGACGGCGGTTGTACGAGACGATGCTGTACTGGGAGACCGCCGACCAGGATCCGTCGCTCGACGCCGCCGAGCTCGAGTGGGCCGCGCTCTGGAAGCCGCTGCCGAAGGTGGTGTTCTCTACCACGCTATCGGCGGTGCAGGGCAATGCCCGCCTGGTCTCCGGTGGCCTGGCGGAGGAGATCGAGCGGTTACGAGCCAAGCCGGGTGAGGGCGAGATCGCGATCGGGGGCGCGACGCTGGCCGCCGAGGCGGCGGCGTTGGATCTGATCGACGAGTACCGGGCCATGGTCTACCCGGTGCTGGTCGGCGGTGGCATTCCGTACTTTCCGCAGCACGAGCGCCGGGTGGGTTTGGAGCTCGTCGAGACCCGCACCTTCAGCTCGCGGGTCGTCTACCTCCGTTACCGCGTCACCCGCTAGATGGACGCGTGCCGGACGATCACGCCGGCTTGGGTGGCACCGAGGGCGTGGGCCGTCGCAGGCGTCGCCGACGCACAAGCCGGGGTGGGCACTGCCGGCACGGGGGGCGGCGGCGGGCGCCGTACAATCGCGGCCATGTGCCGGAGCTTCGTCCCATGAGCCGGGTCCTGGTCGCGATGTCCGGGGGTGTCGACAGCTCGGTGGCCGCGGCGCTGCTCCACGAGCAGGGCAGCGAGGTGGTCGGTGTCTGGATGCGCCTCCACGACGTCGCGGACAGCTACTCCGAGCACCGTCGGAGCTGCTGCTCGGCGGACGCCGCGGACGACGCGCGGCGGGTCGCGGCTCGCCTCGGCATCCCGTTCTACGTGATGAACCTCGAGCGCGAGTTCGCGGCGGGCGTCATCGAGCCGTTCGTGACCGCCTACCTCGGCGGCCGGACGCCCAGCCCGTGCGTGGACTGCAACAGCTATGTCAAGTTCGGCGCCCTGCTGGGTCGCGCCCGGCACCAGTACGACTGCGAGGCGGTGGCGACCGGCCACTACGCGCGCCGGGTGGTCGAGGAGAGTCCCGGCGGTCCGCGGGCCCGGCTCGCCCGAGCTGCCGATGCCGACAAGGACCAGACGTACTTCCTGTACGGGCTGCGCCAGGATCAGCTGTGGCACAGCCGGTTCCCGCTGGGCGACCTCACCAAGCCCGAGGTCCGTGCGATCGCGCGCGGGCTGGGCCTGGGCACCGCCGACAAGCAGGAGAGCCAGGAGATCTGCTTCGTGCCCGGTGGCGACTACCGCGACGAGCTCAGATCGCGCGGAGGGTGGCTGCCTACGACGGGGCCGGTCTACGACGTGGACGGCACCCGGGTGGGCGAGCACGGTGGTGCCGCCGGGTTCACCATCGGCCAGCGCAAGGGACTGGGCGTGGCGCTGGGCGAACCGAGGTTCGTGTCCCGCATCGACCCGGCGACAAACGCGATCGTGCTGGGCCGGCGCGAGGACCTCGAGACGCGGGTCATCGAGCTCGATGACGTGACGTTCGTGGCCGGCGAGCCCCCGGGCGGGCGTTCGGCGGCCGGCGATTGGGCGCCGTTCCGCGCGCAGGTACGCATCCGGCACCGCGCGCCACTGGTCGAGGCCACGGTGCGGCCGTCGGCATCCGGGCAGCCGGCGAGGGGCGGTCGCTGGGTGATCGAGACCGACCGTCCGGTGTGGGCGATCGCACCCGGCCAGGCGTGTGTGGTGTACGACGGCGACTGGTGCCTGGGTGGCGGCCGGATCGCGACTGCCGCTGCGGCCGGCACGATCTCCGCCTCGTCATCTGCGCCGGTCGTGGGCGCCGGGAGCGGGTCGTGACCATCGGTCCGGCACTGCCCCTGGCATTGCTCGTCGGGCTGATCCACACCGCCCTGTACGTGCTCATCCGGGGCAACCCGGGCGGGCGCCTCCCGCTCACGTACCTCGCGGCATCGATGGGCGCCTGGACGGGCGCGGCCATCGGCGGCCGACTGGGGATCCAGATCCTGGCCATCGGCGACTTCGGGCTGGTCCCGGCATCGATCCTGGCCTGGCTGGGGATCGGCATCGTTGCGATCCTGGCGACGCTCGGCCCGCAGTCGGCGAAGACTCGCTGATGGCGCGCGAGGACCCGGACCGCACGATCGTGCCCAGTGATGGGACCCCGCCCAGCGGGCCACGACCGCTGGGCGGCCTCGCCGACCTCGCTGAGCTGCTGGGCGGCGACACGCAGGGATCGCGGCGGTTCCTGGGCGGGCTCGTCGTCGGAGCGCTGGTCGGGGCGGCCCTCGCCGGCGGGACCCTCCTGCGGCGCCGTCGCAACGGACCTCCTGCGGAGCGCTGAACGACGCGTGCCGGGCGCCCGGGTGCCGTGCGTCGGACGCGGGCAAGGCCCAAGGAACGGACGCCCAGCGAATGGAACGCCCGCGGAACCGTCGGCGCGGCACGCCTCGTTCGCTACCATTGCGGGCGATGGCCAGCCCCACCACCGACCCTTCCATCCCGTACCTGTCCGCGGCCGAGATCCGCCGCCGGTTCATCGAGTTCTTCGCCGAGCGCGGCCACACCATCGTGCCCAGCGCGAGCCTCGTCCCGGCCGGCGACCAGACCCTGCTGTTTGTCAACTCCGGGATGGTGCCGTTCAAGGACGCGCTGACCGGCGTCGAGAAGCGCGACTACACGCGGGCCGTGAACTTCCAGCGATGCCTGCGCGTGGCCGGCAAGCACAACGACTTCGAAGAGGTCGGGCGCAGCACCCGCCATCACACACTGTTCGAGATGCTGGGCAACTGGAGCTTCGGCGACTACTTCAAGCGCGAGGCGATCCACTGGGCCTGGCAGTTCCTGACCCGCGACCTGGGTGTCCCCGGCGACCGCCTGGCGGCGACCGTGTACACGACCGATGAGGTGGCGCACGCGGTCTGGGCGGACGAGATCGGCCTGCCACCGGACCGCCTCGTCCGATGGGGCGACTTCCCCGCCGGCGACGAGAAGAACTGGTGGCGGATGGCCGATGTCGGGCCCTGCGGCCCGTGCTCGGAGCTGCACTACGATCGTGGCGCCCACCTGTCTGAGGGCCCGGAGTGCGTCCCGGACCACAGCGAGAACTGCCCCCGCTGGGTCGAGATCTGGAACCTCGTGTTCATGGAGTTCGAGCTCCACCCCGACCGGAGCCTCACACCGCTGCCGGCGCCCGGCGTCGACACCGGGATGGGCCTGGAGCGGATCGCGGCCGTGCTCCAGGGCGTGACCAGCAACTACGACACAGACCTGTTCGCCCCGATCCACGCCCGGATGCGGGAGCTGCTGGGCCACGACCCGGACGCGTTCGAACAGGAGCGCTTCAGCTACCAGGTGATCGCGGACCACAGTCGCGCGGTGACGTTCCTCGCCGCCGACGGAGTGCTGCCGTCCAACGAGGGCCGCGGCTACGTCCTCCGCCGCATCCTCCGGCGCGCGGTGCGCCACGGTCGCCTGCTGGGTCGCACCGAGCCGTTCCTGGGCGAGACCGCGAAGGTCGTGATCGACACGATGGAGGAGGCGTACCCCCATCTCGCCCAGCGGCGGGACGAGATCCTGGGCGTGATCGAGCGCGAGGAGCGGCAGTTCAACCGGACGCTGGAGGCGGGTGTGGGTCAGCTCGAGGAGGCGCTCATCCCGCTCACCTCGGCTGAGCGGGTGGTCGGCCGCCTGGCCGAGACGCTCCCGGCAGATTCGCCGATCCTGCCGGGCGATGTGGCGTTCCGGCTCCACGACACGTTCGGGTTCCCGATCGACCTGACCGTCGAGCTCGCCGC
This sequence comes from uncultured Chloroflexia bacterium, assembly GCA_963732805.1. Lineage (GTDB taxonomy): Bacteria > Chloroflexota > Limnocylindria > Limnocylindrales > CSP1-4 > CAIXZV01. The sequence continues at coordinate 1,690,646 of CAVTAW010000001.1, forward strand.
GGAGTACGGCGTGCGCACGGACCTCGCCGGGTTCGAGGATGCTCTCGCCGAGCAGCGCGACCGCAGCCGGAGCGGCACCAAGGCCGAGCTGGCGAAGGCGGCCGAGCTGGCATCGCTGTACAACGCACTGCTGGCACGGACCGGACCGACCGAGTTCCTGGGTTACGAGACCACGACCGCCGAGGGCGGCGTGGTCGCCATCCTGCGCGACGGGATCGAGTACGCGACGCTGGAGGCAGTGCCCGAGGTCGAGCTGCGTGCCGAGGCCTCGGCCCATGCCGAGCTGATCCTGGATCGGACGCCGTTCTATGCCGAGAGCGGGGGACAGGTCGCGGACACGGGGCTCCTTCGGTCTGCGGATGGGCGCGTGCTGTTCGAGGTCCACGACGTCCAGCGCGTCGCGGGCACCCAGACCGCCGGGCTGACCGTCCACCGCGGCGTGCTCCACGGCGAGGTCCGGGTCGGCGACACGGTCCGCGCGGAGGTGGACGCCGAGCGCCGCGGCGACACGATGCGCAACCACACGGGCACCCACCTGCTGCATCGTGCCCTGCGCGATGTCGTGGGGGAGCGGGCCCGCCAGGCGGGCTCGCTTGTCCACCCGGACTACCTGCGCTTCGACTTCCCGTTCGACCGCGCCCTCACCGAGGACGAGAAACGTGCCATCGAGGCCGAGGTCCGGCGCGTCGTGCGCGAGGATCGACCGGTGTCGATCGAGTGGATGACGATGGCCGAGGCGCAGGCAGCCGGTGCCGACGCGTTCTTCGACGAGAAGTACGGGAAGCGTGTGCGCACGATCCGCGTGGAGGGGTTCAGCCACGAGCTGTGTGGCGGCACCCACTGCCGCGCGTCGGGCCAGGTCGGCAGCTTCCTGATCACGGGTGAGCGCAGCATCGGCTCCGGGTTGCGGAGGATCGAGGCGCTGACCGGGCGTGGCGCGGACGAGGAGATCGACCTCCGGCTGCGCGCCCTCGAGGCCGCCGCGGAGCTCGTCCGGACGACGACCCGGCCGGGGTGGCCGTGGGAGTGCAGCAGCTCCAGGACGAGCTGCGCGACGCGAAACGACGCCTGCGGAGCGGCGCGACCGGCGGTCGCCCCCGGCCGGGGGATGTTGCCGCTCGGGCGGAGGAGCTCGCGCCCGGAATCCGGTTCGTGGGCTGGACGGGGGACCTGGAGTCCATCGATGTCCTCAAGGGCTTTGCCAAGGACATCCGCGGTTCCCTCCCCAGCGGCGTCATCGCGCTCGGTCTCGAGGCCGACGAGCCGCAGCTGTTCGTCACGGTCAGCGACGACCTCGTCGCTCGTGGCATCGCCGCAGGCTCGCTCGTCAAGGGTGCCGTGACGGCGATCGAGGGACGGGGCGGGGGTCGTCCGGAGATGGCCCAGGGCAAGGGAACCAGCCGCGAGGGGCTCGGAGACGCCATCGCGGCCGTGCGGGCCGCGGTGGCCGCCCGCGCCGGCGAGACGTGACCTCTGTCGCCGTGAACCACGGCATGGGCGCCTGAATGGCCTTCCTGCGTCGCATCTGGAGTCGCGACGAGGAGCCGGTGCCGGCTGCGTGCACCGCGCTCGACATCGGGACCGAGTACGCCAAGGCGCTCGTGTTCGAGATCGACGACAACGGGCACGGGACAGTGCGCGGCGTGGGGCGCAAGCGGCAGGGGCTGTCCCACATGCAGTCCGGCACCGTTGCCGACATCGCGGCCGTGGTCGACAACTGCTCGGTCGCCCTCCAGGAGGCCGAGGAGATGGCCGGTTTCCGGCCGTCCCAGGTCGTGATCGGGATCGCCGGCGAGCTGGTCAAGGGGTTCACGACCACGCTGACCCAGGAACGCAAGAAGCCCGAGCAGGCGATCACCGACGCCGAGCTGGTCAAGCTCATCGACAGCGTCCAGCGCGAGGCGATCCGGGAGGCGGAGCGGTCGATCACCTGGGAGACGGGCCTCCCCCACGTGGACGTCCGGCTGGTCCACAGCGCGATCGTCGGTGCCTCGATCGACGGCTATTCGCTGACCAACCCGGTCGGGTTCCAGGGCCGACACGTGAAGATCGGGATCTTCAACGCGTTCGCCCCCCTCGTCCACCTGGGTGCCCTGCAGTCGGTCGCCAGCCAGCTCGACCTCGAGCTGCTGGAGGTTGTCGCGGAGCCCTACGCGGTGGCGCGGGTGCTGGGTGCGGAGCAGGTCCGCCAGGCCGGGGCGCTGTTCATCGACGTCGGAGGCGGCACGACCGACGTCGCGCTCGTCCGGCAGGGCGGGATCGAGGGCACGCGAATGTTCGCCCTGGGCGGGCGCGCGTTCACCAAGTCCATCGCCGACCGGCTCGATCTGCCGTTCCCACGCGCCGAGTCGCTCAAGGTCGACTACGCCCGCGGACTCAAGATCGCGCAGCGTTCAGAGGTCGCCGGGATCATCCGTGACGATGTCGCGGTCTGGGCCGCCGGCGTGGAGCTGGTGATGGAGGAGCTCGCCGCGGGCGAGATGCTGCCGGCACGGATCTACCTGTGCGGCGGCGGATCGAGGCTGCCCGAGATCAAGGGCGCGCTGGCCGCCGAGCGGTTCTGGAAGCGGCTCTCGTTCGCCCGGCCGCCCGAGGTCTCGATCATGTCGCCTGATCAGGTCGAGGCGATCGATGACGCGACCGACCTGCTCGTGGATCAGCAGGACGTCACGCCGCTCGGCCTCGCGTTCCAGGCCATCGAGCTGCACACCTCGGAGGACCCGCTGGACGCGGCGCTCCGGCGCGTGCTGCGGGCGATGAAGGTCTGACCGCATGGCCACCATCGTCTACCTCGACGTCGAAGACGAGATCACCACGGCCGCGTCGCGGATCCGGCAGGCGGCCGAACCGCGCGTGGGCCTCGTGCTCCCGTTCGGATCGCGGGTCGCGACGTCGCGCATCAACTTCCGGCTCCTGGCCCGAGAGGCAATGGACAATGGGAAGCGCCTGGACATCGTCGCCCCCGACGCGTCGGCACGTGCCCTGGCCGCGTCCGCCGGCCTGCCCGTCTTCGGGTCGGTGGCCGAGTACGAGAACGCGATCGACACGGCAACCGGCGACGACCTGGCCGACACGGCGAACTGGACCGCAGCCGGCGGCGCCGCGGCGGCCGGAGCCGGCGCCGGTCTCGCCGCCGGCGGGCTGTCGCAGGGTGCAGCAGCCGCAGGAACCGGTGCGGCCGGAGCGGGGAGTGGAGCGCGAAGCGGCACCGGACCACGGTCGGTCATGCAGGCGCGCCCGGCCGGTGCCGCCGGTGACGATGCCGGGATCACGGCCGACCGCGCGGGCTTCGGGGCCGCAGCCGGGACACAACGCCGGCGCATCCCGCGGGGGCTCATCGCGGGCCTGCTGCTGCTCGTCGTCGCGGTCGGGGCCGCCGCGATCGCCGGGTACGTGCTGCTCCCCGCGGCGGACATCACGGTCATCCCGCACATCGATCCGGTGGGCCCCATCTCGTTCACGGTGCGAGCCGACCCGGATGTCGCCACGGTGGACGTCGACGCAGGGGTCATCCCCGCCCAGACGCTGACGATCCCGGTCGAGTCCCAGGGCGAGTTCCCGGCCACGGGCAAACGGGTCGAGCAGACGCCCGCCGCCGGCGGCGTGCGGTGGACGAATTGCGATCCCACCGCCTCGTACCAGGTTCCGTCCGGCACGACCGTCAAGACGGCGGACGGGACCTCGTTCACGACGGACGAGGCGCTGTTCCTGCCCGTGGCCGCGCTGTCGGGGACGCCGCCCAACGTCAAGGTCAAGTGCTCCACGAGCGAGGTCAGCATCACGGCGATCAAGCCGGGGCCGGATGGCAACGTGGGTGCCGGTGCGATCCGCGTGGTCCCGCCCCGCTACAACCGGACCGTGATCAGCGTGACCAACCCGTCGGCGACGAGCGGTGGGACCCGGACGGAGTTCACCCGCATCCGGCAGGAGGACGTCGATGCCGCCGTCGAGCAGCTGAGCAAGGACCTCCAGGCGAAGTTCGCGACCGAGGTGGAGAACCCGTCGCGCGTGCCGCCGGGCACGACCTCGTTCCCCGACACCGCGGTGCTCGGTGACCCGGTGCTGCCGGTCGATCCGGCGACGCTCGTGGGGCAGGAGGTGGACTCGTTCACGCTCCGGATGACCGCCGAGGGCACCGTTCTCGCGGTGGACCCGGCGCCGGTGGAGTCGATCGCCCGGGCCCGGCTGGCCGAGGACGTCAGTCCCGACCATCAGCTCGTGGACGGCTCCACGGTCGTCAACGTGGGCGACGGCTCGGTCACCGGTGGCGTGGTGACGTTCCCGGTCAGCGGCTCTGCGAAGCAGGCCAGGCCGGTCGATGCGACCGCGCTGGAGGCGCAGGTCCTGGGGCTGCCCGAGGCGGACGCCAGGGCCGTGCTGGCGCCCTACGGTGACGTCACGATCACGCTCTGGCCGGGCTGGGTGGCAAGCGTGCCGACGTTCGAGCAGCGGGTCACGTTCACAGTCGGCGAGCCCGTGGACACGTCGCCGGGCGCAGCGCCGTCCGCGCCGGCCAGCGAGCCCTCGTCAACCCGACAGCCACACCGGGGCCCTCGGCGGACTCGTCATCCCCGCCGCCCGCAGGGCCGTCCGAGGGCGCGGCCGGGAGCGAGCCGGTACCATCCGGCGGATGAGTCGCATCCTGGGTATCGATCTCGGCGCACGGCGGATCGGCCTCGCGATCGCGGACGAGGGCATCGGCATCGCCAGCCCCCTGGCCACGATCAATCGCGGAGCCACGCTCGACGCCGACGTCAGTGCGATCGCCCGCCTGTGCGCCACCAACGACGTACAGGAGCTTGTCGTCGGGCTGCCGGTCGACGCGAGCGGCGACGAAGGATCGATGGCCGCCGGAGCCCGCGCCTGGGCGAACCAGGTTGCCCAGGCCCTGGGGCTGCCGGTCTCGCTGCGCGACGAGCGCCTGTCGTCGTATGAAGCCGAGCAGCGGCTCGGCCGGATGCCGCGTGGCCGGTCGGGTGGCCCGCCGTCGCGCACGCAGCGCAACGCGTTCCGCGCCCGCGTCGACCGCGAGGCGGCGTCGGTGATCCTCCAGGACGAGCTCGACGCCCGGCGCTCGGATGTCCGGGCTGTCTCCGCGTCTGTCTCCGCGCCCGACGGCGCGTCCGCCGGCACGCCCGTCCCGATGCCTGCCGCCCAGACGGCGTCCGCTCCCTCGGCGGCGACCGGCGAGCGGCACCGATGAGCATCCGCGGCGGCGGGGGCCCGCGCGATCCCCTGGGCTATCAGCCGCCCACGCGGCGGACCAATGCCTACCAGCGGTCCGGCCGCTACGGGCGCGGGCCCGGCGATCAGCGCCGCTATGAGCCGTACGGCAGTCACAAGGGCGGCGTCACCAGCCTGCTGCGATTCCTCGCGTTTCTCATGCTGCTCGCGGTTGCCGTGCTGCTCGTGATGGCCACGGTTGCGCGGCCGCTGGTCCGGGCGGTCGTCGTCCCGTGGGCCTGGGACAACCAGGGATCGCTCCAGATCTCGTTCGTCGCGGACCTGGTCCGCGAGGATCTGGGCAGCGCCCTGACCGACCCGGCCGGCACCAATCCGGCAACCGTCGAGTTCGAGGTCCAGACCGGCGACACCCCGGCGACCCTCGCGCCCCGACTGGAGCAGGCGGGGATCATCCGGAGCCAGCGGGCGTTCCTGTACGAGGCCCGTGCCCTGGACCTGACGCCCAGGCTCACCGCGGGCCGCTTCTCGCTCGCGATGAACCTGACGCCCGCCCAGGTCGTGGACGGGCTGGTCAACAACCGGATCACGACCACCACCGAGGCGGTCACATTCCGCGAGGGCCTGCGGATCGAGCAGATGACCGCGAAGCTCGAGACCCTCGAGTCGTCGGGGGTCGATGCCAAGGCGTTCTACGACCTCGCCATGCATCCCACCGACGAGCTGCTGGCCGACTACCCCTGGCTGCTGGACGAATCCGTGCTGCCCAAGGGGGCCTCGCTGGAGGGCTTCCTGTACCCGGCGACCTACACCCTGCGGGAGGGCGACGCGGAGGCGACCACCGCCGAGGGCCTGATCCGGATGATGCTCGACGCGTTCTACGCGCGTGTCGGCGCCGACACGCTCAAGGTCCCGGAGAAGCGGGGGCTGACGTTCCACGAGATCCTGACCCTCGGGTCGATCGTGGAGCGGGAAGCCGTGCTGGACGAGGAGCGCCCGCTGATCGCCGGCGTGTACCAGAACCGGCTCAACCCCAAGCTGTGGCCGACCGGCCTGCTCCAGTCCGATCCCACGATCTTCTACGTCAACGACACGCTCCAGCTGGACGCGCTCAAGTTCGCGCAGTGGCCGACGTACGTGTTCTGGGATGCGCTGAAGGGGCAGCTCCCGGTCCCGCTGCCGGACGAGCTTGCCGGCTACAACACGTACACCAGCAAGGGCCTGCCGCCGGGCCCGATCTGCTCGCCATCGCTGGCTTCGATCGAGGCCGCGCTGGCCCCCAACACCAAGACCGGCTACCTGTTCTTCATCGCGAAGGGCGACGGGAGCGGCTCCAGCGCGTTCGCCAAGACCAAGGCCCAGCACGACAAGAACGTCGCCAAGTACGGCACGCACTGACATGCGTGGGCCCTTGCCGGTCCCGGCCGACTTCGCCGCGCCACCCCACGAGATCACCCGGGCGCGCTGGCTGGAGGAGGACCGGTCGGCCCGGCCCGGCCGCCTGGAGCGGTTGCGGGCCCGGATGGCCGCCGAGGACGTCGACGGCTACTTCGGCGTCCGGCCGGAGCACATGCGCTGGCTGACCGGGTTCACGCTGGGCGACGGCGAGGACAGGGTTGCCGGGCACTCGGGCCAGTTCCTGGTCGGCGGCGATGGCCTGGTCGTCGTCACGGACTCGCGGTACACCGTCCAGGCTCGACGCGAGGCGACGGACGCCGAGGTGGACGAGATCGGCTACGACCTGCCTGGTGCATGGCCGCGACTCCTGTCGAGACTGGGCGCGCGCAGGGTGGCGGTGGAGGCCGAGGCGGTTGCTCATGGCCTGTGGCGCCGTCTGGAGGCGGCGGCCCCGGACGTCGAGCTGGTGCCGGCCGACGGCTGGCTCGAGGCCATGCGGGCGGTCAAGTCCCCGGGCGAGATCGAGCGGATCGCCGCCGCTTCGGCGGTCGCCGATCGAGCGCTCGCGGGGCTGCTGCCGGAGATCCGGCCCGGGGTCACCGAGATCGACCTTGCGCTCTCGCTCGAGTGGGCGATCCGGACGGGGGGCGCCGAGGCGCTGGCGTTCGACGTCGCCTGTCTGGCCGGGCCGGAGGCCGCGCTGCCGCACGGCTCGCCCGGCGACCGACCCGTGCTCGCCGGTGCGGTGCTGCTGTTCGACTTCGGCGCCCAGGTCGAGGGCTATCGCAGCGACATGACCCGGACCCTGTTCGTGGGCGAGCCGCGTGCCCGGGATCTCGACCTGTACGACTTGGTGGCCCGAGCGCAGCGGGCCGCGATCGACGCGATCACGGAATCGGTGGCGCGGGCGGCCGCAACCGGTGAGCCGCTGCTGACGGGCCCTGCCGCCGACGCGGCCGCCCGGGACGTGATCGAGGCGGCGGGTCATGGACCGCACTTCGGTCACGGGGTCGGGCACGGGATCGGGCTGGCAACCCACGAGCAGCCGCGCCTGTCGCGGGCCGGTACCGAGGAGCCGCTGCCCAGCCCCACGGTGTTCTCGGTGGAGCCCGGGGTGTACCTGCCGGACGAGACCGGCGTGCGGATCGAGGATCTCGTCCACCTGGACGCGGCGCGGGGCCTGGTGGAACGGCTCACGCACTTCCCGCGCGACGTGCTGGTGGTACAGGGATAGCAGGATGTGGCGGCTTGCCGGTTCGATCGCCGCCGTGATCATCGGCGCCGGGATGGCGACGTCCTGCAGCCTGGTTCAGCCGCTGAACCAACCGGAGGGGGTCGACTGCGCGGACATGCCATCAGGGGCGTGCCAGGAGCAGTCGGATCACTTCGTGGCGGCGTTCGGCGGCCACATCCGCAACCTCTCGCTGAGCTGCGGCGTCGCCCCGTGCACCCGCGCACACGGCGCGGGTGAGGCGAAGATCACCCTGGACGACGGGCAGACGCTGACCCGCCTGTGGTCGTATGTCGGCGATTCGACCCCGATCCCCGTCCCATCGTGCGCGAACCTGGCTCCCGACCTGTGTCGCCGGATCCTCGACACCGTCGTCGACGATACGCGGCCGTCGCAGCGCATCGTCGCCGTCTCCATCTCCTGCCCCGGGGTCTGCACCCAGGACGAGGGCGAGGTCTCGACCGATCGTGACCCTGGGAGACGGGAGCCAGCAGTCAGGTCAGCGCAGCTGGTCTGGCGGGTCGCCCTGAGGATCGCGTGCCCTCTGGTACGATCCGGGCCGAGATCCATCGCGTCTGATGCCGGGCCGTCGCCTGCCTCGCGAGCCCGTGACGCCCCAGTTCGGAGCACCTGCCCACCATGATCAGCACCGGCGAGCTGCGCAAGGGCGTCGTCATCGAGCTTGACGGCGACCTGTGGCAGATCCTCGACTACCACCACATCAAGATGGGCCGCGGATCGGCCCAGGTCCGGATCAAGCTGCGCAACGTCAAGAAGGGGAGCACGGTCGAGAAGTCGTTCCAGGCCGGCGACCGCTGGCCGCGGGCCCAGCTGGACCGTCGTCCGGTGCAGTTCCTGTACCGCGATGGCGACGACTTCCACTTCATGGAGACCGAGTCCTACGAGCAGTTCAGCCTGCGAGCGGAGGAGCTGGACGACGCGGTGGGCTTCCTCAAGGACGGCATGACGCTCGACCGCACGAGCTACCAGGGCGAGACGCTGGGCGTCGAGCTGCCGGTCACGGTGGATCTCGTGGTCGCCGAGACCGAGCCCGGCTACGCCGGCGACACCGCGCAGGGCGCGCGCAAGAACGCGACCATGGAGACGGGCCTGGTGGTCACGGTTCCCCTGTTCGTGAACGCGGGTGACACGCTCCGGATCGATACCCGGACGGGCGAGTACCAGACCCGGGTCTGACCGATGGCCGGCCGCGGCGGGATCGAGGCGCTGCTGTTCCTCATGGACGAGGCCTTCAGCGGCCGCGGGATCGAGGCCTCGAACGAGAGCCAGGCACTGCTGCCCAACCTGGCCTCGGTGACCGATGCCGGGATGCGGGCGCGGCCCGCCGGCGTCGAGCGAACGATCGAGGCGATCGCCATCCACGTCGGCGCCTGCAAGGTCATGTACGACGACTACGCCTTCGGCCCGGGCGAGCTGCGGTTCGGCACGCCGGCGGTCGAACCCTGGGGCGCCGACGGACCGGCGCCGCGGGCGGCGCTGGTCGACTGGCTTGGAGCGGCCCACGCTCGGCTGACCGACCATGTGGCGGCGCTCGCGGACGACGATGAGCTGGACCGCCCGCGAAATACGAACTGGGGCGAGCAACGCCCGACACGCTGGATCGTGGCCGCGATGATCACCCACGACGCGTACCACGCGGGCGAGATCAACCACCTGCGCAGCCTGCTGGACGGCGATGACCGGTGGCGGCACGTCCAGCTCGGGTTCGGCTGATGGCCGGTCGAGAGCCACGCGACGGGATGCTGCCCTCTTGGGACACCCCGGTCGACGAGGACGGCGACGCGGGTACTCGGCGTCCGGACTCCCCGCCGGGCACCTTCGGGCTCCGCGTTCGAACGGTCAGCGACGTGACGCGGGCGATCCGGGAGCACGTCCGCGCCGATGACGGGCTGCGCGACCTGTGGGTCGAGGGCGAGATCGGCCGCGTGACGGTGTCCACCGCCGGGCACGCGTACTTCACGCTCAAGGACGCCCGTGCCCAGCTCCAATGCGTGTGGTTCCGCGACGAGCGCGTCCGATCACCGTTCCAGCCGCAGACGGGGCTGCAGGTCGTGGCCCACGGCCGGATCGACCTGTTCGAGCCGCAGGGCGCGCTCCAGCTGTACGTGGACTCGCTCCAGCCGTCGGGGTTCGGCAACCTCGCGATTCGGTTCGAGCAGCTCAAGGCGAGCCTCGCCGCCGAGGGCCTGTTCGACGCCATACGGAAGCGCCCGCTGCCGCCACGGCCGGCGACCATCGCGGTGGTCACGTCGCCCACTGGTGCCGTGTGGCGCGACGTGTGCAACGTGCTTGCCCGTCGCTGGCCGCTGGCCCGGGTCCTGCTGGTCGCGTGCCAGGTACAGGGTGATGGTGCCCCCGCGAGCGTGGTGGCGGCGCTCCGTCGCCTCGAGCGCTGGATCGCCGATGCGGCAGGCGAGGGGCGGGCCGAGCTGGCACCCGCCGTGACGATCCTCGCCCGCGGCGGCGGCTCGCTCGAGGACCTGTGGTCGTTCAACGACGAGCGTGTCGTCCGCGCGATCGCGGCGCACCCGGTCCCCGTGGTGTGCGGGGTCGGCCACGAGGTGGACGTGACGCTTGCCGACTTCGCGGCGGACGTCCGTGCTCCCACCCCATCTGCCGCCGCGGAGCTGGTCGTGCCGGATCGCCTCGAGGTCCTGGGCGTGACCCGGGACGCCGGCCGCCGGGCCTCGTCCACGATCGTGGCGGGACTGGCCTCGGCGAGCCGTGGCCTGGCGGCCGAACAGCGCGTCCTGGATCGACTCGAGCCTCGCGCCCGCCTGGCCTCCTCCCGCGAGCGTGCAGGCCTCCTGCTCGACCGGGCCGCCCGGGCGGTCGACGAGCAGCTGCGCTCGGCCAGGGTGGCGGAGGAGCGCCTCGCGACCCGTCTCGGACCGGTCCTGCCGGCTCGACTGGCCGTCGAGACCGCCGCGCTGGAATCGGTTGGCCGGCGTGCGCCTGCTGCGGTGGGTGCCCGGCTGGTGGCTGCGCAGGCCGGCCTCGCGAGGACAGGCGCATCGTTGGTGGCGCTCGCTCCGCAGGCGACGTTGCGGCGCGGTTACGCGATCGTGCGCCGTGCGCCCGACGGCGCGATCCTGCGCGAACCGGACGACGCCCCGACGGGCACGCCGCTCGAGATCGCGCTGGCCCGCGGTTCCCTGGCCGCAACGAGCGACGGGCCCCGTCCGTCGAACGGGCACGACCGCCAGTGACGGAGCTCGCGGTGTTCCTCGCTCTCGTGGGACTCGTGACGGTGGTCGGGATCATCATCGGTATGATCGTGGCTCGCCGGCTCGACCGGCTTGGCACCCCGTCCGCGGCAGCCCGCGACGGCTTCCCGGCCACCACGCCCGGCAGTCCGGCCGCCCCCGCAGACCTGGAGGATCGTTCGTGACCGAGCAGACCGCCCAGCTTCCGGAGGACGTGGAGCGCCTCGCATTCGATGAGGCATTCGCGGAGCTCCAGCGCGTGGTGGCCGCGCTCGAGGCCGGTGGGCAGCCGCTCGAGGCGACAATTGCCCAGTACGAGCGCGCCGTGGCGCTCCAGCGTCGCTGCGAGCACCTGCTCGGCGAAGCGGAGCTCCGAGTCCAGCAGCTGCTGACGCGGCCTGGCGGGGGCCTGGCGGCGGTGGACGTGCGACCCGAGGACGCCAGCGAGGACGCGGGGGTCGGCTCGTGATCGTGCTACTATCCGGTATCCAATAATGACGATGAGCCCCAGGAGTCCGACTCCCGTGCCGATCCTCGAGCGTCTCCGGGGTCCCGCGGACCTGCGCGGCCTGTCCGAGCCCGAGCTGGAGCAGCTCGCCGCCGAGATCCGCCAGACGATCATCCGCACGGTCGCGGTCACCGGCGGCCACCTCGGATCGTCGCTCGGCGTGGTGGAGATCACCCTCGCCCTGCACCGGCTCCTGGAGTCTCCGCGCGACCGGATCGTGTGGGACACCGGGCACCAGGCATACGCCCACAAGCTGCTGACCGGCCGGCTGGACCGGTTCCACACGCTCCGCCAGATCGACGGCATCGGCGGCTTCCCGAGGCGGAGCGAATCGCCGCACGACGCGTTCGATGGCGGCCACGCCGGGACCGGCCTCTCGATCGCGGAGGGGCTTGCGACCGCCCGTGACCTGCGCCATTCGCTCGAGCGCGTGGCGGTCGTGGTCGGGGACGCGGCACTCCTGTCCGGCCTCTCGCTCGAGGCGCTCAACGACATCGGGCACCGCCAGAGCCAGCTCCTCATCGTGCTCAACGACAACGAGATGTCGATCAGCCCGTCGGTGGGCGCGCTGTCCCAGTACCTCTCGGAGATCAAGCTGTCGGTCGCATGGCAGCAGGGCAAGACCGCCTGGGATCGGGTCACCGAGCGGGTGCCGGTCGTGGGGCCGCGATTGCTGGAACTGTCGCGCCGGTTCCGCCAGTCGGTCGTCTCGTTTGCCCAGCCCGGACAGCTGTTCGAGGACCTGGGCATCACCTACGTCGGCGTGATGCCCGGCCACGATCTGCGGGTGCTCGAGGAGACGTTCCGGCGTGCGCTCGCGCTCGACGGGCCGGTGATCGTGCACGTGCGCACCCAGAAGGGCAAGGGCTACAAGCCCGCCGAAGCCGACCAGGTCTCGTTCCATGGTGCGGCGCTGCCGCCGATGTCAGTCCCGACCACGGACGGCCACGACCGGCTGCCCGTCGCGATCCCGACCAACGGCGAGGGCATGGCCTCAGCCGCGGCCGGCGGGTCGCCGATCACCGCGGGTCGCGCTGCCGACGAGGGTGCCCCGCCGTCGTCCTCGGTCATGGCCGACCGGCGCACGCCGCCCCACAACACGGAGGGCGCGGCGGAGCCGTCGGCCGCCCAGACGGCCGCCGCCGACACCGCCCGAACCCCCAACTACACCGCGTTCTTCGCCCGTGAGCTCATGGAGCTTGCGGAATCCGACCGGCGGATCGTCGCGATCACGGCCGGCATGCCGACCGGCACCGGCCTGGCCAGGTTCCAGGCCGCCTACCCGGAGCGGTTCATCGACGTCGGCATCGCGGAGCAGCACGCGGTCACGCTCGCCACCGGCCTCGCGCTGGGCGGGATGCGGCCGGTGGTCGCGCTGTACTCCACCTTCCTCCAGCGGGCCTTCGACCAGACGGTCCACGACGTGTGCCAGAACGATGCCCCGGTGCTGCTTGCCGTGGATCGCGCGGGCCTGGTCGGGGAGGACGGCACCAGCCACCAGGGGATGTTCACGATCCCCGCGCAGCGGATCCTGCCCAACCTGGTCATCGCGAGCCCACGGGACGAGCAGGAGCTGCGGTCGCTGCTCCGGACCGGCCTGGCCCAGGACCATCCGTTCGCGCTCCATTACCCGCGCGATGCCGGGTTCGGCGTGCCCGAGCGCGAGGCCAGGGTGCTCCCGGTTGGTCGGGGCGAGGTGCTCCGCGAGGGCCGGGATCTGCTGTTCGTCGCCTTCGGTCCCATCACCCATCGCGCGCTCGAGGTCGCGGAGACCCTCGAGACCCGGGGCTGGTCGGTGGGAGTGATCAACGCCCGTTTCGCCAAGCCGCTTGACCGGCAGCTGATCCTCGACCAGGCGCGTGGCCGGCAGCTGGTGGTGACGTTCGAGGAGAGCGTCGTGACCGGCGGGTTCGGCAGCGCCGTCCTCGAGGCGTTCGAGGAGGCCCGCCTGGCGGACCCGGCATACCGGTCGGTGCCGGTCCGGCTGATCGGGATCCCGGGCGACCGGTTCGTGGACCACGGCTCGGTCGGCGATCTCCGGCGGCTGCTCCGGCTTGACGTGGGCGGCCTGACGGCGCAGGTCGACGAGGCGATCACGCAGCTCGGGCTGGAGGCGCCGGCGCCGGCCCGTTCGTAGCGCCGCGCTCGCCCTCGCGACACCGCGCCGCCGGTTGGTCCGGGTGAAGCGACGTGTGCCACGATAGCGGCATGCCGACGACCATCCCGCGACGGGTGCGCCTCGACCAGCTCCTGGTGGACCGCGGTCTCGCGGACACGCGGGCCCGCGCCCAGGCGCTGGTGCTTGCCGGGCAGGTCCGGGTCGGCGAGGGGGATGCCGCGCGGACCGATCGCAAGGCGGGCGACCTGGTGACCCGCGATGCCCGGGTCGCGGTGGCCGAGAGCCGGCGATGGGTGAGCCGTGGCGCACACAAGCTGCTGGCGGCGCTGGACGCGTTCCGCATCGACCCGTCCGGCCGGGTCGCCGTGGACGTGGGCGCCTCGACCGGCGGGTTCACGGATGTCCTGCTGGATCGTGGAGCTGCCCGCGTGTATGCGCTGGACGTCGGTCACGGCCAGCTCGCGGAGCGGCTCCGGGGCGATCCGCGGGTGGTGTCGATGGAGCGCGTGAACGCCCGCAGCCTGGACACGACGTCGCTGCCCGAGCCCGCGGACCTCGCCGTGATCGACGTCTCGTTCATCTCGCTGGCGCTCGTGCTGGGCCCGGTCCGTTCGGTGCTGCGCGATGGTGCGGGCCCCGTCGTCGCGCTGGTGAAGCCCCAGTTCGAGGCCGGCCGCGCGGACGCGAAGGGCGGGGTGGTGCGCGATCCTGCGGTCCATCGCCGGGTGCTGCGCGAGGTGCTGGTCGAGGCCCGGAGGTCGGGCCTGGGTGCGCGCGACGTCATCGCCTCACCGATCCAGGGCCCGGAGGGCAACCGGGAGTTCCTGGTTCATCTCCAGGCCGGGCCGTCGTGCGCAGACATCGATGCCCGGATCGACGAGGCCGTGGCAGCCGCGTGGGCGGACGGGGCATGACCATCCAGCGGATCGGGTTCGCCTACAACCCCACCATCGAGCAGGCGATCGAGCTTCGTGAGCGAGCGGGTGGCTGGTGCCGGATGCGCGGCATCGAGCATTGGGCGGCCGCCGCGGGGGACTCGGAGGCGCTGGAGGCGCAGCTGCCCGGGACGGACGTCCTGGTGGTGCTCGGCGGCGACGGCACCTTCCTGCGCGCGACCCAGGCCGTGACCACGGTGGACGTGCCGATCCTGGGCATCAACCTGGGCAAGGTCGGGTTCCTGTCAAAGGCAGAGGCGCACGAGCTCGAGGGGATGCTCGAGAAGCTCAGGGATGGCGCATTCGCGATTCGGGAGCGCATGGCGCTGTCGGGCGCCATCCTGCCGGCCGGGCGCCCGGCGGCGGACAGCTTCAGCGCCCTCAACGACATCGTCATCGCCCGCGGCTCGCTGGCCCGCGTGGTGCGCATGGCGGTGGCGATCGACGAATCGCACCTCGCGACCTTCGTCGCCGATGGCCTCGTCGTGGCCAGCCCCACGGGCTCCACGGGCTACTCGTTCTCGGCCGGCGGCCCGATCCTCGACCCGCAGAGCCGCAACCTGGTGGTCACGCCCATCGCCGGCTACCTGTCCGCCATCCGGTCCGTCGTCGTGTCTCCGAGCCAGGTCGTCCGCTGTCGCGTCCTCGATGCGCACGAGGCGCTGGTGTCCATCGACGGCCGGGAGGACCGTCGGATCGAGGTCGGAGACGTGGTCGAGGTCCGGGCCCTGGAGCGGGCCGTCCGGTTCATCGAGCCGTCCGGGTCTCAGCCGTTCTGGGACCTGCTGCGGACCAAGGTCGAGCTGCTGCCGTCCTGACGATGGTGTCGGAGCCGTCCCCCGAGCGTGCCGGCCGGCTGCTGGAGCTGGCGGTAGCCGACCTCGCGCTGATCGACCGCCTGCGGCTGGAGTTCGCACCTGGCCTCAACGTGCTCACCGGTGAGACCGGGGCCGGCAAGAGCCTGCTGATCGATGCCCTGGGGCTGGCACTGGGCGCGCGAGCCGACACGACGCTGGTCCGCCACGGGGCGGAGGGCGCTCGCGTCGAGGCGTTGTTCGACCGCCTGCCCGAGCCGCTGATCGCGGTTCGGGAGATCAGCGCCTCCGGGCGCTCGACGGCCCGGCTGGACGACGAGACGGTCACGGCCGGGCGGCTGGCGGGTGCGGTCGGCGACCTGGTCGAGATCCACGGCCAGCACGACCAGCAGCGGCTGCTGGACGACGACTGGCAGCGGGACCTGCTCGACGCCTACGGCGGGCACGGGGCGGCGCGAGCGGCCGTGGCCGCGGCGGTGGAGCGTTGGCGGGCGAACCGGGCGGCGCTCGCGGAGCTGGAGATGGATCCGCGGGAGCTGGTGCGCCGCCTCGAGATGCTGGAGCACGAAACCGCGGAGATCGAGTCGGCGCGGCTGCGGCCTGGGGAGGCGGACGAGATTACGCGTGAGCTGGCGGCGGCCCAGCATGCCGAGATGATCGCGTCCGGTGCGACGACGGTGCGCGAGGTCCTCGTGGGAGATGCGCCTGGCGCCCGCGAGCAGGTCGCCCTGGCCGAGCGGGAGCTCCGCGCGCTCGCCCGACTGGACGAGCGTTGGGCACCGCTGGCGGACCGCCTGGCCGGCCAGGAGGCGGAGCTCGAGGATGTCGCAGCCGAGGTGCGGGCACTGGCCGAGACCGTCGATCACGATCCCGCGTCGCTCGCACGGCTGGAGGATCGGCTGGCCGAGATCCACCGGCTGGTCCGCCGCTACGGCGACGACGAGGTCGCGGTGCTTGCGCACGGGGAGCGAGCGGCCGAGGAGGCCGCGCGGCTCCGCGGCCTGGAGGACGAGCGGACCCGCCGGAGCGTCGAGGATGCGCGGCTGCTGGTCGAGGTGGCCGAGGCCGCGGCGACCCTGTCCATCCTGCGCACCCAGACGGCCATCGCGCTGGGCGGCGCGACAGCGTCGATCCTGGCCGAGCTGGGCTTTCCCGCCGATGCCTTCGCGGTCTCGCTGGGCCGCCGTCCCGCGGCCCGGGACGACCCGGCCGTCGAGGTGGATGGGGACGCCCTGACCTTCGATGCAACCGGCATCGACAGCGTCGTGTTCACGTTCCGGCCCAACCCCGGCGAGCCGGCCCGGCCACTGGCCAGGATTGCGTCGGGAGGCGAGCTGTCGCGGGTTGCGCTCGCAGTGAAGCAGGTCCTGGCCGGCGTCGATGCGACGCCCACCCTCGTGTTCGACGAGATCGACACCGGGATCGGCGGGCGGAGCGCGGATCCCGTGGGCCGCAGCCTGTGGTCGCTCGCCCGCGAGCACCAGGTCCTGTGCGTCACCCACCTGCCCCAGATCGCCGCCTACGCCGACGCGCACTACCGGATCTCGAAGGCGGAGCGCGACGGCCGGACCGTGACCGAGATCGCGCGGCTCGACCGGTCGGACCGGGAGCTGGAGCTGGCCCAGATGATCGGGGGCCCGAGCGGCGGAGACGCCGCCCGCGAGTCGGCCCGGGAGCTGCTGGACCGGGCCGAGGCGTGGCGAGGCGCGCGACTCGCGGACGCGAAGGCCTGACCGGACGCGGACGATCGTCGCGTGGCCGCCGACCTGGACCGTGCGATCGAGGACTACCTCGCCTATCTCCGCGTGGAGCGCGGCGTGTCGGATGCGACCGTTCGCGCCTACCGTTCCGACCTCTCGGACTTCGCCATGAGCCGCGGCGCCGCGGCGCGCTGGGCGGGTGGTCCCGAGGTCGCCCAGCGATATCTCGCGGCCAGGGCGCGCCGCGGCCGGCCCCATGACCCGGGGCTCGCGCCGACCAGCCTCCGGCGGCGGGCCGCGGCGATCCGCGGCTTCTACCGGTTCGCCTTCGGCGACGGGATCATCGCCGTGGACGTGGCCGCCCACCTCGACCTGCCCCGCCAGCCCCGGCTGCTGCCCGAGACGCTCACCGTGGACGAGGTGATCCGCCTGCTGGAGGCCGCGGGCGGCGAGGAGGTGCGGGCGCCGGACGCGCCCGCAGATGCGACCTCGCCGCCGGATGCGACCTCGCAGCCGGATGCGACCTCGCCGCCGCCGGAGTCCGTCGGCGTCGCGGTCCGCAATCGCGCCCTCGTCGAGCTGCTGTACGCGGCCGGGCTGCGCGTCTCGGAGGCGCTCGGGCTCGACCTCCGCGACGTGTCGCTCGACGGCGGCTGGGTCCGGGTCATCGGCAAGGGCGACCGGGAGCGGGTCGTGCCCGTGGGCGACGTCGCGGTCGGGTGGCTGGCGCGGTACCTGTCGTGGCCACGAGCCGCGTGGCTCGCGGGGGCGGGGGAGCCGGACGGGGCCGAGTCGCCCGTGTTCATCACCGCGCGCGGGCGGCGCCTGGGACGCCAGCAGGCCTGGACTGTCGTGAAGGGCTGTGCGACCGCGGCCGGTCTCGGCGACCGGGTGTCACCCCATACGCTTCGCCACTCGTTCGCGACGCATCTTCTCGAGGGTGGAGCTGACCTGCGCGTCGTCCAGGAGCTCCTCGGACATGCCAGTATCTCCACGACACAGCTGTACACGCATCTGACCGGCGAGCGGATTCGCGAGGTGTACGCCCGCGCCCACCCGCGGGCATAGGAGGCATTGGAGGAGATGAGCTACACGGACTCGCTGCTTGCATCGGGCGAGCGGATCCTGCGGCGCGCTCGCCAGCACTGGTTCGTCATGGTCTGGAACGCCCGCTGGGCGGTCATCGCGATCATCGCGACCGTGGCGCTCCTGATCCTCCGCTTCGTCGTGGGTGGCGAGAGCACGATCCTGGACATCCTGGGCTACGTGGCCCTGGTCCTGTTCGTGGTCGGCCTGGTCGTCATCGCCTGGGGCTGGGTCCGCTACCAGAACGAGGAGTTCGTGATCACGAGCCGGCGGATCATCCACGTCTCGGGCGTGGTCAACAAGAAGGCAACGGACTCGTCGCTCGAGATGATCAACGACGCGGTGCTGACCGAGACCATGTTCGGGCGCATGTTCGGGTTCGGCGACCTCGAGGTCCTGACGGCGTCCGAGGCGGGCATCGAGAACCTCCACATGCTCGCGGACGCGAAGTCGTTCAAGAAGGCGATGATCGAGGCGAAGCACGAGCTCGCGCTGGAGATGGAGCGCCCCACGATGCCGCCGATCCGGACGACGGACGCGCCGGCTCCAGGTCCCGGTGCCGCACCGACGCCGGGGGCCGCCGAGAGCCGTCCCGCTCCCGCGGAGTGGGGGACCACGAGCGCGGCCGCGGCCCCAACGGCACCGACCCCCGTCGCCCCGCCCGTCACCCCGCTCACGGCGGCTTCGACAGAGGCGCCGGCCGCCGCGGTCACCGGCGACGAGGTCACCGAGGCCCTGGAGCGACTGGGCGACCTCCGGGACAAGGGGATCGTGACGCCCGAGGAGTTCGAGGCCAAGAAGAAGGAGCTGCTGGACCGGCTCTAGGAGCGTGGGCCGGGTAGGATACGCGGGACCCCCCGACCCATCGACGAGGCCCGCCCTTCCTTGTTCACGAT
Organism: uncultured Chloroflexia bacterium; assembly: GCA_963732805.1. Lineage (GTDB taxonomy): Bacteria > Chloroflexota > Limnocylindria > Limnocylindrales > CSP1-4 > CAIXZV01. Next base: position 1,709,742 of record CAVTAW010000001.1, read on the forward strand.
CGAGCCGCTCCAGATCGTCCTCATCGCCATCTTCCTGCTGGTCGCGTTCCCGGTCCACGAGTTCGCGCACGCCGCGGTTGCCTACGCGCAGGGCGATGCGACCGCGAAGCTGTTCGGGCGGATGACGCTCAACCCGGCTGTCCATTTCGATCCCGTGGGCGGCCTGATGACGATCATCTCGATCCTGCTCGGCGGGTTCCTGTTCGGGTGGGCCAAGCCGACGCCGGTCAACCCCGCCAACCTCCGCGATCGGCGCAACGGCGAGGTGCTGGTTGCCCTGGCCGGGCCGATCTCGAACCTGATCATGGCCCTGCTTGCGGCGTTCGTGATCCGGGTGCTGATCGCCGTGGCCGCCGACCTGCCCGTGCTCGCCTACCAGGGCATCTACCTGTTCGTCGTGTACAACGTGGCGCTGGCGATCTTCAACCTCATCCCGATCCCGCCCCTGGACGGGTCGACGCTGCTGTTCCGGTTCCTCAGCCCGCGCCAGGTGTGGCAGGTTCGCCCGTTCCTGTCCCAGTACGGGCTGTTCATCGTCATCGGCGGCGTCCTGCTGCTCAGCCGGCCGCTCTCGAACCTGATCTTCGGTGTCGCGAATCTCCTGGTGGGCGCGTAAGGCGCGCCAGCTCCGGATGCACCTGCTGGCCCGCGTGAGCACGGACGAGCGTGCTGCGCTGGGCGCGTGGCTCCGTGCGCCGGAGCTTGCCCTGTTCGATCGGATGCACGTCGCGGACCGGCGCCACGGGCTCGACGTCGTGGACGTGCTGCGCCGGTCGGGCGTCCGCGACCGCGACGTCCTGGTCGCTGGGCTGCTCCACGATTGCGCCAAGGGCGACACGGGAGCCGGACCGAGGGTCGCCTGGTCGCTGGCCGAGGCGTTCGGGTCTTGGGTCCTGGTGCCGGCCGGGCTCGTGCCCGGCTGGGGTGCCGCGCTGCACCGCCTGCGCGACCACGCGGAGGCATCCGCGGTGATGGTGCAGGCCGCGGGCCTGTCGCCCTTTGCGGTCGACCTCGTGCGCCACCAGGCCGACCCGCGGGATCCGGTGTACGGGCGGCGGTTCCACGCCGCCGACGAGGCCTGCTGATGCCGGCCGACGCGGCACCCGCGGTCGTGTTCGGCGAGGGTCGCCGGCCCGAGTCGGCCACACGCGTCACGCTGCCGGCGTTCGACGGGCCACTGGCGCTGCTGCTGGCGCTCATCGAGGCACGCCAGCTCGACGTGCTCACGGTGCCGCTGGGCGCGCTCGCCGACGCCTACCTCGACGCGCTCGCCACGCTCGACGAGGACCGGATGAGCAACGTGTCCGCGTTCGTCGCGATCGCCAGCCAGCTGATCCTGATCAAGTCCCGGGCGATGCTGCCCCGGCGGACGGTGGAAGGAGCGGTGGCGCTGGCCGACGACGGGCCGGACCCGGAGGCCGAGCTCAGGGCGCGGCTGATCCTGTACCGGGCCTTCCGCGACGCGGGAGCCACGCTGCTCGACGAGGCCGGGCGTCGGGTGGGTCTGTTCCACCGGGAGCCCGGGCTCGCCCGGATCGCCGGCCTGGCAGGGGCCCGACCGCCGGCGGCCGAGCCGTTGCCCGTGTCGGTGCTGGTCGCCGCGCTCCAGGACCTTGCGCGGATCGTCCCACCGCCGCCCCCGCCGCCCGAGACCATTCGCCGGACCGTGACGCTGACCTCGCGAGCGGCGGTGATCCGCGAGGCGCTCCGCGCCGCGCCGGTGGTGGTGCTCCAGGAGCTCCTGCGCGGCGTGCGCGACCGGGTGGTCCTGGCCGTGACGTTCCTGGCCATGCTGGAGCTGATGAAGCGGCGCGAGATCGTCGTGGAGCAGGCGGAGCCCTGGGGCCCGATCGTGGCGCGTCGCACGACGCCCGAGGAGCGGGCCGCGGCCGGGCTGACCGTCGCGCTCGACGAGGAGGCGCCGCTCGACGAATCGCTGGGGTCGTTCGCGTGACCAGGCCCGACGCGCCCGGGGAGCGCCCGGAGGCAGGAGGATTCGTCGGCCTCGACGAGCCGGACCGTGCCGACCCCGGATCGGAGACGACCGACGCGACCGACCGGGCCGACCAGGCCGACCAGGCCGGCGGGGAGCTCACGGAGTCGCAGCTCGAGGCGCTCCTGTTCGTTGCCGAGAAGCCGCTGTCGCGACGCGAGATCGCCGCGCTCGCCGGGGTGGACCGGGCAACCGTGGACGAGCGGCTGGGTGACCTCGAGGTGTCGCTGGGTGCCCGCGGGATCCGGCTCATCCTGTCCGGTGATCGCGTGGAGCTGACGACGGCGCCGGAGGCAGGCGCGCTCATCGCGCGCTACGTCGGGGCGGACGCCATCCGCCTGTCGCCCGCGGCGCTCGAGACGCTCGCCATCGTCGCCTACCGTCAGCCCGTGACCCGGGCCGCGATCGAGCGGATCCGCGGCGTGGACTCCGACTACACCGTGCGCGTCCTGCTCCACCGCCGGCTGATCGTGGAGCTGGGCCGATCCGAGGCGCCGGGACGCCCATACCTGTACGGGACCGGGTTCGAGTTCCTGGAGCGGTTCGGGCTGACGTCGCTCGAGGAGCTCCCTCCGCTGGAGCTCGAGGTAGCGACCCGGCTGCTCGACGACCCCACGCCCCTGCCTGACGAAACGCCGCCGCCCGACGATCCGGTGCCGGGCACGCTGCCCGACGCGACCTGAGCCGGTGCCGGCGGAGCGGATCTCCAAGGTGCTCGCCGCCGCCGGCGTGGCGTCGCGCCGGGGCGCGGACGAGCTGGTCCTGGCGGGGCGCGTGACCGTGGATGGCCGGCCGGCCACGCCCGGGGAGCGCGTCGATCCTGACACCCAGGCCATCGCGGTGGACGGCCGTCCGGTGGAGCGGTCGGATCGGCGCCCGGTCTACCTCGCGTTGCACAAGCCCGCGGGGGTCACGTCCACCGTGCACGATCGCCACGCCGTCACGACGGTCCTGGACCTCGTGCCGCCCGACCTGGCCGTGGGCGCCCGGCTGTACCCGGTCGGCCGGCTGGACCAGGATTCCGAGGGGCTGATCCTGCTCACCAACGACGGTGATTGGGCGGAGCACGTCCTCCATCCGCGCTACGAGGTCGAGCGCGAATACGCGGTGGGGCTCGCCCGGCCGCTCACACGGGAGCAGGCGGAGCGGCTGGAGGCAGGCGTGGAGCTCAGCGAGGGCGTGGCCGCGGTCAGGGGCCTGCGGGGCCAGACGAGGACCGAGGACCGGCGCCTGGAGGAGCTCCTGGAGCCGCCGCCCGAGCCGCGCCTGACGTGGGTCCGGGTCACGATCCACCAGGGCTGGAAGCGCCAGCTGCGGCGGATGTTCGGCGAGGTGGGCGCCCCGGTCCGACGCCTGGTCAGGGTCCGCATCGGGACGCTGCGGCTGGAGGCGCTGGCGACTGGTGACATTCGCGTGCTGACGGCCGCGGAGGTGCGGCGGCTGGCGGGAAGCGGCCGGGCGGACGGCCGGGCCGCGTCCGCGCCGGGTGCGCAGGCCGGTATCCTCGCGGACGATGACTGAGCCCGCCCGACCGTCCCGGCCCCGCCACCGGCGCCCGCGCACGAAGCCGCGGGCGACCCGGATCACCGTCGCGCTCGACGGGCCGGCCTCGAGCGGCAAGAGCAGCGTCGGGGCGGCCGCGGCGGCACGGCTCGGCCTTCGGTTCCTGGACACGGGCCTCATCTACCGGGCCCTCACGGCGCTCGCCCTGCGCGAATCCATCGGCACGGACGACGCCGGGCAGCTGGTGCCGCTGGTGGACCGCATCGCGCTCACCGACGACGGGAGCGGCCGGCTGACCCGCGTGATGATCGATGCTTCGGACGCAACCGAAGAGGCTCGCGGGCCGGACGTGGACGCGGCGGTCTCCGCCGTGTCCCGCCTCGCCGACGTTCGAGCGGCGCTGCTGGCACGCCAACGGGCGCTGGCCGCCGAGGGTGGGATCGTGGTTGCCGGACGCGATATCGGCACTGTCGTGCTGCCCGATGCCCCGCTCAAGCTGTTCCTCGACGCGTCGGTCGACGAGCGCGCGGCGCGCCGGATCGAGGAGCGTGGTCTCGACCCCGACGGAGACGAGGCGACGGCGGTCCGCGAGCAGCTGAGGGTCCGCGACCTCCAGGATCGCACGCGAGCGGTGGCCCCGCTGCGACCGGCCGACGATGCCCTGGTCATCCGCACCGACGGCAACACGTTCGAGCGCACCGTGGACCTGGTCACCGAAGCGATCCGGGATGCGGAGGCTGGAGCCGCGCCCACGCGCGCGCCAGAGCCCACACCCGCGCCCACACCCGCGCCCGAACCCGAACCCGAACCCGACGCCGAGCCCAGCCCATCATCCGCACCCGCCACGCCGGCGCCCGCGCCGGCGGCTTCAGACCCCGTCCGGACCAGCCGCACCGGGCTGCTCGAGGTCGCCATGCGCCTCGACAACGACCAGACGATGCTGGTCCGGATGGTCGCCCTGGTCTCGCGCATCGTCGCGCGCCTGTTCGCGAACGTGCGCGTGGACGGCCTCGACCGGGTTCCCCGCACGGGTGCGGTCATCCTCGCCCTCAACCATGCGTCCAACGCCGACGCGTTCGTGAGCGGCGCGTGGATCACCACCGCGCTCCGCCGCCGGCGCATCCACTGGCTGGGCAAGAAGGAGCTGTTCGGGTGGCCGATCTTCGGTTGGCTCGCGGCGCACGGTGGGGTGCACCCGGTCGAACGCGGCACGGCGGACGTGGAGGCCTACCGCCTGGCGACCCGGATCCTCGAGCGCGGGTACGTGCTGCTGATCTTTCCCGAGGGGACCCGCAGCCCGACGGGCGCCCTGCAGGCAGCGAAGGACGGGATGGCCACGCTCGCCATGCGCACGGGCGCGACGATCGTCCCGGTGGGCATCAACGACTCCGACCGGGTCTGGCCCAAGGGCCGGAAGATCCCGCTGCCCCTGCCCCGGCGGACGATCAACGTCAGGGTGGGGGAGCCGTTCCAGGTGGCCGACCTCGTTCCCGCGGACGCGGACCGGCGGGCCGCCAAGCGGATCGCGACGACCGCGATCATGGGCCGGATCGCGGCCCTGCTCGAGCCTCGCCAGCGTGGCTTCTACGCCGGCGCGGTCCCGCCGGAGGACGCGCCGGGCCCCTGATCGATCGTCCCGGCCAGCGGCGCGATCGCCGCACGTGTGCGAACATCGACCGGCAATGGGAAGCGTCCAGGAAGTTCGAATCGCGAAGCGGACCGGGTTCTGCTATGGCGTCCGGGAGGCCATCGACAAGGCCAAGGAGTCCGCGGCGACCGGCCAGCTCACACACACCCTGGGCCAGGTCGTGCACAACGAGGGCGTGATCCAGGAGCTGCAGCACATCGGCGTCCGGAGCGTGGACACCCTCGACGACGTCGACCACGGGGCCGCGGTCGTCATCCGGGCCCACGGCGTCAAGCCCGAGGTGTTCGAGCGTGCGGAGGCCCGTGGCCTGGACATCATCGACGGCACCTGCACCTGGGTGATCCAGGAGCAGCGCCAGCTCCAGGACCTGGTCGAGGAGGGCTACACGATCGTCCTGCTGGGCACGCCCAAGCACCCCGAGGTCGTCGGCCTGCTGGGCTTCGCCCCCGACGCGATCGTGGTGGACGAGGAGGAGGACTGGGACCGCATCCCGCGCCGCAAGCGGATGGCGCTCATCACCCAGTCCACCCAGCCGCCCTGGAAGTTCGAGAAGCTGGCTGCGTTCCTCGTGTCGCGTGCCCACGAGCTCAAGATCGTCAATACCGTGTGCCCGGTCACGATCCGGCGCCAGGAGGACACCCTGGAGACGGCCCGGGACGTGGACCTGATGGTCGTCGTGGGCGGCCGGCACTCGGCGAACACCAAGGAGCTCACCCGGCTGTGCCAGATCGTGGGGACCCGGGCCGTCCAGGTGGAGAACGCACGCGACCTCGACGACGCGTCGGTGTTCGATGACGTGCGCGTGGTCGGCGTCACCGGCGGCACCTCCACGCCGATCGAGGACCTGCGCGACGTCGCGGAGCAGATCCTGCGCCTGGGTGGCACGGACCAGGCGGCCGGCCGGGCCGCGGAGCTCGCGCGTGGCGCCCTGGACGCGGCCGCCCATCCGGCCGGCCGCACGACGTCGCTGCCCCCGCTGTCCCCGATGCCCGCCGGCGCGGGCTGACGCCCGTGGCCTCCCGCTCGGCCGGCCTGCCTGTCGTTGCTCTCGTGGGGCGCCCCAACGTGGGCAAGAGCACCCTGTTCAATCGCATCGTCGGCGATGCGCGGGCGGCGATCGTGGAGGATCGTGCCCGGACCACCCGCGACCGCCTGTACGGCGACGCGGAGTGGAACGGGCGCCGGTTCGTGGTGGTGGACACGGGTGGGCTGGAGATGGCGCCCGGCGATCCGATCGAGGCCGGTGTCCAGCTGCAGGCCCGGCTCGCGATCAGCGAGGCGGACGTGATCGTGTTCATGGTGGACGCGATGATCGGGCCGACGCCGGCCGACGACGACGCGGCGGAGCTGCTGCGCCGGACGACCAAGCCCGTGCTCGTTGCGGCCAACAAGGCCGACAACGACCGGCGCGAGCTCGACGCAGCCGAGTTCTACGCGTTCGGCTGGGAGCACACGCTGGCGATCTCGGCCAACCACGGGCGCGGCGTGGCCGACCTGCTCGATGCGGTCGTCTGGGAGCTGCCGCCCGAGAGCGAGGCGGAGATCGCCCGCAAGGCCCGTGAGGCCGAGGCCGACGCCTGGGCGAGGGACGTGGCCGCCGGGCAGCTGGAGCCGGTGCTCGCCGGCGGAGACGGGGAGGAACAGGAAGAGGACGAGGCCGAGGACGACGGAGCGGATGGTGCGGCTCCCGCCGAGGAGACCGCCCGCTGGGACGCGATGATGGCCGCGGAGGCGGACGAGCCGCCCGCGATCGCCTTCGTCGGCCGCCCCAACGTGGGCAAGTCGAGCCTGCTCAACGCGCTGCTGGGCGAGACGCGGACGATCGTGTCGGAGGTGCCGGGCACAACCCGCGATGCCATCGACACCACGATCCCGTGGGGCCGGAGCGAGATCGTGCTGATCGACACGGCCGGCATCCGCAAGCGCGGCAAGGTGGCGTCCGGGCCGGCCGCGGAGCGCTACTCGACGCTCCGTGCGCTCAAGGCCATCTCCCGTGCCGACGTGGCCGTGCTGGTGCTCGATGCCGTCGATGGGCTGACGGCGCAGGACGCCCACGTGGCGGGCTACGTCGTGGAGGAGGGGCGCGGCCTGGTCATCGCGGTCAACAAGTGGGACATCGTCGAGGACAAGACCCACCGCTCGTTCGACGAGTTCGTCGCGGGGCTCCGGCGGGAGCTGCCGTTCATCGACTACGCGCCGATCGTCTCGATCAGCGCCAGGACCGGGCAGCGCGTCCAGCGCGTGCTGGAGCTGGCCGTGGATATATGGGGCGAGCGGCGCAAGCGCATCCCGACCGGCGAGCTCAACCGGCTGGTGGCCGCTGCCGTGGAGCGAACGCCGCCGGCGCTCGTCCATGGGCGGCGTTCAAAGATCCGGTACGTGACCCAGGCCGGCGTCGCGCCCCCGACGTTCGTGTTCTTCGCCACCGACCCGGCGTCCATCCACTTCTCCTACCGGCGCTACCTCGAGAACCGGCTGCGCGACGCCTACAGCTTCGACGGGACCCCGATCCGGCTGGTGTTCCGGGAGCAGATCCGCGAGAAGCGGGAGCGGAAGCGGGCGCGCGCCAGGCGGCGGTGATGGGCGGGGGCAAGAAGACCGTGGACGCCGTCGGCCCCCGCGTCGCGGTCGTGGGCGCCGGGGCCTGGGGCACGACGCTCGCCGCGATCCTCGCCCAGCGGGAGCCGGTGACGCTGCTGTGCCACTCCCCGGAGACGGCGGCACGGATCCGCGACACCCGGCGCAACGAGGCGCGGCTGCCGGGTATCGACCTGCCGGCGGACCTGGAGCCGGCCGACGATCCGGCGACGCTCGCCGCGGCCGCGGACCTGGTCGTGTTCGCGGTGCCGTCGGCCCACCTGCGGGACACCGTGGAACGGGTCTCGCCCTACATCCCGCCCACAGCGGACCTGCTGTCCGTGGTCAAGGGCATCGAGCGTGGCACGCACCTGCGGATGACCGATGTCATCGCCGTGGCGGGAGGCTTCGACCCCGATCGGATCGCCGCCCTGTCCGGCCCAAACCTGGCGCTCGAGATCGCCCGGGGCCTGCCGGCCTCCGCGGTGATCGCCGCCGAGGACGAGGCGGTCGCCTCGCGCGTCCAGCGCCGCCTGGGGCGCCGCGAGTTCCGGCTGTATGTCAACCGCGACGTCCTGGGCGTGGAGCTGTGCGGCGCCCTCAAGAACATCATCGCGATCGCTGCCGGCGCCGCCGAGGAGCTGGGCTTCGGCGACAACGGCAAGGCGGGACTCATGACCCGCGGGCTGGCCGAGATGACCAGGCTCGGCATCGCCGCCGGCGCCAACCCGCTGACATTCGCGGGCCTGGCGGGGATCGGGGACGTGATCGCGACCTGCGGCTCGCCCCTGTCGCGCAACCACCGTCTGGGGGCGGAGCTGGCCCGCGGCCGCCGCTGGGCGGACATCGAGGCCACGCTGCCAGGGGTGGCCGAGGGCGCGTACACGGTGGACGCGGCCCTCCTGCTGGCCGACGAGCTGGGCGTCGAGATGCCGATCGCGCGCGAGGTCCACCGCGCCCTGTTCGAGGGCAAGAGCGTCCAGCGCTGCCTGGTGGATCTGCTCGCCCGGGAGTCCAAGGACGAGCTCGCGGACTTCGATCGCTGGGCCGCGAGCATGGGTGTCAGCCCCGGCGAGCCGCCTACCGGGGCTGGCGACGGAGGGTCATGATGTCCGTGAAGCCCCCCGGGGCAGGAAAGGCTCGTCCGGGAGATCCAGCCGGGACACCACAGGAGGGCAAGATGACCAATTCGTCCGGGATCAAATCACGCGGGTGGCGATACGGAATCCATCCCTCCGCGGTGGGCTCGCAGATCCGAGCCATGGCGCGCGTGGAGCTCCCGCTCGGCGAGGCGCTCCGCCTGGAGATGGCCCCCGCCGATCCCGGCGGAGCGGATGTCGTCCACATCCAGTACTACATCTCCACGGATGCCGGCGCCTGGGCACTCTGGCTCTCGTGCGCGCGGGGCGACCTCGCCGCCCGCGAGGCCGCGCTCGAGGCGATCACGCCGCCGTTCACCGGAGAAGCGTGGATGCGCTGAAGCGTCCTGTATGATCAGGGCCGGTTCTCGGGGCGTGGCGCAGCCTGGTAGCGCACCTGAATGGGGTTCAGGAGGTCGAGCGTTCGAATCGCTCCGCCCCGACCACTCGATCTGAGCACGAAACGGCCCCCGGAGGCGATCCGAGGGCCGTTTGATTCGGTGGCCGTACCCACAGCCATACCCACACTAGCCCGCGCTGGCTCTCCGCCGAAGCACGTCATCCATCCTCGAGGCGACCGGGCGAGTCCATCGGGGGAGGACGCACCGTCGACGGCGTGGTCAACCCCGACCACATCGCGATCATCCTGCCGGAGCCATGGAACCCGTATGACGCGAACGCGGTGCGAGTGGCCATCTCCGGAGGCGGGCTCCTGGTCGGATACCTCTCGCGCGAGGATGCCGTCGCGTACCGCCCGGTCATCGACAGACTTTCCGCAATCGGTCAGGTTGCAGGCTGCCGTGCGTCGCTGACCGGCGGATGGGACCGCGGCGGCGGTGATCGAGGAAACATCGGAGTAGTGCTCCATCTGGGTACTCCGAGCGAGTGCGAAGCTGAGCTGGAGTCCGAAGGACCGCCGGGAACGTAAGCATCGCTCGCCGGTTTCCGGGCCCCGGACCTCGAGGCGGGGCCAGCGGCGACCGGGGCGCTACTGTTGGGACTCGAACGGGAGGGGGGAGATGCGCGAGGGGATCGCCGCCGGGCTCTTGGGCTTGGTCCTGTTGGGCGCCTGTACGCCCAGTGGCGGGGACAGCATCCCGTGGCAGGGCTACCCCGAAGGGCTACAGCAACGGATCGACACGGCCGAGGCGCAGCACGACTGCGACGCGCTGAATAAGTGGTGGACCACCGCCCACAATGACAGCATGGCGTGGCTCGATTCGTCGCCTCACTCGAACGACGACGCGCTCGAGGAGTACATCACCCGCGCGATCGTCCAATCCGACTGTCTCTGAGCGGGCGAGGTAAGCCGCGCGTATTGGCCTCTGCGATCCCGGATCGCTTTGGGCGACCGGATGGCTCCATCGGCACCGGACTAGACTTGCCCAGAACGCTAGCCCGCTCGCGTGCGGGGCGTAGGGGAAGAGGGGGTGCGCAATGCGGCGCGTCATTGCCATTTCGCTGCTGGCCGGGTTCCTGCTCGTGGGCTGCTCGAACACAGCCGAGCCCGCGGTGACGATGGCCCCCGAAGCGACCGCGGCGCCACAGCCCTCCAGCGTGGTCGATACGCCAGCCGAGTCACAGGCGGTCGCCCCAGCAGTTCCCAAGCCCACGTCATACAAGACGCTTTCCAAGCGTAACTGGCAGAAGCTGGTCAAGGCTCCTGACAATTACCTGGGTGCGGGCTACAAGGTCTGGGCGTGCATCACGCAGTTCGATGCGGCAACCGGCACCGACACGTTCCGGGCCGACGCCTCCTACCAGCAGCTCAAGTCCTGGATCAACGGCGATAACGCGCTGTTCACTGGCTACGAGGCTGACCTAGCCGATTTCGTGCAGGGCGACATCGTCTCGATGAACGTCGTCAGCCTGGGCTCGACCAGCTATGACACGCAGATCGGCGGCAACACGACGGTGCCGTTGTTCTTCGTCTACAAGATCAAACGCCTGAAGGGTTCGTGCTAGTCCGCTCAGAGCCTGTGAATGAAAGATCCCGCTCGGACTGGGCCATTCGTGCCATAGAAGCTGTCGCGCGGCCGGCGCAGGTTCTCGATCATGGGCCGCGATAATCGAGCTGACGAACCACGAGTGGAGCTTGGTCGAGGACCTGTTCAACCCGGCCGGCCGTCGCGGCATCCCGGCTCGTTACCCGCGCCGATCGATGGTCGAGGCCATTCTGTTCCTTGCTCGGACCGACTGAAGGCCAACGCCTCGGTCTGGACACGTCGCTGATCCAGACGACGGATCTTCCGACCGGGACTGCACGAGTACAGATCGACACCGACGGGGTGCCGGCATTCGAGATCCAATCGCCGGCCGCGTACGAGGCTCTGACCGCGCCGCCTTCATCGACGATCCGGGAGATGCCGACCGCGCGAATTCTCGTGTTCGGCACACTCGCTGCGTTCGCCCGGCATGTTGGCCACGACACGTCGACTTATGGAGCAAATTCCTGCCTCTGAGCGCCTCTGCGACCCGAACCTTCGCCCCAGATGGTGGAACTCCGAGCTGGTCGCAACGCTCCTGACCTTCGCGACGGTTGCCAAGTTGAACTCCGAAGGGCAGTCGATCCTCGCCCGGGACTTCTCGCTCCCCAGTACTTCGACAGATCGGAACGCGCGTATACTCCGCACCCGGCATAGAGGCATCGGGACCTTCGGGTTCCCAACTGGCGCGACGTCCCCATCCAGTCGCCTTGACCGTCCCGCAGGGCCAGCTGCGAGACCGACCCTTCGTGGGAACGCGATCGCGCGCCAGAGTGACCGAACCTGGGCCCGCGGTGCGACGCGACCGGAAAGGAGAGGCGATGCGCAGAATCCTCGTCAGTCTGGCGGCCATGGCGCTTCTGGTAGGCGCACTGGCAGGACCCGCGACGGCAAGTAACGGCGGTGCGCCGCGCGTGACGACAATGACCGGCCTGGAGAACGTGCCAGTTACGAGCACCGGCGCCAGCGGCTTCGCGTCGATCACGCTCAATGTCGGGCAGCAACGGGTGTGCTGGTCGATTTCCTTCGAGCACCTTTCATCGATCGCAACTGCGTCGCATATTCACAGGGCGGCTCCAGGATCCAATGGGCCGATTGTCGTGCCGCTCAACCCGAACCAGGACGGCTGCACGAGCGCCGATCCTGCCCTGATCAACGAGATCATCACCCACCCCGAGCGGTTCTACGTCAACGTGCACTCCGTCGATTTCCCCGGCGGGGAGATCCGCGGCCAGCTGAGCAATCCCGGCCAGTCGAAGCTGCCATAGCGGACGAGCGAAGAGACATCCTCGTCGGCAACCCCGGTGAAAGGCCCGGCGCTCATGCCGGGCCTTTCGACTTTCGACCGCGCTCAGTGCCGATACGCCGCGACCATGGGCTGCCCTCACCGGCGAGCTCGGGCACTCTCGAACCTCGCGATCGCACACGTCGTCGCGGTCACATACGCGCGTGGTGAGCACCGTCGCGCATCATCGAGGCCTCCTCCGGCTCCGTGCCCTCGCGGCTCGATCGCGGGTGCGCCCGGCCAGTCGGCGGACGCGGAGCAGAGTCGACGCTACGCCTACACGATCCCTGTCACGCCCTTGACTCGTGTGCGGGTCACTACTTCGGCGACCGGCGAGCGTGCGACTTGACCCGGGTGGATGGCCTCCTGGAAGACTGCGAAGGTTGGCCGGCTCCTCGCGCCAGGCAGGGCGGGCCTGCATCTGGGGCGACGCTGATTCGCGATGCATGGCGACGTAGCTAGACCCGTCTGACGCGACCGCCCGCATCGCGGGGACCATCTCCGCCTTGGCCGCGGCCGCTGGGTGCCCTAACCCCGTGGTCCGTGCTCAACGGCGTTGATGTCCGTACGTTGGCGATGGAGCCAGCGCTACCACTCCGCGTCTGCTCGGTCGACGCTGGGTTCCGCCCGGTCAGTTCGCCAAGCGGTGACCGGAGGGCTTATGCTTCGCGGTCCGATCGCCGCAGGAAAGGGGGTCCGCCCTTGATCGAGGAGTTCTGCCTGCCCTCGTCGCCTGCTCCTTCGGGGGCCGGTACCCCAGGAATCTGGGGAGCCTTGCCGCGATCTGATGCCGGCAGCACCGCTCTTGTGTCGCGGTTGGCCATCCTGCCGGCGTCGCTTCCCGAGGCCGGGCAGGGCCTCGTCGAGTACGCGCTGATCCTCGCCCTCGTGGCCGTGATGGCGATCGTCGCCCTGATGTTCCTGGGCGACCAGGTCAGCACGACGATGTCCACGGTGGGCGGCCAGCTGTAGCCTTACCGGCCGGGACGGCTGTCGGCTGACCGGCAACCCGTCCCCCGGATGACCACGAGCTCTGTCGCGACGCGATGCTGGCGAGCGCTCCAGGCGCTACTTCGCGGTGACCGATCCGGAGGCGAGCACGCTGCCACCGAGGTCGACGAGCTCCAGCGTCCAGGCGCCTGGCTCGCCAAGCGGCCCGTGCCTGCCCCACCAGGCATCGCCGTAGCCCTGCCACTGCACGCCCTGGCTCGCGACCACGGCGCCATTCAGCGAGGCCCTGAGGCTCAGCTCCGTGCTGCTGCCGGAACGGTTGAGGTGGGCGAGCAGGGCGAACCCGTCGGCAGCCGGCACCGTGGTCAACCTCTCCGACAGGCGGAACGCCTGGGAATCGAAGGTCCCTCCGAACCAGATGGAGCCGGCCGGGGGCAGCTGATCGAAACCGGCGGAACGGCCCACCGTGATCAAGCCCGCCGCCACGGCGAGGACGAGCAGGCATTCGACCACCAGCCCGAACAGGAGGATCCGTCGCAGCCACCGGTGCCCGCCGGCGGGCGGGGTGCGGCCGCCGATGCGACGGGTCGTCGAGGCTCGGGCCGTGGCGTCCGGTGCGCGGTAGGGAGGCGCGACGGACGCGAGCGAAGCGACGCCCGGCCCGGTCGTGTCGGGCCACGGAACCGGGCGGGCGCTCCGGATTCGGGGCAGCGTGTCGAAGTCGAACGCGCACCTGCGGCAGAAGCGGAAGAACCCGATCCGTGCCTGTCCGCAGCTCGGACAGTGCTCACCCGCCACGCTTGGCTCCCCAGGATGGTAGTCACACGACCGGGACATGCGCCGTGTCGGGCGACTCCGCAGAGCGTACGACTCCGGGTCCAGCGGTCCGCAAGAGCCGTCGTGCCTGCCGCTGTGCGCCCCGCCTTACGGCCGGTTCCGCCCGCCGACGCCACGGGGAAGTCTCCGCGGAAGCGGTCCTGCCGGGGGTGGCGTATGGTGCGCTGGACAACCGCGAACGTCCCCCGGAAGGCGGCCGATGCTCCAGCCGATCGCGCAGGTCTGGCTCCTCGTCGTGTTCGCGATCGCGGGCGTCATCGCCGGCCTCGCCCAGATGCACGCGGTGCGCGCGTGCCCGTGCTGCAAGCTCTACGTCGGCAGATCCGAGCCCAGGTGCCCGCACTGCCGCTGCCGGCTCGACTGATCCGGGCCCGCCGACGGGCGGCCCTGCAGACGGCCGGCCTCGCCTCGCCGACGGCCGGCCCCGCCGATGAGCGCGGGCTCGTCCTTCAGCCCCCAGGGTCCTCGCGGACGAATGCGGCCAGGCGGCCCAGGGCGTCGCGCAGGGCGGGGTAGAGCCCGGCATAGACGTCGTCGAACAACCGCGCATAGCGCGGCGCGGCCGGCCCCGGGACGAACGTCCGGCCGGTGCCAGCCATCGCCCCGGACGCCTCCCGAACCGTCGAGAAGTACCCCGCAGCCGTTGCGGCAAGCATCGCGGCACCCAGGGATGTCGCCTCCTGGCTCCTCGTCCGGTGAACGACCCGATCGAGGCCGTCGGCCAGGATCCTGCACCACAGGTCGCTCTGTCCGCCCCCACCGAGGACATGCACGTCGTCGATCCGGGTCCCCGTGGCATCTCCGATGGCACCGAGGTGCAGCCGCTGCTCGAGCGCGACCCCGTCCATCACGGCGCGCAGCAGGTGCGCCGGGCCGTGATGGCCACGCAGGCCGACGAGGACGCCGCTGGCGTCGTCGTCCCAGTACGGGTCCATCACCGTGGACAGGTAGGGCACGAGGATGAGCCCGGCCGCACCCGGCGGCAACGCTGCCGCAGTGCGTTCGAGATCGCCCAGCGTCGTGCCCCCGGACAGCAGGGTGTCGAGCAGCCAGTCGATGGTGAACGTGCCGCCCTTGAGGACGCTCTCCAGGAGGAAGGTGTCGGGCGCCGCCCCGCCCATGGTCCGGAAGGCGCGATCGATCCGGAAGGTGTCCGACACGGCGCCCGACACGATGGCGGTGCCGAGGTTCAGGTAGGCGCGATCGAGCGTGAAGATCTGCGCCCCGAGCGCCGCAACCTGGCCATCCCCGGCCGTGGCGACGACGGGCGTGCCGGTCGCGAGGCCGACCTGATCGGCGATCGCTGGGCGCAGGTCGCCGATCACGGTTCCCGGGGTCACCAGCCGCGGGAGTCGCGATGGGTCGATGCCCGCGACATCGAGGATCGGCGCGCTCCATGTTCCCGCGCGGAGATCGACCAGCCCCATCGACTCGGCCGCGGCGATCGACGTGGCGTCGCTCTCCGTCAGCGCCCGCCCAAGATATGCGCCCACGTCGAGCCAGTGACGGACGCTCCCGAAGGCGTCGGGTTCGTGCGTCCGGATCCATAGCAGCTTGCTCACCGAGGGCGTCAGGGCGAGCGGCTTCCCGGTCACCTCGTGGAACCGTTGCTCGCCCACCTCCGCCCGGAGCACGTCGACCTCGGCGTGCGCGCGCTCGTCCATCCACGCGATGGCCGGCCGCACCGGCCGCCACGCGTCGTCGACGCCGACGAACGTCTCGCGCTGCTGGGTGAGGCCGATCGCGCGCACCCGGGCGCCGACCTGTGCCCCGACCCGGGCAAGGGCGGCGATCGTCGCCCGGCTCCACCCCTCGGCGTCCTGCTCCCACCAGCCAGGCCGCGGATTGTCGAGCGGGACGGCCGCGCGGCCCTCGGCCACGATCTCGCCCCGCAATGACCAGGCGATCGCCTTGGTTCCGTGCGTCGACGCGTCCACCCCCACGACGACGGGTTCGTCGGCCATCGGGCTACTCGGCCATCGAGCTACTCGGCCATCGAGCTACTCGGCAAAGAAGCGCTCGAACGGCATCCGCAGGTCCCGGCCCTGGACGATGATCTCGTGGAGGTGCTCCATCAGCGGGAGCGAGCCCCGCGCCAGCACACCGCGCTCGACGAGCCGGGGGATCGCGCCGCCCACCACGGCCACGGTGTCGGCGCCCTCGAGCGTGTCGCCGGCCATGCGCTCGCGTGCCTCGCGATAGGGGAGCCCGAGCCCGAGCAGCCGGCCCAGGCGGGTCGAGCGCCCGCCGCTGGACGTCACCAGCAGGTCCCCCGCTCCCGGCAGGCCGGCGACGACGGCGGGATCGCCACCCAATGCGCGCACCACGAGACGCATCTCCACGCACGCCTGGGCGAATACCGCCGCCTCCCAGTTGTGGTGGGCGACCGGCCCGGCCTCACGGCCCAGACGCTCATGGAGCCCGGCGCCCATCCCGACGGCCGTGGCGTACGCATTCTTGAGCGCCGCGCACACCTCGACGCCGACGATGTCGGTCGAGACGCGCACGTGGTAGTAGGGCGTCGCGAATGCGTCCGCCAGGCGAGCCAGCACCGCCGGGTCGCGTGCCGTGAACACCACGCTGGTCGGGACCCGGCGGACCAGCTCGCCGGCGATGCATGGACCGCCGACCGCCGCCGGCGTGATCCCCGTGCGCTGCCCGGCCGGCAGCGCCTCGCGGAACACGTCCGGGAGCGTGGACAGCACGCCCGGCGCCGTCTCCTCGAGGCCCTTGGTCACCGCGATCACCGGGAGGCCCGGGCGGAGGTACGGCGCCAGGGCCTGGGCCGCCCAGCGAACCCCGCGGGACGACACCCCGACGCCGACGAGGTCAACCCCGGCCATTGCCGCGTCGAGCTCCTCGAGCGCATACGGGGTCACCCGGTCGGGCAGCTGGACGCCGAGCTTCGGGTGGATTCCCGTGGACTTCATGGCGTCGACGAGCCCGGCGTCGAGATGCGTTCCGACGAGTCGCACGACATGCCCGGCATCCGCGATGGGCGTGCACAGGGCCGTCCCCATCATGCCCGCGCCGAGGACCGTCACCGTGGCCATGCTCACTCTCCCGGCCAGAGTATCGCTCAGGGTGGGGCGACAGACCGCGGCAGGATGGCAGGTGGACCGGCGAGCGGACCGGCACAATGGGGCCGATGACGCCCGCGCCCGCCCGCCCCGACACCCGTCCGGCGCTGGTCGCCGTAAATCCATATGCCTCGCGGCTCCGCGATCCCGCCCGGCGCGATCGGATCCTTGGGCGCGTGCGCGACGCCGTCGCCGAGCGAACCGGCCAAGAGCCGGAGATCGTCGCCGCGGACACCCACGAGGCGATGATCGGACGGGCGGCGGCAGCGGTCGACGAGGGCGCGCCGCTGGTCGTAGCGGTCGGCGGCGACGGGACCGTGCGGGACCTGGCCACGGTGCTGGCCGCGAGCGACGTGGCCATGGGGATCATCCCCGCCGGGACCGCGAACCTGTTCGCCGCCACCCTGCGGATCCCGCTCAACCCGGAGCAGGCCGCGCGAGCGCTCGCGACGAGCCGGATCCGGCGGGTGGACCTGGGCCTCGCCCGGTGGGGTGCGCACGATGGCGGTGCCCATGGCCCGCGGATCTTCGTGGTTGCCGCCGGGCTGGGGTTCGACGCCCGCGTGATGGCCGGCACCAGCGCAGGCTCCAAGCGCCGCTTCGGCCGCTATGCCTACTTCGCGACCGCACTGCGCCTGGTCCCGGGCGTGGCTGGCTCCAGGGGTCGGGTCGTGACCGACGGCGAGGCCACCGACGTCCATGCGATCCAGATCCTGGTCGCGAACGGTGGCGAGCTCATCCCGGGCCTGCTGCGTCCGGCGCGGCGGATCGTGCCCGACGATGGCCGGCTCGACGTCCTGGTCGTGGAAGGAAGCGGCATCGTGCACGCGGCGCACGGGGCGACCGAGGCCATCATGCGGCGGGGGACCGGTCGGTCGGCCAGCGGGCGGTCCCGACGGTTGCTGGCGCGCGTGGTCCGCGCGGAGGGCCATCCCACGGATCTCGTCGAGGTGGACGGCGACGTGGTCGGCACCGGTTGGCTCGAGGCTGAATGCCTGCCCCGCGCCCTGCGGGTGCTCGTGCCCGACGCCACGCGTTCGGCGAGCGCGGGCGATCAGGGCGGGCGACGATAGCGCCATGACCCAGTCGCTGATGGACGTGGTGGGTGGGCGACGGCGCCGGCCGTTCGGGCTGCTGGTCCTCGCCGGGCTGCTGCTGCTCAAGGGCCTGCTGCTCCTGCTCGTGCTCGGGGGAGCCTTCCTGCCCGACGGCGGACCGGTGCGCCGGCTCCTGTCGCTGCCGATCGCGATCGCCCTGTCCGCGGCCGATACGCCGGTCGTCACGGCCGTCGGGGTGGTCGTCGCCGCCCTGCTCCTCGTTGCGGCCATCGGCCTGCTGCGCGGAGACCGGCGCGGCTGGTTGATCGCGATGGTGATGACCGGCCTGTTCCTGGTCGCCGAGATCTGGGGCTTCAGCGAGGGCCAGGGCAACCACGTGTGGATGGTGCTGGACATCGTCACGGTGTTCTACCTCAATCAGACCGACGTCCGCGAGATGGTGGGCGCGCTGCGGCGCGAGACATCGCCCGAGGCCGCGACGTGACGGCACCCGGCGACCTGACGGCACCCGGCGACGACCGGGCGGCGACCTGACGGCACCCGGCACGCCGGACGACGACCTGGAGCTCCTGCGGCGGTTCGAGCCGGTCCTGCGCTTCACGCACGGGGAGCTGTTCTTCCCCATGCCCACCGACCGCTACGTCGCCGGGTGTGATCTGCTGAGCGGCGTCCTGGCCCGGGAGCACGAGATCGTGGTGCCCGAGGGCGAGCTGTCCCTCGAGCGACTCGTCGCCGCCGGCGATGCGCCTCCGGGTCAGCCCCGCTACCTGCGCTTCGTGCAGCAGCCGCTCAACCCCATCGAGCTCGCGCGCTGGAACAGCCGTCCCGAGCGCCCGATCTTCCGGGCGCCCGGCCGACTGTCCCGCGTGGGGCTGCTGGCCCGGCTGCTTGACGCCGGCTCGGTCGCGTCGCTCCTGGTCCGGGGCAACGTGCCCGGGGGCACGGCGGCCGCGGCCTCGATCAAGTACCAGGCGATCCGCGCCGCAGATCCCCGGATCTCGTACCACGGGCGCGTGGTCCGGGAGGAAGGGTGGGTCGTCCTCCAGTACCTGTTCTTCTACGCGATGAACGACTGGCGCTCGACGTTCGACGGGGCCAACGACCACGAGGCGGACTGGGAGCAGGCCTTCGTGATCCTCGAGCAGCTCGACGACGGGGAGGTGCGGCCGATCTGGTTCGCGGCCGCCGCACACGACGAGGAAGGCGACGATCTGCGACGGCGGTGGGACGATCCGAAGCTGGAGCGCATGGGCGAGCACCCCGTCGTGTACCCGGGCGCCGGCTCGCATGCGACGTACCTGGAGCGCGGCGAGTACCTGATGCGGCTGGCGCTGCCGGGCGAGCAGGTGCTCCACGGGATCCTGGACTTCGTCCGGCACGCGTGGCGGGACACGCTCGGCCAGCCGGACCCGGGCGACATCGCGGCAACGGTCAAGCACGCGATCAGCGTGCCGTTCGTGGACTACGCCCGCGGGGACGGGCTCTCGGTGGGTCCCGGGCAACAGGTCGCGTGGAGCCCGATCCTCGTGGACGACGCGGTCCCGTGGGTTGACCGGTACCGCGGGCTATGGGGCCTCGACACGCGGAGATCGCCTTGCAGGCGAACGAGCGCCGGCGGGGCCCAAGTACACCAGGACCGGCGCGGTCCGCCAGTCGTGGAACGACCCGCTGGGGTTCGTCGGCCTGGCCAAGGTCCAGGCTCCTGCGGGCGCCCGGAGGCTGCTCACGGCACGGGTCGAGGCGCTGCGGGGCGAGCGGGCGTCCGTCCAGGCAGAGGCCGACGACCTGGCCGGCTCGTTGCGCGGGCTCGACCTGGAGGTCCAGGCGCTGGCCGGGACGTCCGGGATCGACGGCTACCGCAAGCGGCGGTCGACCGAGCTGCGCGAGAGCGAGGCGAGGCTTGCCTCGCTACGGGTGTCGGTGGCGGAGCTGCAGTCGGCGATCGCGGCCGGCGAGGCCTGGCTGGCCGGCCCCGAGTCCGAGTGGCACGGCGACCCACGCGCCCACCTGTCCCACGCCGCGGCCCCCGAACCGCCCGACCGGACCAACCGCCGCGTCTTCGCCGAGACGTGGGCAGCCCTGAGCGTCGGGGTCCTGGTCATCGCGCTGGCCGTGATCCTGTGGTTCCACCTGCTGCCGGTGGTGCCCGCGCTGGTTGTCCTTGGCGCCGGCTACCTTGCCATCGAGTCCTTTGCGCAGCGCCAGGTCGAGACGCTGCTGCTGCGGATCGTGGTGCTGCTGGCCATCGTCGCGGCCGTGCTGCTGGCGATCCACTACCTCCGGGAGCTGGTCCTCGTCGGCCTCGTGGCGCTGGGGCTGTTCATCCTCGTTGACAACCTGCGCGAGATCCGCCGCCGGTAGGGCGGTGGGCCAAGGGCCCGGGTGTCCCGGCCTGCGGGGCGAGCCGCGACGCAGCAGCCCGCGAGGCTAGCATCGTTCCCAGCGGCGCCGTGGCGCCCGCCGGTAGGCGAGCCGGGTTGCCGGAACGAGGGGTCGCGCGAGATGAGCGAGCCGCAGGCGCGCGCCGGGGTTGTCGTTCCCGAGCAGGCACGGGTGGTCATCATCGGGGGTGGGGTCATCGGGGCCAGCATCGCCTACCACCTGGGCAAGCTGGGCTGGCAGGACGTGACCCTGCTCGAGCGTCGCCAGCTGACGTCGGGGACCACGTGGCACGCCGCTGGCCTGATCACGTCGGCCGGGATGGCGACCGAGACCCTGGTCTGGATGGCCCGCTACACGCGCGACCTGTGCGTCTCGCTCGAGGCGGAGACGGGCCAGGCAACCGGCTTCCGACCGATCGGGCACCTCCATTTGGCCACGACCCCGCAGCGGCTCGAGACGCTCCGGCGCGAGGCCGCGTTCGTGCGCGGGTTCGGGGTGCCCAACGAGGAGCTGCCGCCGAGCGAGCTGGGACGGATGTGGCCCGCGGCCCGCATCGACGATGTCCTGGCCGCGTTCTACGTTGCCGACGAAGGCCGCGTCAACCCGGCCGACCTGACGATGGCCTATGCCCGTGGCGCCCGGCAGGCGGGCGCCCGGATCATCGAGAACGTGGCGGTCACCGGGATCACCCACGAGAAGGGTCGGGTGACGGGCGTCCGGACCGACCACGGTGACATCCGGGCCGAGTACGTCGTCAACGCCGCCGGGATGTGGGGTCGCGAAGTCGGCGCGATGGCCGGGGTGACCGTTCCGCTCCAGGCTGCGGAGCATTACTACCTGATCACCGACACCGTGGACTGGGCCCACCCGGACCTGCCCGTCGTCGAGGATCCCGACCGCTACGGCTACTACCGCGAGGAGGGCGGCGGGGTCCTGGTCGGGCTGTTCGAGCCGGTGGCCGGCCCGTGGTCCCTCGACGGGGTGCCGCCGGATCTCGCCTTCGCCAGCCTGCCGCCGGACTGGGAGCGGGTGGGGCCGTACCTTGACCGGGCGATGGACCGGTTCCCGTCGCTGCGCGACGCGGGGATCCGGACGATGTTCTGCGGGCCGGAGAGCTTCACGCCGGACGTGATGCCGCAGCTGGGCGAGTCACCCGAGCTGCGCAACTTCTTCGTCGCGGCCGGGCTCAACAGCCTGGGCATCCTGCTCAGCGGCGGTGTCGGCAGCCTGATCGCCAGCTGGATCGAGGACGGCGTGCCGCCGGTCGACATGGCCGGCCTCGCCGTGGACCGGACGCAGGTGTTCGAGGCCAGCCGCCGCTTCCGGGCGGACCGCGCGGTGGAGCAGCTCGGGGTCCTGTTCGGTGACGGGTCGTTCCCGTCGTGGCATCCACGCACGGCCCGCAACGTGCGGCGATCGGTCATCCATGACCGGCTGGCAGCGGCCGGGGCGCACTTCGCGGTCTCGTCGGGCTGGGAGTACGCCGAGTGGTTCGACCCCGACCGGGTCGCCGTGGAGCTTCCGCAGGGCTGGGGACGCGACGCGGGGTTCGCGATCCAGGCCGCGGAGCACCAGGCCGTCCGCGAGGCCGTGGGCATGCTCGACATGTCGGTGATGGCCAAGCTCCTGGTCCAGGGCCCGGACGCGGAGCGCGTGCTCAATCGTGTCTGCGCCAACGACGTCGCCGTGCCGGTCGGGCGGATCGTGTACACGCAATGGCTCAACGAAAGCGGCGGGATCATCGCGGACCTGACCGTGACCCGGCTCGCCGAGGATCGGTTCCTGCTGGTCGTGACGGACCTCGTCCACCGTCGGATGGCGCCCTGGATCGAACGACACCTGGCTGACGGGGAGTTCGCCACGGTCACCGACGTGACCCCGGGCACCACGCTGCTGACCGTGCAGGGACCGTCATCCCGGCAGCTGCTCCAGGGACTGACCAGCGCCGACCTTCGAACGCCTCCTTCCCGTACCTCACGGCGCAGGAGATCGACCTCCACTACGCGCGGGTGCTGGCGCTGCGCATCACCTACGTGGGCGAGCTGGGCTGGGAGCTGCACGTCCCGGCGGACCTCGCCCTGACCGTGTACGACGCGCTGCTCGAGGCGGGCGGACCCCTCGGCTTCCGCAATGTCGGCCTGGGCGCGATGGGCAGCCTGCGCCTCGAGAAGGCGTATCGGGACCTGGGCGTGGACATCGACAACACCGACACCCCGCTCGACGCGGGGCTGGGCTTCGCGGTCGCGTGGGACAAGCCGGGGGGCTTCATCGGGCGCGAGGCTCTCCTGCGGCAGCGCGCCGTGCGCCCGCCCCGCCGCAGGATGATCCAGGTGCTCGTGGAGGACCCCGAACCGCTGCTCTACGGTGGAGAGCCGGTCCTCCACGATGGACGCTGGTTCGGCTACGTGCGCGCTGGAGGATACGGCCACACGCTGGGCGGATCGGTGGGCCTGGCGATGGTCGAGGACGAGGGCGGCATCCCTGCCGAGTCGGTGGACGGCGTGCGGTTCGAGGTGGACATCGCCGGCGAGCGCTACCCGGCACGGGCATCGATCCGGCCCATGTACGACCCGGACCGGCTGCGGATCAAGGCGTGATCCCGACGCGGGCGGAGGACCGTCGGTGACCGCACCGGGACCGGGCATGCCGTCGCCGGGCGACGACGAGACGCGCACGGATTGGACCGGCCTGGGCCCGTCGGCGCCGGTGCCGAGCCGTCCGCCGGCTCCCGGGGACGCGCCCGCCCTCCCGCCACCGGCACCGCCGCCACCGCCCGCCCAGGCAGCGCCAGGGCCTGCTCCCCGGGTACCGGAGCCCCCGCCGCCACCCGGAGGCTCGCCGTGGGCAAGCCCGCCCCCGGCCGTGCCCGGTGTGCCCGCGTGGGCGCCGCCCGCGCAAGGAGGGGTCCGATACGCGGTCCCGGGCGCACCGGGGCTCGAGTACGCCGGCGTGCTGCCGCGCTTCGTTGCCTACCTCCTGGACTCGATCCTGGTGTCGATCGCGGGCTGGATCGTGCTGGCCGTCGTGCTGGCGATGGTCGGGAGCAGCGCGTCGGTGCTCGCGTTCGGGGTTCTGTTTGCCGTGTTCGACGGCGTGTACTTCGTCGGGCTGTGGTCCAGCGCAGGTCGCGCGACGCTCGGGATGCGACTGCTCAAGCTCCAGGTCGGCAACGTGACCGACGGTCGCCGGCTCGACACCGGCCAGGCGTTCCGCCGATGGCTGGTGATGGGCACCTGGATCAACGTGCTGGGCGTGACCGCGGAGCTGTCGTCCCTGTTCAGCGTCGTGCTGTTCGGGTGGTTCGTCGTGCTCCTGATTACGACCGCGGCCAGCCCCACCAGGCAGGGGCTCCACGATCGCTTCGCGAACACGGCGATGGTGCGGCCGGCAGGCGACGGGGGCGGCGGGCTGGTCGTGGGCTGCCTGGTCATCATCGGCGTGCTGTTCCTGGTTTGGATCGGCGCCGTGATCCTCCTCGCGCTGCTGGGCGCGCAGGTGTCGACGATCCTCTCGAACGTCGGGACGTCGGTGTAGCCGGGCGCCGCCGGTAGACTGGGACGGTGACCGAGCCGCGGGAGGCGGGCCTCGACCGGGAGCAGGTCGAGGGCCTCAACGACATGGACCCGGAGCGTTTCCGGGCCGCTGCCCACGCCGTGGTCGACCGCATCGCCGACTACCTCGCGACGGTGGAGACCTACCCGGTCCTGCCGCCCATCGAGCCCGGCTCCATCGGTCCGTTGCTGCCGGACGCCGCACCCGAGCAGCCCGAGCCGCTGGACCGGATCCTCGCCGACATCGACCGCCTGGTCCTGCCCAACGCCACGCACTGGCAGCACCCGGGCTTCTTCGCCTACTTCGCGAGCAGCGGGTCCGGTGCCGGGATCCTCGGGGAGATGCTGACCGCGGCCCTGGGCCAGAACCCGATGCTGTGGCGGACGTCGCCGATCGGCACCGAGCTCGAGACCGTGGTCGTCGGCTGGCTCCGCGATGCGCTCGGGCTGCCGGACACCTTCGGCGGTCTGCTCACCGACACCGCATCCACCTCGACCCTGATCGCGCTGGCCGCCGCCCGCGAGGCAGCCGGACTGGCCGCCGCGGCGCAGGGGCTCGCCGGCCGTGATGATCTCCCGGCGCCCCGCGTCTACGCGTCGGCCGAGGCCCACAGCTCGGTCGAGAAGGCGTGCATGACCCTCGGCCTGGGACAGGGGGCCCTGGTCAAGGTGCCGGTCAACGAGCGGTACGAGATGGACGTGGACGGCCTCGAGCAGGCCATCGCGGCCGACCGGGTCGCCGGCCACCGGCCGATCGCGATCGTGGCCACGATCGGCACGACCTCCTCCACGTCGGTGGATCCCGTCGCCGCCATCGCCGAGGTCGCGGCGCGCGAAGGGCTGTGGCTCCACGTGGACAGCGCGTATGCCGGCGTGGTGGCGCTCGTCCCGGGACTGCGCGCCCCGTTCCTGGGCTGGGAGCGGGCAGACTCGATCGTGGTCAACCCGCACAAGTGGTTGTTCACGCCGGTCGATGCGTCGCTGCTCGTGACGCGGCGCATGGACCAGGTGCGCGCCGCGTTCAGCCTGGTTCCCGAGTACCTGCGCACGCTCGACCGGTCGAGCCCGGTGCTCGACTACAGCGAGTACCAGCCGCAGCTGGGACGCCGGATGCGGGCGCTCAAGCTGTGGATGCAGCTGCGCTGGTTCGGCCTGGAGGGCCTGCGCCGGCGGATCGAGTTCCACCTCGCGCTGGCCGCCGATCTCGCGGCCTGGATCGATGCGGAGCCCGACTGGGAGCGCCTGGCGCCCGTTCCCTTCTCCACCGTGTGCTTCCGCTATCGCCCGTCCTCGCTGGCTCGCCAGGAGGACGAGGCGGACGTGCCGGACCTGCTCGATGATCTCAACGTCCGGCTCATGGATGCCGTCAACCGGACCGGCGAGGTGTTCCTGTCCCACACCCGGCTCCACGACCGGTTCACGATCCGGCTGGCGATCGGCAACCTTCGAACGGAGCGCCGTCACGTCGAGCACGCCTGGGCCCTGCTGCGGGCCGAGGCCGCCCGGCTGGACGGCTGACCATCCACCCACCCGCCAGGGAGGCACCCAGACGATGTCCGACACGATCGAGGTCCTGTACTTCTACCGCACACGGTGGGGCGCCCACGACGCGTTCGTGGCGCTGTTCCGCAAGAACCACTGGCCGATCCTGCGCGAGCAGCTGGCGGCCGGTCGATACACCAATGTGGAGATGTGGACGCCACGGTTCCACGGCGACGGACGGGCAGACTGGGACGTCCTGGTCTCGATCACCTACCGCGACTGGGCGGCCCTGCAGGAGCACAGCGACGCGGACATCGCGAGCCGGCTGTATCCGGACCAGGCGACCTTCCACGCGGAGGAGCAGCGCCGGTTCGAGCTGCTCGACGCCCACTGGGACGTCGTGCTCGAGCCACGACCGCTGGAGCGCTAGCCCGACGCTGGAGCGCTGGCCCGACGCTGCGGCGCTAGTGCGACGCTGCGGCGCTAGTGCGACCCGATCACGCGACCCAGGCGGGTCACCACTCGTTGCCGGCGCCGGGGGTGTAGCTGGCCGCGACGATGCTGTTGGCGATGACCGTGTCGGCCTGGATCACGCCGGGCGACTGCGTCATCGCGGCCTCCAGGCGCACGACGGGCCCGTTGATCGTCGTGACCCCGCCGGCCGCCGTCACTGGCCCACCCGCGGTCCCCGACGGACCTGATGGAACGGCCGCACCCGTGCCGGCGCCCGCTGTCCCCGTGACGGCCGAGCCGGCCGAGCCGGCGGTGCCAGACGGCGCGCCCGACACCGAGCCGTCGTCGATCGGGGCGTCGCGCTGGATCGTCGGGGCGCCGACCAGCGATGCCACGGCGGTGTTGCCGGCCGAGCGCTGGAGCGCCAGCAGCTGCACGGCCGCGGAGGGTCCGTGAGCCAGGCGCGGGTCGGCACCTCGGACGACGGCCGGTGCCTCAGGCGAGCGGACGCCGGCACCCGGGTCCCGCGCCGAGTCGACGGCGCGGCGGTGGGTGCCCGAACGGTGGACCTCGTCGCCGGCGTCGAGCGGGCCGTGGGGCGCGGTCATCCGGATCTCCTCCGCTGTTCCTCGTGCAGGGTCACCTCGATCCTAACCGCGGGCGACCGGCCCGGCGCTGCCCGGACGTGCGGACCCGCTGCCCGTTCGGGCGAACGTCGGATCGATCGCGGATAATGCGCCCACCATCGCCCGACCACCGGAGGTCCGCGCGCCCGTGCCGTCCATCACCGAGCTCTCCCGAATTCGAGCCCGTGCACCTGTCACGCCTCGAGCAGCAGGGCATCTTCACCACCGGCATCCTGCTCGAGGTCTCCGAGACCCCAACGCGTCGCCAGTCGCTGGCCGATCACGTCGCGGCCACCACCAACGACGTGTCGCGCTGGCGGGACGAGGCGCTCATGCTCAACCTGGCGGGGTTCGGCGGCAATGAGCACCAGCTGTTCATCCAGGCCGGGATCGAGGGGCTGCGCGACCTGCTGGACATCGACCTGGACACCTTCCGCGACCGGCTCGGGCGCGCGGCGACGGAGCTCAACTGGGAGGTTCCGGCGGAGCTCATGATCGACACCTGGTGGGAGCAGGCGCGCACGCTCGAGGAGGCGTAGCGGCCACCGGGGTACCCGGGAGGCGGGCCCGCGCCGGTCCCCAGCCCGATTCGCAGTCGGACGCCGATGGGCCGGGTCGCGAGCCACCCGGTACCATCAGCCGCCTGATGCAGCCGCTCCGCGGGGCCCTTGCCTCGCTCGTCGTCGGGATCGCCACCGCGCTGGTGCTGGTCGCCCTCGCGATCCTGCCGTTCCTCAACCCGGTCTGGGTTGGCTTCGAGCAGGGGCGCGCTCAGGCTGCCGCCTGGACCGGGTTCGATCCCGCAGACCTGCGCACGGCGACGGATTCGATCCTGGGCGACCTGGTGATCGGTCCGCCGAACTTCGACGTCTCGATCAACGGTGCACCCGTGCTCAACGAGCGGGAGCGGCAGCACATGCGCGACGTGCGCAGCGTGTTCGTAGGCCTGTTCGCGCTGGCCGCGGCCGGCGCGGTCGTCCTGGTCGCTGCGTTCGCGCTCAGCCGCGGGACCGCGGCGCGCGCCAGTCTGTGGCGGCGGCTGGGGCTCGCGGGTCGCGTGATCGCGGTCGCAACGGTCGCCGGCGGCCTGGTCGGCCTGCTCTCGTTCGACGCGGCGTTCGAGCTGTTCCACGAGCTGTTCTTCCCGCCCGGGAGCTTCCTGTTCAACCCCGCCACCGATCGGCTGGTACAGCTGTTTCCGGAGACGTTCTGGGTAGAGACCACGGTCGCCGTGGGGATCGTGCTGGTGGCGCTCTCGATCGGCCTCGCCTGGGTGGCGAACACCCGGGCACGCGCTCTGGACGCCGCCGCGTCGTCGCGAGCCGGCATGCAGACGGCGCCGGCGGGAAGCCGATGAACCCGGGCAACGGGATCCCCATCGTGCGCCTGTTCGGCATCGAGATCCGGGTGTCGCTGGCCTGGGCGCTGTTGGTTGCGATGGTCACGATCATCGGCGTCGAGCAGGCCACGCTCGGATCGCCGGACCTGGCGCCGGTCTTCCAGTGGGCGATCGGAGCCGGCGTGGCGCTGCTGTTCCTGGCCTCCGTCATCGCCCATGAGCTGGGCCACGCGCTGGTCGGGCGACGGCGAGGGGTGCCGGTCACCTCGATCGCGCTTGGCTTCATCGGCGGCCTGGCACCGCTGTCGATCCAGGCTCCCCGGCCTGCGGACGAGCTGGTCATCGCGCTCGCCGGACCGATGATCTCGATCATCGCGGCGGCCGGGATGCTCGCCTCAGGCCTCCTCGTCGGTACGGCGTCACCCTCGCTGGGCGCGGTCGGTGGCGGCCTGATCGTGGTGGGCGTGCTCAACTTCATCCTGGGCGTGCTGAGCCTCGTGCCGGCGATGCCGCTCGACGGCGGGCGAGTGGTCCGGGCGATCGCGTGGGCGCGCACGCAGGACACCGACCGCGCCAGCCGGCTGACCGCGCGGTTCGGCCGGATGGTGGGCTGGTTGATCATCGGCGTGGGCGTCGCCGCAGCGCTGGCCAACTTCGTCGCCGAGGGGCTGATCGCCCTTGCGCTGGGCTGGATGCTGACCACCGGTGCCCGCACGGTGGAACGGCGCACGGCGATGGAGGAGCTGCTGCGCGGCGTGCGCGTGGAGGAGGCGATGGACCGCGATGTGCCGTGGGTCGGGCCGCACCTGACCATCGACACGTTCGCCAGCCGCTTCGAGGGTCCGGATGCGGTGACCGCGCTGCCGGTGGTGGACGGGGACCAGGTGGTCGGGGTGGTGGGGCGCCGTCGACTGGTCCGGCTCGGCAGACGACGGTTCGGGGGGACCCGGGCCGAGGACGTGATGGCGCGCCCGCCGCAGGTGCCGCTCCTGGCGCCCTCGGATCGGCTGTGGGACGCGCTGGAGCTGCTGAGCACCGGCGGGCTCGACGCCCTCGCGGTGGCGGAGCACGGGCAGCTCCTGGGCCTGCTGACGCGCGACGGCGCGTCCGAGGCGATTCGCGCCCGGGCGGCCCAGCGGGCCGGCGGCGCGAGCAGGACGTGAGGGCGCGAGGATGAGCGGCGACCTGCTGCGGGTGGAGGCGGCGCAGGCGACGGTCCTCGCCGGCGTGGAGCCGCTGGCGGTCACCGAGCGCCTGTCCCCCGAGGACGCGCTCGGCCGGGTGCTCGCGGCGCCGCTGGAGGCCGCGGTGTCCCTGCCGCCGTGGGACAACAGCGCGATGGACGGGTACGCGATCCGGGCCGCGGACGTGGCGGCTGCGACCGAGGCGCTGCCGGTCCGCCTGACGGTCGTGGGCGAGTCCCGCGCGGGGATGCTGCCCGATGCCCGGGTGATCGCCGGGACCGCCATCCGGATCGCGACCGGGGCCCCCATGCCCTCGGGTGCCGACGCCGTGGTACCGGTCGAGGCGACGACGCCGCTCGATGAATCGGGCAACCCCGGGCCGCGCGGGCGCGATGCAACGGGGCCCTTGCCGGCCGCATGCCTTGTCCACGAGCCGGTGGAGCCGGGCAACGCGATCCGCGCTCGGGGCAGTGACGTGGACGCGGGCACGATCGTGGTAGCGGCCGGGACGACCGTGAGCCCTGCGGTCGTTGCCCTTGCCGCGGGCTGCGGCCTGGCCGAGGTCGTGGTTCGCCGGGTGCCCGTCGTGGCGGTCCTCGCGACGGGCGACGAGATCCGGGCGCCGGGCACCGACCTCGGGCCGGCGGGCATCCCGGACGCGAACGGACCGGGGCTGCGTGCGCTGGTCCGCGACGCGGGTGCCATGCCGCTGGACCTCGGCATCGCCCTGGACGACCTGGCCGACGTGGAGCGCCGGCTGCGACGCGGCGTGGCACAGGCGGACCTGGTGGTGGTCTCCGGCGGGGTATCCGTGGGGCCCTACGACGTGGTCCGCCTGGCGTTTGACCGAATCGGGCACGTGGACCTGTGGCGGGTTGCCGTCCAGCCCGGCAAGCCGTTCGCGTTCGGCCGCGCGGACGCTCCACCGGGTGGGACCGCGAGTCCGTCGGGCATGCCGGTCCTGCTGTTCGGGCTGCCGGGCAACCCGGTGTCCGCGTTCGTCACGTTCGAGCTGTTCGTGCGACCCGTGCTCCGGCGCCTCGCAGGCCATGCCCACCTTCACCGGCCGGTGGACCGCGCAGTGCTCGAGGAACCGGTCCGCAAGAGCCAGGGCCGGCGTGGCTATCAGCGGGTGGTGGCGGTGCGCGAGCCGGACGGCTCTCCGAAGCGGGATGGCCATGGCCGTGTCCGGGTCCGTCTCGCGGGCGGGCAGGGGAGTCACGTGCTGTCGGCCCTCGCCGCCGCCGACGCGCTGGCCGTGATCCCGGAGCCGGTCGATCGCGCGGCGGCCGGGACCGAGGTGGAGCTGCGCTGGCTGGATCGCGGCTGAGGCGTTGCCACGGCGGGTGACGGCCCCGGTACGATTCAGCCGCACCAGGAGGATCGATGGATCGCAGCGACGCCCCGCGGCCCGGCAGCGACGCCCCGCGGCCTGACGCCCCACGCGCCGAACGACGGCGATTGACCCACGTTGACCGGCGGGGGCGGCCGCGCATGGTGGACGTCAGCGCCAAGCCGCCCACCGCCCGGCGGGCCGTCGCCGAGGCGGAGGTCGCGGTTTCGGCGGAGACGTTGAGCATGGTCATCGACGGCGGTGGGGCGAAGGGCGACGTGCTGACGGTCGCGGAGCTGGCGGGCGTCATGGGCGGCAAGCGGACGGCCGAGCTCATCCCGCTGTGCCACCCGCTGCCGCTGACCGACCTCGTCGTCTCGATCACGCCCGACCGGGCTTCGTCCGTGCTGCGCATCCGCGCGGAGGCGGCCACGACGGCGCCCACGGGCGTCGAGATGGAGGCGATGACCGCAGCGTCGGTCGCCGCCCTCACGGTCTACGACATGGTCAAGGGGGTGGAGCGAGGCGTCGAGGTCCGCTCGATCCGGTTGCTGTCCAAGACGGGGGGCAAGAGCGGCGAATGGCACCGCCCGGCCGTCGGGCGATGCGGGCTCTCGGCCGCGGGCTCGTGCGGGTGACCGGATGGCCGGCCGGATCGGGAAGCGCAAGGGGGCCTCTTGACGTCCCGTCCACCCGGCGGGCGCCGCCCGGACGGCGCTCGTCGTGACGGCCAGCGACCGGGCCGCGGCGGGCCGCCGCGCCGACGCCTCGGGGGATGGTGTCGCGGCGCGGCTCACCGACCTCGGGTTCGCGGTTGAGCGCCGGATCGTCGCGGACGAGCAGTGGGCGATCGAGGAGGCCCTGGTCACCGGGGCGGACGCCCATCCGCTGGTCGCTCACCACCGGGGGGACGGGGCTGACGCCGCGCGACGTGACGCCCCAGGCGACCGCGGCGGTGCTCGATTACCAGATCCCGGGGATCGCCGAGGCGATGCGCGCCGACGGTCGACGCTCGACGCCGTTCGCGGTCCTGTCGCGGGGGCTCGTCGGCGTGCGCGGCCGCACCTTGATCGTGAACCTGCCGGGCTCGCCCAAGGGCGCGCTGGAATCGCTGGAGACGGTGATCCCGCTGCTCGACCACGCGCTGGAGACCATCGCCGGGCCGTTCGATCACGGTGCGGCTCGCGCCGCCGGGCGACGCGACCTGCCACCGGGCACCACCGACGACGCCTGAGGACGTGACGATGTTCGAGCCGTTTGCGGACGTGCCGCTGTACCCGCTGGTGCTGCCCCTGTTCTGGGGAGCCGCGGCGTTCTTCGCCCTGGCCATGGCACGCCACCTGCGCGTGTTCGCCGCCGCCGGCCCCGCGACGCGGACCGACCACGCATGGGCCCGGCTGGGGGGCGTCGTCCGCTACGCCCTGCTCCAGGTCCGGATGTTCCGCGACGCGCCCGCCGGGCTGATGCACTTCAGCATCTTCTGGGGCTTCGTCCTGCTCACCGTCGGCACGGCCAACATCGTCACCGGCGGCCTGGTCCAGGCGGTGCTTGCCTATCCGTTCGACGGTGCGCTGTGGACGGCCGTCAGCGCGCTCCAGAACCTGCTCGCCCTGGTCGTCCTGGCCGCGATCGGGTACGCGTTCTTCCGGCGCCTCGTCCTGCGTCCGGCCCGCCTGTCGCTGAACCGCGACGCGCTGCTGATCCTGTTCCTGATCGGCGGTGTCGTGGGGGCGGAGCTGGCGGCCCAGGTGTTCGAGGTCGCAGCGCGCGGGGCGGTCGCGGGCGCGTTCGTGGCCAACGCGATCGGCGGGCTCCTGGCTGGGCTCGATCCGGCGGTGTCGCAGGACCTGTTCGCCATCCTGTGGTGGGCCCACATGCTGCTGGTCGCGGCGTTCCTCGCCTACCTGCCGTTCTCCAAGCACCTCCACATCGCCACCGCGATCCCCAACGTGCTGCTGCGCAAGCTGCGGCCGCGGGGCGAGCTGCCGGCGATGGACCTCGAGGCCGAGGACGCGGTGTTCGGGGTTCGGACCGTCGCCGACCTGTCGTGGAAGGACCTCCTTGACGGCTTCACCTGCACCGAATGCGGCCGATGCCAGCAGGCATGCCCCGCGTCCGCGACGGGCAAGCCCCTCAACCCCAAGTCCCTGATCATGAACATCCGCCACGAGGCCGTCGCCGCCGAGGCAGGCCTGCCATTGATCCCGAACTCGCCGTCCGTGCGGACGACGTTCGGCCTCGACGACAGCCTGCGGCCCGATGCGCTGGCCCGGCCGCTGGTGGACGTGGCCATCCCGTACGACGCGGTCTGGGACTGCCTGACGTGCGGCGCGTGCGTGGAGGCCTGCCCGGTCACCATCGAGCACGTGGACAAGATCGTGAACCTGCGGCGGAACCTCGTGCTCGAGGACTCGAGGTTCCCCCAGGAGCTGACCGCGGCGTTCCGGGGCATGGAATCGGTCGCCAACCCGTGGGGCCAGCCGCCCTCGGCGCGGCTCGACTGGGCGAAGGGCCTGCCGTTCGAGGTGCGGACGGTCGCGTCGGTCACGGCGGCCGGGGAGCTGGACCAGCTCGAGGTCCTGTACTGGGTCGGCTGCGCTGCCGCGTTCGACGACCGCAATCGCCGGGTCGCGCGTGCGGTCGCGACCTGCCTCGACGCCGCCGGCGTGTCGTTCGCGGTGCTGGGCCAGGAGGAATCGTGCACCGGCGACCCGGCGCGCCGGATGGGCAACGAGTACGTGTTCCAGATCCTCGCCGGCCAGAATGTCGAGACGCTCAACCGCTACCGGATGGGGGAGCGGACGATCGTGACCGCGTGCCCGCACTGCTTCAACACGCTGGGCAACGAGTACGGCCAGCTGGGTGGCACGTTCACCGTGCGCCACCACTCGGAGTACCTCGCGTCATTGGTGAAGACCGGGCGCCTGGCGATCGGCGCGGACGGCTTGCCGGGTCGTTCGGTCACGTACCACGACTCGTGCTACCTCGCCCGGTACAACGGTGTGATCACCGCCCCGCGTGACGTCCTGGGCGCGATCCCGGGCGTCGAGCTGCGCGAGATGGAGTCGAACGGCCGCCAGACCTTCTGCTGCGGCGCGGGCGGCGGCCGCATGTGGATGGAGGAGACACGCGGCACGCGCGTCAATGCCGAGCGGACGCGCCAGGTGCTCGAGACCGGCGCGGACACGCTCGCCACTGCCTGTCCGTTCTGCATGACCATGCTCCGCGACGGGCTCACCGACGCGGGCCGCGGCGCCGACACGGAGGACCCGGTCACGGCCCAGGACATCAGCGAGCTGCTGGCGGCCGCGATCGTCCCGTTCGGTGGCCGCGCTGTCCCCGCCGGGCGGCAGCTGCCGGTGCTGTAGCGGCGGGGCGAGTCGCGGAGCCGCGTCTCGTGGGGCCCGCTGCTGTTCGCTGCTCGCCTGCGGAGCCATCTGGCGGCCCGGGCCCCTCGCTGCTCGCCTGCGGAGCCATCTGGCGGATGCCGCCCGCCGAGTTGGCGCTCCACCGCCACGCGGCTCCGCCGGAGAGCCACCCGGCGGTTCGTAGCACCGAGGGCCGCTGAATGGCTCTCTGCGCGAGCAGCCAGACCTCAAAGCCGCTGGATCGCTCGCTGGGAGAGCAGGGGAGCGCCGCGGGCGCCGCGGCCGCCGCGGGCCGCCGCGGGCGCCGCGGGCCGCCGCGGGCCGCCGCGGGCGCCGCGGGCGCGTCGCACATCCCTCGCCGCACATCCCCCGCGGCGCGCATCGAAAGCCTGCGGTTTCAGCCCTTGAGCGCCGTCCCGCAGCTGATGCACCGGCGGTCGGTCCACAGGTTGCCCATGCCGCACTTCGGGCAGACCTTCATTCCCTCGGTGGACGTGGCAAAGGGCGACTCCGGCGCGACGGATTCGTCGGTCTCGCGCTGCATGCGCATCCGGATGACTGCCAGGGCGACCACCGCGACGATCAGCGCCACGATGAGGGCGAGCAGATACTGGTCCATGGGCCGATCCCTTCCGGCCGGGATCCGGACCCCCGGTGGCCGTGGCAATCCCGGGCCGGCGTCGCGACAGCGTAGTCCCCCCGGGCCGCGCTGTCACGCCTGACGATCGTCACCTCCGGCACCCCACGGCGGCACCGGGATCGATCGGACGACGCTTCCCCGCTGCTACGATGGCAACGGTGTCCACGAGCCCGCCCGTCCACGGTTCGATCCGCCTCACGGAGGACCAGATCCTCCTGCGCGACGCCGTGCGCGAGCTTGCCGCGGAGCAGGTGGCGCCGCGCGCTGCCGAGATCGACCGGGCCGCCGAGTGGCCCGAGGACATGCGGCGCCTGCTGGCGACCCAGGACATCTTCGGGATCCCGTTCGAGGAGCGTCACGGCGGGCTCGGTGCCGACCTGCTGACCCTGTGCCTGGCGATCGAGGAGCTGAGCCGGGCCTGCGCGACCACGGGGCTCATTCTCGCCGTCCAGGCGCTGGGCGCCATCCCGATCCAGGTCGCCGGGACGCCGGATCAGCAGGATCGCTGGCTGCCCTCGCTGGCCTCGGGGGAGCGACTCATCGCGTTCGGTCTCACGGAGGCGGACGCTGGCTCGGACCCGTCGGGCATCCGCACCCGGGCACAGCGTGACGGCGACGAATACGTGATCAGCGGGAGCAAGCGCTTCATCAGCCATGGCAGCGTCGCGGATGAGGTGGTGGTGTTCGCCGTCACCAATCCGGACGCCGAGAAGGCAAGCCGCCGCCTGTCGGCGATCGTTGTGGAGACGGATCGCCCGGGGTTCGCGGTGAGCCGCCTCGAGCACAAGATGGGGATCCGCGGGTCGCCCACGGCCGAGCTTGCCTTCGATGGCGTCCGGGTCCCGGTCACGAACCGGCTGGGAGACGAGGGCACGGGGTTCGCGATCGCGATGCAGACGTTCGAGCGCTCGCGTCCCGGCATCGCCGCCCAGGCCGTCGGCATCGCACAGGGGGCAATCGACGCCGCGGCGGCCTATGCGAACGAGCGGCGCCAGTTCGGCAAGCCGATCGGCGAGCTCCAGATGATCCAGGCCATGCTGGCGGACATGGACGCCGCCACCGAAGCCGCCCGCCAGCTGCTGTACACGGCCTGCCAGGAGATCGAGGCCGGGGCGCCCGATGCCGCCCGCTGGGCCGCCATCTGTAAACTCGTGGCCGGGGACGCGGCGATGCGGGTCACCACGGACGCGGTCCAGGTCTTCGGGGGCTACGGCTACGTCGACGAGTACCCGGTGGAGCGCATGATGCGCGACGCCAAGATCACCCAGCTGTACGAAGGCACCCAGCAGATCCAGCGGCTGATCGTCGCACGGGCGCTGCTCGCGAAGCGCTCGTGACCGTCAACCGGGCCGGCCGCCCATGGACCCAGGAGCGTTGACTGCGTGC
This sequence comes from uncultured Chloroflexia bacterium, assembly GCA_963732805.1. Classification (GTDB taxonomy): domain Bacteria; phylum Chloroflexota; class Limnocylindria; order Limnocylindrales; family CSP1-4; genus CAIXZV01. Next base: position 1,745,542 of record CAVTAW010000001.1, read on the forward strand.
GAATCCTCGTCCTGACCAAGCCTGTCCCTGATCCTGCGGCGGCGTCCGAGCGACTCGGACCCGACCTGCGGCTCGATCGTGCGGCATCGCCCACCGTCGTGAACGGCAACGATGAGTACGCGCTGGAGGCGGCACTGCAGCTGGTCGAGGCGCACGGCGGCGAGGTCGCGATTCTCGCAATGGCGCCGGCCAATGCGACCGACACCATGCGCAAGGCGCTGGCCATGGGAGCGCTCCGCGGCGTGCTGGTCACGGACCCGGCGCTGGCAGGTGCGGACGTGGCGACCACGGTGCGCGTCCTGGCCGCCGCCGCTGCCCGGGAGACCTTCGACCTGCTGCTGGCCGGCCTCGACACCTCGGATGGGGCGGGCGGTGCCGTAGCCGCCGGCATCGCCGTTCGCCTCGGGCTGCCGTTGCTCTCGGCGGCGGCCGCGATCGAGCCGGATCCGGCCGCGGGACAGGTTCGCGTCCGCCGGCTGAGCGCAAGGGGCTACGACCTCGTGCAGGCGCCGATGCCGGCCGTGATCTCGTGCACCCAGGCGCTCGGCGCGCCGCGCTACCCGTCGCTCAAGGGGATCATGGCCGCCCGTTCGCGCGAGATCGCCGTGCTGGGCCTGGCCGACCTGGGCTCGGCGGCGGATGCTGGCTCCACGACCGCCGGCGCGGCGGCAGTCGGCCCGAGAGACGCTGGCTCCGCGACCGCCGGCGACGATGCGTGGACGACACGCGTGCTCGCGGCCGACCCGCCGCCCGCCCGGGCCGCCGGCCGCGTGATCACGGCGCCCGCGGCCGACGCCGCGCGAGCAATCGCCGACTTCCTCGCCGACCGGAGGCTGATCTGATGCCGCCCGAGCTGCTCGTCGTCGGCGAGGTTGCCGAGGGGCACCTGACCCGTCTCTCCGGTGAGGTCGCGACGCTCGCTCGCTCCCTGGCGGCGGCCGCGGGCGGCAGTGCGGTCGGGCTCATCGTGGATGCGGCGCCCGGCGATGCGGCCGCCGAGCTGGCCGCGTTCCTGCCACGTGTCGAGGCCGTCGCGTCTCCGGCAACGGCCGGCGAGACCTGGGCGCCGCACGCGCTCACCGAGGTCGAGCGCCTGGTCGGGTCGGGGACGACCCACGTGCTGCTGGGCGCGACCACCGACGGACGCGACCTGGCGGGCCTGCTCGTCGGGCGGCTCGGCTGGGGCCTGCTGTCCAACGCGGGAGCGGCAGCCTGGGACGGCACGAGCCCCGTGGTGGCCAAGAGCGTGCTCGGCGGCAAGGCCGTGACGCGGAGCGTGTTCACGCGCGGGACCGGGATCATCACCCTGCCGCCCGGTGTGCTGGCGGCGGAACCGGCCGATGCTCGCGGGACGGTGACAACTCTCGACGCCGCGGCCGAGCCCAGCACGCCGGCGGTCGCCGTGCTGGAGCGCGTCGCCGAGGCAGGCGCCCAGGTGTCCCTGGAGGAGGCCCGGGTGGTCGTCGTCGGCGGGCGGGGCATCGGCGGACCCGAAGGGTTCTCGCTGGTCGATGACCTGGCCGACCTGCTGGGCGGCGTGGTTGGCGCCACGCGCGCGTCGGTGGACTCCGGCTGGATCGTGTACGCCCGCCAGATCGGCCAGACGGGCAAGGTGGTCAAGCCTGCGCTCTACCTCGGGCTTGGCGTCTCGGGTGCGATGCAGCACCGGGTGGGCATGCAGTCCGCCGAGGCGATCGTCGCTGTCAACAAGGATCCGGACGCGCCCATCGGGGAGATCGCCGATCTGTTCGTGGTCGGTGACCTGTTCGAGGTGGGACCGGCGCTGGCGGCCGAGCTCCGTGCGCGCCGCGGCGGCTGACGGGGTCCCGGGGCCCGTGGGAGCACGAGGCGCCGGTCGATGACCCCGGAGGTCGTCGTCTGGCTCGCCGTGCTGCTGGCCCTGGCAGGGCTGGCGATCGTGGTCCTGCGCCGGATGTCGGTGCTGGCCGGGCGGACCCGCGACCTGGAGCGCTTCCAGCGCGCCGCGACGTCCCTCGAAGCGCGCCTCGCGCTGGTCGTGGAGCCCGTCGTCGGGCGATTGGACGAGATCCGACGCCATGCCGGCGACCCGCACGCGCTGGTCCGCGAGCTTGAGCCGGCCCAGGGGGAGCTGCGGGCGCTCGTGGCGGAATCGCGTGCGACGCGGCCTCCCCGTGGCATGGCCGAGCTCGGGGCAGCGCTCACGGCGGAGCTGGAACGGGCGAGCCGGGCCGCTGACCTCGTGGAGCACGGGCTCGATGCGCTCCTCGCCGGGCGATCCGGCCGCGAGCTCGAGGCGCAGACATCGCTCAAGCGCGGCGCCCTCAACCTGCGCCACGCCCGTGAGGCAAGCTCGCGGATCGTGACGGACATCAAGGCCGTCAGTCCCGCCGACCTTGTCGAGCGACGCGGCGCCGGTGGCCGGATCGTGCCGGTCGGGAGGGAGACCTCCCGCGCCCCGGCGACCTACCTGGTCGATGGCTGGGAGACGGAGGATTCGCCGCAACACCCCCGCATGTAGTGGTATCCTCGTGACGCACCACTAGGGATTGTGGTGCGAGGAGGGACAAGGGCTCATGCGCTGCCCCCAGTGCGGCACCCGCGACACGCGCGTCGTGGACTCCCGGGATCTCGACAAATCGGCGACCATCCGCCGGCGGCGAGAGTGTCCGGCATGCACGGCGCGGTTCACGACCTATGAGCGGGTCGAGGCCGCACGCCTCGTGGTCGTCAAGCGGGATGGCAGCCGCCAGGAGTTCGATCGCGACAAGCTGGCATCGGGTCTGGCCAAGGCCCTGACCCGACGCCCCGTGGCGGACGACGCTGCGGAGCGTGCCGCGGATGCGATCGAAGGGGAGCTCCGATCGTCGGGCCTGTCCGAGATCCCGAGCTCCCGGGTGGGTGCCATGGCGATGGAGCGCCTGCGCGCCCTGGACCACATCGCCTACATCCGGTTCGCCTCGGTCTACCAGAGCTTCGAGGACCTCGCGGACCTCAAGCGCGAGGTGGATTCGCTGTTCGCGGAAGGCCGGGCGCCGAAGAAGGGGAGCCTCCGCGCGTGAGCGTGCTCGCGGACCGCGACATCCGCGCGGAGCTGGAGTCGGGCCGGGTGCGCATCAGCCCGTACGATCCTGCGGACCTGCAGCCGTCGTCGGTTGACCTGCACCTCGACCGCAGCTTCCGGGTGTTCCGCAACAACCGCTATGCGTACATCGACCCGCGGATGCCGCAACCGGACCTGACCGAGCTGCTGACCGTATCGGACGACGAGCCGTTCATCCTCCATCCCGGGGAGTTCGTGCTCGGCCAGACCGTGGAGTGGGTGGAGCTGCCGGGGGACCTCGTGGCCCGGCTCGAGGGCAAGAGCTCGCTGGGCCGGCTGGGCCTGCTGATCCACTCGACCGCGGGCTACGTGGACCCCGGCTGGAAGGGAACCCTCACGCTCGAGCTGTCGAACGTGGCCAACCTGCCGATCGCCCTGTACGCCGGGATGCGCATCGGCCAGATCAGCTTCTTCCGGATGAGCTCACCGGTCGATCGGCCCTACGGCTCTGCAGAGCTCGGGTCCAAGTACCAGGGACAGTCGGAGCCCACGGCATCCGCCTTCCACGCGGACTTCGAGCGGGGGCGGAGGCTGCCGGCGCGAGAAGGAGAACCCGTCACGGGCGTGAACGACAGCGTGCACTGGCGCACCGATCTCGGCGGCGGAACCACCGTCGCCCTGATCCAGGCGGGGACCTTCCGCACCGACTCCGGGGCGATCTTCGGACCCGTGCCGTGGATCCTGTGGCGACCCTGGGCCGAGGGTGAGCTGGACGAGAACCGGCGGCTGCTCCAGGCGCTCAACTGCCTCCTGGTCGAGACGCCGGCCGGCCGGGTGCTGATCGAGACCGGGATCGGCGAACGCCTGGACGACAAGAACCGGGCGATGCGCGAATACCGGGGGACGCCGGTGGTGCCGGCCCTCCAGGAGGCGGGCTTCGATCCCGGCAGCGTGGACCTCGTGGCGATGAGCCATCTCCACTTCGACCACGCCGGCGGACTGCTGCTCGCGGACGGTACGAAGGCCTTCCCGAGGGCGCGGATCGTGGCCCAGCAGGCGGAGTGGGAGATCGCCCTCGGGGGCAACCCCCGGCTCGTGGCCTCCTACGACCAGCCCGAGCTCCGGCTGGTGGCCGACTGGGGCGCCGAGGGCTGGGTGGACGGGGATCGCGAGCTGCTGCCCGGCGTGTCCGTGATCCGGACGGGCGGTCACTCGGCCGGTCACCAGGCGATCGTCGTGCGCGGGACCGGGCCGAACTCGCGGACCCTCGCGTTCTTCGGGGACCTGTGCATGCGGCCATGGGCCGCCAACCCGCGCTGGGTGTCGGCGTTCGACGACTTCCCGCTGGACAGCGTGACCGTCAAGGGCGAGCTGTTCCGGCGGGCCGTGGAGGACGGCTGGCTGGTGGCGTTGTCGCACGAGTCCCGCTCGCCCGTGGGCCGGCTGACGCCCGATCGCGACCGCTTCCGGTTCGACGAGGTGTAGCGATCGACCGCCCCGGCGGCGCGCGTGCGCAGGTTCCACCGACAGAGGTTCCGCCAATGATCGATGCCCAGGCCGCCATCCGCGAGCAGCTCGTCATCGGGCTGCGCGGTGACGATGCGCACATGACGTTCGAGGATGCCGTGGCCGACTTTCCGGACGACGCCGTCAACGAGCGCGCCCCATCCGTCGAGTACACGCCGTGGCACCTCGTGGAGCACCTGCGCATCACCCAGTGGGACATTCTTGAGTACATCCGCAACCCGGCGCACGTGTCACCGCCCTGGCCGCGCGGGTACTGGCCGGACCGGGCGGCACGAGCCACACCCGAACGTTTCCGGGCCTCGGTCGAGGCGTTCCTTGCGGATCGCCGGGCGCTCGAGGCCATCGCCCGCGACCCGGGCGTGGACGTGCTCGCCCCCATTCCGCACGCGCCGCGGCATACGATCGCCCGTGAGCTGCGGGTCGTCGCCAACCACAATTCGTACCACGTCGGCGAGCTCGGAGGGATGCGCCAGGTCATGGGCAGCTGGGGGCCCGGGCATTGACGCCAGGGAGGTGACCCCATGACCGATCCTCGTTCGCCCGCCGAGGTGCTTCGGCCCCTTCGCCGCGTTCGCCAGATCCGGGAGTTCACCGCCGAGCCCGTCTCGGACGCGCTGCTCGACGAGATCGCGAACGTGGGTCGCTGGTCGGGCAGCAGCCAGAACCAGCAGCCATGGCGGTTCCTGGTGCTGACGGACGTGCCGACGATCCGTCGCCTGGCCGAGATCGGTCCGCCGCAGACCCGGGCGCTCACGACCGCGACAGCGGCGATCGCGATCGTGCTGCCGGTGCGCGAGGGGCACCAGACGGGCGATGCCTACGACGACGGCCGCGCCGCCGAGCGGCTTCTGGTGGCCGCCTCCCTGGTCGGCCTGGGGGCGGGCATCCAGTGGATCCGCAGCGACGTGCGCGACGCCGTGGGGGCGTTGCTCGGGCTGCCCCCGGACCGGTACGTGCGCACGATCATCGCGCTCGGCCATCCCACGGAGGCCGCCCGTCTGCCCAGGAGCGAACCGGGCGAGGCCCGGCTGCCGCGGGAGGAGTCGATCTTCCGGGACCGCTGGCCGGGCTAGCAAGACCCGCGGCCGGGATGGGCCGCCGCGGTGCGGCTGGTCCGGAGCCGTCAATCAGCGCCGGAGCTTGCCGATCAGCGCAGCAGCTCGCCGATGAGCCGGCGCTCGGCGCGGGTGACCAGCGATCCCGCCGGATTCGCCGGGCAGGGGGTTCGCCCAGCCGAAGCTCAGCCGCAGCACCTCACCGCCTTCAGGCAGGATGTCGGCCACCGATTCGCGGACCCGCTCGACGAAGTTGATCGCCTCGATCTCGTCGGTCTCGGTCAGCAGCACACCGAACCGCGTCAGGGCGACACGCATGCAGTAGTCGCTCGCCCGTGCCTGGCGCCGCAGGCACTGCGCCACCTCGCGCACCGAGTGCCGGACGAGGTCGCCGCCCCAGGTGTCCGCGAGGTCGAGGACGCCCTCGAGCTCGGCCACGACGACGGTCATCGGGCGACCGTACTTGGAGGCCCGGGCAACCTCGGCGACCAGCACCCGCTGCCACAGGTCCGGGCCTTCCAGGCCGGTGAGATCGTCGTCCCAGCCCTCGGGCTCCGGGATGATCAGGTCGTCCACCACGCGTCTGCTGTCGCCTCCCTACGGACATGCCCCGATGTCGCGCCCCACCGCCGGCGGCGCGCGTCTACGACGCCGGTCCACCGGGATCGTCCCGGCCCGACTGCGGCCGCGCCACTGGTCGATCGGCTGATCGGACTACGCCGAACGTCCGGGGTTCCGACGGGATCGAGGCGTCAGCCCTTCGGCAGCCAGGCCTCGATCCGTGCCCTCGCCGCGTCGTCGGTGAGCGGGCCGTTGACGACGTCGAGGATGCGGCCGTCGGGACCGATGAAGAACTGGGTCGGCAGGGCGTACACGCGGTACTCGTGGAACACGTCCGCCGAGCCATCGAACGCGATCGTGTAGCCCAGCTGGTAGCGGTCCGCGTAGGCGCGGACGTCGTCGGGCGTCGTCTCCTGGACCGCCACGCCGACCAGCGACAGGCCCCGGTCGCGGTATGCCTCGTCCATGTCGCGCAGGACCGGCGTCTCGGACTGGCACGGCGGGCACCAGGTGGCCCAGAAGTTGAGCCACACGAGCCGGCCCCGGAGATCGGCCAGCTGGACTGGGTTGCCCGCAAGGTCCGTGAGGGCGACGGAGGTCCCGTCATCCCGGGTGACGCTCAGCTCCGGGGCCTGGTCGCCGGGTCGGAGGCCCTCGGTCTGGGGTCCGACGATGAACAGGGTCGAGGCCGGAAACGGGGTGGCGCTGCCGGTGCCGGAGGCGATGGGGCGGGTGGCGAGCGTCAGCCCAGCGGCTGCGACGATCACCACGACCGCCACGGTCAGCAGCTGCCTGCCGCTGAACGGCCCCACCCGAATGCCACGCGGCGGTGACGGCGCGGGACGCAGCTGCGGAACGTCGTCGGTCATACGGGCGGGACGAACTGGAAGTAGCGCGGCAGCAGCACCAGCAGGTCGAACATCATCGCCAGCCCGATCGCCACCACCAGGAGCCCGCCCACCAGGCTCACCGCCCGGCCGTGGCGGACGAGGGGCCGCATGACGCGCTGGTGCCCGATCGTAGAACACGGCGATCAGCAGGAACGGGATGCCCAGGCCGAGGGTGTAGCCGACGAGCAGCAGGGCCCCCTGGAGCTGGGTGTCGGCGACCGCCGCCATCGTCAGGATGCCGCCCAGCACCACGCCGATGCACGGGGTCCAGCCGATCGCGAACACGGCACCCAGCGCGAACGCGGCGCCCAGCCCGGCCCGCTGGCCAACGAGGCGACTGCCGACGCGGCCACCGAAGCCGCCATCCGCGGGCGCCAGCGTCATCCCCCCGGTCATCGTGGTCAGCCCTGCCGACGCACCCGCATCGAGCGGCCGCCACGTGCGCTCGAGGATGGGGATCCGCAGGATACCGGCGAGGCTGAGGCCCATCACCACCAGCAGCAGGCCGCCCACGAACCGGAGGGTGCCGATGTAGTCGGCGATGGCACCGCCGGCGAAGGCGGCCGTGACGCCCAGCAGCGTGAACACCGTCCCGAAGCCGGCGACGTAGGCGGCCGCGTGGCGCAGGGCCGTCCAGCGCGAGGGAGGCGCCCCGGCTCCCCGGGCCGCCACGGCCACGGCGGTCAGCTGGCCGAGGTAGGCGGGAACCAGCGGCAGCACGCACGGGGACACGAACGAGATCAGGCCGGCGGCGACCGCGACGAGGAAGGTGTAGTCGCCGGTCACGTCACCGGTTCCGGACTGTCGAGCACCTCGGCGAGCAGGCCCCGCAGTCGTGCCGGGCTGGTGGCAAGCTCGATCTCCCGGTCACCCAGCGTGACGACCGGGATCGTGAACGCGTACCGGCGCTGGAGCTCACCGTCGTCGTCGATGTTGACCTTGCGGATCGGCGGCGCCGGGAGCCCACGGCGGGCACGATCCGCGAGCAGGGCGTCGAGCGTCGCCTGGGCGTCGTCGCACAGGTGGCAGCCGGGGCGGCCGTACAGCACGAGCTGGGGCAGGGGAGGGGTCACGGGTCCAGATTGTAGGCGCGACCGTCGGATTGTCCCGCCGCGAGCGTGATGCCGAGCTGTCGCGTGCGCAGTGGGTGCAGCCAAGGGCCACGCGATGCAAACAGCCGGCCCTAGAATCCCGGCCGTGTCCGAGGCGTCACTCTACGACCGGGTCGGCGGGATGCCGTTCTTCGTGCGGCTGGTCGATCGGTTCTACCAGGGAGTGGAGTCTGATCCCGTCTTGCTCGCCCTGTACCCGGACAAGGCAGATCTGGCTGGCGCCCGCCGCCGGCTGACGCTGTTCCTGGTCCAGTACTGGGGAGGCCCGACCACGTACCTCGAGGAGCGCGGCCACCCGCGCCTTCGGGCGCGCCACTTCCCGTTCTCGATCGGGGTTCCAGAGCGTGACCGCTGGCTGCTCCACATGCGCGCCGCCATCGACGAGTCGAATGCCCCGGCCGATGCCAAGGCCGAGCTCCTTGCCTACGTCACGACCGCCGCCGACGCGATGCGTAACCGCGAAGAGAATTGATCGCCCGGGTGCCGGACCTGCGCCCAGTGGCGCGGGCCGGGTACGATCAGGTCCTGCCCCCGTAGCTCAGTGGATAGAGCGGCACCGTCCTAAGGTGCGCGTCGGCGGTTCGAGTCCGTCCGGGCGGCGCTCCACAGCGCGCACATGCGTCCCGGGTCTGGAAGAAAGGTCGCGCGGGAGGCATGATCCTTACTCCGGTCACCCGCTTGTCGGCTGTGTCTACCCGTTCCACGAGCAGTGAGACCAGCTCTTGCCGTTGCTCGTCCATGGCGACGGCCAACGACTCGTCGAGGTTCCTCACGACAGCGCAGCGCCGGTCGAACTCGATCGACTTGTCATACTGGGACGGAAGCTGGGCAAGGTGGTCCTCTGTCTCGGCACGCTGCCGTCGGTAGTCGGGCTTACGAGAGATGTCCCCACGAATACGGCTGAGCGAGCTCCGCCGAGCAGCGTACGCAGTCGGGACTTCTCGCGGTACACGACCGCCGTGGCTGGCGGCCTTCAGCCGATGCCGCAGCTCCTCGCGGGCGGCGTTCATTACCTCGGCGGTCGCGACCATCTCCGCGAGGGACGTGAACACGTGCTCTTCCACGTCGTGCGCGGGGACGCGGCTCGCCCGGCAAACCACCAGGTGCCCGGTGTCGTCGAGGAGTGCCGTGCGGCGCTCCCAGACGGGACGAAGGTAGTACTTCCAGCTGCTTCCACGACTGACTCTGGTGTCCGCACGCATGCGGGCGCCACACTCGCCGTAGACGGGCCCACGCAGGAGGTAGGTCCGCTTCGGCTGACAAGGGCCGCGGGCCCTTGTGTCGCCGCCTCTTGTCCACGCCCGCAGCGGCATCCCGGAGCTCGTCTTCGGTGACGGATCGCCTCGTGTCGTCCCAGTCGGATTTCGAGCCCCCGCCGCCAGAGACGTTCCCGCGGTAGACCTCGCGCCGACGCCAGAGATCCTTGACGGCGTTCGACGTCCACAGGGCGGGCTGATCGGTGCGGACACCCTCGCGGTTGAGGCGCTAAGCGATCTCGGAGAAGGGCAGGTCTGCGATGTACCGGAACACGGCCCGGACTACTTCTCCCTCCTCAGGGACTACGACCAGTGTGCGCGGGTGTGACACCTTCCCGTCAGCGTCACATGCATTTGGAAAGCCGAAGGGATGCAGCCCACGGTGCCGCCATCATGAAGGTGCGAGCCATCATAGCCTTCATGCGTTTGGAATCGAGGTCGCGCTGGAACTGGGCAGCCGACACGAGCATGTGAACATCGAACCGCCCGACGACCGAGTGGTGCCGCGTATTGGGCAGGTTCCCGGCGAGGATCGAGACCTGATAGCGCTTCGGACTCGTGCAGGAGGTTCGCCATGAGGCGGACGTTGCGGGCAGGCGCGCGAGGTGGTAGATCGCGACACCGGCCACGCCGCCCTCCCGAACACGAGCGATCAGCGCGCTGGTACGCCCTCGCGGTCGTCGGTCGCGCGCGGAGTTGTGCCCCCCGAGTCACGGATGACCTCCGCTGTTGAACCGTAGAGAAGCAGTTGACCGTGCGACGGACTCATGGGTGTCATCGAGACGTCCGCAGCGCTGTAACGCTTGTACGAACGCCGAACATAGATCAGGTAATGGCCACTCACCGGTCCGACCCCTCGACTTCGCCGGGCGTCGCGCAGGGGCCGGCACCTTCGGGGTTGGTGCGGTTCTATGGGCGGGTTCTTGCGAGTCTCGATGGTTGGCGGATCGGGCCCGTACATGCAGAGCGGCGGAACAGCGTCCGCGGTGTGCGGCTGGGCGCGGCGCAGCCTTCCGGGTGGTGATCGGGGTTGCTCCTTTCGCTACGGCGGTGGATATTGTGCCCACGCCTCTGGTCGAAGAAGGCACGCCCGTTCAGGTTCAGCGCATTTGCCTAGCGTCACTGTCGGTGCGCTGGATCGCTTCCGGGGCGCGTGGAGCATGGCGACGACGCATGGCTCCGCTTCCTCACCGACCGTCATCCGCGGGTCGAAACCCGGCGTGGGGCGTTTTACGCGAGCGCCTCCGTGGCACCACGACGGCCCGCGACGGTGTCGCACGGCACCAGCCCCGGCTTGCATTCGGTGTCGTCAGGGGGAGAGCAGGGGAAGGTGGTGTCACCGCGGGCCACTAGGTGTGATCTTCTTCAACTGTCGCCGGCATTCCTTCTCCTCATCAGTGAATTCGCCCTTCTGCAGTGCCTCCAGGTAGCTCGAGGTTGCGAACGTCCTTGGGCGCGCGATGGCGGTCGGGGTTCGTGCCGGTCCGCCGTGCTGGCTCGCGTTCCTCGGCCGTAAGGCCCTTGGGTGTGGTCTGGTCGTTCACTTGGTCGCTCCTGCTTGCGCGGCCTCCAGCCGCTCCTTGGCGGCGCGGTATTCGGCCCGCCGCCTGTCGGTACTGAGCCTCTGCGTCGATCTCCGCGATTCCTCCTCGAGAGCCGCCTTTCTGGCTTGGTACTCCCGTTTCGTTAGTGACGAGAGACGGATGTAGGCCCGCTTGGCGGGATCTTGTGCCGCAAGGTCGAGAGCGGCGTGCATGTCGGCAGCGATCTCGGCCGTGTGGTGTTTGCTCGCGAACGCCTCGGCGACTTGAAGCACCGGTCCGACATCAGCTCCACGGGAGATCCGGGCGACGGCACCATAGACGACCTGGGCGTAGTGCTCCCGCGCGGCTTCTACCGCCGCGTCGATGTATTCGTGGATCGCGTCCACGAACTTCGCCGGGCTACTCCGCAACTGCCGCAAATCCTCGGCTAGCGAGCGCCGTCTCTCGGTTAGTTCCTTGTCGGTGCTGCCATCGAGTGGCCGTTTCGTCTTGGTTGCTGTGATGTGCTCAACCTCAATGCGTGACGTGGATCACCTCTCCGGAGCGGACGACCGCCGCGACCCGCCGAGCGATGGCGGACGCAGAGCAGGTGGGCGATGATCCGCTCCGGGGAGGTGATCACTGGCTGTGTGGAGGCGTGGTCAGGTCATCGGCTGACCCTCCCCGCTCGCCTGCAGGAAGACCCTGATGACGGCCTCGGTCTCCTCGATAAGCACCTCGATCGGCTTCTCCTCGCGCGCGGTGGGTCGGCAGGGTGGGCAGCACGGGTTCCGCCTGAGGTCGGCACGAGGCTCGAGGTAGATCGCCTCGTAGGCCGCGAAAGCAGCGCGCCAGTCCTTCTTGCCCGCTTCCACCAGCGACTCCTCGTACATGGCGCGACCCGTGCCTGACGCGACCTCAACGGCCTCGGCGAAGCCGTCGTCTTCCGCCTGCCAACGGGCAAGCGATCGGTAGGTGATGCAAGCCTTCGCAGCCGCGGCGTGCTTCGACAGACCGGCGGCAAGGGCGAGCAGGACGACCGCGCGGACTCGCTCTCGATCGGTCACGGCTGGTCTCCCACGTGGGTCACCACCCACGCGTGCCCACGCGCCCACGCGCGATAGGCGTGGTCGCATTCGTCCACGGTGGGCAACAAGAGTTCATCGGCGTGAGCCGAAACCAGCCAGAGGAGTCTCAGCGCAGGCGAGCCCACGGGGAACCGACGAGGGCCGGCCGAGAGTTCACCGCAAATTCGGAGGGACACTGGGTCGGGGGTGCCGACTGCCAAAGCCAGCGCGGCCTGAGCGCGGCGGATTCGCCCCATACCGATCCGCGCCGGCGTTGAGGACTTCCACATGCCCCGGTTTCAGCCGGACGCTGTCCACCAAATCTCGCAGCGCGCCTCGTAGGTGACGGGCGATGACCTCGTCGTAGTGAAGGCGAGCTAGGCCCGCCAGGAGGTTCGCCGCCATTGGTGCGACGCCCGCCGGGACGCCCGCGGTGCGGATCGCTCCTACGGCAAGGGACCACCCGGCTGTGAGGTCTTCAGGCAGTTGGTAGTGTCCGCGATACCGGCCAACGATTAGGGGCCTCAGGTCTGCGATGACGTCTCGATGCGCTGTTGGGACGGGCCGCGGGGCCTTGAGCGACTAAGAGCCACCAGCGACCGCGGACCGCCAGACGGCTGCGGGTCACCCCCAGCGACCATAGCGTCGGGCCGGCGGCAGCGGGGCTGTAGGGCGGTCCTTGGTGGGTGGTGAACCGATCTGTGTGCTTCTTCAGGAGTGCCCGGACGTCTTGGCCGCGCATCCCGGTCTGGTCGGCCAGGAAGCGGACCGTGGACGGGCCATGTTCTCGCAGCAGGTTGGTGACTTGGTCAGCGCGGGTCGGCGCTGTCAATTTGGGTTGTGTTGTCATCGGTGAGACTCCGTGCTGTCCGCTGCTGACCGCTGGGCTCGTCCCGATTTCTCGGGAGGCTCTCCGTGGTCCTCTCTTGGGCCGCGAGGATCCGGTGCGGCACCAGAGCCCGCCCCAGCCTCGCCAGCGTCTACCGGGTCAACGGAAACGGTGGGCTCGGTTCCCGGTACGTCGCGGCGCGCGCGTCGAACTCGGCCGGCGTCAGGCCGGCGCTCGTGGACTGGCCCCAGTTGTTGGCAAGGGAGGCTTGCTCGGCGGCTCGCCTCCGGCCCTCGGCCTCGTGCGCTGCTGCTGCTTCGGCGGCCTTCGCCAGTTGCCGTGGGCTGGTCCCGTTCGCCCTCCGTCCGTGCCCCCCACTGGTGGGGGGTTGGGGGGGAAGACTGCGGCCGGCCGAGCGAGCTACGCTGGCTGGCTGGCTGGCTCGCGTAGAGCTGGTGCTGCACCGTCCACTACACCGGGGGTTGTGGCGTCCGCTGTGCCGGGCAGTGCGGCGTCCGGTCCCTCGCGCCGGCGTCGGGCCGTCGGCGTGGCCGCCCTCGCTGGCCAGCTGGCGCAGGCGGGCAACCCTCTCCGAGGCTGGTCGGAACCAGGCCTCAAAGGCACGCTCGACGACACGGCCCTCGCCATCGAGGAGCCCGACGGCCGTCATGGCCTCGCAGGGGCCCTCGGTCGGCCTCGAGCCACCACGCCGGCGCGGCTTGGTTAGGGGTCAGTCGTCGGCCGGCTCGCCACGACTTGAGCAGCAGCGCCAGATACAGACCAACGGCCACCATCGTCTGAGTTGGGTCACGGAGTAGCCGTGCCAGCGCGACGACCTTCGGGTCGTGAAATAGGCTGGTGTGGATGTCAGCCCGCGCAAGGCCATCGTCTCGGCTCATGACCGGGCCTCGCCGTGTGTTTGCGCCACACGCTTCCTGCGGTCATCGGCGTTCGGCCGGGGCGCGGGGCGTGTGGGTCTCGCCGGTCCGCGGTGTGCTTGGGCGACGTCAGGGCGACATCGGAGAGCCATCGAATCAGGGAGCGGCGCAGGTCGTCGCTGGTGGCCGGGGTCATTCGGGGACCCCCGACCAGCGTTGTCGCCGTCCGCGGCGGTGCGCCCTCTCGCGCCTGCGCTTGGCCTGAACTACGGTCAGGTCTGGCGTGACGATGCTCTCGGCGTCGTCGCGTCTCGCAATCCGTGCAGCGGGCGGCACAGCCAGAACAGCCCGTTGGGACGACGGTGAACGACCATAGGGGGAGTTCACGGCCGCAGCCGTTGCACGTCTTGGCGGTCGGTGCTTCGTCTGTCTTCTCTCTCATTTCCTGTCATCTAGCGCGACGTAGTACCAACTACCCCTGTTCGCTAGATGACAGACAGGGCACCGGACCCCGGATCACTCCGCGACCCTTGGCCATCCCGGCCGTCGCCAACCATCCAACCACAGCGCGCCTACGGCTGCAATGCTCAAACTGCGTGAGCCCCCGCCGCAGGTCGCCTGCGTCGCGCGTCGCTGGCATTCCTGGCGAGCCCTTGAGGACCTTCGGGCCACCCGCGCGGACGCACATTGCGCGTATGGTTGCCGCTACCTAACCAAACCGTCACCGGGGGCATCCGACCTGTGGGCGCGCCTGACAAGTACGTGCAGTGGATGACGGAGCACGCCCGCTTCAAACCACGGGCGCAGGATCACTCGAATTTCCTTACGGACGCGATCTTTGCTGACCTAGCGGAGACCTGCCCGCGCGTCTTCGAGGGGCTAGATAAACTGAGACTCCGACCGCTAAAGAACCGGGGAATCGGGCGGCGAGAGCTACAGGCTCGACAAGGCGCTTCGAGCCCTGGAGCAACTGCGCGCGGGCGGGTCGCTGTCCGAGGCCGAACGACTGGTCATCGACACCAACATCGACGGTGTACTCATCGCTGAGCTCGCCGAGATCCGAACTCCGCTTGCACTCGAGCAAGACGATCTCGACTGCTCACGGAAAGGCGCGAACCGACGATGGAAGGACACTCGCGAGTTCGCCGGGCATGTTCACGAGGTCGACAGACGTTCTATTGCGGCCTTCACGGTCCTCATGACCTACGGACGACTACTCGAACCCCGACGAGTTCGCCACCGTCGCCAGATCGTCGGGTCCAGAACAAGGACCAGGCGGCCGAGGACACGATCAAGCTGTTCACCGACGGCATGCCGATCCGTCACGGCACGAGCGACCCGGACGTGTGGTGCGAGGCCGCCTATGTCCTCATCATAGGACTATGACGGACGAAAGTGCGCCCAACTTGTCGTCGGCGACCCAGCGCCGGCACCCGGCGCGCCGTACAGCGCTACAACTGGTTCTTGCGCCGCCTCTGCCACCTGTACTGCGCTCGGAACTAGGCGCGGACGACTTCAAGCTCAGCGTGGCGGTCAAACAGCTTGAGCTGGTCGACCTCTGCGCGGATCCGTGCCTCGGCATGGGCCAGGTATTCCGGGTCGATCTCGGAGCCGATGCTGTTTCGCCCGGCACGCAGCGCCGCGATCATGGTCGTCCCCGTGCCGACGAACGGGTCAAGGACTGTGTCGCCCACGAAACTGAACATCCTGATGAGACGGTGAGCCAGTTCGATCGGGAAGGGTGCCGGGTGATCCCGCGTCGATGCTCCTGGAACGTCGGTCCAAATCGAGCGGAACCACGTCGCGTGCTCCTCTTTGGTCATCTTGGAAAGGAGACGCTGCTCGTCGGTGGGCTTGCGGTTCCCGCCCGGCTTCCGGAGGAACAGGATGTACTCGGTGTCGTTCTTGATGATCGCGTTCGGCTCGAACGGCTTGCCCAGGAATGAGCTGCCGTTTTCGACCTCGTAGCTGGCATTGGCGATCTTCTGCCAATAGATGGGGGTGAGGTAGTCGAAGCCGATACGGCGCGCGTGGGTGGAGATGTCGGCGTGGAGGGGAATGACTTGGTGTCTCCCCTTGTTCTTGAGCGCGACAAGCACACGTCTCCGACGACGACGACCAGCCGGCCGCCGGGCACAAGTGCGCGGTAGACGTGACGCCACACTTTGTCCAGCTCGCGCAGGAACGCCTCGTAGTCGGCAAGATCGCCTAGCTGGTCAGGGTGATCGTTGTACTTCTTGAGGGTCCAGTACGGGGGTGATGTGACGGCCAGATGGATCGACTCAGCCGCCAACCAGCGCATCCTGCGTGCGTCGCCGAGACGTAGGACGTGCCGCGTGGCTGGCGGAGGAGACGGGGCCGGGATATCGAGGCTTCGGGGAGCGGTTCGGCCAGCGTCGTACGCCTCATCGTACCCGCTGCCGGGAGGGAGCGGATGGACGGAATAATAGCACATCCGTTCTGTTTTGGCCGAAAGACCATCGTCCTGACATGGGAGGCCCCGACGCAGTCGGCGTGGCACCGGTGACGCACCCGACCCCGCGGCGCGGGGCCAAGCTCGACCATAGCGGTGCACGCTTACGTGCGGCTTACCGGGCTGCGCCGCTTCGATGCGCAGTGAGCCCCAGAGCAGCTCCCGGGGCGCGACGCCGGCGGTTGTCTAGGCCCGGCAAGACGTGGAGCCACGTCCCCGCCTTGACATTTCGCCGACTTTCCCTAGACTCTGCGCAAAGCTACCGGCTCACCATCGATCGCCACGCGGAGAACTACTAGGTGACACAAGATCCGGAGCTAACGGCCATGGCTACGTTGTCCGAAGCGCTTTCGACGCTTGACGATGCCGGGCGCATACGGGTCCTAACGTGGGCCGCAAGTAAGTTCGATGTGCGTCTGACGAAACCTGGAGGCCGGGGATCCGGCGGAGCGTCCGCGGGCGGCGAGGAGACCGGATCCGAGCGACTTGAGTTCGCAGGCTTCGTGGATCTGTTTGATGCTGCTAATCCGCGTACCGATGCTGATCGAGCAATGGTCGCAGCGTACTGGTTTCAGGTCATTCAGAACAATGCGTCTTGGCAGTCCCAGACCCTAAATTCAGCCCTCAAAGATCTTGGGTACGGCGTCGGAAACATTACAGACGCGCTCCAGTCGTTGCAGGACCGCCGTCCCGCCCGAGTCCGTCAAGTCTCGAAGGCCGGGTCCAGTCGGCAGGCTCGGAAGACCTACAAGCTCACGACGGCGGGGATCACGTCCGTGCGGGCGATGCTGGGCGGAACGGCAGAAGAGGGTGAGGAGTAGCTCAAGTGTCATCGGCGCGGCGTCCAGGGCCACCCATCGAGGATCAGCTCCGCGCTGCTGACGTCAGCGGCTTCCCAGGCCTGCTTGGGCTCGGTGAGCGCGAACAAGTCCTGTGGGTCCTGGGGGTCATGAAAGACCGCCTTGATGTCAGGTGGGTAACGGCGACCCAGATCGCCACCGCCCTGCGGGATGTTCACGGGATTTACCTGTCGCGGCAACGCGTCCAGGCGATCCTCTCAGCCGATCGGCGAAGCGTTGCCAGCAACCAACGCGGAGGCGTCCGCTCGTATCAGCTCATGCAGGCCGGCCTCGAAGAACTGCTCTCAGCGGGGCCGGATGTCGTCTTCATCGAGCCATCCAAGGCCCTATCCGGCATCCGGTCCGCACAAGCGCTTATGCAGTCGTTCTCGGGGCTGCTCCGCTTCTGCGACCCCTACGTGGAGAGTGCGTCGCTGGACCTGCTGGCCGAGGCCACCGCGGTCTCTGAGATCCGCCTGCTGACCGTGAACATCAAGAAGGCCCAAGCCTTCGCCCGCGACCTCGCTGCCTTCCGGAAAGAGCATCCAACCAAGATCGAGGTCCGGCAGGCGACCGCCGGCACGCTTCACGATCGCTACGGGATCGACGACACCCGGATGATGTTGTTCGGGACGAGCCTCAATGGCATCGGCAAGAAGCAGAGCCTGATTGTTGAGCTTGGCGAGGACGTTCGAACCACTGTCCTGGCGGCCTTTGACGCGGCCTGGGCGGTCGCCCAGGCGGCCTAGCTCGCGATAGAGGCCATCACGCCGCGTACCAGTCGAGCGCTGCTGCTGGGTCCTCAGTCCGTCCGGGGGCGCCACGCCTCACAGCGCCCGGTCCTCGGCGTTGGCGGCGGAGGCGAGGAAGAACGGCCGCGCCGGCGGCGTCCACACCACCCGCACGATCTCGCGGTCGGCCGCCTCCACGCGGTTACGAGCAGGGCGACCAGCTCGCGGCGTTCCCAGTGGCCCACCGTGCGCAGGCAGACGTCGGATGCGTGGATGACGCACTCGTACGGGCTCTCAAGCGGCGGGCGGCCAGGCACGGGCGGTGCGCAGGGCCGGAGCACCGCGAGATCCTGTGATGAGGACTTCACATTCGCTCGCGACCTGCCCCGAGCCGTCCCGTGACCTGGCTCCGTGACACGGGCGACCATCGACGGCTGACGGTCAAGGTGGCGGGTCAGCCCGGCACCGAGGTCTCGCTGGAGCAGCCCGGCCCGCCGCTCGCGGGGCCCCACCGCCATGATCACGGACCGCCGTCGCCGGAGCGCCGACGGGCGCTCAGGTCGAGCGCGACGCCCAGGGCAACGCCGATGGCCAGGCCCGCACCGGGTTGCCCGATGCCTGCGCCGAGGAGCAGTCCGATGGCGATGCCGATCGCGAGCCCGACGCCCCGCCGTCCGAGGGGACTGCTGTCCATCAGGCCGTCATGACCACGCTGCCCTGCTTGGGGCCGCGCTCGACGAACCGGTGGGCGTCCACCGACTCGGCGAGGGCGAACGTCCGGCTCACGACCGCCCGCAACTCTCCTCGCGCGGCGAGGTCCATGAGGACATGGAGGTCCTTGGCCTTCGCGGCGGGCTTGCGCAGGCCGGTCAGCATGAGAACGGCTCGCCGGCTCGTGAGCCTCGAGGTTGCCACCTCCATACCCGGCCTCCGCGCCCCCCCGCCACCTCCCAGCCCCAACCCCCCCCCCCTCCCATTCATACCTCGCCCCCGCCACCCCCCCCCCCCCCCCCCCTCCCCCCCACACCCCCCCCCCCCCCCCCGCCCCCCCCCCCCCCCCCCTCCCCCCCCCTCCCCCCCCCCCCCTCCCCCCCCACCCCCCCCCACCACCCCCCCCCGACCCCCCCCCCCCCCCCCCCCCCCGCCCAGGCCCCTCCCCCCCCAACCCCCCCGCCGCGCCCCCCCCCCCCCCGCCCCCCCCCTCCCCCCCCCCCCCCTGAACGACCCCCCCCGCCCACCCCTGGATGCTCACCACCACTCAACCGGCCCCGCCCCCCCCCCCCCCCCCCCCCCCCCCCCCCCCCCCCCAGCCCCCCACCACACCCCCCCCCAGTCCCCCCAACACCCGCCTTCCCCCCCCCCCACCACCCCGCCCCCCACCCCAAACACCCCCCCCCCCCCCAACCCCCCCCCAACCCCCCCCCAAGCATACCAAGCGCGGCCCTGCCCGCACGAACCACCACCCCCCCCCCACCCCCCCCCCCCCCCCCCCCCCCCCCCCACCCCCCCCCCACCCCCACGACCAGCGCCCCCCCCCCCCCGCACTCACCACGACCAACCAAAGTCCCACCCGCCCGCCCCAACCCTTCACCGACTCCCCCCCCCCCCCCCCCCCCCCGACCCTCCGCCGACGAACTCAACCAACGCGAGAACACCCGATGCCGCCCCCCACCCACCGGACCTGCGACTCACGCTCGCCCCAACCCCACCCCCTGCCCTAGTATCCCCCGGCCCGCCGACCGCCCCCGCCACCCCCCGCCACCCCCCCCCTCACCCCCCCCCCCCCCCCACCCCGATCGCCGGCGCCCCCCCCCCCCCCCGACCCCCACCACCCGCAAAACGAGACGCCCCCACAACCCGCCCCCCCCCGCCCCCTCACCGCATCCCCCCCACCAACCCCTCCCCCACACCCCACCACCCCGCCGCCCGGCGGCCCACCCTCCCGCCCCCGTGCGGCTGACCCCCGGCGACCTCCTGATACGGACCATCTCTCACGTCGCCCCCTCCCCCGGGCCCGCGCAGACGACGCCAACACCCCCCCCCCCCGCCTCACTCACCTCCCCCCCCCCCCACCCCCCCCCCCCCCCCCACAATCCCCCCCATCCCCCTCTCCCCCCACCCCAACCGACCCCCCCCGCGATCACCCGGGCCTCCACCACGAGCGCCCACGGCACCACGCCACCGCCCGCCAACCCCCCCCCAGCCGCCCATCACACCCCATACCCCGCCCGCCCCCCCAGCTCCGCCACCGCCACCCACCACCCCCACCCCCCCGCCCACCAACCAAACCGCGCGCCCGCACCACCCAGACGCCGCGCGGCGCCAGGCCCGTCGCAGCCCGCAGCCCCTCAGCTCCCCGCTCACATCCTCGACCCCGCTCCACCACCAGGCTCGCAACCCTCTCTATTCCGTCCAGTACCCACCCTCGCCCCCCGCGCCCAAGGACACGCAACACCGACCCGCTCCCCAGCCGCCCCCCCGACCCCCGATACCCCATCACCCCCACGCCCCCCCAGGCCACCCCCAGACCCCACCGACCACCCCGCCACCCCCCACCCCCCCCCCCCCCCCCACCCCCCGCCCCCGCCCCCCAAACTCCGCCCCCACCAGACCCCACCCCCACGCCCCCCACCCGCGACCAGCCCCCCCCCCCCCCCCCCTCCACCCCCCTCAACACCCCCACACCCCCCACCCCCCCCCGCGACCCCGCCCCCCCCCCGCCACCCCCCCCCCCCTCCCCCCCCGCACCCCCCCCCCGCCACCCCCCCCCCCCCCACCACCCCCCGAACCCCCCCCATCACCCCCCACCACCACCCCCCCCCCACCCACCCACCAACCAAGCCCCGAGACAGCAACCACAAGACCCGCGCCACCCAATCCCCAGCCACCCCACCCCCGCGCCCGCCCCACCCTCGCACCGCAGACTCACCCCACCACAACACCCCCGCCACACCGCCCCCAACCGCCGCCCCCCCATCGACCCCCACCCGGAGCCGCTGCGCAGGAAGGTCGTGCTGATCGGCCCCAGCACCTCGATCAGGTGCACCGCCACCGCGGCGCCGAACTGGATCGAGACGACCGACACCAGCACCAGCGCCGGCGGCGGCACCGCCTCGGCGGCGCGGGCGAAGGGGCCGGCGTGCCGATGCGGCCCTGGGGCCTCCGGCGTGGCCGTCCCGACGAGGGTGGGCGGGGTCATTGCGCCATCATGCCCCGCCGGGCGGGCTGCTCGGGCCGGGTCGGCGGCGGGGCCGTGGACTGGCGGACGACCGGGCCGGGCTCGGGCACGAAGGCCGCAGTACGATGCCCGCACCCGAACGAGGTGTGGCGATGAACGTCCAGGGCATCCCGGCGACGCGCGTGGCCGTCCCTGCGATTCGGCCGGGAGCGGCATGAGCTTCGACCACCACGACCCGCAGTTCGTCAAGGATCCCGAGAGCGTCTTCGGGCCAATTCGGGAGAAGCACCCACTCCTGCACTCGGATCTGTACGGCGGCTTCTGGTTGCTCACGCGCTATGACGACGTGGTCGCGGCGGCCCTCGATCACGAGTCGTTCTCGTCGGCTGTGGCCGGCACAACGCTCATCCCCCCGACGCAACCTCGAACCGATCCGCTGCTGCCGATCGAGCTCGACCCGCCCGAACACACCCGGTACCGCGCGCTCGTCAGCGCCGTGTTTGCCAAGCCACGCATCGACGCCATGCGCCCCGACCTCGAGGCGCTCGCGACGAGGCTCCTCGAGCGGTTCGCGCAGAAGGGCGGCGGCGACGTCATGGCGGAGTTCGCTTACCCCATGTCGCTCGGCTCGCTCGCGCGACTGATGGACCTCCCGAACGAGGATCAGGCGCTCTGGTTCGACTGGGTTGAGCGGATGTACTCGAACGCGCTGCGAGACAAGGAGGACCAGGCTGCCGCCGTGCGCGACTCGGGTGCCTACATCGACGCGCGGATCGCCGAGCGCAGGCAGGAGCCACGTGACGACTTTCTCGGGATGCTGCTGGAGGCCGAGGTGGAGGGCCACCGCCTGTCCGATCTCGAGGTCCGCCAGTTCGGGATGCTGATGCTCCTCGCGGGCTACGAGACCACCTCAGGCGCGATGGGCATGAGCCTGCTGCACCTTGCGCAGCACCCGGAGCAGCGCACGCAGCTGTTCCGCGACACGAACGCGCTGACGCACCTGGCCGTCAACGAGCTCCTGCGGGTCATCTCCCCGGTGCAGGTCTTCGGCCGCAACGCGGCGCACGACGTCGACATCTACGGCGAGACCATCCCTGCCGGCGATGTCGTGCTCCTTGCCTATGGCGCCGCGAACCACGACCCGCGCGCGTTCGAGCATCCCGAACGCTGCATCCTCGACCGTCATCCGAACCGCCACGTCGCGTTCGGCCACGGCCGCCATCTCTGCCTGGGCGCGAACCTCGCCCGGCTCGAGCTCACGATCATGATCGAGCGCTTCGCGGAGCTGTTCCCGGAGTTTCGCGTCGATCCTGAGCGTCCGCCAACGTGGAAACCGCGCGGCGACGTTCGCGCTCTCGCATCGCTTGACCTGGTCGCCTCAGCTTCCTGACCGCCCGTGCTCGTCCACCGGATCGTCCGGAACCACCTCTGCAACGCGCGTAAGTATGGGCGCTCGCCGGGCGGTGATACGCTCGGCATCTGCCGCGTCAGCGCGTCCACAGGAGAGCCGTCGATGGTCGGTCACGCCGCACGGGTCCGGGTGGACCGCGCTTCCACCGTGCTGGAAGCCACCGATGCGGCGCTGGAGCTGCTGGGCCTCACATTCGACGAGCTGAAGGCGCTGCCACGGGGCGCCCTCTCGATCGAGGAGGACCGAGCGGCCTCCAACGGCTTCGAGGAGGCCTGGAAGGCATCGGGCGGGGGCGAGATCTTCGGCACCGGGACCATCCGCCGCCTCGACGGGCGGCTGCTGCGCGTCCGGTACCTGATCACGCCGCAGGCCGATGACACGTACGAGATCATTCTCGAGCCCAGCGCCGAGCAGGTTGACGAGCCGCCGCGCACCTACACCCTGGGCGCCGTGCTGTCCGCATGGCGGGCCGCCGAGCGGAAGCTGGCGACGCTGGATGCGGGGCGCCCGGAATGGGCCGCGGCCCAGGCGGAGATCGAGCACTTCCGATCCGAGTATCAGCGGCTGGCCCGGGACAGGTCGACGGAGCCTCGCTAGGTCAGCGACCCGGAGGTTCAGCCCGGGATCACCTCGAAGTGCTCCACCGCCGTCTCGACAAGCCGCTCCGCGTGACGCGTCGCCTGCGGATGATGGGTCCCCGCGCCCGTGGACGCTTCGATCGGTTCCCAGCCGGTCCAGACGGAGAGCGTCACGAAACGGTCGGGCGCGATCGCGGCGAGATAGAGCGCGATCGGCCCTTGTCCCGACGCGATGTCGCGCTCGGTCCCCTCACGAGCCTCCGCGACGTAGGTCGGGAGCTCGCCCTCGCGAGCGCGGCCGTGGACGAGGCGGAGGATCCGGCCGGCATCCGGGACCCGGGCGTGGAAGGCGATCTCAAGCGGATGAACGGCGAGGGTCCGGTCGGTCGTCAGGTCCAGGTGCTCCGGGTGGAAGATCGACGCCTCGATGTCCGCTGATGGGCCCATCGCCTGGGCCATCGCGTGCCCCGACGACCAGATCGACGCGATGAGGCGCTCGCCGATCGAATCGGGGCCGTGCCGCCCGACGTGGACGTCCAGCAGGCCGGACAGCCGTCGCAGGTCGGGGATCATCAGGTCGCGCAGGAGGCGATCGAACTCGAGTCGCAGTGGCCGGCAGCGGAAGATGCGCACGACAGGCTGATCGTCGTTCGTGGTCGTGCCCTCGGGTCGACGGGGATCTCGGGCCCGGGCCCCTGCGGCCGGCTCATGTCCGGGTGGGGCGCATGATACCGGCCGCAGGCGTCGTGGACTCGTCAGTCATGCTCGGCGATGGCGTGTCATCCGGCTGCACCGCAGCGTCGTCCGCCCGGCTGCCGTGATCCTCGCTGGTCGCAGTGAATCCGGCCCGCGCGCCGGGATCGATATCGAGCAGGTACCCGATTCCCTGGAAGGTCCTGATCCTGCCCGGCTGGCCGGGCATCGCTCCCAGCTTGCGCCGGACGCGGCTCACCCAGACCCGCAGGTATTGCAGGTCGTCGCGGTATTCGGGGCCCCAGACCTGGGTCAGGAGCTCGCTGTGCAGCACGACCTTGCCCGCGTTCGCCGCGAGGTGCTGGAGCAGCAGCCACTCGGTGCGCGAGAACTGGACGAGCTGCCCGCCCCGGCTCACCAGCCGGCGCTCGAGGTCGATCTCGATGTCGTCGAAGGCAACGATCCCCTGGCCCGGTGTTGCACCGGACGAGCGCCGGATGACCGAGCGCACGCGGGCCGCGAGCTCGTCGGGGTGGAACGGCTTGGCGACGTAGTCGTCGGCCCCCAGGTCAAGGCCCTTGGCCTTGTCGGACGTCGAACCCTTGGCCGTCAGCAGGATGACAGGCACGGGTCGCCGCTCGCGCAGCTTCTGCATGACCTCGATGCCGTCGATGTCGGGCATGACGATGTCCAGCAGGACAACGTCCGGCCGGAGCTCTTCGGCCCGCCGGATCGCCTCCTCGCCGCTGCTGGCGGTCACGACCCGGAACCCCTCCTCCTGGAGCGCGATCGAGACGAGCCTGGTGATCCGCGGCTCGTCGTCGGCCACGAGGACCAGGGGCTTCGAGCTCATGTCGACCTCCTGCGAGTGCGAGCCTCCGCGGGGCGGAGATGACATCCTGCGGTGCTGGCGGCAAGCCGTCCAGTGGCACCCCAAGGTGACACCCGCCGGGCTTCCTCCCCGCGTCGCCGGCCGGCACGACCTTGCGTGCGCATGTCGCCCACCGCGATGACGGCCCCCGGGCCGACGCCGCGGTCCCGGTGTGGCTGCCGCGTGAATGCAATGCCCGGCCGCGCGCCGATCGGCCGTCAGCAACGTTGCCGGCCGCATCGTGAGCACGGCGCCGATGGGCGCTCGACGGTCGGATCGACTGCCCACGAGAGAGGTCGCCGCCGCAAGCCGCCAGACAAAGGGAGAAGAACGATGGGAATCATCGCCTGGATCGTCCTCGGGGCGATCGCCGGTTTCCTCGCCAACCTCATCGCCGGCGGGCGCGAGGGGGTCCTTGGCACGATCCTGCTCGGCATCGTCGGCGCCGTGGTCGGAGGGTTCCTTGCCGGGACCGTCCTGGGCCTCGCGGACGTGACCGGCCTCAACGTGGAGAGCATCGTCGTCGCCGTCTTCGGTGCCATCGTCGTGCTCGCTGTGTGGCGTGCGGTCGCCGGGCGACAGGTCACTGCCTGACGGACAGGACGGGGCCTGACCGCAGGGCCTGACACTCGCCCCCGGCGCCCGCCCCCGGGGCCCGTACGCCGGGGGCCCCGAACACCGGAAACGGCGCCCGCAGGGGGGAGCCCGGGGGCGCCGTTTCCGTGCCGGGTTAGCGACCTTCCGAGACCGCGCCGGGGCCGAGGTCCTTACCGCGAGCCGCCGCGCGATCCATCGGTCGTCCGTGCCGCCTTCGTCTCGCCCTTCTCGGCTCGCTCCTCGTCGACGGTGCGGGCCGCGATCTCCTCCGCTCGCTCTTCGGAGCGGCCCGCGTCGAGCTCGCTCTCCTTGATGTGCTCGTACTGTCGTTCACGCTTGGGGGACCAGGCTGCCTGGGGCATCGCATGCCTCCTTTCGGGTGCACGCGATGAGGGTAGGCGGCGTCCCGCTACCGGGCCATCATCGGGCGGGGCATGCTCATTGCGGCCGGCTCGCAGGCATCGACCGGATTGTGTGGTCACCGAGCCTTCTCCGCGTTGACGCTCGACCCGAACCCGCAGCGACTGACGCCGGCACGGCGACGGCGACGAGTCGGGCTAGGCTCTGGTTGCACGTTCGGGTCCGAGGCATGGATCCGCCGCGTTGCGGTGTTGTACGGATCGAACGGCAGGCATGCTGACTGGCCGGCTCGACCGAAGGTGATCCCATGTTCGACGATCTCGACCTCTCGACCAGGCTTGCGGCCCTGGAGGCGCGGGCTCCCGCGACCGACGAACCACCTTCCCTGACGCGGCGTCGTCGAGGCTCACGCTTCGCGGTGTCCATCGCGATGGCCCCCGTGCTCGCGCTCGCGCTCGTCGCGACGGCGGCCGGGGCCGTCATCATCGGGCGGATGGCCGAGGGCTACCCCGGGATCGAGAACCCCGGCCAGCCCCTCGCGGGCGCCGCGATGGAGTGCATGACGCCGCCCGAGGCCGCGGCATTCCTGGCGTCTCACGGCTATGCCCGGGTCGATTGGCAGGTCGAGAGCGGGACGGTGCTGTCGGCCGAGGGCGGCAAGGGCGCCAGCTCCACCGTCCACCTGTTGAGTGCGCCCGCCCATGGGTTCGTTATCCCCGGCTCGCTTCTCCCCGACGGGCAGGTGATCATGGTCGTGGATCAGCGGGTCGGCGCGACCGGAGTCGGGGCCTGCGTCGGGTACCCGATGCCGTGACCTCCATCGATGCAACGGCGGCGGCGGTGAACCGGGCCGCCGCCTCGAAGATCGATCCCGAGGTGTTCGAGGCGGCCGTCCGACCCCACTACGCGAGCCTCCTCCGGCGGCTGGTGCTCGTACTGGGCGACGAGCACGACGCCGAGGACATCGCCCAGGACGCGTACCTCCGGGCGTTCCGCTCCTGGGACCGGTTCGACGGCGAGGACGCACGCGCGTGGCTGTACACGATCGCGCTGAGGCTCGCCTTCAACCACCTGCGCGGCCGCCGCCGCTGGCTGGCCGTGATCGGGCGCGTGGAGCCCAGGCCCTGGGCCGACGCGTCCGACCCGGACCTGTGGGCCGCGCTCGGCACCCTCGACGCGAGGACCCGGTCGGCGCTGCTCCTCAACGTCGTTGATGGGTACACCCAGGCGGAGATCGCGCGGATGATGGACGTTCCGACGGGTACCGTTGCCAGCTGGATCTCGCGCGGCCGTGCGGTCCTGCGACGGGAGCTCGAGCGCGATCGCTGAGCCCACGCGAAGGCAGCCGTCCGCGGCCGCCAGCCGGCAGGACCCGCTGGGCGGAGGTGGGCGGGTATCGTGGGGTGCCTGAACGCCGTGGTTCCGGTCGCCCCGCGGGCAACGAGGCAGACATCGCGACCACGATGAGCCGCGACTGAGCGCTCGCGCGAAGCTCGAGGACCATGACATGCCGGTTGATCGGCGCCCACCGGATCTACCCGCGCTCTTCCGGCTGCTCGCCGGGCACGGAGTCGAGTTTGTCGTAACCGGATCGACGGCCGCGCTCCTGCTGGGCGTGGAGCTGACCCCCGGTGATCTGGACATCACACCCGCGCTCGACGTCGCGAACCTCACCCGACTGGCGGCGGCCCTGGCGTCGATCGAGGCCAGGCCGGACCAGGACGGGCCCTTCGGGGACTGGCGGATCGGTCCGGATGGCGAGAGGCACTGGGTTCAGCGCGAGCCGCAACCCGGGGAACGGGAGCGGCGGATGGCGTGGGCCCCGGATCCGGAGGAGCCATCCACGTTCGACGAGCTGCTCGAGACACGACTGGGCGCCCTCGACCTGGTGCCGGAGATCAGCGGTCGCTACGACGAGCTCGCGCCTCGCGCCGAGCGTGTCGAGGCTTTCGGCCAGCTGATCGCGGTCGCCTCGATCGCCGACCAGCTCGCGACGCTGACGGTCGCACGGCGTGCCAAGGATCGCTCGCGTGTGGCGGCATTGCGACAACGGCAGCGCAGCTGACCGCCGCCCAGGCTTCGTCCGAGACGCCGAGCAGGCAGGCGACGGAGATGACCGCTGGGGCTAGCCGCCGTCCGTGGCGCCGGGAGCCCCCGGCCCGTCACCGGTTGCCTCGTGAACGCTCGCATGCATCCGGTCGTGGAAGCGATCGCGCATGCGCGATCGCTCGAGCTGTGCCCGGGCATGGTGGTGCATCCGCGCCAGGTGCAGCGCGATGCCGTGCGCGGCCAGGTCGTCATCGAGCGCCTCCAGCACCTCCGCTCCGCTCGAGTCGAGGTCGGAGATCATCTCGGCATCGAGCACGACCCGCTCGAGCCCCGAGCGGCGGCCGATCAGGGTCCTCGTCGCGAGGCCGAGTCGATCAGCGTTGGCGTAGACGAGGGGCGCCTCGAAGCGGAGCACCGCGACGCGGTCCTCGGCGCTGCCCGCCGGCGCTGCGGCCGTGCCCGCCTCGGCGGCGTTGCGGAAGACGCCGTCCACCGGCACGAGCTCCACGACGTCGGGGAAGCTCGCGCGCCGCACGACGAAGGCAAGCGACAGGGCGACGCCGACCATCATCGCGGGCAGGGTCTCCCACACCAGGACGAGCGCGAACGTCACGGCACCCGCCGTGAAGTCCAGCCGGTTCACCTGCCACAGGTCCAGCACCCGCCGGGGGGACGCCGATGGCAGCACTGCGGCGATCACGACTGCCGCGAGCACGGGCTCTGGCAGATATCGGAACACCGGACCGAGGAACAGCAACGTGGCGAGCACGACGAGACCACCCGCGAGGTTGGCCACCTGGCTGCGTGCCCCGGCGGCCTGCGATGCCGCGGACTTGGACAGGCTGCCGGACACCGCCAGCCCGCCCAGCAGTCCCGACGCGACGTTGGCGACACCCGCCCCGACGAGCTCCTGGTCGGCATCGACCTCCTCCCCGGTGCGGGCCGAGACCGCGGACGCGGCTGCGTAGCCCTCCGAGAACCCCACCAGGAGCAGTGCCGTGCCCCCGGCGAACAGCTCCAGCCAGCGCGTGCCGGACAGGTCAGGGATCGCAATCCTCGGCAGTCCCTGGGGGATCTCGCCGACGACGGCAACGCCCCGGGCGTCCAGCCCGAACGCCACCGCCACGACGATGCCGATCGCGACCACGATGACCGCGGCCGGAATGCGCCTGGCGTACCGCTCCAGAACCAGGAGGCAGACGACAGCAGCCACCCCGATCGCGGTGGTGAGGGGGTGCCAGTCGCCGACCCGGGTGACGATATCGAGGAGCCTCGCGACCGCGGAATCGGCGGTGACCTCGACGCCCAGCAGCCCGTCGAGCTGGCCGACGATGATCGAGATGGACAGGCCCGCCACGAATGCGTGGAGGACCGGTCGCGAGATGAAGTTGACGATCCACCCGAGGCGGAGCGCGCCGGCGGCGACGAGGATGAGGCCCGACGTGATGGCCAGGGCGGCCGCCAGCGGGACAGGGTCGGCCCGTCCGTCGAAGGCGCCGATGACGGATGCCGACAGCGCCGCCACCGCCGATGCAGGCCCCACGACCAGGATCGACGTGCCCCCCGTCAAGGCGTAGGCGAGCACAGCGCCCAGGGCCGCGTACAGCCCGACCTGTGGCGGCACGCCGGCGACCCCTGCGTAGCCCATCGATTCCGGGACCAGCAGGGCGGCGAGCGCGATCCCGGCGACCAGGTCTGCCGGCAGATTCGCGCGCCACGCATAGCGGGGGAGCCACACGAGGACCGGCAGCACCGAGCGAACCGTGCGCGGCGCCCGAGGGAGCAGGGGATTGCCGGTCCGGGGCTCGGTCATGCCCACGGATGCGGCCGGCCCAGGCGCGATGGCTGGAGCGTGGGGTCCATCAGGGCGTGACGACCTCGTTCCAAGGATCTCTGCCGTGAGCCGGGGCTGCCGGGTACGACCAGCAGTCTATCGGCCGGAATCCGGCCCCACCAGCCGGTTCAGCGGCGGTCAGGCGCTTTCGCAGGCGGGCGCCGGCGAGCTACCCGACAGCCTGGGCGGTTGCCGTCAACAGGGCGATCAGGGCACCGATCCCCGTTGCCGCCTCGGCGCTCAGCCGGACCCGCCGGAGGGCGCCGTCCCGGCAACGTCCATGGTGATCCCTCACGTTCGCCAGTTGCGGCCCTCCCCGCGCCCTCAGGCGTGGATCGCGTTGAGGGTGATCCGACGGGCATGGATCCTGCAGATCACGCGCGTTTCCCGTGCCTGCTGCTCGAGGGGATAGACGAAGCCGTAGTAGCGGGGATGGCGGGTGTACGCGCGCGTCAGGGCATCGAGATGGTCCTGCGCGCCATCACTCAGGAGCTCCGCGTCGCCTCTGATCTGGATGAACCGGGCCGTGTTCTCCGGGTCCACGACGAGCAGGCTGACCCTGGGGTTGGCGAGCAGGTTACGGCCCTTCCGTCGCTGCAGCGTGGTGTTGACCCGCGCGCAGCCGTCGTCCACATCGACCCAGACCAGGCTGGACTGTGGCTGGCCGTCGCCGCCCATCGTCGTGAACACGGCGCAGATCGGCCGGGTGAGCAGGTCGAGGTGGGAGGCAGGGATCGGAACGGTCACGGGAGCGATGTCAATGGTCATCGCCCGTCTCCGGATCCGGTTGCGTCCATGACCCCGACGCGCGTGGGCCGGATCCGGCATAGCACCGGGACCTCGGTCTCCGAGAATCGCGCGGGGATGACGTCGCCGAAGTAGCGCACCGGCCTGCCGATGTACTTCGAGGCGAGGGCATCGAGATGCTGCGCCGCGCCGTCCTCGGTCATGTCCACGACCGTGCCGCGGACCTCCAGGTAGCGGAGTGGCAGGGCGGGGTCGTAGCACAGGAGCGTGACCCGGCGGTTGGCCCGCATGTTCCGTTCCTTGGCGAAGCCGCGCATCGTGTTGACGCGCACGTATTCGCCGTCGAAGTCGCACCACACGACCGACGTTTGCGGATCGCCGTTGGCCATGACCGTCGTGAGCGCCGCGACCGGCGGGCACTCGACCAGGTCCAGGTGCGACGCGGGGATCTCGCTCGGTGCGTGGTCGGCGCGCAGGCCGATGGTCGGCACGGTCATCCTCCTGCCCGAGCGCCGCAGGCGACGGGCCGCCGACATTGACCCATCCAGCGCGGGTGGGGACAAGGGTCGATGGTCGTATCGCCGTCTGCCGTATCGCTCGCCGTGTGTCGGCGGGCGCTGATCCCTGACCGCTGACCCGCGCCCGTCAGCGGCTGAGCAGGCGCCGGATCCGCCGCCTCAGCCGCGGAGCGGTTCCACGGGTGGCAGGTCGATGCGCATCGATGACCAGCTGGTTGTCCGGTCCCGCCCAGCCGGCGGTCAGGGGAGTCCCGCCGCTGCCGGGGGGCTGGTCGAGGACCGGGAGATCGCCCGCCAGCGCCCGGGTCAGACGGGCGTCGCGGCTGTACCCGGCAAGCCCCGGCCTGATCCGCACGCTGTACCGGCCGGGCGCGAACTTCGAGCCCTGCGTGATCCTGTCTGGATCGACCGTGAACGTGACCATGCGGGTCAGCCGGACGCCTCCGGGGACCTCGTGCAGCCGCTGGCGTACCGTCGGCCGAAGCACGACCTCCACCGCGTCGTCCCGGCGAAGGATCGCGAGGGCCGGGCTGGGGTTCGCATCCGACCCGCCTCGACGCAGGATCGAGCGGCCGTGGCTGATCTGACGGGACGCGTCCGGCACGACCGCGGCGACGGTGGCAGGAACCGGGAGGAGGAGACGCCCCCCGCGTCGCTCGTACACGAGCGGTGTGCCGTCACCGGTCAGCTCCGCCTCCGCGACCACGCGCAGCGCCCCGCCCGGGCCGGGACCGATGCTGCGGACGTGGGCGACCGGGACGACGCCGTGCTCCGCCCGCGCCAGCTCGAGCAGCAGCTCCACGACGTCGGGGCGGTCCGTGCGGAGCACGGCGAGCTGCGTCCGCTGCTGCGGCGGCAGCAGCGGATCGACCGTGGCGGGGATCTTCGCGACCACGAGCGCACGGACCTCGACCACCAGGCGTCGACGGTAGTCGTCGTCGAAGTCGAGGAACCGCCGTCCGAAGGCTCCGCCGCCCAGCCGCCCGAGCAGCTCGCCCTCCGCATACCGCCGGAGGAGCCGGTCGCGGAAGGGTCCCGGGACCGTGTTCGCCTCAACGATCTCGAGGACCTCGCGCAGGAACGGGAAGTAGAACGCCGGATCGAACGACCCCGCAGGGTCAAACCGGCCGCTCGCGGCACTCCCCCCGGGCACCGCGTGGTGGAAGTAGGCCGCATAGTCGCCCAGGACGGAGATGACCGAGGCCGCGAAGTAGCTCCGGAGGACGAACACGTGGTCCTCCAGGCGGCGCCTGCCCTCGGGGTAGCGGATCCCGTGGGCGTCGAGGAAGGCGCGCCGGTACAGCTTCTGCGGCGTGAGGGTGTTGACCAGCTCGGGTGCCGACGCGAAGGTGACGCGGTCCCGGTTCCTGCGGAACACGCCCCGCGGCGCATGCCTGCCGAACCCGACGATCTTCGCGACCACGACGTCCGACCAATTCCGGACGGCCATCGCATACAGCCGCTCGAGGGCCTCCGGTCCAAGGCGGTCGTCGTGGTCCATGAAGAACACGTACTCACCGCGGGACGCCTCGAGCCCCACGTTGCGAGGCTTGCCCGGCCAGCCCGAGTTCTCCTGGTGGATGACCCGAACGTTCGGGTGTGCCGCGGCGACCTCGTCCAGGCGGGCGGGGCTCTCGTCGGTCGAGCCATCGTCCACGAACACCGCCTCGAACTCGTCGGGCGGCAGCGACTGGGCGAGCACCGACGCGATGCAGCGCTCGAGCTCGGGCCCGGGGTTGTACACGGGAACGACGACGCTCACCTTGGGCGCCAGCGCCGGCTGCACCCGCCTGCCCGTCATGCGCCGTGCTCGACGACCGTGCCCTGGTGATACAGGATCGTCCACGCTCCGTCTCGCTGCTGCCACACCGTGAGCCGGCGCGTGATCCGCTCGCCCTGGCGGAGCGTGTACGTGAGCAGGTAGGTTCGCGGCGCGATCTCGCGACAGGCGAACTCGCTGGTCTCCCAGGAGTCGCGTGCCCAGTAGCCGGGATCTGCATAGCGTGGCTCGAGCGTGGCCCAGACGAGCTCCCGGGAGTAGCGTCGCCCGGAAGCGCCGGTCTCCCAGTAGTCGGGGGCCGTCTGCGCCTCGAACACGGCTCTCGTCGTGCCGAGCTCGGGCCGGTGGAAGATCGGCTCGCGCGCCCGGAGCTCCTCGAGGACGTCGTCGATGCTGGCGTCACCCGCCTGCACTGCCGCGTCGTCGTCCATGACGAGATTGTGCACCGGCGGATGCCATCGAAGCGTGGCCGTCGCCCGGCGCCAGGCGGTCACCTGGGTCCCGGCGACCCCCGGACGAAATTCACACACCACAGCCGGCCAGACTTCGGGCATGATGCGTGGCGCCATGACGACTGTCGACGAGGTCCTCGGGTCGCCGGCCGACGCGCCGCCGGAAGCCTCGGCCGTGTCGAAGCCTCGTGCCTGGCCGCGGCTGCTGGCCGGGTTCCTGCTCGGCCTCCTGGCCTGCCTGGGGATCACAGCCGGAGCCCTGGTCGCCTGGGATGCAGGGTACGAGGGCCGGATCCTGCCGGGGGTGCACGCGGGTGACCTCGATCTGTCCGGCCTCGACCGGGACCAGGCGTCCGCCGCCCTGGCGGCAGCCTTCCACGGCTACGGCGAGGGCCGCCTCGTGCTGCGGACCGACGCCGGTGACGTGTCGGTGCCGTTCAGCCAGTTCTCGCGCCGGATCGACGTCGAGAAGCTGGCGGATGAGGCCCTGCAGGAGGGCCGGACCGGAACGATGGTGGAGCGAGCACTGGGCGAGGTGCGGCTCGCCCTCAGGGGTCAGCAGCTGGAGCCCGCCCTCGTGCTCGATGAGGCGGCGCTCGACGCCGGCGTCGCCGACGCGCTGTCGTGGCTGCGGCTCGATCCGGTCGATGCGCAGGTGGTCAAGGGCACGCGGCAGATCTACGTCGTGGGCGCTCGATCCGGCCGCACCTTCGACACGGCCGCCGCGGCGAGCGCTGCGCTCCAGGCGGTGCGGCCGATGGACGCCCCACGTGAGGTGGTTGTCGACGCCCCGACGGTGACCCTGGCGCCGGCGCGGGACGACGCGACCGTGCTGGCGGCCAAGACGGCCGCCGAGCGGATGCTGGGCAACCTGGTGGTCGCGTTCAAGGACCAGCACTGGACCATCAAGGCAGCTACGGTCCGCGGCTGGATCGGCTTCGAGAATGCGGCCGACGGGTCCGTGCAACCCGTCCTGGACCAGGCCGCCATCGCAGCGGCGCTGAACAAGGTCGCCAAGGGCGTGCGCCTGGCGCCGGTCTCCGCAACATTCCTCGGATCCCGGAGCGGCAGGATCGTCGGTGTCGCCGCGGGCAAGAACGGGCGCGAGCTGGACCGGCCGGCGACCGCGGTCGCGATCATGGATGCCCTCAAGAGTCGCGCAGCCGGGGTCGCGGCCGCCCCGGTGGCGGCCAAGGTCACCAGTGTCGAGCCCAAGATCACGACCGAACAGGCAACCAGGAAGGCCCCGCTCATGCGGCGGCTCGGGTCATGGAAGACGTGGTTCCCGATCAGCGACCACAACTACTTCGGCGCCAACATCTGGATCCCGGCCAAGATCATCGACGGGACCGTGCTCAAGCCGGGCCAGACTTTCGAGTGGTGGCGGGCTGTCGGGCCCGTGACCACGTCTCGCGGCTTCGGGCCCGGCGGCTTCATCGCGGGCGACCACACGGATCCGACGGGAGCCCTGGGTGGCGGCATGTGCTCGAGCTCCACCACGTTGTTCAATGCGGCCCTCCGGGCCGGCCTGCAGATGGGCTCGCGGGTCAACCACCAGTACTACATCTACCGCTACCCGCTGGGGCTGGACGCGACGGTCTCCAAGTCGTCCACCGGGACGCGGACCATGACGTTCACGAACGACATGAAGAACCCGATCGTGATCCGCACGTACCGCTACACGGCCGGTGGGCGCGGCTGGGTGAGGTACGAGATCTGGGGGATCCCGGACGGCCGGACCGTGAGCATCAGCAAGCCGTCCGTGGCCAACGTGCGCCAGGCGACCACGTCGACGGTCTACGTGAACACGCTGCCGCACGGCGTTCGGCAGCAGACGGAGTATCCGGCGAACGGGATGGACGTGTCGGTCACGCGCGTGGTCCGCAGCAGCAGCGGCCGGATCATCCACCAGGACACCTGGCGGTCGCACTACCAGCTCTGGAACGGGATCATCCAGGTCGGCCGCTGAGCTGACGCCGGGCGCCGCTGGGTTTGCGCCGGGCTCGCCCGGCGAGCTGCGCCGCAGGCCGCCCGCTCGCGGTCAACCCGAGGCGGGGACGAGTCCGGCGATCTCGCGCGCGATCCCGGCGGCCCAGCTGCGGATCGCCTCCCAGTCCCTGAAGTCCCCGATCGGGTGCGTGGCCAGGATCTGCGGGTCCATGCCCGGCGTGTCGGCGGCCAGCCGGCCCCCGAACGTTCGGTGATCGCGCGCGTGGATCGGGTCCGTCGTGATGGCGACTGACGGCGCGGGCGGCAGGATCCCGGCATCCGCGGAGTGGTCCAGCGGCCCGCTGCTGAACAGCCACACGGGTCGGCGTTGAAGAGCGTGGGTGTGGCGGACGACGAACCGGTTCGCCTCTCGCCGCCAGTGGGCCGCGTACAGGGCGCTGCCCAGCACCACCGCCTGGTACGGCAGGAGGTCGGTGACCGCGCTGGCGCGCGCCACGTCCACCTCGAGGCCGGACGCGCGGATCGTCTCGCCGATCGTCTCGGCGATGTCCCGGGTCGAGCCGTACTTGGTCGCATACGCGACGAGCACGCGGACGGTCATGACGACACCCCCAACGGCGTCGCCGTACGAGGGGCGACGTAGGCGCAATCTTGCCGCACGGGACCGCGCCCGTGCTCGCCATTCGGGCCGGACGCCACGAACCGCCGGAGGAGGGGGATCCGGCGGTTCGTGGGAGGGAGGACGCCCGTCACAAGCGTCCCTGCGCTGGAAGCAGCTTGGTTGGGCGGCGACGCGCCCCCCGGGGTGCATCGCGCCATGCACGTACGGTACGGAGTCCGATCTCAGATCGGGATCACAGTGGGGCCGTGCACGCAACAGGCGCATGACAATCCGGCCCGCCTCAGGCTCGCGCCATCGAGCGGCGGAGCAGGAGCCAGCACGTGAGCAGGAGCGCGATCGCGAGCCTGCCAGGACCGTCACCTCCCACGGGTCCCGGATGACCCCACGCCGCATCACGTCCTGGATCAGGCCCATGCCGTCGGTCACCGGGATCGCAAACGCGGCAACGCGGACCGGCGTCGCGAACCCTCGATCATGGTCGATTCGGCTGCGACTGGATGGTCATGCCGGCGTCCAGTGCGGACGCCGGCATCGGGGTGGTGCTAGGAGGAGGCGGGCGACGGTGACGGGAGCAGCACGCTCGGGCTGGCCGAGGCACAGGGCTCCGTCGACATGCCCGGGGCTGCGGACGTAGCCGGGCTGGCCGGGACAGGCGGGGTCGGCGACGCGCATGTGCCGGCCGACATGCTCGGCTCGGTCGACATGCTCGGCTCGGTCGAGACGCCGGGGATCGCCGATGCGCCCGGGCTCTCGAGCCCCGGGCTACCGCCGGTGCTGCTGGTGCAGGCGGCGAGCCCGAGCGCGGCCAGCGCAAGGATTGCGATCAACAGGACATTCCGCATTCCTGGTACCTCGTTCTACGCTTGATCGATCGGCTCCGGATCGTGTCCGGTCGATGCGGTGGGTCCGGGCGTCCAGGTCACGTCCTGAGATCGTGGTCCTGGACCCCTGCCGCAACGTAGCAACGGGTCGTATCGGCGCCGGTCACCGGCCGAGGGCGATCCATTGCGACGGCCTCGCAATCGGCGTCGAGGGGGCGGAGTGCCGCACGCCGACGCGCGTCAGGGCAGCCAGCGGACGACCCAGGCCTCCGTGCTCGTGGGATCCCAGACGCGGCCCGGATAGGGCGCCGGCTCGAGCACGTTCACCCAGGCCTGGGCGCCCGAAGCGACCGATACCACGGCACTGCCCAGCGGGCGGTAGCCCAGCAGCCGCTCACGCGGGCAGTCGAAATCGTCGCCGCACAGGATCGTGGGCCATGCCGCGATCGCGGTCACGTCCCCGTCGTCGGGGGATACGAGGACGATCGATGCCCTCACCACCTCGCCGCAGCTGACCGTGTCGATGTCGTGACAGACGATCTCATCCGAAGGGGGCAGCATCGTGGCCACGACGCGGTGGTCAGCCCGGCCAACGGCTTCGCTCGTGTCGGCATGCTGTGAAGGGGGCCTGATCGCGGCAGCGACAGCCGCCGGGCTCGCGGAACCCGACGCCACCGCCGGGCCCTCGTCTGAGGCCGCGAGGAACGCGACGACGACCAGCGCCAGGCCCGCCACGAGGACGGCCACCGCGGGCACCAGCCCACGCCGGCGCAGCCGCGTGGGCGCGACCTCGAACCCCATGGCGGACAGCGTAGACCCGGCGGGAGCTCATGGCACCCGGAGCCGCTCCGGCGCCGCGGGCCCGCCGATGCTGGTCACCCGGTCGCGGACCGCCCCGAGCCCGCCACGCACGGCGTCCAGCCGCTCAGCGACCGGGTCGCTCGGGTGAGCGCGCCGCGCCAACAGCGCGGCCGCAAGAAACGTCCCGGCCACGACCCAGGCACCGGCGGAGGCGACGAGGCCCGAATGGGTCGCGATCGCCAGCGCCGGGCTGGAGGCGGTGGCCGTGTCGTCGAACCGGCCGTGCGCCCCGCGGTCGATCTCCCCGTCCACCGGGGCCTGCAGGTTGTCGGGGCGGTTGGGGTCCTCCGGGTCGGCTGACTGCTGCGCGGCGTACCCCGTGCGGGCGAGGTAGCGATCGAGCAGGCCGGGCACGAAGTTCTGGGCGTACACGGCCTGCCACGTCGACCGGCCCACGTGGAGCTCGCGGCGGCCGTGCTCGGCGGCGAACACGATGGCGCGCGCCGCGACCTCGGGCTGGAAGATCGGCGGCACCGGCTGGGCGCGGCCGGGCAGGCGGCTGCGCACCCACCCGAACTGCGGGGTGTTGACGGCCGGCAGGTTGACCATCGTGACCCTGACCTGGCTGCCGTCATGGAGCAGCTCCGTGCGCAGCGAGTCGGTGAAGCCGGCGATCGCGTGCTTGGCCGCGCAGTACGCCGACTGGAGCGGGATCGAGCGGTAGGCGAGGGCCGATCCCACCTGGACGATGGTGCCCCGGTCGCGCGACTGCATGCGCCGGAGCGCCGCAAGGGTCCCGTACACGTAGCCCAGGTAGCTCACCTCGGTCACGCGCCGGTACTCGTCCGGGCGCATCTGGGTGACCGGGGAGAACACGGAGAGCATCGCGTCGTTGACCCAGACGTCGATCGGGCCCAGCGCGGCCTCGGTCGTCTCAGCTGCCTCGTCCACGGCGTCGGCGTCGGAGACGTCCAGCGGCAACACGAGCGCACGATGCCCGAGCGCCCGGATCTCGGCCGCGGCCTGCTCGAGGCCCTCCCGGCCACGTGCAATCAGGGCCACATCGGCGCCCTGCTCAGCGAACGCTCGTGCCGTGGCCCGGCCGACGCCGGCAGATGCTCCCGTGACGACGACAACCTGGTGCATGGGCAACCTCCTTGGCGTGCCATCGTCGTCTGACGGCATGCCCCGCAGCGCAACGGCCGGCGAGCGCGCGTTGCGAATGTGTTGAAGCTTCCCGGCCAGGGATCGGAGCCCTGCCTGCCTGAGCTCCGGACCGGTCCTCAGCCGGGTGCCACGAACGAGACGACGACGACCGAGACCGACGACACGATCTCGATGATCCCGACGTGCACGGGGCGCAACGGGTGCGGCCCGCCTGCCCATCGTCGCTG
This sequence comes from uncultured Chloroflexia bacterium, assembly GCA_963732805.1. Taxonomy (GTDB): domain Bacteria; phylum Chloroflexota; class Limnocylindria; order Limnocylindrales; family CSP1-4; genus CAIXZV01. The sequence goes on from CAVTAW010000001.1 coordinate 1,783,961, forward strand.
GGCGACCGGCAGGCCGATGGCACGCAGCAGGAGCCAGGCGGCGACGAGGGCGTAGGCCGAGGGCCGTGCCGCCAGCGCAAGCACGAGCAGCACCGCGTGGAACCCGACCGACAGGGCGGCGAACGTCGGGTTGTCGCGCTCACGGAGCACCGACCGGACGACGAGCACGCTGCCGACGAGATACCCCGCCGCCACGGCCGTCGCGACCACGACGTCCGGGCCCTCGAAGGATCCCGAGACGACGGCCGCCGCGGGCACGAGCACCAGGGCCTGGGCCACCTGGGCGAGGCTGTTGACGAGGTCCCGGCGGGTCCCGGGCCGGGCCCCGGCGAATACCAGCACGGCCGCGGGCAGGACCACCACGAGGCTGAGCAGCAGCTGCGGGAAGAGCAGGACCAGGGGCAGGCCGAACAGCACGAACGCGCCGGCCCAGGCGATGATCGGGGCGCGATACGCGGCCGGGTGTCGCGCTCGCGACCAGGCCTGGAGGATGGTGGACGCGACGTAGGCGCTGACGGACGCGGCGCCGAGCACGAGCTGCCAGGGGTCGGGCCGGCTGGCAGCGATGCCCAGCAGCAGCGGCAGCGTCAGCATCGCCCAGCCACCGTGCTGGCGCGGCAACCAGCGGTGGCGGACCGTGGGGGAGGGGGCCGCGGAGCGTGAGATCGCGCTCATGGGGTCAACGTAGCATCGCGCCCCGGACGCGGCGAACCGGCGGGGGGACGCCCGCCGGTTCGAGACGCAATGCCGGCCGCCAGGGGCGGCTCAGGTTTCAGGCGGTGACTGGTGCCGGCTCGCCCGACATCAGGTATCGACGGACCGCCGGGGCGACACGATCGGCGAGGACGCCGTCGAGCCCGTAGTAGCGGCCGGCACCGAGGCCGGTCAGCGTGGCGCAGACCAAGGCGTAGGTGAGGTGCTGGTTGACGATGCCATACGCGAAGTCCCAGGCCGCGAAGAAGAACAGCAGCATCATCAGCGTGCCCATCGCGCCGGCGAAGCGGGTGAACAGGCCGAGGATGAGCGCGATGCCGATCCCGATCTCACCGGCGACCACGAGGAAGTTGATCACCGACATGAGGCCCGGGTTGCCCGCGAGGCTGACCCAGAAGTCATGCGTCGGGTTGAACACCGTACCGTCGGCGGGGGTTCCAGTCACGAACGGCCAGCCCAGCGTCCCGTTGGTCCCGAACTTGAGGAAGCCGGCAGCGTCGAACGGTTCGGCTCCGGTCAGCTTCTCCAGGCCCGCCCACAGGAAGATGATGCCGACCAGCACCCGGAACAGCGCCAGACCGGCCTGGTGAACCTTGCCCTTGATTTCCATGTAGCTTGCCTCCGACCCCTCCGTCCGGCGAACACCACCGGCGGCCCTCAGCTGCGGGGTCATCTCTGATGGACTCTACCTTGCCCGCGGGTCCGGCGTACCGTTGCGGTCCACACGGCATGTCCGGGGCGGGCCATTGGTAGGACAACGAAGGCCTGAGGGACCGGGCCGTCGGGCGGAGACGGAGGCACCATGCGAGGGGTGGAAGGCACCGGGGTCGGGGATGGGCTCCGCGCTCGTGGGATCGAATCCCGGGCAACCGAAGGTCTGCGGTCCGTGCTGGGATGGGCGTCGGCCGCGCCGCCGTATCCGGCCGATCACGGGGACCGCCGCACGATCACCGTGCTCGGGCTCGAGCTGCCGCTGCGGGCGAGCACCGCGGTCATCGTCGTCGCACTGCTCCTGCTGCTCGACTACCACGGTCGCGTGAACGGCCTGGTCGACACCGTGCTGGGTCCGTTCGGCCCGGGAGCGGCCGAGGCCAAGCGCCTGCAATCGCTGGGACGGTTGGTCCTGGAGGGCCTGGTCCCGCTGGCCGTGGTGGTCATCGTGTTCCGGGACCGGCCGGCGCGATACGGCCTGCGGCTGGGCGATGCGAGGGCGGGGATCGTGCTCGGCGTAGGCGGGGCGCTGGCGATGACACCGGTCGTCCTGGTGCTGGCGGGCATGCCGGCGTTCGCCGCCTACTACGCTCCGCAGGCGGCCCCGGCCCCGGAGGTCCTGCTCACCACGGCGCTCGAGGTGATCCCCGCGGAGTTCTTCTTCCGCGGGTTCCTCCTGTTCGCGCTGCTCCGCGCAGTCGGCCCCATCGCGGTCGTGATCGCAACCTTCCCGTTCGCATTCATCCACCTTGGCAAGCCCGAGATCGAGACGCTGAGCACCCTCGGTGGAGGCCTGCTCTACGGCTGGCTCGACTGGCGCACCGGTTCGGTCCTGTGGAGCGGCCTCGCACACACCTGGATCCTGGCGTTGGTCGTCATCGCGGCCGGGGCAGCCGGGGTGCCGGCGGGCTGACGCCGGTATCCTCGGCACGATGAGCCCGATCGAGATCCCGCCGGACATCGAACAGCTCGCGGAGGCGCGTGCCGACGCCCGGCGCCGCCGCGATTGGGCAATGGCGGACGCGCTGAAGGATCGGATCGAGAGTGCCGGCTGGAAGGTCGTCGATGCCGGGACCCTGTACACGATCAAACGCTCGGCACCCCCGGACACGATCGTGGACGGCATCGTCCGGTACGGGTCAAGCCGCGCCGTGCCCTCCCGCCTGGAGGAGGCGCCGGTCGGCGTCGCGACCGTCGTGCTGGTGGCGACCGACTGGCCGGCCGACCTTGCCCGGGCGATGCGCCCGCTGGTCGATCACGCGCCCGACGGGACGCAGCTGGTGGTGGTCGCCAACGCCCCCTCGGAGGCGCAGGCCGCGGACCTGGGCGGACTGGACGCCACGGACCCCGGTGCCCCCGGGATCGTCACCGAGGTCGTCTGGACGAACCGGCGACTGGGCGTCGCGGAGGCGCTCAATGCAGGCATCCGGCGGGCTGCCGCCCCGGCCGTCATCATCCTGGATCCGGCCCTGGAGCCTCGCGGGGACCTGGTTGCGACCCTGGTCGAGGTGCTGGCGGACCCGACGGTGGCGGTCGCGGGACCGGTCGGACTCGTGTCCGGGGATCTGCGCCGGTTCACCGAGGCGCCGGCGGGAGTGGTGGACGTGGTGGCCATCGGCGGCGACGCAATGGCGTTCCGACGCGCGGACTTCGTGAATTGCGGCCCGCTGGACGAGCATTTCGCGATCTGGCCCTCCCTCGATGTCTGGTGGAGCCTGGTGCTGCGGGACGGAGACACGGCGGGCAACGCGCCACTGCGACGCGCCGTTCGGGCGGGCGACGTCGCGGTGCGCCACGAGCGGCGCCAGGCGTCGCTTCCGGAGCCCGAGCGCGAACGGCTCGCGCGGCGCGGCTTCTACCGGGTCGTCAAGCGCTTCGGCGCCCGGCGCGACCTCCTGGTCGATGGTGGAACGCCGCCCCCGGGCATCGCGACCGATGCCACGCAGATCGGCGGCTGATCCGGCCATAACGGAATTGCCGGCCCGTCGTTCCCAAGGCAGAGGCCTCGCGGACAGCATCGTTCCCCCGGCGGTGTGGCACGGCGAGGCCTCATTTCCTGCCCGCTGCTGGCCTTGCCCAGTCGTCGGCTGGGGTTTCGCGCCTGCGCCCGTATACTCCGCCCGTGCGTCGCTGGGTCTGTATCGTGGCTCTGCTGGCCGGGTTCTCCGGTGACCGCTACGCGTGGACGAGCCGGACGCGCGAGCCCGTCCCCGTGGTGCGGATCATCGACGCGTTTCGGCCTGACCCGGCGATGCCCGAGGGAGCGTGGTGGAGGCTGACCTGAACGGGTCGTCACCCGAGCCGCCGGACAGCGCGCTCCCGACCCCGCCGAGCCCGCCACCCGCGAACGCGAGCCTGCCCCCGCCGCCGCCCGGTCTCACGCCGCTGCCCGGCCGTGCGCCCGCACCCGAGGTGTTCGAGCCATCCGGCTGGTCGGGAACGGAGGCTTCCTGGTCCGGCTCCGACGTCCCCTGGCCGGGTGTGGCGGCTCCGCCCTCCCGCGCCCGGCGGCTGGTCCTGGCGGCGATCGCCGCGCTCGTCGTGGTCGCGATGGTCGTCCAGCTGTGGCCCGCCCTTGATGTCTCGTCGGGCGGATCGATCGCACCGGCTGTCGCGCCGGCCGTCTCGACCGACACGGTCACGATCCTCGCCGGAGCACCCTCGTCGATCGATCCCGCCCACCACGGTGATCTCGGCAGCGCCTCGTACGTGAGCCAGCTCTACGAGTCGCTGACCGCCGTGGATCCGTCGCTCGCCATTCGCCCCGCGCTGGCCGAGTCGTGGACGATCGAGAATGAAGGACGGCGCGTCGTGTTCACGCTGCGCGACGGGCTCACGTTCAGCGACGGGACGCCGCTCACGGCATCCGACGTCGTGCATAGCTGGCGCCGCCTGTTCGCCCCCGGCAACCCGTCGCCGCTGGCGTCCCTGATCGCGGATGTCGTCGGCGCCCGGGACCTGCTCGCCGGGCGCAGCACGGACGTGAGCACGCTGGGCGTCGGCGCGGAGGGCGATCGGACGGTTGTCGTCGACCTCGAGCGCGGTGGGGGCGACCTCCCCGCGATCGTGTCGGGCGCACCCTTTGCGATCGTACCGCCATCGGTGGGTGACAGCGAGATCGTGCCGGCGGGAGGCAGCCTCGTGGGCAGTGGGGGATACCTGCTGTCACAGATGAACGCCGACGCCATCGTGCTGACGGCCAACCCGCGGTACTGGGCGGGTCAGCCGGCCATCGGGACCGTCCGGATGCTGACGACGCTCGGCGGCGCCAGCCCGGTGGACACGTTCGCCGCGGGTGACGTCGACGTGACGCCGATCGGTTTCGTGGATACCGGCTGGATCGCGTATGACCGCACCCTCGGTCCGTCCCTGCGCAGCGATCCCTCGCTGTCGGTGACCTACTACGGGTTCGACACGACCCGGCCTCCGTTCAACGATGTTCGCGTGCGGCGGGCGTTCGCGGAGGCCGTGGACTGGCGGAGGCTGGCGATGCTGGACGAGCCCGGGTCCTCGGTGCCCGCGACGGGCCTCGTGCCTGCCGGCATGCCCGGCGCGCCAGCGGGCGATTACCTGCCGCCATACGACCCGGCAGGGGCGCGGCAGCTGCTCTCCGACGCCGGATATGCGGATCGGACCGCGCTGGGCTCGCTCTCGTTCATCGCCAACGGCGGGGGCTACGACGAGGCCGTCGTGGCCATGCTCCACGACAACCTGGGCGTGACGATCTCCTACGCGACGATGGACTTCGATGCCTACCAGGCGCGGCTGGCAACCGATCCGCCCCAGCTGTGGAGCCTGTCCTGGGTTGCCGACTACCCGGGCCCCAACGACTTCCTGGGCGTGCTGCTGGGAACCGGGTCCACGGCCAACCAGGGCGGCTGGTCGTCGCCGGCGTTCGATGCCGCGATCGCCGACGCGACATCGGCGTCGAACGCTGCGGACGCGACGAGTGCCTATGCGCGGGCGATGGGCATCGTGCGTGACGACGCGCCGGTCGTCCCGGTCAGCTACGGGACCTCGTTCTCGCTGGTCCGCCAGGGACTGCTGGGCGCGAGCCAGAACGGCCTGGGGATCCTGCGGCTGGCCGGGCTTGCGTGGGGGAACGGACAGTGACCAGGCCGGTGCGCGGGCTCCCGGTCACGAACGGCGCGGCCGGGCGCGCAGGGCGGCGCCTTGTCGCCCTCGCGGTCGCGATCCTGGTAGCGGCGGCGGCAATCCTGCCCGCCGGCTCGCCCGTCGTGGCGGCCGCGCCGATCACGTTCGCAACGCCGACCTTCCAGGCCACCTACGACCAGGCGATCGATTTCTCGGTCGACATCACGACCACGGGCACGGTCGCTCGCACCGAGCTCTGGCTCCGGTTCCCGGACACCATCGGGCCATACATCGTCACCGTGCCCGCGCCCGGTGGGCCCGGCACCCGGACGCTGCACTACCAGCTCGACCTGACCGGCAGCGGGCACCTGGTGCCCAACACGACGTTCCAGGCGACCTGGGCGGCCTACCAGACGGCCGAGGCGGACCCCGTCACGAGCCGGGTGCTCAAGGTGGACTACCAGGACACCACCCACGACTGGCGCACCGTGAAGGGCGACATCGTGACGGTTCACTGGTACGAGGGCACCCAGGACTTCGCCCGCAAGGCGCTCTCGATCGGAGAGCAGGCGATCGCAGACACCTCCGCGCTGCTCGGGGTCACCGAGACCGAGCCCGTGGACTTCTTCATCTACGCGGACGACGCGTCGTTCCGGGATGCGCTTGGACCGGGGACCCGGGAGAACGTCGGCGGCCAGGCACACTCGGAGATCCGGACCCTGTTCGCGCTGATCACGCCCGATGCGATCAACGACCCCTGGGTGGGCATCGTGGTCCCGCACGAGCTCGTCCACCTCGTGTTCGACACCGCGGTGCGCAACCCCTACCGCTTCCCGCCCCGATGGCTCAACGAGGGCCTGGCGGTCTACCTCTCGGAGGGATACAGCGCGAGTGACCGGAGTCTCGTCACCGGGGCCGTGCGCAGCGGGGACCTGATGCCGCTGGTCGCCCTCGGCGGCCAGTTCCCGACAGAGGCGGACCTCACCTACCTCGCGTACGCGGAGTCGGTGTCCGCGATCGACTACCTGGTCCGGAGCCACGACCAGAACGCCCTGGTCGAGCTGGTCACCGCCTACAAGGACGGCCTGACCGACGATGAGGCGTTTACGCGCGCCCTGGGTGAGGACCTCGCCGCGTTCCAGGCCGGCTGGCTGGCCGAGCTGGGCGCCGCCGCGCCCGAGCAGTACGGACCCCAGCCGGCGCCGGCCGGACCGCTGCCGTCGGGCTGGAGCGGCCCCGCGCCGACCGCGGGCAACGGCGAACCGGTCGCGACGGGCTCACCCGGCCCCTCTGCCGGTGGCGACGTGGCGGGTTCCACGGCTCCGTCGCCGGCCGGCCCGACCGCGGCGCCACAGGCGCCGACCGCGCCGTCCGGGTCCGCGAGTGACGATGCATCGCTCGCCGCCGTGGCCATCCTCGTGCTCGCCCTGGCCGGCGTGGCCGCCGTGGGGCTGGTCGTCGCACGGCGACGGAGAGCCGGCCCGTGACGGTGCTGGCGGCGCGGATCCGCTCGATCCCCAGCTGGCAGATCACGTTTGGGGTCGCCCTCGCCGTGCTGGGCTTCCTGATCGCCGCGCAGCTTGCCTCCGAGGGTCCGCGGATCCGCATCACCAGCCAGGAGCGCACCCCCCTCGTGGAGACGGCCCTCGACCTCCAGGCGCAGCAGGAGAGCCTCAAGCAGCAGGTGCTCGACCTGCGGGCCGCGATCCAGGACCTGGAGGACGCGGGCCAGGGCAGCACCGCGGTGACCCAGCATCTCAACGATGAGCTCCAGTCCGCCCAGGTCGCGGCGGGCCTGGTCGCGCTCACCGGCCCGGGTGTCGTGATCCGGTTGTCGGACTCGGGGCTCTCGGTTCCCCAGGATGCCGATGAGCGGGATTACCTCGTGTCCGGGAAGGACGTGCTCACGGTCGTCGAGGAGCTGTGGCTGGCGGGCGCGGAGGCGGTCGCGGTCAACAGCGAGCGCGTCGCGGTGTCCACCGCCATCGTGGACATCGGTGGATCCGTGCTCGTGAACTCGGCCTACCTCGCACCGCCCTACCAGGTGGCCGCCATCGGGCCCGCGGACATGTTCGACCGGTTGACGCGGTCGGCCGGGTTCGTGGAGTTCATCCGGTCGCGGGCGGAGACCTTCGGCATCGGCGTCGAGTACGCGACCCTGGACGCGGTCGACGTCCCGGCCTACGCGGGCTCTGTCTCGCTTCGCTATGGACACGCGGATGCCACCCCCGAACCCAGTGCTCCGGCCGCGGCCCCGAGCCCGAGCGGGATCGGGACACCCTGATGCGGCGGACGTCGGGCCGCCTGGCGGTTGGCCTCGTGCTGTTCCTGCTCGGGTTCCTGGTGGTGGCGCAGCTCCGGTCCCAGGCAACCGACCAGGGGCTCAGCGCGCTGTCCGTGCAGGACCTGACCGAGCTGGTGGCCAACGTGACGACCCGCAACAACGAGCTCCGTGACGAGATCCGCTCGCTCGAGTTCCAGCGCGACACCGTGGCCTCCGCAGTGGAGCGTGGCGGCACGTCCGCCACCCAGATCCGTGCCGACCTGAACCGGATCGAGGGCTGGTCGGGCCTGGCCGGGGTGACCGGGTCCGGCATCCTGGTGACGATCAGCGGGCCGGTCCCGGGTGATGCGATCGAGGACCTTCTCAACGAGCTCCGCAACGCCGGCGCGGAGGCGATCTCGATCGCCGACATCCGGGTGGTGCCGGGCGTCGTCGCCAACGGGCCGATCGGCGACGTGGACGCCGCCGGCGTGCTCCTGCACGACCCCATCCGCCTGATCGCGGTGGGTCAGCCGCAGACGCTGGCCGGGTCGCTGACGCGGGCCGGCGGCCCCATCGCGCAGCTTTCGGCACGGTTCCCGGACGCGACGATCACCGTCACGGCGCAGGACCTGGTCTCGGTCCCGGCGTCGAAGCGCAACCTCAGCCCGGTGCTGGGGCAGCCGAGGCTCTGAGGTCCGCTCTGCCCCCGGGCTCTGCCGTCCGGCTCTGGTGTCCGGCTCTGCTACCCTCGGGCCGATGTCCGGCCATCCTGTGCTCGAGCTGCTCCTGGGCGATGTCGTGCGGCTCAAGCGCCGCCACCCCTGCGGTGGCGACACCTGGCTGGTGGATCGCCTGGGGGCCGATATCGGCCTCCGGTGCGAGACCTGCGATCGCCACGTCCTGATCGAGCGGCCAGCGCTCGAGCGACGGATCGTGGAGTTCACGCGGCGCGGAGATCCGGCGATCAGCGCCGCGATCGCCCCGCGGCAGCCGTGAGCATCGAGCGCCCGCCCATCGCGCCGGCCGCATCGGCCGACGATGGCGACCTCATCGCCGGCGAGGACTCGAGCGCACTCGACGTCTTCCGAAACCGCCCGTTCCTGCTGCTGTGGCTGAGCCAGGCGTTCACGCAGATCGGCGGCAACATGGTCATCTACGGCTTGACCGTGATCATCCTCGATGCGACCTCGTCCAACACGGCCGTCAGCCTGCTGATCCTCACCTTCCTGGGTCCCGCGGTGCTGTTCTCGGCGGTGGCAGGCGTCTACGTCGACCGCGCGGACCGGCGCACGATCCTGGTGGTCACCAACCTGCTGCGGGCCGGAGCGTTCGTGCTCATCTTCGTGTCCGGCCAGTTCCTGCCCGCGATCCTGCTGCTGAACATGCTGGTGTCCACGATCACGGTGTTCTTCGCCCCCGCGGAGCTGGCGATGATCCCGTTCCTGGTCCCGCGACGCCAGCTGCTGGCCGCGAACGGCGTGTTCACGCTGACCCTCAATGCCGCATTCGCCGTGGGGTTCGCGCTGCTCGGTCCGATCGTGGTGACCCTGTCGGGTGCGCCGTTGCTGATCCTGATCGTGGCTGCCTGCTACCTGGTTGCGGCCGGCTTCTGCTGGACCCTGCCGGCGGCGCCACCGACGGCGGCCCACGAGGGCGAGCCGACCCGGAGCATGGCGGCGGACGCGGAGCGAGCGATGGGCTCGACCGTCGCCCAGCTCCGCGAGGGGATCATGTTCATCCGGGCCAACCCGATGATCAGCTGGTCGCTCCTGTACCTGGGCATCGCCGCCTCGCTGGTCGGCGTGCTCGGCGTGCTGGGCCCGGACTTTGCGACCGACTCGCTGGGGTTGGAGCCCAAGGACTTCGTCGTGGTCGTGCTGCCGCTGGGGTTCGGCATCGTGACCGGAATCCTCGTGCTCAACTCGTTCGGCCACCTGGTTCCCCGGCGACGGATCATCGAGGGTGGCCTGGTCGCGCTCGGGATCCTGCTCGCGATCCTGGCCGCCGCGGGGCCGCTCGCCCGCCTGCTCCAGCGCGCGGAGACGGCGACCGGGCTTGTCTCGTTCGCGGACTTCACGTCATTGCTCGCGATCGTGGTGTTCGTCGCGCTGCTGGCCGGCATGGCCTATGCGTTCGTGGCCATCCCGTCGCAGACCCAGCTCCAGGAGGACCTGCCCGAGGACGTCCGGGGCCGCGTGTTCGGCGTGCTGAACATGCTGGTGTCCGTGTCGAGCTTCGCGCCGATCCTCATCGTCGGGCCGGTGTCGGACCTCATCGGCACCACGACCGTGCTGGTCGTGGTCGCGGTGCTGATCAGCACGGCGGGCGTGCTGTCGGTCCTGACGCGCGGGCCACTCAAGGCCGCCGAGCTGCGTGCAACGGCCAGCGTGTCCGGCCAGCCCGCGGGCTTCGACCCCGTGGCCGTGGCGACCGCGTCCGAGCTGGAGGCCGGCTGGATCGTCGAACCGGTCGAGGAGGACCGGGCGGTCAAGCCCGAGATCCGGAGGTGAGCGCCGCCGGCCCGGGCGCATCCGGGTTGCCCGGCGAAGCTACCGACCCCGCGGAGGGCGCCAACCGCGCCAACCGCGCCAACCGCGCCGAGCTTCCCCGCGGCGGCGGCGCCGAGCTTCCGCGTGGCGGCGGCGCCGAGCTTCGCGGCGGCGGCGGCCATGGCGGTCGCGCCGAGCTTGCCCGCGGCGGCGGCCATGGCGGTCGCGCCGAGCTGGTCGTCACCGGGCGCATCGCGACGCTGGCCGGTGACCAAGGGCCGGGCTGGGCGGAGGCTATCGCGATCGCCGGCGGTCAGGTCGTCGCGGCAGGCCACGCCTCGGACCTGGAGGGTCTCATGGGTCCGGGCACGCGCCACCTGCGCCTCCGACCGGACGAGGTGGCGATCCCGGGGATGACCGACGCCCACCTGCACCTGGTGGAGGCCGCCCTGTCCCGGTCCCGGGTGTCGCTGGAGGACGTCACCTCGGCCGACGACCTCGTGGCGCGGGTTCGCGAGGCTGCCGGGGCCGGGCGCGAGGGTGCCGGTCCCGCCGATCCCGGTGCCTGGATCGAGGGCGCGGGCTGGGACGCAGACCGGCTCGGGCGGTGGCCAACGGCCGAGGACCTGGAGCGTGCCGCCCCGGGCCGCCGGGTGGCGCTCTGGGCGCACGATCACCACGCGCTCCTGGCGAGCCAGCGGGCGCTGGCCGATGCAGGCGTGGACGACACGCGCGCAGATCCGCCGGGTGGCGTCATCCGGCGCAGACCGGGTGGTGGGGCGACCGGGGTGCTGCACGAGACCGCGGCGCGCCTCGTCGCCGATCGCGTCCCGGCGGCGACCGCCGCGGTGATCGTGGATGCGCTGCGTCCACTGGTCGCGGAGCTCATCGCGCTCGGAATTCGTGGCGGTCCACGACCCGGGCGGGCTATCGCCGCAGGACGGGCTTGGCGCTCCATTCGATGCGTACCGCCGGCTGGCCGCCGGGGGCGAGCTCGGCGTGCGCGTGCACGCCTGTGTCCGGCCCGAGCAGCTGGAGGCGGCGGCCCGCGCGGGACTGCGGAGCGGCGGGCCACTCGGGCCGGATCCCCGGGATCGTCTGCGACTCGGCTGGCTCAAGACATTCGCCGATGGATCACTGGGGTCGCGGACCGCCGCGCTGCTGGCGCCGCTCGTGATCCGCCCGGGTGAGCCGGCGCCGCCCAACGACGGATACGGCGTGTGGCTCGTCCCGCCGGAGGGTCTGCGCGCGCAGGCCACTCGTGCCGCAGAGGTGGGCATCGCGACGCAGGTGCATGCGATCGGGGACGCGGCCGTTCGTGCCGCGCTCGACATCCTCGCTCCGACGGTGGGGCGGACCGCGCTCATGCCCCGGATCGAACATGCGCAACTCGTCGATCCCGCCGATGTGCCACGTTTCGCGGCGCTCGGCGTCGCCGCGTCGATGCAGCCGGTCCACGTGCGATCGGACATGGAGCAGGCGCGCCGGCTGTGGGGCGCGAGGGCCGACATGAGCGCGTATCCGCTGGGCGCCATCGCCCGGACCGGGGCCGTCGTGGCGACGGGCACCGATGCCCCCGTGGAGCCCGTGGATCCGTGGCCGGGCCTCGCCTGTGCCGTGACCCGCATGGCCCCCACCTGGCCGGCAGGCACCGCGCCGCTCGGCCCGGCCCACGCCCTGTCGCTGTGGCGCGCCATCCGGGCCGCGTGCGTGGACCCGGCGGTCAGCGCGGGCGAGCGCGATCGCGGCCGGCTGGTGCCCGGACAGCGCGCCGACCTCGTCGTAGTTCCCGCGGCCGCCATCCACGAGCCGGTCGAGGTCGGCGGTGCGCTGTGGCATTGCCGACCACGCCTGGTCCTGGTCGATGGAGAAATCGCGGCCGGTGGCTGACGGGGCGGGGAGGGTCGCGGCGCCGTCCGTGCGGCTCGCCGACGGTGCGCCTATGCGCGGCGCCCGTGCGACTCGCCGCCGGTGCGCCTATGCGCGGCGCCTGTGCGACTCGCCGCCAGTGCGCCTCGCCACGAGCGCCGAGTCGTCACCCCGAGGCGAGTCGTCACCCGGAGCCGAGTCGCCACACCGAGGCGAGTCGTCACCCGGAGCCGAGTCGCCACCCCGAGCCCCCACGCTCTTGGAACGCCTGGCGTTCGCTGCAGCGGTTGGCGGGTGCCGCGGACCGCCCGGCGTTCCAGCCGGCGGCTGGCGAGCCTTGAAACCGCCAGATGGATCTATCGGCGTGCGATCCAGCGGCTTGGTGACCCGCCATCCGCCAGAGTGAACGCCCGGCGATCCAAGCCCGCAGGCGCGAGCGCGATGCGCCCAGCGTGCGCAGGCGCGAGCGCGATGCGCCTCACGTGCGCAGGCGCAGGATCACGAGCGACCACGATGCGCACCACGTGCGCACGCTGGACCGGCCAGGCGTCAGGCAGAACGGTCGTCCGAATTGCCCAGCCGCCCCAGGGCCTCGGCGAACAGCCCGTTGAGGATCCGCGACGTGGACGGGAACGCATGGATCGTCTCGGCCAGCACGTCAACCTTGACCCGGGCCTTGATCGCCAGCACGCACTCGTGGATGGCGGCGGAGGCATCGGGGCAGGCGATCGCGGCTCCCACAGCTCGCGCGAGACGCGGTCCACGGTGATCGTCACGTGCCCCGTATCGGCCTCCACCGAGTAGCCCTTGGCGGTGCGCGTGAAGTCGGCCGTGCACTCGAACGCGTCGAGCCCGGCCTCCTGCGCCTGGTCCAGCGTCAGGCCGACCGAGGCCGGCCTCCGGGTCCATGTACGTGGCGCGGGGCAGGGCTCGATAGTCGGGCTCGATCGCCTCGCCCAGCGCCATGCGGACCACGAGCTCGCCCTGGTAGTGGCCCTGGTGGGTGTGGAGCTCCGGGCCGGCCGGATCGCCCGCCACCCACAGGCCGTCGGCGAGGCGGAGCGCGCCGTCGCGGTGGTAGGCATCGGGTCCGGAAACGGACACGCCGTAGTGCTCCAGGCCCAGGCCATCGAGCGGAAACGCCCGCCCCACCGCGAGCAGGATCTCGTGGCCCTCCGCCGTGGAGCCGTCGCCGAGGTCGATGACGTGGGCGCCGTCCGTCCCGGCACCGGCCCGCGCAGCGACCGCCCGAACACCGGTCCGCACCGTGACCCCGTCACGTTCCAGGGCGAACCGGATCACCTCGGAGTTGCGCGGATGGTCGGAGGGCACGAGGCGCGGCCCGGACTGGACGATGGTCGTCGGGACCCCGAACCGGGCGTACACCTGGGCAAGCTCGCAGCCCGTCGGTCCGCCACCAAGCACCAGCAGGCTCCGGGGCAGCTCGCGTGCCAGTGTCGCCTCGCGGTTCGACCAGGGGTGGGTCTCCCGCAGGCCCTCGATCGGCGGCAGCTTCGAGAAGGAGCCGACCGCCACGACGACGTTGCGCGCCGCCAGCTCGTGGCTGGTGCCGTCGTGGGTCACCGTGACGGCGCCGCGGCCGGTGATCCGTCCCTCGCCCCGATAGACCACGGCCCCGGCCGACTCCAGCGAATCGCACGTGCGTGGTGTCGTCGGGCTCCGCGGCCGTCGAAGCCCGGTTGATCATCCAGTCGCGGCGTTCAGAAGCTCGCGCCCACGGGTAGTCGGCACCGCTGACATGGCGTTCGGCCGCGTGCAGGAGGGCCTTCGATGGCACGCATCCGATGTGGGGCAGGAGCCACCGAACCAGCGCCGGTCCACGATGGCCACGCTGGCACCCAGGGCACGCGCCTTGTGCGCGGCGGCCTCACCGGCCGGGCCGGCCCCGATGATCACGAAGTCGAATGTCTGCATCACGGTATCGTCGCCGGGCGGTCAAGAAGGGAACCGGACGCCCGACGGATCGACTCCGCGGTCGACGGTTGCGCCGCGCTGGCGACGCGCCTCGAACAACAGGACGGCCGCGGCGATCGACACGTTCAGGCTGTCGGCCACCCCCCGCATCGGCAGTCGGACCGCCGTGACGTCGTCGCCTGCCCAGGCATCGCCCAGCCCGTCGGCCTCGCTGCCCAGCACGATGGCCAGCGGCCCGCGAAGGTCAGCGGTGGTGTAGTCGATGGCGCCATCGACCCGCGCGGCCACGATCGCGACGCCCTCGCGGAGGAGCCAGGAGCGGACGTCCGCCGCCGGGGCCTGCGCGACCGGGATCGCGAAGATCGTGCCCACGGAGGCCCGGATCGCGTTCGGATTGAACAGGTCGGTTCGCGGATCGGCCGCGACGACGGCGGCGGCACCGACGGCATCCGCGGTGCGCAGGATCGCCCCGAGGTTGCCCGGCTTCTCGATGCCCTCGACCACGACCAGCAGCGGATCGCGCCCAAACGTGATGGCATCGAGGGACATGGCGGGGATCCGGGTCACGGCGACAACGCCATCCTCGCGATCGCCGTAAGCGAGCCGGTCGAGGACACGATCGTCGACCGGGACGACTGCCGCCCCACGGTGCCCGGCCTGCTCGACCGCGGCTCGGCCCATCGCCCCCACTCGCGCCTCGCACACGAACACCTCGACGACCGACGCGCCGCCGTCAAGCGCCCGCTGGAGCTCGCGTGCACCATCGACGATGGTGAGGCCCGCCTGGTCGCGGCGACGCCGCGACCGGAGCGCGGCGGCGGCGAGCACGCGCGCGTTGCGGAGGCTGCTGATACGGGGCTCAGCCATGGCGCGTCAGCCGGACGCCGTCCGGCCCGGGTGGCGGGCCCAGCTGCCCAGGCGCAGGACATTGCCCGTGCCTGCCACGAGCTCGAGGTCGGCGTCGCGCGCATCAACCGCGAGATGTTCGCGGAGCAGGCCCGAGAGCCGGGGACCGTCGAAACCGGGCGTATGGGCACTGAGCAGCACGAGCGTCGGCCGGGGGCCGAGCAGGGCGGCGAGGTCCTCGAGCAGCGGTTCGAGATCCGATGCGATCTGCCACGCGCCGTTGCCGTGGCCGTAGGTGGGCGGATCCAGGAGGACCCCGTCGTAGTGGCGACCTCGCCGACGCTCGCGGCGGACGAACGCCCGGGCGTCATCCACCAGCCAGCGAACCGGATGATCCACGAGGCCCGACAGCTGCGCGTTCCGACGAGCCCAGGCGACCGCGGGTCGCGACGCGTCGACGTGCGCGACGCGCGCACCTGCTCTCGCGCAGGCGAGCGAGGCGCCACCGGTGTAGGCGAACAGCGAGAGCACCTCCGGCGACCGTCCCTGCGTGTCCGCAGCCCGACGCACGGCCGCGTCCAGCCATGACCAGGTGGGCACGTGCTCGGGAAAGATGCCGACCTGTCCACCGGCGGCCGGGCGGCACTCGAGCGTCAGGCCCTCGGTTCGGACCGGCCACGGCTCGTGATCGCCGCCTCGGATCCAGCCGCCGGACCCATAGGCGAGCGGCGCCCGGTGCCACTCGGGCTCGGGCAGGATCGCCGGCATCCGGGCCGCGACCGCGGGGCGGTCGACGACGACGGACCCGAAACGCTCGAGCCGCCGTCCATCGCCGCAATCGAGAAGCGCAAGGTCCACGATGTCCGATGTTCGCACGCCACCAGGCCGTGCGCATGGTCGCAGGGGCGGCTGGTCTATCCTGTTCGCCCGATGAGGGTCGACCGATGAGCCCCGAACAGGCGCTGCTGCTCATGGTCGCCCTGCTATGGGGACCGACCGCAATCTGGGTCCTGGTGCGGTTCGCGCGGGGCCACGTGGATGCGCGCGGGTTGTTTCCGGAGGAAGGGGAGCGGTCCACGGTCGCCGCCGCCGGCGACGAGATCCTGGAGCAGGTCCAGGCGCATGAGTCGTGGGTCTGTGCGCATTGCCGGTCGATCAACCGGCGCGACGCGAACAAGTGCTACGCGTGCGCCGCGACTCGGGAGCCGATCGAAGAGCTCGTGTTTCTCGGCCCCCCCATGCTGGCCGCCCTTGCACCGCCCGTCGCCCCGCGCGAGTCCGAGCCCAGGGTGCCGCTCGAGCCCGTCGCGGCGGTGACCGCGCCGATTGTGCCCATCGCGCCGATTGCGCCCACCCCGCCGGTGGCCGCGGCCGCCTTGGGCGCCGCCGGCGCTGTGGCCGCGTCGAGTGCCGAGGGTGCCGGCGGACCCGAAGCCCAGGTGTGTCCGTTGCTCGGCACCGCCGATGATCCCTCGAGCTGGTATGACGCGCCTGACCCCGGCAATCTCTGCCATGCCGATCCAGCATCCCTTGGCTTGAGCACGGGGATGATGTTGGCGCTCAGCCGGTTCATGCAGGACCAGCCGGCTGCCGATGGACCGGCGCCCATTGCCCCTGACTACCAGCGCACAGTCTGCCTGACGGCCGCATACGCGAAGTGTCCGCGGTATCCGGCAGCGAGCCCGGCCACAACGCTCGCGGCGTCCGCGCCGTCGGCGCTGGGCGATACCGCGGCAGGGTCGTCCAACGCCGCGACGCGGTCGTCCGAATTGGGCGCCGCCGCCCGGTCGTCCGCCGCCGAGGCACGGTCGTCCGATGTGGACGCGGCGGTCCGCGAAACCGCTCCGGGGGTCTCGACCGGTCGTCGGCGCCCTGGAGCCGGGCCCGGGTCCGCCCCAGCGGGCTCAAGCCCGCCCACGACGCCGCGGGCGGAGAAGGCGAGCACGGCGGCGTCGCCGTCCGTCGCGACGTCCCGAGACACCACGAGACCCGCCGCAACCCAAGCATCCGAGAGCTCGAGTCGCAAATCCGAGCCGCCCCTCGTGCCGCCGAGAGATGGCGCGAGCGATGCCTGGGATCGCGGCGCACCCGAGGCCGTTGCACAACCCGAGGCCGTTGCACAACCTGAGGCCGTCGCGCGACCTGACGCGGTTGCGCGACCCGAGGCCGCGGTCAAGAAGACCGCTTCAGGACGCGCCAGGAAGGAGCCATCGGCGAATGGCCGCGAGACGCCGTCGGCGAACGGCCGCGACAAGGCCGCCGGCAAGGGCAGCCGCGCGAGTGGCCGGAAGGAGCCCCGGTAGCCGCCGGCGATGCGGCCGGCTCGCGGGCGGGGGGCAGGAGGTGCGCGACGGTGGTCGTGCTATCCTCCGCGCCCGAAGGGCGATTAGCTCAGCTGGTTAGAGCGCATGCTTGACATGCATGAGGTCACTGGTTCGAGTCCAGTATCGCCCACCATCTCCGGCCGCGGGCCAACCCGTCGGTCGGTCACACGAGCAACGCGTCGAGCGGGACACGCCGCACCTGGAGACCGCCAGAGAGCCGGGGCCATCGGCTGGAAGCCCCGGCAGCGTCGATCGGTGACGGCACCACCCGCGAGCGGCCGGCGAACCGGCCCGGGATCCGCCCGTTAGCGCGGCACGAGCGCACGCCGCAGGACGCAGGTCCGCGGTCGTGAAGGCGGGTGGAACCGCGGGAGGTCAAACCTCTCGTCCTGTCGGACGAGAGGTTTCGTGTTTCTCGGGAGTGAACGACATGGTCGCAGAGCAGCAGCAACCCCAGGGCGACTCACCCGACGACGAGGAGGAGCTTGCCTTCGAGGCGCACGCCCGCGGATCGGCGGACGAGCTGCTGGACGCGGGCGCCCACACGCCCCTCGATGCGATGCGCCACAGCGCGGCCCACGTGATGGCGGAAGCTGTTCTCGACCTGTTTCCGGGCGCCCGGCTGGGGATCGGACCAGCGATCGACAACGGCTTCTACTACGACTTCGAGCTCCCCCGCGCGCTGACGCCGGACGACCTGGATGCCATCGAGGCCCGGATGCGCGGCAGCATCGCCGCCGACCATGCCTTCGTCCGCATGGAGGTTCCGTTCCAGGACGGACGGGCCATCGAGGAGGCCGACGGCCAGGGGTTCAAGGTCGAGATCCTCGACGACCTCGCGCGCAAGGCCGCCGAGACCGGCGAGCCGATGCCGCCGGTGAGCTTCTACGAGCACGGGGCGTTCCGCGACCTGTGCAAGGGCCCGCACGTGGAATCCACGGGCAGGATCGGGCCGTTCAAGCTCCTCGCTGTCGCGGGTGCCTACTGGCGGGGCGACGAGAAGCGCCCGATGCTCCAGCGCATCTACGGCACGGTCTGGGAGACGCAGGAAGACCTCGATCGCTACCTCTGGCGGCGCGACGAGGCGAAGAAGCGCGACCACCGCAAGCTCGGCGTCCAGCTGGACCTGTTCAGCTTCCACGACGTCAGCCCGGGCGCTGCGTTCTGGCATCCCAAGGGGTGGCGGCTCTATCAGACGCTGCGCAACGCGATGCGCGAGCTCCAGGACCGTCGCGGCTACGACGAGATCTACACGCCGCCGCTGGTGCACCAGAAGCTGTGGGAGAAGTCCGGCCACTGGGTGCACTACCGGGACAACATGTTCCTCGTCGAGGCGGAGGATCAGCTCTTCAGCCTCAAGCCGATGAACTGCCCGGAATCGTCGTTCGTGTACCGCAGCCGGCTGCGGTCATACCGGGATCTGCCGCTCCGGCTGTCCGAGTACGGCGTCCTCCACCGCAACGAGCTCTCGGGCGTGCTCTCGGGGCTGACGCGCGTGCGGCACTTCGTCACCGACGACGCGCACATCTTCGTGCGACCCGACCAGATCGGCGCCGAGATCGAGGCGCTCATGGGCGAGATCCGGGAGTCGTACTCGTGGTTCGGCCTCGAGCCCACGTTGACGTTCGGAACGCGGCCCGACAAGGCTCTCGGCGATGTCGAGACCTGGAACGAGACCGAGGCGATCATGCGCGCCGAGCTGGACCGATCCGGGCTCCAGTACCGGGTCAAGGAGAAGGACGGCGCGTTCTACGCCCCGAAGATCGACATCCAGATCACCGATGCGCTCGGCCGCGAATGGCAGACGGCGACGATCCAGGTGGACCGCGTCATGCTGCCGGAACGGTTCGACCTGACCTACATCGACGAGGCCGGCACGCAGCAGCGACCGGTGGCGATCCACCGCGCGATCTACGGTTCCCTCGAGCGGTTCATCGGCGTGCTCACGGAGCACTTCGCGGGCGCGTTCCCGCTGTGGTGCGCGCCGGTGCAGGCGGTGGTGATCCCGATCGCGGACCGGCACGTGGATGCGGCGCGCGACCTGGCGGCCGAGCTCCGTGCGGGAGGGTTGCGGTTCGTCGAGGTCGACGATTCCGATAACCGGATGCAGAACAAGATCCGACTGGCCCAGAACCAGAAGGTTCCGTACATGCTCATCCTCGGTGACCGCGAAGTGGAGGCACGGGCCGTGTCCGTGCGGCGCCGCGATGGGTCGCAGGAGCAGGGCGTCGCCTGGGCAGACCTGGCCGCCCGCCTGGGCGACGAGGTCCGGGAGCGCCGGCCGGAGTAGCCTGGAGGCTCGACTCGCGTCGCCAGCCGCGGCCACCGACGCGGCCACCCCGTTCCGCCGCTGCCGCCGCCGCCACCGGCGCAGCCGCGGCCGCGGCCGCCGCCCCGGCCCGGCCCACCCTAGCTCCCCCCGGCCCGTCCCGGCCCGTCCCGGCTCGTCCCGGTGGCTCGCCCGGCGAGCGATCCAGCGGTTCGCGACGCCTCGTGCTCGCCGCGCGAGCAGCCTGGCGGTTGATGCTCTGCACGCGAGCAGCCTGGCGGTTCTGGGGCTCCATATCCGCTGCAGTGCTCGCCAGGAGAGCCGGGGCGAGCCGAGGCGCCGACCGAGGGGAGCCGAGGCGAGCCGAGGAGAGCCGCGCTCGCCACCGCCGCGCGACCACCTCCGGGCATCTCGACGGCCGGCCGCTTGCGCCCTCCAGCGACGCCCCGGGCTTCATTGCGACCGTCAGAAGCCCTGTGCTATCCTCCCGCGGCGACCGCGCAGGGCGCTTGTCCATGTGCGCCGCAAATCCAGCAACGTTCGGGCAAAGGGACCACGTCATCAGCCGAGACCTGCGTGTAAACCAGATGATCCGTGTCCCCCAGGTCCGGGTCGTCGACGAAGATGGCTCACAGCTCGGCGTCATGCCGACGCAGCAGGCCATGGCGATGGCGCAGGATCGGGGGCTCGATCTCGTTGAGGTCGCGCCCATGGCGGCCCCTCCGGTCGTCCGATTTCTCGACTTCGGGCAGTACAAGTACGAGCTGACGAAGCGCGAGAAGGAGGCGAAGCGGAAGCAGCGGGCGGTGGAGTTCAAGGAGGTTCGCCTCACGCCGAAGATCGGCACGGGCGACTTCGAGACGAAGGTCCACCGCGCGATCGAGTTCCTAGAGGACGGTGACCGGATCAAGGTGACCGTCCGGTTCCGGGGCCGGGAGCTCACCCACCCCGAGATCGGGCGCAACCTCCTGTCCCGGTTCGGCGACGCGGTGAAGGAACACGGGACCGTGGACCGGACGCCGGCGCTCGAAGGCAAGTCGATGTTCATGACCCTGCTCTCGGTGCACAAGCCGAAGGTGCACGAGCATCGCCTCACGGCCGGCCGGCCCGAAGGCGAAGGCGCCGCGAGCGCACCAGAGTCCGAAGCCAAGGCAGCGCCCGAAACCGCACCCGAGACCGCCCCCGAGTCAGAAGCCAAGGCAGCACCCGAGATCGCACCCGAGATCGAACGCAAGGCCGAGGCCGACACGGCCCCTGGGCCGGCGTCCGAGGCGACGCCCGCAGCGCCGCCGGAGACGATGCCCGAGAATGCAACCAGCGGCGCGCCCGAGGTGAAAGCCGAGGCCGCGACCGACAAGACGACCAGGACCGCGCCCAAGCCGGTACGCGCCACCGCGCCGGCCGAGTCGGCGCCAGCAGGAGAGTGAGGCCCGCGTGCCCAAGATGAAGACCCACAAGGGGACCCAGAAGCGCGTCGGCGTCACCGGCAGTGGCAAGTTCGTCCGCGTCAAGTCGTGGCGCGGTCACCACCTCGAGATCAAGTCCTCCCGCCGCACTCGCCGCTATGCCGGCAAGGCCGTGGTGGGCCCCGAGCACCAGGAGCAGCTCCGGCGACTCCTGCCCTACGCGTAGGAGCGATCGATGGCACGCGTCAAGCGGGGCGTCACCGCCCATAAGCGCCACAAGCGGCTGCTGCAGGACGCCGAGGGCCGCAAGGGGACGCGCAGCCGGCTGATCAAGCCGGCCCGCGAGGCCCAGCTGCATGCCCTCGCCTACGCCACCCGGGACCGGAAGCAGCGCAAGCGCGACATGCGCGAGCTGTGGATCATCCGGATCAACGCGGCAGCGCGGCTCAACGGCCTCACCTACGGCAAGCTCATCGCCGGCCTCAAGAAGGCCGGGGTGGATCTCGACCGGAAGATCCTCGCGGACATCGCCGTCCAGGACGCCGCGACCTTCGGCCGGATCGCCGAGGTCGCCCGCGGCGCCTGAGATCATCTCGATCACGCGGTACGGACCCTCGACGTCGATGACGGTCGAGGGTTCGTGATTCAGGGACCACCACCACCATGGACCTCGCCCAGCTCACCAGCGACCTCGAAACCCTGCGGGAGCGCGCGCTCTCGGCCGCGTCGTCCGCGCCCGACACGGCCGCCCTGGATGCGATCGAGCTCGAGGAGCTGGGCAAGAAGGGCGAGCTGACCGGGATCCTGCGTCGGATCGGCGGCCTTCCGCCCCAGGACCGACCCAAGGTGGGTGCGATCGCAAACCAGGTCAAGATCGCCGTCGAGGCCGCCCTCGCCGAGGCCAGGACGAGGCTCGGCGGCGCCGAGCTGGCGGCCCGTCTCGCGGCCGAGGCGGTGGACGTCACGAGCCCGGGCCGCCCGGTCCGCCGCGGCAGCCTGCACCCGATCGTGGAGACCGCGCGCGAGATCGCCGAGGTGTTCGCCCAGTTCGGGTTCGTGGTCTACGAGGGCCCCGAGATCGAGGACGACCTCACCAACTTCCAGATGCTCAACATCCCGCCGGACCACCCGGCACGCGACCTGTGGGACACGCTGTACCTGGACGTGGACAACCGCCTGCTGCGGACCCATACCAGCCCCGGTCAGATCCGGGTCATGCACCAGGAGCATCCGCCGATCCGCGCCCTGCTCCCGGGGCGCTGCTTCCGCTATGAGGCCGTGGACGCCAGTCACGCCTCGGAGTTCTTCCAGGTCGAGGGCCTGATGATCGACGAGGGCACTTCGATGGCCGACCTCAAGGGCCTGCTCGACCAGTTCGCGCACGCGATGTTCGGCGCCCACCGGCCCACCCGGTTCCGGCCCGGCTACTACCCGTTTACGGAGCCATCGGTCGCGTTCGACATCCTGTGCGTGATCTGCGACGGCGAGAAGTGCCCGGCCTGCTCACGGACCGGCTGGATGACGATCCTGGGCGCAGGCATGGTCCATCCGGTGACCCTGCGCTACGGTGGCATCGATCCCGAGCGCTACCAGGGGTTCGCGTTCGGCATGGGGGTCGAGCGGATCGCGAACCTGCGCCACACTGTCGCGGACCTCCGCCTGTACATGGAGGACGACCTGCGCTTCCTGGGGGCGTTCCGGTGAGAGTGCCGCTGTCCTGGCTGCGCGAGTTCGTGGACGTCGATCTCACGCCCGACCAGCTGGCCGAACGCCTCACCCTGCTGGGCATGGAGGTGCAGGCCATCGATCGCTGGGGGGACGATTGGCAGGATGTCGTGACCGGCGAGCTGCTCACGGTCGAGAAGCACCCGCGCGCGGACCGGCTGTCGCTGACCACCGTCACGCTGGGCGACGGCACCGAGCCGCTGTCGATCGTCTGTGGGGCCACGAACATCGCGCCCGGCCAGCGGATCCCCGTTGCCCTGCCCGGCGCCGTGCTGCCCGGCAACCGCCGCATCGAGCGTGCCGAGAAGATGGGCGTGGTCAGCAACGGCATGCTGTGCTCGGGCGAGGAGCTGCGGCTCACGGGCGATGGCGACGGGATCCTGATCCTGCCCGCCGACACCCCGCTGGGCGTCGCCCTGGCCGACCTCTACGGCGACGTCGTCCTGGACGTGGACGTCAAGCCCAACCGGGGCGACGCGCTGTCGATCCTGGGGCTGGCTCGCGAGGTGGCGGCGGCCACGCACGAGCGCGTCCGGACACCGGTCATCGAGGTGGAGGAGGGGAGCGGGCCGGCTGTCGAGGAGCGTCTCGTGGTGGACGTTCGCGACCCTGACCTGTGCTCCCGGTTCGTCGGCCGCTGGATGAGCGGCGTGACCGTTGGGCCATCGCCCGACGCGGTGCAGATGCGGCTGCTGGCGGCCGGCCAGCGTCCGATCTCGAACGTCGTCGACGCCTCGAACTACGTGATGCTCGAGCTGGGCAAGCCGATCCACACGTTCGACGGCGGGCGCGTCCACGCCGGCCCGGACGGACGGGCCACGGTCGTCGTCCGGCGCGCCACGCCCGGGGAGCGGATGGAGACCCTGGATCACGTGGTGCGTGAGCTGGGTCCCGAGACGCTGCTCATCGCCGACCCGGAGGGGGGCCTCGGGATCGCCGGCGTCATGGGCGGGGCGGACTCCGAGGTCTCCGACGGAACCACCGACGTCGTGATCGAGTCGGCGATCTTCGATCCCGTGAGCATCCGCAGGACGGCGCAGCGCCTCGCCCTGCGGTCCGAGGCGAGCAGCCGGTTCGAGAAGGGCCAGGAGGTTCGCCTGGCACGACTGGGTGCCGATCGGACAGCTCAGCTGGTCCGGGCATGGGCCGGCGGCGAGGTCGCCCGTGGCTCGGTGGACACGGCGCCGATCGAGCCCGACCGCCAGCGTGTCACGTTCCGGCCCGCTCGCGTGAACCGCCTGCTGGGCACCGGCTTCTCAGCCGAGGAGCAGCGGGAGCTGCTTGCCCGGGTCGGTGTGGAGACGGAGCAGGCGAACCCCGGCGACGCGGTCATCGTGGCCATCCGCCCCGAGCCCCTCAGCGTCGCCGCGCCCCACGGCGAGGCGCTGACGGCGATCGTGCCCACGTGGCGCCGGGACATCTCGATCGAGGCCGACGTCGCCGAGGAGATCGCCCGGGTCCGGGGCTACGAGCTCGTGCCCTCCGTCACTCCGGACACCGAGATGCCGCCGTACCGTCCCTCGCCGCTGGAGGTTCGCGAGCTGGTGCGCGAGACGCTCGCGGGCGCCGGGCTCACCGAGGTGATCACGACGGCCCTGGTCTCGCCGCGACACGTGGACACGTTCGTGTTCCGCCGGGAGATCCCGTCCGTCGGCGACGAGCCCCAGCCCGGCGGCGACGCCATCGGCGTGACGAACCCGCTGTCCCGGGACCATTCCCTGCTGCGACGGAACCTGGTCGGGAGCCTGCTCGATGTGGTCGGCGTCAACCTCCGCCATGGCACCGACGACGTCGCGGTGTTCGAGATCGGCAAGGGCTACGCACGGACCGGGGACGTGCCGCGCGAGTGGTGGCGGCTGGGGTTCGCGCTGGTCGGCGCCGCGGAGGAACCCGCCTGGAACCGGCCGTTCCGCCCGTACGACCTCGATGACGCAAAGGGCGTGCTCGAGCTGCTGGCCCATCGGCTGGGCCTTGGGCGACCCGTGTACGCGCTCGAGGTGGATGAGCCGCTGTTTCATCCCGGCCGGACGGCACGCGCGTCGGTAGCCGGATCCATGGAGGCGGTGGTCGGTGAGGTCCACCCCGACGTGGTCGAGGCGTGGGAGCTGCGTACCTCGCGCCGGGTGATCCTGGCCGAGGTGGCCCTGGCGGGGCTGGCGGCCGGCCGGCTGCAGCCCGAGCGGGCGGTCGCCGTCGGCCGCTTCCCGGAGGTGGACCGGGATCTCGCGATCGTCGTGGCGGAGGCCATCCCCGCGGCCGCGGTCACCGGCGTCGTCGGGCGATGCCGCGGGCCCATTGCTGCGCGACATCCGCCTGTTCGACATCTACCGCGGGGACCCGCTCGATGCTGGTGACAAGAGCCTTGCCGTCCGGCTCCGGTTCGGCGCGGCGGACCGGACCCTGACCGAAGGGGAGGTGGACGAAGCCGTGGCCGCGATCGTCGCGGCGCTGGCGGCTGTCGGGGGCCGCATCCGCGGCTGATGCCCGCCGGACCGGACGGTCTGCGGCCGCCCGTCCGGTCTGCTGCTGCGGTGGCCCTCGCGCACCTCCTCCGGCATGGGACCATGAGCGCATTGCGAGCGTGGATCACGCGCTGCTAGGCTTCGCCGGTGGCTTCGGCCGCACGGTCGGGGGCAACCGTACGAGGGTGGGTTGGTGAACATCGCGGACTCACTGAGCGCGATCAACGTGTTCGACGTGCTCGTCGTCCTGTACCTGTTCGGCTGGTTCATCCTGGGCTTCATCCAGGGCACGATCCGGCGGGTCGTGGGCATCGCGTCGATCGTGTTCTCGTTCTTCCTAGCGGCTCAGCTCCACGGCGCGCTGGGCGACTTCCTGGCTCAGAACTGGACCCAGTTCCCGCGCGAGTACTCGGTGATGATCGGGTTCCTGACCATCTTCGTCGCCTCGGTGGTCGCGTTCACGCTGGTGATCCAGGGTACCTACCGCAAGGCCCCCCTGTTCGTGGACAAGCCGGTGATCGACGAGATCCTCGGCGGCCTGCTCGGGATCCTCCAGGGGTTCCTGCTGCTGCTGTTCGTCACGATCATCCTGGACCAGTACTTCCTGTACACGAATCTGCCCAAGGGCGCGGACGAGATCGGCATCCTGCGCACGTTCTGGGAGGCCGTCAACGGCTCCGGCACCGGACAGCTGCTGCACGACTCCATCATCCCCGCGTTCGTCGGCCTGTTCTCGTTCCTGATCCCGCAATCGGTGAAGGGCCTCTACGGCGTGGGATGAGCCCCGCTCGTGGCGGCCGCCCGCCACCCCGCGACGACCCCTCCGCCGGCACGGTGGACCCGGGACGCGCACTCGACGGCATCCCGTTCCCCCGCGAGATCCTCGCCCGCGACACGCTCGAGGCTGCACGGGCGCTGATCGGCGCCTGGCTCGTACGCGAGGCCGACGACGCCGGGGCGCGCCGCGTCGGCCGGATCGTCGAGGTGGAGGCGTACATCGGCGGGGCCGACCAGGCGTCCCACGCGCGGATGGGGCGCACGCCTCGCAACGCCGCCATGTACGGGCCGCCCGGCCATGCCTACGTGTACCTTGTCTACGGCATGCACCACTGCCTGAACGTCGTGACCGAGCCCGTCGGCAAACCCGCCGCGGTGCTCGTGCGCGCCCTCGAGCCGCTGCGCGGCATCGAGGCGATGCGTGTCGCCCGGGCCCGGGCCCGGTCGCGCATCCGCCGCCCTGCCACCACGGCCACCACGGCCGCGGCGGCACCGACCGCCCGGACCTCCGGCCACGTCGCGGACGCCCGTCTCGCGGCGGGCCCCGGGCTGGTGGCCGCAGCCTTCGACATCGATCGTTCCCACGACGGCGCCGACCTGTGCGACCCGGCATCGCCGATCCACCTCGAACGCCCGGTTGACGCGCCAGTCGGTCTCGCGATCCAGGCCACGCCGCGGATCGGCATCGCGTATGCCGGGGAACCCTGGACGGCCGATGCCCTGGCGGTTCATCCTGGCCGGCAGCCCATCGCTCGAGCGGCCCGACGGTCCTGAGACCGGACCCACGATGGACACTCGCTCGATCGCCCTGCTCGAGTTCCCGCCGTCCGCGCACGGCTGGCGGAGCGCGCCGTCGTTCGCGCCGTCACGCCGGCTGGCGGAGGCCCTCGAGCCCTCGGCCGATCCCGTGATCGTGGCCCGGGGCCTGGACGAGACCGACCAGGCTCGGGCGCTGCTCCAGGAGCGGCCGGGGGTGGGGATCGGGGCGGCCCACGACATCGAGCCCTGGATCGGGCGTGCCGTGCGCGGCGGGCGCCTGGATCCGGCCCAGTTCCTCGAGATCGCCGAGACGCTCGACGCGGCGTCACGGCTCGCCACGGCGCTGGCCGACGAGCGGCGGCCGCTGCTGCGCGAGCTCGGGCGCCGCCTGCACCCGCTGCCGGCCCTGCGCAGCACGCTCGCGCGCAGCTTCGACCCGACCGGGGAGCTGCTCGACACGGCGTCGCCACGGCTCGGCGGCCTGCGGGCCGCGGTCCGCGTCGCGTACGACCGGCTTCGCCGCCGCTTGGACTCGCTGGTCGGGCTCGGAGCTGGGCGGAGCGCTCCAGGAGCCGATCGTCACGCTGCGTAACGGGCGCTACGTGGTGCCCATCCGCGCCGAGGCGAGGAGCCGGGTCAAGGGGATCGTCCACGACGCGTCGGGGAGCGGCCAGACGCTGTTCGTGGAGCCGCTGGTCGTCGTGGAGCTGGGGAACACGTGGCGCGAGGCCCAGGCCGCGGTGGCCGAGGAGGAGGGCCGGATCCTGGACGAGCTGTCGGCGCTCGTCGGCGGCGAACGGCACGCTCCTGCGCGAGACGCTCGAGGCGCTGGCGCAGTTCGACTTCTGGGCGGCCAAGGCCCAGCTGGCGGCCGAGCTCGACGGGATCCGCCCCGCGATGGCCGAGCGCACGGAGGTCGTGCTGCTCTCGGCCCGGCATCCCGGGCCTCACCGGTCGCGTGGTGCCGATCGACGTCCGCCTGGGCGACGGGTACACGGCGCTGGTCATCACGGGCCCCAACACCGGCGGCAAGACCGTCGCCCTGCGGACGCTCGGGCTGCTCGCCCTCATGCACCAGGCCGGCCTGCACGTGCCGGCCGAGGCCGGCTGCCAGCCTGCCGGTGTTCCGGGACGTGTTCGCGGACATCGGCGACGAGCAGTCGATCGCCCAGTCGCTGTCCACGTTCTCCGGTCACCTCCGCTCGATCATCCGGATCGTCGGAGCACGCGGGACCGCAGACGCTCGTGCTGCTCGACGAGCTGGGCGCGGGCACCGATCCGACGGAGGGATCCGCGCTGGCCCAGGCGCTGCTCGATCACTTCATCCGGTCAGGCGCCCTCATCGCCGCGACCACCCACTACGCGGAGATCAAGGTCTACGCGCACGAGACGCCGGCGGCGCGCAACGCGTCGGTCGAGTTCGACCTCGAGACCCTCGTCGCCGACGTACCGGCTCACGATCGGCCTGCCCGGGGGCAGCCAGGCGTTCGCGATCGCGGAGCGCCTGGGCCTGCCGGAAGCGATCGTGGCCGATGCGCGCGGCCGCCTGTCGGAGAACCAGCGGGCGTTCGAGGCCACGCTGGCGTCGATCCGCCGCCAGGAGGGGGAGATCGCCGAGGCCGTCGACCGGGCGCGGGCCGCGGAGGCGAAGGCGGCGGAGGCCCTGCGCACGGCCGACGAGGAGCGGCGGCGAGCGCGCCGCGAGCGCGACGAGGCGGTGCGGATGGCGCGCGAGGAGGCGGAGCGCCTGGTGGACGGGCTGCGGGGCGACGTGGCGGGCGTGCGCCGGCGCCTCGAGCGCGAGACGATCACGGCGCCCGCGATCGACGCCGCCCTCGCCCGGGCAGAGCACACGCTGGATCGGCTGCCCCCACCCGAACGGGAGGCAGCGGCCGCCGCGCCGGTCGTGCCGCACGCCTGGCGCACCGGCGAACGGGCGCGCAGCCGAAGCGGGGGCTGGGAGGGCCGGATCACGGCCCTGGACAAGGGCGGGACCCGGGCAACGCTGGAGGCGGGCGCCATGCGGGTGTCGGTCGCGGTGGACGACCTCGAACCGGCGGCGGGGGTGCCGCTCTCGCGCCCGGGGGCCGCCGCGACCTGCGTCCGCGGGCCAGGGATCAGGCGTCGGAGCGTTGCGGCTGGAGCGGGCGAGATCCGTCGCGTCGTCGCTCGACCTGCGTGGCGCCCGGGTGGAGGAGGCGCTCGACGCGCTCGGGCGCTACCTCGACGATGCCGCCGTTGCCGGGCTGGACCAGGTGACGATCATCCACGGGCTGGGCACGGGCGCCCTGCGAGACGCCGTCCGGGGTGACCTGGCAGCGCATCCGCTGGTGCGCAGCTTCCGGCCCGGCGAACGGGGCGAGGGCGGCGACGGGGCAACCATCGTCAAGCTCTGAGCCGATGGCGTCGCCGCGCCCGGCACCGCGTGCGTCGGACGACGCTGGGTCCGATCGACGATCAGGGGTCGGGGGTCGGCTTGTTGCCGTTCCCGGGCGCCGCCCGGCGGCACGTTCGGCGGCGGCGTGATCGCGGGCTCCGACGGACACGGGTTGAACAGGTCGGGCACGCAGACCGTGGGTGGCGGCGGCGCCGTCGGGCACTTCTTGGTGGGCGCGAACGAGCCGCCCCAGCTGGTGCCGTAGGGATAGAAGCCGCCGCCGTAGAAGTACGAGGTACGGGTGTGCTTGGGCCCGCCGGCGACCCCTGACCCGCGGGCGGCCCTCGCCTGCCACGCAGCGTCCGCCTTCTGCCAGGCCGGGAACCCGGACTCGGCGCGGCTGAGGTCGATGAAGCTCCTGGTCACCATCGGGCCGGCGCAGCCGTCGCGCCACAGGAGGCCGGTCGCCGCGTCGACGTCGGCGGTCACCGTGATGCTGGCGGCGCGCGTCGGCTCGGTGCCGGGGATGAACAGCTCGTCGACCGTCTTGCGCGTGGTAGGCCCGGGCTTCATGCCCGTGAACGCGTCGACCTTGGCGGTGGTCAGGCCCTTGGGCTTGGTCCTGGCAAGCCTGGTCGATGGGCATGCCCTTGGACACGTCGGAGATGATCGCCGACCACAGCGGCGCGGACGTGTCGAGCGACAGCTTGCCGTCGTTGGGGGAGTTGTCGGAGTTGCCCATCCAGACGCCCGCGACGATCGCCGGCAGGGTCTTGTCCGACGGCGGGGCGAGGAAACCGTCGGCGAGCACGTCCCGGTTGTCCTGGGTCGTGCCGGTCTTGTAGGCGGCGGGACGCGCTGGATCCGGTGACGCCGTCGGTGACGCGCCACTTGGCCCAGAACGGGTTCACGCTCTTGATGGTGTTGCCCGCCAGGATGTCGGTCATGATGAACGCGGTCTGGCGGGAGATGACCCGCGTGCCCGCGACGCTCGCGTTGGACAGCGGCCAGACCTGGTTCCCCTGGGGGTCGAGGATCTTGAGGACCGTGTGCCGGGGCATCAGAACGCCGCCGTTGGCGATCGTTCCGAACGCGCTGATCATGTCGATCGGGTGGACCTCGAGCGTGCCGATGCTCTCCGACACGACCGGACCGGTCCCCGCCGGGAACGACAGCCCGAAATCCTGGAACCGGTTGTACTCGTGCTCGATGCCGTTCATGAGCCCGGCCTTGATCGCGGGGATGTTGAGCGAGAACTGGAGCGCGTTGCGCATCCGGACTGGTCCACGCTCCAGGAAGTCCGCCTGGGTCGGGTAGAACGCCTTGGCGCCAGAGGGCGCGAAGTTGGTGACCACGTCCATGAACATGGTGGCCGCGGTGAACGTGCGGTCCTCGATCCCGATCGAATAGACCAGCGGCTTGATCGACGATCCGGGCTGGCGCCAGCCGTCGGACAGCACGTCGAACTGGGGCTGGAACTTCTTGGTTGCCTTGCCGTTGTATTGGGCCGAGCCCGCGTAGGCGAGGATCTCGCCGGTCCGGTAGTCGAGCACGCCCGCGGCCGCGTTGTGGACGTTGTGGCCGCCGAGGCCTTTGATCCAGGACCATTCCGAGCGGGGGATGCCCTTGGTCTTGAGCACCTTGTCCGGGTTCTTGCTGTTGGGCGCGATCGCGGCCGCGTAGACCCACTTCTCGACGATCCGCTGCATCCGGTAGTCGAGCGTGGTCAGGACCCGGTAGCCGCCGGTGTCGATCTTCTCGCACTGGTTGGCGTCGCCGCACAGGATCTGGCCCAGCTCGGCGCGCGCCTGCCACACGAACTGCGGAGCGCGCCACTGGGCGGTTGCCTGGGAGGCGAGGACCACCGGCTCGGCCTTGGCGGCCTCGTAGTCGGCGTCGGTGTACTGGCCCCTGGTGAGGACGCTCCGGGTCTTCATCAGGTCGAGGATGAAGTTGCGGCGCTGGACGATCTCGGTCGCCGGCGGCACGACCAGGTGGGTCTGCTCGTTGCCCTTGTCGTCGGTGTAGGTCTCCTCGACCGCGTTCTTGACCAGGTCGAACTTGGTCGGCGACTGGGGGATGGCGGCGAGCAGCGCCATCTGGGCGAGGGTGAGGTCGCTGAGGCTCTTGTTCCAGTAGCTGCGGGCCGCCGCTGCCACGCCGTAGCTGCGGTTGCCGTAGAAGTTCTGGTTGAGGTACTTCTCCATGATCGCCTGCTTGCCCGCGACGCCCGGGTAGGCCTCGGTCAGGCGGATCGACTGGATGATCTCCTTGGCCTTGCGCTCGTAGATGCTGCCCTCGAACGCGCTGGCGGGCAGGAGGCGGGCCCGGACCAGCTGCTGGGTGATCGTGGACCCACCGCGGTCGTTGCCGTTGAGGGTGTCGATCGCCGCCGACACGAAGCCCAGGGGGTCGAAGCCGGCGTTGTCCCAGAACGTCTTGTCCTCGATCGACGTCGTGGCGTCGACCAGGGCAGGCGGGATCTGGTCGAACGTGACCACCTCGCGCCGGTCGTCACCGAGCTTCGCCAGCAGGACCTCCCCGGTCCGGTCGTAGACGGCCGACTGGGTGGTGAACGTGATCTGGTCGAGCGCGGCCTGGGGGTCCTCGAGATCCTTCGAGAGGTAGGAGTAGCCCGCCACCGCGGCCGTCGCGCCGGCGGCGCCGAGCAGCACGAGGGTCCCGAACAGGAACAGGGGGATGGCGACGGCGGCCGCTCGGACGGCGCCGCTACCGCGGGGGCGGCGGTTGCCGAGCCGGCGCTGCCGCTGCCTCCGGGCGAGGCTGGTCTGCATTGCGGGCGGAACGATACCATGCAAGGGATGAACACCCGATCACCTCGACCGGGCCGGCCCAACGACGATTCGGGGCCGTCCCGTGTGACGATTCGATGGCGGTGACCACCCCCGACGACCACGCGCCCGCGCTCGGCGGGCTCCTCGCCGAGCTCGAGTGGCGGGGCATCCTGCACGCCACCACCCCGGGCCTGGCGGAGCGCCTGGCGACGGGGCGCCGGATCAGCGGCTACATCGGGTTCGATCCGTCCGCGGACTCCCTCCACGTGGGCCACCTGGTGCCCATCTTCGGCCTCATTCGCCTGCAGCAGCGTGGCGGTCGCCCGGTCGCGCTCGTCGGCGGCGGGACGGGCATGATCGGAGATCCGTCGGGGCGATCCGCGGAGCGGAACCTGCTGGACGCCGCCACCATCGAGCGCAACGTGGCGGCCATCGGGGAGCAGCTTCGGCGGTTCCTGGACTTCTCGCCCGGTCCCGCACAGGCGGTCATGGCCAACAACCTCGACTGGCTGGGCCGGCTGTCGCTGATCGAGTACCTGCGGGACGTGGGCAAGCACTTCACCGTGCCGTACATGCTGGCCAAGGACTCGGTGCTGCAGCGGCTCGACCGGGGCCTGTCGTTCACCGAGTTCAGCTACATGACGCTCCAGGCATACGACTTCGCCACCCTGTACCGCGAGCACGGCGTGGAGATGCAGATGGGCGGCGCCGACCAGTGGGGGAACATCACCGCCGGCCTCGAGCTGATTCGCCGGACCCAGGCTGCCGACCAGGCGGACAGCCCGGCGCACGGGATCGCCTACAAGCTGCTCCTGGCGCCGTCGGGCGCCAAGTTCGGCAAGAGCGAGGGCGGCGATTCGGTGTGGCTCGACCCGGCGCGGACGACGCCCTACGGCTTCTACCAGTACTGGGTGCAGATGGACGACCGCGACGTGCCGACCTACCTGCGCTGGTTCACGCTGTGGCCCCGCGATCGGATCGAGGCGCTCGACGGCGAGGTCGAGACGCACCCGGAGCGGCGAGAGGCCCAGAAGCAGCTTGCGTTCGATGTCACGACGCGGGTCCACGGGGAGGCCGCCGCGCGGGAGGCGATCCGCGTCTCGGAGGCGCTGTTCCAGCGTGAGCCGGTCGCTGACCCGGCGCTGCTGGCGTCGATCCACGCAGCCACCCGGGGGTCGACGGTGTCGGGCGAGGCGGTGGCGGCCGGGATCGTCGCATTGCTTGCCGAGACGGGCCTGGCGCCCTCGCGGGGCGAGGCCCGGCGGCTGATCGCGAACGGCGCGATCAGCGTCAACGGCGATCGTGTCGCCGATCCGGCAGCGCCGCTGCCCACGCCGATCGCCGGGGAGTGGTTCGAGGTGCGGGTGGGTCGCCGGAACCGGGCGGTCGTCCAGGTCCTGCGCTGACGGCTGCGGCGAACGTCACGGAGGCGCCGGTCAGCCGCGGCCCGCGTCACCGTGACGTGCCCGCAGCACGTTGATCACCGCGCCCGGCTCGAGGCCGCGCTCGGCCAGCAGCACCAGGGTGTGGTAGACGAGATCCGCGGTCTCCTCGGCAAGCCGGTCCCGGGTGACCGAGCGATCCATACCCGCCAGCCCCGCGGCCTCGTCGTTCTTGGCCGCCAGGAGCACCTCGGTCGCCTCCTCGGCCACCTTGCGGCCGGCGAGATCCACGCCACCCTCCAGCAGGGTGACCGTGTAGGAGCCGGCGGGGCGGGCCGAGGCCCGCTGGGCGATCGTCGCCCACAGCGATTCCAGCCACGCGAACGCCTGCGCATCGGGTGGTCCGGAGGAGCCGCCGTCGGCGTCGAAGCAGGAGCGGACGCCCCGGTGGCAGGTGGGGCCCGCGGGCTCCACGCCCATGAGCAGCGCGTCCGCGTCGCAGTCGAGCGCCAGGGTGCGCAGGCGCAGGACGTTGCCCGACGACTCGCCCTTGCGCCACAGGCGGCCACGGGACCGCGAATGGAAGTGCACCTCGCCCGTCCGCAGCGTCGCGGCCAGCGCCTCCGCGTCCAGCCAGCCGAGCATCAGCACGCGGCCGTCGGCAACGTCCTGGACGATCCCGGTCACGAGGCCGTTGCCGTCCCAGGCGACGTCAGCCGGGTCCGGGCCCGCGGGCAGTGCGATCGGGCCCGCCACGCCGCTCATGCGACGGCCTGCGCATCGACCGGGCGGACCGGCAGACCGGCTGCCGCCATCGCGGCCTTGACCTCCGCGATCGACCACTCGCGCCGGTGGAAGATGCCCGCCGCGAGGACGGCGTCGGCGCCGCCGTCGCGAACCGCGGCCACGAAATCGTCCGGGCCGGCGGCGCCGCCGGACGCGATGACCGGCACCTCGACCCGATCCGCGATCGCGCGCAGCAGCTCGGTGTCGAACCCGAATCCCGTTCCGTCGCGATCGATCGAGGTCACCAGCAGCTCCCCCGCGCCCAGGCCGACGACCCGCTCCGCCCAGGCGACGGCATCGAGGGCAACCCGGTCGCGGCCGCCGCGGACCACGACCTCGAAGCCCGAGGGCAGGGCGTCGCGGGTGGTTCCCGGGGACCCCGTGGTCACCCGGCGCGCGTCGATGGCGACCACGACGGCCTGGCTCCCGAACCGGGCCGCGCACCGGGTCACGAGCTCCGGCTCGGCAACCGCGCGCGTGTTGAGGCTGACCTTGTCGGCACCCGCGCGCAGGACGTCGCGCATCTCATCGACGCTGCGCACGCCGCCGCCGACGGTCAACGGGATGAACGCGCGACGTGCGGTCCGCTCGACGATCTCGAGCAGCGTGCCGCGTTCCTCGGGCGCGGCGGTGATGTCGAGGTACACCAGCTCGTCCGCACCGTCGCGCGCGTAGCGCTCGGCCAGCTCGGGCGGGTCTCCGGCATCCACGAGGTCCACGAACCGGGTTCCCTTGACCACCCGCCCGTGAGCGACGTCGAGACATGGGATGACGCGGCGCCGCAGCATCAGGCGGCAGTCCGTGCGGCCGACGCGCGCCCGGCCGCCAGCCCGACCACGTTGGCGATCAGGCGCAGCCCGTCCGTGCCGGATCGCTCGGGATGGAACTGGACGCCCAGCAGCCGGCCGCGGGCAACCGCGGACACGAACGGGGCCCCGTGGGTGGTCTCGGCCAGTGCGACGTCCCGAGCCGGCGCGTCGGGGGCGCCGACGTAGGAGTGGACGAAGTAGAAGTCCGCGCCGTCGGCGATGCCGTCGAACGCGGGGTGGTCGCGCACACGAACGACCTGGTTCCAGCCGATGTGCGGCAGCGTCGGCGCGCCCACCAGCCGGACCGTCCGCCCGGGCAGGACGCCGAGCGTCCGGGCGCCGTCCTCGTCGCTGCCGTCGAACAGCAGCTGCAGCCCGAGGCAGATGCCCAGGAACGGACGGTCGGCGTCGATCCAGGCCCGGATGGGATCCACGAAGCCGCCTGCGGCAAGGCGGTCCATGGCCGGCGCGGCCGCGCCGACGCCGGGCACGACGAGGAGGTCCGCGTCGGCGAGGTCGGTCCCGCGCACGACCCGTCGGACCCGGGCGCCGGCGGCCACCAGTGCCTGGTCGATGGAGACCAGGTTTCCGGCGCCGTAGTCGACGACGGCAACCAGCGGGCCGCTGCCGCTCATCCCGGCGCGCCCTTGGTCGAGGCGACGCCGATCCGAAGTGGATCGGGCTCGCAGGCTTCGCGCAGGGCACGCCCGAGGGCCTTGAACGCGGCCTCGGCCAGGTGGTGATCGTTGCGACCAGATCCGCGGACGTGGAGCGTGGCGCCGGCGGACCGCGCGAACGCCTCGAGCGCGTGGTCCACGAGCTGCAGCGGCAGCGCCCCCGCGCGCTCGGCGCGGAACGGCAGGTCGATGACCGCGTACGAGCGCCCGCCGACGTCGATGACGGCGGTCGCGACGGCCTCGTCCATGGGCACCGCGCTGTCACCGAACCGGCGGATGCCCGCCCGGTCGCCCAGCGCCTCGGCGAAGGCACTCCCGAGCACGAGTGCCACGTCCTCGACGGTGTGATGCTCGTCCACGTGGAGGTCGCCCTGCGCGCGGATTTCGAGATCGAACAGGCCGTGATGGGCGAGCGATGACAGGAGGTGATCGTAGAAGCCCACGCCGGTCGCGATCTCGGCGCGCCCCCCGCCGTCGATCACGAGATCCACGGTCACCTCCGTCTCGCGCGTGCGGCGGGAGACGCGCACCCGGCGCTCGCCGCGCTCGGTCACCTCGAGGCTGCCGGGCGGGGTGGTCATGCGGGTGCCTCCGGATTGCTCGTGTCGATGTCGCCGCTGAGCTCGCGGGCGATGTCGCGGCCGGCCGCGATGATCCGGTCGTTCTCGTGGTCGGCGCGCACGGTGACGCGCAGGCAGGACGCAAGCGGGTGATCGGCCGGGAACGTGCGCGGCACCAGGCCGCGGCGCAGCAGCGCCTCCGCGGTGTCCGCCGCACGCTCGGGTGAGCCGAGGTCGGCGAGGATGAAGTTGGTCAGCGACGGATACGCGCGCCAGCCGGCCTCGGCCAGGCCCGTCGCCAGGTGGCCCCGCTCGCGCTCCACGCGCGCCACGTTCTCGCGCATCTCCTCGCCGTCGAGCAGCGCCCGGGTCGCGACGGTCTCGGAGATCGTGCTGATCGACCCGGCGGCCGGAACCGCGCGATCCGCGCGAGGGTGGCCGGCGCGGCGACGGCAAACCCGACCCTGAGCCCGGCAAGGGCGTACGCCTTGGACACCGTGCGCACCACGGCAAGGTTGGCGAACCGGGTCCGCAGCGGGATCGAGCTGCGGCCGGTGAACTCCGCGTACGCCTCGTCGATCACGACCGCGGCCGGCTGCCGGCCGTCGTCGTCGGCATCCGTGGCGATCCCCTGGAGCAGATCCTCGATGAGGGCCGGGGGATCCTCCGAACCGGTCGGGTTGTTGGGGTTGCACAGCCAGACCATCGATGCGGTGCGGGCGGCCGCGCGCACGGCCGGCACGTCCAGCGTCCACCCGTCGGCCGGCCCGCGGCGCGGGACCGACACGATCGCGCCGCCGCGCTGCTCGGTGACCACGCGGTACATCGCGTAGCTGGGGGTGGGTACGACGGCGCTGCCGCCCGGCGGCAGGAACGCCTTCACGCACAGCTCGAGGATCTCGTCCGCGCCCGCGCCGGGGACCACCTCCCGGGGGACACGCCGTAGCGGGTCGCGGCCGCCTCCACCAGGTGGCGGTAGTCGCCCGGCGGGTATTCCGACAGCGAGGTCTCGAACCTGCCGGCGGCCAGCATCTCCGCGAGCAGCCGCGGCGGGGCGGGCGAGGTGTTGAGGTCGAAGCGGAGGACCTGGTCGATCGACAGGCCGTAGCGCTCGGCGACGCCCTCGTCGGTCGCCTCCCACGCATAGGAGGCCGGGGCTCGTCGGCGAGGCGAACGTGACGGGGCTGGGGCTCACGATGCCGGCTCCTCGTCCTCGAACCTGGCCTCGACGGCGTCCCGGTGCGCGAGCAGGCCCTCCGCCTCGGCAAGGATCCGGATAGTGGGCCGCAAGGCCGCGAGACCGTCGCGCGTGATCCGCTGGACCTGGTTGAACTTGCCGAACGTCTCCACGGCGAGCGGCCCGCAGGCGCGGGCGAGCCCGCCCGTGGGCAGGACGTGGTTCGCGCCCGACGCGTAGTCGCCGGCGGACTCCGGGGACCACCGGCCGACGAAGATCGAGCCCGCGTTCCGGATCTGCGCGACCGCTCCCTCGGTGTCGGCGACCTCGACCGAGAGGTGCTCGGGGGCATACCCGTTGACGAACGCGATCCCGGCGGCAACGTCCCGTACGAGCACGATCCGGCCGTGCTCCGCCAGCGCTCGCGCCAGGATGTCCCGCCGAAGGGCCGTGGCGAGGCGGCGCCGCACCTCGCCCTCGACGGCATCGGCCAGCGCCTCGTCGGGGGTGACCAGCAGGGCAGGCGAGTCGACGCCGTGCTCGGCCTGGGTGATGAGGTCGGCGGCGACCGTCGGGACGTGCGCGGTGGCGTCGGCGAGGACGAGGCCCTCCGAGGGTCCGGCCGGCAAGTCGATCGCCACCTCGCCCACGATCTCGATCTTGGCGGCGGTGACCCACGCGCTCCCCGGACCCACCACGAGGTCCACGGGTTCCAGCCCCTCGTCGGGCAGCCCGTACGCCAGCGCCCCGATCGCCTGGACCCCGCCCGCGACCAGCAGCGCGTCCACCTCGAGCAGGCCGGCGGCCCCGAGCAGCACGGGGTTCAGCGCGCCGGACGCGTCGGCGGGGGAGGCGACCACGATGGCGCCGACCCCCGCGACCTGCGCCGGCACGACGGTCATCACCAGCGAGGACGGGTAGGGCGCAGAACCCCCGGGGACGTACGCGCCGGCCCGCGCGACCGGCAGCCACCGGCGCTCCAGCTCGACGCCAGCCAGGACGGTGATCCGGGTGGACACCGGCCGCTGCGCCTCGGCGAACCGGCGCACCGTGCCGATCGCCATGTCGAGCGCGGAGCGTTCACGCCGGCCGAGCGCGTCTCGCGCGCTGCGCAGCTCCGCGCGACCCAGCAGCAGCCGGGCGTCGGGACGGCACCCGCCGAACCGGGCAGCCGCCTCCCGAACGGCAGCACCACCGCGATCGCGCACATCGGCGAGGATCGCTCGCGCGGCGGACCGGACGGCCGGATCGGGCACGGCGCCGCGCCGGAACAGGGCATCGCGTTCGCGCAGCGACGCGGGGTCGTCGCGGCGCAGGTCGAGCCGCCGCAACCGGACCTCGGAGGGCGCGGACGACACGTCGGTGGTCACGGCAGGATCTTCTCGATCGGCAGCACCAGGATGCCCGATGCGCCGGCGGCCTTGAGCCGGGGCAGCAGGCCCCAGACCTCGTCGGCCCCGACCACCGAGTGGATGGCGATCATGCCCGCATGCGCGAGCGGGATCACCGACGGGGACTCGAGGCCCGGGAGCAGCGATTCCAGCTCACCGAGGTGGGTCGCGGGCGCGTTCATCATCAGGTACTTCCGGCCACGCGCCGCGATCACGGAGCCGAGCATCGTCACGATCGCGTCGAGCTCCGCCCCTCGCTGCCTGGTGGCCCCGGGGTTGGCGACCAGGATCGCCTCCGACGCGAGGATGTCGCCGATCGCGCGCAGGCCGTTCATGGCCAGGGTCGAGCCCGTGGACACGAGATCGACGATCGCGTCGGCGAGCCCCAGCCGCGGGGCGACCTCGACCGCCCCGGACAGGGAGATCACGTCCACGGGGATGTCCTGGGCGGCGAAGAACCTGCGGGTCACGTTCGCGTGGGATGTGGCGACGCGCAGTCCGGCAAGGTCGCCGATCGCCTCGAACGGCGCGTCCGCGGGCACGGCCGCCGCCAGCCGGCAGCGACCGTAGCCGAGGGTCCGCAGGACAGGCAGCTCCGCGCCGCTGTCCGCGAGGATGTCCTTGCCCGTCACGCCGACATCGGCGACGCCGTCGCCCACGAACTCGATCACGTCCCCCGTGCGCACGAACAGGATGTCCAGCGGGTGATTCTGGACCCGGGCAACCAGGCTGCGGTCGTGCTCCTCGAACACGAGCCCCGCATCGTGGAGCAGGCCGATCGTGGGTTCGACCAGCCGGCCCTTGTTGGGCACGGCCAGCCGGAGACGCTCCCTCACCGTTCGATGCCGGTCGGGTAGGGGACCGACTCGCCGGCGTCCCGCAGCCGGTCGAGCATCAGCCGGTAGCCGCCCTCGCCGTGGTTCAGCCACGACGCAATGCGCGTGATCGTGGCCGTGCTCGCCCCGGTCTCGCGCGAGATCTCCGCGTAGTGCATGCCGGCGTCGAGCTGTCGCACGACGGCCCAGCGCTGCGCGAGGTCATGGAGCTCGCCCAGGGTGCACAGGTCCCGCAGGAACCGCGACGCCTCGTCCGCGTCCTTCAGGCGCAGGATGGCATCGATGAGCGCGTCCGTCTCGCGGGTTCGCCATGTATCGGCCACGGGGTGCGGTTCCTCCCGGACATCCGCGATCATCAAGATCGCGGAACCTGATGTGCTATCGTAGTAGCATAGTAAAACGCTAACAGGACTGGGAGCGCGTTGTCAACCTTCGATCTGCTGCCCGCCATCGACCTGCGAGGGGGCCGCGTGGTTCGGCTTCGGCAGGGCGACTTCGATCGCGAGACGGCCTATGCCAGCGACCCGGTTGCCGTTGCCGCGCGGTTCGCCGGTCTGGGCGCATCGTGGATCCACGTGGTCGACCTGGACGGTGCCCAGGCGGGGGAGCCGCGGCAGCTGGCGATCGCTGCCTCGATCGTGGCCGAGACCCACGGCCGGGCGCGCGTGGAGATCGGTGGTGGCCTCCGGACGCCGGTTGCCGTGGCCGGTGCCCTGGGCACGGGTGCGGCGCGGGTCGCGATCGGCACGG
This sequence comes from uncultured Chloroflexia bacterium, assembly GCA_963732805.1. Classification (GTDB taxonomy): domain Bacteria; phylum Chloroflexota; class Limnocylindria; order Limnocylindrales; family CSP1-4; genus CAIXZV01. The sequence continues at coordinate 1,824,148 of CAVTAW010000001.1, forward strand.
CCGCGCTGCGGGACCCGTCGTTCGCGGCCTCGATCGTCGCCCGCTATGGGGCCGAGCGCGTCGTGGGCTCCATCGACATCCGCGATGGCATGGCCCTGGGGGAGGGCTGGCGGCCGGGCGCACCCGGGCTGCCCGCCGTCGACGCGATCCTGACCCTGGCAGACGTCGGGATCCAGACGTTCGAGGTCACGGCCATCGACCGGGACGGCCAGCTCGAGGGCCCCGACATCGAGCTCCTGCGGTCACTGGTGGAGCTGGACCGCGGCCGGATCATTGCGTCCGGCGGCGTCACCTCGATCGAGGACGTGCTCGCCGTGCGCACCGCGGGATGCACCGGCGCCATCATCGGCCGCGCGCTCTACGAGGGCAGGATCAACCTCTCGGCGGCGCTGGATTCGGTCCGACCGGGTTGACGGCAGGCGGGCACCGGCAACCCGGTTCCGGGCCGCCGAGGGCCAGACCTCAGTGCCCCTCGGACTGCTCCTTGCGATGGGCCTCGACGATCTTGTCGGCGAGGTACGAGGGCACATCCTCGTAGTGGTCCAGCGTGGAGCTGAACGTGCCCCGGCCGCCGGTGAGCGACCGCAGCTCGGTGGCATACGAGAACAGCTCCGCCTGGGGAACGTGAGCGGAGATGACCTGCACGCCGTCGGACGTGTCGAGACCCATCACCCGGCCGCGGCGCCCGTTGAGGTCGCGGTTGACCTCGCCCATGTACTGCTCGGGCACCCGTACCTCGATCGCCATGATCGGCTCGAGCAGCACCGGATGCGCCTGCATCACGCCGTCCTTGAGCGCCATCGAGGCCGCGATCTTGAACGACAGCTCGTTGGAGTCGACCGGGTGGAACGAGCCGTCGTAGAGGGTCGCCTTGAAGTCGATCAGCGGATACCCGGCGAACACGCCTTCGGCCGCCGTCTCACGGATGCCCTTCTCGATCCCGGCGAAGAACCCCTTGGGGACCGATCCACCCACCACCCGGTCCGCGAACTCCACGCCGTTGCCGGGGCTGGGCTCCAGCTCCAGCCACACGTCACCGAACATCCCGTGGCCGCCGGTCTGCTTCTTGTACCGGCCGTGTACCTGGGTCTTGCCGCGGATGGTCTCGCGGTAGGGGACGGTGGGGGTCCGGGTGACGATCGAGGACCCGAACTTGCGCTTGAGCCGCTCGGTGATCACCGCGACGTGGGCCTCGCCGATCGCCCGCAGGATCTGCTCGCCGGTCTCGCTGCGCTCGACCCGGGCGGTCGTCTCCTCCTCGAGCATCCGCTGGAGCGCGGGACCCATCTTGTCCAGGTCCGACTTGGTCTGCGGCTCGATCGCCACCAACAGGGTCGGCTCCGGAAAGGTCATCGGGGGAAGGTGCAGCGACGCCTCCCGGGTGGACAGGGTGTCCCCGGTCTCGGTCACGCCCAGCTTGGCGACGGCGCCGATCTCGCCCGCCCGGAGCTCCGCCGCCGGCTCCTGCTCCTTGCCGTGGAGGTACAGCAGCTGGCCGATCCGCTCGTCCTCGCCCTTGGTCGAGTTGAACACGCCGCCCTGGCTGTGGAGCGTGCCCGACAGGACCCGCAGGTAGGTCAGGCGGCCCACGAACGGATCCGCCGCGGTCTTGAACACCCGCACCAGCAGCGGGCCATCGGCGGTCGCGGGCACCTCGACGTCCTTGCCGTTCCGGTCCGTCGCCGCGTAGGGACCCTCCTCTTCGGGCGAGGGCAGGTAGCGCACGATCGCGTCGAGGAGCGCGGTCAGCCCGATCCCCTTGGCGGCCGAGGCCACCACGACCGGCGCGAGCACGGACTCCCGGACGCCCTTGTGGAGGCAGGCGTCCAGCTCCGCGTCGGTGATCTCCTCCTCGCCAAGGTACTTCTCGAACACGACGTCGTCGGCCTCGGCGGCCGCCTCGAGCAGCTGGTCGCGCCGCCGGGCGACCTCGTCGGCGAGCTCGGCCGGGACCGGGATCTCGACCTCCTTGCCGCCCTCGAACCGGAAGGCCTTGCGGTGGACGAGGTCCACGTAACCGCTGAACGTGTCCGCGGCGCCGATCGCGAGATGGAGCGGCGCGATCTTGGTCCCGAAGGCGGAACGCAGCTCATCCAGCGCGCGTCCGGGGTCCGCGTTCTCGCGGTCGCATTTGTTGAGCACGAAGCAGGCGGCGGTGTTCGTCCCGCGGGCCACCCCCACCGCGGATTCGAGCCCCGCCTCGACGCCGGCCGAGGCATCCATCACGAACAGCGCGGCGTCGGCGGCGTGGAAGCCCTCGATCATCTCGGCCACGAAGTCCGGGTAGCCGGGCGTGTCCACGACCGTGATCTCGTGCTCGCCGTGCTCGAACGTCCCGACCGCGAGGCTCAGCGACTGGTTCCGCTTCTGCTCCTCGGGCTCGTAGTCGAGGTGCGCCGTGCCGTCGTCGACCCGTCCCAGCCGCGGAATGGCGCCGGCTCGAAAGAGCACCTGCTCCGCCAGGGTCGTCTTGCCGGCGCCGGCGTGGCCGGCGAGCACGACGCTGCGGATGTGGGCCAGGTCGTGACTCTTCAACGTCATCGCGCGCGGTACCTCATCGGTGTTCGCCCGCTCGACCGGGGGCGCCGGCCGGGGCGGGAAGGTGGGCGCAGGGTGCGCAGGTTCGTGCGACGCGAGCCCGGGCGGAGGGACGGTGACGCCCGGAACCCCGGGGGACGCAAACCCCGTTGCCCCGATGATAGTCGGTATACTCGCCGCCGATGTCCGGACATTCCAAATGGTCCACGATCAAGCGCCAGAAGGGCGCCAACGACTCGAAGCGCAGCGCGATGTTCACCAAGGTTGCGCGCGAGATCGCGGTCGCCGCGCGCGCGGGAGGCGGGGACCCCGACGCCAACTACCGGCTGCGTCTGGCGATGGACAAGGCCCGCTCGATCAACATGCCCGCCGACAACATCAAGCGCGCGATCGAGAAGGCGACCGGCGGCGGCGACGCCGAGCAGTACGAGGAGATCATCTACGAGGGCTACGGCCCCGGTGGCGTGGCGATCCTCGTGGAGGCCGCGACCGACAACCGCAATCGCACCGCGGCGGAGGTCCGGTCGATCTTCGCCAAGGCCGGCGGCCAGCTCGCGGGCAGCGGGGCGGTCGCCTGGCAGTTCGAGCCGCGCGGCCTGATCACGGTCCCGCGCGAGGGCGCGGATGCCGACGAGGTGGCGCTGGCCGCGATCGACGCCGGCGCGGTGGACGTGGACAGCGAGTCCGACCCGATCGAGATCTACACCGAGCCCCACGACCTTGAGGCGGTGCGCAAGGCCCTCGATTCGTCGGGCGTGAACGTCGAGGACGCCGAGTCGGCGATGCTCGCCAAGCAGACCGTGAGCCTCGACGCCGACCACGTGCGCAAGGCGATGCGCCTGGTCGAGCTGCTCGAGGACCTGGACGACGTCCAGCGGGTCACGGCCAACGTGGACATCCCCGAGGAGCTGCTGGCCGAGGTCGCCGGGTGATCGTCCTGGGGATCGACCCCGGGACCGCCGCGCTCGGATACGGGATCGTGGAACGGACCGGGGGCAACCTGCGCGCGATTGACTACGGCTGCCTGGGCACCAGCGCCGACACGCCGATGCCGGAGCGGCTGCTGCGCATCCACGGGCTGGTCGCCGAGCTGATCGAGACCCACCACCCGGATCTCGTGGCGGTCGAGCGGGTGTTCTTCTCGCGCAACGCGCAGACCGCGTTCGGCGTCGGGCAGGCGCGCGGCGTTGTCCTGCTCGCGGCCGCCCAGGCCGGGGTGGAGGTCCGCGAAGCGACGCCCAACGAGGTCAAGGTGGGCGTCACCGGCTACGGCAAGGCCGACAAGGGCCAGGTGGGGCGGATGGTGTCGGTCATCCTCGGCCTGGCCGAGGTCCCGTCGCCCGACGACACCTCGGACGCGCTGGCCATCGCGGTCTCGATCGCCAATGCCGAGCGGCCGGGCGATCGCCTCAACGGCGCCGGCGCGAGTACCCGGTCGACCGTCGTCGACCGTGCGGCCGTGGCGCCCATCGTGCGCGGCGAGACGCCCTACCAGCGTTCGGTGCGCGAGGCGCTCGCCCGTGAGCGACACGACTCCGGCACCCCCGGCGGCGCGTCCGAGCGGCGTCGGGCCTGAAGGCGGGCATGCCCCGGTGATCGCATCGGTCGAGGGCGTGGTCGGCGCCATCCTCGGCGATTCGCTGGTCATCGAGGTCGGCGGGATCGGCTATCGCGTGTTCGCCGCCCCCTCCGTGCTGTCGACGGCAGCGCCGGGTGGCCGGCTCAGGCTCCACACGTACCACCTGGTGCGCGAGGACCAGCAGGCGCTGTTCGGCTTCCGGACGCCCGAGGAGCTGGGCTTCTTCAACCTGCTGCTCACCGTGACCGGCGTCGGGCCCAAGGTGGCGATGGCGATCGTGGGATCGAGGCCCACCGCCGACCTGCAGCTCGCGATCCTGATGCAGGACCAGGCGGTGCTGGTGGCGATCCCCGGCATCGGCAAGAAGCTGGCCGAGCGGATCATCTTCGAGCTCAAGGAGAAGGTCTCCGCGGCGGGCGTCGCCGCGGGCTCGGCCGCTGCCGTGAGCAGCGCGTCCGAGGGCGAGGTCGTCGCGGCGCTGCAGGCGCTGGGCTACTCGCTGGGCGAGGCGCGAGAGGCGTCCCGGCTGGCGGTGAACGACCCGGCCGTCGGCGCCGGTCTCGAGGAACGCGTCAAGGCGGCGCTCCGGACGCTGCTGCGCGCGGGGGACTCGCCACGCAGGCGCCACCCGCAGGCGTCGTCCCGGCGCCACTGGGCCCGGGGAGGGTCCGGCGTCGAACATCTGTACCAATCCGCTCGTGAACCTGCTAGACTCCGCCCGATGTCGGACGATCCCCTGAGCCTCCTCGCGGCCGGCGCCACGGATCCCGGCGAGATCGCCGTCGAGGGCTCGCTGCGCCCACGGACGCTGGACGAGTACATCGGCCAGCGGGAGGTCAAGGCCAGCCTGTCCGTGCTCCTGCAGGCCGCCCGGGGCAGGGGAGAGGCGGCCGATCACGTCCTGCTGTACGGGCCGCCGGGACTGGGCAAGACGACCCTGGCCACGATCATCGCGCGCGAGCTGGGCGTGAACGTGCGCTACACCAGCGGTCCCGCCGTCGAGCGGGCCGGGGACCTGGCCGCCATCCTCACGGCGCTCGACGAGCGCGATGTCCTGTTCATCGACGAGATCCACCGCCTCAACCGCGCGGTCGAGGAGATCCTCTACCCCGCGATGGAGGACTTCGCCCTGGACGTGATGATCGGCAAGGGCCCCAGCGCGCGCAGCCTGCGGCTGAGCCTCAAGCCGTTCACCGTGGTCGGCGCCACGACGCGGGCCGGCCGGATCAGCGGGCCGCTCCGGGACCGGTTCGGGATGACCTACCGGCTCGACTTCTACGGCGTGGACGACCTGACCGCCATCGTCCGGCGCTCGGCGGGGATCCTGGGCGTCGAGGTGGACGCGGACGCCGCCCGGCTGATCGCCATGCGCGGCCGCGGCACGCCCCGGATCGTCAACCGGCTGCTGCGCCGGGTCCGCGACCACGCCGAGGTCCACGGCGACGGCACCGTCCACGAACAGGCGGTCGCGGAGGCGATGACCGTGCTCGACATCGACGACCTCGGCCTCGACACCACGGACCGCAAGCTGCTCGCCGCGATCATCCAGAAGTTCCAGTCGGGACCTGTCGGGGTGCAGGCGCTGGCGGCGGTCCTCGCCGAGGAGCCGGACACGATCGAGGACGTCTACGAGCCGTTCCTGCTCCGGCTCGGGTTCCTGGATCGGACGCCACAGGGCCGGATCGCCACGGAGGCGGCGCGCGCCCACCTCGCCGGCCTGGGCTTCGAGATCCCGGCGCCGCGGCGCGCCGAGCCGGACATGCCGGCCCTGTGGGACGAGCTTCCGGGCCGCTGACCGATCCGTGCCCGGCGCTGCCAGCTTCGAGGTTTTCGTCCCGCCGCCCGCGGACGGGTCCACCCGCGCCCGCCTGGGCCGGCTGACCCTGGCGCACGGCGTCGTCGAGACGCCGCAGTTCATGCCCGTGGGCACGAACGCCACGGTCAAGGCGCTCCACCCCGACGAGGTCGCGGCGGCCGGCGCGTCGATCATCCTCGCCAACACCTACCACCTCTACCTGCGCCCCGGCCACGAGCGGATCGAACGCCTGGGCGGCCTGCACGCGTTCATGGGCTGGGACGGCCCGATCCTGACCGACTCGGGCGGCTACCAGGTGGTCTCGATGGGTGACCTGCGCGTGATCGACGACGACGGGGTGACGTTCAAGAGCCACATCGACGGCACGACCCATCGATTCACGCCCGAGCGCTCGATCGCGGTGCAGGAGGCGCTGGGGCCGGACATCGCGGTTGCCTTCGACCAGCCGGTGTTCCCGAGCTCGTCCCGCGCCGTGGTCGCCGACGCGACGGACCGCACCCACCGCTGGGCGGAGCGCTCGCTGGCCGCGCACACCCGCACCGATCAGGCCCTGTTCGGCGTCGTCCAGGGTGGTCTCGACCCCGAGCTCCGCGCGGCGTCCGCACGGTTCATCGCCGACCTTCCGTTCGACGGCATCAACATCGGCGGGCTGGCCGGCGACGAGACGCCCGAGCAGCGCAACCTGACGCTGGACGAGACGATCCCGTACCTGGACGGGGATCCGCGGCCCCGCTACCTGATGGGCATCGGCTCGCCGCTCGACCTGCTCGAGGCCGTCCAGCGGGGCGTGGACCTGTTCGACTCGGTGCTGCCCGCACGCGTGGCACGCAACGGCCAGCTGTGGATCCCCGGCGGCCGCCTGAACCTCCGCAACGAGCAGTTCCGGGACGACCCGCGCCCGGTCCAGGAGGGCTGTCCGTGCCCGCTGTGCGAGCAATTCTCGCGCGCGTACCTGGCCCATCTGTTCCGGGCGCGGGAGCTGCTCGCGTACCGTCTCGCGACTTGTCACAACCTGACCTTCACCCTAGACTTCATGGCCAGGATCCGGGCCGCGCTGCGCACCGGGACCTTCCCCGTCGAGACGCCGGTGCTGCGCGCTCGCGCCGTCCGGATGAGTGGCGGTGAAGGCGCCGATACGCCCGCGTGAAGTCCGCGTCGGTATCGTCAGTCGTGCGTGGAGGCGCGAAATGGGATCACGGGATCGCCCCCACAAGGAAGTCAAGAAGAAGCCCAAGGACAAGGCCGCCCAGCCACACCTCGCGCCACTCTCGGAGCCTCCGCAACAGGTGGAGGTCATCAGGAAGCAGCGCAAGCCCCGCTGGGACGAGCAGGAGTCCGACGAGGGCTGAGGCGTCGGGCGGACGGGGACCGGGTCCCGCTCCGTCGGGTCGGCTGAAGCCGCACGGAGCGAGGACAGGATGACGGTCACCGACAGGGACATGGACGCCCGCAACGGCGGCGGGGACAAGGCGCTGGCCGAGCGCGGGCGGGCAGTGGACGCCGCGATCCTGGCGATCGAGAAGCAGTTCGGCCGTGGCTCGATCATGAAGCTGGGATCGGCCGAGCGGCAGCAGGTTGACTCCATCCCCACCGGATCGATCGCCCTTGACCTGGCCCTGGGCGTCGGCGGCATCCCGCGCGGCCGGATCACCGAGGTGTTCGGACCCGAGTCCTCGGGCAAGACAACCCTGTGCCAGCACATCATCGCGGAAGCGCAGCGCCGCGGCGGGATCGCCGCGTTCATCGACGTGGAGCACGCCCTCGATCCCGGCTACGCGCGTGCCTGCGGCGTGAACGTGGACGAGCTGCTGGTCAGTCAGCCAGACACCGGCGAGCAGGCGCTCGAGATCACCGAGACCCTGATCCGCTCCGGCGGCGTGGACTGCGTCGTCCTGGACTCCGTGGCAGCGCTCGTGCCGCGCGCGGAGATCGAGGGCGAGATGGGCGACAGCTTCGTCGGCATCCAGGCACGCCTCATGAGCCAGGCGCTGCGCAAGCTGACCGGCGCCGTCAGCCGGTCGAACACGGCCCTGGTGTTCACCAACCAGCTGCGCGAGAAGATCGGCGTGATGTTCGGCAACCCGGAGACCACCCCGGGTGGCCGCGCGCTCAAGTTCTACGCTTCCGTGCGGCTCGACATCCGGCGTGTCGAGACGATCAAGACGGGAACCGAGTCCGTCGGCAACCGCGTCCGGGTCAAGGTCGTGAAGAACAAGGTGTCCCCGCCGTTCCGGGTCGCCGAGTTCGACGTCATGTACGGCGAGGGCATCTCGACGGAGGGCGGCCTGCTGGACGTGGGCGTGGCGATGGACGTGGTCACCAAGACCGGCGCCTGGTTCACGTTCGGCGAGACGCGGCTGGGCCAGGGACGCGAGGCGGCCAAGGAGTTCCTCAAGACCAACCACGACCTGGCGACGGAGATCGACCGCCGGATCCGGGCCAAGATGTCCGACATCGCGCTCCCGGTCGAGGGCATCGAGGAAGCCGAGTAGGCCCACGTGAACCCGGGCACGCTGCCGGGGGGTCTGGCGCTCGTTCACGCCCTGGTCGGCGTTGCCTTCGTGGCCGGTCTCGTCGGCCGCTGGATCGTGCTGGCGGCGGCCGAGCAGGCGAGGACCCTGCCGGCGATGCGCGCCCTCACGACCGCGGCGATCCCGTTCGAGCGCCTCGTCCAGGTCGGCTCGCTGCTCGTGTTCCTGCTCGGGCTGATGACGGCGCTGGTCGAGCACCGCCCGCTGCTGGGCCCGCTGCAGGGCGCGCCCGTGGACTGGCTGTTCGTCGCGCTCGTCCTGTACCTGTCGCTGCTGCCGCTGGTGCCGCTCGTGTTCGTGCCCCGGGGGCGCGTGTTCGAGACGGCGCTCAAGGACGCCGAGGTGCGCGGAGAGGTCACGCCGGTGGTGCTCCGCGCCTTCCGTGACCCGGTCGTCCGGGCCGCCCGCGTCTACGAGCTGGGCGCCGTCACGATCATCCTGGGGCTCATGTTCGCCAAGCCGTTCTGACGTGACCGGCGAGGGACCCGGATCATCCGGCCCCACGGCTGGACGCCGGCGCACGGCGACGTACGCCGAGCGGCGCGAGCAGCGGGCCCGCGTGGACGACGTGGGGGACGTGCTCGACGCGGCGGCCCGGTACCTCGAGGCCCGCCCGCGCTCGGTGGCCGAGGTTCGCCGTCGCCTGGCCACGGCCGGCTACCGCCCGGCGCTCGTGGAGCAGGCGATCGGACGCCTGGTGGAGCTTCGCTATCTGGACGACGAGACGTTCGCCCGCGCCTGGGTGGAGTCGCGGGACCGCGCCCGGCCCCGCGGCGAGCTGGCCCTCCGCCGGGAGCTGCGCGCAAAGGGGATCGAGGCAACCTTGATCGACGCGGTGCTCGACGAGCGACGGACCCCCGAGCCCGAGACAGGAATCGACGTGGACGCCGCGGCGGCCGAGCGGTTGCTGGAGCGCCACGCCCGTGCCCTGGGGCGGGAGGTCGACCCGCGCCGACGACGACAGCGGGCCTATGCGCTGCTCGCCCGCAACGGGTTCGATCCCGAGACATGCCAGTCGGCGGTCTCGGCCTGGATGGCGGGGCAAGCGTCCCGCGACGGAGATTGAAGACGCGCCCGCGCTCGCTGACTCGTTAATGGCATAGGACACCCGGGGGGTCTGCGAGTCGCGATCGCGATACCCGCGTCGACCGCCCGGGCCCGGCGTCCCGGGTGACGATCGACGGACCGCCGCTCCCGGACACCAGCGCGCCGGCGGGCGTGCCCGGAAAGGAACGCGGAATGCGACGCGCAATCACCATGCTGGTGGGGAGCGCCATGCTCTGCCTCGGGCTCGCCTCGCCCGCGCTCGCGACGACAACCCGCGAGTCGTTCTCCTGCGACACCGTGATCGTGGACGGGTCGGAGGACGGGGGTCACCAGTGGCAGACCGGGATGATCCTCCACGTTCGAGGCTGGAGCGCCACCTACACCGCGACCGGCAGCCCGATCTGCGCCGGCACGACTAGGGTCGTCGTGAGCTACAACCTGGACCTGGCCACGAAGACCGGGTCGATGACGTTCCGCTATGACGAGGCGCTGGAGTCCGGCACCGGCGGCATCGCCGGGACCGCCGTGACCCGGTTCGACTTTGTGAGCGCCGTCTGGAAGGGAAGCACGGTCGGCCACGGCTACGGCTCGCTCGCGGGCTGGCAGACGCGGGGATCGATCGTCGAGCAGTTCGACGGCACCGTCGTCGAATCGGGCTTCGCGTTCCGACCCGGGAGCTGACCGGATGGAGATGGGGCCGTTCGGCGGATGCCCGGTTTCAGCGCTGAATGGCCCTCGTCTCTCACGGTTCGGCGCCATTGAATGAACGCAAGCGGGGCGCTCGGTGTGCACGGGAACGTCGCCCGGGCCGCCCGGGCGCCGGGAGCAATGCCGATGCGGCGCGAGCTGGTCGAGCGGGCACGGGGTGGTGACGCCGATGCGTTCCGGGACCTGGTCCACGAGGCCGGTGGCCGGATGTATGCGATCGCCTACCGCATCCTGCGCGACCCCGACCGCGCTGAGGACGCCCTGCAAGTAGCGTTGATCCAGATGTGGGAGGGGCTCCCGGGCCTCCGGGCCCCGGAGCGCTTCGACGCCTGGTCGTACCGGCTCGCCGTGCATGCGAGCTACCGGGAAGCGAGACGCGACCGGCATTGGACGACGCTCGTGCACGAGATCCCGGCCCAGCCCGACGGTGATGACCGCGTCGCAGCGATCCTCGACCGCGACGAGGTGGAACGGAGCTTCCGGCGCCTGACGCCCGAGCACCGCGCCGTGCTCGTCCTCCACCACTACATCGGCCTGCCGATCAACGAGATCGCCGACGTGCTCGAGATCGCTCCCGGCACCGTCGCGTCCAGGCTGCACTACGCGGTCCGGAGCTTCCGTGCCGCGTTCGATGCCGACGCACGGGGAACCGTCGCCTGGAGGGCCACGGTATGAGGGACGAGCGCTGGCTCGAGCAGCAGATGGCCGAGTGGATCGCGGCCGGGCCGGACGACGCACCCGAGCGCCCGCTCGAGCGCGCCGTTGCCTTTGCGCGCGCCCATCCGCACCGTCGGGTCCTTGGTGCCGGGCTCCGGAGAAGCCTCGTGCACCGGGTGTCCCTTGCCGGCGCCGGGTGGCTGCCGGCGCTCCACGTCCCGTTGCTGCCGCTGGGCGCTGCGGCGGCGGTCGTGGTCGTCGTCATGGTCTCCGCGATCGTCACCTCCGGCGGGCTACGCGACCAGCGAGGCGGCGGCATCCTTCCGATCCCGCCCAGCGCCACGCCGACCTTGCCGGCGACCCCGAGCCCCGCGACGCTCGCGCCGCTGCCGGCCCGGCCGGTCGACGTGAGCGCGACCTCGGTGTGCGCGACCGCGTCCCCGGGCACGATCACCCAGGCTGGCGAGATCACCCAGCGCCGGGGCGTCGTGCTCCGGTGCGATGTCTCGGGGTCCGACCCACGGGTCGGCGGCACGATGACCTTGGACCTGAGCACCGACCAGCGTCCCGATGGGGGCGCCGACAGCTGGGGCGCGGCCGCGCTCTCCGGCCCCGGCGGTACCTGGACGGGGCCCTGGATCGGGACGGTGGACGCGGGCGACGGGATCCATCGCCTGACCGGCGTGCTCCTCGGCACGGGGAGCGACGCTGGTCTGCGGCTCAGGTACGCGCAGGTCACCGAGGGTGAGGGGTACCGGCTCACCGGCACGATCGAGCGAGCCGATGCCAGCCCGCCCGCCGATGCTTCGGTGATCCTGGGCACGGACTGCTACATCGCCATGAGCGGGGCGGTCACGACGGTCGGGGACGTGACCCGGACGCGCGGCCTGGTCCTCGGTTGCTCCCCGGTTGCCTCCGATCCGCGCCTCCTCGGCGACTACCGCGTCTCGGTGAGCATCGACGAGCACCCCGACGGTTCGGCCGACCTGCAGGGAACCCTGACGATCAAAGACGCCACGGGGGGTTGGACCGGCAGATGGACCGGCAGCGTGGACGTGGGCTACACGACCCACCACATGCACGGGGTCCTGGCCGGCTCCGGCGCCTATGCCGGGCTCCAGTGGGACTTCACCCAGGTCGGCGGAGCGGACCTGGTCTACGTGGCCGTCGGATCCATCGGTCCTGCCGGGTAGCCGGCTGCCCCTCAGGGCCGGTCGGCCTGGAGACCCGGGCGCGCAACGCGCGCTTCGTGGATCTCCCGCGAGATCGACGCCACGAGCGCGTGGGCCCGCCCCTCGTCGGCGATCCCTCGCGTGAGGACCACGAGGACGTACGGATGCGGACCCGCCGGATCGACGATCGCGGCATCGTGGTAGGCACCGTCGATGGACCCCGTCTTGTGCGCGACCGGCGTGCCCGGCGGCAGGCCCGCGGGAATGCCCTCGTTGAAGGCCTGGGCCAGCAGGATCTCGACCATGGCGCCCGAGGCTGACGCCGACACGACCTCGCCCCGCGCCAGCAGCCCCAGCACCCGGGCGAGGCCGCGCGCCGTGGCCACGTTGTCCAGGCCGGCCTCGAACGCCGGGTCGTCCTCGACGCCGCGCAGGACCACCAGCGAGGGGGCGCCAAGCTCGCGCATGAACGCGGTCACGTTGGCGGCGCCCACCCGGTCCACCAGCAGGTTGGTGGCGAGATTGCTGCTGACCACGATCATGAGCTCCGCCAGCTCGCGGATCGTCGCCGTCGAGCCGACCCGCGAATACAGGTCGGTCTCCGAGTCGTCGGCCGGCGAAAGGGCGTAGGCCGTGCCGTCGGCGATGCTCCGGAACTCGTTGCCAATGGGGAGCCGCTCGTCGAGCGCGAGCCGCCCGGCATGCGCCTGTCGGAAGACCTCCATCAGGACGCACACCTTCATGGTGCTGGCGGGGTGGAACGCGACGTCCGCGTTGATCGCGACGGCGTCCCGACCGCGCAGGTCGGTGCTGACCACGGCCACGCACGCCGCCCCAGAAGCGGCGATCAGGCGGGCCAGGCGGCTCTCGAGCGAGCGCATCGGCCCGAGCGTACCGCGTCGCGGATCACGCACACGGTTGCGAGCCGGTTTCGGGACTCCGTAGTAGGCTACGGCGACAACCGGATGCGGACCCCAGGGCCGCCTCCGGGCGAGCCGCGGTACCGGTGGAGACCAGGGAAGAGCGTCCGAGCCTTCCCCGGTCCCGAGCCCAAGCGAAGGCCGGCGCTGCGTAGCCCGAACCTGATTCGACAACGCCTCCGGCGAGGTCCACCGCCGGATGGGAGGAACAGAAGATGGAGCTCGTCGTCGCAGGCGCGGCCGTGATTGCCGCTGTCGTCGGCGTTGCCGTGGGATTCGTGGCCCGCGGCGTCTGGTCGAACCAGACGGTGAAGTCCGCCCAGGACAAGGCTGCCCGGATCGTCACCGATGCCCGGACGCAGCAGAAGGACATGATCCTCGAGGCGAAGGACGAGAAGCTGCGCCTCCAGCGCGAGGGCGAGGAGGAGGCGCGCGCCAAGCGCAACGAGCTCCAGGGCCTCGAGCGCCGGCTGCTTGCCCGCGACGAGCAGCTCGATCAGCGGGCCGATCTGCTCGAGGAGAAGAGCCGCAAGATCACCGACCGGGAGCGGGACCTGGAGCGCGAGCGCGACGAGCTGGTCCGCCTCACCGCGGAGCGGACGGCCGCGCTGGAGCGGGTGTCCGGCCTGTCGGCCGAGGACGCCAAGGGCATGCTCCTCGAGGCGATCAGGGACGAGGCCGAGCACGATGCCGTCAAGCTGTCGCGATCGATCGAGCGGCGGGCCATCGAGGAAGCCCAGGACAAGGCGCGCGAGATCATCGTGACCGCGATGCAGCGGGTGGCGGCGGATCACACCGCCGAGCACACGGTGACCTCGGTCCATCTCCCGAGCGACGAGATGAAGGGCCGGATCATCGGTCGCGAGGGTCGCAACATCCGCGCCCTGGAGCAGGCAACCGGGGTGGACCTGATCATCGACGACACCCCGGAGACCGTCATCCTGTCGGGCTTCGATCCGGTGCGGCGCGAGGTGGCCAGGCTCGCCCTGACCAAGCTCATCGCCGACGGCCGGATCCACCCCGGCCGGATCGAGGAGGTCGTCAACAAGGCGAAGGCCGAGGTGGAGCTGGTCATCCGCCAGGCCGGCGAGCAGGCCGCCTACGATGCCGGCGTCCCGGGGCTGCCGCCCGAGCTCATCCGGCTCCTGGGCCGGCTCAAGTACCGCACCAGCTACGGCCAGAACGTGCTCATCCACTGCGTGGAGACGAGCCACCTGGCGGCGATCATCGCCGCCGAGCTGGGTGCGGACGTGCAGGCCGCCAAGATCGGCGGGCTGCTCCACGACATCGGCAAGGCCGTGGACCACGAGGTCGAGGGCCCGCACGCGGCCATCGGCGCCCAGATCGCCCAGAAGCACAGCCTCCCGTTCAAGGTCATCAACGGGATCGCCGCCCACCACCAGGAGGTCGAGTACGCGTGCGTCGAGGCGCCCATCGTCCAGGTCGCCGACGCGATCTCCGCGTCCCGTCCGGGCGCTCGCGGCGAGACGATGGAGACCTACGTCAAGCGGCTGGAGGACCTCCAGGCCATCGCCGAGAGCTTCGGCGGCGTGGAGCGCTCGTTCGCCGTCCAGGCCGGGCGTGAGGTCCGGATCCTGGTCCGGCCGGACGAGATCGACGACCTCAGCGCGACCCGGCTCGCCCGCGACATCGTCAAGAAGATCGAGGACAACCTCACGTACCCGGGGCAGATCAAGGTGACGGTCATCCGCGAGACGCGGGCCGTCGAATACGCGAAGTAGGGGACCGAGCCTTCGTGGCCGGCCGCAGCGAGCACGCGGGCCTGGGGAACCCGCCGAACGGGAACGCGCCCCGGCCCCCGGGCGCCTGCCGCGTGCTGATGATCGGGGACGTGATCGGCAAGCCGGGCCGCGTCGTGCTCGAGCGGCACCTGCCGGCGCTGCGCGACGAACGGGGCATCGACTTCGTCACCGCGAACGGCGAGAACCTGGCCGGCGGCATGGGCCTCACGCCGTCCACCGCCCAGGCGCTGCTGGACTGCGGCGTGGACGTGATCACGTCGGGCAACCACATCTGGGACAAGCGCGAGGTCTACCCGTTCCTCGACGAGAGCGAGCGGGTGCTGCGTCCGCTCAACTACGGCACCCACGAGGTGCCGGGCCGCGGCTGGGGCACCTACCACGCGCTCGACGGCAACGAGCTCGCGGTCGTCAACCTCCAGGGCCGGACGTTCATGCAGCCGATCGACAACCCGTTCACGGACGCTGACCGGCTGCTGGACGAGGCCTCGGAGCCGCTGCCGCCGATCCGGCTGGTGGACTTCCACTGCGAGATCACCTCGGAGAAGAACGCGCTCGGGCTGTACCTCGACGGCCGGGTGTCCGCGGTCGTCGGGACCCACACCCACATCGTCACCGGCGACGAGCGGATCCTCCCCAGGGGCACGGCCTACCAGTCGGACCTGGGGATGACCGGGCCGCTGTGGAGCATCATCGGGTTCGACCCGGCCTCGGTCATGCCCCGGTTCATCAACGCCCTGCCCACGCGGTTCGAGGTCGGCGATGGGCCCGTGGTGTTCAACGCCTGCCAGGTGGACGTGGACCCGGCCACCGGACGCGCCCTCCAGATCGAGCGGATCCAGCGGCTGATCGAGGTCTAGGCGGGTGAGCGCCCGCCATGCGCCACGCCCGGGCCCGGGGGCCAATTCGCCGGTCGTCCCGGGCACGGCAACCGCCGACCTGCACACCCATACGACCCGATCCGACGGCGTCCTCGAGCCGGCGGAGCTCGTGCGCCAGGCCCATGACGCGGGCGTCCGCCTGTTCGCGATCGCGGATCATGACAACCTGGCCGCGTTCCGCGAGCTGACGGCGCCTGACGCGCCGCCGCTGCCCGCCGACCTGGAGCTGGTGCCGGCCGTGGAGATCAACGCCGTCACGCGGGGGCTCGGGCTGCAGCTCGCCGACGGCGAGCTGCACGTGCTGGGCATCGGCGTGGACCCGGCCGACGAGGCGTTCGAGGCGATGCTCGCAGCCCAGCGCGGAGCGCGCCGCCGCCGGTTCCTGGCGATCGTGGACCGGCTCCGCGACGCGGGGTACCCGATCGACGCCCAGGTGGCCCGGCTCGACCTCTCGGCCGACGATGCGCTCGGCCGGCCCACCGTCGCCCGGGCGCTGATCGCGGCCGGTTTCGCGTCCAGCGTGGACGACGCCTTCGCCCGCCTGATCGGCCACGGGATGCCCGGGTACGTGCCGCGGTCGGGGCTCGGACCGCTCGAGGCGATCCGGGCCGTGCGGGCCGCGGGCGGCCTCGCGTCGCTTGCCCATTTCCCGGAGGCGCCGCGCCAGCTGCCGCTCCTGCGCGACCTCGTCGCGGCGGGGCTCAACGGCCTCGAGAGCCACCACCGCTCGTTCGACGAGCCGACCCGCACGGCGGTCGGCGACACGGCGCGGGCGCTCGGACTCGTCGAGACCGGGGGCACCGACTACCATGGCGACCTCGGCCCCTACGCCGACAGCCACGCCGAGCTCGTGATGCCCGAGGCGCTGGTTGCCGGCGTCCTGGCCGCGATCGACGCCCAGCGGATCCACCACGCCTGATCCACCGATGACCCTGACCAAGCCATCCCGCAGCCTGCCCATCCTCGAGCACGCGCCGCCCCGGCCCGGGCCGGGCGGCCCGCGCGATCCGCTTGCGCCCGCCGACGAGCGCCTGGCCGAGTTCCGGCCCGAGGCGCGCGCGTTGCCGGCGTTCTTCGTGTGGACGCTGGGCTGCCAGATGAACAAGAGCGATTCCGAGGAGATGGCGGGACGGCTGCTTGCCGCCGGCTGCGCCGAGGCACCCTCGATGGAGCAGGCCGACCTCGTGGTCATCAACACCTGCGCCATCCGCGAGGCGGCCGAGGCCAAGGTGATCGGCCGGCAGGGGCAGCTCCGCCGGCTCAAGGCCGCCAACCCCGGCCTGCGGATCGTGCTCACCGGCTGCTCGGTCCGGGAGTCGAACCGGGCGGGCCTCGCCCGCCGCTACCCGGCCGTGGACCTGTTCCTGCGGCCCGACGAGGAGCCCGAGCTCGTGGACCGGCTGGGGCTCGCCTCCGCGCAGGCGCCCGTGGGCGCGTTCGCCCCCACCGCGGCGACCACGCTGGTCAAGGGCGCACCCGTCTCCGATGCCATCCACCTGGTCCGGGCGCGGTCCGACGCGATCGCGGCAGGCGCCGTCAGCCGGGGCTCGGCGATCAGCGCCTGGCTACCGATCATCTACGGCTGCGACAAGACGTGCACCTACTGCATCGTGCCGTTCAGCCGGGGACCGGAGCGCAGCCGGCCGTTCGACGAGATCGTCGACGAGGCACGAGCCCTGGCCGCGGCCGGCTACCGGGAGGTGACGCTCCTGGGCCAGAACGTCAACAGCTACGGCCACGACCTGGCGCCCGAACCGCGGTTCGCCCACATCCACACGGCGCGTACGGTCGGGCGCCGCCAGGACCGCGAGGCGCGGCCCGATCTCGCCGAGCTGATCCGGGCCGTGGATGCGATCCGCGCGGCCGACGGGACCCCGGCGATCCCGCGGCTGCGGTTCGTGACCTCGCATCCGTGGGACCTGTCGGACCGCCTCGTGGACGCCATGGCAGACTGCCCGTCCGTGTGCGAGGCGCTGCACCTGCCGGTGCAGTCGGGCAGTGACGCGATGCTCCGCCGGATGGGCCGCCAGTACTCGATCGACCACTATCTGGAGCGGCTGGGCCGCATCCGTGAGGCGGTGCCCGGGATCGCCCTGTCCACGGACGTCATCGTGGGGTTCTGTGGCGAGACCGTCGGTGAGTACGAGGCCACCCTCCGGCTGCTCGAGGACGTCCGCTACGACCAGGTGTTCGCGGCCGCGTACAGCGAGCGGCCCGGCACCCCGGCCACGCGGCTCGCCGACGACGTCCCGGCCGCGGACAAGCGGCGCCGGCTGGTGGACCTGCTGGCCCTCCAGGAGCGGATCGGCCTCGAGCGCAACCGCGCCTGGCTGGGCCGCACGACCCAGGTCCTGGTGGACACCATCGTGCCGCCCCGCCACCACGACCACGAGACGGACGAGGCGGACGGCACCGCCGAGTCCCGCGACGCGTTCGCCGGCCTGCCGGCGGACGTCGTCCACCTGGCCGGCCGGTCCCGGGAGAACAAGCTCGTCCACCTGCCCGGTCCGCCGTCCGCGGTGGGGCAGCCGTGGACGTCGTGGTGGACCATGCCGGGCCGTACGCGCTCCGGGGGGTGCCCGCCTGAGCCTCCCGCCGCTGGTGGTCATCGGCGGTCCCACCGCCACCGGCAAGACCGGCCTCGCGATCGACCTCGCCGAGCACCTGCTCGCGCGCGGGATCCCGGCCGAGATCGTGTCCGCGGACTCGCGACAGGTGTACCGCGGCCTGGACATCGGCACGGCCAAGGCAACGCCCGAGGAGCGCGCCCGGGTCGTGCACCACGGGCTGGACCTGGTGGAGCCCGACCAGCCGTACTCGGTCGCGCAGTTCCGCGCGCATGCGCTCGCGGCGCTCGAGGCGCTGGGGGAGCGGCACGGCGTGGGGATCCTGGCCGGTGGAACCGGGTTCTGGCTGCGGGCCGTGTTCGCGGGCATCGACACCGAGGCGCTGCCCTCCGATCCGGCGATCCGGGCACAGCTCGAGGCATCGCTCGATCGCGACGGCCCGGAGGCGCTGGCCCGACGACTGGCGGCGCTGGCGCCCGACCTCGCGGCCCGGATCGACCTCCGAAACCCCCGCCGCGTGGTGCGAGCCCTCGAGATCGCCACGCTGCGCGGCGACGCGCCGCTGCCGGAGCCCGTGGGCTACCCGGCACCCGTGCTGGGTATTCAGCTGGTCCTGGCGCCGGCAGAGCACCGGCGCCGCATCGACGCCCGGGCTGAGGCCCAGTTCGGTGCCGGCCTCGTGGACGAGGCGCGCGCGCTGCGGGAGCGCTTCGACCCCTCGCTGCCGGCGTTCTCGGCGATCGGCTATCGCGAGAGCTGGGCGTACCTCGACGGTGAGCTCACGCTGGATGCGGCGATCGAGCTCGACGCCCGGCGCAACGCGCAGTTCGCGAGGCGCCAGCGCACCTGGTTCCGGGGCGAACCGGCGCTGTCAGCGCTTGACGCGGCCGCCGGTACGACGCGTGGCGCGCTCGACCGGCTGGGTGCCTTCCTGGCGAGCCTTGCGGGGTGATCGAGACGCTCGACCGGCGGTTGCGGGCTCGGCGGCCACCTTGCTCGCGGTGCCGCGGACGCGCGCCGGGCGCCGGGCCGCGGCCGGGGTGGGACCGGACCCGGCGGCGGGAACCGGCGAGCGATCGACGCGCGGTCGCTCCCAGCGGCGGAACAGGGTCAGCGCCAGCCGTGCTCGTTCGGCGTGCTGGCCGGGCAGGAACTCGATGCCGTGGGCCACGCCGCCCCCCGGATCGCGGCGGACCGAGCGCACGATGCCGGCCAGCTCGATCGGCGCGTCGTCGAACGACAGGGTGACCGCGACCTCGTCGCCCACCGGAACCTCGGTCCCGATGATGACCCGGACGCCGGTCGTCGAGATGTCGCGGGCCTCCGCGGCAAGGTCCGCCATGACGCCCGGCACGGTGACCTCGAACCTGACGCTGGCCCGCCGCTCCGGCGCATAGTCCAGCGACCGGATGCGGCTCATGGCGAGGATCACGAGCGCGGTGACCAGCAGGAGCCACCAGAACGCGGCAAGGATGGCGCCCGGTTCGGCGTACGTCACCGGGGTGCGGCCCATCATGCTGAGCGCGTACCACGCGGCGCTGAGCGCCGAGGCCACCAGCAGCGCGCGCAGCAGCAGCGGGACGTGCACCCGGTGCCGTCCCTCGGCCGTGTGCCCCTTGGGCAGCGTCGCTACGGCAGGGGATCGACCCGTGACCAGGCCCAAGGTCGCCCGCAGGTCGGGCGTCATCCGCACGAACCCGAACACCGTCGAGAGGACGGAGCGATGGCTGCCACGGCTGAGCGCTCGCAGGGCAAGCTGCTGGAGCAGGACCGTCAGCGTGACGCCCGCGGCGAACGTGACGGCGTCGGCCCGGATGGGGACGACCCCGGTGACGACCACGACCATCGGCAGGATCGCAACACCCAGCGTGCGCCAGGCACCGAACCAGCCCAGCAGCGTGGCCGCGTAGGACAGGCGCTGGGGGATCGTCAGCCCCGACACCCACAGCGGGTTCTCGCGGCGCAGCACCTGCATCGCTCCGATCCCCCGGCGCAGGCGCCGGCGCTGGTAGGTATCGGCGTCGGGGGCAGCCAGGCCCCGGGCCAGGACCTCGTTGTGGTACACGGTGCGCCACCCGTGGCGGTGCAGGCGGATGGTGGTCTGGATGTCCGGGGCGATCGTGGCGGTCGCCACCCCGTTCACGTCCTGCAGGGCCGCGACGCGCGCAACGGCGCCGCTGCCGCACCACACGGCGCCGCCCCAGCGGTTCTTGCCCGGCTGGAGCATCCGGAAGAACAGCGTCTGCTCGTGCAGCCGCTCGCCGTCGCCGGCCACTGCCTCATGCTCGAACGAGTCGTGGTTGTAGAACTCGTGCGGCGTCTGGACCAGGCCCACGCCGACGTCGTCGAAGTAGCCGACGGTCCGCACGAGGAAGTCCGGGTCGGCCACGTGGTCGGCGTCGAGGATCGCGACCAGGTCGGCGTCGATGGTCGCCAGCGCGTGATTGAGGGTGCCCGCCTTGCCGCGTGCGGGCTCCGGGCGGCCCAGGTACCGCACCCCGAGATCCTGGGCCAGGCCCTCCACGTCCTCCCGGTTCCCGTCGTCGAGGATCCAGGTCTCGTGCGGCAGGTGCATCGATGCTGCAGCGGCGATGGTCGGGATCAGGATCTCGATGGCCTCGTCGAGGGTCGGCACGAGGACGGCGATGTGGAGCGGCGTCTGGGTCACGTCACGGTGGGCCGGCAGCCGGTCCACGTCCCACAGCGAGAACGTGAACAGCGCAAGGCCCAGGGCCGCGTGGATCTCGAGCACCACGAGCGGGATCGACGCCCACCACACGCCGAGGTCGAGCGTCGAGGTGAGCCGCCAGCCGAGGTACACGGTGCTCACCAGGAGCGCGGCGAGCGCGATCACCCGGATCGTGGTGCGGCGGAGACGCGTCTCGGGCTCGGGGAGCGACGGTGCGGGGACGGGGCCGCGAACCCAGCCGAAGGCGTCCTCGAGCAGGCGTGCGGAGGGCATGGCGCCACTGTCCGGGGCGGTGCGCGCACGCGCCACGCTACGGAAGGACCACCGGCGACCGCCGAACGGGGCATGCCACGCCGATCGTCGCGGCATCGGCGCACGCCACGTATCCTGCGCCCATGCCCCGGAACGACCCGATCGACCTCGCACCGCCCATCGAGAAGGCGTTCCTCGTTGCCGTCGACACCGGTGCCGACGCCGGCTGGTCGGCCGAGGACAGCTTGACCGAGCTCGCCGCGCTCGCCACCACCGCGGGTGCGGACGTCGTGGGTGCCGAGTGGCAGAACCGCCGCCACGTCGACCCCAACTGGTACGTGGGCAAGGGCAAGGCCGAGGAGCTGCTCCAGGCGAGATCGGAGACCGGGTTCGACGTCCTGGTCGCCGACGATGAGCTCAGCCCGGGCCAGCAGAAGAGCCTCGAGTCGCTGCTCAACGTCAAGGTCATCGACCGCAGCCGCCTGATCCTGGACATCTTCGCGCTGCACGCCCAGACACACGAGGGGCGCCTCCAGGTGGAGCTGGCCCAGCTGGAGTACCAGCTGCCACGGCTCACCCGGCTGTGGACGCACCTGTCGCGGACCGGCGGCGGGATCGGCACCCGCGGCCCCGGCGAGTCACAGCTCGAGACTGACCGCCGCCTGATCCGCGAGCGGATCAAGAAGATGAGGGAGCGGGTGGAGAGCGTCCGCCAGCAGCGGCAGACGGCCGCCCGCGGCCGGGATCGCCGCCTGTACTCGACGGTGGCGATCGTGGGCTACACGAACGCCGGCAAGTCCACGCTGCTCAACGCGCTCGTCGGGGCGGAGGTGGCCAGGGCCGAGGACAAGCTGTTCGCGACCCTCGATCCGACCTCCCGCCAGGTCAAGCTGGGCGACGGGCAGACGGCGATCGTCACCGACACCGTCGGCTTCATCCACAAGCTTCCGCACCAGCTGGTGGACGCGTTCCGCGCCACGCTCGAGGAGGTCACCCGGGCCGATGTCCTGGTCGAGGTCGTGGACGCCGCCGACGATCACGCGGACGAGCACCGGGCAACCGTGCAGGTCGTGCTCGACGAGCTGGGCGCGGGCGACAAGCCGCGGCTGGCCGCGTTCAACAAGGCCGATCTCCTGTATCCCGCGGCGGATGGCTCGCGGCCCGCTCCCGCGGTGGCGGGCTCGGTGCTCGTGTCCGCCGCGACCGGCTTCGGGCTGGACACGCTGCGGGCCGAGATCGCGGCGCTGCTCGCCTCGCTGTGGGAGGACGTGGACCTGGCGGTCCCGTACGCCGCGGGCGAGCTGCTCGCCCGGGTGCGCGAGCGGGGAACCGTGGACCTCGAGTACGGCGAGCGCGACGTTCGCGTGCGGGGCCGGATGGCGCCCGGCCTCGCAGGCGAGCTGCGATCCGCGGCCGAGCGCTGGCGCGAGAGCCTGGCCGTCGGGTCGACGGAGGGCTGACGGATGGCCGCGACCACTCCGGTGCGGCGGGCCGGAACCGGGCGGACCGGGAGCGGCGAGACCGCCTGGTGGAGCGTCGCCGAGGGCCGTCGCGGGCGTCGCTGGCGCGAGGCGATCGCGGGCGGGGCGGGACTCCGGCACTCGCTGCTGCTCGAGACGGACCCCGACGGCCGCTTCAGCCATCTCGAGCTCGCGACGCCGGCCGGCCTGCTGACGCTCCACCCCGAGGGGGACGGCACGCTCCATGGCAACGCGCTGGTCGGGGCGGGCCTGCGTCACGTCGCCGGCCTGCCGTGGGACCCGGATGGCCTGGTCGACGTTGCCGGGTCGCCGGTCGCGCGGGCGGCAATGGCCTGGCTCCTGGCGCAATCCTCGATGCCGCCGGGCACCCCGCGCCACGTCCTGCGCCTGACCGCCGAGCTCGAGGCGTCGGTCGATCGGCGCCTGGTCTCGCGCGGAGGATCCGGCTCCTGGCGCCTCGAGGTAGGTGACCCGCTCAGCGCCGATGCCGACGGGCTGCCCCTCCTCGATGCGGCTGCCTCCTGGCCGCTGGACCTGCCGGGGTAGGGGAGCGGTGGGTTCGGCGGTGGACCGGCTGTGGACAAGTTGGCCGGGTGAGGCCCAGAGTTGCGAAAGTCGTGGATAACGCCGTTGTGGGCGCGTAGCGGCACAGGGTAGGATTCGGTTTGCCCGAAGGGGCGGCCGAGTCGAAGCCGGAACCGCAGGTGCTTGCATCAGCGGGAAACGCGGAGACAAGGAAGTTCCTTCGGGCGTTTCGTTGTGTCCGGCACGGTTGTTGTCCTGCCCGGCCCCTGGACGTCGCCGCGCCGGCGACACGTAGCTCGGCGGCGCGCGTCTACCGACGGCGAGGGACTTCGCGGCGGAGCGCGGTGATGGACGGAGCGACGGCGCGGGCGAGCTGGACGGCGGGATCGGTTCCCGGGATCCTGGTGGCCGCGGGCCCCCTGGTCGGGCTCGGCGGCGCCCTCGTCCCCGGGCTGCGGCCGGCGTGCGCGCTGATCCTGCTCGGCGGCTGGCTCGTGCTGCGAGTGCGCAGCCGTCGGGAAGCCGTTGCCTGGGCCGCCATGATCCCGGTCGGCGTGGCCCTGGCATGGCCGTGGCTCATGGGCTCGGACGCCCCGCTCGGCGAGCGGGGTTGCGTCGACCCACTGTCCGTCATCGTGCTGCGCCGCCTGGCGCTCGCGGCGGTCGTGCTCGGCCTGGTGGCCGTCCTGGCCGTGGCCCACCGCTCGGGGCGGGCAGATCTTGGCCTGCTCCGGCCATCGATGGAGGAGGCCTCGGCGGCGATCGCCGGCTGCCTCGTCCTCGTCGCCGGCGGTCTGCTGATCGGGCCGACGATCGCTCGCCCGTTCTTCGGCGAGCTCGACTTCCCGGTCCCGCCCGTGGCCCTCCTTCCCGCATTCCTGTTCGGCATCGCGAATGGCGTGACCGAGGAGGTGGCCTATCGGGGCGCCCTCCAAGGCTGGCTCTCCCGGGTCTGGCCGGCGTGGCTGGCCATCGGGTACCAGGGCCTCCTGTTCGGGATCGTCCACGCGGGCCCCGATGTCGTGGCCCTGCTGCCCGTGCACATCGCGCTCCTGGCCGCTGTCGGCATCGCCGCCGGGCTGGTGCGCATCCGGAGCGGCTCGCTCGCGGTGCCGGTCGGCATCCACATCGGCGCCGACATCGCCCTGTATGTGGGGCTGGCCTGCCGCGCCGCGGGCTGACCCGGTTGACAGCAAGGTGCCTGACGCTCCCTGCCGCGTGCGATGGGCACGCTGGGCCCGACCGACGCCCTTCACCGTGCCAGAAGCGGTTCTATCCACTTCCGATAAGGCGAGTTATGTCGCACGGCCGCGTAGCCGGCCGTCGGGGCGCCCTCCGTCATGATCAACCTGCGCGTGTAGGCGAGGACATCGAGGACCATGATCGGGACCAAGAGCGCCAGCAGAACCGCTACCGCCCGCACACGGACCGCGGATCGCGGAAGTCACCACGGCGGGCCTCGAAGATGCCGAACGTGGCGGGAATGCCGCGGAACAACAGCATGGCGACGCCCGCCGGAAGCCCGATGATGGAAGCGCGGTCGATGCACCCTACGGCACAAGAACCAGGGGGAGACGCGTCGATGGTGACGGGTCGCAGAGTTTGGGTGGTTCTCCTGGCCGGGGCACTCGTTCCTGGCGCTTGCGTGGGTGCGGGGACGCCTGCGCCCGCGGGGACCACGGCGCCAGCGGCGGCGCTGACGATGGTACCGAGCGCCACTCCGAGCCCCGCCCCCGCCGCGACGTCGCCCGCCGCGACCCGACGCCGACTGCTGCGCCGCGGACGCATCGGAAGGGGTTTGCCTCGACCGGGTCGATGGCGATCCCCCGATGGGGGCACACCGCGACATTGCTGCCCGACGGCAGGGTCCTGATCGCCGGAGGCCGAGTCACCGCTGGTCCCGTAACCGATTCGGCGGAGCTGTACGACCCGAGCACCGGGACGTTCACGCTGACCGGGTCCATGACAACGGGTCGCGTGAACCACACCGCGACCTTGCTCCCCAACGGCAAGGTCCTGATCACCGGCGGCGAGCTCGACCAGGACCCCAATGTCGACAACCTGGCGTCGGCGGAGCTGTACGACCCGAGTACGGGCTCGTTCAGCTCGACCGGGTCCATGTCCAGCCCTCGATCTGCACAGAGCGCAACGTTGCTGGCCAGCGGCAAGGTCCTGATCGCCGGCGGGGAGACGGCGTACCTGAGCGGCTTCCCGGCCTCGGCGGAGCTCTACGACCCAGACAGCGGCACGTTCGTCCCGACCGGGGCCATGACCGGACCTCGATCCGGACAGACCGCGACCCTGCTGTCGGAGCGGCAAGGTCCTGCTCACCGGAGGCCTGTCCTCGAGCGAGAGCGTCGAGGCTTCGGCCGAGCTGTACGACCCGGCCACCGGCTCGTTCGCCCCGACCGGGTCGATGTCGAGCTCGCGGTGGGCCGATACCGCGACGCTGCTGGCGAACGGCAAGGTCCTGGTCGTCGGCGGTACCACGTTCAACACCATGGGCACCTACCTCGCGTCGGCCGACCTGTACGACCCGGCCGATGGAGTGTTTGGCTCCACCGGGTCGCTGCCGACCCCGCTGCTCGCGCACGCAGCGACCTTGCTGGACAGCGGCAAGGTCCTCATCACCGGAGGGTGGAGCAACCCGGACGGGCCGAGTCTGACGGCCGCCCAGCTCTATGACCCGGTTGCGGGCTCGTTCGGCCCTGCCGGGTCCATGACAGCTGGGCGGGCTGGCCAAACAGCGACGTCGTTGGCAACCGGCCAGGTCCTGATCGTGGGAGGCGCCGTCGAGGACACCGGTCCGTCGGCGGAGCTCTACACCCCGTAAGCCGGGCCCCTCGACACCTGACCAACGCTGTGGAGTCGCATACGCAATCCTGCGATCTCACACGCGTCGCACCGGGTGGCGGAGCCCACGCTCCCCCTGTTCGAGAGCCACCGGCCCGACCTCGCCGACCACGTGGACGGTGCGCTCGACGGGTTCGGCGAGTGGTGATCGTCCTCGACACCAGCGGGCTTCTCGCGGCGATCGACGGCAGTCAGCGGCTTCACCGAGCAGCAGCCGACGTTGTGCGTTCGGTGCCAGGTCCGCGCGTGCTGTCCCCGTTCGTGCTCGCCGAGCTCGATTACCTGCTGACACGGCGCGTGTCCGCGGCGGCCGCGACAGCATTGCTCAGCGAGGTGGCCGCGGGCGCATACCGGCTGGAGACCTTCGACCAGAACGACGTCGCCCGGGCGGGCGAGATCATCGAGCGCTACCGCGACCTCCAGATCGGATGCGTCCCTGGTCGTGCTCAGCGAGCGCTGTCGAACGTGGGACCTGCTGACCCTGGACGAGCGCCATTTCCGGACCGTCACCGGGCCTGATGGACGCGCATTTCGGATCCTGCCGGGGGACGCCTGAGCGACGTTCATGACCGCTTCGATCACCACCACCGGTCAACCGAAGCCGTCCGCTCTCCCCTACCCTCGCTCCATGACGAAGTACGTGGTGCTCCTGCGCGGGATCAACGTCGGCGGCAAGAACCCGGTGCCCATGGCGCGGCTGCGGGAGGTGCTCGGCGAGCTTGGCTACGAGGACGTCACGACCTACATCGCGAGCGGCAACGTGGTCCTGGCCTCCGACCACGACGCGAAGCGGATCAAGCAGGAGATCGAGGCGATTCTGCCCAGGGCATTCAGGCTCGACACTGAGCTCGTCGCCGTCCTGGTCCTGACCGCGGCGCAGGTCCAGGCCGTCGTCGCCGACCGGCCGACGGGCTTTGGTGACGAGCCGGGCGTCTATCACAGCGACGTGATCTTCCTGATGGGGATCGATGCGACCGAAGCGATGCAGGCGTTCGACCCGCGACCGGGCGTCGACACCATCTGGCCGGGCGATGGCGTCATCTACTCCCAGCGCCTGAGCGCTCGGCGCACGAAGAGCCGCCTGAGCAAGGTGATGGCGAGCCCGTTGTACCGGTCGATGACGATCCGCAACTGGGCGACGACGACGAAGCTCGCGGAGCTCCTGACCGGCTAGCGCCCGCTGCTGGGCGGCGTCAGGTCTTCCTGGCCCCACGATCGTGACGCCGTGGACCGCCGGGTGGCGCTCCGAACGGGGCCGGTCCGGTTCCGTCAGATGGTCGGCGGAACGGGTCTGTCCGGGAACAGCGAGCCTGAATTGCTTCGCGTACTGGCGCTTGCCCACGAGGCGCCACAGGACCTTGACGGACAGCGGCGCTCCCGCATAGAAGGCCTTGCGGTCCGCCGGCGAGGAGCTCGCGAGCAGCATCCCGAGCTGCGGCAGGAGTCGGCTCTTCGGGATCGCCCCCATGCTGTGCTCACCCATCGCGGTCCACTCTTCGTTGGTGACCACCCGCTCCGCGACCGGGATGACCTCCACCACTTCACGGCGCAGGTGCACCTTCAGCACCTCGAGCATTCGCTCGTAGGCATCGGCCAGCTGTTCGCCGACCGCCGGGTCGGCCGTCGCCCGCCATTGCGCGAGGAGTGGACTCGCCTCCTCGAGCAGCTTCGCGACCTGCTGATGGTGCGCGCGCATCTGGGCGACGTGGAGCGCGCAGGCGGGAGCGCGCTGCTCGAGCCTGTCCCACAGGAACTCGTCCTCGCTCTCGTGATGCGTGTGCAGCGTCGCGTCGAGATCGGCGAGCCACTGACCGAGGAACTCGCTGCGCGCCACGTCACCGGCGGGAACGCCGCGCGCCAGTCCAGGGGCCTCTTCGTATGCCCACAGGAACGCGTTGTGCAGGATGCGCATGTCGTCGCCGTCGCACAGCTTCGGCCCGTCAGGAACAGGCGGAGGGGTCTCACCGGGCAGCGAGACGTACTCCATGGTCATGAACGAACCTCCAGGGGCGGGATGATGGTCGCAAGTCTATGGTCCACGACCGCCATCCGTACCTCCGCCATGTCGATACCTCAGTAGGCTCGGGCGAACACGGCTCGCTCTGGCGCAGGCTGGCCGCATCGCACACAGATATCGTCGCCGCCATCGGTGATCTCACCTGGAAACGGCAGGACGCGAAGCGTCGCCCCGGTCGTGTCCTTCACGGCGCGCTCGCAGTCCGCGGAACCACACCAGCCGCCGACGACGAAGCCGCCTCCCCCATCGAACGCGGCGGCGAGGTCCTCCCATCGCGAGACAGCGCGCGTATTTCGCTGGAGCGTCGTGCGCGCGCGATCGAGCAGCGTCGCCTGGAGCTGCTCGAGAAGGCCCGCGACTCGGCTGGTGACATCGTCGAGAGGAACCACGACCTTCGCCGGTGCGCCGTCGGCGGTGGAAATGCGGGGCACGACCACGATCGAGCCCCGCTCAATGTCCCGTGGACCGACCTCGAGCCGGATCGGGACGCCGCGCAGCTCCCAGTCGTTGAACTTGAAGCCCGGGGTCACGTGGTCGCGCCAGTCGACCTCGACCCGGACCGGCTGATCGCCGAACACGGTCGTCGCCTCGATGTCGGCAACCGCCTCCTCGGCGACAGCCTGGACCCTGGCCCGCTCGGCGTCCGTGCGCCAGATCGGCACGATCACCACCTGGATCGGGGCGATCCGGGGTGGCATCACGAGGCCGCGCTCGTCGCCGTGGACCATGACGACGGCGCCGATCGTCCGCCACGAGAACCCCCAGGACGTGCCGTACGGGTGCTGTCGCTCGTTCGCGCGGTCGAGAAACTGGATGTCGAAGGCCCGGGCGAAGTTCTGCCCGAGGTCGTGGCTCGTGCCCATCTGCAGGGCGCGGCCGTCGCCCATGAGGGCTTCGCCGGTCAGCGTGTCATCGGCCCCCGGGAACCGCTCCGACTCGCTCTTCCGACCGATGATCGTGGGGATCGCGAGCCAGTCCTGCCAGATCTCGCGATAGACCCCGAGCATGCGCTCGGCCTCCTCCCGCGCCTCGGCGGCAGTCTCGTGGAACGTGTGGCCCTCCTGCCACAGGAACTCGGCCGTCCGCAGGAAGGGCCGGGTCCGGAGCTCCCAGCGGACGACGTTGGCCCACTGGTTCACGAGCACGGGCAGGTCGCGGTAGCTCTGGATCTCGTTGCGGTAGACCTCGCCGAACAGTGCCTCCGATGTCGGTCGGACCGCGAGGCGCTCGCTCAGCTCGTCAGCGCCGCCGTGCGTGACCCAGGCGACCTGTGGCGCGAAGCCCTCGACGTGCTCGGCCTCCTTCTCGAGGAGGCGCTCGGGCACGAACAGGGGCAGGTAGATGTTGGCGTGGCCGGTGTCCTTGATCCGGCGATCGAGCGCGTCACGGATGCGCTCCCAGAGGGCGAAGCCATACGGGCGGACGACGATGCAGCCGCGCACTGGCGAGTATCTCGCGAGGTCGCCGCCACGGACGACATCGAGATACCACTGGGCAAAGTCGGCAGAACGAGACGCAAGGGTCGAGGACATGCGGGATGCTCCCGGGTTGAACGGAGGGAGATGAGCGGTCACAGGCCCTAGCTGCGCGCGTCGACGGCGCGACTAGGGCCGGCTCGGGCCTCGGTTCAGCCTGCGGCGGGAGCTGTCCATGGTCGCCGGATGATAGCGCTTCGGCGGGAGCCGAGCTTCGGCGTTCAGGTCTCGGCTACCGCCTCGGCGAGCTGCGCGACCGCCGTCAGCGACCCGACCCTGAACACCCTCGCGCGCTCGCCCGATCGCGCGAGGCCGCCGTCAGGACCCCTTGGTCCCCACGATGGTGACGCCGTTGACCGCCGGGTAGCTCGAGAAGTACCGCTTCCGCCAGTGGAGCTTGCCGTGGTCGTAGATCGACACGGTGACCCACACCTTGGCGCCGTCCGCCGGGGCGTTGTTGCGGTAGTAGTAGCCCACGGGCTTGGTCGGATCCTTCACGACCGTTTCGATCGCGCGCGGGCCATGCTGGATGACGCGGTTGCTGATCTTGTAGGTCCGGCCGTTCGGCACGCTCCAGATCTTGAACGTGAGCCACCGCACGCCGCCGGACCGGGTAACGGTCCGCGTGATCAGGATCGGGTACTTGGTGTCGTTCCTGAAGCTCATCGTCTGCTTGGTGTTGCCGACGATCCACACCGTGGCATCGAGGCCCGGCGGATAGCGGCTGATGAACTCGTTGTGGGCCTGGCGGGCGAGCGGCACCATGCCTGCACGGAATGCCGCGTTGAACAGCGTCGTGGACGTCGTGCAGATGCCGCCACCGAACGCGCCGGTGACCGTGATCTTCCCGCCCTCGATGGCATTGCCCGGCCCAGTGCCGGGTGCATCGTGCAGGTCGCCGACCACCTTCCAGAAGTCGAACTTGGCGCCCGCCGGCACGACCGTGCCGTTGATCACCGTGGCCGGCCCCTCGATGTTCCCACCCCAGTGGTTGTTGATGAGGACCCAGTAGAAGACGCTGTACTTGCTGATGACCTTCATCTTGGGCGCGAACGCTTTCGCGTCCGCCGTGGTCAGCTTGGGGTCGACGGCCTTGACGACGGCACCGACCGGCGATGCCGCGGCGCCCGCCTGGCGGGCCCCGATCTCGCTGATGATCGCGGCCTTCATGCCGGCAGCGTCGAGTGTGCGGCCCTCGCGGCTCTTGCCGGTGGCGACGACGTGCCCGCCGACCAGCTTGAGGCCGGCATCCTTCGGGGTCTGGTTGACGTTCTTGGCCAGCGTCTTGAGGATCGGGTCCAGGCCCGACTCGTCAAAGACCGGGGTGATGGTCCCGTCGGCCGCGGTGGAGAACGAGATCAGGGGCGCGAGGCTCGTGCCGGCGATCGTCCAGCTGTCTTCGCCCCGGGCGACGACCACGTCGGCGGCCATTCGATCCGCGGCCGCCGTCGCCGCCTCCGCCGAGGCGGTGGTCACGGCGGGCTCCAGCGACACGACCGGCACGGGGATCGTGATCGACGCCGGCGTGCCGAGCGCCGCCAGCTGCTGGTCCAGCGCGGCCAGCAGGGCCGCCTTGTCCACGGCGCGACCCTTCGTCGCCGGGGAGAAGCTGAACGTCCCATCCTGGCCGGCCGACACGGAGGCGTTCGCGGGGGTCTGGTCGATCGTCGTGGCCAGGGTCTCGACGGCGGCCGCCAGCTTGTCGCGGTCGTAGGCAACGGCGGAGTCGAGGGTCACGCCGCGGATCGAGGCCTGGGGAGCGCCGAGGAGGTTCGCGAGGGGCTCGCCCTGGCGGCCTGCCGCGAGTGCCGCGTCGACCAGGGCCGAGGTGTCGGGGCCGCGGCCCACGTCGGCGTAGCTGATGGTCGTCGTCTCGCCGTCCGGGCCGGTGAGCGTGATCTGCCCGGCGGCGAGCGACCCATAGGCGTTCGCGATCTCCCCCGCCGCCTGCTCGCGGGTGAGCCCGCCGAGATCCGTGCTGCCGACGTGGACACCGGGCAGGACCCGGCCGTCGTACTGCTGGCCCCATGCGTACAGTGCCCCGGTGCCGATACCCACGGCGAGCAGGAAGCCCAGGACGAACGAGACGCCGAAGCGGAGGGCGAGCGATCGTCGGCGCCGAGGCCGTGCCGGAGGCTCGCCGTCGGTCACGGCGGCCGCAACGGGCAGGACCGGCTCGACCGGCACGGCGTCGACGTCGGGCTCGGAGGTCGGCGCCGTGTCCGCCGGGGCCGTGTCGGTCGGCTCGTCGGGATCGGGCGAGGTCGCGTCCGCCGCGGTCGCGTCCGCATCGGCTGAGGTGACATCGAATGCGGGCTCGGTGGCATCCGCCTCGGCCTCGGGCGTGACATCGCCGGCGATGGGACCCACCTCGGACGCCTGGGCTGCCTCGTCGGCGGCAGGCGCCCCAGCGACAGGCCGCCGCCCGAGGTTCACGAGGGCGGCCAGCGAGGGGTCGCCGTCGTCCGGCGGTAGGTCGCGCCGGACGAGCGCCGCGAGCTCGGGGTCGCCGGCGGGCGTCTCGTCGTCGGGCGTGGGGGCGTTGGCAGCCCGGTCGGCTGCGGAGTTGGGCAGGTCGGTCATCAGATGCTCATGCGCGGTCGGCCGGTGCCGGGCCTCGTCCCCGGCAGTCGCGACATCTTCGCCCGTCCAGGCGAATCTGTCACGTGACGATCGGCGGCGTCTGCCGCGTGACGATCGGCTGGGTCTGTCACGTGACGATCGGCTGGACTCGAGGGTGCCAGCGCGTTCGCGGAGCCCCCAGCCCCGCGGTCGACAACCCTCGTCATCCGTTGGCCGCGAACGGGTTCTCGATCCGGATGCCTGCGATCAACTGACCGTGCTGCAGGTCCTCGGTGAGCAGCCGCTCGGCGCCGGCAACGCTGGCTGCCTCGATGATGAGCGCGTCCCAGAAGGAGATGCCCCCGTCCTCGTGGAGCCGCGAGGCGTTGAGGATGAGCGCCGGCCCGAGCACGACGACCGGCCAGGCGCTGTAGAGGCCGATGATCTCGCGCGCCTCGGCGGGCCGGAGGGGGACCTTCAGCTTCCCCGTCGCGACCACGTAGAACTCCTGGAGCACCTGCGTGCTCAGCGTTCCCGTGCCATCGGCCCACAACTGCTCCAGCACGGCCCGCGCGGTCGGCTGGCGTGCGCTCTCGGAGGCGTCGTGCGCGTACAGCAGGATGTTGGTGTCGACGAAGGTTCTAGCCGGGCCGGCCATGACGATCCAGTCGCTCGGCGTACAGGTCGTCCCGGGTCCAGCTCCTGCCGCCGCGGGGCGTGGCCTGATCCATCAGCTCGATCGCGCGCTGGCGTGCCGTGTCGTAGCGCTCGTCCTCTGCCACGAGCTCCGTGAGCTCGTGGGCGACCAGCGCGCTCACCGACGTGCCCCGCTTTGCCGCCACGACCTTCGCGCGGCGCACCACCGCCTCGTCCAGCTGGACGGTCAGGTTCGTCTTCGCCACCGATCAGCTCCACAGCGTGTCACGTGCTCCACAGCATATCACGTGGCCGCGATGTCGCCGGGGGTTGCGGCCCCGGACCAGCTACCCGATGCGCTCCAGCGTGACCACGGGGATGACGCGGGTCGTCTTGGTCGGGTACTCGCGGAAGGCAGGGTGCTCGGCGGCATGGGCGGCGTACAGCCGGTCCCGCTCCCCTCCCTCGACCACCGAGGCGCGCGCCTGGAACGTCTCACCACCCAGCTCCACGGTCACGACCGGGTTGGCAAGCACGTTGACGTACCAGGCCGGGTTCGTCGGGGCGCCGCCCTTGGACGCCACGATCACAATCCGGTCTCCGTCGCGCGTGTAGGCGAGCGGCGCGATCCGGGCTTCCCCGCTCTGGGCGCCGACGCTGGTCAGCAGGAGCAGGTTGCGGCCCAGGAACGGCCCCGAGGTCACCTTGCCGCCGTTGGCTCGAAAGTCGGCGATGAGGCCGTTGGTGAAATCAGCGTAGGCCGAGCGATCGTTGGTAGTTGTCATAGCAACGATCATACCCCGCGACCGCAGGATCACACATAAGCAGCGGCCATGCGCCCCTGCCTATCATCGTCTCGACATGCACCGATCTGACCACTATTCTGACCACATGGCAAAGACCGTGACCGCCACCGAGGCCAAGGCGCGCATCCTCGCGTTGCTGGACGAGGTCGAGGCGGGCGAAGAGGTTGAGATCACGCGCCACGGGCGCCTGGTCGCGAGGCTGGTGCCGGCGCGCGGCGGGACCGCGCTCAAGGGCCGCTTCACCGGGCTCGTCTGGCAGAACGTGGACGACGACGAGCTCATGAAGCCGATCGACGTCGAGTGGTTCGCCGGCGACGGGCCGACCGACAAGCAAGCCACCCGGTGACCCCCCTGCTGCTCGACACGCATGTCCTCCATTGGTGGGCCGCCGATCCCGCCCGGCTGAGCCCCGCGGCGACCGCCGCGATCGATGCCGCGGACGAGGTCGCCGTCGTCGGCCCGACGTGGTACGAGCTCGCCTGGCTGCTCGCCAACGGCCGTCTGGCCGCCCGGATCCCCGTGCGCGCGTGGCTGGACGAGCTCTCGCGCGGCGTCAGGACGCTGCCACTGACCGCCGCGATCGCCGTCCGCGCAGTGCACCTGCCCGATCCGTTTCCGCATGACCCGATCGACAGGATCATCTTCGCTACTGCCCTCGAGGGTGGCCTGCGGCTCGTCACCGCAGATCGCCGGATGCACGACCTCGATGCCGAGCGCGTCACGGTGATCTGGTAACCGGGTGATCCGGCCCGCCGTCCGCAGGTCCCGTCCGTGCGATGCTTGGGGCCTGGAACACGCCTGACCGGGGCAGATGTCACCGGCAGGAGCCCGCCCGAGGTGCCAGGCGGGCGCGAGGAGGGAGCTGCCAATGCCGGCCGTCGTCATCCGTGGCGCGCGGTTGCTCGATGCGCGGTCCGAGGATCCGATCGCAGGCGACACCATCGTCGTCGGCGACGACGGCCGCATCAGCGCGGTGGGATCTGGAGCGGCGCCCGCCGACGCGCCGGTGGTCGATGCCGCGGGCCTGACCGCCATGCCCGGCCTCATCGACTGCCACGTCCACCTGGGCGGTGAGCACCAGGCGCTCCACGACGGCGTGCAGGTGTCGTACTCGGAGTTCGTCGGGCGGATGCTGCGCACCGGCCGCGAGTTCCTCGAAGCAGGGGTGACCACGGCGCGCGACGCCGGCGGGGCGACGGCCGGGGTCAAGCGGATGTTCGCGCGGGGGGACTTCCCGGGGCCGAGGCTCCAGGTCAGCATCAGCCCGCTGTCGATCACCGGCGGGCATGGTGACGGGCAGACGCCCTCCGGGGATCGATCTCAGCGGCGACAGCCCGCCGGTTGAGCTGCCGCTGGGGATCGCGGACGGCGTCGAGGAGGTCCGGCGCGTCGCCCGACGCCAGGTCCGGGCGGGCGCCGACTGGCTCAAGGTGATGGCCACCGGCGGCGTCTACTCGCTGATGGACGCCCCCGACGCCGTGCAGTACTCGGTGGACGAGATGCGCGTGATGGTGGAGGTCGCGCGGGATTCCGGCATCCACGGCGTGCTGGCGCACTCCGAGAACGCGCGCGGCACCAAGAACGCGCTGCGCGCGGGCATCGCGTCGATCGAGCACGGAGACGGCCTCGATGACGAGGCGATCGACCTCATGCTCGAGCGCCGCGTGCCCCTCGTGCCGACGATGCTCATCAACGAGGAGATGCTGCGTCCCGATCGCGTCGAATCGGGCGCGACGCCCCCGTGGGCTGCGGAGAAGAACCGGCAGCTCTGGGCCTTGCTGGGGCCAACCTTTCGACACGCCGTGGAGCGGGGCGTGCCGATCGCAATGGGCACGGACGGCGTTGCCCACTCGCATCTGCCCACGGAGCTGAGCCTGATGGTGGAGCACGGCCTGTCGCCGCTGGGTGCGCTCCACGCGGCGACCATCGAGGCGGCACGCCTGCTGGGCCTCGAAGCGGAGGTGGGGACGCTCGAGCCGGGAAAGGCCGGCGACATCGTGCTCGTCGACGGCGACCCGCTGGCCGAGCCCGCGCTGTGGCGGGACCCGGCCCGGATCGCGCTGGTGGTCCAGGCCGGGCGCGTCGTGATCGACCGTCGGCACTGAGCTGCAAACACTCATTGCCGGGGTCCCCGCCGACAACGGGGCCGCCTCACCGGCGCGCGGGACTAGAGCGGCAGGACCACCGACACGGTCGTCCCGCCACCCGGCGATGACTCCACGCCGGCCCGGCCGCCCAGGCGCTCGGCTCGGGCCGCCATCCCGGGCAGGCCCAGGCCGTCGGTTCGCATCTGGGCGTCGAAGCCGGTGCCGTCGTCGCTGACGGTCATCAGGACCTCGCTCGTCAGCCGCGCCACGCGCACCTGGGCCTCACGGGCGCCGGCGTGCTTGACCACGTTGTGGATCGCTTCCTGGGCGATCCGGTACAGGGCGCCCTCGATCGCGGCGGGCAGGCGGCCGAGGTCGGGGGCGACGTCGAGCCGGACGATGAGACCGGTGCGCCCCTGGATCGCGGTGAGGTGCTTCCGGAGCGCCGGCTCGAATCCCTCCTCGGCGAGGTTGCCGGGCCGCAGCTCGAAGATGAGGCCGCGCATCTCGGCCAGGGCCTCGCGCGCCAGCTCGCTCAGCTCGTCGAGCTTGGCGTCCACACCCGGTCGATCCTGCTCCACGAGCCGGCGGGCCGCGCCAGCGGTCATCGTCATGCTGAACAGGGCCTGCGTCACGGAGTCGTGGAGCTCCTGCGCGAGGTGCGCCCGCTCACGGCCGGCGGCCAGCTCGGCGGCCTGCTGCTCGATCTCCCGCTCGAGGCGGAGCCGTTCGCTGATCTCGCGCACGGAGCCCGTTCCGCCCCCGTACCTGCCGTCGACCGGCGTCCCGATGTTGTGCAGCTCCACGGGAACCGGGTGTCCGTCCTTGTGCCGCAGGTTGACCCGGTACGTCTGGTCGGCGTCGGGGTGCTCGATCTGCCAGCGGTAGCCATCCTCGAACGCCTGGCGCGAGCGACTCGTGCATGACGATCCCCGAGCTTCGCCCCAGCAGCTCCTCGGGCCTATAGCCGAGCAGCGCCTCGATGCCCGCGCTCAGGTACGTGAACTTGCGATCAGCGCCCGCGGCCCAGATCGCGTCGGGCAGGCGGTCCAGCAGGAAGCGATGGCGTGCATCGGCCTCGGCGATGCTCGCCGCCAGCCAGGCGTTCTCGATCGCGAGCGTGGCTGAGCGGGCGATCCACCGCAGGAGCGCGTCCTGGCTGACCGTGAGCCGGCGGGGGGCTCGAGCGAACAGGGACAACGTTCCTTCGCCGTCGCCGTGTGCCGGCCGCACGGGGACGGTCGCCACGAGGGCGGGCACGAAGGCCGCGACCGCCCGCTGACGAACCACCACCTGCCGGCCCGGGATCGACGCCTCGCCCACGAGGCCTGAGACACATACCCGGCGGTCCGGGCCGCCATCCGCGCCCGACAGGGAGATCGCCGCTCCATCGACTCCGCAGGCTACGACCGCCTCATCGAGGACCGGTTGGAGGATCGTGGACAGATCGGCCGCCGGGGCCGGGATCGTCTGCGTGCCTGGATCGGGCGATGCGGCCATCGCGACCCGTCAGGCGGTGGGCGCTGGGGCGGGCTCGGCGGCGATGCCGTGCTCGACGGCGTAGAGCGCCGCCTGGGTCCGACTCGCGAGGCCGAGCTTGCCGAGCACGTTGCTCACGTGCGTGCGCGCCGTGCAGTCGGCGATGCACGAGCCGGGCGGCGATCTCCTTGTTGCTCATCCCGCGACCGAGCAGCGCGAGCACCTCGAACTCGCGATCGGTCAGCGGGTCGATCGGCCGGCCGGGTCGGCTGTCGGCGCAGACGCTCGGCGAGAAGCTTGGTCACGGCGGGATCGAGGCGCATCTCGCCGTCGTGGGCGGCGCGGATCGCGTCGATCACCGCTCCCTCGTCGGCGTCCTTGAGGAGATAGCCGGTCGCGCCGGCTTCGAGCGCGGCGACGACCTTCTCCTCCTCGATGAAGCTGGTCAGGGCGACGATCTCGATGCCCGGAGCCCTGGCTTGATCTCGGCGATTGCCGCGATGCCGTCCATCCCCGGCATGACGAGGTCCATCAGGATGACGTCCGGAGCCTGGGACTCGGCAAGACGAACGGCCTGCTCGCCATCCGCGGCCTCGCCGACGACCTCGATGTCGTCGACGGTCTCCAGCAGGCCTCGCAGCCCGCGCCGGACGATCGCATGGTCGTCGACGACCATCACCCGGATCGTCTCCCCTGCCTGCATCGCCCGCCGCGGCCCCAGCTGCCCGAGGACTCCAGAGACCGCCCGCGCCTCGATCGCGGTGCGCCGTCCAAGGGTTCGACCGCCGCGACCGGTCACGCAAGGGTCCTTCGTCAGGAGTCCACGGTCTGCGACATTCGTCGCGATCCCGGTCCGACAAGCGGATGAGCTGGAAATGCTCACAGCGACGGACGAGGCCGCCGAGCCCTCGGCGGCCGGATGATCAACGAGGCGCCCCGCCGGACCTCAAGGAGGTGGACCATCGATGGCGCTCGTGATCGACGCCCTGACCAAGCGCTACGGCGACGTCTGCGCACTCGACGGCGTGAGCCTGGTCGCCCAGCCGGGCCAGGTGTTCGGCTTCCTCGGTCCGAACGGCGCCGGCAAGACGACGACGATGCGCATCGTCCTCGACATCATTCGCGCCGACGCCGGGACGGTGACCTGGGGTGGCGCGCCTGCCGCGGGTGTCCCGCGCCGGACCTGGGGCTACCTGCCCGAGGAGCGGGGGCTCTATCCGCGGATGACGGTGCTCGACCAGCTCGTGTTCGTCGGCACGCTCCACGGCCTGCCACGCGCCGAGGCGGCGCGGCGCGCCAGCGCATTGGCTGGAACCGGTTCCGGATCGCCGAGCACGCCGACCGGCGGGCGGAGCAGCTCAGCAAGGGCAACCAGCAGAAGGTCCAGTTCATCGGGGCGATCCTCCACGACCCGGACGTGCTGCTCATGGACGAGCCGTTCTCCGGGCTGGACCCGATCAATACGGCGCTGCTCAAGGAGGCGTTCCTCGAGCTCCGCGACCGCGGCAAGGCAATCGTGTTCAGCACCCACCAGATGGAGGCAGTCGAGGAGCTGTGCGACGCGGTCGCGATCATCGATCACGGCCGGCTCGTCTGTCCGGGCCGACGGCGGACGTCAAGCGGCAGGCGGGCCGGCGCGTCGTGCGGCTCGGCGTCGCGGGCG
The DNA here is from genome assembly GCA_963732805.1 of uncultured Chloroflexia bacterium. Lineage (GTDB taxonomy): Bacteria > Chloroflexota > Limnocylindria > Limnocylindrales > CSP1-4 > CAIXZV01. Next base: position 1,862,849 of record CAVTAW010000001.1, read on the forward strand.
ACGCGCGGCCTCGACTGGCTCGACACGCTGCCCGACGCGACCGTGCGCCGCTCCGGCCTGCGACTACCACGAGATTGAGCTCCTCGACGGCGCTCGATCCCGAGGCGATCCTCCGCGAGGCGCTCGATCGGGACGCGTACGTCACCCGTTTCGAGATCGCCACGCCCTCGATCGAGGACATCTTCATCGAGCGGGTCGGCGCGATGCCGACCGCCGAGCGCACCCTGCGCGCTCGGGGCGGCGCAGCGGATGAGGAGCACCGATGATCACCAACGTCCGCCGTCGCCCGGCGGGAGTTCGTCGCGCGGGCGGCGACCCGCACCTTCGCCATCTGCACCCTGGTCCTGGTCCTCGCCGCGGCGGCGATCGGGCTGGCGCCGGTGGCCATCGGCGTACTTCAACCGCGAGGACGAGCCGCGTCGCGGTGTTACGTTGGCGCGCCCGACCTGCGCGGCGATCCGGTCGCGACCCTCGACGCCCTGCTCAACCCGTCCGCCGTGGCGGACGGATCGGCGACGCCGTTCCAGGTGACCCGGTCGACCGACCTCGGCGTCGACCGGCAGCGGGTGCTCGACGGCGAGCTGACGGCGCTGCTCGATGTCGAGCGCGACGGCACCGGCGAGCCGGTCTTCACCGTCTACACCACGCAGCCCGGCGACAGCACGACGGCGATGGTCAGCCGCCAGGCGGCGACCTCGATCGCGCTCGCCGATCGCCTCGGACGCCTGGGCGTCACGCCATCCCAGGCAGGCGAGCCTGTTCGCCCAGGCCCGCGGTCATCATCCGCTCGCCGGATCCGTCGAAGCCTGTCGAGACCTCGCGGGCGCTCGCCCAGGAGATCGCCGACGTGTCCGTCATCGTGGCTGCGCGAGCTGTTCCTGTTCCTCGCGATCATCCTCTACGGCACCTGGATCGCCCAGAGCGTGGTCGAGGAGAAGAGCAGCCGGATGATGGAGGTCATCCTCTCGGCTGCGTCGCCATTCGAGCTTCTGGCCGGCAAGGTGCTGGGCGTCAGCGCAGCGGCGCTGCTCCAGCTCGGAGCCGTCCTGGTCACCTCGGCCATCGCCATCGCTCGCCGAGGGCCAGGTCGCGACGCTCGTGCTGGGAGACTCGGCGGCCGTTCGCCTGCCGTCGGGCCTGGAGCCGACGCTGCTCGTCGCGCTTGCGGTGTTCTTCGTGCTCGGCTTCCTCCTCTACGCCGTGCTGTTCGCGGCGGCCGGGCTCGCTCGTGAGCCGGCAGGAGGAGGTCAGCCAGGTGATCACGCCAATGACGCTCCTGGTGTCGGGTGCTTACCTCATCGCCCTCTACTCGTCGCTCGGGGCGATCGAGTCGGACGCCTCGTGGGTCGTGGCGCTGTCATGGGTCCCGTTCATGTCCCCGTACCTGATGCTTTCGCGACTGAACGCGGGGGCCGTCGGGCCGCTCGAGGTCGCGATTGCGGCATCCCTGATGGCGTTGACGATCGTCGTGGTCGCCTGGATCGCATCGCGGATCTACGCGGCCGGCGTGCTTCGATACGGACAGCGCGCGAGCCTCGGAGGGCTGTGGAGCGCCGTACGCGGCGCCCGGTAGGGACCGACGATCCCGCCCGAGCCTCAGCATGATTGCAGCGACCGCATCGTCGACGCACTCCCTGAAGGTACCCGGCGCCAATGGGCCCGCAGCCGATACGCACAAGAGACGATTGACACGCGGGCCGGCGCCCCCTGGAATTTGTGGTCGGCTACTCCACAGCCCGCCCGGCAGCTGCGTCCTGGGTATCGACCCCGCCGGGCAGCCTGGATGGCCGGGTGGGGATTTCGCTGTGCTGACTGCGGGAGCAACGCCGGCCGGGTCTGGCTTGACTCTTTGCCTGCTTGGGAGCTTCCGCGTACTGAAGCGCGGCGGAGGCATCGTGAGCCTCCGTCAGGGCGGAAAGGGAGAGCAACTGCTCGGCCAGCTGGCGTTGCGATCTCCCGGCGGGATGGGACGGGAGGAGATCCTCTCGATCCTCTGGCCACAGGCAGAATCCGGGCTCGCCAGCCAGTCATTGAACACGCTTGTGTACTCGCTGCATCGCCAGCTCGGCGACGCACTCGCAGGCCGCCCACCAATCGTCCTTCAAGCTGGCCGGTACGCGCTCAATGCCGCAGCGGGCGTCGAGGTCGACATCAGGAGCTTCGATCGGGCGGTGCTCGCCGGCAACAGGCTAGCCGCGGCTGGAGACCTGAAAGGAGCCGCCGCCTTCTATCGGCGGGCCCTTACGCTGTACGTCGGCGACTTGGCGTTCGGTTCGGACGTGCCGGCCCTCGTGGAGCGCGAACGACTCCGTTCCCAGTACCTGGGGATCCTCGCGCGACTGGCGGATTTGTATTTCACTTCCACCGACTTCGAGGAGGCCCTTAGCTGCGCCCAGTCCCTGCTCAGCCACGATCCGTGCCGGGAAGACGCGCATCGGATCGCGATGCGCTGCTACTTGCGACTTGGAGCCCGAGCACAGGCAATGCGCCAATACCGCCTGTGCCGTGAGGCGCTTGCCCTTGAGTTCGACGCGGTCCCCGAGCCGGCGACCAATCAGCTATACGAGCTGATCCGGCTGGATCCGACACGTGCCTGACCTCTTGACGAGCTGGCCGTCGCCGCGGATACTTGCTACCTGCAGATAGCCTGTGAGTCTGGGGCCGAACGGGAGGTCGTCAAGCCACGATGCGGAGCGGAGTCGAATGCGTGATCGTGCTCTACGACGCCGACTGCGGCTTGTGCACCCGCACAATGGCGGTGCTGCGGCGGCTGGATCGCCGTTCGCGGATCCTGATCCTCCCGGCACAAGGGGCCGCGGTCGATGGGGCACCCCTGGAGCCCGAGCTACTGGTGGCCATGCACGCTCGTGATGCCTCGGGTGCCTGGACCCGCGGCGGAGCCGCCTGGATCGCGATCTGTCGCGAGGTTGCTGTGCTGCGACCGTTCGCACTTGCGGCGAGGCTGCCCGGAGCTGCGCGGCTCATCGACGCCGCATATGGGTGGGTGGCGAACCATCGACAGCGGCTCAGCATCCTCATCGGCGAGAATGCGTGTCGCATGGATCGGCCGTCCGGGCTGGCGACACCTCAGCCGCCGACCGCGCGCGAGGTGACCGCCGGTGCGGGGCCCAATGGCCGGAGCGGTCGCACCCGTTCCACTTTCGCCAGCCTGAGCATTGTCATCGCGATGCCGGCGGACCCGACGAGATAGTCTGGCGAGAACTCGCCCGAGTCATCCGTCGCCCACCCGGCCCCCGCGGATCCGGGCCGCGCAAACGCACCGAGCGAGCGGACAAGGTCCTGAACCCAAGGGCTGGCTCCAAGGTCGTCGAGATCCCCGGCCGCGTCAAGCAGGAAGTCGACGTTGCCCGCCAACCCGTGACACAGCGTCGGACCTGCCCACAGGCTCGCCTGTGCAACCATCCGTGACGCGCGACCGGCGAGATCCCCATAGCGAGGCTCAGACCCGGCCCGGGCAAGCCGGAGCAGGAAGCCTCCGATCCCGGCAGCGCCGTGACACCAGAACGGCGGATAGGACGCCCCGCCCGGCACCGCCGGCCAAGTGAGCGCCTGCCCCTCGGAGAGCGCGGGTCGCGCCTCGCGCTCGATGAGGCGAGCGGCCGATTGGGCTCCGGCGAGATAGCGCTGGTCGCCCGTCGCGACCGCGAGCGCGAGAAGTGCATCACCGATGCCCGCCGCGCCATGCGCATAGCCGAGATAGCGCTTGCCGCTGAGCCCGTCGTATCCATCGGGGATGGTCCAGGCCGCGCATCGGGCGTCGAGTTCCCGCGCCGCGAGTAGATCATCGCCCGCCGCGACGGCCGCGCGCAGGTCATTCGCCTCGCCCGTGTGATCCCACGCGATGAGGTGCGCAACCAGTCGTCCAGCGGTTCCTTGGAACAGGTCAGGCGAGTCGAACGGGGCGGACGCGACGCCACGAACGCGAGCAAGCCCGGCGTCGACGATCGAGTCGTCTCCAACGGCGAGTGCCGCGCGCAGCAGGGCGACGCCGATGCCTGCGTCGCCGATGTACAGCCCAGGTCGGAAGGGACCGGGGAGCGGGTCGAGACGGGCGAGCGTGGCGGCGCCCTCGTGCAGCGTTGCCAGGTGGCCGGGATCCTGAAAGGCGATGGCGATCTCGGTAAGCGCGAGCAGGGTCCCTGCCATCCCGGCATTGATGTCGTGGAGGACCTCTCCGTGTCCTGAAGTGGCATGACTCCTCCAGACGAGGCCCCCGTCGGGAGTCCGTTCTGCTGCCTCGCACAGCGCGTCACCCGCACGTCTGGCGCTGGCCGCGAACGAATCGGTCGGTGCATCCACGGCGTGCTCGGCCGGGGCCGCCGCCACAGGCACGGCTCCAGCATCAAGGGCGAGGCTCCGGGCCACCGCTTCGGCCGAGGCAAACCGATCCCGCGAATCGACGGCGAGGCACCGCTCGATGATGGCGGCAAGCGTTCCGCGGATGGACGGGTTGAGGAGGCGGACAGGCCGGTCGAGGAGCCGCTCCGGGTTGGGCGCCCTCGAGGGCTCCGCACCGGTGGCCGCGGCGTAGAGGACGGCTCCGAGCCCGAAGATGTCGTCGCGCGGATCCGCGGGCGCGCCGGCGCTGCGATGCGGGGACATATAGCCGCGGGTGCCCGCGCCTCGAGGGAGCGCGTCGCTGCCGATTGGAACCGACAGCTCGAAGTCGACAAGCCGGAGGGCTCCATCTCCGCCGAGCAGCACGTTGCCCGTCTTCACGTCGCCGTGGACATAGCCAACCCGGTGCAGGTTCGCCAGAATGCCGGCAAGCTCGCTCCCCCAGGCCGCGATTCGGTCCGAGTCGGGAGGCTCGCCGGACGCGTAGAGGCGACGGATGGCGAAGTCCAGGGACTCGCCCGCAAGGTCCTCGAGGACCAGGGCAACTGCGTCGCCATCAGCCACGAGGTCGGCCTCCCCGGCGATGCCAACGCAGCCCGCCACCCTCCGGTAGACCATTCGCTCTCGTCGAAGCTGCTCGTCCGACTCGGCGGGCAGGTCCGGAGCCCACGGCGCCCGTCGCTTGATGACGCACGGGCGCAGTTCACGGACATCGAGCCCCAGCTCGACAATCCGGCGGTCCGACTCCTGGATCGTGGAGACGGCGACGTATCGCCCGGTCGAGTCCTGCCAGCCGCCGAGATCGAGTGGGCGGAGGGCCGGGTCGGTGCTGATGAACGGGTCTTCAACCCAGGTCGGCTGCCGATAGACAGCCAGGCGGCGATCCGGGACCAGGCTCCCGTCCGGAGCGACGAGAGCCGAGTGCACCTCGCCGAGCTTGGTCTGCATACGGCGCCGGCCCCAGAAGACCCCGTAGCGGTAGTGGACTGGGGTGCCACCCAGGCGGCGATCGGACGGGATGGCAGGCGCTCGCATATGCCCCGTGGCCCGGGCGAGCTCCTGCGCGATCTCGACCGCCCGCTCGGTGGTCTGGGGATACACGGTGATGAACTTGCCGATCTGAGATCGTCCGCCCCTGCCCTCGTTGAGTGTCCTAAGCCGCGCTGGGTCCGCGACGATCTTGAATGTCACACGCGCCTCGATGAGAATCGGGAGTGCGCACCGGAGGGTCTCTGTCGCCGTGGCGGCATAGCTCGAGACATGGACCTTCCAGCCTTGGTCTAGCCGCGCACAGGTCCGCGACTCCACGAGCACGAACGGCGCTGTCGGCTGGGGATCGGGCCGATCCCACTGGTCAGGGTCGAGTTCAGCATCGAGGATGCGGTGCATCCAGCCTACGTAATCGTCGGGTGGCCCGGCGCGGCGGAGGTCAAACACGGGAAATCCGACCAGTGGCTAGCGCGCCTTGTCCACGCCCCATTGCTTCCAGGAGCCGCTCGGAAACGTCTCGCCGCAATCGGTCGTCCCGCACGCAGTCACGTAGCACGAATCCGGGCAGGCTGAGACCCAGCAGGTCCCGTCGTTGCAGCCCTCCATCACCTCGCGAACGCCGTCGAACTCGCTCGACAGCGCCCTGACATCCTCAAACGTGATCCCATGCTTGCGGAGGATCCCATGGACGTCCGCCGACACCTCGCGTCGGAATGAGGGATCGGCTTCGGCATGGTGAATGATGTCGACGAGGACCTGGCGGGCATCGGCGGGACGTGCGTTCATGGCTGGCTCCTTCATCAATGCAGCAGAACCCAAACGAAACAAATCGCGGGATACGTCGCGACAAACGACCAGAAGAACGTGTTGAGGCCCATGAACAGGGCATTCGCGGCATGGAAGGTGAGACCGAGGGCGAGGTAGCCAAGGAGGAGCCACGATGGCCCGATGACGGCGAGCGGAAACGACGCCTCAAAGGCGACCATCGTGAGCGCGAACAACCTCCGAGTCCCCGAGAGCCCCAGGACCAGCCGGAGGCCAAGCGGGCTCCCGTAGGCAGTGGTGGAGAGGATTCCAACGAGTGGATCCCCACGCATCCAGACCGAGGACACGATCTTTGACATACCGGAGGTGCAATACGCGAAGCACGACTGGGCGGCGATGAACACCAGGGTCACCATCGCCACCTGTGGACCGACCCATGGGTTGAACCCGAGCAGGATTGCGGCACCAATCAGAACGTTCATCTGCTGGGAGCCGTCACCGCCGTAGCTGCTGCGCACCTGGCTCACCAAGGATCCGGCGACCGTCCCGGAGACACCCAGGAAGAACCACAACGAGCTCACGGGTGACGCCAGGACGAGCACCACGCCGAGCAGGCCGCTGACGAAGACGACCGCCATGCCCTTCTGTCCGAACAGGGAATCCCCGAGCTGCGGGAACCTCCGAAACAGCGACAAGTGCAAGCGATCGAACTGGAGCAGGCGCCACGAGAACCAGCCGTCGCGGTCGTATTCGCTAACCAGGGTCAACTTCTCCATGAACCCGAGCGCAACGCTGACGCAGTACAGGATCGTGATCACGCGCGCGCAGGCCAGTGGATCGGCGGCGGCATACGGGAGGTTCATGGTTTCAATCCACCCGTCGGGAGGCGTGTCAGAACGCGTGCGCGGCCGAGCAGACGATCAGCTTCGGCACATCGTTCGGATCACTGGGTTTCTGCTCGACCAGCGCGAACTGGCGGGCCGTGGAGTCGCCCCGTGTCCGTGGCATCGAGTTGACGATGTTCAGGAGCGCCATGTACGGCACCGAGACCACCCAAGCCGACACGTCATCTTCGGCGATGTGGCCCAGCTTCTGGATTTCCCGGACGGTGATGACGAACGCGTTTACGCAATCCACGACGAACTTCGTGCGGTGCCGTCCTGGATGCCAGATCGCGTCGATCAGGCGCCGGTTGTGGCACCAGGACACTTCTGTCCAGTCGGTGAAGCCCTCCGGCGTGCGATCGCGATACACGAGCCGGTAGTTGCTGGTTCCGGGCATTGGTGCAAAGAAGGTCCAGCCCGGCAGCAGCCCGTAGGGGTTGTGCCGCTTGACACGCTTCCCGAGGTCGTTCGTCAACTGATGGGGTATCGAGAGGGCGAACCACAGCCCGAGGATCACGGCGACGACGATGGCGGGCACATCGCTCAGGTCGACTGCCATCATGCCGTCATCCCTGCTCTGCGCCTTGCTGGAGCCCCTTGGCCAGCGTGTTCCTCGCGCCGATGAGTCGCTCTAGTGAGACCGTAGGAGCGAGCCCAATACGCTCAGCCAAGCGCACGACCGCCAGGTCGTCGCCGATCAGCCCGGTGTTGACGACCTTGAAGGTCACCTCTCCCTGCGTGGTGATGTCGGACACGACGAAGACCAGGTTCTCGGACGCCACGTCGTCGACGGCGACCATCCCGGCGGCCTCATCTCTGAAGCCCCGGCTCGCTCGCAGCAACTCGATCGCGGCGTCCACAAACGCAAGGTCGGCCGTGGTGACGATGGTTCCGGTTGACCTTCGCCCGCCCGGCCCGACGATCGCGCTGATCCTGGATTGGGCGGGGCCGGTCCCGGCAGGAGCCCCGGATTCCGTCATGGGACGCCTCCCTGGCTTCACTGCGCCCGGTCAGCCTATTGACGACACCTCGAGCGCCTTGGCCATCTCATTCCGCGCTTCGACGAGCTTCTCGAGCGAAATCTCTGGCGCGATGTTCAGGCGATTGACCAGGCTGATCGCCGCGAGGTCCTCGCCGATCAGGCACGAGTTGTATGCGTGGTAAGCGACGACCGTCACCGCGACAACGGCGGCCACGACGTCGACCACATCGCATGCCGCCGGGTCGCCGACTGCGATGCCCCCGGCGCGCTCGTCGCGCTCGCCGAGGCTGGCCCGATGGAAGGCGATCGCCGCGTCGACGAATGCCAAGTCCGCGGTCGTGGCGAACTTGCCGGTCGATACTTCTCGAGAGGGCCCGATGATTGGGCTGATCCTGCGTCGGACCTGCGACGCGGCGACATACTCCTTGTCCGCCATCTCGACAACCTCCGCCGCATCCAGGCCCGCTGGATTCGGAGGGACGTCCAGCTTTGCCGGCGGGCAACGACGCGGTTCGCACGGTGTACAGCCGCGCCATGAACGCGCGTTGAGGCGGCACCATCGACCGCGGTGCGGGAATCGGTGAGGTTTCCCTGAGGTTCGGGTGAGGAATAGCTGGAGGCGAAGCGACGCCGCCGCGTCGCACTCGGCCGCACCGGCGCGTGTCGCCCGGGTCCGGCCGCGACGCCGCTCCTCGCCTCAGGGGATCGTCACCGCCCGCAGCACCACCGGCCCCAGCGTGTAGTCGAGCTCGTCGGCCTGGTTGACGCCCGAGGGCGTGAGCACGTCCATCAGCTTGGGCACCGTGGCGGGAACCGCCGTGCAGTGCGGGTCGGCGCTGGCAGTCGCGCACACGCCGAACGCGAAGTCCTGCGGGGTGGACGCGAACGCGCGCGCCTGGTCGCTGCTGAAGCCGTCCTGGCCGGCGAGCACGACCGTGAACCCCCAGCCCGGAGCCGGGCTGGCCGAGCGAGGCCTTGGGCACGCGGATGGTGATGTAGCGCGAGATCGAGTTTCCGCTGATCGTCATGGTGCCGAGCGTGTTCCCGCCGGCGTCCACGTAGCGCTGGCCGAAGCCCTGCGCCTGGATCAGGCGGCTCCACGCATCGGCCGACGCGATCTGGAAGTTGCGCGAGCCGTTGGCGGCCGCGGTCGACGTCGTCGAGGCGGCCGGATCGTGCACGTAGATGTCCACGAGCTGGGCCCCCAGCGGGCTGCCGAACGTCTCGGTCAGGTCCCGCGTCTGCACCCGGAAGATGACGTCGTTGCCGGCGTCGTAGACCTGGAAGTCCTCGAGGTCGAAGGCACCGTCGTGGAAGTTGTCCGACGTCGGGTAGGCGTAGTTGCCCGGGCCGTTGTCGTCACCGCTGGGGTCGCTCACGTCGAGCAGCAGCGTGCCGGGCACGAAGTCGAACACCACCGTGCGCTGCACGTGCGCCGTCGCCCCGGTGGGGCTGACGGCCACGACGTTGAGCACGCTCGTGCCGCCCGTGACCGGGACCTTGATGCTGAATGAGCCGTTCGGCGCAGGCGAGCCCGAGACGATGGTCGTGGCGGAGTCCTGGTCGGTGTTCGTGGCCGCGACGTAGACCGTGTTGCCGGGCGCCGTCGTGCCGGTGACCGTGACCGGCGAGCCGGACACGGCCGAATGATCGGCCGGAGCCGTGACGGCCAGGGAGGTGGCGCCCTGCGTGTGCGCGATGTAGCGAACCCGGGTGACGGCGGGCAGGGCGATGTTCTGCTTGGCGGCGAGGTCCATGGTGAGGCGCACGAACGACGCCGCCGACCAGGTCAGCGGTGAGGCCGAGCCGGCGGCCTGGCCGTCGATGAAGCCGATCGAGGCAAGGGTCGGGTCCGTGCCGTACGCGGAGGCCGCGACGTCGGGCAGCTCCCAGTCCTGCTCCGGGATCAGCCCGACCCCGGATGCGAACTGGCGCATGCCCGACAGCAGCGAGGTCGCCGCGGCGAGGTCGCCGGACGCGACGTCCTGCTCCCCGCGCTCGGCCGACAGCGCGGGCCACACGTGGCCGGTGCCCTGCCCCGACGGGGCCCACGGTCGCCCGTCGCTCGCCCGGTCGCCGTAGCCGTCGCCGTTGTAGCGGTGCCAGCCGGGCCCGCTGGGGGTCGTCGACTTGATCGCCGCGTCCACGACCGGCAGCGACTGTGCGACATCGGGGTCGTTGGCGGGCAGGATGCCCAGCCGCACCAGCTCGAGGAAGCCCGCATCGATCACGGACCGCTGGTCGAGCGTCGGGCCGCCGTTGCCGACGTTGTAGCTGATCGCCGCGTTCGGATCGCCGGTCTTGGACAGCCGGATGAAGTAGGGATGCGCGGCGAGCGGCCCGTTGGTGGTGACCGTCCAGCCCTTGACCGACCGCTGCATGTCGTCCGCGACCCCGAGCCAGACGGCGGCCGACGCCGTGTCGTGGTTGGCCTTGGCCAGGTCGGCCGCTGCCACCAGCCCGGCGATCTCGGCGGCGATGGTCGAGGGCGAGTAGCCGCTCTGCTCCTCCCAGCGCTCGACGCCCGATCGCCGGGCCGTGCGCGGCCAGGAAGTTGGCGGCCGGCTTGACGTGGTCGTTGTACAGGCCCGCGCCCTTGAGGCCGAGCTGGTCGGCCATCAGGATCGGGTAGGCCACCTCGTCGAGCTGGGTCCCGAACGAATCCGGGGCGACCTTGCCGTTGACGAGGCTGTTGCGCGGCATCGAGCCGTCGGGCAGCTGCTGGCGATTGAACAGGAACAGCGTCGCGTCACGCGCGGTGGCCAGGTCGCCGTCGGCGAGCAAGCCCGTCCAGGCCTCGTACAGGTCGCGCGCGAAGACCTCGCGGTAGGACCCGAAGTAGGTGTTCGCGGGGTCCCCCGCGGAGACTGCCTGGCCCCACGGTGAGGCGAGGCTGGCCACGATCGCGCCCGGGAATGTCTTGTCCTCGGACGCCTTGAGCACGTTGGCGCTCAGGTAGTACTCCGCGGCCAGCTGCAGACGCTCCAGCGGCCTGACGCTCAGCAGCTTCTCCGTGCGCGGCCGATCGAGCGACAGGTCATACGCGGCCCAGCCGAGGTCGTACGCCACCAGCGCCCGGGCGAAGCCTCGGGCGAGGGAGCCCTCGGCGGCCCCGATGGCCTCGGTCCCGGTGGCGCCGAAGCCGAGCGCGAGCAGGGCCGTGCCGTCGTGGCCGAGGTTGACCTGCGCTGCGCCGACGACGTTGCCGTCGCTCGCGTCGGGGAACGTGGGCGTCAGCGCGTGCGAGGCGTCGAGCTGGACGAGCCCGTCGCTCTCGGAGCCGGCGAAGCCGACCGAGGCGTTCGCGAGCGGACCATCGAGTGCCTCGTACACGGGCTGCGCGTAGTCGCGGTTGGCCGCGTTCGTTGCCGTGACCGGGTCGGAGGCGAGCAGGATCGGGTGCCCGGTCGATCCGTCGACGGTCGCCGTGTCGGCGCCGCCGTTGCCGCTGCCACCGCCGCCGTTGCCGTTGACCGTCGGGTCGAGGCGCACGTACAGCTGGAGCGGGCTGCCCTTCGACTTTGCCTTCGGCTTGAGCTCCACCCGCAGCAGGAGCGTGTTCCGGGCGGGGTCGGTGAGGTAGTCGGTCTGGATCGCGTACATGCCGCTCCGGGCGGTCGCCGTGACCCGGCAGGCCATGCCGCCCGATCCGGCGATCACGTCCACGCTGTAGGTCATGTCGCGCGCCTGGAGGTCGGTGAACGTCGAGCCGTCGGTGACGATGTACTGGAGGGTCTCCACGTTCGTGTTGTCGACCGTCGGGTAGTACACGTCGCTGAGCATGCCGTTGGCCACCGTGTACCAGACCTTGGAGCTCGTGTTGCGCGCCGTGCCGAGGCAGTCCTTCCGGGCGAGGTCGAAGTGCGACAGGGCGCCGGGTCCGCCCGGAGCGCCGTGGTCGGCGGCTACCGTGATCGACAGCACGTGCGTCGCGGCGTCGTACGAGAAGGTCACGGCCGGGTTGCCCGCCGGGACGGTGAACGAGATGTTGTCGCCGCCGGGGACGCCGCCCGCCCCGTAGTTCTCGTCCCATGCCTCGTTGATGGCGACCTTGGCCTCGTACGTGCCCGCCGGCAGCGCCGTCGTCACGAACGAGTAGGTGCCGTCGCCATCGGGGTCCTCGAGCCACGATCGCAGGCACCCGGGATCCCAGTCACCGGAGCAGCCGAGCTCCGACTGGAAGCTGCCCGCGGCGACGGCGATCACGGAGCCCTGGTTGTCGGTGACCCAGTGGCTCTTGTGGTCGTAGTAGAACCTGACGCTCGTGTCGGACGGCAGGGCGAGCGGGATGTTGTCACCGTTCAGTCCCGCGTGCAGGCCGTAGTTCTCGTCCCAGGCGTTGTTCAGGGCGGCCTTGTACTCGTACGAGCCGGCGGGCACGGAGAACGTTCCCTGCCACACGTCGTCGTTGCCGTCGTAGGTGAGGTGGGTCGTCGCGCAGGTGGGGTCCCAGTCCGACCCGCAGCCGAGCCCCGACTGGAGCGAGCCGGCGATCGTCACCGACGAGGGATCGGGGGTTGCCGACGCGGTCGCGGGCGCCACCAGCATCGACCCGATGAGGGCGACGGCGATCGGGACCACCCGAAGCCGCTTCATGCGAACGGTCACGCTCGTCATCGCGCAGTCTCCTCGACGGTCTTCGCTGTCGGCCGGGCTCGGAGCATACGACCCCGTTCGCCCGCTGGGAACCCCCGGGTGAAACGCGCCGGGGATCGGCCGCGGCCCATGGCAGGACCACGGGGGCATTGCGGGACGGCGGTACGCGGTCCAGGGTGAGGGCATGGTCACATCCGGAACGGCCCGCGGCAGCGTCGCCTGGGTCGGCGGCGTGATCGTTGCCGTGGTCGCGGTCCTGATCCTCGCACGGCTGCTCGTCGCGCCGCTCCCGACCGAGCGGACGCTCACGTGGAAGCGGGGCATCGCCCTGGATCCGGCGGCGGCCAACGCGAACGTGGTCCGGATCGAGGTGGAACGTCCAGCCTGCGCCCCGGACGGCACGACCTGGCTCGCGACCCCGATCGTCACCGACACGCCGCTGGCCGTGTTCATCACGATTCGCATGGCCGACAGCTTCGACGTCCCCGGATGCACCGGGACCCTCGGCTCCTCCGACGGTCGCCTGCCGCTCGTGGGCGGCTACCTGACGGGCACCTACCTCGACGTCCGGCTGGCGGAGCCGCTCGGCGGCCGGGCGCTGTTCGATGGCGCCGGTCTGCTCCCGCTGCCGCGTCCGCCGCTTCGATGACCGGCCGCCCGCTCGAAACGGGCGGGGCCGACGATGGTCTGGGTCGCCGGGCTCAGTCGCCGAAGTCCGCGTAGAGCGCCCAGGACGGCGTCACGCCCTCCCCCACCTTGACACGGGCTTACATACAACCGTATGGTTGTATCAATGGCCGTCCCGTTCGATCCCGACCTCGCCTTCGCCGCCCTCGCCGATGCCACGAGGCGTGACATCGTCCTGCGCGCGCTGCGTGGTTCCGAGGGCGTTGCCGAGCTGGCCAGCCACTACCCGATGAGCTTCGCGGCGGTGCAGAAGCATGTCGCGATCCTCGAACGCGCGGGCCTGGTGACCAAGGAGCGCCGTGGGCGCCGGAAGCTCGTGCGGACCGACATCGAGACGCTGCGCCTGGCGCGCGGCCTGCTCGACGAGTACGAGGCGTTGTGGCGCGGTCGCATCGATCGCATGACCGACCTCATCGCCGCCAGCAAGGAGACCCGAGCGTGACCGTCACGGCCGTCCACAAGGACCCTGTCGCCCTGACCATGACCCTGATCGCCGAGTTCGATGCCTCACCCGAGCGGGTGTGGGAGCTGTGGGCCGATCCCCGCCAGCTCGAGCGCTGGTGGGGTCCGCCCACCTACCCCGCGACGTTCACGCGCCACGACCTGGCGGTCGGCAGCCGCGTCGAGTACCACATGACCGGGCCGAGCGGCGACCAGCCGCACGGCTACTGGGACGTGCTCGAGGCCGAGCCACCGCGACGGCTCGTCTTCCTCGACGGGTTCGCGCACCAGGACGGCAGCCCGGACGATGCCTTTCCGCGCAACGAGGGGCGGGTGACCATCGAACCCATCGGTAGCCAGCGCACCCGGATGTCCATCGAGAGCCACTTCCCGAGCACCGAGGCCATGGAGCAGGTCCTGGCCATGGGCATGGAGGAGGGCCTCACGCAGGCCGTCGGCCAGATCGACGCCATCCTCGCGGAAGGAGCCGCAGCATGACCGCAACGACCGCGCCGTCCACGCACACCCTGAAGGTTCCCGGCGCCACCCTGACCTACGACGTCCGCCCGGCCGACCCCGGCCGACTCCCCGGCCGACTCCCCTGCCCCGGTGCTGCTGCTGATCGGGTCGCCGATGGGCGCCGGCGGTTTCGGCACCCTGGCAGGCCACTTCACCGATCGCACCGTGGTGACCTACGACCCGCGTGGCGTCGACCGCAGCGTCAAGGACGACCCGAGCAGCCCCTCGACGCCCGACGAGCACGCCGATGACCTGCACCGGATCATCGCCGAGCTCGATGCCGGTCCGATCGACCTGTTCGCCAGCAGTGGCGGCGCGGTCAACGCGCTGGCGCTGGTGGCGGCGCACCCGGAGCAGGTCCGGACCCTGGTCGCGCACGAGCCGCCGCTCGCCTCGATCCTCCCCGATCGTGAGGGCGCGCTGGCGGCCTCGCGCGCCGTCCACGACGCGTACCTGCGGGACGGCTTCGGTGCCGGCATGGCGCGCTTCATCGGCCTCGTGGGTCACCGGGGGCTGTTCAGTCCGGACGATGCCGGTCAGCCGGCTCCCGACCCGGCGATGTTCGGGTTGCCCACCGAGGACGACGGGACGCGCAGCGACGCGCTGCTGGCCCAGAACATGATGTCGTGCACGCACTATGAGCCCGACTTCGACGCGCTCCGCGCGGCCTCGACGCGGATCGTCCTGGCCGCCGGCGTGGAGTCCGAGGGCCAGCTGGCGTGTCGCGGTGCGCTGGCGGCCGCCGAGTGCCTGGGCACGGAGCCCGTGCGCTTCCCGAGCGACCACGGCGGCTTCCTGGGCGGTGAGTACGGCCAGGCCGGCGACCCGGACGGGTTCGCGGCCAGGCTGCGGGAGGTCCTGGCGGAGGCCTGAGCCGCGAGTGGCTCGGTCTGTGCGATAGTCCGGGCATGCCTGTTCGCACCGTCCTCGAGCACGGGCCGAAGGGAAAGCGATGCGTCGCGTTCGCCATCGACTGGCCCGGCTGGAGCCGGGGCGCGAAGACGCCTGACGTCGCCCTGGACACGCTCGAGTCCTATCGGGCGCGATACCGCCCGGTCGTGGGCCTCGCCGGCATGGCGCGCGAGTTCGACGACGCCGGACCGCTCGAGATCGTGGAGGACAAGGTCGGCACGGGCTCGACCGACTTCTGGGGCATCTCCTTCTCGCCCTCGTCGACCGAGCAGGGACCGATGACCGAGGCGGAGCTCGAGCGCGGGATCACGCTGCTGCGCGCGTGCTGGGCCTTCTTCGACGGCGTCGCAGCGCGCGTGTCGACCGAGATGCGCAAGGGGCCGCGGGGCGGAGGACGCGACCGCGACCGGATCATCCGCCACACCATCCGCACCGAGAGCGAGGACTTCGCGAAGCAGGTGGGGCTGCGCATGCCCGAGGGCGCGGCGCTCACGCCCGACGGGCTCCGCCAGCATCGCGAGGCCTACGTCGAAGCGATGCGCGGCTACAACGCCGGCGAGATCACCCGGCGCATGCGGTCGTGGACGCTGCCGTTCCTCATCCGGCACTCGGCCTTCCACACCCTCGACCACGCCTGGGAGATGGAGGACAAGGACCTGTCGGCCGAGATCGACCAGGTCGCCCCGGCCGGAGACGGTGAGCGGCGAGCCTAGCTCGCGCTCTCGGGCTCGATCCAGGCCCGGTACTGGACGACCGTGCGGAACCCCAGGCGCTCGTAGATCGGGAAGCCCATGTCGCTCCACTGGAGGATCGCGACGTCGCAGCCGGCGGCGACCCCGTCGTCCACGATCCGCATCGTCATCGCCGCCCCGTATCCGCGACCGCGGGCGGCCTCCACGGTCGCGATGTTGTAGATGCCGATGGTGTCCCCGGTCCGATAGCCGAGACCGGCGGTGACGGGCTCGCCGTCCGTGTAGCCGACGTAGACTGCGGTGGCCGGTTCCTCGAGCGTGGCGGGCCCCAGGATCGCCTCGAACCATTCGACCGGCATCCCGAACCCGGCCGACCCGGCCGCGATGTGGTCGCGGATGCCGCCAGGGTCGGTGACCCGGCGGATCTCGTGGCCTGCCGGGACGGGCCGGCTGCCCGGGGCGGGCAGCGGGTGGAGCGCCATGCCGGGCATCCACGGCTCGGGACCCGCTTCGATCAGCCCCAGCTCCCGCGCCTGCCCCGTCCAGCGATCGTCGATGCCATCGCGGAGGTTGACGACGTACGGTGCGCTGCGCTCGCGCATGACGCCCACGGCGGCCGCAAGTGCGGCCGGGTGAGCGTCGCCGCGTTCGATGAGGACCTGGTTGAACAGGCGGATCGGCAGCGGCGCCGAGAGGACCGCGATACCGCGGTCTCGTGCGACGAGGCTGCCGGGCGCGACGCGGACGGCACCGCCCAGTGCCGCGATCAGGTTCTCGTGTTCGAGCGCGGCGAGGTCAGGCACGTCCATCGGCCGACCATACCAAACGGTGACAGAGAGCACTGGCCCGCGTCGCCCGCCCCGGCGGACCATGTGCGGTCGGCGAGGGTGCTCGCTTCTTCGTGACGCGACTGGAGGCCCCATGACCGGCTCACCCGTAACCGTTCCCGTCCATCCGTCAGGGGAAGGCATCCGGTACCCGGGCCGGCGGTTGGTCCTGCCGGTGCTGAGCGTGGCCGCGGCAGGGCTGGCCATGGTCGTCCTCGCGATCCAGACGAGCGACGAGATGCTCGATTACGGCGTGGGCATCGTCCCGGCCGTCGTGCCGTGGCTCTCGGCGTGCCTGTCGGTCGCGGTGGCCGCCGTGGGCCTGAACGAGCGACGCGCGACCTCCGCCGTCGGCTCGGTGCTGATCGGCGCCCTCGTGGCCTCGACCGCGTGGTCGGTCACCATGCTCCCGTTCGATGCCCTCCGCATCGTGGGGCTCGTGCCGTTGCCGTTGAGCGGCTGGGGGCTCGCACTGCGCCTGCTCCTGCTGCTCGCGGCCACAGCCGCGCTGGTCCCGGTGCTGCGGGTCCGGCGCGCCCGCCAGGAGCGCTGCCCGTCGTGTCACCGGATCCTGCCGGGGGCACTGGATCACGTGCCACGGTGGCCGGCCGCGGTCGCGGTTGTGTTCGCGCTGCCCTACCCGGTCCTGCGGGTGCACTGGGCGCTGGGCGGCACGTTCGGCACCGCCCGCCAGCCGCTCGACCTTGACCCCGCCGTCGCCTGGGGGGTGGTCGTCGTCGGGGCGATGCTGGTCGCCTTCACGCTGCTGCTCCTCATCGGCAGGGGGCCGCGGTGGGCGCGGGGGCTGTTCGGTCTCGGCGGCCTCGTGGCCGGGACGGCGCTGGCGGTCAACGGTGGCCTCGCGGCGATGGTCGCCCTGAGCCTGATCGCCAGCGAAGGGTTCCAGTCATCCCAGGACGACGGCCTGATGACCTGGACCTTCCTGCTCGTGTACGGCTCGTGGTTCGTGGCCGGCCTGGGCGTCATCGTCGCCAGCTGGCGTTACTGGGCCCACCGCCGCGAGGATTGCCCCTCCTGCGGTCCGTTGCTGGAGCCCTGACGGCAGCCCAGGCCGCCGACTCAGAGCCTGTAGCCGATTGACCGAGCACGAATCCCCTCGTTCGTGCCATACAACCTGACGCGGACCGCTGGCAGGCTGCCGGGCATGGGCGCGGTGGTGGAGCTGACGGCCATGGAGTGGGGCTGGTCAAGGGCCTGTTCGATCCGCTCGTCCATCGCGGCTTAAGGGCGTCATCCCCAAGCGCGACATCGTCGACGCGATCCTAGTGCGGGAGGCTCTGGGTGGAGCCGACGTAGTAGGTCACCGGCAAGGAGGCTTGTCCCAGGTCGTATCGCGAAGCCCTGCCTTGAGTGCCGGGTTCACGCCGTCGCCCACCACGTCGACCAGCGCGTTGCGCCCGTCCGCATAGCAGACGTGAACCTCCGCGTGGAACCCCAATCCACGTCCCCAGATGACCACGACGCGCGCCCCGTCGAAGGAGGCGACCGATCGAGCGGCCGCGAGAACGGCATCGCATCGCTCGTTGATGCGACAGTCGGGGTTGGGCTGGACTGCCGAGCAACCGCCCAGCATGACTACGATCAGTGCGGCCACGATCGGCAATCGCCAGATCACCGTCACTCCCCTTCGCGAAGTCCCGCGACCGATGGACGCTCGGCCGGCTGTCTCAGTGCCGTCGAAGCGCCCGGAAACACAATCGGCTACAGGCCCTCAGTCGAACGTCCCCGACATGACCTCTTGGTGCGCGCGCCGACCCGGCTCCCATGCGCCGTCCTCCTGGTTAGACAGGATGACCAGGGTCAGGTCGCGGGCGGGATAGTGTCGAAGGATCCCGCTGACACCGGCGTTCCCTCCCTCCTTCTCGAGGAACGTGATCGCACCGCTCGGCTCCACCCGGAACCACGGGCCAACACCGAACCGCTGCGTCCAGCCGTCCCGAACCTTGTGGTCGAACTGGGGCGCGAGGAACAGCGCGGTCATCCCGGCGGACAGGAGCCGGCCCTCCGTCGTCGCCCGAACGAAGCGTTCGAGATCCGCAGCGGTGACGATCGCGCCACCGTCCGGCGAGCCGATCGGCGGGAAGGAGTAGATGTTCCGCTTCCACGCGACGATCGCCCCGGCCTCGTCGCGGATCGGGTCGGCGCCCTCGGCGACGCGCTCCTCAACGCGATCCATCCGGAAGAACCCGGAGCCCGCCATTCCGGCGGGCTCGAACACGTCCCGCCTGACGAGTCGCGGTATGAGCGCCCGGTTGCCTGCTCGATCATCAGCCCGACCAGCACGTACCCGCAGTTGTTGTAGCGGCAACCCGACACCCGGCGAAGTTCGGCACGGCGATGGACGAACTGCGGGAGGAAGTCGGCCGTCTCCCGGATCGCGTAGCTGGACGCTCCCGGTAGACGTCCTCATATACTTCAACGGCCTCCTCATCGGCATCGTCCCCGATCCCAGACGAGTGCGTGAGCAGGTGCCGGAGCGTGACTTCCGGCGCGATCGCCGTTCCGTGAGCCCGAGGTAGTCGGTGACCCGGGTGTCGAGCGAGAACGCCCCGGCATCCACCTGCCGGAGCGCGGCGACGGCCGTGAACAGCTTGGTGATCGACGCCGTGTCGAAGCGCGTGTCGAGGCTGTTCGGGACGCGCCACGCGCGGCTCGCCCACCCGTACGCACCCGCGAAGCGCTCGGCACCGCCGACCGTCCCCGAACGACCTGACGCATCGGCGTGGCACGAGCACGCAGGTACCGGTCGAAGTCCGTCGCAGCATCGGCGCGAGTGTTCATGAGGGCGCTCGCCGGGCAATCCCGGCTGCCCGTCCCGGGACGGCGGGGCTGACATGCGGTGGGTACGCTCCGCGTCATGGAGCTGACGGGGGTCCGGCCCTGACCCGGACGAGATCACGAGCTGGATCACCGCGATGTTTCCGGACACGGTCGTGCCCAGGCGATGGGTGCCACCTTCTCCTGCTCGACGAGCAGCTTCGCCAACGATCGTGACCACCGACGAGACGACATGGGCAATCCGTCGGATCTCGCCCGGCCGGGTGTTCTGCCTGAATCGGGTCGGCAAGGCGACCTTCGAGCGGGTGGCGGCAGCGAACCTGGACCCGGACTACGCGGCCCCAATGGCTCCTCCACCCGTCTACGCGCAGGAGCGCTGGATCGCGATCCTCAGAGCCCAGCGCCAGACGTTCGACGAGCTGGTCAAGTCGCTGATCGCCGAGGCCCACGAACGCCTCGCGGCGACTACTCGACGGTCGAGTTCGTGAACGTGATCGCGTGGCCCAGGAAGAAGATCCCCGGGATAGGTCCCGAAGCCGTCGCCGGTGTTGTTGCGCAGGGTCGAGTCCACGATCTCGACGTCGCCGGTCCGGTCGTTGCTGACGAAGAAGATCGCGCTGCCGCCCTCGTGGTTCGAGGTGTTGTCCTCGATCCGGGTCCCCGCACGTGGAGCGTCATCGTGTTGCCGTCGTTGTAGATGGCGCCGCCGCTGCCTCCGCCGGGCGTGCCGGACTTCGGCGGGTTGGCCGCCGTTCCGATGGCGTGGTTGCCGGCGAACACGCTGTTGAGGATCGTCCAGGACACGCCGATGCTGACGAGATGCGCGCCGCCGTTGGAGCACGCGTTGCCGGAGCCGTCGGCGCCGCCGAAGGTGCTGTTGACCACGTAGACCGGGCTGGCCGTCGTACTGGGCGAAGACCTGGATCGCGGCGCCGCCGACGTCGGGCCCGGTGTCGGCGCAGACGGTTGCCGAAGAAGCCGGTGTTGACCAGCCGGAAGCGCCCGCCGCGCACGAAGATCGCGCCGCCGCCGTCCATCGTGCTCGGTCTCGCCGTGGCGTTGCCGTTCGACGAACGTGATGTTCTGGACGGTCAGCGTGGGGTGTCGGCTGGTCCTGGCAGTGGACGGTGGTCCACACCAGGTCCGGGTCGCAGGTGTTCATGTACAGGATGCGCCGGACGCCCTGCGCCGTCGAGCGTGACGAGGCCGCCGCCGTCGATGACCACGTCGGGCTCGGTGTCGTTGAACACCTTGGCGGTAGCGGCCATCTTGATGGTCACCGGGTGGGCCCGCAGTTGAACGTGATCACGCCGCCCGCTGCGACGGCGCTCACGACCGCCCGCGAGGTGCAGCTCGTCGGGCGTTCCGTTGCCGACGACCCGGTCCGGCGATGACGAGTCGGCCGGCCCGGCGCCGGGCGGGATGAGCGCGGCCCCATCGGGGTTGCCGGGATCCGGCTGGGCCGGGGTGACCCGGGTCAGGGCAAGCACCCGCGCGATGTGGCCCGCGAGCTCGGCACGGGTGACCGCGCGACCCGGGCAGAACTGGTGGCCGCCGCAGCCGATCGCGAGGCCTGCCTTCGCGAGCCGGTTGATCGCCTTGGCGAACGGCGTGCTCGCGTGGACATCCTTGAACGGCATGGCACCGGTCGCCGAGAGCTTCAGGGCCCGGCCCAGGTACAGCGCCATGCGGCCCCGGGACACCATGGCATCGGGGCAGAACCGGTGCTTCGTGCACGGTGTCGCGATGCCTGCCGTGACCACCTTGTCGATGGCCGTGGCGCGGGCACCGGTGCGCGGGACATCCTTGTAGCGGACGCCGCTCGTGGCCGTGAGGTGGAACGTGCGCGCGATGAACCCCGCCATCTCGCCCCGAGTGACCTTGGCGCCCGGGCAGAACTTGTCGTTCCGGGGCGGGTTGCAGGGCCGCATGATCCCGGCCGCGGCGACCGTCTCGATCGCGGACTCGTAGCGCGAGCCGTTGTCGTCCACGAAGCGGCCGGAACCGGCCGCGACAGTGGCCGCGGACGCCACGGCGATGAGCAGGATTCCGATGACCACGGTGAGCCGGATGCGGCTTGCGCTTGACACGGGCGGCGAGTCTCCGAGCCTCGACGAGCGCCGAACGTAGCAGGGCGATTCGGCCGCCACAAGCGGCCCATCCGTACCGGCACGGCCGCGTCGCCGTGCTCAGGGGCATGCCCCGCGCGAACGCCCGCGCAACCCGTGTGGCGCTTGGGCAACGCCGCGGCGGCGGCCGCCCGGGGACCCCGGTCGCGAAGCTCGGGTCTCGACCTCGCCTACGCCCAGGGCGACGGCAGGTGCGTCAGCGGCTCACGGTCCGGCAGCACGTCGGCCTGGAGCGCCGCGTCGGCCGCCGGCACGTAGCGCTCCTCGAGCCCGAGCTCCTTGAGCACGATGTTCCGACCCTGCGCGATCCCGGTCGCCTTGTAGAACGCGACGGTGCGGTTGAACCCCTGCCGGCCGAAGCCGCAGTCGGTCGAGAGGACCAGCTTGTCGGCCGGGATCACCTCGAGCGCGCGCCGGATGCGGCCGGCGACGACGGGCGGCAAGTCGGCCTGCAGGCTGCGGTGGCTGACGACGCCGACGGCGATCTTCTTCTTCAGCCGGTCGGCGTAGGGCTTGAACAGGTCGATCTCGGCGAAGTCGTTCTCGGTCATCTCGACCGTCCACACGTCGCCCTTGAGGCGCTCGAGGTAGATCTCGATCGAGTTCGCGTACGACTCGTCGGCGTAGACCTTCTGCATGTTCGGGTTGCCCCAGCAGGTGTGGATCCAGACCTCGACGTCGTCGAGCCCGTCGACCTCGTGGTTGAAGGCATCGACGAGGAAGTCGAGCAGCTCCTTCTCCTCGGGGTGGAAGCAGGCGGTGAAGTGGATCGTCGGCTCCTCGATCTGGATCACCTTGCAGCCCGCGGCGGCGAGCTGGCGCAGCTCGAGGTTCATGGCCGTGGCCATGTCCCAGATGAGCTGCTTCTTGTCGTCGCAGGTCGTACTCGTCCGTGTGGCTGTCGAGGAAGAGCGCGAGCACCTGCGCCGAGCAGGTGCCGAACTTGACCGGCTTGCCCGATGCCGCGCGCGCCTGCGCGATGCGCCAGATCTTCGCGTACTCGAGCGGGTTCCTCGGGTCGTGCTCGACCTTGCCGACGACGCGTCGGCCAGCGCCAGGTCGTGTAGATCTCGTCCAGCAGCGTGCCCGGCGGGTACGCGAGCAGCGCGTCGCGGGATCGCGCGTACTGCAGCTCCTCGTGCTCGAAGCCCTTCCAGCGCTGCAGCGGGTAGTGGTGCCACGAGCGGCCGGCGAAGTCCTCGTCGAGGTGGTAGTCGCCGTTGGTCAGGATGTCGAGGCCGGCGCGCTCCTGGTCGGAGACGACGGTCGACGTGCGCGTCGGGGAACTGCTCGCGGAACGCGGACGTCGATCATCGCCGTGTCGAGCGGCCGGCCCCACAGTTCTCCGTCGTACCAGCGCGGCCGCGGCCACGATCCGGTCACGGTCGCGGGGAGCATCAGATCCTTCGTGGCCGTGAGCATCGCGGGCGCCTCCTCGTCGGGATCCGATGGTGCGTCGATCCTGGATGGATCGAGACTTACGCTCCGGCGCGTGCCCCGGACAGGGGGCCCGGGTGCGTCGGCTGGTAGATGGCGATGCGGACACCGCCGGCAAGGTGGATCTCGCTGACCCGACCCCATGCCTCGTTGCGCACCGGGCGACTGACGCTGACGCCGCGCAGCTCCAGGGCGTGCAACGTGGCCTCGAGGTCATCACAGCGCAGCCAGAGCTCGTGATGCGGCGTGGTGTCGGGATGGACCGCCAGCTCCGCCGGCGGCAGGGCGAAGATGGGCCAGCCGTCGGCCGCCTCCACGCTCCTGAGGCCCAGCACGTCGGCAAAGAAGCTGCGGACCTCGGCGGCGCCTGGCGTGAACACGATCGCGTGCACGCCGCTGATCTGTACGGCACCCGGGCCGGGCGCATCCATCGGCGCAGGGCCGGGCCCTTCGTCGTCGATCGCGGGCGCTGCAGAACCCGTTTCGACGAAGGGTGCCGCCTCCGCTTCCGGAGCACCGCCCTTCGCGGGTGCCGTGCCCGGGGTCCGGGCGGGGGCACGCCGCGAGGTCTCGACCCCGGCTGCGACGAGGTGACGGCAGAGCGCAGCCCGCGCGCCACCCGGCTCCGAGCAGCTCCACGTCAGCTTGCCCAGTCCCGATCTGAGGTCGACAACGTAGACCGTATCGCCATCGCCGACGCGAGCCCGGACCCGCAGCGGACCGAACTCGTCGAAGGCGACGGCTCCCTGGTCGGCGAGATCCACCCCTTCCTCGTACGTGAGCGGGTCTGTCAGCTCCTGAAATCGTGGCTCATCTACCAGGTCAGCGACCGAGGCCATCGTCATCCTCCGGACTGGTGCGGGCCGCCCGCCAGCATGGCCCTACCACCAGCGTGCAGTCTGCCACGACATCGTCACGGTGCCTCCTCAGCCCGCGCGCGGCGCCTCGTGCCAGCGCGTGACCCGCAGCGCGCGCAGCGTGTTCCAGCGGCTGGGCCGGCCATCGCCGTCGTCCATCGTGAACGGGACCGCGCCCTTGTGGGTGTTCTCCAGCAGCCACGTTCCGTCCGCCTGCTGCTTGGACCGGACGACGTCCATCGCCTCCGCCATCCGGGGATCCGGCCGGTCACCGGTCGAGCGGAAGTACTCCAGGCCGCGCAACACGTCGTAGTGCCAGCGGGTGGGGAACGAGAGCTGCAGCCACGCGGGGTCCACCACCTCGCCCGTGCGCTTGCGCCGCAGAAGCCTGCGTTCGAGGAGGTACTCCTCACCTCGCCGGCGTGCGGCAGTCGCCTCCGGCCAGCCGCCGGTTGCCTGCTCGTGGGCAAGCAGCCCCTCCAGCACCCGGATCGTGGTGTGGAACGAGGAGCGGACCGAGCCGTTCTCTGCCTCGCAGTTCCAGCCGCCGTCCTCGAGCTGCTCGTCGACCAGGCGGCGAACGACGTCGTCCACGTCCTGGCCGAAGTAGGCACCGAGCGAGACCACCATGCCGTTGATGCACGGCTCGACCTCGCCTTCGAAGAAGGGCTGGCCGGCGTGCTCCCAGCGGCCATTGTCCCGGACCTGCGCAACGGCCCGGCGGACCCGGTCGGTGCGCGGATCCACGCCCAGGTCCTGGAGCGTCACCAGGCTGTAGGCGGTGGCATTCCAGGGTTGGCCTTCGGACCGGCTCCACGGGATGGGCGTGCCGTCCCGCGCCGGGAACAGGGCGCCGCCTTCCCACAGGCCGTCGTCACCCTGCAGCGCCAGCAGCCGGGCACCCCAGCCCTCGGTGGCCACCCGCGCACGCTCCGCCTCGACCACCTCCGGCGCAGCGTCGAGCAGGTCCCGCATGGCCTGCCAGCGGATGGCAGGGTCGGAATCGAGCAGCCAGTCGAGCACGATCACGGACCGGAGTCTAGCGAACGCCCGATCTCAGCGGCTCCCGGTCGCCCGCTGCCGCTCGGCCACGAGGAGCGTGAGGTCGTCGAACGGGTCGGCGTCGCCCCGGAAGGCATGGACGTCGTCCGTGATCGCCTGGACCAGCGCGCCGGCCGAGCGCCCGCACGAGGCGGCGACGATGCGCAGCAGCTGGTCCTCGCCGTAGAAGCTGCGTTGCTCATCGCGGGCATCCGTGATCCCATCCGTGTACAGCACCACCGCGTCCCCCGGCTCCAGTCGCGCCTGGTGCTCGACGAAGGTCGCGTGCTCGGCGAGGCCCAGGATTGCGCCACTGGCCTCAAGGGGCTCGACAACGCCGGTGGCGCGCGCCACGAGGGGCGGCTCATGACCCGCGCTCGCGTACCGGACGATGCCCGTTTCGGTGTCCACGACGAGGAGCAACGCGGTCACCATGAGCGCCGTCGCCCGCTCGCGCACGAGGATACGGTTCACGCGCTCGAGCGCGTCGCCAGGGCCGGAGGCGTTGTCCGTTGCGGCGTGGAGGAGCGCCCGCACGTCCGCCATCAGCAGCGCGGCAGGGATGCCCTTCCCGGTCACGTCGGCGACCAGCAGGCCCACCTGGCCGGTCTGCCCCCGCACGCCGAACGCGTCGAACAGGTCACCGCCGACCTCGAGCGCCGGCTCGTAGGCCGCCGCGAACGACCAGCCGGCGACGTCCGGGAAGCGCCGCGGGACGAGCGCCAGCTGGATGCGGCGCCCGATCGCGAGCTCCTCCGTGAGCCGCGCCCGCGCGGTACGGCGGTCGGCGTCCGCCAGCACCAGGTCGAGGCTCCGGGCGACGAGCTCGAACAGCTCCGCCCGGACGGCGGCCGTGCCGACCACCGCCCCGGCCGGGCGGCCATTGCGGGTGATCGGGTGCCTGCGTCCCGGGTCCGTTCCGGGCGGGCGGCCGGCGAGGACGTGCCCGTCCGCGTCCACGACCGCGATGGCTTCGCCCCCGGCGACGGCCGAGGCAAGTGCCAGGAGGTCCGAGACCGCCGTCGGGTCCAGGACGTCATCGAGCGTCATCGACCGGCGGTCCTCGCGTCCGGCGTTCGAGGAGCCGCGCCCGCGGCTCAGCTCGCGGCTCAGCTCGCGGCGCTGCCGGCCAGGGCCAATTTGCGCGTCGGGTAGATCGGCATCAGCTCCTTCAGCCCGGTGCGGTCCAGCACCCGGTCCACGGTCGGTGTCGGTGCCACGAGACGGACATGGTCCAGCACGTTCCCGGTGTTGACGTCCGCGCCGAGCTCGTGGATCGCCTGCCATCCGGCCTCGAGGTCCGGCGGCTCGTGCCCTTCGAACACGCGCGTCAGGCTGTGCAGCGCGACGATGCCCGAGCTGGACATGTAGCTGAGCCCGGCGAGGTCGAGGACGAGCAGCCGGACACCGGCGGCGTAGAGCCCCTGGCCGGTCTCGATCAGCTCCTTGAAGTTGGACGCGTCGAGCTCGCCGTCAAGGGTGACGACCGCCACCTCGGCCGAGGGCTGGTCCACCGTGGTGTTCATGCGATGCCTCCAGCTTCCGCGGACCGGCCGACCCGGCGCATGGTGACCTCGTTGCCGCCCCCGGCACGGCGTTGATGCGTGATCGATCCCATGAGGTCCATCATCAGGTGGATCCCCATCCCTCCCGGACGGCGACGATGCATCGGGACCCCGGGATCGAACGGCGGGGCGTCCGCGGGATCGAACACCGGCGCACGATCCCGCACCCGGACCACGATGTCCTGCCCCTCACGACCCAGCTCGACCTCGATCGGCCCGTGGCCGCCACGATAGCCGTGTCGGACGATGTTCGTCACCCATTCGTCCACGGCCTGGACGAAATCGCCGGCCGCCAGGTGGTCGCCGCCGAGGTCCGCGACGGTGGTTCGCACGAACGCGCGGACCTCCGCGAGGTGGTCGAGATCGGCGTCGATCCGCAGTGTGCCGCCCGGGCCTCCGTCGCGGGCTGCGCCGGGATCGCCCTCAGGCACGCCGGCGCCCGGGAGTGTGCATGCCGATACGCTACGCCAACGCGTCGGTCGAACGCCGGCCCGTGGGACGTGGCGCGATCAGGCTAGAGTGAGGCACCTGCTCGCCGGGTCATCGCAACAACTGGAGGCACCCCATGGCCGAGGTCCTGCTGTTCCACCACGCCCAGGGACTCACACCCGGCATCACGGCCTTCGCCGATGAGCTGCGGGCCGCCGGGCACACGGTGCACACGCCGGACCTGTTCGACGGGAGGACCTTCCCCTCGATCGAGGCGGGCATGGCGTTCATCCAGGAGACGGGGTTCAACGAGCTCCGGGCACGTGGCGTCAAGCTGGCCGACGGCTACCCGAAGGAGCTCGTGTACGGCGGGTTCTCGTTCGGCGAGACGATCGCCCAGGAGCTCGCGCAGACGCGGGCCGGCGCTCGTGGAGCGCTCCTGTTCTACTCGTGCATCCCGATCACCGGCGAGTGGGCCTTCGGGCCCTGGCCGGACGGCGTCCCGGTCCAGATCCACGGCATGGACAACGACCCGTACTTCGCGGGCGAGGGCGACATCGATGCCGCCCGCGAGATCGCCGAGAAGGTCGAGGACGCGGAGCTGTTCGTCTACCCCGGCGACCAGCACTACTTCGCCGACAGCTCGCTCCCCTCCTTCGATCCGGCGGCGGCCGCGCTGCTGACCCGTCGCGTGCTCGAGTTCCTCGACCGCGTCTGACCGGCGCTTTCAGGTAGCTCCGGCGCCGCCGCTCGGGCAGCTGCCCGATGGCCCGGTCGTCCTCCATCGGGAGGATGACGGGGTCAGGAGACGACGGTCACAGCGGCCTCGAGCAACGGAGCCGGGCCGGCGTCGACGGAGGATCAGATGTCCGCAGCAGCGCCCCGCATCGCCCAGCACACCCCGGATCTGCGCCGGCTCGGAGCCGCGCTCGCCGCCCTCGCCCTGGCCGTCGCGCTCCTCGCCGCCGTGGCCGTCACCCAGCAGGCCCCGGCAGGAGTGTCCACCGGTCCCGCCGCCGGCGCCGCGCCCATCGTCCGCGGCAACGGGTTCGACAAGGCCCATGCAATCGGAAGCGCGGCCCAGGCCCCCCACGTGGTCATCGGTGGCACCTACCGTGGTGTCCTCCGCCGGTCCCCCATGCCGACCTCGGCAGCGGGCGGGCACGGCTCCGGTGGCTCGAATGGCACCCGCTTTGCACAGTGACCGCGCCGGCGTCCATGGCGGTCTCGCCGGACGCCCATTGGTTGATCTCGGAGGCGCCGCCCGGCCCGGGCGGCGCCTCGTTCATCCATGGTTGTGCTCATCGCGCTCGGCCGCAGGCAGCCAAGCCGCTTCGACGGCCTGTTCGGTGGGATCGGACGGGCGAGCGCCATAAACTCGCACCTCCAGGCGGGCACGCCCCACTCCAAGGACGTTGCGGTGCCCGTGGCGCTCCTGCCGGACAACCGCAGCAGACGCCGCCGGGCGCTTCGGGTCACTGGCGTTCAGATGTTCATGCCCTTCGATGCCATGCACGTGAAGGCGGGTACCGCCCAGTTCGCCCGCGATGTTCATGGCTCTCGGTTCGCTGGTCGGCGACTGGTGCCACGGCGTCATCAGCCGGGACGATGCGGCCGCGCGCCTGCGCCCGCCTGTGTTAGTTGAGCGGCTCCACGACGGAACGGGCGAACGGCAGCCGTGCCGGAGACGTGGCGCTGCGCAAGGATCAAGCGACCGCCAGGTTCAGAGTGAGCTCTCCTTCGTCGAGACCTTGAGAATAGAGCTATATCCAAATACGGCTGCCGTCGCGCCATCGGGCGTAAGGAGGTACTCCACGGTTGGTGTCCACCAAGGCTCGCACAGCGAGGCGTTCCATATCGCCGAGAATGTGCTGGCCCAGCTGGTCGGCGGCATCGTGAGCAGGTCGCCAAGGAAGTGGACCACGATGCCCTGAAGCTGCGACACAACCGAATTGGCAATCCGCTCGACGAGGTCACCCCCGCCGATTGGCTTGAGGTAGTGTCCGAGGACCTGATTGATGTCCTTGTCGAGGTGATCAAACGCCTTGAGCACGAGATCCCGCGCGGCTTCGCCGGCATCCTCGATCCCTTCGTACTTCTTGCCCTTGCCGTAGTTGACGGCGATCTTCTCGAGGCCGTCCTCAACCTTGCTGATCGCCTTGGTCAGCGGCAGCCAATCGATGGCGAGCTGTGTGTAGTTGAGACAGAAGTCCAGGTCGCCATTCACGTCGACGGTCACAGAGGGCCCGTCCGGTGTCACGGAGACCGACGCCAAGTCGCTATTCCACTCGAGATGCGCGTCAAAGACCTGGTCGAGCGTCTCGAGCAGCAGTGACGCCTCGACCTGTCCCGAACCGGAGACAAACGTGGTGTTTGGCACGCGGACATTGGTGCCGTCATCGCACCACCGGACAAAGGTGTCCCAAGTCGCGATATCTGGGTCAGAGAGGATCGGTAGGTTCAGCTCGGCGAGCGCCGTCAATGTGCTGAAATGGCCCTGGGTGAAGCCGTCCTGGCCGCACAGACCGGCCGGCTGCTCGCAGGCATCGCCAGTCCCATCGCCATCGGCATCTGCCTGGTCCGGGTTTGGGGTGGTCGGGCAGTTGTCGCTCGCGTCTGGGATCCCGTCGCCGTCGCCGTCAACGACCCCCTGGCACGCATCACCGATGCCGTCGCCGTCGGTGTCTGCCTGGTCCGGGTTCGGCGTGTCTGGACAGTTGTCGAACAGATCCGAGACGCCATCGCCATCGCTGTCGTCGAAGTCACAGACATCACCGATTCCGTCGCCGTCCGTGTCGGCCTGATCCGCGTTCCAATCATTCGGACAGTTGTCGACCGGATCGAGGATGTCGTCGCCGTCCGTGTCCGGGGGAAGCAGACAGGTCGGGCCAAGACACTGCCAGTCTGGATCGTAACTGAGCATGAACGGCGTTATCTGCTGGTAGGAGGCGTCGGAGTGACGGACATACAGCGCGTCAGTCACTGTGAACGCGATCGTCGCGTTGTCGGGCGACCATGTTGGCTGGTTCTCATCGCCCAAGGCGACAGTGACCTGCTGAAGGCCGGACCCGTCGACGTTGATCGAGTAGACCTCACCGGGATCGGTGGGACTATGCGACTTCTCGAAGATGATGCGGGACCCATCCGGCGACCAGCTCGGATGCTCCGCGCCGATGCCTTCGGGGCACGTGACCGCGTCGAAGCGTGGCATGGACGACGGGTCGGCCATGCACACTGGCGTCGGCTCGGCGACGGCATCGCGGTCGACGACCCACACGCCAAACAAATCGTCGATGAGCGGATACCGGCCGGTGTACACGAGTCGGTCGCCGTCTGGGGCCCACGCCATGTCCAGGGCGGGCAGTCCAACGGGATCGGTCCCGCAGGGAAACGGCACGTTGATGCAGACATGCGGGATCGGCGGAAGAAGCTCCTGGGTCGATCCAGTCGCGAGGTCATAGAAGCCGATCTCGCCACCATCGGGATAGTTGGTGAGCAGTGCGATCACGGTGTCGTCAGGCGCCCAGGCGACCCTCGGAAAGTCAAGGGCGGGCGCGCCAGCTGCCGGCGTGACAGCGCTGTTGCTGGCGGACATGATCTCGAGGGCGAAGCCCCGGGCAAAAGCCAGGCGACTCCCGTCGCCTGACCAGCTGGGGCTCGTATCCCGCTCGGCCGTGTTGGTCCGTTGAGCAAGGCCCGATCCATCAGGCTGGACGGTCCAGATGTCGCCATTGCTCTCAAATGCGATGGCGCCCGCACCCCCGGGGCGCACCGCCAGGACCGACTCGGGCCGCACCACCTCATTTCCCAGCGCTGCCAGAATGATGGCTGCTGTCGTCCAGACGACGACAAGCCGGCGTGCGACTACGCCGCGCATGGTGGACCCCTCCCGTGGGACGCTAGCTGCTAATCGTACGACCGCCCACAAGCACGCCACAGGCGGGCGTCATCAGCGTTCCAGGCAGTCCGCTGATTGTTCCCGGGGCCCGACGACCGCGCCCGATCCAGTCGGACGCCATCAACGGCCGCCGATGCGGCGAGCGGGATCGCTCAGCCGCGCTTGAGCCTGCGCCAGCCGCCGGCGCGGTTGTTCGCGATGATCTGGCGCAGGATCGCGGTCAGGGCGGGCGCGTTGATCGGCTCACCCCGGCGGACGGCAACCGTCCGCGCCGTCTGGTTGTCGTGCCCTGCGGTGATGATGCCTTCGGGATCGGGCACGATCGCGCCGTCGTACAGGAACACGTTGACGTGGTCCTTCGCCGCCAGCAGGGCACAGATGTTGCCGTCCAGCACGAAGTAGGGCTGGCGCGTGCGCTTGATCGTCTCGGTCACGTCCGGGTCGGCGGCGTGGACCAGCTCGCGGACCTCGCGGCAGATCGCCTGCTGCCACTCGGGCAGGGCGTCGATGTAGGCGTCGACGCGGGGGTCGCGGTCATCGGACATGCTGGACACGTTACCTTGCGGCGGGCCACTGGCGAACGGGCGCGCCGTCAGGGACAGCTCACGCCCACGGCGGCGAGCAGGGCCTGCAGGGCGTCGAAGGCGTCGTTCATCCTCTGCTCCGGTGGCGTGACGCCCGAGGCTCCCGGACCGCCACCGACGGGCGGCAGCGGA
Source organism: uncultured Chloroflexia bacterium (assembly GCA_963732805.1). Classification (GTDB taxonomy): domain Bacteria; phylum Chloroflexota; class Limnocylindria; order Limnocylindrales; family CSP1-4; genus CAIXZV01. The sequence goes on from CAVTAW010000001.1 coordinate 1,894,374, forward strand.
CCGTCGGCAACGGCGGCGACGGCCTTGTCGGCTGCCGCGAACGCGGCGCCGAGCTCGTCGCTGGGGTAGCCGAAGGGTCCCCACGCCTGCTCGGCCGCCGCCAGCGCGCTGTCGGCCGCTCCGGGCGACGCGATCGAGCCACCGGGCTGCCGGGCAGCGGCGAGCGCATCCTCGGCGGCCTGGCGCGCCTGCTGGAGCGAGACATCCGAGTCGCATGCCGCGAGGTGATTGGCGTTCTGGGCGTACGTCAGCCGCAGGCCGCCGAGGCTCCCCGACGGTGTCGGGGCCGGCGAGGGCAGCGACATGGTGCAGGCCGATGCGCAGGTCAGGACCGCCGTCATCAGCAGGGTCAAGCCCGCGTTTCGTCGCCCGTGCGCGAACCTGGGTCGCATCGCCCGGCGATGGTACGCGTGCGATGCGGAGGACGCTCCAGCGCGAGGCTGGTGACGTATCGTACGGGTCGTAGCGGAGGCGCTGGCCATGATCGAGGGGCTGCTGACGGCACTGGCGTTGGTGCTCGCGGTCGCGATCACCCTGGTCCCGGTCGCCGTGCTGCTCGTGCTTGCCCGCAGGCACCTCGAGGGACGGCCCGGCCGCCTGGACGGTCTGCTCGGCGGCATCGGGCGGGCGAACGCGATGAACTCGCACCTCCAGGCCGGCACGCCCCACCCCGATGATCTCGCGGTGCCCTCGGCGCCCCGGCCCGACGACCTCCCCCGCTCCCGCCGCCGTCGCAGGCGGCACTAACCGTCAGCAGCGCGCCCGGCATGACCGGTCGCGCGGGTGTTGCCTGCCCATTTGCGCAATCACGCAATTAGTCGCTATGCTCGATCGGTGATCGCTGCAGCCACGTGTGCTCGCAGCCGCGCAAGACCCAGCAGATCGTGGCCAAGGGTGTCGTCGATTTCCCGCACCGGCCCACCGCTGGAAGGACGAGGTTCGATCCGTGGAGATGACAATCGACTTCCCCGGCGGGGCGCGGGTGGACGCGCACTTCGGCGGGTTCGTGGTGCCAACCGATCAGCCGCCGTCGGGCGGCGGCGACAGCTCGGCCCCGACGCCGTTCGCCACCTTCCTCTCGACGATCGGCACCTGCGCCGGGATCTACGTGCTGGGCTTCTGCCGCCAGCGCGGCATCCCGACGGACGGCATCCGGCTCGTCCAGCGGATGCAGGTCGATCCGGCGACCCGCCTCGTCAACGACGTCCAGGTCACGATCGAGCTGCCCGCAGGGTTCCCCGAGAAGTACGCCGACGCGGTCGTGCGCTCGGCCGAGCAGTGCGCGGTCAAGAAGCACTTCGAGCACCCGCCGGTCATCCGCGTGGACAGCGTCATCGCGGGCTGATCTCTCCACCCGGACGCGGAGTCAGGACGCCCCGGCCTCCGCGATGTGCTCGAACTGGCGCCACAGGATCGCGACCAGCAGCGCAGACCCCAGGAAGCCGAACCAGAACGGCGCCGTGATCCCGAACGTCCGCGCGAGCAGGCCCCCGAGCGGCGTCCCGACGACCATCCCGCCCACGATCCCAACCCGGTAGACGCCCGTCACCCGACCCAGGAGCGCGTCCGGCACGGCGCGCTGCCGGACGACCGTCGCGATCGTGCCCCACACGAAGGCATGGGCGCCGAACACCACCAGCGTGGCCAGCGCGACTGCCGGCGACGTGGTGAGGGCAAGCGAGAGGTGCGTGCCCGTCTCGATGAGCAATCCCACGCGCAGGATGTCTGCATTCGAGAAGCGCCGCTCCAGGCGGCCATAGATGGTGACGCCGACCACGCCGCCGATGGCCACCGCGGTTGTCAGCAGGCCGAAGCCCACCTCGTTCATGCCCAGCCGATCGCCCGCGTACAGGACGAGCACCGACCAGGCCGCGCCGTAGGTGACGTTGAACGCCAGGATCGTGAGCATCAACGTGCGCATGGGTGGGTTGCCGATCAGCCATCGGATGCCCTCCGCCATGTCCTGGCGCAGGCTGGCCGCGGGCCTGGCCTCCGGCCTCGTGCTGCCGACCACCCGGGAGACCAGGATCGCCCCGAGCGTGAAGCACGCAGCGTTGGCCGCAAACGGCAGCGCCATGCCCACGGCGAACAGGAACGCACCGATGGGCGGCGCCAGCAGCTGGTTGGTGAGCAGGAAGGCCCCCTGCATCCGCGAGTTGGCAAGCCCCAGGTCGCGGCGGGCAACGAGCGCCGGGATCAGCGTGCTGCTGGCCGAGTCGGCGAACGTCTCGGCAGTGCCGAGGACGAACAGCACCAGCAGGACCAGGGCGATGTTCACGGTCCCGGCGACGATCGTGGCGACGAGCACGGCCAGGACGAGCCCTCGCCCCAGGTTTGCCATGACGACCATCCGCCGTCGGTCCACACGGTCGGCCACGGCGCCGCCCAGGACGGCGAACAGGAGCCCCGGCAGGTAGTCGAACAGGAGGGCCAGCGAGACGAGGAACGGGTCGCGGGTCAGCGAGGCGATCAGCAATGGCCCGGCTGCGATGACGACGCCATCGCCGACGTTGTTGACGATGGCGGAGGCGAGCAGCCAACGGAAGCTCGGGCCGAGCCTCGCCGGCGCGACGGTCTCGGTGATCCGACCGGCGAGGCGCACGGGCGGGAGGATAGCAACCGTGCCACCCGATCGCGAGGTGCCGGGGGACGCCGCCGCGGCAGGCTAGGATCCCCCGGTGAGCCTCACCGCACGACAGCTGAACCGGGCGACGCTGGGCCGCCAGCTGCTGCTCCGCCGCGAGCGGCTGGACGTGGTGGACGCCGTGCACCGGGTCGTCGCGCTGCAGGCGCAGGAGCCCGCGTCGCCGTACCTCGCCCTGTGGAACCGGCTGCCCGACTTCGACCCGGCCGAGCTCGATCACGCCTTCGCCGACCGCACGGTCGTCAAGGCGCACCTGATGCGGATCACGATGCACGCGGTCGGAGCGACCGATTACCCGGCGTTCCACGAGGCGATGCAGGTCAGTCTCCGTGGCGCGCGCCTCCACGATCGCCGGTTCAAGGAGACGGGCCTCTCGATCGCCGAGGCGGACGCGCTCGCCGCCGAGCTGATGGCGTTCGCCGGCACGCCGCGGACCGGCGCGGAGATCGAAGGCTGGATGGACGAGCGGCTCGGCGCGCGCGCCCACCCCCGCGTCTGGTGGGCGATCCGCCACTACGCGCCGCTGCACCATGCGCCGACGGGCGGACCCTGGTCGTTCGGGACGCGGAAGGCGTACGTCGCGGCCCGGGAGCGATCCGGCGACGCGATCCGCGCAGCCGGCATGCGCTGGCTGGTGCGCCGCTACCTCGAGGCCTTCGGGCCGGCGTCCGCACAGGACGTGGCGTCATTCGGGATGATCTACGCGAACCTCGTCCGCGACGCCCTGACGTCGCTGCTGGCCGACGGCAGCATCGTGTCGGTCGAGGGCCCGGGCGGGCGCGAGCTGTTCGACGCGCCGGCGGGTCTCCTCCCCGACGAGGACTCTCCTGCCCCACCCCGGTTGCTCGGGATGTGGGACAGCATCCTGCTCGCGTACGAGGACCGCAGCCGGGTCATCCCTGCCCAGCACCGCAAGCTCGTCACCCGCATGAACGGGGACGTCCTGCCGACCCTGCTCGTCGACGGCTACGTCGCCGGTGTCTGGCGCCCGGTCGATGGCAGGGTCGAGGCCACGGCCTTCGAACCACTCCCCGACGATGCCTGGGACGGCCTGGAGGCCGAGGCTCGTGCCCTCGTGCCGTTCCTCGCGCAGCGTGACCCCACGGTCTACCGCCGATATGCGCATTGGTGGAAGGGGCTCCCGGGGGTCGAGGTCCGCGTCCTGGGCAGCTGAGGGGCATCACCAGCCGGCCTGCGGCCGGCGATCGTGTGGAAGCTGACGATGCCGGCCGGTCAGCCGAGCTGCGCGGCGATCCGCTCGGCGGCCATCAGCACGATCAGGTGCGGAAAGCCGGCCGGCGCGTCAGGCAGGATCGAGGCGTCCACGACGTGGAGCCGATCGACACCATGGACGTGCCCCTCGGCGTCGACGACGTCGCCGTCCAGCGAAGTCGGACCCATTCGACAGGTGCCGACGACGTGGGGTATCGAATACTGGTTCTCGAGGACCCGGCGGCGGCGCGCGTCGGCGGACCGCGGGCGCCCCGGTGCCTTGCCGCCGGCACGTCCGCGGATCTCCGGACGCCCCGCGATCTCCAGGGCTCGCTCGTAGCCATCGGCAAGCCGCTCGACGTCCTCGGCCGCCGTCACACCCGGCAGGGTGATTCGCGGCGCGGCGGTCGGATCCCGGGACGTGAGCCGAACGCGACCACGAGACGCCGGCTTGAGCAGGATCGGGTCGAGGTAGAAGGCGGGCTCATCGCCGAATGGGTCGGTGAGCCAGAACATCATGTCGGGCGGGCCGGTTCTCCAGGCGCTCGAGCGGAATGTCGCGACGCTGTGGAGGACCGGACCGGAGACCACGCCGCTGCCATTCCATCCGGCGTCGAGATCGACGGCTGGATGGTCGGCCAGGTGCTCGCCGACGCCGGGCAGGTCCACGGTCACGGGGACGCCCAAGGCCTCCAGCTGATCGGCGGGACCGATGCCCGACCGCAGCAGGATGAGCGGCGAGCCGTACGTGCCCGCCGAGATGACCACGCGCCCGGCATCGACCGTTCGCCCGTCGGCCAGCCGGACACCGATCGCACGGCCCGAGCGGATGACGATCCGGTCGACGAGCGCGTTGGTGCGGATCGTCAGCGCCGGCGGCCGATCAAGGGCCGGGAGCCATGCGTCGAGCGAGGTCACGCGACGGCCGCCGCGGCTGCTCATGGGCATCGGGCCCACGCCCAGCGCATCCGGCGCATTGTGATCGCTGACCACGCCAACGCCGGAGGCCTCAAGGGCCGAGATCGCGGCGTCGTGGATCGGCGAGCGCTGGAGGTGCGGGTAGCGCGTGACGGGCAGCGGCCCGGCGTCGCCGTGCCACGGCGCATCGCCGAACTCCAGGTCGGTCTCGATCACCCGGAAGAACGGCAGGACATCGTCCCACGCCCAGCCGGGATTGCCGCGAGCAGCCCACGCATCGAAGTCCGCGCCCGCGCCGCGGAGCGCGAACCGCGTGAGCCACGAGGTTCCACCGACCAGGCGGCCGCGACGAAGCTTCTCAGGCTGCGCCGCGTCGGAGACGTAGCCCCAATCCGGGACCGTGGGCAGGCGCCAGCCGTCGTCGAGTCCGGTGCCGGCATCGACCGTCACGGGCGGACCGGCCTCGAGCAGGAGCACCGTCCGGTCACCGCGCTCGGCGAGCCGGCGGGCGAGGACGCAGCCGGCGCTGCCCGCGCCGACGATGACGACATCCGCTCCGTCCAGGCTCATCAGTCAGGCCGCCAGGCGCTTGTACCTGATCCGGTGCGGCTGGTCTGCCGAGGTGCCCAGCTCCTGGTGGCGGAACGCCTCGTAGTCGGTGACGTTGCCCTCGAAGAAGCGGACCTGGCTGTCGCCCTCGAAGGCGAGGATGTGGGTGGCGATCCGGTCCAGGAACCAGCGGTCGTGGCTGATGACCACGACGCAGCCCGGGAACGACTCCAGGCCCGCCTCCAGCGCCCGGAGCGTGTCCACGTCGAGGTCATTGGTTGGCTCGTCGAGGAGCAGCGACGTTGCCGCCCGTCTGCAGCAGCTTGGCCAGGTGGACGCGGTTGCGCTCGCCGCCCGACAGCGTGCCCACGAGCTTCTGCTGGTCGCTGCCGCGGAAGTTGAAGCTGCGAGACGTAGGCGCGCGCCGGGACCTCGCGGTTGCCGACCTTGATGACCTCCACGCCGTCGGTGATCTCCTGGAACACCGACCGGTCCGCCCGCAGCTCGTCCCGTCCCTGGTCCACGTAGCTCAGCTGTACGGTGTCGCCGACCTGCACCGACGCCCGTCGTCGGGCGGCTCCTGCCCCACCAGCATCCGGAACAGCGTGGTCTTGCCGGCGCCGTTGGGCCCGATGATCCCGACGATCCCCGAGCGCGGCAGTGAGAACGTGAGGTCCTCGATCAGCAGGCGGTCGCCATACCCCTTGCGCAGGTTGCCTGACCTCGATGACCTGGTCACCCAGGCGTGGTCCGGGCGGGATCGCGATCTCCAGCTCCCGCGCGGTCGCTCTTCGCATCGTTCGCCTCGGCGAGCAGGCGCTCGTAGGCGGACAGGCGGGCCTTGCCCTTGGCCTGCCGCGCCCGGGCGCCCATCCGCACCCACTCCAGCTCGCGGGCGAGGGTGCGCTGGCGGGCGTCGGCCTGCTTCTGCTCGCGGGCCATGCGCTCGAGCTTCTGCTCCAGCCAGCCGGAGTAGTTGCCCGAGAACGGGATCCCGCGCCCCCGGTCGAGCTCGAGGATCCACTTGGCGACGTTGTCCAGGAAGTAGCGGTCGTGGGTGACCGCGACGACCGTGCCCGGCGTACTCCTCGAGGAAGCGCTCCAGCCACTCGACCGACTCCGCGTCGAGGTGGTTGGTGGGCTCGTCGAGCAGCAGCAGGTCCGGGTGCTGGAGCAGCAGCCGGGCAGAGCGCGACGCGCCGCTTCTCGCCCCCCGACAGCGTGCGAGACATCCGCGTCGTCGGGCGGGCAGCGCAGGGCCTCCATCGCGATCTCGACGTTGCGCTCGACGTTCCAGGCGTCCGCGGCGTTGATCCGGTCCTCGAGCGCGACTCTGCTCGGCGCCGATCGCCTCGTAGTCGGCCTCGGGCTCGGACCACTTGGCCATCACGGCGTTGTACTGGTCGATCAGGTCCTGGACCGGGCGGACGCCGTCGAGCACGTTGCCCTTGACGTCCTTGGCGGGGTCGAGCTGCGGCTCCTGGGGCAGGCATGCCGACGCGTGAAGCCGGGCGTCAGTCGGGCCTCGCCCGTGAACCCGTCGTCGAGCCCGGCCATGATCCGCAGCAGGCTGGACTTGCCGGCGCCGTTGGGGCCGATGACGCCGATCTTGGCGCCCGGGTAGAACGAGAGCGAGATGTCCTCGAGCACGGTCCGGTCCGGCGGGTAGTGCCGGGCGAGGCGGTACGTGGTGTAGATGAACTCGGCGGGCATCGGTCAAGGGTACCGTCGACTGCGACGTTTCCCGCCGCAGTCCGGACGATGGCGATGGCCGGGCTCGTCGCCGCGTCAGGGTCGGGCCGGTGCCGCCATCAGGACCGGTCCGACCTCGGGCGAGGGGTAGCCCAGCCGCCCCCGAGTGACGACCAGGATCAAGATCGCCAGCACCCCGAAGCCGATCAGCCCGTTGAGATCCGTGTTCACCGCCGGAAACAGCGGGTTCATGACCGCCTGCGAGGTGTTGATGCTCGCGTGGCCGAGGATCGCGAGCAGGACGCTGCCGTTCGTGTGGTTGAAGATCCAGGTCAGGATCACGGCGATTGAGAGCACGGTGCCGACGAAGACGAGGATGGTCGTCATCGAGAGGCCGCCGTTCTGGTCCGCCCATTCGGGCATCAGGAACTGGGGGAAGTGCCAGCCGGCCCACACCAGACCGAGCAGGATCGTCCCGCCCAGCGGACCGCGCTGGGCCTGGAGGCGCGGCAGGGCGAAGCCGCGCCAGCCCGGCTCCTCGAACAGCGGGCCACCGATCACCGCGCCCAGGACGAACACGATGGCCCAGGTGATCACGGTGCGCAGAATCGGCTCGGGCGCATAGCTCCCGAGGGCGCCGGGCAGGGCGATCGTCCCGAGCACGTAGAAGGCCGGGATCAGCAGCAGCGCCGCCGCGTACCAGCGGCGCTCGACGCGCCACATCACGACCCGCTGCCACAGGCGACGGAGCCCCGGCCGACCCTCGAGGATCGCCAGCATGGCGATCGCCCCCACGGTCGGCCCGAGGGTGATGATCGGAACGGTGACGGCCGCTGTCTGCCCGAGCACTCCGGCCAGCAGCAGCTGGGCGAGCCAGCTGAAGCCGTAGGCGAGCAGGAAGTAGGCGGTGACCGGGTGCCGCGCAAGCGTGCCGCGCCATCCCGCGGCCTGCAGCTGGGAGCTCATCACGTCCTCTGTGCCCGAACTGGAACCACGACTCGTGAATCTGGGCGCCTGTTCACCTGACGCGCAGAGCGCATCAGCCCCCGGGAGACGGGAGATTCGGACTCTCCCCTACCCCTTGGGCGTTCCGCCGGGGAGGAAGACCAGCAGGTTCCAGCCCGCCAGGCTCGCAACGATGACCAGCCGCGCGACGAGCGGCCAGCCGGACTCCCAGACCCAGAGGCCTGCGACGACCGGCAGGAACAGCAGCCAGGCGATGCCCTGGACCAGGAGGTGCTGGCTCCCGATCCACTGCCAGGCGGCATCGACGCCGCCCTGGTTCAGCACCAGGCCTGCGCCGATCGCGAGCCACATGGCCCCGAACACCAGCAGCAGGATGCCGCTGGAGGCCAGCACCGGGATGACGCCCGTCACGGGCACGACCACGCCGTTCACCACCGTCGAGATGACCTGTTCCACCGGACCGCTCCTTTGTGCCTCGTCCTTCGTACCCATCGCACCCGAGCCCGCCCCGGGATCCGCTGACGCCACCATCGCCCTCATTTCTCGTCTCGTGTCTTCCTCGTCTTGCGTCCTCGCTGGTACGCCGTATAATGCTCGTACATCGTACGCGTTAGAAGTGACAAACGACCCGATCACGGAGCACATCGACATGCCGGACGACAGGACCCCCGGGGACGAACGGCTCCCCCCGCCCCCGCCATGGGTCAAGCCGCTCCACGCAGGCAAGCGGCGGGCGCCTCGGGCGCCGCTGGATCGGGCGCGGATCGTGGACGCGGCGCTGCAGATCGTTGACGCGGAGGGTGTCGACGGGCTGTCCATCCGGCGCCTGGCGACCGAGCTGGGCAGCGCACCGATGTCCGTCTACTGGCACGTGCGCGACAAGGCGGAGCTGCTCGACCTCGTCGGCGAAGCCGTGCTCGAGAGCATCGAGGTTCCGGCGCCCGCCGGGGACTGGCGCGAGCAGCTCCGCGGCGGTGCATCGCGCGATGCTCGATGCGGTCGTGCGCCATCCGAACACGGCCGACCTCATGATCGGACGGGCCCGCTACGGCACGGCCGGGATCACGCTGTTCGAGCGCCTGCTCTCGATCCTGCTGGAGGCAGGTCTGTCGCCGGCCGCCGCGTTCGACGCCTACCAGTCGCTGTACCTGTTCCTGCTGGGCTACATCGCGACGACCAGCCGGACGCCCGCCTTCGTCGAGGCCCAGCGCGAGGGCGTGCTGTACCTGCGCTCGCTCGACCCGGAGGCATTCCCGTCGATCGGCGTCGTGGCCCCGTTCGTCGGCGCCCGGGTCCCGACGGAGCAGTTCGAGACCGGCCTGGACGTGGTGATCGAGGGCATCGCCACCCGGCTGGTCGGCACGTGATCGGCGGATCTCCCCGGGCCGGCACCCGCCGCCCGGGCGCCACGACCCCGATCATGCGATGATGGGAGCAGGCGCAGCCGGGCAGAGAGCGCGTAAGGAAGCGTTGCCGGGCGGCACGGAACGGATGCTCGCGAACCTGCGCGGGCCGGCCGGTTGACCGCCACTGGCGCCCGATCACACGACGTGTGACCAGCGACCAAGCGCGCCCACCCTGCGCCGACGCCGCGAGACCCACCACGTCTCGCGCGAGACAGCCGGGGCAGGCGAACCATCCACGGCGCTGCGGCGCCACCTCGGAGTCACCTTGACCTTCTTGAACCTCGGCCTCTCGGCCAACCTCCTCGCCACCGTGGCACGGGAGGGCTACACGGAGCCCACCCCCGTCCAGTCGCAGGCGATCCCGCTCGTCCTCGCCGGCCGCGATGTCCTCGCCGCCGCCCAGACGGGAACCGGCAAGACGGCGGCGTTCACGCTGCCGATCCTGGAGCGCCTCGCGAAGCACGCGAGCGCAAGCCCGAGCCCGGCTCGCCATCCCATCCGTGCGCTTGTCCTCACCCCCACCCGAGAGCTCGCGATGCAGATCGACGAGCACATCACGACGCTCGGCAAGGGCACGAACCTGCGGTCGACGGTCGTCTACGGCGGCGTGCAGCAGGGTCCCCAGGTCAAGGCGCTGTGGGCCGGCGTCGAGATCCTGGTCGCGACGCCCGGTCGACTGTTCGACCTGATCGGCCAGAAGGCCGTCCACCTCGGCCAGGTCGAGATCCTCGTCCTCGACGAGGCTGACCGGATGCTGGACATGGGGTTCATCGACGACGTCAGGAAGGCCGTCGCACTGCTGCCGCGCGGCCGCCAGACGCTGCTGTTCTCCGCGACCTTCTCCGATGCCATCCGGAGGCTCGCCCGCGAGTTCCAGACGAACCCCGAGATCGTCGAGGTGGCTCCCCGCAACGCGACCGCCGACAACCTGACCCAGGTCCTGTACCCGGTCGATGCCGAACGCAAGGCCGACCTGCTGATCCACCTCGTCAAGCGGGACGGCATCGAACAGGTGCTGGTGTTCACCCGCACCAAGATCGGCGCCAGCCGGCTGGCGTCCTACCTCGACCATCGGGGCGTGCCGGCGATCGCCATCCACTCGGACCGGACCCAGGGCGAGCGGACGCGCGCCCTTGCGTCCTTCAAGGCCGGCGAGGTGGTCGCGCTGGTCGCCACCGATGTCGCCTCGCGCGGCCTCGACATCGATTCGCTGCCGCACGTCGTGAACTTCGACCTGCCATTCGAGCCGCAGGACTACGTGCACCGGATCGGCCGGACCGGTCGTGCCGGCGCCTCGGGGACCGCGATCTCGCTGGTCTCACCGTCGGAGGTCGACGCGCTGCGCGGCATCCAACGTCTGCTCAAGCGTGCGATCCCGTGCCAGGTGGTCGAGTCGTTCCTGCCGGCCACGTCCGCGGCGTAGCCGCCCGCAGGCGCCCGTCAGCGACAGGCCTTGCCGGACGGAAGGGGCGCGAGCGGCGGCAGTGGCCCGGTCAGCGCGCCGCGCACGACCGACCGGATCCGGGCGATCGACGCCTTGTCGAGGTGCTCCGGGTAGGCCGAGGGGGTGAAGAACACGGTGCGAATCCGGCGGACGTTGACGCGTTCTGCGAGCTTCGCCATGTCCTTCACGTCGGACCGCTTGAGGGTCGTCCAGAGGTTGTCGCGCGCGATCTGCAGGAGCCCGGGCACCCGCGGCGCGAGCTCCACGGGGTCGAGCTGGCGTCGCAGGGCGAGGAGCACGTCCTGCTGACGATGCATCCGGCCGTAGTCGGAGTCCTGGTGGCGCGAGCGGGCATAGGCGAGCGCCATCCGTCCGCCCAGGTGCTGGCACCCGGGCGCGAAGTCGATCGTGATCAGCCCGGATCCGTCCTCGAGCGGGTAGCTGCTGTCATGGAGTCGCTCGGGGATGTCGATCCACAGCCCACCCAGCTCGTCCACGAGCCGCACGAAGCCCGCCAGGTTGACGACGACCATCCCGTCGAGAGGCACCCCGACCAGCTCCTGGACCGCGCCCGCGACGGCCCGGTACCCGCGGTTGGCACCGCCCGGGAACTTGTTGGGGTGGCCCATGGCGTACACGTAGAGCGCGTTCAGCATGCCCGGGAACCGGCCGCCGGGCACGGCGGCGGCGCTCTCGGGGGCCAGCGGCACGCCGGTGAGGTTGCGCGGGATGCCGAACAGCGCGGCCCGTCCCGACTTCACGCTCACGGACAGCAGGATCATCGTGTCGGTTCGGAGGCTCCAGCGGTCGGGGCCCGCATCCGCGCCGACGAGCAGCAGGTTGAGCCGCCCGTCCTTCGCCCAGGCGGGCACGGGCTTGGGCTTGGGGGTGGGTGATGGCGTGGCCGTGGGCGGCTCCGTGGGCGGCTCCGTGACCGTGCCTGACGCATCCGGCGTCGGGGAGCCGCCTGGGGTGCTCGACGCGTCGGTGGGGCTGGGCTGACCTGAGCCGTCCCACGTGGCCGATTCGCCGGGTTCGGGTGACTCCCCGGAGATATCCGGCTCAGCCGAGGCTTCATCGTCGAACGAGGCCGGCGGGATCATCCCCTCGCCGGCGTCACCGTCATCGCCCGGCAGGAAGATCGCGTCGAGCGTCGTGTTGGCGTCGATGCCCAGGTACTCGACGTAGCCGTGCAGGCCGACCGTCATCGCAACCAGCACGACCAGCACGCCGACTGCGACGCTGCCCGGGCGACCGGCGCCGGTTCGTCGGACGCCGATCAGCCACGCGTCCGCGATCGCGACCAGGTGGTACCCCGCCAGCACGACGTTGGCGACGAGGAGGAATGTCAGGGTTGCCGGATCGAGGACGAGATCCGCGAGGTCCAGGTCGGTCGCCTGCGCGACCTTGAGCGCGGCGACGACCACGACCAGGATCGCTGGTGCCGCGACGACCGCGGCCCGCCGCACGGCCCCGAGCGACAGCTGCCCAAGCCCGGGCAGCAGGAACGACGCGGTGGCGGCGATGGCAGGCGAGCGTCTGGCGAACATGACACCTGGCCCCCAGGGACGACAGTCCCGGCACCGGGACGATGCGCGTCCACGACGTCGAACGCAATGGGGCGCGCGTCACCGGGTGGGCGGCGGGTCGGCCCGACCCACGGGCGGTCCGCCCGTTGACAACCGAGGGTCACCGGCAGACGCTCACCGTCGATGTCCTGATGTCCGTGGCCCGGGGGACTCGACGATGCGGCGATGGACGATCCTGCTGGTGCTGGCCCTCGCGGCCTGCGACAGCTCCACGCCGACCTCGCCGCCTGCCCCGTCCTCGTCTCCGGTGACGGCGACCGACACCCAGGGTCGCTTCCGGCTCACGTTCCAGATGCCCCGCGACACCTGGGCGACCTCGGAGTCGCTCACGGGCCAGGCGCAGCTCGCCCTGACGCAAGGCGCCAGCGCCGCGCTCTCCGGCTCGGGCTCGGGTCCCCTCGGCTTCGCGTTCGCGGAGGTGGGCGGAACGCGGCAGATGGGACCCGGGTGGACGGCCGACTGTGCGCAGCATTCGCTCTCGGCCGATGCGCCGATCAGCTCGGGCTTCCGGAAGTCCGGAGGCTGGAGCGATGACCAGCCGGACGCCGCGTTCTACCGAGGGTTCTTCAATGACCCGCTCGTCCACCTGCCCCCGGGCACGTGGGACATCTCGGCGATCGCATCGTTCATCGACGGCGCCGGCTGCAGGGGCGCGGACATCGAGCTGCAGGCGACCATCCGGGTGACCATCACGCCCTGAGGAGCACCGGTCGCTCAGACCGTGACGACGACCGTTCCCCTCGGGGCTCCGTCGTTGACGCAGCGGAGCGCGTCCACGATCTCGGACAGCGGGAAGCGGCGGTCGATGACCGGCGCGACCTCTGCCTGTTCGCGATCAGCTCCTCCAGCACCGCCACGTCATCGGGGTTGAACGGCACCCACCACGCCAGCATGCTCAGGATCCGCGAGGCGCTCCCGCCGAGCGTCACGTAGACGCCGTTCGGTCGCAGGGCGCGCCGGATGCGCAGGGTACCCGCCGGCCCGTCGGCGCCGGTGCCTCAGCCCGTGGCGCGGCGGTTCGAGGCGATCCCGCCGAACGCCTCCGAGGTGTCCGGACGGCTGCCGATGGCCTCGATGGCGGAGAACATCCGGGCCGGATCGATGGTCGTGACGGGCGCCGAGTCCTGGTCGCGATACCACCGCGGAGCATAGGCGGCACCGGGCGGCGCCGCGTTCGCCCGGTGCAGCACGGCCTCGATCTCCGCGCGCAGCCCGAGCGCCATGCCCCACACCAGCACCTGGTCCGGTGTCTCGAGCCAATGGAGGCCGCTCTTGCCCAGCGCATCGTTCATCGACGCGGACCCGTCGAAGGTCATCTTCAGCGTCCGCCGGTAGGCGGCGAGCTGGGCGACCATCACCGCGCCCTCGCGGGTGCGGGCCGGCATGGCCGGGGCGATCAGCCAGGTGGCGACGCCGCCCGCCGCGATCCCGATTCCGATGGCCGTCAACGCGGTCACGGAGCCGACCGTCGCCACGGAACCGACGGTCGACGAGCCGGTGGTCGAGGCGCTGCCCACCCCCGCGACGATGAGACCGACCACCACCTCCACGCTGGCGAGCGCGCGCCACTTCCAGCGCTCGATGAGCGAGAGCCCGCCGAGCCAGCCATGGCGCCGCGCGTAGTTCTCGAGCAGTGACCCGAACCCGATCGGCGCGGGAATGGTGGGGGCCACCGAGGGTTCAATGAACAGCGCGCCGTGCGCCGGGCTCGTGCCCGCCTGGGGTGCCGGGGGCGCCGAAGCCGCGCCCGCCTGGGGTGCCGGGGCGGCCGCCTGCGGCGGCTGGTTCGCCGCGACCTGCTGGGCCGCCCACTCGCGCATCTGCCCGACCTGCTCCGGGGTGAGTGTGATCCCAAGCGCAGCGAGCCTGGCCTCCGTGCCCGCCGGGTCGTCCACGATGGCCCGGGGGTCGCTCATGAAGGTCGGGGCGGCGTTCAGGATGCGGAGCTCCTGGACCAGGTGCTCGGGCATCGGCTTGCCGTGCCGGCTCTGGTACGCCGCGGCCAGCGCTTCGGGGTCGAGCTGACCGGCGGTGAGCATGCCCGCCGCGGTGGCTCCGGGCTGGTCCCGGGTGCCGGAGGCGAACGCCAGCATGCTGCCGAACATCGAGGCCATGCCCAGCCCGGCCATGGGCGTGATCGGCCGGCCGTGAGCCATCGCCGCCTCCAGGTGGAGCTGGCCCAGCAACCACGCTTCGCCCTCCCCCACCGGGCGTCGCCGATTGAGCCCGACCTGGGGGTCCGTCGAGTCTCCGCCGTGGATCTCGATGCCCACGGCGTCCGCCTCCGGGCCGGATCCCTGGCGGAACGCGATCTCGTCCCGGCTGGCCAGGTCGAGCATCGCGGCGACGAACGCCGCGCGAGCGGCGCCGCCGCTCACGACCGTCGCCGTGGCCGCCGTCATCTCCGGCGGCGGCGCCGCGGCCAGGATCGACGGGTCGTCCCCGTAGCTCGGATCCCGCCCGTGCCGCAACCAGGACAGCGCCGCCCAGCCCGCGACGACGGCGAATGCCACGACCCCGAGGACGATCTCCATCGACAGACCCTCGCCGCGCTCCTCCCGCCGCGCAGAGCGACGGCTTCGGGAGGCGTTCAGTCTACGATCGCGGCCCGATCAGGGCCGATGGACGCCGACGGCACCAAGTCCCTACCCTTGTGCCCGAGCACTGGAGGCGCGGAACCCGACATGACGACCAGGCGCGTGGCATGGCGGCGCAGCGGCGAGGTCCAGACCAACGAGGTCGGCACCGATGGGGTCGAGACCGGCGGTGCCGAGACCGACGGGGTGGAGACGGACGAGGTCTGCACGCTCACGCTCCGCGACAGCGGGCTCTCGCTGGTGGGCACGATCCTCGGAGCGGAGGGGAGCCTGCCCGTGCGCATCGAGTACCGGGTGCTGGCCGATGCCCCGGGGTTCACGACCGCCGTGCACGTCCGCGACCTGCGTGGGTTCGAGCAGCGGACGATCGCCCTCGCGCGCGATGCCAAGGGGAGCTGGACGGTCAACGGCATTCCGTCGCGCTCGCTCAAGGGCTGCGCCGACGTCGATCTCGGCTGCAGCCCGTCCACCAACACCCTGGCGATCCGGCGGCTCCGGCTCGCGGTCGGCGCATCACGCACGATCCAGGCCGCGTGGATCCGATTTCCGGAGCTCACGGTGGCCAAGACCGCCCAGACCTACACGCGGCTCGATGAGTTCACCTACCGCTATGCGAGCGGCGATTTCTCGGCCGAGCTGACCGTTGACGACGAAGGCCTGGTGGCGGCGTACGCGGAATGGCGCCGCACCGGCATCGCGGTGGGCCTGGACGACACGGAACCGCTCGACGCGCACCACTAGGTCCGGCCCGCGCCGCCTGCGGAATCGGAGGACACCCATGGTCGACAGCGCGGGATCGGTGCGCCTGAGCTCGGAGCCCGGGGCACGGCCAGAAGACGTCGCCCGAATCATCGACGCCATCGACCGCTGGAACATGGAGGTCACCGGCCTCCACGACTACCGCCCGGTGGCGATCTTCCTGCGCGACGACGGCGATGAGATCCGGGGTGGCGTCACCGGTGGCGTCTGGGGCGGGTGGCTGCACGTCGTGGCGCTGTGGGTCGATTCGGATCTGCGCGGGCGCGGTCTGGGCCGGCAGCTCCTGCTCGCGGCGGAGCAGGAAGCCCGTGCCGCCGGCGCCCGGCATGCCTTCCTCGAAACGCACACGTTCCAGGCGCCGCGGCTCTACGAGCGCCTGGGGTACCTGCCCGTCGCCGAGCTGGAGGACTACCCGCCGGGCGAGTCGCAGCTGATCATGCGCAAGGCGCTCGGCTGAGCGACATGGGGACCGCGAAATCTGCCGGTGCATCGAGGACGTGGCTGGTGAATCCTGACGACGACCGACCGGTGTTCCTGCCGGCCGACTCGGGCGCGGTGCTGGACTTCCTGGGCGTCCGGCACAAGCTCACCAGCGACCAGACCGGTGGCGCGTACGCCGTGTTCGACTCCACGTTCGATGCCGGGGACGGCAACCGGCTTCACCGTCATCTTCGCGCCGACGAGATCGGCTACGTCATCGAGGGTGCCCTCGAGGTCCGGCTGCCGGACCAGACGCGCGTCCTGGAGACGGGCGGGATCGCCCGCCTGCCGAAGGGGATCCCGCACGCGATCCGCAATCCGCTGTCGACGCCGTCCCGCTACCTGTTCATCGTCGTCCCGGGTGGCCTGGACCGGTGGTTCGATGCGGTGGCCCGGGCGCACGCAGCCGGCACGCTTGACGATGCGACGTTTCGATCCCTGTCCCACGACCACGAGATCGACTGGCTGGAGTAGCCCTAGCGCAGGGCCATGTCCAGGAACGCGAGCACGTCGGCGCGCTCGTCGATCAGCTTGCTCACCGGCTTGCCGACCCCGTGCCCCGCGTCCGTGTCGATCCGGATGATGACCGGCGCCTCGGCCGCCTGGGCCGCCTGGAGGGCCGCGGCGAACTTGAACGAGTGGCCCGGCACGACCCGGTCGTCGTGGTCGCCGGTGGTGACCAGCGTTGGCGGATACGCGACGCCCGGACGCACGTTGTGCAGCGGCGAGTAGGCGAGGAGGATCCGGAACTCGTCCGGGTCGTCGGCCGAGCCGTAGTCGCTGGTCCAGGCCCAGCCGATGGTGAACCGCTGGAAGCGCAGCATGTCCATCACGCCCACCTCTGCGATCGCGGCCCCGATGAGCTCCGGGTGCTGGGTGAGCGTGGCGCCGACCAGCAGGCCGCCGTTGGATCGACCGCTGATCCCGATCCGCCCGGATCGACTCCAGCCCGATGTCGCCAGCCATCGGGCGCAGGCGGC
This sequence comes from uncultured Chloroflexia bacterium, assembly GCA_963732805.1. Classification (GTDB taxonomy): domain Bacteria; phylum Chloroflexota; class Limnocylindria; order Limnocylindrales; family CSP1-4; genus CAIXZV01. The sequence goes on from CAVTAW010000001.1 coordinate 1,911,610, forward strand.
GAAATCGTCGAACACGTGCTGCTTGTTGGCCAGCCGGCCGGCATCGTGCCATGCCTTGCCGTACTCGCTGCCACCGCGCAACGACGCGACCGCGAGCAGCCCGCCCCGCTCCATCCAGGCCAGCCACTCGGGCTTGAACGCGGGACCGATGGCGATCTGGAAACCGCCGTACCCGTAGAGCAGCGCCGGCACGTCTCCGTCCGGGGTCACGTCACGGCGGTGGGTCAGGAACAGCGGCACCCGCGTCCCGTCGCCCGACGTGACGAACACCTGCTCGCTCACGAACTCATCCGGATCCCAGGCCAGCGCGGGCCGCCGGACCTCGTGCACGGCCCCGTCCGCCATGTTCACCGCGAGGACAACCGGCGGCGCCGTGAAGCGGACGAAGGTGAGGTACAGCTGCGCATCGACGCGCCGGCCGGCCAGGTCGGCGACGCTCCCGATCCCGGGCAGGCGCACGTCCGTGACGTGGCTGCCGTCGAGCTCGTGGATGGCCAGTCGATGGTGCGCGTGGTGGAGGTAGACGGCGGCCATCCGGTTCCCGACCACGCACACGTGCTGGAGGCTGTCCTCGTGCTCGGGGATGACCTCGCGCACCTGCGCCGGATCCGTCACATCGACGGCGATGACGCGCCCGAGCGGAGCATCACGATCCGTGTGCAGGTAGAGCGTGCCGTCGATCGCGGTGATGGGGGCGTAGTGCGCGTCGCCCGCATCGAGCAGCGGGCGGACGACCGCCGCCTCCACCCCGCCGGTGAGATCCGCGACGTACACCCGGGTCTCCGGGTCGGTGCCGCGCTCGATCGTGATCACCAGGAGCCGTCCGTCGTCGGACACCTCGGGTTCGTAGCCCCACTCGGGCTCGTTGGGCGTCGAGAACACCAGGCGATCGTGCGCCGGGTCCGTGCCCAGGCGGTGGTAGCGGAGCTCCATGTCCCGGTTCGGAGCGTCGTATGCAGCATCCGCCGGGGGCTCGGGATAGCAGGCATAGAAGAAGCCCGCGTCGTCGGCGGTCCACGCGGCGGACGCGAACTTGCTCCACCTGATCCGGTCGGGCAGCTCCTCGCCGGTCTCGACCCGTCGCACACTCCACGTTCGCCAGTCCGAGCCGGCATCGCTGGTGGCACACGCGACCAGCTCGCCGCTCTCGGACACGGCCACCGCAGCGAGGGCGGTGGTTCCCCGGTCGCTCAGGCGGTTCGGGTCCAGCAGCACCCTGCCCTGCTCCCCGGGACCGCCCGCCACCCACAGCACGTCCTGGTCCTGGAGCCCGGTGTTGCGGTGCTGGAACCAGCGATCCCCGCGGCGCCAGGGCGCGCCGGCGCGCGGGACGCTCCACAGCTCCGCCAGCCGCTCGCGGATCGCCCGCCTGGTGGGAATCTCGCCGATGACGCGCGCCGCCAGCTCGTTCTGGGCCGCGATCCACGTGCGCGTGGCCGGGGCGTCGGTGTCCTCGAGCGGGCGGTACGGATCGGCGATGACCGTGCCGTGGTACTCGTCGACCTGCCGGGCGGTCGGGGCCGTGGGGTAGCTCAGCCTGGGCATGGGCCTCACGCTCCGGCGCGGCACGCGGTCCGCGACCGACGATCAGTAGCGACGGCGGGGCGACGCCTCGTCCTTGCTGGGCTTGGGCTCGTGGCCCGGGCGGGGCGGACGAGGCTTGGTGCCCGGGGCCATGTCCGGCTGTCGAGGCAGGGGCCCCCGCGCCCGGGCCGCCGCGACGCCGACCGCGAAGTCCGCGGCGACCGACGGCGGGACGCTTGCCTGCCATGCGTGCTGGATCTCGGCCATCCGCACGGACTCCGCTGCGCGCCGCTCGCGCTCGGCCTTCGAATGCTTGGTCATCATGCCTCGATCTGCTTCCGTCCCGGATCCGGGACGTCGTGCGATCGTACGCGGAGTCGAGCGAAGACGCGAACCGGCCCGGGCGCCCGCAGACCAAAGGAGCCACCAGTGACCGACCACGGCGATCACGCCGAACACCATCACGACCACCACCACGCGCTGTCCTACGCGGACGCCGTCGCCCAGTTCCGGGCCGACAAGGACGCCTTCCTGAGGACCGCTCCGGGGAGCCCGGTGCCGGCCGCGGAACGTGACGCCTTCACGGGTCTCCCCTACTACCCCGTGAACGAGGCGCTTCGCTTCGACGACCTGATCCTGCGCCCCTACGCGGGCGACGCGCCCGTGGCGTTCGAGATTCCGACCTCCGACGGCCGGCTCAGGCCGGCCGAGCGCGCCGGCGTGTTCCGGTTCCCACTCGGCGGCGCGGAGCGCTCGCTGACCGCGTACCGGTTCGCCGGCGACGACGAGGGCGCCACCCTGTTCGTCCCCTTCCTCGACGCCACGAGCGGCACCGAGACCTACGGTGCCGGACGCTACCTCGACCTGGCGTCCGGGGCCGACGGCACCTACTCGCTCGACTTCAACCTTGCCTACCACCCGTCATGCGTGTACGACCCCAAGTACTCCTGCCCGCTGACGCCGGCGGAGAACCGGCTGCCGGTACGCGTCGAGGCGGGTGAGCGCCTGGCAAACTCGTCCGCGTGACCCGACGGCCGGACTACGAGAACAGCTTCCGGTCGCGGATCTTGATCGGCACCGTGTAGTCCTCCAGCCACCACGGATCGGCGCCGGCCGCCGGCGGCTCCTGAAGCTGGAGCGTTGTCGCGGCGGTGGCTGCCTGGAGCTGCTTCACCCGGAAGTGATAGTGGTCGAACAGGCTGAGGGCCTCGACCATGTACGAGGTCGCCACGCGCCGGTCGCGGATCCGGACCAGGTTCTCCCCGTTTGCGGTGTCCGCGTATCCCGAGAAGTTGTACGAGCCCGTGTACACGCGAGCGGTGGCCAGGTTGAAGTCGAGGACCACGAACTTGTGGTGCATCCTCGCCCCCACGCCGTGGGTCAGGCCGGTCGGCTCGGCCTTGAACGGCTCCGGCACGTTGGCCGTCAGCGCCTCGGGCTCGACGGGCGCGATGTTGCCATCCGGCAGCTGGAGGTCGAGGCCGCCGATCCGCTTGTCAGCCATGCCGTACACGAAGATCTTCGGATCCTCGGTGACCGCCTTGATCGCGTCCCGCACGGCGCCCGTGGTCTGGTACAGGAAGGCCAGCGAGTAGAACACGCTGGAGCTCGCCCGCCCGATGTCCGCCGCCACTGATCCCAGGCGGGCGTTGGCCGCCGCATGGGGCGAGAACGACACCCGCGCGTTAAGGCTCTGGAGGCCGAGGCTCCGCCAGCGCGTTGACTCGGTTGACCCGAACGTGCTCACGCTGCCGTGGCTCCAGTAGGCATCGAACGCGACCCGGAACACGCGAGCGGCCGTCTCACCGCGGAGCACCAGCGCGTTGTTGGCCTGGACGTACAGGGCGCGCCAGCTGAAGTTCGTGGACCCGCAGACCACGACCCGGGTGGCATCGCCCTCCACCACGATGGTCTTGTTGTGCTGGAGGTTGCCCATATGCTGGCGCTTCACGTTCGCGGCACCGGCGCTCGCAGCCAGGCGGGCCGCGGCCTGGCTCTCGGCGGAACCGGCCGTCCCGTGGTGATCCTTGTCGTCGATGATGACCCGCAGCCGGCTGCCGAGCTGTTCCAGGCGGTGGACGATCTCGGGCTCGTTGAGGTCGTAGGCGACGACGCGGACCTCCGCGGTGGCGTCGGCGATTGCCTGGTCCAGGACCTCCAGGATGGCGCTGCGGGCCTCGAAGCCCATCCACGCAAGCGCATCGGCCGTCTTCGGGTGCGTGGGCACGAAGGTCAGCCCGGCGTCGGCATCCGTGGGCAGCAGCGTGGAGATCGGCCCGGCGCCCTGGTACCGGTCAACGAACGCCTGCGACGAGATGAAACCCCGCGTGTACGCGACGTTGAGCTGCTCGGGCCAGGTCTCCCTGCGGAGCTCGATGTCCACCTCCTGGGGCGCTCCCCAGGTGATCGTCCGCGATGCGTCCATGAACGCGGGCCGCACGCGGTAGCGGTATGCGCCGGCGCGCTCGGCATCGAACGGGAAGTGGATCCAGCGGAACTTCTGGATCGGTGCGAACAACGACGAGGTGGGCTTGGGGCCCACGTTGCTGGGCGGCGTGGCAAAGGTCAGGCGGTTGGTGAGCGCGTAGAACAGGGTGTTGCCCGGCAGCCGGTACTCGATCGAGAAACCCACGAAGTCGTTCGGGGGCCGGCCGCCGAGCCAGTCCATCGCCAGCAGCACCATGCCGTCGCCGCGATGGGCCCGGAGCCTGAACGGGGCGGACGGATTGCCGCCCAGGACGCTGGTGTCGCCGCTCATCCTTCGGTTCCCCACCTTGGCCGGGGCCGGTCGCTCCCCGGTCGCGCCATCCTGTGGGTCCGGACCGGGCCCGTCAACCGCCGCGTGCGGGCACCGACGACGGGAAGACACCGTCGCCCCCTCTGCGGTCGACACGGCCCGAGGGCCGGGGTCGACACCGCCCGCCCGCCGGGCGCATGATCAGCCCGCGATTGCGCACCCCGAGCACCCGGAGGACGAGGTCACCGTGGACAAGAAGGCAAAGGTTCCCAAGAAGCCCAAGAGCGCCAAGCCGAAGGGCACGGCAAAGTCCGCCTGACGCGTACGACCCGCTCGGTCCCCGGCCCGGGGGCCGGGTGGGCGGGGTGACCTGGCCTGGGCCACTCCGCCATCCAGCGGACCGTGTCGCCCGCCGGTGGCCATTGGCTCCTGCGCTGCTGGCCATTGGCCCTGTCGCGAACCGCCGGTGCGACAAATCATCTTCGCAAGCGATGAGCGCACAACCGCCCGCGATCCGCATCTCGGGGCTCGTCAAGACCTATGGGCAGGTCCGTGCCCTCGATGGTCTTGACCTCCAGGTCCGCCAGGGCGTCGTGTACGGGTTCCTCGGCCCCAACGGGGCCGGCAAGACCACGACGATGCGAATCCTCACCGGGCTGATGCGCGCCGACGAGGGGCGCGTGGAGCTGTTCGGCCACCCGCTCCGGTGGCTCGACCGGCGGCCGATGCAGGGCGTCGGCGCGCTGATCGAATCGCCGGCCTTCTACCCGTACCTGTCGGGCAGGGACAACCTGCGGGTGCTGAGCGGGGTAGGCGCGGCCCCGCGGACGGGCCGGGTGGACGAGGTCCTAGAGCTGGTCCACCTGCTCGACCGCGGGCGCGACCGCTACGAGACCTACTCGCTGGGGATGAAGCAGCGGCTGGGCATCGCCGCCGCGCTGCTCAACGATCCGCCGCTGCTGCTGCTCGACGAGCCGGCGAACGGGCTCGACCCGGCAGGGATCGTGGACATGCGGGGGCTGCTCCAGGGCCTCGCCGCGGCCGGCAAGACGGTGTTCGTCTCGTCGCACATCCTGCCCGAGATCCAGCAGATCGCCGACGAGGTCGCGATCATCCTGCACGGCCGGCTGGTGCGCGCAGGGCCGCTCGATCACCTCCTGGGCGAGTCGGGCGAGATCCGGATCCACGTGGACCCCGCCGCGGTGCCGCGCGCCGCCGAGGTGCTCCACGGCCTGGCAGCAGAGGTCCACGTCGACGGTCGCGGTCCGGGTTGGATGTCGGTCACCGCGGGCCCGACCCGCGCCGCCGAGCTGAACCGCACCCTGGTCCAGTCCGGCGTGGACGTGGTCGGTCTCGAGATCGGCAGCGATCTCGAGAGCCTGTTCCTGTCACTCACCGAGCGTTCCTGATGCGCCTGCTCCGGTCGTCGTTGCTCAAGCTGACCTACCGGCCGGCGACCCGCCGCACCTTCCTGGTGCTGGCGGCATTCATCGCGCTGATCTATCTCGCGGTCGGCCTCTCCGCCCGGGCGGCGACCGGCGACTCACGCGCGACCATCGAATTGATGGTCGCCTTTCCTGACGCCAACGGCTCGCTCGCCCAGATGCTGCTCATCTTCGGGGGGATCGCAGGGGCGGCGTATGCGGGCGCGGTCGCCGCGAGCGAATGGTCGTGGAGCACGTTCCGGGTCGCGCTGGCCCGCGGCGAGTCCCGGATCGGTTACGTGGTGAGCCTGTTCCTGGCGATCATGCTGCTGTCGCTCGGTGCCTGGATCGTTCTCTATCTGCTGGGGATCGGCCTCATCCTGGTGGCTGCCGCGATCGCCAACGTGCAGACCGGCAACCCGTTCGACCCGGCGACCCTCGGACGCCTGCTGGTCGTCGTGACCAGCGGCTGGTGGGCGCTCACCATGGAGGCTGCGATCGGGTTCGGTGCTGCCTTCGTTGCCCGCAGCCAGGTGGCCGGCGTCGCCGCGGTCGTGGGCCTGTTCTTCGTCGAGCGGTTCGCCGAGCTGTTCCTGCCGGCCGACCTCCTGCGGCTCGCGCCCATCACCGCCGCCACCGGTCTCGCGACCCAGGCGGGCAAGCTGGGCCTCGACGCGGCCCTGGCGCAACCGCTGGCGGTGACGACCATCTACCTCGTGGTGGCGATCACCGCGGCCAGCTTCGTCGCCCGCCGCGCGCAGGTCGCCTGACCTGACGCACGAGCAGGTGGGGCAGCTGGTGACCTCGTTCCTCGACGATCATCTCGCCGCGCGCTGAGCGCGCCGGAGCCGGCCCGGATCCAGATGATCCAGGGCCGGCTCTCGTGATGCCGGACGAGCGTGCGTCGTCAGAGGTCGCGACGCCGCATGGCGACCACGCCGGCAACCGCCACGACCACGAAGCCCACGAGCCAGCCCACGGGCGTGGACGCCGGGACCGGCGCCCCCATCGCGTAGGCAACGGCCCACGGTCCCATCGACGACGGGAACAGCATCGCGGCGTCGTTGGACACGCTGGACACGATCCCGGGCGCGATCGCGATGATCGCGGCCAGCCCGCCCACCGCCGCCTGGCTGGGCAGGATGGCGCCCAGGGCGAGCGTGAGCGCGATGAAGAAGGCAGGCGTGGCCGTGAGCAGCACCGTTGCAACGGCGATCGGGCCGAGGTCGGGCGTCCCGTAGGCGACGCTCGCGGCGACGACGCACATGGCCATCGGCAGGACCAGGCCGAACACGACGTACACGGTCATGGCCGCTGCCCACTTGCCCACGATGAGCGCCGTCCGGGACAGGGGCTTGGACAGCGACCAGGCGAGCGTCCCGCGGTCGCGCTCCCCGATGAGCAGGCTCACGCTGAAGGCGATCGCGAAGAAGAACACCCACTGCTCCCACTTGGCGAGCACGTTGATGGTCGGATCCATGGACAGGCCGGGCGGCACGGCGATCCCCTTGGCCGTGGCCGCCGCGATGGCGAAGTTGGCGCTCAGGGTGTTCAGCACCATCATCACGCTGCTGACGCCCAGCAGCATCCAGACTCGCCGGCTCGCCAGCCATTCCCGGAGCTCCTTGCGGAACACGGGGCCGAGGCCGAGCAGGCGCGGGCTTCCGGTGATCGCGCCGGCTGCAAACAGGGAGCTGGTGTTCGGGTACGCGGTCATGCCGCCACCTCCTGGTGCTCGACGAGACGGACGAAGACCGACTCGAGGTCGAGGACTTCCCGCTCGTTGCGGATGAGCACGAGATCGCGATCGGCCGCGAGCCTCGTGATGGCGGCCTGGACGGCGGGCAGCGCACCGGGATCGGTCTGGATCTCGTACGTGCGCGTCTCACCGAGCCGGCTCGAAAGGGTGACGCCGGCAACCCCGGGGAGGGCTGCGAAGGCGACGGCGGCGGACTCGTCCGCGCCGCCGGTGACCACGACCAGGCGATCGCGGCTGAAGCTGCCCATGAGGTCGCCGATCGACGACGCGCGAACCAGCTTCCCATGGTCGAGGATCGCGACGTGGTCGCTCGTTCGCTGGACATCCTCGAGGATGTGGGTCGAGAACAGGATCGTCGCCTCGTTGCGCAGGCTGTGGAGCAGGGCCAGGACGTCGCGCCGACCCAGGGGGTCAAGCGCGGCGGCGGGCTCGTCAAGGATGACGACCGACGGTCGGCCGACCAGGGCCTGGGCGATGCCCAGTCGCTGCAGCATGCCGCCGGAGTACGTCCGGGTCTGGCGGTCGGCGGCATCGGCGATGCCGGCCAGCCGCAGCAGGTCATCGGCCTGGCGCTCCGGGTGGGCGACACCCGGGAAGAAGCTGGCCACGTAGCGGAGCGTCTCGCGGCCCGTCATCCACTGGTAGAACCGAGGCTCCTGGGCGAGGTAGCCAAGGACGCGCCGGTGACCGCCCTCGATGCTGACGGGCATCCCGGCGATGGTGGCGGTTCCCCCGGACGCCCGGGTGAGCCCAGCCAGGATCTTGATCGCCGTGGTCTTGCCGGCGCCGTTCGGGCCCAGGAAGCCGAACACGGAACCCTCGGGGATGTCGAGCGTCAGGCCGTCGAGGGCGACGACTGGACCGTATCGCTTCGCCAGGCCGACCATCCGGATGGCGGGATCGTTGGTGCCTTGCATTGATCTCTCTCAGCTGCGTTCGGACCGGCCGGAGGGGGCTCCGGCGATGACCGGTGCGGTGACCGATCACCTGGGTCCAGCCTGGACGAGGCCGGGGGCGGCGTCGTCCTTCCCGCTGCCGATTCGCGGTCGTCCGCGGCTGTGATCCGGTGTCGGCCCCGAGGAGGACGGAACGGCCGACCGGGTCATCCGCGGGAACGAGGCCGCGGGGCGCTCGATCAGGATTCGCCGGGCTGGACCAGACCGGCCTCGTAGGCCAGGACCACCGCCTGGACCCGATCCCGCAGGTCGAGCTTGGACAGCACCCGGGAGACGTGCGTCTTCACCGTCGTCTCGCCGAGGACGAGCACCTCGGCGATCTCCGCATTGGTGAGGCCGCGCGCGACGAGCAACAGGACTTCGTGCTCCCGCTCGGTGAGGTCGGCGAGTCCCGGTGGCGGGGGCGAGCTGGCCTTCCGGGACGCGAACCGCTCCAGCAGGCGCCGCGTCACCGATGGCGCGAGCAGGGCGTCGCCGCTGGCCACCACCCCGATCGCCCGGACCAGGTCCTCGGGCGGCGTGTCCTTGAGTAGGAAGCCGCTTGCGCCGGCCTGCAGCGCGCCCACCACGTGCTCGTCAAGATCGAAGGTGGTCAGGATGATGACCTTGATGGGGTCCGGGGCGCCCGGCCCCGCCAGCGCCCGCGTCGCCTCGATGCCATCGAGGATGGGCATCCGGATGTCCATCAGCACCACGTCCGGCCGGACCCGTCGGGCGAGGTCCACGGCGGCGCGGCCGTCCGCCGCCTCCCCCACCACCTCGAGCCCGGGCTCGGCATTGAGGATCAGCCGGAACCCCGTCCGCACGAGCGCCTGGTCATCGGCCAGCAGCACCCGGGTCGTCATCCCGCCGGCGCCCCGATCGGCAGCCGGGCTGCGATGCGGAACCCCGACGGCGCGTCGGGGCCCGCACGGAACGTGCCCCCGAACAGGCGGACGCGCTCCTCCATGCCGACCAGACCGTGACCGGGGAGCTGCCGGTCGGCGACCTGGGCACGGGCGCCGTCGTCCCGGATGTCGAGCTCGATGGCGTCCGGCTCATAGCGCACGCGGATGGTGGCTCGGGCCGGCGCGGCATGCTTGACGGTGTTGGTGAGCGCCTCCTGGACGATGCGGTAGGCCGCAAGGTCGAGACCGGCCGGCAGCGTACGGGGCTCCCCGTCGATGACGAGCTCGACCGCGACGCCACCCCGGCTGGCATTCGCGATCAGCGCGCCCAGGCCGGCCAGGCCCTGCTGCGGCTCCAGCGGCGCTGCCGGCTCGCCCGACCGCAGGACGCCCAGCAGGCGCCGCATCTCGGTCAGCGCCTCCCGGCCCGTCGATTCGATCGCCGCGATCGCCGTTCGCGCCTCCTCCGGCTGCTCGTCGAGGATCCGCCGGGCGGCGCCCGCCTGCACCACCATCACGCCCACGCTGTGCGCGACGATGTCATGCAGCTCGCGCGCGATCATCGCCCGCTCGTTCTGGACCGCGATCCGCGCCGCCTCCGCCTGTTGCGCCTCCAGCCGCGCCGCCCGCTCCTCGAGCTCGGCCGTGCGGGCGTGCCGTGCGCGGACGGAGTCCCCGGCCAGCCACGCGACCGCGAACACCCCGGTGGCGCTCACGTACTGGGCGATCAGGGTGGCGGTCGTGGTCCCCTGCACCGCCCCGAACAACAGGTCCGCGCCGATGAGGTACAGCGGCAGGATCACCAGGATCGGGAGCGATGTCCTCCGGGACGTCTCGGCCGCGACCGTGAACAGCGCGATCAGCAGCGCCGGAGCACTGAAGTTGAGCGACGTGCCGTAACCCTGCTCGATGAGGATCGCGGTCCCCACCACGACGAGGACCCAGACCGGCCATCGTCGCCGCACGCCGATCGCCGCTGCCGCCGTCACGCTCACGATCACGGCCAACGGCGGGGGCATCGTCCCGATCGAGGCCGGGATGGCCAGCATCGTGGCCAGCGAGAGAACGCCGAGGAACAGCGCGAGCCCGGCGTCGATGTGACGGGTGACCCACGCCAGGATGCCCGCCCGGTCCGCGGTCGTTCCCGACATGCACGCACGATAGCGAGGCGTGTCGAGCCCGTCGTCATCCGGGCAGCGGACCCCGTGTCATTCCCGCGGAGGACCCCCGGCTGCCGCCGTCGCGCGGCTGCTGCTCGACGAGCTGCGGCTGGTCGCCGATCTCCTGGGCGCGCGCACCGCCGATCCCCCCGACCGGCCCTCCGATCGACCCGCCTAGCCGCGCGCGACCAGTCCGCGAAGGTGGAGGCCGACCGCGATGGCGACGAGGGTCGTGGACCATATGGGGATGGTCCGCGCCACGACGTCGGGCAGGAAGATGTCCGAGACGGACCCGTCCGCGGCACCCATGCGCTCGGTCAGGGGCGTGAGCGGGCAGACACCGTCGTTGGCCAGGAACACGACGGCCTCGCCGGTCACCGCTGCGGCCGCGATCGCCACCGACCGGTCCCGGCGGCCCGCGATGCCGGTCGCGAGCAGCCACAGGATCGAGGACAGCATGCCCAGGAAGATCCCCGTGTGGATCGTCTTGAGGGCAACGACGGCGTAGCCGTGGTGCGCGGTCCCGGAGCGTGGCCGAGTCGTCATCGGGAGCCACTCTAGACATCTGGCTCGCCTGCTGCCAGCAGGCCGGGTGGAGAGGCCACCGTCAAGGCACGTCGTGCCGCCGAACCCTACGCTTGCGCAGTGCAGCGTTGCGCCGGCGGACCGGCGAAGCGGGCCCCAAGCCGGAGGACCTCCCACCAGATGAACGGCCCCTCGCCCGGTCGCCCGGCGTGGTCCCTACGAGGGCTGTACCTGGCGATCGGGGTCTCGACGGCCGCCATCGTGCCATTCCTGGCGGTGATCCTGGACGACCGCGGGGTGGACACGGTCACCATCGGCGCGCTGGCCGGGCTCGCGTCGCTGGTCGCGACCGTGCTCGTCCCAGCGTGGGGCCACCTCGCCGATGTCGTCGTCGGGCGCGCGACCGCGTTCCGCATCGGCGTCCTGATCGCCGCGGCCGCCGCCCTCGTGCTGCTCCTGGATGTTCCGATCCCGGTGTTCGCCGTGACCATGGCGACGTTCGCGATCTATCCCACCTTGTTCCTCGGCCTGGGCGACGCGCTCGCGGTCGCCGGCCTGCCCGCTCCCGAACGGCAGTACGGCGCGCTGCGCTCGCTCGCGAGCCTGTCGTTCGCCATCGGCGTGATCGTCGCCGGCCTCGTCTACGACCGCGCCGGCTACGGCGCGGTGCCGGCGGTCTCGCTGGTGGCCTCGGGCGCGATGTTCGCCATGCTGGGCTGGGTCCCGGACCGCACCCGTGATCCCTCCCTGCGACTCCGGACGGACTCGCGCGACGAGGTGGCCGCGGCGCATCGGCTGGGCTCGATCGGCCACGCGCTCGCAACGGAGCCACGGCTGTGGGGCGTGCTGGTTGCGCTGTGCGTTGCCTACGTCGGACTGCTGGGCGCCGTGATCTTCGTCGGCATCCGGATCGTAGACCTGGGCGGGCAGCCATCGGACGTGGCGTTCTCCTGGGGCATCGCCTCGTTCGCGGAGATCCCGGGGCTGGTGATTGCCGGGTGGGCCGCCTCGCGGGTCGGGCTGCGGTCGCTGATCGTGGCAGCCCTGATCGTGTCCGGGGTGTGCATCGGCGCGTGGGGCATCCTGCCCAGCCCCGTGGCGATCAACGCCACCCGTCCGGTCACGGGCCTGCTGTTCGGCGCACTGACCGCGGCCCGCGTGGTGCTCGTGTCGCGTCTCCTCCCGATCGAGCTGCAGGCGACCGGCCAGGCGCTCCTGCAGGCCGGCACGTTCGGCCTGGGCAATGCGCTGGGCGGACTGCTGGGCGGCGTGGTCTACGCGAGCGTCGGGCCGGCCGCGTTCTTCGGCCTGGCCGGGACGATGGTGATCCTCGGCGGCATCGGCGCGGCGGTCGTGCTGCGGGGCACGCTCGGCGCCCGGGCCGGCGTCGCCGTGCCGGTCAGCGGCCCGACAGGAGCCGCTGGAGGTTCCTGACGGTCTGGTCGAGCATCCGCTCGACGGCATCCGGGTCGGCGTCGTCCCGCACGTGGAGCCGCAGCGCGACCTGCGAGGTGCTGGTCGTGCCCGGCGTCACGGTCATCGACCCCGAGTAGTCCGCGCTGCCCAGTCCCCACTCGACGCGGCGCGCAGCCGCATCCGCCAGGAACCGCGCCTGGGGTGCGGCGTCGCGGTCCCGCTCCTCCGCCTCCGGGGGCAGCTCGCCGTCGATCGCGATCGAGTCCACCAGCGTCATCGCCGAGACGTACTCGGGTGCGTGGTCCGGATCGGACAGGTAGGCAAACGCGGCGTCCGCGCCGACGCCGACCGTGGTGCTGCGCTCGAAGTCTCCCATGTCCATCCTTTCCGGGTGCAATCCACCGACGGTTCACCAACACGCCCTCGGGCGGACCCTGGCCCATCGCGATCAGGTGTGCGCGCTCCTCTCGAGCAGGGCGTCGGTTGTCGCGTCCGCCACGCCGCCGTAATACCGATCCAGGACCTGTGTGAACAGCGGGTCTCCCGGCTCGGCCCGGTGGAACAGGGTCATGCTCGATCGCAGCTTCAGCGCATCGACCGGGCCCATGATCGCCTCCGCCGTCTGCCGCCCGGGTCCGAGCAGGGCGCCCGCGCACGCGCGGAGGCGCGGCCCGAGCACCGGGTGGGCGAGGTAGGCGCGAGCCTCGTCCAGCGAGGCGATCGCGTAGATGCGCGACATCTCGCTCAGACCAAGCCCGGCAAGCTGGGGGAAGACGAACCACATCCAGTGCCCGGTCTTGCGCCCGCGACGCAGCTCCCCCAGCACGCCGTCGATGCCCGGGCCCTGGGCGCGGACGAACCGGTCGAGATCGAACGCCATGGGGCCATTGTGCGACCACGACGGCGAAACTCGATCCGCCGGCCACTCGTATCGTGTGGCAGGCGTCGCTCCGAATGCCTCACTCCAGGGAGATCCCGTGCGTACCACCCGCCTCGTCATCGCGCTCATCCTGGCCCTCGTCGGTGCCGTGTGGGTCGGCCAGGGCGTCGGCGTCATCGGCGGCAGCGCGATGAGCGGGAGCAGCTTCTGGGCCGTGGTCGGCCTGATCCTGCTCGTGGCCGCGGTCGTGATCGTCGTCCGCGAGCGCCGCGTCGCGCCACGGTCCTGAGGGCTCCGGGCGCCCTCAGCCCGCGAGCGAGGCCAGGTAGCGCGCGGAGGTCGCGACATCGGCCAGCGGATCGGCCGCGTCGTCCTGCTCCACGACGAACCAGGCGACGCCCGCATCGTCGCCCGCGCGCACGATGCCGGGAATGTCGAGGATCCCATCCCCCACCGGTGCGTCGTGCGGCTCGAGCCCGGGTGCCCGGTCCTTCATGTGCAGCATGCGCAGGCGGCCCGCGACGCTGCGGATCTCGGTGACGGGATCTCGTCCCGCCACCGACGCCCAATACACGTCCAGCTCGATCTCGACGCCGTCCGGCAGCTCGGCGGCCAGGATGTCCCAGGTCGTCGTGCCCCCCAGCGGTTCGAACTCGAACGCATGGTTGTGGTACCCGAGCCGCAATCCGTGATCGGCGGCGATCCTCGCCAGCGTGCCCAGCTCGGCGGCAAAGTGCCGGACGTCCGCGGTCGTGCGCCGGTCCTCCTCGGGCATCCAGGGAACGATGATCGCGGGGCACCCGAGCGCGCCGAGCCGCTGCGCGACGGCGGCCGGATCGTCGCGCAGCCGCGCGATGCCCTCGTGGGAGGCGATTGGACGCAGCTGGCTCTCGTCGAGCAGCCTCGCGAGCTCGCCGGGGGCAGTTTCCGGGAGGCCGGCGAGCTCCACGAAGCGATAGCCGGCGGCGGCCACGGCGCGCAGGGTGCCCGGGAGGTCGTTGGCCGCCAGCCGACGCACCGTGTACAGCTGGAGCGCGATCTGGTCGTGTCGCATGCGCCAACGGTACGCGACGACGTCCCCTGCACGAGCCGCGATCGCGTAGGCTCCGATCCATGGAACCCTTGGGCATCGGCATCGTCGGCACCGGCAACATCGCGGGCCCGTATGCGCGCGACATCGCCACCCATCCGGAGATCCGCCTGGTGGCTGCCACGGACCTCGACGCCGAGCGCCTGGCCGCCTTCGCCGCCGAGCACGGCTGCCGCCCGCACGCGTCCCTGGACGACCTGCTCGCCGACCCCGACGTCGAGATCGTGGTCAACCTGACGGTCCACCATGCCCACCACGCGGTCACGCGGCGCGCCCTGGACGCCGGCCGTCACGTCTACACCGAGAAGCCCATGGCGCTCCGGGCCGCGGAGGCGCGCGACCTGGTCTCGCTCGCCCGCGCCCGGGGACTCCGGCTGGGCTGCTCGCCGTCCACGTTCCTTGGCGAGGCGCAGCAGACGGCCGCCGCCTGGATCCGCGATGATCGCCTGGGGACGATCCGCGCGATCTACGCGGACGTGAGCTGGGGCCGGATCGAGACCTGGCACCCCGCACCGGCGGCGTTCTTCGACGTGGGCGTGATGGTCGACGTCGCGGTCTACCCGCTCACCCTGGCCACAAACTTCGTCGGAGCCGCCCGGTCGGTCCGGGCCTGGGGCTGGGATGTGATGCCGGACCGGGTGGCACTGGACGGGACCCCGTTTCGCATCGGCAGCCCGGACCTCATCGTGGCCGCCGTCGAGCTCGAGGGCGGCGCGGTCCTGCGGTTGACGGCAAGCTTCTACGTCGGCCGTCCGGCCAAGGGTCGGGGTGCGATGGAGTTCCACGGGGACGCCGCGTCGCTCGCGCTGGGCAGCTTCCAGGCATTCGACGCCGAGGTGGAGGTGGGGCCATACGACGGCACCTACGAGCGCGTTCCCCACGTCCGGCCGCCGTTCGCCGGCACGGCCTGGGCGCGGGGCCTCGCGGACATGGCGGCCGCGATCACCGAGGGGCGCCCGCACCGCGCCGGCGCGGAGCAGGCAGCGCACGTGGTGGACATCCTGGAGGCAGCCGCCGCGTCGATGGCCGCCGATGGTCGACGGGTCGCGGTGTCGTCCACGTTCGAGGCGCCACCGCTCATGCCCTGGGCATCGCTGACGTCCCCGGGGTAGCCCCCCGAGATGGCCCCGGGCGCACGCATCCCGCTGGTGCTTGCCCGGTCCGCCGCCTACGATGTGCGGAACCCCAGGAGGTGCCGATGACCGTCCCCGCAGGCGACATTCCGCTGCTGGCCGCCCTCAAGCCGGCGGATCGCGAGCGCATCCTCGGCTACCTCAAGCAGCGCACGTACCAGGCGGGCGATGTCGTCGTCCGCGAGGGCGAGGAGGCGCTCAACCTGTTCCTCGTCGTCGCCGGCCGCGCGCGCATCGAGCGCGAGGGTGCCGGCACCATCGCCACGATCGGGCCGGGCGACTTCTTCGGCGAGCTCGGGCTGATCGAGCAGCACGGCCGCACCGCGACGGTCGTTGCGGAGGAGACGCTGACCTGCTACCTCGTCCCTGCGTGGGAGTTCCGGCCCCTGCTCCATGAGCACCCCGAGATGGCCGTCCCGATGCTCCTCGCGCTGATCAGGCGGATCCATGCCCGGGAGCACCATCCCCGATGACCCCGGCGCCCGGGTTCGCCCGCCGGGCGGCCGGTCAGAGCGACTTGCCCAGCTGGATGGTGCCGCGTCGCTCGTAGCCACGGGCGACCCAGAACGCGAGCCCGCCGTCGTTGTCGCCTTCCACCATGACCAGCACCCGCGGGCAGCCCAGGGCCCGCAGCCCGTCCTCGACGCGAGCCACGAGGTCCGACGCCAGCCCGGACCGGCGGCGTCCCGGCGTGACGGCCACGTGGTAGATCCATCCCCGGTGTCCATCCCACGCGCCCATCGCAGATCCGACGACGAGCCCGGCGTCCTCGGCAACCAGGAACAGCCCCGGGTTGCGGGCGGCAAACCGGGCGAGACCGGGGTCATCGTCGCCCGTCAGACGGAAGCCGGCGCCTGCCCACAGGTCTCGCAGGGCGTCGCCATCCGGGGGCCGGAACTCGCGGATGCGCATGGGTCGATGATCGCGCAGGCTGGACGTTTCGGCGCGGCGGTGCCGGCGCGCCGCTCCCGCGTGAGCGTCTCGACGATCCGGGCGGAGATGTCTGCGAAGATGACCGGCGTGCTGCACCTGAGCTGGAGCCTGCTGCCATGACCCGACGGGGTCTTGTCCTGTTCGCCCTGATGTCGGTGATCTGGGGCATCCCCTACCTGTTCATCCGGGTCGCGGTCGAGGAGATCTCACCCGCGACGCTCGTGTTCGCCAGGACGGCCATCGGCGCGCTGATCCTGCTGCCGGTGGCGCTGCTGCGGGTTGACCTGCGGCCGGTGCTCGCACGCTGGCGCTGGGTGGTGGCGTTCGCGGCCGTGGAGGTCGCGATCCCGTGGGTGTTCCTGGCGTCCGCGGAGCAGCAGATCTCGAGCTCGCTGGCCGGGCTGCTGATCGCGGGCGTGCCGCTGGTCGGGGCCGCGATCGCGATCGCCACGGGCGGCGCGGACCGTTTCGGCCGCGAGGGCATCGCCGGCCTGCTGGTGGGCCTGCTGGGCGTGGCGGCGATCGTGGGTGGCGACTTCAGCGCCTCCAACATCACGGCGCTGCTCCAGGTCGCGATCGTCGTGGTGGGCTACGCGGTCGGGCCCGCCATCCTTGCGCGCCGGCTGGGCGGATTGCCCGCGGTGGGCGTGATGTCGCTGTCGCTCGCGCTGTCCGCCGTCATCTACCTGCCGCTGGCGGCGCTCGACTGGCCCGCCGCGCTCCCGAGCACGAACGCGCTGATCTCGGTCGTGGTGCTCGGCGTCGTGTGCACCGCGCTCGCGTTCCTGCTGTTCGCGGCCCTGATCGGCGAGATCGGCCCGGTGCGGGCAACCGTCATCACCTACATCAACCCGGCGGTCGCCGCGATCCTCGGGGTGCTCGTGCTGCAGGAGACGTTCACGATCCCGATGGCGATCGGGTTCGCGCTCGTGATCCTGGGCTCGACCCTCGCCACGCGCCCGTCGAGATCGGCCCCGGTCGACGAACCGCCGATCCCGGAGATCGTGCCGGGCGCGGTGATCGAGGTGGACGAGGCGGGGGCGTAGTCGCCCGTCGATCAGCGGACCCGTTGCGGGCGATCGCGCCGAGCCGCACAAGGGTGCCCGCTACCATCCCCGCGTGCACACCGAACGCTGGGTGGTCCTCGACGTGGGCGAGACGCTGATCGATGAGACCCGCGTGTGGTCCACGTGGGCCGACGTGCTCGCCATCCCGCGTCTCACGTTCCTCGCCGGGCTGGGCGCCGTCGTGGATCGCCAGCTTGACCACCGCGACGTGTTCGAGCTGTTCGGCATCACGGACTGGCGCGACCGGATGGCGGAGGTCGAGGCGCGGTATGGGGGGTTCGGACCCCAGGACCTCTACCCGGACGCGCTCGACGCCATCGACGGCCTCAGGACCGCGGGCTGCCGGATCGCGGTCATCGCCAATCAGCCCGCTCGCCGCGCACAGGAGCTGCGAGCCCTGGGCGTGTCGCCGGACGTGATGGCGATGTCCGAGGCGATGGGCGTGAGCAAGCCGGATCCCCGCTTCTTCACCCGCGCGCTCGAGCTGCTGGGGGACCCCCCGCCGGACCGTGTCGCCTATGTCGGGGATCGGATCGACAACGACGTGCTGCCGGCTGCCCGTGCAGGCATTCGGCCCGTGTGGCTGCGGCGCGGGCCGTGGGGCTGGATCCAGCGCCTGCCGCCGTCCGCTCCGGCAACGCTGGTGGTCACCTCCCTCGGGGACGTGGTTGCCCGCCAGGACGAGCTCTGGGCGGCGCGCACGGACGTGGACGGCGGGTCCAGCGGGACGGGTGGTTGACCGCGCGCCCATGTGCCTGCCAGCCTGGCCTCGGGCGTGCCGGCGACCTTGCGTCCGGTGAGAAGATGCCGGCATGCTCGAGTACGGACAGGCGGTCGGCCAGGCGTCGGGTGCCACCGGCGGCGGTGGTGGCGGGGGCACCCAGGACGTGGGCGCGGCGGCGATGGCCTGGGTGTCCAACGCGGTCGACACCGTGGCGGCGCTGCCGCCCGAGACCCTGCTGCTGATCGTGGTGCTCGTGCTGCTGGGCCTGTTCGTCCTGCGCCAGGCGTTCTAGGGCACGCCGCTTCGTCGCCGGCCGGATCAGGCGAGGGCGTCGATCGCCCGGGCGAGCTCGGTGGGACGCGACAGGAACGGCGAATGCCCGCCTGGCAGCTCGATCGCCTCGACCCCCAGGCGATCGCGCGACGCCGCACGCAACCAGTCGGGGTTCAGCGCCCGGTCACCGGCACACACGATGGTCCGGCTCTCGACGTCGGGCCAGCGAGCCAGCGGCGACGGTTCGTTCATCGCGCGATAGCACTGCGGCCGCAGCCGCGCGACCGCCCACGCGGTGATGTCCGCCGGCAGGTCGTGGTAGAACAGCTCGGTGGCGGTGTTCGGCCCCACCGCCCAGACGTCGTCACCCAGGTCCATCCACTCCGCTGATCGCGGCGGGATCCGGCCGTCGATCGCCTCGGTCATTCGCTGCTCGTTGACCGACCGACCCGGCAGGGGCAGGAACGCGGCCAGGAACACCAGCCGGCTGACCGGCCGCTGGGCCGCGACGAGCGGGATGACGAGGCCACCCATGGAGTGCCCCACCAGGACCGGTCGCTCCGTGTTGCCCAGCGCCGCCAGCACGGTCGCTGCATAGCCGGCGGCGCCAAGGGCCGGATCCGTGATCGGGAGGTCAACCGAGGTCACCCGATGACCCAGCCGCTCGAGCTCGGGCTGCAATCGGGACCAGCACCAGGCCCCGTGATAGGCGCCATGCACGAGCACGATGTCCATCGCAGCGCCCCTTCCTCCCGGCACGACCGCAGCGCGGCCGTCTGCGGGCATCGTCCCACACCAGAGGGGCGTCGTCACGGGCTCCAGAACGCGGACACCCCCTCGGCCAGGATCCTTGGCGCGGCGCCGTCGGCGGGGATCACGGTGACCTGCGAAGCTCCGGCCTCGTCCACGAGGGGCAGCACCACTGCGTCCGAGGCGGGCGACCACACCCGGTGGCTCAGCGCGTACTGGTCGAAGAACGGCAGCAGCTGGCCCACGTACAGCGGGGACAGGTCGATCGGTCGCTCCAGCGTCACGCCACCCGTGGCGACATCCACCAGGACGAGCTCGAGCGACCTGGCCGCAGCCACCGGGCTGACCGAAGCCGTCTGCCCGCCTGGCGTCACCAGCCGGACCGCCGCGACGGTTCGCCCGTCCGGTGCCCAGAAGAACGCGGCGACGAGCCCGTCCAGCAACGTCCGGGCCGAACCGGTCCGCGCCTCGATCACGTGCAGCGCACCGATGGTCAGCGCATCCCCCGTCGCAGGCGTCAGGTACCCAAGCAGCGCGCCGTCCGGGCTCCACCCGAGGGCGCTCGCACCCGGGATCGAGACCCGCTGGTCGTCGCTCCCGCCGCGCGCCTGCACGACCACCTGGGCGACATCCGCGCTCGACGCGATCCAGGCACGCCACGCCCCACCGGGCGCGACCACGGGAGCCCGGAACAGGCCCAGGGGCTCCTCGACCGTCGCACCGGTCGAGGCGTCGAGGCCGACCTCCCCGAGGAACGTGCCGGGACCCCCGGCCCCGGCGTGGACCAGCAGGTGCGCGTCGTCGATCCAGTCCCAGTACAGGGGCTGGCCGGTCCACACCAGCCGCGGCCCGGCTTGCCCGTCCGCCGGAACCACCTGGATCCGCAGGTTGCCCGCTGCGTTGTCGAGGTACGCGAGCTGCTGCCCATCCGGCGACCAGTACACGTAGATCGGGTACGCCGTCGATGGCGGATCGACCACGATGGGCCTCCCGGGCGCCGCGGCGCCTCCCGCGGGCCGATCGTCGAAGACGTAGACGCCGCCCTCGGTCCCGTCGCCGCCGATGGCGGCGATCCGCGTTCCGTCCGGAGACCAGGTCGGGAACTGGAACTGCGCGCCGCTGACCGCGTAGGAGCGCTGGTCCGACCCGTCGGCGCCGATCGTGAACAGCCGGCCGGCGGGGTCCACGTAGACGATCCGATCAGGACGCGCGACCTGGCCGCCGTCCAGGTGCAACCCGCCGAAGCCGATCAACCCGACGAGGACGAGGCCCACGGTCAGGACGAGGACGGCGCCGATCGTCCGCCGCCCCGGGCGCCGTCGGCGCCTGGCTCCGGCGCCCACCGGCTGCAGGTTGACCTCGTAGTCGTTCATCACGGCCGCAGTGTCCACCCTTGGTACGGCGGCCGCTCCCAGGTGGATGCCCCCGCTGGTCCGGGCGATGCGCGCCGGCCCGCGTCCGGGATCAGGCCGCGGGACTCCCCGCCGTCCCCGGGACCGACTCGCGCACCAGCGCGATCGCGGCGTCGACGCCGTCGGTCCATGCCTCTCCATGGCCCGGCAGCACCAGCGCCGCCTGGAGCCCTTCCAGGCGAGCGAGCGATGCCACCGCCAGCTCGGGATCCGCGGTGAACGGCGCGATGCGAGGACCCCGCTCACCGGTGGTGACCGCGTAGGTCGAGAACGCGTCACCGACGAGCAGCGCATCATGGGTCGCGGCGTGGAGTGCAGCGCTGCCCGGCGTATGACCGGGCACCAGGATCACCCGCGGGCTGCCCGGAACGTCCAGCGTCGCGCCGTCGCCATACTCGCTCACGACCTTGATGATCGGACGGCGCAGCCCGCCACGGAGCAGCGCGAACCACAGGAACCCGAGCAACGGCGCCACCTTCGTGCGACCGAGCCCCTTCGACGGGTTCGGGACCTCCCCGCGCGCGAGCGCCGCATCCGCCTCGTGGACCCAGACGGGCACGCCTCGCTCCGTCCGGAGTCGCTCCGCGTAGCCGATGTGGTCACTGTGACCGTGGGTGAGCACGAGCGCCCGAACATCATCGATCCTGCGTCCCATCGCCTCGAGCTCGCGCGGAATGGCGTCGTAGTAGCCGGGCACGCCGGCGTCCACGATCGTGACCTCGCCACTCTCGTCGAGGAGGTACGAGTTGATGATGCTGTCGTTGCCCAGGCGATGGACGCCGGGTGCGATTCGCATGGGGCCTCCCTGCATGTCCACGACGGTGGAAGATCGGCGCGCCGGGCTCGCAGGACCGGCTGAGCGACACCACTAGCCTACCGGCAAACTGGTGCCCAACCCCTCGACGTGTGCCGAGATGGAGGAGGTCGCCCGTGGATGTCCGCAAGATCGTGGTCCAGCTCGTCGAGACGCGGCGCTCGGGCGATCGCGAGGTCGCGCCGCCGACGCGGGTCGTCGTCGCAGCGGCCGTCGTACGCAACCCGCTGGCCGGTCCCTGGGTCGAGGACCTGGCGCCCCTCGAGGCGATGGGCGCCGAGCTCGCCGCCGAGCTCGCCGGACGTGCGGTCGCCGCGCTCGGCGCGGAGCATCCGGTGTCCGCGTACGGCAAGGGGGCGATCGTCGGGCTGGATGGCGAGCTCGAGCACGCGGCGGCGATCCTCCACCCCCGGTTCGGCGCGCCGATCCGCGCGGCGGTCGGTGGCGGTACGGCGATCATCCCGTCCACCAAGAAGGTCGGCGGCGCCGGGGCCTCGATCACGATGCCGCTCACCAACAAGGACGACATCTGGAGCTTCGACGAGATGGACGCGGCCGAGATCGCCATCCCCGACGCTCCCCGCCCCGACGAGGTCGTCGTGTGCGTCGCGCTGGGCTCGGGCGGCCGGCCCCTGGCCCGGACACGCAAGCCCGGCTGACGCGGAGGAGTCTCGATGTTCAAGGCGATCATCCTGCTGACCCGTGCGGACGGCATGACCCGCGACGCGTTCCGTTCCTGGTGGCTGGACGAGCACGCTCCCCTCGCCCGCCGGCTGCCCGGGGTCCGTCGGCTCGTGTTCAACGTCGTGGAGACCGACGACGCATCGTTCGACGGCGTGTCCGAGCTGTGGTTCAGCACGCGCGAGGCGTTCGATGCCGCCTACGCCAGCGACATCGGCCGCGAGGTGACCGCGGACTCGATGGCCCATGTCAGCGGCCGCGTCCGGGTGATCGTGGACGAGCGTCCCCAGGTCGGCTGAGACGACGCCCTCCCCGGGCCATCAGGGGTCGCAACGGCATCCCGATTACGGGCCGACCTCCCGTCTCGGTCACGGCGGTCATTGGCGACACTGCCCACCGATCGGGCGTCCCCGAGGCACGCTTGGAGGTGGACGGAGATGGCGACGCGCTCGATGCCGACCCCCGCACGGCGGATCAGCGAGCTTGCGGAGAGCCGGATCGCGGATCTCGCGATCGGGGGATCGCTGCTGCTGCTGGCGGGCGGGGTGATCCTGATGGGGATCATCACGGCCGAGGCGCTGTACCCGGCACCGTACGCGACCGGCGCCAACGAGATCAGCGACCTCGGCGGGACGCGACCGCCGGAGGGACTCGTGTTCCAGCCGTCCGCGGCGATCTTCGACGGCTCGATGATCGTGATCGGCCTGCTGATGGCTGCCGCCTCGTGGTTCGTCCACCGGGCATTCGGGCTGCGGTCCGTGTCCGTCCCGGTTGCCGTCCTCGGGATCGCCGCCCTCGGCGTGGGCGTCTTCCCGGGCAACACCGGCACGCCGCACGCGATCTGCGCGATGGTCACGTTCATCGCCGGCGGGGTGGCGGCCATCGCGTCCGCCCGGGTGGCGACCGGCCCGTTCCGGTACCTGATGCTGTTGCTCGGGACGATCACGCTCGGCGTCCTGGTCTCCTACATGCTGCTGGGCGACGCGCACCCGATGGCACCGCTGGGCACGGGCGGCATCGAGCGCTGGATCGTGTACCCGGTAGTGATCTGGGCGGTGGCGTTCGGCGGATACCTGGCGGGGCGCGCGCACGCGGCGCCCATCGTCCCGGACCTCGCGGCACCGACAGGCCGATGAGCGACGAGCGCGGACCCGAGGCGTCCCGGACGCTCAAGTACGAGCGCGTCGTGTTCCTCTCGGACGCCGTGTTCGCGATCGCGCTCACGCTGCTGGTCCTCGACCTGCGGGTCAGCGACGTCGCGGACGGCGGCCTCGATGGCGCGCTCCGGCGCCTGGCGCAGGTCCCCGGGCCGATCCTCGCGTTCACGATCAGCTTCTTCGTGATCGCCGCGTACTGGACGAGCCACCGCGACATCTTCGGGGCCGTGCGGCGCATGAACGGTCGCCTGATCTGGCTGAACCTGGTGTTCCTGTTCTGGATCGCCCTCCAGCCGTTCGCGGCGGCGGTCCTCGCCGACCACGACCCGGCGCCGACTGCGGTCATCATCTACGCCCTGATCCAGACGGCCACGGGCATCAGCCAGACCGCCGTGTGGGCGTACGCGACGTCGCGGCCGGAGATCGCCGAGGCGCGGGTGCGGGAGCGACACGGCCGCTGGGTCACGATCGAGCTGCTGCGCGTGCCCGCGGTGTTCCTGCTCTCGATCCCGATCGCCTGGATCGCCGGCCCGCTGCCCGCGATGGCCTCCTGGCTGCTCATCTACCCGGTGACGCTGCTCATCCGCCGTCGGTACCGCGACGCCGTCAGCCAGATGCCGGACGACTGACCCGGTCCCGAAGCGTGGATGCGCGACGCGACGCGCGACGCGACGCGCGCCTCGGGCCTAGCCGGCGGCCGCCAGCCGGTCGTCCGATGCGATCTCGTGGCCCAGGGACACGTCCGGCATCGACCTGACGGCGAGCAGGCACGCGATGGTCGCCGCCACCACCATCAGCCAGTACACGAACGCAAGCCCGTCCGCCAGCGACGCCCGTCCCGCGGCCAGGGCCTCCGACGACAGCCCGCCACGGGCAACCGGATCGAGGATGGCCGAGGACGCCGCGCCCACGAAGGCGGTGAGGATCCCGCCCATCACCCCGACCCCGACCGCGCCGCCGATCGTCCGGCTGAACTGCACCAGGCCGGTCGCGACCGCCCGACGTTGCCAGGCGACGGCGCCCTGGATGACCACGAGGATCGTCGTCGAGGACAGGCCCATGCCCAGGCCGGTCACCGCGCAGGC
The DNA here is from genome assembly GCA_963732805.1 of uncultured Chloroflexia bacterium. GTDB lineage: Bacteria > Chloroflexota > Limnocylindria > Limnocylindrales > CSP1-4 > CAIXZV01. The sequence goes on from CAVTAW010000001.1 coordinate 1,935,997, forward strand.
AGTCATCGCGTACCACAGCGCGTCGAACCGCTCCAGCTGGGTGACCAGCAGCGTGCCCACCACGAGCATCACCGTCCCCGACACGACGATGGGCCTGGCCCCCGCTCGGACCAGGAGCCGGCCCGCGATGACCGAGCCGATCGGCCAGCCGATCGACATCGCGGCCACGGCCGCCCCGGCCTCCACGGGCGTACCCCCCTGAACGCCCTGGACCATCGGCGGCACGTAGGTCGTCAACCCGAACATCACGACACCAGCCAGCGTGCCGATGCCGAGGCCCGCCCGGATGATCGGCGCCCGCAGCAGGTCGAGGTCCACCAGCGGTTCCGGCGTCCGCCGTGCCTGACGCACGAACGCGACCAGGAGCGCCGCCGATCCGGCCAACATCGCGATCACGACGGGCGACGTCCAGCCGAACAGGTCGCCACCTTCCGACACCGCGAGCAGGAGCAGGACGATCGACGCCGTGAGCAGGACCGCGCCGGCCCAGTCGATCCGGTGAGGCCGCCGCTCGAAGCGCTCATGGAAGGCAAGCCAGATGATCGTCCCGCCCGCGATCCCCACCGGGATGTTGAGCGCGAACACCCACGGCCAGCCGACCGTGCTCGTGATCAGCCCGCCGATGGCGGGGCCGACGATCGCGGACACGCCCCAGACGCCCGAGAAATACCCCTGCATCCGGGCCCGCCGGACCGGCTCGAAGATGTCGCCGATGATCGTGAACGAGATCGGCTGGACAGCGCCGGCGCCGAGGCCCTGGATCGTCCGGAACGCGATCAGCTGGAGCATCGAACCGGACAGGCCGCACAGCGCGGAGCCGATCACGAACAGGGCCAGGCCGAACAGGAACACCGGCTTGCGGCCGTAGATGTCGGCGAGCCGCGAGTAGATCGGGACGGTGGTCGTGGACGCCAGGAGATAGGCGCTGAACACCCACGCGTACTCGGACAGGCCGCCCAGCTGTCCGATGATGGTCGGCATCGCCGTGCCCACGACCGTCACGTCCAGGGCCGCGACGGCGATCGAGGCCATGATGCCCGCCGTGACGAGCACCTGGTCGCGCGTCAGGGGCTTCAGGGGCGCGGAGCTCACCGGCGGCATCTGGCCCAGTCTAGCCGCCACGTGCCGGAGTCCTCCCCGGCATCGCGGCCCTCCGGTCGCGTCTCGGCTACGCTCCGGACTCTCAGCCCCCAGGAGCGGTTCCTCCCATGCGCCTCGGCTACGGCCTTCTCACTGCCCAGCATCACCCGGCGGATCCCCGTCCCGTCGCCGACCTGTACCGCGAATTGGTCGAGTATGGGGTCCTCGCGGAGCAGGCAGGGTTCGACTCCGTGTGGACCAGCGAGCACCACTTCGTGGATGACGGCTACCTGCCCTCGCAGCTCCCCGTCCTGGCCGCAATCGCCGCTCGCACGGAACGGATCCGGCTCGGCACGGGCGTCCTGCTGGCGCCCCTGTTCGACCCCCTGCACCTCGCCGAGGATGCCGCCACCGTGGACCTCCTGTCGGGCGGGCGCCTGATCCTGGGCCTGGGCAACGGCTGGCGGGACGAGGAGTTCGAGGGCTTCGGTGTCTCGCCGCGCACGCGGGCACGCCGCCTGGAGGGGACGATCCAGGTCCTGCGCCAGGCGTGGGGCGACGGGTTGACGACGGGCGACGGGCGGACCTTCCGATACCCCGGGCCCGGGCTCAACGTGACGCCCAAGCCCGTCCGGGGTGCCGCCACGCCCATCTGGATCGGCGGCGGCGCCGAGCCCGCCGTGAGGCGGGCGGGTCGGGTCGCCGACGGCTACCTCGGCAGCAGCGCCTCGCCCGACGCGCTCGCCCAGCGCGCGGCCTGGATCCACGAGGAGGCCGAGGTGGCTGGGCGCGATCCGGCGTCGATCGAGCTGGCGGTCCACCGGGTCACCTTCGCCTGGCGAGGCCCGGACACCTGGTCGACTGTTGCCGACGCCGCTCGCTACATGACCTGGAAGTACGCCGACATGGGCACCGCGCGCGGCTCACGTGAGCGTCGACTGCCGGAGCCCGCGGCCGCGCCCTCGCCCGAGGCGGTCCGCGAGCGGATGATCGTGGGCTCGCCGGAGCAGGTGGCCGACCAGGTCCGCGCCTATGCTCCCACGCTGGGTGAGGCCGGCTCGTTCGTGTTCCGCACGCACCTTCCCGGCCTCGACCCGGCGATCCAGCGCGAGGCCTTCGACATCCTGGTCGAGGAGGTGGCGCCGCTCCTTCGCGCCTAGGTGTGAGCCAGCTCGCCGCCCGACGGCGTACCTGCCGGCAGGGCCGGGCCACCGAAGCGGTCGGTCCGGAACGCGGAGACGGTCGTGCGCGGATCGCGCCACGCGCGGGACGGGAGACCCGCCTTGCGGCACGCGATCTCGAGCATCTGGAACCGGTCGAAGTCGACCATCGGGGCCACCTCGGGCAGCAGCAGCCCCCGATGGCCGTCGCGCTCGACCACGATCCCATCGATCCCCAGCCGGAACGCGAGCGGATCCGCGATGCGCATCAGCGGGCCGAGCACCGAGACCTCGATCTCGATCCCCTCCAGCTCTGCGGGTCGCACGGGCGGGAAGCGGGGATCGGCTCGCGCCGCACAGGCGGCCGCTTCGAGCACCGACTCCGAGACCAGCCGGGTCGGGTCCAGCACGCCCATGCAGCCGCGGAGGCCACCGGCCCGGGTCAGGGTCACGAACGCGGCCGCGTACAGCTCAACGCCCGTCTCGCAGGCGAAGGCGTCCTCGAGGGCCTCCGGCGGACGTGCGCGCGAGGCGACGGCGACCGCCGTCCGGGCGAGGTCGAGCAGGCAGTGCCGCGCCTCCTCGGGGAGCGTTACTGCGGCAGGCAGCTCCGGCGGGGCGTCGATCGGCGTGAGCATCGCTCGCCTCCTGCGGGACGCCTCTGCAGGTCCAGCCTGCATCGTGGCCCGTGGATCGCGCGGTGCCGAGGGCAACAGGGCCCGAAACCGGACCGCCCGGCACTGTTGCCCCCGGCCGCCCGGCGCCAGACTCGGACGAGGAACGCCATGACCCAACCGTCGTCCATGTCGACCGCCTCCAGCCACGAGCGACCGGTGGCCACGATCCTCGCCACCGGGCTGCCGGACGGGAGCGTCCGTTGTGGCGTGTGCGCCCATCGCTGCCTGGTCAGGCCGGGCCGTTTCGGGATCTGTGCCGTCCGCGAGAACCGGGGTGGGACGCTGCTCAGCCTGGCCTACGGGCACGTCGTGGCGCAAGCGCTTGACCCCATCGAGAAGAAGCCGCTGTTCCACGTCGCGCCGGGCGCGACCGCGTGGTCGATCGCCACGCCGGGGTGCCCGTTCCACTGCGTGTTCTGCCAGAACTGGGAGATCGCCCAGGGGCCGCGCCTGGGACTGGACCTGTCGACGCGCCGGATCGCGCCCGACGAGGTCGTTCGGGATGCGCTGGCACGGGGAGCCGACGCGATCGCGTTCACGTACGTGGAGCCGACGATCTTCCTCGAATATGCGCTCGACGTCGGGCGACTGGCGCACGAGGCCGGGCTCCTGAACCTGTGGATCAGCGATGGCTACGCGACACCCGAGGCCGTGGGCCTGCTTGCCGAGGTGATCGACGCGGCGAACGTCGATCTCAAGTCGTTCGACGATGCCTTCTATCGCCGGCTGTGCGGGGCGCGCCTGGCGCCCGTGCTGGACGCCATCGTCGCCATGCGCCAGGCCGGGATCTGGCTGGAGCTCACCACCCTCGTCATCCCTGCCCACAACGACGACGACGCCCAGCTGACGGCGCTCACGCGCTGGATCGTGGACACGCTGGGTGCCGAGACCCCGTGGCACGTCAGCCGGTTCCACCCCGCGTATCGGATGCTCGACGTCGCGCCGACGCCGGTCGCGACGCTCCTGCGGGCGGCGACGATCGGCCGCCAATCGGGCCTGGACCACGTCTACGTCGGCAACGCGCCCGCGCTTCACCTGGAGGACACCCGCTGCGCCGGCTGCGGCTCGCTCCTGGTCCAGCGGCTGGGCTACACGGTGCGCTCCCGGCTCTCCGCGCGCGGCGACTGTCCCGACTGCGGGCGCCCGCTTCCGGGAATTGGCCTGGCGAGGCCGGCGCGATGACCGGTTCGTGGCGGACGGGCCACACGGCGCCGGCACGCCACCCCGCGGTGGCGGGCTCCTTCTACCCGTCCGAGGGTCCGATCCTCCGGGCGCTCGTCGAGCGCCTGCTCCGCGACTCGGATCTCGGGGCAGCGCCCGGTCGCTCCCTGCCGGCCCCTGTCCGGCATGCAGTTCCACACACCGTTCCGCTGGGGATCCTCGTCCCGCACGCCGGCCTCGAGTGGTCCGGGCACGTGGCGGCGGCCGGGTGGCGGCTCCTGGCCCAACCGGCGTTGGAGGGCGCGTCCGTCGTGATCCTGGGCACCAACCACTCGGCCTGGCTCGAGGGGATCGGGGTCTGGCCCGGCGGTTCGTGGCAGACGCCGCTGGGCGAGGTTGCCGCCGATGGTGCCCTCGGCGCGGCGATTGCCGCGCTGGGTCCGCCGTTCGGCGTCGCTGCCGATGCCCACCGCCGCGAGCACTCGATCGAGGTCCAGCTGCCGCTGCTCCAGGTGGTTGCGCCGGTCGCCCGGATCGTCCCGCTGGCGGTGTCCGCCGGGACCGGCGCCGCGGCCGTGGCCGCGGGCGTCCGCCTGGGTCAGCTGCTTGCCGGTCTCGCCGGGGACGACCGCCCGATCGTGCTGGCGATCAGCACCGACCTGGCGCACTACCCGGCCCATCGCGCGTGCGCCGCCGCAACGGACACGCTGCTGCCGCCGATCCTCGAGCTCGATCCGGCGGAGGTCGCTGCCCGGGAACGAGGACTCGTCGAGTCCGGTACGCCCGGTCTCGTGTGCGGCATGTGCGGGATCGCGCCCACAGTGGTGGGACTCGCGGCCCTGCGCGCTGCCGGTGCGACGAAGGCAACCCTCCTGGCCAGGGCGACGTCCGCGGATGCCGGCGGGCCTGAGAACCGGACGGTTGGCTACCTGGCCGTCGCCTTCCGCCCCGACGCCTGACGCCCGGGAGACCCCGACCCTAGCGCACGGGGGCGAGGCTCCCCACGGCCGCCGCCACGTGCGCACCCCATGAACGAGCACGCTCGGCCTCGCCCGGCAGCAGTCGGTCGAACAGCGGGCCGGTCGGTCCGTCGACCAGGAACGATTCCGCCGGTCGCACCAGCCGGAAGCCCACGCCCTCGAGCTTGGTCGCCGCCCCGCGCGCGGCCGACCCCCAGAGAAGCTTGGGGCCCTTGATCCGGGTGTCGAAGACCGCCGATCGCGGCGCCGGCCCCTCCGCCCGGACCCGGTCCAGCCACTCCCGGATCCCGCCACCCCTGGAGACGAGCTGCTCACCGGCGCGGCGCGCCGCGTCCGCGCGGGTGTCCGCGTTGGTCAGGCCGTGGGCATGCGTCGGACCGCCGACCACCACCAGGCCCACGTCGGCCGGGATCAGCGCGGGCGCGTTCGCGACCTCGATCAGCTCGACCGGCATGACCGACGCCACGCCCTCGGCGACCGCTCTCGCGACCGTGAGCGTATTCCCGAACATCGACTCGTAGACAACCAGTGCTCGCAACGACCCGCCTCCGCGCTGTGACTCCCGACGCAACCTCACCATCGCCCCGACGCGCACACGGCGCCAAGGGCCCGAGGTCCTGATCGAGGGGTCCCCGACGGTCGGGCTCGGTCGGTTCAGGCCTCCACGAGCAGCGCGTCACGCTCCGCGAGACGCCGCAGGAGGCTCCGTCGCTCCACCACCGAGAGCACGGCAACCGGCAGATGGTCGGTCCACAGCAGGGCGAGCGCCGGATCGTCGATCCGATCCGCCGTCGCCACCAGCTCCATCACGGTCGCGGCAAGCTGCGGCGGCACGATCCACTCGTCGGCACGCGCGCGCGCCTCCAGCAGCAGCCGGCGATGGCGCTGCCGGGGGGTGAGCTCCGTGCGATCGGGATCCGCCGAGCGTTCCAGCTCACACAGGCGGTCGAACGCGCCGATCACCGCCTCGCACAGCCGCCCCGAGCTCACTCCATCCGCCATGGCATCCTCTCCCTGCCGTCGGGGACCGCCTGCCGCGCCCGCCTCCGGCTCGGGCACGAACGAGCGTCGCAGGTCCCGATGCCCCACAGGATAGGCGGTCCTACGACAGCCGCTTGCCCTCCACGAACCGCTGCATGAGGTCCGTGTAGCCGGGGAGCCCGCGCTCGTAGCCGATTGCCCAGAACCCCACGCCCGCGAGCCCGCGGTCCAGCGCCAGGCTCATCTTGGGCGCCAGCGTGGCGGGCGAGTCGACGTATACGGCCTGCCAGGTCACGTCGGGCCCGGGCGTCGCCTCCGGGCTCCCGCCCGGGGATGCCCCGGTCCCCGGGGTGGCCGGGGAGGCCTGGGCCGACGCACCGGGAACGCCGGGCGGCCCCACGCTGCCGTCGGACCCGAACAGGTAGACGTCCACGGATTCGACCGGATCCCGAAGGGGCACGATGGACGGGTCAGCGAGCACGTCCAGGTGGCTGCGCAGGATCCAGGTATCGCCGCGGCCGACCGCGGGTGCCCCGATCACCGGTCCCGCCACCGGCCATGTCAGCCCGTACAGCGGCAGGCCCAGGATCGTGCGCTGGACGGGGACCCCGAGCGCCTCGTAGACGTCGAGCGACCAGCGCAGGTCCCTGCGTCCGCCGTCGCTCCGATCCAGGGGTGCGGACGCCCCCGTCGAGGTCGACGCCGGCACGCGGTAGTCGTAGCCCATGAGGAACACTCGATCAGCGCCGGCATCCACGGCCGCCAGCGCCATCGCCGCGCCGAGCTCGTTTGCCTGCGTCGCCACCGACACCTCGCTGCCCGGTGAGGCGAGCCGCAGCGCGTTGCGCAGGTCACCCACGAACATCCCGTAGGCCGGCACCAGGAGCGGGTCCAGCGCCTCGACGTCCACGTTGATCCCGTCCACCCCGAGCTTGCCCGCCAGGCCCGTCAGGGACGCGACCACTGTCGACTGGAGGTCGCGGCTCTCGAACAGCTTCCGGTTACGGGCCGTTCCGAAGCTGCTGAACACGAGCTCAACGCGGACGCCTCGCTGGTGCGCCTCGCGGATGAGCCGGCTCCCGGTGTCCCCGGTGATCTGCTGGTATCCGGGCTTGCCCTGGCTGATCGCGCCCTTCGCGGTATGGGTGACGCTGAACAGGGCAAGCGTGGTCAGCGGGGTCGCCGCGAGGTGATCGGCGATACCGGCGTCCATCTCCCAGTACGGGACGAAGCCGAACAGCTCGTGGCCGGGGGCCGGTCGCGGTGTCGGCGCGGGCAGGACGAGCGTGGGGGCCAGGGTCGACGCGCTCGCCGAGGGAACCACCTCGGGCGCCGCCCCACAGGCGGCGACCGCTCCCGTCAACGCGAAGGCGATGGCGACGGCGATCGCGGCAACGGCCCACGAGGGGGTTCGACGCACGGCGCAAGCCTGCCGTGTGCCGTGTCGCCGGTCAAACGCTCGTCCGGCCGGACATGGTTCGGACCCGGCGTAACGGGCACGGTTTCCCACCGCTGGTTGCGAGGACTTAACCGACTTCGTCTTGCAATCCCGCCCAACGACGTTCTACACCGGGTCATCGCGTGGTGCCGGACACGACGAACAGGGAGATGCCGATGACAAGTCATCTTCACGAGTCCGATCATCGGACGTCACGCCCCGGCTGGGAATCGGCGCTCGAGCGACGCGCGCTGGCGCTCTGGCCGCGCCTTGAGCCCCGTGCGCTGCGCCGTTGCCGCCACGATCCGGAGCGCATCGCCCACCTCGTCTCACGGCGGACGAACCTCCCCCACGACTCGATCCTGCACCTGCTGCTCGTGCCCGTCCCGCGCGAGGACGAGGTGCGCAACTGGTTCGGCTGAGCCGTCAGCCCAGGGTCGCCAGGAAGCGCAGCACCGGCACCGCGGTCGCGTACCCGTCCGCCAGCAGGTCGGGAAGGGTGGCTGAGCACACCTCGTCATCGGACAGGCGGCGCCCGAAGACCACGTCCTTCCAGCGGAACAGGTCGGCCCGGGGATGGTCGGCCGGATAGCCGGGCGGCACGCGCCGGAGCTCCTCGTGGCTGTGCACGCCGCCGAACCAGGCCCTGAACACGGGCTCCTCGAGCACTGCCATCACCCGGTCCGGATCATCGCGAAGCGCCCGGCGGAAACCGTCGAGCCGCACCCGGTCGGGCATCCACATGCCGCCGCCCACGTACATCTCGCCGGGCTGGAAGTTGAAGTAGCCGCCGCTGGCATGCGCCCCGTGCGCGGGTGCGGCGTCGGCCTCGGCCGTCACACCCGGACCGTCCGGCACCGCGGCTCCCGCGGCCCCTTCCCGGACGCCCCTGTCCCCGACCCACGGCAGGCTGGCCCCCAGGTGCGTCTTGTAGGGCGACTTGTCGCGGCTGAACCGCGTGTCGCGGTAGATGCGGAACGGCGACCGCCTGGGGTCCGCGTGGAGCGGGATGCCGCGGGCCGCGAATCGCTCGGCCAGGGCCGTCATCAGCGCCTCCATCGGTACCTTCAGCAGGCGCTCGTACTCGGCCTTGCGCGGCTGGAACCAGGCCCGGTCGTTGTTCAGGGCAAGATCGGCCAGGAACTGGATCGCCGCGGGCGAGAACCCGCGGAATGCCGCCTCATCGGGCACCCGCCACCTCCATCAGGGACCGAAGTCTACGCCGGGAGGCCGGCCCCTACGCCGGGGTGCCGGTTCCGGCGCCCGGGGCCTCGATCGACGGGAGCCCCGGCAGATCCCCGTTGGGCGTCGTGAACTGGAGCCGGTAGAGGCGCGCGTAGAGGCCTTCGCGAGCCAGCAGCTCGTCGTGGGTGCCGAGCTCCACGAGCCAGCCATCGTCGAGCACCGCGATCCGGTCCGCCGCGCGGATCGTCGACAGCCGGTGGGCGACGATGATCGTCGTCCGGCCCTGCATCAGGTGCTCGAGCGCCTCCTGCACCAGGCGCTCCGACTCGTTGTCGAGCGAGCTCGTGGCCTCGTCCAGGAGCAGGATCGGCGGGTCCTTGAGGATGGCCCGCGCGATCGCGACGCGCTGGCGCTGGCCGCCGGACAGCCGCGATCCGCGGTCGCCCACGGTCGTGCCGTAGCCGTCGGGCAGGGCCGTCACGAAGTCGTGGGCGTTGGCCGCCCGCGCTGCGGCTTCTATCTCCTCCTCGGTGGCGTCCAGCCGGCCGTAGCGGATGTTCTCCCGGATCGTGCCACCGAACAGCGTCGCCTCCTGGGGAACCAGCCCGATCTGCGCCCGCAGGCTGTCCACGGTGACGCTCCGCACGTCCCGACCGTCCACCCTGATCGAGCCGCCCATGACGTCCCACAGGCGAGGGATCAGGCCGACCAGCGTCGTCTTGCCCGAGCCTGACGGCCCGACCAGGGCAAGCACCTCCCCGGGCGGCACCTCGAGCGTGAGGTCGCGAAGGACCGTGCGGCTCTCGTCGTAGGCGAACGTGACCTCGTCGAACTCGATCCGCCCGGCCACCGGCCCGATCGGCTCGGCGGTCGGCAGGTCCACGACCGTGGGCCGGGTATCGATGATCTCGAACACCCGGGCGATCGCACCCGTCCCCTCGCGGAACTGGCCGTACAGGCTGGCGATGGTGGCGAGGCTGGCGCCGATCGTGATGCCGTAGAGCAGGAACCCGGTCAGGGTGCCGATCGCGAGCTTGCCCTCGATGACCTGGTGGCCCGTGTACCACAGCAGGGCCGCCACCGCCGAGAAGCCCAGGAAGCCCATCACGGCGCCGAAGGCGGCGCGCCACAGGGCCAGCCGAGATCCCCGCGCCACGACAACCCGCAGGTCATGCCCGTACCGGTCGATCTCGTACGCCTCGCGGACATAGCTCTTGACGACGCGGATCCCCGACAGGGCCTCTTCCGCGGTCGACGTGCTGTTGGCGATGGAATCCTGGACGTCCGTGCTCACCCGCTGCAGCGGCCGGCCGAACACGATCGCGATGACCAGCAGCGCGGGGGTGAGCACGAGGGCGATGGCCAGCAGCGTGGGGCTGAGCGTGAACAGGATGAGCACCGCCCCGATCAACCCGATGAGGTTCGACAGCAGGGTCGTGACGGTCTGGGTGAGCATCGTCCGAACCAGCGTCACGTCGCTCGACAGGCGGGAGACGAGCTCGCCCACCCGGCTCCGGCCGTGGAAGTCGAGCGACAGGTTCACAAGGCTCGTGAACAGCTCGGCCCGCATCCGGGCGACGATCCGCTCGCCCACCACACCCAGCAGGTAGCCCTGCACGAAGCCACCCAGCGCCTGGGCGAGGAACAGGACCACGAGGCCCGCGATCAGCCGGTTCAGGCCCTCCGGGTCACCGCCGGCGACGACCACCGTGACCATGCCCGCGACGACCAGCGGCACCGCGAGCGCGAGCCCCGACCCAACCAGCAGGCCGAGCACCGCCAGCACGAATGGACCGAGGTCGGGCCGAAGGTAGCCGAACAGGCGTTTCCAGGGGATCCCGCCGATCACCCGGACCCGGCGGGCAACCTCTGCGGCGTCGGGCGGCATCGAGCTGGACATGGGTCGATGATGCCATGCGCCGCCAGCCTCGCCGCGGCATCCCGGATGGGGGCACAATCCGAGATCACGTCCCGCGTCCGCCGCCGACGTCGCCCGCCCCGCCCCGCGCTGCACGCTCCAGGAGGCCCCAAGCCATGACCGAGCCCGCCGAGACCGGGTTCCCGGTGCCGCCCGCCACGATGACCGACCTGTACGAGCTGACGATGGCGGCGGGCTACTGGAAGCTGGGACGCACCGCGGACCAGGCGATCTTCACGCTGTTCTTCCGCCATGCCCCGTTCGGCGGCGGCTTCACGCTCGCCGGCGGTCTCGCCGGCGTGATCGCCTACCTGGAGCGCCACCGGTTCACTGCGCCCGAGCTGGCCCATCTCGAGGGCCTGCGCGGCAACGACGACCGGCCGCTGTTCGAGCCCGCGTTCCTGGACTACCTCGCCGGCCTCCGGCTGTCCGTGGACGTGGACGCGATCCCCGAGGGCACGGTGGTGTTCCCGCACGAGCCGCTGGTCCGCGTCCGCGGCTCGCTGCTCGAGGCACAGCTCCTGGAATCCGCGTTGCTCAACCTGGTCAACTATCCCACCCTCGCCGCCACCAAGGCCGCGCATGTCGTGCTGGCCGCCGGGGGCGCCCCGGTCATGGAGTTCGGGTTGCGGCGGGCCCAGGGCCCGGATGGGGGTCTGACCGCGTCACGGGCCGCGTACCTGGGCGGCTGCAGCGGCACCTCCAACGTCCAGGCCGGGCGGGTGTTCGGGATCCCGGTGATGGGCACGCACGCCCACTCCTGGGTGCTCTCGTTCGAGGACGAGCAGGCCGCCTTCGATGCGTGGGCCGACGTCATGCCCGGTAACGCCGTGCTGCTGGTGGACACCTTCGACACCGAGGAGGGCGTCGCCAACGCGATCCAGACCGGGCGCCGCATGCGCGAGCGCGGCCAGCGACTGGCAGGCATCCGCCTCGACTCGGGCGACCTCGCCTACCTGTCGGTGCGCGCCCGGGAGCTGCTGGACGAGGCCGGGTTCTCCGACGTGCGCATCGTCGCCTCCAACGACCTCGACCCAGAGACGATCGAGTCGCTCCAGGCCCAGGGAGCGCGGATCGACAGCTGGGGGGTGGGCACCAAGCTCGTGACCTGCTTCGACCAGCCGGCCCTGGGCGGCGTGTACAAGCTCACGGCGATCCGCGACGCCGCTGGCGGTTCGTGGCGGACACCAGTGAAGGTCAGTGCCGACACGGCCAAGATCACCGTTCCCGGACAGCTCGCCGTCCGCCGCTTCTACGACGCCGACGGCACCGCCCGTGCGGACATGATCTGGGACGAGTTCGCGGCGCACGACGGGTCGCGCGTGATCGTTGATCCGGTGGACTCCCACCACCGCATGAGCGTGGACGAGTCCTGGACCGCGAGGGAGCTGGTGGTGCCGGTGTTCCGGGGCGGCCGGCGCGTCTACGAGCAGCCGACGCTCGAAGCGTGCCGTGACCTGGCGCGCCACGAGCTGGGCACCCTCCACCCGGCCATCCTGCGCCAGCTCCGGCCGCACTGGTACCCGGCCGGGCTGGAGTGGGGCCTGTACGAGCGGCGCGAGGCCCTGATCGAGGAGGCCCTGCTGCGCGAGCGCAGCGCCGCCTGAGGGGTCCGACGCGGCTGCCGTTGGGCGACCCCGTCCGGGCGACCGGCCGCCGCCCGGCTCAGGTCCCTGCGGGCGCCGCCTCGTCGGCCGTGGCCACCGGCCGCGTGACCGCCGCCAGCAGGAGGGGCAGCAGCGTCCTCGAGAGGGCGGTTGCGTCCGCCTCGCCACCCGCCAGCAGCGCCCGCCGGGTGCTGCGCTCCACGATGGCCAGGATCGCCTCGGTGGCATCGTCGAGGTCCACGATCAGCTCCCGGCCGACCCGGCCGAGCCCCACCAGCAGGAACGTCGCGATTCGCTGCCGGAACCGGGCCTGGGCGTCGCGGAACTCCCCCACCAGCGCGGGATCGCGGAGCGCGTGGAGCTCCAGCTCCGCCTGGATCAGGAAGAACCCCCGGTCCACCGGGACCGACCGCAGCAGGCGCTCGATCTCGATCACCGCCACCCGGCCGAGATCGGCCCCCGGGCCTGCCGCCTGGATCCCGCGCACGTCCAGCTGCTCGAAGCCGGCGTCGAGATGGCGCAGCAGGGCCTCGTGCTCCTGGTCCAGGAGCGCGCGCAGGAGCTCCCCCTTGTCGCCGAAGCTCGAGTAGAAGGCACCGCGGGTGAAGCCCGCGTGGGCACAGATGTCCTCGACCGTCGCCCCGAACACGCCCCGTTCCGCGAACACCTCGCGTGCGGCGTCGAGCACGAGCTGCCGGGTCACCGACCGCCGGCGCGGCCTCGCCGGGGTGGTCCCCTCGGTTCCGCCGTCGACACCCGCCGAACCCTCGGCCCCGACATCGAGCCTCGACATGCCGTTCTCCCCTGCCGCTCCCTGTCCTTGGACCCGGTCAACAGGATACGTGTTCGTATTCAATACGACTGTGCATTCAATACGCGGTCGGATGGCGGCCGCGTGCTCGCCCGGGCTGAGGCAGGCAGGGGATCGCGATGTTCGAACGGCTGGGCTCCATCACCTATCGATTCCGGTTCCTCGTCGTGGCCGCCTGGATTGCCGGCGCCGCGGCGGCGGCCATGTTCGCGCCGTCCCTGGCCACCCAGGGCCAGACCGACCAGACGGGCTTCCTGCCGTCCACGTCCGTGTCCGTCCAGGCGCGCACCGCCCTCGAGCGATCGTTTCCGGGCGGCACGGCCGCCAGCACGGCCAGCCTCACGTTCACCCGCGCCGGCGGGCTGACCGCGGCCGACCGCGCCTTCATCGGGGCGACCGCGGCCTGGATCGTCGGGCCCGACGCGCCGTCGATCCTGCGGGATGCGGTCACGAGCGTCGACACGGCCGACTCCAGGCCGGAGCTCGCCTCGATCCTGCGCAGCACCGACGGGCAGCTGGAGATGGCGACTGTCAACCTGAACGTGCCGACGGCAGGCGATGCCTCGGGAGCCGCGGTGGCCGCACTTCGGGAGCACCTCGCCGCAGCCTCGCCCGCCGGGCTCGCCACCCACGTGACCGGGACCGCGGCGATCAGCGCCGACTACCTCGCCGCCATCATCAGGGGGACCGACAGCACCACGGCGGTCACGGTCCTGCTGGTGATCGTGATCCTGCTCCTCATCTACCGGGCGCCACTGGCGGCCTTCGTCCCGCTGGCGACGATCGGGGCGGCGTTCCTGGTGGCGCGTGGCGTGCTGGGCGTCCTGGCCGCGGCCGGCTGGAAGGTGTCGTCGCTGCTGGACACGTTCATCGTCGTGCTCGTGTTCGGCGTGGGCACGGACTACACGATCTTCCTCATCTCCCGCTTCCGCGAGGAGGTGGCGCGCGGCAGCTGGCACGAGGCGTCGATGGCCACCGTCCATCGGATCGGCCGGGTGATCGTGGCCAGCGCGGCGACGGTGATCGTGGGCCTGGGTTCCATGGCCTTCGCCGATTTCGGCATGATCCAGACCACCGGCCCGGCGCTTGCCGTGGCCATCGCCGTCACGCTGGTCGCGGGCCTGACGCTGGCCCCCGCCCTGCTCGCGATCTTCGGGCACTACCTGTTCTGGCCGCTCCATGCGCGGCTGGACGCGGGCGGCGAGGCAGCCGGCCTGTTCGCACGCCTCGCGGCCGGCGTCTCGCGCCGGCCCGGCCTGGTCACCGTCGTGCTCCTGGTCGCGCTGATCGCGCCCGCGACCGCCGTGAACGGCATGCACACCAACTTCGACGTCCTCTCGGAGCTGCCCGCCGACTCCGACGCCCGGGCCGGCTTCGACGACGTCTCGGATCACCTGGGCAAGGGCAGGATCGTCCAGTCGACGGCGATCGTCGATGCCGGCGCCGACCAGAACCTGCTGACCCCGGCGTCGCTCGCCCGGCTCCGGGATCTCGCGGCGGAGCTCGTCGCGACGCCCGGCGTCGCCGGCGTGACCACGCTGGTGTCGCCCGACGGCGACGGCGTCGTGCCGGACGGGTTCCAGCCCTCGAAGCAGCTTGCGACCATGGCCGACGGCCTTCGCGGCTCCGGGGGTGGAACCACGGCAGGCGAATCGGGGGCCGACACCCAGGCGCTGCTCGACCCGTCGGTGACCGACGGGCTCGCGTCCGCCGGCGACTACCTGGCGGGGCTCGCGGTGGCGTTCCCCGAGATCGGTGGCGGCACGCAGCTCCGGGCGGCGACCGGCGATCTCGCGCTGGCGATGGACCAGGTGGAGCAGGCGCGCAAGGGCGCGCTGGTCTCGAACCAGCTGCGGTCGCTCGCGACCGCCCTCCGGTCGCCGACGACCGCCATGGCCGGGATCGGCGACGGCTCAACAGCGTCCAGCTCCGTCATCGGCGACTATCTCGATGAGCTCGTCGCTGCCTACCCGGAGGTCCGGGGTCTCGCCGCCTACGACCGCGCCGTGCAGGACGCTGCCGGTCTCGCGCACGAGGCAACGATCTCGACCGCGCTGGACCTCGCGACACGGCTGGAGACGCTTGCCTCCCGGTTCGACGACCGGAGCGAGGCCACCCTGTTCCCGGCCAGTCTGGCCGGCACGCCGGAGTCCCTGGCGTTCCGGCGCGAGATCAGTACGACCTTCGACCGCCTGCCCAACGAGCTTGACACCCTGGCCGGCCTGTTCTCGGTCCGGCGGGACGACATCTATCTCCCGACGGGGCTGACCGGCGAAGCCGGCCACGACCTCGAGCGTGCCGTCGATGCCTTCGTGTCCGCGGACCGAACCTCGGTCCGGATGTACCTCACCACCAGCGACGACCCGTACGCCCCGGCGGCGTTCCGGACGATCCGTGACGTCCAGGCGGTCCTCGCCGCCGCCGCGCCCGGGTTCGGTCCGTCGGCGACCGCGCTCCTGGGCGGCCCGACCGCGGAGTTCGCCGACGTGCAGGACGTGCTGTCCTCGGACTTCGGACGCGTGGGCGTGATCACGGTGCTCGGCATCCTCGCCGTCCTGGTCCTGCTCCTTCGCGCCGTGGTGGCCCCGCTGTACCTGGTGGCCACGGTCCTGCTGTCGTGCGCGACCGCCATCGGCCTGTCGTCGTGGTTCTTCCAGGACGTGCTCGGGCAGCCCGGCGTGAGCTTCTACCTGCCGCTGCTGGTGTTCGTGCTGCTGGTGGCGCTGGGGTCCGACTACAACATCTTCCTCATGAGCCGGGTGCGCGAGGAGAGCGAGCAGCGGCCCATCCACGAGGGCATCCGGGTGGCATCCGGCCGCACCGGCGCCGTGATCACGTCCGCCGGCCTGATCCTGGCCGGGACGTTCGGCTCCATGGCCAGCGCACCGCTGGTTGTCCTGTTCCAGGTCGGCGTGGCGGTCGCGGTCGGCGTCCTGATCGACACCTTCCTTGTGCGATCGATCCTGGTTCCCGCGATCACGACCCTCGTCGGTGACCGGGCGTGGTGGCCGTCCGGCGCCGGGATCGGTGCCGCGCTGCGGGGCTGGTCCGGCGTGCTGGCGCCCGGGTTCGCAGCGGAAGCCGCCGACGCCGCCCGGGGCGCGTCCACGCGACGCCGGCTGGTGGTGCTCGGGATGATCGCCCTCGTGCCCATGGCGTTTGCGTTCCTGTTCACCTGGTCGCTCGGCGGGGCCTCGGGTCGGCTGGACGGCGTCCGGGCCGCGGTCGTGGACCAGGACACGGGAACGACGTTCACGACGCCCGACGGCACGGTCCAGGCGCTCACGCTGGGCGCCGATCTGCGATCTGCGCTGCTCGCCGGGGACGCCGGCGACGGCCTCACCTGGACGGCATCCGAGCCGGTGACGGCGGAGGACGGACTGGCCGACGGGCGCTACGACGTCGTGCTCACGATCCCGGCCAACTTCTCCTCGACCATCGCCGCGATCCGTGCGGATGCCGGTGGCCAGGCGTCGAAGGCGACCCTCCGGGTGGAGACGGGCGATGCGTCCGGGTACGCGGTCGGTCCGGCCGCGGCCTCGATCGCTCGCGCCATCGCGGACACGACGTCGCGAGGCGTCGTGGCGAGCTACGTGGACGACGTGCTGGTCCGGGTCGGTGCGGCGCACGGCGACCTGGCAACCGCCGCCGGGCTCGCCGGAGGGCTGGTCACGGGCTCCACGAGCGTCCAGGACGGCGCCGCAGGCGTGTCCGCGGTCGCGGGTGAGCTCGTGTCCGGGCTCGAGCAGCTCGCCGCGGGCGCCACCGACGCCGGCGACGGCTCGCGTCAGCTGGCGGGCGCCCTGCGGACGATGGCTGCGGGTGCCGAAGGGCTCGCGGACGGGGCCACCGATCTCGCGGGGGGAGCCCGGGCCGAGGCGAAGGGTGCGAAGCAGGTCGCCGACGGCGCGGCAGCGCTGTCGAGGGGGCTGGGCTCCCTGTCCTCGTCCATCACCGACCTGCCGACGCAGGCCGGTGCGCTCGCAGCCGGTTCGAGCGGCGTCGCCGACGGCGCGGCCGATCTCGGGGCCGGCGCCCGAACCCTGGCCGACTCCATGGCCGTCATGCGCGCGGGGACGAAGGGCCTCGGCGACCAGGTCGCGGGCCTGCACGCCGGTGCCGCCGACGTGGCCGGGGGGGCCGGCGATCTCGCGGCCGGATCGGCACGGGCGGCGGGGGTGGCGTCCGATCTCGCGGCGGGTGCATCGTCGATGGCGGATACGGTCACGACGTACACGGCCGGCGTGCGCGATCTCGCGGCCGGCTGCGCGGCGCTCGGCGGCAGCGATCCGCTGTGTGCCCAGCTGCAGGCGCTGGCCGACTCGGGCGCACCGGTGGCCGGCGCCGCCGACGGGGTCGCATCCGGCCTGGCGGAGCTGCGGCATTCGCTGGGCGGCCTCGCGGACGGCGCCTCGGAGACTCAACGACGGCGCGCGGGCGGTCGCCACGGGGACGGCGTCGCTCGCGGCGACCGCGCCCGATCTCGAATCCGGCATCGCCCAGGCCGCAGCCGGCGCCAACGACCTCGCGGATGGCGCCGCGTCGCTGACCGCCGGCGCTCGACAGACGGCCGGTGGAGCCTCCGGCCTCGCCCAGGGCATGCCGGCCCTCGTGGCGGGCGTGCGGGATTCCGCCACCGGTGCCGCAAGGCTCGCCGGCGGGACGGCGGGCATCGCCGACGGCGCATCCCAGCTCGCCTCGGGAGCAGGGTCGCTCGCCTCGGGAGCCCGCACGGCAGCGAACGGGACCAGGGCGCTCGCCTCCGGCGCTGCAGCCGCCGCCGGCGGTGCGGGCCAGCTGACGGACGCGCTCGCCCAGGCCCTGGACGGGGCGCGCCTCATCGAGGCAGGCGCCGGGTCGGTCGCCACGGACGGCAGCGCCCTCGTCGATGACGCGACGGGCCTGGCCGCGAACCTGAGCTCGGCGACGGACGCGACACCCGCGTACGCGGCCGGGACGCGCCAGGCCGCCGGGGAGCTCGTCGCGGACCCGGTCGCGGTGGACATCGCACCTGCGGCGTCCGCCACGCGTGATCTCGCGCCGTACTTCATGGCGCTCGGGCTGTGGGTGGGCGCGCTGGCGATCTACCTGCTGCTGCCCGCGATCGCAGGTCGAGCCGCCGGTCCCGGCCGGCTGCGGGCGAGCCTCGCCGCGTCGCTGGCGGCCGGGGCGCTGGGCATGATCCAGGCCCTGCTGATGGTCGGCGCGGTGCGGGCTGTCGTGGGCACCGACGTCGCCGACCTGCCGGCGCTGCTGGCGATCGCGGCGCTCGCCTCGCTGACGTTCGTCGCGGTGACGCAGGCGCTCGTCGCACTGGCCGGGTCCAGGGGCTGGTTCGTCGCCCTGCTCCTCGTGGCGCTCCAGCTGACGTCTGCCGGCTGGCCGTATCCCGTGGAAACGGCCCCCATCCCGTTCCAGGTGCTGCATCCGCTGCTGCCGCTGACCTACGCCGTGGACGCGTTCCGGTCGGCGATCACCGGCGGCGGGTCGATCGGGATCCCGGCGGTCGTCCTGGCGGGCTGGCTGGTCGTGGCCCTGCTGGTGACGCTCGCCGTGGCCGCCCGCCACGGCGGCGCTCGTCGGGCGGGCGTGGCCGCCGCACCATCGGCGGCGTGACGATCCCGTTCGAGGCGCGTGGATCCCCGGGCGGTCCCGGTCACACCCGCGCGATTGCACGGAGCGCCGCGGCGACGACACCCACGAACACCACGGCCGCCGCCACGACGATCGCCACCGCGAGCGGACCGGGAACCGCGAACACCGGCACCCGGTCCGCACCCCACGCGGCCAGCCCGAGTGCCGTTCCGGCGACGCCCGCCGCCACACCGGCCAGCGCCAGCACCTGGTCCGGGCGGCCGAAGCCCACCCGCCGGTAGGAGGTCCGGGCGCCGGTGGCCCCGAACCCCCGGGACTCGAGGCTGACCGCGAGCTGCTGGACCCGGTCGAACGTGCCTGCGAACACGGGGACGAACGCGGGGAGGACGGCGGCGAAGCCCCTGCGGCGCATCCCGCGCGCCCGCTGCGCGGAGAGCACCAGGCCCACCTGGCGCTGGATGACCGGAACGAGCTGCAGCGTCATCGCCAGCATGAAGTTGAGGACGTACGGGACCCGCAGCCTGGCCAGCGCAGCGGACAGGTCCGAAGGATGGGTGGACGCGAAGACAACGATGGCGGCAATCTCCATCGCGAGCACCCTCGAGATCAGCGACAGCGCCCGGACCAGCCCCTCCTGGTAGATCGTGAGCGGTCCAAGCGACGCCGCCGGCGTGCAGGCGCCACAGATGCCGGGTGCGGTTGACTGCACGACCACGATCGATGCCGCGAGCGGCACCAGCACCAGCAGGCCGGCAAGCACCGGCCGGGTCAGGCCCGTGCCGGCGCCGATCGCGATCCCGGCTGCCGTGATCGCGAGCAGCGGCAGCGGGTGATACGCCGCGAACGCGACACACACGACGGCACCCAGCCACGCGAGCTTGGGGATGGGGCTCAGGCGGTGCAGCCATGACCGGCCGGCCCTGAACGTGGTCGGACCCGGCGCGCCGGTGGCCACGCTCATGGCGGACCCTCCCCCGCCGGGCCGGGATCCGGCCGGTCACCCGCGGCCGTCCGGACGAGCGCGACCGCCTCCCCTACGGACAGCGCGGGCCACGGGACCCCGCTCCCGGCGGGTGGCCGCGGCAGCCCGCGGCTGAAGGTCGTTGCCTGCGGCGGGACGAGCTGTGCCCGGGCCAGCAGGGCCGCGTCCGAGAGCATGTCGCGCGTCGGGCCATCCCCGATGACCCGGCCCGCGTCGAGGATCACGATGCGGTCCGCCGACCGCGCCAGGAACGCCAGGTCATGACCGATGACGAGGACCGTCGTGCCGCCTCGGCGAAGCTCGTGGACAAGGTCCTCGATCGTCGATACGGACCGGTGATCCTGGCCGGTGGTCGGCTCGTCGAGCACGAGGACCGGCGTGCGCATCGTGAGCACGGACGCGATCGCGACAAGCTTCCGCTGGGCGAGTCCCAACCGGTACGGATGGTGGGCGAGGATCGCGGACAGCCCGAGACGGTCGGCGGTCCCGGCGATCCGGGCCCGGATCTCGGCCTCCGGCACACCCAGGTTGCGTGGCCCGAACGCGAGCTCCTCCTCCACCGTGGAGGCGAACAGCTGGTGGCCCGGGCTCTGGAACACGTAGCCGGCGTTGGCCGCGAGCTGCCGGACGTCGCGGCTCGTGGTGTCCATGCCATTCACCGTGGCGCTCCCGGTCTGCGGTCGCAGCAGGCCGGTGACGAGCCTGGCGAGCGTTGTCTTGCCCGAGCCGTTGCGGCCCGCGACGCCCACGACCTCTCCGGGCCCGACGTCCAGCGACACGCCATCGACGGCCTCGGTCGCGGAACCCGGGTAGCGGTACCCGACGGCGCGAACGGCGACGATCGGCGCGGAGGAGGGCAGCTGGTCGCTCATGCGCGGCTGCCCAGCCACGCGAGCGCCGCCTCGACGGTGACGGGCAGCGGCCCGGGACGTCGCGCAGCACCCGTCGAGCTCCCGCCCGCGACCGCGGCGGCGATCTGCGTGACCTCCGGTGCCCGGATCCCGAGGCGATCGAGCTCGGACACCCGCCCGAACACCTCGGCCGGGGAACCGTCCATCGCCACGCGCCCGCCGGCGAGCACCACGATCCGGTCCGCGTGCTCGGCCAGCCGCTCGACGTCGTGCTCGGCCACGATCACCGTCAGCCCCTGCTCCCGGTTGAGCCGCCGCACGAGGTCGAATACGGCGGCCTTCCCGGACGGGTCCAGGTTCGTGGTCGGCTCATCCATCACGAGCAGCGACGGTTGGACGGCGAGGGCGCAGGCGATCGAGAGACGCTGCTGCTCCCCGCCCGACAGTGCGGTCGGGGCCCGCTCCCCGAGACCGCTCAGCCCGACCGCGTCGAGGACGCCGGCCACCCGCTCGACCATCACCTGCCAGGGCACCCCCAGCTGCTCGAGCCCCAGGGCCGCCTCCTCGGCGACCGTGCCCTGGCTCAGGCGCGGCTCCGGGTCGTCGAACACCATGCCCACCCGGCGGGCCATCTCGTGGACCGGCGTCGAGACCGGATCCAGGCCGTCCACCCGCACCTCACCGGACACCTCGGCTGTCACGAGGTGCGGCACGACGCCGTTGAGGCACAGCGCAAGGGTCGTCTTGCCGGAACCGGTCAGCCCGACCACGCCGACGACCTCGCCGCGCCGGACGTCGAGCGAGAGGCCGTCGAGCGCCGGCCCGGACGCGCCCGGGAAGCGCACCGTGAGGTTCCGGATCGAGACGCACGGGGTGTCGGGCGGCAGCGCCATCGGTTCCGACCCGGTCCCCGGCCGGTCAGCCGGCGGGCTGGAGCAGCACGTACACCAGCACGACGGCTACGCCCACCACCGTTCCGGCGGTCGCCAGCAGCAGCGAGCGCATGCCGACCTCGCCGGGGAGCACCAGCCCGGCCGTCAGCGTCTCGGGCAGCGCCCGGATGATCGCCAGCCCCACGAACCCGGCGATGATCTTGTCGCCCAGCGACGTGAGCACGCTCGAGGTGAGCACCGCGTCCCGGAGCGCCTCGCCGGCCTGGACCAGCGCGGCGGTCACCGCGTCCGACGCGTGCCCGGTCGTGCCGCCGAACACGAACAGCGCGATGACCGCGCCCACGGCACCCACCGCGACACCGACGACGGCGTTGAGGACGAAGAACGTGAACCCGTTGCGGCCCAGCAGCAGCGTCCGAACCCCGTAGCCCCAGATCAGCGCCCCGGTGATGTTGGCGAGCGCGAACGGGATGTTGGTCGGTCCATAGAACACGGCCCCGCCGATGTTCGACAGCGCCCCCGCGAGCGCCCCCCACCAGGGCCCCAGGACGATGGCGGCGACGCATGTCCCGATCATGTCGAGATAGGTCGGCAGGCCCAGCAGGCCGTTGAGGTACCCGCCCACGATGTCCAGGGCCGCCGCGGCCGGCACCAGGGTCGTCACCAGGGTCACCGGAACGGGGCTGGTCCGGCCGCCGAGGAATGACGCTGTCATGGGCACCCGGTCGCCTCCCTGCCGTCGCGCGCATCATCCGCGGGGGTTCGCCAGCGACACGGTAGACGAAACCGCCGGCTGTCGTAGGCTACGGCTCGCGACCGGCATGTCGGATCGCGACCAGGCAGGAGAGCCCCATGACCGACCGCTGCGTCCTCCTCGTCGGTACTCCCAAGGGAGCCTTCATCCTCGACGGTGACCCGGACCGTCGCGACTGGGAGCTCCGGGGACCCCTGTGCGAGGGCTGGCCCATCCATGACATCTCGGTCGAGCCCGGCAGCGGCGCCCTGCTGGCCGCGGCCGGCAGCCCATGGTTCGGTCCCGCGGTCTGGCGGAGCGACGACCTGGGGCGGACATGGAGCCATTCCAGCGAGGGGCTCACCTACGGCGACGACGGGCCGAAGATCCGGACCGTCTGGAACGTGACCGCCGGCCCGGGCGCGATCTATGCCGGTGTGGAACCTGCGGGCCTGTTCCGGAGCGCGGACGGCGGCCGGACCTGGGCGCACGTGGAGGGGCTGACCAGGCACCCGACGCGCTCCGAGTGGCAACCCGGCGCCGGCGGGTTGTGCCTCCACTCGATCGTCCCACACCCCACCGACGCCGGTCGGGTGTGGGTGGGCATCTCCGCGGTGGGAGCATTCGAGACCCGTGACAGCGGGGCCACCTGGGAGACGCGCAACAGGGGCGTCCGGGCCGACTTCTCGCCGGTCAAGTACCCGGAGTTCGGCCAGTGCGTGCACAAGCTGGTGATGGCCGCCGACGGTGGCGAGCGCCTGTATCAGCAGAACCACTGCGGCGTCTACCGGTCGCTGGACGGCGGCCGCCAATGGGAGGAGATCACCGCCGGCCTGCCGTCGGAGTTCGGGTTCCCGATGACCGCCCACCCACGCGACGCGCTGACCGCCTGGACCATCCCGCTCAACGGCGCGGACCGCGGCCGCTACGTGCCCGACGGCCGGATGGGCGTGTGGCGGACCCACGATGGGGGCGACAGCTGGACGCGGTCCGGCGACGGGCTTCCCCAGCAGGACGCCTACGTGGGCGTCCTGCGGGAGGCGATGGCCGTGGACCGGATGGATCCCGTGGGCGTGTACTTCGGGACGAGCACCGGGCAGCTCTACGGCAGCCGGGACGAGGGTCGAAGCTGGACGCTGATCGCGGACCACCTGCCCGCCATCTGGTCGGTGGAGGCGGCGATCGTTGACTGACGCACCAGCGATCGTCCACCTGCCCCGGTCGCTGGTTGCCCTGTTCCCGGGCGTCGACCGCCGCCTCGAAGCGCACGGCTCGACGCTCGCGGAGGTGATCGCCGACCTCGACCGGCAGGTCCCGGGGCTGGCCAACCGCGTGCTCGATGCCGGCCCGGTGATCCGGACCCACCTCAACGTGTTCGTCGCCGGCGAACGGGCGCGGCTCGACACGCCCGTGGCCGGCGGCGCCGACGTCCACATCATCCCCGCCGTATCGGGCGGCTGACCGGGCTCCCCCGCCGGCGCGCGTCAGGCAGGCGGCTCGGCCCCGTCGCCCAGGATTGCGGCTGCCTCGTCCACCGCCTCCCGGTGCGCGACCGTCTGCAGATGTCGCCGATCGTGGCTGGAGGTGTGCGCGTACGCCTCAAGGCGGGCGGCCACGTCGCGCAGCCGCCCGAGCTGGCGTGCCTCGACCCCGTCCCACGCCGGCGAGCCGGGATGCCGCTCCATGAGCACGAGGAGGTGCTCGAGGCACAACGGCGCCTCGGCGAGGGCCGCAGCCCAGGTCCCGTCCGCGGCGAGCGTGACGAGACGATCGACCTGGCCCGCCTCAGACCTCGCGATGCGGTCACAGGCCGGGCACGCGGGTCGGCGAGCAGCGGCGGCCAGGCGCCTGCCGCGCCCGCGTCTTCCGCCGGCGCTCACCGCCTCGAGCTCGCGCAGCCTGACGAGCAGCGAGGCACGCAGCAGGATCGCCGCTCCGAGGCTGCCGGCCCGCCGGCGGTCGGCCGCGAGCACCGCCCGCGCATGGCGAGGACAGAACCCCCTGGCCTCGTCGAGCGCCTGCCGGAACGGAACGTCGTTGACGCTCTCCGCCAGGATCGACTCCAGCCAGGCGTGCTCGGTCCGGCGTCGCTCCAGGCACAACGGGCAGCCACCGGCAGCCATGGCGTCCGCAAGGGCGATGTCGGCGCCGGATCGGGCCGGGAGTCGGGTCATGATTGCGCATGGTCCCCTACCCGGGCGATCGGCGCACGGAACCGGGGCTGCCAGCACCCGGATGCCGGGTCGCCGGCCGTCCGATACGGGGTTGGCGGCCATCCGACACGGGGTTGCCAGCCGCCCGATAATGGGTTCATCGACTCCCCTCCACGCGCGGAGGCGTCCCGGGAGGCAGCCGGAATCATGACGGTGCGAACGGCCCCAGGGCACGGCTTGCGACGGCGCTGGCAACTGCTGCGTCGGCTGACCGCGAGCGAAGACGCATCGTGCGGAGCCTCGAACGAGACCACCCGTCCGCGCGCGGGCAACCTCTCGAGCGACACCAGGGCGGGCAGGCCCGGGCGGTCCGCGGCGTGAGCCCGGGTCGCCGTACCAACGGGGCCGGTTCTGCGCCCGGCCCCGGAACTGATCCAGGAGGCCGTCTCCCGCGGAACGTCGCGGCGTGGACGGCCCTTTTTGTGTGCGACGTCTGACCCCGGGCCGTGGTCGGGGCGGCTCAGTCCTGGTCGGCCAGCAGCGCTCGGATCTGTGCCCAGTGGAGGGCAACAGCTGACTCGCCCGCAGCGCTCGAGAGATGCAGCAGCAGCACGCCGGCGAGTCCCGCCTTGAAGCGGGCATCCAGGGTCACGCCGGTCATCACGAAGCCATTGACCAGGCACGTCACGCAGGGCCCGGCCGTGACCACCGTCAGCCGGTTCGGCGCAGCCAGCCCAGGCGCGAACGGCGCGTCGGCCGGCAGCCTGCCCTCCGCGATGGGCGACGAGGCTCCGTCCGCCACCATGACCAGGGATCCCCGGCCGTCGGGCGTGACCAGGAACGCCAGGTACGAGCGCTCGGCGACCTGCCGCACGAACACCCCATAGGCGTCATCGGGTGACCCGTGCTCGAGGGACACGACGGCATCGACGACGACGTCGCGATAGGCGTCGGCCGAGAACGGAACCCCTGCCACGGAGCCGGGCTCGGGCGCACGCAGGATGAGCCGGGCGTCCACCACGGCTGCGTCGGCGGACAGCGATTCCGCCGACGCCTCCCCGGGCAGGAACGTCCGCAGGATCGCAGGCGTCCCGCGCGGCGGGGCGGTCGGCGCCGGCAGCGGCGCGGGCGTGGTCATCGACTCTGAACCCTCCGATCGGTGACCGTCATGCCACGACCGCCCCCGGCGGCAGCGGGATCGCCCAGTCGGTCACGGCCGATGTCATCTCGTTGACCACCGAGGCGTGCTCGCTCACGAGGGCGACGAGCCCCAGCACATCGCGGATGAACCCCAGCGGGCTGATCGAGACCACGTCCATCGTGAGCTTGAGGAACCCGACGGTTGCCCGGATCGCCGCCATGGTCTGGGGGTCCATGTGCACCTTGCCGATCGGGAACGAGTAGCTGACACCGGCGCCCGCGTAGACGCCGGCCTGCACCTTGGCTCCCCCGTACCCGGCGACCCCGAGCGTCGTGTCCCAGCCCCAGGCGGCGCGCTGACCGAAGGGATTGGCCAACGCCGGCAGCGAGACCGTATGCCGGTCCTGCTCCTCGCGGGGCGGCGTGCCCGGGGTTGTCGTGCCCGGCGTGCCCGCCTCGTGCGTGGACGCGACCATCGACGCCCGCTGGTCCTGGGCGCTGGCGTCCGTCTCCGGCTTGCCCGCCGCGGCCGCCCGCAGGTCGCCGTTGCCGTGCGCCGTGACGGGCAGCCCAGCGACCCTGGGCCGAAGCTCGGCGGCCACGTTCTGTGCCCGTCGGTCGGCGAGGGCGGCATTCTCCTCGGCTCTCGTCCGACCGGCCGCCGGCCGCTGCCAGACACGGCTCGCCTCACCCAGGACGTCGATCGAGGTGAGCTGGCCGCGCGGGTGACCGGTCGGGTAGTCGCGTGCGACCTCCACCGCATGATCGATGGCGGCAGCCCCACCCGGCGCCGAACCCGGATCGCTCGACTGGCGCGGGAAGCGAACCTCGCCCAGCGTCAGCGTGCCGCTCACATCGGGCGTGCCGGGCGTGACCGTCGCCGGTGTGCCCGTGCCCGGGACGGGGTGGCTGTCAGCGCCAAGCGGCGTGTACGAGAACAGCGGCCTTCCTGCCTGCAGGCCCCGGTAGAAGGCACCGCCCGAGGACACGCCGAGGCCACCTTCGACCGCCAGGCCCGCGGTCCCCCCGTAGGACGCGTTGGCGAACCAGCCGCTGTAGGCGCCGAGGACGTCCTGACTCGGATCGCCGAACGAGGCCACGGTTCCCCAGGCTCCGACACCGGTGACGTTCTCGACCGCCGACAGGTCCCCGATGTTGGCCTGGGCGCCCGCCTGCGGCGCGAAGAAGAACCCGATGTCGTTCCGCCGGTAGTCGAGCACGATCTCGAAGGTCGCGCCGAGCGACGCAGAGGCACCGACCCCGCCACCGACCGAGCCACCGTAGGTGACTCCGTATGCGATGTGATCGCCCTCGGGGTTGGTGAGCCCCCGCAGGATCGCGGCGCCGTCGGTGCTGCCGACCTGCTGCGCGCCCTTCAGGGCCGCTGCCGTGACCTCGGGCGGCGTCGGCATCCCGTTCGGGAACGCCAGCTCGGCCCGGCGGATGGCATCGCCGGCGGCGGGCCCGATCAGCGCGAGCACGCGCTGCTTGAGGCGCTCCGCGATCGGCATGAGCACCGTGCGCAGCGCCCGGGACGCAAACGCCGTCGCCTTGCCGATGAGCCACGTCTTGACGCGATTGACCGCGTTGGTGACGGTGCGGACGCCGGCTGCCACGGTGTCGAACACGGTCCGGACCGCATTGCGGATGGCCGTCGCGACCCGCGTCACGATCGACACCACGTTCTGGACGAAGGTGACCACTCGCTGGATGGTCCGGGCGATCCAGGCCCTGGCCCGGGTCACGATGTTGTTGAGGATCCGGCGCGCCATCGCGACCACGGCGTTCACGATCGCGGTGATCAGCCGACGCAGGAGGTCGGGCAGTCCCGACACCTGCTGGGTGACCCACTGGACGAGGCGCGTGAGCTCCTGTTGCAGGAACGTCACGGCCGTTGTCAGCAGGTTGGCCAGGAAGGTGAGCCCGTTGACGATGGCCTGGGTGAACGACGTCACGGCCTGGAGCACACGGTCGATGAGGCCGTTCACCAGGCCCCGGATCCGCTCGATGATGGCGGTGATCTGCCCCCCGATGCCGCCGAACAGGGTGCCGAACAACGCCTTGATCGGGGCCATGATCGTGGGCAGGACGGGTTGCCCGGACAGGATGGCGGTCACCGCGTTCCGGATGGCGCCCGCGACCCGGCTCATCGCGCCGCGGACCGCTCCGAACACGCGGGACACGATCCCGCTCACGCCCGCCTTGAGCGAGCTGAGATGCCCCCGGATCTCGGAGGCGATGCCACTCGCGAGGGTGCGGACACCGCGCACGACGGTCGTCACCAGGTTGCTGGCGAACGAGAACGCCTGCCCGAAGAAGCCGCTGACCCGGCTCGCGATCGACGATGCGGCGGACCGTACGCCGCTCCCGATCCTGCCGGCGATCCCGCGGAACGTGGAGATCGCGCGGTTGAGGAGCGCGTCCACGATGCCACCGCCACCACCGCTGACCTGGCCTTCGATCCCGCCGGCCTCCCCCTCGAGGTTCTCGGGCTGCTCGTGCTCGGGAGCCGAGGGCTCGTCCACCGTCTCGGGCTTCACCTCGGGTGCAGGCTTGCCCAGGTCGCCGATCTCGTGAACCGCGACGTCGCCGGGCTCGGCGACCTCCGGGACCTGCTCGGTTTCGCCGGGTCCGCCGCCTCCGCCCAGCCCGCCGCCACCGGCGGCGTGATCCGCCCCGGCCGCGCCCGCGGCGTGTCCGGCGGCCGCGGTTCCTCCGGCGGCGTGCTCGGTCGCCCCCGCGGTCGCGCCCGCTGCGTGTCCGACGCCGGCTGTGCCCGCGGTCTCGGATATCGCATGGTCGGCGACTGCGCCGGCGCTGGCCGCCGCCGGGAGCCCGCCGGCCGCCTCGCCGATCTCATGGCCCGCCCCGGCCGACGCCCCCGCCGCGGCGCCCTGGAGCCCGCCGGCAGCCTCGCCGGCCGCTTCCGCGATCTCATGGCCCGTGTCCCCGGCCGTCGCTTCGCCGGCCGTGTGGCCACCCGGAGCGGACATGCCTTCGCCAGCCATGGCCACGTGGCCGGCACCCGCACCACCGGCGATCTCGTGGCCCGCCTCGGAGGCCGGGCCGGCTGCGCCCCCCGCGGCACCCGAAGATCCGGAACCGGTACCCGCACCGGCGCCGGCGCCGGCGGCACCCGCACCCGCACCTGCAGCCCCGGCACCGGCACCAGCGGCGCCGGCGCCACCCCCCGCTTCACCCGCACCGGCGCCCGCCTCGCCCTCCGCGCCGCCCGCGGCACCCGCCTCGATGCCCGGCGCCATCGGCTTGGTCGACCCGGGCGCCTCCTCCTCGCCCGGGACCTGGACACCCGGATCGTCGAGGATCGCGATCCGCTGCACCGCTGTGGTCTGACGCGCAAGCGCCTGGGTCACGGCGCGGTTGCCCGCCAGGCGCTGGAGTGCCAGCAGCCCGGCGGGTCCCATCGCGGCCGGGAAGCTCGTCCGTCCGTTCGCAGCGTGCCCGATCGCCGCCTGGATCGGTCGAGAGAGCGCGCCTTCCGGCGCGGGAGACGCGCCCTCGGGGCCTGCCTGGCGCGTGCTGCGCCGGAGCGTCTCCTTCTCGTCCCGCGTGACGGCAAGCTCAGGCACGGCAGGACCACGCCGGGCGGACCGGTCTCATCCTCGCATCGTCGCGACCGGGTGGCGGCTTGACGAGGCGGGGACGGGCCGAGGATCGGGCAGCAGCCGATGCCCCTTCGGGCAGACCCGCTCAGGGCACACCGCAGGCTCGGGCGTGGGCCGCCCGCCGCAACCCCGGCGGTAGACTCGGACCGATGCCGCCCGCCTCCGACCCCAACGTGCGCCCAGCGACCGCCGCCGAGCTCGCCGATGTCCGGGCCATGCACGCGGCCAATCGAACGGCCTGGGACGAGACCGCCGAGCGCTACGAACGCTGGTTCGACGAAGCGGTCGAGCTCATCCGGTCGGGCGGCTCGAACCTGTTCCCCCTCGAGCACGAGCTCATCGGCGACCTGCACAGGCGCTGCGGGCGGGCAATCCACCTCCAGTGCGCGGCGGGCAGGGACACGCTCTCGCTGTGGAACCTGGGTGCCGCCGAGGTGATCGGGGTGGACATCAGCCCGCGGCTCCTTGCGCTCGCTGAACGACTCTCGACGGCGACCGGGGCGCCGGCCCGCTGGATCGAGGCTGACGTCATCGACACCCCTCACGAGCTCGACGGCACGGGCGACCTCGTGTACACCGGCCGGGGGGCGATCATGTGGCTGGGCGATCTCGACGCCTGGGCAGCCGTCCTGCGACGGCTGCTGGCCCCCGCCGGACGGCTCGTGATCTTCGACGGTCATCCCGCCGAATGGCTGTTCGACGCGGACGCCGATGGCCACTGGATCCTCACCGACTACGACTACTTCGGCGGCGCGGAGGCGTCCCGCGGCTGGTCTCCCGAGTTCATCGATCGCCTGTCGATCCCCGACGCGGACCAGACCTGGAAGTTCGCCCGCGCCTGGACCCTGGGCGAGGTCGTGACCGCGTTGCTCGGCGCGGGCCTGCGGCTCGGAGGGCTCGCCGAGCATCCGGTTGACTGGTGGGCGGGCCACCGGGACGTGCGCCCGGAGGAACGTGGCCGGCTGCCGCTGTCGTTCTCCATCGTGGCCACGCGCGACGATTGAACAACGGGTCGTCCGGCCTGGCCCCGGGACCGTTGACGATCCGTGGGCCACGAGCCACGATCGCGGGCATGGACGAGGACCCGGAGCCGCAACGTGATCCCGACCTCGACGCCGACGAGGGCCTCGACGCCGACGAGGACGACGACCTCGACCCGCGCGAGGGCCTCGACGCCGACGAGGACGACGACCTCGACCCGCGCGAGGCGGCCCGCGTCCGGCGCCGGGATCACGAGGCCGAGGCCGAGCGGCGGGCCCTGATGCGGCCGGGCATGGGCAAGGTCTTCAAGCAGATCCTCGACCGCCAGGCCCGCGACGCGGGCGAGCCGGCTCCCAGGCACCGACACCACAGGGCCTGACGCTCGCCCCTCCTCCCCGGCCGGGCGGTCTGCTAGCGTCGAGGGGATGCACAGCCCAGAGCCGGCACCTTCCTACCGCGCGCTGCTCCAGGTGCCCTCCATCGGGCGGATCCTGCTCGGGATGGCGCTCAGCCGCATCGGCGCCAGCATGCTGGGGGTTGCGATCATCCTGTTCGCGCTCGACCGCTTCGGCTCACCGGCGCTGGCGGGACTGGTGACCTTCGCCAGCGTCGCGCCCGGGATGATCGTGAGTCCCGTCGTCGGGGCCCTGCTCGACCGGCATGGTCGCGCCCGGCTGATCATCATCGACCAGCTCGTGGCCGCCACGTCGCTGGTGCTCATCGCCGGCCTTGCGATCGCCGGAACGCTCACGCCGGTGATCCTCGTGGGGATCACGGCGATCGTCGGCCTGACCGCGCCGCTGAGCAGCGTCGGGCTCCGGACCCTGTTTCCGCTCATCGTCCCCAGGCGCCTGTGGGAACGGGTCAACGCGCTCGATTCGAATGGGTACGTGGTGGCCACGCTGATCGGGCCGCCCGTGGCCGGAGTCCTGGTCGAGACCGCCGGCGGGCCGGCGACCCTGGTCGTGATCGCATGCCTGTACGGCGTCTCGGCGACCGTGTTCCTGCGGATCGCCGACCCGCCGAGCGGCTCCGCGACGACCGGGCGCCTGCTCCACGATGCCTGGTTGGGCCTCCGCTACACGCTTGGTCACCCCACGCTGCGCGCGCTCGGGATCTCGCTCTCGACCCTCAACCTGGGCTGGGGGATCGTGACCATCGTGCTCCCCGTGCTCGTGCTCCAGGACCTGGGCCTGGGCGAGAGCGTGGTCGGCCTGGTGTTCGCCGTGTCCGGCATCGCCGGCGGGATCGGTGCGCTGATGGCCGGCCGGATCCGGACGCAGGGCCGCGAGCGGGCGATGCTGGTCTGGCCGATGGTCGGTATGACGGTGGCGGCCACCGCGCTGCTCGTCTCGCCCACGCTGGCGGTGCTGTTCGGCGCGATGGCCGTGCAGGGCTTCCTCAACGGCCCGCTGGACGTCGCGCTGTTCACGCTTCGCCAGCGCCGCACCGATCCCGCCTGGATGGGTCGCGCGTTCGCGGTCTCGATGGCGCTCAACTTCAGCGGCTACCCAGTCGGCGCGGCCATCGGGGGCGCGCTGGTCACGCTCGGGACCACGCCGGCGCTGGCCACGGCGGTCGCGGCCACCGGGGTGAGCGCGCTGATCGGCTGGTGGCTGCTGCCCCGGGACGACGGCCGGAACGCTGCTGTCGCGACGACCGCCTGACCTCAGCGCGGCGCGACGCCCAGGAACCGTCCCTGCTCGTCGCGGACCATGCGCCGCACGTCGACCACGGCGGCGGGCACGATCGGGCCGTAGATGTGCGGGTAGCGCCGGTTCGGGTCGTCGAACCGCCACGGGCTGCCGTTCCGCTCGAGGTCGACGGTCAGCAGCAGGAACGGCCGCGGATCCGCGGCATAGAAGCGGTTGGCCACGGCAACCATCTCGTCGTCGCCGTCGGTGCAATGGATGAACCCGTCCTTGTCCCACGCGGCGGGCAGGTACGCCGTGGCCGGGTCGTGGGCGAGCCAGGTCGCCTCCGGGACGAGGTGCAGGGTCGGGCGGGTCACCCTGTCACGACACCGCCGGCCGGTCCACGGACACCCAGCGGCGATCCAGCGACAGCTGGATGACGGTCGGTCCCGAGGCCGCCAGGGCCGTTCGGAGCACGCCCTCGAACGCCGAGTCGCTCTCGACCCGGATGCCGCGGGCTCCGCACGCCCGGGCGATGGCCGCGAAGTCGATCGGACCCAGCGTGGTGCCGGGCGTGGTCTCGCTGCCGAGGTCGACCTGGTTGGTGTGGATCATCCCGTATTGCTCGTTGTCGAACACGATCGCCACGATGTGGGCGTCCTCCCGCACGGCCGTCTCGAGCTCGGCCATCGTCATGCCCATGCCACCATCGCCGATCAATGCAACCACCCGTCGCTCCCGGTGGACGAGGGCCGCGGCGAGTGCCGCCGGAAGCCCGTAGCCCATGGCCCCCGAGGTCGGCCCCAGGAACGTCCCGGGCCGATGGAACCGGAAGCCTCGGGCCGCCCACCCACCGAACGAACCGGCGTCCGTGGTCACGATGGCGTCCTCTGGAAGCAGCCGCTGCAGGTCGGCGACGATCCGGCCCGGATGGACCCCAGGGCCATCCCAGGTCCCGCCGTCGACCACGGTCGCCCGCTCCCAGGCTTCCCGGTCGGCACGGTTGTGCATGTCCCGTACGGCGACGGGCTCGGCGACCAGCACCGCATCCTTGAGCCGCGCGACCGCCGCCCGCAGGAATGCGCGCGCATCCGAGCGAATCGCGCGGACCGGCGCCGGTGCGTGACCCACGGGTGCCTCGCGCGGCTCCACGTCGACGTGGATCCAGGCCTGGCCCGGGCGCGGCAGCGCGTAGCCGTCCGTGGTGATCTCGTTCAGCCGCGAGCCGACGACCAGCAGCGCGTCGGCCACCGCGAGGCGATCGCGAACCTCCTCGGGACTGCCGAAGCCGGCCATTCCCAGGTACAGGCGGATGATCATTGGGGATCACGTCGCCCCGTCGCCAGGCCGAGATCACGGGGACGTGAAGCAGCTCGGCGAGTCGCACCAGGTCGTTGGAGCACCGCGCGCGGAGCACACCACCGCCGGCGAGGATCACGGGCCGCTCCGCCGCGGCCAGGAAGTGAAGGACCGCGCGGACGTCGGCCGCCGACGGCGCCTCGGGGTGCGAGCGGAAGACGGGGACCTGGGTTCCCTCCGGAAGCGGCAGGTCGAGCACGTCCTCGGGAAGGGCGATGAACGCCGGACCGGGCCGTCCCTCGGCGGTCGCCCGGACGGCGTCCTCCAGCGTTGCGGCCGCGGTCGTCGGGTCGTCGATCTGGCCCGCCCATTTGGCGAGCCGGCCGATGGTGCCGACGAGATCGACCTCCTGGAACGCCTCCCGGCCGCGCAGGATCCGATCCACCTGGCCCACCAGGACGAACATCGGCGTCGAGTCCGCGGTCGCCGTGTGGATCCCGATGGCGAGGTTCGAGGCTCCGACCGCACGCGTGGCCAGGCAGGCGGCAGGACGGCCGGTCAGCTGTCCGTAGGCCTCGGCCGCAAACGCGGCGGCCCCCTCGTGGCGGGTGGCGACGACCCGAATGCCGATCGCGGTCATGGCATCCAGCACGGGCAGGAAGCTCTCGCCCGGGACCGTGAAGGCGATCCGGACGCCCGCAGCCCGCAGGGTGGCTGCGATCAGCTCGGCCACGGTCCCCGGCGGGGCCGGCTCGGCCGGGGGTTCGGCCTCGGCCGGGGGCTCGGGCTCCTCGCGGGGTTCGGCCTCGGCCGGGGGCTCGGGCTCCTCCTGCGGCTCTGGCTCCTCCTCGGCTTCAGGCTCGGCCGGGGCCCCAGGCTCCGCGATGACGGCCACGTCCGCCTCGGGCTCCCCTCCGGGCTCCGCCTCGGGCTCTCCTCCGGGCTCCGCCGCAGGCTCAGCCTCGACGGCGTCGGCCGCACCGCCTTCCTCACCGGTCAGCGCGCCATCCTCGTCCAGGACCGGCTCGAATCCCGGTAGCGGGACGTCCGGTGCCAGGGCCGGCTCCGCCGCGGCCGCTCGGGGCGCCGCCACCCCATCGGCCGGCTCGGCCAGGGACGGCTCGGCATCGGCCGGCACGGCCAGGGACGGCTCGGCATCGGCCGGCTCGGCCAGGGACGGCTCGGCATCGACCGGCTCGGTCGACTCGAGCGATCCGAGCGACTCGTCGTGATGGGGCTGCATGGCGACCTCCTGCTGGCCGGCCGGGACGGCGGTCCGTCCGCGGCCGGGCCATGTGACGGTGGGTGGCGGTGCCCGCCGCCTAGTTCGGGACGGCCGGTGCCGGTCAGCAGCATCGCGGCGAGCATGCCCGCGATGACGACGACGGCGACCGTGAGCATGACGATCCTGGCGGTACGACCTGATCCGGGCACGACGGCACCCCTACCGGTAGTTCTCGAACTGGAGCGGCACGACCTCGTCCAGCCCTCGCAGGCGCACGATGACCCGCTGCAGCTCGTCCTTGCTCTTGCCGGCCACGCGGATGGCATCCCCCTGGACGCGCGGCTGGACCTTCGGGAACTCGTCGCGGATCAGCTTCACCAGCTTCCGCGCGAGGTCGTCCGGCAGGCCGCGCCGGAGCCCGATGTGCTGGCGCACCCGGTTGCCGCCCGCCGGCTCCACGTCGCCCCACTCGAAGATCTTGAGTGACAGGCCGCGCCGAACGGCCTTCGACTCGATCAGGTCCCGGATCGACCGGGCCCGGAAGTCGTCGTCCGTGACCAGGACCAGCTGGGTCTTCTCCTGCGACAGGTCCACGTGGGCGCCCTTGAAGTCGTAGCGCTGCTGTACCTCGCGGCGCACCTGGTCGAGCGCGTTCCGGAGCTCCTGCTCGTCGAAGTCCGAGACCACGTCGAACGAGATCTCGCCCGCCATCCGTTCTCCTTCGTCAGCCCGCGAGGTGCTCGCGGGTGACCGTCCACAGCTTCAGGCGCTCGATGCGCCCGTCCTCCCCCACCTCGGCGGAGAGGAACCCTGCCTGGCGGACCTTCGCGTCGTCGCGACGCCGGTTCCAGCTGGCGTGCCAGGCGGCCAGGACCATGGAGCCCGAGACCCAGTGGCGTTCGATGACCAGGTCGTACAGGCGCTCGGCGTCGGCCGCCTCGAGCAAGTATGCCCGCAGCGCGTTGTGCCCGGCCAGCGCCGGGGCAAACGGGTCCAGCACCAACTCCGCGCCATCGGTGAAGGCGTCGGTCCAGGCGTCTCCGTCGTAGGTCATGCGCGCACGGACGAGCCGCTCGAGCAGGTCATGGGCAGCCGGGTAGCTGATCGTCATGCGTCGGCCAGCAGCTGCAGCAGCATCTCGCCGATCCGGTACGAGCGCCCACCGCCCATGACGAGCACCGCGTCGCCCGGCCGGACCTCGCCCGCCAGCCAGCGTGCCGTCGCTTCCACGCTTCCCGGCGCCGCCACGGGAAGGTGCGGCGCCCGCCGGGCGACCGCGTCCGCGAGCCGGGCGGCCGAGACGATCGTCGTGTCGGGGTCGCGCCCTGCCCAGATGTCGGCGATCGCCACCGCATCGGCCGTGGCGAGGACGTCGGCGAACATGTCCAGCATCACGGCGGTCCGGTGGTACGTGAGCGGCTCGTAGACCGCCCACACCCGACGATGCGGCTCACGCTGGCGGATGGCGGCCAGCGTCTCCCGGATCGCCGACGGGTGATGCCCGTAGTCGTCATAGACGACGACGCCGCGGGCCTCGCCCTTCCGCTCGAGGCGCCGCCCGACACCGCGGAAGGACGCCAGCCCGGCCGCGACGGCCGCCGGTGCGAGGCCGGCCTCCGCCGCCGCTCCGGCCACGCCCAGCGCGTTGGCGACGTTGTGACGGCCCGCCGTGGCCAGCCGGATGGACAGCCGGCGGGCCGGCCCCTCCAGGCCCAGGACCTCGATCGTGGTGCTCTCGGGATCGGTCGAAGCGACATGACCGGTGATCGCTCGCGCCGGGCCGGCGGCCGTGGAGAACCGCGCCTCCAGGTCACGGGCCGCATCGACGGCATTCCCGGAGGCATCATCAAGGACGGCCGTCGCGACCAGCCGCCCGGGCCAGTCACCGAGCCGCGCGACGATCTCCGCCACGCCGGGGTCGCCCACGTTGGCGACCAGGACGGGATCGGCGGCCGATCCCGGGGGACCGGCGGCACCCGGTCCGCCACGCGCACGCCGGATCCACGACTCGAAGGTGGCGAGGACGGCCGCGCGGTCCTCGAACACGTCGGGATGATCCCACTCCGCGGAGCCGAGCACGATCACGGACGGCCGGTACGGCATCGAAGTTGCCGGCGTACTCGTCCGCCTCCACCACGAACGCCTCACCGCCGCCACGGCGGGCCGTGGCCGGCAGGCCGATGCCCGTGAGCGCGGGCGGCAGCAGCGCGCCCACGAACGCGCCGGGGTCTCGACCGGCGGTGGCGAGGACATGGACCAGCCAGCCCGCCGAGGTGCTCTTGCCGTGCGTCCCGGCGAGCGCGAACAGCCGGCGGCCGGCGGCCGCGTCGGCGACGACCTGCTGCCACGGCTCGACCGGGATCCCCGCAGCGCTGGGCCGCGGCCAGCTCCGGGTTGTCGGGGTCGACGGCGGTGAGCGCCTTGGTCACGGCCAGGCGTCCGGCGGCGGTGTCGCTGGACGTGGGCCGCGTCGTGCGCCGGCGCGACCGCGATGCCGGCCGCGTCCAGGGCGGGCGTGTACGGGCTCGGCCCGCCCGGGATCGCAGCCGTCGACCTCCGCGCCCGCCCACGCCGCCAGCAGCGCAGCGGCGGACGCCCCGGCGCCGGCCGCGCCGACCACGTGGATCCGCTCGTGCGCGCCGATCGGCCGCGGGGCGCGCGCCGGCGCGAGGCCGGCGCCGATCGCGGCGGCGCTCCGGACGCTCACGGCGCGGTTCCGCCTGGTCCCAAGGCGGCGGAGCAGCAGCTCGAGCGCCGCGCTGCGCGCTGTCGAGCTTGTTGGCGCGACCGGTCACCGGGCCAGTGCATGGCGCTCCACCTGCGAGCCCAGGGCGTCCGCCACGGCGACGTACACGAGCCCGACCGGCTTCGCCGGCGTCCCGCCGTCGGGGCCGGCGATCCCGGTCGACCGACACGCCGAGGTCGGGTGCCCAGGCGCGTCCGGACGCCATCGGCCATGGCCAGCGCCACCTGGGCCGACACCGCGCCGTGCGCGGCCAGCACCTCGGCCGGCACCCCCAGCTGCTGCTCCTTGACGGCGTCGGCGTAGGCCACGATCCCGCCCCGCAGCGCCGCCGACGAGCCAGGGACCTCGGTCAGGAGGTGCGCCACGAGCCCGCCCGTGCACGACTTCGGCGGTGGCCAGCGTCAGGCCGCGCTCGATGCAGGCGGCCAGCACGCGCGCGGCGAGCTCCACCAGCGGATCGGCCACGTCAGGTGCGATTGGTCTTGACCGGTGGGTCCGGCGGCGAGAACAGCCAGGTTTCGGGGTTGCCCAGCTTGGACATGTGGCCGAGATCCTCACCGTTGAGCGTGAAGTAGGTCGCGCTGGACTTGCCGGTCCGCACCTCGACCGACTGCTTCGCCGTGAAGGTCAGCACCTTGCCCGGGTCGTAGACCGTCCCCGCCGCCCCGGTGACCGGCGACAGCTTGCCGTCCACCCAGACCTTGAGCCATGCCCGCGAGCCCTTCACCGAGACGACGAGGTTGACGCCCTTGTACTTGATCGAGACGTTGCGGGTGAGCGTGACCGCCTTGCCCTCCTTGGAGGTCGCCGTGATCACGATCTGCCACTTGCCCGCCGCGAGGTCGAGCGGCGTCTCGAAGGTGCCGTCGGCCGTCACGTCCACTGACACGGGACCGACCGTCGGACCGGGGCGCTGACGATGCCGGGGCCGGCGTGGTGGCCGGTGCGCCGTCGGCCGGGCCGGTCTGGATCGCCGACACCGCCACCGTCGTCGCGTTGGTGGTCGAGCCCTTGACCGGGATCGCCCCGTTCTCGAACTGGGCGCCCTCCGCCGGCGAATCGACCGTCAGGGTCGGGCGCCTCGCTGACCAGGAAC
The DNA here is from genome assembly GCA_963732805.1 of uncultured Chloroflexia bacterium. GTDB lineage: Bacteria > Chloroflexota > Limnocylindria > Limnocylindrales > CSP1-4 > CAIXZV01. Next base: position 1,973,949 of record CAVTAW010000001.1, read on the forward strand.
GGCACCGTGATGAACACGCGGGCGGTCGTATCCGCGGTCTTGCCCGTGTCCGGGTCGAGGGCGTCGATGTCGAACTGGTTGCGCCCCCGCCGGAGCTCGACGTCAACGCTCCAGCGGCCGTTGGAGTCGGCCGAGACGTGGTATGGCTGGTTCCGACCCGCCTCGGACACCGTGATCGTGGCGCCCGGGATCGACGTGCCGCGCAGGGTGTACGAGGTCGCATCCTCGGCCACGTTGACGACCGCCTGCGGCGGATCGGTGATGGACAGCGTCGGCGGCTTCGCGAACCGGACCAGCTGGATCCCGAGATAGACGGCGAACACGCCGATCAGGATCGTCAGCAGGGCGGCGACCACGATGACCGGGGAGAACGTCAGGCCCTGTCGTGGCGCCTGCAGCGGCTGGGGAACGGCGAGAACCGGTTCGGGCGGGATCGTCGCGTCGCCGCGCTCGCGCTTCCACTGGCGCAGGACGTCCTCCGGGTCAAGGCCCAGGTACAGGGCGTAGTTGCGCAGGAAGCCCTTCGTGTACACGGCGCCCGGGAGCTCTGCGTACTCGCCCTGCTCCAGCGCCGCCAGGTACCGGGCACGGATCTTGGTGTCCCGTTCCGCGCGGTACAGGTCGACGCCCTTGCGCTCGCGTGCGGCGAGCAGCCGCTCGGGCAGCGCCGGGCCGGCCTCGGTCGCGTAGTCGCGGGTGTCCCCACGCGCGTCGAGGCGGCTCCGTCGCGCTTCGTCTCGCGTGGTCATCCGTCGTCCTCGTTGTCGTCGCTGGCCGGTCCGTCGTCACGCCGAAGGACCACCCGGGCATTCGAGCCGTCGAACGCCCCGACGTATCCACGGGCCTCGAGCTGGTCGATGATCCGTGCTGCCCGGGCGTAGCCGATCCGCAGCCGGCGCTGCAGCAGCGACGCCGAAGCACGATCGTACTCCCGGATGACGGATACGGCATCCGGGAGCAGGCGATCCGCGTCCTCGTCGGCCAGGTCGTCCACCGAGCCCGTCGACTCCTCGTCGGACTCGATGATCGAGAGGTCGTAGTGCGGGTCCTCGATCTGGTCTCGCCAGTGCTCGGCGACCCGCCCGATCTCGGCATCCGACACGAACACGCCCTGGAGGCGCATCGGACGCGGCAGGTCGGACGGCTGGTAGAGCATGTCGCCGCGGCCGATCAGGTCCTCGGCCCCCGGGGCATCGAGGATCGTGCGGCTGTCGATCTGGGACGCCATCGCGAACGCGATCCGGCTCGGGAAGTTGGCCTTGATCAGGCCCGTGACGACGTTCACCGACGGGCGCTGCGTGGCCAGGACCATGTGGATGCCCGGTCGCCCGCGCCTTCTGGGCGAGCCGGACGATCGGATCCTCCACGTTCTTGCCTTCGCGCATCATCAGGTCCGCGAGCTCGTCGACCACGATCACGATGTAGGGCAGCCGGTCGGCCGGGTCGATGCGCGTCTCGTTGAACGCCTTGATGTTGCGGGCGGTGGCGCCCGCGAACCGCCGGTAGCGGTTCTCCATCTCGCCCACGGCCCACTTGAGGGCTGCCTTGGCGCGATCGGGCTCGGTGATCACCGGGACCAGGAGATGGGGCAGGCCGTTGTAGCCGGCCAGCTCCACCCGCTTGAGGTCCATCAGGATCATCCGGGCGTCGTCGGGCGTGGCGTTGCACAGCAGGCTGGTGATGAGCGCGTTGACCATCACGCTCTTGCCCGAGCCGGTCGCACCCGCGATCAGCAGGTGGGGCATCTTGGACAGGTCCACGGCCTGGGCGCGGCCGGCCACGTCCCGGCCCAGCGCGAACGTCAGGCGTGATCCGGATGCGCTGAAGTCCACCTCGTCCAGGATCCGGCGCAGCGCGACCACGTTGAACTCGCGGTTCGGGATCTCGATGCCCACGGCGCTCTTGCCCGGGATCGGCGCCTCGATCCGGATGCTCCGCGCGGCAAGGGCCATCGACAGGTCGTCCGAGAGGGCCTCGATCCGGCTGAGCTTGATGTGCGGTGCCGGCTGCACCTCGTACTGGGTGACGACCGGGCCCGCGTTGCGGGCGATGATCCGCGCCTCGATGTCGAACGAGGACAGCTTCTCGATGATCCGGTCCTCGTTCCAGGCGTGGATCGCGTCCTGGTTCGCGGTGGGCGACTGCGCCTCGCCGGCGTCGAGCAGCATGTGCGGCGGGAGACGCCACTCGACGCCCTGCTTGGGCGGCGAGTCGGAGGCGTCGGTGACGTCCTCGGGATCCCGCCCGATGGGACGCGACTCGCGCGCAGCGGCCCGAAGGCCGGCATCCCCGTTGCCAACGGCCGCTCCCGCCAGGCCGGCTCCCGCCGCACCGGTCGCGCTCGCGCCGGCGGCCGCGGCAACCCCGGCGCCGGCGGCGATGCCCGGGCCGACCGCGACGCCGGCGCCGCTGCCGTTGCCGCGCGCCGGAGCGAACGTCGCGGAGGTCGGTGACGCAGAGGCGCCCCCCGGTCCCACGGCGGCCGGCTGCTCCGTACCCCAGACGCCCGTCTGGCCGGGGGCCTCGCCGCCCGGAAGGCGTATGGCGCGCCCGCGACGGCCGCCCTCGACCCCGACCCCGGCCGCTCCCGCGCCATCGTTCGTCGCCTTGGGGGCGGCCCGGGTCCCGGACCCCTGCGCACCGGCTCCGCCGCTTCCCTGGAGCGCGGCGCCCGCGGCGCGGGCCGCGTGGGTGGCCGGCGCGATCAGCGCCCGGAGCGGCATGTCGAACGTGATCAGCAGCCCCGCCAGCAGCATGCCCAGGAGGATCACGAACGCGCCGGGGGTGGTCAGCGCGGGCTCGAGCACGTTCACCAGGAACCGCCCGATCCGGCCACCCGTGAACTCGCCCGAGAACCCGGTCAGCTGCGCCAGGCCCAGGAACCCCGCGTAGGCCATCGCGATCCCGAGCAGCGTCCGGCCCCACGGCGCACCCGGCTCGCGGCCGGGTCCCCATTCCACGTACCAGCCGGAGAGCAGCAGCACGAACGGGAGCAGCCAGCGCCCGGATCCGAAGTACGGAACCGCCAGGTTGCGCCACCAGTCGGTCAGGGCGCCCTCACCCGGCAGGACCAGGGCGATCAGCGTGACGGCGCCCAGCACCAGCAGGAAGATGCCCACCAGCGACCGGACGACGGCCGGCGACAGGCCCAGGGAGATTCGGGGCATCGGCAGCCCCCCACCCCGGGTTCGGCGTGTCGTGCGGCCGCGGCGGGCCCCGCTGGACCGCGACGTCGGCCGTCGGCGCTGCGCCATGCCTAGACCTCGACCACGACCGGGAACACCATCGGCCGCCGCTTGGTCTGCTCGTACAGGAACCGCGACACGCCGTCCTTGACCTGCTCCTTGAGCAGGGCGATCTCGCTGATGCGGTCCCCGGGCTGCTGGAGCGCATCGATGATCCGGCGCGCCGCCTCGTCGATGATCGGGTCCTCCTCGTTGCCGTGGACGAACCCGCGGGTGATGATCTCCGGCCGTCCGACCACGCGCCCGGTCTGCTTGTCCACCTGGACCACGACCATGAACATCCCATCGTTGGCCAGGGCTCGCCGGTCGCGCAGGACGACGTCGCCCACCTCGCCCACCGACAGCCCGTCCACGAACACGTACCCGGCGGACACCGGCTGCCCCCGACGAGCGCTGCCGTCGGCGAAGATCTCGATCGGGGTGCCGTTCTCGATGATGAACACGTTCTCGGGCTTCACCCCGCTCTCGATGGCCAGTCGACCGTGCTGGACCTGCATCCGGAACTCCCCGTGCATCGGGATGAAGTGCGCAGGCCGGGTGAGGCCGAGCATCAGCTTGAGCTCCTCCTGGCTCGCATGCCCGGACACGTGGGCGCGCTTGATCGTGTGGTAGTACACGTTCGCACCCGCCTTGAACAGGTTGTCAATGGTCCGGGCGACGTATTCCTCGTTGCCCGGGATCGGGCTGGCCGACACGATGACCGTGTCACCGGGCTGGATCTCCACGAACCGGTGGTCGCGATTGGCCATCCGGGCCAGGCCCGACATCGGCTCGCCCTGGGCGCCGGTGGTCGCGATGACCGTACGGGCGGCAGGGTGGTCCGTGATCCGATCCTTGGGCAGGAACTGCGACGGCTCGAACGTCAGGTAGCCGAGATCGGACGCGATCCGGGTGTTCTGCTCCATCGACCGGCCCACGACGGCCACCTGGCGGCCGAAGGTGCTGGCCGCGTCGAACACCTGCTGGATGCGCGCGATGTTGGAGGCGAAGGTGGCCACGATGACCCGCCCCTCCAGGCCCTCCATGATCTCCCGGAACGCCTCCCCCACCGTGCGCTCGGAGGGCGTGTAGCCCGGGTTCTCCGCGCGCGTGGAGTCGGACAGCAGCGCGATCACGCCCTCCTGCCCCATCCGCGCGAGCGTCGCGAAATCGGAGTGCTTGCCGTCCACGGGCGTGTGGTCGAACTTGAAGTCACCGGTGTGGACGACCACGCCGACGGGCGTCCGGAGCGCGATCCCCATCGCGTCGGGGATGGAGTGGCTGACCCGGAACGGGATCACGTCGAACGGCCCGATCGTGAGCTCGTCACCGGGATCCAGGGCACGCATCGGGTTGTTGTGGAGCTTGTGCTCCTTGATCTTGTTGCCCAGCAGGCCGCGGGCGAGCGTGCTGGCGTAGATCGGGACGCCTGGGAACTCGGGCAGGACATAGGGAAGCCCGCCGACGTGGTCCTCGTGCGCGTGCGTGATCAGGAACGCGCGGAGCTTGTCCCGGTTCTCCTTGAGGTAGGTGACGTCGGGCACGACGAGGTCGATGCCGAACATCTCCTCGTCGGGGAACATCAGCCCGCAGTCGATGACGACGATGTCGTCGCCGTACTCGAACAGGTACATGTTCTTGCCGATCTCCCCCACCCCGCCGAGCGGGATGATTCGGAGCGGCTTGTTGGGGTCTGCCATCGGTTGGTCGTCCGTACGGGTTGTCAGAACAGGGTGAGCTGGGATGCCTCGTCGGCCGCGGGATCGTCGGCGGAGGCAGTGATCGACGCCGTGACCGGCGCGGCATTCGGGGCGGTGTGCGGGGCGGCGTTCAGGGTGGATGCGCCCGGTTCCGGTCGGCTGCCGGTGTCCGGGCCGGGGCCGGGCGGAGCCCCTGCAGCGCGAGTCAGGGCACCAGCCTCGCGTCGCTCGCGCGCGCGCAGGAGCACATCCGGGACGCGGGCGATGTCCTCGAAGCTCTCGCGCTCGAGTGCACCCGTCCGGAGGGCGGCGGCGGGGTGGTACATGGCAAACGCCAGGGCGTCGCGCGCCCCGGTCTCGGGATCGATCGGGCGCGTCGTGCCATGAACCTGGCCGATCCTGGCGCCGGGCATGAACGTGGCCATCGAGTACCGGCCCAGGGTCACCACCACGGCCGGATCGAGCGCCTCGAGCTGGCGGCGCAGGTACGGCGCGCAGGCCGCCATCTCGTCCGGCTGGGGATCGCGGTTGTCGGGCGGCCGGCACTTGACGACGTTCGTGATGAACACGTCCTCGCGCCGCCAGCCGATGCTCGCGAGCAGGCGCACGAGGAGACCGCCCGCCCGCCCGACGAACGGCCGGCCCTCCCGGTCCTCGTTGAAGCCGGGGCCCTCGCCGACGAATACGACCTCGGTGTCCGGGTTGCCCTCGCCGGGCACCGCCCGCGAACGACCCTCATGGAGCCGGCAGCGCGTGCAGACCCTGATCTCGTCGGCGATGGCCTCGAGCGCCTGGCGGCGCTCGTCGCCCGTCACGCGGGCCGTCCCCCGGAGGCCCCGACCGGCTGGCGGTCCCTGGCAGCACGGATCCAGCCCCGCTCCACCAGCAGCTCAGCGAGCTCCACGGCGTTGGACGCCGCGCCCTTGCGCAGGTTGTCGGACACGACCCAGAAGGCGAGGCCCCGGTTGCCGTCGATCGACGGGTCCTGGCGGACCCGGCCCACATAGACCTCGTCCGAGCCCGCCGCCTCGGTTGCGAGCGGGTACACGTTGGCTGCCGGGTCATCCTGGACGACCACGCCCTTGACCGCGGCGAACACGGCTCGTGCCTCAGCCGGAGTGATCGGGTCGCGGGTCTCGACGTGGACGGCCTCCGAGTGGCTGATGAACACCGGAACCCGGACTGCCGTGCACGACACCCGCAGATCGGGCAGGTGCAGGATCTTGCGGCTCTCGGTGACGACCTTCCACTCCTCCTTCGTGTACCCGTTGTCGAGGAAAGTGTCGATGTGGGGCAATGCGTTGAACCCGATGACGTGGGGGTAGACGCGAGCCACCTTGGGCCGGCCCTCCGCGTGGGCCCGCACCTGCTCCTCGAGCTCGACGATCGCCTTGTGGCCGGTGCCGGCCACCGACTGGTAGGTGTCCACGATCAGGCGCTCGATGCCCACGGCATCCCGCAGGGCCATCAGCGGCGGCATCAGCTGCATCGTGGAGCAGTTGGGGTTGGCGATGATCCCCTCGTGCCACTCGAGGTCGTCGGGGTTGACCTGGGAGACGACCAGCGGGACGGCCGGGTCCATGCGCCAGGCGCTGGAGTTGTCGATCACGGCCGCGCCGCGCTTCGCGGCCTCGGGCGCGAGCTCCTTCGATGTCCCGCCGCCGGCGCTGAACAGCGCGATGTCCACGCCCTGGAACGATTCGGGCGTGGCCAGCCCCACCTCGAGCTGGCTGCCGTCCACGGTCATCGTGGTGCCGGCGGACCGCGGCGAGGCCAGGAGGCGCAGCTCGGTGAACGGGAGCTGCTTCTCGAGCAGGACCTGGATCATCGTCCGACCGACGGCACCGGTGGCTCCGACGACGGCGACGGTGAGAGAATTGGGGTGGCTTCGGGGCATGGTCCGACCTGCTATCGATGGGTTGTCGGGCACCGGCGGAGTATAGCAGCGGGCCCCCCGCCGGCCCGCGTCACCGGCGAGCCCGGAGCTCGGCCTGGAGCGCCGCGCACACCTCGGTCGCGATGTCGACGAACGCGCGCGCGGCCGGCGACCGATATCGATCCCGGTGCCACATCAGGGCGATCCGACGGGGCTCGAGATCGGTCCGGATCACACGGATCGACGGGTCGGTCAAATCGACTGCCAGCAGCGGCACGAGCGCGACGCCCAGCCCGGCTGCCGCCATGGCCTGGACGGTCCCGTTGTCCTCCGAACGGAACACGAAGCTCGGGTCCGCGCCGGCCGCCCGCAGCTGCATCTCGGCGGATCTCGTGCTCCGGCACGTCCGGAAGCCGATCAGCCGCTGTTCTCCGATGAGCTTGAGCGCGGGCGGGCCCGGCAGCTCCGCCAGCGGCGAGTCGGCCGGGGCCACGAGCACGAACGGGTCACGCAGCAGCTCCACGGCCTCGAACGGGCCATCGGGCATCGGCAGCACCCCGAACGCGCTCATGCTACGGGCATGGAACTCCTGATCGCCGTCGTCCTGGTAGCCATCATCGGCGTCCTGGCCCAGGTGGCGGGTGTGGACACCCGTGACGCCAACCCCGACCGGCGGCAGCCGGCCTGGTAGACCATCGCATCCGAATCTCGCTTACGCCACATGGCGGACGCCACGAACACGAACGCCCCCGGGTGCCCGAAGGCACTCGGGGGCGTTCCAGGTTTCGAGATCGCTGGTCTGACGGTCGCGGCGCGCGCCTACTTGGCGAGGTGCCGCTGCATCGCCGCCTTGCGGGACAGGTTGACGCGGCCCTGGCGGTCGATCTCCATCACCACCACCATGACCTCGTCGCCGACCGACACGACGTCCTCGACTGAGGGCACGTGGTAGTCGGCCAGCTCGCCGATCCGGACCAGGCCTTCCTTGCCCGGCAGGATCTCGACGAACGCGCCGAAGGTCATCAGCCGGGTGACCTTCCCCAGGTACAGCGCCCCGACCTCGACCTCTCGCGTGAGGCTCTCGATCCAGTTGATCGCCTTGCGCGAGTTCTCGCCGGAGACGGCCGCGATCTCCACGGTGCCGTCGTCCTCGACGTTGATCTCGGTCTGGGTTTCCTCCTGGATCTTGCGGATCATCGACCCACCCTTGCCGATGATCTCGCGGATCTTCTCGGGGTTGATCTTGATCGTGATGATCCGCGGCGCGAAGTCGGACATCTCCTCGCGGGCGCTGGGCAGGACCGCGGTCATCTTGTCGAGGATGAACAGGCGGGCGGCGAGGGCCTGCTTGAGCCCCTCGCGGATGACCTGCTCGTCGATCCCCTTGACCTTGATGTCCATCTGGAGGGCGGTGATGCCCTCCGTGGTCCCGGTGACCTTGAAGTCCATGTCGCCGATCGAGTCCTCCTTGCCGAGGATGTCGGTGAGCACCACGAACTTCCCGGTCTCCGCATCGAGCACTAGGCCCATCGCCGCACCGGCCACCGGCGCCTTGATCGGCACGCCCGCATCCATGAGCGCGAGCGTCGAGCCGCAGGTGGAGGCCATGGACGTCGAGCCGTTGCCGGCGACCACCTCGGACACGAGGCGGATGACGTACGGGAACTCCTCCTGGCTCGGCAGCACCGGCAGCAGCGCGCGCCCGGCGAGGTTGCCGTGCCCGATGTCGCGCCGAGAGGGACCGCGCATCGGCTTGTTCTCGCCGGTGCTGTACGGCGGGAAGTTGTAGTGGTGGAGGTACCGCTTCTCGGTCTCGGGGCTGATCGTGTCGATGCGCTGGACGTCCGAGGACGCGCCGAGCGTGGCGACGGTCAGCGCCTGGGTCTGGCCGCGCGTGAACAGGCCGGAGCCATGCGCCCGCGGCAGCAGGCCGACCTCGACCGAGATCGGACGGATCTCGTCGGTCGCGCGCCCGTCCATGCGGAGGCCTTCGGCGAGCACCAGCTTCCGGACGGTCTTCTTCTGGACGAGGCCGAACAGGCTCTTGCTGAAGCGGGCCTGGCGCCGGGCCGCCTCGAGGAGCGTCGCGGACTCCGCGGCATCGGCCTTGACGGCGCGGGTCGCGGTGGTGATGCCGTCGGCCAGGGCGTCGATGCGGCCGGGCAGGTCATTGCCGAACCAGATCAACAGGTTGGCCGTCGCCTCGGCATCCGGAAGGGCGCGATGGCTCTCCTTGAGCTCGACCCCGAAGAAGTTGGCCAGCGTCGCGAGCTTGTAGTTCTCGAGATCCGGGTACCCCTCGCGGGCGATCACCAGCGTGTCCAGGTAGCGGCCCGGCTCGATGCGAGTGCCGTCGCCCAGGGCTTCCTCGAGGAACGCGATGTCGAAGCCGACCGAGTGACCGACCAGCGGCGCCTTGCCCACGAAGTCGAGCGCCTTGCGCGCCGCCTCCGCGGGACTCGGAGCGCCCTTGACGTCCTTGTCGGTGATGCCGTGCATCTGGTTGCCGATGATCGGGCGCCCCGGGTTCACGAACGTGGACCAGCGGTCGGTGATCTTGCCACCCTTGACGCGGACCGCGGCGACCTCGACGAGGTCAGCCATCTTGGGATCCGTTCCGGTGGTCTCGACGTCCACGACCACGAGCTCGCCACCGGCCTTCGCCAGCTCGGCGAACCTGAGCACCGAGTCGGTCAGCGGCTCGAGGTACGGCAGGCGCTTGGGCTTGCCGACCAGCTCGCGCAGCTTCTCCTGCACGTCGATGAGCGGCGCGAGCGACCGGTGGGCGAACATGATCGCCTCGGCCATCACGTCCTCGGGCAGGATCTTCACCCCGGCCTCGACCATCATGATCGCGTCGCGGGTGCCCGAGACGACGAGGTCGAGCTCCGACTCGGCCAGCTGGCTGGTGGTCGGGTTGAGGATGAACTGCCCGTCGATCCGCCCGACATGCACCGCACCGATCGGGCCCTGGAACGGGATCTCGCTGATGGTCAGCGCCGCGGACGCCGCGATCGTGCCCAGGACGTCGAGCTCGTTCTCCTGGTCCGTCGACAGGGTCGTGATGACGATCTGGACGTCGTCCTTGTAACCCTCGGGGAACAGCGGCCGGATCGGGCGGTCGGTCAGGCGCGCGGCAAGCGTCGCGGCTTCCGAGGCACGGCCCTCGCGCTTGATGAAGCCGCCGGGAATCTTGCCGGCGGCGTACATCCGCTCCTCGAAGTCCACGGTCAGCGGGAAGAAATCGAGACCCGGGCGAGGCTCGGACCGGTTCGCGGTCCCGAGGACCATCAAATCGCCGTAGCGAGCGGTCACGGCGCCGCCGGCGTTGCCGGCCAGCCGGCCGGTCTCCAGCGTCAGCGTTCGGCCGCCGAACTCGATCTCGAGCGTCGTGGGATTGGGCACGTGTGAACGACCTCCTTGGCCGTGTTGGGGTGGAGCGACCTGCGGCGAAGCGGGCCGGGCTGGCGAGGGGCCGGGCACGAGCGACCCCGGGGCTGACCCGGGGTCGATGCGGCGTTCCCTAGCGGCGCAGCCCGAGCGAGCCGATGACGGCCCGGTAGCGCGTGGCGTCCTTCTTCACCAGGTAGGCGAGAAGGCGCCGGCGCTGACCCACGAGCTTGAGGAGGCCGCGTCGCGAGTGGTTGTCCTTGGGGAAGCGACGGAGGTGCTCCGTCAGGTCCCGGATCCGCTCCGTCAGGAGCGCGATCTGGACCTCCGGGGAGCCGGTGTCGCCGTCCTTGACGGCGTACGCCTCGATGACCTCTTGCTTCTTCTCCCGCGCGAGCGGCACTCGATCCTCCGACACGAACGATGGCGTGACTGTATTCCTTGTTCTTCGACCGGCGGAGGATAGCAGGGACGCTCCGAACGGGCAACAGACCAGACGCGTGGGTCGGCGCGAGACGCGGCTTTGCCTCGCCGTTGCACCTGGCTGCGGTGCCGGTTCGCCGGGCAGCCTCTCGCGGCCAACCCCAATTCGCGGAATGGTCCCGCTCGCGGCCACCCCCAGCCACCCCAGCTCGCGGAATGCTCCCACTCGCGGAATGGTCCCGCTCGCGGCCAACTCCCGCTCACGGCGACCTCCGGCCACCCCCAGCCACCCCAGCTCGCGGAACGCCTGGCGTTCACTGCGGCGGTTTCCGTCTGGCGCTGCTCGCTCAACGTTCCAGCTGACGGCTGCATAAGCCATCTCGCTCGCGGAGCGTTCCAACCGCCGGTTCCGGCCGCGTCGCCGGCTCCGAAACCGCTCGAGTGCACGCCGGGCGTTCCAGGCGCCGCACCGACCCACTGGAGCTCCGCCGCACCCGACCCAACGAGGGCCCCGCCCGCCTCGCCGGCCCCGACCGAACGGGGGCCCCCGCCGCGCCCCAGTGATCCGCGCCGGCCCCGCCGGATCCCCGCGAGCGCCCATCCCCGCCGGCCCCGCCACACCCGGCCAAACGCGCGCGGGCGCGCTCAGCCCGCGAGCGACATCGCCCGGTCGGGCCGGAGCAGGAACGGCGGCAGGAGCGCGGGCATGTTCGAGAACGGCAGCACATCGGGGTGCAGCTCGATCCCGAGCGCGTCGCGCATGAACGCGCGCCGCACCTGGATCCGTCGCCAGGCGTCGGGGTAGGCATCCGCGAACGCGGCCCGCAGCGATTCATCGGCGAGGCCGATGCCATCCTCGATGTTGGTCGTGAACCACGGCGTGCCGGTCGCCGGGATGATGTCCACCTGCAGCGCCATCCCGGACCGCAGCTCGACGCGCGAGTCGCGCCAGACGGGCGAGTTGACCCATTCGTCCAGGTGCAGCTGGTGGCCGGGGTTGAGCCCGATCCCGAAGAACGGATCCCCGAGCCTGCGGTCGATGATCGCCTGGAGCGCACCGCCCACCTGGCCAACGTGGAGCGCGCCGTACCACTCGGCCACGGCCTCGAAGTAGGGCGCCACGAGCCGCTCCACGTAGTCTGCGACGCCATCAGGCAAGCCGGACGAGTCCTCGACCACGAACCCGGCCCGGCAGTTGAGGGCACCCCAGATGCCGAACGCGACCGTCATCGGGTCGCCGTGCTCGATCGGCCGGTCGCCCGGGCTGAGCAGGCCGAGCGCAGCGCGCGGGCCCGCCGTCAGCATCAGGTGGCAGGAGAGCGGCATCCCGTTCCAGCCCAGCAGCCGAACGGCCCCGGCCTCGGTCATGCCCGGTCGCAGACCCCGCAGCAGGTCCCGGACGCCGGTCGAGGTCTGGCACGCCGCATGCTCGAACACCGCCAGCTGGTCGATGTCGTTGAGGACCCGGAGTCCGTCGGCCGGGTCGATCAGCAGCTCGTTCGCGTTCTCGACGAGGTCGCTCGCGCCGGTCAGCGTCCGCAGCTCATCCACGATGTACGCCGGGACCTCGATCGTCGACCGGACCGCGAACGTCTTCCAGCCCAGCACCCCGACCCTGCTGCCTCGCCCGATCCCCTCCTCCGCCAGGATGCTCGCGAGCGGCCGGGACCGGTCGCGCGGCTGGGATGGAAGGCTCAGGTCCTGGAACAGGTGGCGGCGCATCGGCAAGGGTGCGGCACCGGCCATGCCGAAGCACTCGTTGCCCACCAGGATCGCGGACGGATCGTCCGGCCCCAGCACCAGCAGCGCCTCCTCGAACCGGGGGTCAAAGCCGGTCAGGAACGCGAGGTTCGCGCTGTGCTCCCGGTCCGCGAAGACGACCAGGCGGTCGTACCCTCGGCGCTCTGCCCGCTCGCGGAGCGCCGCGACCCGCTCCGCGTACCGACGGGCCGGTACCTCGGGCCGGACGGCCGGCCTGCCGAGATCGGGCAGCTGAACCTCCACGAGTCGGGCCGTTCCCGTCACCTGCCACCCTCCTCAACCACCGGCGGGCACCCACGATCGGGCCTGGCCGGCACCGCGCTCGATGTCCAGGAACTGGTCCGCCGCCACCGTCATCCACGGGCCGACCTCGCCGTCGGGCCATTGGACGCGGACACGCGCCTCGCGGGCCGAGCCGAGCCCAAGTGCGTCCAGCCCAGCTGGCCGCTGATGTGGCCCCCGCCGATCGTGAGCTCCCGCCGCTGGACGGCGTCACCCACCTGCACCTCGATCCAGGCCCCGATTGCGTCGCGGTTGCCACCGGGCTCGGTCACCCGCAGCGCCAGCCAGCCGCCCATCGGACCGGGCGACTGCCGCGCGTCCCGCTGCCGACGTTGCGCCACACCCGGACCTGCGCGCCCAGGTTCACCTCGACCAGGTCCAGCAGACCGTCGAGGTTGAAGTCGGCCAGGGCGGCACCCCGTCCGCGAGCGAAGTTGACGATGCCCGCGCTTCGGCGCCCTCCGTGAACGTCCCGTCGGGCTGGCCGAGGAACAGGTTGCTGGGATCGCGGCTGGCGTAGTCGGGACCGTCGCTGACGTTGCCCTTGGACACGAACAGGTCCACGAGCCCGTCGTTGTTGACGTCCTGGAATTCGGGGTGCCAGGCGGTCGACGGCAGGACATCACCGCCGGTGAACGGCTGGGCCGCGGTGACGCCACGCTTGACCGCGATGTCGCGGTACATGGGTTGGCCGGGTCCGCTCAGCAGCGTCTGCAGCTTGTTGTCCGCCTGGCTGGTCAGGAACACCTCCGGGAGCCCGTCGCCGGTGAGGTCCTGGCTCGCGATGCCCATGCCCCAGATCTGCATCGAGACCCAGCCGTCTGCCGCCGTGTAGGCGCGCGGCGGCTGCCCGGGCTCGATGCGCCAGAGCTGGTCCTCGCCATCGGTGTAGTAGTGGCGATCGTTGGTGACCCGCAGGTCCCGGCGGCCGGAGCCGTCCCAGTCGCTGAACAGCATCGACAGCGTGCAGTAGCCGGGGGTGAGCGGGATCGGGGGGGCGTAGCGGCCGCCGGACGCGGCGGGCCGTAGAACAGGTCATTGTCCGCGCACGTGGTCGTCGGCTGGCCGGACGCGTCGAGCCCGACGTAGTAGCCGATCGCGAGCGTGGGGAGCGATGCCGAGCCTTCCCAGGTGGCGCTGAACGCCGTCGTCCAGGTGGTCGGCGACTGGAACCCCCAGGCGTCGTTGGCCGGCTGGAACCGGCAGTCGCCCAGGCCGCGCAGCAGCTCGGACCCCGCCGACCCGGAGCACCGCGAGGTCGGCGTGGCCGTCGGCGTCGATGTCGATCGGGTACGCGCCGGTGACACCCGTCAGGTCGGTCGTCGGGTCCGGCAGCCGGCTGAACCGGAGGGCACCGCCGGGCGCGCTGTCGTTGCGGAACAGCTCGGCCGGGTTCGCACCGCCCGCGAGGTACAGGTCGGGCCGCCCGTCATCGTTGCAGTCGAGCACCGCGACGCCGCCGCCGGTGTAGAAGGTGACGCCGCCGTCGTAGGTGTGTTCGAGACCGGACGAGACGGTCTCGTCGACGAACACCGGCGCGGGCAGCGCCGCCGTGGACGACGTGCTCGCGCGCAGGACGACGATCGCCCCCGCCCCCGCCAGGACCAGCACCAGGACCACGACCACCGCGCCGGCGAGCAGCCGGCGACTCCGTCCGCTCATCGGGTCACCGGCGGGATGCCCGGCAGGACGCCCGGCGGCAGCCCCGATAGGACGCCCGGTGACGGGGCACGCCGACGGGACACGGCGACGGGCGGTCCGCCAGGCCTCACGAGCCCGCGGTTCCCGCGAAGTAGCGCTCCGCCAGCGCGAGGGCGGCCTTGCCGCACTGCGAGCCGATCACGCGCCCGTTGAAGTCGTCGGCCTGGACGTGGATGCCGCCCCACAGGCGGGATTGGCCGGCCTGGTCGGACGCGTCGTAGTACGTCGCCCACTCCAGGTTGATGTCCGTGGTCGGGCCCTTCTCGAACTTGAGCGAGCCCGCCTTGATCGTGTAGCCGCTCATCCCCCCGGGAAGTACTCGCTGCCCGTGAACCCCGTGAGCACCTCGGCCGCCGCCCGGCTGAACGTGCTGTGGCCCGAGATGTAGCCCGGGAACGACGGCGTCACGAAGGTCGGCAGCTGGTAGGGCACCCAGTCCACCGCGCGGATCCAGGCCACGCCGCCGACCTCGGTCGTCGGATCCGCCGGGTTGCCGGCCCAGGCCCTGATCGCGATCTCCCCCTCGTGCCCCTTGAGCGCGGCATGGCGTTGCCCGGGAGCGGTGGTCTCGGGCGTGATCAGCTCGACCAGGCCCGGAACCAGGGGCAGGCCCTCCGGGTCATACGATGGCAGCGACGAGTCGCTCGACTGGCCGAGGCCGCCCATGTACCGGATCATCGAGATCGGGCGGGACGAGTCGTAGTACCCCTTGAGGCCCCACGCGGCGATGGCCGCGTCATGCACGGCGCCGTTGACGGCCAGGTACAGCTTGACGTCCCACTGGAGCCGGTCCACGGGCTCGCCCTTGCCGGCGATCCGCAGGTCCGGCGAGAGCTCGT
Organism: uncultured Chloroflexia bacterium; assembly: GCA_963732805.1. Taxonomy (GTDB): domain Bacteria; phylum Chloroflexota; class Limnocylindria; order Limnocylindrales; family CSP1-4; genus CAIXZV01. Next base: position 1,989,145 of record CAVTAW010000001.1, read on the forward strand.
CCGAGACGAGGTTCGCCAGCACGTTCCAGTGACCCGGCGGCGTCTCGGACTGGGTCCGTCCGCCCAGAACTCGGCCATGATCCGGCCGAAGTCGCCCTGGAGCACCAGGTCCGGCTGGTAGGGCTGGCCGGTCACGGGGTTGACCGCGTGACCGTGGCCGTCGTTGGCGCCCAGCGAGTTGCCGCCCAGCGACGCGGGCGAGATGTCGATCTGCGTCCGTCGTCGGGTCGAGCATGCTGCTGTCGCGAATGACCTGGACCGCCTGGTCCTTGAATGCCTGGTCCGATGCCGGATCGCCGAGGCGCGGGGCGGCGGCCCCGGATCGATCGGCGTGCCCGTGCCCGAGTCGGGCGGCAGGGCGAAACCCTTGACGTGGCCCCAGTGCGGGACCGACCGCCTGCTGGACGCCGTTGGTCACGGGGATGCCGTTCTGGGAGATCATGTGCTCGATCTGGAGCGGCTGCCACCGGTTGGGGTCCGTCATGGTGGTACCCGATCCGGCCACCTTGAGCGGCGGGTTGACCGGCCGGTAGTCGGTCGCCGCGTAGCCGCCGTCCTCGTTGGAGCCGTCGAGCTTGCCGTAGGCGATGATCGCGGCGGCGATCCGGTTGCCCACGGCTGCGGGCGAGTCGCCATCGGTCGTGGTGACGTTCACCGGGTAGCACAGGGCGTCCATCAGGTCGGCGAACTCGGACAGCGACACGTCGCCGCCGGTGGACTTGATGTAGCGCTCGTTGAGCACCCGGTACGCCGCGTAGCTGATCGCCTCGTCGCGGGCGGCCGCGACGTTGTCGGCGGTGTGCTTCTCGTTGACCAGGTAGCCCATGGCCGTTGAGTCATACGCGGCCCATGCGTCCCACATCGCGACCGAGGTGTGGAACAGGTTCCGCGCGTGGACCGTCGGCGCCGGGAGGGCGCGCCGGATCGCGTCCAGCAGGGCCTCGTCCCACCGGCGCGCCACGGTCCACTCCGGGTGCTCGGCGATCGGCGGGCAGCTCGGCTGACTGACCCACGGCCGCGCGACCACGAGACCCAGCCCTGCGACGAGCACGGCCCCCAGCGCCACGACCGCGACCAGCGCCACGGGCCGCCTGGAGCGGTTCCGGCTTGTCGGCTGGGACGTCCCCTCGACCATGACAGCAACCTCGGATCAGCAGGGACGCACGCTCTCGGATCGGCGCGCGGCGATGGTACCCCCGGGGTCAGTCGATGTCGCCCGCGGCGAACAGGCGCTCGATGACCCGCAGGTTCGCGACCGCGTCCTCCGGCGGCACCGGGACGGGACCACCGGCCATGACCGACGCCGCGAACCGCTCCGCCTCGACTGTGTACGGATCGGCGGTCTCGAACTCGAGGACCTCCGTGGCCGGCGCGACGGGCGGGTCGCCGCCCGCGGTCAGGAACACCCGGGTGGGCCGATCCGGCGGGATGTTGAACGGGATGCCGATCGAGATCCGTCCGTCGGTCCCGTAGATGTCCACCCGCTGGTCGGGCTCCACCCGCGTGGAGCAGGTGAAGGTCGCCACGCCGCCCGGCGAATGCCAGCAGCCCGCTGGTGAGGATGTCGACGCCCGTGGCGGGATCCCGTGTCACGAAGGCCCTCACCTGCTCGGGCTCGGCACCGAACAGCATCCGCGACAGGTTCACGTTGTAGCAGCCGATGTCGTACAGGGCGCCGCCGCCGGCCGCCCGGATGTTGCGGATGTTGGCCGGATCGTCGTTGTAAGTAGGAGAACCAGCTGGTCACCGCGCGCAGGCGGCCGATTCGTCCGGCGGCGACCAGGTCGGCGACGGCGACCCACGAAGGATGGAGGCGGTACATGAACGCCTCCATCAGCAGCACCCCGGCGTCGCGACAGGCGTCCACCATGCCCTGCGCCTCGTCCGCGGTCATCGCGAGCGGCTTCTCGCACAGCACGTGCTTCCCGGCTCGCGCCGCGGCGATCGTCCATCGGGCGTGCAGGTGGTTGGGCAGCGGGATGTACACGGCGTCCACGTCCGGGTCCGCCAGCAGCGCCTCGTACGACCCGTGGGCGCGGGGGATCCCGAGCCGCCGGGCGGCGCTGTCCGCCCGGTCCGCGTCCCGGGAGGCGATCGCGAGGACCTCGCAGCCGGCTGCCTTCTGGATGCCCGGGATGACCTTCTCCACCGCGATGTTCGCGGTCGACAGCACGCCCCAACGGACCGCCGACACACCCGGGCGGCCTGGCTCGACCATCACCGTCCTCCTCCGGGGCTGTTGCGCCCGGCCATTGCGGGGGACCCCGACTTGACACGAGTGGTGCCCGTGTACCAGTCTGGCACATATTTGAGCGAAAGGATCACAAACCTGTGCGACCTGGCCGGGTTGACCTTGGACTGCGGAGCGAGACGGTTCGCCGGGCGAACCTGAGCGCGATCACCCGCGACCTCCACGAGAGCGGTCCGCTGTCGCGTTCGGACCTCGTGGCCGCCACCGGTCTGACCCGCAGCGCGATTCGCGGGCTTGTCCAGGAGCTGGCCGGTGCCGGGTTCGTGGCCGAGGACGCCGCGGTCCGCCTGGGCACGCCCGGCCGTCCCTCCCCGCTCGTCCACCTCAACCCCGACCGCGCCGTCGTGCTCGCGTTCGAGGTGCTGGTGGACTCCCTCGCAGCCGCCGTCGTCGGGCTGGGCGGCGAGACGCTGGCCAAGGCGCGAGTGGACCTGCCGCGCGGCCACCGGGCCCTGGACGCGGTCGTCGCAGGGCTGGTCGATCTGGCCGACCAGCTCGGGGCGCGGACGGCCTACCCCGTGATCGGCGTCGGCGTGGCGGTGGCCGGCGTCGTCCGCCGCAGCGACGGCCTGGTGTCGATGGCGCCCAACCTGGGCTGGCTGGATGCGCCCCTGGGCGCCCGGCTGGCGGCCGCGCTCAACCTCGGCGTGCCCGTCTCGGTCGCCAACGACGCGGACCTGGGCGTGCTCGCGGAGCATCGACGCGGTGCCGCGGCCGGCGTGGACAACGTGCTCTACGTGTCGGGCGAGGTCGGCGTCGGCGGCGGCGCGATCGTGAACGGCGAGCCGCTCACCGGAGCCGCCGGCTATGGCGGGGAGATCGGGCACGTGCCCATCAACCCCGACGGGCGTCGATGCCGCTGCGGCTCGACCGGTTGCTGGGAGACCGAGATCGGCGAAGGTGCGTTGCTCGCCCTGGCCGGCCGGCCGGCCGATGCCGGCGGCGCGGGCGTTGACGCCGTGCTGGCCGATGCCGCCGCCGGTGACCCGACGGCGATCGCGGCGCTCGAGCATGTCGGTCGCTGGCTGGGCATCGGGCTGGCCGGCCTGGTCAACATCCTCAACCCGCGACTGATCATCCTGGGTGCCATGCTCGGCCGGATCCATCCGTTCGTCCGCGAGACGATGGAGGCCGAGCTCTCGCGACGGGCATTGCCGGCCCCCGGCGGCCTCGTCCGCATCGTTCCGGCCACGCTCGGAGTCGATGCGCCGCTCCGCGGCGCGGCGGAGCTCGCCTTCGAGCCACTCCTCACGGACCCGGCCGCGTGGTTCGCGCCGCGCGACGATGTCCTCCACGTTGCGAGCGCCTGAGATGGCCCCTCGCAACCTGTCCTCGCGATCCATGGCCGCCCCGGGTGGGCGGTTCGACACGAAAGGGGTAGGCCTTCCGGTGTAGCCTGTGCGGCGCAACCAGCCGTTTTCGTCGATGACGAATGCGTCTACTGGAGGAGGAGAAACGCGCATGAACATTCGTAGGTTCGCCGCGCTCGCGGGCGCCACGGCCGTCCTGGTCGGAGCGTGCTCGAGCAGTGCGACCCCCGCCCCGAGCACCGGTGGCGGTGGTGGTGGTGGGACAGCGACCGACTGTACGGTCGGCGTCTCCTGGAACAACTACCAGGAGGAGCGCTGGGCGCAAGTGGGACGAGCCCGCCATCAAGAAGGCGCTGGAGTGACGCCGGCGCCAAGTACATCTCGAACGACGCCAAGTCGTCGGCCGAGACGCAGCTGTCCAACGTCGAGAACCTGATCACCGCAGGGCGCCAAGGTCGTGATCATCCTGGCTCAGGACGGCACGGCCATCAAGCCGGCGGTCGCGTCGGCGACCTCGAACGGCGTCCCGGTCATCGCCTATGACCGACTGATCGAGGACCCGAGCGCGCTCTACATCACGTTCGACAACGCGCTTGTCGGCAAGATGCAGGCCCAGGCGGTCTTCGACGTCGTGCCGAAGGGCAACTGGGCGATCATCAAGGGCAACAAGGCCGACGCGAACGCCGACTTCCTCCGGGCGGGCGGCGATCCGGTGATCAAGGCCGCCGTTGACAGCGGCGACATCAAGATCGTCGGCGAGACCTACACCGACAACTGGGATCCCTCCAACGCCCAGAAGGAGATGGAGCAGATCCTGACCTCGCAAAACAACGCGGTCGACGCGGTCTGGTCCGAGAACGACGGCATGGCCGGCGGCGTCGTCGCCGCGCTGGCCGCCCAGGGCCTCGCCGGCAAGGTGCCGGTGTCCGGCCAGGACGGCGATGCTGCCGCCCTCAACCGGGTCGCCCTCGGCACCCAGACCGTCGACGTCTGGAAGGACGCCCGCCTGCTCGGCGATGCCGCCGGCAAGGCTGCCGTCGCGCTGTGCAACGACCCCGACGCATCAAGAACGTGTCCGGCGTGGTTCAGTTCACGAGCCCCGGCGGAAACGACATGACGTCGATCTTCCTGCAGCCGCAGCCGATCACGAAGGACAACCTCAGCGTCGTCCTGGATGCCGGCTGGATCGACCAGGCGACGCTCTGCAAGGACGTCGCTGCCGGCACCGTCAGCGGTTGCCCGTAACGGCCGACCGCTTCCGTTGATACCGAGCGGCGCCGCGGGTCCCCCGCGGCGCCGCGCGTGCTCTGCCATTCGCGCACACGTTGAGGCGCCACGATGACCGAGGTCACTGCAGCTCCCGAGCCCGCTGCGCGGCAGCAGCCAAGGCGTCCGTTGCGGTCGTACGTGACCGCGCTCGAGCTCGACACCCGGCTGCTGGGCATGATCGGTGCCCTGGCCGTCATCTGGATCTTCTTCAACGTGCTCTCCAACGGGAACTTCATCACCCCGCGGAACCTGTGGAACCTCTCGGTCCAGAGCGCCTCGATCGCCATCATGGCGACCGGCATGGTGCTCATCATCGTGTCGCGCAACATCGACCTCTCCGTGGGGTCGATGCTGGGCTTCCTGGGCTACACCATGGCGATGGTCCAGGTCGAGTACCTGCCCAAGGTGCTCGGGGTGAGCTACAACGAGCCCTACGTCTGGGTCACCGCGATCCTGGTCGGGGTCGCGCTGGGCGCGGTCATCGGCGGGATCCAGGGCTTTGTCGTTGCCTATGGCGGGGTGCCGTCGTTCATCGTCACCCTGGGCGGTCTGCTCGTGTGGCGCGGCCTCATCTTCCGCTACATGCAGGGACAGACCCTCGCACCGCTCAATGAGACCTTCCAGCTGCTGGGCGGCGGCCCCAAGGGCTCGCTGGGGGACGTGCTGAGCTGGCTGGTGGGCATCCTCGCCTGCGCCGGCATCGTGTACTCGCTGTGGTCGGGACGCCGGCGACGGCGGCGCTACGAATTCCCGGTCCGCCCGATGTGGGCGGAGATCACCGTCGGGGTCATCGGCTGCGGGGTCGTGCTCGTGACCGTGTGGGTGGCCAACAGCTACCTGTGGCCCGAGGAGCTCGCCAAGTCCGCTGGCTATCCGACGCCACCTCCCGTGGGCATCGCGTTCCCGGTCCTGATCATGCTGGGCGTGGGCCTGGTGATGAGCTACATCGCCACGCGTCGCCGGTTCGGACGCTACGTGTTCGCGATCGGCGGCAATCCCGACGCGGCCGAGCTCGGCGGCATCAACGTCCGCCGGACGATCATGATGAGCTTCGTGCTGATGGGCGTCCTCGCCGCCGTCAGCGCGGTGGTCCAGACCGCGCGGCTCAACGCCGCCGTGACCAACCTGGGCGTCCAGAACGAGCTGGACGTGATCTCCGCGGCGGTCATCGGCGGGACATCGTTCGCCGGCGGCATCGGAACGATCCCGGGTGCGATCCTGGGCGCGGTCGTGATGCAGTCGCTCCGATCCGGCATGCTCCTGCTCAACGTCGATTCGCCAACCCAGGACATCGTCGTCGGCGTCGTGCTCGTCGCGGCGGTCGGGTTCGACTCGTACATCCGGCGCCGGTCCGGCTGACGTGGAGGAGAGACCGATGACCACCACTCCGTCCGCCACGCCGCTCGCCCCTCCCGACCCGACCGGTGCGCCGATTGTCGAGCTGCAGGACATCTACGTCGCGTTCGGAGGCGTCCACGCGGTGGAAGGCGTCAGCATCGACCTCCGGGCCGGCGAGGTCGTCGGGCTGGTCGGCGGCAACGGCGCCGGCAAGTCGACCCTCATGCGCGTGCTGTCGGGTGCCCACCCGGCCGATTCGGGGCGGATCCTGCTCGGCGGTCGGCCGGTCTCGATCACGAACCCCCGCGACGCGAAAGCCCTGGGCATCGAGACGATCTACCAGACGCTGGCGCTCGCCGACAACGTCGACGCGGCCGCGAACGTGTTCCTCGGCCGCGAGCTGCGGTCGCGGTTCGGCTCGCTCGATGACGCGGCGATGGAGTCGGCCACTCGAGCCGTCCTGGGTCGACTCAACCCCCGGTTCCAGAACTTCAAGACCGCCGTCAAGTCGCTGTCCGGCGGCCAGCGGCAGTCCGTCGCCATCGCCCGGGCCATCCACTTCAACGCCCAGATCCTGATCATGGACGAGCCCACGGCAGCGCTCGGACCCGCGGAGACGGCCCAGGTTCGCGAGCTGGTCGCCCAGCTCAAGACCGAGGGGATCGGGATCTTCCTGATCAGCCACGACATCCACGATGTGTTCGACCTCGCGGACCGGATCACGGTCATGGCCCAGGGCAAGCTGGTCGGCACGGTGGACAAGAGCTCGGTCACCAAGGACGACGTGCTGGGCATGATCATCCTGGGCAAGAAGCCCGATGAGGTGACCGAGTCGGAAGTCAAGACCGTCATCCACTGACGCTGCGTCCCCGGCCCCGGATCCTCGGCCGGAACCGCCGTTCGGGGATCCCGGTCCCGCTCAGAGGCGGTGGAACGACGGCGCGAGCGCCGGGTACAGGTCGCGGTACACCCGGTGGAGGTCCGCGTAGCGCGGGGCGTCGGGCCCAGGCGCCGCGACCGGGGTTGCCCTGATCACCGACGCCGTCGCCGCGTCCACCGACGGGTACCATCCCGCGCCCACGGCCGCGAGCAGCGCCGCCCCGTAGGCTGCGCCCTCCGTCGTGCTGACGATCGAGATCTCCGCGCCCAGGATGTCCGCAAGGATCTGGCGCCAGAGCGGGCTCGCCGTGCCGCCGCCCGACGCGCGGATCTGGTCCGGCGCGGGCATCCCGGCCTCGACCATCAGGTCGAGGCCGTCACGCAGCCCGAAGGTCACGCCCTCGAGCACCGCCCGCGTCAGGTGCCGCCGGTCATGTGCCAGCGTCAGGCCCACGAACGCGCCCCGGGCCAGCGGGTCCGGATACGGGCTCCGTTCGCCGGACAGGTAGGGCAGGAACAGCAGGCCGTCGCTGCCGGCCGGCACGTCCGAAGCCGCGCCCACAAGCTCGCCGAAGTCCTCGCCGGGAGCGATCGCGTCCCGGAACCAGCGCAGGCTGCCCGCCGCCGAGAGCATCACCGACATCATGTGCCAGCGGCCGGGAACGGCATGGCAGAACGCATGGACGCGCCCGGCCGGCTCGTACAGCGGCCGATCCGTCGTCGCGAACACCACGCCCGACGTCCCGAGCGACAGGGCGACCCGCCCCGGCACGACGGCACCCACCCCCACAGCGTTGGCCGACTGGTCGCCGCCGCCGGCGACAACCGGCGTCCCGGCACGGAGCCCGGTGGCGGCGGCGGCATCGGGCGCGACGACGCCGGTGATCGTGGGGCCCTCGAACGTCGGCGGCATCCAGGCGGGATCGATGCCCAGCGCCGCCAGCATCTCCGCCGACCAGTCGCGGGCAGCCAGGTCGAACAGGATCGTGCCCGAGCCGCCGGCCCTGTCGAGCGCGTACTGCCCGGTCAGCCGGAGGCGCAGGAAATCCTTGGGCAGCAGAATGTGCGCCACCCGGGCCCAGATCTCGGGCTCATGGTCGCGGACCCACAGCAGCTTGGGGGCCGTGAAGCCGGTCAGCGCGTCGTTGCCGGTGATCTCCACGAGTCGCCGCGGACCGATCGTGGCCCGGATCGCGTCGCACTCCGCTCCGGTCCGCTGGTCGTTCCACAGGATCGCGGGCCGGAGCGGAATCCCGGCCTCGTCGAGGAGCACCGCGCCGTGCATCTGCCCGGTGAGCCCGACGGCCTCGACCGACGATCCCTCGAGCCCGGCAGCCCCCAGCGCGCGGCCGATGGCCTCGACGGCGCCGCGCCACCACAGGTCCGGGTCCTGCTCGCTCCACAGCGGGCGGGGCTGGCTGAACCCGTACTCGGACACGCCGATCCCGGCAACGCCGCCCGCCTCGTCGACGAGGATCGCCTTGGTTGCCGTGGTCGAGACGTCGATCCCGAGGACGACGCCCATCGCGGTCAGCCCGCGCGCCAGATGTGGCGGTTGACGACGTTCTCGAGGAGCTCCTGGTGCCCCGACACCGGCCGTGGGTCGACCTGGCCGGAGGCCACCTTGGCCTCGAGCGACGCCAGTGACTCGTCACCACCCAGGATCGCCGTGCCGAGGTCTGCGGACCAGCCCGCATAGCGCGCCTCGCGCAGCCGGTCGAGCGTCCCCTGCTCCAGCATGTCGGCCGCAACGAGCAGCGCCCGGGCGAGCGTGTCCAGGCCCCCGATGTGGGCGTGGAACAGGTCGGTCCGGTCTGTGCTCTGGCGACGGAGCTTGGCATCGAAGTTGAAGCCGCCGGGCGCGAGGCCGCCGTTGCGCAGGATCTCGTAGATCGGCAGCGCCAGGTCCTCGACCGAGTTCGGGAACTGGTCGGTGTCCCAGCCGTTCTGGGGATCGCCCCGGTTCGCGTCGATGCTGCCCATCACCCCGTTCGCGACGGCGAACGCAACCTCATGATGGAAGGTGTGGCCGGCGAGGGTCGCGTGGTTGGCCTCGATGTTCACCTTGTACTCGCCGTCGAGGCCGTTCCGGACGAGGAAGCCGTACACGGTGGCGACGTCGTAGTCGTACTGGTGCTTGGTCGGCTCCTGCGGCTTGGGCTCGATCAGCAGCTGACCGGTGAAGCCGATCTTCGCCTTGTGCTCCGCGACCAGGTGCAGGAACCGCGCGAGCTGCGCTCCCTCGCGCCGCAGGTCCGTGTTGAGCAGCGTGTCGTAGCCTTCGCGGCCGCCCCACAGGACATAGTTCGAGCCACCGAGGCGCTTGGTGACCTCGAGCATGTGCTTGACCTGGGCCGCCGCGTAGGCGAACACCGCCGGGTCGGGGTTGGTCGCCGCGCCGCCCTGGTATCGCGGGTGCGTGAACAGGTTGGCCGTGCCCCACAGCAGACGCACCCCGGTTCGCTCCTGGTACCCGAGGGCGTCGTCGGTAAGGGCGTCGAGGTTGTCCCGGAACTCCGCGAAGGTGCCGCCCTCCGGCGCGACATCCCGGTCGTGGAAGCAGTAGTACGGGATGCCGAGCTTGGTGAAGAACTCGAACGCGACTTCCATCTTCCGGCGCGCCGCGGCCATCTCGTCGCCGTCCCCGCCGATCCAGGGGCGGTCGAGCGTCCCCACCCCGAACATGTCCGTGCCGGCCCAGGCGAACGAGTGCCAGAAGCAGACGCCGGGGCGCAGGTGGTCCTCCATCCGCTTGCCCAGGACCATCCGATCGGGCTGGTAGACCTTGAACTTCAGCGGATCATCCGACTCGAGCCCGCCGAACGCGATCGGCGCCGGCACCTCGGTGAAGAACGCCTCGGCCACGATGGGGACCCTCCTGCGCTTCGCGCGACCGGTACGCTTCACCGGGTCACGCCATCCTCGACACCCGCCCGTGAGTTTGTTAGACGATATCACATACCCCCCGCCCGTTCGGGCCGGGTCGTGGGTTTCGAGACCGGTGCCGCGCCCAGTGCCCGCTGGCTCGCTCTGCTGCTCGGCGGCTCCGCTGCTCCGCTGCTCCTCTGCTCCTCTGCTCCCCTGCTCCGCTGCTCCTCTGCTCCCCCGGCGAGCGATCCGTCGCTTCCGAGGTCGCCGGCCGCCGGGCCGCTCCCCCGGCGAGCGATCCGTCGCTTTCCGAGGTCGCCGGCCGCCGGGCCGCTCCCCCGGCGAGCGATCCGTCGCTTTCCGAGGTCGCCGGCCGCCGGGCCGCTCCCCCGGCGAGCGATCCGTCGCTTTCCGAGGTCGCCGGCCGCCGGGCTGCTCCGCCAGCGAGCATGCGGCCGGCTCATCCGCTGGATCGCTCGCCACGCGAGCACCGCAGGGCTCGAAACCGCTGGATCGCTCTCTGGCCGAGCGGGGCGCCTCGCAGGCCCGTCGTGGCCAGCAGACCCGTCGTGGGCCGCAGACCCGCTCGCTACCCGGGCAACGGGGGTTGCGCCAGATCAGCCTGCCCCGGAGCTCCGGCCCCGCTCCTGCCACGCGCCGCACCGGGCGGCGTCCCCAGGAACTCGACCCGGGTGGGTCCGCGACGGTCGCTGCGGGGCAGCAGCAGCATGCCGCCGATCACCTGCGCCTCGGCCTCGACCACCCCGACCCCGCCCGCATCGGGCTCGGGGGTGTCCGTGCTCGCCGCCGGACCGATCAGCACGCGATACACGCCGTCGGGCGGCAGGGCAACCGGCAACGGGAATCGCAACGCCCGTGCATCCGGCGCCCCGCCAGCCCCGGCCTCGCCGACGACGCAGTGGTCGCGTCCCAGGAGACGTGCCGCCGTGGCGAGGTCCCCGGCGGCGATCGCCGCGCGGACCTGCGTGCTGCTCACCAGGCGACCGTCGATGTCGAACGGCGGCACGACCACGACATCGAACCCCATCATCGCCCCGAGGGCCGCCAGCGCCGCGGGCGTGCCCGCCCGCTGGTACCCGAATGCCGCGTCGGGCGTCATCAGGAAGCCGGCGATCGGCACCCGACGGGCGATCATGGCCACGAACGCGTCATAGGTCGTCTGGCGCAGGTGCTGGTCGAAGTGAACGACGACCGTGGTGTCCACGCCGGCCGCTGCAAGCCGCTCCAGGCGCTCCTCCGGATCGCACAGCAGCGGCGGCGCATTGCCCACCAGGACCTCGTCGGGGTGATGGTCGAACGTGATCACGACGGGCCGGGCATGGCGCCGGGCTGCCTCGGCGACGAGGTGCCGAAGCAGGTAGGCATGACCGAGGTGGAGGCCGTCGAACACCCCCACCACGACGAACACCGGCTCGGCCGAATCATCGAGCTGGTCGAGACCCGCGATCACCTGCACCTCAGACCGCCTGCCCCACCGGCTGGCGGGGTCTCGGCAGGCCGGCATCCGCCGGGCGGACGGCGAGCACCTTGCGAGGGTGAAGGGCGCCGCGCTCGGCACGGCACACGGCCGCGATCCGGCCATCGGGCGCAACGGCGAGGACGACGGGCGCGTCGCGGATCGCGAGGGGCGCCGCGGGCGCCGTGACCAGGCCCTCTCCCAGTCGCCGGATCTCGTCCAGGGTGACCGGGGCGTGCGGCAGCTCCTCGAGCCCGGCGTCCATCGGTCGGAGCAGGCGCTCGATGCCCTCGGGCCCGGTGGCGGCTCCATCCCGGAGCGCCTCGTACGTCACGGCATCCTCGAGCCGGAACGCTCCCGAGGCGATACGGACCAGCGCACCGAGATACGCACCGCTGTCCAGGCGGCTGCCGAGGTCGCGCGCCAGCGCCCGCACGTACGTTCCCGCCGAACAGGTGACATCGACGACCGCCACCGGCCGCAACGAGTCGGTCTCGTCCCACTCCAGCAGCTCGAGCGCGTGGATCGTGACATCGCGCGGCGCAAGGTCCACCGTCTCGCCCGCCCGGGCCATCTGGTAGGCCCGCCGACCCGCGACCTGGACCGCGCTGTACGCAGGCGGGACCTGGCGGATCGGACCCGTCAACCCGGCCAGCGCCGCCTCGACCGCGGCTCGGGTGACGCGCGGTCCCGGGACCGGCGTCCGCTCGCCGTCGATGTCGTCGGTCGTCGATGTCGCGCCGAAGCAGATCGTCGCCCGGTACTCCTTGGAGGCGCCCAGGTGATACTCCACCAGGCGCGTCGCGCGGCCGAGGAACACCGGCAGCACGCCGGCCGCGAACGGGTCGAGCGTCCCGCCGTGACCGACCCGGCGCGTGGAGGACAGGCGCCGTACGAGGCCGACGACATCGTGGGAGGTCGGCCCGGATGGCTTGGCCACGATCAGCACGCCGTCCAGGCCACCGCTCCGGTCGCGTCGCGTCACCGGCGGACCTCGGCAGCAAGGCGATCCGCCGCCTCCACCGCGAGGACCACGGCGGCAGCCAACGGCGCCTCGATCGTCGCCCCGGCGGCACGCGCATGGCCACCCCCGCCGAACACGCCGGTGAGCGTCGTCGCGTCGACGCCGCCCGGCCGGGTCCGAACGCTCAGGCGGGTGGTGCCATCCGGCTGCTCCTTGAGCAGCATCGAGACCTCGGCCGTCTCCGACTGCGCCAGCAGGTCGATGATCCCCTCGGAATGGGCCGGCACCGCCCCGGTCGCCGCGAGATCCGCCTCGCGCAGGGTGGACCACACGACGCGACCGCCGTCGGTCGTCTCGAGCCGGTCGAGCACGCGCCCGAACAGCCGCAGCTGGGCATCGGGCTTGGTCCGGTACAGGCGGCGCGAGATGTCCGAGAGCGGCGCGCCGGCCTGTACCAGCGCCGCCGACACGACCAGGGTCCGGGGGGTCGCGTTGGGATGGGCGAAGGTTGCCGTGTCCATCACGATCCCGGCCATCAGCACCGCCGCCAGCGCGCCGTCTCCGGCATCGAGCGGGATCCCGAGGCGGACCGCGAGCAGCGCGACCAGCTCGCACGTCGCCGCGGCAGCCGGGTCGATCCAGTCCGCAGCCCCCTGCCCGTCGTTCGAGACGTGGTGATCGAGGATCAGCCGGGGCACGTCCGCGAACAGCTCCGCGTGGCGGTTCGCCACCTCCCCGACGCGCTCCGGGGTCGCGCAGTCCGACAGGACCAGCAGGTCGTAGGCCTCGTCGTGACGCGGATCGATCCGGACCCGCTCGATCCCCGGCATGAAGGCATAGAGCGGCGGGACCGGGTCCGAGAACACGACGGTCGCCTGACCGCCCAGCGCCTCGACGATCAGCGCCACACCGAGGCTCGCGCCGAGGGTATCGGCGTCGGGATGCTCGTGACCCACCGCGAGCACGTGGCGCGCGGCCCGCAGGCGATCCAGCGCGGCCTCCGGCACCGCCTCGCGCGCGAGGACGGCCAGATCCACGGTCGCGCTCATCCGCGCCTCGTTCGGGGCCGTCGCCGATCGACGGCCGGCGGCGCTCCGCGGCCTGCGCGGCCGGCGCCCGGCCCGTGCCGGGTGGGCGGCCGGCGGGCCGGCCTGGCGGGATCGGCGGGCCGCTCGACCGGGTCGTCGGCATCGCCTTCGTGCGGCAGCCGCGGTACGGGGGTGGGCAGCGATTCGTCGAACGGCGGGATCGCCTCGGGGTCGGTGCCGGCCTCGAGCTCCTGGAGCATGTGCAGGACGCGCGTGCCGCGCTCGGCCGAGTCGTCGAGGCGGACGTGCAGCTCCGGGATGCGCTTGATCCGCAGCCGGCGGCCCAGCTCGTGGCGGACGTAGCCCATCGAGCCCTGCAGCACACGTACGGTCTCGTCGCGATCGGCCTTGCCGCCGATCACGCTGACCCAGACCTTCGCGTGACGCAGGTCGGGCGATGTCTCCACGTCGGTGATCGTCGCGAACCCGATGCGCGGATCGGCGATCTCCTTCGCGAGCAGCACGCCGATCTCCTGCCGCAGCAGCTCGTCGACGCGCTCCGTGCGCTGGCTCATCGTTGTCCTGGCACCCTCATCGTCGTGTCGTCACTTGCCCGCCACTCGCCCGTCCCCAGCCGCCCGAGATCCGATGCGACGCTCCCGCGAGCCACCGGCCCCCGAGGATTTCAGCTGGCGATCCGGCTGCGCGCCTGGCTCGTGAAGCACTCGATGATGTCGCCCTCGACCAGGTCGTTGTAGCCGGCCAGGCCGATGCCGCACTCGAAGTTCTGGGCAACCTCGCGGACGTCGTCCCGGAACCGGCGGAGCGAGTCGATCCGGTCGGTTGCGACGACCTTGCCGCCGCGCCACACCCGGGCCCCGCCGCTGCGGACGATCCGCCCGTCGGTCACATAGCAGCCGGCGATGACCGTGCTCTTGCCGACGCGGAAGATCTGGCGCACCTCCGCGCGACCCTCGACGACCTCCACGATCTCCGGCTCGAGCATGCCCTTGAGCGCGGCGTCGATGTCGTCGGTGAGCTTGTAGATGATGTCGTACAGCCGGACGTCCACGCCCTCGGCCTCCGCCGCGCGGCGAGCCGTGTCCGTGATGCCCGTGTTGAAGCCCACGACGATCGCGTTCGACGCCGTCGCGAGCATGATGTCGTTGTCGGTGATGTCGCCCGCGGCTTCCAGCAGGACGTTGATCTTGACCTCGTCCGAGCCGAGCTGCTCGAGCGCGTGCGTGATCGCTCCCAGCGAGCCGGACACGTCGGCCTTGAGGATGATCCGCAGCTCCTTGGCCTGACCGGCCTGGACCTGGCGGTACAGATCCTCGAGCGTTGCCCGTCCGGCTCCCCCGCCCTCGCGGGCGGCCTGCTCGGCCTTGCGCGCCTCCACCTGGGCACGGGCAGTCTTCTCGTCGGCGACCACGCGCAGCACGTCGCCGGCCTCCGGGACGTCGGCCAGGCCGAGGATCACCACGGCGCTTGCCGGGCCCGTCTTCGACACCCGCTTGCCCGCGGCCGTCTCCAGCGCCCGGATCTTGCCGAACGTGTTGCCGACCACCACGATGTCGCCGACCCGGAGCGTGCCGGTCTGGACGATCAGCGTCGCCACTGGCCCGCGGCCCTTGTCGAGCTGCGCCTCGATGACCGTGCCGATGGCATCACGCTTGGGGTTGGCCTTGAGCTCCTGGAGATCAGCGACCAGGAGGATCATCTCCAGCAGCTCATCGATCCCGACGCGGGTCTTGGCCGACACGGGAACGAGCGGCGTCTCGCCGCCGTAGTCCTCGACGACCACGCCCGCCTCGGCCAGCTCCGTCTTCACCCGGTCCTGGTTCGAGTCCGGCTTGTCGATCTTGTTCATCGCGATCACGAGCGGCACCTTGGCCGCCTTCGCGTGGCTGATCGCCTCGAGCGTCTGGGGCATCACCCCGTCGTCCGCCGCGACCACGATCACCGCAATGTCGGTCACCCGGGCGCCGCGGGCGCGCATCGAGGTGAACGCCTCGTGCCCCGGCGTGTCGAGGAACACCAACCGCTTGCCGTCCTTGGTGGTGACCTCGGAGGCGCCGATGTGCTGGGTGATCCCGCCGCGCTCGCCCGCCGCGACCGTCGTGGAGCGGATCGCGTCGAGCAGGCTCGTCTTGCCATGGTCCACGTGACCCATGACGGTCACGATCGGTGCCCGGTCAACGAGCTCGGCGTCGTCCGCCTCCTCGAACAGGACCTCCTTGGCGGCCTCCGCGGGCGGACCACTGCCCTCCTCGTCCTCGGTCGCGGCGACCGTGGCCGCGGACTCGGCGACCTCGTAGCCGAGCTCGCCGGCGACGAGCGACGCGGTGTCGCGGTCGATCAGCTGGTTGATGGTCGCGAAGATCCCGCTCTTGATCAGCTCCCGGATGATGTCCGCCGGGCTGACGCCGAGCAGCTCGGCGAGCTCCTTGACGGTGATCGTTCCCGGCAGCTCGATGGCGCCTCGCTCGCTCGGATCCACGACCGAGACGGCGCCCGGCGTGAACGCGCCGGTCCGGCGCGGGGGCTTGCGAGGGCCGCGCCGGCCGCGCGTGCCGCTCCTACTCCTGGCCATGGGGTCCTCCTGTTCGTTGTTCGGTCTGAGGGTCGCCGATCGGGGCGGCGACACGGTCGGTGGGATCTGATGTGGCGGGGGCCGCCGGTCCGCCCGGTCCCGCGGCCAGACCGGCCGCCAGGTCCGCCGGGATCGGAACGCCCAGGGCCCGCTCGAGCGCGTGCCGGCGTCCCGCCGTCGCGAAGCACCCCGCCTCGCGGCACAGGTAGGCGCCTCGGCCGGGGGCCCGCCCGGTCGGATCGAGCGTGACCGTCCCGTCCGGTGCGCGGACGATCCGGACCAGCTCCCGCTTGGGCCGGGTGGTGCGGCAGGCCACGCAGCTGCGCGAGGGCAGGCGGCGCGGTGATGAGGGCCGGGTCCGCCCGGCCGTCGGGCCTACGACGACACCTCCTCGGATGCCTTCGCGCGAGACCGACGGGCGGGTGCCTTGGTCGGCGCCTTCGCCTTGTCCGGCGCAGCCGGATCCGCGCCGTTCGCTCCGGCCTCGACCGTGCCGATGTCGCCGGATCCGGACGCGTCCGTGGGCGCGGCCCCGGGATCGACCGCCGCGGTCGTTGCCTTGGCCGGCGCGCCGCCGGTCTTCGTCGCCGCGGGCTTGGGCTTCGCCGCGGCGGGCTTGGTCTTCGTCGCGGCGGGCTTGGGCCTGGCCACCGCGGATTGCGGCTCGACCGTGGCGTCGCCGGCCGCCGATGCCTCGCCGCCGGGGCCGACCGGTGCTCCCGGAGCCTCGGCCGCGAGCTCGGGGCCGCGCTCGGGCTCCGCGGACGGCACCTCGGCGGCGACGTCGCTGCGGATGTCGATGCGCCAGCCGGTCAGCCGTGCGGCCAGGCGGGCATTCTGGCCCTCGCGGCCGATCGCGAGCGACAGCATGCGCTCGGGCACGGTCACGTTCGCGATCCGATGCTCCTCGTCGATCCGGACGCCCAGGACCTGGGCGGGTGACAGGGCGTTGGCGACGAACACCGACGGATCCTCGTTCCACGGGATCACGTCGATCTTCTCGCCCGCCAGCTCCGCTACCACGGCCTGGACCCGCGCCCCGCGCTGGCCGACCGTCGCGCCGACGGGATCGAGGCCATCCTGGCGCGAGGCGACGGCCACCTTGGACCGGCTGCCGGCCTCTCGCGCGATCGCCTTGATCTCGACCGTGCCGGCGTGGATCTCGGGCACCTCGAGCTCGAACAGCCGGCGCAGGAACCCCTTGTGGGTTCGCGACACCAGGATCTGCGGGCCGCGGGCCGATCGCCGGACCTCGAGCACGTAGGCCTTGACCGGCTGCCCGATGCGGTAGTGCTCGAGCGGGCTCTGCTCGCTGGTCGCCAGCACCGCCTCGACGCCCTTGCCGACGTCGAGGATGATGGCGCGCGGTTCGACGCGGCTGACCGACCCGGTGAGCAGGTCGCCCTCGCGGTTCGCGAACTGGTCGAACACCTGGTCGCGCTCGACCTCGCGCATGCGCTGGAGGATGATCTGCTTCGCCGTCTGCGCCCCGATGCGCCCGAAGTGCTCGCCGTCGAGCTGCTCGAGCTCGATCACGTCGCCGACCTGGGCGTCCGCGTCCGTCTGGTGGGCCTCGTCGACGGTCACCTCGACCATCGGGTCCTCGATCTCGCTCACCACGTAGCGACCGCGGTAGACGCGGATCTCGCCCGTCGCCGGCTCGACCTTGACGAAGATGTCCTCCTCGCCCGCGACCCGCCGGTAGGCGGCCTGGATCCCCTCCTCGACCGCCCGGATCAGGGCTTCCTGGGGGACCTGCTTCTCCGCATTGAGCTGGAGGAGGGCACCGACGAAGTCACGACTCATCATGTGCCTCCCTGCAGTCTGCTCGATGGCGGCGAGGTTCCCCCGACACGAAGAAACGTGGGTTGGTCACCCACGTCCTGGAGGCGGCCTCGCGTTGTTGGGCGGGAGTATACACCCGGGTCCGTGGACCGCCAGATCAGCGGGGCGCTCGAGGGGCACGCTCCCCGACCGCGCGGCGCCGTGCGCCCGGCACCCCGGGATCAGCGGCTGGCAGCCTCGACCGGCGCGCCGCCGTAGCGGCGATCGACGTAGTCCTCGAGCAGGTCGATGAACTCGGCGACGATCGCATCGCCGCGCAGCGTCCGGTCGAGCCGCCCGTCCACGAACACCGGCGCGACCGGCGCCTCGAACGTCCCCGGCAGGCTGATCCCGATGTCGGCGTGCTTGGACTCGCCTGGTCCGTTGACGACGCAGCCCATCACCGCGACCTTGAGGTCCTCGACGCCCGGGTGCGTCTCGCGCCACTCGGGCATCCGCCGCTTCAGGTGATCGGTGATGTCGCGCGCCATCTCCTGGAAGAACGTGGACGTGGTTCGGCCGCACCCCGGGCAGGCCGACACCTGGGGCAGGAACGAGCGCAGGCCCATCGACTGGAGCACCTGCTGGGCGACCTCCACCTCCAGCTCGCGCCCCGCGCCCGGCTCGGGCGTGAGCGAGACCCGGATCGTGTCGCCGATCCCCTCATTGAGCAGGATGGCGAGCCCGGCCGTGGACGTCACGATGCCCTTCATCGCCATGCCCGCCTCGGTCAACCCCAGGTGCAGGGGGTAGTCCGAGCGCGGCGCGAGCCGCCGGTACGTGTCCACGAGGTCGCGCACGCCCGATACCTTGGCCGACAGGATGATCCGGTCGTGGCCAAGGCCGGTCTCCTCGGCCAGCTCGGCCGAGCGCATCGCGGACTCGATCATCGCCTCGATCATCACGTCACGCGAGTCGCGTGGCTCGTCGGCCTTCGCGTTCGCCTCCATGAGGTCGGTCAGCAGCTGCTGGTCGAGCGACCCCAGTTCACGCCGATCCGGACCGGCTTGTCGTTGTCCACCGCGACCCGCACGATCGTCTGGAAGTTGACGTCGTGGTGCTTGGTGCCGACGTTCCCCGGGTTGATCCGGTACTTGGCCAGCGCGGCCGCCATGTCCGGGTACTCGACCAGGAGCTTGTGGCCGTTGTAGTGGAAGTCGCCGATGACCGGGACGTCCACGCCCAGGTTGTCGCGCAGCTTGCGCATCATGCCCGGGACAGCAGCAGCCGCCTCCTCCGTGTTCACGGTGACCCGCACCAGCTGGCTGCCGGCGTGCGCCAGGCGAGCGACCTGCAGCGCCGTGGCGTCCTCGTCGGCGGTATCGGTGTTGGTCATCGACTGGACCACGATCGGGTGGGCCGAGCCGACCAGCACGCCGCCGACATCAACCGAGACGGTCGGCCGGCGGACCGGGCGCAACGCGTCCGGGCCGGTCACGGCGTTCCACCGCCGATCTGGCGGGCGACGTCGAACACGGTGATCCAGATCAGGAACGTGAACAGCGCCACGAACCCGATGGCGTAGGTCAGTCGTTCGGCCCGCACCGAGATCCGGGGGCCGTAGCGGGGGATGGCCTTGAGCACGATCACCAGCATCCGGCCGCCGTCGAGCGGGGGGAACGGCAGGATGTTGACCAGGGCGAGGTTGGCCGACAGCAGACCCGCCATGTAGAGCACGTACAACGGCCCGAGCGACCACAGGACGTCGCCGATCTGGACCGCGATGCCCACGGGCCCGGACGCCGGCGGTGCCGACGGTGGGATCCGTGACGATCGAACGGCCGAGATCACCCAGCCCGCCCAGGATCATGCCGAACGCCTCGCGGGTCCTGGTCACGCCCAGCGCGAGCGCGTCGCCCACCGGGTAATGGATCGTGCCTTCCTGCACCGCCGACAGCTGGCCGATCCCGAGCGCACCCTGCTGCTCGGTGGTCGGCACCCGGAGGGTGACCGGCAGGTCTGCCGTGGTGCCATCCGGGTGCAGGATCCCGATGGTCACCGGCTGGCCCGCGTTGGCATGCAGGTCGTCGATCGCGGTCGAGCCGCCGAAGGCGGAGTAGCGGGCGCCGTTGACCGAGACCAGCGTGTCGCCCGCCTGGAGGCCCACCGTTGCCGCCGGCGACCCGGGAACGATCTCCCCGATGCGGATCCCCAGCCCGGGCTCGCCGTTGAGGGCGATCCCGGCGAAGATCACGAACGACAGCACCAGGTTCATCGCCACGCCGGCGACCAGGATCGAGCAGCTTCCTCAGCAGGCCGGCCCGACTGAACGAGCGCGGGTCGTCATCGTCGTCGCCGTCCTCGCCTTCGAGCTTCACGAAGCCGCCGATGGGCAGCCAGTTGAGCGTGTACACCGTCCCGACCGGCCGGGCGGCAGCCTCGGCCGCGGCCATGAAGGCGTCGGCCTCCGGCGAGCCGGGCGCCACGTCGGCCGGCAGGGCGGGCGCGGGTCGCGGCGGGCGAGCCAGGTCGTAGGCCGAGGGCTTGCCGCGACCGAGGACCTTCGCCCGGGGCGGGAAACCGATCCCGAACTCGAGGACCTTGACCCGGGCCGCGCGAGCGGTGACGAAGTGACCGAGCTCGTGGACGAGGACGAGGGTCCCCAGGACCAGCAGGAAGACGACGATCGTGATCGCCGACTGGCCGATGGCGATCATCCGCGTCCACCCACCGCGCCGGTCGAGAACGCCGCCCGCACCTCGAGATCGAGCGCGACCAGCGTCGTCGAGGTCGGGCGCCTGGTCCGGCCCCTCGCCGAAGCGGCGCACCGCCGCCTCGAGCAGGCGCGGGATGCCGGGGAAGTCCAGCGTGCCGTCCAGGAAGCGTGCGACGGCCACCTCGTCGGCCGAGATCAGCGCCGCCGACGCGCGACTGCCCGTTCGGCCCGCCTCGCGCGCGATGCGCAGCGCGGGGAAGCGCGTCTCGTCCGGGGCGCGGAAGTCCAGCCGGGCCGCGGCGACGAGGTCCGGTGGCGCGGCCGGCGACGGGAGGCGCTCCGGGTGCGTGAGCGCGTACTGGATCGGAAGTCGCATGTCAGGGGTGCCCAGCTGGGCCTTCAGGGAGCCATCGACGAACAGGACGGCGGAGTGGACGACGCTCTGCGGATGGATCGACGACGTCGATCGCGTCGTAGCCGACATCGTACAGCCAGTGTGCCTCGATGACCTCCAGGCCCTTGTTGGCGAGCGTGGCGGAGTCGATCGTGATCTTGGCGCCCATCGTCCAGGTTGGATGCCGCAGCGCCCGCTCCGGGGTGACCGCCGGCATCGCGTCCAGGTCGGCATCGAGAAACGGCCCCCCGGACGCGGTCAGCACCAGGCGCGCGATCGCCGTTCGGGGCTCGCCGACCAGGCACTGCCAGATCGCCGAGTGCTCGGAGTCGATGGGCCGCAGCCACGCCAGCGGGGCTCGCCAGCGGGTCACTCCGATCCGTGTCGCGCGCCGCGCCGCCGCCCGTGTCCGCGCCTCGTGCATCACGAGGTGGCCGCCCGCGACCAGCGTCTCCTTGTTGGCGGTCGCGACGATCTTGCCCGCGCGAAGCGCGCCGAGCACCGGCCGCAGGCAGACCATGCCGCCGGTCGCCACGATCACCAGGTCAACGTCGTCGCGGGTCGCGATCACCTCCAGCGCGTCCGGCGCCACCGACCCGGGTCGTGCCGCGCGGCAGCTCCAGGGCGCGCGTCCGTCATCGGCCACGCCGACGACGGCCGGGCGCAGCCGCGCGCGCCTGCTCGGCTAGGTCGCCCGCGCGATGGCCGGCGGCGAGCGCGACCACCCGGAACCGGTCCGGGTGCGCCTCCAGCACCTCGACGGCCTGGCGGCCGATGGTGCCGGTCGACCCCAGGAGGGCGACGCCCAGGCGTCGCACCGTCAGCGGACGAGGGCGATGACATACAGGGCCACCACGGGTCCGGCGAACAGGAACGAGTCGACGCGGTCGAGGATGCCCGCCGTGCCCCGGGATCAGCGTCCCGGAGTCCTTGGCGCCGGCGGCCCGCTTGAGCATGGACTCGGCCAGGTCGCCGGCCTGGGCCGACAGCCCCAGCAGCGGACCCAGCACGAGCGCTCCGGCGATCACCTGCCCGAGGCCCGCCAGCATCAATCCGGTCACGACCGTGGTGGCCACCAGCCCGCCGATCAGGCCCTCGATCGATCTTCGACGGGGAGATGTGGGTCAGGAACTTGTGGCGCCCGATCTGGCGGCCGACGAGGTAGGCGCCCGTGTCGTAGCTCCAGACCCCGAGCACGAGCAGGAGCACCCAGCCGCGCTCGGCACCGAGCCACGACAGCGCCGCGGCGTCCGGGACCGCCGGTGCGGAGGCCGCCACCTGGAGCACGAACGCGATCAGGCCCACGTACAGCGCGCCGAACACCGTCGCGAACCACGCGACCAGCCCGTCACGGGGATCCGGCCGGAGCAGGGCGCCGACCCCGGCCAGCACGACCCCGACCGCGACCAGCACGAGGCCCTTGTCGCCGGCCGGGTGAACGGCGGCCTCGAGCACGAGCGCGACCGCGAGCGCCGTCCCGAACAGGGGCATCGACGGGTACCCGGCCGCACGCAGCAGCCGGAACACCTCGAGCCCGCCCAGGCCGGCGACCACCACCAGGACGGCCGCCAGGGCCGGGACCCCGAGCAGCAGGGCGACCAGCAGGGGCGGGACAAGGACGAGCGCGGAGAGCGCGCGGGTCCGGAGCACGGGAGCCGCTTAGCGCCCGAACCGGCGGTTGCGGCTGGCGAACTCGAGCAGGGCCGCATCGAAGCGCGTCGGGCCCGAAGTCGGGCCACAGGGCATCGCTCGAATACGAGCTCCGCGTAGGCCGACTGCCAGATGAGGAAGTTGCTGATCCGCTGCTCACCGCCGGTGCGGATCACGAGGTCCGGATCCGGCAGGCCGGCCGTGTACAGCGCGTCGCTGATGGTCCGCTCATCGATCTCATCGGCGGCGATCCCCGCTTCCGCGATCCGGCGGAAGGCGTCCACGAGCTCCGTGCGACCGGCGTAGTTGAAGGCGATGTTGAGCTGGAGGCGTCCGCCCCCGGCGGTCCGGTCGCAGCGCCTCGGTCGATCGAGTCCCGGGTCTCGTCCGGCAGCTCGTCCAGCCGGCCCAGCAGGCGGACGCGAACGCCCTGGGCGCGCAGCTCATCGGTCTCGTCGCGGATCGCCTGGCTCGAGCAGCCCGAACAGGCCCGCGACCTCGTCGTCGGAGCGGGCCCAGTTCTCGCGGCTGAACGCGTACAGGGTCAGCATCGGCACGCCGCGCCGGACCGCATGCTGGAGCAGTCCGCGGATGGCCTCGACGCCGGCAGCGTGGCCCTCGTGGTCCGAGAGGCCGCGGGCACGCGCCCAGCGGCGGTTGCCGTCCATGATGATCGCGACGTGCCGCGGCAGCTCCTCGGGCGCCACCAGCGGGTCGACTCCGCAGCCGGCGCAGCGGGTGTCGACCGCGTCGGCCCCGGCCTGGTGGGCAAGCGACGGGGCGTCCGTCGGGCGGGCGAGCGATCGATCGAGCGGCGCCTGGGCCACTAGACCTCGAGGACCTCCTGCTCCTTGACGTCACCCAGGCGATCGACGTCCGCGATCACCCGGTCCGTGATCTTCTGCAGCTGGTCCAGCTGCCGGCGGGCCTCGTCGGCCCCGACGGCGCCGTCGCGCTCCTCCTTCTTGAGCGTGTCGGCGGCCTCGCGCCGCAGATTCCGGATCTCGACCCGGGCCTCTTCCATGCGCTTGTGGACGGTCTTGACGAGGTCCTTGCGACGCTCCTCGGTCAGCGGCGGGATGTTGAGCCGAACGACCGTCCCGTCGACGTTGGGCATCGAGGCCGATGTCGCTCTTCTGGATCGCCTTCTCGATCGCGCCCGAGCACGCCACGGTCCCACGGCTGGATGACGATCTGATGCGGCTCGGGGACGCTGATCGCCGGCCAGCTGGTTGAGCGGCGTCGGCGTCCCGTAGTAGTCGACGTGGATGCGCTCGACGAGCGCGGTGGAGGCGCGCCCGGTCCGGAGGCCCTGGAAGTCGCGCTCCATGACCTCCACGGCGCGGGCCATCTTGTGCTCCGCCCCGGTCAGGATCTCGGTGCTCATGCGGTTGTCACCTCCACGCTGCGCGGAGATCAGGGTCCCGACCGGTTCCCCGCGCGGCGACCCGCGTGATGTTGTCCGGCTCGTTGAGGTCGAACACGACGATCGGCAGGTCGTTCTCCATGCACAGCGCGACGGCTGTGGCGTCGAGCACCTGGAGCTGGTCCCGCAGGAGGTCCTGGTAGCTCGAGGCTGGCGTAGCGCGTGGCGTCGGATGCGTGCATCGGGTCCGCGTCGTAGACGCCGTCGACCTTGGTCGCCTTGAGCAGGACCTCGGCCCCGATCTCGACGGCGCGCAGCGCGGCCGCGGTGTCCGTGGTGAAGTACGGATTGCCGGTGCCGGCCACGAAGATGGCCACCCGCCCCTTCTCGAGGTGGCGGATGGCGCGCCGGCGGATGTACGGCTCGGCGATCTCGTTCATCGCGATCGCGGTCATGACCCGCGTCGGGCACACCCGCCCGCTCCAGGGCGTCCTGCAGGGCGAGGCCGTTCATCACGGTCGCCAGCATCCCGATGTAGTCGCCGGTGGCCCGGTCCATGCCCCGGGCCGCGGCGGCGAGGCCGCGGAAGATGTTGCCGCCGCCGACGACGATGCCGACCTCGACGCCCAGCGACTGGACCTCGGCGACCTGCCCCGCGATGAACGCGCAGAACTCGGGATCGACGCCGTACTGCCGCTCGCCCAGCAGCGCCTCGCCCGACAGCTTGAGCAGGATGCGCCGGTAGCGGAGCCGGCCGGCTCGAGCGTACCCGCTGCCGCCGTGCCGCTCGCCGACCGCGGGCCGTCGTCCGTCACATGTCCTCCCCGAGCGCGAAGCGGATGAACCGTCGCACGCGGATGTTCTCGCCGATGGTCGCGATCTGCTCGGTGATCAGATCGCGGACCGTGCGCTCCTCGTCGCGGAACGGCTGCTCGAGCAGGCACGACCTGCGATACCACTTCTTGAGCTGGCCCTCGACGATCTGCTCCCGGATCGCCTCGGGCTTCTTGTGGATCGCGTCGTCCGCGAGCAGCTCGGCCTTCTTGGCGTCGAGCACGTCGGCCGGGATGCGGTCCACGTCCACGTACTGGGGTGCCAGTCCCGGCGACCTGCATCGCCAGGTCGCGCGACGAGCTTCTGGAACTCGTCGGTCCGGGCGACGAAGTCTGTCTCGCAGTTGACCTCGATCAGCACGCCGACGCGGCCGCCGGTGTGGATGTAGCTGGAGACGAGCGCCCTCGCGCGCCTCGCGGCCGCTCTTCTTCGCCGCGGCCGCCAGGCCGCGCTCGCGCAGCAGCGCGACGGCCTGCTCGATGTCGCCGTCGGTCTCCTCGAGCGCGCGCTTGCAGTCCATGAAGCCCGGCGCCGGTGCAGCTCGCGCAGGCTCCTTGACGGCGCTCGGCCGATGATGTCCGCCATTGATTGATGCTCCTGTCTCCGCGGCGTCCGATGCTGCGCCGCGCTGTCGCGCGCTCGCCGCTGTGCCGCGTCGGTCGCCGGCGCCGTCATGGTCTCGGCGGCGGCTGCTACGACCTTGGCGGCTCTGGCGGGCTCCGTGGACTCGGCTGGCCGGGCAGCCCTGGCGGGCTCCTCGACGACGTCGCCTGACGTGGCGGGGGTGTCGGCAGCGGCTTCGGGCGTGGCGAGGGCGTCGGCCGCGCGCGACCCGCCGGGCAGCAGGTCGTCATCGTCGAGATCCGGCTCGAACGAGAGCGCGCCGCCGGCGGCCAGCTGGGCGACCAGGTCTGCGGCGGCGGGACTCGTCGAACTCGGGCTCCGTCGACCGCCTGCGGCTCGGGGGCCTCGGGCTCCGCGCTGGCTCGAGCCGCGCGCTCGCGGGCGCCCTCGATCGCCGCATCGGCGACGAGCTGGCACAGCAGCCGGATGGCCCGGATCGCGTCGTCGTTGGCCGGGATGATGTAGTCGAGCTCATCCGGGTCCACGTTGGTGTCGCCGGTTCCGACCACCGGGATCTCGAGCTTGTTCGCCTCGGTGACCGCGATCCGCTCCCGGTGCGGGTCCACGATGAAGATCGCGCCCGGGACCCGCTTCATCTTGCGGATGCCGCCCAGCATGGCCTGGAGCTTGTTCAGCTCCTCGGTCAGCATCGCGGCCTCCTTCTTGGGCAGCCGGTCGAAGTCACCCGCCAGCTGGCGGGCCTCGAGCTGGTCCAGCAGGCCGATGCGCTTCTTGATCGTGACGAAGTTGGTGAGCATGCCACCCAGCCAGCGCTTGGTGACGTACGGCTGGCCGGCGCGGATCGCCTCCTGCATCACCGGTTCCTGGGCCTGCTTCTTGGTGCCCACGAACAGCACGCTGTCGCCGCGGGCGACGGTCTCGCGGACGAACTCGAGCGCGACGTCCAGGCGCTTGACCGTCTGGGCGAGGTCGATGATGTGGATCCCGTTGCGCTCCGCGAAGATGAACGGGCGCATCTTGGGGTTCCAGCGGCGAGTCTGGTGGCCGAAGTGGACGCCGGCCTCCAGCAGCTGGCGCATCGAGACGGTGGGCACGGTGCGTGACCTCCTGCGGTTGAGCCTCCGCGGATCCCCTGCGGGGGCCGGCGGCGATCCGCTCGCCGGCATCCGGCACCGTCCCGCCAGGGACGTCGATCCGCGTGTGTGCTCCAGCCGGCACGGCGCCGACCGGGCGTGGATGACCGCCGCGGACGTTCCGCGGCGGCGGGGAGTGTAGCACAGGGACTCCCGCGGACCCGCTCCCGGCCGAGCGCGCTCCTGGCTGAGCCGCAGGCCGAGCCGGGCCGGCTCCACGGCGTGGATCCCGCGGTGATGCCGCACGGCCAGCCGCCCGTCCGGTCCCCGGTCGATCGCGACCAGGTCGATCCGCAGCGGCAGCGCCGGCAGCACCGTCCCGTCGGGCAGCGACCCGCGAACCGAGCAGGCGACCCGATGGCGCGGCGCAGCGCCGCACGCTTGCGCCGGTCGAGGGTCTCCTCGGCGAGACCGAAGTCGCGCCGTCCCCGCCAGCCGGACCTCGATCACGACCAGCGCACGTGGCGGTCCCGGGTCCACGGCCACGAGGTCGAGCTCGCGATCGGCCGACGCGGAGGTTGCGAGCCAGGATGGTCCAGCCGGCGCGCTGCCAGCGCGGCGCCGCGACCAGGCGCTCGCGCGGCGTCGCCCGAGGCGCCTGGCGCCAGGGTCGACCGGCCGTGCTCCATCAGCGTGACCGCATGGCGGTCTCCGCTTGGCGGGCCCTTATCCGCGCCGCGGGCGAGCCTGCTCGCCGTCGGGCCGTCGGCGTGGCGTCCGCCGGTCAGGCCGGCGTCGCCGCGACGATGGCTCGGCGGGTGACGTCCGGCAGGCCATCGTCGTCCCCGTCCCGCGCCCCCGAACAGCGCGGAGCTGGTCGCCGGCCACGAGCACCTGGATCGCCTGCCAGCTCTGCCGATGGTGCGGCGTCAGGCCATGCGCCCGGATCGCCGCGCGATGCTCTCGCGTGGCGTAGCCTGCATTGCGCTCCCAGCCGTAGTCCGGGTAGCGGAGCGCGAGCCGGTCCATCATCCGGTCGCGGACGGTCTTGGCGACCACCGACGCACAGGCGATCGAGTAGACCCGGGCGTCGCCGTCCACGATCGCCGTGTAGGGCCCGACCTGCGCTTCGAAGTCCGCGATCCGGAGGCCGTCGACCAGCACGTGGTCGTGGCCCCCGAGGCGGGCGATCGCACGCCGCATCGCGAGGTGGGTGGCGTGGTAGATGTTGAGCCGGTCGATGTCGGCGACCGATGCCGCGCCGACGCCGACCGCGATGGCCCGCCGCCGGATGATCGGGGCGAGGCGCTCGCGCTGGGCGGCCGAGAGCGTCTTGAGTCCCGCACGCCCGGGATCCGATGGCAGTTGGGCGGCATGATCACCGCGGCCGCGACGACCGGCCCCGCAGGTCGGTGCCACGCCGACCTCGTCCACGCCGGCCACGCGAGCGGCACCGGCGCGCCACAGGGGGCGTTCGCGCGAGCGGAGCGTGGGGACGATCGCGGCCGCGGGATCGGGCGCTCGTCGCGTAGGACCCGGCCCGGCCCGCCCGCGATCCGGCCAGCGGCGCTAGCGGGTCGCTCGCGCGCTAGCGTGGTGGCGGCCTTGCCGACGCGGTTGCGCAGGAAGTACAGCTTGGCCCGCCGGACCTGTCCGTGGCGGACCACTTCGATCCGCTCGATGCGCGGGCTGTGGATCTTGAACGTGCGCTCCACGCCGACGCCCGAGGCGATCCGGCGGACCGTGATCGTGGATGCGATGCCGCTGTTGCGCATCCGCATCACGAGGCCCTCGAACACCTGCACGCGCTCGCGATTGCCCTCGACGACCTTCGCCGCAACCTTGACGGTGTCGCCCGGAGTGATCTCCGGGAGGTCGGTTCGGAGCTGGTCCTGGACGATCTCGTTGAGCACGTTCACGGTACGGGATCCTTGTTCGGTCGCCGGCAGCCGCGGCTGCAGCAGGCTCGGGTACTCGGGCGGCGGGCCGCCGAGGGCGGGGCCGACGGCGGAGGATAGCACGGGCGCGGGCGCAGCGTCAGCCCGGTCGCCGGCCTTCAGGCCCCCTGCGTCGCCGGCCGGCCGGCTGCCGGCCCGGGGCATCACCGGCATCCCCGGGCTCCTCCGCGCGCAGCTCGCCCAGCACGACCCGCGCCTCGTCATCGAGGGCGAGCCCGTCGAGCAGGTCGGGCCGCCGCTCCAGCGTCCGGCGCAGCAATTCGCGGAGCCGCCACCGGCGGACCTGCTCGTGGTGGCCCGACACCAGGATGGGGGGAACCGGGACACCCTCGAACGTGGCCGGCCGCGTGTACTGGGGGTACTCCAGCAGCCCGGCCGAGAACGACTCCTCGGCGGTCGACGCCTCGTCGATCGCGCCCGGCAGCAGCCGCAGCACGGCGTCGATGACCACCAGGGCGGCCAGCTCGCCACCGGTCAGGATGTAGTCGCCGATCGAGAGCTCGCGGTCCACCATCGCGCGGATCCGCTCGTCCACGCCCTCGTAGCGCGGGCACACGAAGACCAGGTGGGTCGCGCTCGCCAGCTCCGCGGCGACCCGCTGCCGGAACACCTCGCCCGCGGGGTCGAGCAGGATCACCGTCGAATCCGGGCGCCGGAGCTCCGCGAGGGCCGCCGCCACCGGCTCGGGACGGAGCACCATGCCGGCTCCCCCACCGTAGGTGTAGTCGTCCACCGCGCGATGCCGGCCGAGACCCCAGCGTCGGAGGTCGTGGACGCGGACGGCAGCCAGGCCCTGGTCGAGGATCCGGCGCGGGGATGCTCTCGTCCAGGGGGCCCTCGACCATGGCCGGGAACAGCGTGAGGACATCGACCTCGAGCGTCATCTTCGCGACGCCTTGCCGCCCTGGACCCGGCGAGGCCGCCGATCGCGCGGGCGCACGTCAGTCGCTCGTCCTCGACCGGGCGTGCGTCGAGCGCCAGCGCCTCGAGGGTCAACGATCATCTCGCCCCGCTCGGGCGCCAGCTCGAGCACGATCCCGCGGACGCCGGGCACGTCGAGCTCGCCCCGCGAGCCGCGCACCACGAACACCTCGGCGCCACCCGCGCGATACAGCTCGATCACGTGCCCCAGATCCTCGCCGGTCGCCGACCGGACGGCCAGGCCTTCCAGCTCGCGCCATGGCCAGCGACCCGGCTCCCGCGGCTCATCCGGCTCCGGGATCTCGAGGTAGACGTCCCGGAGCGCCTCGGCCGCGTTCCGGTCCGGGATCTCGCGGAAGCGGAGCCACCAGCCCGGGCCGTCGGCCACGGGTGACGCCTCGGCGATCGTCAGGGACCGGTTCGTCCCCTCCGGGTACAGCACAGCACCGACCGTGAACCGGGACTCGGGGCGGTCGGTCAGCAGCTCCACGCGGACGTGGCCGTGCAGACCCCGGAGCCCGCGGACGAGCCCCACCACGAGCCTCGACGGCCGCGAGCCCGCGCGGGCGAGCCGGGCGGGATCGGGTGTGGCAGGCGGTGCCAGGGCCCGGCTCCCCCTCAGACGATCTCGAGGCTGACCGGATCGCCGGAGCGCGCGGCGGTCACCTTGAGCAGCGTGCGGAGCGCCTTCGCGACGCTGCCGTTGCGCCCGATGACCTTGCCCATGTCGGCCTCGGCCACGTGCAGCTCGATGACCGTGCCGTCCTCCCCGTTGACGACCTCCACGGTCACGGCGTCCGGATCATCGACAAGGGACTTCGCCACGTACTCGACCAGGTCTGCGGCTGCCATGATCGCGTCCCTACTTCGTGTGGCCGGGCAGGACGCCGGCCTGCTTGAGCAGGCGCCTGACCGTGTCGGAGGGCTGGGCGCCCTTGGCCAGCCAATCCTTCGCCTTTGCCTCGTCGACGCTCAGCTCGATGGGCTCGGTGCGGGGGTTGTAGTGGCCGATGGTGTCGATCGCGCGGCCGTCGCGGGCAGAACGGCTGTCGGCGACGACCAGCCGGTACGACGGCTGCTTGGTCGCCCCCACGCGGGTGAGGCGGATGCGGACGGACATCTGGTGCGGTGCTCCTCCCTGGCCGGCCCCCTGGGCGGGGGCCGGCGTGTGTGTGCCGGCCGAGGCGGTCAGCCGCCGGCCACGCTGACGACGAAGGTGCCCCGATCCACGTCCGTGCCCAGGCTGAAGGTGCCCAGCACGGAGTCCAGCGGATCGAGGTATGGCTTGAGGTTGGACTGGTAGTCGGTGCGATCGGCCGCGGGGATCCGGCTCTCGACCAGGTCCCGGATCCCGGCGACGTCCACCCACACGAGCGAACCGTGGGTCTTGTCAGCGTGGCCCAGGGCGCTTGTGAACCGGCCGCTGGTGGCCAGCGACGGGCCGCTCCGGGCATCGATCACGGCCTTGACGAAGTCGGTGCCGTAGCCCAGCACCACCACCTGGTCGGTCACGGCGTAGGCGATCTTGAGCTCGGCCGGCACCTGGACCGCGCCACCGGTGGCGAGGCCGGACAGGCCGCTGAGGTCCACGGTCGTGATCGTGGCGTCACCGTAGGTCTCGTCGGAGACCTTGATGCCCGATCCGGCCCCGGCCAGCGAGATGAAGCCGCGCAGCTGGGTGAGGAGCCGGTCGGCCGCGGCCCGGTCGGTGGGCGTCACCAGCAGGCCGCCGGTCACCGAGTCGCCATTGCGCGTGACGGCGATCCCGGCCTCGCCCATCCAGTCCACGACGGCACCGAAGCCACCGACGATCGCGAGCGTGTCCTCGACCTGCTTGACGCCGTCCGCCAGCGTGGGGTCGGCCGCGGCGAGCGTCTTGAGCTGCTCGAGGGTGGCGCCCAGGTCATGGCCCTCGGCGAGGGCGACCGTGTCCGGCGGCAGCACGGACGGCAGCGTCGATTCGGCGACCTTCGCCGGTCCCAGCGCGGCGACGTGCGGCTGCCGGGTGTCCACGATGAACGCCCCGTCCTGCGCCCGGATCGCCGCGACGGTCCACGGCGGCGCCATGTCGCTGAGCGCGGACGGCATCTTCGGCATGGCAGAGGCGGCGTCGCCGGCCAGCGCGGTGGCGCCCTTGGCGATGGCCGCAAGATCCACGTATGCGAACCCGAGGCGATCCCCGGAGATCGACCCGGACGCGGTCTTGAACTGGGCGTCGGTGGCGAGGCCCGTCTTGCCGCCGGTGTCGATCGCGGCCTTGACCGACGCAGGGTCGCCGATGGCCAGGACCGGCCCGACGGTCGCGTAGGCGGCGCGCATGTCCTTGCCGCCCGACGCGTCGGACGGCGGGCTGATCGTGGTGATCGTCACGCCGTTGTACTCGTCGGTCGACGTGGTGGCGCCCGCTTCCTTGAGTGCGGCCGCGGCCCAATCGCCCGCCTTGGCCGCGTCCTTGGTGCCCGCGAGCAGCAGCGCCCGCGCGGCAGTCGCGTCGGCGGTCGCCGGGAGCGGACCCATGCTCACGGCCAGCTGGCCCGAGAACCACGGCTGGATGTCGGACTGGTAGCTCTGCTTGCCCTGCGTCGCCTTGCCGACCAGCTGATCGAGCGCCTCGTTGAGCTTGGTCGGGAACGCCGCCTGGTCGTCAAACCCCGGGAAGGCGCTCATGACCTTGGCCAGCTCGGCCTCCTGGCTCCCCGGCAGGTCGAGGCGGAGCTCCGTGTAGGCAACGCTGTCCGCGGGCGTCCAGGCCAGCACGTCGGCATTGCCGGAGTCCCCGGTGAGCAGCGCGGCGGCCCCGACCGCGGTCCCGGCGACGAGCACCGTGACCACCACGGCGACCAGCCACTTGAGGCGGCTGCCACCGGGCCTGGACGACGGCGTCGCCGCAACCCTGGTCGTGACCACCGGCGCGGGCTGCGAATCCGTGGCACCTGCCGGCGGGGCAGGCGGCGCCATCGGGCTCGGCGGCAGGGTGTCCGCCGGTGGCGTCTCGTAGCGCTGCGTGGGTTCCTGGTCGGTCATGGCTGACCCCCTAACGACGGCCGAGGAGCTGGCCCATCGCCGCGCGACGGCCACCCCCTCCCGAGAGCTGCTTCATCAGTTTCTGCATCTCGCCGAACTGTTTCACGAGCCGGTTGACCTCTGGCAGCGAGGTTCCGGACCCATTCGCGATCCGGCGCCGGCGCGACGCGTTGAGGATGCCCGGCTCGCGGCGCTCGCGCGGCGTCATCGACAGGATGATCGCCTCGACCCGCCGCAGGTCTCCGCGGTCGACGGCATCCTGGGCGTCCTTGGCCAGGCTGCCCATCCCCGGGATCATCGACATCACCTGGCCCATGGGCCCCATCTTCTGCATCTGGCGCATCGAGTCGAGCATGTCCTCGAGCGTGAACGACGCCTTGCGGACCTTCTCCTCGAGCCGGGCCGCCTGCTTCTCGTCGAACGCCTCCTGGGCCCGCTCGACCAGGCTGAGGATGTCGCCCATACCCAGGATCCGCCCGGCAAGGCGGTCCGGGTAGAACACCTCGAGCGCATCGGTCTTCTCGCCGGTCCCCATGAACTTGACCGGGATCCCGGTCACGGCGCCGATGGACAGTGCTGCCCCGCCGCGAGCGTCACCGTCGATCTTGGTCAGCACCAGACCCGTCACGGGAACGGCCGCCGCGAAGCCCTGCGCGACGGTGACCGCCTCCTGGCCCGTCATCGCATCGACGACCAGCAGCGTCTCCACCGGCTTCACCGCCGCCGCGAGCGAGCGGATCTCGTCCATCAGGGCATCGTCGATGGTCAGCCGCCCCGCGGTGTCGATGATCACGACGTCCCGACCGGTGCGCCGGGCAGCCTCGATGCCGCCGCGCACGATGTCAACGGTCGGCGTGCCGACCGGCGCGCGGTGGACCGGGATGGCGAGCTGGCGGCCGAGGGTCTCGAGCTGGTCCACGGCGGCCGGGCGGTACGGGTCCGCGGCCACCAGCATCGGCTGCCGGCCGAGCTTGGCGACGTGCCTGGCGAGCTTCGCCGCGGACGTCGTCTTGCCCGATCCCTGGAGGCCGACCATCGCCACCACGGCCGGGCTCCCCGACAGGTGGAACGTCCGGTCGCCGGTGGACAGCAGGGCAGTCAGCTCCTCGTTGACGATCTTCACCACCTGCTGGCCGGCGGTGAGGCTCTCGAGGATGTCCGCACCGACGGCACGCTCGCGCACGCGGGCGACGAAGTCCTTGACCACCTTGAAGTTGACGTCCGCCTCGAGCAGCGCCAGCCGGACCTCGCGCATCGCGGCGTCGACGTCGGCCTCGGACACGCGTCCACGCCCGGTGAGCGCGCCGAGCGTCTGGCGAAGGCGATCGCTGAGGCTGTCGAACATGCGCGGACGGCGACCCTGTGCTTTCGGTGGGAGAAGGCGCACGACCATGGGCCGGCGGTCGGTGCGCGGGTTCTGGCGACACCGGAGGACAGGGAGTGTACGCCATGCTCCGCGGGAGCGCCCCCTGACGATCGTCCGCCCGTTGTCCTGCGCGGGCGACCGCCGACCGGCCCGGGGGCGCGCTACGGAACGTGCCGCCGCCGGTTCACAGCGCCGTCACTCGAACAGGGCAGCCACGAACGCCTCGGGGTCGAACGGCAGCAGGTCATCCGCCTGCTCCCCCACCCCGACGAACCGCACCGGCACGCCCAGCTCCTTCTCGATCGCGAACACGATGCCGCCCTTCGCCGTCGAATCGAGCTTGGTCAGCACGACGCCGGTGAGCCCGACGGCCTGGTGGAACGCCTTGGCCTGGGCAAGCCCGTTCTGCCCGGTGGTCGCATCGAGCACGAAGAACGTCTCCACCACGGCCCCCGGCAGCCGCTTGTCGATCACCCGGCGAACCTTGGCCAGCTCGTCCATCAGGTTCGACTTGGTGTGCAGGCGGCCGGCGGTGTCGGCGATGACGACGTCGGCGTGGCGGGCGACGGCGGCGTCGATGGCGTCGAACACCACCGCGGCGGGGTCTGCGTCGGGCGCATGCGCCACGATCTCCGAGCCCGTCCGCTGGGCCCAGATGCGGAGCTGGTCGATGGCGGCCGCACGGAAGGTGTCCGCGGCGGCAAGGACCACGCGCCGGCCGTTGGCGCGTTCGCGGGCGGCCAGCTTGCCGATGGTGGTGGTCTTGCCGGTCCCATTGACGCCGACCACGAGCACGACCCCCGGCCCCCCCTCGACGGCCGGCGTCGGCTCCCAGTGCTCGGCATCCCGAGGCGCGAGCAGCGCCGCGAGCGCCTCCCGCACGGCCACCTCCGCTGGGACATCGCGGCGACGGCGCGCCTGCTCCACCAGGTTCATCGCCAGCGCGGCACCCACGTCGCCGGTGATCAGCGTCTCCTCGATCTCATCCCAATCTGCGTCACCGCCGCCGCCGAACGCACCGAGCAGCCGCGCGCCGAAGCCGACCCGCGACTTCGCGAGGCCTGCCTCGAGCTGCGCCTGTTCGTGCTCCCGGCGGGCGGCGTCGGCCTTCTCCGGACTCCAGTCGGCCCCCCACGCCCACTGGACCTCGGGCACATCCGGCGAAGGCGGCTCCGGTTCCGGCGAAGGCGGCTCCGGTTCCGGGGCGGCATCGTCGGGGACGGCCGGCCCGGGTGCTTGGGCGGCCGCGTCGGGAATGGCCGGCTCCGGTGCTCCGGGCGGGCCGTCCGGCTCCTGGGCCTCACCCTT
Organism: uncultured Chloroflexia bacterium; assembly: GCA_963732805.1. GTDB lineage: Bacteria > Chloroflexota > Limnocylindria > Limnocylindrales > CSP1-4 > CAIXZV01. The sequence goes on from CAVTAW010000001.1 coordinate 2,024,081, forward strand.
GTCGGGCCCGAGTGGCTCCGACGAGCCGCGACGGAAGAAGCGCACGGGACCTCCGGTCAGGCGCCCTGCCCACCGGCGAGGACCGTGCGGCCCTCGGGGTGGCGGGTCTCGGCCATGGCCTGCGCCTCGTCGAGGCGGAGGCTGATCACGCGACTCACCGAGTCGTCGCCGACCGTGACGCCATACAGGGCGTCGGCGACCTCGATCGTGCCGCGATTGTGGGTGATCACGATGAACTGGGTGTGCTCCGCCAGCGAGCGGAGGGCGTCGGTGAACCGCCCGACGTTCGCTTCGTCCAGCGCCGCATCGACCTCGTCCAGCACGCAGAAGGGCGCCGGCCGCACCTCGAGCATCGCGAACAGGAGGGCCACGGCCGTGAGCGCGCGCTCGCCGCCCGACAGCATCGACAGCGACTGGGGCTTCTTGCCCGGCGGTCGGGCGGTGATCTCCACGCCCGTCGCGGCAAGGTCGCCGGGATCGGTCAGCGACAGCCGGGCGAAGCCGCCGCCGAACAGCTGCCGGAACCGGGCGTCAAAGGCGACCTCCAGGGCGGCGAACGTCTTTCGGAACTGGGTCGCGATCAGCTCGTCCAGGTCTGCGATCAGCGTCCGGGTCCGGGCGATGGCGTCGCGCAGGTCGTGATGCTGGGTCTCGAGCGAATCGAGGCGCTCGCGGACGGCGCGATACTCGTCCACGGCGAACGGGTTGGCCGCCCCGAGCTCGTGGTAGCGGCGACGCAGCACGGCCAGGCGGCCCGGGGTCGGGGCCTCGACCGACGGTGGCGTCTCGGTCCACGCGGGGATGATCGCGTCGAGCGCGGACTCCAGCGCGGCGCTCTCGACGGACGTGTCCTCGCCCGCATCGCTGGAACCCGCGACATCCGCAGCGTCGCGGGCCGCATCCACCTCCATGGATGCCGGCCGTGCGATCGCCTCGTCCCCGAGCCCAGCGGCCTCGGCCAGGTGGCGCAGCCCGACCTCGCCCAGGCCCGCCAACTCGACCAGCACCTGCTCCCGGAGCGTGTCGAGGTTGAGGCGCGCCTCCATTGCCGCGACGTCCGCGGAGCGGGTCCGGTCGTCGGCGACGCGCAGCCGCTCGCGGGCGCTGGTGGCGGCTCGTTCGGCCTCGGCCAGCCTCGTCCGCTCGATGCGATCGTCGGCGAGCAGCGCCTCGAGCGCCTCCCGGGCCGCGTGCTCGTTCGCCTCCGCCCCGGCGAGCTCGGCCGCGACCGCGTCGCGCTCGTCGCTCGCCGCACGTTCCCGCTCCGCGAGCGTGGCAAGCTCCCGCTCCGTCGCCGCGAGGCGAGCGTCGGCCATTGCCAGGGCGGCCTCGGCACGAGCGCGGCGGGCGTCGGCGTCGCGCCGCGTCTGTTCACTCGCGGCCGCGTCGGCGGCCAGGCGATCCCGGCGCTCCCGCAGCTCCTCCGCCCGTGCCTCCCACGTGGCGAGCGCCTCCCGCTCGGGCTCGGGCACGCCCGACTCGCGAACCGGGCGGTCGGAGGACGCAAGACCCGCGAGGGCGACCCCGGCACGCCGGGCCTCCGCGGCCAGGCGCTCCTGCTGCGCGACGTGCCAGGCGGCTTCCCGCGCCGCGGCTTCGACCTCCCGGCCCGACGTCCGCTCCGCGTCCTCGGCTCGGCGTCGTTCGCCCGACGCTGCGGACTCAGCGGCCCGCGCCCGCTCGAGGTCGAGCCGTGCGTCCGAGGCCTCCGACGCGGCCGCCGCCATCGCGGCCTCGGCCGCCGCCGCCTCGGTCTCCAGGCCCTCGATCTCACGAGCAAGGCGCTCCGCCTCCGCTCGGCGGTCGAGCAGCGAGTCACGACGGCCGACACGGATCGCAAGGGAGTCCACGACCGCTCCGCCATCGCGGGTCACCACGACCCAGCCGAGCGGAACCAGCGACTGGATGCCCAGCGCCGTCTCCAGGTCCGGCGCCCAGGTCGAACGAGCCAGGAGGGCCCGCACGGCACCACCGCCGTCGCGCCGGACGGCGTCCGCGAGCCGGCCGCCACCGATCGCCGACAGCGCCTCCTCGAAGCGCCGGATCTCGCCCGGTGTCCCGCCACCGGCCACGACGCCGCCGACCCGCTCGCGGACGACCAGGTGCCCGCGCTCGCCGCCCAGCGACGCCGCTGCCGCCTGGTCGACGATGTAGCCGCGCACGAGATCGCCGAGGGCCGCCTCCACGGCCGCGCGGAGGCCCGGGTCCACGCCCAGGTCCTCGTCGACCCGCCGGCCACCGAGACGCCTCGCCGTCCGGGCGATGCCCCGCGCCTCGTCCTCCTCGAGGCGCCGGCGCACTGCCTCCAGCCGGCCACGGGCCGCGGCGAGCAGCGATCCCGTGCCGGCCGCCCGTTCCGCTGCGGCGCGCCGAGTGCCCTCGGCCGCTTCGACCCGCGTCCGGGCGGCCTCGCGCGCCTGGACGGCCGCGGCCTCCGCGACCTGCGCGGCAGCCAGCGCCTCGCGCGCCGCGCCGAGCACCGGCTCCAGGCCGGCTCGGCGGCGCTCCGCGCCCTCCGCCCGGTCGCGTTCCTCGGCCGCCCGCCGTTCGGCCTCCGCGGAACGACGGCGTGCCGTCTCCGCTTCCGTTGCGCGCGCGGCCTCGGCACGTCGCAATGCCGCCAGCTCATCGCCGCGGGCCCGGCTGGCCGCCCGCAACGAGCCGAGCTCCGCGAGGGCCTCGGCCAGGGCCCGATCGGCGTCGCCCAGCGCGGTCTCCACGCCCAGGTCGCGCTCGGACGCCGGTTCCGCGAGGATCCGCCGCTGGGCGCCCAGGTCCGCCTCGATCGCCGCCCGCTCGCCCACGATCCGCGCCCGGTCCCGCGCCACGGCCGCGATCTCGGCACTCGACCGAGCCTCGCGCAGCCCGAGGCCGGTCAACGTGGCGCGCGCGTCCTCGTGGATCGCCCGGCGCTCCCGCTCCTGCTCCGCGCGCGCGGCCATGGAGGCAGCGATCCCGGCGACCGCCGATTCGGACGTCTCCAGGGCCGCGAGTGCCCGGGACGTCTCCTCGTGCTGCGCCCCCAGGCGGTCCTCCGCCTCGCGCGCGCGTCCCGCCGCGTCGTGCCAGCGGCCGTGGGCGGCCGCGATCAGCGCCGCAGCCAGCTCCTCGCCGGCGGTCATGCGCGTCGCCTGCTGCTCGGCCAGCTGCCCCAGGCGCCTGGCCTGGGGCCGCAGCTCGACCAGGATGTCCTCCACCCGGGCCAGGTTCCCCTCAGCCTCGGCGAGCTGGTCCTCCGCCCTGCGGCGCCGTCGCTCGTGCCGCCGCACCCCGGCCACCTCCTCGAACAGTGGCCGCCGTTCCTCGGGTCGCAGCGCCAGAGCCTGGTCGACCATGCCCTGCCCGATGAACAGGAACGCGTTCTCCGCCAGGTTCGCCGTGTCCAGCAGGTCCACGAGATCTCGCAGCCGGACGCGCTGGCGGTTCAGCAGGTAGTCGTTCTCGCCGGAGCGGTACAGCCGGCGGCCGAGCTCCACCACCGAGTATTCGACCGGCAGCAGCCCGTCGGCGTTGTCGAGGACGAGCATGACGTCGGCCATGCCCTGGGCGCTGCGCCGCTCCGAACCGGCCCAGATGACGTCCTCGCTGCGGCGGATGCGCAGCGACCGGCCCTGCTCGCCCAGCGCCCAGCGGAGCGCGTCGGCGAGGTTGGACTTGCCGGATCCGTTGGGCCCGACGATCGCGCTGATCCCCGGCCCGAACTCCACCAGGGTTCGTTCCGCGAACGACTTGAAGCCCTGGACCCGGAGCCCCAGCAGGCGAGCGGGGGCGGTCACCCGGCGTCCCGGCCTGGATCCGGGTCGCCCTGGGCCGGCCAGGCCTCGGTTCCCGCGGGCGGCGCGTCGTCCAGGGCGGTGAGCGCTCGCGAGGCAGGGCGGGGGTGCCCCGATCTCGTGGCGCGGCTCGCCTCGCGCTCCCGGCGCAGGGCGTCGAGCGCCTGCTCGGCGGCCGATGTCTCGGCGATCCGGCGCGACGGCCCCTCGCCCACCCCCAGCACGCGCCCGTCCACCGCCACCTCGATCCGGAAGCGCTTCTGGTGGTCCGGGCCGACCGCTTCGAGCAGGTGGTACACGGGCCGGTCGCCGGTGGTCCGCTGGGTGTGCTCCTGCAGCCGGCTCTTGGGGCTCTTGAGGGTCGTGATCGCGAGATCGGCGGCAAGCTCCGGCTCCGCCTGGGTCCGGATCCAGTCGCGGGCGGCCTCCCAGCCGAGATCAAGGTAGATCGCCCCGACCAGGGCCTCGAACGCCGAGGCGAGCAGGGACGGCCGGACCCGACCGCCACGCTGAGATTCGCCCTCGCCCAGCAGGAGGTAGGCGCCGAGGTCCAGGCGTGACGCCAGTCGCGCGAGACCGGGCGTGCTCACGATCGCGGCCCGGCGGGCCGACAGCACACCCTCGTCATCGGCGGGATGGCGGCGGTACAGCTCCTGGGAGACGGCCAGGCTCACCACGGCGTCACCCAGGAACTCGAGGCGCTCGTTGTGGCCGCGGGCGAGGTCGGGATGCTCGTGGAGCCAGCTGCTGTGAACCAGCGCCTGCTCCAGCAGCGCGCGATCGACGATGGGCAGCCCGAGGCGTTCCGTCAGGGCATCGGCCGGGTGCATCGCACCCCCGGTCGTGCCGGCTAGGACGAGTGCTCGTCGATGTAGTCGACGGCGTCCTGCACGGTCCGGATCTTCTCGGCATCCTCATCCGAGATCTCGGTGCCGAACTCCTCTTCGAGGCTCATGATCAGCTCGACGAGGTCAAGGGAGTCCGCGTTGAGGTCGTCGACGAACGAGGCCTCGGGCGTGACCTCGGCCTCATCCACACCAAGCTGCTCGATGACGATCTTCTTGAGCCGCTCGTACGTGCTGGCCACTGACTCCTCCTGGATTCCGGGTGTCCTATCGGGTTGCGTCCATGTCGCGGGCGACTCGCCCGAGCACGCCGTTCATGAGCCGTCGCATGGGCTCCCCCGAGTACATCCGTGCGAGCTCGACCCACTCGGCGATCGCCACCCGGGCCGGCGTTGCGGGCGAGTGTAGCATCTCGCACAGGCCGCAACGCAGCAGCGCGCGGTCCATCCGGGCAAGCTGCACGACCGGATATTGAGGGGCCGCCTCGGTGATCCGGGCATCGAGCGACTCGCGATGGACGCGCACGTTGCCCACGATCTCGCGGGCCAGCGCAGCCGCCATGGCGTCACCTTCCAGCGCCAGGTGCCGTTCGAGGATCGCGTCCGGGGTGCGCTGCCCGAACTCCGCCTCGAACACCGCGGCGAGCGCCAGGCGGCGGCCCTCGCGCCGGCTTCGGGCGACGGGCTCGGCAGCGCGTTCTCGCCGGGCGCGCGGGCCGTCAGGCCCCGACGCCATCGACCAGGACGGTGACCCCGCCGAGCTCGAGGCCGAGCAGCCGCACCACGGCGGCACCGACGGCATCGCGGACCTGCGCCGTGAGCGGCACGAGCCGCTGGCGCGGCCGGGCGACGAGCCACAGCGTCACGTGCACCTGGCCGTCCCGCACGCGGACCTGAACCGGCGAGCCGCCGAGCACGTCGCGCCAGCGCGGCCCGCCGCGACCGACCCGGACAACGCCGGGGACCTCGAGCGCCGCCAGGCGCACGGTGTCCCGGATGACGCCGGGCCCCACGGACAGCGTGGGCATCACGACATGGCCTCCGAGATGACGGCCGGGGCGGCCGCGATATCCGTATCGTCGTACGTCTCGATGCCCAGTGCATCGCCGATCCGCTCGGCGACGTGCTCCCGTGCGGTCGTGGCGCCGACGCGCACGGCGTGCTCGATCATCCGGCGCCGGGCGCGGCCGTGGGTGATGATCACGGCCCCCCGGACGCCCAGCAGCGGCGATCCGCCCACGACCTCGTAGTCGAACACGTCGCGGATGCGCGCGATTCCGGGCCGCAGCAGCAGGTACGCCAGCCGACCGCGCAACGACCGCCGGAACTCGGCCCGGAACTGGTCGAAGATGAAGCCCGACAGGCCCTCGAAGAACTTGATGACCACGTTGCCCAGCACGGCGTCGCACACGACGACGTCGGCCAGCTGACGGGTCAGGTCGTTGCCCTCCACGTTGCCGATGAAGTGGAGGTCGGTCTCGTCCAGCAGCTCGGTTGCGCGGCTGATCCGGGCATCGCCCTTGCCCTTCTCCTCGCCGATCGAGAGCAGGGCGACGCGCGGCCGATGGACGCCCAGCACGCGCTCGCTGAAGATCGCGCCCATCCGCGCGTACTGGGCCAGGTTCTCGGCCGTGGAGTCGGGGTTGGCGCCGATGTCCAGCAGCACGAACGGGCGCCCGGCGCTGACCATCTGCACGGCGAGTGCAGGGCGGTCGATCCCGGGCAGGGAGCCCAGGATCAGCTTGCCGGCGGCCATGCCGGCACCGGTGTGCCCGGCGGTCACCACCGCGTCGGCCGCGCCGGCCTGGACCAGCTCGGTCGCGACCACGATCGAGCTGCGCCGCTTCCTGACGAGCGCGCGGGCCGGGTGCTCGTCCATCCCGATCAGCTCCGGCGCGTGGACCACGCTCACGTTCGGCGGCAGTGGTCCGGCCAACTCGCGGAGGACCGATGCGTCACCGACCAGGATGATCGCGTCGTCGGGTCGGGCGCGCGCGTAGGCAAGCGCACCGGGAACGACCTCTGCGGCCCCGTGATCGCCACCCATCGCGTCCACCGCGACGCGCACGCCGCGGGCGGCGCTCGCGTCCACCGGGGACGGATCGGCCACCGGCGACGGGGTGTCCGCCTGCGCCGGGGCCGGAGCCTCGGACTGGACGGCCGCGGGATCCTCGGTCGGGCTCACGCAGCTGTTACGCGGACTCCTCGCCCGCGGACGATCCGCCGGCCGGCTTCAGCTCGACAGCCTGGCGGCCGTTGTACCAGCCGCACGAAGGGCAGACGCGGTGCGGCAGCTTCGGCTCGTGGCAATGCTCGCACTCGACGAGCGTCGGCAGGGTGAGGGCGAGGTGGCTCCGCCGGTCCATCTGCCGGGCGTGAGCGACCTTTCGCTTCGGCACACCCATGTCGGTCTCTTGCTCCTTCGAAAACAGTCAGGCGGGCCGCGGCCCGCGACGATGCGCTGATCGGTCTCCGACCCTCCGCCGGGGCGCGCAGCGACGCAACCGGGGGACGAGGGCCGAGCGGGGAGTCTACTCGGTCTCGGGCTCCTCGTCGACCCGGAACGCCCGCAGCGCCTCGAGCCGCGGATCGATCGGGCCGTCCTCGTGGCCGTGGCCGGGTTCCATCCGGTCGCCGCATTCGGGGCACAGGCCCGGGCAGTCCGGCTCGCACAGCGGCGCGATCGGCTCCTGGAGGCTGATCGCCTCGACGACCAGCGGCCGCAGCTCCAGCTCGTGGTGATCGGTCAGTCGAGGGGTCTCGGGGTCCTCGCCCTCCTCGAGGCGGACCGGGAGACCGCTGGCGAGGTCGATCGTGGGCAGGACCTCCTCGTCGATGCGGGCTCGGACCGGCGTGACGACCGGTCGCAGGCACCGCGCGCACTCGCCGGCCAGCACCGTGGACAGGCGCGCGTCCACGACGATGCCCCGGTTGGTCCGGGACAGGTGAACCGTCCCGGACACAGGCTCGACGACCCGAAGGTCACCCACGCGACCGACCTCCGCGCCCTCGATGACGTAGTCGCGGATGCTGCCCGGCGGCTCGGCCAGGAACCCCGAGACGGCGAAGGTCAGCGGATCGCCGTGGCGATCAACGGGATGCGTGCGGCGTCCTCCGCCCCCCTGATCCCCGGGCGTCATCGCCGGGCGGCGGTCGGCGCCCCTGGCTCCAGGTTCTCGTAGGCCTCAGCCGGCTCGGCCGCGTAACCGTCGGCCGCGTCGACCGGCTCCGCCGGCACCGCGACCGGGACCGCGCGGCGCTCGTCGAGCATGGCAATGCCCCGCTCGATGCTGTGCAGGGTCCGGGTGACCTCGGCCTCGAGGTCCGAGAGCACGCCCGCCGCGTAGTCGTCGGATCCGCGCCGCACCGCCGCGGCTTCCTCTTCCGCGATCGCGATGATCCGCTGGCTCTCATCCTCGGCGGCCTCGGTCAGCCCCCGCTCGTCGATCAGGAACGCCGCCTGCTCCTGGGCACGCGCGACGATCCGCTCGGCCTCTTCCTGGGCCTTCTCGATGATCCGTTCGCCTTCCTGGTTGATCCGCTTGGCGGCGCGTACCTCCTCCGGCACGGCGACACGCAGCTCGTCGATGAGGTTCAGGGCGGCGTCCCGGTCGATGATCGCGTTCTTGGTCAGCGGCAGCGGCTTCCCGTTCGCGATCAGCGACTCAAGTCGCTCGACGAGGAAGATGATGTCCAGCGGACGGCCTCCCGTGCGCTCGGCGTCCCGGCGGGGCGCCCTGCCGGATTATGGCACGCTCGGTCCGCCTATCCCGGCCGTCCCGGAAGGGCGTTCCGCATCGCGGCCACCGCCGGCTGGGGCACCATCGTCGCCACGTCGCCGCCGAACAGCGCGATCTCCTTGACCAGGCTGGAGCTGATGTAGGAGTGCTCGAGCGAGGTCATGAAGAACACGGTGTCGACATCGGGCGCCAGCTGGTGGTTGTTGTGGGCGAGCTGGAGCTCTGCCTCGAAGTCGGCGATCGCCCGCAGGCCCCGGACCAGGAAGCCGGCCCCCACCAACCGGCAGAAGTCGACCGTCAGGCCGTCGAAGGTGCGGACCTCGACCCGGTCGACCAGTACCGGGTCGGCCGCGACCGACGCCCGGATGATCCCGACCCGGACGTCCACCGGCAGCAGGGGCGTCTTGCGCGGATTGCCGAGGACACCGACGACGACGTGGTCGAACACCCGCGCGGCCCGCCGGACCACGTCCAGGTGGCCGTTCGTGATCGGGTCGAACGAGCCCGGGTAGACCGCGACGTTCACCGCTGGTGCGCCTCCTGCGCCGGTTCATCGTCCGGCGCGCTCCGCCGCCGGTAGAAGGTGAGGGCGGTCTCCCCGAAGCGCCGCTCACGCTCCGATGCTAGCAGCCCCACCCGGGGCGGCGGAGGGTCCCGCCAGAAGTGCTTCGCGACCACCCGGCCGCCGCTGCGGACCGGGACCACCTCGGCGCCGAGCCGGCGGAGGATGGCCATCAGCGCCTCGGGTTCGGCGTACGGGGGATCGGCGATGACGATGTCGAAGGGCAGGTGCTCATCGAGCGGGCGACCGATGAACGTCCTGACATCGGCCGGGATCACGATCGCCTGCGGGGGTCCGAACCCGGCCCGGGCGAGGTTGATGCGGATCACCGCGATCGCCCTTGGATCGCGTTCGACGAAGACGGCGCGCGCCGCGCCCCGGGACAGCGCCTCGATCCCGGCGGCGCCGCTGCCCGCGAACAGGTCGAGCACGGCCGCGCCGGCGAGATCCGGGTCCAGGATCCCGAACAGCGTCTGTTTCACGCGGTCCGTGAGCGGACGCGTGCCGGGACCGGGCGCGGCCAGCCGGACGCCCCGGGCACTGCCCGCGATCACTCGTCCGGCGTCCGCCATCCCGCTCGTCTGCTCCCGTCTCGCCTGGCCAGGGGCTCGGCGCCCGGGCCTACGCGGCGCTCGCCGGTCGCCGGCGAACACGCGGGCGAGCCAGCCCTCACGAAGCTCGTGGCCGAGCGCCGGCGGCTCTGCCGGCAGCTCGCCGTCGGGTCCGATCAGCGCCTCGGCGTACGTCCGCGCGCGACCCGCGAGCTCGCGGTGGTCCGGGTTGGCGAGCGTCGCCACGCGCAGCCGGGGCAGCCCGCTCTGGGCCAGGCCGAGCACGTCACCCTCGCGGCGCAGCTCGAAGTCGCGCTCCGCGAGGGCGAAGCCGTCGGTGGTCGACGCGACGGCCTTGAGCCGCTCGTGCTCGCTCGTGCCTTCGGCAGCCTCGCTGACCAGCACGCAGAACGAGGGGTCGGTGCCGCGGCCCACTCGCCCCCGAAGCTGGTGCAGCTGCGCGAGGCCGAACCGCTCTGCGCCCTCGATGACCATCAGCGTCGCCTCCGGCACGTCCACGCCCACCTCCACCACCGTCGTCCCCACCAGCACGTCGAGGTCGCCGTCGCGGAAGCGCGCCATCTCGGCGTCGCGGTCGGCCGGCTTGAGCCGGCCATGGACGAGGCCCACGCGGAGCGGCGCGAGGAAGTCGGTCAGCCGCTTGAACTCCGCCTCGGCGGCGACCGCCCAGGCCGTCTCGACATCCTCGTCCGGCAGCTCGTCATCACCCTCGAAACCGTCCCCCGCTCCACCGGCTTCCTCGAGGCCGGCCGTGTTCGCCGCTCCGATCCGGGGAACGATCACGAACGTGCGGTGGCCTGCAGCAGCCTCCTCGCGAACCCTGACCCACGTCCCCTCCAGGTCCGCCGGCCGCCGGATCCCCGTGCGCACCGGCAACCGGCCGGCCGGCGCGTCGCGCAGCGTCGAGACGTCGAGGTCCGCGTACAGGACCTGGCCCAGCGTGCGCGGGATGGGGGTGGCGGTCATCAGCAGCACGTGCGGGGCGCCACGAGTTGCCTTCGCCTCCAGGGCACCTCGCTGCTCCACGCCGAACCGGTGCTGCTCGTCGACCACCGCCAGCGCGAGATCCGCGAACGTGACAGCCTCCTGGAGCAGCGCGTGCGTCCCGACCACGATCGTCGCCTGCCCCGTTGCGATCGCCTCCACGGCCTTGCGCCGGGCGTCCCCGGTGAGCGAGCCCGTGAGCAGCGTGACGGGCAGCCCGAGATCCTCGAGCAGCGACGCGACCGTCGCGAGGTGCTGGCGGGCGAGGAGATCGGTCGGGGCGAGCAGCGCCGCCTGGCGCCCATCGAGCGCGGCGGCGGCGAGCGCCCACGCCGCGACGGCCGTCTTGCCGGAACCGACGTCGCCCTGGATCAGGCGGAGCATCGGCACCGGCAGCTGGAGGTCGCGCCGGACCTCCTCGATCGCGGTGTCCTGATCCCCGGTCATCCGGACCTCCTGGTCCAGCTTGCGTGACAGGGCGGCCGCCAGCGCTTCGCGAACCCGCCGGTCGGCGACGTCGTCCATCGGGATCGGGGCCGTGCGGGCTCGTCCGCGGGCCCGCCTGCGCGCGACCATGCCCAGCTGGAGGGCAAGCAACTCGTCGAAGGCGAGGCGCCGCAGCGCGGCATCGCGTGCCTCGAACGTGACCGGGTAGTGCGCGGCCTCGAGGGCGTCCGCGATGGGCGGCACGGTCTCGGCCGCCCGGATCTCCGCGGGCAGGTACTCCGGGTAGGCGTGCCCGGCGCGGTCGAGCGCCTCGCGCATGGCCTGGCGCAGGCGTGCTGCCGTAAGGCCGTGGGTGAGCCGGTAGACGGGCACGATCCGGCCCACGTGGAGCAGCGACTCGGCGTCGGAGCGCTGGAACTCGGGGTCGTCGAACACGACGCCGAAGCCGCGGTGCTTGAGCCGGCCCGACACGATCAGCTCGTCGCCGGCATGCACGCGGCGCTCGATGAACCGGCGCCCGAACCAGGTCGCCTCGGCCGTGCCGCTCTCGTCGGCCAGGAAGGCGGTGGTGACCTGGACCCGCCGGCGCCACGTCTGCTGGACGTTGATGTCGGTGACACGGACCCGCGCCGAGACCACCGTGCCGTCGGCCACCGCGTGGAGGTCGCCCAGCCGGCGGAGCTCCCGCAGGTCGTCGTACCGCCGCGGCAGGTGGAACAGCAGATCCCGCACCGTGCCCAGCCCCAGGCGCCGGCCGCTTCGCCGCAGGACGCCCGCGGCCGACAGACCCGACATGCCGAGCGGGAGGTCGAGGCGAGCGACCGGATCGGTCGGGATCGGTGCGACGGCCGAGGGCCGCAGCGAGCGGCGCGCTCGTCCCGGGCCCGCGGAGGATCTGCGCTCGGCGCCGCTCACTCGGCGGAGACGAGGTACCGGTAGTGCGGCTGGCCGCCGTGGACCACCTCGACGTCCACGCCGGGTGCGGCCTCGCGGATCCGGAGCGCCAGGGTCTCGGCCTCGTCGAGCGTCGCGGTGTCGCCGTAGTAGATCGTCAGCAGCCCGAAGCCCGGTTCGAGCCGCCCGAGCCCGGCGAGGACCGCTCGTTGCGGGTCGTTGTCCGCGGCCAGCAGCCCGTCGTCCGGGTCGAGCACGATGGTCTGGCCCTTCCTGACCTTGCGCCCGGACACGGTGGCGTCCCGGACGGCCTCGGTCACCTGCATCGACTGGATGCCCAGCCCGGCCTCGGTCATCGTTGCCGCATTGGACGGTCCGTCACATGACGGGTCCAGCTCGAGCAGCGCCGCGACGCCCTCGGCGCAGTTGCGGGTGGGCACGACGTGCACGGGCCGGTCGGTCATCGAGGCAACCTGGCGGGCGGCGAGCACGACGTTGGGGTTGTTGGGCAGGATCAGCAGCTCGTCGGCCTGCGTGGCCTGCACGGCCTCGAGCAGCTCGCCCGTCGAGGGGTTGGCGCTCTGGCCGCCCTTCACGATCCGGAAGGCCCCGTACTCCCGGAACGGCGCCGCCGTGTCGGCGAGGACCGCGGCGAGACCGTCGGACGGCGCCACCGCGACCACGCCCAGGGCCAGCCTGGTCGCGGGATCCGGGTCGTCCCGCTCTCCCACGGACGTCGAGCCCGGTTCCCGTTCCGCGCCGACCGCCGCGCCGGTGGCCATCGGGGTCACCGCGCCCACCGCATCCGCGGCGGCACCGGCCGAGGCGGCGCCCGCGCCACGGCCCACGAACGCACCCGCCCTCGCCTCGCGCACGTCATGTGCCTGGCTGTCGAGGTTCTCGATGGTGATCCGCGACAGCGTCCCCACGGACAGGCCGAATGCGATCACTGCATCGGGCCGGTCATTGTGGACGTGGACCTTGGCCAGGACCTCGTCGCCCGCGACCAGCACCGAATCGCCGATGGACTCGAGGTGGGCCTCGATGGCCGTGATGTCGAGGGGATGCCCGGGCCGTGACCGCAGCAGGTAGACGGTCTCGTAGCCGTAGGCGCCCTCCTCCACGGCCGCGCTGGGTGCGGGACCGGGTTGTCCGATCGTCATCGCGATCGGCTCAGCACCCGCGACGGCGGGCCGTCCGCGCGCAGCCTCCAGCGCGCCCTGGAACAGCCGGTACAGGCCCTGGCCCCCGGCGTCCACGACGTGTGCCTCGCGCAGGATCGGGAGCAGGGACGGCGTCTTGGCGACCGCGCGCTCGGCGGCCTCGACGGTGGCCGCGAGCACGGACTCGACGTTGTTGTCGCGCTCCGCCGCCACGACGGCTGCCGCCGACGCCTCGCGGATCACGGTCAGGATCGTGCCTTCGACCGGCTTCGCGACTGCCTTGTAGGCCATCTTCGTCCCGGCATCGAGGGCGTGGGCCAGGTCGAGGCCGTTGAAGCGGCGCTTGCCGGCGAGACCGTGGGCCATCCCGGCCAGGATCTGGCTGGCGATGACGCCGGAGTTGCCCCGGGCACCCATCAGGGCCCCGAAGCTCACTGCCTGGGCGATGCGCTCCGCGTCGGCGTCCGGCCCGGCCTTGTCAGCCTCGTCGAGCGCTGCGCGAACCGTCGCGAGCATGTTCGTGCCGGTGTCGCCGTCGGGCACCGGGAACACGTTGAGCGCGTTGATCTCGTCGACGTTCGCCTCGAGCGTCCCGACGGCGCTGCGGAAGGCACCCAGGAACCCGGCACCATCGCAGGACCGGCGCGGCATCAGGCGACGTCCGTCCCGCTGCCCGCCAGGTCGGACGTTCCCGGCTCGCCGCTCGGACCCGTGTCCTGCGCCGGTGCGATGCCGTGCTCGTGGCGCAGGCGGCCGATGCGGATCGCGACCCGATCGGGCTCCCGGTTCAGCGAGTGGGCCAGCGTGTAGCGGACCGAGGCCTCCACCTGGCGCGCCACCTCGGCGATCGGCAGCCCGTAGGCGACCGTGAGATGAAGGTCAACCGCCAGCTGCTCGCCGACCTCGAGGTGCAGCCCGGGATGGGCGAGGCCAAGTCGCTCCAGGATCCGTCCCACGGGGCCGCCGCCGGCGAACCCGGACACCCCGTAGACGGACAGGGTCGCGGTGCGGACGAGGTCCCGGATCGCGCGCCGGGTGACGAGCGATCGACCGGGGGTTGGATCGGCGGTCACGCGGGCGACGTCCTCCTCGCGGGCGCAGATTCGGCACGTTCGGCACTCGGCCTGCCGCGGCCAGCCGACCGGCCGGGCACGCCGGAGGGCTGTGCTACGATACCATCCCGTTCGCGCCGAACAGGCTTCGGCGCGTGCTCAGATCGGCCCAATCGCCAGGGGATCCAACCACGCCATGGCTCGCAGCTGCGCCATCTGCGGCAAGACCGCGATGGGCGGGTTCAATGCCCAATCCTCGGGCATGAACCGCGTCCGCGCCCACCGCCGCTACCAGCCGAACCTCCAGGTCACGACGCTCGCGAAGGGCGGAGCGACCACCAAGGTGCTCGCCTGCACCCGGTGCCGTCGCACGCTGACCAAGAACGCCCGCTAGTCCGGGTCACCGGGCCGCCCGGGAGCCGGTCGCGATCGCCGCGACCGGCTTCGTCATGTCTGCCGGTCGGCGGTGTCGAGCCAGATCGTGAACGGGCCGTCGTTGACGAGCTCGACCGCCATCGACGCACCGAACTCGCCCAGCGCCACGCGCACGCCCTGCGCCCTGATCCCGTCCGCGACCCGCTGCCACAGCGATCGTGCCAGCTCCGGGGATGCGGCGTCGGTGAACCCCGGCCGGCGTCCCCGGCGGGTGTCCGCGTAGAGCGTGAACTGGCTCACGACCAGGGCCTCGCCACCCGTGTCGAGCAGCGAGCGGTTGGTCTTGCCCTGGTCGTCCTCGAACACTCGGAGCTCGCAGATCCGGCGGGCCAGGGCATCGGCCGTGGCCTGATCGTCGCCGGTCCCGACGCCCAGCAGCACGAGCAGCCCGGCCCCGATCGAACCCACGGGATCGCCGTCCACGCGGACCTCCGCGTGGCTCACCCGCTGCAGCAGCGCACGCATGGCGCTGGGCGTCAGGAGATGAGCGTCGCGGCACGCGCCGCGTTGGCGATCGACCGGATGCGCTCGACCTCGGTGGCCATGTCGCTGGCGTGGTAGAGCGCCGAACCCGACACGATGACGTCGGTCCCGCCGCGCCCGATGACCTCGGCGGTGCCGCTCCGCCCGCCCCCGTCCACCTGGACCTCGCCCGCCCCCGCTGGATCCAGCCACGCGCGCGCCGGGCCGAGCTTGGCGTCCGCAACGTCGTCCATGAACGCCTGGCCGCCGAATCCGGGCTCCACCGTCATCACGAGCACGATGTCGAGCAGGTCCCGGTAGGGGTCGAGCGCGGTCAGCGGGGTCCCGGGCTTGACGGACAGGCCCGCCGACCGTCCCGCCTCGCGGATCCGCGCCAGCGCCGGCCGGACCTGGGGCGCATCCACCTCGACGTGAAACGTGATCGAGTCGCAGCCGGCGTCGAGGAACTGCTCGGTCCAGCGGCCCGGCTCGGCGATCATCAGGTGGGCGTCGAACGGCAGGGTGGTGACGCTCCTGACGGCCTCGATCGTCTTCCAGCCGAACGTGATGTTGGGTACGAAGTGGCCGTCCATCACGTCCAGGTGGATTCGGTCCGCGCCCGCGGCCTCGGCCCGGCGGATCTCGTCGGCGAGTGCCCCCAGGTCGCTGTCGAGGATGCTGGCGGCGACGAGGACCGAGGCGGGGCGCCGGCTCGGCTGGCTCATCCCTCCCCTACCCCGGCCGGCACCGGCTCCCGGCTGCGCTCGCCGCGCAGCGCGGCCGCGCTCTCGGTGACGATCCGCTCCCGGCGGCGCCGGACCACGACCGGCGTAGGCTGACCGGCGTGCTCGGCCGCCAGCTGGCCGCACGCCGCCCCGATCTCGGTTCCCCGGTTGTAGCGGATGGTGGTCTGGATGCCGGCGGCGCGCAGCCGGGCCGCGAACCGCTCCACCTCCGGCAGCGGGGTGCCGGTCCACGGCGTATGGGCCACCTGGTTCATGGGGATCAGGTTGACATGAGCAAGCTCGCCCCGGAGCAGGCCGGCCAGGGCGTCCGCGTCGAGGTCCGTGTCGTTGATGCCCGAGATCATCGTGATCTCGTAGGTCACCCGGCGACCGGTCGTCTCTGCGTGCTCACGGGCCGCCTCGATGACCGCCTCCACGGGCCAGCGCCGGTTGAGCGGCACGAGCACGTCGCGCAGCGCGTTGCGCGCGGCATGGAGGCTGATCGCGAGCGTGAACTGCGGACCGAGCTCGGTGAGCCGGCGGATCCCCGTGACCACGCCGGAGGTGGACACCGTGATGTGCCGGGCGCCGAGCCCAAAGCGATTCGGGTCGTTGCACGCGGCGATGGCCTCCAGGACCCGGTCCAGGTTGAGCAGCGGTTCGCCCATGCCCATGAACACGACGTTGGTCAGGCGCTTGCCGTTCGCCGCCAGCGAGCGGGCGGCGTGGCGAACCTGGTCCACGATCTCCGCCGTCTCGAGATCGCGCTCCATGCCCAGCTCGCCCGTGGCGCAGAACGGGCAGCCGACGGCACAGCCGGCCTGGGAGCTGATGCACAGCGTGTGCCGCTCGCGCGATCCCTCGCGGGCCGGGTAGTGCATCAGCACCGACTCGATCAGCAGCCCATCCGACAGGCGGTGGAGGACCTTCTCGGTCAGGCCGCCGTCGGTGACCCGGACCTCGCGTTCGATGGCGGTGTCGAAGCGGAACGAGGCCTCGAGCTCGCTCCGCAGGACGGCCGGCAGGGTCAGGACCTCGTCGAACGAGGCCGGGCTGCCGCGCCACGCGGCGTCGAGCACCTGGCGGGCGCGGTAGGCCGGCTGGCCGTGCTCCGCGAACCACGCGGCCAGGACCTCGGGCGCCAGCCCGGAGATCCCCGGGCGCTGGTCGCGGGGCCGGGTCGCGGACGGTGCGGGTCGCAGGCCCAGGAACGGGACCACGGCGGGTGTGGGGTCGGTCATCGGCCCGATTCTGACATGGGCCCTGCCGGTCGGCGTCCGCGCAGGTAGTCGGCGCCGGACATCGGCCGGCGCCCGGGCGGCGTGACCAGCTCCAGCACGAGCCGGCCCGCGGCCGTGACCAGGGCAGGCTTCCCGTCGCTTGCCACGAGCCGCCCGGGCACGTCCCCGGGCTGCGACAGCGCGACCGACGCGCTGGTCACCACCAGCCGCTCACCGTCGACCTCGACGAACGAGCCCGGCCAGGGCAGGTAGGCACGAACCTGGCGCTCCAGCTCGGCCGCCGACCGGCCGGGGTCCAGCCGGCCGTCCTCGCGCCGAAGCGGTCGGGTGAGCGTCGCGCCGTCATCCGGCTGCGGGACCGCGGGGAGGGTGCCGTCCAGCCAGCGGGCGAGCGATCGGACCAGCAGGTCCGCCGCCACGTCGGCCAGCCGCGCCTCGAGCACCGGCGCCGTCTCGTCCCCCACCAGCGTCACCCGCTGCTGCGCGACGACCGGGCCCGTGTCGAGTCCCTCGTCCATGCGCATCAGCGACACCCCCGTCACCGGGTCGCCCGCACGGATCGTGGCCGGGATCGGGGACGCCCCACGCCAGCGCGGGAGCAGCGAGGGGTGCAGGTTGAGGGCGCCGTGGGGCAGGGCGAGCAAGGGCCCGGGGACGATCTGGCCGTAGTCGGCCAGGACGGCCAGGTCGGGCTGCAGCTCGAGGACCGCGGCGATCGCCTCGGGCGCACGAAGGCGGACGGGCGTCAGCACCGGCTCCAGCCCGAGGTCCGCCGCCGCCTGGCCGACCGGCGTCGCCGTCGGCAGCTGCCGCCTGCCGACCGGGCGCGGCGGCGCCGTGACCACGCCGGCCAGCGCGATCGCAGGATTCAGCGCGAGCAGCCGCAGGGCCGGGACCGCGAACGCACCACTGCCCAGGAACACGGTCCGGACGCGGTCGGCGCCGGCCGGTCCGCCGGTCACGCGAGGGTGCTCGTCGCCTCGCGGACCTCCGCGTCGTCCTCGTCGCCCTGGCCCACGGCGATCAGCTCGTCCATCGAGTCCAGGTAGTCGATGTACAGCCTGCCGTCCAGGTGGTCCAGCTCATGCTGGAGCGCGCGACCCAGGAGCCCGGACCCCGACACCTTGAACTTCTTGCCGACCCGGTTCTGGGCGACGACCCAGACACGCTCGCGCCGGGTGACGTACGCGACGTACCCCGGGATCGACAGGCAGCCCTCGAGGTCACGATCCTCACCGTCGGAACGGACGATCCGCGGGTTCACGAGCTCGTACAGGTGGCTCTCGACCTCGATCACGCAGGCGCGCAACGGCTCGCCCAGCTGCGGGGCGGCGAGGCCCACGCCCGGGGCGGCCCGCATCGTGGCCGTCAGGTCGTCCAGCAACCCGTGGAGGAACTTGCCGAAGCTGTCCACGGGCTCCCCACGCAGGCGCAGGCGGGGGTCGCCGAGGAGCACGATGGGTCGAACGCTCATGGTCGGCTGAGTATACGGAACAACCGCACCGGCCCAGTCAGCCCGCGAACTGGTGCGGGACGCGACCGACGACCCCCGGCCGGGCCCGGAACAGTCCGCCCGACGTCGGCTCGCGGGCGAGCTGAGCCTCGCTCATGCCCTCGCGCGCCGTCGTGATGAACAGCTCGTCCAGGCCGTCGCCGCCGAAGGTGCAGCTGGAGACCTGGCTGACCCCCGGCACCTCGACCCGGTCGACGACCCGGCCATCCGGATCGATCCGGCACACGCATCCCCCGCCCCACAGGGCGACCCACAGGCAGTCCTCCGCGTCGATCGTGCAGCCGTCGGGCAGGCCGGCCGCGTCCGTGAACCTGGCCAGCGGCCGGCCTGCATCGATCGACCGGGTCACGGGATCGAAGGCGTACGCGGCGACCTCGTGGCACAGCGAGTCGATGAAGTACATCCGGGTGGCGTCCGATGTCCAGGCCATGCCGTTGGGGATCCCGAGGCCCGCCGCCATCGTGGTGACGGCCAGGTCCGGATCGATCCGCACCAGGCTTCCGAGCCCCGGCGCCGCCCCGAGATCCATGCGGCCGGCCCAGAACGCGCCCGTCGGGTCGGCCTTGCCGTCGTTCATGCGACGGGGCGGCTGCTCCATCTCGAACGGCACCAACGTCTCGATCAGACCGGTCGCCGGGTCGAGCGCCGCAAGGCGGTTCGCGCCGGCGACGATGAGGCCGCCCGCTGCGCGGGGTGCAACGGCGCCGACCGCCTCGCCGACCGGGATCGTGCGATCGACCGACGTCGCCGGGTCGAACGCGTGGACCAGGCCCGCGAGGATGTCCACCCACCACAGGACGTGCCGTGCGCTGTCCCAGACCGGTCCTTCGCCCAGATACGCGCGGGCGTCGAGCACCAGCTCGGCTGTCGAGCCGGCGCTGACCCGCCCCGGATCGACCGCCGGGGGCCGGTCACCGCCCGTCACCGGCCGCCCCGCCAGCGGCGGCGCCGTCGCGGCGGTCTGCCACCCGCAGCGTCACTCGATCGTCTCGTCGGCCCGGTCCTCGTTGGGGGCCACGGCCGCCAGCAGCAGCAGCTCGACATCGTCCGGCACCTCGATCGCGTGTCGCTCGCCACGCCGGGCGAGCACCAGCACGCCGGGCTCGACCAGCCGCGGCGGTGCCGACCCGATGATGAACCTCGCCCGACCCTCGAGGACGAGGAAGATCTCGTCGGCATGCGGATGGCGGTGCGCCACCGTCGCGAACCCGGGCGGCCAGCGCAGGAGCACGACCCGGAGCCCGGGGGAGCCCACCAGCGCAACGCGCGCGGGGGCGCCGACCGGCTCCGCGCCCATCGCCGAGACGATGTCGGCCAGGGCGGCGAACGAGCGGTTCAGGCCCTCGTCGGGTGCCACGTGGGGCATCGAGCCCATCTCCTCCTGCGATCCTGCCGGCGACCCCAACGGCCCACGAGACCCGGACGGCTCACCGGATGATGAACCGCTCGCCGTCGCGCTCGACGTCGGTCACGCGCTCGCGGTCCCCGTACACGATGAACGACACGCTCGCGGTGCGGCTGTCGCCGGGTCCCAGCACGCGTGCCGTCCCCGCCTCGACCGCCTCGTCGAGCTGCATCGGCCGCCCGGTCCACGGCTCGAGCGCCACGTGATAGTGCCCGCGCCAGCCCCCGAAGACCTGCCACACCCACATGACCGGGAACACCTCCAGCGGGAACGCGATCGCCACGCCGCGCCGCGCACGGGTGTCGGTCAGGGCGGCCCATCCAGCCCGCAGCCCCGTTGCCCAGTGGCCAGCGAACACCAGCGCGTCCGCCGGGGGCACGACGCGGACGTCGCGGTCGGTGCCCGGAACCGGACCTGGCAGGGACGGCCACGCATAGGCCTGGCCCGGGACCCCGAGCGCGGGGTCCGACGAGACGCCGACCACCATCTCCTCGGCCGGAAGGTCGATCCGGTGCGCCGGCGAGACCGCCAGCGCGGGGTGGATGCCCCACAGGTAGGGCAGCGCCCGGAGATCGAGGTTGGTCAGGCGATAGGTCGCCCGCAGCACCGGCTCGTCGCCCCGCAGCTCCAGGCGGCGCTCCAGGCGCGCGGGCGCGATGGTGGCCAGGCCGGTGGACGTCATGGCGACGCTGTCCGGCGCCGAGGACTCCTCCCGTGCCGACCACGGGACGCTCCACAGCTCCCCCATGTACGGGAGGGGCTCGCCGTGCAGCCGGGCGATGTCGCCGGTGGGGAAGATCTCGTCCCAGCCACCACACCACCAGTCGTCGAAGTGCGCCCCGTAGGGTGCCCGACGCGGCGGCGTCCTCGGGTTGTGCCACAGCAGGTCGCGGTCCCCCTCCTTGTCCACGAGCTCGAGGATCTTGCCCCCGAGCTCCGGCACGACGACCACCCGCAGCGCGCGGTTCTCCAGGATCCAGGCGTCCAGGCCCTCCACCGACCAGCCCCGGACCAGGCGTGCGCTCATGAGCTCAGCCGCCCGCGGTAGCGGCGTTGCCGGCGGTGCCGGCGGTGGCCCCGGTCGTGTCGGCGTGCGCGCGAGCGGCCGGCTCCAGGACGCGCTCCAATGCCTGGCCGACGATGCCCACAACCTCGTCCAGCTCGCCGTCGGTGATGGTCAGCGGCGGGGCCAGGACGATCATCCAGTGGCTGGCGCGAAGCAGCAGCCCGAGGGCGCGAGCCGCCTCCCGCACCCGGAGACCGATCTCCATCGACGCCGGGAACGGCTCCCGGCTCACCGGGTCGGCCACCAGCTCGATCCCGACCAGGAGTCCGTGGCCCCTGACGATGCCGATTCCCGGGACGCGCGTGGCGACGGCCCTGAGCGCGCCGAGGAGGCGATCGCCCGCGGCGTCCGCTCGCGCGGGTACGGCATCGTCCAGGAGCTGTCCGATCGCCGCCAGCCCGATCGCACAGGCAACCGGGTTGGCGCCATACGTGTGGCCGCTGTGGAACTGGACGAGATCCTGGGGCTCGCCCCAGAACGCGTCCGCGATGGTCCGGGACAGGACCACGGCGGACAACGGCGCGTAGCCCGCGCTCATGCCCTTGCCCAGGCACAGGATGTCCGGCCAGACGTCGAACCGCTCGGACGCGAACATCCGGCCGGTCCGCCCGAAGGCGGTGATGATCTCGTCGAAGATCAGCAGGATGTCGTGGCGGTCGCACAGCTCGCGCAGGCCCGCGAGGTACCCCTCCGGGGGCACCACGACCCCGGCCGAGGTCAGGATGGGCTCCGTGATCAGGGCCGCGATCGTGCGTGGGTCCTCCAGCTCGATGGTCTGCTCAACCAGGCGGAGGTAGGCACCGGCCGTCGCCTCGGGCGTCTCGTCCCACGGCGGCCGGCCGAACGGCGGTCGGTAGGGATCCGGGGTGTGAAGGTGGATGAAGCCGCCGGCAAGCGGCTCGTACGGCGCGCGCCACCCGGGCCAGCCGCTGGCCGCGACGGCGTGGCCGGTGCCGCCATGGTAGGAGCGGTAGTGGGACAGGATCTTGAACTTCCCCGCGTTGCCGGTCTGCTTGTGGTACTGGCGGGCGATCTTCATCGCCGACTCGGTCGCCTCGCTGCCGCCGGACAGCAGCTTGACGACCGAGTAGCGGTCCGGCAGCAGGCCCAGCAGCGCATCCACCAGCTCGAGCGCCCGGTCATTGGTGGCCAGCGTCGGGCAGGCCATCGCCAGGCGGCCCAGCTGCCAGGCCCCCGCCTCCGCCAGCCTCCGGTTGCCGTGCCCAAGGTTGGCGCAGAACGTGCCCGACAGGCCGTCGATGTACCAGTCGCCACGCGTGTCCCGGACGCGGATGCCGGCACCCTCGGTGAGGACGAGGGGATCGCGCGCGAAGGCCTTCATCTGCATGAAATCGACCATCGTGCGCGCTACCTGGTCATCCATCGCGTTCCTCCGGTCGTCGCCTTCCGCCTCTCGGGTCACAGCGCGTAGATCCGCGCCGTGACCGCCCCGTCCACGACCATTTCCGCGCCGCTCACGAACGAGGCGTCGTCGGAGGCGAGGAACACCGCGACGCGCGCCACCTCGTCGGGCGACGCGATCCGGCGAACCGGGTACTGGTCCTCGACCCGGCGGCGGAAGGCGACGGGATCGGCATGCGCCCGGAAGAACGCCTGGTTGAGCTCGGTGTCCACGTCACCCGGGCAGATCGCGTTGGCCCGGATCCCGTGGGGCCCGTAGGCGGCGGCGACGCTCCGCGTGTACCCGATGATCGCCGCCTTGGTCGCGCCGTAGACTGGCAGCAGCGGATCCGCGGCGAACGCGTTGACCGAGGACAGGTTGACGATCGCCCCCGAGCCCTGGGCAACCATTGACGGCAGCACCTCGCGACAGAACAGGACGCACCCGAGCAGGTTCACGTCGACGATCCGGTGGAAGTCCTCCACCCGAACGTCGGCTGCCAGCGCCTCCACCTGCACGGCCGCGTTGTTGACCAGCACGTCCACCCGGCCGCGGACGTCGAGCACGCGCGAGACGACCATGCGGACATCAGCCTCGCGGGACACGTCGCCGACGATGAGCTCGCACTCGCCACCGGCGGCGCGGATCTCACGGCACGCGTTCTCGCCAGCGTCCGCGAGCACGTCGACCCCGGTCACCCGGGCGCCTTCCGCCGCATACGCCGCCGCGATCGCCCGCCCGATGCCCCGGGCCATGCCGGTGACGATCGCGACCCGGCCGTCGAGCCTGCCTGTCACCACGCCCATCTCCTTGGCCCCTCCGGGGCCCGTCCGGCCCGGGTCCATTGCCCGGCCCGGCCGACGCTCCCCCACGAGCCGCTACTCCCCACGAGCCGCTACTCCCCCACGATCTGGACGCGGACCGTTCGCTCGCGGGCACGAACCTGGTCGAAGTCCGCGAAGTAGATCCGCCCGAACTCCCCGAGCATCATCGCCCCGTCCACGATCGGGATCGACTGCGACCGGCCCATCAGCACCGACCGGAGGTGGGCATCCGTGTTGAGCGACCACGACGGCAGCTCATCGCGACCCGCCGCCGCCTCGATGTGGCGCGGACCCGGGTGGTGATACTGGCCCTCCGTCCGGCAGGTGGGGATCAGGGCCTCGAGCACGCCGACGAGGTCCTGCATCAGGAGCTCGGTTCCCCAGTAGTCGACATCGTCGGACGCCTCCTGGACCATCACGCTGCACGTCGTGTGCTGGGAATACGCGAGCAGGATGCCGTTGCTGACGCCGGATCTCGCCAGCACCCCGGCGACCTGGTCCGTGACGTCGTGGAAGGTCGGTCGCCGATCCGACTGGATGGCGAAGGTCTCGTGGTGCACCGTCATCGCTCGTCGCCCCGTCCTTCGTGTGTCGTGTCCCAGGCCTCCCGCACCGCCCGGACCATGGCCGCCAGCATCGCGTGCGGATCGTCGGCGAGGAAGATCGCGCTGCTCGAGCCGGTTCCCTGCGCCCCGGCGGCGATCACGTCGTAGACGTCCCGGGCATCGCCGATCCCGGCGGCGTGGAGGACGCGGATCGCCGGATCGACCGCCCGGATCGCCGCGTTGACCTCCGCGACGGAGGCACGGGCCGCGGCCCCGCCGGACCCGGCGCCGATCAGCCCCGGCTCCTCCACGATGATCGCGGTCGGGCCCAGGGCAGCCACCTCGACGGCCTGGGCCGCGTCGTTCGCGCAGACCAGGGTCGCCAGGGCCACCTGGCGAGCCCGGTGCATGGTCCGGGCGAGCTCGTCGGGTGGCAAGGGGCGCTCCGCATGGTTGAGCAGGACGCCGTGGGCACCGGCCGCCTTGAGCGCCTCCGGCAGCACCGACCCAACGCCACGGCCGGGTTCCAGCGCGTCCATGTGCTGGGCGAAGACGAGGATCCCGGGGACCTCGCGGGCGATCACCGGGATGTCCACGTACTGGGGGGTGAGGACGACCGTGACCCCGTGGCGCGCGGACAGGATCTCCGCCTCCCGGGCCAGGTCGAGGATCGCCGGCCCGAACGCGTAGGCCTTGGGCCCGACCTCGAAGAACGGCGGCGGAATGTCCACCCGACGCGCCGTCCCGCCGTCCGACGGAGCGGCGCGTCCGGTCGCGCGCGGGACGGCCATCGCTCAGACCACCACCGCTTCGATGCCCAGCATCCGGGCGATCGCCACCAGCTCCTCGGCCCAGTGGCCACGCGCGGCCGCCATGTGATGCGGGGCCCCTGCCTGGCACCACTCGTTACACCACGCGTCGATCGAGAGGTCCGTGTGCCGGAACAGCGTCTGGGGCGCGGAGATCGGGCGCGGCGGGAACGGCAGGAACTCGCCCTCGGAGATGACGAACCGCCACTGGTTCTCGCCCATCGTGACCAGCGCGAGATTGGTGACCGGACCGGGCTCGTAGGCGAACTCGAAGCCGGCGCCGAACCCATGGACGCCCTTGTAGTAGATCGAGCTCTTGACCTTCGCCTCGCCGGGCGTCGCGAGGGCCGGGTTCCCGTGACCGTCGTGGGAGAACATCACGGCGTTGTTCTCGAAGTCGATGACGTAGTTCTCGACGGTGGTCGCCTGGCCCGCGAGCTCCTGCATCACGAGCTGCGCGACGGCGCAGTTGACATCGCCCTCGGGCGAGGCGGCGATCCCGATCTCGCACAGGCGACCGGTGCCGTAGGACGGGATGATCCCGACCCGGGGGTCGGTGAGCCAGACCTGGTCGAACGCCGTGAACGCGTCGAACCGGTTCTCCTTCACCACCGATTCGAGCGCGAGCGCGAGGCGCACGGACCGCTCGAACAGCTCGGGCTCCATGTCCACGGTGTACCTGGCTCGCTCGCTCGCGACCGCGGCGTCCACGTCCGCCTGCGGGATCTCGCCGAAGCGGATCGCGACCTTCTCGGGCTCGAGCGGCCAGACCACCGGCCCGATGTCCTGGCGCAGCGACAGCCCATCGAACATCAGGTCGGTCATGCCTTCGAACGGGTGGCCGACCAGGGCGACCCGCGCCGTCCGGAGACGGCGGCGCACGGCAGCGGCCCTGATGGTCGCTTCCACCTCGCGCAGGCCGTCCGCATCGTCGAGGCGGGAGGTGACCATCGTGAAGTCACGGCCGGTGCGAAGGAGCATCGCGGTCAGCTCGGGCATGCCGGCCATGCCCGAGTTGAGCATGACCACGTCGAAGCCGTCGTCCTCGCCCAGCCGGGCGATCCGCTGGGCGTTCCAGACCAGGACCGGCGCGGTGGTGTCGATGAGGCACCGGGCGGGCACGATGCCCTTCGTGTAGGCGAGCTCCATGGCGACGATGATGTCCACGTCCGCGGCGTTGAACATGCGGGCCGCCTCGGCCGCCTGCAATTCCTCCTCGACCAGCCCGGCGTGCACCACCTCGCCGTATGCGGCGAGCCGATCCGCGATGTCCTGGGCGGCCGCCGTGGCGGCCGGTCGCATGTGTCCCGTCTTGTTGTAGTCGTCCTCGAGCAGCGCCATGACGAGGACGCCGATCTTCGCCTTTCCTATCATCCCAGACCTCCGTTGCTTCGCGCTCAATTCCCGATGCTTCGCAGCTCCGTCATGGCACGCGACCCGCCGGCCCGCTCCCGCTCGCGGCGAACATGGGGCCCAGCGCCGCGAACAGCTCCTGGTATCGCCGGTAGCCCTCCTCGTACACCGCGTTGGTGGCCGGGTCGGGCACGAACCGCGAGCGAGTGGCGACCATCGCGCCCACTGCCTGCTCGAGGTCCCGGAACGCGCCCGTCGCCACGCCGGCGAGCATCGCGTCGCCCCGGATCGCGGCGTCGTCGCCGGCGAGCGTGCCCACCGGGATGCCGCACACATCCGCCTTGATCTGGCACCACAGGTCGCTCCGGGCCCCGCCGCCGTGCGAGCGGATCTCGTCGGCCGCCGCGCCGGCCCCCGCGAGCAGCTCCAGGTTGCGCCGCAGCATATAGGCGATCGCCTCGAGGATCGCCCGCACGAAGTGTCCCTTGCCGTGGGCCAGCGTGAACCCGTACCACACGCCCTGCGCCCGGGGCTCGTACTCGGGGCTGAAGGCGCCCATGAGGTGGGGCAGCATCAGCAGCCCGTCAGCACCGGCGGGAACGGCTGCCGCAAGCTCCGTGAGCAGGTCGTAGGCGCTGCGCCCGGTCGCCGCCGCAGTGGCCAGCTCGGCGTCCCCGAACCGGTCCCGGAACCAGGTGAGGACCATGCCCCCGGTGGGGCAGACCGGGCAGTACAGGAAGCGGTCGGGCACCGAGTGGACGTAGACCGGGGTCCGCCGGGTGGGATCGCCGTCAGGCCGGTCGATGGAGGCCTGGAGGGTCAGCGCGCCGCCGGTGCTCTCGGACATCACGCCGGGTGCGACGTTGCCCACACCGACCGCTCCCGCCGCCTGGTCCATGCCCGCCGCCACGACGACCACCGACGGT
Organism: uncultured Chloroflexia bacterium; assembly: GCA_963732805.1. Lineage (GTDB taxonomy): Bacteria > Chloroflexota > Limnocylindria > Limnocylindrales > CSP1-4 > CAIXZV01. The sequence continues at coordinate 2,050,818 of CAVTAW010000001.1, forward strand.
GGCAGCCCGAGGGCCGCGGCCGCCTCCGGCCGCAAGGTTCCCGCCACGCCGCCCGGGGGCACTAGCTCGGGCAGGCGGTCCGGGGTGAGCTCCACCTGATCGAGCATCGGCTGCCACCAGCCCCGCCGCCGGATGTCGAACAGCAGCGACGTGGACTGCACGCTGCCCTCGGTCACGAACCGCCCCGTCAGCCTGTGGATCACGAGGTCCTCGACCAGCAGGAACCGGGCCGCACGCCGGAACACCTCGGCCTCGTGCCGTCGCAGCCACAGCAGCTTGGCTGCGGTCCAGGTTGGGTTCATGGCCGGCACGCCGGTCGCCGCATACAGCTCCGCCGCGTCGAACGCCGCGTCCAGCTCCGCCGCCTCGGCCGTCGCGCGGTTGTCGAGCCACACGAGCGCCGGACCGATCGGCGCGCCGGCGGCGTCAACCGGGACCACCGTCTCGCCCTGGCTGGACACGCCGATGGCGGTGACATCGGTGCCGCGGATGCCGGCCCGGGCGATCGCCCGGCGAGCGGCGGCGACCAGGGCGTCCCAGTAGCGGTCCGCGTCCAGCTCGGCCCGGTCCGGAGCGGGCGTCTGGAGCGAGTACTCCTCGCCGGCGACCGCGAGCGTGCCGCCCGCCTCGTCGAACACCCCGACCTTGAGGGCGGTGGTGCCGGCGTCGATCCCCAGCAGATGACCCATCTCGGCGCGACGCCGGTCAGTCGATGCCCAGTCGCCCGGCGACCTCGTCCGGATCGGCTCCGTCCTTCACGACCGCTCGAAGCCCCTCGAGGAACTGCTCCGGATCGCGGGCCTGGACCAGGTTGCGGCCGAAGACGACGCCGCGCGCACCGGTCCGGATCGCGGCGGCGGCCAGCTCCAGCGCGTCCCGTTCCCGGGGGAGCTTCTTGGACCCGAGGGCGAGCACGGGGACCGGGGTCGCGGCCACGATCTCGCTGAACCGGTCACCCGTGAAGAACGTCTTCACCAGGTCGACGCCCAGCTCGGCCACCACGCGGCAGCCGATGGCGATCTGCTCGTGGCGCTCCTCCGGTGACAGCTCCTCGTGACCGGCCGGGTAAACCTCGCCCACGATGGGCACGCCTGAGTGCCGCTTCTGGGCGACCGCCCGCGCGACCATCTCCACGTTCTCCGCGTCGACGGCCTCCGACCCCGTCCGGATCGACATCCCCACGAGGACCACGTCCGCACCCAGGGCAACCGCATCAGCGGCCGAGATCACCGGCACGTTCCGGCTCTCGTGGTAGCCCCACTGGGTCGCGTACTGCGTGCCCCAGTTGAGGCGCACGATCATCGCCGGGGCGCCGCGATGCTTGAACGAGTCGCGGACGTGGTAGGCCATGCCCGGGCTGAGCAGGATCGCGTCCGCCCTGGACAGGCGACGCGTGGTCCCCGGCAGGTCGTTGAACCCGGGGCGCGGCCCGTTGTACAGCCCGTGATCGACCGCGACGATCACCGCATTGCCGGTGCCGTCGAACAGACGCGCGAGCCGGATCTCCTCGCCGCTGGACACGCTCCCGCCTCCCTGCGTCTGCCGGGCGCACCCGCGACCGGCGGGCGCGCTTCCGAACCCCACTGTGGACCTGTGAACGGCCTCGCCCATCCTACCGTCGTTGTTTCGTTTGTCAAAGGCGATCATGCAGGCATCTCGAGCGGTTTACGCACGAGAGCCACGCCGAGACCGACGGTTTGTGCATGTTTTGGTTCTGATTGACGTGCGACTGTGCGCGGATGTAGTGTGGCGTTCGTGCCCGTTCCGGGTGGGATTGTCCGCGTCCGCGGCCTGCGGACCAGGGCGGTCCCGGCCTGGTGCAGAGAGTCGCCTCGAACGCCAGGGCGGACCGGCCGAGAAGCCGCGACGGGCCACGACACGAGGATGCCTATGAGGCGGGGTTGAGGAGGCGCTTCCCCGGCGCCGCCGGCCATCGGAATGGATGGAACGGTGAGCACGCCGAGGTTCCGGCCGTCGCGAGGCCGAGGCCCGTTCCCGTCGGCCTCGAACAGGGTGTCCCGCTCGCGTCGCCGGTCTTGTCATCACCTACGGGTTGCTCACGAGATGCGAAAGGAGTGACCGGTGCTGGATCGCAGACTGACCGGCCTCGTTACCGGCATGCTGCTCACGGGCCTTGTCCTCTCGGGCTGCAGCTCCGGGACGACCTCGACGCCGAGCCCCGCCAGCTCGACGCCGGTGGCGACGTCACCGGCGGAGTCGGCCCCTGCGGAAACGGCCGCGGCCACGCTGGAACCGGCGAAGCTGACCCTGTGGCACAACTACGGCAAGGAAGCGAATGCGACCGCGACCGAAGCGCTGGTCAAGGCATTCGAGGCGAAGTACCCGCAGATCACGATCGACGTGGTCAGCCAGCCGGCCGACAACTACTTCGACCTGCTGCAGGCGGCCGCGATCTCGAAGACCGGGCCCGACCTCGCGACGATGTGGACCGGCCTGTTCGACCTCAAGAACCAGGCGTACCTCCAGCCGTTGAACAATCTGGTCCCGCTGGACGACCTCAAGAAGCTCAAGGGGATCGAGTACAGCTCGCTCAACTTCAACCCCGACGACGGCGTGCTGGTCGTGCCCCTCGAGGTCCAGTTCTACAACGGCTTCTACAACAAGCAGCTGTTCCAGCAGGCGGGGCTGACCAGCCTGCCCACCACGTGGGATGAGCTGTTCTCCGCCTGCGACAAGCTCAAGGCGGCGGGCATCACCCCGTTCGTCTACGGCAGCGGCGGCCAGGCCCTGGGCGCGAGCTTCTATGCCTGGTACGACTTCAGCTACCTGATGATGGCCTACTCCCCCGCCGACTGGAAGAACCTGTACACCGGCCAGACGCCGTGGACGGATCCGACCATCAAGGCCCAGGTGGACAAGTGGGTGTCGCTGTTCTCGAAGGGCTGCACCAACCAGGACGTCCTGACCAACACCGACTCCGATGCCCAGTTCATGGCCGGCAAGGCTGCCATGACGATGGAGGGCACGTGGTCGATCGCCGGCTTCCAGGAGGCCATGGGCGATAACGTCGGCGCCTTCCTGCCGCCGTTCGTCGACCAGCCGCTGCAGGGCGTCGTCGAGTACTCGGGCGACGGGTTCGCGATGACCTCGTACTCCCAGCACCAGGCGCAGGCCGCCGCATTCCTTGCCTTCCTGGCCTCCGACGAGGCGCAGCCGATCGTCGCCCAGGCCGGGCTCATCCCGGCCAAGGAGGGATCGACGACCGACAACACGATCGCCCAGGATCTTCTGTCCTACGCCGCCGACAAGGGCTTCTCGCGCTACCCGATGATCGACAACGTCATCCAGGGCGAGGTGGTCGATGCCGGCAACCAGGTTCTGAACGCAGCGTTCGCCGGCTCGATGTCGGTGGACGACGCGCTCAAGAACATGCAGGACACGCTGATGCAGCTCCCTGCCGACCGGCGGAGCGACACGTACAAGTAGTCGCCGAACCGACGCCAGTCACGGTGACGCGCCAGCCTCCGGGGTCGACGATGCGTCGGCCCCGGAGCGGCCGTCCACACCACGGGACATCCGCTTGACACGAGTACCGGCGCTCACCCGGGCCAATCCCGGTGCGGCAAACGGGGTCGCGCGTGGCGCCGGCCCGCTGCGTGCGTCGCAGCGGCGGGCAGGGATCCTGTTCAGCCTCCCGGTGATCCTCCTCACAGCCGGGCTGCTGTTCCTGCCCATCATCCAGACCTTCTACTACAGCCTCACGACCTGGGACGGGATCACGTCCACCTGGATCGGGCTGGACAACTACCAGCGCCTGGTCAGCGATTCGGTGTTCTGGCGGGTGCTGCTCAACAACCTGTTCCTGCTCGCCTCGATCCCGTTCGCGTTGCTGATCCCGCTGCTGGTCGCGTTCCTGCTCCACCAGCACGTGATCGGCTGGCGGTTCTTCCGGTCCGTGTACTTCTTCCCGACGGCGATCTCGTGGGTCGTGATCGGGATGGTGTCGGTGCGCGTGTTCGCCTCGCAGGGGATCCTCAACAACCTGCTCGCGGCGATCGGCCTGGGCGGCATCCACACCGACATGCTGACCAACGAGTACACCGCGATGCTCGCCGTGATCCTGACCCTCATCTGGTCGGTGTTCGGCACCAACACGATCATCTTCATCACGGGGATGGCGACCCTTGACCGGGACGTCTACGAGGCCGCCCGGGTGGACGGCGCCGGATCGATCGCGATCTTCCGCTTCATCACGATCCCGCTGCTGATGCGGTTCATCCAGTTCGCGTTCATCCTGACCCTGATCACGAGCTTCACGGCGTTGTTCAGCCTGATCTTCGTGATGACCACCGGTGGTCCGGGATACGGCACGACCACGCTCGAGTTCTTCGTCTACCAGAAGGCGTTCAAGCAGGGCGTGTTCGGGTATGCGGCAGCCATCGGCGTGGTCCTGGCCCTGATCGTGTTCGCGATCAGCCTCGCCCAGCAGCGCCTGCTCCGGAGCCGCGAGGACTGATGGACGGCGTGCGCTCGGTTCGTCGCCGGATCAGCCGGGCCGCGATGTTCGCGATCCTGTCGATCGTCGCGGTCGTGATGCTCTACCCGTTCTGGTTTATGACCGAGGCGTCGTTCCGGTCCTACGCCCAGTACCTCGCCAAGTCGGGCTTCTCGCTCGACAGCTGGGCAAGCCTGTTCGACGTCCTGCCCGTCGTCCAGCAGCTGGTCAACTCGACGCTGGTCACGGTGTCGGCGGTCGCGATCATCCTGGTCGTCAGCACGATGGGCGGCTTCGCCTTCGCCAAGCTGGGCTTTCCCGGTCGTTCGCTGATCCTGATCGCGATCATCGGCGGGATGATGATCCCGCTCCAGTCGATCATCATCCCGGAGTTCGTGAACATCGCCCAGCTGGGGCTGATCAACCAGTTCCCGGGCGCGATCCTCGTCTACGCCGGCGCTCGGTGCGCCGTTCGCGACGTTCCTGATGACCACCTACTTCCGCGGCGTTCCGACAGAGCTCATCGAGGCGTCGCTCATCGACGGTGCCGGCTACCTCCAGATCTTCCGGCGCGTGATGGTGCCACTGGCCAAGCCGGCGCTGGTGACCGTTGCCGTGCTCCAGTTCATCCAGATCTGGGACGACCTCCTGGTGGGGCTGCTGTTCCTGCAGACGCCCGAATGTCCGGACGATCACGGTCGGGCTGGCAACGCTCCAGAGCTCGCGGATCATCGACATCCCGGTGCTCATGGCGGGGTCGCTGGTCAGCGCGCTCCCGGCGGTCGTCGTGTACGTGATCTTCCAGCGGTACCTGATCGCGGGTCTCACGATGGGGATGAGCAAATGACCCTCGACGAAGGGCCCGGTCGGGCAGACCTGGTCGCATCCGCCGCGTCCGCCCACGACCCGATCCCCGTGGCGCCGCCGGGACGCGGCCGCCCGGCCACGGCCAGCGAGCGCCGCGAGCGCATCGCCCGGATGCTCGAGCTCTCCGGGTCGGTCTCGGTGACAGAGCTCGTCGAGCGCTTCGGCGTGACCGACGTGTCGATCCGCCGCGACCTGGACCTGCTCGAGGACGCCGGGCGCCTGCGACGCGTCCACGGTGGCGCGACATCCGTGGGCCGGGCGACCTCGATCGCGGCTACCGGCACCGTGCCCGGGAGCATCGCGAGGAGAAGGCGCGGATCGGCGCGCGGGCCGCATCGATGGTCACCGCGGGCGACGTCGTCGTGTTCGACTCCGGGACGACCGTCGCCCAGGTGGCCGCCCGAGTCCCGGGGTCCCCTGCGGCGCTCCGGCGCGATCACGGTCGTCACCAACTCGCTCCCGGTGATCGACGAGGTCGGACGCTGGGACAGCCCGCACCTCATCTGCCTCGGCGGCCTGTATCTCCCCGAGTACCAGGCAACGGTCGGGCCGCAGGCGGTCACGGCCATGGAGGACCTGTCAGGCACCGTGGCGTTCATCGGCTGCGACGGGCTCACGGCCGCGACGGGCCTCACGACCCCGCACGTGCTGGTTGCCCAGATGGGCGCCACCATGACGACCCGCGCATCGCGGGTCATCGCGGTCACGGACGGGTCCAAGATCGGCCGCCGCGGCCTGACGCCGATCGCGCCGCTCGACGCGATCGACGTCCTGGTCACGGACGCATCAGCGGACCCCGACGAGCTCGAGTTCGCCCGCGAGCTCGGGATCGAGGTGATCCTCGTCTAGCGACCCGGGCGTCGCCAGGGAGTCTCGGGGTTGTCGCCACGGCGTCGCAGGCGACGCCGGCCGGGTCAGCCCTCGCCGGTCACCTTGTCCGCGGCGTCGGCGGCGGCGTCGGCGGCGGCGGCGGCGGCGTCGGACGCGGCGTCGGACGCGGCTTCGCCCGCCTGGGGCACGGCCCCGGACGCCGCGTCCGCGACATCGGATACGGCACCCGATGCCCCGTCACCCTCACCGGGCTGGGCGGCTGCCCGCAGCTCTGCGGCAACCGACGACGCCCGCTCGGCGAAGCGCTGGCCGTACTCCGAGGTCACGTCAGCGGCCTTCTGCGCGAACGGACCGGCCTTCACGGCCGCAACCGCGGCGAGCTCGGCGGCTTTGGCGCCGACCTGGCGGGCCACCGGGGCGGCCTGGTTCGCGACGTCCTGGATCATCGCCTCGAGCTGGGCCAGCCACTCCTTGCCCCGGGCGGTGGCCGCTGTTTCATCGGCGCCCTCGGCAGCGTCCGGAATGGGCTCATCGGCCATCGGCTCTGCCGGCGGCGTGCTGTCGGTTGGCTGCTGATCGGTCATGGGAGTCTCCTTGCCGGCGGATCGGTGCGGTCCTGCTGGTGTTCCCCTCCATTGTGCCTGCCGCGCCAAATCGCACGGAGCACCTACAGCAGGCTCTCGGGATCCACGTCGATCGCCCACGGAGCGCCGGGCGGCGGATCGAGGAGGCCGACCGGGTCCGTGCCGCGGAGCACGATGTTGTAGCGCCAGCGCCCGGCGCGCCGGGCCACGTAGGCGGGTGCCGGCCCGGCAACCACCACCGGCAGACCGAGCGTCGCGGCACGGGCCCGGAGCGCGTCCGCCATGGCCAGCCCCTCCCGCTCCGCGGCCTCACGGTCGGGGAGCCCGACCGTGAGCTTGACCAGCCGTCCGAAGGGCGGCGAGCCGAACCGCCGGCGGATCGCCAGCTCCTCGTCGTAGAACGTGTCCGCGTCGTCCTCGACCACCGCCCGGATCGCCCGGTGCTCGGGCCGGTAGGTCTGGATGAACGCGACGCCGGGCCGGTCACCCCGACCCGCACGACCGACGGCCTGGGCCAGCAGCTGATAGGTCCGCTCCGCGGCTCGCTCGTCCGGCAGGTTGAGCGCGATGTCCGCCGATACGACGCCGACCAGCGTGACCTCGGGAACATCGAGGCCCTTGGCCACGAGGCTGGTGCCGACGAGAACGTCCAGCCGCCCGGCCGCGAAGTCGTCCAGCACGCGGTCCGCGGCACCCCGGCGCTCGACCACGTCCCGGTCCAGCCGCCCGATCCGCAGCACGGGAAATCGCTCGCGCACCTCGCGTTCGAGCCGCTGGGTGCCGCCGCCAAGGTACCGGATGCGGGGCGAGCCACAGGCCGGACAGCGCACGGCCGGCGGCCAGGCGCGGCCGCAGTGGTGGCAGCGGAGGGTGATCCCCGCCTGGTGGTACACCAGCGGCCGGTCGCAGTCCGGACAGGCCTGGACATGGCCGCAATCGCGGCACACCACGACCGACGCCGTTCCGCGGCGGTTGATCACCAGGATGGCCCGGTCGCCGTGCGCCGTGTCAAGCGCGGCCAGCGCCTCGGCCAGCGGCCGCCGACACGAGGCCGCGATTGCCCGCGGCGAGCTCCAGGCGGAGGTCGATCGCGGTCACGCTCGGCGCGCTGCCGGCGGGTCGGCTGGGCAGCACGGCTCGTCGATACCGGGCGTCCCTCGCGTGGCCCAGGCTCTCCACGGACGGAGTCGCGCTGCCCAGGACCACCGCCGCACCCGCCCGCGCGCCCAGGATCAGCGCGGCGTCGCGGGCCTGGTACCGCGGCGTCCGGTCGCTCTTGTACGCCGCGTCGTGCTCCTCGTCGACCACGATCAGGCCGACGTCCGCCAGCGGCGCCAGCAGTGCGGTCCGCGTGCCGACCACCACGTCCACGTCCCCGGCCCGGACACGGCGCCACTCGTCGGCTCGCTCGCCTTCCGCGAGACCCGAGTGGAGCACGGCCACCCGGACCGGCAGCTCCGCGCGCAGGCGGTCCACGATGGGCGTGGCCAGGGCGATCTCGGGGACCAGCAGCAGCGCCGGGCGTCCGGCCGCCAGCGAGGCGGCGATCGCCTCGACGTAGATCGCAGTCTTGCCGCCGCCGGTCACGCCGTCGAGCAGGCAGGGAACCGGGTCGCGACGCCGGATCGCGTCCAGCACGAGGGCCAGGGCTGCCGCCTGGGGCGGGGTCAGGTCCGCGCCGGGCGGCCGGGCCCCGCGGAGACCCACGGGCCGGCCGGCCAGCGGACGGCGGGGGCGTTCGCGAACCTCCGCCCGGACGAGGCCGCGCCGGACCAGCCCGGCCAGCGACGGTGCGCCGTGCTGCTCCGCCAGCGGCCCGGCGGGCATCCCGTCCCGATCGTCCGGAGGCGCCGTGGCAAGGTCCAGCAGCGCTGCGCGCTGGCGGGGACCCAGCTGGCGGCCGGCGAGACGGCCGCCGCCGCCGAGGACACCCGCGGCCTCGAGGCCCTCGGAGGTCAGCCACAGCCGCCGCTCGAAGCGGGGGCCGACGGCTGCTCCCAGCAGCGTCCAGGTCAGCTCGAGCAGCCCCTCGTCGGCCAGCCGCCGAAGCCGTCGCAGGAGACCTGCCCGACCCTCCGGGGTGGCCAGCTCGCGGACGGGGCGGGCACGACCAGCCAGCTCGTCGAGCAGGTCCAGCTCCACCACCGGCAGGCCCGGATCCTCCGTCCCCAGCCTGGACTCCCCCGCCGCGGTCACCTCGACCACGAGCTCCAGTCGCTCCAGCATCCCGGGTGGCAGCATCGCCCGGATGACCATCGCGAGCGGCGCCAGGTAGCGATCCGCGAGATCGCCGGCGAGGGCGAGCGACAGCGGCGGCAGCAGCGGGCCATCGCTGCGGACGCGAGCCGCCACCGGCCGCAGGCCCGGGTCGTCCGCTGTCCGGTCCGCCGCCCCGACGCCCACGACCACACCGATCGCCTGGCGCCCTCCGCGGCCGAAGGGAACCAGCACCGCCTCGCCCGCCTCCAGGTCGCCCAGCCCGGCCGGTGCCAGGTATGTGTAGGTCCGGGGTCCCGGGCCGGCGGGTGCGTCGACCGCCACCTCGACCAGCGGATCACGGTCGCCGGCCGGCGCGGACGCGAGCGGGAGCGTCGGGAGCTCCATGTCCCCTCCCGGCTCAGGTGATGCGGATCTGCCGGTCGCTGTTGCGCCGCTTCTCCTGGGCGATGATCGCCTCGATCTCCGCCGCCGTGCGCTCGATCTCGCCCGTCTCGTTGACCACGACGCGGTCGTAGTCGCCCTGGCGGGCGAGCTCGATCGCCGCGTTGCGCTGCCGGATCTCGAGCTCGTTGGCCGATTCGGTCGCCCGCGATCGAAGCCGCTGGAAAAGAGCCTCCAGCGATGGCGGCACGATGAACACGAGCAGCGCGCCCGGGACCCGGTCCTTGACCGCCTGGGCACCCTGGACGTCGATCTTGAGGATCACGTCGTGGCCCGCCGCCAGCGACTTCGGCCACCTCTCGTCGCGGTGTCCCGTACCAGTTCCCGTGGACCTCGTTCGCCTCGAGCAGCTCGCCCGACTCGCGCAGCGCGTGGAACTCCTGGTCGGACAGGAACCGATACGACACGTCGGGGACCTCGCCCGGCCGCGGGCAGCGGGTCGTGCAGGTGACGACGTAGTGGTAGTCGGGGCTGCCGGGCCGTGCCCGAAGCGCCTCGATGATCGTGTCCTTGCCCACACCGGACGGGCCGCTGATGATCACGAGCTGCGCGCCCGGTGCGCCCAGCAGCACCTCCCCGCTCGTCACGCCGGCCCTCCGGCGGGCCGTCGCCCGGCCGACGTCTCGACGGCGCGCAGGCCCTCGAGCACGCCCTCGAGCTCCGGCGGCAGCGGCGCCTCGGCCCGGACCAGCCGCGCCGACGACGGGGACACCAGCTCCAGGCGCCAGGCATGGAGGAACAGGCGCTCGAGCCCGTCCGGACCGCGTCGTGCCGTGCCGGTCCCGTACACCGCGTCACCCGCGACCGGGTGTCCCAGCGCGGCCAGGTGCACCCGGATCTGGTGAGTCCGACCGGTGACCAGGTCAAGCTCGAGCAGGGTCCAGCCGGCGAACCGCTCGCGCACGCGATAGCCGGTGACGGCGCGGCGACCGTCGGGCACCACGGCCATCCGCTTGCGGTCCCTGGGATCGCGCCCGATGGGTGCTTCGATCCGGCCGACGGCCGATGAGACGGAGCCCTGGACCAGCGCGAGGTACGTCTTGCGCACGCGCCGCGCCTTGAGCTGGGCCATGACCGAGGCCTGCGCCGCGTCGTTGCGGGCGACGATCAGCAGGCCCGACGTGTCGCGGTCGAGCCGATGCACGATCCCCGGACGGGCGACGCCCGCGATACCGCCGTAATGGTCCCCGCGGGCGAGCAGCGCATTGACGAGCGTCCCTCGCCAGTGCCCGGGTGCCGGGTGCACGACCAGTCCGGCCGGCTTGTCGACGATGAGCAGGTCCTCGTCCTCGTAGACCACCCGCACCTCGATGGTGGGGTCTGGCTCCAGATGGTACGGGACCTCGGGCGGCGGGATCTCGAGGGTGACGCCGCCGCCGCGGACCTCCGAGTTCGCTCGCAGGCGGTGACCGGCGTCGTCCACCAGGCGGCCGTCGGCGATGAGCTTCTGGACGTACGAACGGGACAGGCCCGTGCGGTCGGCGACGAACCGGTCCACGCGCCGGACGATCTCGCCGTCGGGAACGAGCAGGCGACGGGGGCCGGGCGGCACCGACGGCGGCGGCGCCTCGGGCGGAAGGCCCGGCTCCAGGTCCTCGTCCACGTCGACATCGTCGACGGCGAGGGCATCGGCGGCGCCGGTGTCCTCCGCGTCAGCCATCGGCGGCCAGGTCTCCCAGCGGCGGGAAGATCGCCATCCCGATCAGCAGCACCAGCGCGGTCGTGATCGCGGCATCGGCGATGTTGTAGGTGTAGAAGCGCCAGTTGCCGATCCCCATGTCGACGAAGTCGATGACCGATCCGTAGTGCAGGCGGTCCACCAGGTTGCCCAACGCCCCACCGAGCAGCAGCGACAGCGCGATCGTGACCAGCAGGCCGCGACCCGCCCTGGCGTGGTAGCCGACGATCAGCCCGGCGACGACGACGGACACGATCGCGAACGCCCCGGCGGACTGGGGCAGCATCCCGAACAGGATGCCCGAGTTGCGCCAGTGGACGATCCGGACCCAGTCCCCGATCAGCTGGAACGACTCGCCCTGGGCGAGATTCCCCACCACCCACGACTTGGCCAGCTGGTCGAGCACGACCACCGCGATGGCGATGGCCGCGAACAGGCCCCAGCGGCCTGCCGACGGGTGTCGCCAGGTGGTCTCGGCCGGGCCGGCCGCCGGAGCGCCGGTCACCCCTGGCCGCCGGAGCGCCGGAGCCCGAACCGGACCTCGCCGGCCTCCAGCCGGACCGACCCGGTGACGGCGTCCGTGGGCGGCGGTGCGTGACGGACCTCGTCCACGAGGGTGTCCGCGACCACCGGCGGAAGATACGGCTCCACCTCGGGCGCGAGGCCATCCACCCACAGCTCGATCCGATCGTCCAGGTCCAGCTCCGCCTCCTTGCGCAGGTCCTGGATCGCGCGCTGCAGCTCCCGGGCGTCGCCTTCGGCCCGGAGCTCCGGCGTGATCGCCGTATCGATGACGGCGACCAGCCCATCGTCGTGCGCGACGGCCGTCCCGGGGCGCGGCGTCGCCTGGATCTCCACCTCGTCCGGCGCGAGCGTCTCCCCGGCCAGCGTGACCGACCCGTCCGCGTGGATCTCGAACCGGCCCTCGCGCGCCGCCGCCATCACCTCCGGGATCCTCGCACCCAGCCGCTTGCCCACCCTGGGCAGCAACACCTTGACCCCCCGGTCCACCAGCGCCGACTCGTCCCCGATCAGCTCGACGGACTTCACGTTGGCCTCGGCGCGGACCAGCTCGAGCAGCGCATCGCGCTCCGACAGCTCCCGGCCGGGCAGCGCGAGCCACAGGCGGGCCAGCGGCTGGCGGACCTTGAGCCCGGCCTGGCCGCGCAGCGTCCGCGCGAGGTCCACGGCCTTGCGCGCCACGGCGACGGCCTCCTCCAGGTCCGCGTCCCGGAGCGAGGCGAGCTCCGGCGCGGGCCAGGCCGTCAGGTGGACGCTGTCGGGCGCCGCCGGATCGATCACGGCGACGAGGTTGCGGTACATCGCGTCGGACAGGAACGGCAGGATCGGGGCGACCGTGCGGGCCAGCGCGACGAGCGCGGCATGCAGCGTGGCGAAGGCCGCGTCGCGATCCTCGCCCACGCCTCGCGACATCCGCCGTCGGGACAGCCGCAGGTACCACGTGGACAGATCGTCGATGTGCGCCTCGAGGACGCGCGTCGCGGCCTCGGCGTCGAAGTCACGCAGGCATGCCTCCACCTCCGCGGCGACGGCCGCGGACCGGGACAGGATCCAGCGGTCGAGCGGCGGCCGATCCGCCACGGTCGGGGCGCCCGCGGCCGGCGTCCAGCCCGCCAGCCGCGCGTAGGTGACGAAGAACGCGTAGACGTTCCACAGCACCAGCAGCCCGCGCCGCGCCTCGTCCGCCGCGTGCCAGCCGAACAGGATGTTGTCGTCCGGTCGGGCCGAGGCGTACATCCAGCGCATGACGTCCACGCCCATGCGCTCGGCCGCCTCGTCGAACTCGATCGCGTTGCCCCAGCTCTTGTGCATCGGGCGGCCGTCCTCGCCGAACAGCGTCGCGTAGCCGAAGATCGTCCGAAACGGGGGCTCGCGGCGGAGCACGGTGGACATCGCCAGCATCGCGTAGAACCAGTTCCGGAACTGGCCCGGGAAGCTCTCGCTGATGAAGTCGGCCGGGAACCAGCTCGCCCAGTAGTCCGGGTCCTCGCGGAAGTGCATCGTGGAGAAGGGAACGATCCCGGCATCGAGCCACGGGTTGCCCACGTCCTCGATCCGCGACACCGGCTCGCCGCACGAGGGGCAGGCGATCTTCACCGCATCCACGTACGGCCGATGCGGGGTGTGCCCCTCGAAGGCGTCCCAGCCTTCGACTGCCCGGTCCCGAAGCTCGTCGCGGCCGCCGATCACGTCGAACGTGCCGCATGCCCGGCAGTCGTAGATCGGCAGGGCCAGGCCGTAGTAGCGCTTCTTGGAGATCATCCAGTCGCGCATGTTGAGCAGCCAGTCCAGCTCGCGTTCGTAGCCGAACCCCGGGATCCACCGGATCTGGTCCACCACGTCCATGATCTGGTAGCGCAGGCTGGCGTCGACCTCGGCCGGAGTCAGCTCGGCGCGCGGCCGGTCGTACACCTCGCCCATGCGGATGTACCACTCGTCGACGAGGCGGAACAGCAGCGGCGTCCCGCATCGCCAGCAGTGCGGATAGCGGTGGCTGTACGGCTCGAGGTGGTAGAAGAAGCGGCGCTGCTCCAGGTGATCGATGATCGCCTCGGTGATCGCGGGGGCCTCGCGGCCCGACAGCCAGCCGAACCCCGGGTAGTACCGACCGTCCTCGTCGATCGGCCCCACGACCGGGAGCCCGAGCGCGACCCCCAGCTGGTAGTCCTCGGCCCCGCAGCCGGGCGCGATATGGACGATCCCCGTCCCCTCCTCCTCGCCGACCTCGTCCCAGGTCACCACGCGGTGCTCGTAGCCGGCCGCCGTGAACGCGTCGCGGATCGCGGGCAGGTCGTCGAACGGGCCCGTGTAGCGCCAGCCCTCGAGCGCCGAACCGGGCACCTCGTCCAGCACCTCGAACGGACCGCGCAGCGCCTGCCTGAGGGTGCCCTTGCCCAGCCAGAACACGTCCTCGCCCTGGCGGACCTTCACGTAGCGCAGGTCGGCCCCGACCGCCGCGGCGACGTTGGCGGCCAGCGTCCAGGGCGTCGTCGTCCAGACCAGCAGCGACTCGCCCGGGCGGTCCGGCAGCGGGAACCGGACGGTCAGCCCGGGGTCCTCGCGGTCCTGGTAGCCCTCGTTCATCTCCATCTGCGACAGGCCCGTGCCGCAGCGGGGGCACCAGGGCATCGTGTCGTGGCCGCGGTAGATCCAGCCCCGCCGGTGGCACTCGGCCAGGAACCCCCAGATGAGGTCGTTGTTCTCGTTGCTGAACGTGAAGTAGCTGCCACCCAGGTCGGGCATGCCCAGCCGGCCGACCAGCATCTCGACGCTGTCGGTGACCGGCCCGCCGGGACCCTCGAGGGTGGCGCTCTGGGCGGGGTCCTGCGCCAGCAGGTCTCGCAGCCGGAGCAGCTCGGCCGGGTCGTTCCAGTCCATCCAGTAGCCGAGCCGGATGCTCTGCTCCGTCTGGCGGGCGGCGAAGGTCAGCACCCGCTGCTTGCACAGGCTCACGAACGGGGCGATCCCGAACGCCTCGATGTCGCGCTTGGAGGTGAAGCCGAGGTCTCGCTCCACGTTGACCTCGACCCACAGGCCCTGGCAGTCGAACCCGTTCTGGAAGCGCTGGTCCTCGCCCAGCATCGCGTGGAACCGCTGGTAGAGGTCCTTGTACGTGCGGCCCCAGGCGTGGTGGACGCCCATCGGGTTGTTGGCCGTGATGGGCCCGTCGAGGAAGCTCCATCGGGGACCACCCGCGTTGCGGGCACGCAGCCGCGCGAACGTCCGGCGCTCCGCCCACTCGCGGAGCAGCTCGTGCTCCTGGGCGACGAAGTCCGGGCGGGCGGAGACGGATTGGAACATCGGGCCTCGATGGGTCTCGGAGCGCGCCCCGGGGTCGGACGCCTGCGGCGAGCCACCAGTCTACGGAACGCGCGCCGGTCGCGCGCCACCGAAGCCGGGCCGCACCGGGACACCCGGATCCCGGACCCGACGTATCATTCCGCGCGATGTCGACACCCCAGCGCCCGCCGCGCTCGCGCTCGCCGTTCGCGGCGGCGTTCCTGTCCCTCATCTTCCCGGGCCTCGGCCACGCGTATGCGGGCGCCTGGGCGCGCGCGCTGGCATTCGCGGCCCTGCCGCTGCTCTCGCTGGCCCTGGTGGCCGGCATCGCGCTGCGGGTGGACCGCTTCGAGCTGCTGGGGTTCGTGATCCAGCAGCCGGTCCTGGTCGCCCTCCTCGTGGTCAACCTGGCGCTGCTGGTGTACCGGATCGTCGCCGCGGTGGACGCCTGGCAGGTGGCCCGGTTCCTGAACGCCGCGGACGCGTCGGGCGGCGGGCGGCTGGGCCGGGCCCGGCTGCCCGATCAACCCGCTCTCGATCGCCGGCCTGCTTGCCGTCATCCTGGTCATGGCCGGCGGTCACGTGGCGGTGGCCCGCTACAACGTGCTGGCGCTGGATCTCGTCAACTGCGTGTTCTCCGAGGACGCCGACCCGACCTGCGACTCGCCCGACACCTCGCCGTCGCCCGACAGCTCCCCCGACCTCTCCCCGTCGGCCGCCCGGGCGAGGCCCCGTCCGCCTCCGCGGAGGTCCTGCCAACGCCGCTCAGCTCCGCGGCCACCGGCACGCAGGCACCGACCCTGCCGCCGTGGGACGGCAAGGGCACCCTCAACGTGCTCCTCGTGGGCGTGGACCAGCGGGCCGACCAGACCTCGTTCAACACGGACACGATGATCGTCGTCTCGGTGGATCCGAAGTCCAAGCAGGTCGCGATGTTCCAGATCCCGCGCGACACGGTGGACGTCCCGGTCCCGGCCAACGCCCGCTCCGTCTGGGGCAGCGTGTACCGGGGCAAGATCAACAGCTGGTTCGTCCAGAACCGCAACCGCACCGACCTGTGGCCCGGCAAGACCGCGCAGGCGCGCGGCTTCAACGTCGCTCAAGGCGATCCTGGGCGAGCTGTACGGTATCGACATCCCCTACTACGTCGATGGTCAACTTCCAGGGCTTCCGGGACGTCGTCAACACGCTCGGGGGCGTCCAGATCAATGTCCAGATCCCGGTCGCCGAGAGCGACTACCCCGTCGGGGGCGGCACGGTGACCGCGCGTCTACATCCCAGCCGGGCCGCAGCACATGACCGGCGCCCAGGCCCTGATCTACGCCCGCTCACGGCACCGCGCGTGGGCGGCGACTTCGACCGTGGCCGCCGCCAGCAGCGCGTGCTCCTGTCGATCAAGGAGCAGACGAACGCCCAGGCGATCCTCGCGAACCTGACCTCGCTCGTCACCACGATGAAGCAGTCGGTCAAGACCGACATCAGACCGGCGACCTGCCCAAGCTGCTCGTCGCTCGCGGACAGCGTGGACACCAAGGACATCCGCTCCTACGTGTTCTCCCCGCCGTTCTACGCGCGCGACGGCTACGACAATCCGCCGGCTACATCATCGAGCCCAACGTCCCGCGAGATCCGCAAGGCCGTGAAGCAGGCGTTCTCGGTCAGCGCGGACCTGCTCGACCTGCGCGATCGGCTGGGCGCGGAGGAGGCGCGGGTGTGGGTCCTCAACGGGTCGGGTAACAACGGCCTGGCGACCGACAACGCCGACTACCTCGCCTACGACGGTCTGGATGCGTCGGCGCCCAACCAGAAGACCGCGACCGTGGCGAAGACCAGCGATCGTCGTCTACAACGGCGCCGAGACGGCAATGCCCGAGACGATCGAGTACCTCGAGGACCTGTACCACGTCACGATCACCACGGCGACCGATCCGAGCGTCACCGTGGACATGATCGTCACCCTGGGCAAGAACGCGCCCGACCTCAAGCTCGACGCGGTCGGGCCGACGCCTCCGGCGCCGGCCGCTATCCCTCGATCGGGGTCAGCCAGTCCGGTACTCGGGCAGGTTGCCGCGCACGGCCGCGAAGTAGCGCTCGCTGATCAGGCGCGCCGATCGGCCCGACGCCGCCGGTGCCGACCGGCCGATGGTCGACCTCGATGACCGGGCTGACCTGGACGCCGGTGCCGCACAGGAAGACCTCGTCGCACACGTACAGCTCGGAGCGGTCGATCGAGCGGACGTCCGACGGCGATGCCCGCGTCCGCGGCCAGCTGGCCATGACGGCCTTGCGGGTCACGCCCTCGAGGATGTCGTCCGACAACGGCGGGGTGATGCAGCGTGTGCCGTCGCGGACGATGAACAGGTTGGCGGCCGACGCCTCGGAGGCGTGGCCGTCGGGCGTGAGCACGAGCGCCTCGTCGAACCCGTTGAGCTCCGCCTCGGACTTCTGGAACGCCATGTTCACGTAGCCGCCGACGATCTTGCCGCGGGCCGGCAGCGCCTCGTCCGCGTTGCGGCGCCAGACGAGGTCATGACGCGGACGCCCTGCTCGATGTCGATGTAGTTCCCGAACGGCATCGCGATGACGTACAGCTCGGTGATCGAGATGGTGGAGCCGGACGCCGATCGCGCGGGTGCTCTTGTAGAACGACGGCCGGATGTACACGTCCTCGCGGAAGTGGTTGCGGCGAACGGTCTCGAGGATGATCGACACCAGCTCGTCCGCGGACGGGACGGGCTCCATGAGCAGGATCTTGGCGGAGTGGCGGATCCGCTCGACGTGCTCGCGCACGAACAGCGCGTAGAGGCTGCTCCTGCTCCTCGTTCCAGTAGCCCGGATGCCCTCGAAGGTCGCCGTCCCGTACATGAACGCGTGGGTCATGATGCTGACCTTCGCATCCCGCATCGGCACCCAGTCGCCTTCGAAGTAGGCGATCAGGTCGTCGAGCGATCGGGGCTGGGACGCCGCGTCGGGCGTCGCGGGGGCGGACGGCTGCGTGAGCATCTGGGCGGCTCCAGGTCGCGTGTTGTCGGGCTCCAGGTCGCATGCGGCAGGTAGCCGCGGGTGCCTCGTTGGTGGGCCCGAGTCTAGCACCTGGACCCGGGCGACCAGCGGCCGAACGGCCTGCCGGCCGGCCCCGGGCGGCCGCGACGGACGCCGGGCGGCGGCGCGGTCGCCTCAGCCGATGGTCAGCACCCGGCGATGGCGAGGATGACAGACAGGTAGGCGAGGTACAGCACACCGCCCACCAGCAGCGCCCGCCCGTCGAGACGGGCGCGCCGCCACATCGGGATGAAGATGGCCGCCACCGACAGGAACGCGATGCCCGCGGATGCGAAGGCGAGCCACGAGTCCTGCGTCACCACGCCAGTGACTCCGTGCGAGCACCAGCGCGACCACCGTCGGGATCGCCGACTGGAACACCATCGCCCCGGTGATGTTGCCCATCGCGAGCGTGTCCTTGCCCTGCCGGACCCAGATCAGCGAGTTGAACTTCTCGGGAAGCTCGGTGGCGATCGGGGCGATCACCAGGGCAAGCAGCAGCTCGCTTACGCCCGCGGCCGGCGGCCAGCCGGTCCACCGCGCCCACGAACAGGTACGCCCCGCCGACGATGCACGCCAGCGCGACCACGACCTGCGATGCCCACGATCCGCAGCCGCGGGACGACCGGATCGGCGGCACCGCGCGGTCAAGGCGGTGGAAGCGCAGCGGCGGCAGGGGCTCCTCGCCCGCGTCCGCCTCGGCGTCGAGGTGGCGCTTGACGTACCACCCGTAGATCAGGAGCAGGATGACGGCCACGACGATCTTCAGGCCGCTGAGCGACGGGGGCAGGAACGCGGTCGCGATGGCCAGCGTATACGCCACCACGAAGTACCGGATGTCGTGCACCAGGACCACGGTGTCGAGCACCATGCGCGTCCCGGTTGCCCGCCTGCGAACGGAAGGCGAGCACGCCGATCCCGGTGACGAACATGGCCAGCGTCGAGAGCATGAACGGCGCGCCCAGGATGGCCCCCACGCCAACCTCGTTGGTTGCCTCTCCGCCGCCCCCGAACAGGATGGCGATGATCGGGATCATCGTCTCCGGCAGCGCCGTGCCGACCGCGGCGAGGACCGATCCGACGGCACCCTGCGCAAGCTCCAGCTTGCGGCCGAACCACTCGATGCCGTTGGTGAACAGCTCCGCCCCGGCAAGGATGACGACGAAGGCAAGGGCGAGGACCGCAGCGTCCATCAGCCCTCGAGCCCGATCGCCGCGACGATCGAGGCCGTGACCACGAGCAGCACGCCCAGCGACACCAGCGCCAGCCGGCGATCCTGCGTGGCCAGGAAGCCGACCCCCGCCACGATCACGCGACCGATCGGCAGCGCGATGACGGTGCCGATTCCCAGCCACAGGAATCCCTCCGGACGCAGGGCGACCAGGTCGGCCGGGATGCGCGCGAGATCGAACTGCGGCGGCGTCCCGTGGTGGAGCGGGTCCACACCCGTCAGCAGCATCCCGATCACGCCCAGGAGCACCAGGCCCATCGCGAGGTAGGTGCCGATGACCAGCAGGCGGGCGATGAGCGCCTCAATGGCCGCGGCGTCCAGGCGGGCCGACCCCGCGCGCCCGGTCACAGCCCGAGCGCCTTCCGGGACATCTCGAAGGCCGTGTACGCGAGGACCACGATGAACAGCCAGCGCAGCACGCGAGCGTCGACCCGGTGCGCGACCCGGGAGCCGACCGACGCGCCCAGGAACACGCCCACCGCGGTCGGCCCGGCGACGAACGGGTCGATCTCATCCCGGAGCAGGTAGATCACCGCGGACGACGTCGCGGTCACGCCGATCATCATGTTGCTGGTCGCGGTCGCGACGCGGAGCGGCACGCCCAGCACGAGGTTCATCAGGGGCACCTTGATGATCCCGCCGCCGACGCCCAGCAGCGCCGAGACGATACCCGCGCCGACGGAGCCGACCATGCCGATCGGCAGGTGGCGGACCCGGTACCCCGAGCCGCCCAGGCGGTCGGTGAACGATTCATGCCCGGCCGGCGGGACGGGCGATCCCGGTTGCCCGACGGGATCGGCCGGATCGGGCGGATCGGCGGGATCGGGCAGCAGCGCACCATCGCCGTCGGCGACGACGGGGACGGGGATCGGCGTCCGCGGCGCGTCGCGGCGGCGGGCCATCGAGACGGCGACCCAGACCATGAGCACCGCGAACAGCCCCTCCAGCGCCTGGACGGGCAGCATGAACGCCACCAGCCCGCCGATCAGGGCACCGGTCGCCGTGAACAGCTCCAGCACCATGCCCAGCCGCAGGTTGGCGACGTGGCGCTGGAGGTAGACCCCGGCGCCGGCGCTCGAGGTGACGATGACCGAGACCAGGGACACGGCAACCGCCCCGCGCAGCGGCACCCCGAACCCCAGCGTGAGCAGGGGCACGATGAGGATCCCGCCGCCAAGGCCCAGGAGCGACCCGAACAGCCCCGCGGCGAACCCGCCGACGAGCAGGATGAGACCGGCGATCACCGGGAGGCGCCCGGGACCGTCAGGGGCGCAGGTGCTGGGGCGCGTACGGGAGCAGCGCGACGTGACGGGCCCGCTTGAGGGCGACCGCCAGCTCGCGCTGGTGCGCAGCGCAGGTGCCGGTCTTGCGGCGTGGCTCGATCTTGGCGCGCTCGGACAGGTACCGGCGGAGGCGGTTGACCTCCTTGTAGTCGATCACAACCGTCTTGTCGGCGCAGAAGGAGCACACCTTCCGTCGCCGGCGGTCGCGGTAGTAGTCGTCGCGCTTCTTCGACTTGGGGGGCATGGATCAGGTCTCCTGGCTGGTGGCGGGCGGGCCCGCCGACGCGGCGCTCGGCCGCGGAAAGGTCAGAACGGCAGATCGTCCAGATCGTCGTCGCCGGCCGGGGCACGGGTGGGCTTGACGGCATCGCCGCCGGCCGCGAACCCGCCGCTGGGGGCGTTGAACGACCCCTCCTCGTCCCGCTGACGGGCCTCGAGGCTCACCACGTTGTCGGCGGTGATCTCGAGCGAGATCCGCTTCTGGCCGTCGCGCGTCTCGTACTCGCGGGTCCGGAAGCGACCCTCGACGAACACGCGATTGCCCTTGCGCAGC
Organism: uncultured Chloroflexia bacterium; assembly: GCA_963732805.1. GTDB lineage: Bacteria > Chloroflexota > Limnocylindria > Limnocylindrales > CSP1-4 > CAIXZV01. Next base: position 2,071,805 of record CAVTAW010000001.1, read on the forward strand.
TGCTCCGCCGTCCGCTCGGCGCGATCGCCCCAGACGGTGACCCGGAACCAGTCGGTCGCCTCGACCCACTCGCCGGTCTGCTGGTTCTTCGTGCTCTGGTTGACCGCGACGCTGAACTCGGTCACGGGCCGCCCGTTGGGCGTGTAGCGCATCTCGGGATCGCGCCCGAGGTTGCCGATGATCAGGGCTTTCGAGAACGACGCCATCGCCGGCTCTCCTCAGTCGATGGCCGCGGGCGCGGCCTCGCTCTCGGATTCGTCGATCCGCTCGCCGGTGTCCTCCTCCTCCTCGTCCTCGACGGACGGGAGCTCGGCGTCCACCTCCTCGGTGTCCGCCGTACCGCCGGCGTCCCGGCGTGCCCGGACGGGCCGGATCGCGCGGGTCACCAGGTAGCGGAGCACATCCTCGGTGATCTGGAGGCTGCGCTCGAGCTCCGCGATCGCCTCGGCCGGGGACTCGAACACGATGATGTGGTACGAGCCCTCCCGGTACCGGCTGATCGGGTACGCGAGGCGGCGACGCCCCCAGGGCGCGACCTTGACGATCTGGCCGCCCGAGGCGACGACGTAGCGGGTGGTGCGGTCGATGACCGCGGATGCGCGCTCGTCCGGCGCGTCGGGCCTGAGGACGAGCATGAGTTCATAGCGGCGCACGGCCTGCTCTACTCCTTCCAATGGGATCTGCCCCGCTGACGGCATGCCGGCGCGGAGCCGAAAGGACCGCGGAAGGATAGCACGAGGGTCGGATCGCACGGTCACACGAGACGTTCCCGAGCCTCACCGACGGTGCCGTGTATCCTTCCGGCGACATCCCGAATTGCCGGTTCGCCGAACCTCGCCGACCCTCCCCGGGGGACCCCGTGCAGCTCTCGATCCTGCTCCTGGCCAACGACCGTGCCGCCGCCCAGGCCCTGTCGGCTGCGCTTGCCCGTCCGGGTCACGGCGTGACCGACGTCGCGACCCCGGAGGAGCTGGTCGCCACGGCCGCCGGCTACAGCCTCGTCGTCATCGACCAGGTGCCACCCCCGGCCACGGTGGCCGGCGTCATCGCCGAGATCCGCGAAGGCACGGCCACGAAGGCGATCCCGGTCCTGGCCATCGCCCAGCACGACGATGTCGAGGAGCGCATCGAGCCTCCTGGAGGCCGGCGCCGACGATGTCATCACCAAGCCGTTCGATCCGGCGGAGCTCGAGGCACGCATCGAGGCCCTGTCGCTCCGCGCCCAGCGGTCCCGGGACGGCGCGCCGGTCGGGCTGATGGGCATCGGCCACGGCCAGGGCCGGCGGATCGTGTCCGTGTTCAGCCCCAAGGGTGGCGTGGGGACGACGACCATCGCGACCAACCTCGCGATCCTGGCGGCGGAGCGCAAGCCGGGCGGCGTGCTGCTGGTGGACCTCGACCTCGCGTTCGGCCAGGTGGCGTCGCACCTCAACCTCCAGCCCAAGCAGACGCTGCTGGAGCTGGCTCGCGACGAGGCAGCGCTGCGCGAGCCTGAGCTGTTCCGCACCTACGCGGTCCACCACCCGAGCGGTGTCCAGGTGCTGGCGGCACCGCCCGCGCCGGGCTTCGCGCCGCTGATCAACGCGGAGCAGGTGGAGCTGATCCTGGCCCGGGCGCTCGAGGCTTACGAGATCGTGGTCGTGGATGCGGGCGCGCTGCTCGACGACCGGATGCTCGCGGTCTTCAGCCGCTCGGACACCGTGATCGTTCCGGTGCTGCCGGAGATCCCGGCGCTCCATGCCGTCCACCTGCTGCTCGACCAGCTGACCGAGACCGGCGCGATGGGCGGTACCACGCTGTTCGTGCTCAACAACGCGTTCGCTCGCGAGCTCCTCCGGCGTGCGGACGTTGAGGGTGCCCTGGGCGCGACGATCAGCGCTGACCTCCCCTACGACCCGATCGTCTACCTCAAGGCCGTGAACGAGGGCAACCCGGTGGTCCGCGGCGCGCCCCGGTCCCATGCCGCCGTGCGCCTGCGCGACCTGGCAACCGTGGTCCTCGGCCCCGTGGCCAGCGGCGACGGCACGGCGCACGCCGAACGCGCCCCGCACAAGGAACGCAGGGGCCTGTTCGGCCGGCGGCGCTGAGGCCGCTCCGCCCGCACCCCCGCGCGTTGGGCTACCGTGACGCGGTTGGCCGGCACGCACCCGTCCTGCCGGCAGGCACGGAGGACCGATGCGACACGCGATGTTCAACGCGGCGCTGCGGACGGAGGACGTTCTCCGCCGCCCGAGCCGCCATCCGGTCAACCAGGCGCTGATCGACCGGGCCCCGCTGGGCGCCCGCGTCGCCGATCAGGTCGTCGGCTTCCTCGGCAGCTGGCGCTTCCTCGTGATCCAGACGATCCTGGTCGCGATCTGGATCAGCGGCAACGCCTGGCTCCTGTTCCACTTCGACCCGTACCCGTTCATCCTGCTCAACCTGGCGTTCTCGACGCAGGCGGCGTACGCGGCTCCCCTGATCCTGCTCGCGGGCAACCGGTCCTCCACGCGCGACCGCCTGACGCTCGAGCACGCAGCGACGGAAGCCGACATGGAGGAGCAGCAGAACGAGCAGCTGCTGGAGGGCAACGCCGCGATCCTGGCCCATGTCGCGCAGCTCGAGGAGCGGATCCTGTCGCTGGAGAAGACGATCCTCGACCGCCTCGACGCCGGCAGCTGACCGGCCGCGGTGCTGATGATGGTCGACATGCGGCGGACGCATAAGGGGTCTCGGCGCTGCGCGTACGGGTGGATCACGCGTGTTTGTTGGCATCGGTCTCAGCCCGGCCGCCGGCAGCAACTCCGGGGCTGAGGCGCGGTAATGCTGACGGCCGCCGCCTACACGCGGCTCAGGCCATCGAGGGCAGCGGTTCGCGGACTACGCGCCAGCTTGCGATCCACGCGCCAGCTCGCGGACACCCCTGAACGTCCGAGCCAAGCCACGACTGGGACCCGGAGCCTTCCGCTACTGCCGCAAGTGCGGCTTCGACTTCGACTCGGTGCCTCAGGTTCAGATCACCGGCCCGTCGGCCCTTGCGGAGCAGGGGGGATCTTCGGCCCCACAGTCAGCGGGCACGACGTGGTCGACGCCAGCGGCGGCAACGACCCCAGCCTCCGCACCTACGGGCGAACGTCGTCCGTGGATGGTGCGGAGCGTCCTGATCGGGCTGCTTCTCGTCGGCGTGCTCGCGGTGGCGGTGGCCTCAGGGGTGCTCCGGACGGGGCCCGGCAGCGGGGTCACTGCCGATAACCTGCCGCTCGCAGGCGCGATCTGGTTCGGGGAAAGCTTCGACCCGCAGACCTTCGCGATCTCAGCGAAGGAGACCACCGTCAGGGCAGCCGACACGTTCGCATTTGTGGCTCACCTCCGCCGATCGACAAAGGGCGACGAGATGAGCATGAGGCTTTCGTGGAACGGGTCGGTGGTCTCCAGCGTGGGCCTGCAATGGCAGGGTGAGGGCGACACTTGGGGAGGCACGGCCGGGCCGCTCGTTGAGCCGGGACTCTGGAAGTTGGACCTAATCGATGTTGGCGGCAACGTCCTGGCCACGGGCTCAATCCTGGCACGGTAGGCGATCGGCCGAAAGCCGCTGCGAATTGCCCGACGATGCCCACCGACCTCGAAGCCGCCTGGGACGACCTCCACGGCGCCAAGCCGCCCGGCTGGTTCGTGGGCCGGCCGTTCTACAACGAGCGGCGCAAGGCTTGTGAGCAGTACGCATTCGACCCGCGGGAGAAAGCGAAGGTCGGCGTCCGGTCGCGGGAGTGGACGGCGGTCGCACCGACCCAACTCGAGGTCATCCGCGAGCTCGCGCGCTGCCTCCGGGGAGATTTGCGAGGGGCGGGTGCCGAGGTAAAACGCCGGTGGGCGGACCAAGGGATCGGGGCGGCAGGCGCGGAGCCGCGGGCGGTGGGTGGAGCCAAGCGGACGCCGCTTGGCTGGGGCTCAAGCGACCTATGGCTGGCCTTCTCCCGACTCACCGAAGAACTCTCGACCGCGCCGTTTACCAGCCGCTTGCCGGATGGGTTCGGCGTCGTCACACGGATGCTGGAGCCTGAGGCTGTGGAACCTGTGGCGGCAGAGCGACGCTATCGCGCTCGGCTCGGAGGTTGCCCGCGCCATCAACGACGACGTCGTCCTCGGGCCTGAACGGGAGCATGAGCAGACAGCCAAGGATGAGCATCAAGCTGCCCACGAGCGATAGCCAGATCGCCCCTCCCCACTCCACTGGATATCCGGCGCCGCTGGCGCTCGTCCACGTCTCAGGGTAGCGGAGAACCGTCCCCAGGATGACGACTGCCCCGATCAGGGCGAGCCCGAGTCGCAAGATCTTGGTGCGACCCCCGACGAACAATCCAGCGCGACCTCTCTGGTGCAACTGGCGACTTAGGTTCTGGGCTTCGACCTTCAAGCTGGAGCGACGGACGAAACGCACGCCCTTCGCGTGCGCGATGGCGGTGGTCGGCGACAACCACAGCGAGGCTGCCACGAACACGGCCAAGACTCCCACCACCATCACGTGGAGCGGGGCGACGGAATACACCCCTGCCCCGTCCGGCATGACCGCATAGGTCCACCCACAGATCGGGACGACCGACGGGGCGATGGAACCGGGCACGCCTTCGCTGAAACCCTCGGTCATCGACCAGAAGACGGCCCAGAAGCCGTACCCCCCAAGGAAGATAGGGACGCTGGCCGCCCAGGCGACGATCGCGCCGATCCGCTGCCGGGTGGTGACCGCCGTCGCCCGAGAGGTTCCATTGGTGTGCGACATTTGCTGGGCCTCCTCCACTGTGCGCGCCGTCATCATCCAACCGGTCGGCCCTCGTACAACCCTGTGTCACCTGGAGGCAGAACGCGACAGGGCCGTCGTCAGTCGGTAGTCCAGTCCGGCTGGACCGCGGTGATCCCGCTCGACAGCCGCTGCGCCCCAGAGCCGTCGGCATTCATCACCCACAGATCCAGGCTGCTGCCCGTGTCCGATTCCGGGTCGTCAGTGCTGCAGTCGTAGACGATCATCGACCCGTTGGGCGACCACGCGGGGTTTGCCTCCGAGCCTGGCTGAGCGATAGCGTGCAGACCCCGCCCGTCTGCGTCGAAGACGTACAGGTCGTCCGCCGCATCGACGACGCCTTGGCTGCCGCCGGAATAGTCGCCGGCCACAATCTTCCTGCCGTCGGGCGACCAGGCGAACGAGTAGAACGCCCGCTCCGGCTCGAGGAGCGTCCGCGACTCGCCGCTCGCTGCATCGAAGAGACAGACCTCCGGGAACGAGGTGGGCGAACCGCAGTCGAAGACGAGCTGGGTCCCATCCGGCGACCACGCATAGCCAGCCGAACCCCCGAAGCCTCCGGTCCGTAGCTTGGGATTGGAGGGCGTCAGTACAGCCACACCCGAGCCGTCAGGACCCAGCACCGCCAGCTTGCCGCCGACGTAGAGCGAGATGTTCCCGTCGGGCAACCACGCCGGCCGCCCGGTCACCATGTTCGAGTTGGTCTCGGGCGTGAGATAGGCTCCGCCCGTTCCATCTCGATTGATGACCGCCAGTTGATCGGTAGCGGTGACGTAGGCGATCCGCGTGCCATCGGGTGACCAGACCGGATAGGCGCGGTTGACGGCACCGCCGCCCGTCAGCCGACGCGTCCCCTGGGCATCAAGCAGGTAGATGTCGGCGGTCTGGCCCTTGATCGGCGTGGCAAAGACGATCGTGCCGTCGATCGCAACGGCCGGCTTCCCGCCTGCGGAGCCGCTGCAGGCCGAGATCGCGGCGGATGCCAAGAGAGCCGCGATGGCAGACACCGCGATGCTGCGCCGCATCGGAACCTCCTCGGGGCGCCTCGTCGTTGGTCGGTTTCGCCAGTGGCTGGACGCGGTCTGGGCGAGCGGAGTGTAGGCCGTGCGTCAGGAGCCTCCCGCAACGCCGGGAAGAATCACCCCGTCGGGTGTCGGTCGCCAGATGCAGATGGCCCCCGTCGCCCCGGCCGTGACCCGGCCGGCAGACCGGGATCGAGCCGGCGGGCGCGGAGTCGGAGGCGGGTGAGATCAAGTGAGACATTGGTCGGTGAGTGTCGAACGCGGCCGCCGGCCGGAGCTGACAGGGCTGACGCCACGCCGGGCGGACCCCCAGAGCGAGCCGATGGACATTCGCCCATGGGCCAACCGACCCATAGCGGCGCCTGTCTCACGACGGATAGCGTCGGGCTGCAAACGTGGTGAGTCGCCCATTTGCCCGCCCCGCTGCAACCGGCGGCGCCGAAACGCTCTATTGGGGAACAAATATCCGTGGCCCTGAACCCGCCGCCGCCTCCGACTCAGCCCGTCGTCCCGCCGCCGCCGTCCCCGCTGATGGGGGCCGGTGCCCAGCCACCGACGAAGCCCTGGTGGAAGAAGCGCGGGGGCATCGCCGTGATCGTCGTCGGCGTGCTGATCGCCCTCGGTGCGATTGGGAGCATGGGACGAGGTACCGCGGAACCCGGGGCCTCCGCCACACCTGCTGCCGCGGAAATCACCGCAGCACCGAGCGAGTCGGCGGCGCCTGAGCCCACGGAAGAGGCCACCGCCGAGCCCCCGGAAGAGGCCACCGCGGAGGCCACCGCCGAACCGACCGAGGTGCCGACCGAGGAGCCGACGTCCGAGCCCACCGTCAAGCCGACGCCGGCGGCTCCGCTCCTGGACAAGAAGGGCCGCGGCGACAAGGTACTCAAGTTCACCGCGCTCGAGGACCCGGCGGTTGCCCGCATCACCGGCAAAGGCAGCGGCAACTTCGCCGTCATTCCCTACGCCGGCACCGCGTATGACGACTTGCTCGTCAACGAGATCGGATCCTATTCGGGTCGGGTCTACGTGGCGCCCGGGGTCGACCGGCTCAAGATCACGTCGAACGGCAGCTGGACGGTGCAGCTGCTGCCGCTCTCGAGCGCCAAGCACTGGGACGGTTCGGCAGCGCTCAGCGGGAAGGGCGACAGCGTCGTCGTATTGTCGGGCGGCTCGTTTGGCACGACCACCATCAAGGCCAAGGGCAAGAGCAACTTCGCGGTCATCGCCTACAGCGACTCCGGCCAGTACCTGGACCTCCTAGTAAACGAGATCGGCTCGTACAAGGGCGAGGTGCTGCTTCCGATCGCGGAGCCGATCGTGCTCTCGATCCAGGCCGTCGGAGCAACTTGGAGCATGTCGCCCGTTCAGTAGCCGCGAGTCACCTCCGGTCGCCCCGCCGCGGACTGGCCGGGCGGACCGGGATCAGTACTCGGCGGCGAACCAGCCGACGGTCGTCTTGGCGGTGGTCGAGGCGACCTTGGTGAGGTAGATCCGGGCGTTGCCAGCGGACGGGTAATTGGTCCGCACGGCAGCTAGCGCCGGGGGCCGTCGCGCTTCCGTCCGCCAGTGTATGCCGGGAGCCGAGACCGTCAAGGTGCCAATAAGGTGCCAGCGATGGTGCCGAGGGCGAGGTTCGAACTCGCACGGGGTTGCCCCCAGCGGTGTTTAAGACCGCAGCGTCTGCCGGTTCCGCCACCTCGGCACGTCCCGGAGGCCACGCGGCTCACCGCATGGATCCCGACGTGCGCGATGCTACATCCAGCGATCTGGACTCGGAGATGCGGTGGCGGCAATGACGGGGCCGGGGCAGCCGCTCCCGGGCGCTGACGGTCGCCGCAGGCTGCTGCGCCGGACCGGGCTGCTCGGGTGCCTTGTGGTTGCGCTTGTGCTGGCACCATTCGTCGCCATCGCGGTGTTCGCGCTGCTCGCACCCTATGCGAGTGCCCCCATCCCGGATGCCTGCTCAGCCGGAAGCTCGCAACTTCCCGCCGGCCGAAGCTACCTCATCCCGGGCGTGGGCACCGGCACATTGCTCGCCCGGGGTGGGAATACCGCGGTTGTCGCCATGCGTGCCGAAGGGATGTCGCCCACGGGCACGGCCGCCATCGTGGACACCCGCGACAGGCGAGCCATCGCGAGCGTTTCCCTTCACAGCGACGCCGTCGCGGCGGCGATCGCCGGTGGTGTCGCGTACCTGTTCGACGACAAGATCGGTTACCTGCTCCGGCCGTCCGATGGCGAGCCGCTGCCGAGGATCATCGAATCAGACAACTACCGTGGCCTCTTCGAATCGGGCGGGACGCGCTACGTCCAGACAGATGGGCAGTTCTGGGTCCTGGGCCTCGACGGCGCATTGTTCACGGCCCGGCACGTCGAGTTCGCGACGATCGCCGACGGCTGCTTCATCGCTGCGTCGGGCGGCTGAAGCGCGTTTCACGGAGGACCGGATCTCATTGACCGGGCAGCGGGCCGACCACGGTCACCCAGGGGTGGACCAGCAGCTCAAAGGTCGAGCGCGGAATGAGATCCCGGTAGCGCATCGCCACCCACACGTTCCAGAGGGCGATGAGGCCGCGCCGCGCCGGCTCGCCGCGCCGCTCGAGCTCCGCACCCGCCCGGGATTCTCCCGGGCGGGTGCGGGACGCCCACGGACCGAGCAGGGCGCCGAACAGACCGCGGGGCTGCTGGGCCGGCTCGCCGGCACGCAGGTCATGACCGGCCAGCACGCCACCGACCGTGATCTCGAGCTCGGTGAATTCCCGGAACATCACCCGCAGCTCCGGCTGCGGCAGGTGCACGCCCGCGTCCCAGGCGATCCCGAAGCCCCGATCGATGTCGGTTGACGAGCCCGCGGCCAGCATGTCCTGGACCACACGCCCCAGCGACAGGATCTCGGCAGACGTCAGCGCGGCGGCCCATCGGAACATCGCCTCCGGCTCCAGGTTCGCCCGCTCCGGTGGTGGCACGGCCGCCGCCCGCGCGAGGAGTGCCGAGCCGACGGGGATCGGCCCGGGGCCCTCGGTGGCGGGGGCGTCGGCCCCCGGGGCACCCTGGGCTGACCCTTGGCTGAGCGCCGCCCGATCGGCCTCCCGGGTACCGATCAGCTCGAGCAGACGGCGGGCCTGCTCGGGAAGGTCCAGGCCCAGCCGGATGCCGATGCCGAGCCAGTGATAGTCGACAGCTTCGGGAGCGGCGGCACGTACTTCATCGGGGAGGTCAGCAAGGACCTCGTCCAGCGCGGCCTGCAGCGCTCGTGCGTCGCCCACCTCGTCGTCACCCTCGGTCGGCATCGGGCGTTTCCTCCTCCGCTGGGTGATTGTCGTCGAGGCGTGGCTCCGCGCCCTATTGATCGACGGGCGGCTTCGATTTCGATCGCGTCGGAGCGGAGCTCCTGGCCGCGACGACTCGCCGACGTCAGCATAGGTGTGATGTGGCGCGGTCGGGAAGGTCCGTCGCCGAATGCGCGAGGGCCGCTCGTCCACGCGATGCCACTCGGCCTGCACGCGCGCTGACGACGGCAACCCGCCAGGCCTGGGCCCTGAGCCAGTACGCGCTCGGAAGCGGATCAGTCGCCTCTACCCGCGAATTGCAGACCCGACACGCCGGCGTGAACCCAATCGCTCGAAGGCTGCAAACCAGCCCAGCCTGCGGCCCGCAGGTTCGCGGGTGCGTCCGAGCCACGCCAGCACCGGGATGTACATGGTCGGCACCTGCGAGATCGAGTAGAACCAGGGCGACACCGGGGGGCGGAAGTTGCCCATCGCCGCGACGTATTGGGGCCACATCGGCAGGAACACCAGCGCGGCGATCGCGATGCCTGCCAGGGCGATCCACCACGAGCGGCGCCAAATTCCGAGCAGGGCAAATGGGGCGAGCGTGGGCTTCAGCAGAATGAGGGCGCCCGGCCAGCCGAAGCGGGTCGCCAGCGCAGTCGCTGCGACGAACCAGAGCCCGGGATTGCCCAGGTAGACCATCGCGAGGGTCGTCGGAAACGCCAGGCAGATCGCGATCCCTGCCCACGCCAGCAGCCGAGGGCGCCAGCTCCACACGACCCATGATGCGATCCCAATGGGGATCACCCACCAGAGGACGGCTGGAAGCACGAGCCAGGGCAGGTACAGGAGGAGCATCGGGGGCGGATAGAGCTCCGCACCCGGCAAGATGCCGTACGGACCGGTGAACTGGAAGGGCAGGTAGAAGCCATCGCCGTTGAACCAGCGCCGAGCACATTCGATGGAGATCGCGAAGTCTCCGGTGAAGCCCGTGTACCCGTCCCAGTGAAGCAGCAGGTTGAGCAGCTGCCACACCGCGAATGCCAGTGCGGCTGCGACGATGGCGATCCCGATTGGCCGTTCGAATGGGATTGGCTGCCCCCTCACCGCGGGGCGAGCACCGCCGATCGCGCTACCTGACTTCATCAATCGAGCACACTCCAAGCCGACACCCGAGGGGATCGGTCTCGCCAGTGGCTCGCTGCGGTTCAGGCGGCCGAACGGGAACCGCAGGTCATCGTCTTCCCTCTGGACATCGCATGCTGGCCGACCGGCCGCCCCTCGCGCAAGCATCGGCCGAACGAGGGGTGCCCCTGCGCAACACCAGGATGGCCGCGCGCATGGGAGGTCGGCCGGCGGTGGGTCCGGGTAACGGGCCCCAATCGGCCCGTTTCATGCTCCGGATGGTGGAGGCGACGATCGGATTCGAACCGATGAATAAGGGTTTTGCAGACCCCCGCGTTAGGCCACTTCGCCACGTCGCCGCGTTCGGCGGCGTTCCGCCGATGAGATGAGGTTGGCTGCCCCTCGAGGATTCGAACCTCGGCTAACGGATCCAAAGTCCGCTGTCCTACCACTAGACGAAGGGGCAGCGGTGCCGGAAGTCGATCTCGGTACTGGGGGATTGGAGCGGAAGACGGGACTCGAACCCGCGACCCTCACCTTGGCAAGGTGATGCTCTACCAACTGAGCCACTTCCGCTCGAAGCACCGACTGGTGGTTGGTGCCGAGAGCCAGATTCGAACTGGCGACACCGCGATTTTCAGTCGCGTGCTCTACCAACTGAGCTATCTCGGCCCGGTCCCGGGTCCCCGCGGGGGCCCGTCGGCGGGGCGGAGGATATCACGGTGGCCGAACGGGCGACAAGGTGCCGGACGGGCCGCGGACGGGTCCGGGCGGGCACCGACAACGACGGCCGCCGGCGCCGCCAGGCTACTGCGGACGCAGCTCGGGAACGGCTCCCTGTGGCGACAGGACCGCGGCGGCGCTGGACACCGGCGGCTGGCTGGCGAGCTGGCGCAGGCGGTTGATCCGGTCCAGCACCGGCGGATGGGTCGAGAACAGGTTGGAGCGCCGGTCGCTCACGCCCTTGACGGGGTTCTCGAAGTACAAGTGCTGCGTGGCGCGGTTGGCCACCTCCAGCGGTTCCGTGTCGAGCGAGATCTTGGCGAGGGCCCGCTCCAGCCCCACCGGGTTCCGGGTCAGCTCCACCCCTGACGCGTCGGCGAGGTACTCCCGCTGGCGGCTCACGGCCATCTGGACGAGGCGGGCCATGATCGGCGCGATCACGGCCAGGACGAGCGCCATGATGAAGATCAGCGCCTGGAGACCGCCGCCCCCGCCCGAGTCGCGGTTGCGCGAGCCGCGGCCGCCACCCCAGAAGCTGAAGCGCAGGAAGAAATCGGCCAGCAGGGCGATCGAGCCCACCAGCACGCCCACCATGAGCGAGAACCGGATGTCGTAGTTGCGCACGTGGGACAGCTCGTGCGCCATCACGCCCTGGAGCTCCTCGCGATCCAGCTTCTGGAGCAGCCCGACGGTGATCGCCACCGATGCGTGCTTCGGATCCCGGCCGGTCGCGAACGCGTTGGGCGCCGTGTCGTTGATCAGGTACACCCGCGGCATCGGCACGTTGGCCGCGATCGCCATCTCCCGGACGACGTTCATCAGCTGCGGCTGCGACTGCTCGGTGACCTCCTTGGCGCCCGAGATCCCCAGCACCAGCGAGGCGCCCAGGTAGTACGAGATGAGCGACGCGATCAGCCCGATCGTGATCGCGCCCACGGTGGACGGGATCGCGGCGCGCGGGTCGCCCGTCACGGCCCAGCCGATCAGGAGCCCCATCAGGCCGAGAATGACCACGACGGACAACGCGAGCAGCAGCGAGTTCCGCCGGTTCGCGCCGATCTGGTCGTAGAAGGTCGCCATGAGTTCCTGGTCAGCGGCCGCGGCCCGCGACGAAGCCGACGTGCGTCGGACAGGTCGGCAGGCGGCCGGCTGCTACCTCGATCCGCCCGGTCGTCAGCTGAGCTTCAGGTCGACGCTCGGAACCTGTTCGGCCTCCGGCTCGGCATCGAAGAACTCGCGCTTCGTGAAGCCCATCGGGCCCGCGATCACCACGGCCGGGAAGGTCTGGATGGAGTTGTTGTAGTCCAGGACCGTGGCGTTGTAGTGCTGGCGCGAGAAGCTGATCTGGTTCTCCGTGGTGGTCAGCTGCTCCTGCAGCTGCATCACGTTCTGGCTCGCCTTGAGGTCGGGGTAGTTCTCCACGACGGCGAACAGCGAGCGCAGGGCGCCGGTCAGCACGTTCTCGGCCTGGGCCTGCTGGGCGGGACCCTGCCCACCGGCGGCAACCGCGTTGGCACGTGCCTCGGTGACCTTGGTGAGCACGGACTGCTCGAACCCCATGTAGCCCTTCACCGCCTCGACGAGGTTCGGGATCAGGTCGTGCCGGCGCTTGAGCTGAACCTCGATCTGTGCGAACGCCTCGTCGATCCGGTTTCGCCGGGTCACCAGGCCGTTGTACAGGCCGACGATGAACAGGACAACCACGACGACGATGACGATGAGGATGATCAGGGTGAGGTCCATTCGGTCTCCTCGACTCGTGCGCGCGGCGCGCGCCCCCTTGCGCGATCAGGATACCCCGCGGCGCGATGCGGCGACTCGGGCATCGGGCGACCCGCGGACATCTGGCAACCCGAGGACCGGCCGGACCCGGATCCGGCGAGGTTGGTGGGCGGTGGAGGACTCGAACCTCCGACTTCCTCGGTGTAAGCGAGGCGCTCTAACCAGCTGAGCTAACCGCCCGTGAGGCGACCCGCTCCGGGTCGCATGACGCGAACGGGCGGCCTGCCGGCCGCCCGCTTGAGGGTCAGGAGTGTGGTGCCCAGGCCGGGACTTGAACCCGGATGAGTTGCCTCATACGCCCCTCAAACGTACGCGTATACCAATTCCGCCACCTGGGCACGAGCTTCGACTGCCAGTCCGGATCTGCTCGGCGAGGCCGTTGGTACCGAGGAAGGGATTTGAACCCATACGCCCTTGCGGACACTAGCTCCTGAAGCTAGCGCGTCTACCAATTCCGCCACCTCGGCATGGATCCGGCACGTGAACCGGGGCGCCAGAAGGCTCACCGGCTCGCAGCGAGGCGCCATGCTAGCACATCCCAGAATCGGTCGCCCGGCCCCGTGATGAGGCGCGGCGTCATGCCCTCGACCCCCCGGACCTGCACCACCTCATCGTCCCACGCGAGCGGCAGGAGGGGCAGCCGGGCGCTCAGCCCGGCGAGCAGCGCCTTCCAGGCGGCGAGCCGCTTGTCGGTCGTGCCGGGGGCCCGCGCGGCCTCCAGCAGCGTGTCCAGCGCCGGGTCCTGGTAGCCACTGACGTTGCTGCCCGAGGCGCGAACCTGGGTTGACGCCAGCAGCGGGTACAGGTCCGGCTCGAGCCCCATCGTGATGTCCAGCACCGCCGCCGTGAACGTGCCGTCGCGGAGGCTCGTCGCGAGATCGGCGGCGGGGACCTCCTTGAGCTTGACCTGGATGCCCAGGGCCGTCCAGGCATCCCGGACGAACCTTGCCTCGGCGGCGAGCCGTGGATTGGCGTCGGCGGGAACGCTGAGCAGCTCGAGCGTGTAGGGCGTCTTGGTGCCCGGGGCCCGCCACTTGCCGTTGACCTTGGTCCACTTTGCGTCGGTCAGCAGCTTCGCCGCCTGCTTGGGATCGTATTTCACGGTCTTGACCAATTCGGCGTCGAACGCCCAGGACGCCGGCGGGACCAGCGTGTCGGCACGCCGGGCGGCGCCGTCCATCGTCCCGGCGATCAGGGCATCGCGGTCGATCGCACCCAGCAGGGCCTGGCGGACGCGCACGTCCAGCAGCTCCGGGTGATCCGGGCGCAGGCTGAGGACGACCGTCGACAGGGTGGTGGTGGGGTACAGGATCCGCTGGACGCCGGCAACCGAGTCCAGCGACGCCGCGGCCGACGGGCCGAGCCCGGTCACGCCGTCGATGGCACCGCTGCGCAGGGCATCTGCGGCGGCGGCATCGTCGGCGTAGAACTCGAACTCGATCCGCTCGAGGTACGGGACCGGGCGCCCGGGTGGCGCCGTGGGCAGCGGGGTGGCGAGTGAATGATCGACGGTTGCGGGCCCGGCGACTCGTCACCGTTGGCCGACGCGTCGAGCAGCACGGCCGGCTCGAGCACGGCATGGCTGTCGTCGATCTCGGTGATCGCGAACGGTCCGGTGCCGACCGGCAGCCGGGCGAAGTCGCTGGAGGCGAGATCGGCGAACGGGACGTCGGCGAGGAGGTGCGCCGGCAGGAGCGGTTGGGTGGCGGCGGCGACGAACCCGCTCACCGGCGTGTCGAGCGTGATCTCGACGGTCTTGGGATCCACGGCGGTCGCGGTCACCTCGGCCCAGGAGGCTGATGCGGCACCCGCCGCGTCCGGGCTCTTGAGCGCCTCGACCGTGAACACGACGTCGTCGGACGTGACCGGAACGCCGTCCTGCCAGGTGGCGTCGTCGCGGATGTGGAACGTCCAGGTGCGCCCGGTGGCGTCCACCGTCCAGGTGCGGGCAAGGTCCGGCTGCAGCGTGTTGTCGGGCCCGAGCCGGACGAGGCCGCTGAAGATGAGGCCGACCATCGTTCGCTCCGACCAGGAACGCGCCGTGACCGGGGTGATCGACTGCGGGGCGCCCACCAGGCCTTCGCGATAGACCGCCGGCGGCTGCGGGGACGCGGTCGGCGACACCTGCGAGACGACCGCCGGCGGCGCGGAGGCGGGAACGGCCATCATCCCGCCGATGCCGATCAGCACCAGGACGAGGGCGCCGACGACGATGCTGTCGCGATGCGTCAGCGACATCGATCGCGGGGGTTGATCGGCGAGCCGGGAGCCGCCATCAGCCCTGGGTCGTGAAGGCCACCAGCGCGAACACGATGAACAGCACGAGCAGCAGGATCGTGAACTGCCACAGGCGTCGCTCGACGCCGCGGCGGCTACGGTAGACGGCAGAGTCCCCGCCGAAGGTGCCCGACAGGCCGGTGCCGCGCGCCTGGAGCAGGATCGCGGCGATCAGGGCGATGCTGAGGAGGATCTGGCCGATGGCCAGGATCGGGTTCACGGGTGCGGTGACCTCCGAGGTGTGACGGAGGCGGATGGTAGCAGACGCGAGCATCGAACCCCGGTCACGGGCCGACCCGGTCCCTGCTCACGAGCCGACCCCGACCCCGGCGCGATCCAGCCGGGACTCGCCCGTCATGCCCTCCCAGCGCGGCAGCCCCGCGACCTCGAGAATCGTCGGCGCGACGTCCGCCAGGACCCCGTCGCGCAGCGTTCGTCCGCGCAGGAACCGCCCGACCGCCAGCAGGGGCACCGGGTTGAGCGAGTGGGCGGTCACGGGCCTGCCCGAGGCGTCCCGGAGCTCATCGGCGTTGCCGTGGTCGGCGGTGACGAACAGCGCCGCACCGGGGCCCTCGGGATCCGCAGCCTCGACGCGCTCCACCGCCTCGACGACCCGGCCGATGCACGCGTCGATCGCCTCGAGCGCCTTGACGGTCGCATCCCACACCCCGGTGTGCCCGACCATGTCCGGGTTGGCGTAGTTGGCGACGATGAAGTCGTAGCGCCCCGAATTCGATGGCCCCGACCAGCTCGTCGGTGACACCCTCCGCGCTCATCTCGGGCTGGAGGTCGTAGGTCGCCACCTTGGGCGACGGGACCAGCTTCCGCTCCTCCCCGGGCCAGGGCGCCTCGCGGCCGCCGTTGAAGAAGTACGTCACGTGGGCGTACTTCTCGGTCTCGGCGACGTGGAACTGCGCCCAGCCGGCCTGCGAGAACGCCTCGGCCAGCGAATGTGCCTCCTCGGGCCCGAAGGCGACCTCCACGGGCAGGCCCGACTCGTACTCGGTCATCGTGACCACCAGCAGGTCGCGGGGCGCGGGCCGGCCGTCCGGCGCCGCCCGGTCGAACGCCGCGAAGTCGGCGTCGGCGAGCGCGTGGACGAGCTGGCGAGCCCGGTCCGCGCGGAAGTTGACGTGGACGATCGGGTCGCGGTCGCGCAGCACGCCGTCCACGCCGTCGATTACCGTCGGCACCACGAACTCGTCCGTCTCGCCGCGGGCATAGGCGCCTTCGATCGCGGCCGTCGCCGACGGGGCATGCTCCCCCACCCCGTGCACGATCGCGTCGTAGCCACGTTCGGTGCGCTCCCAGCGCTTGTCCCGGTCCATCGCCCAGTAGCGCCCGCCCACCGATGCGATCCGGGCGTCGGGATGCACGGCGCCGAGGCGCGCCTCCAGCTCGCGCATGAACCCGAGCGCCGAGCTCGGTGGCGTGTCCCGGCCATCGAGCAGGGCATGGACGCGGACCGCCGGCACGCCCGTCCGGGCCGCCAGCTCGACCAGCGCCACGAGGTGGCGATCGTGGGCGTGGACCCCACCGGGCCCGATCAGGCCCACCGTGTGAAGCCTGCCCGTCTCGCGGGCCCGCTCGGCACGCGGCGAGCAGCGCCGGCCGTTCGAAGAAGCTGCCGTCCTCGATCGCGGCATCGATCCGCGGCAGGTCCTGGAGCACGGGTCGGCCGGCACCGAGGTTCAGGTGGCCGACCTCCGAGTTGCCCATCTGGCCGGCGGGCAGCCCGACCGCGTCCTCCGAGGCCCGGAGCACGGCGTGCGGCCAACGGGCAAGCAGCCCGCGCCAGCGCGGCATCGCCGCCGCCGCGATCGCATCCGCGTTGCGGTCATGGCCGATGCCGAAGCCGTCGAGGACGACGAGGATGATCGGGCGCGGGCGGGCGCCCCCGGTCACGAGGCGAGGCCCCGGGCGGCTGCCGTGATCCCGGCCCGGGCGACGATCCCGGCCATCTCGTCGGGCTTGAGCGAGGCTCCGCCGACCAGGGCGCCGTCGATGCCCGGCTCGGCCAGGAACTCGGCGATGTTGGCCGAGGTGACGCTGCCGCCGTAGAGCACCGGGGTGGCCTCGGCCACGTCGCCCCATCCGAGCGACTGCAGGCTTCCCCGGATGGCATCGGCCATCGCCGCCGCATCGGCGCCGCGCGCGTTCCGGCCGGTCCCGATGGCCCACACGGGCTCGTACGCGATGACCAGGCCGGCAGCCGCGAGCGCCGCCGCGTCGCGGCCCTCGAGCGCGCCCCGAAGCTGGCCGTCGACGACCGCTGCCTCGCGCCCCGCCTCGCGGTCGGCCAGCACCTCGCCCACGCACAGGATCGGGCGCAGCCCGGCGGCGATCGCGCGGTCCAGCTTGCGGCCGACGAGCTCGTCGGTCTCGCCGAAGTAGGCACGACGCTCCGAGTGGCCCAGGATCACCCAGGTCGCCAGCCCGGCGAGCATCGGGGCCGACACCTCGCCCGTGAAGGCGCCGGCCAGCTCCTGGTGCACGTTCTGCGCGCCGACACCGATGTCCTCGCCCGCGAGCGCGTCCCTCACGGCCGCGAGGCAGACGTACGGCGGGCAGATCACCCTGGTGACGCCGGGCTCGCGGGTGCGGGCCGCGATGGTCCGCGCGAGCTCGCCGGCATCGGCGGGCGTGGTGTTCATCTTCCAGTTGGCGGCAATCACGATCGGGCGCATGCCCAGATCATGCCAGAGGCGAGCGCGCCATCCCCCGGCCGGTCGGCCCCTCGCCGGGCGCCCGTCGGCCCCGCGACGCCCGGCCGAGCGACACCCCGTGTCCGGCGCCGGATGGCCGGTGCCCCCGCCGCCCGATCCCCTCGTCGTCGTGGAGCGCCAGGCGTTCCAGCCGGTCCAGCGCCCGCTGGACGGCCGACCGGTGGAGCTCGAGACGGGCCGCCATCTCGGACAGCGACGCCTCGGGCGTCTCGCGGCGCGCCTCGGCCACGGCCCTGACCGTGCGCGGCTGCTCCGCCAACCGGCCGTCCTCCTCGAGCACCTCGATCGCGGCGAGCTGCCGGCCCGCCGCGGCAACCGAGCGCTGGAGATTGGCCGACTCGGCGTTGATCACCCGGTTCAGCTCGCCCCGGAGGCTGCGGGCGACGCTTCGCGCCTCGAGCTCGAGCAGGGACGCGCTGGCCCCGATCCGGCCGAGGAAGCCGGCGATCGCCTCGGTGCTCTTCCAGGTCACCACGCCCTGGCCGCGCCGGATGCGCCACGACGCCGGCAGGCCAACATCGGCCAGGCGCCGCGCAAGCTCGGGCGCCTCGTGCGCCGGGACGACGAACTCGAGGTGCGCGCGGCCGCCGGCGAGGCTGAGCGAGCCCCGGGCGAGGAACCGGCCCCGCAGCCACGCGAGGCGGCAATGGTCGGCTGCATGATCCCAGTCCAGCGTCTCGTCGGGCAGCACGAACGGCCGGCGCGACGGGGTTCGGGGGCCGGCGACCCCCGGCCGAGGGCGGGTCTCGGTCCACGCATGGTGCTCCGGTCGGGCGCCCAGCCGGACGGCCAGCCGGGCGACGGTCGGCTCCCGGGTGACGGGACGCGCCCCCAGCCCGGCGATCTCGGCGCGCCGGTCGCACGGCCGGGACGGGTCGACGGCGGCCAGCTCGGCGCGCAGCGCCGCCACGAGGTCGCGATCGGTCCCGGACACGCCCTGCTCAGGCGGTGCGCTGCGAGCGGGCCGCGCTCGGCCGTCGCCGGCGCCCGCCGGCTCGCTCCCAGACGCCCATGATCGCCGCCGCGAGCCGCGCCGGGTCGTGGTGGTGGGCATTGGCCGGATCCACCAGGTCGTCGAGCACCAGCGCCGGGGGCGGATGCGCAGACCGGCGGCCAGCGCAGCTGCACCACCTCGCCGTGCCAGCCCTGTGGGGCGATCGCGTCGAAGCGGTTGTTGGCCAGCACCAGGTCGGGCAGGTGCCCCGCTCCGTGGCGCTCGAGGGCGTCGAGATGGTCGGCCAGGTCGAAGCCGCCGGTCTCACCGGGCTGCGTGGCCACGTTGCAGACGAACACCACCAGCGCCCCCGAGGCCGCGACCGCCTCGCGGATGCCCGGGACGAGGAGCGCCGGGAGGATGCTCGTGAACAGGCTGCCCGGACCGATCACGATGAGCTCAGCCTCGCCCAGCGCGCGGAGCGCGTCCTGCGTCGGCTCGACATCGTCCGGCGTCACCCACACCCGGTCCACCCGGTTGGTGCGCGCGATCCGACTCTGGCCGATCACCTCGGTGCGGTCGTCGAGCCGCGCGTGGAGCGTGATCGCCGTGCTCGTCGCGGGAACCACGCGACCGCGGACCGCGAGCACGCGGTTCATCTCGCGGACCGCCTGCTCGAAGTCACCCTGCTCCAGCTGGACGAGCGCGGCCAGCAGCAGGTTGCCGACCGCGTGGCCGCCGAGCGTCGCCACGGGGCGCTCGCCCTCGACCCGGGCGTGGCGGAACAGCCCGGCGCGGTCGCCCTTCATCGAACCGATCGTCGCCGGGCCCAGACCCGGGAACCGGTACTGGAGCAGCCGTCCCATCAGTGGCTCGGCATCGGCGAGGGCCACGATGCAGTTGCGCAGGTCGCCGACCGCCGGGATCCCGAGCTCGGCTCGGAGCACGCCGGACGAGCCGCCATCGTCGGCGACGGTGACCACCGCGGTGAGGTTCGACGTGTGCTCCTTGAGACCACGCAGCAGCGTCGACAGGCCCGTTCCGCCACCGATCGCCACCACCCGCGGTCCGCGTGCCAGGAAGCGCTTCTGGTAGATCACCTCGACCATCGGCTGGTCCTGGTCCCAGAGCGTGGAATGGGTCTACCAGGGCGCGGATGAGGCGATAGGCGCCATACAGGAACAGGGTCGTGCCGAGCGCCCCCGCGATGAGCCCCCGCAGCCCGTACGGGAGGAAGCGAAGGGTGAGCAGGCCGACGATCACGTCCTCGAACCCGCTCGTGCCGAGGTCCGTCGTGACCTGGCGCAGACGTATGGGCAGCCCCGAGCGCCAGCAGCAGCAGGCCGATGAAGGCAAGCAGGAGCCATCGCTTGACGCCGATGCCGACGGTGAGCCACCGGCGCAGGTTCACCGCTCGAGCTCCCGGTGGAACACCGACACGGGCCCGAAGTCGCGCTCCCGGAGCCAGGACGCCAGCTCCTCCGACATGACGATCGAGCGATGGAACCCGCCGGTGCACCCGATCGCGATCGTGAGCCGCGTCTTGCCCTCGGAGACGTAGGCCGGGATCAGCAGGTCCAGCAGGTCCTCGAGCTGGCGCAGGAACGCGCCGGCCATCGGCTGGCCGAGCACGTAGTCGCGGACCTCCGGGGTCAGGCCGGAATGTGACCGCAGCGCCGCGATGTAGTGCGGGTTGCGCATGAACCGGACGTCGAGCACGAGATCGGCCTCGAGCGGCACGCCGAACTTGAACCCGAAGCTGATGATCTGGATCGATGAGCCGGTCGGAACCCTGGACATCACCCAGCCTGGCGAAGATCCGCTCCCGCAGCTCACGCAGCGAGAGGTCGCTGGTGTCGACCACGACGTCGGCCTGGCTCCGGACGGAGTCGAGCATCCGCCGCTCCAGCGCGATGGACGCGGCGATCCCCCGCTCGTCGGCCAGCGGGTGGCGGTGCCGCGTCTCCGAGAACCGGCGGATCAGGACGTCGTCCCGCGCCTCGAGGAAGAAGATCACGGGCCGGATGCCGCGGCCCTCGAGGGCGCCCCGCATGGCGCCGAAGGCAAGCAGCACGTTGCCGGAACGGGCATCGATCACGATCGCGGTCCGGGCGAACCGGGCCGGGTCGAGGGCGACGAGATCGGCGAGGTCCGTCAGCAGCTCACCCGGCAGGTTGTCCACCACGAAGTAGCCGAGGTCCTCGAACAGCTTCGCGGCCGCGGTCTTGCCGCCCCCGGACAGGCCGGTCAGGACCACCACGCCCTGCGGCGGGACGTCATCCTCGGGCTGCGACTTGTCGGGCTGCAAGCTGTCGGCCTGCATGTCGGTCATGCGGCGTCCACCCTGCGCTTACTTCCCGCTTCGCCGGATGAAGAAGATCGTGCCCTCGAACAGGACGTACATCGTCAGGCCGAGGGCGGTGGGGCTGACGAGGTCGCCGCCGGGGGTGATCGCCGTCGCGAAGATGGCGATCCCCAGGATGGCCATCCGCCGGGCGTTGGCCAGCCGCTGCGACGTCACGATCCCCACCCGGGACAGGCCGAAGAGCAGGATCGGGAACTCCATGATCAGGCCGAACGCGAGGAACATCGTGGTCACGAAGTCGAAGTAGGCCCCGGCCGTGATCAGCGGCTGCAGGTCCGCGTCGAGAACCCGAGCAGGAACGGCGGCGGCGAACGGCAGGATCAAGTAGGCGATGGCGGTCGCCGATGGCGAAGAACACCAGGGCGAGCGGGATCCACGGCCGCGACGATCCGGCGCTCCTCGTCCGTGAGGCCCGGGGCCACGAATGCCCACACCTGGTACAGGATCACCGGCATCGTCAGATGATCACGCCCGCGACGATCGCGACCTTGAGCTTGATGACGAAGGCGTCGCCCAGGCCCGGTGTAGAAGAGCGGTCTGATCAGCCGGGGATCGGTGCCCGAAGGATCGAGATGACCTGGTCGGAGACCAGGAAGCCCAGCGACGAGCCACCGCCATCGCGAGCACGATCTTGATCAAGCGGTTGCGCAGCTCGACGAGGTGATCGACGAGCGTCATCTCGCCGGCGCCGGGCGGGGGCCCGGGCGGCGGATCGGGCTCCGGCGACGGCGTCAGGCGGACGGGCAGGCAGCGTCGCGGACGGCGTCGGCGTCGGCCATCGGGGGACGAGGGCGCGCCGGCCCTAGGCGCGTGGGCGTCGGCTGCTCGCTCGCCACCGGGGCGGTCGGTGGCGGGCGCGACGACCACATCGCCGACGGCGGCGGCGGGGCCGTGGGGATCGGTGGCTGCCGAGCCGGCGCTGGGGCGCGGGGCGGCAGGCTCGGGAGCCGGGTGGCGACTGCGGGCGTGGGTGCCGGCACTGCGGCAACCACCGGAGCGGCTGCGGCGGGCGCGACGACCGCGGCGACCGGTGCGGCCGCGACCTGGGGGGCCGGGGCCGGCGGGCGGGTGCCGGTGCCGCGGGTGCCGGGCGTCGGACGGCTCGAGGCTGGTCGCTCTCCTTCACATCGGCGGCGGCCTTGCGGAACTCGCGAATGCTCTTGCCGAGCGCCGCATCCGACATCGGGCAGCTTGCCGGGACCGACCACGATCAGGGCGATGATCAGGACGATGATGAGCTCCGCGGGTCCGATGTTGACCGGCATGCGTGCTGAAGTCGACCTCGTGCGGGGCCGGTCCTCCGTGCGGACGGCCCGGAGGGCGTCAGGGTAGCACAGCGAGCCGTCTCGCCCCACTCGGCGGCGGCTGCCGCGAGGCGCTCTCCGGGGTCGACGGAGGTGCCGGCGATGGGGGCTCGCAGCCGGCCAGCGCGATGCCGCGCGAGACGTTGACCAGCAGCCCGCCGCCCGGCTCGCGCGCCGGCCGGCGACCGGGTCGCCCGGCCATGGGCCGAGCACCGGCTCGACGTCGCCACCCTGGGCTCCGACGCCCGGGACCAGGAACGCGGTGCCCGGCGCGAGGGCCCGGATCGCGGCCAGCTCGGCCGGGCGCCGTCGCGCCGACGACCAGGCCGACGTTCCGCCCGGGCCCCAGGTCGACGCACGTCGCGCGACCCGGGCCCACAGCGGCTCGGCGGGCGCACCGGGCGCATCGTCCGGTGCCGATGGTCAGGCTCTGGAGCTCGACGGCACCCGCGTTGGAGGTCCGGCACAGCGACGTACGCGAAGCGGTCCGGCGGTCGAGCAGCGGCGCGATCGCGTCCTCGCCCAGGTACGGGTTGATGGTCACCGCATCGGCACCCAGCGCGTCGAACAGCGCCACGGCATGCCGCGCCGCCGTCGGGCCGATGTCGCCGCGCTTGCCATCGGCGATGAACGGGACATCGGCCGGGATCGCGGCCCGCAGTCGCTCGAGCGCGCCACGCCCGCGCGAGCCGAACGCCTCGAAGAATGCGAGATTGGCCTTGACCGCCGCCGCGTGGGGCAGTGCCGCCTCGAGGAGGAGGGCGTGCGAACCGCTCGATCCCCGCCAGCGTGGCCGGGAAGCCGGCGGGCAGCGCGGCCGGGATCGGGGTCCACGCCGAGGCACAGCACCGAACCGTGGCTGCCGTCCGGGCTCCGAGCCGCTCGAGGTAGGTCGTCATCACGAGGCCCGGACCGGGCGATGCGGACGGCGCGCGTCGATCGGCGAGACCGGCGTGGCGGGCGGGCATCGGGTCGGCGGGGATGAACCAGCCGGGCCGTGAGACGCCGTCGAGCCCCGCGTTCGAGGTGAGGTCGATCGGATCCTTCATGGTCCACGCCGGGCCCGGTGCCTTCGAGCTGGATCAGCCGCAGGTCGATGACCTGGCCGTCCACGTGGAGGTACGCGATCTGGTCGCCCGCGGGGGACCAGACGGGTGCCCAGCTGTCACCGTCGCTGGTGAGGCGCACGACCTCCGCGCCGTTGTTGGCGTCGAGGATCACCACGTCCGTGCCGAACGCGCTGGTCCGCGTCGCCGCGATGTAGTTCCCGTCCGGCGACCAGGACGGATACAGGTAGCCCGGCTTGGTCACGGCCTTGGCCTTGCCGTTGGCCGGGTTCCAGGCATACAGCTCGGATGCACCCTTGGCCCCGTCACGGTCATTGCGGACGTAGAGCAGGCGCGTGCCGTCCGGCTTCCAGGCCGGATCCTGGTGGCCCAGCGGCGGCACCTGGTCCAGGCCGAGGTTCTTGATCTTGCCGGTCTTGAGGTCGTACAGCTTGATCACGACGTCGCTGGTCGTCGGGTCGGGCAGGTCGGTCGCGATCGCGACGTAGCGGCCGTCGGGAGAGATCGCAGGCTCCCGGATGAACCCGTTCCACTTGAAGCTGCCCGGCGGGTTCACCAGGCCGTCGAGCACCTTCTGCGGGTTGCCGCCGGCCGTGGGCACCTGCATCAGCGTGGGGACGTCGAGCCGGTAGTCCTTGACCATGCCCCCGATGCTCCACTTGCCGTCGACGCGGCGCGTCCGGACGAAGTAGACCGAGCTGCCGTCGGGGGAGAACGTCGGCATGCTGTCGGTCCCGCCGCTCGTGAGCTGCTCGGCCGCGTCCGCGGTCTGGAGCCAGATGTTGCCGTCCTTGGCGTACACGAACGTCCCCGGCACCTCGATCCCGGGCTCCGGGGTCTCCACGACCACCAGATTCGACGGTGTGGGCGTGCGCTGCACGGCGGGATTGTCCGAGGCGCCCGGCCCATTGCCAGTGTTGCTGCCCGGGACGAACGGCAGCGAGCCGTTGCTGAAGCCGAGCGTCGCGACCGCGATGATCAGCAGCCCGACGACGGAGACGATCGCCGCGATGGGGACCCCGCCGGCCGGGAGCCACGACAACGGTCCGCGGGCGGCCCCCCGGCTCGGCTCGGGGCGAGCGTCGTTGCGTCCGGACGGGTCACGCGATACCTCCACGGATGGGTGCCGGCAGCCCCGGCCCGACGGCCGCGCGGCCCGCCTGGCCGGCGGCATGACCGAGCACCTCGGCGGCCCTGGGGTGAGCACCCGAGGCCGCCACGTCGCGGATCTCGAGCTGCAGCGTCTCGAGACCGCCGAACGAGCGGCTGGCGAGCCGGGCGACGACGTCCACGCGATCACCCTCGGCGAGCATCTCGACCAGGTCGGCGCGGCCGAAGGCGATGCCGTCGAGGACGTCACGCTCCCGGCGGAGCACGAGCTGGGTGTGGCCGCCGTTCGCGGCCCTGACACGCTGCACGGTGAGGCCGAGGACGGCAACCAGCGGCTCAGGGTTCCCGGTCCCGCACGGCCCGAGACGAGCCAGGTCGCGGAACAGCGCGTAGTCGACGAGCGTCGCCGGCAGGGCGAGGTCGACCGCGAGGGCGCGCCGCGCATCGGCGGTCATGGTTGGCACCGCCAGGGCACGGAAGCGCCCCACGAACGAATCCCAGCGCTCGAGCGGGAGCTCGAAGCCCGCCGCCGCCGCATGGCCCCCGTGACGGACCAGCAGGTCGTCGCAGGCATCAAGCGCCGCCGCGAGATCCAGGCTGCCGTCACCGCGGCACGACGCCCGGACGATGCCCCCCAGGTCCGTGCCGATCACCGCCGGCCGGCCCGTCTCGTCGGCGAGGCGCCCCGCCACCAGGCCGATGATGCCGACCGGCCAGGGACCCAGCGCGATGATCGCGCCGTCGTCCGGACCGCCGCCGACGAGCACGGTCCCGGTCCGGTCAGCAGCCGGGACGCCGTCGTCCGGTGGTGCAGGCTCGACGTCCGCAAGCGACAGCTGGCCGGGCGCCTGTCCCGGCTCGCCCATGCCCAGCGCGTCGCGCACCTCGGCGAGGGCGGTCCGCATCAGGTCGCGGCGGGTGGTGTTCGCGGTCTCGAGGGCGGCGGACAGCTCGCCGGCGTCCTCCGCTGTCTCGGCGAGGAGCAGGCGGGCAGCGTCCAGCGCCTCCCCCACCCGGCCGGCGGCGTTGAGGCGCGGGGCCAGCGCGAAGCCCACGGTCTCGAGGTCGACCCGATCCGCGGCCACGTTGGCGCGCGCCAGCAGCGCCGCGACGCCGGGCCGCGGGTCGGACCGCATCCGGTCAAGCCCGAGCCGGACGATCGCGCGGTTCTCGCCCAGGAGCGGCACCACGTCCGACACGGTCCCGATCGTGGCCAGGTCGGCCATCGCCAGCGCCTCGTCCTCGCGTCCGATCAGGGCAC
The DNA here is from genome assembly GCA_963732805.1 of uncultured Chloroflexia bacterium. Classification (GTDB taxonomy): domain Bacteria; phylum Chloroflexota; class Limnocylindria; order Limnocylindrales; family CSP1-4; genus CAIXZV01. The sequence continues at coordinate 2,097,550 of CAVTAW010000001.1, forward strand.
CCAGCAGCAGCCGGGCCACCGTGAAGGCGACGCCGCTGCCGGACAGGTCGGTGCCGGGGTAGCGCGACCCGGCCCGCTTCGGGTTGACCAGCGCGACCGCATCCGGCAGCACGTCCGGCAGGTGATGGTGATCCGTGATCGCGACGTCGACGCCGCGCTCGCGGGCCGCGGCAGTCTCGGCCACGCTCGTCGAGCCGGTGTCCACGGTGACGATCAGCGAGACCCCGTCGCGGGCCGCGGTGTCCACCGCCGCGAGTGACAGGCCGTGGCCTTCCTCGAGGCGGGACGGCACGTACGGGATGGTGTCCAGGCCCAGCCGCCGCAGGGCCAGGACCAGCTGGGCGAGGCCGGTGAGCCCGTCGGCATCGAAGTCGCCGAACACCATCACGCGCTCGCCCCGGTCCCGCGCGGTGGCGATCCGGGCGAGCAGGCGGTCGGCGTCCGGGAGCAGGTTCGGATCGTTGAGGCCGTCGCGTGCCGGCCCCAGGAAGGCGGCCAGCGAGGCCGTGTCGGCCACGCCGCGGCGGGCGAGCACGGTCGCCGCGACGACCCCCAGGCCGTGGACCTGCGCGGCCGCCCGGAGCTCCGGCGCGAGGCGCAGCGCCTCGGGAAACACCCAGCGGTAGCGCGGCTCGATCATCGCCTGCAGCATGCCACGTCGCGCTCATCGGAGGATTGCCGGACGAGATCCAGGGGACGGGGAGGCGTGGGGCCCTCGGGCCTCGACATGAACGGGCTCCGGCTCGGGCCGGGCCCCGCGGTCACGTGACGGCGCGGCGGCCTGGGCGGGCCGCGTGCTCGGCGGCGCGCCGCCGATCCTCCCACTGGTGCCACACGACGAGCAGCGGGCTGGCGTTGAAGATCGACGAGTACGTCCCCGACACGATGCCCAGCAGCAGCGCGAGGACGAAGGTCCCGATCGCCTCGCCCGCGAACAGCAGCAGCGAGAGCAGGGTGATGACCACGGTCAGGCTGGTCGTGATCGAGCGGCCCAGCGTCTGAAGCACCGAGTGGTTGACGATCCGGTCGAACGGCTCGCCGACGTGGCGCGCACGGTTCTCCCGGATCCGGTCGAACACCACGATCGTGTCGTGGACCGAGAAGCCGATGACGGTCAGCATCGCGGTCACGAACAGGCTGTCGATCTGGAGGCCGATGAACGTGCCCAGGATCGCGAAGATGCCCACCACCACGATCACGTCGTGCAGCAGGGCAACGAGCGCGGTCACGCCCATCTTGAAGTCACGGAAGCGGTAGGTGATCCAGCTCAGGATCCCGATCGAGCCGATCAGGATGAGCATCAGCGCCTGGGTGATCAGGTCGCTCGAGACGACCGCCCCGACGGTCGACAGCGACTGCTGCTCGGCGATCGGGCCGAGCGCGGCCTCCAGCGCGAACCGGACGTCACCCAGCTTCCCCGTGGACGGGAGCGTGCCGCCGGTGCCGCCCGACGGCGACGGGCTGGGCACGCCACCGGCGCCCGCGGAGGCCGCCGGCGACGAGGACGGGGAGGCGCTCGATGACGCGGACGGCGAGGGAGACGGCGAGGCCGCAGGCGTGGCGGACGGCGAGGGAGACGGGGACGGGGCGGCAGACCCGGACGGTGCCGGCGAGCCCGAGGCGGCACCGGCCGCGCCCGGCGAGGCCGATGACCCGGAGGACGCCGAGGATCCCGACGAGCCGGAGGGTGCAGGCGACCCTGTCGCCCCGGGTGACGCGGACGTCCCGGGTGACCCGGTGGTCCCGGGCGATCCGGACGCGCCCGCCGAGGCGGAAGGTGCGGCGGTAGGCAGCGGCGTCGGCGACGGCTGCGGCGCCGCCAGCGCGGCCTCCTTGGTCCGGATGTCCATGAACCCGTTGCCGGTCTGCGTGACCGTCGCGTCGATGCCCTGGTCCGCGATCACGGCCTTGACCTGGTCAGGCGTCACGCTCGGATCCTCGAACCGGATCGTCCAGACCGTGCCGCCCGTGAAGTCGATGGCGAACTGGAGCCCGACCTTGCCCCCGGTGATGGGGCCCAGGAGGATGAAGATCAGACCGGGGATCGTGACCGCCAGGGACAGCGCGAAGAACCAGTTGCGCTTCCCGATGATGTCAAACACGCCCGCGCGCCTCTCCCCGGAGAGATCCGCGACCGGTCGTGGGACGCGCCAGGAACTCCTCCTCGGTGACCCCATACAGGCCGGCCCGGCGAGCCCACGGCTGGGCGACCACGATCCGCAGCACCGTGCGCGTGACGGTGATCGCCGTGAACATCGAGACCAGCACGCCGATGATCAGGACGAGGCCGAAGCCGCGGATCGTGGACGAACCGAACAGGAACAGGATCGTCGCGGTGATCAGGCTCGACACGTTGGAGTCGAGGATCGAGTTCCAGGCCCGGTTGAAGCCGGCCTCGATCGCCGCGGGCAGGCTCTTGCCGACCCGCATCTCCTCCTTGGTGCGCTCGAAGATCAGGATGTTGGCGTCCACCGCCATGCCCACCGACAGCACGAAGCCCGCGATGCCGGCGAGGGTCATGGTGACCGGAACCAGGCGGAACAGCGCGTACACCACCAGCGCGTAGTAGATCAGGGCGCCACTGGCGACCACGCCCGGCAGCCGGTAGTGGACGGTCATGAAGAAGATGACCATCAGGACGGCGATGAACCCGGCGAGCAGGCTCTGGTGCAGGAACGCCTCGCCCAGCGTCGGGCTGACCGTCGTGTTGGCCAGCTCCTGGATCGGGAACGGCAGCTGGCCGAACTGCAGGATCGTGACCAGGTTCTGGGCATCGGCCAGCGGGTAGCCGCCGATCCCGTTCTGGCTGATCTGGACCTGGCCACCGGGGATCGGCTCGTTGATCGTGGGGGCGCTGATGACCTTGCCGTCGAGGACGATCGCGAAGTAGTCGCCCACGTGATCGGCGGTGTACGCGGCGAACAGGTCCTTGCCGGTCCCGTTGAGCGTGAAGTCCACGGTCCGCTGGCCGGTCTGGTTCGCGCCGATCGAGGCAGCCGCGATCTGGTCACCCGAGAACAGCACGCAGTTCACGACGACCGTGTCGCTGCACTTGGTGTTGATCGTCGCGTCCGGCAGCACCTGGTCCTGCTGGGCGGGCGTCGAGCCCAGCGGCACGAAGTCCAGCCGGCCGGTCGTCCCGACCAGCTTCCGGATCTGGTCGGCGTTCTGGACGCCGGGCATCTCGATCACGATCCGGTCGCTGCCCTGGACCACGACCTGGGGCTCGGCCACACCCGACTTGTCGACGCGGTTGATGATGATCTGGCGCAGGACGTTGAGGTCGTCCCGGGTCGGCGTCTTGCCCTCGGCGGGCAGCACCTGGTACTCGATCCGCAGCCCGCCCTGGAGGTCAAGGCCAAGCTTCGTCTCGAGATAGTTGGTCGTGCCCGAGCTCTGGCTGCCGAGCGACGGCATGGGGAACCGGACGAAGTCCACCAGGAGCGCGAGCACGCCGATGACGATGATCAGGATCGGACCGGCGCGACGCATCGGGGCGGGATGATACAGGGCGTCGCCATTCTGCGCCGCCCGCGCGGCACATCCGCAGCGCGCGCCTCAGCCGACCGGATGCGGCCCCCCGTGCATTCCGGTCATGCCCGAGCGAGGCCCGCGGAAGTGCGTGAACAGCCAGGCGCTGGCCAGGAGCAGCACGCCGAGGCCGGCCAGCACGAGCGCCCGATAGGCGACGTCCATCGACGCCAGGTCGATCAGGAACACCTTCGCCGTGGCCAGGGCAAGCAGGCCCAGGCCCGCGTGCCGGAGCATCGGATGGCGGCGTGCCAGCCCGACGACGAGCGCAAGCACCCCGATCGCGGTCCAGCACACGCTCATCACGACCTGTGCCTGCTTGGCCAGCTCCTCCACGCCGACCTGCCCACCCACCATGCCCTGGAACACCCCGACGACCCCGATCGAGACCGCGTACACCATCGTCGCGCCCGCGGCGAGCTCAAGCCAGGTGCGCCATGGCGCGTATGGGACGTGGCGCGGCGCCGCGTACAGCGCGGCGGTCAGCGCGGCCAGGGCCAGCGGCCAGCCGGCCAGCAGGGGCGTCCATGCAGCCGTGGCCGGGTCCACGACCACGAGGCGATCCGGACGGGCCACGATCCCCAGGCCAACGCCCGCCGCCGCCGCGAACAGGAGGCCGGCCAGGGCCGTGTACGGCGACATGCCCCGTGGATCGAGCCGGGTGACGAGCACCGAGACGGCCGCCAGGCCCACCCACAGCACGACCACGCCGTCCGCGAGCACCTCGAACGGGACCACCCAGGCCCCGACGACGATCGCGGCCAGGACGGCGATCCGCACGGCGAGCGTTGACCGCACCCAGCGCGCGGCCGCGAGCGCCGAGCCGGCAAGCAGCGCCGCGACCAGGGCACGTTCGTCGCTGAACGGCACCGGCGGCGGGGTGACCCTGCCCCAGTCGAGGGGGTTCATGATCCGCGACGCGGCATAGCCCGCTGCCCACAACCAGACGACCGCGCCCGCGATCGACGCGAGCTCCACGAACCAGAGCATCCCGGCGGCCGCCGTGAACCTCGGGTCCTCGGGGAGCAGCCCGAGCACACGGTCGAGGATGATCGCAGCCGGCAGGAGGACGACGAGGGTCGCCACGAGCGCCGCACGGTCGAACTCGTACGGCAGCGCCCAGGCGATGAGCAGGACGCCGAGACCCGCCAGCCCCGATCGGATCCAGCGAACGCCGACAAGCACTCCGGAGGCCATCAGCATCGCGAGCACGATGGCCAGCGACGCGGCCTCCGGGTGCAGCAGCGGCGTCGCGAAGCGGAAGGCGTGGGCCACCGGGTATTCGGTCGTGAACAGCAGCGCCACGGCCATCGCGCCGCTGACCACGCCGGCCGCCGACGCCAGCCAGTTGAAGCGGACCCGGCTGGCGACCGCAGCCAGGGTCGCATCGACGGGCAGCGACTCCATCAGCCGGTCGAGCAGCAGACCTGCCACCGCGAGGCCGCCGAGCGCGGCAGCCAGCCACGGCCCCGTCAGCTCGAACGTGACGGCGTGGGCGGCCAGGAGCACGCCCAGGCCGGCGATCGCCGAGCGGATCCAGCGCACCGGGACGACGGCCACGGCCACCGCAAGCGCAAGCAGCACGGCTCCCATGGATGCCGCCTCAGGGTGCAGCATCGGCGTCGCGAACGTGGTCGCCGCGGGAACGCCGAGATTCCAGATGGGGTACTCGACGAGCAGGAGATGCGCGACGGTCATCGCTCCAAGGGCTGACGCCGCAAGGGCCGACCAGCGATGGCGGCGACGCACGGCCAGCCAGGTCAGGGCAACGGCTTCCGCCGCCCAGGCAAGGGGCACCACCGGGGCACCCAGCTGGACGAACGCGGCGATGGCCAGGAGGGCGAAGCCCGTTCCCGCCACCAGATTGCCGAACAGGTGCTCGAGACCCTGGCGGCCAAGGAACCAGCCGCCCAGGACGAGGTGCGCCAGCGAGGCGGTCGCGATGAACGTCCCCCGCCATGGCTCGAGGTCGCCGCCCAGCACCACGAACCCGCCCCACAGCAGGAATGTCGCGTTGGCGAGCACCAGGGTCGCGCTGGACGACCGCAGGTCGTTGCGACGGACGCGGATCTCCTCCCCGGCCGCGGCAACCGCGTTGACCAGCCAGAACCCGGCGAGGGCGATCAGCGCCTGACCGGTGTCGGCATCGCCGATGAGCCAGCTGGCCAGCTGCGGGGCCGACAGCAGGAACGCCAGCGGTGGCAGCCAGCGCCAGGAGCGGAACAGCGCGATCGCCGTGGTGCCGACGAGCGTCACCGCAACGAACGCGAGGGTGAGCAGCGTGGGTGACGCACCGACCAGCGGCGGCGCGACCAGCGCCGCGATGAGCCCATACGCGGCCACGATGCGGGCGTCATAGCGGATCGCGATCGCGGCCGCGGCGATCGCGGCGATGAGGGCACCGGCGAGGCCCACCTCGGGCACCACCACGTGATAGAGCTGCGTGGCGGCAAACAGGGAGATCGAGATGATGCCCAGGCCGACGGCGGTCAGGACATTGCCCATCAGGATGTTCTTCCGGTCCAGGAACCAGGTGCCGGCCACGAACGCCGCGCTGCCGATCGCGAGCCCGATCACCACCCGGAGGGGCTCGTTGATCCAGCCACGACTGAACGCGAGGCTCAGGAAGAACACGGCTGCGGCGACCAGGGCAAGGCCGCCGATCCAGGCGAGCGCCCTGCCCGCGAAACGCTCCTCGAGATCGCGAAGGGACACCGAGAATGCGACTGCCGGCACGTCCGGCGTCGTCGCGGGGGCCGGCGAGGCGGTCGACGCCGGAGATGCTGCAGTGTCAGGCTCGGCCCATGTCCGTGGGGTGTTCCACGCGGGTCGCGGCGCCGCAGCGGGTCGCGGCGCGGCAGCGGGTCGCCACGCGGGAGGCGGCGCCGCAACCTGCCGGGCGGGCGGAGTGGGCAGCACGGCCGGAGGCGGCGGTGGTGCAGGCACCGGGTGAGCGACGGCTGCAGCCGGGCTCGGCACCGGCGCTGCGTTCGGCGCCGTGGGTTCGGCCGGCTTGCCGATCGCCCCGGCCCGCTCGAGCCGGTCCAGCCTGGCCTGCAGCTGGCTGACGCGCCGTTCCAGACGCTCGATCCGGACCTCGTCGCTGTACATCGCCCGCCCTCCCGGCTGCCCCCGTCGGGAGACGCCGCTGGCCCCGGTCCGTGACGGCGGCCCTCGATCAGCCCGATCCTTCGCGCTCGACGCATCGAGCGCAAGAGGCGTCAGTCCTCCAGGTGTGCCTTGATCCGCTGGGCGAGCGCGCGGCTGATCCCCGGCACGGCAGCGATCTGCTCCACGGGAGCCTCGCGCACGCGCTTCGCGGAGCCGAACACCTTGAGCAGCTCCCGGCGTCGCTTCGGACCGACGCCCGGCAGGTCGTCGAAGGCCGACCGCGTTGCCCGCTTCGCGCGCAGGTTCCGGTGGTACGTGATCGCGAACCGGTGTGCCTCGTCGCGCAGCCGCTGGACCAGGTACAGCGCGGGAGACGTGACCGGCAGCAGCACCGGATCGGGCCGGTCCGGGAGCACCAGCTCCTCGCGCTCCTTGGCCAGGCCGACCAGCGGCAGGTCGCCCAGGCCCAACTCGTCCAGCACCTCCTTGCCGGCGCTGACCTGGCCCCTTCCGCCATCGAGGATCACGAGATCGGGCATCGCCCAGCGGCGCTCCTCCTCGATGCCCTCTTCGCCCGACGTCGCCCGGCGGAAGCGGCGGCGGAGCACCTCCTGGTGGCTTGCAAAGTCGTTGGCGCCCTCCACGGTCCGGATCCGGAACCGCCGGTACTCCCCGGTCCTCGGTCGGCCCTCCTCGAACACCACCATGCTGCCGACCGACTCGCTGCCCTGGAGGTTCGAGATGTCGTAGCACTCGATCCGCATCGGGGTGGCCGGCAGGCCGAGGGCCCGGGCCAGCTCCTCCAGCGCACCCAGGGCACGGCCCTCGTCGGCCAGCCAGCGGGCCGCCTCACGGGCGAGCGCGTCTGCAGCGTTCCTCAGGGCCAGGTCCATCAGCGCCCGCTTCTCGCCCCGCTGCGGGGTGCGCAGCCGGACCGGCCCGCCCCGCCTTGCGGCGAGGAACGCCTCGAGCTCACTTGGGTCGGCCAGCGAGCGGGGAACCAGGACCTCGCGGGGAATGGACGTGGCCCGGGCGTAGTACTGCTCCAGGAAGCTGCCCAGAACCTCGTCATCGGGGACGTCGTGCGGTGCGTCCAGGAAGAACACGTCGCGTCCCAGCATCTTGCCGTTGCGGACGACGAACAGCTGCACGGCACCCTGGTCGTCCTTGCGGGCCAGCGCCACCAGGTCGAGCTCGGTCCGCGCGAACGCTGCCATCTTCTGGCTCTCCATCGTCCGCTCGATCGCACGGATCTTGTCCCGGACGACGGCCGCCTTCTCGTACTGCTGCTGCTCGGACGCGAACCGCATCTCGTGGCGCAGGCCGTCCACCAGCGCGTCCGCGTTGCCCTCCAGGAACAGCTCCACCTGCGCGATGTCGCGCCGGTACGCGTCCCTGGAGATCGCCTCGATGCACGGACCCTGGCAGCGCTTGATGTGGTACAGGAGGCACGGCCGGGCGAGCGCGCGCTCGCCGTCCCGGATGTCGATGGTGCAGGTCCGGAACGGGAACAGGCGCCGGACCAGGTTCATCGCCTCGTCCACCGAGCTGGCCGAGGCGTACGGACCGAAGTAGCGGCTGCCGTCGCTGGGCAGCTTGCGGGTGCGCTCGACGCGCGGGAAGTCGTCGGCCAGCGTGATCTTGATGTACGGGTAGCTCTTGTCGTCCTTGAGCCGGACGTTGAACCGCGGCTTGAAGCGCTTGATCAGGTTCGCCTCGAGGAGCAGCGCCTCGGAGACCGAGTCGACCTCGGTGACCTCGAGATCCACGACGCGCTCGATCGCCTGGCGGATCCGGTGGACGTCGCCCGGTCCGCGGGCCGGGGACTGGCGCTGCCAGTAGCTGCGGACCCGGTGGCGCAGGCTCTGCGCCTTGCCCACGTACAGCACCTCGCCGCGCGCGTCCTTCATGAGGTACACGCCCGGGCGGTCGGGCAGGTTGGCCAGGGTTGCCTTGAGCTCCGGGGTCACGCCCCCGATTGTGCGGCAGGTGCCGGCGCTGCGCCGCGAGGGCCGGCACCCGGCACCGCGGGGCCGTCCTAGTGGTGCGCCTTCTTCGGCGACTCGTGGGGCGCCTTCGGTCCCTTGCCGACCAGGTGGACGTCGACGCTGCCCGCGTCCGCGCCGTTCACCGCCACCACGAGACGCCAGCACCCCGCGGAGAGCCGGCTCGTATCGAGCCGCAGGTTCCAGCGGTGGCCCCGCCAATGAAGCGAGCCGAGGCTCACGGTCTGCGCGACGCCCGCGCCGGAACCGCACGAATTCGAGCTGCTCTGCGCGTAGGGTGGGCACCGAACCGCCCGGCTTGAGCCAGGCGTCGTCGGAGCGGACACGGACCTTGACCGGGATCACCCGGCCCAGGCGGCCGGCGAAGTCGCCGTGGGCGAGCGGCGCGATCCACGTGGCGGACAGGACCGGCGCGGAGGGCGGCGCCGGGGGCGTGGGCGGTGCCGGGGCGGTGGGCAACAGCGTCACGGTGACGTCAAACGTCCCGGCGACGCTGTTGCCGGAGGCATCCGTCGCGGTGCACGTGACCGTGGTCGTCCCGACCGGGAACGAGGAGCCGGAGGGCGGGTCGCAGGTCACGGTCGGCGCCGGGTCGGCGATGTCGGTCGCGCCGGGCGTCGCCCACGAGACAGCCGCACCCGATGGATCGTCGGTCGTCTCCGCGGACTGGGGCAGGGATCCAAGGACCGGCGGCGTCGTGTCGAGCACGTGGACCACGAACGAACCGGTCGCGCTGAGGCCACCCGAATCGGTCGCCGAGCAGCTGACGGTCGTGTCGCCCAGCGGCACGACATCACCGACCGCCGGCGCGCAGGTCACCGGCGGATCCGAGCTGTCCTCCTGGTCGCTGGCCGCGACGTCGAACGCGGCGATCCAGCCACCGGGGGCGTCGGCCTCGGCCGTGAACGCCGCCGGCAGGTCGAGCGACGGGGGCGTGTTGCCCGTCACGTACAGCGCGAACTGCACGTAGGTCGAGCCGCCCGTGCCGGTGCTCGGCACGCGCGTGTAGGTGACCTTGTAGACATAGCCCCCGGCGTCCAGCGGCGCCACCAGGGTGACGTGCGAGGGGTTCGTCGAGTCCGCCACCGGATCACCGGTGCACGTCCCGCCGGGAGGCCACGGGCTGGGGACATCGATGCTGGCCGGCGTCGCGCTCACCGAGCCTCCGGCCGGCGCCTGGCCCGCGGGGTTGAGGGCGATCGTCGAGCCCGCGGTGGCGTGGCTGGTTCCCGAGCAGGCGAGCTCGAATCCGACGTCCACGCTCACGCTCGCGCCCGCGGACACCGTCCCCAGGTTGACCATGCCCTGGACGCCCGGCGTCACGACATCGGCGTCGGCGCCCACCGAATCCGCTGCCACGGTGCCCGCCGCGACGAGCGACAGGGCGGCCGCGACGGAGAGGGCACGGCGAGCGGTCCGAGAGAGCATCCTCGGTCTCCAGCTGGGGGCCTCGATGGGCACGGGCCCGTACACGCGACCATGGCGCCGCCGAAGGGGTGCGGGTATGGGCCGGGAGTCCCGAGCGGTGCGTGCGAGCGCCCCACTTCGGTACTGGTGCGCGCGCACCGGCCGAGACGGATGCCGTCAGCGGCGATCGCGGCCTCGCACCGGCCGGGCGCCCATGTACGGCCGCCGCCGCCCTCGCCTGGCGATCACGACACCCGCGGCGAGGAGCACGATCACGACCCCGATCGCCGCCGGCAGCAAGCCGACGGCGCCGCCCGTCCGGTCGTCCGTCGCCGGTCCGGCCGGGAGGGGGGTCGGCGTCTTTCCCGGCCGTGCCGTTGCAGCCGTCGGAGGGGCCGCCGGCGATGCGGTGACGCCGGTCGCCGGGCCGGATCCATCGGACGGCGCGGCCCCGGTCGGATACGGGCTGACGCCCCTGGCCACGACGGCGAAGTCGCCGAACCGCGTGACGACGGCAAGGAATCCGCCGCCGGGAAGGCTGGGCGGCGAGGTCGTCAGTGGCCGCCAGGCCCCGCCGTCGAGGCGCGCGATCGTGGCATCGGCGAGGGTCGGGTCGGCGGACCGGAGCAGGATGCTGACGCGTGCCGATGCGTCCGCGGTGATCGGCGACCCCGCCTGGTCCGTGAGCACGATCCGGTAGACGTTCCCGTCGAGGTAGCCGTCGGGTGGCTCCACGCTGGGTCCGAGCGGCGTGATCGATGCCTCGATCGACGTCGTCTCGGCAGGCAGCGTGAGCGACCCGGGCACCGCGAACACCTGGGCCTGCGGCGTCAGCTCCGGCGTCGCCAGCGCCACCAGGTCGTTGCCGCCCTGAGAGACGCCGATCGTCGCTGCCGCGCCCTGAGCACCGCCGGGGTGATCGGGCGGCGGGGCGGCCCACAGGTACGGCTCGAGCGGGACGACGCCGTCGTACAGCGGCGGTGCCGGGACCGGCGCCGCGACCTGCGCGGCGCCGATCATCAGCAATCCCAGGAGGAGGGCCGCCAGGCCAGCCCGCCGGTCGGAGGTCACAGCCAGGACGTTGCGAGGTCCGCGACGGCGTGCGCGATCGCAGGGGCGGCGACGTCGCCCGAGAGCAGGCGCAGGCCCGCAAGCCACAGGCCAACGCCCAGGTCGAGCGGCACGACGTGCCAGCCGTACAGGGGCACGTGCATCAGCGCGAAGATTGCGCTCGTCGCGAGGACTGCCGCAGCGGTGCCGAAGGGCACGCGGAGCAGGTCGAGGAGCACGCCCCGGAGGACGACCTCCTCGGCGGTGGCGACGAGCACGGTCGCCATCGCCCACGGCAGCAGCGGCACGGCCGGCGCGACGCTCGGGCCCGCCTGGCCGACGCGCGCGGCGACGGCGACCAGGACCAGGACCGCGCCCCCGGCGAGGCCGATCGGGATCGAGGCCGGCCGCGGGAGCGTCACGGCCACGCCCGCCGCGATGCCCAGCACGAGCAGGCCGACACCGAACAGCACCCCGACCAGGACCGGGTCCGCGACGCCCGCGATCGTCGACGACCAGCGGGCCCCAACGACGGCGGCCACGCCCAGCACGACCAGCGCCAGCCGGGCAACCCCGCGGTCGGCCGCCGCGAGCGCTGTCATCGCGCCAGCGGCACGAAGCCGATCGACGCCGTGGCGTACGTCGGCGGCCACACGAACTCGTATCGCCGCACCGCCTGCCACTGCCAGATCACGGCCGCCGCGCGCGTGTTCTGGCCCAGCGTCGCCGGGTCGCTGGAGAATCGCAGGCCCGCACCGTTGGGCAGCGAGCCCGAAGGGAGGTCGACGACGCGCGCCGCCCGTGCGACGGCCTGAGCGTCGATCGGACCCCCGACGGACGGCAGGACGTCGTGGAACAGCGCCCACGCCGCCGTGAACCCCGCGAGCGCCTCCTCCGACGCCTCGGCGGTGACGGACTCCGCGGGGCCACTGATCTGGTACCCGGTGCCGCCGTAGGCGTCGCCGTACGTACCACCGTAGGCACCGCCGCCCGAGCTGCCCGAGCTGCCGGGGTTCCCGCCGTACCCATCGCCGTACCCGGCCGTTGCCGGCGGTGACCCGCCTGCCGGCGCTGCGGACAACGCGTGCCAGGCAGCGGCGAACCGGTCGTAGACGGCGCGAGCCTCCGGGTCGAGCGCCGTTGCCTGGAACCCCGCGGTCGGTCGATCCGATGCAAAGATGCCGATCGCGTCCGCACCGAGGTCGCCGGCGAAATCCGGGTCGCACTCGGCCATCGTCGAGCCGATGAGCGCGGGGACGCGCAGGTCCGCCGCGAGCATCGCGCGCCGGAAGGCAACGCCGTCCGGGATGTGCGACGCGAGGATGACGACGTCGGGGCGCGCGGCCGCGAGGTCACCCATGATGCGCGGCCAATCCGGGGCCACGAGGTTGTAGGCGTCACTCACGACGATCGGCATGCCGGCAGCTCGCGCCGTGGCAGCCGCTGCGTCGGCAACCGAGGACGCGTAGTCGTCCTGGGCGGCGACGATTGCCACGCGCAGGTCTCCTGGCGTCCGACCGAGCCGGGGCGCGAGCTGGGTGGCCGCGAAGGTCGCAGAGTTGGCGCCAAGGTTGGACCCGCTGGCCCCGACACGGAACACGAGCGGCAGGCCGCGGCCTGTCAGGCGATCGGCGACGGCGCCCGATTCCCAGTACACGAGCCCGTCCGCGTCGGCAGCGGCGCTCGCCGCGATCGACAAATCCGAGCTGTACGCACCGATCACGATGCTCACGCCCTCGGCCACGAAGGTATCCATGACGGCCGCGGCATCGTCGCGGCTCTCGAGGTCGCGGACGTCGAGATCGATCGGGCGGCCATCGACACCGCCCGCGGCGTTGACGAGGTCGGCGGCAACCCGGATGCCCTCCACCTCGTTGCGAGCGAGAAGACCGGCGCCGCCCTGGAGCGGGAAGACCGCCCCGATCCTGATGGCGGCGGGCGCGCCGGACGTCGATGGGGCTGAAGACGCAGGTGCGACCCCGCAGCCGCCGGCGACGACAACGGCGAGGGCGAACCCGGCGATCGCGATGACCCGGGACGGCGAAGCATGGTGGTTGAGCATCGGACTCCTCATCGTGTCAGCGGGATGGGTTGCGCGGCCCGCGCCCGTTTCGTCGATCGTCCCCGGATCCGGCGTGACGACCCAGGGCCGGGTCGCGCGCGGGACTGCGCCGCGGGCGGAGCAACGCCACCCCCACGAGCACCGCGCCGATCGCCGCCGCGATGCCGACCAGCCGTGGCCAATCCCCGAGGCCACTGCCGCCGGCCGCGGCCGTGCCCCGGATCGCGAAGTCCCCGAGCGCGTCAACGTTGGCGAGGAACACGTCTGGTTGGCCACCGCGGAGCGTTGGCACGGCCGCCCAGGCGCCGTCGCCCGACCGGACGATCGTCACGTCGGTCGACCCGGCGGGCGCCCGAAGCGCCAGGGTCACGAACGACCCGCTGGCCACCGGCACCGCCAGCCCGCCGCCGTCGGCCACGCTGAACCGGTAGGCATTGCCGACGATCGCGTCCGGCGGGGTCGGCGGCAGCGGGGTGATCGCGACCGCAAGCTCGGACGTGCCGGCGGGTGGCGCGAAGGCCCCCGACTGGGCGATGAGCTGCGCCTGCGGCGGCGACTCGGACGTCGCGGCCGCGAAGGCCGGGCTCGCGCCGCCGTCGATCGGCTGGACCCCGGCATACGAGCCCGGCTCGCCTGCCTCGCCGGCCGCGGGCGACAGGTAACGATACGGCTCTTCGACGACGACGCCGTCGTACAGCGGGGGCGCGTGGACGGGTGCCAGCACCTGCGCGGCGGCGATCACCGCCAGGCCGGCGGCAAGGGCCCCGAGCCCGACGCGTCGGGTATTCACTCAGTTGACGGTGAAGAACACCTCGGGTGACCAGACCCGAGGGTTGAACGGGGCATGGTCCGAGGCCACGAACTCGGCCTTGAGCACGTAGGTTCCCGGCTGTACCGGGAGATCCTGCTCGAGCCCGTAGTTCATCGACACCAGCACATTGTCGACGTACAGGTGAACGTGGCCCTGGTCGGGCCGGATCGCGGTCGTCGTCGCCGGCACGATCTCCGCCCCCGTGAGCGTGAGCACGACGTGAACGGTCGATCCGGTGACGGTCTGTCCAGATTGCGGCTGCACGATCGTGACCACCGCCGGTGAGGACGGCCGACCGGCCGATGTGATCGGGATGGCGCTCGGCGGGGTCGCGCCGGCGGTCGATGCGGGCTCGGCACCCGATGGTGCGCAGGCGGCCACGAGCGCGACGGTGGCGACGAGGATGGCAAGCCGGGCGAGGAGCGAGCGCGGTCGGTGATGCATGCGGACCTCAGGGTGCGACGGGGATGTCGAGGTGGGCGTGGAGGGTTGTGCCGTCGGGGGCCGGCCCCGCGACGTCGGCGCCCAGGGTCCCGGCATCCGCGTCGAGGTCAGCCACGAAGTGCCCCGGCTCGAGCTGGCGGGAGCGATGATCGCCGTCGGCCCGTCGGCCGGGCCCACGAGGTAGGTCGCGGTGGTCACCGGCAGCTCGTTGCCGGCTGCGTCGAAGAACGTCGAGTGGAGCTCGTTCGGGCCGGCGGTTCCCGGATCGAGGTAGACCTGGAGCGTGGTCCCCGCCGGGAGATGCGCCGTGAAGATCGTCGGCGCCCCGGGCACGGCGTTCGCGTCGACCTGGACGTCCCGGACCCGCGTTGCGATGGGCAGAGGCACCTCGACGGTCGCCGAGGGCGCGGCGACGACGGCCGTCACACCCCAGATCCCGTCGAGCGACAGGTTGGCGCCCGAACCGTCGAAGGTGCCCGGGCCGGTCGCGGCGAGCGGCAGCGTCGAGCCCCCGATGCCGGTCGCCGACGCCGGCTTGAACCGCAGCGAGACCGAGCCCGCGGCAACCGGTTCGTCGGTGTCGTAGTCGGTGACGGCCGCCGCGAAGTCGTTGATCCCCGCGGTGCCGGGGGAAACCACCAGCCGGACCCGCACGGTCGTACCGAAGTCGCTCCCGGCCGCGACGATCGGGGTCGGCGCAGGCTCGCTCGCCGTCGCGACCGACGACGGCGGGACGAGGTTGACGAGGATGGCCGTCAGCAGGACCACGACCCCGCCCGCGATCACCTCGACTCGACCCACCCGGCGCAGCGGACCAAGCGTCCGGATTGCCCGCGGCACGCTGACGAAGTGGTTGACGGCGCCGAGGGCCGCAATGACCACGAGCAGCAGGCTCTTGACCACGACGACCTGCCCGAAGTCGGTCGCCAGGAGCTGATCCACCGAGCCGACCTCTTCGATCGCGCGGACCACGCCCGTGACGGCCACCGCCGCGAGCGCGAACCCCGCGATACGCGAGAACCGACGGGCCGCGACCGCCTTTGCCGGGCCGGGCAGCCCGCGAACGCTCAGCAGGAGCGCGACGACGCCGCCGAGCCAGACGCCGACCGCGACCACGTGGATCCACTGCAGTCCCACCTGGACGATCGTCGCGCCACTCGCGGCGGCATGCCCGTTGACGACGTCGGTGAGCATGGCGGCGGCCGCGCCGACGGCGATGGCCGCGGACCACGCGCGACGGGCTCGCTCGCCGCGAACGAGCAGCCCGGCGACGGGCACGCCCGACGCGACCGCCACCGCGATCCGACTCACGGCCCCGCCACCGAGGCTGCTGGACAGGAAGACGCCCGGGTCGGCACCGGCGTCGAGTGCCTGGACGACGACGACACCCAGCGCCCCCACGCACGAAACCGCCCACGCCACCGCGCCGAGCAACGCGAGCGTGCGGGGCGGCGCTGGATGGATCACGGCACCCACCAGCCCGACGCCGAGCAGCACGATCAGCCCGGCGTAGAGCAGGAAGCGCATGAGCGTCGCTGCCGGTGACGCTGAGGCGCTCACGGGCGCCGTGCCCGTGGATCCGTCCGACGCCGACCCGGGCGACACGCCGACCCCGAAGGCAAATGAGCCAGCCACCGTATGCCCGTCGACCGTGGACACCGTGCGCCAGGCCACGGTGTAGACGCCCTCCGGCAGCGCACCGAGCGGCACCTGGAGCTGCTCGGGATGCCCGTCAACCCCCGTCGACGGGCCGCTCGCGACGTCGCGCCCGGATGCGTCGAGCACCTTGACCGAGCTCAGCGCCGGGTCGGGCGCCTCGCCGAAGGTGAGCGTCACGATCGGCGGGGCGCTGGCGACCGTGCTGCCGGCGGCCGGGTCGGACGACTGGAGCAGGGCATGCGCGGCTGCCCCCTCGGGGAGCACCATGGCTCCCCCGAGGAGCAGCAGCGCGACGGCCGCGACGCGGCCCAGCCGGATCACGCCCGTGGCGCCGCCTTGCGTGTCGCCCGCAAGGCGAGCAGCACGCCGGTCGCGCCGACGACGAGCCCGACGACGCCGATCCCACCGCCGACCAGGAGCGCCCGGTCCGCGGCCGCACTGGCGTCGGCCGCCTTCGAGACGGCCGCATCGACGTCCGCCTGCGTCGGTCCCGTGGCCGTCTGGACGCTCGCAACGCGCGCGTCGATCCGGTCCAGCCGGGTCGCGACCTCCGCGATCGTGGGCAGGCTCGTCGGGAACTGGATGTCGCTGGTGCCGACGACGGTGTTGAAGGTCTCGTCGCCCGAGGCGACGGTGATATCGACGGGCGAGCCGTGGATGCTGCCCGTCACGTGGAACGTGTAGTCACCGGGTGCGGTGGGGAGGATCGCCGCGTCATACTCGCCGAGGTTCCCCTCCATTTCCTCGGGGTCGAAGCCGGGGTCGAAGGTCAGGGCCGACGATTGCTGGTCGCCGGTTGAGACGACCACTGTGAGGTCATCGGCGGCAAGGTCGACGACGGGCTTGTCGTCGGCGTCGGTGACGATCACCTGGACGCCGTTCGTCTCACCGACGTACGTCGGCTCGTGCTGCCAGCCGATCTCGATCGTGTACGGGCCAGCGTGCTCGACGACGTGCGCCGCAACCGAGCCGGTGGTCGCGAGGATGAGCATGCCCGCGCCGGCGAGCGAGCCGGCGATGCGGAGCCTGCGGGAAACCACGGAAGGAACCTCCTGCCTGCAGGGACGGAGCGCCGGGTCCCGCCGCGGCGAGACCCGGGGGACGGCGCGCGCCGAGTCCGGTGCCGCCCCCGACGGCATCGGGCACCCGGCGTCAGGCCGGCGTCGGTGCGGTGAGCAGGCGGGGCGGAGCCCTGACCGAGCTTGATCGCCGGAAGAACCCGTTCGGACGCCGATCCAGGGCCGCGGCCCGACGCGGGCGCGCAGGCAACGGGCGATGCCATCGCCGGCGCGCGGCATCAGCGATCCGCGCGAGCAGGATCCCGCGGCGCCAGCCAAGCAGCCCGGCAACGAGGGCAACCGCCAGCGCCACGGCGGCGATGACGAGCAGCGCGTTGGCGTAGTCGCCCGAGCCCAGGACTGCGAGGCCCGGGAGGCCCAGTCCGGCCTGGAGGTGCTCGACGTTCTCCTGGACCGCAAACAGCACCGCCGTCGCGACGGTGAGCCGGAGCCACAGCCCCACGACGTCGCGTCCAAACGGCCCGGGCAAGGGGTCAAGCCCGCCTTCGGAGCGGTCAAGATCCTGGGCCAGGATCCCCAGTCGATGGAGCTGCAGGACCGCGATGAGCAGCAGTCCAGCGCCGGCGAGCAGCACGATCGCGACCGCCATTCGCCACGCGTCGCCGTGGCCCGTGCTCGCGAGGGCAGCCTCGGCATTGGCCCCATCGGCGAGCAGGAACACGAGGTTATGGGCGACCACGAGCGACACGGCCGTCATCGCGCCGAGCCCCAGCCATCGCCTCGCCATGGGCGGACTATACGGGTCTCGCGCCCGGAGGGCGTCCGCGCCCGTCCCGGTGAAGTGGCAGCCAAGGGCTCACGCCCATGCTGCGCGCATGGCCAGTGAACCGCATCCCGCCATCGCAGCACGTCTCTCGCGCCTCGCGCCCGACCAGCGCGCGGCGGCCACGGCTCCGCCCGGACCCGTGCTGTGCGTGGCACCCGCGGGGTCCGGCAAGACGACGACGCTGGTGGCACGCGTCGCCTGGCTCGTTGACGGCGGCACGGATCCGGCAACGGTCACCGTCGTCGCGTTCAACAAGCGGGCGGCGGAGGAGCTGACCGAGCGCCTCGACGCCGCGCTGGAGCCGCTCGGTGCGCCGCGTTCCGCGATCCGCGTGCGGACGTTCCACGCGCTGGGCCGCGAGATGCTCCTGGACGCCGACGTCTCCGTGGACCCGCTGGTGGACCGGGATGCCACGCTCCGCGAATTGTTCCCATCGGCCGGCGCCGCGGATCGTGGTCGCCTCGACCTTGCCTTCTCACGGCTGAAGCTGGACCTGCGGGTCACCGCCAGGGACGTGGCGCGGGATCCGGCCCCGGGTCCAATCGCGCGGGCGTTCATCGCCTACGAGCGCGCCGTGAAGGACACCGGCGGGGTCGACTTCGACGACCTCGTCGTACGGGCGCTTGGTCTCCTCCGGGAAGACGCCGGGCTGCTCGCCGCCTGGCGGGCGCGGTGCGCGCAGCTGCTGGTGGACGAGGCGCAGGACCTGGACCGGACGCAGCTCGAGCTGGCGCTCCTGCTGGCGGCCCCCGCCAACCGGATCTTCCTGGTGGGTGATGACGATCAGACGATCTACGGCTGGCGGCTCGCCGACGTCCGTCGCGTGCTGGGCCTGGCCGCATCACTGCCCGGCCTGCGACGGGTGGACCTCGAGACGAACTACCGCTGCCCCAGGCCCGTCGTGGACCGCGCGGTCCGCCTGGTCGAGCACAACCACGAGCGGTTCGCCAAGCGCATCGTGGCCGGACCGGCCGCCGCCGGGCGGCTCGTGCTGGCCCCGGATGCGGCGGACGACCTGGTCCGGGTGACCCGGGCGATGCGCACCTGGCCGGCGGATGACGCCACCAGGGCGGTGCTGGCACGCACGAACCGCGAGCTGCTGGTCGCGGTGGTCGCGGCGGTCGAGCTGGGCGTCCCGTTCCGGGCCCCGGAGCTGCCGCTGCCGATCGAGGACGATCGCCTGGACGGGCTGCTGGACCGTGCGGCCGCGATCGAGGCCGCCGCACCATCGACCCCGCCGCTCGTGGTGCTCGGCCGCCTCAGGACGGCGGTCCACACGGACGAGCCAGTCCCGGCAGGAGCCATCGAGGGCCATGACCCGCGCCCCGGACCCGGTGACGAACCGTCGCCGGCGGACCTGGTGACCGCGCTCCTCGGTTGGGCACCCAGTGTGGCGGGCGTGGACGCCCTGCGCACCATCGTGACGGAACGGCGCCGCCGCCTTGCCGAGCTCCGACGGGCGGATGCGGCCCTGACGCTGGCGACCGCTCACGGCACGAAGGGGCTCGAGTGGGACCACGTGCTGGTCCTGGCCGACGGCTTTCCGGGTCGGCGGTCCGTGAGCGACGCGGTCGAGCCGGAGCGTGCCCTGGAGGAGGAGCGTCGGCTGGCCTACGTGGCGTGGACCAGGGCACGTCGCTCGCTCACGCTGCTGTTCGACCCGGAGGCGCCGTCGGTGTTCCTGCGCGAGGCATTCGATCCGGTCGAGCTGGGCGACAGCGAAGCCCCGGTCGCCGCGTAGACTGCGGGGGATTCGCCATCCCGACCCACCCGCACGGGTCCGAGGTCCCGGAGAGTACGATGAACCCCCGTCGCGACGGCACGCAACCGATGATCGCCCACGGCTCCGTGTTCCTGCGGGCAGCCGAGCGCGACGACATTCCGCGGTTCATCGCCTGGTACAACGACTACGCGACCACCCGAACGCTCGGCCTGCGGGCGCCGATATCGATGCCGCTCGAAGAGCAGTGGTTCGACGAGATGCTCGCCGCCCAGGGAAAGCGCGGCTATTTCTTCGTCGCGTGCCTGGCCGCCGACGGCCGGCCGATCGGGACCATCGGGCTGTTCGACCTCGACCTGTTCAACGGCAGTGCCGGGCTCGGGATCGCGATCGGGGCCGAGGACGACCGCGGCAAGGGGCACGGCACGGACATGCTGTGGTCGATGCTCGACTGGGCGTTCGGGTTCCTGCGCCTCGAGCGGATCTGGCTGGACGTGTACGACTACAACCCCGGGGCGCGCCGCGTCTACGAACGGATCGGGTTCGTCCACGAGGGCGTGCTCCGGCACGCGATCTACCGCGAGGGCCGCCACGTCGACATCCACCGGATGGCGATCCTCGCGGACGAATGGCGTGCGGCCCACCCCGCGCCGCCGGCACCCGGGTGAGCCGTCTGCCGTCACTGGGGCCGCGCGGCGAGGGCTGGGTCGCGATCCAGCTCGTGCTGTTCCCGGTGATCGCGCTCGCCGGAACGGTGGGCCCCGCATGGGGCGGGACCCCGAGGATCGTGACCGTTGTCGCCGGGTTCATGCTGATGGCCGTGGGTGCGGTGCTCGGCGGCTCGGGTCTGGTCGAGCTCCGTGATGCGCTGACGCCGCTCCCGCACCCGCGCGACGGCGCGGACCTGGTCGAGACCGGCGCGTACCGGCTCGCCCGCCACCCGATCTACGGCGGGATCATCATCGGCGCCCTCGGCTACGGGCTGGCCACCGCCTCGCCGCTGGCGCTGCTGGGCGCGCTCGTGCTGCTCGGGTTCTTCCGGCTCAAGTCGGCCCGCGAGGAGGTGTGGCTGGTGGCGCGCTACGCCGCCTACCCCGCGTACCGCGCGCGGACCCGTCGCCTGATCCCGTTCCTGTACTAGGGCGGACGCCTGCTGGAGCGGACGCCCGACATGCGAGCCGCCCGGCCCCCGGACGGGGTCCCGCGCCTCCGGGCCGCTAGGCCATCGTGTCGCGACGGGCGAGCACCTTGAGCAGCCGGTCCACCGCGTCCAGGAACGGCTCGGTCACCTCCGCGGGCAGCGCGTCCCGGATCGAGTCCTTGGGCCCGAACGCCGCCCGGGCGCGCATCGCCGTGCGGCGGAGGTCGCCCGGGCCGTCATCCCGCAGGCGGTCCGGCATGGGCTCGAGGTAGGCGACCCAGCGCGACACGCCGGCGGCGCGGGCCGCCGCGAGCAGCCGATCGGCCGCCCGGGCGGCAACCAGCGCAGCCTCGTCGATCACGGGGTGCTCGTGTCGGGCCTCGCGGGCCCGCGCCGAGTGACGAGGCGGGGTCACAACCCCGAGCGGGGCGTCGCCCCGACGCTGGCGTCGGCCGGGCGCACCAGCACGAGGCCAAGCCGCTTGCGCTCCGAGCCGTTGACCAGGATCCGGAACGAGTAGTCCCCGGGTGTCGGGAAGGTCAGGTTCCAGAGGTCGATGCTGAACGTCAGGATGGCGTCCCGCCCATCCGGATGGCCGCGCGCGACGAGGCTCCCCGTCGCCCCCGTGACCTCCGCGCCGTCGGGATCCAGGAGCACGATCCGCAGCTCGTGCTCGCGCTCGGTCTCGGGGGCGGTGACCATGAGCCCGACCACCAGCGCGATGTGCGGGTGGCGGAGCGGGAAGGTTCGGCCGCCGATCCGGGTGATCCCCCCACCCAGGACGTTGAACTTCTGCCCGGGCTGCGTCTCGGCAGCATCGGCGAGGAAGGCGAAGTCGATCTCCGGCATGCCGAGCATCCTAGACTGCCGGTGACGGGCGCGTCGCTCGGTCGAACACCGGATCGCCGTCCCCCCGCCGGCTATCGCTCGCCGGCCGACCTCGCGGCGGCGACCCGCTTGCGCGCCGGGGCCATGACTGGGACCGGCGACGCGCCGGCCTCTCCGCCCACGCCCGGCCTGCCGGCTTCCTCGGCGAAGGTGACGTCGCTCAGCGGGACGAGCGGCTCTCCGCGCAGCACGCGAGCGAGGTACTCCCCGGTCGCGGAGCCCGGCGCGGCCGCGATCCGCTCCGGTGGCCCCTCGGCAACGATCCGGCCGCCCCGCAGCCCGCCCTCGGGACCCAGGTCCACGATCCAGTCGGCGGTCTTGATCACGTCCAGGTTGTGCTCGATCACGAGCACGGTGTTGCCGCTGTCGACCAGCCGATGAAGGACCGCGAGCAGCTTGTCCACGTCGGCGAAGTGGAGGCCGGTCGTGGGCTCGTCCAGCAGGTACAGCGTCTTGCCGGTTGCCCGGCGTGACAGCTCCGTGGCCAGCTTCACGCGCTGCGCCTCGCCGCCGGAGAGGGTGGTCGCCGGCTGACCCAGGTGAACGTAGCCCAGCCCGACGTCGAAGAGGGTCTGCAGCTTGCCCCGGACGTTGGGCACCGCCGAGAAGAACTCCAGCGCCTCCTCCACGGTCATCTCGAGAACGTCGGCGATCGAGCGACCCTTGTAGTGGATCTCGAGCGCCTCGCGCGTGTACCGCTTGCCCTTGCACACCTCGCACGGCACGTAGACGTCGGGCAGGAACTGCATCTCGATCTTGATGATCCCGTCGCCCTTGCAGTTCTCGCACCGCCCGCCCTTGACGTTGAAGCTGAACCGCCCGGGCATGTAGCCGCGGACGCGCGCCTCCGGCGTGCCCGCGAACAGCTCCCGGATCGGGCCGAACAGCCCCGTGTAGGTCGCCGGGTTGGAGCGTGGCGTGCGCCCGATCGGGCTCTGGTCGATCTCGATGATCTTGTCGATGTGCTCGACACCCTCGATCCGGTCGTGGGCCCCGACCGGCGCCCGGGCGCCGGTGAGCTCGCGCGACAGGGCGCGATAGAGCACCTCGTCCACCAGGGTGCTCTTGCCCGAGCCCGACACCCCGGTCACCGCGATGAACGTGCCCAGCGGGAAGCGAACGTCGATGGCCTGCAGGTTGTGCTCGCGGGCGCCGCGGACGATCAGCTTCCGACCGTTCCCGCGGCGCCGGGTCGCCGGCACGGGAACCTGGCGCTCACCGCGCAGGAACGCGCCGGTGATCGAGCGCGGCTCGGCCAGCAGGATCTCGAGCGGGCCGTTGGCGATGATCTCGCCGCCGTGCTCACCCGCGCCCGGGCCGATGTCGATCACCCAGTCCGCGGTCCGGATCGTCTCCTCGTCGTGCTCGACCACGAGCACGGTGTTGCCCAGGTCCCGCAGCCGGGTCAGGGTCGCGATGAGCTTCGCGTTGTCCCGCTGGTGCAGCCCGATCGACGGCTCGTCCAGGATGTACAGCACGCCCATCAGCGTTGTGCCGATCTGGGTCGCCAGCCGGATCCGCTGCGCCTCGCCGCCCGAGAGGGTGATGCTCGCCCGGTCCACGGTCAGGTAGTCCAGGCCGACGTCCACCAGGAACCCCAGCCGGGCCACGATCTCCTTGACCACCTGCCGGGCGATCGTCCGCTCGCGCTCGGTGACCCGCGCCCCCAGCCCGGCCGCCCAGTCGAGGGCGTCGGTCACCGACAGCGTGGACACCTGCCAGATGTTTCGGCCGTCCACCGTCACGGCCAGGGCCTCGGGCCGCAGCCGGCGCCCGCCGCACGTGGGGCACGGCTTCTGGACCATGAACTTCTCGAGCTCCGTCCGGATGTACTCCGACTCGGTCTCCTTGAACCGCCGCTCGAGGTTGGTCACCACCCCCTCGAACGTGGCGACGTAGCTGTTCTCGCCCCGCTCGTGGCGATAGCGGACGACGACCTTCTCGTCCTTGGGCGCACGGAGCAGGTAGTCCACGGCCTCCGGGGGCAGGTCCCGCACCGGCACATCGATGCTCCAGCCGTGCGACGCGAACACCGCCTCGGTGATCTTCATGCGCCACGAGATCTCGGTGGGCATCTTGTTCCAGGGAGCCAGGGCGCCGGCCCGGATGGTCCGCGACTGGTCCGGGATGACCAGCCCCGGGTCGATCACGAGCTGGGTGCCGAGACCGGTGCACGTGGGGCAGGCGCCATGGGGCGAGTTGAACGAGAAGGAGCGCGGCTCCAGCTCGTCGATCGTGGTGCCGTCGTACGGGCAGCTGTAGCGCTCGCTGAACCGCCGCTCCTCGAACGGCGCGGGCTCCCCCTCGCGGGGCACCGGCGCCACCACCACGACGCCCTCGCCCAGCCGCAGGGCCGTCTCGATCGAGTCCGCCAGCCTGGATGCGTCGGGATCCGGCGCGGGCTCACCTGTCGCCGGGTCCACCGGCCGCCCGGCGGCGTCGCGCGCCCAGTCGTCGGGCGCCTCTGCGCGCCGGACGATGAACCGGTCCACCACCACCTCGATCGTGTGGCGCTTGTACTTGTCCAGCGTGGGCGCGTCGGCGAGGTCGTACTGCTCGCCGTCCACGCGGACCCGGACGAACCCCTGCTTGCGGGCGCCCTCGAACACCCGGTCGCCCTCGGTCTTGCGGTCCTTGATCAGCGGTCCGAGCACCAGCAGGCGGGTGCCCTCGGGCATCGCCAGGACCTGGTCCACGATCTGGCTGACCGCCTGGCGCTCGATCTCGCGGCCGCACGACGGGCAGTGCGGGTGGCCGATCCGCGCGAACAGCAGCCGCAGGTAGTCGTAGATCTCGGTGACCGTCCCGACCGTGGACCTGGGGTTCTTCGACGCCCCCTTCTGGTCGATCGAGATCGCCGGCGACAGCCCGTCGATCTGGTCCACGTCGGGCTTGTCCATCTGGCCCAGGAACTGGCGGGCGTAGGCGCTCAGGCTCTCGACGTAGCGCCGCTGGCCCTCCGCGTAGATCGTGTCGAACGCGAGGCTGCTCTTGCCGCTGCCGGACAGGCCGGTGATGACGACGAGCCGGTCGCGCGGGAACGCGACGTCCACATTTCTGAGGTTGTGTTCGCGCGCACCGCGCACGACGATCCGATCCTGGGGCACGGGTGCAGTCTAGCGGATCTCCGTGAAAACGAACAGGTGTTCTGCGAGAATCGCAGGATAGATCGAGCTCAGGTCGCCTGGCAGATCTTCCAGTCGCCGCTCTCCTGCACCAGCCGCACCGACTGGTCCAGCGGCACGTCCTGGCCGTAGGCCTGGAGGGTCTGGAGCAGCGCGTCCAGCTGCGCGTCCGTCATGGACGCCCCCTGCTGGTCCAGGACCTGGCGGAGGATCGGGCGCATGGCCACCGAGTCGAACGTCACCTTGACCGAGCCGCTGACCGGGACCTGGGCGGTGGTCCCGTCGATGACCGGGTCACCCAGCTTGACGCCGGACACGTCGAACTGCACGGCATCGATCAGGGCCTGCGTGTCGAGCCCCGGCAGCAGGGCGGACCCGAGGCCGCCCGACACCAGGCCCAGCTGCTCCCGGATCATGTCCTCCTGCCCGGCGCAGGCGAGCGTGCGCAGGCCATCGAGATCCTTTGCGGCGGCCTTGTCCAGCGCCGTCTGGACCACGCCGGCGGGACCGCCGGCGGGCGCCGCCGAGCCGCACGCGGCCACGCCGATCGCGAGCACGAGGGCGACGAGCGCAGCGCAGGCCCGGACGGGGAGGCGATGATGCACGCCGAGATCCTACGTCCGATGCCGGCGCCGGGGACGAACCATCGCACGCGGGTCGGGCTCGAACCCCAGGCTCCGGTACCAGTCGTCCATGCCCGGCGCCGCCGCCAGCGTGAACCGGACCCGGTCCCGCCCATCCATCAGCGCCCGCATGAGCCGCTCCCCGACGCCCAGTCCCTGCCAGGCGGGATGGACGACGACCATCACGATCAGCGCGTTGAGCGACCCGTCCGAGAGCGACCGCGCGGTGCCCACGAGGCGGTCGCCGTCCCAGGCCGTGGCGACCTCGGACGACTCCCGGACCGCAGTCGCCAGGGCGTCCGTCTCCGAGGCTCGGACGTCCCAGCCCACGGTCCGGAGCAGCGCGGCCGTCTCGGAGCCCGACGGCCGCCGATCGGTGACGACGGCGACGCGCGAGGCCGTGCCGTCCACGCGAGCGAGCCGGCGATCCAGCTCCCACAGGTGGTCCCACCCGTGGTACAGCAGCCGGCGGACGACCTTGGCCAGCGTCCAGGTCTCGCCGTGACGGTCCGCGACCTCGGCTCCATCGTCCACGGGCTGGCGCGCACGCAGCTGGGCCACCGTCCACTCGCGGGTGGTGGCCAGCGCCTCATCTACGGGGGCGTCGCGCAGCGGCCCGGCGTACCGCGCCGACGGGTCCACGCGGCCCACCAGCCAGACCTCGGCGCCGGCAAGGTGGCGGACCACGGCCTCGGCGTTCCGTTCGCCGCTCCCGGCATCGACCGGGAGCGCGCCGTGGGCGGCCTCGTGGACGGCGATCCTGCGTGAGGTCGCCAGCAGGTCCTCGCGAGCCCAGGTCATCCGTCGCAGGGCTCGTTCCAGCTCCACCGCCGCCAGTGGCCGGCGGTCCGGCGCGAACGTGGCGTTGACCTCGTAGCCGTCCGGCTCGTGGCGCGCCGGCACCTCGTCCGCGACCTCCTGGCGGCCGAGCGCCGGAAGCTCGAACACGTCACCGTGCGCCTCGAGCCACTCGCGGACGCGGCCCGCGGCCGTCAGGGCAGCGGTCAGGGCCTCGTCCGCCGTCCGACCGGACCCGAACACGCCCGGCGCGTCCAGCACCCAGCCGCCGACCCGCGAGCGTTCGTAGCCGGGCTCCAACCAGACGCGCAGATGCGGAAACGCGAGCGGCGCGGGCGGGGCCATCAGTAGCCGCGGGTTCGCCGGCCGGGCCGCTGGCCCGTTCGGCGGCGGATGTTGGGCGTCACCGTGCGGTCCCACGTGGGCCGCTCCAGCCAGCGCGCCTGCCAGCCGCCGTCATCGTCGTCGTGCTCGTCACGGATCCCCGGGAACAGCTCCGCCGCGACGCCGGATGACTCCTCGTCGTCGCCCGCGTCGAGGGCGCCCGCCGGCTCCTCGCCCGAGGGCAGGACGCGGACCTCCATGACCTCGAACGCCGCCGCCTCTCCGGACCGCTCGCCCCGATGGGCGGCCGCCCGCTCCTTCGCCGGGAGGATGGCCTCCTTCGCGGCGCGCTCCGCGGCCCTGGCCACCACCACCGACTGGTCCTGCTCGAGCACCCGCAGACGGATCTGCTGGATCTCGTCGCGCAGCGCGGCAGCCCGCTCGAACTCGAGCTGCTTGGCCGCGGCCTTCATCTCGGCCTCCATCCGCGCCACCAGCCGCTCCACCTCGGCCTTGTCGGCCGCCTCCAGGTCGCGGGCCCGACGCTCGGAGCTGTAGCCAACGGTGTTGTCGGCGACCGCACGCAGCCGGTCGTTGATGTCGTGGATGCCCTTGATGATCGTCTGGGGCTCGATGCCGTGCTCCTCGTTGTAGCGCGCCTGGACCGCGCGCCGGCGATCCGTCTCGTCGATCGCCACCCGCATCGACTCGGTGATCGTGTCGGCGTACATCACGACCTCGCCGCCCGTGTTGCGGGCGGCGCGTCCGATCATCTGGATCAGCGACCAAGCGCTGCGCAGGAACCCCTCCTTGTCCGCGTCGAGGATCGCGACCAGCGTCACTTCGGGCAGGTCCAGGCCCTCGCGCAGGAGGTTGATGCCCACCAGGACGTCGTACACGCCGAGGCGCAGGTCGCGCAGGATCGCGACGCGCTCCAGCGTGTCGACCTCGCTGTGCAGGTACTGGACCTTGACCCCCAGCTCCTTGAGATAGTCCGCGAGATCCTCGGCCATCTTCTTGGTCAACGTGGTGACGAGCGCCCGCTCGCCGCGGTCCACCCGGCCGCGGATCTCCTCCAGCAGGTCGTCGATCTGGCCGTCGGTCGGACGGACCGTGATCGGCGGGTCCACGATGCCGGTCGGCCGGACCAGCTGCTCCACGACCCGCTCGCTGCGCTCGAGCTCGTACGGGCCGGGCGTGGCCGAGACGTAGATCGCCTGGTTGAGGTGCGCCTCGAACTCCTCGAACGTGAGCGGCCGGTTGTCGAGCGCGGACGGGAGCCGGAAGCCGAAGTCGACCAGGATCTCCTTGCGTGTCCGGTCGTTCTTGTACATGCCCACGACCTGGGGGATGGTCATGTGCGACTCGTCCACGATCAGCAGCCAGTCGGGCGGGAAATAGTCGAGCAGCGTCCAGGGCCGCGAGCCGGGCTCGCGCAGCGACAGGTGACGCGAGTAGTTCTCCACGCCGCTGCAGTAGCCCAGCTCGCGCAGCATCTCGAGGTCGAAGGTCGTCCGCTGCCGGAGCCGGGCGGCCTCGAGGGCCCGGCCCTCCGCCTCCATCTGGCCGACCCGCTCCTCCATCTCGGCCTCGATGGCCACGATCGCCTGGCCGAGCTTGTCGCGCGGCGTCACGAAGTGCGTCGCGGGATAGACGTTGAGCTCCTTGCGCTCCGCCAACAGCTCCCCGGTCAGCGGGTCGATCTCGGTGATCCGCTCCACCTCGTCACCGAAGAACTCGACCCGGACGATCTCCTCCGACGACGCGGGGCCGATCTCGAGCGTGTCCCCGCGGACCCGGAACCGGGCCCGGGTCAGGGCGGCGTCGTTGCGCTGGTACTGGAGATCCACGAGGTGCCGCAGCACGCTGTCGCGGCGGTACTGGCCGCCCACTCGCAGTCGGAGCACCGTGGCGCCGTAGTCCACCGGCGCGCCCAGGCCGTAGATGCACGACACCGACGCCACGATGATCACGTCCCGACGCTCGAACAGCGCGTGCGTCGCCGCGTGGCGCAGCCGGTCGATCTCCTCGTTGCGGCTGCTGTCCTTCTCGATGTACGTATCCGACCGGGGCAGGTACGCCTCCGGCTGGTAATAGTCGAAGTAGCTGACGAAGTACTCGACCGCGTTGTCCGGGAAGAACTCGCGGAACTCCGCGTACAGCTGCGCCGCCAGCGTCTTGTTGTGGGCCAGCACAAGGGTCGGCTTCTGGTGCCGGACGATCGTCTGGGCCATGGTGTACGTCTTGCCACTGCCCGTGACGCCCAGCAGGGTCTGGCCGCGCAGGCCGCGGCCGAGCCCGTCGGCAAGGCGCTCGATGGCCTGCGGCTGATCCCCCGTCGGCTCGAACGGGGCGACGAGGCGGAAATCCGGCACGGGCGGATCCTACCACTAGAACGCGCGTTCGATCGTCTCCGGGACGCACCAAACCTCCGCCGCGCTGACCCGAAGGTGCGGGGGCGCACCGGACGTATGGGGCATGTCAACCATTCCTCGCCGAAGGTCAATCTTCATGCGGTGCCGGCTGCCGCTCCCCCAGCAACCGGTCCCACCGCGACGTCCGCCCGTCGTCGCGGGACCAGATCGAAAGGCAGCGCATGGAACTCGAGTACCGGGACGACCGCCGCCGCGGCCGTTTCATCATCCTCGCCGGAGTGATCCTCGCGCTGGTCGCCGGCGGGGTCGCGTTCTACACGATCAACCAGGCCCAGGAGCAGGCCAGCCAGGCGGGAACGCAGAAGATCAAGGCCGTGGTTGCCCTGTCGGCCATCCCGGCCCGGCAGCAGATCCAGGAATTGGACGTGACCGTGCGCGAGGTGCCGATCGACGACACCAACGCCAACGGCGTCATCGCCGACCCCAACCTCGTGATCGGGCGGATCACGGCGGTCACCATCCTCCAGGGCCAGCTCGTCACCTCGAACCTGCTGGCATCGGCGACGGAAGGCGGGGCGTTCTCGATCCTGGGACCGGACGAATCGGTGGCCCCGGACTCGGAGGCCTGGCGCGCGATCGCCCTGACGGTTCCCGACGACCTCGCCGTGGGCGGGATGCTGATCCCCGGGCAGACCGTGGACGTGTTCGTGACGGCCGTCGTCAACGTCTCCGACCCCACCGGCCACTTCTACCCCGACCGGTCCACCAAGATCACCTACCAGGATGTGGTGATCCTCGCCCGCAAGGACGCGTTCTACGTGATCCGCGCGCCGCTCGCGATGGCCGAGGAGATCGCGCATCTCCAGGCAACCGGATCAGCCACGTTCAGCTTCGCCCTGCGCCCGCTGGAGGACCAGCGGCAGGTCGATGCCTCGGCCCTGGGCGAGACGACGAACAAGATCATCGAGCGCTACGGGCTGCCCATCCCGGTCGCGATCCAGCCGGGGTTCACGCCGGCCCCCACGCCGACGCCGGCGCCGACAGCCAGCCCGGCCGGCGGAGGCTCACCGTCGCCGTCGCCGTCCGCACCCGCCGCATCGCCATCCACCGCCCCGTGACGCCGCGGTGCGCCCATGCCCCACGAGGGCGGACCAGCGGGTGGCAAGGCACCGTACCAAGTCGCTATGCCCACCCCATCGAAACCGGCCGGGCGCGTGCCTAACATCGGATCAGGCGCCCGATCGGGCGCTCGGATCACGCATGGCCAAGGCGGCCGAGACCGACGCATGAAGCGCAGCCACCGGTCCCTCCTGGACAGCCCGCCGGGAACCTCCGACCGCCGGGCCCCCTCCCGGGGGCAGGCGCTGGTCGAGGTCGCCCTGCTCGTGCCGGTGCTGCTGCTGATCCTGCTGGGGGCGGGTGACCTCGCCCGGGTGTTCAGCGCGGAGGTCTCGCTGGCGAGCGCGGCGCGAGCGGGGGCGCTCGAGGCGTCCACGCACCCGACCTCCTTCCTGGCCGGTCAGCCGTGCGACGCGGTCGCCAACCGCGTGACGTGCGCCGTGCTGACCGAGACGCACGGCTCGGGGATCCCGATCACGCCCGCCGACATCTCGCTGACCTGCGACCCGTCGCCCTGCTCGGAGGCGCTGGGCAACAGCGTCGTGGTGACGGTCGTGGGGCATGTCTCGCTGATCACGCCGCTCCTGGCCCCGTTCACCGGCGGCCAGAACTTCGACGTGACCGCGAGCGCCACGGCGCAGCTCGCGGTCCGGCCCAACATCGTCTCGGGCTCCCCCACCCCGACCCCGCTCCCGACACCGACCCCGACCCCCACTCCGCTGCCCACGCCGACCCCGACGCCGTCTCCGACGCCTGACCCGTCCGCCTCACCGACCCCCACCCCGACCCCCGCCCCGACGCCGACACCGACACCCTTCTGCATCCCGCCGACGTCCGATTTCTCGATCTCGCCTACGAGCGGCAAGAAGAAGAAGACCACGTTCCAGTTCACCGACCTCTCGACGACCACGCCGCTGTGCCCGCTGACCTGGTCGTGGAACTTCGGCGACGGGGCGGGCTCGTCGTCCACGTCAACCCTCCAGAACCCCGCCCACATCTACCAGGCCCAGGGGGTCTACACGGTGACGCTGGTGGCCTCCAACTTCGGCGGGTCGGCAACCAAGAGCCGGGACATCACGGTGACCCCGTGAGCGTCCTGCCGAGCAGCGGCGAGCGTGGCCAGGGCCTGGTCGAGTTCAGCCTAGCGATCACCTTGTTCCTGGTGCTGGTGATGGGCGTCGTCGATCTCGGCCGCGCCGTGTACCAGCTCAACGGCGTCACCCAGGCCGCGCGGGAGCTGGCCCGGGTGACCAGCGTCCACCCGGGCGCGACGCTTGGCAACAGCGCCGAGACGGCCGCGATCCTCGCTACCCAGCGGGGGCTCGTCCCCGGGCTCACGACGCCCGTCTATAGCTGCGTGGACATCGCGGGCACCACGGTCACCGGCACGTGTGAGCCGGGCGATTGGGTGCGGGTCTCACTGAACTCCAACTTCACCCCGGTGACACCGCTGGCCACGCTGCTGGGCCACATCGTGCTCTCCGGGGCCGCCAGCGCAAGGATCGAGTGATGGACAGGAGCTCAGCCATGAACGATCGGTCGGACCGTGCGAAGTCTGGCGGTCAGGTGCTCGTCGTGTTCGCGCTGTCCCTCATCGCATTGCTCGGCTTCGCTGGCCTCGCGATCGACGGCGGGTCCGCGTTCGCCATGCGCCGAGACGAGCAGAACGCTGCCGATCTCGCGGCGCTCGCGGGGGCCAACGACTACCTCATCAGCGGCAACCTGGACCAGGCGGTCCTGCGGGCGCGGACGGTCGCCGCCGCGAACGGCTTCACGCACGGGAGCGACAGCACGGCCGTGAACGTGGACCTCGACACGTCCAACGGGATCACGTTCCGCGTCGCGATCGACGCCCCCCACCACAACACGATGGCCGCGATCCTGGGCATGCCGACCTGGCCGGTGTCCACGACCGCCACCGCGCTGGCCGGGTTCCCGGACACCGCGCACGGCGCCTCGCCGTTCATCTTCTCGGTGGCGGCGTTCGGAACCGACGGCACGCCGAAGTACACGACGCCCACGGACTTCGGCGATGGCAATGGCGACGTGCCCAACAATGACCTCGACTTCGCCTGGACCAACTACGGGACAGGGAACGTGAACACCTCAGAGGTGGCCTCGATCATCACCGGCGACCTCGTGATCGACAAGACGCTGGCGTTCGGCGAGTACATCGGGCAGCACAACAACGGCAACCACACGGCGCTGTTCAGCGACGTGAACACGTACCTCAGCAACACCGACGTCCTGGCTGCCGTGGTGGACTCCAACGGCAACTTCATGGGCTGGTCCACGTTCCACGTGATCAGCGCCAGCGGGGGCTCGTCCAAGACGGTCCGCGGCTACTTCGTGACCGACTTCGAAAGCGCGAGGTTGACGATCACCAGCTGCCAGGCGAACGACTGTCCCCGCTACCTCGGGTCGTACATCCTCAAGCTCACCAACTAGGCGCGGCGCGTCTCAGCGCCGGGCCGCGATCGCCTCGCCCAGCGCCGCCACGACCAGCGCCCGCGTCCGCGCGGCCGACCCGCTCGAGTCCAGGACGAACGTCGCGGCCGGCGCCAGGCGCTCCGAGAGCCCCGCCTGGGCGGCCATCCGCAGGTCGGCGTCGGCCTCGGGCATCCCGCGGCTCACGAGCCGATCCCGCTGCACCGCCGGGTCGCACGTGACCAGCCACACCTCGTCGCACAGGCTGGCGAGCCCGCCCTCGACCAGCTTGATCGCCTCGATCGCGACGGCCGCGGCGCCGGCCGCCTCGGCCGCCTCCATCGCGGCCAGAATCCGGGGGCGGACGGCCGGGTGCACGATCTGCTCCAAGGCGCGCAGGGCATCTGGATCCGCGAACACGATCCGCCCGAGGGCCGCGCGGTCGAGCGTTCCGTCGGCCGCCCGGACCTCCGGGCCGAACCGGTGCAGCACGGCATCGTGGGCCGGGTGACCGGGCGCCGTCACGGCGCGCGCCACCTCGTCCGCGTCGACCACGGCAACGCCTAGCTCCGCCAGCCAGCGGACCACCTGTGACTTGCCGCACCCGATGGGCCCGGTGATCCCGATCCTGACCGTGTGCGACCCGATCGTCACGGCGCCTGCTCCTCCAGCTCCAGCCAGGCGTCCTCCGCGTCGGCGAGGGCACGCTCAACGTCGGCGAGCTCGCTGGTCACGCGGCGCATCTCGACGAAGTTGCCGGCGACCGACGGGGTCGCGATGGCCAGCTCGAGCTGCGACCTGCGGAGGCCGAGTCGGGCCAGCTCCGTGTCCAGCGCCTCGCGCCGCCGACGATACGCGTCCTTGGACAGCCTGGGGAGACGCCGTGTCCGCCGCGGCTCCCGCGGGACCGCCGCGTTGGGACGGGGGGCAGCCGTCCGCGTCGCCTCCGGGCGGGCGACGGCGACCCGCCCACGGTGCGCCCGGCGGTGCGCCTCCGCCTCGATGGTCCAGCCCTCTGCAACGGCCGTACGCCACGCGCGATAGCCGCCGTCGAACGGCACCGCCAGTCCGTCGCCAACCACCCACAGCCGCTCGCAGATCGTGTCCAGCAGGCGCCGGTCGTGCGACACGATCAGGAGCGTCGCCGGCGTCTCGGCCAGGAACGCCTCGATCGCCTCGCGGGCGGCGATGTCGAGGTGATTGGTCGGCTCGTCGAGCAGGAGCAGGTTGGACGGCAGGATCCCCAGCATCGCCAGCTCCAGGCGGGATCGCTCGCCGCCCGACAGCGAGCGGACCTCCTTGAACACGTCGTCGCCGCGGAACAGGAACCGTGCGAGGTAGCCGCGCGCCTCGCCGGGCGTGACCGGGATCGCCTCGAGAATCGCGTCCAGGACCGTCGCGCCGGGGATCGCAGCGTCGCGCAGCTGGGCCAGGTAGCCGGGCTGCACGTTGTGCCCGAACGAGAGCGCGCCGTCGAGCGGTGGCAGATCGCCGGCGATCGTCCGGAGCAGGGTGGTCTTGCCGGCACCATTGGGCCCCACGATGCCGATCCGATCCCCACGCTGCGCGGCCAGGAACGGGACCCGCGCAACGGTCACCGGGTCGGGCGCCTCCGAGCCGTCGGGAGCGAGCGCACCCCGACCCGGCAGGTACCCGACCGCCAGGTCCTCCAGGCGGATGACCAGCTCGCCGGACCGAACCGGACCGCCCGTGAGCGCCGCGCCGGGCAGCGCCAGCGAGCGACCGGCCCGCGGCACCTCGGCGCGTGCCGCCCGCAGCCGTTCCAGGCGAGCCTCGTGCTCGTGCATCTTGACGTGCTTGCGCTGGCTCCGGTAGCGCTGGACCAGCTCGACCTCGCGCTCGATCGCCTGCGCGTGGCTGTCCGCCTCCTTGACCGCGCGGGTGTCGCGCTCCTCGCGCTGGCGGTGATAGGCGGTGTAGTCGCCGCGGAACACCGTCAGCCGCCGGTCACGGAGCTCCCATACCCGGGTCACGGTGGCGTCCAGGAACGCCCGGTCGTGCGAGGCAACGAGCAGCGCGCCGGCCCGGCGCCGGAGGTGCTCCTCCAGCCACTCGATCGCGCCGAGGTCGAGGTGGTTGGTCGGCTCGTCGAGCAGCAGCAGGTCCGGATCGGCGATCACGAGCCGGGCGAGGGCCGCCCGCGTCTGCTGCCCGCCGGAGATCGCGGTCGGCGGGCGCGCCCACTCGTCGCGCGCGAAGCCCAGCCCCGAGAGGGCCTCGTCCACGCGCTGGTCCAGCGTGTAGCCACCCAGCACGTCGAACCGGTGCTGGAGGTCGGCATAGGCGTGCCCCGCGGCGTGCCCGCCGTGCTCCATGCCGGCGAGCTCCTCGGCCATGCACTCGAGGTGGGCGGCGCCGTGCCGCACGGCCGACCGCAGGTCCGCTGCGGCCATGAACGCTTCGTCGAGGTGCGCCTCCTGGCTCAGTAGGCCGAGCGACAGGCCGCGCTTGCGGGTCGCGGTCCCGCGGTCGGGCTCGTCGCGGCCGGCCGCGATGCGCAGCAGGGTGGTCTTGCCGGCGCCGTTGGGACCGACCAGGCCCACGCGCTCGCCGGGCGCGATCGCCGCGGTCACCTGGTCCAGGATCACGAGCGTCCCGATCTCGCGGACGACACCGTCGAGCCGCACGAGGCTCATGGCCCGGCTCCACGTCGTGCCGCCGCCCGCCGCGATGCCGCGGCGGCGGTCGTGCGAGCCGCCCGCTCACGCGCCCGCGCAGCGTCCGCCCCGCGGGTCGTCCGGCCCAGGGCCGCCTCGCCCTCGAGCTCGGTCCACCGCCGGCCCCGCCTGGCACCCGCGGCGCGGCCCGGCCGGGGCGTCATCGTCGCCAGGAGCTTGGCCGCCGCCTTGCGCTCGCTGCCGGGCAGCCGCTGGCAGAACGAGCAGAAGTGGGTCGCCCGGATTCCGATGACGATCCGCCGGATCGGCCGGCCGCACCGCGGGCAGGGCTGCCCGGTGCGCTGGTAGACGTCGAGCCGCTCCTGCATCTCGCCATCGCCGTCGGGCGCCGTGTAGTCGTCGATCGAGCTCCCGCGACGCTCCACGGCCTCCGCCAGGATCGCCACCGTGTTGCGATACAGCCGACGCTCGTCCGCGGGTCGCAGCGATGCCGCCGACCGGAGCGGGTGGAGCCGGGAGCGCCACAGTGCCTCGTCGGCATAGATGTTGCCGACCCCGGCGATGAACGCCTGGTCCACGAGCAGGGGCTTCAGTCGCGCCCGACGACCGCGGATTCGCGTACGGAAGGCGCGCAGCGTGAACCGCGGATCGAGCGGCTCCGGGCCCACGCCGTCGAACGGATCGTCGTCAGCCTCGTAGAGGCCGATCCGGCCGAACTTGCGGATGTCGCGGAACCGCAGCTCCCGGCCGTCCTCCAGGATCAACGCCGCCCGCTCGTACGGGTCCACCGGGACCGAAGCCGGCACCACGAACAGCTGGCCCGTCATCTTGAGGTGGATCGTGAGGAACGCGCCGCCGTCCAGGTCGATCACCAGCTGCTTGCCGCGCCGGCCGATGTGCTCGATCCGCCGGCCGCGCACGCCGGCCTGGAACCGTGCCGGATCCTCGTCCCGCAGCGTCCGGTCCCACTCGACGCGCGCACCCACCACCACCGGGCGGGGCCCGCCGCCCTCGGGCAGCAGGTGGCGCCGGAGGTCGCGCGCGACGGTCTCGACCTCGGGAAGCTCGGGCATGCGCTGACCTTAGTGCACGCCGTCGGGCGGCGCGTCAGTCACCCGCCGAGAGCTGGTAGCGCTCCAGCCGTCGGACGGCGATCGCGAACGCGAGGATGAGCACGATCGCGGCGGCCGCCACGGCCGTCGTGGGCGCCAACGCCGACGACGCGTCGACCGTCCCTGACGGGTCGAGCGCGGCAACGATCGAGATGACGTACTGGCGGATAGACAGGACCCGCGTGCCCTCGAACAGGCCGGCCAGGATGCCTTCCCAGATCGCCACGTAGATCAGGCCCACGATCAGGGCGCGAGTCGTGACGATGCTCAGGGCGACGAACACGGTCACGTACAGGAGGCTGCCGATGACGACGCCGGCGGTGAACGCGAGGGTCATCCCCACACCGCCGTGCTCGCCCGCGATCAGGAGACCCGTCAGCAGCGTCGCGCCCCCGGCGAGCACGGCCGACACCGGAGCCGCCGCGATGACCTTGGCGAGCACGATCCGCCAGCGGGCGACCGGCTTGGTCAGCAGGTGGATCGCGCTGCCATCCTCGATCTCGGCGCCCAGGGCGGCCGTCCCGAACACGAGGGCGAGGAGCGGAAGGAGCGTGGCCAGCACCAGCGGATCGAGCGCGCCGGCCGCCCGCGCCACGGTGTCCCCGGGCTGGCCCCGGACACGAGCGAGCAGCCCGATCAGGACCGGCACGGCCGTCAGGAGCAGCATCAGCACCGCGCGGCGCCGCGCGAGCAGGGCCCGGAGCGTGGCCCCGGCGATGGTCGCGATCACCGCTGCACCAGGTAGGCGAACACGCTCTCGAGCGACTCGTCCGTGGGCCGCACCTCGTACAGCGAGACCCGCGCGTCGCGGGCAAGGCGGGGCAGCCGGCGCCCGAACCCGGCGAGGTCCGCGGTCCGCACCTCGAGCCGGCCGTCGTCGAGCTCGGCGCCCATCACGGCGTCACCCGCGATCAGGGCGGCGGCGAGCGCGCGGTCGTTCGACGACCGAATCGTGTAGGTGTGCGGGCGGTCGGTCATCAGGCGCCGGATCTCGCGGAAGTCGCCGGACGCAGCGAGCCGCCCGGCGTGGACGACCAGCACGCGGTCGGCGAGCCGCTCGACCTCCTCGAGGATGTGCGAGCTGAACAGGATCGTCCGACCGGCCGCCGCGAGCTCCCGCAGCAGCGCCATCATGTGCAGCCGCTGACGCGGATCGAGGCCGTTGAACGGCTCGTCGAGGAGCAGCACCGGCGGATCGTGGACGAGCGCGGCGGCGAGCAGGATGCGCTGTCGCATACCCTTGGAGTACGTCGCCGTCCGGCGGTCCGCAGCGGCCACGAGGTCGACCCTGGCGATCGCTGCCGTGGCGGCACCGTCCGGGTCGTCCAGCCCCTGGAGGCGTGCGGTGTAGCCGACAAAGGCCCGCCCGGTCTGCCAGCCGGGCACCGACTCCCGCTCGGGGACCAGGCCCACGCGCCGGTACACCGCCGGGTGGCGCCAGGCAGGTTCACCGAGCAACCCGACCGCGCCGGCCGACGGCGGCAGCAGGCCGGCGATCATGCCCAGGATCGTGCTCTTGCCCGCCCCGTTGGGGCCCAGCAGCCCGGTCACGCCGGGCCCGACCTCGAACGAGACGTCGTTGCAGGCGACCACGTTGCCGTACCAGCGCGAGGCACGGTCGAGCACGATCGGCGCGCGGTCGAGCGCGGCCGGCGGCTGGGAGGCCCACCGGCCGGGAGCGGGCGGCGCCGGCGGCGGGGGCGGCGGTGCGTTGGGGGCGACGTGGGCGTCGCCCGCCGGCCCGCTGCCGGTCACGGCTCGATCCTCCGGTAGCGCAGCACCAGGATGGCGGTGGCGACGGCCGACACGATGATCGTCGCCACGACGTAGGCGATGCTCGGCAGGTCGGCGCCCGTCGGACCGAACCGGGCATGGCCGTACACGAAGGCGTTGGTCCCCTCGAGCAGGTCGCCCGGGCTGATCAGCGAGATCGCCGCAGCGAGGTCGCTCCCCGCGAGCTCCCCGATCGCGGCGACCGCGACCGCCGGCACGATCACTGCCGCGAAGATCGCGGCGGTCGCGTAGGCGCGGCGAGGCGTGAACGACGCGAGGGCCAGCGACAGCGACCCGAGCAGCCACGCCGTCAGGAGGGCCTGGCCGACGATGGCTGGCAGCCTCGGGGCGTCCTCGGCGATCGCCGACGGGATGTCCGCTGCCAGCAGGACCCGGCCCACGAAGATCAGCGCCTGCGGGAACAGCACCAGCAGGAGCATCGCCAGGCCCAGCGCGGCCAGCTTGCCCAGCGCATAGTCCTCGCGCTGGATCGCGCGGCTGAAGAACAGGGCAAGCACCCGGTGCCGCTGGTCGCGCACCAGCAGCTCGGGTGCCTGTGCGGCGGCAAACAGGAACACCACCTGGGCGATGAGCGAGTAGTAGCCCTCGTACCGGATCGGCGACGCGGCCTCCAGGGCGTCGCCGGCACCCAACTGGTTGGCCAGCGCCGACAGCCCGAGGGCGACCACCGCCGGCACCGTCGCGATCCCGGCCAGCCCGAACGGCACGATCTTGGCCCGGCCCGGCCGGCCCATCCCCCAGCTCTGGCGGAACGACTGCCGGATGAGCGAGGCGACCGCGTGCCGCCGGCCGAGGCGGACGCCATCGTAGCCGCGATAACCGAGGTCGTAGATGCTGCCGCCTGCGCTGCCCGCGGCCACCACCTGGCCGACGTCGCCGACCCAGCGATCCGGCCCGCCACCCTGATCCGGCGCCGCGCCGCCGGTCGGCGCGCTCACCCGACACCTCCCGGGACCGCCTCGTCGCGGAACAGGTCCTCGAGCGTCTCCCGCTCGGGCTCGATCCGCACGAGGCCAAGCTCGAGGTCGGCGGCCGCATCGCGGATCGCGTCGTAGCCCTCGTCGCCGGCCAGCTCGACGAACACGTTCCGGCCGTCCACCCGCTGGGCGAGCCCCGTGCCCGCCAGCCGTGCGGCAAGCAGCTCGGCGCCGTCGTCGAGCTCCACGCGGACGACGCCCGTGCGTCCCGTGAACGAGGCAATCGGCGCCGCGCGGACCAGCCGGCCGGACTCGATCGCGACCAGGAAGTCGCACACCCGCTCGATCTCACCCAGCAGGTGCGAGGCGAGCAGGATCGCGATCCCGAACTCGGTCCCGGTCCGGCGGATGAGCGCGAGCATGTCGTCGCGGCCGGCGGGGTCGAGACCGTTGGTCGGCTCGTCGAGCAGCAGCAGCTTTGGATCGTGGACAAGAGCCTGGGCGAGCATCACCCGCTGGCGCATGCCCGTCGAGTAGCCGCCGATCGGCCGGTAGCGCTCCTCGTACAGCCCCACGTGGCGAAGCACGTCGGCGGTCCGCTCCCGCGCGGCGGAGCGCGGCAGGCCGGACAGCTCCGCCATGTGCGTCACCAGCTCGGTCGCCGGCAGGTCGGGCGCGAGCGCGTCGTGCTCGGGCATGTAGCCCACCATCGCGCGGACCGCCGTCCCCTCGCGGGTCACGTCGCGGTCCATCACGAACGCGCGGCCCGCGGTCGGCGGGATGAGGCCGAGGAGGATCCGGATCAGCGTGCTCTTGCCGGCGCCGTTGGAGCCGACCAGCCCGATGATCCCGGGCTCGAGCTCGAGCGTCAGGTCCTCGAGCGCGGTCACCGGGCCGTAGCGCTTGGTCAGGGCGTCCAGCCGGATCAGGGCCATACCACGATCCCGTGACGCGATCAGCCCGGTACGGGGCTGACATCCGGGGCGGCCCCTGCCTCGGCGAGCGCGGCATCCCGGCGCGAGACGGGCGTCATCCCCTCCCAGGAGTCCCCCACCTTCGCCTCGACGGTCAGTGGCACGGACAGCGGCAGGGCGCCCTCCATCGCCGCGCGCAGCACGGG
Organism: uncultured Chloroflexia bacterium; assembly: GCA_963732805.1. Lineage (GTDB taxonomy): Bacteria > Chloroflexota > Limnocylindria > Limnocylindrales > CSP1-4 > CAIXZV01. The sequence continues at coordinate 2,137,598 of CAVTAW010000001.1, forward strand.
CAACACCCGGTCCACCTCGTCGCGCGGCGTCTCGAGCAGCAGCTCGTCGTGGACCGAGAGCAGCAGCCTGGATCGCAAACCGCCCTCCGCGGAGCGCATGGTCCAGCCGGATCATCGCGATCTTGACGATGTCGGCGGCCGTGCCCTGGATGGGCATGTTGATCGCCATCCGCTCGCCGGCGGCCCGCAGCGACGGGTTGCGCGCCTCCAGCTCCGGGATCCGTCGCTTGCGGCCCGAGGAGCGTGGCGACGATAGCCCTGCTCGCGCGCCGTCTCGCGGATGTGGTGCATGTAGTAGCTGATCCCGCCATAGGCGGCGAAGTAGGAGTTGATGAACTCCTGGGCGTCCTGGCGCGCGGATCCGGCCCGCGACGACAGCCCGAAGTCGCTCATCCCGTAGGCCAGCCCGAAGTTGACCATCTTGGCCATCGACCGCTCGTCGCTGGTGACGTCGGCCGGGCTCCTTGTGCAGCACGCGGGCGGCCGTCTCGCGATGGATGTCCGCCTCGCGGGCGAACGCGTCGGCGAGGTGCTCGTCACCCGAGACGTGGGCGAGGATCCGCAGCTCGATCTGGCTGTAGTCGGCGGCAACCAGCGTCGTGTCGGGCTAGCCCGCCACGAACGCGTGCCGGATCCGGCGGCCGAGCGGGGTCCGGATCGGGATGTTCTGGAGGTTCGGGTCCGACGACGACAGCCGGCCGGTCGCGGCCACGGCCTGGTGGAACAGTCGTGTGGAGGCGCCCGTCGGCCGGCGATCAGCATCGGCAGCGCCTCGACGTAGGTCGAGCGCAGCTTCGTGTAGATCCGCCAGTCGAGCAGCTTGCTCGATCATCGGGTGGACGCCGCGCAGCTCCTCGAGCACCGACGCGTCGGTCGAGTAGCCGGTCTTCGTCCGCTTGCCCTTGGGCAGGTTCAGCTCGAAGAACAGGATCTGCTCCAGCTGCTTCGGGCTGCCGAGCGTGAACTCGTGGCCGACCGTCGGCGTAGATCTCGGCCTCGAGCCGCGCGATCTCGGCCGCGAACTCGCGTCGAGGGCGGCCAGCGCGTCGCGATCGAGGGCGACGCCCGTCGGCCTCCATGCGGGCGAGGACGGGGATCAGCGGCAGCTCGATCTCGCGCGAACAGCCGATCCAGGCTCGTCATCGCGGAGCGCCTGTTCCAGCGGCGCGGCGGACGGCCAGCGCCGACAGCGCCTCGAGGCCGGCGACGGCGCGTGCGGCGGCAGGCCCGCGGCGGCCGGCGGCAGGATCGAGGTCCAGCCGCTCCGCGACGACGTCGGCGATCGTCTGGCTCCGCAGCGCCGCGTTGAGGAGGTACGCCGCGATCTGGGTGTCGAAGGCGACCGGCGTCGGAACGCGCGTCCGGCTCCTCGGCGAAGCGCGCGACGAGCAGCGGCTTGACCTCGTGGCCGACGAGCGGCGTGCCCGAGGCGTTCGAGGAGGTGGCGCAACGCCACCGACGCACTCGGGACCGTCCGCCGCCACGGTGCGGCCGTCCGCACCCGCGACGGCGAGCGCCAGCGGCGGGCCGGCACGCGGGCGCGGGTCGTCGGCGACCAGCGCCGACCCCGACGGCGCCCTGGTCGCGCAGCCACGTCTCGAGCGCAGCGACGCGCGCCTCGTCCGCGATCTCGATCCGCCCGGGTCGACGATCGCGGCCGCGAGGGCCGCCGGCAGGTCGCCCGACGCCGCCGCGATCGCCCGGCCCGTGCCTCCACCGCCGGCGACGTGGCGGCGATCCGGGCCTGCCGCCGCCGCCGCCCGAGACCGCGTCGAAGTCGAGCGACAGCTGGAGCGCCCCCGGCCGCTGCGCCCGCGGCCGCACCGGCTCGCCCGCGCGTGCACCGCCGCGCGCCCCGGCCCGCCGCCTGCGCCGCCGGGAACCCGGCCTCTCGCAGCTCGCGCATCGCCGCGACGGCATCCTCGGGTCGCTCGCCGAGCAGCGGCGGCAGGCGATCGATCAGCGTCCGGAACTCGTACTCGCGGAACAGCCGGACGACCGTCTCGCGGTCGTAGTCGCCCACGCGGCCGCGCGTCGAGGTCGAGCGTCACGTCGCACGTCCCGGACCAGGCGCATCAGCTCCCGGCTCTCGAGGACGCCGTCTCGCGGTGCTCGGCCAGCAGCGGCGCGCAGCTTCTCCGGGGTCGACCTCGTCGACGCGCTCGTACAGCGCGTCGAGCGTGCCCGAACGTCGCGATCAGCTTCGCCGCGGTCTTCTCCCCCACCCCCGGGATGCCCGGGATGTTGTCGGTCGGGTCGCCCTTGAGCGCCTTGTAGTCGAGCATCTGGTCCGGCCGCAGCCCGCAGCGCTCGTCGATCCGGGCCAGGTCGTAGGTCACGGTGTTGGCGATCCCGCCGCGCAGCGAGACCATCAGCCGCGTGTGATCGGACACGAGCTGGAGCATGTCCAGGTCGCCGGTCACGATCGTCGTGTCGAGGCCGCTGCCGCTCCGCCTGGCCGACGAGCGTCGCCGATCGACGTCATCCGCCTCGAAGCCCTCGCCGTTCGTAGACCGGGATGCCGAGCGCCTCGACCACCTCGCGGACCTTGGGGAACTGGTCGCGCAGGTCGTCCGGCATCCGCTGGCGGGTCGCCTTGTACTCCGCGTAGCGCTCGTGGCGGAACGTCGGCTTGCCGCAGGTCGAAGGCGACGCCAGGCGTAGTCCGGCTTCGACGTCCTGGATCGCCCGCAGGACGATGTTGGCTGAAGCCGAACACCGCGTTCACGAGCTCGCCCTTGGACGTGGTCAGGGGCGTGCTCGATGAGCGCGAAGTAGCCGCGGTAGATGAGCCCGTTGCCGTCGAGCAGCAGGAGGCGTTCCATCGGCGGGACCTTGCGAGCTGGGACGTCGTCAGTGTACCCGCCGGGTGCCGCCGACCCGAGGCGGTTGGCGCTCCACGGATGCGTGGCGCCGCGCCCGCCCGAGAGCGCCTCCCGCCCGCCCGTGACCGCGGATCCCCGATGCCGCGCCGGCCCGCGACCGCCGTCCGCGACCGCGGATCTCCCACGGCACCTCGCGTGTGTTCCCAGGATGCGCCAAATCCTGCCATCGGGGCCTTCAAGGCCGGGCCTGGTTCCCCGGTTCGGCGCGATTCGGTCACTTGCAGGAACCATGGCGCCCGGAGCCCGCTGCGGCAACATCGCGGTGGCGCGATTTGGGCACCGCCAGGAACCGCGGCGCCCCGGATCTGGGCATTGCCGGGCGCCGAGGGCGCCATCGATCACCGGCGTCGTCGTAGGATTCCGGCATGCCCTCCAAGCGCCGCGTTGGCATCCTCACGGCCGGCGGCGACAGCCCCGGTCTGAACGCCGCCATCCGCGGCTTCGGCAAGGCCGCGATCAGCACCTACGGGATAGAGGTCATCGGGTACCGGGACGGCTTCCGCGGCCTGGCTGAGGACCGCCGGGTCCGGCTCGACACCCGAGCGCTGGCCGGGATCCTTACCGTCGGCGGCACGATCCTCGGCACCAGCCGCGACAAGCCCCACAAGATGCTCGTCGATGGCGAGCTCGTGGACATGACCGAGACCATCGTCGCCAACTACCGCAAGGCGGGCCTCGACCGGGCTGGTGTGCCTGGGCGGCGGGGGGACGGCCAAGAACGCCCTGCGCCTGTCGAAGGCCGGGCTGGACGTGATCACGCTGCCCAAGACCATCGACAACGACCTCGTTGGGACGGACGCCACCTTCGGGTTCGCGACGGCGCTGCAGGTCGCGACCGACGCAATCGACCGGCTGCACAGCACCGCACACAGCCATCACCGGATCATCGTGGCCGAGCTGATGGGTCACCGCGCAGGCTGGCTGACGCTGGGCGCCGGGCTGGCGGGCGGCGCCGACGTCATCCTCATCCCCGAGATCCCGTACCGCGTCGACGTCGATCGCGACGGCGATCAAGGGTCGAGTTCGCCGGGGGACGAACTTCAGCATCGTCGCGGTCGCGGAGGGGGCCCGGAGCGAGGAGGACGCCCGCGCCCTGGCCGCGGCCGAGGCTCGCGTGCAGCGCGCCGAGGACCCGACGGCGCGCGACGCCGCCAAGGCCGAGCTGGCGCTGCTCGAGACACAGCACATCGGGAACACGCTGCGGCTGGCCCACCAGCTGGAGCAGCTCACGGGGCTCGAGTCGCGGGTGTCGATCCTGGGCTACATCCAGCGCGGCGGAACGCCGTCCCCGGTGGACCGGCTGCTGGCGACCCGGCTGGGCAGCGCGGCCGCCGACCTCGTCGAGGCCGGCACGTTCGGGGTCATGGTCGCGGCCCGCGGCGACGGGACCGAGGCGGTCCCGCTGGAAGAGGTCGCGGGCCGGCGCAAGACGGTGCCACCGGACCACCCGTGGATCGCGGCCGCCCGCCACGTCGGGACGTGCCTGGGCGACTGACCCGGCCCGCGCGGAACTCGCATCGGACGCGCACGATTTCTGCATATCCCGGCGCGAGCCTGAAGGGCACGCAATCGGCCCGGCTCGACGGGCCACGTTCGGAGACATGCTCAATGCGCGGGTTCTTCGTGATCCTCCTCCTCGCCCTCGTCGCCGTGTTCGCGGGCGCCGCCGGCTTCCAGGCCGGCGTCATGGCCAACGTCGGTACCGCCACCGTCCCCGGGTACGTCTGGCTGTGGGGCTTCCCACACGTCGGCGGCTTCCTGTTCGGCTTCCTGTTCCTGTTCCTGCTCATCGGGCTGTTCGCGTTCGCCGTCGGTGGCCGCCGGCGCGGCCCCTGGGGTCGCGGCTATGGCCGTGGGTGGGGCTACGGGCCGATGGACGCGTCTGATCCGCGGCGCCAGTGGATCGCGGACGCCCATCGGCGCCTCCACGAGGAGGAAGCTCGGCGAACCACCGTGGCCGACAGCATCCCGAGCGCTCCGCCCTCGTCCGCATCCGCCGGGCCCGCCGGTCCCTCCGGTCCCGCCGACTTCTCCGGTCCCGCCGATCGGCCGGCCGGCGACTGACCTCCACCCAGCTGACCTCCACCCAGCGGCGCCGGGCGGGTATCCTCGCCCGGCGCTGACCTCCCTGGAGCCGACCTCCCGGAGCCCCGATGCGAACCGTCCTGGTGGTGGAAGACGAGTCCCGGATCGCCGGGCTCGTGCGTGACTATCTCGAGCACGCGGGCTTTGCGGTGCTCACGGCAGGCGACGGCGCCGCGGGGCTTGCGCTCGCCCGGACCCGGCGACCCGACGCGATCGTCCTTGACCTCGGTCTGCCCCGCGTGGACGGGCTCGACGTCATCCGGGCGCTTCGCCGGGACTCCAGCGTCCCGATCGTCATCGTCACGGCGCGCGGCGAAGAATCCGACCGGATCGCCGGGCTCGAGCTCGGCGCGGACGACTACGTGGTGAAGCCGTTCAGTCCCAAGGAGCTGGTCGCCCGTGTCCGGGCGGTGCTCCGCCGAGCCGAGATGCCGCCGCTCACCGACGAGCGGATCATGGCCGGCGACCTCGCGCTGGACATGGCCCGGCGCCGGGTGACCGTGGCTGACCGGGCAGTCCGGCTCACGCCGACCGAGTTCGAGCTGCTGGCCACGCTTGCCCGGGAGCCGGGCCGGGTGTGGACGCGGTCACAGCTGCTCGATGCCGTCCGCGGCTTCTCGCTGGAAACCTACGAACGCGCCATCGACGGCCATGTCCGCAACCTCCGGCGGAAGCTGGAGCCGGAGCCCGGGTCGCCGCGATATGTGCTGACGGTGCACGGGATCGGGTACGCGCTCGCGGACCCGGACGCATGACGGGCGACGACCAGGGCTCGAACGGCAAGCGGGGCACGAACAGCGAGCCGGGCACCCACGCCGAACAGGCATCAACACCGAGCCGGGCACGAACGCCAACACCGACCCGAACGCCGATTGGGGGCCGTGGGGGCCATGGGATTCACAGGGTGCCGGTGGGCCGTGGGCACGCCGTCACGCCCGACGCCAGTGGGCTCGACGCTGGCGTACCGATGCCGGCCGGCCCAGGCACCGGCCCGGCTTCTTCGGCTTCTTCGGCTGCCTGATCGTCGCCCTGGTCGTGCTCATCGGCGGGATCACCGCCCTCGCCACGTGGATCGCCGGCACGCTGCTGGGCCTCGTCGCACCCGAAGCCACGCCATCGTCGTTCACGGCGGTCGCGGTCATCGTGGTGGTGCTCGTGGCGATCGGGGCCGGCGTTCGGCTGTTCGGTACCGCCGTTCGGCCGCTGGCCGAGCTGGCCGACGCCTCCGAACGGCTGGCGGACGGCACCCCCGATGTCCGGGTCCGACCACGCGGCCCGCGTCCGGTGCGCAACCTGGCGGCCTCGTTCAACGCGATGGCGGAGCGCCTGGACCGCACGCGCGACGAGCGGCGCGCGCTGCTGGCCGACGTGACCCACGAGCTCCGGACGCCGCTGACCGTGATCTCCGGCGGCCTCGAGGCGATGCTCGACGGCGTCCATCCCATGGACGAGGCACACGTCGCCCCCATCCTCGCGGAGAGCCGGGTCATGGGCACCCTGCTCGATGACCTCCGCACGCTGTCGCTCGCCGAGGCCGGGGCACTGACCCTCCACCGCGAACCGACCGACCTGCGTGCGCTCGCCGGCGAGGTCGTGGCGGCACACCGTCCCGCGGCCCTGGCCGCGGGGATCGCCCTCGACGCGACCGGTACGCCGCTGACGACGAACGTGGACCCCGTCCGCGTCCGCGAGATCCTGGCCAACCTGGTGTCGAACGCGCTCCGCCACACGCCGGGTGGAGGCCGGGTCACGATCGACGTGACCAAGGACGCCGGTGACGCGGTGCTGATCGTCCGGGACACCGGCGAGGGCATCGCCCCGGCCGACCTGGAGCGGGTGTTCGACCGGTTCCATCATCGGGAGGGCTCGGCGGGGAGCGGCCTCGGATTGGCGATCGTCCGCGATCTCGCGGGCGCCCACGGCGGGAGCGTGGATGCGCACGAGCGATGGCGTGCCGGGTCACGGCGCGACGTTCCGGGTACGGCTCCCGATCCGCGACTGAGCCGGTCAGGCGGCTCGACGCGCCAGCAGCCGCAGGCCGACGAGCAGCAGGCCCGCCAGCACCAAGGCCGCCGCGGCTACGCTCGTCATCGAGACCGAGCCGGCGGCGCCGGTTCCGACCCCGGTTCCGGCATCGGAGCCCGTGGGCAGGCTCCTGATCGGCGCGACCGGCTGGCTCCCGACGCGCTGGCTGGCTGCACCTGTCGTGCTGCCGTCGGTCGCCTGGGGGCCGGCGGGCGCGGGTGTGACCGTGCCGGTCAGCGTCTGCGGGCCGGCGGTCGGCTGTCCGTCCGCGTCGACGGCACCCCCGCCGGCGAGATCGGAGGACGGCGCGGCGGACGGCGCAGGGCTCGCCGCGGGCGCAGGGCTCGCCGCGGGCGCTTCGCCGGGCAGCAGCATCGGACCCGGCCCCGCCGACGCGGCGCTTCCAGCCGCCGACCCCGCGGTCCCGGCCGTGGTCCCGCCCGACGCCAGGAACGGGAGCCCGGGACCCGACACCAGGAGCCCGACCAGGCCCAGGGTGGCGAGCGCGGTGCCCAGCGGGGCGGCAAAGCCGAAGCCCGGGCCGGCGAACGTGGCCGCCAGGGCCCGCCAGCCCCGGGGCCGGAGCGCGGCGGCCTGCTCGGCCGACAGCCGGAAGTCGCGGCGTCGGACCGGCGCGGGCAGGCCGGGCAGGGTGGCGGCGATCAGCCGCAGGTCGTGGTGGAGCGCCGCGCACTCGGCGCAGCCGGCGACCAGCGCCAGGGCCGTGTCGAGCTCGGGGCCCGTGGCATCACCTGCTGCGTAGGCGGCGATCAGCTCCGGGTCGTGGGCGGCGTGGGTGGTGATGTCGGGCACGTGGGGCATCGTGCTGCCCTGACGGCGCTGAGCGGGCACGGGTTCCTGCGTGCCCGGAAGGTACCGGGCCCTGCAGGATCGCTCGGGCGACCCTAACGGGCGAGCCGCCGCGCGATCAGCCGGATCGCCAGCAGGCCGGCTCCGCCCACGACCACGAGCGCGAACACGATGGGCCACGGAGACGGTCCCCCGGTACCGCTGCCCGCCAGCGTGGTGGTCTCGCCCGATGCCGATGTCGGCGCGGGGACCGGCTGCGCGCCGAGGTTGCGCTCGGGAACGGCCGTGGCGCCCGGGACCGCAGCGGGCGACGGCTCACCGCCGGCCGCGGTATCGACGTCCTGGCTCGCGGCCGGGGCGGGGCTGGCGAGGTCGGCCTTGCCCGGCGGACCAACCACAGGAGCCAGGGGGCCTGCCATCGACGGTGCGGCCGTCGCCGCCTCGGTCTGGACCTGGCTCATCACGTTGTCAGCGGAAGTCCCCGCCGCCGACCCCGCGGTCCCGGCCGTGGTCCCGCCCGACGCCAGGAACGGGAGCCCGGGACCCGACACCAGGAGCCCGACCAGGCCCAGGGTGGCGAGCGCGGTGCCCAGCGGGGCGGCAAAGCCGAAGCCCGGGCCGGCGAACGTGGCCGCCAGGGCCCGCCAGCCCCGGGGCCGGAGCGCGGCGGCCTGCTCGGCCGACAGCCGGAAGTCGCGGCGTCGGACCGGCGCGGGCAGGCCGGGCAGGGTGGCGGCGATCAGCCGCAGGTCGTGGTGGAGCGCCGCGCACTCGGCGCAGCCGGCGACCAGCGCCAGCGCCGTGTCGAGCTCGGGGCCCGTGGCATCACCTGCTGCGTAGGCGGCGATCAGCTCCGGGTCGTGGGCGGCGTGGGTGGTGATGTCGGGCACGTGGGGCATCAGCCGTCCTCCCCGCGGAACAGGCCGATCGAGCCCTCGAGCCGGTCGCGCAGCGCCAGGCGGCCACGGTGGATCCGGGATTTCACTGTCCCCAGCGACACGCCCGTGAGCTCGGCGATCTCCGCATAGTCGAAGCCCTCGACATCGAACAGGACGATCGCCTGGCGCTGGTCGGGTGTGATCGCGGCGAGCGCGGCCGAGAGGACCCGGGTGCGCTCGCCCTGCATCGCCGTGCGCTCAGGGTCGGCCTCGGGTCCTGCAGGCGGCTGCCAGCTCTCATCCTCGAGCTCCGGGTAGGGCTGGGCCGGACGGCGCTTCCTCAGCCGCTGCTGGTCCATGGCCGCGTTGATGGCGATCCTGCTGAGCCACGACCGGACGCTTCCGCCACGGAAGGCGCGCAGGTTGCGATACGCGGAGAAGAACGCCTCCTGGACCGCGTCCGATGCCTGGTCGCGGTCCGGGACCATCCGTGCGACGAGCGCGAACAGGTGGTCCTGGTAGCACTCGACGAGGCTGTTGAAGGCGTCGAGGCTCCCCTCGCGGGCCTGCTCCACCAGGATCAGGTCACGGCGTCTGATGGGGTCGTCGACGGCTTCCGGCGGACGGGCGTCCTCCACGACGGGCGCGACACTCCTGGTGGCGATGGTGAGGCGCGGCGAGTCTAGCATCGGGTCCCGGCTGCGGACGCCCGATCGGAGCCCGGTGCTCCGTGCGACATCCCCGATCTCGACGCTTCGTAAACCCCGATGGTTCCCGTCGTGGCACCGCCACGGGTCGGGCTCGCGGTCGTGTGCTCCCCTCGGCTACGATTCCGGACCGGGCCGAAGTGGCGGAATGGCAGACGCGACGGTCTCAAACACCGTTGAGGGCAACCTCGTGTGGGTTCGAGTCCCACCTTCGGTACCACATCGGGGCACGTTCACGGCTCGGCGAGGATAATTCCGACACGGCGCGTATCGCACGCTGCTGCAACCCTCCGCCCCCCGGCCCCCCGTGCAGCGACACCCCATATCACCCCTGGCGATCGGCGTCGCGCAGGAATGAACGGTTGACGGCTGGCGTTCACCCTTTCCCTGTGACAGGCTGCGGCCCTCGGGAGGGCGCGGCACATCGAAGGCGACACGCAGCGGAAGGCTGGACGCATTGAACGCCCACGGCAGGATCGAGGCGCGTGCCCGGAGCAGACTCCTGCTCGCGACGCCCGCGGTGCTGCTGGTCGCAATGGTCGGGGTCAGCCTGCTCACGGCCGACCCGCAGGACGGTGAGCGCACCGCTTCGCCATCGGCCCAGACAACTGCCCGGGCCAGCCCGACGCCGCCGGCGCGAGCGACGCCCTCGCCTTCGCCCACGACAGCCGGGCTTGACGAGTGCCCCGAGCTGGCGGCAGGGTCTCACGACATCGCGGGGCTGGGGCCGATCCGGGTCACCATCTCACTTCCGGCGGGCTGGTTCCACTGCCCGTTGCCGTGGCTGTGGTCTGCGGCCGACGGCGGCGGCGAGATCGGAATCGCGCTGGGTGATGGCGGACCGTGTGCCCGCCGGCGGGCGCCGGCCGTCTCTGACGCGGAGCGGGACCGATCCACTGTCACCGTCGACGGCTACTCCGGCGAGCGCATCGAGTTCCGACCCCTCTTCGGCCTGACGTGTCACCCGAACCGGGTGCTCGACCTCCTCGGCGATCCCGGGCCGCGTGGCCCGATCGCCCTCACGCTCTGGGTGCTCGACGTCGCGGGGGCCCCGCTGACGATGTACGCGGAATTCTCTCCACCCGATCGTGCGCGCCAAGAGGAGCTGCGCCGGCTCGTCGAGTCCGCGCGGATCTCCGTCGATCCGAACCCGCAGGCATCGCCCGATGAGATCGCGGTCGTGCGGCCGGCGGGCGCGCTCGTGCCCGGACCGTACTGGGCGGCTGTCGACAGCCGTCCCGCGGGTCGCTGCTGCCCGAACGGGTTCCCCTTCTCGTTCATGGTGCCCTCACGGGACTGGTCCAGCGCCGGGCTCGGAGGACTGGGGGGCTCGATCTCGAGAGGCGCCGTCGGGGCACCGGGCGCGGCCGTCATCCGCTTCTCGAACCCCGACGGCGTGTACGCCGATCCGTGTGCCCACACACCGGGCCCGCGGGCCGGCAAATCGGTCGCCGATCTCGTGGCCGCCGTGTCCACCATTCCCGGCGTCGATATGGCGGGGCCGGTCGACGTCGCCCTGCGATCCAGCACGGCCAGCCAGGTGACGCTGACCCTGCGGGACGACATCGGGTGCGGTCCCGGGAGCTTCTACCTGTGGTACGACGAGGACGAGGGTCCCCGCCCGGCCACCGCGGCGGGCTCGACGATCCGGCTCCTGATCTTCAATCCGAATGACCGCCCGGAGTTCGGGCGCATCGTCGTGGAGGTCGAGACCTACCCGGGTACCGGCCGCGAGCTTGAGCGCGAGATCCAGACCATCATCGCCTCGATCGGCCACGGCGGCTGAGTCGAGCGCGCCGGCGGGCGACCGGACGCCTGGACCGTCACCTCGCACCGTCACCACCAAGCGCTCGGGTTCAATTCCTCCCATTGATGCCACAATCGGGTGCAGACTCCGTTCGTCGAGATGGAGGGAACCGGTTGAGCCTGTTCGGGGCCGTTCGCCTGTACGCGGTGGGCCGGGATGCGCCGATCAGCGGGCCCGAAACCCATGGCGGGCAAGCGGACGCCAGGTTCGTCGCCGATGCCCGGGCATGGGCGGCCTGGGCGCGGCGCAATCCTCGGCAATCGCCCGGCACCCCCGTCGATACAGCCGACGCGGAGCGGTGTCGGCGCTACGCGTTCACGATCCCGGTCACGCCTTTGACCCGGGCTCGGGTCCAGGTCATGGCTTCGGCTACCCGCCGCACCCGCTGACGGGACGCCATCGAGCACTGCCCCGGGTCGCCGCCGCCATCAGGCCTCGAGGAACGCGTCGAGCGCACGCCGACCCTCGTCGGTCAGCTGCTTTCCCTTGGCCTTCAGCTCCAGCTCGATCCGCGGCGCTCGGTCGCGCAGCGCCCGGCGCATCCGAGGGAACATCGAGCCGGTGGCGAGCTTGTAGGTGGTGAACAGCACGATCCGCGGCTTCTCCAGGCGCGGCAGCTCGCGGGTCCAGTCCAGCCATGCCTGCTCGGGGTGCTGGTTGACTACGAACCAGCCGTGGGTCCAGCAGCCGAGGAACAGGTAGTCGACATCGGCCAGCCCGGCGGTGTCGATCTCCCCGATCGAGGCGACCCGGGTCTGGATGCCACGCTCGCGGAGGTGCCGGTCGATGTCATCAGCGAGGCCGGCCGTGGTCCAGGTGGCGCTGCAGTAGACGATGGCGGCAGTCTTCATTCGGGCAATCGTGGGGTCGGAGCGGCTCCAGCCGGAGGGCCAACCGGACCGGCGGTTGCCACGACGTGACCGGCCGTCGCCGATGCGACCCATGGAACTTGACCTGTCCCAGCGTCCCGATCAACGTCGAGCAGGTCATTGCAGGAGCGATGGGAGCCTGGAGATTCGCAATGGCCCAGCGTGGCCGAAGCCAGGACGAGCCGCGCCTCGACGGCGTGTTCGCGGGGCTTGTCCATGTCGGCCTCCCGGCCGTGCGCACGCTGTCGGACGAGTACCGTGACACGCCCGAGCCCATGGACTCGGACCGGGTGCCCCCGCCCGAGCCACCGGGGCTCGTGCGACGGATCGTGGACAGGCTGCGCGGGCCGATCACGGCGCGTCGTCCGCCTGCCGCGTGACGGCCGGCGTCAGCCTCGTAGACCCGGCCCAGTCGCGCGGCGATTCCCGGGGTCAGTAGTCGTGGGTACCCGAGTCGTGCCGCGCCTGCCACACCCCAAGGCCGAGGACCAGGAGCGCCACGAACGCGCCCAGCACGGCCGGTGCCACGTCCATGACCGCCTCCGTGGGCGCCCGGATCCACAGGAAGATGCCGAGCCCCACGGCGCCCACGGCAACCACGACGTAGCCCAACATCGCGCCGCGCCACCGCCGCGCGAGGAGCGCCGCGACCACGAGCGCGAGCACGACGAGCACGATGGCGCCGGCTTGAGCGAATGGCACAGGATCGCCCCAGCCCGGCGCCGATGTCGCCAGGATGACCAACGCTATTGCCCCCGGAGTCTTCCCGGCGCCCGACGCGGACGCCAGCGGGCCCGATCCTACCGCGTCCGTGCCCGGAATGAACCGTACCAACGGGCGGCACACCCATGACGGAGGCGCTACCCTCAATCAGAACAGACGTTCTATTGAGGTTCGAGATGGCGGACTGGCTGGTCGATCGACCCACGGATCCCCGCGCGTTCCCGACGGTCCGGCATCGCCACGCGAATGGCACCCTGGATGCGGTTCGAGACCGGACCCCGACCCTCGTCCAGGAGCTCGGTGGACCGCCACTCGAGCGATGGACGTACGTGTGCGCATGCGGCGACGTCTGGACCCTCGAGCGGCGGCGATCGTGAGCAACCCGCCAGGCCCGGACGAGGCCATGGACCGGGCGCGGCGCCGGACCGTCAGCTGCCCGCGGACACCGTCGCCTGGCCCGCCTGGGTGATCGAGATCGACCCTCCCCAGGTGCACATGCAGGTCGAGGAGCTGGTGAGTGCCGGGGTGCCCCCCACCGTCACCGTGGACGAGCCCGGGGTCCACGGGGCGGCCGTCATGGGGATGCATGGCTGCGGGGTCAGGACGCCCTGGGCGGCCGATGTCGCGGCGGCGACCTGCGGGTTCGACAGCGTGGTGCACATCCCGAACGGCGCGATGTTGACGTTCGGGGCGGAGTCCATGATCGTGGCCAGGGCCTGCGAGCCGCCCTGCGAGGTCGGCCGGACGACGGTCAGGCTGCCGGGCGTCGTCCCGAACGAGCAGGTGATCAGGGCGCCGTTGACGACGAGATCGGGCATGCGGGCCTCGAGCTGGCTGCGTGCGGCCGATCGCCTCGTCGGCGCGCCAGCACGCTTGCGCAGGCGTCATCGTCGCACAGGAGGTCACCCCCGACCAGATCCGTCCGGGCGAACAGACGGGTGCGTGGGGATGCCCCTTGGGGCAATCTCGGGATCAGGCAGCATGGACGGCCGTCTCGTGCAGCCGTAGGCTGGAATCCCGGTGCCGGCCGCGGTCCGGCGGGACAGGCTGCGAGCGCGCGGGAGGTCGAGACCCATGAACGAGCTGCCCGAGGGCGTGGTGATCGAGACCGTGTACCTCGTTGAGGTGCCCTACACGCCCGAGGCCCGGGCCCGCCGGCCCGCGCTGCGCCCCGAGCACCTGGCCCGGATCGCGCGGCTCATCCGCGAAGGCCGCGTCATCGAGGCCGGCGGCTGCGCAGACTTCAGCAAGGCCGTCCTGCTGATCCGTGCCGGGAGCAAGGAGGAGGCGCTCGCCCTCATCGCCGAGGACGTGTACACGTCAGGTGGCGTCTGGCAATCGCCCACGGCGTGCGCCTACGGCCGCGTCGTGCCGCAGGCCGGCCAGGCGGGTGAGCCGAGCGCCGCAAACGGCACCTCGGGGTAGACTCGGCGAAACCTCCCGTCGATCACAGCGGAGTCTCGATGAGCTTCCTCACGCGCGTCCTCGGCCTGGACGCCCCCGCTTCCCCCGACCTGCCCGTCGATCCGAACCTGCCGTTGCCTGCCAGCGGCCCTGCCGATACCGAGAGCGTCCGCCGGATCGCGGCCCGCCTGACCGCGCTGCCGCCCGCGCGGGCGCGGTTCGTGGCCGCGTTCGCGTACCTGCTGGGCCGCGCGGCGACCGCCGACCTCGTGGTGACCGATGCCGAGGCGGCCGAGATGCAGCGGCTGGTCGAGGAGGTGGGCGGGGTGGACGCGGACACGGCGTCGATCGTCGTGGAGCTGGCCCGCGCCCGCGCGGACCGGTATGGGCCAACCGAGGACTACCTGGTGACCCGGGAGTTCAAGGCGATCTCGACGATGGACGAGCGCGAGCGGCTGCTCCGGTGCTGCTTCGTGGTCATGGCGGCGGACGATGAGGTGGACGCGACGGAATCGTGGCTGGCCAACCGCATGGCCGAGGAGCTGGACATCGAGCGGCCCGACCTCAACCGCATCCGCGACGAGTTCCACGACAAGCTGTCCGGCGTGCGCGAGGTTCGACGGCTCGCCGCGAGCTGACCGCCCTCGCCCGGCCGGCCGCATGAGCGGCTGGACGAATGACGATGGCGGACGACCACGGACGGCGATGGCCGCCCTCGCGCGACCCCACGACGATCCCGACAGCCCGGCCGGCCGGCCGGATCAGCTGAGGATCGCCCGCCATGTCGTCAATGCCTGCCTCGCCCGCCCAGCGGGCATGGTTCACCGCCGAGCCCGTCGCGGGCTCGCCACGCGCCTGGTCGCGGGCAGCCTGCACGTCGCAACGGGGCTGATGCTCGCCGCGACGGTGCTCGGGCTGAGCATGGCCGACGCGATCATCACCCGGGGGGTCGTAGTGGCCGATTCCGGTGACGTCGCGACGCTCCACGCGCTGGAGCCCGTGTTCGCGCTGCTCGCCGTGGTCGCTGCCGGTCACGCCTTCGCCGGCCTTGGCATCGTGTTCGGCAGCCGCACCGCCGCGGCGCTCGGGATCGGGCTCGGCGCGTTCGACGTGATCGCCGGCATCGTGGCGCTCATCGCGGCCGCCACCGGGCAGCGCGGTCAGTTCGACGGCATCGGGATCGCGATGACGTTCGTGCTCGGCGGGATCGTGCTCGCGGTCGCGGCCCGCGCCGCCGACTGGAACACGCACGGGCCGGTCGAGGCGGCCTGACCGGCCCCCCGCTCGACGCGACCCACGCTCATCCGAGGGTCAGGTCGATCACGCCGTCGCCCACCCGGCGGCGGACCTCCGCCAGCAGCTCGGCGTCGTAGGCGACGCCGCGCAGCTCCATTGGCAGCGCCGATCCGCCGGGCGCGGGCACGTGCACGACCACGCGAGTCCCGCCCGGACGCTCGCGCAGCACCTCCTTGAAGGCGTGCATCGCGGACACCACCCGCTCCGGGCCGGCCTCGCGCGTGAACCGGACGTTGAGCACCACGCCGGGTCCAGCGTCGAGCGGCGCGCTCGGGGCCTGGGCAGCCGCCGCGGCCCGGGAGCGCTGCTCGTCGGGAAGCGCCGGCTCGTCCGCCTCCGACGCGTCGGCTCCCGCGGCGACCATCACGAGGTCCGGCGGCTCGGCATACGCGGGGATGGGCTCGGCGGGCGAGACCCGGGGCAACGACGCGGCAGGGGCATCGCCGGTCGGAGCACCGGTGGTGCGTACCGGTGAGACGCGCGGCACCGAGCCGGCCGACGCGCCGGCCGGCTCGCCGGGGCCCACGGCCACCGGTTGGCGCGGAGCCTGGCCCGCATGCCCGTTCGATCCGCCGTTGCCGGAGCCTGCCCCGCCTCCCCCACCCCGGCGTCCGCCCCGTCGGTCCAGCGCTCCCACCTCGCGCCCGAAGGCCTCCGGGCCGCGGTCCGCCACCGCGTCCCAGTCCCAGACCGAGTCCGCCAGCAGCGAGGCCTCCTCGCCGCGGTGGTCCACGCGTCCCGCGACCAGCAGGATGGCCCCGTCGCGCCAGGTGCCCAGCGTCTCCTCGTACGTCCGTGGAAAGACCACCACCTCGAGCGTGCCCTGGAGGTCCTCCAGCGTGACCACCGCCATCGTGGACTTCGACTTGGTGATGATCGTCCGCATGCCGGTCACGATCCCGCCCAGCACCACGCGCTGCCCGTCGAGGGCCTCGTCCTTGAGGTCGCCCGAGTAGGCTGTGACGAACTGGCCGACGCGGTCCGCGACCTCGCCCATGGGATGGTCGGAGAGGTAGAGCCCCATCAGCTCCTTCTCCCAGCGGAGCCGCTCGCGGACGGGCGTCTCGGGGGTCGGCGGCAGGGGGCGCTCCAGGACCGCGCCCTCGTCCCCGGCCAGGTCGAACAGGGAGGTCTGGCCGGTGATCCGGTCACGCTGCGCCGCCTGGCCCGCGGCCAGGGCGTCGTCCAGGCCCAGCAGGACCTGCGCCGGGTGGCCCAGCACGTTGAGGGCACCGACCTTGGCCAGCGACTCGAGCACCTTGCGGTTGACCAGGCGCAGGTCGATCCGGTTGCAGAAGTCGGTCATCGAGCGGAACTCGCCGCCCTCCTCGCGGGCGGCGATGATCGACTCGATCGCGCCCTCGCCCACGTTCTTGACGGCCAGCAGGCCGAACCGGATCGCCTCGCCCTCGACCGTGAACCCCAGGCCCGACTGGTGGACGTCGGGCGGCCGCACCTCGATCCCCAGCCGGCGGCACTCGGCGACCGCCGCCGCCACCTTCTCGGCATTGTCCCGGAACGCGGTCAGCACGGAGGTCATGTACTCGACCGTGTAGTTGGCCTTGAGGTACGCGGTCTGGTACGCGATCAGGCCGTAGCAGGTGGCGTGCGCCTTGTTGAACCCGTAGCGCTCGAACGGCTCGAACGCCTTGAACACGGCATCGATCGTGTTCGCCGGCACGCCGCGCTCGGCCGCCTGGGTGACGAACTTGTCCTTCATCGAGCGCAGGACCGACGACTTCTTCTTGCGGATCGCATAACCCAGCGTGTCCGCCTCCGGGCCCGTGAACCCGCCCAGGGCCATGGCCGCGGCCATGATGTCCTCCTGGTACACGAAGATCCCGTAGGTCCGGTTGAGGAACGGCTCGAGGAGCGGGTGGAGGTAGACGACCTCCTCCTGGCCGTGCTTGCGCCGGATGTAGGCCGGGATGTTGTCCATCGGGCCTGGGCGGTACAGCGCAACCATCGCGGCCAGGTCGAACACCGACGTAGGCTGGAGCTCACGGACGTAGCGACGCATGCCCGCGGACTCGAGCTGGAACACGCCGGTTGTCTCGCCCGAGGCCAGCAGCTCGAACGTCCTGGCGTCGTCCAGCGGGATGTTGTCGAGGTCCACGTCCACGCCCCGGTGCTCGCGGATCAGGTCCACAGCCTTGCGCAGGATCGTGAGGTTGGACAGGCCCAGGAAGTCGAACTTGAGCAGGCCCAGGGCCTCGATGCCGTGCATCTCGTACTGGGTCATCAGCGCGTCCGAGTTGGTCGCCTTCTGGAGCGGCATCAGCTCGGTCAGCGGCTCGCGGCTGATCACGACCCCGGCGGCATGGGTCGATGCGTTGCGGGCCACGCCCTCGAGCTGGCGGGCGAGCCCGATGAGCTTGCTGATCTGGGGGTCGCCGTCGTGCATCTCGCGCAGCGGCGGGGAGAGCTCCAGGGCCTCCTCGAGCTTGATCCCCAGCTGGTTTGGCACCGCCTTCGCGATCCGGTCCACCTCGCCGTAGGACATCCCCAGCACCCGGCCCACGTCCCGGATCGCGGCCCGCGCGAGCATCGTGCCGAACGTGATGATCTGGGCGACGTGGTCCGTGCCGTACTTGCGGCTGACGTAGTTGATGACCTCGTCCCGGCGCTCGTCCTCGAAGTCCACGTCGATGTCGGGCATCGTCACCCGGTCGGGGTTGAGGAACCGCTCGAACGGCAGGCCGTAATGGAGCGGGTCCACGGGCGTGATGCCCAGGGTGTAGGTCACGATCGAGCCCGGGGCGGACCCCCGGCAGGTGGTCGCGATCCCCTGCTCCCGGGCGAACCGGACGAAGTCGGCCACGATCAGGAAGTAGCCGGCGTAGCCCATCGAGATGATCACGCCCAGCTCGTAGTCCAGCCGCTGCTGGAGCTCCGGGGTGATCCCGCCGTAGCGGCGGACGAGCCCGGCCTCGCACTCCTTGCGCAGCCAGGTCTCGACGGTCTCGCCCGCGGGCACCGGGAAGTGCGGGATCCGCAGCTCGCCCAGGGGCAGCTTCAGGTCCACCATCTCGGCGATCCGGCGGGTGTTGAGATAGGCCTCGCGCTGGTCGGGGAACAGCGCGAACATCTCGGCCGCGGACTTCAGGTAGAACTGGTCGGTCTCGAACCGCATCCGGTTGGGCGTGTCGATGTTGCTCCCCGTCCCGACGCACAGCAGCACGTCGTGGGCCTCGGCCTGCTCGCGCTGGACGTAGTGGAGGTCGTTGGTCACGACCAGCGGCAGCCCGGTCTCGGGCGCCAGGCGCAGCAGCTGCTCGTTGAGCCGCTTCTGCTCGGGGATGCCGTGGTCCTGGAGCTCGAGGAAGAAGCGGTCCTTGCCCAGGATGTCGCCGTATTCGCCGGCGAGGCTGCGCGCGAGGTCCCAGTCCTCCGCCTCGAGCGCCTTGGGGATCTCGCCACCCAGGCAGGCCGACATGCCCACCAGGCCCTCGCTGTAGCGGGCCAGGTGCTCCCGGTCGATTCGTGGCTTGTAGTAGTAGCCGTCGATGTGGGCGTCGGTGATGAGCCGGGTCAGGTTCTGGTAGCCGGTCATGTCGGTCGCGAGGAGCACGAGGTGGAACGGCTGGCTGTCGGCCTTGCCCTCCTTGTCGCGCATCGACCGCCGGGCGACGTAGGTCTCCACGCCGATGATCGGCTTGATCCCCGCCTTGGTCGCCGCCTGGTAGAAGGCGACCGACCCGTAGAGCGCGCCGTGGTCGGTCACGGCGAGCGAATCGAACCCGTGCTTCACGGAGGCATCCACCAGCTCGGTGATCCGGCCCAGGCCGTCGAGCAGGCTGAACTCCGAGTGGGTGTGGAGATGGACGAAGTCGTTGGGGGCGATGGTCATCGGGACGTCGATAGTAGCCCGCCGAGCCGTCTCCACGGGCTGTATCCGCCGAGTGCGCCCCGCGGCTCGTGGCAGATCTGTTGAGCTAGCCTCAACGTGCGCTTACTGCCGGCCCATCCTCGGCGATCCGACCTAGGCTCAGGACGCGGTCCACGACGCTGGGGTCTAGGCCTGGCGTACGTTGAAACCATGATGCCGGTGGTGATGCGACTCGCCGAGCTCGTGGACCTGGCCGCTGTGCGCGAATTCGGGCGTCAGGTGGTGGTGCCGTTCTATGCGTCGCTCATCAGTCTCGAGTATGGCGAGACCATCTGGCGCCAGCACTGGGGCTCGGACGACCAGGAGGATGCGATCGTCCAACGTCGAGTCTTGCTCGCCGAGGCGCGCGGCAGGATCGTCGGGGTAACGGAGATCGGCGTGTACGATGGCGAACCTGTCATGTGGAAGCTGTACGTGTCGCCGGACGAACGCAGGCGAGGGATCGGGAGGATGCTCGTCGGGGGCGTGTGTGACGCGGTGATCGGCGAAGGTGCTTCAAGTCTCCTCGTCGAGCATCCGTCCGAGAATGTCGATGCGGGACGCTTCTACGACAGCCTGGGGTTCGCGGTGGCGTGGCTCGACCCTGGCGATGGGCCTGGCGCAACGACCGTGTGGCACCGGAAGAAGCTGTAGGCCTCGCCACCGACCGATGTTGCCGTCCCCGCCTTCGGAGCCATCTCAGGAGCGTTGGCGAGCGGCTCATCGTGCGGGTGCTGGGACCGGACCGGCGTCCGGCGGCCGACGCTCTTCGACCGGGCGCCCGCCGAAGTGGCAGCCGGGTCATTGATCCTGACCGACCAGTGGTGGAACGGTGACTTGTGGTGCTCACCTCGCGCCAGAGGGTTCGATGTCGCAACCGTGAGCGCGAACTCCCAACCGATCGACGGCCGGAGCTGCACGAAGTCGTTCGGGGCGATGGTCACGGGAGGTCAATCGTAGCCCGGCCGGGACGGCGGGACGACGCGGCCTGACGGGCCGGGCAGACCAGACTGCCGACTCAGAGCCGCCCGATGCCCGGACATCCACTACGGCTAGCCTCTTGATCGCTGCCGTGATGCTCGACGTCCCACCTGTTGACAGGCGTGGGCGGGCTGTGCCGAACAGACCGAACACCTGCTGCCGCAGCTTATGCTTGAGCCGATGCGCCGGCCTTGGATGCTGCTGTTCTCCTGCGCGCTGGCTGGCCTCGCGCTGGGCTGGCTCATGTCGTCGCTCCCGGCACCATCCGAGGTCGGGGCGTTCTGGGCTGGCAACTTCTCAGCTCCATGGGCCGTCCTCGCGTTCGGTGCGGGTTGGGCCCAACGGTCGCGGCTCTGGGCCGCCGTGGGCGGAGTGGCGGCGGAGGTCGCCTGCGTGGCCGGCTTCTACGGCCAGTTCCTCGTCGGCGATGTCGTCGATCCCAGGCGGCTCGGCTTCGTCGACTCGACCGACGCACTTACGCTCGTCGGTCCCGCCGTCTCCCAGTGGCTGTGGTTCATCGCGCCGTGGGTGGTCGTCGCCGTCGGGGCGGGTGTCGTCTACGGCCTTCTCGGCCGGTGGTGGGGGGAGTCCCGCTCGATCGTTGCCGGCGTCGCGATCGCACTGCCGTTCATCGTCGAACCCGCCGCGTGGCGAGTCTATGTCGGCGTCGGCCAGGGACCGCTCGTCCTGTGGCTCGCGGAGGTGGCGGTCGGCATCGCGATCCTCGGCTGGGTCATCGCTGCGAGGAGCCGCGGACGAGACCCCTCCCGTGACCCGCACCGGCCAGCGCGAGCGGGACGCACGGCCTCGAGCGACGAATGAGAGCTGCCGAACGGCCGTCGAGTGCCGACATCCCGTCGGGACTTGCCATTGGAAGCGCTCCCAGCCTCGCGCTCAGATCTTCGTCTGTGAACTGCCACCTATTGACAGGTGGAGGTGCGTGAAGTCCCGGCCGGCGTCCTCGGTCCGAGGTGCCGCACGTGCGGCTCTGAGCGACGGAAACCCCGCTCCCTCTCGCCGCGCAGCGAGGCTCCCTCCACTCGCCAACGGGAGCGATCAGTTGGTCGGCGTGGTTGACTCAGTAGGAGAGCGCGTCGATGCAGGAGACCGCGTCGTCCTCGGGCATGAGCGCCTGCGCCTGTAGGTAGACCGACGTCGCCTGGCTCCCATCAACCCACAGCAGGACGTCGCCACCCCAGGTGAACCCGGCCCCAATCTGGCTTGCCGGCCCGTCCCCACTGAACCTCCCGCCGAACTTCGCCAGGCTCGCGATGGCCGTCGAGGCCTCGGCGCTCGGCAGCAAGGCGCAGCGTCGGGTGACGTGGGTACCCGGCCCCTTGAAGACGGTCCCGAACGTCGCAGGCGTGCCCGTGAAGGGCCAGTCGGTCGGGCCGACCCGGGGGATGACGCCGTCGGTGATCGCGACAGGGTCGATCACCTCAAGCGTGAGGAAGACCGCCATCGTGGCGGGCTGGTAGGTCTCCCAGGGACCGGCCAGACCGTCGGAGGCGACGAGGGTCGCCGGGTCGGCGAGCGCGCTGCCCAGGGCCGTCAGACCTTCGACGATCGGGTCGGGAGATGGATCGCTCGCGACGCGGGGACGGCTTGGGGCGATGACGGCATAGCGGCTCCCATCGGGCCGCTCCAGGACGAATGTGTTGACCGGTTCGCTGAGCAGCCCCGGCATGGGGTTGGTGCTGTCGACTGGGATCACGGTCTCGCGCGCTTCGATCCGCAACGGCGATGCCAGCAGGCCGGCGGCCGCGGCGAGGGTCGTGCGAACGGTGGCAAGGCCCGTCTCGGTCAATCGGTTGACCTCCAGAGTCCCGCCCTGCACCCGGATGACGGTGCCGTCGGTGAGGTAGTCGGCGACGTGCTGGCCGGGGAAGCCGGGCCAGCCGCCGACGCCGAGGTTCAGGCGAACGAGGAGCCGTGGCGCGTCGGGCGGGTCGGCGGGCGGGCTCGGGGTTGGCGCCGGCGCGGTTGCGCAACCGGACAGCGTCAGCGAGATCGCGAGAAGGGCGACCCGGTGACGGTTCATCGCGACGATCCCGGACTGCGGCGCCGTCGGACACCGCGACTCGAACCCGCACGAGCTCCGTCTCTTGACCGGCACATGGTCAGAGCATTGGTCCGGATCTCCACGCCGTCCATCCGACGATGGTCACGGGGCCTCGACAGGCACAGGTTCAAGGGCCGGGACGGCCGGAATGCCTCGTCTCGCCAGCGGCAGGGCGACGGCAAACGCCACGATCGTCGTGGCCACGGCCGCGTAGACGACCACCGGGATGACCTCGGCATCGGGCAGGCCGGCCGCCAGCGGGAACGTCGCCAGCACCCCGGCTGCGAGACCTCGCGGTCCGAGCACACCCACCACGCGGCGCTCGGTCTCGCTCAGGGCCGACCCGACCAGCGCTCCGCGCATCGCGACCATTCGCGCACCCACGAGGATGAGCCCGATCACGATCCCGAAGCCGAGATCGGCCGAAGGCCGGCCCAGCATGGCGCCGATGAAGGTGAAGAAGAACGCCTTGACGACGAACGTGACCTGGCTGTGGACCGAACGTGTCGTCTCATCGAGCGAGCCGACGATGTGCGCACCGTCGCCGGGAACGCGAAGGCCGAGGTTGCCGAGCAGGAGCGCGAACACGAGCACCGCGAGCGGGGCGCTCCCCCGCTCGACGTCGACGACCACGTACAGGGCGAGCAGCGCCGCCAGGAGCAACGGGTAGGCGTACGGAGACGGCCGCACGAAGCGGGCGAAGGGGACGCTCACGAGCCCGGCCGCCAGGCCTGCCGCCACGCCGACGCCGAAGGTCGTGGCGATCTCCACGGCTGGACCCTGCGAGGCCGGGCTGGTGGCGACCATGATCGCAACCAGGCTCGTCGCTCCGACGACGCACAGGATGTCGGTCAGGGCGGACTCGAGCGACACGAGATCCGAGACACGCTCGGGCAGGTGCGCCTGCAGGACCGCCGGCATGACGACGACGGAGCTCGAGCCCCCGAGCGTGAGCCCGATCAGGGCGCCGTACTCCCAGTTCCAGCTGCCGGGCAGGACGCCGATCAGCACGCCTCCGAGCACCGCGATGGCGACCACGAGCGACGACACGGCGAAACCGATGAGCGCGACGACGCCCGCCCGCGGCGCGCTCCGCAACACGTTGATCAGCTGGAGCCGGCTGCCGCCCTCGAACAGCACCACGATGATCGTGAGGGCTCCGAAGAACGGTGCGATCGATGTCAGCGTGTCCCGCTGGAGGAGTCCGAGGACCGGACCGAGCACGATCCCGGCACCGATGAGCCAGATGGCATCGGGAACGCTCAGGCGCGAGAACAGGTAGCCGCCCAGCGATCCCAGGGCGAGGATCACCGCCAGGCTGACGAGGAACTGGTCGACGCTGCTCACAACCGGACCAAGGATGGGCCTTCCGCCGGCGCAATGCATCACGTCGAGCGACTATCATCGGGCGCCAGGAGGATCTGCCGTGCACCCTGCGCACGGGACGGAGCCGACGGTCAAGGCGACCGCACCGCGCGCGCGGCTCCCCGCCCCCGGCCCCGACTTCAACAACGCCGCCTACGAGTGGCGTCGCGTCTTCGCTGAAGCGCTCGGGACGTTCTTCCTCGTGCTGGTCGCCGTGTCCGGTGCCCTGGTCAACGCCCGGTTCGGCAACAACGTCGTCCCCCTGGCAGCCCAGGTCACCGCTCCGGGCCTCATGGTCGGGGCGATCATCCTGTCGATGGGCGCCGTCTCGGGGGCACATCTGAACCCGGGCGTCAGCATCGCGTTCGCCATCCGCGGCGACTTTCCGTGGCGCCGGGTGCCGGCGTACATCGGTGCCCAGCTCGGCGGCTCGGTGCTCGCGACCGTGCTGCTGGTGGCGCTGCTGGGCCGACAGGGCTCGGCCGGTCTGACGCTTCCGGGACCCGGGATCGACGAGTGGACAGCGATGGCGTGGGAGCTCATCCTGAGCGTCGGCCTGGTCACGACGATCCTCGGCACGGCGTCGGGCGCCCAGAACATCGGGCCCATGAATGCCATCGGCGTCGGCAGCTATATCGTGCTGGCCGGGCTCGTGGGCGCGCCGGTGAGCGGCGCCTCGATGAACACGGCGCGCTCCCTCGGACCCGCGCTCGTCCTGGGTGACGCGACGGCCTGGTGGGTCTACGTGGTCGGGCCGCTCGCCGGCGCGGTCATCGCCGCCGGGATCGCCTATCTGATGCGCGGTCCGGGCGGTGGGTTCGCGGGCACGAAAGCCGCCCAGGGAACGCTCGGCTGGCTGTGGCGGCCGGGCCCGATCGAGCCGATCGACTCCTCGGACGAGCGCGCCAGCGATCCTTGACGCGCCGGGTCGTCGCCTGCGAGGAGTGAACGGTCCGGGTGCCGCGGACGTCTGTCCGCGTGGCAGGTGGGAGGTCGTGTGCGTCGACCCGCAAGCCGGCCGGTCGGGTCCGTCACATGTCGAGGCGGCCGACATCCGATGCGCCGGAGGTGTGCCTTGGAACCCGCGTCCCTCGGTTGTCGCACACGATGGGTGTCAGCCATCCTGGTCACGGCCGCGCTGTGCGCGGGCTGCGCGTCGAGTCCCACGCCGGCGCCCCCGACGGCCGGGGCTGTGTCACCTTCGGCGGTCACCACGCCGGCAGCGGTCGCCGCGTCGTCGCCCGCGGTCTCCGCCACGGCCGCGCCGGAACCGCCGCCCACCCTGGCGGCCTCGACGCCGTCCGGGTTCACGACCCCCCGGCCGCCCGCGCCCGACGCGAGCTGGACCTCGATCACCTGGCAGCTCCTCGCAGCCTCCGATCCCCTCGCCCAGGTCCGGTCGATGACCCGCTGGCACGCGGGCTATGTCGCAGTCGGCGCGATCACCGCCAACGCAACGGACGGTGGGGCGACCTCGAGCACCCCGGTCTGGGTCTCCGCCGATGGCGCCTCGTGGGCACCGCTGGACCGGTTGACCTTCGGGCCCGACGGCGTGGTCGTGAGCATCAGCGAGCTGCCGACCGGGCTGGTTGCCCTGGCGCTGCACGGCGGGCCAGACAGCTGTCCGGCCGACCCCGCGTCCACGTGCTGGAGGCTCGCCGGTCCGCTCTCGGCGTGGACGTCGACCGACGGCATGACCTGGACCCAGGGGACCGGGCCGACCGTCGACCTCCCCGACACCTGCGACGGCGACTGCGGCGTGGACGTCCCGATCATCCGGACGGGAGCCCCGGGGCTGCTCGTGGTCGTCAGCACGGCCGCCGGCCAGGTCGGTGCGATCTCGGCGGACGGCGTGGCGTGGGACCCCATCCATGCGGTGTTTCCCGGCTCGTTCGAGGCCGGCGACGTGGTGGGCGCCGGAACGGGGTTCGTCGCGGTCGGGTCCCGCGGTGGCGACACGCAGCGGGCCGCGGTGGCGACGTCCCCCGACGGGCGGACCTGGACGGTGGCATCCGTCCCCACTCCCGGTATCGACGCCGGCCGCGGCACCACGATGTACCGGGTCCTGGCCGGTCCGGGCGGGCTGCTCGCCCTCGGGTCCATGCAGACCGTCCCGGACCGGGAGCTGTGGTGGACGTCCGGGAACGGCGCGAGCTGGACCCCGCACTTCAAGTACCCGCCGCTTGGCGTCTGGACCGGCGGCGAGGCGGGCAGCGGCCTGCTTCCCGACGGCACGGTGCTGGGCAACGGCGACCGGCTGGTCGCATACCGCAACGACGGCGCCCTCGCCGGCTGGACGTCGTCCGACGGGGCACACTGGCAACCGGTCACGGTCACCGGCGCGACCCCGGCGGCCGCGGGCAGCTGGCCGATCCTCGACCTCACGATCCTGCCGGTCGGCCTGCTGTGGGTCGCGGACGACGGGACGACCTGGCTGGGCGCCCCCGGCGGCTGAGCGCGGTGCCGTCGCCCGGGATACCCTGCCGGGCGATGGATGAGCCGGCGGACGACGAGCAGTTCGAGAGCTGGGTGGCCGAGGCCATCGACGCGCTGCCGGCCGAGTTCCGCGAGCGACTGGGCAGCGTCGCGATCGTGGTCGAGGACTGGCCGTCGCCGTCGCTCCTCGAATCGCTCGGCGTGCCGGGCCTGTACGGCCTGTACCAGGGCGTGCCCAGGTCCACGCTGGGCGCGGATCACATGGCCACGCCATCGCGGATCACGATCTACCGCGGGACCATCGAACAGCAATTCCGGACGGCCGGGACGCAGCGCGCGCAGGTGTTCGACACCGTCCACCACGAGATCGCCCACCATTTCGGCATCTCCGACGCCCGCCTCGAGGAGCTTGCCCGGCGCCGCGGGCCCGCCTAGCCGCACGGGCCGCTGCCATACTCGACTCCGTGGACGCCCGCATCCTGCTCGTCGAGGACGATGCATCCATCCGCGAGGTGACCGCGATCGGGCTCGGCGCGGCCGGGTTCACGGTCACCACCGCGGCCGACGGTATCGAGGGCCTCGAGCGGTGGCGCGCCGATCGGCCCGATCTCGTGCTCCTGGACGTGATGCTGCCGCGGATGGACGGGCTCGAGGTGTGCCGGGCGATCCGCCGCGAGGCCACCACGCCGGTCGTGATGCTCACCGCGCGCGCGGACACGATCGACGTCGTCGTGGGGCTCGAATCGGGCGCCGACGACTATGTGCGCAAGCCGTTCGAGATGCCCGAGCTGGTCGCCCGTGTGCGCGCGGCGCTGCGCCGGCGGGTCGCGGAGCCCGATACGGGGCCGGGTGCCGTGCTTCGCCTGGGGCCGCTCCGGATCGACCTCGAGGGCCGGACGGTTGCCCGCGACGGGCGCGAGATCCCGCTGACCCGGACCGAGTTCGACCTGCTGGCGGAGCTCGCCGGCCACCCGGGCCGCGTGTTCACCCGCGACATCCTGCTCGACCGGGTGTGGGGCTACGACTACCTGGGTGACTCGCGACTGGTCGACGTGGCCGTCGGCCGGCTGCGGGCCAAGGTCGAGGACGACCCGGCCAAGCCGTCGCTCGTGCTCACGGTCCGCGGCGCCGGCTACAAGGCCGCCCCGGTCGCCGGCTGAGCCGGCGACGGTCGGGATCCACGAGAAGGACGGCAAGGATGCTCGGGATCCGGACGCGCCTGGCGATCACGCTGGTTGCCCTGGTCGCCGTGACGGTGACTGCGATCGGGATCGGCGTCTACGCGTTCGTGGACAGCTCGCTCCGCTCGCGGCTGCTGGCCGATGCGCGCCAGCAGGCGGACTACAACCTGTCGGTGCTGCTGCCCGGAGCCGTGCCGCCGCCGACGGACGCGGCGTCGTTCCGGGCCAGCGGTCTGCCAGACGCCTTCGAGCTGCGCGGGGACAGCGTCACGATCGCCGACTTCGTCGACGGTACGCCGTACGAGCCCGAGTCGCTGCCGGGAGCGCTGGACGAGATCTCGCCCGAGCTGCGAGCGGTGGTCGGCGGAGGGCAGCTCGGGTACGCCTGGCAGACGCTCGGCGGCGAGCCGGTCCTGGTCGTCGGGGGGCAGCAGGGCGGTCCGCCCGCGCTGTACTTCGTGTTCCCGGCCGGCGAGGTGGAGACCGCGCTCGCCCAGCTGCGGCTCGGACTGATCGCGGGCGGGCTGCTCGCGGTCCTCGTTGCCCTGGTTGCGGCCCGCGTGATTGCGCGCGGCATCCTGCGCCCGGTCGGCGCGGCGGGACGCGCCGCGCAACGGATCGCCGCCGGCGATCTCTCGGCCCGCGTGCCGGCAGGCGGGCACGACGAGTTCGGCCGCTGGGCCGAGGAGTTCAACCGCATGGCCGGCTCGCTGGAGCTGACCGTCCAGCGCCTGGAAGCCGCGCAGCAGCAGAACCGGCGGTTCGTGGCGGACGTGTCCCATGAGCTGCGAACGCCGCTGACCGCGCTCGTTGCCGAGGCCTCGATCATCGAGGGTGGCCTCGACCGCCTGGCGCCCGATCAGCGACGTGCGGCCGAGCTCCTGGTCGGGGACGTGCGCCGGTTGCGCACGCTGGTCGATGACCTGATGGAGGTGTCCCGGTTCGACGCGAACGTCGAGCGCGCGACGCTCGAACCGGTCGACCTAGGCCGGGTGGTCACGGCGGTCGTTGCCTCGCGACTGCCCGGGGCATCGATCACGCTCCCCACCCGCCCGGTGGTCGTCGAATCGGAGCCTCGGCGGCTCGACCGCATCCTGGGCAACCTCGTCGACAACGCCCGCGACCATGCCCCGGGCGCGCCCGTGGAGGTGGCGATGACTCGCACCCGGGAAGGCGCGGTGGTCGTGGTGGCGGATCGGGGGCCGGGAGTTTCGGCGGACGCCCTGCCCCACCTGTTCGAGCGCTTCTACAAGGCGGATGCGTCGCGCCGCGGAGGCAGCTCGGGACTCGGCCTCGCGATCGCCGCGGAGCACGCTGCGCTGCTCGGCGGGACACTGCGGGCACGCGGACGTCCCGGCGGTGGTCTCGTGTTCGCGCTGACGATTCCTGTGACCGCATCGTTACCTGCAGGAGATGCGATCGACACGGACGTCCGCGATCCTGATCGCGCATCGGAGCCCGCACGGGGGACCGGACCATGAGCCGCCAGATCATCCCGACCACGCTGATCCTGTTCGTCGTCCTCGCGCTCGCCGGCTGCGCCCCCGGCACGGGCGCCCTCGGCACACCGGCCACGCCGGCCGTGACCCAGCAGCCGACGAGCGAACCTTCTCCCTCGGACGTCGCTCCGGCCAACCCGTCGCCGTCGAGCTCGCCCACCATCGCGCCCAGCGCGACCGCCTCGGCCGGCGAGTCCGGGGCGCCCA
Organism: uncultured Chloroflexia bacterium; assembly: GCA_963732805.1. Classification (GTDB taxonomy): domain Bacteria; phylum Chloroflexota; class Limnocylindria; order Limnocylindrales; family CSP1-4; genus CAIXZV01. Next base: position 2,166,686 of record CAVTAW010000001.1, read on the forward strand.
CCGTCGCACCCGGCACGCCGACGCCGACACCCGCCCCGACACCCGCCCCGACCGGGACCACGGTCGTGCGCGCCTACTTCGTGCTCGGCAGCTTCACCGACAACGGGGGCCTGGTGCCCGTGCTGCGCGAGGTGCCGGAGACCAAGGCGGTCGCAGGGGCCGCCATGCGCGCGCTGCTCGACGGGCCCAACGCCGACGAGATGGCGATCCGTCCCGCGATGTACACGAGTATTCCCGACGGGACGCGCCTGCTGGGCGTGTCGATCAAGGGCGGTGTCGCCACGGTCAACCTCTCGTCCGAGTACGCCAACGCCGAGGCGAGCTTCGTGGCCGGGTCGGCCAACGCCCAGGTGGTCTACACGCTGACCCAGTTCTCGACCGTGGACCTCGTCCGGATCCAGGTCGAGGGCCAGACGCGGGGCGGCGCGCTGGGTCGGTCCGACTTCCAGCTCGTCGGCCTGCTGCCCGCGATCTTCGTGGATCGGCCGGCCTGGGGTGCCTCGCTCGGCAACCCCGGCCGGGTGAGTGGCCTGGCCAACGTGTTCGAGGCGACGTTCAGGGTCCAGCTGCTCGACGGTGCGGGCAAGGTCCTCGTCGACGAGCAGGTCATGGCGTCCTGCGGCACTGGCTGCTGGGGCACGTTCCGGACGGACCTCGACTACAAGGTGTCCAGGGCCCAGTACGGCACCCTCCGGGTGTTCGACCTCTCGGCCCGGGACGGGTCGCCCGAGAACGTGACCGAGTACCGGGTCTGGCTCACCCCGGCCGGCTGAGGGCCCGGGGTCAGCCCTGCTCGTAGGGCCGGCCCGACGCGGCCGGCCCGCGGACCCGCCCGACCACCCCGGCGACGATGATGATCGTGACCACATACGGGACGCTGTTGAGCAGCTGGGGTGGGACGTCCACGCCCAGGATCGAGAGCAGGCCCTGGGTGGCGTCCGCAAAGCCGAACACGAGCGCGGCCCCGAACGCGCCGATCGGCGTCCAGCCGCCGAAGATCATGGCCGCGAGGGCGATGAACCCCTTGCCCGCGCTCATGTTGATCTGGAAGCTGCCGGCGCTGGCGAGGCTCAGGTAGGAGCCGGCGAACCCGGCGATCGCGCCGGCGAGGATCATCGCCCGGTAGCGGATCCGGATCACGTCGATGCCCACGGTGCCGGCGGCCTCCGGGTACTCGCCGCAGGCGCGCAGGCGGAGGCCCCAGCGGGTGCGGAACAGCATGTACGTGAGCACGAACATCGTGATGATCGCCACGTACAGGTAGGGCGTCCCCGAGAACAGGATCGGACCGATCACCGGGATGTGGGACAGCACCGGGATCTGGATCGCCGAGATCGTGGGTGGCGTGTTGAGGTCCGTGTTCCGCTGGAGGATCCGCAGGTACAGGAAGTTGGTCAGCCCGAGGGCGCCGATGTTGACCACGGTTCCCGAGATGATCTGGTCCACCCGGTAGCGGATCGCGAGCCAGGCAAGCAGCAGCCCCACGCCCATCCCCGCGAGCATGGCGGCGATGGGTCCCACGATGACCGACCCGGTGATGCTGGCCGCGATCGAGGCGACGCAGGCGCCGACCAGGAACTTCCCTTCGATGGCGATGTTGAACATGCCGCTGCGCTCGCAGATCATGCCCGCGAAGGCGCCCATGGCGATCGGGAAGGCGTACTCGAGACTGCCCGCGAACACGTTGGTCATGCTCGCCGCCTGGCCATTGAGCAGGGTCCCGATCCCGGCGGCGATCCAGAACGGCAGGATCAGGGCGAGCCACCGTCGCCAGCTGGTCTCGGCACCCCGCCACAGCTGGTAGATCCCGGAGATCCCGGTCACGACCCCGGTCGCCAGCCACAGCACGCCGGCGGTGGTCTCGAACGTGGCGGCCGCCCCTCCCTGCTCGTCGATCCAGAACGAGAACGCCACCGGCGTCGCCATCGTGCTGCTCGCCATCCCCAGCGCCGCGACACCGAGGGCAGCGAGCACGATCCCCCGGGCGCGTGCGTTGCGTGTTGCACGCCGGTACGCCTCACCCACCCTGGGGCCCGCGGCGAGGGCGGCGGTCGCGGCGGTCATGCCGGCGCCCCCTCCTCGACTGGCGCGCCGCCTTCCGGCGGCGCGGGCCGCAGCCGGAAGATCCGACGCACGAGGTCTGGCGCGGCGACGAACATGATCACGAGCGCCTGGATGAAGAACAGCAGGTCGAGCGGGATCCCGGACTTGACCTGCATCAGCCCGCCCCCCGTGCGCAGCGCCCCGAACAGCAGCGAGGCGACGACCACGCCCCCCGGCTGCGTGCCGCCGAGCAGCGCGAGGGCGATCGCGTCCCAGCCGAAGCCCGCGCTCACGTCGGTGGACATCTGGCCCACGGTTCCCAGCACCTGGAAGGCACCACCCATGCCCGCCAGCGCGCCCGAGATCGTCATGGCCAGGATGATCGAGCCCGAGGCGCTGATCCCGGCGTACCGGGCCGCGGTGAGGTTGAGGCCCGCCGCCCGCAGCTCGAACCCCTTCGTGGTGCGGAACAGGAACCAGGACATGACCGCCGCCGCCAGGAGCGCGACCACGAACCCCCAGTGGAGCCGGATGCCGGGCAGTTCGATCATCAACGGCACCGACACGAAGTCCTTGAGGACCTTCGAGATCGGCTGCGAGGACCCGGTCTGGCGCAGGAAGTCCGAGCGCAGGCTGAACAGGACGATCTGGCCCGCAATGTAGTTGAGCATGATCGTCGTGATGACCTCATGGGCCCCGGTCCGTGCCTTGAGGAAGCCGGGGATGAAGCCCCACCCGGCCCCGAACGCGGTGCCCATGACCACGGACACGACCAGGATCACCGGCGCGGGCACGGTGTCCCGCAGCAGCAGGGCCGTGATGGTGGCCCCGAGCGCTCCCAGCACGAACTGGCCCTCGGCGCCGATGTTGAACACGCCCGCCCGAAACGACACGGCGACCGCCAGCGCGGTGAAGATCAGCGGCGTCGCCGCGACCAGGGATTCGGTGATCGGCCGCAGCGCCGTCGCCCACTGGCGAGGGGTCCCCTCCCCGAGCGCGATCGCAAACTTCGACGGATCACCGATGGCGCCGATGATCATCGAGGTGTAGGCGTCCAGCACCGACCCCAGCGCGCCTGTGATCGCCGCCACGGGATCGCTGGTCAGCATCTCCAGGTGCTCGATGTCGGTCGCGATCAGGAACACCGCGCCGACCGCGAACGCGAGCAGGATCGCGAGCGCGGGGATCCCCAACGGGCGGAGCCGCTCACGGAGGCGGCTCAATGCACGCCGCCCATGAGCATCCCCACGGCCTCGCGGCTGATCTCGGTGCCGGCCAGCAGGCCCGCGACGACGCCCCCGAACATGACCGCGACACGGTCCCCGAGGGCGAGGATCTCGTCCAGCTCGGTGCTCACGATCAGGACCGCGGCCCCGGCATCGCGCTGCTCGACGATCCGCTGGTGGATGTACTCGATCGAACCCACATCGAGGCCGCGGGTCGGCTGCGATGCAATGACCAGGCGCAGCCGGCGCGAGAACTCCCGGGCGACGATCACCTTCTGCTGGTTGCCCCCGGACAGGGCGCCCACCAGCACCTCGATCGACGGCGTGCGGATGTCGAAGTCGTCGACGGCCTTCATGGCCGCCTCCCCGACCGCCTTGCGATCAAGCATCCCCCAGCTGCTGTACGGATCGCGGTGGTAGCTGTCGAGGACATAGTTCTCGGCGACGGTCATCATCCGGATCAGCCCATCGCGCGAGCGGTCCTCCGGGATGTGCCCCACCCCGAGGTCCGCGACGCGGCGAGGTGACCCATGGTCGATCACGTGCCCCCCGATCGAGATCGTCCCCGAATCGACGTGACGGAGCCCCACGATGGCCTCGACGAGCTCGGTCTGGCCGTTGCCCTGGACACCGGCTAGGGCAACGATCTCGCCCGCGTGGACGTCGAGGCTGATCCCTCGCACCGCCAGCTCCAGCCGGTCGTCGCGGATGAACACGTCGCGCAGCTCGAGGACCGGCTCGGCCGGCTTGGCGGGAGCGCGCGTGACGGTCAGCGCCACGTTGCGTCCGACCATCAGGTTGGCCAGCTCCTCGCGGCTCGTCTGGCCCGGGAGCACGGTCCCGGCAACCCGTCCTCGCCGCAGGACCGTGATCGTGTCCGCGACCTCGAGGACCTCATTGAGCTTGTGGGTGATGAAGATGACCGTGGTCCCCCCGGCGGCCAGGCCCCGGATGATCCCGAACAGCTCCTCGGTCTCGTCGGGCGTGAGCACCGCGGACGGCTCATCCAGCACCAGGATGTCGCTGTGGCGGTAGAGCGCCTTGAGGATCTCGACCCGCTGGCGGACACCCACCGGCAGGTCCTCGATCCGGGCGTCCGGGTCGACGTCGAGGCCATAGGCGTCGGACAGCTCGACCACCCGCCGGCGCGCGGTCGGGCGGTCGAACGTGCCCACCGGGCCGCTCACCGGCTCCGCGCCCAGGGCCACCGACTCGACCACGTCGAACACGGGCACGAGCATGAAGTGCTGGTGCACCATGCCGATCCCCGCCCGGATGGCGGCCGCCGGATCACCGAAGATCCGGGGCGTCCCGTCGATCACGATCCGGCCGGAATCCGGCCGGTACAGCCCCGCAAGGATGTTCATCAGCGTGGTCTTGCCGGCGCCGTTCTCGCCCAGCAGGCCGAGCACCTGCCCCCGGTCGGCCGAGATCGAGATCCCGTCGTTGGCCAGGACACCCGGGAAGTGCTTGGTGATCTGTTCCAGCTCGAGCCGCATCGTCGAACGTCGACCCTCGGATACGGGCCGCCCGCCCACGGCAATCCGGGGGCGGGCAGGGTCCGGATCCAGGATGGCCTGGGGCCACGGCTACTTCAGGTAGTCCGAGACCTTGATGCCGCCGGACACGATCTTGTCGCCTCAGCGCGGAGATCTCCGCCTTGAGATCGGACGAGATCTGGCTGTCGAAGTCGTGGAACGGGGAGAGCGCCACGCCCCCGTTGGCCAGCGTGCCCTCGTAGTTCCGGCCGGCAAGGTCTGGCCGCCGGCGTTGGCCTTGAACGTGTCGAGCACCGCGGCGTCGATCTTCTTCTCCGACGAGGTGATGATGGCGGCTGCGTACTCCGGGAGCGACAGCGCCTGGTCCGTGTCGACGCCGATCGCCCAGAGACCCTTGGACAGCATGTACTTGATCGACACGTTGCCGGTGGCGCCGGCGACCGGGGCGACGATGTCCGCGCCCTGGTCGGCGAAGCGTCTTGGCCAGCTGCTCGCCCTTGGCGGTGTCGCCCCACGGGTTGCTGCCACCCACGAACGTGCCCCGCTGGCTCGCCGCGTCCCAGCCGAGCAGGCTGACATGCGTGCCCTTCTGCTCGTTGTAGTAGGCGATGCCGGCGTAGTAGCCGTCCATGAACCGGGTCACGCCCGCGTACTGCTCGCCGCCGTAGGTGCCGATCTTGCCCGTCTTGCTGAACCCCGCGGCGAGGTAGCCGGCGAGCATCGCGGCCTGGTCGATCTGGAAGTCGAGGCCCGTGAAGTTCGTCCGGCACCGGCGCCGTTGGCGGTCTCGTCCCAGGTGGTATCGACCTGCGCGAACTTCGACGTCCGAGTTGGCGAGGGTCGCGTCTGGATCGTTGCCTGCGTCTGCTCGAACCCGACGGTGATGATCGTGTCGCAGCCCTGGTCGATCAGCAGCTCGATGTTGTTGGCATAGTCGGACGAGCCCTTGGCCTCGCTGTACGCGGTCCTGAACCCGAGCGCCTTGGCATCCTCGAGGCCCTGCAGCGCAAGGTCGTTGAAGCCCTTGTCGCCGAGGCCACCGCTGTCGAAGGAGACGCACGCCTTGTAGTCGGCGAAGTCGGCCGATGGGGACGCGCTCGATTTGGGTGCGCTGGCCGTGGGCGCGCTGGCCGTGGGCGCGCTCGCCGTGGGTGCCGCGGTGGGGGCATTGGTGGACGAGGAGCCGGAGCAGGCGGCGACCAGGATGGCTGCTGCCGCGCCGAGCGCGATGAGCCGGTTGGTGACCTGCAACGTGTTCTCTCCTCCTGCGGTCCGACACCCCCCTCGGCTGCGGGCCTGGGACAATGCCGTAGAGTACGGGATGACGCGACCGGATGCGATGAACCGTGCACGAATGACCGATCCCACGGGCGACGACGACCGCGAGTGGCTGGCGACGCTGATCGCCGTCCAGGAAGGCCGACCACCGGTCCCGCTGCTCGATGACGCCGGGATCCTTGCCCTGCTTCGCTCGGGGCCCCGGATCGCCGTGGTCGGCGCCTCGGCAAACCCCGGACGACCCTCACACGGAGTGCTCGTCGCACTGGCCCGGGCCGGCTACGACGTGGTCCCCGTGAACCCGCGCGAGACGGTGATCGCGGGCCTCCGGTGCCATCCGACCGTGATCGACGCCGTCCGCGACACCGGTCCGGTGGACATCGTGGACGTGTTCCGGCGACCCGAGGACTGCGCCGTGCACGCGCGCGAGGCCGTGGCCGTGGGTGCCAGGTGCCTCTGGCTGCAGCTCGGGATCGCGAGCGCCGAAGCCGGCCGGATCGCGCACGACGGCGGGCTGTCGGTCGTGATGGACCGGTGCACGCTCATCGAGCACCACCGCCTGCTCGCCGGCGGGTGACCGGGGCGCGCGCTCAGCCGATGACGAGCGCGGCCGCCAGGCAGGCCACGCCGGCGATCGCGATCACGACGCCCGTCTGCCACTGTCGCTTGAGCAGGTCCATCGCGACCGACGCGCCGGTCTTCGAGTCGGGCCGCGAGCCGCCACGCCACGCCTCGTACCGTGCGATGTTCGCATCCTGCTCCCGCAACGCGCTGTAGCGCTGGTAGGGTCCCCGGGCACGCAGGAGCCCGAAGGCGACCAGCACGATCCCGATCACCAGCAGCGCGAGACCGATCACGCTCATCGGTCAGCCCCCGCCGTCCAGGCGCTCCCGGACCAGGGTCGTGACCCGGGCGGCATCCGCGGCACCCTTGGTCGCCTTCATCACCTGGCCCACGAAGAAGCCCGTGACCGGCTTGCCGGCGCGGTAGTCGGCGACGGCCTTCGGGTTGGCGGCGATGACCGCGTCCACGTGACCGAGCAGTGAATTGTCATCGGAGATCGGGCCCGGCCCGGCACGGGCGAGGAGGTCGTCTGCCGGGGTGCCGTCCCCGAGATGCCGGTCCAGCAGGTCGCGCCCCACGGACCGCGAAACCTTGCCGTCGATGATGGCGCCCAGCAGCGCCGCGATTCCCGCCGGCGTCGAGGCGCCAGCCGTGCCCGCCGCGTTGAGCCCGCCTGCCTTGACCGCCCGCGCGTGCGCCCCGGACACGAAGTTGACGACCTCCTTGGCCGGAAGCGCCCTGCCGGCGGCCGAGATCGCCTCGAATGCCGTGGTCATCGCCGGGTCCGCCACCAGGACGGCCGCGTCGTAGTCGGTGATGCCCAGGGCAACGTACCGGGCCCGACGCGCCGCAGGCAGCTCCGGCAGCGCCGCCCGCACCGCGGCGATCCAGCCGGTCTCGACGTGAAGCGGCGGCAGGTCCGGCTCCGGGAAGTAGCGGTAGTCCTCGGACGTCTCCTTGGAACGCATCCGGTACGTCGCCTGCCGGCCGTCATCCCAGCCGCGAGTCTCCATCGAGAGCGGTTCGCCCGCGTCGAGAGCCGCCCCCTGGCGCTCGATCTCGAACGCGATGGCCCGCTCCACGGCCCGGAACGAGTTCATGTTCTTGACCTCGACGCGTGTCCCGAACGCCTCGCGCCCGCGCGGCCGCAGCGACACGTTGGCCTCGACCCGCATCTGGCCGCGCTCCATGTCCGCGTCACTTGCGCCGATCGCGCGTAGCAGCAGCTGCAGCTCCTCGGCGTAGCGCCGCGCCTGCTCGGCCGTCCGGATGTCGGGCTCGGTCACGATCTCCATGAGCGGGGCGCCGGAACGGTTGAAGTCCACCAGCGACGCGCGCCCACCGGTGGGGCCCGGCGAGTCCGCGTGGACCAGCTTGGCCGTGTCCTCCTCGAGATGGGCCCGCGTGATGGGCACGACGAACGGGCCCGCGGAGGTCTCGATCGCCAGCCGCCCGCGGGCCGCCAGCGGGATCGCGTACTGGCTGATCTGGTAGCCCTTGGGCAGGTCGGGATAGAAGTAGTTCTTGCGCTCCCACTGGGTGCGCTCGGGGATCTCGGCCTCGATCGCGAGACCGGTGGCGATCACGAGCTCGACCGCCCGCCGGTTGATCACCGGGAGCGCACCGGGCAGGCCCAGGCAGACCGGGCAGACGTGGGTGTTGGGCGCGGCGCCGTCGTACACCGTCGAGCAGGCGCAGAACATCTTCGACGCCGTGCGCAGCTGGCAGTGGATCTCGATGCCGATGACGGCCTCGTAGCGGTCCAGGATCGCCGTTGCCCGCTCGGGTGCCGCCGTCACCGGAGCACCGCCGTGCCGACGGTCGCCAGGTACAGCCCGTACATCGCCACGCCGATCCAGGCGACCGCGACGACCACGTTGCGGGCGGCCTGCCGGATCCGCGTCCGATCCAGCACCGGTCGCGTGGCGTCGATCAGGGAACGCGTCTCATCGCCGTCGCGCAGGAGCGGCAGCAGCGCGGCGCGAGCGGCGGCGTATCCGCGCCACGAGCCGTAGCCGAGCGCGACGAGGCCGGAGGCGAGCAGGACCACCGCGAGCATGACCCTGAGTGTGGCACAGACGCGCCCCGGGAAGGGCGGCGCTCGTTGCGGACGTGGCGGTTGCCAGCAGCGACTGGAGGCGCAGCCCCGGGCGACGCGGCCGACGGGTCGATGCGTCAGCCCGGGGTCGTCTCCGTCCTCTCCAGGTTGGCCAGCGCCTGCTGGATCGCCTCGTGCAGGCGGGCGCCGGTCGGCTGCCCCTGGAGCTCGACGACACCCGGGTCGGCGTCGGGTTCCCAGGAATAGCCGATGCCGGGCGTGGTGAGCACGATCGGCACCTTCGGGTGCGTCCGGCGCAGGCCGTTGATCAGCTCGCCCGACCCGCCGGTGTCGCCGCTCGCCCAGGCGTCGTAGACGAGGACGTCGGCGTTGGCCGCCAGGTCGCACGTGCCGCCGTTGAGGATCGGGCAGGTGTTCGCGGTCGGCCCGCTGCACTGGTCGACCTCGTAGCCGAGCCGGCGAAGGGACTCGACCTCCTGGTCGGCGAGATCGATGTCGTGGTGGACAACCAATGCACGTGTCATGGCACACCTCCGACGGGGGGACGCGGCCAGCGCCGGGTCACGGTCCCGGAGCCTCGAGCGTGCGCGCCGACCGGCGTGTCAAGGAAGTGACGAAGGTCACGCACAAGCCGTGCGGACCGGCCCGCGCGAGTGCCCTGCGCCAGCGCGTCAGGCCGCGCGCGTCCGCTCCACGAACCGGCCGATCCGCACGAGCGCCTCCTCCAGCTGCTCGTAGGCCGTGGCGTAGCACATCCGCACGTGGCCCTCCCCCGACGGCCCGAACGCGTTGCCGGGCACGACCGCCACCCGTTCCTCGCGCAGCAGTCGCTCGGTGAACTCGTCGGAGGTGAGTCCCGTGGACGTGATCTTGGGGAAGCCGTAGAAGGCGCCGCGCGGCTCGAAGGTCGGCAGGCCGATCCGGTTGAGGCCGTCCACGAGCAGCCGGCGGCGGCGGTCGTACTCGGCGACCATCGCCCCGACGGCCGTCTCGCCACCCTGCAGCGCCGCCAGGGCGGCATCCTGGGCGACGGTCGGGGCCGACATGATCCCGTACTGGTGCACCTTGACGACGCCCTCGAGGATCGGCGCCGGGGCGCACATCCAGCCGACCCGCCAACCGGTCATGGCGTATGCCTTGGAGAAGCCACCCATCAGCACCGTCCGCTCGCGCATGCCGGGCAACGAGCTGAACGCCCGATGGCGGTACGTCCCGTAGGCGAGGCGATCGTAGATCTCGTCGCTGTACACGAGCAGGTCGTGACGCCGGGCGATGGCGGCCAGCTCGTCCTGGACGACGTCATCGAGGACGGCGCCGGTGGGGTTCGCCGGGTAACCCAGGAACAGCGCCTTGGTCCGCGGCGTGATCGCCGCCTCCACGGCACGCGGGTCGAGCGCGAAATCGTCCTCGAAGCGGGTTGCGACCGGGACCACGGTGCCGCCGGCGAACACGATGGCCGGGACATAGGCCACGTACGAGGGCTCGTGGAGGATGACCTCGTCGCCCGGGTCGCAGGTGGCGCGCAGGGCGAGATCCACCGCCTCCGATGCGCCGACGGTGACCAGGATCTCGGTCAGCGGGTCGTAATGGACCCCGTACCGCTGCTCGAGATGCTCAGACAGCGCGCGCCGGAGCTCGAGCGTGCCAAAGTTCGACGTGTAGTGGGTCCTGCCCTCGCGGAGGCTCTCCACGCCGGCCTCGACGATCTCCCGCGGCGTGTCGAAGTCGGGCTCCCCAACCCCGAGGCTGATCACGTCGTCCATCGTGGCCAGGATGTCGAAGAACCGGCGGATGCCCGACGGAGGCACGGCCAGGACCCGCCGGGCGAGCGCGCGCTCGGCGAGGGGGGCGCGGGTGACCGGGCCGATGCTCATGGGCCCGAAGGGTACGGCATCGACAGGGCCGTGGCACGTGTTCGTCCGCGGCGGCGGAGCAGGCCGGACACGGCTCCGATCCCGGTCAGGCCGGACACGACTCCGATCCCGGTCAGGCCGGAAGCGGCTCCGATGCCGGCGGGAGCGCCACCTCCGGACCCCGCTCCGCGCGGTCGCGGATGCCCAGCATCTGGCGCTGCATCATCACGAACACGCCGAACCCGAGCATCGGACCCATCGCCCTCGATCCGCGGGCGTCACCCTCCATCCCCAGCCGCACTCGCTCGATGAGGCGGGTGCGATCCGGACCCAGCGGCTCCAGCACGAACGACCACGAAGCGGCGAACCGGGGCGGCATCGCGGACCCCATGAACCGCCCCGAGGCGGCGAGGCCCGGAGCGTCGCTCGCGGCGATGCCTGTGCCTGCCGTTCCGCGCTGCTCGGCGACGAGGTCGCTGTCGATGAACACGACCAGCGCCCGCTCTGGGTCCAGCACGCGGACGACGAACCCGCCACCCGAGTCGGTGGGCAGCAGATCGCCGACGGCCAGCTGCTGCCACTCCGCGTGGATCTCGTCGGCGCTGCGCCCGCGCATGTCCAGGCGGTCGTAGCTGTACCAGCCGGCCCGCCCGTAGCCCATCTGGACCAGCCACGGCCACACGGCCGATGGCGGCGCCTCGATCGTGATCCCGCGCGTGTCGCTGGCCATCGCCACGGGGACCAGGTCGTCGCCCGGCAGGGCTCGCGCCTTCTCAGCGGGATCGGCGCCCCACGTGGCCCACCAGCGCCGTGCGCCGTAGAACGCGGCCCAGCCCACGGCCGCGATCGTCGATCCGACGATGATTTGCTTCAGCATCCCGTCACCTCCCGGTTCATCGTCCCGGCCCCGAGCACCGTTATCGAGGGCCGTCCGTCCCCTGGCTTGTGACCGCGGCGACCCGCTCGGCAGGGGTGGCCACGGCCGGATCGTCGAGCGCCGCGAGGTCGTTCGGCTCGAGGCGCCGCCACGCGGCGCTCGCGGTGAGCGCCTCGTAGCCACGGGCCGCCCGGAACAGGGGGGCCTCCGACCACGCGGCACCGATCAGCTGCAGGCCGACCGGCAGGCCCTCTGACAGCCCGCACGGAACCGAGATCCCGGGCAGGCCGGCCATGTTGACCGGCAGCGTGCACGCGTCGGACAGGTACATCTGGACGGGGTCCGCCATCCGCGCCCCGAACGCGGAACGCGACCGAGGGCGACGTGGGCGCCACGAGCGCATCGAAGCCCGCTGTCCCACAGCCGATCGAAGTCGCGCTTGATCAGGGTCCGGACCTTCTGCGCCTTGAGGTAGAACGCGTCGTAGTAGCCGGCCGACAGGGCGTAGGTGCCGAGCATGATCCGGCGCTTGACCTCCGCCCCGAATCCCTCGCCGCGCGTCGCGAGGTAGTTGGCGAGGTAGTCGTCGCCGCCGCGCACGCTGTAGCCGAAGCGGACGCCGTCGTAGCGAGCGAGGTTCGCGGACGCCTCGGCGGGCGCCACGATGTAGTAGGTCGCCAGGCCGTAGTCGGTATGTGGCAGGCTGACATCCTCCACGATCGCCCCGGCGTCCTCGAGCGCGGCCACGGCCTCGCGGACCGTCGCCTCGACGCCCGGCTCCATGCCGGCCACGAAGTACTCGCGCGGCAGCCCGAAGCGCTTGCCCCGCAGCCAGGCGGCCGCCTCGTCATCGGATGCCGGCGAGATGCAGCAGGTCGTCGGGCACGGGGATCGGGCGCCGAGGTGGAGTCGCGCTCGTCGCGGCCCGAGACCGCGTGGAGCAGCGCGGCCGCGTCGCGCGCGTCGCGGGCGAGCGGGCCGATCTGGTCGAGGCTGCTGGCGAACGCGACGATCCCGTATCGGCTGACTCGGCCGTAGGTCGGCTTCATGCCCACGATCCCGCATAGCGCGGCCGGCTGGCGGATCGAGCCGCCGGTGTCGGTGCCGATGCGCCAGCGGCGCCTGGCGGGCGGCGACGGCCGCGGCCGAGCCGCCCGCTGGATCCGCCCGGGACGCGGTCGAGGTCCCACGGGTTGGCCGTCGGCCCGAACGCGGAGTGCTCGGTGGACGAGCCCATCGCGAACTCGTCCATGTTGGTCTTGCCCAGGATCACGGCACCGGCGTCTCGAAGGCGCTCGGTGATGTGGGCGTCGTACGGCGCGCGCGTAGCCCTCGAGGATCCGGGAGCCGGCGGTGCACTGCCCGCCCTTGACCGACACCAGGTCCTTGAGCGCCACCGGGATCCCGAGCAGCGGGTGCGGGCGCCTCGACGGCGGCGCCGCCCTCCGCCCGCGCGGCGGCCAGCTTGGCGTCCGCCGCGTCGGCCTCGGCCAGCGCCCGCTCGTCGTCGATCGTGAGCCAGGCGTGCAGGCCGCGGTCGTCGCGTGGGCGCGCGCCAGGTGCGCGGCCGTGAGTCTCGCGCGACGTGGTCTCGCCGGCCGCAGGCGGCCGGCCAGCTCGTGGGCAAGGAGCCGGGTGAGATCGAGGTCGATCGGCCACCGGGCCGCCGTAGTCCCCGCCCAGGATCGCGGGCACGACGAAGAAGTCGCCGTCGCGCTGCGGGGCGTTGCGCGAGCACCGCGTCCGCCGGACAGCGACGGCCGCGCCACGTCGTCGCGCAGGATGTTCTCCAGCTCGATCGTCTGGGCCGTGGGCGGGATCGCGTCCGTGTCCAGCTCGGCAAGCTTGGCGTACTGGTCGAGGATGTGGTTGAGCTGGCCCTCGAGCCGGGCGAGCTCTTCGTGGGTCAGCCCGAGGCGGGCGAGGTAGGCGACGTGCTCGACGTCGGCGCGGGTCAGCGAGGCCATGGCGCGATGATACGGGAGCGGCGCGGTCCGGGACGGGGATCCCTCGGGTGGCGTCGGACCGGTTCGATCAGAGACTCAGGAAGCGCTTGAGGAACCTCCTCGTGCGTTCATCGCGCGGGTCTGTCAGCACTTCCTCTGGCGGCCCGATCTCGACGAACTCCCCCTCGTCCATGTAGTAGACGCGGTCGGCGGCCTCCTTGGCGAACGACATCTCGTGGGTCACGACGACCATCGTCCGCCCTTCGTGGGCGAGGCTCTCCATGACCTTGAGCACCTCGCCGACGAGCGAGGGGTCGAGCGCGCTCGTGGGCTCGTCGAACAGCATGATCTTCGGCTGCATGGTCAACGCACGGGCGATCGCCACCCGCTGCCGCTGGCCGCCGGACAGGCGCGAGGGGAACTCGTCTCGCTTGTCGATGAGTCCCACCTTCTCCAGGTACGACTCGGCGATCTCGGTGGCCTCGGCCCGGTGCATCTTCTTGACATGGAGCGGGGCCTCGAGGAGGTTGCCGATCACCGTGAGATGTGGGAACAGGTTGAACTCCTGGAACACCATCCCTGCCTGCAGGCGCAGCAGGCGGATCTGTTCGCGGGTGCTCCTCGAGCGTGGGCGTAGCGGGTCGCCGGCAACCTGGATTCCGTCAATGTCCACGACCCCGGCGCTGGGTTCCTCGAGGAAGTTGAGGCAGCGCAGGAACGTGCTCTTGCCGGAGCCCGACCGGCCGAGGATGGTGACGGTCTCGGCCGGGTAGACGGTCATCGAGCAGCCCCGCAGGACGTGGTTCCTGACAAACCACTTCTCGATGCTGGTCGCCCTGAGCACCGGCTCTGCGCCTGGCTTCACGAGCTTGCCCGGGACCTCGGCCGGGATGGATGGTGTGCACCGGCGGCATGTTGGCGCTGGTGGGAGGCAGGCGACCATCAGACGGCTCCCGCGGATCGGTCGGCGGTGGCCATGCGGCGCTCCAGCCGGCCCTGGAAGTACGAGAAGACCAACGTCATGGCCCAGTACACGAGCGCGGCGATGATGAGGGTCTGCATCGACTGGAAGGTGGGCCGGCCCGCGACCTGCGCCTTCCAGAGAAGCTCCTGAACACCGATCGTCGAGACGAGCGACGAATCCTTGAGCATCGCGATGAAGTCGTTTCCGATCGCCGGGGTGACGATCCGGAAGGCCTGCGGGGCGATGATCCTGATGAAGGTCGTCCGGCCGGTCATGCCCAGCGATTCGGCCGCCTCTGTCTGGCCGTGCGGGACCGCCTGGATTCCGGCGCGGAAGATCTCCGTCATGTAGGCGCCGTAGTTGAAGCCGAGCGCGATGACGCCGCAGAAGAAGGCGTCGAGCACGATGCCGGCCTGCGGCAGCGCGAGGTAGATGAACAGGATCTGCAGCAGCAGCGGGGTCCCCCGGACCAGCGACACGTAGAAGCTCGCGGCGCCATTGGCGATCGGGTTTCGCGACAGGCGCCCGAGGGCCCCGAGGCTGGCCAGAATGATCGCCAGGGTGATCGAGATCGGCCGAGACCAGGATCGTGACGCCGGCCCCGCCGACGATGAACGGGATGACCGAGGTCATGAAGCTCACGTTGAGTTTGACCGTGATCAGGACGAAGGCGATCAGCCCGGACAGGATCACGAGCCAGACGGCGAGGAATACCGTGCGCCAGGCCCTGCCCCTGCGCCGCTCCGCCGTCCAGGATCTTGTCGCCCAGGTCCGGGCTGCGTGGCTAGCAGCGTGGTCATCGGTAGGTCACCATCCCTCCACCGATCCTCCTTCGGGCGGCCGAAAACGATGAGGCCCTGCCGCCGGACGGCAGCAGGGCCTCGTGGCGGAGCGTCAAGGTGCTGTGGTGACGTCCTTGCCCAAGAACTGCATGGAGAATCCGGTCAAGGTGCCGTCGGCATGCATCGCCGCGACGATCGGGTTGAGGACCGCGAGCATGCTCGCGGTCCGACGGACCGGACTTGTCGAGCGCGAACGCCACCGACACCACGAAGGGCGGCGGGATCTGGAGGATCTTGAATCGGCTGCTTCTGGTTCACCGCATTGGCGAGGTCGCCTTCGTTGGCCACGATCGCGTCGAACTTGCGGCCGGCCGCGAGCGCCTGGATGCACTCGTTGTCGGTCTCGAGCGATGTGATGTTGAGGTTCTTCGGGGGCGGCGCCATGTTCGGGTCGGCGATCTCGAGGGTGCCCTTCAGCCACTGTTCGTAGGTCGTGGAGGCCCCGACGCAGACGTTCTTGCCGTCCAGATCGGCGATGGAGGCGACGGTCGAACCGGTCGGGACCGCGATCGACCCGTAGTCGTAGTAGTACGGGTCGGCGAAGTCGACCACCTTCTCACGGCCGACCGTCACGCTCATCGAGCCGATCGACATGTCCCACCGTCCGCCCCAGCTGCCGGCGGTGATGAGGTCCCAGCTCGGGGTGATCCACTCGATCTGGAGATTAGTGCCGAGCGCCGCGTTCATCCGCTTGACGACCTCCTCTGCGGTGGAGGTGTCGAAGCCGACGTACTTGCCCGTGGCAACGTCGAGCGACGAGAACGGCGCGTAGTTCGGATCTGTCGAGATCCGAACCTTGCCGGCCGCGATGATCTTGCCGAGCAGCGAGCTCGGGTCGATCGTGGGCGTGGGGCCGGGGTTGCCGGCGCCACACCTCCGGCGCCACACTCGCCATTGACGGCGGTGCGGACGTGGGGCTTGCGGTCGGCTCTGGGGTCGGCGAGGCGCCGGAGCTGCAAGCTGCCAGCATCACGGCGGCGACCGACGCGAACACCGTGAGGCGCAGGCTCTTCTTCACTGTTCTCTCCTCCTGACCGCGTTGACCGACTCGGATGCTCGAGCGCGGGGACGAGCGCACGAGTGGCCAAGATCGCCCGGCCGCCATGAACGGCGGGGCCATTCGGGCACTATCGCACCTTCTGTTTCGCCCGACAACGACTTCGCGCGTCGGAGGGCACGAGCGAACCGGGCGCCTCGACTGATCGCTAGTTGGACGAGCCCGAGACGGGCATCGATCGGGCCCCGGCCCGGTGCGCCAGGCGCGACGGCCGGTACGGCTCGAGGGGCTCGGGGTCGCCGCCAGTCAGCTCCTCCGTTACGAGGATCGCGAGCCGTGCCGCCAGTGTGATGCCGCTGTGCGTCACGGCGTGGTACAGGTTCGCGATCGACAGGTCGAAGCCGACGATCGGGAACCCGTCCTTCGGCACCGGCCGCACGCCCAGCAGGACCGCTTGGACCTCGACGTGCGACAGGGCCGGCATGACGGCTCTCGCCCTCGCCATGGCCTCCCCGACGAGTGGGTCGTCGACGGCAAGGGGAGCTCCCTCCGTGGCATGGCTGTCGAGCGGCTCCCATTGGACCATCACGCGTCCACCACCATCGGGCCGCAGGTGCACCTCCGACGCCTGGACCACCCGTTGCAGGCGGGCCGGGGCGGGCGCCGTGACCAGGAGCAGCCCCGGCGTGCGCTCGATGGGAAGCTCGGCGCCCGCGAGTCCGGCGACCCGGTTGGCCCCGGACCCGCGGCGTTGATGACGACGTCGGCCGCGAGCTCGCGGCCGTCGCCCGAGCTGGACCGCCTCGATCATGCCGCCGCCCGTCCGCATCCCGACAACCTCACCCCGGACGAGCTCCGCCCCGTACCGCTCGACGGCGGCGGCCATGGTCCCGTGGGCCATCGCAAGCGGGTCCAGCCACCCTGAACGGCGGACGAAGAACACGGCGGCGACGACTGCCGGATCGATCGCCAGGTCGGGCTCGAGCTCCCGCACCGCCTGGTCCGGGGTGAGGCGATCGACCCGCGCGCCCCAGCCGGTCAGTTGGCGCATCACGTTCCCGAGGGCGGACGCCTCCGCGCGGCGTCGCGCGCGTCGGCCCAGTGCATGGAGCCCGTGACGTGGAGCCAGCGGCCGCCGATCTCGTCGGAGAGCTCCTCGTGGTCCCGGAGCGAGAGCACATTCAGGCGGTGATAGTGTCGCGGCGGCTTGTCGATCGCCGTTTACCCAGGCGAACGTGCGCCCGTCGTCCCGGCGCCCGGATAGCGTCGTTCGATGGTGGTCAGCTTCGCGCCGGCCTGCGCCAACCGGTAGGTCAGGGCGGCGCCGATCGCGCCTGCCCCGATCACGACGACCCGCGCATCCCTCAGGTAGTCCGACGTCGTCATGCGCTGCGCGCCTCGCAATCGGCAACGGTGGCCACGTAGCAAGTCTAGCCCCGGGTCCGGCTCTGGCGGCGGTGGGCGGCGATGCGCTCGCCAGCCATCATCCGCAGGACAGGATCCGTCAGGTGGGCCCGACCATCTGCCAGAACGCGGACGCCAGGCGCGTCTCCGCGGCGAGGCGAATCAGGTCGGTGATGGCCTCGATCGGCGAGTCGCCGGTGGCCACGATGTCGCGCGCCAGGCCGTCCACGAGGCACGTGACGTGGATCGTCACCGGCCCCTCGCCCTGGATCTCGAGGTCCTGGATCACGATCCCGGTGCCCAGCACGCGCTCGGGATCCGACGCGAGACACTCGGCAAGGCGCTCCTCCGCGTCGTTCATGTGGCCCCCTCCCCGGCATCCGGGGCGGGTCCGGTGTCTCCATCGGGCGCCTCGCCCGCCAGCAGCCGGCGGAATCCGTCGGCGTCGAGCACCGGGATCCCCAGCTCGGCCGCCTTCTGCCAGCTTGGAGCCGGCGCCCGGGCCGGCGACCACGTAATCGGTCTTCCTGGACACGGAGCCCGCCGGCTTGCCGCCGGCCGCGCGGACGGCCTCCTCGGCCTCCTCGCGGCTGAACCCCTCGATCGTGCCGGTCACGACGACCGTCTTGCCGGTCAGCGGGCCCGCGCCTCCGCCGTGCTCGACGGCGGCACAACCGGTGCTTCGGGCTCGATGCCGACCTCGGCCAGCTCGTCGAGCACGTCGCGAGGTGGCGTCGTCCGCGAACCAGGCGGCCAGCGAGGCCGACACCGTCGGCCCCACCCCCTCGATCTCGGCGAACCGCTCCGGATCGTCCGTGGCCACGCTGGCGCAGGCAAGGCGGCGAACCGGGTCGGCCAGCCGCTCGCGCCGGGTAGGCACCTGGCGGGTGATCCAGCGCGCGAGGTCGATGGCCGTCGTCTCGCCCACCTGCGGGATGCCCAGGCCGTTGAGGACGCGGGCAAGCGGGCGGCGTGCGCGATCGCTGGATGGCGCCGTGCAGGTTCTCCGCGCTCTTGCGCGCGAACCGGTCGAGCGTCTCCAGGTCCTCGACCGTGAGCCGGTAGAAGTCCGCACGGCTGCGGATCATCCCCCGCTGGAGCAGCTGGCTGAGCACGGCCCAGCCGGCGCCCTCGATGTCCATCCCCCCACGGCCGACGAAGTGCTGGTACTCCTGGGCGACACGGGCCGGGCAGGCGAGGTTGGGGCAGTAGTGGCGGACGGCGCCCTCGTCGCGGACGATGGGGGTGTCGCAGACCGGGCAGCGCTCCGGCATCTCGAACACGCGGGCGTCCGCGGGGCGCCTGTCGAGGATGGGCCGGACGACCTCGGGGATCACGTCGCCCGCCTTCTGGAGCACGATCGTGTCCCCGATCCGGATGTCCTTGCGCCGGACCTCGTCGAGGTTGTGGAGGGTCGCCCGGGCCACGGTGGAGCCGGCCACCTTCGCCGGCCGCAGGTGCGCCACCGGCGTCAGCGTCCCGGTCCGGCCGACGTACGGGACGATGTCCTCGACCAGCGTCTCGACCTGCTCGGGCGGGAACTTGAACGCGATCGCCCAGCGCGGCGCGCGGCTGACCATGCCCAGCTGCTGCTGCTGGTCGAAGCGATCGACCTTGACCACGACGCCATCGGTCTCGTACGGAAGGTCGTGGCGCGCCTCGCGCCACTGCTCGGTGAATGCGATCACGCCCTCGATGTCGAGGCCGGGCTCGCGGTCAGGGTTGACGTGGAAGCCCAGCCGTTCGAGGCGCGCCAAGGCGGCCGACTGGCTGTCCACGGCCGGCTCGTCCTCGACCAGCTGGTAGATCCAGGTCGAGAGCTGCCTGCCGGCCGTGACGGCCGCGTCCTTCTGGCGCAGCGAGCCCGCGCCGCTGTTGCGCGGGTTCGCGTACAGCGCGAGGCCGGCGTCCTCCCGCTCAGCGTTGATCCGCGCGAACTCCGCCTTGGGCATGTACACCTCGCCCCGCGCCTCGAGCGTGGCGGGCTCCGGGAGGCGCTCCGGGACGGACCGGATCGTGCGCAGGTTGGGGGTCACGTCCTCGCCGGTGGTGCCGTCGCCGCGTGTGGCGCCCAGGGCGAACCGGCCGCGCTCGTAGCGGAGGGAGATGGCGAGCCCGTCGATCTTGAGCTCCGCGACGTAGGTCAGGTCCGGGGCATGGTCGGGGGCGGGCGGCATGCCGAGGCCACGGCGGACGCGGGCATCGAACGCCCGCAGCTCGTCATGGCTGAACGCGTTCGACAGCGACAGCATCGGCCGCTGGTGCCGGACCTCGGGGAAGCGGCCGCCGGCCGGCGCACCCCCCACCCGCTGCGTGGGCGACTCGGGGGTGATCAGCGTCGGGAACGCCGTCTCCAGCGCGACCAGCTCCCGGAACAGCGCGTCGTACTCGGCGTCCGACAGCTCCGGGTTGTCCTCCTCGTAGTAGAGGCGGTTGGCCCGCCGGATCTGATCGGCCAGGGCAGTGTGGCGGGCCTCGGCGGCCGGCTCGTCGAGCGCGGCGGCCGCATCGACCAGGGCCGGATCGACGGGGAGCGGCTCGGTCATCGTCCCGTGGACACCGTCGTCACGTGATCCCGGCGCACGGCCCGGGGCGTCGTCGCACCGACCAGGGACAGGGCGCGCTCGGTCTCCTCGCGCAGGATCGCGAACGCCCGCTCGACACCTGGCTGACCGGCGCAGGCGAGCGCCCACAGGAAGGGCCTGGACGTGAACACCGCCCGGGCCCCGAGCGCCAGCGCGATCAGCACCTCCGATCCGCGTCGAACGCCGCCGTCGAGGTACACCTCCGCGCGATCGTTGACGCTCTCGACGACCTCCTCCAGCACGTCGACGCCGGCCGGCGACCGGTCGAGCTGGCGGCCACCGTGGTTCGAGACCCAGACGGCGTCCGCCCCGTGCTCGACCGCGAGGCGGGCGTCCTCGCCGGTGAGGATCCCCTTGAGCACGAGCGGCAGCGACGACCACGAGCGGATCTCGGCCAGCGAGTCCCAGGTCAGCTCGACCAGGCGGGCATCCAGCGCGCCGTCGAGCTCCGAGCCATGGCTCCAGGTGCCACGGCGCTCGAGGTTCGCATAGGCGCCCGGGCCGGGATCGAAGTGGTGGCGGAGCACCTCGTCGCGGTAGCCGAGCACCGGCAGGTCAACTGTGATGACGAGGGCCTCGTACCCTGCCGCCACCGCGCGATCGACGAGCTCACGGGTCAGGCCGGAGTCCGGCTGGACGTAGAGCTGGAACCAGCGCGCGCCGTCGGGCGCCGCCGCGGCGATGGCCTCCATCGTCCGCGATGACATCGTGGACACGACGTTGAGCGCGCCCGCCGAAGCGCAGGCTCGGGCAGTTGCCAGCTCCGCGTCGGGATGCGAGAGGGCGTGCAGCGCCGCCGGAGCGATCCCGACCGGCAAGGCGACCCGTCGCCCGAGGAGCGTCGTGGAGAGGTCCAGGTTCGCGACGTCGACGAGGACCCGCGGGCGCAGCCGGTAACCGTCCCACACGGCACGGTTGTCACGAAGCGTGTGCTCGTCCTCGGCCCCGCCCGCCGTATACGCCCAGCCGACCGGGTGGAGACGTTCCCGGGCAGGCGCCTCGAAGTCGCCGAGACGGACGAAGGCGGTCACATCCACGGGCGGCAGATCGGCCGGGGGATAGGCGATGCCGGCATCGGGTTCGGCGCGTTCGGCGGGTTCGATGCGCGGCTCGACGGGTTCGATGCGCGGCTCGACGGACATGGGATGCAGGATAGGCCCGGGATCGGTCAGGATGCACGGGTGGAGGCGCACACGCCGGGGCACGGCAACAAGGTCGCTCCCGAGATCGAGCCAGGCCCGGTTGACGCGCCGGTACCCGGGCCGACAACGGTGCCCCGCCTGCGCACATCACGCCTTCTGCTTCGCGAGTGGCGTGACGAGGATCTCGCGCCGTTCGCCGCGCTCAACGCCGATCCGCAGGTGGCACGATTCCTCTCGGGTCCATTGACTCGGGAGGAGAGCGACACCCTGGTGGGCCGGATCAAGGCTCACTGGCGTGACGACGGGTATGCGCTGTGGGCAGTCGAGCGCGTCGCGGATGGCGTCTTCCTCGGGTTCACCGGGCTGTCGGTGCCGGTCTGGGCGCCCGAGCCGACGGTCGAGGTGGGCTGGCGGTTCGCCCGCTCGGCATGGGGTCACGGGTATGCGACCGAGGCGGCGCGCGAGGCGGTGCGGTTTGCGTTCGAGGATCTCGGGCTGGACGCGCTCGTCTCCTACACCGCGGTCACGAACGTCCGGTCGCGACGGGTGATGGAGCGGCTGGGCATGCGACGCCATACGACCGGCAAGATCGACTTCCTGCACCCGCGGCTGGCGGAGGATCACCCACTCCGACCCCACGTGATCTACCGGCTGTCGCGAGCGCAGTGGGCCGCCTCGCACGCGCAAGGCGAACCGTAGCCAGGGCGCGTCGCGGTCGCGGTCTACTCGAACGGTTCCCTCCCGACGCAGGCTGCCTGCTCGCGCGGGGAGCGATCCGGCGGTTGCGGGCCTCGGAGACGCGCGGCTGCTCGCCCGGGGAGCGATCCAGCGACTGCGGGATCTGGGAACGCGCTGGCTGCTCTTCCGGGGAGCGATCCGGCGGCTGCGGGATCTGGGAACCGCCCGACTGCTCTCGCCGAGAGCAGTCATCATCCAGAAGCGCCGCGTGGCTCGCTGGGAGAGCAGCAACGCCCCGAGCGACGCGATCCGCCGTCGAATGGCTCGCTGGGAGAGCAGCGGTCGGGGCTGGGGCGGAGAAGCGGCTCGGGGCTAGGGCGGAGAAGCGGCTCGGGGCCCGCCGCACCGGCCCAGCGGCCCGCGGGCCCGCGCCCTACGCGATGATTTCGAGATTC
Source organism: uncultured Chloroflexia bacterium (assembly GCA_963732805.1). GTDB lineage: Bacteria > Chloroflexota > Limnocylindria > Limnocylindrales > CSP1-4 > CAIXZV01. The sequence continues at coordinate 2,189,098 of CAVTAW010000001.1, forward strand.
GCCAGCGAGGCCAGCATGGTCTTGCGGCCGACGACGGGGTCCCGGAACACGACCGTCACCTCCTCGTCGTCGCGGGTGAGCTTCGAGGTCACCACGATCCCATCGCCCCACCGCACGTGCCGAATCCGGTCGCCGTCGCGGTAGCGCCGCTCACCGGGGATGACGGGACGATCGAGCGGCGCGGGAACGGATCGCGTCCGCGGCCCGAGCGAACCGGATGGCGCCCCGGCGGCATACGCATCGCGCCGGGCGCCCAGGTCCCGCGAGGGCCGGAACGTCTCGCCGGCGGCGGGGGCGCCCGGCCGCCCGCTCCCCTGCCGGTACGCGCCGCCACCGGCCCGGATCCCGGACCCCAGCCGTGAGCCCCGCTCACGGAACACGAGGTCCGGATCGAGGTCTGAGCCGAGATCCGCGTCACGATGGAGCTGCGGCCCGACCATCAGGTCGGCGGGAATCTCCAGCAGGAAGCGCGACGGCACGCTCATCCCGCCACCGCCCCAGGTCGCGCGACGCCAGGCGTGCGAGAGGTACAACCGGCGCTTGGCGCGGGTGATCCCGACGTAAGCCAGCCGTCGCTCCTCCTCCAGCTCCTTCTCGTCGTCGAGCGCCCGGTTGTGTGGGAACAGCCCCTCCTCCAGGCCCGCGATGAACACGATCGGGAACTCCAGCCCCTTCGCCGCGTGGAGCGTGATCAGGGTCACCGCGTCCTTGTCGTCCTCGTAGGCATCCTGGTCCGCGACCAGCGCCGTCTCCTCGAGCAGGCGGTCGAGCGCATCGTCGGCCGACAGGTCGTCATAGCGCGTGGTCACCTGGCGCAGCTCGAGCAGGTTCGCCCAGCGATCCTCGCCCTCCTCGGAGCCATCGGCCAGCATCGCCCGGTAGCCGGACGCCTCCAGGACGTCGTCCAGCAACTCCGGCAGCGGCAGCACCCCGACCCGGGCCCGCAGCCGGCGGACGAGGGCCGCGAACTCGGCGATGGGTCCCCGGATGCGCGACCCGATGCCATCCACGCCGCCTGCGGCAGCCGCCTCGATCGCCGCCCAGGTGTTGTCGTCATGGGTGACCGCGTAGCGTCGCAGGGCCTCGACGCTCCGGTCCCCGATCCCGCGGGCCGGGACGTTGATGATGCGCTCGAACGACACGGCGTCCGTGTCCGAGCGCAGGACGCGGAGGTAGGCCAGGGCGTCCTTGACCTCTCGCCGCTGGTAGAAGCGGGTGCCGCCGACCAGCTGATAGCGAATGCCGTAGGAGAGGAACTTCTCCTCGATCGCGCGGGACTGCGCGTTCATCCGGTACATCACGGCGATGTCCCGGGCGCGGAACCGGCTCGAGTCGTCGTCCTCGGCGCGCCGGGTGAGCCACGACCCCCGGCCCGACGAGCCCGCCAGCGCCTCGACCTGGCGGGCGATCCACTCGGCCTCCTCCTCCTCGTTGAATGCCTCGAAGCGCTGGATCGGCACGCCGCCCTGGTTCTGCGTCCAGAGCTTCTTGTCGGTCCGGCGCTCGTTGCGCGACACCACCGCGTGCGCGGCATCGAGGATCAGCTGGGTCGAACGGTAGTTCTGCTCGAGCTTGACCACCGTTGCCTCCGGGTAGTCGTGCTCGAAGTCGAGGATGTTCTGGACGTTGGCGCCGCGCCAGCCGTAGATCGACTGGTCGTCGTCGCCCACGACGCACAGGTTGCGATGAGCGGCGGCGAGGGCCCGGACCCACAGGTACTGCGGCCGGTTCGTGTCCTGGTATTCGTCCACGTGGAGGTAGCGCCAACGGCCCTGGTAGCGCTCGAGGACCTGGGGAGCCTGCTCGAACAGGTCCACGGCGCGCAGCAGCAGGTCGTCGAAGTCCAGCGCGTTGGCGGCCCGCAGGCGCTCGCGGTAGCGGGCGGCCAGGCGCGCGACGACACGCTCCCGGTGGTTGATCGCATGCTCCGCCAGGAAGTCCGCGTCCAGCATCTCGTTCTTGGCCCGGCTGATGGCGCCGAGCACCGCGGCGGGCCGGAATTCGCCGGTTGCCGGCAGGTCCTCCTCGGCCAGGATCCGCTTCATCAGCTGCTGCTGGTCGTCCGTGTCGTAGATGACGAAACGACGGTCGAGCCCGATCGCCTCGCCGTCGCGCCGGAGGACGCGGGCGCACAGGGAATGGAACGTGCCGGCATCGACGTCCTTGCCGGTCTCCCCGGTGAGCGCCGCGATCCGCTCGCGCAGCTCGCCGGCCGCGCGATTCGTGAACGTCACGGCCAGGATCCGGCGCGGCTGGACCGCCTTGACGCCGATCAGGTACGCGATCCGGTGGGCGATCACGCGAGTCTTGCCGCTCCCCGCGCCGGCCAGGATCAGGATCGGCCCGTCGACGGTCGTGACCGCCCGGGCCTGCTCCGGGTTGAGGTTCGAGACGATCTCCTCGGCGCGCGCCGCCCGGCGAGCCGTGATGGCGGCCTCGACGGCCTCCGGATCCAGCGCGGGGCCCGCGCCGACCAGCTCTGGAGCCGACGGGAGATCACGCAGCCAGTCCGGCTCCTCGGGGACCAAGTCCGCTTCGGCGACCGCCGGAGCGTGGCCGGCGCCGTGGACCTGGGTGGCTGCGTCCTCGCCCGGGCCAAGATCGAGCCACGTCCCCTGGCCGTCGGGCTCGGCGCGACGCGTGCGACGGCCTTTGGCGGGCCCGCCGGAGGGTTCGGGACTCACCGGTTCATTCTAGGCCGAGCGGCTCACCCGGACTGCCCGGCACCCGGGGTGGCTTCGATCGGCGGGAGCAGGTGGGGTCACGCCGATTGCCCGATCGCCTGCCCACTCGGGCAGGACGCCTGCCGTGCGACCGCAGATCGTTGCAGCGTGCTGACACATGGCCATCGACAACAGCCAGCACAGCCCGCGGACGCGCTCGACGCCGGCGCCGTCCGCCGCCGAACCGAGCTCGGCGCCGACGGTCCGGCGAACCCGGCGCTGATCGGCCGGCTTCAATCGCTGGCGGGCAACCGGGCGACCAGCGAGCTCCTGGGCCGGTCCTCGCCACCGGCATGGACACCCGGGGGTGCCGTGCGTGGTTCGACCGTTCGCGGCGTCCTGCCGGCTGGGCATCGGTCGCTCACCGTCCAGCGCGATCCGCTCGCGGCAGCGCCGGGCAAGGATGGCGCAGCCATCGATCCGGGAGCCACGGTCGACCCGACGCAGCTCCCCGGCGACGGCGAGACCGGACCGAAGCCATCCGACTGGTCCGTCGTCGGCGGCGGCGGTGGTCCGCTGCCGGACGCCGGCGAGGTGGCCGGCGGGACCGTCCCGGGCATCGGAGCGGGCGTGGGGAGCGGCGCCCAGTCGGCTGGTACGGCGGCAGGAACGCTCACCGGGGCCGGCTCCGACACATCGGCCGGCGGCGGCCCGACGAACGCGGGCGGCACCGGCGGCGGCCCGACGAACGCGGGCGGCGGCACGAACGCGGCGGCCGGCGGTACGAGCGCGGCGGCCGGTGGCGGCCCGGGAACGGCGGCGTGGATGCAGCAGCAACCGGGATCGGCGATCGCAGTCGCCCTGGGGGCGTCCGCGATCGGCCGGGATGCCCTGGGGGTCGCGTCACGCTACGCCGTCCAGGTCGTGTTCCAGGCAAAGGGCCGCCCGGCCATGTATGACGCCGGCGACAATCACTGCTACCTCGACCCGGCGACGAGGACCCCCGAGCTGGCCACCTACTTCGTCCACGAGATGCATCACGCGCGCCAGGCGCAGGAGGGCAGGTCGCCGCTGCCGGACAAGGCGCCCGATCGGGAAGCATGGGTGGACCTCGTGGTCAACGAGGAGATCCTCGCGACCAGCCTCTCGTTCGAGGCGCGGGTCGAGATGGGGATCTCCACGCCCCTCGCGGGCGGTCCCCTGGGCGACGCCTGGACGCAGTACCTGAGAGTGCGGGCGCTCTGGCGCGAACGTTACCTCGCGGACCACCCGGGCGACGACGCCGGTGCGGCTGCCCTGGCGCGCGCCAAGGGCCGGGCACTGATCCGGTTGCTGATCGTCGGCGAGCCCGGGAGCCGTGTCCTGCCCCGCCTCGGGCCGGACCAGTACAGCAGCTACGCGATGTTCTACCGGCGCCAGTGGAACCTCGCCCACGGCGGCCATCCCTGATCAGGGCATGAAGAGGCGCCCGGCGACTTCGTCGACCGGGCGCCGCGTGCGCGCGAAGGAACGACTAGAAGTCCATCCCTCCACCGTGATCGTGACCGGCGCCGGCGCCGGCCTTCTCCTTGACCGGAAGGTCGGTCACGAGCGTCTCCGTCGTGAGGACCATCGCGGCGATGGACGCCGCGTTCTGGAGGGCGGAGCGAGTCACCTTGGCGGCGTCGACGATGCCCTTCTTGAACATGTCGCCGTACTCGCCCTTGAGGGCGTCGTAGCCCTCGCCGGTCTTCATCGAGCGGACCGCGTTGACGATGACCTCGCCGGACGCGCCGGCGTTGTCGGCGATCTGGCGGGCCGGAGCCTCGAGCGCCTTGCGGACGATGTCGACGCCCACCTGCTCCTCGCCGTCGAGCGTGAGCTTGTCGAGCGACGGGATCGCCTGCAGCAGCGTGGTGCCGCCGCCCGCGACGAGGCCCTCCTCGACGGCCGCGCGGGTCGTCGAGAGCGCGTCCTCGATCCGGTGCTTCTTCTCCTTGAGCTCGACCTCGGTTGCCGCCCCGACCTTGATCACGGCGACGCCGCCCGCGAGCTTGGCCAGGCGCTCCTGCAGCTTCTCGCGGTCGTAGTCCGAGGTGGTGTCCTCGATCTGCGCCTTGATCTGCGTCATGCGCGCCTTGATCTGCTCGGCGGAGCCCTCACCGTCGACGATCGTCGTGTCGTCCTTGGTGGCGACGACGCGGCGGGCCCGGCCGAGGTCCTCGAACGTGACCGAGTCGAGCTTGCGACCGATCTCCTCGGAGATCACGGTGCCGCCGGTGAGGATCGCGATGTCGCGCAGCATCTCCTTGCGCCGGTCACCGAAGCCCGGCGCTTTGACGGCCAGGACCTGGAGGCGACCCTGGAGCTTGTTGACGACCAGGGTCGCCAGCGCCTCGCCGTCGACGTCCTCGGCGATGATCAGCATCGGCTTGCCCTGCTGGACGCTCTTCTCGAGCGATGGCAGGAGATCAGGCACGGCGCTGATCTTCTTGTCGGTGATCAGCACGAGCGGGTCCTCGAGGACCGTCTCCATCCGATCGGGGTTGGTCACGAAGTACGCCGAGAGGTAGCCCCGGTCGAACTGCATGCCTTCGGTGTATTCCTTCTCGAGGCCGAGCGACTGGCCCTCCTCGACGGTGATGACGCCGTCCTTGCCGACCTTGTCCATCACCTCGGCGATGATCTCGCCGACCTCGGCGTCCGCCGCGGAGATCGCCGCGACGGCCGCGATCTGCTCGCGGGTCTCGACGGGGCGGGCGGTGTTCTTGATCTCCTCGACGATGGTCTCGACGGCGCGCTCGATGCCGCGCTTGACGACCATCGGGTTGGCGCCGGCGGTGACGACCCGCAGGCCCTCGGCCACCATGGCCTGGCCGAGCACCACCGCGGTGGTGGTGCCGTCGCCGGCGACATCGTCGGTCTTGGTCGCGACCTCCTTGAGGAGCTGCGCGCCCATGTTCTCGAACGGGTCTTCGAGCTCGATGTCGCGCGCGATGGTGACGCCGTCATTGGTGATCGTCGGGGCGCCGAACTTCTTGTCCAGGACGACGTTGCGACCCTTGGGGCCGATCGTGACCCGAACGGCGTCGGCGAGCCGATCGATGCCCTTCTTCAGGGAACGACGAGCGGTCTCGTCAAAGATGAGCTGCTTGGCCAACTCGTGAATTCCTCCGGGAATGGCGTGGGGTGGGCGGTTGTGGTCGGTCCGTCGTGGACGAGCGGGCGAGCCCGGCGTCAGTCCTCGACGATGGCGAGGATGTCCTTCTGGCTGACGATCAGCAGCTCCTGCTCCTCGACCTTGAACTCGGTCCCCGCGTACTTGGCGTACAGGACCTTCTGGCCGACGGCGACGTCCATCGGCTCGCGCTTGCCGTCGTCGTTGATCTTTCCGGGCCCCGCGGCGATGATCTCGCCTTCCTGGGGCTTCTCCTTCGCGGTATCCGGCAGGACGATGCCCGACTTCGTCATCTCCTCCCGGGGTGTGGGCTTGATGACGACGCGATCGCCCAGCGGGCGGAGCTTCGTCGAAGAGGCGCTGGCCAAGGTGCATACCCTCCTGTGGCAGCCGTGAGCCGACCGTGACCGGCCGGTGATCTGGATCGGTCGCCGGGGCGGGCTGGCCCCGGACGTCCCGTGAGTCCTCCATCGAGCGCTCCACCAGGGTCGCGGTCCGGGTCGGTGGGTCCCGCACTCCGGGTCCGCTCGGACCCCGGCGGCCTCCGACGGCACCCGCGCCGCTGGTTTAGCACTCTCCCTATGAGAGTGCCAAGAAACTACCCGAGCCGGGGCGCGCTGTCAACCGCCATCAACGCGCTCCCGGGCGCAGAGCGTGCCGCCTGGTAGCACGCCGGGCGCGCGGGTTTCCCCGCCGCGCACGGGGTCCCGCCGGGCGGGCGGGTTCCCCCGCCGCGCACGGGGTCCCCCGCAGGGCGCGCCCCGGGTCCGGCCGGGTGCATCTGGTCTCGCCGGGCGCGTGGAACGCCCCGGGTTCACTGCAGCGGTTGCGGGTCGGCGCGGAACGCGGGGCGATCCACCAGGCGGTTGCGGCTCGGCTGGAACGCCGGTTGGCACCCCACCCGTTCCATCTGGCGGTTCCGGACCCGTGCGGCCGGTGCCAACCGCTGGAGTGCACGCCTCGCGATCCGCGCGCGAGGCGGCCGCCGGCACGCGGACGCGCGGCGAAGGACCGGGCTGGCGATCCGCGCGCAGCGAAGCACCGGGCCGGCGATCCGGGACGCGAGGCGGCCAGCCGGCCGGAAGCGCGGCAAGGAACCCGGCCGACGATCCGGACGCGACGCGGCCGACGATCCGCGCGAGCCGAAGGACCGGGCCGACGATCCGGACGCGACGCGGCCGACGATCCGCGCGAGCCGAAGGACCGGGCCGACGATCCGGACGCTCGGCGAAGGACCCGGCCGACGATCCCGCGCGCGACGCGGGACCGGCCCGGCGAGCACGCGCGTCCCGCGGTTACCACGGGACGACCCCGGCCGGGAACCGGACCGGGGTCGTGGAGGTCTCATCCGTCCGGACCGCGCCCGGGTCCGGAGGCTCAGAGGCCGAGCAGCTTCGCCTTGGCGGCCGTGAACTCCTCGTCGCTCAGCACGCCGGCCGTGTGGAGATTGGCGAGGTTCTGGAGCTGGGCCATCATCGGATCGGCGGGCACCGCGGGGGCCGCGGGGGCCGCCGGTGCCACGGGCGCGACCGGAGCCGCAGCCGGAGCTGCCTGCTGGGCCTGGAGAGACGCGATCTGTGCCTGCTGCTCCGCGAGCTGCTGGCTCGTGGCCTGCGCCTGGGCCTGGGCCTGCGCCTGCCGCTGGGCGCTCGCCGCACCCATGTGGGCCGCTCCGCCCACCACGAGAGCCGTGCCGAGCAGTCCGGGACCTCGTCGTCGTCGCATGTCGTGCTCCTTTGCGCTGCTGTGGGATCTAGGCGGAGAGGAGGCCCGCGTCGAGCTCCGCGTTCAGCATCTCGAGCGCCTCCGGTGAGACCGTCTCGCGGGCGACCAGGAACCCACCGGCGGCCTGGATCGCCTGTTTGATGTCCACGGCCCAGTGATGCTCGAACAGGAGGACCAGCGCGGACGTGTTGTTCGGCAGCTCGCCGGCGAGCTGGTCGATGTCGTCCGGCGTCAGCAGGCCGCTGAGACCCTCGAGCATCGGGGTGAAGCCCGCAAACCGCGGGTCGTCCTTGTTGTCGAGCTCGACGATCGTCGCCTCGCCGTCGATGTCCTTGGTCACGAACACGACGTCGACGAGCTTGATGACGCCGGTGTCGACGACCTTGGCGATCTCCCTCGAGATCTCACCGTTGAACCTGTTCCCCTCGAACCCGATGACCGTGTACTCGAGCGGTCCCAGCGTCATTCGTTGACTCCTTGTGGTCCCCGGCGGGAAGGGCCGTCTGGCTTGCTTCGGCCCGACCTCGATGACCCTGCGGGTGAGGGTCAGAGGCTGCATTCTACGGTGCCGCCGTCGCGCTCACCTCATCCCATCCGGGTGATGTGCACGGGCACCGCGTGCCATGATCCGCGGACATGCGCCTGCGCGGCCGAACACGGTCGGGGCCTGAACACGGATCGGGCTGATCCGACCGAGGCCGTTCGGCACACGGGTCCGTGCCACCGAGGTCTGACATGGAGCTCTGGAGCTCGCTCCTGCCACTCATCATCGGCAGCGCGCTCGTTCCGATCCAGATCGTCATCACGACCATGCTGCTGCGATCCCCGGCGGGGCGGGTGACCGCGATTGCCTGGGTGGTCGGGATGACCGTTGTGCGTCTTGGGCAGGGCATCGTCTTCGGGCTCATCCTCGGTGTCGGCGGCACCCCCGGGGAAACGTCGTCCGGCACCGGGACGGGGATCTCGCTCCTGCTGCTCGTCATCGCCATCGTGTTCTACGTGACCGCGATCAAGCAGCTGGCGGGAGGGCCCGACGAGGACGCGCCGCCACCCAGGTGGATGGCAATGATCGAGGCCGTCACGCCGACCAGGGCCTTCCTGCTGGGCGTCGGCCTGCTGCTGATCGGCGCCAAGCCCTGGGTGTTCACGCTGGGCGCGATCGCCGCCATCGGGGACGCCGGGCTGGATCGGGCCGGCGCGATCGTCGCGTTCCTCGTCTTCGTGCTGCTGGCCGAGTCGATCCACCTGCTCCTGGTCGGCATTGCGTACGTGATGCCCCGGCGCGCCGATGCCGTGCTCGACGGCGTGAAGGATCTCCTGGCCCGGCACAACCGCACGATCGTGATCGTGATCGGGGCGGTGTTCGGAACGTGGTTCCTGGTAAAGGCGCTGAGCGGGCTGGGCGTCGTCTAGCGCCGATGGACGAGGCCCCCTAGCGGACGGGATCTCCCGGTTCGGGCAGGTCGGGAAGCTCGGCAGGCTCCGGGCCCCAGCGGGGCCGCACCCGGCGGAAGGTGGCGTCGTAGGCGGCGACCAACGCGTCGCCCACGGCATCCTCCGGCGTGTCACGCCGTTCCGCCACCCAGCTCGCGGTGATCGCCACGTACTCGGGCTGGTTGCGCGAGCGCGGAGCGCCGGGCGGCGACAGGAACGGGGAATCCGTCTCGACCAGCAGGCGCTCCGCCGGCACGAGCTCCACGACCTGCGCGGACGCCTCCTCGCCCTTGCGGAACACCAGCCCCGAGAAGCTGATCGCGAAGCCCAGCGACACCAGGTCGCGGCCGTAGTCGAAGGGACCCGAGAAGCTGTGGATCACCGCCGCCGGCCGGTCGCCGAAGGCGGCCCGGGCCGGCTCGCCGTCGAAGCCGGCCGCCCGCAGCTCCGCGAGCAGCGCGTCCTGCGCGTCGCGCTCGCCCGCGCCGGACCGGCAATGGAGGATCGGCGGCTTGCCGGTCGCCAGGGCGAGGGCCAGGTTTCGCCGCAGGTTCTCCAGCTGCGCCTCCCAGGGCGAGAACATCCGGTCCGAGTCGAGGCCGGTCTCGCCGATGCCCAGGACACGCTCGTCGCGTGCCCAGGCCTCGATCGCCGCCCAGTCCGCCTCGGTCGCCTTCGCCGCGTCGTGGGGGTGGATCCCGACGGCGGCATCCAGCCACGCGAACCGGTCCACCAGCTCCAGCGCGCGCTCGGACGAGGCCTTGTTCCAGCCGGGGACCAGGAGCCGCTCCAGGCCCGCGCGGCGGGCGCCGCGGATCACCAGGTCGACGTCGTCCGCGAAACGGTCCGCGTTGAGATGGCCGTGGGAGTCGATCAGCCGCACGGCTCGATGGTACGGCCCGCCGCTCCCGCCCGCGCCCGGGCGGCTCAGCCGGCCGGCGCCGTCTCGAACAGCCCGATCTCGTTGCCCTCCGGATCCATGACCGCGGCATAGCGGCCCATGCCCGGGATCGGGGTCGGCGGCTGGACCACCCGTCCGCCGTTGGCCTCCACCGCCGCCACGGCGTCGTCCAGCGCGTCGACCGTGATGTAGATCCGGACGACGCTGCCGACGCTCTCGCCCCGACGGCCGATGCCGCCACCGGACTGCTCGCCGGTTCGGAACATCCAGTAGTCCGGGAAGCCCTCCATCGTCCCGAACTCCCAGCCGGCAACCGCCGAATAGAAGCGCTTGGCGCGCTCCGGGTCGTCCGCGGGCAGCTCGATGTGCGTGATCTCGCCCCTGGCCATGGTCGGTCCCTCCTGCGGTCTGTCCCCCACCATACCGACGATCAGCGCAGGCGGCCGGTTTCGACAGCCTCGGACTCGAGCCTCGGGAACAGCGGCGTCGCGGTCGCCGCCACGCGGCCCGCGACGTCCGCGGCCGCCCCCCACGCGAGCTCGGCCAGGATCGGCGGTCCGCCGTTGCCGTCCGACTGGTACGGGTAGCCGTAGCCCAGCTGCTCCTGGATCCGGGGGCGATGGCGGGCATGAACGGCGCCACGGCCAGCCCGACCAGCCGGCACGCCTCGACGAGGTCGCCCAGCACCTCGCGCAGCCGGGTGGCGGCCTCGTCGTCGCCCGCCCTGGCGGCCTTGTTGAGCGCCCACGGCTGCTCCGCGTCGACCGTCTTGTTGGCGCCGCCCACGAACTCCCACAGCTCCGCGAGCGCATCGTGGAGCAGGCAGCGCATCGAACCGCTCGCGGTACGAGGCGGAGCGTGTCGGCCCAGCCCTCGCCGAGCGGCGACTCGCCGGCCGGACGCGGGCGCGGGCGCTCGCCGTCGAGGTAGCGGTTGACCATCGAGACCGTGCGGTTGACGAGGTTGCCGAAGTCGTTGGCCAGATCGGCGTTGTAGCGCCGCACGAACGAGTCCCAGGACACCTCGGTGTCCCGGTCGAACGCCACCTCGCGCAGGGTCACGTAGCGGGCGCCATCCGCGCCGAACGCCGCGACCACCGCATGCGGGTCGAGGAAGTTGCCCGGCTCTTGCTCATCCGCTCGCCGCCGGCGACCAGCAGCCAGCCGTGCACCCAGACGTGATCCGGTGCGTCGATGCCCGGCCGACCACAGCATCGCCGGCCAGTAGATGGTGTGGAACCGCGCGATGTCCTTGCCGATCACGTGGAGGTTGGCCGGCCACCAGTGGCGGAAGGCGTCCAGGTCGTCGGGGAAGCCGGCGCCGGTGATGTAGTTGATCAGGGCGTCGAACCAGACATAGATCGTGCCCGCCTCCGGGTCCCACGAGCCGTCCTCGCGCTGGGCGCGTCTGGCCGTCCTCGGCGATCGGGAACGGGATCCCCCATGCGGCCCCCGCGCGGCTGATCGAGAAGTCCTCGAGCCCCTGGCGGATGAAGCCCAGCATCTCGTTGCGGCGGAAGTCGGGCTGGACGAAGTCGGGGTTGCGCCTCGTAGTACGCGAGCAGCCGCTCCTGGTAGGCGGAGAGGCGGAAGAACCAGTTGCGCTCGGTCAGCCACTGGAGCGGCACGTCGGGGTGGTTCGGGCACTGCATGCCCTTCGCGGTCTCGAGCAGGTCCGACGGCGACTTGAACCCCTCGTTGGGGCAGTACCAGCCCTCGTAGGTGCCGAGGTAGATGTCGCCGTTGTCATAGGCCCGGCGGACCATCTCCTGGGCCGATCGGTAGTGGTCCGGATCGGTCGTCCGGATGAACCGGTCGGGGCTGATCAGCAGGGCATCCTCGGCCGCCCGGAACAGGGCGACCTTCTCGTCCACGAAGTCGCGCGGCGTCCGGCCCTCGGCCTCGGCGGACTGTGCGATGTTGACCGAGTGCTCGTCGGTGCCGGTCAGGAACCGCGTCTCGTCGCCCTGCATCCGGTGCCAGCGCGCGATGACGTCCGCCCCGATGACCTCGTACACCGTGTGCAGGCCAGGGGCGTTGTTGGCATAGGCGATGGCGGTGGTCAGATAGAACCGGCGGCGATCGGGCATGGGAGGCCGATGGTAGCAGCGGGGCGAGGCGGCGAGGGCGACCGACCGCCAGATCCGGACCGCGTTCAGGCGGCCGTTCGGGCGGCGAGGATGAGTTGAGCCAGTAGCCGACCCTCGGCCTCGCTAGCCTTCAGGCGCAGGCAGACGAGGCCGATGCGGTCCGCGGCCAGCGGTGCCGTGAACGTGACGATCCGCCGGCGGGCAAGGAGCAGGTACAGGAGCGCCACCAGCGGGGTCAGAAGGATCGCGAGCAAGCACCCGAGCGACCAGTCCCGACCGACATCCACGCCCGCGACGGCCAGACCGGCGAACGATGCCCTGTGGACGATACGGTGCCCCTCCAGCCACAGGCGGCCACCGATCAAGGTCAGCACCCACACGAGCAGGAGCCCGCAGAAAGCACCGGCAGCAGCGTCCGTGACCCGCCCGCCGCGGAAGATGAGGTAGATCACAGCGGCCGACACGAGCGCGAGCACCGACATCACGGCGTAGAACCTGAGCTGGCGAATCGCGCGTGGGTCGATCAGGGTCGTGATCGTCGAGACGGTGCTGCCGGATACGCGGACCCAGGCGCGGCCGCGCGCACTCCCTCCGGCCGTGGCCAGCGAAAGCTCGACGGCGCCCGGCTCGGGGGATCCAATTGGCGAAGCCGAGGCGGCGACTCCCGGCGTTGCGGCGTCAACCTGGTTCGGGGCTCGTCTGCCGCCGGCAGAGGTCGACCATGCATCGGCCGTTGGAGTCGTTGGGCTCACGACAGGCGAGACAGCCACGAGCGCCGGTGAGCCCGAGGGCTCAACGAGTGTCGCTGCCAGCGCTCGCGGTGGCTGGCCGGCTGCGACCACCACGGGCGAGGATGCCCTGCTGTGCAGGATCAGGAGCAACGCCCAGGCGACCACGACGAACGTCGTGAACGCCCCCACGAGGCCCAGCGCCACCTGCACGTTGCGGGTCGTCATCGCAAGCGCCGCGTCGCCCGTCGGGTTGACCAGCGTGTGCCAGAACACGAAGGTGACGACGAGCAGTGCGCCGATCCACGCGCCGGGATGCCAGCGCCGCACGAGGCCTCCGGCCGTCCCCGTCAGACCCAGGAGGGCGACGAACAGGTTCTGGACCGTGGCGGCAAACACGAGCAGGAGAAAGGCGCCGATCCCGTCGAGCAGCGGCGCAGTTCCTGACGTGCCCGCGGCCGCGCTCGTGGCGATCGTCGCCAGCCAGGACCCGCCACCAACCGCGACCAGGACCAGGAAGCCGGCCATCGTGAGTCGCCGCGCCCGCGTAAGGTCGAGAGCGGCCTCGTCGAAGCGCAGCGCCTCCGGTGCCCCGAACATCAGGCCGGGAACGACGACCGCGATGCGCGAGATGCCGGTCGAAGCGACCGCCAGCAGCGCGTTCGTCGGTCGGACGCCCAGATCCGCCGGCAGGCCCCATGCTCGCGCCATCCGCCACTGAACGAGGTCGTCGGCGATGCCGACGATCCCGCACGCGATCGTGAACGAACCGAGGAGCCACAGTCCGGTCACGCTGAGCGGCTGCCAACCGGGCTCGAGCAACGAGAACACGACGCCGTAGAACGAGGCGATCACGGCCAGTCGAAGCGCATCCTGCACGCCTTGGCGGGTGATCCGTCGACGTGCCAGCTCACCGACCCGAGCCTCCAGGCGGCCCAGCGCCCCGATCATTGGCAGCCGGCTCGTGAGGAACGCCTCGTGCTCGGACAGCATGCGGGTCGCCAGCTTCGAGCTGATCGTGAGCAGCAGGGTGGCGATGGCCGCGAGCACGAGATTGGTCCCCACCACGGCCGGGTCGGTGGAGACGTCCAGGGGCGTCGGGATGTGCGTGGTGAGCTCGGGGACAAGGGGACCGGCGGGCCGGTAGATCGGGGCCGCGACACCGGTCACGCGAGCCACGCGAACGTCGAGGGTGCGCGCCAGCTGCCCCAGCGATGTCCGCGGGTTGGTCCCGTCGGGCCACGCGTGGCCGACGAACTCGAGCACGGGCCCTCGCCGGGCCAGCACGAAATCCATCGTGATCCCCAGGTCCGCGCTGGTGAGGCGCACGGCCAGTCGAACCTCGCCGATCCGCACGGCGTCAAGGACGACCACCGACGCGCCGCCCACCCTGTCCGCTACCTGGCTCGGTGCGCCGGGATCGAGGAGGGCGGCATCGATCATCGTCTCGTCGGTGGCCGACAAGGGCGACGTCAATAGCGCAACCACGAACTCGGCCTCGCTCTCCTGCCGCCGCTCGAACACGGTCGGGTTCACGTCCCGCGCGGTAGGTGAGGCCAGCGACGCAGCCAGGGAGTGCGAGAGATCGAAGAACGACTGGGCGGTGTCCTGGCTCACGACGAACCCGGCCGGAAGGTCACCCAGCGTGAGCGCCACATCGGCGAGATCAGGGACACCCGGGCTATCCGGGCCGGCCGCCACAGCGCTCGAAGGATTCGCCCAGCTCGCCCCCACCAGCAGCCAGCCCACGATCAGCGCGGCGACAAGCGAACCGAAGGGACGGTGCGGCCGCGATGGTGCTCCCCCGGATGCCGGACGAGGTGCCACGGGTCACCCGCTTCGGATCCGGCCGCGGCGGGCCGGAAGCAGGCCGATCGTCGCCCACCCCGCAGCATCTCCGCCAGAGTCGTCGGCCCCGGCAACGCGGGCCGCATCGCACTGGCGCGTGCGACACGCCGTTCCGAGAATGGCTCCACGGGATCGTCCATGCGCGACCCGGCGGTGACGGCAAAGCATGCCGCCTCCAGGAGAGTGCCGTGGGTTCCGCGCCGGTGGCCGGTGTGGCAACCTGCCCGCGCTGCGGCGAGGTGCAGGCAGTCGGGGGGCGCTACTGCACACGTTGCGGGTTCGACGTCGGGCAGAACGCGCCGCCCGCGACACCGGCCAGCTCAGCGGGCCCGCCTCCTGCGCGGCTGTCGGCGTCGGGGATCGCGCCTCCGCTTGCGGCGGCACCATTGATCGACCGCGTCGAGTCGCCGTCCGAGGCTCCCGTGCCAGGCGCCCGGGGCGTCGTGCCGCCGAGCGCCGTTGGCCGGCGCGCGTCGCTGATCGGGTGGGTCGCGGCCGCGTTGGGCGCCACGCTGTTCCTCGCCGGGGGCATCGGCATTCTCCTCGTCGACCTGCGGCTCAACCCGCCGTCCCCGACCATCCGGCAGCCTGACGCGCGATGGGACCAGATGATCCGGAGCACCACGAGCGTGCGTGCCGGCGAGTCGCTCGAGATCTCCGAGGAGGTCATCAGCACCGGCACGGTGACCTCCGACTGGGTCTGGATCGTCGTCGAATGGCGCCCGGACTCGGGGACGGGCCCCGCCGGTGACGGCATGTTCGTGAGCTGCGTCCCGTCCAGCTGCCGCTACCGGGAGGACCCGACCACGGGTCGGACGCTCGTGTCGTGGCCCGGCCTGGCACCCGGCGAGCGACGACTGCTGCGCCTCGAGGTCGCGGCTCCGGGAGCGACCGAGGGCCAGTCATTCGACTACATCGTGCACGCCGGGATTGGACCTGACGCGGAACGCATGCGCGGCGGCTACGACTGGACCCTGGAGGCCGAAGTGACGCGCGGCGACGACTAGGCGAGCCGAGGGATCGAGGTGGGTGATGGGGCATCGTGACGCGACACAGTCGTGCGGTTTCGGGGCCAGGCTTGCGATCATCCTGACCGCCGCCGTCGTGATCGCCGCCTCGATGGCGGCCTGCGGGGACGCCGAGACGCCGACGACGCCGACTGCCTCGGCCGCTGAGGCTGCCGCGGACGCCGTGGACGTGCTCCGGAACGGGACCCGTAGCGAGCGAGAAGGCGCCGCCCGGGAGCTCGGCACGATGGCGGACCCGGCCGTCGTGCCGGCTCTGATCGACGCCCTCACCGACGACGCGTGGTCGGTGCGATCCGAGGCGGTTGCGGCGCTGTCGCCGTGGAAGGATCCCCGGGCGGTCATGCCGCTCCTGGACCTCATCGCGGTGGCCCCGGTGTCACCTGCGGTTGCCGACACGGACCTGTTCGACGCGCAGGCGACCTACCGGGGCGCGATCGAGGCGCTGGGCGCGATCGGCGATGCCCGCGCGGCGCCGCGCCTGATCGAGATCGCGGCGGTGGACGACGTCACCCCTGAGTCCGTTGCTGCGAACGATGCGCTCGGCCAGATCGGGCCGAGCGCCGTCCCTGCCGCTGCGGCAGCGCTCGAAGGTGTGTCGGCGGCACGCGGGCCGATCGTCGTCGAGCTCCTCGCGGCTCTCGGGCCGACGGCGCTCGATCCGCTGACGGGGGCGCTGCAGCATCCCCGCGCCGTGGTCCGGGTCGCGGCCGCGGAGGCGCTCGGCGCAATGGGCACCCCGGCCATCGACCCGCTGATCGCCGCGCTCAAGCAGAAGAGCGTGGACGTTCGCAACGCGGCGGCGAGGTCGCTCGGCTCGCTGGGTGCGACCAGGGCGACCGGCACGCTGGTCGCCATGCTGTCGACCACCGGGACGCGGGCCGCGGCGACCAGCGCGCTGGTCGCGATTTACCGGGACGATGCAACGCCGCTGCTCAAGTACCTCAAGGCGAAGAAGACGGTCCGCGTCTATGAGCCACTCATCCGAATCGGGCAGAAGAACACGGTGGACAAGCTCGTCGCGGCGCTCAAGAAGTTCGGCACGAAGTCGATGGGCGAGGACTACCTGAACTCGGGCAATGCGACCCTCGAAAAGGCCGCCAAGGCATGGGGCAAGGCCCATGGCTATTCGGTGATCACGATGCCCGGCTTCGGCAGCGATCCGTGGGGGACTGGCTGAGCGCACGACGGGACGTCAGTGGCGGAAGTGGCGCGTCCCGGTCACGAGCATCGCCGCCCCCGCCGCCTCCACCGCGACCAGCACCTCTGCGTCGCGCATCGAGCCTCCCGGCTGGACGATGGCCGTCACGCCGGCGTCAAGCAGCGCCTGGGGACCGTCGGCGAACGGGAAGAAGGCGTCGGATGCCGCCACCGCGCCGCGGGCGCCGATCTCGCCCTGGAACTGCCGGGCCTTGTCCACCGCCTGGCGGCACGCGTCCACCCGGCTCACCTGGCCGGACCCGAGGCCCACCAGCATGCCGTCGCGAACGAGCAGGATGGCGTTCGAGACCACGCCCCGGACGAGGCGCCAGGCGAGGTCGAGGTCCGCGCGCTCGCGATCCGTCGGCTGGCGCGAGGTCGTGCACACCCAGCTCGACGGGTCGTCGGGCCGGGTGTCGGGCGTCGTCACCAGCACGGCCCCTCCGGCGGTGCGCAGCGACCCCAGGTAATCCACGTCGAGCAGGCCGCGGGCCGTGATCCCGCTCCTGTCCGCGGACGCGTCGAGCGACGGATCCACGACCAGGCGCAGGTTCGGCTTTGCGGCGAGCACCTCGCGGGCGCCGTCATCGAAGGCGGGTGCCACCACGACCTCGAGGAAGATCGAGGTCAGGCGCTCGGCCAGCGCCCGGTCCACGGTGCCGGTGACCGAGACCACGCCCCCGAACGCGGACACCGGGTCGCCGGCCAGGGCCGCCTCCCAGGCGTCGAGCAGGTTCGAGCGCTCGGCGGCGCCGCACGGGTTGGTGTGCTTCATGATCACGACCGCCGGCCCCCGCATCAGGCGGGCGAGCCCCGCGGCCGCGGACGCGTCGAGCACGTTGTTGTAGGACAGGGCCTTGCCCTGGAGCGGCGGTCCGCCGCCCGCGAACGGCCCGTCCGCGGCCGCGGCTCGCGGTCGGTGCGCCGGTAGCGCGCCGCCGGCTGGTGAGGGTTCTCCCCGTAGCGCAGCGTCTCGACCTTGTCGATGGCGATCGTGAGCGTCGGTGGGTAGGGGTCGGACGAGCGTCGGCAGGCCGGGCTCGGACGGCAGCTCCACTCCCGCCTCGAACATGCGGCACGGCAGCTCGGCGGCGATCCGGGCGTCGTACGCGGCGGTGTGGCGGAACGCCTCGACCGCCAGCGCGGAGCGCAGCCCGAGCGGCATCTCGCCGTGCTCGTCCATCGCGGCCAGGACGGACTCGTAGCGCTCGGGCGAGGTCACGATCGCGACCGACGCGTGGTTCTTGGCCGCCGCGCGGACCATCGACGGGCCGCCGATGTCGATCTCCTCGACCAGGTCATCGAAGGACGCCCGGGCCTGCGGGCGGCCGCGGCGAACGGGTACAGGTTGACGACCACGAGCTCGAACGGAGCGATCCCGGCGGCGATCAGCGCCTGGCGGTGGTCGGCGAGTCGCCGGTCGGCCAGCAGGCCGGCATGGATCCGGGGGTGGAGCGTCTTGACCCGCCCGTCGAGCATCTCGGGGAAGCCCGTGACTGCCGCGACGTCGGTGACCGGCAGGCCCGCCTCGCGCAGGGCCCTGGCCGTGCCGCCGGTGCTGACCAGCTCGAACCCGCGCGCCACCAGCCCGCGGCCAAGGTCGGCCAGGCCGGTCTTGTCGGACACCGACAGCAGCGCGCGACGCGGGACCGGGATCCGCGCGGCGGCCATGGCGGCATCGAGCCGGGCGCGGTGGGCCCGCGGGGCACGGTGAGGGCGCCCGCCAGCAGGAGCGCGACCGCACGCGGCAGCAGCCGGTGCTCGACCGCGTGCAGGCGCTCCAGCAGCCAAGCCTCGTCGTCGTCGGGCGGGACCGGGACCGCCTCCTGGGCGACGATCGGGCCGCCGTCGAGCGTGGCATCCACGAGGTGGACCGTGACGCCGGTGACGGCGACACCCGCTGCGAGCGCGTCGCCCACGGCATGCGGCCCCGGGAACGCCGGCAGCAGCGACGGGTGGACGTTCAGGATCCGCCCGCCGAACCGGGACAGGACTGCGGCCCGACGATGCGCAGGTAGCCGGCCAGGACCACCGCGTCGGGCGCCACGGCCGCCAGCGTCTCGGCGAGCGTCGCGTCGTCACCGCCCGGAACGAGCACGGTCTCGATGCCCTGCTCCGCCGCCCAGTCCAGGGCCGCGCAGGCCCGGTCCGCGAACACCAGGGTGACCTCGCCGCCGAGCGCCCCCCGGTTCGCGGCGGCGACCAGCGCGCGCAGGTTGCGACCCGCGCCGGACACCCCGACCGCGACCCGTCCGCTCACGGCTTCGCTCAGGCTTCGCTCCCTCCTCCGCGTAGCGTCGACCACCGATCGCGCCGCGACTCGATCACCGTCCCGACGGTCCAAGCCGCCCAGGCCCCGGTCACGGGCCAGGTCCACGACCCGGCCGGCGGCGGTCGGCGGGACGACGAGGACCATGCCGAGGCCCCCGTTGAACGTCGCCCGAAGCTCGTCGTCCTCCAGCCCGCCGAGCGCGCCCATCAGCCGCATGACCGATGGCAACGGCCACGACGACGGGTCGAGCCGCGCGCCGAGGGTCGCCGGCAGGGCCCGCGGAACGTTGCCCGGCAGACCGCCGCCAGTGACGTGGGCGATTCCCCGGATGTCGTCGCCATCCTCCAGCAGGGCGCGCGCAGGGCGAGCACGTCCGGGCATAGATCCGGGTCGGCGTCAGCAGGACCTCGCCGAGCGTGGCCAGCGCGTGGTCCGGCTCCACTGCGAGCACCGCGGCCGCCGTCCCGTCGCCGAGCGCCCGGCGCAGCACCACTGGTACGGCGTCGCGAGCTCCAGGTGATGGTCCGCGACGAGCGCCGGACCAGCGAGAAGCCGTTCGCGTGGAGGCCGGACGCGGCGAGGCCGACGATCCGCGTCGCCCGCACGGGCCGCGGTCCCGTCGAGCAGCCGGCAGCGCTCCGCCACGCCGATGCAGAACCCGGCGAGGTCGAACTCGTCGGCCTCCATCAGGCCCGGGTGCTCGGCGGTCTCGCCGCCCACCAGCGAGCAGCCCGCCTGCCGGCACCCGTCCGCGACGCCGGCCACGAGCTCCGCGATCGTTGCCGGATCGAGCCTGCCGACCGCGACGTAGTCGAGGAACGCGACGGGCTCGGCGCCCGTGCACACGACGTCGTCGGCGCACATCGCCACCAGGTCGATGCCGATCGTGTCGAAGCGGCGGACGGACGCGGCGATCGCGGTCTTGGTGCCCACGCCGTCGGTGGACGACACGAGGACCGGCTCGCGGATGCCGGCCGGGATCGTGAACGCCGACCCGAACCCGCCGAGGCCGCCCAGCACCTCCGGGCCGCCGGGTGGACGCCACCGAATCGCGGATCAGCTCGACCGCACGCTCGCCGGCGGCAACATCGACCCCCGCCCGCGCGTAGGCGCCCCTGGCACCCGGCCGGCCGCGGGTCATCCGGGCAGCCCGCCGGTCACGGTCTCGAGCATGAACTTGCGCGCCTGGACGTCGTACGGGACGGGCTCCGGGTAGTTGCCGTCGAAGCAGGCGAAGCAGAAGCGGTCGTAGGGCAGGTCCAGCGCGCTCAGCACGCCCTGGATCGAGAGGTAGCCCAGCGAGTCCGCGCCGATGAACTCGCGGATCTCGTCCACCGTGTGGGTCGCGGCGATCAGCTCGGTCTCGATCGAGGTGTCGATGCCGTAGAAGCACGGGTGGTAGATGGGCGGGGCGCTGATCCGGACGTGGATCTCTCGCGCGCCGGCTCGCCGCAGCAGGCCCACGATCTGCTTGGTCGTCGTGCCGCGCACGATCGAGTCGTCCACCACGATCAGCCGCCGGTCGCGGATGATCTCGCGCAGCGGGCTCAGCTTGACGTTGACGCCGCGCTGGCGCATCGCCTGGGAGGGCTGGATGAACGTCCGGCCGCTGTACCGGTTGCGGACCATGCCCTCGCGATACGGGATGCCGGACGCCTCCGCGTACCCGGCGGCGGCCGGGGCGCCCGTGTCGGGGACGGGCATCACGAGGTCCGCCTCGACCGCGTGCTCGGCGGCCAGCTGCATGCCCATCCGCCGGCGCGCCTCGTAGAGGTTGCGGCCCTCCATGTACGAGTCCGGGCGGGCGAAGTAGATCAGCTCGAACACGCACAGGGCGGGCGTCGCCGGCGCGAAGCGCACCGATACCGGCTCCCGGCCGGCCTCCAGGACCACGATCTCGCCCGGCTCGACGTCCCGCACGTACTCCGCGCCGACGATGTCCAGGGCGGCCGTCTCCGAGGCGAGGATCCAGCCCGCCGTGTCCTCGCCCCACAGGCCCGGGGTTCCGGTCGCCGCCATCCGGCGCGGACAGCCGCCCCAGCACCAGCGGCCGGAAGCCGTGCGGGTCGCGCACCCCGATCACCCGCCGCTCGTCGAGGATCACCAGGCTGTAGGCGCCCCGCACCCGCGGCAGCACGCGGCGCAGCGCGTCCACGGTGTCCGCCGCCGGCTCGTCGGCGAGCAGCGCGGTCAGGAGCTCGGTGTCGGTGCTGGCGGGCAGCCGGCCCCGGCCGCCCTGGAGCTGGTCCAGCAGCTCGCGGGTGTTGACGAGGTTGCCGTTGTGACCGATGGCCAGCGCGCGCCGCGGACCCAGGCGGAGCGTCGGCTGGGCGTTCTCCCAGACCGTGGACCCCGTCGTCGAGTAGCGGCAGTGGGCGACCGCGAGGTCACCCGCGAGCGACGGGATCCGGCGCTCGTCGAGCACCTGGCTGACCATCCCCAGGTCCTTGTAGATCATCAGGTTGCGCCCGTCGGACACGCCCACGCCCGCCGACTCCTGGCCCCGGTGCTGGAGCGCGAACAGCGCGGTTGCGGCGACGCCGGCCGCCTCGTGACCGCGATTGGGCAGGACAACGCCCACGACGCCGCACATCAGGTGTCGGCCTCGCCGGGATCCGGTGCCGTCGCCTCCCAGCCGAGCGCCCGCGGCAGCCCGTGCTCCCACGCGTGCCGGAGGTCCTCGACCGGGACCTCGAGCGCATCGGCGATCCGGCTTCCGCGCTCCTCGGCCGCCCCGGTGGCGCCCTCGCCGGCCAGCTCGATGACCAGGCGCGGGCCACCGGTCGTGCCCAGCACCTCCGCCGGCAGCCCGTGCTGGCGGGCGAGCAGCACCAGGGCCGGGACGTGGCGCGGGGTCACCTCGACCACCAGCCGCGACGGGCTCTCGCCGAACAGCGCGACCGCCGGCGAGTCCCCCACCGGCAGCCGCAGCCGCGCGCCGCGATCGCCCCACATGGCCATCTCCGCGAGCGCGACCGCGAAGCCGCCGCCGGACACGTCCTGGCAGCTCTCGACGAGCCCGCGCGCGATCGCCTCGCGGATGAACGCCTGGACCCGGCGCTCGACACCCAGGTCCAGCGACGGCGGGTCGTCCTCGGACGCAGCCCCGGCGAGCCGCGCGTACTCGCTGCCGGCCAGACCGGGGCCCGCCTCGCCGACCAGCAGGACCGCGTTGCCGTCGCCGGTGAACGCGGGGCCGACGCGCCGGGCAACATCGTCGAGCAGGCCCACGATGCCGATCTCGGGCGTGGGCGCGATGGCGGAGCCGGGCGACTCGTTGTACAGGGACACGTTGCCGCCGGTGACCGGCAGGCCCAGCACGGTGCACGCGTCGGCCAGGCCGCGCACGGCCTCGGCCAGCTGCCAGAACGCCTCGGGCCGGGTCGGATCGCCGTAGTTGAGGCAGTTGGTCACGCCCAGCGGCCGCGCCCCCGTGATCGACACGTTGCGGGCGGCCTCGGCGACCGACAGCGCGGCCCCGAGCCACGGGTCCAGCGCCCCGACCGGGGCGTTGCCATCGGTCGTGGCGACCAGCGCCTTGGTGGTTCCCTTGATCCGGAGCACGGCGGCGCCGTGGCCGGGCCCGGCCACGGTGTTGGCCTGGACGTTGGTGTCGTACTGCTCGTACACCGCGCGCCGCGACGAGAGGTTCGGCGTGCCGACCAGCGCGAGCAGCACGGCGCCCGGGTCCTGGCCGCGGAGCGGCAGCGTGTCGACCGCCTCGACCGGGACCCCCGGGGCGGGCGCCGCACGCCGGCGGGCCGGGGCGCGCGACTCGCGCTCGAACACGATCGCCTCGGAGGCGAGCGCCGGGGCGGGGATCCGGGCCAGCTCACGGGCGCCGGGCACGGGGCGGCCATCCGCGTCGAGCGCACCACGCCCAGCGGGACCGGTCAGGACGACGATGTCGGGCCCGGCCGTGACCCGGCCGATCACCGCGGCCGGCAGGTCCCAGCGCTCGCACACGGCGCGCACGGCGTCCCAGCGGGTCGGCTCGACGATCGCGACCATCCGCTCCTGGGACTCGGAGATCATCACCTCGAACGGCTCGAGTCCGGGCTCGCGGCGCGGGATCGCGTCCAGGTCCACGAGCATCCCGGTGCCGCCGCGATCGGCCGTCTCGCACGTCGCGCAGGTGATGCCGGCCGCGCCCAGGTCCTGGACGGACACCACCAGCCCGTTCGCGATCAGCTCGAGGGTCGCCTCGATCAGCAGCTTCTCGGCGAACGGGTCGCCCACCTGCACCGAGGGCCGCTTGGAAACCTCGGGCCGATGGTTCGCGGGCGCGTCGCCTCGGCCCTCGGTGGGCCCACCTCGGGCCACCGTCACGTCGGTCTCGGCGAAGGTGGCGCTGGCCAGCACGGACGCGCCGCCGATGCCGTCACGGCCCGTCGCGGAGCCGTAGAGGACGACCAGGTTGCCGGGCCCGTCCGCGGATGCCCGGGTGAGCATCCCGTCCTCGAGCAGGCCGATCGCCATCACGTTGACCAGCGGGTTGCCCTGGTAGCTGGGGTCGAACACGAGCTCGCCGCCGACCGTCGGCACGCCCACGCAGTTGCCGTAGCCGCCGACCCCGCGGACGACCCCGTCGACGAGGTGCCGCGTCCGGGGATCCGACGGGTCCCCGAACCGCAGCGCGTCCAGGACGGCGATCGGGCGGGCGCCCATCGCGAACACGTCGCGCAGGATGCCGCCGACGCCCGTCGCGGCACCCTGGTAGGGCTCGACGGCGGAGGGGTGGTTGTGCGATTCGATCTTGAACGCGACCGCGAGCCCGTCGCCGATCGCGATCACCCCGGCCTGCTCGCCCACCGAGGCGACGACGTTCGTCGCCCCGGGTCGGCAGCGTCCGGAGCAGCGGCCGGCTGCTCTTGTACGAGCAGTGCTCGCTCCACATCACGCTGAACATCGCCAGCTCGAGATCGTTGGGCTCACGGCCCAGCTTGCCGCGGATCGCCTCGAGCTCGACGTCCTCGAGGCCCAGCGCCCGGTGGAGCGGCAGCGCGACCGGCGTGGTCACCGCCCGATCCCAGCCGCCACCGGCGTCGCAGCGCCGGTGATCCGCCCGGTGCCCGCGTACTCGGCCGCGCTCACGACCAGCGAGCGGATGATGCCCAGGCCGTCGTCCGAGCCGAGCAGCGCCTCGGACGCGGTCTCCGGGTGGGGCATGAGGCCGGCCACGTTGCCGGCGGCGTTGGCCACGCCGGCGATGCCGCGCAGCGAGCCGTTGGGGTTGCCGGGATCCTCGGGGCCCGCGACGGAGCCGTCCGCGTTGGCGTAGCGCCACAGGACCTGGCCGTCCCGCTCGAGGGCATCGAGCGTCGGGCCATCGGCGAAGTAGCAGCCCTCGCCGTGCGCGACCGGCATCCGCAGCGGCCGCCGGGCACCGATCTCGCGGGTGAACGGCGAGTCCAGGCGCTCCGGCAGCAGGGTCACCTCGCGGCACACGAAGCGCAGGCCGCGGTTGCGCAGCAGCGCCCCGGGGACCAGGCCGGCCTCGGCCAGGACCTGGAACCCGTTGCAGATCCCGAGCACGGGGCCGCCGTCGGCCGCGAACGCGGCCACGGCCCGCATCACCGGGCTGAACCGTGCGATGACGCCGGCGCGCAGGTAGTCGCCGTAGGCGAAGCCGCCGGGCAGCAGGACCCCCGCCACGTCGTCGAGGTCGGCCGACTCGTGCCACAGGATGACCGGCTCGGCGCCCGCGATCCGCAGCGCGTTGACCGCGTCGATGTCCCGGTTGGATCCCGGGAACAGGACGACGCCGATGCGGACCGTCACCCGTGGGCCCTCCGGAGCGCCCAGCGCCTCCACCTCGTACAGCTCCATCAGCGGGTTGGAGAGGAGGTCGCCGGCCAGGCGATCCACGGTCGCCCGCGCGGCGGCCTCGTCGGCCGCGGCGACCGACAGCTCCACCCGGCGGCCCACCCGGACGGCGCTGACCCCGTCGATCCCGAGGTGCGGCAGGCTGCGCTCGACGGCCTTGCCCTGCGGGTCCAGGATGCCGGGCTTGGGGGTGACGTTGACCGCGAACCGGTAGGTGCCGACGGTGTCGCTCATCGGGCGATGACATCCTCCTGGAGGTAGCGGCTGAAGCTCGCCCCCGTGATCCGCTCGAACGCCTCGACGTACCGGGCGCGGGTCCCGGCGACCACGTCGGCCGGCAGCTCCGGGCCGGGCGCCGTCTTGCCCCACGGCTGGGCCTCCAGCCAGTCGCGCACGAACTGCTTGTCGAAGCTCGCCTGGGCGCGACCGGGCTCGTACCGCGCCGCGTCCCAGAACCGCGAGGAGTCGGGCGTCATGACCTCGTCGATCAGCAGCAGCCGGCCGGTGCGGGGCTCGACGCCGAACTCGAACTTGGTGTCGGCGAGGATGATCCCGGCCCGCTCGCAGACCTCCGCGCCGCGGCGGTAGAGCGCCAGCGCCGCCTCCCGGATGCGCCCGGCGAGGTCGGAGCCGACCAGCTCCCCCACCCGCGAGAACGGGATGTTCTCGTCGTGCTGGCCGGACGGCGCCTTGGACGCGGGCGTGAAGATCGGCGCGGGCAGCCGGTCGCTCTCGCGCAGGCCCTCCGGCAGCCGGATCCCGCAGATCGAGCCCGCCGCGAGGTAGTCCTTCCAGCCCGAGCCGGAGACGTAGCCGCGCACGACGCACTCGATCGGCAGCACGTCGGCCAGGATGCCCAGCATCATCCGGCCGCGCAGGTCAGCGATGGTGTCCGGGTCGGCGCCGTTGGTGACCGCGCCCGGCAGCGCCGCCGGGTCTACCGAGACCAGGTGGTTGGGCACGATCTCGGCGGTCTCCGCGAACCAGAAGCGCGACAGCCCGGTCAGCACCCGGCCCTTGTCGCGGATCGGCGTCGGCAGCACCACGTCGAACGCGGACAGCCGGTCCGAGGCGACCAGGAGCAGGCGGTCCACACCGACGCGGTACAGGTCGCGGACCTTGCCCGACCGGACGAACACATCAGCGAGCGGCATGGGCGGCCTCCAGGGCATCGAGGCGGGCGATCACCTCCGGCACGTGCCGGAGCACGGCGTCGTCGTCGAAGCAGGCGTCGAGGTCGGCCAGCGGCAGCTTCTGGGCGACCACGGGATCGGTCGCCAGCAGGCCGTGGAGGGGGGCTCGCTCGTCGGCGGCACGCAGCGCGTTGCGCTGGACGATCGCGTAGGCGTCCTCCCGAGACAAGCCCGCCTTCTCGACCAGGGCGAGCAGCACCCGCGAGGAGGCATGCAGGCCCAGGCCGCGCTCGATGTTCTCGCGCATCCGCTCCGGCCGGACGACCAGCCCCTCGACCAGCCCGGCCGTCCTCACCAGCATGTAGTCGAGCAGGATCGTGGCGTCGGGCAGGATCACCCGCTCGGCTGAGCTGTGGCTGATGTCGCGCTCGTGCCACAGCGGCTGGTTCTCGAACGCCGTCTGCGCATAGCCGCGAAGCAGGCGGGCGAGCCCGGCGATCCGCTCGGAGAGGATGGGGTTCCGCTTGTGGGGCATCGCGGAGCTGCCCTTCTGGCCCTGGCGGAACGGCTCCATCACCTCGCCGATCTCGGTGTGCTGCAGGTTGCGGATCTCGGTCGCGATGCGCTCCAGGGTGCCGCCCAGGATGGCGATCGAGGCGAGCAGCGCCGCGTGCCGGTCGCGCTGGACGATCTGGGTGCTGACGGGATCGGCCCGAAGGCCGAGCGCGCCCAGCACCTCCAGCTCGAGGTCCGGGCCGAGGTGGCTGTAGGTCCCGACCGGCCCGCTGAGCTTGCCCGTCGCGATCTCGGCCACCGCCGCCGCCAGCCGCTCGCGACCGCGGGCGACCTCGAACGCCCAGCCGGCGCACTTGAGCCCGAACGTCGTCGGCTCCGCGTGGACCGAGTGGGTGCGGCCCATCATCACGGTCCCGGCCTCGCGCCGGGCCCGGGCGACGAGGACCGTGACCAGCCGGTCGGCGTCGCGCCAGCAGCCGCTCGCCGGCCGCACGGAGCTGGAGCGCGAGCGCCGTGTCCACGACGTCGCTGCTGGTCAGGCCGAGGTGGAGGAAGCGACCCTCCGGGCCCACGGTCTCGGCGACCTGCGACACGAACGCGATGACGTCGTGGTCGGTGGTCCGCTCGATCTCGGCGATCCGGCCAACGTCGACCGTCGCCCGCGCCTCGATCGAGGCCAGCGCCTCGGCCGGGACCATGCCCCGCGCGGCCTGCGCGCGGCAGACCGCCAGCTCCACCTCGAGCATGCGCTCGAACCGCGCCTGCTCGGTCCACAGGGCGCCCATCTCGGGCAGCGTGTAGCGCGGGATCATGGTCGGGCTCCCGCGGTCGCCGCCGCGACGCCCGGGACGTCGGCCGCGATGTCCCGCCGCCGCTGCATGCCGTCCCAGCGGATCGCATCGGCGGCCCGCTCCGCCGCCGCCCTCGCCGCGGCCAGGTCGGGGCCTCGTCCCACCACCGCGAGCACGCGGCCGCCGTTGGTGCCGAATCCGCCCTGCGGGCGCCCCACGGTGCCCGCGTGGAACACGAGCGCCCCCGTGGCGCCGGCCGTGTCCAGGCCCTCGATCGGATCGCCGCGCCGCGGCTCACCGGGATAGCCCCGCGCGGCCAGCACCACGCCCACCGCGGCGCCGGGCAGCGTCGGCACCCGCCGCGGCGTCTCGTCCGGCAGCTGCCCGCGGGCGGCAGCCAGCAGCAGCGGACCCAGCGCGCCGGCCACCCGCGGCAGGATCACCTGCGCTTCCGGATCGCCCATCCGGACGTTGCACTCGAGCAGCACGGGGCCGTCGGCGGTGAGCATGAGCCCCGCGTACAGGAAGCCACGGAACGCGGATCCGCGCCTGGCCATCTCGGCCAGGATCGGGTGGTGGACGGTCTCGAGAACCTCGTCCACGGCCGCATCGTCGAGGTCCGGCACCGGCGAGTACGCGCCCATGCCGCCGGTGTTGGGGCCACGGTCCTCGTCGCACAGCCGCTTGTGGTCGCGGGCGGCCGGCAGCGCCACCGCCCGCCGTCCGTCGCACACGGCGATCACGCTCGCCTCGCGACCGGCCAGCCGCTCCTCGATGACCAGCGCCGGCGCATCCGCCGGCCGCCGCACGAGGAACGACGGGACGAGCTCCAGCGCCTGGGCGGCCGAGTCGGTCACGATCACGCCCTTGCCGGCGGCGAGGCCGTCGGCCTTGAGCACCGCGAGCGCGCCCGAGGCGTCGAGCTCGCGGACGAACGCGAGGGCCGCCTCGTCCTCGCCGCCCGCGAACGCACGCGAGCGCGCCATCCGCACGCCGGCCGCGCCGGCCACCTCGTGGCAGAACGCCTTGGACGTCTCGAGCCGGGCGGCCTCCCGGACGGGACCGAACACGGCGATGCCGGCGGCCTCGAGGGCATCGGCGACGCCCGCGCCCAGCGGCGCCTCGGGCCCCACCACCACGAGCTCCACCGCCGCCGCGCGCGCCAGCGCGACCACCGCGGCCGGGTCCAGCACCTCGACGGGCGCGGTGCGCACCCCCACCTGCAGCGCGATGCCGGCGCTGCCCGGAGCCACCACGACCTCGTTGATCCCGGGCTCGTGGGCAAGCTTCCAGGCCAGCGCATGCTCGCGCCCGCCACCGCCCAGGATCATGACGCGGGTCGGCATCGCGAGGCTCACCGATCCGTGCCTTCGCCCGCTCAGGCCGGCTTCGGGGGGCGGTGGCGCATCGGCCGCCAGGCCCGCTCGATGGTCTGGGTCCGCTCCGGACCCACGGACACGAACACGATCGGGACGCCCGCGTGATCCTCGAGCGCGGACACGTAGCGTCGCGCGTTCTCGGGCAGGTCCGCCAACGACCGCACGTCGTGGATCGGCTGCTCCCAGCCGGGGAAGTCCGCGTAGATCGGGACCGCCCGCGACAGGGCCGCCCCGCTCGACGGCCAGGTCTCGACCCGGGTGCCGTCGATGTCGTAGGCGACGCACATGCGGATGGTCTCGATGCCCGACAGGATGTCGAGCTTGTTGAGCACGATGGCGCTGTTGGAGTTCACCGCCACCGCGTAGCGGAGCGGGACCGTGTCGAACCAGCCGACGCGCCGGGGCCGCCCGGTCACCGTCCCGAACTCGCGGCCTCGCTCGGCGATCCCGCGGCCGGTGTCGTCGAACAGCTCGGTGGGGAACGGCCCGGAGCCCACCCGCGTGGAGTACGCCTTCATGACCCCGATGACCTCGTCCACCTGGAGCGGGCCGATGCCGCCACCGGTGCACGCGCCGCCGGCGACGGGATTGGACGAGGTGACGTACGGGTAGCTGCCGTGATCGAGGTCGAGCAGCGTGCCCTGCGCCCCCTCGAGCAGGACGTGGTCGCCGCGGCGCAGCGCGTCCTGCACGATCCAGGTGGTGTCGTCGAGGTGATCGCGCAGCCGCTCGCCCCACGCCGCCGCCTGGTCGACGAGGACGTCCACGGTGAACGTGTCCGCACCCATGGACCCCAGCAGCAGGTTCTTGTCCGGCAGGGCCCGGCCGATCCGATCGCGGAGCACCTCCCGGTCCAGGAGGTCCTCCATTCGCAGGCCCAGGCGCCAGGCGCGATCGCCGTACGCCGGCCCGATCCCGCGGCCGGTGGTGCCGACCTTCGCGCCGCCCAGCCGCCCCTCGTTGGCCCGATCGAGCGCCACATGGTACGGCATGATCACGTGCGCGCTGCGGCTGACCCGAACCCTCGAGACGTCGATGCCCTTGGCGGTCAGCATGTCCATCTCGGCGAGCAGCGTGGCCGGGTTGACCACCACGCCATTGCCGATGACCGACGTGATGTGGGGGTACAGCACGCCCGACGGACACAGCTGGAGCTTGAGCGTCTCATCGCCCACGACCACCGTGTGCCCCGCGTTGTCGCCGCCCTGGTAGCGGACCACGACCGCCACCTGCTCGGCCAAGAAGTCGGTCGTCTTGCCCTTGCCCTCGTCCCCCCACTGGAGGCCGACGATCACGGTCGCGGGCATCTGGGGCCTCCGGACATGAAACGACCCCGGTCGATGCCGGGGTCATGGATAGACGCCTCCCGCGACTGCCGGCCGACGCTCCGGCGGATCACGCGGTCGAAGGTGCGTGCCCGTCTCACGGGGCGGACGCCGCGCCTTCCTCGAGCAACGGTCATACCCTCCTTCGCGGGCTCGGGTCCCGCGCGACCTCGAGGACGCGGCGAGTATACCCAACCGCTTCCGGCAGCGGAGACGCCGGGCGACCTGCGCCCCCCGGGCCGGGCCTCAGCGGATTCTCAGGATTCGGGGACAGGGTGTCCTGCATCAGGGTTCTGACACGCGGACCCCATGCCACGCTCACCGGTTCGCTGGACGTCGACGATCTCCCGGAGAGGAGCGCATCGCGACGCCAGCGGCCGTCCCGGCCGATGACTCACCGGCCCCGACCGACCGCACGACCAGCGTCCGGTCGCGCAGGAAGTCTGCGATCTCGCCGCTCCGGCCGCCAACGTGAACTCGTGTGGCCACGGCCGCCCTTCGCGGATCGCCGATACCTGCCCGGGTCGGCTCGCCGCCCCAGCGCGGGCTGTACGCGCGTGTCGTGATCGGGAGGAGTACGGCGCGTCCGTGCTCCGGTGGTAGACAGGCGGTGCAACGAGACCGTTTCTGATCATCGGCCCCCGCGGCCGCCGGCAGCCCATCTCGCTGGCCCGGCTCGCCGACGGGGCTCCTGGCTTGGTGAAGTGGAGAAGCGTCCCAGTGAGAGTTCGTCCCATCACCATTTCCACCGTCGCGCTGATCTCGGTCGTGGTCGCCGCATGCAGCTCGTCGACGGCCACGCCGTCGCCGTCTGCATCGACAGCCCCGGCCTCCAGCCCGCCCGCGAGCGAGGCGCCCTCGACCGCACCCTCGCCGAGTCCGTCGGCATCGGCCGCGGGACTCAGCGTCAACTCCTTCGACGCGAGCTTCTCGGCGATGGCCCAGCTCGCGTCGATCACCAGCGCCGGCAGCGGGCTCGTCGGCGTGATCCTGCCCGACGCCACCACGTCCGCGCGCTATACGAGCTACGACCTCCCGTACCTCAAGCAGGCCTTCGAGGCCGCGGGGTACCCGGCAACGGACTTCAAGATCGACAACGCCTCGGGCACGGCCACGACCGAGCTCGCGCTCGCCCAGGCCGACATCACCGCCGGGGCGAAGGTGCTGCTCGTCGATCCGCTCGACAGCACCACCGGCAACCAGATCCAGGCGGCCGCAGCGGCCGCCGGCGTACCGATGATCAGCTACGACCGGGCGACGTTCCAGGGCACGAACACCTACTACGTCAGCTTCGACAACGTCCAGGTCGGCAAGCTCATCGGCCAGGGCTTCATGCAATGCGTCAGTGACTGGGGCGTGAGCAACCCGCAGGTGTTCACGCTTGACGGCGGCCAGGACACCGACCCGAACGCCATCGACTTCGCCAAGGGGTACAACTCCGTGATCTGGGGCCAGGAAGTGGCCCAGGTCGCCAAGGGCGCCACCAACAGCGCCGGATATACGCTCGTCGGCGAGCAGCTGACCCCCGGCTGGGACAACAAGACGGGCGGCACGATCTTCCAGCAGGCCTACACGGCCAACCCCTCGATCAACGCCACGGTCGAGGCCAATGACGGCCTGGCCGGCGCGGTGATCGGCGTCCTCAAGGCGGCCGGTGTCCCGGCCAAGAAGGTTCCGACGACCGGCCAGGACGCCACGCTCCAGGGCATGGAGTATGTGCTCCAGGGCTACCAGTGCGGCTCGGTCTACAAGCCGATCTACCTCGAGGCCCAGGCGGCCGTCGCGCTGGCCACCTACCTGCGGGCCGGGCAGACGCCGCCCGCGGCCCTGATCAACGGCACCACGACCGATCCGACCAACGCCGCTGCCACGCAGCCGGCGGTGCTCCTGACCCCCTACTGGGTCAACGCCGCGAACATGGAGTCAACCGTGATCCAGGACAAGTTCGTCTCGGCGACGGACCTGTGCGCCGCCGTGGGCGCCGACGTCTGCACGGCCGCCGGCATCAAGTAGCCGGCTCCCGCGACGGCAGCGGCGCTGACTGCACGCTGCCGTCGCGACCCTGGCTTCAGCTTCGAGCCGCGGATGGCTCCCCACCCGAGTGATACGCAATGGACCCGGTAGCGCAACGAGATGAGGCACACGGCGACCCGGCGAGCGCGGCGGCACCCGCGGCACCGACGGGACCAGCGCCGCTGCTGAGGCTGCAGGGCATCAGCAAGCACTTCGGCGCCGTCCAGGCGCTGTATCGAGTCGACCTCACGCTGCCCGCGGCGCAGGTCACCGCGCTGTGTGGCGACAACGGGGCCGGCAAGTCCGTCCTGACCAAGAGCATCGCCGGGATCCACCAGGTGGACGAGGGCGAGATGTTCTGGGAGGGGCGTCCGGTCCACATCCGCAACCCCAACGATTCGGCGGCGCTGGGCATCGAGACCGTCTACCAGGACCTCGCCCTCGCGGACAACCTCGACATCGTCCAGAACATGTTCCTGGGCCGCGAACGGTTGTCGCGCGGCCTGCTCGACGAGGACAGCATGGAGCGCGCCGCGTCCGAGACGCTGGCGAGCCTGCACGTCACCACCGTGCGCTCGATCCGCCAGCCGGTCGCGACCCTGTCCGGGGGCCAGCGCCAGGCGGTCGCGGTCGCTAAGGCGGTGATGTGGAACTCCAAGCTCGTGATGCTCGACGAGCCGACTGCCGCGCTTGGCGTCGCACAGACGCGGATGGTGCTGGACCTGATCCTGCGGCTCAAGGACCACGGCCTCGCGGTCATGGTCGTCTCGCACAACCTCAACGACGTGTTCGAGGTGGCCGACCGGATCGCGGTCCTGCGCCTGGGGCGGATGGTCGCCCACGACTCGATCGCGGCCTTCGACCGCGAGAGCGTCGTGGACTACATGACCACGGGGAGGTCCCAGCGCGAGGTCGCGGCGATCCTCCCCCGCGAGCGGCGGGACTGAGCCATGGCCCCCGACGAGTCGCAGTCGCAGCACGGCACCCCGAACGAAACAGTGAACGAGATGGTGGTCGACGACGAGTCCACCTCGGACCTGACGGCGGCCGCCGTCGAGCTCGTGCCGCCGGCGCTCGGTGCCCAGACGGTCGAGGAGTACCTGCGGGCGTGGGTCGCCCGGGTGCGGGGTGGGGACGCCGGCGTGCTGCCGGTGGCCATCGCGCTGGTGGCGGTGGGCATCGTGTTCACGGTCGTCAGTCCCAACCACGTGTTCCTGTCGGCCCGCAACCTGGTGAACCTGTTCGACCAGAGTGCGGTGTTCATCGTCCTGGCCATGGGCGAGGGATTCGTCCTGCTGCTGGGCGAGATCGACCTCTCGATCGGCTACGTCGCTGCGATCGGCGGGATCGTCGCGGCGCTGCTGGTCCAGCCCAACCCGGGCTGGCCGTGGTGGCTGGCGATCATCGCGGCCCTGGTCGCGACCGGCGCCATCGGCGGCATCCAGGGCTACATCATCACCCGGCTGGGCATCCCGTCGTTCGTGGTCACGCTCGCCGGCTACCTGATCTGGTTCGGGGTCATGATCGTGATCCTCGGCCCGGCCGGGCAGGTCGGCATCACAAGCGATGTGCTGGTCGACCAGAAGGCGCTCTACGGCATCGTGTACAGCTACCTCGATCCACTGGTCGGATGGCTTGGGCTGGCGGCCATCGTGGTCCTCGTGGGCGCACTGATGTGGCGCCGCGACGCAGACAGGCGGCGGAGCGGGCTGGTCGCGCCGCCGGTGGGCCTCACGATCGGGAAGATCGCGGCGGTCGCTGTCGCCGGCTTCGCGGTCGTCGCCATCAGCAACCTCGACCGGGGCAGCTTCCTCCCCGTTTCCGGCGTCCCGTGGGTCGTGCCGCTCGTCCTCGGGGTCCTCGTGCTGTGGGCGACGCTGCTGGAACGGACCCGGTTCGGACGGCACGTCTACGCGGTGGGCGGCAATCCCGAGGCCGCGCGGCGAGCCGGGATCAAGGTGAACCGGGTGCGCACCGTGTCGTTCGTGCTGTGCTCGATGACCGCGGGCATCGCCGGCGTCATCTACTGCTCGCAGCTGGGCGGCATGACCACCAACATCAACGGCGGGCAGCTCGTCCTGTACGCCGTAGCGGCGGCGGTCATCGGCGGCACCAGCCTGTATGGCGGCCGGGGCCGGGTGATCCACGGCCTGCTCGGCGGCCTCGTCATCGGCGCCATCTACAACGGCCTGTACCTGCTGGGGCTGCCGATCCAGTACCAGCTGATCGTGACCGGGCTGGTCCTGCTGGCCGCGGTCAGCGTCGACTCCCTGTCGCGGCGCGGCGCCGGCACGGGGAGCATGGTCCGCACCTGATCGTCGCACCAGCCGTGTTCGGCCGGCGTGCGGGCGGGCGCCCGGTGGGCGGCTCGCGGCCACCGTTGTTCGGCGCCGACGCGCTGCGGCCGATAAGGCCGGGTGAAGCGGGCAGCGGTACGGTTCGCGTTGCCCGTCGAATTCGCCGGCCCCGCCGATCTGTCGTTCCGCCGAGGCCCGACCCCGCCGGGGCCGGCACCCCACCCGCCCGCCGACCGTCGTTGCCCGCCGCACGCAGGATCGGCCGCAGGAGAGCGCGCACAGGAACGCGCGGCGCGGCCTGATCGGAAGGAGACACGGACCGATGAACAGGGTCCTCCTCACCGGGCGCCTCACGCGTGATCCCGAGCTCCGCACCACCGCCGGCGGCAAGGCCGTCGCGCAGTTCTCGGTCGCGAGCCACGAGTACGTGTCGGGCAAGGAGAAAAGCGAGTTACGCCATTTAGGCACGCTGGCAGCGTTTCTGGCAGCATGTCTCGTGGTATCCTTGGCGCACGCTCACGGATGAGCGCGGACGGCCCCCGGCCGGAACCGAGGACCGCCCCGGACGCGCCTGCGAAGGAGGCAGCGACCGTGGTCGAGCCTACCACCACCCCCCGTCGCGGCCGGAGGGGTGACGGCACCATCTATACGACGAAGGATGGCCGGCTGCGGGCCGCCGTCACGGTCCGCGACGCGCTGACCGGTGAGCCGGTCCGTCGCTACCTGTCGGCCCGGACGGACGCTGAGCTCCGACGGAAGCTGCGTGAGGCGAGGGCCGAGGCCGCGCCGGTAGGCCGGACGCCAACTGTGGCCCAATGGTGCGAGCGGTGGCTCAGGCTCCGCGGTGCCGACGTCCGCCCGGCAACGCTGGCCGTGTACCGGATCCACGTCCGGCACCACATCACCCCGGCTATCGGGACGATTGAGCTCGGGCGCCTCGTGCCGTCCGAGGTCGAGCGTCTGACCGGGGACATGCTGGCCGCCGGCCTGGCACCGGCCACCGCGGCCATGTCGCGGCGAGTGCTGGTCATGGCTCTCGGCGACGCCGCCCGCGACGGGATCATCCCGCGCAATGTTGCCCAGCTGGCCCGACCGCCGCGAATGCGTGAGCCGGAGCGACGAGCGCTCAGCCCGGCCGAGGTTCGGA
Organism: uncultured Chloroflexia bacterium; assembly: GCA_963732805.1. Classification (GTDB taxonomy): domain Bacteria; phylum Chloroflexota; class Limnocylindria; order Limnocylindrales; family CSP1-4; genus CAIXZV01. The sequence continues at coordinate 2,224,567 of CAVTAW010000001.1, forward strand.
CGCTGCTCGAGGCAGCCGAGGGTGAGCCCCTGGGCCCGTTCGTCGCCCTCGCCGTGGCCACCGGTCTCCGGCGCGGCGAGCTGCTCGCCTTGCGCTGGTCGGACGTGAGCGACGACACGCTGACCGTGGCGCGCGCATATGCCCGGGCAGCCCGTGGCGGCTATGCCGTGTCCGAGCCCAAGACCCGCAAGGCCCGACGGACGATCGCTCTCCCCTCCCTCGCCCGGGCAGCCCTCGAGGCGCAGCGCGCCCGACAGGACGCGGAGCACGTGTCCGCGGGCTCCGCTTGGCAGGACCGCGACGGGCTAGTGTTCACCGACTCTATCGGCCGGCCGCAGCATCCCGAGACGGTAACGACCGCGTTTCGGGCGCTCGTGTCGCGCAGCGGGCTCGGCCATCTGCGGCTGCACGATCTCCGCCACACGACCGCAACGCTGGCTCTCGCTGCCGGCGTGCCTGTGCTCGACGTGTCCGAGATGCTCGGCCATTCGTCGGCCGCCGTAACCCTCAGCGTCTACGGCCACGCCACGGAGCCGGGCCCGCGGCGGGTGGCTGACGCCATGGACAGGGCGCTCCAATGACCGAGCGGGCAGAGGAACATCGGAAACGCAAGGCGGCCGCTCTCCGCAAGCACGTTACGGAGGCCCGGCGCGGGGGGGCCGCCGAGCCGATCGTCGAGGCGAGCGACCCTGGCCGATACTGGGCGGTCGATCGCGACGGCACGACCCCGACCGTCAACGGGAACCTTCTGTGGAAGGACGAACGAACGACGGACCCGGCCACCGGCCGCACGGAGTATCGGACCCACAAAAGGTCGACGGGTAACCCTCCCGGTAGACAGGCGGGGTGGCACAAGGAACCGTCGGCCGAACAGCGTGCGTATATCCGGGATGACCTTCGGGATACATGGCGCCGTCTGAAGCTCAACGATCGCAAGGTGACCCGGCGGGTCACCGCGAGTGAGTCGGGCTACCCAGAGCGGACCCTGTTCGAGTACATCCCTGCGGGGGAGCCATGGAAGAACTACAAGAAGTCCGGCACCGTCCCCGAGTGAAACAGGACGCATAATTCGGGCCCCGGTTGCGTGTCGGATTGCGAGGCGTCTTCCGCTCCATTCTCGACCGTATGCAGACCGAGAAGGGACCCCGCACCGACCGAAAGCTGTACGTCCCGCTTCCGCCGTCTGCATTTGACGCGCTGATCGTGGCCGCCACCCGCGAGGATCGCGGGCTGCGCGAGCAAGCTCGACACATCATCGTTGACGCACTCCGCCTGTCGGGCTATCTCGACACCGAGCCCGGCCCATTCCGTGCCGTGCCCCGGGAGCCGGGACGATGACCCCCGAGGCGCGCGAGGTCGCCATCCGCGCCGCCGTTGACGCGCTCGTGACCGCGCTTGTGGCCGCCACCGAGCCCGACCCCGCGAGCGATGCCCCAGACCGCCTGTATTCGATCCTCGAGGCCGCCGAGCTGCTCGGCATCGGACGAACCGCCCTGTACGGCGAGATCCGGGCCGGCCGGGTCCGCACCCTGAAGGTCGGCCGTCGCCGACTGGTCCCCTCCGGGGCCATCCGCGAGCTCGCCGACCCCACGGGATCCACATGACTGGCAAGCGCCGTGTGCCATCGCCCACAGAGGCGGCCCTACGGCCGCGACAAGTCGCGGGGCGGTCTCGCAGCACCAGATCGACGCCCCCGACGGCAACGGGCAGCCTAGTCGACCCCAGGGAGCGTCCCTGTGGGTCCTGCGGGGCATCGCTCGCCACGTACCGCGCCGGCACCCGGTACTGCTCGTCCGCCTGCCGCTCCCGCGCCTACGACCGACGCACCGGCCGGCACCCTGGCGCAGGCCCTCGTCAAGCGAAACGGGCGATCCCCTGGCCGGAGTGGGGCATCGAACCCTGTCCGAGGTGTCGCTATCCGAGCGCCGACGGTGGGTACTGCCCGGCCTGCGGATGGTCGCTGCCGCGCCCAGGGACACCCGGTGGGTGGGCGCTTCATCCTGCCGGTTCTCTATCCGGGCCCGTGTTCACCTCCGGCCGGGCCCGGAGGACCGGCCCGCGCCTAGAGGCTATGAGCCCGGTCGGCGGTTCGGCCGGCGAGCTCGACCGCCTGGGCGCCGCTGCGATCCCCCCGCAGGAGCCCGGCCAGGTGGGCATCGATCGCCGCCGCCAGGGCCCCACAGGCCGAGCATCCGCACGTCGTCGGCTGCGGAGCTCGAAAGGCAGCGTAGGCGCGATGACGCCCGGCACGCCGCAGGCACGAGGGGCAACGGCCGCCGCAGGCGCACGCCGGCGCTCGACTGCTCATCGATTCCGAATCGTACCGAGCCCGCGATAGGAGGAGCCGTACCGATGGCCCGAACCCTGCACCGAGAGATGCTGCCCCCGATCCCCGACCCCGAGCTCGCCGCCCGGTACGGCCGGAACCCGACCTATGAGCGGGCGGCGATCGTGCTCGAGGATCACCCGGGCATCCGGGTCCACCCCTCGATCGCCGCGCTGGTCCCGGTCCACCTCGAGCGGGAGGCCGCCGTTCGGCGGATCCTGGCAAAGGACCCGGACGCCCGCTACACCTGGGAGGGTCAGGTCCGCGGCATGGCCGCGCACACGCTGCGGCCGTACGTCGCGCCGCCCACGGCGGCCGAGACGGCCGCGCTCCGAGCTGAGATCGACGACCTGGCCGAGCGGTGGCGGGACCTCGAGCGGTCCACGCCGCGCCACGTGTCCGAACAGGATCGGCGCGAGGCGTTCACGGCCGCCTGCTGGTCGGGTGACTGGTCGGCCGTCGTGGCCGCCTGGGGCGCATGGGTGGGCGGGCTCGCCGCTCTCGAGCGGCAGGCCACCGAGCGCGATCGGCTGGCCGTGGGACTGTGCGTGCGAACGGGTCCCGTGCCGCCCCGGCGCACGTGGGCCGCGGGAGAGCCGGCGTCGCTCGGGTTCGGGTTCCCCGAATTCGCCCAGGAGTTCCCCCTGGCCATGCAGCGGGTCCCGCCGGCGACGTTCGCGGCGCCCGTGGCGCTGACCGCCGCGGAACCTGGCGACGAACGGAACGGCAAGAGCGGCAAGCACAAGCACGGACTGCCGGCCGACCTGGCCGCGGCGCGGGCCGCCGCCCGCGACGCCGCCGGCGTGGCGGAGGACTGACCGATGGCCGGCAAGTCGAAGCACGCAGCCAACCGGATGCCCCCTGGCGCGGTCCGATCATCGCCGCCGCCCAAGACCGGCATGGCAAAGGTCGCCGCTCAACAGGCGTGGATTCGCAAGCAGAACGCGAAGCGGACGAAGGGCAACTGAGGCGATGGTTTGGCATCGCCCACCTACCCGCAAGGCGGCCCCCAGGCCGGGCGTGGACACGGTCTCGCGGCTGCAGGCCCGGATCGCGCGCACGGCGCAGCTGGAGGGTCGGCTCCTGACGCCCACGGAGCTCGGGGTCTATCAGGTTCTCGAGCGAACGAAGGCCCGCATGGAAGCCAGCGACCGCGTGATGCGGCGCGCCGAGGCGCTGCGGATCGGCCGCGCGATTGCCGGGAAGCTGCGCCGGCGATGAGCGCGGAGCCTGGCGACCCCGGGGCGAACGGCGGAGGGTGGGAGTACCTGACCGCCGATGAGCAGGTGGCGATGCTGCGCGATGCTGCCGAGGGTCGCCGCCTCCGGGAGTTCGGGGCCAGGCTGGGCGACAAGCCCGACGATCCCGCGGTCCCGACGTGGCGCACGCTAGCCGACATTCCCGACGAGGCGCCCGGTCCGCTCCTGTTCGGCATCCTCGAGCCCCAGGGCCCGACCCTCGCCTACGGCGCCCCGGGGGTCGGCAAGGGAACGACCGGCGCATGGCTCGTGGTCGCGGCACAGCGGGCCGGGATGCGGCCGGTGATCTTTGACGCCGAGCGCCGGCCCCGGGAGTGGTCCCGACGGGTGTCGGGGCTCGGCGGCGACCGCTCCGGCGTCGTGTACCTCGAGCCTGCCGAACTCGGCCCCAAGCTGGCCGGCCGCCCGTTCTGGGATCAGGCCGAGGCCGTCGGTCGCATCGTGCGCGCTGCGGGCGGCGACCTGTTCCTGCTCGACTCACTGCTGCCGGCGAGCGGCATCGGCGAGGACCGCTTGCGGAGCGATGCCCAGTCGCCATTCCTGTTCGTGGGCGCGCTCGACGCGCTGGGGGTCCCGTCCCTGTCGTTCGGACATCCGCCGAAGGGACAGCCCGAGGGCGAGCCGTTCGGCTCGATGGCCTGGCTCGCCGCGTTCCGGCTCACCTGGCTCGGGACCAGGGCCGAGGGCGACGGACACCGCATCCGGTGGCGCCCGCGGAAGCGCAACGAGCGGGGCCATCTCCCCGGGGTCCTGCTCTCGATCGCCTACGGCGACGACGGGCGACCCTGCGCCGTGGAACGGGCCGACGACGAGGAGTCGACGCGGGACTGGATCCTGGGGGCGCTCGTCGGTGGCTCGAGGTCGGTGGCCGAGCTCGTCGAGCTGATGTTGGACGAGACCGACGATCCGCCCGCCGGCGAGGCCGAGCGGGTGCGCGAGCGGGTCGGCCGGCAGCTCCGGCGGATGGCCCCCGAGGGGTGGGTGGAGAAGCAGGGATCGAAGGGGCCCGGGGTGCGGTGGGCGCTCCGGGAGCGGCCATGACGTGTCCGGTACTCCGAGCCCGGACAGATGCCGGCAGCGTGTCCGGCTCTCGGTCCGCTGCTGCGTCGGGGTTGTCCGGACGGAGCGTGGATCATGTCCGCTTCTCCGTCCGTTCCGAGAAGCGGACAACAGGGGGATACGTAGGATCCCGTTGTCCGCTTCCCCGCCGACGGCCATCTCTCGAAAAGTTCAGAACCCTCACCGTCCGTGACCCCCGTTCAGCGCTTTGGATACATACGACGGAAGTTAGATATCCGGCGGGGAGCCTCCAGAGATGGTAACCGCGACCGCCACGCGGACCGGATCCTGCGCCTGGTGCCTCGCGCCGTTCACGCCCAACACGCTCGGGCGGCCGCGCCGCTACTGCTCGGTCGCGTGCCGCACCGAGGCCGGCCACTGGCGGGAGGATCTCCCCGGCTGGACCGCCACCCTCGAGCGGCTCGAGGCCGCAGCCGACGAGCGGCACCTGCCACGCCATGCCCGCCGGGGCGTCCCAACGTACCTGCGTAACGAAATCCGCCACCTGCGCGCCGCCATCGGCTCGGGCCCGATGGAGCCCGCCGGCGACGGGCGCCTGCGCTGCGGCCGGCCAGAGTGCCCGACCATCGCGCGGTCGAAGTCCGGGGCGTGGAGCTGCCTCCGCTGCGGAAGGTATGCACCGTGAACCGCGGGGGCGCGCGAGAAGTTCAGGGACCTGGGGCGCCTGTACCCCTGTCCAAGGCTCCGCGAGAGATATGGCGGGCCGGCGGCCGTGGCCACGTCCACGAGCGCACCGGCGAGCGGCACGGGCGGCTGACCGTCGTCATGCGCGGCCCCAACGATGCCCAGGGCGACGCCCGGTGGGTGGCCCGCTGCGACTGCCGCCGGTGGACCGTGGTCCGGGGCTACGACCTGGCCAGCGGCAACACCCGCTCGTGTGGCTGCCTGCTCACCGAGGCCCACCGGGCCGACCCCCTACGCCGCCGGGCGCCTCGCCCGCGGCCGTCCATGCATCCCACACCCTGACAGGAGCGCAACCCCGATGACGTACCCCGTCGATGACTACCTCCGCATCTGTGGCGCCAGCACGACCGCCGTCCTGGCGATCGCGCCGACCGCGATCACCGACACCACCCCGCTCGTGTCCGACGCGATCGACCTCTACCCCTCGGCCGGTCATGGCGTCGCCGACCGACCGCACACGCTCCGGGTGGCGCTCGTGGCCGGGATCGCCCGGACCTCGGGCGGGGTCACGTTCACCGTGACCGAGTCCGACGCCTCGGATGGGGATTACACCGCCGCCGAAACGTTCGGGGACCTGACGAAACTGTCCGCCGATGGCGTGCGCATCGTGGGCGTCACCCGCAACCCGGCCAAGCCGTACCTGAAGGTGACCGCCACGGGCGACACTGGGAGCATGGCCTCCACCGCGTTCGCGACGCTCTGCTTCGTCTAGGGGGCATCGCCGGATCCCTTCGCCCTCGCCTGGCGACACCCTGCGGCTTCGGTGAGCCCCAAGATCGACAAGGGGCCCTATGGCCCATTGACCCGCTACTCGCGGTTCACCACGCTCCCGGGGGTGGAACGAGGGGTGTCGGCCCTCGAAGCTCAAGGGTGGGGGAAGCGCGCAATGAAGTCGGCCATCGTTCTCGCTGTTGCGTTCCTAGTTGCCGGGTGCGCCAGCAGTACTGTGAGCATGGCACCCGTCACGAGTGCTGAGTCAGCGGTCCTGCCGTCGGCGTCATCGCCGCCACCGTCAAGCCCAGTTGCGGTGTCGGACGCGAACCCTGCGCCCGGCCCACCAGCGACGCCTGAGCCAACTCCCACCGCAACGCCCGACCCCGAGGCGGTTAGGAAGGTGGCCGCAGCCCAGTACAAGTCCGCGGCATCGAAGTGGACCAAGGCCAGTAAGGCCCTGGCCAAGAAGTACAAGACCTTCGGAACCCTCAAGCGAGCAAAGGCCTACTACAAGGCGCTGTCGAAGCTCGATGGGACGTTTCTCGCCGACATCAAAGCAATCGTGGTCCCCGCGGATACGGCAGGCGACATGCATGATCTGGTCCGCAAGACTGCGGCCGATCAAGCCCTGGAGCTGATCGCAGCCCATTCGACCTCATGGCCTGACCTCGATCGCACGTACAAGAGCCTGACGAAATCGTGGGAGCGATCCACGGCGGCGGCCAACCTGCTTCGATCTGACCTCGGCTTGCCTCCGGTCCAGTTCTAGCTATGAGGGCCGTCGGCGCGCCCGATCGGCTCCCGATTCCCTCGATCGCCTCCGCCCCGGCGAGCTCCGCTTACTCCGGTATTGCCCGGCGGGCCTACGATCGCACCATGCACGGCAACCGCTCGCCAGCCTGGTGGCCGACACGGATCTTGCTCGCGATCGGGATCGGGGCGGTCCTGCTCATCGGGCTCTATCTGGTCGCCCTAGGCGGTCCGGTCGTCCAAGGGGGCAACTGGTCGATCGAGCTGGGGCCGCCCCACAGCTGGGGACCGGTCGGGGCGATCGCGGCGTTCCTGGTCCCGCTCGTCGGGCTGGTCTGGATGATCCGCATCTACCGATCGCCACTCGAGGGTGATCCGCCGCCCTGGCGCTACAGGGATCACTGACCGCTACCCTTCGGAGCGCCCCGGCCGTTTCCCGGCCGGGGCATTTCACTTCTCGCCCTCGTCAGCCGCGCGGATAAGCCGACTCGAGCGGAGCACGGGTTCAGTAGCAGCCGCAGCCCGCATATGTGCGTCGATGTAGTCCATTAGGGCCGAATTGTCGTGGCCGGTCCGCGCCCTGGTAGTGCCGTTGTTCGCGTCGGCCGTATCGAATTCCGCCTGCAGCCCCGGGCAGTCCTTCGCGGCCGCCATGCCGTCGATCCGCGCCTTCACATCTGGCGCGTAGTCCTGCCACGGCACCGCTGAGTAGGGTGTGGCGGTCGCGGCCGGTTTGGAACTACTGCCGGGAGGTTGCCCTGATTGCCGAACAGGAGAGCGCCGACGATCAGGATGCCGATAACCATGAGGAAATTCCGCATTGACATTCGCCGCTGACCCGAAGGCGGAGGACTTGCCACCTTCGGGAGTGCTGGCGGGGGGCCGGGCGGCGCTGGGGGCGGCGGCGGATCACTCATCACCCCTCCCGCGAGACGGGGCATCGGCGCCCGCCGTCATCATCTCACTCGCCTCCGGCTCCACGCCCTGCCATGTCGAACCCCCCCGGGGGGGGGTCCGCCGGCCAGTGCACGACGGGCGACCGGAGGCCGTGTCCTCAATCGTGGCCCGAGCAACGAGCTGCCGCCTCGGCGCTACCGGGATCGCTCTCGCCCCCCAACCGGGTCACCGTCAGACGTGGCAAAGGATCTCCGACCGCTTCGCTCGGTACTCGTCGTCACTCCGGCACTCGGCCCTCGCGGATCGGCAGCAGGCAGCGCGCGAGCTCGCGGATGACCTCGAGTCGGTCGGCGCGGCCGCCGTCCACTCCCGCGATCGGCGCACCAGCCTGCGCCCGCTCCCGCGGGTCAAAGGCGTACTGCTGCCAGACCCGCTGCCGATCGTCGTATGAGGGCCGGCCCACGTACCAGCCGGGCGGCTTAGCGTCGTGGAGGTCATCCCAGGCGGCCTCGAGGTCAGTGGGCATGGTCCGTGGGGCGTGGTGCCGTCACTCAACTCCGAGGCACACAAGCAATGGTACGGCTCCGCGTCGCGCGCCCCGAACCGTGCCCGCTTGGGCACGAACGGTGCCCTAACCGTCATTGATCCCCCCACTGAACCCGCCCCAGACTCGCTTCAGGGACGGTGTAAGACGGATGGACAGAGCGCCACTCGAACAGGCGCCCGTGCCCGACGCGGGTCGCCACGCTGCACCCACCGGCCAGCCACAGCTCGGGGCGGGAGCGCACGCGCAGCGGTCGGCCTTGCCGACGTTGCCAGCGGCACTCTGGAGCCCGCGGACCGTCCTCGCGCTCCAGAGCGCTGTCGGCAACCAAGGGTTGGCGGAGATCCTCTCTGCCGAGCGCGGACAGGGCGCCCGCGCGGCGCAGCGCGGACATCACACGCTCCAGCGGCAAAATCACACGACGACTGAGCCGGATGCAACCACCCCAGTGGAGGGCGGAGCGCCGGTCAGGGAGGGTGACGAGATCCCGACCGTCGCTGAGATGGCCGAGACTTCGATGACTTGGATCGAGCAGGTGTGGGGTGCCCTCAACCAGGGAATCGCCGACTTCGAGGCGACCAGCCAGGTCACCAATTGGGAGGCATTCGCAGCCGGCGTGCTGGGCAACCTGATCTGGGCATCTGCCGCGTTCGCTACCGGCGGGACCGCCTTCCTGATCAGTGTCGCCGGCATCGCAGTCGCAACCGCCGGGGCCGTGTCCGCTGTGGACTCACCGGGCATGTTCCATGACGCGATACGTGCCGAAAGCGATGCCCTCGCCAATGCGCTCAAGCAACGGGTGCCGCTCGTGACCTTGCTTCTGCATGACTATGCCGCCTCCCAGGGATTTGGGGGCAGGCAGGTCTACCGTCTCCTGATGCGGAGGCTGCTCCGAGCCGACTACATCGTTGTGGTGGGCGGTATCCCGACCGTCAACAGCACCAAGATCGCGGCGATGGTAAAGCAGAAGCTCACTCGCATGTCAGCTCCCCGCCCGCGGCGCGGGGGACGTGAGCTATGAGGAGCGCTCCCCGGCAGGTGCTCCCAGACGCTTCTAGTCTTCATACTGACGCGGGTCGAGCGCCCCACATCGGCGTCCGAGCAATGGCGACCTTAACCTGGCAGCAGTTCTGGCAGCTTACGTGGGCGTCCGCCGGTGCCGGCTGACCCCTCGCTTGACCGGGGATCCACGCACAGATGCGACTGCCCGCGGACGTTGACGGCCGATCGCGG